>NZ_CP016174.1:8110000-9490992 GCF_000943515.2 Amycolatopsis orientalis | reverse complement strand
TCCCTGTCGAGCGCTGACGTAAACGTGCTGCAGGGGCGCCGGGCCGCTTACCACTCAGGTTGGGAGCGGAGGGCGCCCCTTCATCACGTTTACGTGGGCCTTCGGCCCAAAGGAGGGCGCTCGACGGTGAAGTCTCCGTCGGGCGCGGAGCGCCCTTGGGGAGACCTGCCGGTGTCGTCCCACCGGCCGATCCAGCGCTTCGTGTCCATAAACCCTTAGCACACAAGGACTTCAGGGGCTCTCACCGTCCAGGTGGGAGCCCCTTCTTCATGCCCTCTTCCCGCTCGCACGGCCGTCCACATAGGCCAGAAGCGCGTGTAGAGCCGCGAAGGCTGGGTACCTGAGAGATATGGCGTACGCACGCGAAGGAGGCGAAGCGCACGTACGCGCCCTTGGCGATTTCCCTTGTGCACAAAGGGAATCCACATGCTGTGGGTATCTTGTGCACAACTCCGGCGGCGGGGAGACCAGCGGCGATCGGGTTTCCGTCCACATCGCACTCACAGGCGATCCACAGCATTTCCACACCAAGATCCACACGCTGTCCCCAGGTTGCCCACATCTTGTGCACAAGGGTGAACGGGGTCGTCCGGGTCACTCTCCCGAGCGATTCCGGTCACGAACGGCGCCCACAACCCTGGGTACAAACCGCCCCGCGACTGGGGATAACCGTGGGGACAACTGTGGATGACTGTGGACAGATCGAGCGCCGCCCGAAACCATCCACCGACGGCCCGAGCTGTCCACCATCCGTACACACCCTGGGTCCACACCCTCCGAGCCGCCCGGACCTGCGCGAACGAGCCTTGTCCACACAATCCACAACCCCTATTACTACTGCTGTTCTTAGTTCTTCTTAAGAAGGGAATAAAACAAAAACAGGCGAAGAGCGGATCTGGGGACAGACGCCGAACCGTGTCGTCTTGTCGACAAAAACAAGGGGAGGCCGAGGTGACGCGGACCCCGGGGACGGCCTAACGTGGGTCCCTGCACCTGGTCTGCGTGTCGACGTGCGTTCGCGTCCTCGCCTGGACCGAACACACCTGCGAGGCACCTGGCCATCGCGCTCTCCGGCCGCGGTGACCCGTTGAGCTTTCGAGCCGTCAGGGGCTCGGTTGTCGAAAGGAAGCGCGCATGAAGATCCGCGTCGAGCGTGACGGGCTGGCCGACGCCGTCGCGTGGGTGGCGAGAAGCCTCCCGTCGCGGCCTCCGGTCCCGGTTCTGGGCGGTGTCCTGCTCGATGCGGGATCCGACGGGACGAGTGACGCCCTCACCGTCTCCGGATTCGACTACGAGGTCTCCGCCACGGTCGGTGTCCCGGCCACGATCGCCGACGGCGGCCGCCTCCTGGTCTCCGGCCGTCTGCTGGCCGACATCACCAAGTCGCTGCCCGCGCAGCCGGTCGAGATCTCCGTCGACGGCGCCCGCGCGACCATCACCTGCGGCTCCGCGCGCTTCTCCCTGCCGACCATGCCGGTCGAGGACTACCCGCAGCTCCCGTCCCAGCCCGCCTTCGCCGGCGAACTCACCGGCGACGCCTTCGGCCAGGCCGTCACCCAGGTCGTCGTCGCCGCGGGCAAGGACGACACGCTCCCGATGCTGACCGGGATGCGGCTGGAGATCTCCGGCTCTTCGCTGACCCTGGTCGCCACCGACCGTTTCCGGCTCGCGATGCGCGAGTTCACCTGGGAGCCCGCCGAGGGCCTGTCCGACGCCGCGGTGCTCGTCCCGGCGCGCACGCTCGCCGAGGCCGCGAAGACGCTCGGTGCCAGCGGCGCGAAGATCCGTCTCGCGCTCGCCAGCGGTGAGGGTCTCCTCGGCCTCTCCGGTTCCGGCCGCTACACCACGACCCGGCTCCTCGACGCCGAGTTCCCGCCGTACCGGCAGCTGCTGCCCGCGCAGCACACGTCGCGCGCGGTCATCGAGGTCTCCGCGCTCGCCGAGTCGATCAAGCGTGTTTCGCTGGTCGCCGAGCGGGGCACCCAGGTGCGGCTGGAGTTCAACGACGGCTCGCTGCGGCTCTCCGCCGGTGGCGACGACGAGGGTTCGGCCGAAGAAGAGCTTCAGGTCGACTACGAGGGTGAGCCGGTGACCATCGCGTTCAACCCGGGTTACCTCGTCGACGGGCTCGGCGCGCTGAACGCGAATCGCGCGGAGCTCACCTTCACGACGCCGAATCGGCCGGCGCTGATCAAGCCCGCCGACGAAGAGGGCAACGTCGTCCCCGGCTACCTGTACCTCCTGATGCCGGTCCGCCTCCCTGGCTGACCGGCCGTCACTTTCTGTCTCGCACCAAAGGGGATCTTCATGGCTCAGCTGGGACTCATCGGCCTCGGCAAGATGGGGTTCAACATGCGTGAGCGGCTGCGCGGAGCCGGTCACGAAGTGGTCGGTTACGACCGCAACCCGGACGTCACCGACTCCTCGTCGCTCGAGGATATGGTGTCCAAATTGGACGGTCCGAGGATCGTCTGGATCATGGTGCCCGCCGGTGAACCCACCCGGCAGACCGTCGCGGAACTCGGCAATCTGCTGTCCGAGGGCGACCTCGTGATCGACGGCGGCAACTCGAAGTACACCGACGACAGGATCAACGCCGACCTGCTCGCCGCGAAGAAGATCGGTTACCTCGACTGCGGGGTTTCCGGTGGCGTGTGGGGCAAGGACAACGGCTACGGCCTGATGGTCGGCGGTGCGGCTTCGGACGTCGAGAAGGCCATGCCGATCTTCGACGCGCTTCGCCCCGAGGGCCCGCGCGAAGAGGGCTTCTCGCACGCCGGCGCCGTCGGCTCCGGTCACTACGCGAAGATGATCCACAACGGCATCGAGTACGGCATGATGCAGGCCTTCGCCGAAGGCTTCGAGCTGCTCGAAGCCGCGAAGGTCGTCGAGAACGTGCCCGCGGTGATCAAGGGCTGGCAGCGGGGGACCGTCGTCCGCTCGTGGCTGCTCGACCTGCTCGTCCGCGCGCTCGACGAGGACCCGGAGCTGGACGACCTCGAGGGCTACGTCGAGGATTCCGGTGAAGGCCGGTGGACACTGGAAGAGGCGATCAACAACGCGGTCCCGGCGCCGGTCATCTCGGCCGCGCTCTTCGCGCGGTTCGCCTCCCGCCAGGAGGACTCCGCCGCGATGCGGGCCGTCGCCGCGCTGCGCAACCAGTTCGGCGGGCACGCCGTGAAAAAGGTCCAGTGACGACGGCCGGCCACTAGGCAGACGGGTTGTACCTAAGACATCTCCAGGTCACCGACTTCCGGTCCTGGCCACAAGCCGATCTCGCGCTCGAACCCGGCCCGACCGTCCTCGTCGGACAGAACGGCCGCGGCAAGACGAACCTCCTCGAGGCGATCGGCTACATCGCGACCCTGGGCTCGCATCGCGTCGCGACCGACGCGCCGTTGGTGCGGCACGGGTGCGAACGCGCGCTGATCAGGGTCGCGGTGGTCAACGAGGATCGCGAGCTGACGGTCGAACTGGAGATCACCCCCGGCAAGGCGAACCGCGCGCGGATCAACCGCGGCGCGGTCGGCAAGCCGCGTGACGTGCTGGGCATCCTGCGTACGGTGCTGTTCTCCCCGGAGGATCTGGCACTCGTACGCGGGGATCCCGGTGAACGCCGTCGGTTCATGGACGAACTCCTCGTGCTGCGCGCCCCCCGGTACGCCGGGGTCCGCGCCGACTACGAGAAGGTCCTGAAGCAGCGGAACGCCCTGCTCAAGACGGCGGGTAAGCGGCGTACGGGGCGCGAAGACCCGTACGCGTTGTCGACGCTCGACGTCTGGGACGACCACCTCGCGGTGGCCGGGGCGGCGTTGCTGGCCGC
Source organism: Amycolatopsis orientalis (assembly GCF_000943515.2). NCBI lineage: Bacteria > Bacillati > Actinomycetota > Actinomycetes > Pseudonocardiales > Pseudonocardiaceae > Amycolatopsis > Amycolatopsis orientalis. The sequence goes on along the minus strand of NZ_CP016174.1, from coordinate 9,487,169 downwards.
CCGGCTGAACCTCATCGCGGACCTCGCGCCGTACGCGGCCGCCGCGTACATGGGGGTCGCTCCCGACTCACGACCGGCGAAGATCGCGTACAGGTCCAGCCTGGGCGAAGCGATGCCGGAGGGCTACGGCGTCCCGGACGGTGCTCGCGCGGACGAAGCGGTCCTCAAGGAAGTGCTGGTCGAAGCGCTGGGCCGGTCCCGGAACCTGGAGCTGGAGCGCGGGGTGAGCATGGTCGGCCCGCACCGGGACGAGCTGGACCTCGTCCTCGGCGAAGCACCGGCCAAGGGGTACGCGAGCCATGGGGAGTCCTGGTCGTTCGCCCTTGCATTGCGTCTGGGAAGCTACGAGCTCCTGCGTGGCGAGGCCGGGGAACCGGTGCTTCTCCTGGATGATGTGTTCGCCGAGCTGGACCGGCGTCGCCGGGCCCGGCTGGCGGAGGTGGCGGCAGGTGCCGAGCAGGTGCTGGTGACCGCCGCCGTGGACGAGGACGTACCCGCCGAACTGGCCGGGCACCGGTTCCTCGTGGCAGATGGTGAGATCAACCGAGGGTGACCGGAGCGAAGCGGACACCCCGGGTGATCGGCGCCACAGCAGTTGCCCACCGATCTGGGGACAAACCTGTGGACAGTGTGGATAACACCGTGAACGCGTTATCGCCCCGCGTGACCAAGGGGCCGGAAAAGCGGCTTGACACTCCCCGCACGGGCGGTAGCCCGAGTGAGGGAGGCCTGTTCGACACGCAGCGTGAACAGCCCTCGGTATCGAACGGCGCAACCGATACCGAAGGCAAGGAGCCGACTACCGGCCGTGACCTCGCGCATGCCGCGCTGGAGGCCGCGAAGGCCAAAGCGAAGGCGCGCGGAGTTGAACCAGGCGCGCGCCGCGGCCGTATCACCGGAGGAGGGGCCGGGGCGAACGGGCAGAGCCCGCGACGTCGTCGCTGGTCAGGGCCGGGTGCCGACACGCGCGACCCGCAACCGCTCGGCAGGCTCGCCTCCCGGCTCGCGGTCGACCGCGGCTGGAACACGCGGCTGGCCAACGGTCAGGTCTTCGGCCACTGGGCACGACTGGTGGGTGACGAGGTCGCCGAGCACGCCCAGCCGGTGGCGCTGAAGGACGGCGAGCTGACCGTGCGCGCCAGCTCGACGGCGTGGGCGACGCAGCTGCGCCTGCTCCAGGGGCAGCTGCTGACGAAGATCGCGGCCGGCGTCGGGCACGGCGTGGTGAAGAGGATGCGGATCCAGGGACCGACGGCGCCGAGCTGGCGGAAAGGGCCGCGGCACGTCCCGGGACGTGGTCCGCGTGACACGTACGGCTGATCCGAGTTGCGCTTCGCGGCAACTGTGCCACCAGCGCCCCGAGAACGCGCTCAGAGTGCTTCGCGAACGTCAAGACTCTTCTTCGAACGAATTAGCGCGTCTGTGAGCGAATCAGGGGTGTCCTTGCCGCATGTCAGCGGACGCGGCCAAGTACACTGGAGATGAGCGAGCGTCTGCTCGAGCGAGACGAGGAGAATCAACGCCTGTGACCGAGAACAAGAGCGAGTACAACGCGTCGTCGATCACGGTGCTCGAAGGGCTCGAAGCTGTCCGCAAGCGTCCCGGTATGTACATCGGTTCCACCGGTGAACGCGGCCTCCACCACCTCGTTCAAGAGGTCGTCGACAACTCCGTCGACGAGGCCATGGCGGGTCACGCCACCAAGGTCGAGGTTACCTTGCTGGCCGACGGCGGCGTCCGGGTCGTCGACGACGGCCGCGGTATCCCGGTCGACATGCACCCCAAGGAGAAGAAGCCGACCCTCGAGGTCGTGCTCACCGTGCTCCACGCGGGCGGCAAGTTCGACAGCGACTCCTACGCGGTGTCGGGCGGTCTGCACGGCGTAGGTGTCTCCGTGGTGAACGCGCTCTCGACCAAGCTCATCGCCGAGGTCAAATACGGCGGGCGCAGCTGGCGCCAGGTCTACACCGACCAGATCCCCGGCGAGCTGGAGGACCTCGGCCCGGCCGAGGACACCGGCACCACGATCACCTTCTGGGCCGACGGCGGCATCTTCGAGACCACGACGTACAACTTCGAGACGATCTCCCGTCGTCTGCAGGAGATGGCCTTCCTCAACAAGGGCCTGACCCTTTCGCTGCGCGACGAGCGCGTCGCCGACGAAGAGACCGAAGAGGACGCCTCCGGCCAGGCGGCGCGGGTCAAGGAGAAGACCTACTGCTACCCCGGCGGTCTCGAAGACTTCGTCAAGCACATCAACGGCAGCAAGGACCCGATCCACTCCTCGGTGATCTCCTTCGAGGCCAAGGGCACCGGCCTCGAGGTCGAGGTCGCCATGCAGTGGAACAACGGCTTCACGCCGTCGGTGTACACCTTCGCCAACACGATCAACACGCATGAGGGCGGCACGCACGAAGAAGGCTTCCGCGCCGCGCTCACCCGCGTCGTCAACGCGTACGCGCGCGAGAAGAAGCTGCTCAAGGAGAAGGACGCCAACCTGACCGGTGACGACGTGCGCGAGGGTCTCGCCGCGATCGTCTCGATCAAGCTGTCCGAACCGCAGTTCGAGGGCCAGACCAAGACCAAGCTGGGCAACAGCGAGGCGAAGACGTTCGTGCAGCAGACGTCGAACGAGTGGCTGGCCGACTGGTTCGAGCGCAACCCCGCCGAGTCGAAGACGATCATCAACAAGTCGATCTCCTCGGCGCACGCGCGGATGGCCGCCCGCAAGGCGCGCGACCTGGTCCGCCGCAAGGGCGCGCTGGAGATCGGCGGGCTGCCGGGCAAGCTCAAGGACTGCCGCTCGACCAACCCGTCGGAATGCGAGCTCTACATCGTCGAGGGTGACTCGGCGGGCGGTTCGGCCAAGGAAGGCCGCGACTCGATGTACCAGGCGATCCTGCCGATCCGGGGCAAGATCATCAACGTCGAGAAGGCCCGTATCGACCGCGTCCTCAAGAACACCGAGGTCCAGTCGCTGATCACCGCGCTCGGCACCGGTATCCACGACGAGTTCGACCTCGAAAAGCTGCGGTACCACAAGATCGTGCTGATGGCCGACGCCGACGTCGACGGCCAGCACATCACCACGCTGCTGCTCACCCTGCTGTTCCGGTTCATGACCCCGCTGATCGAGCACGGGCACGTGTTCCTCTCGCGGCCGCCGCTGTACAAGATCAAGTGGCCGCGGTCGGAACCGGAGTACGCGTACTCCGACCGTGAGCGCGACGCCGTCATCCAGGCCGGTGTCGAGGCGGGCAAGCGCCTCCCCAAGGACGACGCGATCCAGCGCTACAAGGGTCTCGGCGAGATGAACGCCGAAGAGCTGTGGGAGACCACGATGGACCCGGCGAACCGGTTGCTCGGCCAGGTCACCCTGGACGACGCCGCGCAGGCCGACGACCTGTTCTCCGTACTGATGGGCGAGGACGTCGAAGCGCGCCGCTCCTTCATCACGCGCAACGCCAAGGACGTTCGCTTCCTCGACGTGTAGTCACGTCCCGTTTCTCTGTCCCATCAGGACTGCCCTCACGAGAAGGACCTCATGACGGAAACCTTGCCGCCGGCTCCGGACCACGACCGGATCGAACCGGTCGACATCCAGCAGGAGATGCAGCGCTCCTACATCGACTACGCGATGAGCGTCATCGTGTCGCGGGCGCTGCCGGACGTGCGAGACGGCCTCAAGCCGGTGCACCGCCGCGTGCTGTACTCGATGTTCGACTCCGGCTTCCGCCCCGACCGCGGGTACAACAAGTGCTCCCGCGTCGTCGGCGACGTGATGGGCAACTACCACCCGCACGGTGACTCCGCGATCTACGACGCGCTGGTCCGGCTCGCCCAGCCGTGGTCGCTGCGGTACCCGCTGATCGACGGCCAGGGCAACTTCGGCTCGCCGGGCAACGACCCCGCGGCCGCCATGCGGTACACCGAGTCCCGCCTCGCGCATCTCGCGATGCACATGCTCCAGGACATCGAAGAAGACACCGTCGACTTCTCCGACAACTACGACGGCCGCACCCAGGAACCCGACGTCCTGCCGTCGCGGTTCCCGAACCTGCTGGTCAACGGCGGTTCCGGGATCGCGGTCGGAATGGCGACGAACATCCCGCCGCACAACCTGCGCGAGGTCGCCGACGGCGTCAAATGGGCGCTGGAGAACTACGACGCGACCGACGACGAGCTGCTCGCCGCGCTGCTCGTCCGGATCAAGGGCCCGGACTTCCCGACCAAGGCGATGATCCTCGGCAACTCCGGCATCGAGGACGCGTACCGCACCGGCCGCGGTTCCGTGCGCATGCGCGCGGTCGTCGAGGTCGAGGAAGACGCCAAGGGCCGCACGATCCTGGTCGTGTCCGAGCTGCCGTTCCAGGTCAACCCGGACAACCTGGTCGAGAACATCGCGAACCTGGTCCGCGACGGCAAGCTCACCGGCATCTCCGACATCGCGGACGAGTCCAACAGCCGCAGCGGGATGCGGATCGTCGTCACGATCAAACGTGACGCGGTCGCGAAGGTCGTGCTGAACAACCTGTTCAAGCACACCCAGCTCCAGCAGAACTTCGGTGTCAACATGCTGGCCCTGGTCGACGGCGTGCCCCGCACGCTGCGCCTGGACCAGATGATCCGGCACTACGTGAAGCACCAGATCGAGGTCATCGTCCGCCGGACCCGCTTCCGGCTCAAGAAGGCCGAGGAACGCGCCCACATCCTGCGCGGTCTGGTCAAGGCGCTGGACATGCTCGACGAGGTCATCGCCCTCATCCGGCGCTCGCCCTCGGCCGAAGAGGCCCGGCCCGCCCTGATGAGCCTGCTCGACGTCGACGAGATCCAGGCGACCGCGATCCTCGACATGCAGCTGCGCCGCCTCGCGGCACTGGAGCGTCAGCGCATCGTCGACACCCTCGCCGAGATCGAACTCGAGATCGCCGACCTCAAGGACATCCTCGAGAAGCCCGAGCGCCAGCGCTCGATCATCGCCGAGGAACTGCAGGAGATCGTCGACAAGTACGGCGACGACCGGCGCACCAAGATCATCCCGTTCGACGGCGAGGTCTCGGTCGAGGACCTCATCGCGGTCGAGGACGTCGTCGTCACGATCACCCGCACGGGTTACGCCAAGCGAACGAAAACCGATCTGTACCGATCGCAGAAGCGCGGCGGCAAGGGCGTCCAGGGCGCCACCCTGAAACAGGACGACATCGTCCAGCACTTCTTCGTCTGCTCGACCCACGACTGGATCCTGTTCTTCACGAACAAGGGCCGCGTCTACCGGGCCAAGGCCTACGACCTGCCCGAGGCCAACCGCAACGCGCGCGGCCAGCACGTCGCGAACCTCCTCGCCTTCCAGCCGGACGAGAAGATCGCCCAGGTCATCGAGATCCCGAACTACGAGGTCGCCCCGTACCTCGTGCTCGCGACCCGGCGCGGCCTGGTGAAGAAGACCAAGCTCACCGACTTCGACTCCAACCGCGCCGGCGGCCTCATCGCGGTCAACCTCCGCGAAGGGGACGAGCTGGTCGGAGCCGTGCTCGCGGCCGCGGAAGACGACCTGCTCCTGGTGTCCGCGGAAGGCCAGTCCATCCGCTTCCACGCCACCGACGAGGCGCTGCGCCCGATGGGCCGCGCGACCTCCGGTGTGCTGGGCATGCGGTTCAACGACGGCGACGAACTGCTCGGCATCAACGTCGTCCAGCCGGACAAGTTCCTCCTCGTCGCCACCGACGGCGGTTACGCCAAGCGCACGCCGACCGACGACTACCCGGTCCAAGGCCGCGGTGGCAAGGGTGTGCTCACCATTCAGTACGACCGGAAACGTGGCAGGCTGGTGGGTGCGGTCATCGTCGACGCCGAAGACGAGCTTTACGCGATCACCTCCAGCGGCGGGGTGATCCGGACTTCGGCCGGACAGGTGCGCAAGGCAGGCAGGCAGACGAAGGGAGTGCGGCTGATGAATCTCGACGAAGGAACCACTCTTCTCGCGGTCGCACGCAACGCGGACGAGCCCTCAGACGTCGCCACTGCAGGTAGTACTGAAGGAGAAGAAACCCCGGCGTCGGAGCAATAGGCGACGCCCCCACGTACTGGGTAAGGACTGACACCTCGTGACACCATCCGAGAAGCCCGAAGCAGGCGGCGCGCAGGCGGGCTCGTCGAGCCCGCCCTGGCAGCGCGACAGCGGTGCCGGGGAGGCCGAAGGAGCCGGCGAGCAGACGGTCTCGGTGTCTTCGGTCGCCACCGAAGACGTGGCCTACTCGGAACCGAAGCAGGACGCGACCACCGTGACCGACTACCACGGGGTCAGCGGCACCGCCGCGAAGAGGCTCTTCGGCGACAGCGGAGAGGGCGACCAACCCGCCCCCTCCGCCATCCCGTCGGCCTCTCGCACCCGCGCCGCCCCCACCGCGCTCCGCCGCCCCGGCCGCGGACCGCGTCGCGCCAGCCTGCAGATCAAACGCTTCGACCCCTGGTCGGTGCTGAAACTGTCCCTCGTCCTCGGCGTCGCGCTGTTCTTCGTCTGGCTCGTCGCCGTCGGCGTCCTCTACACCGTCCTCGACGGCATGGGCGTCTGGGACAAACTCAACGGGACCTACTCGTCGCTCGTCGGCGGCGAAGGTGCCGACGCACCGGCGGACCCCTTGATCAGCGCGGGCCGCGTCTTCGGGATCGCGGCCATCCTCGGCGCCATCAACATCGTGCTGATCTCGGCACTCGCCACCGTCAGCGCCTTCATCTACAACGTCTCCGCGGACCTCGCCGGAGGCCTGGAAGTGACCCTTTCCGAACGAGAGTGACCCGGTTGCAGGGCGCCGAAAGGCGTCCTGTAATCTTCTCGTCGTTCGGGCCCATAGCTCAGGCGGTTAGAGCGCTTCGCTGATAACGAAGAGGTCCCAGGTTCAAGTCCTGGTGGGCCCACCCGGTTGGCCCGGTTGTATCTGCAAAAAACGCAGATGCAACCGGGTGTTTTTTGTTTTGGGGGTCGAACCCCCAAACCCCCGCCAGGGAGGGCTTCGCCCCCCTGGACCCCCCCGAGTCGGCTCGGGCCCTGGCGGGCCCATTGCCGTGGACCGGCGCCATCGGGGAGAGGTGGCTTGGCTGGGTTTGTGTTCCACGTGGAACGTAGGTGCGGGGACGTCGGGGGAGTGGCGTGCAGTAGCATCGGTGGGTAGGCGGAGCAACTCGGCGAAGAAGAGGGGGCTTCTGATGAAGAAGCTGTTGGCACTCGCGGTCATCGCGGGCGGCGTGCTGTTCGTGATCAAGCGCAACAAGGCAGCCAAGGCCGAGGCCGACCTGTGGCGGGAGGCCACCGCTCCCACCGAGCGTCCCCTGGGCGCCGTTTCCACCAACGGAAGCGCCCCGGCCAAGGCGGCGGACGCGTCCCGTAACAACTGATTCGGCGCGGGCGGTTATCATGATCGCCTGCGATCCGGGGCTGTAGCTCAATTGGTAGAGCACTGCCTTTGCAAGGCAGGGGTCAGGGGTTCGATTCCCCTCAGCTCCACGTCACTCGGAGCGAGTTGTGTTGGCGGAAAGCGCCAACCAACTCGCTCCGTTGTTTGTTTTGGGGGTGCAACCCCCAAACCCCGCCCGGCGGGCTCCGCCCCCGGGCCCCCGCGTTAGTCGCTCGCGCCGGGGTGACGTTCGTCACCGGACGCGCATCGCGAAGTCGGGCTTCCAGCCAAGTCAACGCTGCTTACATGGACTGGAATCCGGACAGCGAGGTGAACATGGTCAGTTTCGAAACCGACCTCGACGATCTCAGGTTGTCGAGCAAGGAACTACAGAAGGCCGCGGACATAGTCAGTACCGCCCACACCGGGGTGCGAGGGCAGGACGTCCCCGCTCCCGACCCGGTCACCGGTGGCCTTCTCCCGGGTATTTTCGCGCCGGACACCGCGTTCGGGAAAAGTTTGGGCATGCGCGGGGTTTCGGCCGCCTACGAGGAACATCGCGCGGCCGTCGAGAAGATGCTCGCGAAGCTGCACCGAAGCACGCAGGACACCTCCCAGGCCCTGATGAGGATCGCCGAACTGTACGAATCGGTCGACGAGGACAACAAGCAGCGAGTCAACCGCGCGGCGTACGGGGAACAGGGGTAGCGGCGTGGACGGGTACTTCAACGCACTGGACGCGGAGACCACCTCCGGAGGCCTCGTCAGGGACAACAGCAAGCTCCTCGACGGGATTACCGCCGACCTCACCAAGGGCGCCAACGATGCCTACGCGGCGGTGGATCTCCTTTTCCAGGACTGGCTCATGGGCAGCGACATCGACCTCAGCGGCGGGCGGAAGGAGCAGGTCCGCGACTTCTTCCTGGAGTTCTCCGAGGCGGAACTCGTCGGCGAGAACAGCCTGCAGACCATGATCGAGGCTTACGAAAAGTGCTGGAACTCCTTCCAGGACACGAAAGCCCCGCTCGACCGGTCCCTGGTCCTGCTGCTCAAGTGGCGCGGTGAAGGAGCCGAGACCGCCAAGAGCTACATCCAGGGTCTCGTGAACACCTATTCCCGCGTGGGCACCAAACTCACCGTGCTGGAAGCCGACATCGTGGCCGCGCGGGACGCCATCGCGACGGCGCGGGCCGACCTGAGCGCGCTCGCCTCGTCCTTCCTGACCGCCGCGGAAAAGTACCGGGACGACCAGGAACGGCAAGACGAATCCGCTTTGACGAAGGCGTTGGCGGCGGGTTTCGCCGGCGCTGTCGCGGCCTTGCTCGTGGCGGCCGTTCCGCCTGCCGGTGCCGCCCTCACCGCGGCGACCTTCTTCACCACCGCGAACGGGGTCCAGGTCGCCGGTGCCGCGGCCGGTGCCGGACTCTCCACTTTGGTCTCGGAGAACGCGTCGATCATCGGCGACAGCCCGGAAACCATCTACAACAGCTTCCACGATGGCGTGGTCAACATCCGCGAAGGGATGTTCCGTGCTGCGGAGTCGCTGATCTCGAAGATCAACGTCGAGATCAACAACCTGCCGATCGTCCCCGAGCCGCCGGACGTCAGCCCCGGCGAGACCTTCGATCCCGGCAACTTCGAAACCGAGAACACCGACAAGGGCACGGAAAAGCGGGTCCGGGACAAGAACGTCGACATCTCGAACGACGGCCGGTTCGAGCAGCCGCCGATGGAGTTGTCACCTCTGCCGACCGATTGACACCCCGGTGGGGTCTTCCGGTGCGAAGACCCCACCGTCGCAAGGAGTTCAGCGTGGCCGACAAACCGGCGCCCCAGAAGAAGCCGGCCAACGACCGGCAAGCGATGCTCGAAGCGCTGGCCGCCCTTTCGGTGGAAGCGTCCTCACCGGACGGTGCCGTCTCTGTGTCGGTCAACACCGACGGCGTGATGACACGGCTCAGGGTGAGCGACGCCGTTTCGCGGATGTCGCCCGCCGAGATCGCGGACGCCGTCATGCGGACCTATCAGGAAGCGCAACAAGGATCCGCGAAACGCAGCGCGGAGCTGATGGCGCCGATCGGCAACGCCGGGTACATCACGGACAGGCTCCGCTGGCGGCTCGGGTTCACCCCTTCGTTCCAGCAGGCCGGGGAAACCGTCGCGCCCGCTACGCCCGTCTCGCGACGGCCGACGGCAGGCGCCGAGAACGTCGTGCTGCGGGACCGTTCGGGAGAACCGGCCGGGCCCGCCGAGGACGAGCAGGACGAGCCGGCGGAATCCGACGACCAGTACTACGAGCAGGGCCTGCGGTACCGGCCTTCCTGGTAGTCAGCCGCGAAGCAGTTGTTCGTCCAGCTTCGCCAGATAGTCGCGGCCGAATTCGCCGTTCTCCAGATCCCGCCACAGCACCGGTGGCAGATCCGGGGCCACCTCGGGCGACCGCGACGCGGCGGCCAGCGCGATGGTGGCGGCGGTGTCGACGTCGCCGGTGAAGGCAACGCAGCGGTGGAGCATCCGGGCGAGGCCTCCGCCGTCGGCGAGGACGGTCAGCGCGGCGCGGACACTCATCCAGCCCTGCGGCCCGATCTTGCCTGACCACGGTCGCGCCCAGCCGCCGTGCCCGACGTCCTCGGGAAGCACTCCGTCGATCCATCGCGCGACCTCGGTCAGCGGTCCGAGCCGATGGTGGCAGTAGTGCACGGCCAGCGCGGCGGCCTGGGCCGCGGCGATCCCGGCCGGGGTGTCGTGCGTGATCCTGGCCTGCAGTTTCGCGTGATAGAGGACGTCGTCGACGGTCGGCAGGACGCCGATCGGCCCGGCGCGCATGGCCGCCCCGCTCTTGTCGCTCTGCGGCTGGAGCCGTCGTAGCAGCTCCTCGCCGTCCCGGACCTCGCTGAGCAGCTGATGGAAACGCGGCGCGTAGCCGTCGTGCGGATCGCGATGGTAGGCGAGGACGAACTGCTCGGCGAGCAGCAGCGGAGTCCAGCGGCGGCCGGAGACGAGCAGTTCGGCGATCGCGATCGTCATCTGCGTGTCGTCGGTGTAGCGGCCTGCCGGGACGCCGAGCTGGCCGGGATGCGGCACGTATCCGGTGAGCGTGTTGTGCTCGGCGACGAAGCTCGGGTACGCGTGCTCGAAGGAGCCTCCGTACGCGTCGCCGATGGCCAGTTCGACCAGCATCGCACTCCTTCAGGCGGTGAGACGTGCCGTTTGCGAAGGGAGTTTGCCGTAGGTCTCGCGGTAAAAACCGGAAAACCGGCCGAGATGCGTGAAGCCCCACCGCAAGGCGACGTCCGTGACGCTACCCGCGGCGCGCCCCTGCGCGATCGCGACCAGGTCCTGGTGGACGTGGTCGAGCCGGACGCGCCGCAGATATTCCATCGGCGTCAGCCCGAGTTCGGTGCGGAAAGCCAGTTGCAGCGCGCGCACGCTGACTCGCGCGGCCATCGCCAGCTCGCCGATCGACACCGGTTCGGCGGCGTGTTCCTCGCAGTAGGTCATCGCGCGGCGGACCGCCGTCGACTTCGGCCGGGACGGTTCCGCGGCCAGTTCGCCGGACAGCGAATGCGGCTGGGTGTCGAGCAGGCCGTGCAGCAGCAGCTTCTCGAAATGCGCGGCGGCCAGCGGTGATCGGTCGAACAGGCCGGAGGCCGCGGTCTCGCTGAAGGTGTGGAGCAGGGTGATCCACTGGCCCATACCCGACGTCTCGACGATCGCCGGATCGAAGCGCAGGGTCGACGTCGGCGCCTCGCCGCGCCGTTCGCGCATCGCGTCGGCCACCAGTTGCTTGCCGACCCGCAGCATCAGGATGTCGGGATGCTCGAAGCCGGTCCGGAAGCGGGTCTCCGGTCCGGTCACGACGTGGCGTGAAGGCACGTCCTGGTCGTTGATGAGGAACTGGCTACTGCCCGTCACGGTCACGACGACGGTGTAGGCGTCGGGGGTCTCCTCGCCGTGCAGGACGACGTCGGAGTCCAGCGTCATCTCGTAGACGGAGAGGCCGTTCGGGTCGATTCCCGGGATGCGCAGGCCGCTGAGCTGGGAGATGTCGAAGAACCCGGTGGGCGCCGGGGTGTGCAGCTTGACCGTGTCCGGGGCGAGGAACGCCTGGAAGGTGTCCTCGAGTTCGTCGAAATCGTCGCCGGTGACCACCGTCGACGCGATCGCTGAGCCTTCCGAGAACCGCTTGCGCACTCATTGATTATCCAGAATTCAGCCATTCGGGGCACCGAAGAACAAAGTCGATCATGCTATTGGGTCCGTGACCGGACGGGCGACGCCCGGAGCTTCGGCTGGGATTCGCCGAAGAGCCGGGCGTCGCGAGTGGCCGATCTCAGGGCCTGACCAGGGATCAGGCTCCTGCTTCGCTGATGAGGATGTCGACGGCCTTGTCGTTGCGGGCGGTCTGCTCCGGGATCACCGAAGCGGGCGGGTAGAAGCCGTCGATCCCGCCGTCCTTCGGGTACATCTCGAAGGTGTAGCTGAGGATCTTGTGCTTACCCCACGCCCAGTCGTTGACGTCGCCGTCGGTGACGTACAGGTCGCTGGACTGCTCGGGCGAGTAGCCGTTGGTGGCGGCCATCTTCTTGCCGACGTCGGCGAACCTCTTCGCTTCGGCGTCGGTCATGCCTTCGGCGGTGTCGTTCTTCGTGTAGCCGAACGGCCAGAGCACCAGCTCCGAGAAGGTGTGGAAGTCGATGTGCGTCTTGATCTGCTGCACGCCGCCGACCACGCGGGAGTCCACGAACTCCGCGACAGCCTTGGTCTCGGCCTCGGAGAACGCCGACGGACCGTGGTAGTCCTCGGCGGACGGGCTGGCGCTCGATCCGCCGCAGCAGTTCCACTTGTAGTCCCAGTTGCGGTTCGGGTCGGTGCCGATGGCGCTGCTGCCCGGCACCGGCTTCCGCGTCTTGCGCCAGCCTTGGTACTCGCCGCCGGTGATGTCGTACTCGGAACCGTCCGGGTTGACATTCGGGATCACGTAGATCTCGTGCTCGTCGACCATCTTCTTGATGGCGGGGTCACTCGCGTACCCGCTGGTGAGGCGCTGCACGATACGCAGGCACATCTCGGTGGTGAGGTGTTCGCGCGCGTGCTGGTTGCAGGTGAAGAGGACTTCGGGCTCGTTCTCGTCCGTGCCCGCGTTGTCGCTGATCTTCAGCAGGTTCAGCTCACGGCCTTCGTACGACTTGCCGACACTGGAAAGGGTCGCGATGTCGCTGTGGTCTTTCGCGGCCTTCTGCAGCTCAGCGGTCGTTTCGGCGTAGGTGTGGTACGCCTCGTCGCCGGGCGGGAAGTCGCCGGCGACGGCGGCGGTGCCCGCCCGGCCGCTGCGTTGTTTCAGCATGCTGTCGAAGTCGCCGAGCGACTTGAGCGTGAATCCGTTCGCGCGCAGGCTCGCGGCCTGTTCGGGGGTGGCGACGACGGTCAGCGCGCCACCGCGCGAACCCGCGACGTCGACACCGGTGCGGGCGACGGCGGTGCGCTTGCCCGTGTCGTTCGCGCCTTCCACCGCATACAGCCCTCTCGCCGGGTCGCCGGTCTGGGCGTTCGCGACAGGCGTCGTGACGGCCAGCAGGGCGAGCCCTGTGGCGGCCAGGGCGCCTCGAATGCGACGGCGTGTGGACATTTCGCCTCCGAACGATCAGGGGACCAGGTGCCGTTCACCGTCGTCTACGTGAATCGTCCACGACAACCCGACGATCGTCGTTCCCAGTTACCGTTTACGGCCAGAGACGTTCTTTGAGCCAGGTTCCGTTCTCACGCCGATAGCGCAGCCGCCGGTGCCGTCGATCGTGGGAGGCCTGCCAGAACTCCACTTCGGACGGCGTCACCAGGTAGCGGGTCCAGGTTTCCGGTGCCACGCCGGGATTCTCTTCGACCCATTGGCGCGCTTCTTCGGCCGCGCGGTCGAGATCGGCCGGATCCTCGAGCACCTGCGACTGCCTGCCGACGAACGCCTCCACCCGGGACGCCGGCGGCCGCGCGGTGAAATCGGCCGCGGAGACCTCGGGCGCGGCAGGCGCGACAGGGCCGCGCAACCGGATCTGACGGCCTCGCCCCGGCCAGAAGAACGTCAGCGCGGCGTATGGATTTTTCGCCAGCTGCAAGCCTTTCGGGCTTTCGGAACTCGTCGCGACCGCCCACGTGTCGCCGTCGACGGCCTTGAGGATCACGACCCGCGCGTCCGGCACTCCATCGGCGTCCACTGTGGACAAAGTGACGGCGTGCGGCGCCAGCACGTGTTCCCCGGCTTCGTTGAGCCATTCCAGGAAAAGTTCGCGCGGGGTGCCGGGAGTGCTTTCGGGGTCGAATTCCGGGAGTTCCTCGGGAAACGACGGCCAGCCGCGCAACGCGTCGCCCACCGCTCAGTACCCCGGCGGACGCTGGCCGTGCGTCGGATAACCCGGCGCGGGCGGCGGATAGTGCGGCGGATGCTGGTCCGGCGGCGGACCCTGCGCGGGCGGCGGTCCGACCGGGTACGGCGGCGGGGGCGGGGGCGGCTGCTGCTGCGGTTGCCAGCCGGGCGGCGGCTGCTGGCCGGGAGGCGGGCCCTGCGGCGGCCCGGGTGGCAGGGGTGGCGGCTGGCCTTGCGACTGCGCCCACTGCACCTGCTGGTAGACCTCGGCGGGCTGCGGGAAGCAGAACGTCAGCTTCGCGTTGACCGAACTGTGCATCGCCGCGCCCCACAGCTTCCCGCCGACGAACGCGTACATCTGTCCCGCCGAAACGTCGACGGCCACCATGCGCGTCTCACCGCCGAACTGGTTGCCGGACTTCGCCGACGCGGCCTGTGCGGCGTCCGGGTAGACCCGGTCCCCGATCAGACCGGCGATGACCACCGAAGCGGCCGTCCAGCCGACCGTGCCCATCACGTTCGCGCGCGCGTGCTGCGTCGCGAGCATGGTGAAGTCGTGCAACGCGGGCGCGCTCACCTCCGGGATCGCCGCGGCGACCACGCAGTAGTTCATCGTCGACATCATCACGGATTCGGTGAACAGGCCCACGACGGCCGCGCTCGGGCCGATCTGGACCGTGTTCAGCCTGCCACCGCTGCGCTGGACGCGTTCCGCCACCGCGCCCAGGTACTGCTCCTTGGTGAGCACTGATGCCTCCTGAAGGGTCCACGCACCGCCATCGTCGCATGAACAGCGCGGATGGTTGCGGCGACGCGAGTATCCGATCTGCTTCACTGGACGCCGCTCTGCTTCACTGGACACCATCATGCGACGTCTTCTGATCTTGCCGCTCGCCGTGCCACTCCTGGCGGCCTGCGGGCCGACGGAACAGCCGCCGCCCGCGGCGAACCCGCCCGCGCGGTCGAGCAGCGCGGCGCCCCAGCTCCCGCCGACGCCGGAACCCACCGGCAAGGGCCCGTGCCCGTATCTGGGCGCCGAGTTCGTCTCGGATGCCAACGGGCAGAAGGTCTCCAAGGTCAAAACGTCGGCGGACCAGCCGCATCCGACGTGTTTCTTCTACGCGCTCAGCGGGAAACTGCAGCTCACCGTGCGCGTGTACGTCGGCGAACCCGCCGTCGCCAAGGCGCTGGTGGACCAGGCGGCACCCATCGACACGTCCAACCCGGCCGACGAACCGGCGGGCTGGAAAGGCGGCTACCAGCCGTCCGGCGAAGGCGCCGTTTACGCCGTCGCCAAGGGCGGGAACGCGGTAGTCGTGACCACCAACCAGAAGCAGAGCATCAAGGCACGTACGGTGGCGAAGGAGGCTATCGGTGAGCTGCGTCTCTAGGTAGTGGTATCCACACGTCAGAGTGAAGTTGATCTTGTACTACCCTGTGCCGCACGCGCGACGGTTCGCGGGACCAGCGCAACGCCAGATCCGGCGGAGGCCGCCTTGCGGTGTGGCTCGGCGGCACAAAAGATCATTTCTCCCCATAAGACAAAAGGACAGGTTTCGTGGCTGACACCCTCAAGGAAATCTTGCTCGACTCCAGCCGTCGCCCGGCGGTCGTGAGCGACTTCGAAGGTCTCGTCGACGCCGAGGTTTCGGACAAGGGCGGCGTTTCGGGTGCCGTCGTGAAGACCGGCTTCGCGGCCGTCAAGAAGATCAAGCCGGGCATCATCCCGTCCGCCGTCGACGCTCTGCTCGACGACTTCACCAACGCCCTTGAGCCGTTCTACGGCGACTACAAGGCCAAGGGTGGCAACGACTTCGGTGCCTACCTGGCCGGTCGCGGCGACGAGGCCGCGGACGCGCTCCTGTCGGTCACCGACGCGCGCGCCGAGAAGAGCAGCCGCGACAGCATCAAGAAGGTCTACGGCAAGCTGCGCCCGAACGGCAAGAAGAACGTCGAGGAGGCCCTTCCCCGCCTCGGCCAGCTGATCGACAAGCACGCTGCGGCTGTCTGATCGCGCTGACGTAAAGCGCGCCGAAGGGGCGCCCGTTCGCTTTCAACGTTCTGTTGGGAGGGAAGGGCGCCCCTTCATCGCGTTTACGTGGGCCTTCGGCCCAAAAGAGGGCGCGATCGGTGAAGTCTCGCCGTCGCGCTGGCGCGCTTCCGGCGAGACAGTCCGCCGGTCACCTTGTTGGGCGCGATCGTCGTCGGCACCAAACGATCTTCGTTGCGGAGACGTGAAAGGGCCGCTCAGGTGCCGGTGTGCGGCGGTCCTGAGCGGCCCTTTCGCGACAAGCAGAAGACGAGTGTGAGGCGTCAGTTCTTCTTGTCGGCGGAGCTGGTGCTCGAAGCCTGGTGCCCGTTCTTCGGGGTGCCACCGGGCTTCGGTGCCGCGGGCTTCGCCGGAGCCGGAGCCGGCGCGGAAGCCGCCGGACCGGAAGCGGCGGGCTTCTCGGGAGCGGGCTTCGGAGCGGCTGCTGCCGGAGCGGCGGGCTTGGCGGGGGGAGCGGGCGGTGCCTTGGGCGGAGCCGGCGCGACCGGCGGCTCCTGCTTGGAACGCAGCGCGTAGGCGGCACCGGCACCGACGACGGCGATACCGAGGACCCACGGCCAGCGGCGACGCTTACGCGCCCCCTTGGCAGCGGCCTTCGCCTCGACGAGGGCGGCGCGGAAGTCCTTCTTCGCGGCCTTGAAATCCTTCTTGCCGCGACGCTTGGACTCGCCGGCGGCCTTCGCCGCCTGGATGGCCGCCTTGCGTGCCTTGCGGCCCGGCTTCCGCATCTCGGAAAGCCTGGCCAGTGCCTCCTTACGAGCCGCCTTGGAGCTGCGCTTGAGCTCCTTGCGGGTCAGTTCCGTCTTCTTCGCGAGCTTCTTGCGCGCGCGACGGCTGGTCTTAGCGATCTCACCGGCGCTCTCGGAGAGCTTCTGCTCGGCTACCTCGACGGCGTGGGCGGTGGCTTCCTTCCCCGCCTCGACGGCACGTTTGCGCAGGCCGAGCGCGCCGGCCTTCGCCGACTCGCTCACCGAATCTGCGGCCCGGGTCATGGCCTTCACCTCATCAATCGTTTTGATTCTGCTTCGTTGCTTGTAACCTATCGTGCCCCTTTTCCGCAGATCTTGCCGCAGATGGCACGATGAAGCCCGTGACTGAAAGCAAGGGATCCCTCATTGGTGGCGCGCTGAAGGCCACTCTGCACACCAACCAGGGTGACATCAACCTGAACCTGTTCCCTGACCACGCGCCGAAGACGGTCGCGAACTTCGTCGGGCTCGCCGAGGGCAGCAAGGAGTACACCCAGCCCAACGCGCAGGGTACGAACTCCGGCCCGTTCTACGACGGGTCGATCTTCCACCGCGTCATCGACGGCTTCATGCTCCAGGGCGGCGACCCGACCGGCACCGGCCGCGGCGGCCCCGGCTACAAGTTCGGCGACGAATTCCACCCGGAGCTCCAGTTCTCCAAGCCGTACCTGCTGGCCATGGCCAACGCCGGACCCGGTACCAACGGCTCGCAGTTCTTCATCACCGTCGCGCCGACGACGCACCTGAACTTCAAGCACACGATCTTCGGCGAGGTGGCGGACCAGGCCTCCCGCGACGTCGTCGACGCGATCGGGCGTACCGCGACCGGTCCGGCGGACCGTCCGCTGCAGGACGTCGTCATCGAGAAGGTCAGCGTCACCCGCGAAGGCTGACCGCACTGATCGACGCTGATCACACGGCCTGGTACGGGGGATTTCGGTAGGTTGGTGGCATCGTGAGCCAACCACCGAATCCCCAGTACCAGCAGGCCGCCATGCCCGGCTGCTGGTGGCATCCGAACCGGCCGACCGGGCTGAGCTGTTCACGCTGCGAGCGTCCGGCCTGCCCGGATTGCCTGCGCGAAGCCGCCGTCGGCTTCCAGTGCACCGACTGTGTGCAGGCCGGTCGCCAGCAGGACCGTGTCCAGCAGAAGCAGTATCGCGACGCCGGTTACGGCGCGCGCACCATCGCCGGTGCCCAGCCGCCTTCCACGGCTGTCGTGACGCCGGTCCTCCTGGCGCTCAACGTCGTCATCTTCTTCATCACGGTCGCCCAGTCCGGCAGCATCGCGAACAACAACTTCTCGGCCCTCTTCCAGCTCGGTGAGCTGGCGAACGTGCCGACGCTCGCGGGCGACGAATGGTGGCGGATCTTCACCTCGGGCTTCCTGCAGTACGGCCTGCTGCACATCGCGGGCAACGCCTTCTCCCTGTGGTTCGTCGGCCGTCCGCTGGAGACCGCGCTCGGCCGGGTCCCGTTCGTCGCGCTCTACTTCGTCTCGATGCTCGGCGGTTCGGCCGCGAATCTCGTGTTCACCGACCTCGACGCCCTCCCCGTGGTCGGGGCCTCAGGCGCCATCTTCGGGCTCATCGGCGCCTACGCGGTCATCGTCATCAGGCTCAGGCTCAACCCGACCTGGCTGCTCGTCATGCTGGGCCTGAACGTGTTCATCACGTTCCAGGTGCCCGGCATCTCGATCCTCGGGCACGCGGGCGGGTTCGTCGCCGGTCTGCTGGTGACCTTCGCGCTGCTCTACGCGCCGGAGAAGAACCGGCTCAAATGGCAGATCGGCGGGATCGCCATCATCGTGGTCGCGATGGTCGGGCTCGTCGTCTGGAAGGACGCGCAGACGATTTCCGCCGCGTACTGCCAGTTCACCTCGTACCAGGGCCAGACGGCGTACCTCTGCTACCGCTAGTAGTCCCACTTCCCCCGAGTGGGTTATGCGATTACCCAGTGGGGAAGCAACATCTCTGGGTACCTTCAGGTTGATCGGCAACATCATC
This sequence comes from Amycolatopsis orientalis, assembly GCF_000943515.2. NCBI lineage: Bacteria > Bacillati > Actinomycetota > Actinomycetes > Pseudonocardiales > Pseudonocardiaceae > Amycolatopsis > Amycolatopsis orientalis. Next base: position 9,468,615 of record NZ_CP016174.1, on the reverse strand, counting down.
AACTTGGGGGTTGAGATGAAGATTCGCAAAGCAGTCCTGTTCACCGCTGTCGCGGTGATGGCTTCGGTGCTGACACCTTCGGTCGCACAGGCCGGGCAAGCCGCCGAAACCTGCCAGACCTACACCAAACGCTATTTCCTGGGGTCGGGCAGCGCGATCACGCTCCGTGTCGCCTATGTCGATGCGGCGTTGAAAATCTGCTTCGGAGATCCGGGCGTGACGTCCTCGGTGGCGACGCAGACCGTCGGCACGACAGGTCCGGGCGCGGCCACCGGCTGGGAGATCACCGCGGGCCAGGCGGTGGTGGAGGACCAGCGGCCGCGGCATGTGAAGGCGAAGTTCAGCGGGTCGCTGCGGACCTGCGTCGTCAAGATCAACCCGATCTGCTCGCCGGCCTCGCCGTACGAGATCTTCGCGGAGTACGCGCCGCCCGCTGTCGGACCGGCCGTTCCGGGCTGGTCACACGGCCCTGACGGCAACGTCCACTACTACGACAACGCCTGACCCTTGAGGGCGGTGAGGACCTCCAGGACATCCCTGGGGTCCTCACCGAGGTCGATCCGGCCGAACACCAGCAGGTGGTCGCCGGATTCGACCTCGAGGGTCAGGCTGTCCCGGCCGAGCCGGCGCGTCGTGCGCAGCCGGAGCCGGGCTTCGGTCCAGGGATAGCGGTGCGCGCCGCCGACGGTCCTGGCCAGGACGCCCTCGGGGCCGGCGGCCAGCCGAGGACGGAGCAAAGTGCCGTGAAGCGCGAGAGCGCCTGTGGAGACCGTGGCCAACCCCGTCAGCACGGTGCCGCCGACGTCGCCGGCGATGGCCAGCCACACCGTGCCCACCAGCAACAACAGGGCGATCACCCAGGCCACTACCACAACGTTCGAGCGCGGCGCCCACGAGGTGGGGTAGTTATCCACAGGGGTTATCCACACTGGGGATGAGTCACACCGGTGTAATTCGGCGTCAAGCCGCCAACCGGAGTAATGCTCACCGCCACCGCATCGTCATGAGCAACCCGGCGATCATCAGCACGAAGCCGATGGCGAAGTTCGTGTTGCCCAGATCCGCCATGAAGGGGATCTTGTCGCCGGCGATGTAGTTGACGACCAACCACAACAGGCCGACCAGCATGAGGCCGAACATCACGATCTTGTAGAACAGGTTCGACGGGCCCGCGGCCTTGACCTTCACCGGCGTGCGGCGGTCGGTCGGCGGGGTGTACGCCGTCTTCTTACGGACCTTGGACTTCGGCATCGTGTTCCTCGCGTACTGTTCGGCATTCCTGGTGGCGATGACCCGCTCTCGGGTGCGCAACCAGCGCCACGTGCACACGTTAACGTAAACGAGCGCCGCTGGGCACCGTCCGGGACCGGTCGATTTCCCGCACTGTGACAATGGTGTCACACACGGTTCGACACTGTGCTGGTTCGACGATCGTGCTGGTTCGACACTGCGGCTTGGTTCGAGACTGAGGAGCTTGCGTGGCTGAGCGGGAAGAGCCGGGCGGGGACCGTCGGCGGTACTCCGAGCGACCACCCGGCGCGGGCCGTCCGGCCCCCCGACGGGGACCGGAGGACGCGCCGCCGCGCCGCGGCCAGGGAGCGGCGCCGTCACCTCGGCGGAGGCCGCAGGACGGCCGGGCGCAGGACGGGCCGCCGCCGCGACGCCGGATGGACGGGCCCCCGCCACGCCGTCGTCCCGCGCCGCCGCCCGGGTCGACCGAGGAGACCGTCGTCTTCGAGCCGGTCGGCGGTGGCACCGCGACCGAAGAACGCCCGCCGCGGGAACTCGGCAAGGGCGGCGTCGCCATCCGGACCGTCGGCGAACTCCTCATCACCGCGGGACTGGTGGTGCTGCTGTTCATGGTCTACGAGGTCTACGTGACCGACCTGTTCTCCGCGGGCAAGCAGTCCGAGGCGAGTTCGGAACTGGACGGCGAGTGGGGCAAGGACCGGCAGCTGCATCCGGAACTGGTCGACGGGAAGGCGTTCGCCAGGATCCACATCCCGGTGTTCGGCGCCGACTTCAACTTCACCATCCAGGAAGGCACGACCGAGGCCGCGCTCGAAGTCGGCCCCGGCCACTACAAGGGCACCGCGCTGCCGGGCGAGCCGGGCAACTTCGCGGTCGCCGGCCACCGGGTCGGCAAGGGCGCGCCGTTCAACGACCTGGACAACCTCAGCTCGTGCGACCAGATCGTCATCGAGACGCAGACCGACTTCTACATCTACAAGGTGCTGCCCTACAAGGACGAGGTCGAGGGCTGGGCCACGGGCAAGGGCGCCGAGCCGAAGTGCAAGAACGTCGGAACGCTGCGCGACCCGAACGCCGTCGACGGCGGTGCCTACGGCGAGACCAACGGCCGCCGCATCGTGTTCCCGACCAAGGGCGACACGGTGAACCCGGTGCCGTACAAGGATCCTGAGATCCTGCCGAAGGCCGAGCAGGTCGCGCTGCTCACGCTGACGACCTGTCACCCGCAGTTCTCCGCACGCGAGCGGCTCATCATCCACTCGGTGCTGACCCAGCAGGTCCCGAAGGACCAGGTCGGCAGCTACGCCGAACTCCTGCCCAAGATCTCGGAGGCGCGCTGATGTACGGCTGGATCTGGCGTAAGTTGCCGGGCCCCTTCGCGGTGAAGCTGATGACGGCGGTCGTGCTCGCGCTCGGGATCGTCGCCCTGCTGATGTTCGTCGTCTTCCCCTGGCTGGAGCCACGCCTGTGGTTCAACGAGGTTTCGGTCCAGTAAGCGTGCGATTCGGAGTATTCCTCGTCTCCGGGCGGTTTCCCGGGCAGGAGGACGCCGACGTCCTGCGCCGGTCGGTCGACGCCGCCGTCGCCGCCGAGAAGGCCGGATTCGACGACGTCTGGTTCGCGGAGCATCACTTCATGCCGTACGGCGTCTGCCCGTCCGCGATCACCCTCGCCGCGCACGTGCTCGGCCGCACCGAACGGATCGCGGTCGGCACCGCGGTGAGCGTGCTGTCGACCGCGCATCCGGTGGCGCTCGCCGAACAGTGGTCGCTGCTGGACGCGGTCTCCGGCGGACGGCTGCGGATCGGCGTCGGCCGCGGTGGGCCGTGGCAGGACCTCGAGGTGTTCGGCACCGGATTGTCCCGCTACGAAACGGGATTCGAGGAGAGTCTCGACCTGCTTCTCGCGGCGATGTCATCGAAGACCGTCTCCGCCGACGGCGACCACTTCGCGTTCCGCGAGGTGCCGATGGTGCCGCGTCCGCAGCGCGCGCCACAGGTGGTCGTGGCCTGTGGTGACGCCGGATCGCGCGCGGTCCGGATCGCCGCCGATCGCGGGCTGCCGATGCTGCTCGGCCTGCACACCGACGACGACGCCAAGATCGAAACCCTTGCGGCGTACGGGGATTCCGCCGCCGGGCATGTCTCGACGGTGATGTGCCAGGTGGGGGACGACGCGGTGGACGTCGTGCGGTCCGCGTTGCCGGGTTCCCTGAAGGAGGGCTTCGCCGGGCACGTGTACCTGAACGGCAAACGGGGGCTGGAGAAGGATCCGGTGGCCTACACCGACCGGCTGTGCGAGCTGCACCCGATCGGCGGCGTGGACTACTGCGTCGACAGGCTGGGAACGAGCATCCGGCGTACCGGGGTCTCCCACGTGATCATGATGGTGGAAGCGTCCGGTACGCCGGAGGGAACGCTCGAAAACATCGCGCGGATCGGTGCCGAAGTGCTCCCCGCGCTGCGTTAGGTCTTAGCAGTCACGCAGTTCCGGGCTCTGGTTCAGCAGCTGGCCGCGGGCCGAGACGAACGCGCGGTAGCGGTCACTGTCCACTTGGGACGTTTTGAACACGGCGACCCGGTGGCAGTTCTGGAACGCCAGCTTGACGCCGAAGTGCCGTTCCAGTCCGCCGCGGATGGCGTCCGAGGCGAGCGCCCGCAGCAGCTGACCACGTTCGGCCTCGCTCGGCGGCGGGGTCTCGTTGTCGGCGAACCCGTCGGCCGCGCCCTCGGCCTCCGCGATGACACCGGTGATCACGGTCCAGGCGTAGGGCAGGGATTCCCGGACACAGGCGACGAATTCGGCGTCGGAGACTTCCCCGCGTTCGGCCTTCTCCAACAGCGCGGGCGATACATCCAGTGACATCGGACCTCCGAGAGGGACACAGTGAACGTGGGCCGTCTTCCTGACTACTCACCCACGGCCCTGGCCACAAGAGAAAACGATCATCATCACCACTTTGGCGGAAGCCCGGTGATGGTCCCCGGAGTAATACGTGAAGGCCCCTTGAGGGACTCAGAGTCCCTCAAGGGGGCCTTCACGGCGTTTCGTGAGCTGTCGCGAGCTTGGGTCAGGAGCGCGAGATACGGGTCATCTCGTCGCGTTCCACGACCTTCACGCGGTCCCGGCCGTGCGGGACGCCCAGGGACTTCTCGTGGGCGTCGAGCTTGCCCCAGCCTTCCCAGGTGGTGAAGGGAACGCCGCGCTCGGTGAGGAAACCGAGGATCGCGTCCGGATCGTCCACGGCCGGAGCCGTCAGGTTCTCGGCGTCGGCCAGCAGGCTCGCGATCGTCTCGGCCGCGTCGCCCTTGGTGTGCCCGATGAGGCCGACCGGGCCGCGCTTGATCCAGCCGGTCACGTAGACGCCCGGCACCTGCTCCTCGTCGATGTCCAGCACCCGGCCCGCCTGGTTCGGCACGGTTCCGGTGGTGTGGTCGAAGGGGATCTCCGGAAGATGCGAGGACAGGTAACCGACCGCGCGGTAGACGGCCTGGACGTCCCAGTCGTGGAACTCGCCGGTGCCGCGCACGTTCCCGTCACCGGTGAGTTCGGTGCGCTCGGTCCGGAGTCCGACGACACGGCCGTCCTCGCCGACGATCTCGCACGGCGAGTGCAGGAAGTGCAGGTGCAGCCGCTTCGGCCGGTCGCCCTGGTCGCGGATCGCCCACTCCTGCAGCGTCTTCACGACCATGTCGATCTGCTTCGACGCCCGCAGCGCGGCGATGCTGCCTTCGTCGAACTCGATGTCCTCGGGGTAGACGATGACCTCGACGTTCGGCGAGTGGTCCAGCTCCCGGAGTTCGAGCGGCGTGAACTTCGCCTGGGCCGGACCGCGACGGCCGAACACGTGCACGTCGGTGACCGGGCTGGCCTTGAGGCCCTGGTAGACGTTGTCCGGGATGTCGGTGCTGAGCAGCTCGTCCGCGGTCTTCGCGAGGATCCGCGCCACGTCGAGCGCCACGTTCCCGACGCCGAGGACGGCGACCGAGGTCGCGTTCAGCGGCCAGGTGCGCGGGACGTCCGGGTGCCCGTCATACCAGGACACGAAGTCGGCGGCGCCGTAGCTGCCGTCGAGGTCGATCCCGGGGATGTCGAGTGCGCGGTCGGCCATGGCGCCGGTGGAGAAGATCACGGCGTCGTAGAACTGGCGCAGGTCGTCGAGCTTCAGGTCGGTCCCGTAGTCGACGTTGCCCAGCAGCCGGATGTTCGGCTTGTCGAGCACCTTGTGGAGGGCGGTGACGATGCCCTTGATCCGCGGATGGTCGGGCGCGACGCCGTACCGGATCAGCCCGAACGGCGCCGGCATGCGCTCGAACAGGTCGATCGTCACGTCGGCGTCGGACTTGTCGAGGATGTCGGCGGCGTAGATACCGGCCGGACCGGCACCCACGATGGCTACACGAAGAGAACGGCTCACCCCTACCACGGTAAGTTAGGGCGACCTAACAATCATTGTGATCTGGCGTACGGTCCACCTGGTGGGAGCCGCTAAGCTGGCGGTATGCGCGTGCTCGTCGTCGACAACTACGACAGTTTTGTCTACAACCTGGTCCAGTACCTGGCCCAGCTCGGCGCCGACTGCACCGTCTGGCGCAACGACGTGGTGGAGATCGACAAGCTCGGCGAGTTCGACGCGGTCCTCGTCTCTCCCGGCCCCGGAACCCCGGAACGTGCTGGTCAGAGCATGGACGTCGTCCGCAAATGCGCCGAAGAGCGGATCCCGATGCTCGGCGTCTGCCTCGGTCACCAGGCCTTGGGCGTCGTTTTCGGCGCCACCGTCGACCGCGCCCCCGAACTCCTGCACGGCAAGACCAGCCAAGTCCACCATTCGGGAGCCGGGGTCCTCGCCGGCCTCCCCGATGAGTTCACCGCCACGCGGTACCACTCGCTGACCGTTTTGCCGGAAACCATCGACGACGCCGTGTTCGAGATCACAGGCCGTACCGAATCCGGCATCGTGATGGGCATGCGGCACCGCGAGCTGCCGCTCGAAGGCGTCCAGTTCCACCCCGAATCCGTGCTCACGCAGGGCGGGCACCGGATGCTGGCGAACTGGATGGCTTCGGCCGGGCACCCGGTCGCCGACGCCACGGTCAACGAACTCGAAGAGGCGACCCGCGCGCTGCAGAAGGCCGCAGCTGCGTGACCTCGCTGATCCGGCTCGAAGGAGTCGGTAAGCGCTACGGCCGCGGCGGACCCGTGCTCACCGGCGTCGACCTCGACGTCCCGGCCGGTCGCGTGGTCGGGATCCTCGGCTCGAACGGTTCGGGCAAGTCGACGCTGCTCAGGATCCTCGCGGCCCTTTCCCGTGAGACTTCGGGAAGTGTCGTCGGCAGCCCGCGCGTCGGCTACCTGCCGGACCGTTTCCCGGCCGGGCAGCGGATGAGCGCAAGGGCCTACCTTCGGCATATGGCCCGCATCGACGGCTTTGTCGCTTTATCGGCCATCGACCCGTTGCTGGACCGGCTCGCGCTGGTGGGCGGGCCGGACGCGCCCCTGCGGACGCTGTCGAAGGGCAATGCCCAGAAGGTCGGCCTCGCCCAGGCCGTCTTGGCCGAGCCGGAGCTGCTGATCCTCGACGAGCCCTGGTCCGGCCTCGACGTCGAAGCGCACGCCGTGCTCGGCGAAGTCGTCGCCGAGACCAAGGAACGCGGCGCGAGCGTGGTCTTCACCGATCACCGCGCGGCCGTCGTGCACGCCCACGCCGACGACGTCTACCGGATGGACGCCGGGCGCCTGACCCGCGTCGAGTCGGCCGTGAAGACCGAAACGGCGACAAGGGTCGTCTTGCGGGGATCCGGCGGCGACTGGTCTTCGGAACCCGGCGTCCGCCAGGCCGTGGCCGAGGGCGACCAAGTCGTCCTGACGGTCGAAGCCGGGCACACGGACGCCGTCCTGCTCCGCGCGCTGAACCGGGGCTTCTCGGTCCGGGAGGTGGCGCCGTGCTCGCCATGACCCGCTACTACCTCGCGCTGCTGGGCCATTCCCAGCGCTATCTCCCCGCGATCCTCGCCTATCTCGCGGTCAACACCGTGCTCTACACGGATCCGAAGTCGCCGCTGCTGCCGCAGTACGGGATCAGCGCGGGCTCGCTCCTGGTGGTTTCGTGCTGGCTGACCATCGCGATGCTCGACATCGAGGATCCGGTCCAGCGGCTGGTGACCTTCAGCCACGCCCGTCGACGGCGTTCGGTCCTCGGCGGCGCCGCGCTGGCCGTTTTCGGTTGCGCCGCCGCGCTGATCGTCGTGACGCTGCTGTGGTCCGGGATCCGATCGGGCGGCTTCCCGGCCGGCACCCTCGCCGTCGGAGCCGCGGCACACGCGTTGTGCGCGCTGTTCGGGATCTCGATCGGCCTGCCGTGTTCGCGGCTGCTCGTCCCGCGGGTCGGCTGGTCCGTGCTGGCGGCGATCTTCGCTCTCGCGGCCGTGCTCCTGGTGAAGTGGCTGCCGCTGGCCAACCCGCTGCTGCGCGCCCTGACCTCGCAGCAACCCGTGGCCGGTCCGCTCATGGTGGCCGTGGTGGCGGCTGTCGCCGCGAGCCTCGTGAGCATGACAGTCGTCGGATACCTGTTGCGCCGCAACGCCTGATGCCGCGTCTGATCGTGCTGAACGGCCCGCCCGCCTGCGGGAAGTCGACGCTCGCCCGGTTGTACGCCGACGCCCATCCGCTGACGCTGAACCTCGACATCGACCGGATCCGCGGTCTGCTCGGTGCCTGGCGGGACGACGCCGCGAAAGCCGGCACGCTCGCCCGCGACCTGGCCGTGAGTATGGCGCGGACCCACCTGGCGGCCGGATGCGACGTGATCGTGCCGCAGTTCCTCGGCCGCCCCGATCTCCTCGAACGACTCGAAGCGCTCGCCGGCGAGACGGCCGCGGAGTTCCACGAGATCGTCCTGCTCGACACCAAGGAGAACGTGCTCCGGCGGTTCGCCGACCGCACGCGCGCGGCGGTCGAGCCCGAACACGTCGAAGCACACGAAACGCTGGGCGGGCCCGAACGGCTCGCGGAGATGTACGACCGGCTCGTGGCGCTCGTCGCCACGAGGCCTCGGGCGAAGGTCGTCCAGACCAGCGCGGGGCGGATCGACGCCGCTTACCAGGGACTTCTTCGCAGTCTGGTGCCCTAGTCGGCGGTCGGCAGAGCCGGGAGGGCGATCACCTTGACCAGCGGTGCGAGATCGGTGAAATCCGCGCCGTTGCGGGTGACCAAAGGAATCCGGTGGATTGCCGCGACCGCCGCGATGAGGAGGTCCATGCGCCGTCCTCGTGGCTGCCTGCCCCCGTCGAGAACCATGGCGTACAGCTGGCCGTACATGCGGGCGGCCTCCGGCGTGAACGGCAGGCAGACCATCCGCGCTTCCACCCGTTGGAGGCGGACCAGCCGGGATGCCCGGTCGCGGGGCCGGGCAGCGCCATGCACCCCGGCCGCGAGTTCCGCCAACGTGATCGAGCTGATGGCCGCAGGTGCGTCGAGCGAAAGTTCCTCGGGACGAGGAAGGGCGATGACCGCCGAGGTATCGAGCAGAACCGCTTCGGTCACCGCTCCGGCTCTCCCGGGCCGCGGTGCGGGTCAGGGTCTGCCGCGCGATCGACATCCGCGAAGAACCGCTCGGGGTCTTCCGGCGGAAGGTCACCGAGAAGCTCGATCAGCTCCCCGAACGGAACGAACGTCGGCTTCTGGCTGTGCGGAACGATGTCCGCCACAGGCGTGCCGTTGCGGGTGAGAACGAAGCTGTCCCCTTCTTCGACGGCACGCATGATGCTCGGTGTGTCGTTGCGCAGCTCGCGTTGAGTGATCTGCCGGACCATGGTTCGCAGTGTAGCGCTTCGTAGCGACCGGATTGCCCCTGACAGAAAAGGGCCCCGCACGAAACCGTGCGGGGCCCCTTTCACTTCCGTCGATCACCCAGGCGGGAGGATCGACCGTGAACTCGACGTCGTCGGCGTCTCGTCGCCTTCGACGATGAACAGCGTGATCGGCGCGTTCTTCGCGACCTTCGCCCCGGCTTGCGGATTGGTCTTGCTGACCTTGCCCGCGTCGTCCCGGTCGCCGCTCTTGTCGGCCTGCGTGTCGAGGTTGCCGGACCAGCCCAGCTGCTGCAGCTGCCGGGTCGCCTGCTCCTCCGTCATGCCCTTCAGGTTCGGCATGTCGAAGGTCTCCTGGCTGCCGTTCGACACGGACAACTTGACCACACTGCCGACGGCGAGCTTCCCGCCGTTCGGGGTCTGGTCGATCACCGTGCCCTTGGCCTGGTCGGAGTCCACGGTGGTGACCTGGGGGGTGAACCCGGCCGCCTTCAGTCCGGCTTCGGCCTCGGCCTGCGTCTTGCCCTTGTAGTTCGGGACGGTCTTCAGTTCCTTGGACTTGCCGACGGTGATGTCGACCTTGGAACCCTGGTCGACATCGGTCTGAGCGGCCGGGTTCTGCCTCAGGACCTTGCCGGCCTGGTTCGTGTCCTCGGTCTCTTCCTCGGTGACGGCGCCGAGCTTCAGCCCCGCGGCGGTCAGCGCCGACTCGGCGTCCGACTGGTTCTTGCCCTTGAGGTCCGGCGCCTTGACCTTGCCCGGTTTCTGGCCGATGGTCAGCAGGATCTTCTGCGAGGTCGGCGTCATCTGCCCCTCGGGCGGGTTGATCGCGAGGACCTTGCCGATGTCGTTCTCGTCGCAGGCGGTCGCGCCGTTGGCGTCCGGGACGCCGCAGACGACCGGCTTGACCTCCTGGGAGGTGAACCCGGCGGTGCGCAGCGTGTCCCTGGCCGTCGCCTCGTTCTGGCCGAGGACCTTCGGGATCGCCTTGCTCTCCGCACCGGTGTCCTGGAAGGCGCCCAGAAGCCACAGGATCAGCAGGACCACGGCCGCCAGCGACGCCACGAGACCGGCGATCAGCCACGCGCGGCGCTTCTTCTTCGCCGCCGGGTCTTCGTCTTCTTCCTCGTACTGGTCGTAGCGCTGCGGCACCCGGCGGTCGGAGTCCATGACCTGGGTGCGCTCGTCCTCCGACATCACCATCGGCGCGGACGGCCGCTGGCCGGACAGGGTGCGGACCAGGTCCGAACGCATCTCCGCCGACGACTGGTACCGGTTCGCCGGGCCCTTCGCGAGGGCCTTGAGCACGACGGCGTCGAGTTCGGGCGCCACGGCCGGGTTCACCGACGACGGCGGGTTCGGGTCCTCCCGGACGTGCTGGTACGCCACCGCGACCGGGGAGTCGCCGGTGAAGGGCGGCTCGCCGGTGATGAGTTCGTACAGCACACAGCCGGCGGCGTAGACGTCGGAACGCGCGTCGACGGACTCGCCGCGTGCCTGCTCCGGCGACAGGTACTGTGCCGTGCCGATCACCGCGGCGGTCTGCGTCATCGCGGACTGCCCGTCGTGCATGGCGCGCGCGATGCCGAAGTCCATCACCTTGACGGCGCCGTTCTTCGTGATCATCACGTTCGCCGGTTTGACGTCGCGGTGCACGATGCCGTGCCGGTGCGAGAAGTCCAGTGCCGCGCAGACGTCGGCCATGACCTCCATCGCCCGCTTCTGCGACATCGGTCCTTCGGTCTTCACGATGTCGCGCAGAGTCCGTCCTTCGACGTACTCCATGACGATGTAGGGCAGCGGGCCGAACTCGGTGTTCGTCTCGCCGGTGTCGTAGACGGCGACGATCGCGGGGTGGTTCAGTGCCGCCGCGTTCTGTGCCTCGCGACGGAAACGTTCTTGGAACTGGGGATCCCGCGCCAGGTCGGCACGCAGGATCTTGATCGCCACCTCCCGGCCCAGGCGCACGTCGTGGCCGTGGTGGACCTCGGACATGCCTCCGTAGCCGAGCGTCTCGCCCAGCTCGTAGCGGTTGCTGAGCAGTCTTGGTGTGCTCATCTCTGCGTGCCGTTCCATTCCGTCCAAGGTGTGCTCATCATGCCTGGATTCGCCTGCCCGGCCGACTCCGGCACCGCGGGATACGCGGATGTCGGCAGTGGGCTGTCAGACGTCTTACCCGGTGCCGGGGTCTGTTCACTCGTTCCCACGCCGCCCGACTGCTGTCCGTTGCCCGAACCGACCAGTCTCACGATGAGGAAGACGCCTGCCACCAGTACTGCGATCAGGATCACCGCGAGCAGCACCCACCAGCCCCATTGTGGCCGTCTGCCGGGAAGTCTCCGGACCGCCATCGGCGGCGGGCCGGTGACCGGGTGCATCGCCGGATGCGACGCCGGGCCGACCGCCACCATCGGGTTCGGCGGCGAGATCGGACCGGGTGGTCCCTGCTGCGGCATCACGGGCGGCTGGCCCGCGGCGTAGGCGACGTTGACCAGCCCCGACGGCGTCGGCAGCGGCAGGCCCGCGCGGACGGCGGCGACCGCGGCCGCGAATTCGCCGCCGCTGTTGTACCGCTGTCTCGGATCCTTGATCAGGGTCGCTTCGATGACCGCACGGGCACCCGGCGGGACGTCCGGCGGAAGCGGGGGCGGGATGTCGCGGATGTGCATCATCGCGACGGTCACCGCGTTCTCCGAAAGGAACGGCCGGTGTCCGGTGAGGCATTCGTAGCCGCATACGGCCAGCGAGTAGACGTCGCTCGCCGGTTCGGCGTTGTGCCCGAGCGCCTGCTCGGGCGCGATGTAGTGGGCCGTCCCCATCACCATTCCGGACCTGGTCACCGGCGCCGCGTCGGCGGCCTTCGCGACGCCGAAGTCGGTGATCTTCACCTGTCCGGCGGGGGTGACCATGATGTTGCCCGGTTTGACGTCGCGGTGCACCAGGCCGGTTTCGTGCGCGGCCTGCAGCGCGTTACCGGCCTGCTCCAGGATGTCCAGGGTGCGCTCGGCGTTCAGCCGCCCCTCGCGGGTGATGATCGCGGCCAGCGGATCGCCCTCGACCAGCTCCATCACCAGATACGCGATGGACAGCTCGTCGGCGACGGTCTCGCCGTAGTCGTGCACCGCGGCGATGCCGGGGTGGTTCAGCGACGCCGTCATCCGCGCCTCTGTCCGGAACCGGTGCAGGAACTCCGCGTCGCCGGACAGCTCCGCCTTGAGGATCTTGACCGCGACCGTCCGGTCCAGTCGCGTGTCACTGGCCTGCCAGACCTCGCCCATCCCGCCGACGGCGATCCGGTTCGTCAGCTTGTACCGGTCGGCCAGCAGCTGACCCGAGGACAGCATCCGCTATCCACCCCCGAGCATCGCGTTGATGGCGGCGCGGCCGATCTCCGACGCCACGGTGCCACCGGTCGCCTCGAGGCCGCGGTTACCACCGGACTCGACGATCACCGAGACGGCGATCTTCGGGTCCATCGCCGGCGCGAACCCGGTGTACCAGGCGTGCGGCGGGGTGTTCCTCGGGTCGTTGCCGTGCTCGGCGGTGCCGGTCTTGGAGGCGATCTGGATGTCGGCGCGTTTGCCGGCCCCCTTCGTGTTCTCCTCCGACGCCAGCATCATGTCGCGCAGGATCGCGGCGTTCGCGCTGGACAGCGCGGCGTCGCCGGTCAGCTCGGTCGGCGTGTAGTCCTCGATGGTGGACAGGTTCGGCGCGAGCAGCGACTGCACGAGCTGCGGCTTCATCGCCATCCCGTTGTTCGCGATGGTCGCCGAGAGCAGGCAGTCCTGCAGCGGCGTCAGGCGCACATCGCGCTGTCCGATGGCGCTCTGGTACAGGGCCGCCTTCGATTCGAGGGGGCCGAGCGACGAAGAGGCGACCCGCATCGGCACGGTCAGGTCCTCGCCGACACCGAAGTTCTTCGCCGTCGCGTTGATCTTGTCCTTGCCGAGTTCACCGGCGAGTTCGGCGAAGGGGACGTTGCAGGAGTACCGCAGCGCCTCCTTCAAGGTGCTGCCCTTGCAGGCCGCGCCGCCGTAGTTCTCCAGTGTCGTCTGCGTACCGGGGAGCTTGACGTTGGGCGCGGTGTTGACCGGCATGTCCGCCGTCTTGCCGTTTTCGAGCGCGGCCGCGGTCACCAGCAGCTTGGCCGTCGAACCCGGCGGGTAGGTCTCCGAGATCGCGCGGTTCAGCATCGGCTTCTTGGGATCGTCGCGCCATTGCCCCCACGCCGCGATCTGCTCCTTGCCGACGTGCGAGGCGAGCTTGTTCGGGTCGTACGACGGCGTCGAGACCATGGCCAGGATGCGCCCGGTCTTGGGCTCCATCGCGACCACCGAGCCGGTGTAGCCCTTCTGCGTCATCAGGTCGTACGCGGCCTTCTGCACGGCCGGGTTGATCGTCAGCCGCACGTTGCCGCCGCGCGGGTCGCGGCCGGTGACCATGTCCGACAGGCGCCGGACGAACAGCCGCGGGTCGGAGCCGTTGAGGACGTCGTCCTCGGAGCGCTCCAGCCCGCCGGAGCCGTAGTTGATCGAGTAGTAGCCGGTGACCGGCGCGTACATCGGGCCGTCGACGTAGGTACGGATGAACTTGTACTTGTCGTTCGACTGGTCGACCTTCGCGAGCGCGGCGCCGTCGGGGGTGACGATGAGCCCGCGCTGGCGGGAGAACTCGTCATAGAGCACGCGCAGGTTGCGCGAGTCCGTGCGGTAGTCGTCGGCCTTGACCACCTGGATGTAGGTGGCGTTGGCCAGCAGGAGCACCACCATGACGAGCATGGCGATGCCGACCTTGCGGAGCGGGGTGTTCACGAGGCGCTCCCCTCACCGTTCGCGGACGGCCGCTGGACCATCACCGTGTGGGCTTCCGCGATGGGAGCCTGCGGCTGCTGCGGCTTCGGCCGCACCGCGGGTTTGCGGGCGGCGTCGGAGATTCGGAGCAGGAGGGCCACCAGGATGTAGTTCGCGAGCAGTGAAGAACCACCGCGGGAGAGGAACGGAGCGGTGATCCCGGTGTTCGGGATCAGGTTCGTGACGCCGCCGACGACGACGAAGATCTGCATGACCAGGGCGAACGACAGGCCGCCGCCGAGGAGTTTGCCGAAGGTGTCGCGGACCGCGAGGGCGCTGCGCATTCCGCGCATCGCCAGGATCAGGTACAGCATCAGCATCGCGGCGAGGCCGATGAAACCGAGTTCCTCGCCGATCGCGGTGGTGATGAAGTCCGTCTTGGCCTCGGGGACCATGTCCGGCCGTCCGGCGCCGAGGCCGGTACCGCCGACCCCGCCGGTCCCGAGTCCGAACAGACCCTGCGCGACCTGGTACCCGCCGCCCGCGTCGTCGTAGGTGGCGAGCGGGTCGATCCAGTTGCGGACGCGCTGCTGGACATGCGTGAACAGGTTGTAGGCGATGATCGCGCCGACGGCGAAGAACCCGACGCCCAGTACCACCCAGATGACCCGCTCGGTCGCGACGTACAACATCATCAGCGTGACGCCGAAGAACAGCAGCGACGTCCCGAGGTCCTTCTCGAACACCAGCACGCCGAGGCAGGCGGCCGCCGCGATCAGGATCGGGCCGAGGTCACGGGCGCGCGGCAGTTCGACGCCGACGATCTTCTTGCCCGCGACCATGAACAGGTCCCGTTTCGTCACCAGGAACGAAGCGAAGAAGATCATCAGCAGGATCTTCGCGAACTCACCCGGCTGGATCGAGAAGAACGGCAGCTTGATCCAGACCTTCGCGCCGTTGACCTCGGAAAGGCTCGACGGCAGCACCGCGGGCAGCGCGAGCGCCACGATGCCGACGAGGCCGCAGGTGTAGCCGTAGCGGGTCAGCGTGCGGTGGTCGCTGATCACGATCAGCACCACCACGAACAGCACCAGCGAGATCGCGGTGAACAGCACCTGCTTGGAGACGTCCGGCGTGTACTCCTTGCCCTGCTGGACGGCGCGTTCCGCCAGCGCCAGGTCGATCCGGTGGATCATCACCAGGCCGAGCCCGTTCAGCAGCGCGACACACGGCAGGATCACCGGGTCCGCGTACGGCGCCCAGCGACGGACGGCCAGATGCGCCGCCGTCAGCACCGCGAGGTACGAAAGCCCCAGCCAGATGATCGAGCTGGTGAGTTCCTGCTCCTGGTTCGCCTCCACCAGCACGAGCGCGACGGTGACGATGAAGGTCGCGAACGCCAGGAGGACGAGTTCCGTCCCGCGCCGCTTGGGCAGCTCGCGCGGAGGATTCGTGGCGAACTGGGCCGAAGCCGGGTCGGCGAGCGGCGTGCTCATCAGTTACCGCCCCCTGGTGCTGCCGTGGCCGGCGTCGAGCAGTCCCTCCCCGCTGGCTGGTTCGCCGAGCTCGGCGAGGCGGGGGGCGAAGGGGGAGCCACCGAAGACGACACCGGCGGCGCAGACGACGCGGGAGGCGGCGTGGAAGTCGAACTGGTGGCCGGCTTGCAGTCGGCCAGCTGCTTGTGCGGGCGCAGGAAATCGTCGATGTACTTGCGGGCGTCGTCGAGGTTGTCCTTCTTGACGCCGTTCTTCACCGCGATGCGCGCGTCCTCCTGGAGCGCGGGCACCAGCAGCTTGTCGGTGCACAGGCCGCCGGGCGGGCACGAGCCCTGCTCGTAGGAGTGCAGGTCGATGCCGAGGATGCTGCCGGGGACGCCGCGGTAGATCACGACCTCCTCGCCGGGACCCTCGCCGACGTAGTACTGGCTCAGCACGAAATACCGCGTGGCGATCGCCGCCGCGGCCAGCACGATCAGGACGACCACTGCTCCCGCCAGCCAGCGAAATCGCCTCCGGCGCTTGACCTTCGGGTCCTCCTGTGGTGGCTGGACCTCGGGCCGCGGCTGCGGCGCGGGCTGGGTCAGCGCGCGGGCGCGGGCGGCGGGGGAGTCGCCCTGATGGAACTCGTCACTGCCGTCCCCGGCGGCGCCGCCCACGATGGGGGCGTCCTCACCGAAGTCGACGTCGACGACGTCGGCGATGATCACCGTGACGTTGTCCGTGCCGCCGCCCTTGAGCGCCAGCTCGATCATGCGGTCCGCGCAGGCCTGCGGATCCGGGATCTGGATCGCCTCGGCGAGCGTCTCGTCGCTGACCATGCCGGACAGGCCGTCCGAACAGATCAGGTAGCGGTCGCCGGCGCGGGCCTCGCGCACGGTCAGGCTCGGCTCGACCTCGTGGCCGGTGAGCGCCTTCAGCAGCAGCGACCGCTGCGGGTGCACCGCGGCCTCTTCCGGAGTGATCCGGCCCTGTTCGAGAAGTTCGTTGACGAAGCTGTCGTCCCGCGTGATCTGCGAGAACTGCCCGCCGCGCATCAGATACGCCCGCGAGTCGCCGACGTGCACGACGCCCATCCGCGAACCGGCGAACAGCACGGCGGTCAGGGTCGTGCCCATCCCGTCGAGATCCGGATCCTGCTGGACCAGTTCGGCGATGGCCGCGTTGCCGTTCTGGACGGCCTCACGCAGCTGAGCGAGGAGATCGTCGCCCGGCTCGTCGTCGTCGAGCGGGGCGAGGGAGGCGATGACGACCTTGCTGGCCACTTCACCGGCGGCGTGGCCGCCCATGCCGTCGGCGAGGGCGAGCAGGCGGGGTCCGGCGTACACGGAGTCCTGGTTGCTGGAACGCACCAGGCCCCGGTCGCTGCGAGCCGCGTAGCGGAGGACGAGAGTCATGGGCGAAGCTCGATCACCGTTTTGCCGATCCGGATGGGGACTCCGAGCGGGACCCGGAGGGGTGCCGTGACCTTAGCCCGGTCGAGGTACGTCCCGTTCGTCGAGCCCAGATCTTCCACGTACCAATCCTCCCCGCGCAGGGCGATCCGGGCATGCCGGGTCGACGCGTAGTCGTCGTCCAGCACCAGTGTCGAGTCGTCGGCGCGGCCGATCAGGATCGGCCTGCCGTCCAAGGCGATCCTGGTTCCCGCCAGTGCGCCATGGGTGACGAGCAGCTGCTGCGGCGACTTCCCGCCGCGCGGCTTCTTGTTTTCCTTCTTCTTGCGACCGAACGTCGGGACGGCGACTCGCAGCCCCGAAGCCGCGTACAGATCCGAACGGACGACGCGCAACGCGGCGAACACGAAGAGCCAGAGCAGCACGAGAAAGCCCACTCTGGTGAGTTGAACGACCAGCTCTGGCACTTGTTGTGTCCGCTCCCGTTTCTCCTGTGCGCCGCGGAGAGACCGGGCCGTCCGGGATGGTCGGCTCCGAACAGCCTTGCTCTCCGCATACGACCTGAGGTGCCGATCCACCGCAGGTCCCGCACCGCAATTCTGCGGTACCGCCTCCAGACGCCGCCGGTCAGCCCTGCGTACGGAACACGAGAGACGAGTGGCCCACGCGGATCACGTCGCCGTCGGCGAGCTGCCAGGTCTGCACCGGGGTGCCGTTGACGGTCGTGCCGTTCGTCGAACCGATGTCCGCGAGCGTCGCGCTCTGGCCGTCCCAGGTGATCTCCAGATGACGACGGGAGACCCCGGTGTCCGGCAGCCGGAAGTCGGCGTCCTGACCGCGCCCCACGACGTTCCCGCCCTGCTTCAGCGAGTACGAGCGGTTCGAGCCGTCGTCCAGCTGCAGGCTCGCGGCGAGCTGACGGCCGGCCGCGGGCTGGCCGCCGTAACCGCCACCCTGCGCGTACGGATCCGCCGCGGGCTGGCCGTACGCCTGCTGCTGAGCGCCGCCGTACTGGTCGTACCCGGGCTGCTGCTGACCGCCGTACTGGTCATAGCCAGGCTGCGGAGCGGCACCGCCGTAACCCTGGTCGTACCCGGGCTGCTGCTGACCGCCGTACTGGTCGTACCCAGGCTGCGGAGCGGCACCGCCGTAACCCTGGTCGTACCCGGGCTGCTGCTGACCGCCGTACTGGTCGTACCCAGGCTGCGGAGCGGCACCGCCATAGCCCTGGTCGTAGCCGGGCTGCTGCTGACCGCCGTACTGGTCATAGCCCGGCTGCTGCGCGCCGCCGTAACCCTGGTCGTAGCCGCCCTGCTGCTGGCCGCCATAACCCTGGTCGTACCCGGGCTGCTGCTGGCCAGCCTGCTGTCCGTAGCCGTATTGGCCCTGCTGGCCGTACGGGTCACCCTGGTCGTATTGGCCGTAGCCGGGGGGCTGGCTCATTGCTGGGTCTCCTGCGTTGCTGGGTCGTGCCGACCGTGACGAACCCTCGGCGTCGTGGGGCTTGACGTCGGGATCGACGGACGAACGGGTCTTGAACTGTCCAGTATGCAGCGCCTCGTTGCGCTCGAGCGAAACTACGACGTCACCATAGGTGTCCCAACCGTGCTCGGCGAGGTGTTCCTTGACCGCCCCCGCCAACACCGACGTGACCCGACGTTCGTCTCCGGCCATGCGCTCGTGATCAGCCTGCCCCAACGACACGATGTAGTGATTGGGAGCGAGCAGACGACCACCGGCCAGCTCACGAACGTTCTCCTCGCTCTCGCGCTCAAGCGCCACCGCCACTTCCTGCGTGACGACGTTGCCACCGAACATGCGCGCGAAGGTATTGCCCACGAGGTTCTCGAGCCGCCTATCAAAGCGCTCAACGCGGCCCACCGGGCAACCTCCTCACACGTGTGCTTCCCCGTCGATCCTATCCGGGTACGGCCAGTCGGACACGGCCCCCGGTGAAACCCGTGAAATCAGCCTGCTACGCTTTGCGAGCTGTCAGAGAACGAAGCACTCGGGCGAGTGGCGGAATGGCAGACGCGCACGGTTCAGGTCCGTGTGTCCGAAAGGACGTGAGGGTTCAACTCCCTCCTCGCCCACTCTTGTTCGAGGCCCCCTTCGCTCCGCGTCGGGGGCCTCTTTCGTGCGGTCGTCGCTCGTCAGCTCCCGGGGGGCCGAGCCCCCCGGACCCCCGCGGTGCGTGAAGCGGCGGTTGGCGGTTGGTGGTTGGCGGGGTGGGGGCGGTTGGGGGCGGTTAGGCAAAGATGCAACAAAGTCCAAAAGACCGTGTCGGCGGCGTCAGCCGTGCATCGTCTCTGGGGCGGTGAGCTGGCTGAGCGCGCTGTCGTAGGCGGCGAACGTGATGGCGAGCTGGTCGAGTTGCTCTCTATGGGCGCGCGCGGTCTCTTCCGCGAGCCGAGCCGCTGTTCGGACTGCTTCCAGATTCGCCTGCGCGGCTGTGCGTAGGTCGCGGGCCAGGGACTTCAGCGATTCGAGTTGTACAGCTGTAGAAGCCGGCCAATCCGAGGCGGAGACGAACTTCGACGGAGACGACGTTGGAAGCGCCTGACGAGAGCACTCCTTCGCTCCAGTCCTCCAGTGTGATGGGGAACAGCCCTTCTCCTGCTGGAAGATCCATCGGAGAAGAAACCGTGGCGACCTCTTTCTTCCATGCGCAGACATCCACGACCAGGGGGTTGGCATAGCCCAGTTCACGCAGTCGGCGAACCTCGGCGGGCGCATGTGCCTTGGCGATGACCATGCCGCTGTTCACGTCGGAGCCGGTGATCGGATGAGCGACCGCCATGGAGGTCTCGTCCGCATAGGCCAGGAGACGGCCGCCGAATGAAGTCTTGTGTCGAAGATCTGCCATCGCGCCCTCCCGGGTCCCGGTCAATCAGGATGCGGGATCCACTCGATCGCGGGCGACCACGACACGCCATTGGGTTTAACGAGGTCAAAGGGGTTGCTGAGGCTTCTGCGGCTGATAAGAAAGATGGACCTGGCGGGTGAAGCCCGCCGGGTCCATCTTTCGATGAAGTGGGTTTCAGTTCACGCCGACCAGGTCGACCACGAAGATCAAGGTCTCGTTCGGTTTGATGACGCCACCGGCGCCGCGTTCGCCGTAGGCCAGGTGCGGCGGGATCACCAGCTGCCGGCGGCCGCCGACCTTCATCCCGGCCACGCCCTGGTCCCAGCCGGGGATGACCTGTCCCTTGCCGAGGCCGAAGCGAAGCGGTTCACCGCGGTCCCACGACGCGTCGAACTGGTCGCCGGTCGAGTGCGAGACGCCGACGTAGTGCACCGTGACGGTGTCGCCGGTCTTGGCCTCCTGGCCTTCGCCGACGGAGATGTCGGTCGTCTTCAGCTCGGAGGGCGCGGGCCCCTCGGGGCGGTCGATCTGGGGCTTTTCCAAAGACATGTCCCCAAACTACCTATGCAGGTCCGGGGTCCGCAGGGCGAGTATTCCCCCGAACGGTGGCAAGAACGCGAATAGTCTTCACAAATTTGGATACCCGTGGGTAGTGTGCGCTTCGTCACTCTCCGACGACGGAGGTCTTTCATGCGACGAGGCATACGGGTCTTGACGACGCTGGCGGGGCTGACCCTCGTGGCGGGAACCGTTCCGGCACTGCAGGCGAACGCCGCGGAAGTCCCACCGGAGTCGGTGGTGGCGGCCGCGCTCGACGACTACTGCGGCGGGCAGTGCGGCGACATCCTGCCGCCCGGCACCAAGGGGAACGCCACCCTCGCCGAGATCCTGGCGCACAAGGCCTTCGGCACCCGGCCCGCGCATTCCGCCGACCAGCTCGGCAAGTACGCCTCGCTCGCCGACGGCTACAAGACGCTGACCACGGACAAGATCAACCAGTTCTTCAACGACGCCTCGTACGGCGTCCAGTCCGGGCAGGTCGAGAGCACGATCCAACCGCGCCCGGACGTGACGATCACCCGGGACAAGGCGACCGGCGTCCCCCGGATCGTCGGCACGACGCGGCCGGGCACGATGTACGGCGCGGGATACGCCGCCGGGCAGGACCGGCTGTGGCTGATGGACATCATGCGCCGCGTCGGCCGCGGCCAGCTGACCTCGTACGCCGGGGGCGCGCAGGGGAACCGCGAACTCGAACAGAGTTTCTTCGCTTCGGCGCCCTACACCGAACAGGAACTGCAGAAGCAGATCGACAACGCCGCGGCGAGTGGCCCGCGCGGCGCGCAGGGCAAGGCCGACGCCGAGGCGTACGTCGCGGGCATCAACAAGTACATCTCCGACGCGCACAGCGGCCGCTACTTCCCCGGCGAGTACGTCCTCACCGGACACGTCGACTCGATCACGAACGCCGGGACGATCGAGCCGTTCAAGCTGACCGACCTCGTCGTGCTCGCCGCGGTGGTCGGCGCGCAGTTCGGCGCGGGCGGCGGCGGTGAGGTGCAGAACGCCATCGCGAAGATGGCGCTGCAGGAGAAGTACGGTCTCGAACAGGGCGACAAGGTCTGGAAGAGCCTGCGGTCCGAAGACGACCCCGAGACCGTCAAGACTCTCCATAATGGACAGACCTTCGACTACGGCAAGGCGCCGGCGAACCCGCAGGGCGCCGCGGTGCCGGACAAGGGAACGGTCACCGGCCAGCAGCTGGTATTCGACCCGACCGGTTCCGCCGGGACGGCCACGCCCGCCAAGGTGGAGGTTCCCGCGCCCGAAGACCAGAAGGCCGTCCGCGGCATCTTCGACGACGGCGTCCTGCCCGGCAACATGCTGTCGGAGAAGCACGGCATGTCCAACGCGCTGGTGGTCTCCGGCGCCAAGACCGCGAGCGGTCACCCCGTCGCCGTCTTCGGCCCGCAGGCCGGGTACTTCGCCCCGCAACTGCTGATGCTGCAAGAACTCCAGGGGCCCGGCATCAGCGCACGCGGCGCCTCCTTCGCGGGCATCAGCATGTACGTGCTGCTCGGCCGCGGCAAGGACTACTCGTGGAGTGCCACTTCGGCGTCGCAGGACATCATCGACACCTACGCCGTCGAACTGTGCGAGCAGAACGGTTCCGCGCCGACGAAGAACTCGAACTTCTACCGCTTCCGCGGCCAGTGCCTGCCGTTCGACATCGTCGAGCGCAAGAACGCCTGGAAGCCCACCGTCGCCGACGGGACCGCGGAAGGTTCGTACACACTGCGCAGCTTCCGCACGAAGTACGGTCCGGTGACG
This sequence comes from Amycolatopsis orientalis, assembly GCF_000943515.2. NCBI lineage: Bacteria > Bacillati > Actinomycetota > Actinomycetes > Pseudonocardiales > Pseudonocardiaceae > Amycolatopsis > Amycolatopsis orientalis. The sequence continues at coordinate 9,446,679 of NZ_CP016174.1, read as the reverse complement.
AGCCGGGCGCTGGTCGGCGGCAAACCGGTGGCGTACGCGTCGCTGCGGTCGACCTTCCAGCACGAGATCGACACGATCATCGGCTTCCAGAAGTTCAACGACCCCGACGCGATCAAGTCGGCGCGGGACTTCCAGCTCGCGGCGGCCGACGTCAACCAGACCTACAACTGGTTCTACGCCGACTCGCGTGACGTCGCCTACTTCAACTCCGGTTCGAACCCGGTCCGCAATCCGAACGTCGACCCGGCCATGCCGGTCAAGGCGGACGCCGGATTCGACTGGCAGGGCTGGAATCCCGACGGCAACATCGCGAACTACACGCCGTCGTCGCAGCATCCGCAGTCGATCAACCAGGACTACTACATCAGCTGGAACAACGCGCAGGCGAACGGGTACGCGGCCAGCGGCGCGGACAAGAGTTCCGTGCACCGCGGTGATCTGATCGACGCGCGGGTCAAGAAGATGATCTCCAACGGCACCAGGGTGACCCGCGTGAACCTCACGCAGGCCATGGAGGAGGCGGCGCTCGCCGACCTCCGCGCCGAGAAGGTGCTGCCGGAACTGTTCAAGGTGATCGACAAGGCCCCGGTGACCGGTCCGGCGGCGGACGCGGTGGCCAAGCTGAAGACCTGGCTCGCCGCGGGCGGCCTGCGCTCGGAGACGACACCGGGCAGCAAGGCCTACGCGAACGCCGACGCGATCCGCATCATGGACGCCTGGTGGCCGCTGCTGGTCAACGCCCAGTTCAAACCCGGCATGGGTGACGCCGCCTACGCCGCGATGGTGGGCGTGCTGAAGATCAACGAGTCGCCTTCCGGCTGGCAGAACGAGGTTCCCGGCAAGCACGTCGGCCAGCCGCACGCGGGTTCGTCGTACCAGGCGGGCTGGTGGGGCTACGTGCACAAGGACATCCGTTCGGTCCTCGGGCAGAACGTCGCCGGACCGCTGGGCGCGAAGTACTGCGGTGGCGGAAACGTCGACGCCTGCCGTCAGGTCCTGCTCGACTCGCTGACGCAGGCGGCCGCGCAGCCCGCCAACACCGTGTACCCCGGTGACGGCGACTGCGCCGCGGGTGACCAGTGGTGCGCCGACACGATCATCCACCGGGCGCTCGGCGGTATCACGCAGGACAAGATGAGCACCCAGAACCGGCCGACCTTCCAGCAGGTCGTGGAATTCCCGGCTAAGCGCGGCGACAACATCGCCAACCTCAGCACCGGCCGGTCGGTCACCGCGAGCAGCCACGAGACCGGCTGGTTCAACTCGCCGCCGTCCAACGCGATCGACGGGAACTCCTCGACCCGCTGGGCGAGCGACTGGAGCGACGCCCAGTCGATCACCGTCGACCTCGGCTCGGTGCAGCCCGTTTCCCGGGTGATCCTGCGGTGGGAATCGGCCTACGGCAAGGCGTACAAGGTGCAGGTCTCCCCGGACGGGACGAACTGGCGCGACGCGGCGTCCATAGTGGACGGAGACGGCGGGCAGGACAACGTCGCCTTCGACGCGGTGGACGGCCGGTTCGTCCGGATGGCCGGGGTGCAGCGCGGGACGAAGTACGGCTACTCCCTCTACGAGTTCGAGGTGTACGCCCACTAGGCGCTGTCGGATGGCCCGCCTTGATGGAGCGCTTCGAGGCGGGCCAGATCCGACGGCGTCAGCCGCAAGGCTCCGGCGGCGACGTTGTCGGCGAGGTGGCCGAGGTCGCCCGTACCCGGAATGACCAGCATGTGCGGTCCACGTCCCAGCGCCCACGCCAGGCGGATCTGCGCCGGCGTGGCCTGGTGCGCGCGGGCGATCTCGAGCACCTCGTCCGGCTCGGCGCCGCCAGGGCCCGCCTCGCGTCCGGCTCCGGCGATGGCGAAGAACGGGACGAACGCCACTCCCTGCTCGCCACAGGCACGCAGGAGCCGATCCTGCTCCGGGCGGTGGCCGAGGCCGTAGGAGTTCTGCACGCAGACCACCGGCGCGATCGCCTGTGCCTGTGCGAGCTGCTCCGCGTCGACGTTGGAGACGCCGAGGTGCCGGATCAAGCCGGCGTCGCGCAGCTCGGCCAGAGCGCCGAAGTGACCCTCGATGGAAACCCGGCCGGACAGCCGCAGGTTCACCAGGTCGAGATGATCGCGGCCGAGCTGGCGCAGGTTCTCCTCGACCTCGCCGCGCAGCTGCTCGGGGGAGGCCTCGGGAAGCCAGTCACCGGCCGGATCCCGGCGCGGCCCGACCTTGGTGGCGATCACCAGACCGTCCGGGTACGGCGACAGCGCGGAGTTGATCAGCTCGTTGGCCGACCGCAGCGAGGAGAAGTAGAAGGCGGCGGTGTCGATGTGGTCGACACCCAGTTCCACCGCGCGGCGCAGCACCTTGATCGCCTGGTCACGGTCGCCCGGCGTGGCTCCGGGCGCGAACGCCTGACCACGCTGGGGCAGGCGCATCGCGCCGAACCCGATCCGGTTGACCTTCAGGTCCCCGAGTGCCCATGTCCCGGCGGCCGCCGCGTCGATCTCCCCAGAAGTCATGGGCGGAGTCTGTCACGGTGGTGATCATCGCGAGACGGTTTACGGTGGCGGGGTGGACACGAACGACTGGTCACCCCGCACCCTCGCCGTCGCCGCCGGCCGCCCGGAAGGCCCCGGCGAACCGCTGAACGTGCCGATCGTCGCGGCGAGCACCTTCGACGCCGGTGCCGATCGCGCGTACTCGCGGGAAAACGGCACGCCGACCTGGGAAGCCCTCGAAGCCGCCATCGGCGCGCTCGAAGGCGGGCACGCCACCGCGTTCGCCTCGGGGATCGCCACGCTCAGCGCGGTCGTCGACACGCTGCCCGTCGGCGCGAAGGTCTGCGTGCCGACGTTCTCCTACGCCGGTTCCCGTGGCCTGCTCGCGCACGCTCAGCGCACCGGCCGCCTGGTGGTCACCGAGATCGCGGCGGAGGACACGGACGCGTGGGTCGCCGCCGCGGACGCCGATCTCCTCTGGCTCGAATCGCCGACCAATCCGACGCTCGACGTCATCGACATCGAGACGATCGCCGCCGCCGCGAACGGGCTGGTCGCCGTCGACAACACGTTCGCCACCCCGCTCGGGCAGCGGCCGCTGGACCTCGGTGCGGACATCGTCGTGCACAGCGCGACGAAACTCATCGGCGGTCACAGCGATCTGCTGCTCGGGCTGACGATCGCGGCCGACGAGGCCGTCGCCAAGGATCTGCGCGACGCGCGCACCAGGATGGGGGCGACACCGGGGGCGCTCGAAGCCTGGCTGGCGCTGCGCGGACTGCGGACGCTGCCGGTCCGCCTGGCCGAGCAGACCCGCACGGCGGCGCTGCTCGCCGCGCGGCTGGTCGACCATCCCGCGATCACCCGGGTGCGGTACCCCGGCTCCGGCACGATGATCGCGTTCGAACTCCCGGACGCCCAGACCGCGGACAAGGTCATCGGCTCGCTGCGGCTGATCCGCGCCGCCACCAGCCTCGGCGGGGTGGAGAGCCTGGTCGAACGGCGGGCGTGGCTGGCGGGGGACGCGCACGTGCCCGCCGGGCTCGTCCGGTTCAGCGTCGGGCTGGAAGATCCGGAAGATCTTTGGACGGATCTGGCGTCGGCGCTCGGCTAGCGCCTTAACGTGGAACGCGTGGAGGAGACGAAACCGCCCCGGCGGCTCGGTCAGTGGATGTGGGGCCTGTTCTGGCTCCTGGTGCTCGGCTTCCTCGCGATCGTCGCGGCGGGGCTGCTGGCCGAATTCGCGGCGCGGTCCTGCCCGGCTGACGGCGTGTGGGCCTGCGACGCCGAGAACCGGACGCTCGCCACGTTCATCCCCGCGATCGGGTTCGGTGCCGGGCTGCTGACGGCGGTCGTCGGCGGTGGCCGGGCGGTGCGGAAACGGACGTCGCCGAAGCCCTGGTTGTTCGCCGGAGGGTTCCTCGGCGTGCTCTCGTTCGCCGTGTCCCTGTTCCTGGTGTTCTGATCGTGACCTTCAGGTTGGCAGGCACCCGTTTTCGCCGCCATCTGGTCAATAGCTCACCGGTGGGTACTCCGAACGTGTGAACCCTTCGGTAATAGAGCCCTGAGTAGTCGGCTTGCGGCGCGGGTTCGCCCAGGAAAACGAACCTTTTCGCGGGCTCCCGGGAAAGCGGAAAAAATACTTCCGCAAGGCAACCGTTCCGGCCGTTCGGGTGTTAACATTCCTTCGTCGCCGCGAGGCTTTCCCCTCTGTTGAGCGACATTCGGGCCCTTGTATCGGGCAGGACCACCTCGGTGTTACCGGTTTTCCCGGTGGTTTTTGTCACTGTCCTTTCGCTACTGTCGCGCGGCGATTTCGGGCAGGATCGCGCTGTCACCCGAACGTGGGATTTACCCCCGGGTGGTCGCATGGTGGGGGTCACCATGCGTTGCGATGCCTCTCACTGGGAGATCACTTTGAAGAAGACGTTGGGCCGCCTCGCGGGCGCGGTGCTGGCCGGCGCCGTCATCTCGCTGGCCGTGACGCCTGCCGCGATGGCGCAGGAACCGACGACCACGCCTTCCGCTCCGGCGAGCGAGACGCCCACCACGGCGCCCTCGCCTACGTGGACGGGTGGCAAGGTGACGTCGGCTCCGCCGGAGACGAGCGCCCCGGCCTCGTCGTCCTCGGAGCAGCCGACGCCGACCAGCAGTGGCAAGCCGACTTCCGGCAAGCCGTCGCCGACCACCACCTCCACCTCGGAGAAGCCGACCACCCCGCCGGAGGAGCCCTACGTCGACAACGTCGGCGCGGGCTACATCGGCGAGAACGGTGTCGGCGCGCTGGTCATCGCCTGCGCGTCGGGTGAGCCCGCCGCCGTTTCGGCGCCGGACTTCGATGTCGTGGACAGCAACCAGGCCGAGGACGACGGCCGCTACTGGGTCTACATCGTGAAGGTCAAGAAGTCCTTCAAGGGCAACTCGAGCACCTTCACCTGGACCTGTGACGGCAAGCCGGGCAAGGGCGACATCGAGTTCGAGGCGCCCATCGGCGGCGGTTCGGCCACCCCGGGCAAGCCGGAGAAGCAGGTCAAGTACGCCCCCAAGGGCGGCATCGAGACCGGTTTCGGCGCCACCGCGGCCTGATCGATGTCGACGAAGTTTCTGAGGCGGGGTGGTCGCGCGGTCGCGGCCACCCTGGTCCTTTCCCTCGCGCTGACCGGTTGCGGCACCGACGATCCCGCACCGGCGGCACAGCAGGCGCCGCCGGAATCGACCGTCCCGGTCACCAAGCCGTTCAGCGGCACCCGCCCGACGAACGTGAAGATCCCCAAGATCGGCGCCGAGTCGAATCTGATCGCGGTCGCGGTCAACAAGGACGGCAAGATGGCCGTCCCTTCGGCGAAGAAGCCGATGCAGGCCGCCTGGTACCAGCTTTCGCCGGTGCCCGGTGACGTCGGCCCGGCGATCGTGCTCGGCCACGTCGACGGCAACAAGCAGCCGGGTATCTTCTACAAGCTCAAGGACGTCAGCCCGGGCGACGAGATCCTCGTCGACCGCAGCGACGGCAAGAGCCTGAAGTTCGTGGTCGAGAAGAAGGACCAGGTGCCCAAGGACCAGTTCCCCGAGGACGCGGTCTACGGCAACACGGACAAGCCGCAGCTGCGGCTGATCACCTGTGGCGGTGTCTTCGACAAGGAAGAACACAGCTACAAGGACAACATCATCGTCTACGCGAACCTGGTCGCCTGACCCTTCGCCTGACGACGAGAGTGTTATGAACGGGACTTTCATTGCAAATTTTGCAATGAAAGTCCCGTTCATAACATCTCAGCCCACCCCGGCCGCCGGATACGGGAACCCCGCAGGCGCCACAGCCTCGGTGTCGACCCACTTCCGCATCCCGGCGTCGCAAGCAGCGTAACCCCAGTTGATCAACCGCTCCTGCGAAACTTCCGGCAGCTTCGTCAGCCGGGTGGGCGTCTCCGCCAGCTTGTGCGTGAGATCGACGGGCGCCGCCAGCGAATCCGCCAGCTCGAAGTTCTCCAGATCGACGTAGGTTCCCCAGTACGAGCCCGCGAAATCCTTCTCCACATAGGACTTCAGCAGCGCGCCGCGCCGCAGCTCGCGGACCTGGTTGTCGATCACGTCGAGGACGCGCAGCAGCTGCCGTCCCCAGTCGCGCTTCACCTTCTGCTTGATCTTCATCCGCTTGCCGGCGTCGCTGACCAGCACCGTCGCGTGCCCCTCGACCGGGTCCAGGCCGAGGTTGTCGTAGACGCCGGCGTCGCTCAGCACGATCTTCTTGCCCGGATCCGCCGAAAGCGGATCGTGGATGACCACCGGCGAGAGCATCGGGGGGAACGCCGACGACGCGGCCACCGCGGTCGCGAGCGGGATGTCGCCGTGCGGTCCGTCCTGCCGGAAGAACCACCACAGCGCGCCGTCCTGGAGGTTGGTCGCGGTGAACACGAACTGCGGGCCCGCCGGGTCGAGGTCCCTGAGGCAGCAGTCTCCGAACAGGTGCTTCGCGTACACCCGCGCGAGTTGCTCACCGGCGCTTCGCCACGGAATGGCCATGGCGAGCAAGGTGACCGGGATGTCGAGCCGGGTGCGCGCGAGAGTGCGGACCGGGTCGACTACCCCGTCGCAGAAGTTGTTCGCGACGCCGTTCTCGAAGTCCAGATCCGACCAGGCGTGCGCGAGCACTCCGGCCGCGATCGAGCCGCCGGAGACGCTGGAAAAGGTCGAGATCTTCGACAGCCAGCCGAGTTCGTTGAGCCGCCACAGGGCCCCGGTGTGGAACAGCATCGCGCGGTAGCCACCGCCGGACAGGGCGAGGCCGACACCCTGGCGGGTCGTAGAAGGCTCCATGGCATCCCCCACTTGAGCGAGTGTAAGAGTGAGTCGCCCGAACGCAGTGAGCCGTTACGACAACAGAGGCATCAAGAGACGACGTTGTTCTTCGGGGACATATTCGGCGTAGTTGTCGTACAGCGCCTGCTTCGCCAGCCGCGAGGCGCGCTCGCCGTCCGAGTCCCGGATGGCCCCCAGCACCTCTTCGTGATGGGCCAGCCAGTTGCGCATCAACTCCGTCCGGTCGTCGGCGTGCTCCAGTTTGTCCTCGATGAGTTCCAGCACGACCCCGCGGACGACCTCGCCGCTGATCACCAGCAGCGGATTCCCCGTCGCGCGGGCGATGGCCTCGTGGAAAGCGACGTCCGCGTGGCTGAATTCGGCGAAACCCCGGGAGATCCCGGCGCGCATCGCCGCCAGCGCCGCGTCCAGCTCGGCGAGATTCTCTTCGGTCCTGAGCTGCGCGGCGAGCAGATGTGCGGAACCGTCGAGGATCATGCGGAACTGCAGCAGCTCCGAAAGCCCGAGGTGGTCGGCCCGCGCCAGCCGGTGCATGGACCGGTGCAGTGCGGCGGGTGAAGCGGCCAGCACCTCGGGGCCGCGGGGATCGCCGGGCCGCGAACGGATCATTTCCGCCGCCTGCAGTACGCGCAGCGCCTCCCGCACCGTCGAGCGGCCGACGTCGAACTGGACCATCAGCTCGCGTTCGCTCGGCAGCCGGTCACCCGGTTTGATCCGGCCGCTGATCACGGCTTCCTCGATCTGTTCGACGACACGCTGGTACGCGCGGACAGGGGCGACCGGCTCGAATTCCATCTTGACCCTGCCGTCTCGTCTGGTTTACTGGTCAGACCAGTCTACCGGTCAGGGGGCAGGATGAAAGCCCGGATTCACGCGGCAGTGTGGGTGTCGCTGCTGGTGGCGTCCGGCTGCTCCGCCGGTTCTAGTGCCACGGTGGCCAAGGATCCCGGCACGCTCGCGGTCGGCTACACCGCCGAACCCGCGAACTTCGACTTCACCCGCACCGACGGCGCCGCCATCCCGCAGGCCCTGCTCTACAACGTCTACGAGGGCCTGGTGAAACTCGACGCGGACGCGAAGATCGTGCCGCTGCTGGCCGAATCGTGGACGGTCTCGGAAGACCGCAAGACCTACGACTTCAAGCTCCGGAAGGACGCGAAGTTCAGCAACGGCGCCCCGTTCACCGCCGAGGACGTCAAGTTCTCGCTGATGCGGGTGAAGACCGACTGGACCGTGTCGATCAAGTCCACAATGGACGTCGTCGACCAGGTGGACGTGGTGGCGCCGGATCACGCGCGGGTCGTGCTGACGAAACCCAGCAACGGCTGGCTGTTCAGCCTGACCAGCCGTCTCGGGGCGATGTTCAGTCCCACCGGTGTCGCGGATCTGGCGAACAAGCCCGTCGGCACCGGGCCGTACACGGTGTCTTCGCGGCGGCGCGGGGATTCCATCGTGCTCAAGGAGAATCCCGCGTACTGGGGCCGGAAGCCGGCGTACTCCACGGTGGTCCTCAAGTACGTCAAGGATCCGACGGCGCTCAACAACGCCTTGCTCAGCAACGGGATCGACGTCATCTCCGCGATCACCGTGCCGGATTCGATCCCGCAGTTCCAGAGCGACGACCGGTTCACCGTCGTCGAAGGCACGACGAACAGCGAGGTCACACTCGCGTTCAACAACACCCGCCCGCCGCTGAACGACGTCCGCGTGCGGCGCGCGCTGTCCTACGCCATCGACCGGAAGGCGTTGCTGGACACCGCGTGGGCGGGTCGCGGCACGCTCATCGGCAGTATGGTCCCGCCGACCGATCCCTGGTACGAGGACCTTTCCCGGGCTTACCCGTTCGATCCCGCGAAGGCGAAGGCGCTCCTGGCCGAAGCCGGACAGCACCATCCGTCGCTGCGCCTGAGGATCCCCAACCTGCCGTATGCCGTTTCGGCCGCGCAGGTGGTGGCGTCGCAGCTGGCGGACGTCGGGGTCACGGTGACGATCGAGCCGCTGGACTTCCCGGCGGTGTGGCTCAAGCAGGTCTTCACCGACCACGACTACGACCTTTCGATCATCCAGCACGTCGAGGCGCGCGACATCGTGACCTTCGGCAGGCCGAAGTACTACTGGGGTTACGACAGCAAACCCGTTCAGCAGAATCTCGCGAAGGCCGACAGCGGGACGCCTCAGGAGCAGATCGACGCGATGCGCCAAGTCGCGCGGAGGCTGTCCGAAGACGCGGCCGCGGATTGGCTGTTCCTGTTCCCCAACGTGATCGTGGCGAAGAACAAGGTGACCGGGTTCGTGCGCAACCAGGTCAGCGAGTCCTTCGATCTCACGGGATTGGCGCCGCGATGACGGTCAAGATTCGCGCTTTTCGAATACTCAACCGGGTGGCGATCCTGATCGCCAGTGTGCTGGTCGCGTCCATCGTGGTGTTCCTGTTCATGGCCGTGCTGCCGGGCGATCCGGCGCAGGTCGCGCTCGGCGTCAACGCGACCCCGGAACTGGTCGCGAAGACCCGCGCGGAATTCGGCATCGACAGGCCGCTGGTGACGCAGTACTTCGACTGGATCGGTGGTGTCCTGCAAGGCGACTTCGGCCGCTCGTACGTCACCCGCGAGGCGATCGGGCCGGCGCTGGCCGACCGGCTCGGGGTGACGTTGTGGCTGGTCGGCGCCGGAATGCTGGTGGCACTGCTGATCGCCGTTCCGGCGGGCACGTTCGCCGCGGTGCGGCACCGGAAGGCCGACGGCACCGCGGTTTCCGCGCTGTCGCAGATCGGCGTCGCGATCCCCGCGTTCCTCGCCGGCATCATCCTGGTGCAGATCTTCGCGGTCCAGCTGCGCTGGCTGCCTTCCGGCGGCTGGACACCGCCGGTGCAGGACCCCGGCGAATTCCTCCGCGGTCTCGTCCTCCCCGCTTTGTCGCTGGGACTCGTGCAAGGTGCGGTGCTCACCCGGTATGTGCGGTCCGCCGTGCTCGACACGCTCGGGCAGGACTACTTGCGCACCGCGCGTTCCAAGGGGCTCAGACCTTTCCAGGCGTTGTTCCGGCACGGACTGCGCAACGCCGCCGTGCCGGTGGTGACGGTGCTCGGCCTGCAACTGGCGACGCTGCTGATCGGCGCCGTCGTCGTCGAGCGCGTGTTCGTGCTACCAGGTCTGGGCAGCATGCTGCTCGACTCGGTGGCGTCGCGGGATCTGTTGTCCGTGCAGGGGATCGTGCTGGTCCTGGTGGTCGGCGTACTGCTGGTGAACTTCGTGGTCGACGTCCTCTACACGGTGCTCGACCCGAGATTGCGGGGTTCCTGATGCGCGGTCGAAGCCTCGTCATCGGCGGTGTCCTGGTCGCGCTGATCGTGACAGCCGCGCTGCTTTCCTTCGTCTGGACGCCGTTCGACCCGGTGAAGGTCGACGCGGCCAACCGGCTGCACGGCTTCAGCGGCTCGAATCCGTTCGGCACGGACAGCTTCGGCCGCGACGTGCTCAGCCAGCTGATGGTCGGCGCGCGGACGACGTTGTACGTCGGCGTGGTCGCGGTCGGCATCGCCGCGCTGATCGGGACGCCGCTGGGCATCCTCGCCGGGATGTCCTCGCGCTGGCTGGGCGAGTTCGTCATGCGGGTCAACGATCTCGTGCTCGCCTTCCCCGCGTTGCTGCTGGCGATCATGTTCGGCGCGGTCTTCGGCGCGAACACGCTGACCGCGATGGTCGCGATCGGGATCGCGACCATCCCGTCGTTCGCCCGGATCGCGCGCTCCGGGACGCTGCAGGTGATGAGCAGCGAGTTCGTCCTGGCCGCCCGGTCGGCGGGCCGGTCACGGCCGACCATCGCGGCGCGGCACGTGCTGCCGAACATCTCGGGACTGCTGATCGTCCAGGCGTCGGTGTCGTTCGCGATCGCCGTGCTCGCGGAAGCGGCGTTGTCGTTCCTCGGCTTCGGCACGCGGCCGCCGACGCCGTCGTGGGGCCGGATGCTGCAGGAATCCCAGATGTTCCTCACCCTGCATCCCCGGCTCGCGCTCGTGCCCGGGATCGCGATCGCCGTCGCCGTCCTCGGCTTCAACCTGCTCGGCGACGGTCTGCGCGATCGTCTCGACCCCCGATTGGCGGCCCGGCTATGACCCTTGAAGTCGAGGGCCTCGGGATCGGCGGACTCGTCCGCGGTGTCTCGTTCGGCATCGCGCGTGGTGAACGGGTCGGGCTGATCGGCGAGTCCGGTTCGGGGAAGTCGTTGACGGCGTTGTCGATCATGGGACTGCTGCCCGAGGAACTCGCCGCGTCCGGCTCGGTGAAGCTCGACGGCCGTGAGCTGCTCGGCGCGTCGGAGAAAGAACTTTCGCGACTGCGCGGCAACGAGATGTCGATGGTGTTCCAGGAGCCGATGACCGCGCTGAACCCGGCGATGCGAGTCGGTGCGCAGGTGGCCGAGCCGCTGCGGATCCACCGAAACGGCCGGAAGGATCCCGAGGCGTTGCTGGATTCCGTGGGGCTGCCAGGGACCTCCCGTGCCTATCCGCACCAACTGTCCGGCGGGCAGCGGCAACGCGTCATCCTCGCGATCGCGCTGGCCAACGACCCGAAACTGCTGATCTGCGACGAGCCGACGACGGCGCTGGACGTCACCGTGCAGGCGCAGATCCTCGAACTGATCCTCGACGGCGTCCGTGAGCGGGAATGCGCGCTCCTGTTCATCACGCACGACCTCGCCGTCGTGGCGAAGGTCTGCGAACGGGTGCTGGTGATGCTGGACGGAGAGATCGTCGAATCCGGCACCACGCGCGAGGTCCTCACGGCACCACAGCACGACTACACCAAGAAGCTTTTGGCCGCTTCGGATCTGGAGGCGAGCCGATGATGATCGAAGTGCGGGACCTCGAACGCCGCTACACGCGTCGCGATGTGCACGCCTTGCGTGGCGTATCTTTCGACGTCGAAGCAGGTCAGCGCTTCGGCATCGTCGGGGAATCGGGTTCGGGAAAGTCCACTTTGGTCAGATTGCTGGCCGCACTGGACAAGCCGACTGCGGGCAGCGTCTCGTTTCAGGGCAAGCGGATCGACACCCTGCCGGAACGCGAACTCGGCTTCCTTCGGTCGGAACTGCAGATCGTCTTCCAGGATCCGATGGGTTCGCTCGATCCGCGGATGCGGGTGCGCGACATCATCTCCGAACCGTTGGGACGCCGGGATCCCGCCCGGGTTTCCGAGTTGCTGGAGGCGGTCGGCCTGCCCGCCGACGCCGCCGGGCGATACCCGCACCAGTTCTCCGGCGGGCAGCGGCAGCGCATTTCGATCGCGCGGGCCCTCGCGCCGAACCCGAGCGTCCTGATCGCGGACGAGCCGGTGAGCGCGCTCGACGTCTCGGTGCGCAAGCAGATCCTCGACCTGCTCGCGTCGCTGGTCGAGCTGTATTCGCTGACGCTGGTCTTCGTGTCGCACGACCTCGGCGTGGTGCGGCACGTCTGCGACCGGGTCGCGGTGATGCGGCGCGGGGAGATCGTCGAGCTGGGTGACGTCGACCGGGTCTACGACGCGCCGGAACACGAGTACACCAGGGAACTGCTGGCGGCCGCGCCGAATCTGCGGGCAGAGCTGGCGCGGTTGCGGGGAGGGGACGATGGCTGAGTATCCGGAAGGACTGCCGATCGGCGACGGCTGGGTGTCCACTATGGACGCTCCGGTGGTGTTCCCGTACGACGGGAGCGAGGTCGGCCGGGCGCCGGTCGGGACGCCGGAGCTGGCCACACGGGCGATCGACGAGGCCGTCGCGGTGTTCAAGCAGGTCGCGGCCTTGCCGTCGCGAACCCGGCGTTCGCTCCTGAACGACGTCGCCGCCGCTCTGGAAGCGCGGCGCTCCGAATTCGAGCAGCTCCTGGTGCTGGAGACCGGCAAGCCGCTGGTGGACTGCCGGGTCGAGGTCGCCCGCACGATCGTCACCTGGCAGGCCGCCGCCGAAGAGGTCTCCCGGCTCCACGGCGAGACCGTCCCCTTGGATCTGCTGCCGTCCGGCGACGGGCTCGTCGGGTTCTGGAAACGCAAGCCGATCGGCGTGGTCGTCGGCATCGCCGGGTTCAACTACCCGCTGCTGCTGGCGTCGCACAAGATCGCTCCCGCCATCGCGGCCGGTTGCCCGGTCGTGGTGAAACCCGCGCCGCAGACGCCCTTGGCGACCCTGTGGCTCGTCCATCTCGTTCGCTCGCTGACCGATCTGCCCGCGATGGTCCAGCTGGTCACCGGGGACGCCGCGGTCGGATCAGCGCTGGTCACGGACAGGCGGGTCGGCGCGGTGTCGTTCACCGGCTCCGCGCTGGTCGGGCACCGGATCGCGCGCGACGCGGCGCCCACGAAGACGTTGCTGGAGCTGGGGTCCAACGCCGCATTGGTGGTCGCGGACGACGCGGATCTCGACGCGGCCACCGACGCCGTGCTGCGCGGCGGGTTCTACGCGTCCGGCCAGGCCTGCATTTCGGTGCAGCGCGTCCTGGTCGTCGAGGTGGTGGCCCAGGAGTTCACCGAACGGCTGCTCGCGCGGCTCGGGGAGGTCGTCGCCGGTGACCCTCGCGACGAGAAGACGCGGGTGTCGGCGCTGATCGACGCGGGATCCACGCGACGCGTCCGGGAATGGGTCGACAAAGCGACTTCGGCCGGTGCGCGGCTGGTCGGCGGCGGGGTGGACGGCACGGTCCTGCGCCCGGCGGTGCTGCTCGACGTGCCCGACGGCCTCGAATGCTGGGACGAGGAGATCTTCGGCCCCGTGGTCTGCATCCGGACTGTGTCCTCTGTGGACGAAGCGTTCGACGCGGTCAACGCGTCGCGCTACGGGCTGCACGCCTCGGTGTTCAGCACGTCGTTGAAGACGGCGTTCCGCGCGCTCGACGAACTCGAAGTCGGCGGTGTGGTGGTCAACGAGGTGCCCGGTTTCCGGTCCGACACCATGCCGTACGGCGGCGTGAAGGACTCCGGGATCGGGCGGGAAGGGCCGCGGTTCGCGGTCGAAGAACTGACCGTGACGAGGATGGCGGTGCTGCGGCCGTGACTTATGAGAACCTGTTCCGCCTCGACGGAAAGCGAGCCGTCGTGCTCGGCGGCGGCAGCGGGATCGGCCGCGAGGCCGCGCGGGCACTGGCCGCGCACGGCGCCGAGGTGATCGTCGCCGACCGCGATGTCGCCGCCGCCAAGGAAACCGGCGCGGGCGAGGCATACGAGATCGACCTGCTCTCCGACGGCGCCGCCGCACGTGCCGCCGCTGAACTCGGCGAGATCGACGTCGTCGTGCTGACCGCCGCGACCAACGTGCGCAAACGACTGCTGGAGTACACGCGCGAGGAGTTCGACCGGGTGCTCGCGCTGAACCTCGGCGCGACGTTCGAGGTCGTCCGCGCGTTCGGTGCCGGGATGGTCGACCGCGAGCGGGGCAGCATCATCGGGTTCTCCTCGATCCGCGGCACCACCGTCGAGCCTGGTCAGGGCCCGTACGCGGCGACGAAAGCCGGTCTGGTTCAGCTTTTCCGCACGGCCGCGGCCGAGTTCGGCCCGGCCGGGGTGCGGGTGAACGCGATCGCGCCCGGCGTCGTCGAAACGCCGCTGACCGCGCAGATCAAAGCGAATCCGGACTGGTACGAGGCCTACGCGACCAAGGGCGCGCTCGGCCGCTGGGCGCGTCCGGACGAACTCGCCGGCGCCGTCGTGTACCTCGCCTCGGACGCGTCGTCGTTCGTGACCGGCTCCGTCATGGCGGTCGACGGCGGCTGGACCGCGGTCGACGGCCGCTTCGAACCGCCCGCGACGTGAGGAGGCCGCTGTGCCGGAGTTGCCTGATCTGACCGCCGTCGAACTGGTCGCGCACTACCGCGCCGGGACGCTTTCGCCGGTCGAAGTCACCGAAGCGGTCCTCGCCCGCGTCGAGGCGCGCGAACCCGAGCTGCACGCGCTCTACGCGTACGACCCGAGCGGCGCACGTGAAGACGCGAAGGCATCCGAAAGCCGCTGGCACGCCGGGGAACCGCTAGGCCCGATCGACGGCGTTCCCTTGACCCTCAAGGAGAACATCGCGACCCGCGGTACGCCGGTCCCGCTCGGCACGGCCGCGACCGCGCTCCTGCCCGCGTCCGAAGACGCCCCGGCGGCCGCCCGCGTGCGCGAGTCCGGCGGCGTCCTGCTGGCCAAGACGACCATGCCGGATTACGGGATGCTGACGTCCGGGCTGTCGAGTTTCCACACCGCGTCCCGGAATCCGTGGGACCTCGCGCGCACGCCCGGCGGCTCCAGCGCCGGAGCCGGTTCGGCGGCGGCCGCCGGTTACGGCCCACTGCATGTCGGCACGGACATCGGCGGCTCGATCCGGCTGCCCGCCGGCTGGTGCGGTCTGGTGGGGCTGAAGCCGAGTTTCGGCCGGGTGCCGGTGGATCCGCCGTTCCTCGGCCGGGTCGCCGGGCCGATGACGCGCACCGTCGGCGATACCGCGCTGCTGATGAGCGTTCTGTCCGGTGTGGACGGTCGCGACCATCTTTCGCTGCCGCCGTCGTCGCTCGACTGGGCGTCGCTGTCCTGCGAGGTCAAGGGGCTGCGGATCGGGCTGCACCTCGATCCCGGCGTCGGTCTCCCGGTCTCGCCCGAGATCCTCGCGGCCGTCACCGGCGCCGCACGGGCGTTCGAGGCGGCAGGTGCCGTGGTCGAGCCGGTTTCGCCGTTCCTGCGGCGAGAGATGCTCGACGGGCTCGACACCTTCTGGCGCGTCCGCGCCTGGTCGGACATGTCCGCGCTCCCCGAGGAGCGCCGCGCGAAGGTCCTGCCGTACATCGCCGACTGGGCCGCGGGCGGCGCCGACGTCAACGGTGTCGACGCTTATCGCGGCTTCGCGCAGATCGACACCATCGCCGTCGCGACCCTGCGCGCCACCGAACGCTTCGACGTCGTCCTGTCGCCGACCTGCCCTGTCTCGGCCCCGCCCGCGGAGTGGCCTTCACCGACCAACGACCCTCGGCGGCCTTTCGAGCACATCGCGTTCACCGTGCCGTACAACATGTCCGGCCAGCCCGCGGTCTCGATCAACTGCGGCTACACGAGCGACGACCAGCCCATCGGCCTCCAGATCAGCGGCCGCCGCTTCGCCGACCTCGACGTCCTTCGCGCCGCTGCCGCCTACGAAACCCTTCGCCCCACCCCGCGCCCCTGGCCCTGTTAGCCCAGACGGGCATCCAGACGAGAAAGCCAAGAGTCCATATGGGGACACCGTGAGCGGAGTGCGTCGATACCGAGATCCGCTATAGCGAGTGGCCCGTCGTTCGTTTTGGAGTAGCCGTCGCAGTAACGAGCGAGACGTTTGGATGGAGCGGTGTCGAGACCGTCGTTCACCAGCTCGGGGCCGCCCGCGCCGTCTACGTCTTTCTGAAGTCGTTCAGCGAGGCCAGTGCCGGAGAAAAGCCAGCCCAGCTGCTCGGCAGCGGCGAAGACCCAGGTCTCCAGTTCGTGCAGGACCAGGTGGGGAACGAAACGCGTGTCGGAAATCGCCGAAACCAGCGACTTCTCGACATGTTCGACCCGGTCGTACGCGGAGGACGAGGGCCTGTTCCTCATGCCGGGACTATCGGCTGGAAAGCCGTAGTAGTCGAACAAGATCGTGAGGGTATGGATGTCACTGTTGCGCAGCAACAGCCTGATCTCGTTCTCGAGTCTGGCCCAGCTGCTCACGCCGCCGCGACTGGCCGGCCCGACGGCAGGTCTCTTCGTTGTCACAATTGACTTCGTTATCGTCCAGCCTCGATCCTGGAGATACGGTTCAAGAACGCTGTCGACCACGATCTCTTCGGTCTGTCCTTCGACCAGCAAGTGGAGATGTCGATACTCGGCGGTCATCCGCGACTGTTCTCTTCCCGGGTGGGACGTCCGCCGAGCAGGTTCTTCTCCCACAGTTCGCCAAGCGAGTATTCGGTCAGCCACTCTTCCAAGGCGGAGAGGTCCGGTCGAGTGAAATCGGAGGCTCCCGACTTGCGTTCGACCACTATCAGATCGTCGACTTCGAATTGGTTCATCAGGGTGACAGACTGAGTGGCGACGAGTACTTGGCTGCGTCGCGATGCCTGTCGGAGTAGATCGGCGAGTTGAACGATCGCGAACGGGTGAAGTCCGAGTTCAGGTTCGTCCAGTACGACGAGACCCGGTAGTTCCGGTTGCAGAAGAAGTGTCGAAAGGCAGACGAAGCGTAGGGTTCCATCCGACATCTGATTTGCCGAAAAGATCGCATCCGAATCTTTTTGCTGCCAGCGCAGTAGAATTCGTTCGTGGTTATCGGGCTTGAGAACGAAGTCCCGAAAGAACGGCGCCACAAGACGGATTGCGCCAACTATCCGTCGGTAGGCCGAAGTTTCGGCAGGATCTTCACTTTCCTGCAAACGGTACAGGTAAGCGGCGAGGTTTCCCGCGTCGTTCCGCAGACTTATGTCGTCTGCCGTCGGTACCAGGCGCTTGACCGGTGCGTCGGCACTGGTGTCGTGAAAGTGGTAGACCTTGCAACCTCGGAGAAGGTCGGTGAAGTTGGATGCTGTGCCGCCTGGCTTCCGATCGACCTCGTCCGGAAGTCGTGTCTCTCGATGCCCGCCCCCAAGCGACTGGGTAGCGGGTCGGTCGTCTGTCGCTGATCGGGAGTAGAGGGTCTCCGACTCGAAGACCAGTTCGTCCCTGGTCGCCGCGACCAGAGTGGCTTCGTAGGACGCGGACTCAGCCTCCAGTTGGAGGTGTATCCGGGCCGGAGATCCGCCGACGTTGAGCAGCGATGAAGCCCCGCCGTTAAGCCCGACGAACAACCCCAGTTCCCCGTCGACGATCCGGCCGAGGAGTTCGAGTGCGTGGATGAAGTTGCTCTTGCCCGCGCCGTTCGCGCCGATGAGCACGTTCATCGCACCCAGTTCGACGCGCGCCGAACGGATCGAGGTGAACCCCTCGATCTCGATTGACATCAACCGTCGTTGATCAGCCACGCACCTACTCTAGGCCGTATCGAAACTGGGTATCGAAACTCGGTTGCGTCAGCGGCCGATCGCCTCGGCCAGCGCCAGGATCCGCCGGGCGTTCTCCACGTGCAGGTTCTCGATCATCCGCCCGTCCACGGTCACGACGCCCTGCCCGGCCGCCTGAGCCTCCTCGAACGCCGAGATGATCTTCCGCGACCGCTCGATCTCCTCGTTGGACGGTGCGAAGATCCGGTTGCACGGCTCCAGCTGGTTCGGGTGGATCAGCGTCTTGCCGTCGAAGCCGAACTGGCGTCCCTGCAGGCATTCCGCCTCGAAGCCCTTGATGTCCTTCACGTCGTTGTAGACGCCGTCGAGGATCGCCTTGCCGGTCGCGCGCGCGGCCAGCAGCGCCAGCGAAAGCCCGCCGAGCAGCGGCGCGCGGCCGGGGACGAACTCGGCGTGCAGTTCCTTCGCCAGGTCGTTCGTGCCCATGACCAGCACGGTCAGCCGCTCCGACGCCGCCGCGATCTCCTCGGCGTGCAGCATCGCGACCGGGGTCTCGACCATCGCCCAGATCTTCGTGTGGTCAGGGGCGCCGCCGAGTTCCAGCGCGCGCTCGATGTTGTGCACCTCGGCGGCGGAGTTCACCTTCGGCACCACGATCGCGGCCGGTCCGGCCTGCGCGGCGGCCCGAAGGTCGGCGTCGTGCCACTCCGTGTCGAGCCCGTTGACGCGGATGGTCACCTCGCGCGAGCCGTACTCCTTCGACGCCGCGGCCGCGCAAACGCGTTCACGTGCGGCTTCCTTCGCGTCGGGCGCGACGGCGTCTTCGAGGTCGAGGATGAGCCCGTCCGCGTCGAGCGTCTTGGCCTTTTCCAGCGCTCTTTCGTTCGCGCCGGGCATGTAGAGGACGGAACGCCGGGGGTTCATGCGGAAGTCTCCTTACTGGCCGCGTCGTACGCGGCGGCGAGTTCGGGGTCGTCGGCGGCGAGGGCGTCGGCGAGTTCGGCGACCACGCGGCACTGCTTCACCGAGGCGTCGTCCTGCATCTTCCCGTCGATCATGACGGCGCCGGTGCCGTCACCCATCGCGGCGATCACGCGCCGCGCCCAGGCCACGTCTTCGGGGGACGGCGAGAACACCTTCTTGGCGATGTCGATCTGCACCGGGTGCAGGCTCCAGGCACCCACGCAGCCGAGCAGGAACGCGTTGCGGAACTGGTCTTCGCAGGCCACGACGTCGCGAATGTCGCCGAACGGCCCGTAATACGGCAGGATCCCGTTCGCCGCGCAGGCGTCCACCATCCGCGCGACGGTGTAATGCCAAAGATCCTGCTGATATGTCGTGCGTCCCTCGTTCAGATCTTCACCGGTCGGGTCCGTGCGCACCAGGTAACCGGGATGCCCACCACCCACCCGGGTGGTCTTCATCCGGCGGCTCGCGGCGAGGTCGGCCGGGCCGAGCGAGATGCCCTGCATGCGGGGGCTCGCGCCGGCGATCTCCTCGACGTTCGCGACGCCGCTGGCCGTCTCCAG
Source organism: Amycolatopsis orientalis (assembly GCF_000943515.2). Classification (NCBI taxonomy): domain Bacteria; kingdom Bacillati; phylum Actinomycetota; class Actinomycetes; order Pseudonocardiales; family Pseudonocardiaceae; genus Amycolatopsis; species Amycolatopsis orientalis. The sequence continues at coordinate 9,427,396 of NZ_CP016174.1, read as the reverse complement.
GATCGCGTGCACCAGGAGCGGTTTCGTCAGGCCCGCCCGTGCTTCGAGCTGGGCGAGCAGCCTGTCGACGTAATGGATGTCCTGGGCTCCTTCGACCTTCGGCACCATGATGACGTCGAGTTTGGCGCCGATCTCGGTGACCAGCGTGATCAGGTCGTCGAGCACCCACGGCGAGTCGAGGCTGTTGACGCGGGTCCACAGCTGCGTCTTGCCGAAGTCGTTCGCCTTCGCGATGGAGACGAGCCCGTTCCGCGCGGCCTCCTTGCGGTCGGCGCGCACCGCGTCTTCGAGGTTCCCGAGCAGGACGTCGACCTTCTTGGCAAGATCGGGGACCTTGGCGGCCATCTTCTCGTTGCTGGGGTCGAAGAAGTGGATCATCCGCGAAGGAGGCACGGGGATCTGGCGGAGCGGTTCCGGCGCCCCCACCGCGAGCGGGGCGAAGAAATCCTTCGGCGAACGCATCGTTCCTCCATCGCAACGGGCTAAGTGACCGACGAGTAACCCTAAACCCGGAAGGCGGGGAACCGCTGCGGCGCAGCTCACCTCCAAGGGGACACGATCGGGAATCGCGGAGGTGCTGTGGACGACTGGGCCTTGCCGGGTTTCACCGAGCTGGGATCGCTGGGCGAGGGTGGTTTCGGACGTGTCGTGCTGGCGCGGCACGAGGAATCCGCCCAGGTCGTGGCCATCAAATACCTGTACACGAGGTTCGCGGCCGACCCGGCGAGACTGGCGGAGTTCCGCCATGAGGCCCAGATCCTGAGTCGCGTTTCGGGCCCTCATATCGCCCGTCTGCACCAGTTCGTGGAAACCCCACAGGGTGCCGCCATCATCATGGAAGCCGTTCACGGAGTCTCCCTGAAAGAGATCCTGAGCCGCCAGGAGAAGCTCGAACCCGAAGCCGCCTTGGCCATCCTCAAGGGTTCACTGCTCGGCCTCGCCGGCGCGCACGCCGCGGGCACCGTCCACCGCGACTACAAACCGGCCAACGTCCTGGTGACGCCCGAGGGGCAAAGCAAACTCGTCGACTTCGGCATCGCCGTGCTCTCGGGGGAGACCGGCGTCGCCGCGGGCACGCCCGCGTACATGGCGCCCGAGCAGTGGGCGGGCGGCGTCGCCACGCCCGCCACCGACGTCTACGCCGCGACCTGCGTGTTCTTCCAGTGCGTCGCCGGACACCGGCCGTACGAGGCCGAACAGACCGAAGTACTCCGCACGCTGCACGAATACGCGCCGATCCCGTTCGGCGAGGTCCCCGAACCGGTACGCGACCTCATCGCGCGCGGTATGGCGAAGGACGTCGCCCAGCGGCCGTCGGGCGCGGCCGAGTTCGTCGTCGAACTGGAGGCGTCCGCACGGAAGGCGTACGGCGACGACTGGGAGCGCAACGGCTGGCACTGGCTCGCCAAGGGCGCCGGGGTCCTGGTCGCGCTTTCCCCGCTGGCCCTGCTCGGGGCCGGAACCGCCGCGGCGCCGGTCATCGCGGGCGGCGCGGCGGGCGGTGTCGCGGCGACCACCGGCGGCGGGATCGCGCTCGGGCTCAAGGTGACCGCCGCGGTCGCCGCCGTCACCGCGGCCGCGGTCGGCACGGTCGTGGTGCTCAACGTCAACAGCGACGACCAGGCGTCGGCGCCGCCGCGGACCGCGACGGTCGCCGCGATGCAGGTCGACCTGCTCACCCGCACCGAGAAGCTCGACGGCTACGACTACAACGGCAAGTACGTCCGGATCAGCGGGCTGAAGGACAAGGCCGCCGAAGAGCGGGTCAACAAGGCGCTGATGGCACCCATCGATGCCTGGCTCGAGAACTTCTGGCCCGACAGCTACCAGCCGCAGCCCGAACCCGACGGCGACATCCCGCATATGAAGACCGAAGCCGAGGTCCTCCGCCGAGACGACAAACTGCTCTCGGTCGTCTACAAGCGCTCGATCGACTCCGTCCAGTTCGGAAACCACGGCGGGTTCAGCATCCGTCCGGTCGTCATCGACCTGACGAAGGGGGAGCAGATCTCCTCCGCGCATCTCTTCGACAACGTCGACGGCACCTCCTCGCGGATGCAGATGCTCGAAGAACTCCTCCTCGATTCGGCGAAGCCAGGCGACTGCCTCACCGGCGCCCGGAACTCCACCGAGCATCTCCCGGCGACGTCGCTGTCGCAGCGCTACACCTTCGACTATGACTCCATCGTGCAGGCGGCGCCCGCCGCGAACGGCATGCGGTTCTTCGTCTACGGCTCCGCACTCGGCTATCCGCGCGTCTGCGATCCGACCGAGGTCACCACCGAATACGACCGTCTGCGCGACCTGATGAGCCCGACGGTCATGAACCTGCTCGGCCTCACGAACGGCGCCAAGCAGGGCAAACGGACCAAAGAGGACAACGTCGGCGCGTTCACCATCACCACGCCGGAGAGCTGGTGGCTGCTCTCCAGCGCACCCATCGAGCGCTACCTGGTGACCGCCGACCAGTGCACGAATACCGGGACGCAGCCGTTCCACTGCGCGGGTGTCCTGTTCAGCGACAACTCGCGGGTCGAGCCTGCCACTCCGGCGTACGAACCGGGCAAGCCCTACAACCGTTCGCTCGGCCCGCGGCCGTGTCTTTCCATCGGGGCACCTAACGAAACGCAGGGTTCGCCCGTCTTACAGAAGAAGGAGCTCCGGCCGATCGGGACGAAACGGGCCGCCTACGAGGAATGGCGGCTCACCTGCTCCGGCGGCGGGACGGTCACTCAGAGGGTGTGGTTCCTGCCGAAGACGCAGCTCGTGATCGTCGACGAATGGAACACTCCGGGACTCGACAAGATTCTGGAAGAGGCACGGTGGCACTGAACGACGAGTGGAGACTGCCCGGCTTCACGGAGCTGGAGCAGCTCGGGACGGGCACCTTCGGCCGCGTGGTCCTGGCCCGTCAGGACAACACCGGCCATGTCGTCGCGATCAAGTACCTCTTCTCCCGCTTCGCCGCGGACCCCGCGTATTTGGGCGCGTTCCGGCAGGAGGCGCTGGCGCTGCACCGGGTGTCGAGCCCGCACGTCGTCCGGCTGTACGAGTTCTTCGAGACGCCGCAGGGCGCGGCGATCGTGATGGAAGCGATCAACGGCGTCTCGTTGCGTTCGGTCCTGATGGCCGAAGGCGCTCTCGAACCCGAAGCCGCCCTGGCGGTGCTGAAGGGCTCGCTGCTCGGCCTGGCCGCGGCGCACTCCGTCGACGTCGTCCATCGGGACTACAAACCGGCCAACGTCCTCGTCGCCGACACCGGCGAGAGCAAACTGGTCGACTTCGGCACGGCCGTCCTGGCCGGCGAACGCGGCCCGTCCGTCGGCACCCCCGCGTACATGGCGCCCGAGCAATGGGCGGGCGGCCAGGCCACCCCCGCCACCGACGTCTACGCCGCGACCTGTGTGTTCTTCCAGTGCGTCGCCGGGCACCGGCCGTACCAGGCCGAAGACACCGAAGTGCTCCGCACGCTGCACGAACACGCGCCGATCCCGTTCGGCGAGGCCCCGGAGCCGGTGCACGAGATCGTCGCGCTGGGAATGGCGAAGGATCCGTCGAAACGGCCCGCCGACGCGCTCACCTTCGTCGGCGAACTGGAACGTGTCGCCCGTGCGGGTTACGGCGAGGACTGGGAGCGCAAGGGCTGGTCACGGCTCGCGAAGGCGACGGGCGTCCTCGCCGCGATGACGCCGTTGGCACTGCTCGGCGCCGGGACGGCGGCCGCGCCCGGCGTCGCCGCCGCCGGAACGGGTGCGGTGGCCGCGTCGACCGGCGGGATCGCGGCCGGGCTGAAGATCGCCATCGGCGTCGTCGCGGCGACGGCCGCGGTGGTCGGCTCGGTGGTCGTCTTCTCCGACGCGAGCACTCCGCCGCCGCAGGCGCCGCCGACCACCCAGCAGGCCGTCGCGCTCAAGGTCGCGATGAAGACGCGGACCGGGACCGTGCCCGGCACGAACATCGCCTTCAGCGGCGACTACCCGGAGGTGACCGGGACCACCGACCAGGCCTGGTTGAAGCGGGTCAACGACGCCTTGGCCGCACCGATAGACGAATGGAACCGGAAAACCGGCCCCGGCGCCGCCAAACTGGAGCCCGAACGCGGTCCGTACACGCTTCTCACGAAGGCCGACGTGCGCTCGCAGAACGAGCGGTACCTCTCGGTCCGCTACTCGCACGATCTCGCGAACAAACCGCATCCGACCTGGAGTTATGGCCGGGCCACGGTGACGATCGACCTGAAGGAGGGCAAGGCGCTCACCCCCGAAGAGCTGTTCGCCCCCGGGAAGCTCACCGACGACGGACTGCGGATCCTCACCGAACGGATCTGGCCCGACAAGGAGCAGTGCGGCCCGGCCAACAGCTACTTCCCGTACCGGCCGCTCAAAGCGGTGGATCTCACCACCGAGCGGAAGGTGTGGCTCGCCTTCACGCCGACGGCTGTCGAGATCACCGTCAACATGACCGATCTCGGCTTCTCCACCGCCTGCGCCGTCCAGGACTACTCGCTGCCCTACGACAAGGTGGCCGATCTGCTGAACCCGGACCTCGTCGCCGGCGTGACCGGCGGAAAGCCGATGAAGGGGACGTCACCCGCGCCACCCGCCCAGGGACTCACCGATGTCTCCGTCGGCGCACTGACCCTCCACCTGCCGCCGGGCTGGTCGGTGCAGTCGCAGGGGCTGGAGAAGGTCATCGTCGATTCGAGCTGTCCGGACCCGAAGAAGTACTTCAACTGCAAATACTTCCTGGTCACGGACAACACCGAGCAGTCGGCCGAGCAACCGCCCTACCGGCCCGGCGGTTTCTACCGGCGCAGCGCGGGCGGCCGGGCGTGCAACGCCGCCGGCCGCAAGGACCTCCGCCAAGAGGGTGACGCCGTCCCGACGACTTCCGCCACCGCACCGGTGGGCGGGACGACGGCGACCTACGAGGAGTGGACGATCCAGTGTGTTCCTCGTGGACAGACGGGCGGAAGCGGCGAAGCGCAGGTGACCCAGCGGATTTGGTTCCTTGCGGACAGCCAAATCGTGGTGATGGACGAATGGCGCACCCCGGGCGTCGAAGAACTCCTCCGGACCGCGACCGTCTCCTGACCTTGACCTGCGATGGTCCACAGTGGAATGCCTATTCACTGGGCTGAATGGACCAACGCTCTGCTTCCGTTGCCGCGGCAGTGTTCGGTGGCGGCCTGTTCATCCCTGTGACCGTTCGGAGACGCCGGGTAACACCACTTACCTCGCTCTCACTCGGTTGGCGGCACGGTCGGACTGAAGTCCGATGACCGCCCACCGACCGGTCACCGATCGCAAGGCGCCGCCGATCGCAGCCACTCCCGTTGTCCGGCGCCGCCGCCTTCCGGCCCTGTTAGACAGGTCATGTGCCGCTTCCACCGAGGTGGCACGGGGATGAAGAGCCTTAGGGAAACCAGGTTCGAAGGAGGCGGAACGTGGCGGCTACACCGAACATGGAGAGCTCGACGGTCGCCGGTGGCGCGAAGCGCAGCCGGTCACTGCCGAGCCGGGTGGTGCCGCCGATCGAACTGCCCGCGAGCGTCGAGGAGCTTTCGCGCAAGGCGGCGGCCCTGCTCGGCTGGAACGGCATCGTCTTGCCGGAGACCACCGTGCTCGGCCGCAAGATCTGCGTGGTCGCCCGGCTCCGCACCGACGTGCACGCGGAGCGCATCGCGATGGGCATGGGTCCCGTCGTCGATCGCGCCACCGTCGACACCTGGACATGGCCAGAGCTGGCCGCGACCGCACCCGCGCCGGCCGCCGAGATCATCGGCGTCCTTGCGGTCGCCCGGCACTGGCGCACCGCGATGGCCTCCGCGGTCCCGTTCGCACGCTACGGCGAGGCCGCGATGGTGCTCCCATCGCCAGCCGTACTGACCGAGGACTACGTCGGCAACTGCCTGCCGCGTGCCCGCGCCTACGGGCTCGCCATCGCCACCGCCGATCCCAACGGCGTGACCGACCTCGACCTCGAGGGCCACAACGAGCGCATGATCCTGGACGAGGACCCGGTCTCGCGCCTGGTCAACGAGATCGTCTACGACCAGCTGCTGCGCGGCACCGAGCTCCCTGCCGAAGTGGACTGAACCGGCTACTGTCGGTCCCATGCGGGTCGTCATTGCGGGTGGACACGGACAGATCGCCCTGAAACTGGAGAAACTCCTCGCCGCGCGCGGTGATCAGGCGGTGGGGATCGTGCGTAATCCCGATCACGTCGCCGATCTCGAGGCGGCCGGTGCCGAAGCCGTCGTCCTCGACCTGGAAAAGTCCGATGTGGACGCCGTGGCCAAGGTGCTCGACGGCGCCGACGCCGCCATCTTCGCGGCGGGAGCCGGGCCCGGCAGCGGCACCGCCCGTAAGGACACTGTGGACAGAGCCGCCGCGGAACTCTTCGCGGCGGCCGCCGAACAGGCCGGTACGCGGCGGCACATCCAGGTCGGCTCCATGGGCGCCGACAAATGGGAGACCGCGGACGTCCCGGACGATTTCCGGATCTACCTCAAGGCCAAGAAAGCCGCCGAGGACGATCTGCGCGCCCGCGACCTCGACTGGACGATCCTGCGGCCGGGTCAGCTCACCGACGACGAAGGCACCGGCAAGGTCCGGATCGCCGAAGCGACCGGTCGCGGGCCGATCCCGCGCCAGGACGTCGCCGCGATCCTCGTCGCGCTGCTCGACAATCCGTCGACGGCGGGACGAGTCCTCGAAGCGATCTCAGGTGATACTGCTATCGATCAGGCCGTTTCCGCTCTGTGAAACCTTAGTGTGTGGACGTAATCCGTCTTTTGAATGAACGGAGTAGGTCCTTGCGCGAGGACATCGCGGTCTTCAGTGGCAGCGCACATCCCGAGCTGGCCGAAGAGATCTGTACTCATCTGGGCGTTCCGCTGCATCCCGTGCGGGTTCAGCGGTTCGCCAACGACTGCCTGGAAGTCCAGCTCCAGGCGAACTGCCGCGAGCGGGACGTCTTCCTGATCCAGCCGCTGGTGCGGCCGGTGCAGGAGCATCTCGTCGAACTGCTGCTGATGCTGGACGCCGCGCGGGGCGCGTCGGCGAAGCGGATCACCGTCGTCATGCCGCACTATTCGTACGCCCGCTCGGACAAGAAGGACGCGCCGCGGATCTCGATCGGTGGCCGTCTCGTCGCCGACCTGATGGCGACCGCCGGTGCCGATCGCGTCCTCGCGATGACGCTGCACTCGCCGCAGGTGCACGGATTCTTCAGCGTCCCGGTCGACCACCTGCACGCCTTGCAGGAACTGGCGAAGCACTTCCGGCAGTACGACCTCTCCGCGACCACCGTGGTCTCGCCGGATCTCGGCAACGCCAAGGAGGCCGCGCATTTCGCCCGGCTGCTCGGGGTTCAGGTCGCCGCCGGCGCGAAACAGCGTTTCGCCGACGACAGGGTCGAGATCAGCTCGGTGATCGGGGAGATCACCGGTCGCGACGTGATCGTCCTCGACGACGAGATCGCCAAGGGCAGCACGGTGCTCGAACTGCTCACCAAGCTGCGGGAACTGAAGCCGCGCTCGATCCGCGTCGCGTGCACGCACGGGCTGTTCTCCAGCGGCGCGCTCGAGCGGATCGGCAGCCAGCCGGACGTGCTGGAGGTCGTCTGCACGAACACGGTGCCGATCCCGCCGGAGGAGCAGAGCCCGAAGCTGCGGGTCTTGTCGATCGCGCCCGCGCTGGCGGAGGCGATGCGGCGGATCCACAACGGCGAGTCGGTCAGCGCGCTCTTTGAAACGGCCTAGCCGAAACCGCCTAAACGGTGCCGAGAACCCGGTCGAGGTAGGTGTTCGCGAAGACCCCGGCCGGGTCCACCTCTTTGCGGATCCGCGTGAAGTCGTCGAACCGCGGATAACGCGAGCGGAGGACGGAGGAGTCGAGGTCGTGCATCTTGCCCCAGTGCGGGCGGCCGCCGACCTCGCCGACGATCGACGCGAATCCGGCGAAGTACTCGCGATAAGGCATGCCGACGAACTGGTGGATCGCGATGTAGGCGGAGTCGCGGCCGTTCGCGGTGGAGAGCCAGATGTCGTCCGCGGCGGCGACCCGCACCTCGACCGGGAACGCGACCGGGTTCTCCAGTTTCGGTACCAGCGCGCGGAGTTCGGCGAAGACGTCGAGCAGCGACTCGCGGGGGATCGCGAACTCCGACTCGACGAACCGTACCCCGCGATGGGTCACGAAGACGCGATGCGACAGGTCGCTGTACTCGCGGGCGGAGAGGATGTTCGAGGCGAATCTGCCGAGCGGCTGGACGAGTTTCGGCACGGCGCGCCCGAGGCGGCACAGCCCGCCGAACGCGAGGTTCTCGGTGAGCTCGTAGTCGACGAATTCCTTCAGCTTGGTCAGCGGGCGGTGCTCGCTGCCCGCCGGTAGCCGGTTGTTGCGTTTGACCAGGGCGTTCTTGCCGTAGGGGAACCAGTAGAACTCGAAGTGGTCGTTCTCGTCGGCGAACTGGTCGAAGCCTTCGAGAACCTGTTCGAGGGGTTCCGGCCGTTCCTGCGCGGACAGCAGGAACGACGGTTCACACTGCAGGGTGACGGTGCTGATGACGCCGAGTGCGCCGAGGCCGACTCGCGCGGCGGCGAACAGGTCGGGGCGCTCATCCGCCGAACAGGTGACCACGGTGCCGTCGGCGAGGACGAGTTCGAGCCCCGCGATCTGCGTGGCGATGCCGCCGAGCCGGGCGCCGGTGCCGTGGGTGCCGGTGGAGATCGCGCCCGCGACGGTCTGCGCGTCGATGTCGCCGAGGTTGGTCATCGCCAGCCCCAGCGCGTCGAGTTCGGCGTTGAGCTGCTTGAGCGTGGTGCCCGAGCGGACCGTGACCAGGCCTTTCGCGACGTCGGCGGAGGCGATACCGGTCCAGCCGGTCAGGTCCATGGCGTCCGAATTCGCCGCGGCGATCGCGGTGAACGAGTGGCCGCTGCCCAGTGGGCGCAGGCGCCGTCCGTCGGCGACCGTCCGGCCGATCGCGGTGGCGATCTCGTTCGTGTCGCGCGGCCGATGCACCCGCAGCGGCGACGCCGTCGCGGTGCCGGCCCAGTTGCTCCACCGTGTCATGCGCCCACCTAACCCGTGGTGTTCTTGTGAGTGCCGAAACAGTAAGTGAATAGTATTCGCGTTTCAAGCCCTTCTGTCGTACCTTAGTTCGGGTGACCAGTGCGACGGTGTACGACTTGGCGACGAAGGACCTGGATCCTCCGTTCGCGGTTGTCGACTTGGATGCTTTCGACGCGAACGGCGCCGACCTGCTGCGGCGGGCGGGCGGCAAACCGATCCGCGTGGTCAGCAAGTCGGTCCGTTGCCGGTACCTGCTCGACAGGGTGCTCGCGCGGCCCGGATTCGAGGGCCTCATGTGCTACTCGCTCGCTGAAGCGGTCTGGCACGTCGAGCAGGGGACGACCGATGACATCGTCGTCGCCTACCCGACCGCCGACCACGGCGCGCTGCGGCGGCTGGCGGCGAACGACCAGGCGCGGGCGGCGATCTCGATCATGGTCGATTCGCCCGAACACCTCGATCTGGTCGACGCCGCGCTCGGCCAGGACCACCCCGAGATCCGGGTCTGTCTCGAACTCGACGCGTCGTGGCGGCCGCTGCCCGGAGTGCACGTCGGGACCAGGCGCTCGCCGGTGTTCAGCCCGAGGCAGGCCGCCGATCTGGCGCGAACCATCTTGTCCCGCAAGGGATTCCGGCTCGTCGGGATGATGGCGTACGAAGGCCAGATCGCCGGTCTCGGCGACGCCGCGGGCAGTGGCGTCAAGAACTCGATCGTCGGCTGGATGCAGCGGAAGTCCATTGTGGAAATCGCGAAGCGCCGCGCGGCCGCCGTGCGGGCGGTGCGGGCGCTGACGGAGCTGGAGTTCGTCAACGGCGGCGGCAGCGGCAGTGTCGAATCGACCGGCGCCGAAGCCGCCGTCACCGAAATCGCGGCAGGCTCCGGCCTGATCGGCCCCACCCTCTTCGACGGCTATGCGCACTTCTCGCCGCGCCCGGCCGCGATGTTCGCGCTCCCCGTGGTCCGGCGCCCCGCGCCGAAGGTCGCGACGCTTTTCTCCGGCGGCTACATCGCTTCGGGCCCGGCGGAGGCTTCGCGACTCCCGTCGCCGTACCTGCCCGAAGGCCTTTCGCTGCTCGGCTTCGAAGGCGCCGGCGAAGTCCAAACCCCCGTTTCCGGCGAAGCCGCCCGCCACCTGCGGCTCGGCGACCGCGTCTGGATGCGCCACGCGAAGGCGGGCGAACTCGCCGAACGCTTCACGCACTACCACGTCGTCATCGGCGACCGCGTCGACCGAACCGTCCCCACCTACCGAGGCGAACACCAAAACTTCGGCTGACCCCACAACCCCACCCCCACCCATCCCTGGGGGGCGCGCCCTGCACCAGCGTATCGGGAGGGGGTGTCGGGGATCGGGTTCCGGCGGAGTGAGGGGCGAGGTTGTCCACAACTGTGGGTGGGTGTGGACAACTTATGTGGATAACCGGGTAAGGCCTGTTCAGGGTGGGTGACGGCGTGGCTTGTGGGGATTGTGTGACTGCTGGGACAGGGGATCCGGGCGCCGGTGGACACGAATGGAGCAGGGGGATCCACCGGTGATGCGAAGGCCCCCTTCGCGACGTTGAGCGTCGCAAAGGGGGCCTTCGCGACACCCGGGTAGCAGCGAATCGCGAGTCCACAAGGGACAGTTGCGGGCTGAAGGGGCCCTTCGCCGAGTCCGACGCGACGAAGGGGCCCTTCACCGAGTCAGATGCGGTGAAGGGCCCCTTCAGCCCCCACTCAGGCTTCCCCGAACTTGCTCGCCAAGTACCCCTTCACCACCGACTTCGCCTCCGCCACGATCCGTTCGTCCCCGCGCGGGTCACGACGGAACGCGAGCTTCAGCAGCGCGTCGGCCGTCTCGTTGGCGATCGTCAGCGCGAACCGGATGTCGTCCGGCGGTGACGAGATCCGCGCCGAAAGCACGTCGGTGAGCGCGTCGACGATGACGGCGTTGTTGTCGCGAGTCTCGTCGAGCAGCTGACGGTCCACGACGTCACCGAAGTGGACCTTCGAGAACCCGGGGACCTCGCGGTGCATGTCGAGGTAGATGTCGAGGATCGAGTCCACCACGTCCCACCAGTGCTCGGGCGCGAGCTGGTTGAGCGTTTCGGACACCGAACTGACGAACCGTTCGAGGTTGCGCTGCGTCAGCGCCTGCACGACGGCCCGCTTGTCGGGGAAGAACTGGTACAGCGACCCGACGGCCACGCCGGCGCGCTTCGCGATCAGCGTGGTCGTCAGTGCGTCGTAACCGAGCTCGTCGATCAGCTGGGCGCTGGCGTCGAGCATCTGCTCCACCCGCTTGGCGCTGCGCTGCTGAACGGGCTGCCGCCGGAGCGGAGTCGTCTCCGTCTGCGGTTTAGCGGCCTGGATGTCGGACACGCGGGCTCCTCCTTCGCTGATCTGCGACTTTATCGTGCCGACGGGGTTCCCCACGGTCGAGTGAAGGCATAGTATCTGAGAACTTTTCATGTTCGGTCCGAGTGTCCCGAGGAAAGGTGTGTCGCCGGTGGAGAATCCGACTTTCCCGTCCGAATTCCTGTGGGGTGTCTCGACCTCCGCCTTTCAGATCGAAGGGGCGACCGGAGAAGGTGGCCGAGGACAGTCCATTTGGGACACCTTCACCGAAACGGAGGGAAAGATCGCGCGGGCTGAGCACGCAAAGGTAGCGGCCGATCACTACCACCGCTACTCCGAGGACATCGCGCTGATGACCGAACTCGGCGTCGGCGCCTACCGGATGTCCTTCGCCTGGCCGAGGATCCAGCCCGACGGCGCCGGAAAGCCCAACGCGGAAGGTCTCGCCTTCTACGACGAACTCATCGACGAAGTCTGCGCCGCCGGTATCCGCCCGGCGGGGACGCTCTTCCACTGGGACCTCCCGCAGGCGCTCGAGGACAAGGGTGGCTGGCTCGCCCGTGACACCGCAGAGCGGTTCGGCGAATACGCCGCCATCGTGGGCGAGCGATTCGCCGATCGGGTGAAAATGTGGATCCCGCTCAACGAGCCCATGGTCATGTCGATCTTCGGATACGCGATCGGCGAGTACGCCCCCGGCAAGACCCTGCTGCTCGACGCCTTGCCCACCGCGCACTACCAGAATCTCGCGCACGGTCTCGCCGTCCAAGCCCTGCGCGCGGCGGGCGCCCGCAGCGTCGGCACGGCCAACAACCATTCGCCGATCTGGCCGGCCTCCGATTCGCCGGAGGACAAGGCCGCCGGCGAATGGATTGACGCCCTCATCAACCGGACGTACGCCGATCCTGTGCTGCTGGGCCGTTATCCCGAACAGGTCGTCCCGCATCTCCCCGCCGGTTTCGCGGAGGATCTGGCCACCATCGCGCAGCCGCTCGACTTCTACGGCGTGAACTACTACGAGCCGCAGGGCGTCGCCGCGCCCGGCGAAGGCAATCCGCTGCCCTTCGAACTTCGCGCGATCGAGGGATATCCCCTGACCACCAACGATTCCCCGATCGTCCCGCATGGGTTGCGCGAGCTGCTCGTCGGCTTCCAGGAGCGCTACCACGAGCACCTCCCGCCGGTCTACATCACCGAAAACGGCTGCAGTTTCGACGACGTCGTCGCCGAAGACGGGCACGTGCACGATCAGGAGCGCATCGACTTCCTCGACAGCCACCTCGTCGCGGTCCGGGAGGCGATGGACGCCGGCGTCGACGTCCGCGGGTACTTCGTGTGGTCGCTGATGGACAACTTCGAATGGTCGAAGGGCTACCGGCCGCGGTTCGGCCTGGTGCACATCGACTACGAGACGCAGAAGCGGACGCCGAAGGATTCCTTCGACTGGTACCGGAAACTGATCAGCCATGAGTGAGGTCACGGAGCTGCCCGAGGCACTCGCCGAGCCGGTCGCCAGGGTCCGCGCGGGGTGGATGAGCCTGCTGTTCTTCGCGAACATCGCGCTCTGGCTGGGGATCTACGCGCCCATCCAGGTCTTGCTGCCCAAACAGGCCGAGATTCTGGACGCGGCCGACAAAGAGGCCGTGTTCAGCCTGGTCACCGGAATCGGTGCGGTCATCGCGCTGATCGCCAACCCCGCCGTCGGCCTGCTCTCGGACCGGACCTGTTCCGCCCGCGGCCGCCGTCATCCGTGGACGGCGGCCGGTGCGGCGGTCGCCGCGGCCGGGCTCCTCGTCCTCGCGTTCGCACCGAACATCGCGGTCATGGTGCTCGGCTGGTGCCTCGTCCAAGCAGGGCTCAACGGGATGCTCGCGATGCTGGTTTCGGCCATCGCCGACCGGGTCCCCGTGCCGCAGCGCGCGCAGGTCGGCGGGCTGGTCGGCATCGCCCAGATGCTCGGGACCGTACTCGGCGCGGTGGTCGTCGTGGTGATGCTCGAAGTCGCCGGACTACCCCTGGGCTATTCGGTCTGCGCGGCCATCGTGCTGGCGGGGGCGGCGGCCTTCATCCTGCGCACGCCGGACGCGCGGTTGCCGGTCGAGTTCCGGCCGTCCGTCCGCACCCGGGACGTGCTGGCGAACCTGTGGATCTCCCCGCGCAGGCATCCGGACTTCGCCTGGGCGTGGGGCTGCCACTTCATGATCAACCTCGGCAACGCCTTCGGCACGCTGTACCTGTTGTTCTTCCTCAAGGACGCGGTGCACTACGAAGATCCGGACACCGGCCTGCTGATCATGATGGGGCTCTACGGGGCCGCGCTGATCGTCGGCGCGCTCATCGCCGGGCATTTCTCCGACAAGTCCGGACGGCGTAAGCCGTACGTCCTGGCGGCGTCGGCCGTGATGGCGATCGCCGCGCTGGTGCTGGTCGTCTGGCAGAACTGGACGGCCGCGCTCGCGGCGTCACCGTTGCTGGGCATCGGTTTCGGCGCCTACATGGCCGTCGCGCTGGCGATGCTCACGCAGGTGCTGCCCGCCGCACAGGACCGGGCGAAGGACCTCGGGGTCATCAACATCGCGAACTCGCTGCCGCAGGTGGTGGCGCCGATGCTGACCGCGCCGATTCTCGCCTACCTGGGCGGCTATCCGAGCCTCTTCGCGGCTTCGGCGCTGTCCACCATTCTCGCCGCGGTGCTGGTCACGCGGGTGAAAACAGTCAGCTGAGCCGCGGTTCGAAGTTCTTTGTCCCGCTGAGAAGCCATCAGCGGAGTGGAGACCGCGGACCGGTGCCGGTCGGGGGAGGGGAGTGCAACGGCACCGGCCCGCGGGGTTCGGGGGATGGCAGCGGGCTCCTGACCAGGAATCGCGCTGCGTTTGTGATCATCAACTTAGCGACCGATTACTGCGTTCGCTAGGTGTTCTGCCGATAATTTTCGATTAATCGCGGTGGGGACCGGAGTGATTACCGAGAGCGGCTCGTCGCGTTCGGGGGTACGCGCGAACCGCCGCCGGCGAGGGCGAGATCTTGGCGTGGTTGCCGAGGGGGCGCTCGGACCGCCGTTCACTCACCCGGCTTTCAGGCGTGTACGCCGCCGATGGCGGGCCTGCGCGGGTTGACCAGCGCGTGCCTGCCGGTGGTTTCGCTCGCGCTGGCGGCGCGGGTCTGCCCGGGGAGACGCCGTCGGCTCTCCCGCCGGTGGTCCTGGGAGGCCGCGGTCTGCTGGGGGGCGAGGCCCCCGGCGACCAGGTGCTCGTGCGCGACCTGCCACACCGAGCAGGGGGCCTTGCACTTGTGCCAGCGGGTCGAGCAGGTGGGGCAGTCCCCCCGCTCGTCGGGCTCGTGCGCCTGAAGCATGGCGCGCCAGCCCTCGGTAAGCCGGGGGAGCTCCGAGCGGGCGACCGACACGAGCGACTGCGCGTCGGCCCGGGTCGCGAGATCGGAGAGCATGTCGAGGCGTTCCCAAACCGCGTTGCGGAGGACTTGCCCTAGGACCTGATCCACGGAGAACTCACCGTTACCTTTCCGCCATCTTGGCGGCTTCGTTGAGCGCGGCCCTGAGCTGTCCGAGCTGGCCGGACGTCAGGCGCGCGGTCTCTCCTGGCGGCGAGACGAGAACCACCTGGTTGTCTTCGACGAACACGGTGACGGCGCGCTCGCGGCTGATGAGATCGCCGCACTGCACGCGCCAGACCAGTTGTCCGCCTTCATAACGGCGCACACTCGCGGTACGGGGGTCGACCGGGGCGGACGGGGAGACCGTACGGTTGGCACCGGGGGCGACGGCGACCGCCTGCTGACCGGCGGGGCCGGCCGCACGCAGGTGGCGCGTGGCCATACCGGGCCGTCCCGCGGTGATGGAGCCTGTTGCGATCGAGTCCACGAACTCCACTGGCTCTTCTCCGCTCTCTCGTTCCACGTCGTCTTCGTAACCGCGAATCCGCACCTGTAGGGGGTTCGGAGACTTGGTAGCTCTCTGTGATCGCTGCCGGTGGCTGGGCGGTCACGGAGATCTGACAACTACAGTGATGTGAAACCGAGTTCGATAGAAGGTCGAACCGCCGTCATAGCGGTGACCGGACGAGGTTTCACGGTAAGCGGTCAAACGACTTCTGCCGGGCCGATCACGGCGGGCATTCCGGTGTTTCGCGCGGTTGAATAGGTGTGCCTACGCTGTTTCTCGACCCCAACGGAACTGTGAGGGGGCGCAATGGACGCCAGTATCGGTGGCGGCGCTGTCGCCGGCTCGGACGCGAGTGCCAAGGGCCGCCAGAGTCACCCCGTGCCACCGGATGCCTGGGAGCAGCCGGAGATGCGAGCCGCACTGGCCACCCGGGAGATCTCTTCCGTGTACCGGCTGTTGCGCAAGCACGGTGTTTCGCAGCGCCAGATCGCCGCGATGACCGGCCAGTCGCAGTCCGAGGTGTCCGAGATCCTCAAAGGTCGCCAGGTGATGGCGTACGACGTGCTCACCCGCATCGCTGACGGCCTTGGTGTCCCCAGGGGATACATGGGTCTCGCCTACGACGAGGCGACAGCGATAAAGGTCGTCGGCGCTGCCGACGGCCAGCAGGCGGAGGAGGACGAGTCCGTGAAGCGACGGAGGTTCCTCGCGCACGCTGCCCAGGTCACGATGGGTGCGGCGGTGTTCGGTCCGGAATCGGGTACGTGGTCGGCGGGGCCGGCGAAGACGCCCGCTCCCGGGCGGATCGGCATGACCGACGTCCGCCAGGTGGAAGCCGCGACCAGAGCGCTCCGGTCCCTCGACTACCAGTACGGCGGCGGTTTCTGCCGCGACGCCGTCGTCGCCCAGCTGTCCTGGGGACAGCAGATGCTCGAGTCCAGCGGCACCGAAATGGTCAAGAACCGCCTGTACGTCGCGCTGGCCGACCTGCACAGCCTCGCCGGTTGGACCTCCTTCGACACCGGCCTGATGGACTCCGCCCGTGGTCACTTCGCGAACGCGCTGGACCTGGCGAAACAGGGCGACAACCACCCGCTGGTGGCCAACGTGCTGTACCGGATGGGCCGCGTCTACCTGCACCAGGACGCGCCGAACGACGCGCTGAAACTGTTCCAGCTCGGCCAGATCGCCGCCCAGGAATCGGGCTCCGAGCTGGCGGTCGCCGTGCTCTGCGCCAACGAGGCGTGGGCCTACGCGATGATGGGCAACGAGGAGCAGGCCGTGAAGCTGCTCGGCCGGAGCAAGGACGAGTTCGCCCGCGCCAACCTGGCCGAGGCCGAGTCCTGGGTCAAGTTCTTCACCGAGACCGACGTCTACGCCATGATCGGCACCGTGCACACGGTGCTCGCCGCGAAGAACGCCGAGCACACCAAGTACGCGATCCCGGCGCTGACGAAGGCCGTCGAGTCCTACGACGACGACATGGCCCGCAGCAAGACCTTCATGCTCAGCGCACTGGCCACGAATCACCTGCTCGAAGGCGATCTCGATCATGGCTCCAAGGTGGGCTCGAAGGCCGTCGACTGTGCCGAGGGCATCAAGTCGGAGCGCGTGAAGGACCGGATGCGGCCGCTGCAGGTCGAGGCGGAGCGCCGCCGGAACAACGCCGACGCCCGTGACCTCGCCGATCGCCTCAACTCCTTCTACGCCGCCTGAGCGGACCGGATTGGACGGCCGGTTCACGCCCGGCAAACTGCACGAGGCCCTGCGGCGGACGTGCGAACTGCTGGACGTGGACGCCGAAGGCGCCCGGCTGCTGAGGTTCACCAACAACGCCGTCTACGCACTGGCGAGCGCGCCGTTCGTCGTCCGGATCGTCGGCTCCACCCAGCTGCGGCATCGCGTCGGCACCGTCGTGCGGGTCGCGCGCCATCTCGAAGGGCACGGAGTGCCGGCCATCCGGCTGCTTCCCGGCATCGAACAGCCCGTCCCGGTCGGCGAACATCTCGTGACGGTGTGGTGGAAAGTGCCCTCCACCGGCCGGAAGGCCAAATCCGCGGACCTCGCCGCGCTGCTTCGCCAGGTCCACCCGCTCGAGCCGCCCGAGGGCCTCGCCGAATGGGCGCCGTTCGCCGCGGTCCGGGCCAGGGTTTCGGACGCGGAGGAGCTGGACGACGGCGACCGGCGGTTCCTGCTCGAACGCTGTGCCGAGGTCGAGGCCGCGCTCGCGACGCTCGACTTCCCGCTGCCCCGGGGCCTGATCCACGGTGACGCGCACCCCGGGAATGTGATCGCGGGACCGGACGGACCGGTGCTGTGCGATTTCGATTCGTCCGGTGTCGGACCGCCGGAATGGGACCTCACGCCGCTCGCCGTCGGCCTCGAACGGTTCGGTGATCCCCCGGCCCGCTATCGCGTGTTCGCCGAGCGGTACGGATTCGACGTGACCACCTGGTCCGGCTTCTCGGTACTGCGTGCCATCCGTGAACTGAAGCTCACGACGAGTGTCCTCCCCATTCTCCGGAGTCATCCCAGCGTGCGGGATGAGCTGCGAAAACGGTTGGACGATCTCCGGTATGGGCGCACCGGCGCCCGATGGAACCGGTATCGCTGAGTCGTCCGCGAACGGTAACTTGCACGTGCATTCGCCGACGGCAAATGACCGTTCGTCGCTTGCCCGAAATCACTGATCAATGGGTGACGAATTCGGCCGCGCTAATCACTTCCATTGGATCAATGCTCCCCCAAATGTGCAACTTGCAGCTACGCTCCGTCATTTAGCGCGGCGGGGTTCACCTCGTCGTTGTGCACCGATCGGTGCCGCCGGGTCACAGTTGTTCCAAACGCGTACGCAGAGCGTCGGCTTCCGGGCGGCCGAGGCCGACGAAAATCGGCAACGCCCGGTCGTAGTGGCGCCGGGCTTCCTCGGGTTCGCCTTCCGCTTCGGCGATCTCGCCGAACGCCGACAGCGCCCTGGCCACCTCGAACCTCGATCCGCTGGCCTCCATGGTGGCGCGAGCGGGTTCGAGTTCGGCCCGTGCGCCCGCGAGGTCGCCGGTGGCGGTGAGGACACGGGCGAGTTCGATCCGGGCACGGGCCACGTTGTAGTCGTCACCGTCGAGGACGTCGCGAGCCCGGGTGAGGTCGGCGATCGCGGCTTCGACCTGTCCGGTGCGCGCGCGGGTCGCGCCGAGGTTGATCAGCGCCAGCCCGATGTCGTGCCGCCGGTCCTGCCGCTCGCTGAGCGAACGGTCCTCGGTGAACCACTCGATCGCCTCGTCGAGCCTGCCCTGCTGGAGGGCGACCAGGCCGAGCCCTTCCACCGATCGGATCTCGACGACGTGATCCCCGCCGGCCCGCGCGGCGTCGCGTCCGGCCAGATAGTGCCGGACGGCGTCGTCGTAGCGGCCGGTGCCGCGGCAGGCGGCGCCGCTGCGGTTGTGCATCAGCGCTTCCGCGGACGAGTGGCCCCAGGCCCGTGCGCACTGGACGCCCATCTCGCTCACCCGCAGGAAGTCCGGATAATGCTTGCGCAGCAGGAAAAGCGGCCACATCGCGGCGGCCAGTTGCCAGCCGAGCTCCGGAAGCTGCGCGTCGAGGGCCGCCTTGACCGCGGCGATGAGGTTCTCGCGTTCCAGCTCCAGCCATGCGAGCGCCTCCTCGGAGGACTCGAACCTGATCCGCGTCGCCGGACGGTACTCGTAGTCGTACGGGATCTCGTCCTGGTCGGGCGTGGTCAGGCTCGCGGTCGCGGAAGCCGTGTACAGGTACCACTCGAGCATGCGGCGCACGGCGATCTCGCGATCGTGCTCGTTGCCCGCCGTCTTCTCCTTGGCGTGCAGCCGCGCGAGGTCGTGGAAGGTGTACCGGTCGTCGCCGCGGTCGATCAGCAGTCCGACGTCGACGAGCTGGTCCAGCAGATCGTCGGCGACCTCGGGGCGGATGCCGATCGAAGCGGCCGCGACCCCGACGCCGAAGTCGGGGCCGGGGTGCAGGCCGAGCGCCGCGTACAGCGCGGCCGCGTCGGAGGGGAGCTCGTCATAGGACAGGTTGAAGCTGGCTTCCACCGATTGGGCCTCTTTCGTCGAGAGCGTAGCCAGTCGACGATATTCCTTCCCCAGCTCGGTGGCGATCTTCTCCAACGACATTTTCGGCCGTCCGGCCAGCTTCGCGCTGATCGTGGTGAGGGCGATCGGCAGGCCGCCGCACAGGTCGACGATGTCGCGCGCGTGGCCGGCTTCGGCACCGACCCGCTCGGCGCCGACCGCGCGGTCCAGCAGTTCGGCGCTGTGCGCGGAGCCGAACGGGGCCAGCTCGATCAGCTTCGCGCGATGTTCGGTCTGGAGCCTGCCCAGTCGTCGCCTCGAAGTCACGATCACGAGGCTTTGCCCGCAGGCGGGCAGCAGGGGCAGCACCTGCTCGGTCGACCCCGCGTTGTCGAGCAGCACGAGCAGGGGCCGGTCGGCGGTCGTCGAGCGGTACAGGGCGGCGAGTTCCTCGACGTCCGCGGGCAGGCCCTCCGGTGGGACGCCCAAAGCCCGCAGGAACCGGCCGAGCGCTTCGCCAGGGGAGAGCGGGCCGTTGGTGCTGAAGCCGCCGAGATCCGCCCACAGCTGCCCGTCCGGGAACCGGTCACCGAGGCGGCGGCCCCACGCGGTCGCCAGCGCCGTCTTCCCGATGCCGCCCTGACCGCTGATCAGGTGCACCGACGGCCGGTCGGCGTCGGCGCCGTCCTGGGCCAGCAGGTTTTCGAGCCGCGTGAGTTCGGCCGAGCGGTTGGTGAAATGCGCCGGTGCGGGCGGAAGCTGACGCGGACCCGAACTCACCTGCCGGGTGAGCGGGGCCGCCGAACGCTGGCGCGGTAACACTGGCGCGCTGACTTCACCGTCACCCGGCATCGGGCTGCCCATCTACCATCCCCTTTTCGGGTTAACCCCAGCGATCGCGTAGAGCATCCCGGCGAAGGTCCGAAGAGGACAGCGAAACCGGCCAAATGCGGCCGGATGGAGCAAGGGCTGTAACAGCTATGTCGTCGGCACCACCGGTGCCCGCGTCAGGACGACGGCGAACCCGAACGCCAGCCCCATCACGGTCAGCTCCAGCGTCGCCCACGCGGCCAGCGCCGTCCGGTTGTGCCGGATGATCCGCGGCATCAGCTTCCAGCGCGTGTAGGCGCCGAGTCCCGCGATCACGCCGGTGCACAACAGTTTGAGCAGCACCAGTTGTCCGTACGGCGTGGTGAACAGGCCTTCCCAGAACCCGATCGACGGGTTGAGCGTGATCTCGATCAGCCCGTTGAACAGGCCGGTCGCCGCGCCGAGGATCAGGCACAGTGTCGCCAGTTTGGAGAACCGCGGCAGCGCGTGCGCCAGCAGCGTCCGGTTGCCGACGAGCAGCACGGCCATCGCGCCGAGCCCGCCGGTCCAGGCGACGGCGCTCATCACGTGCAGCTCCATCGAGATCATCGTGTAGTCGTGGTAGTTCCAGTTCGACGCGTGCCCGGTGACCGGCAGCGGCAGCAACGCGAACAACCCGAGCCCGACGCGGACCTCGGCGGGCACCTTCTCGCCGTGCTTCAGCGCCAGGATGCCGAGTCCCGCGTGCAGCAGGGCCAGCACCGCGACGATCAGCAGCGCCTTCCCCGCGCCGACGTCGGCGATGTAGCCGCCGACGTCCGACATCGACAGCGTGCTGGAGCCCGGCCGGTATTCGGCGGTCTGGAGGATCAGCGCGACGAGCGCGGTGGTCGCCCAGACCAGCGCGGCCGCGACGCTCGCGGGCCGCGCGAGCCGCATGATCGGCTCGGAGAGCTTCGGCCGGTCGTAGCCGACCAGCACCGAAAGCAGCGCCAGCCCGATGGTGGCGACCGCCGAGATGTCCAGCAGTACCCGCACGATCGGGATGGCGACCGAGACCACCTCGCTGACCTGCGCGACCCCGGGCACCGGGGCGGTGGCCGTCAGCGCGACGCCGATCAGGGCGCCGACGATCCCCGCCGTCACCACGCAGAACAGGACGGCGACGCGAGCGCGCGAGGTGGTCTCGGCCTGGGTCATGACCCGCTCTTCTCCTTGTCACCGGCGCCGGTGCGCAGGGCGACGGTCAGTCCGATGGCGAGGAGCACGACGGCACCCGCGATCCACACCCAGATCGGCACCCCGGACGAGCCTTCGCCGCCGGTCGCCGGGGTTTTCGCGGCTTCCCCGCCACCGCTCTTGGCCGCGTCCACGGTCGCCGGTGTCCCGGTGCCCGCGGTGGTGACGGTGAACGGCACCTCGCCGGTCACGGCGTGCCCGTCCGCGGAGAGGATCCGGTAGCCGATCTTGTACTCGCCCGCCGGGCCGAGCGGCCGCAGCGGCACGGTCACGACGCTGTCGCGGACCTCGACCTGGCCTTCGGCCCACTGGCCGCCGCCCGGTCCGATGACCGCGATCTGGTTGACGTTCGCGTTCTGGACGTACTGGTCGAACGTGAGCGTGACCTTCGCCGGCCCGGTGGCGATCGAAGCGCCCTTCGCCGGATCGGACGAGATCAGCACGTTGTGCGCCAGCGCCGGGGTGGCGGTGGCGAGCCACGCCACCCCGGTGATCGCCAGCGCGATGAGCGCCTTACGCATTTACTCGGTTCCCTCGGTGTTCTTGGCGGCGGCGGTGGCGCGGCGGGCGCGCAGGGGGGCCCCGGCGCCGACGCCGAGTCCGAGCGCGCCGACGGCCAGACCGGCGCCGCCGAGCCAGCGGGCGGTGTTGTCGGACGACGACGAAGCGTGCGATTCCTCGGCGGGCTTCGCGTTGGAGCCGTGTCCGCCGCCGTGCCCGTCACCGCTCTTCTCGGCGAGCTTCACCGACGGTGCCGGGTGCTCCGGCTCCTCGCCCGAAGCCGGGGTCGGCTGGTCCCAGTTGACGACCTTGCCGTTCTCATACGTCTGGGTGGCCGGGAACTCCAGCGCGTCGACGGTGGTGGGGAACTGGCCCGCGCTGATCTGGAACTCCTGGAACTCGGTCGAACCGGCGGCGATCTTGGTGCCGGGCTCGGCGGTCCAGGAGACCTTGGTCACGGCCTCGGTGATCTGCGTGCCGGACGCGGTGGTCACCGGGGCGGGCAGCTTCGACTTGACGACTTCGGCCTTCCAGCCGGGGATCGGCTTGGTACGCACCGAGCTGAGTGCGTACTCGGGCTTGATGGTGACCTCGACCTTGACCGTGCCGGCGTCCTTCTCCTCGTTGGGGACGCGGAAGAAGATCGACCCGTAGCCGCCCTTCTCGGGCTGGGGGCCGTAGACGTTGGCGGTGACGTGGGCCGAGGCGATCCCGGCCGAAAGCAGACCGGTGATACCGACGGTGGCGGCCAGGAAACCGGCGCGCTTGAAGACGTGCTTGGACACGAATACTCCTGAACAGGATCGAACGGCGGGTTCGGGGACCTCGCCGGGATTACGGGGGATGAGCCGGATTCAGGAGAAGAGCGGTGGACCGCGCCTGCCGTGGACCCGGCGAAGGTCCACGCGGACGAGGTGACCGGGGCCCGCCGGACGGCCGAGTACCGGGGCCGCCGGACGGGCGGGTACGGGAAGCGCGCCGAGGATGAACGGGACCAGCGCGCGCAGGCAGGCGAGGACGCCGAGCAGCAGTCCGTCGGCCTTGGCCAGCAGCAGCGCGGTGACCAGCGTCGCCACGACGTGGGCCACGGTCATCGCGAGTCCGCCCGAGGCGGGCGCGGGGGCCGGGGCATTGTGGGCGAGTTCGTGGCTGCTCAGGGAGCTGAGCACGAGATGCATCACGACCTGGCCGGCGCCGAGGTCGATGATCGTGGCCACCGGTCCCCGTGCCTTCGCGGCGAGCGCGGCGGCGTTCCAGCCGATGAGCACGGTGAGCAACAGCGTCATCGCCGTATCGGGTACTTCGCCGTCCCCGAGGACGTGCGCGGTCACGGCCAGTGCCGCGGAACTCACGCCGAGCAAGCCACCACGCACAACGCGTAACGCGCCTCGGCGATGACTTCCCTTGCTCACGGGGTGAAGGGTATGCGACGTGCGGCGGAGCGGTCGACGTCCTCCCGGCTGGTGAGCGGTGGGAAAGTGGCCGCCGGGTCGGCGCGTGCGGTTGCCGCTTTACGCCGAATGGGGAACTGTTGGCTGCAAAGAAGCGGTAAACCGGGGTTTGACCGCGCGGGTTTTGGGTAGTCAGGCTCCCGATACAGCTACTCCGAATGGGTGAGCACTCTCACTCAGAGGCGGCGGGAGAACCAGCACGCGATGAATCTCTTCGAGTACATCTCGGATCGGTGGGACAGACTCGCCCTCCAAGGGCTCCTCCACGTCAGCGCGGTCGTGCAGTGCACGATCATCGCCGCCGTCCTGGGCGTGGTGATCGGCGTCGCCGTCTACCGCAGCCCGATCGGGTCGGCCGTGGCCACGGCGCTGGCGAGCACGATCCTCACCGTCCCCTCCTTCGCCCTCCTGGGTCTCCTCATCCCCGTATTCGGCCTCGGCGTGAACACCACCGTCATCGCTCTGGTGCTCTACGCGCTGCTGCCGATCGTGCGGAACACGATCGTCGGGCTGGGCGGTGTCGATCCGGCGGTCAGTGACGCGGCGCGCGGCATCGGCATGAGCCGGTTCGGCGTGCTGACCAGGGTGGAGCTGCGGCTCGCCTGGCCTGCCATTCTCACCGGGATGCGGGTCGCGACGCAGATGCTGATGGGCATCGCGGTCATCGCGGCCTACGCGAAGGGCCCGGGCCTCGGTTCGGAGGTCTTCTCCGGCCTCACCAACGCGGGGAGCACGAACTCCCTCAACCAGGCGCTGACCGGGACGCTCGGCGTGGTCGTCCTCGCGCTGGTCCTCGACGCCGTCTACGTCCTGATCAACCGTTTGACCGTCTCAAGGGGTGTCCGTGGCTGAGCCGACCGAAACCGTGTCCGGCGTCGAGATCGAGCTGGAGAACGTCAGCAAGCGTTACCCCGGCACCCGCGAACCGGCGGTCGACGACTTCTCGATGGTGGTGCCCGCGGGCAAGATCGTGGTCTTCGTCGGCCCGTCCGGCTGCGGCAAGACCACGACCATGCGGATGATCAACCGGCTGATCGAGCCGACGTCCGGCCGGATCACCATCGGCGGCGACGACGCGCTGAAGCTCGACGTCGACACCCTGCGGCGGCGCATCGGCTACGCGATCCAGCAGGCCGGGCTGTTCCCGCATTTCACCGTCGCGCAGAACATCGCCGTCGTGCCCGGATTGCTCGGCTGGGACAAGAAGAAGGTCAACGACCGGGTCGAGGAGATGATGGACCTGGTCGGCCTCGACCCGGCCGACTTCCGCGACCGGTACCCGCGTCAGCTCTCCGGCGGGCAGCAGCAGCGCGTCGGTGTCGCGCGGGCGCTCGCGGCGGACCCGCCGGTCCTGCTGATGGACGAACCGTTCGGCGCGGTCGACCCGATCACGCGCGGCAATCTGCAGGACGAGCTGCTGCGGCTGCAGACCGAGTTGAAGAAGACGATCGTCTTCGTCACCCACGACTTCGACGAGGCCGTGAAGCTCGGCGACAAGATCGCGGTGCTCGGCAACCAGTCGAAGATCCTCCAGTACGACACCCCGGACGCGATCCTCGCGAACCCGGCCGACGACACGGTCGCCGGTTTCGTCGGCGCCGGTGCCTCGCTGAAGCAGCTGACGCTGCTGCGGGTCCGCGACGTCGAGCTGAAGCAGGACGCGCTGACGGCGACCGTGAGCGAATCGCCGTCGGCCGTGCGGGAGAAGCTGACTCAGCAGCGCAAGCATTTCGTGCTGGTGCTCGACCAGCGCCGTCGTCCGATGCGGTGGGTGCACGTCCGCGAGCTGACCACGGCGACGTCGCTGTCCACCGCGGGCAAACCGCTGCGCGACTACGTCAGTCTCCAGTCGACGCTGCAGGACGCGCTCGAGGCGATGCTCGCCGAGGGCGGCAGCGTCCCGGTGACCGGCGCTCGCGGTGAGTACGCCGGGACGATCGAACTCGACACCGTCATCTCGACGATCCAGCAGCTGCGCGAGGAGCACTCCGACGACAACCCGGCGGAAGGTGTGACCGCATGACGGCCGTCGATACCGGGTTCTCCACCGAGTCCTCGTCGAGAAGCGCCGAGCGCGTCCGGCTGTTCGCCCAGCCCGCGGTGGTGCTGCTGATCGTCGCCGGGGTGCTGCTCTGGGTCTTCGCCAGCGATCTGACCGCGACGGAGAAGGAGACGCTCAACGCCGCCGGGCTGCTCGCCGCGTTGCGCGACCATCTCGCGATGACCGTCGTGGTCACCGCGATCGTGGTCGCCGTCGCGGTACCGCTCGGGGTGCTCGCGACCCGGCCGTGGGCGAGGTGGGCGGCGCCGGTGTTCCTGGCGGTCGCGAACATCGGCCAGGCCGCGCCCGCGCTCGGCGTGCTGGTGCTGTGGTTCATCGTCACCGGCGCGACCGGCGGGCTGTGGGTCGCGGCGCTTCCGCTGGCGTTCTACTCGCTGCTTCCGGTGCTGCGGAACACGATGGTCGGCCTGCAACAGGTCGACCCTTCCCTGATCGACGCCGGCCGCGGCATCGGCATGTCGGCGTCCGGCGTGCTGTGGCGGGTCGAATTCCCGCTGGCCATCCCGCTGATCCTGGCCGGCCTGCGGACCTCGCTGGTGCTGGCCGTGGGCACGGCGACGTTCGGCATGTTCGTCAACGCCGGCGGCTTCGGCCTGCTCATCGACACCGGCTACAAGCTCAACCTGACGAAGGTGCTGATCACCGGTTCGGTGCTCGCCGTCGCGCTGGCGCTGCTGGTGGACTGGCTGGGCGCGGTCGCGGAACAGTTCTTCGGACCGAAGGGACTGCGCTGACATGCGAGTGAAGGCCATTCTTGGCGCGATCCTGTTGTGCGGCACGCTTTCCGCGTGCGGACTCGAGGTCAACACCGCGCTGCCCTACAAGATCGAACCCGGCTCCATCCAGCCCATCCCGGCGCTCAAGGGCGTCGAGGTGACGGTGGGCTCCAAGGACTTCACCGAGAACATCATTCTGGGCTACATGGCCGAAATGGCGCTTTCCGCGGCGGGCGCGGACGTCATCGACCTGACCGACATCAAGGGCTCGAACTCGTCGCGCCAGGCGTTGCTCACCGGCCAGACCGACGTCGCCTGGGAGTACACCGGCACCGGCTGGATCAACTACCAGGGCAACGAACTCCCCGTCCCCGGCGGGGAAAAGGCACAGTACGAAGCCACGAAGGCGGCCGACGAGGCGAAGTTCGGCATCACCTGGCTGAACTACTCGCCGCTGAACGACCAGTACGGCTTCGCGGTCACCGAGGCATACGGGGCGGCGAACAACCTGAAGACGACGTCGGATCTGGCGGCGTTCCTGAAGGGGAAGCCCGACCAGAACGTGTTCTGCCTGGAAACCGAGTTCACCAGCCGTCAGGACGGTTTCCCCGCCGCCGTGCGGGCGTACGGGTTCCAGAACCCGGTGATCAAGAACTTCGGCATCGGCACGATCTACTCGGCCGTGGCGAGCGGGACCTGCCCGATCGGCGAGATCTTCACGACCGACGGCCGCATCGCCGGGCTCAACCTGCGCGTCCTCGAAGACGACAAGAAGGCGTTCCCGCAGTACAACGCTGTGGCGACGCTGCGGACGGAGTTCCTGAACCAGCACCCGGAGCTGCGCGGCCCGCTCGAAGCCGTCAGCGCGGCCATCGACAACGAGCAGATGATCGAACTGTGCAAACAGGTCGACGTCGACGGCCGTGACCAGGGCGAGGTCGCCTACGAGTGGATGAAGAAGAAGGGGTTCATCTCCTAGCTCGCTTCTCCCTGCCCGACGTGTCATAAGGGGTCCCCATGAGACGAAATTCGTCTCATGGGACCTCTTATGACACCCGTCAGGTCTCCGCCGAAGCGAGGCTCAAACCCCCAACCGGTGCAGCAGCTTCCCCTCCAGCTGGTCCAGCTCCCCGGCCACGGCCCGGTGCGCCGCCTTGCGCCGCGCGGCGGGCATCCGCTCCGAAGCACGAACGGTCGCCGAAAGCTGCTCCAGCGTCCCCTGAGTGTCCTTCGCGAAGGCCACGTCGGCGTCGGTCGCCTTCGCGGACTTCTTCAGCTCCGCGAGCCCCTGCGTCAGCCCAGCGATCCGCGCGTGCAGCGCGGCACCGCGTCCGCTGTACTCGCCGAGCTGGTCGACGGCGACTCCGAGCTTCTTCGCCTGGTAACGGTCGTATAGCTCTCGTGCGGCACCCGCCGCACGAACGGCGTACGGCGCGATCACCGGCAGTACGGCCGGTCCGAGCACTTTGGCCACCGCGACGGCGTTTTTCGCCTTCTTCGGGGTGAACCTGCCTTCGCTCTCGACGGCTTTGGCCTTGCGCGCCATGGCACCTCCCACGCTGTGTCACAGACGAACTTACTGGTCCCCGAAGTGGCGGGCATGTCGGCTTGCCGGTCGCCTTCTAGAGTGTTGTCTGTGAGTAACGAGGTGCTACTGGACGCGGGAGCGGTGAGCCGCTGCCGGCGTCGCGTGCACCTTGAACACGATCCGGCGATGCGCGAGGTCCCGCTCGCCCCGCCTGACCCCGCCGCGCAGCAGCGGATCGCCGACGCGGCAGCGCATCGCGAGGCCATCGTGCAGCGGCTGATGGACGCGACCGGCCCGGACGCGGGCTGGGTCAAGATCGCCCGCGACCTCCCGGCCGCCGAGCGCGTGCAGCTCACCGAAGAGGCCTTCGCCGCCGAAGCGCGCTACATCTGGGGCGCGCTGCTGCCCGTGGACCGCGCGGGTCACCGGCGTGGCGGCTCCGAACTCCTGGTCCACACCGGCGCGGGGTACGTGCCGGTGCTGGTCGTGCGGCACCGCATCACCGATCGCGGCTCGGGCGCGCCGACCACGGTGATGACCGACCTCGACCCGGCGCACCGCCTGCCCGACCCGGCGCGAAAGGTCCGGTCGCAACCGCGCGACCAGATGCGGCTCGCGCACCTCTATCGGATGCTCGAAGCGCTCGGGAAGCACGAAGGACATCGCGCCATCGGCGGCGTCATCGGGCTCGACGCGGACGTCGTCGTCTGGCACGACCTGTCCGCCGGCACCTGGCCGGGCGGGAAAAGCGCGCTGACGGAGTACCAGAGCCGCTTCGCCGACAGGCTCGCCATCGCGAGCGCGGCCGCCGAAGGTGAGGAGCCGCTCGCCGAGCCGTCGCGGGTCCTCGAATGCCGCCGCTGTCCCTGGTGGCCGACGTGCGAGGTCGTGCTCACCGAAACCCGCGACGTCAGCCTGGTCGTCCGCGGCGAGGACGCGATGGAACTCCGCCGCGCCGGGGTGTCCACAGTGGACAAGCTGGCCGCGCTCGATCCGGCCGACGAGCCCCCGCCGATGAACTGGACCGGCGGCACCTTCGCCGACGCGATCATCCTCGCGCGTGCCTGGCTGGCCGATCTCACGATGGTCCGCAAGGTCGATCGCATCGAGGTCTCCCGCGGCGACGTCGAGGTCGACGTCGACATGGAGAGCTTCGGTGATTCCGGCGCCTACCTGTGGGGTTCGCTGCTGACCGGTGCCGACATCGGGATGGAGCAGGGCTATCGGGCCTTCGCGACCTGGGAGCCGTTGCCGACCGCCGACGAGGCGCGGTCGTTCGCGGAATTCTGGGCCTGGTTCAAGGAAGTCCGCGAGCGCACCCTCGCGGCCGGGCTGACCTTCCGCGCCTACTGCTACAACGCGCTCGCCGAGAACCGCTGGCTCTTCGGTTCCGCGGACCGGTTCGGCGACTACCCCGGCGTGCCCACGAAGGCGGAGATCGCGTCCTTTGTGGACTCCGGGGAGTGGATCGACCTCTTCCGCAGCGTCACCGACCAGTTCCTGTGCTCGCACGGCAAGGGGCTCAAGGTGATCGCCCCGGTCGCCGGCTTCGCCTGGCGCGATCCCGAGGCGGGCGGCGAGGCGTCGATGAGCTGGTACCGCGACGCCGTCGGCATGGACGGCGGCGTCCCGGACGACGATCAGCGCGAGCGCCTGCTGCGCTACAACGAGGACGACGTCCTGGCCACGCACGCGCTGCGGAACTGGATGACCGACCACGCGCAGACCTCAGTGCCGTACATGAACGACCTCTGACCTCCCGGCTGCCGGGTGACTTGCGATCAAGCTCGTCCGTCCGGATACTCGCTTACGAGTACTCGTGAACGAGGAGACGTGGTGAAACGACGGAAGGTCGGGAATCTGCTGGCGCTGGCGATCCTGTCCACGCTGAACGAGCGCCCGATGCATCCGTACGAAATGGCTTCGGTCCTGAAGGCGCGTGGCAAGGACCGCGACATGGGGATCAAATGGGGTTCCTTCTACACGGTCGTCGGCAACCTGCGGAAACACGGCCTCATCGAGACCGTCGAGAGCGGTCGCGAGGGTGCCCGTCCGGAGCGCACGGTGTACCGGATCACCGACGCCGGCCGTGACGAAATGCTCGACTGGCTGCGCGAGCTGCTCGCGGAACTCGCGCCGGAGGAACCGAAGTTCGTCGCCGGACTGTCGGTGCTGGGATGGCTCGGACCGGACGAGGTGATCGCCCTGTTCCGCACCCGGCTGGCGGCGCTCGACGACGAGATCGCCTCGACACGGGCCGAACTGGCGCGGCTACTGGAGGAGATCCCGCGGCTGGTGCTGCTCGAGGTCGAGTACCACCTGGCGATCCGCGTGGCGGAAGCCGACTGGGTCCGCTCGATCCTCGAAGAACTGACTTCCGGCTCGATGCCCGGTCTCGCCGAATGGCGGGCCCTGGTGACGGAAAGGGGGAGTACCCGCAGTTGAAAGGGCCCCGGAGGGGTGTTGCAGCACCTCTCCGGGGCGACGATCCCGCAACCGGAACCCGGCCACGAGAAGGCATCTTGAGAATAGCCGGGCTCCGGGCACACCAACCTGGAGTGACCATGTCGAACATCAAGGACCGGAAACGGTTCAAGCTCATCCCGGAGATGGGCGGCGCGCTGGCCCGGAACTACGCCCGGCAGCGCGGCACGGAACCGCAGCTCGAACTCTGGCGGCGGCAGGCGCGCGAACTCACCGCGGACCTGCCGGAAGGCGCGAAGATCCTGGAGGTCGCCTTCGGCCCCGGCTACTTCGCCGTCGAACTGGCGCGGCTCGGGTTCTCCGTCACCGGCCTCGACGTCGCACCGACGTTCGTCGAGATCGCGAGTGACTACGCGCGGGCTCAGGGCGTCGACGTCGAGTTCCGCGAGGGCGACGTTTCACGGATGCCGTTCGACGACGAGTCGTTCGATTTCGTCGTCTGCCAGGCCGCGTTCAAGAACTTCGTGTGGCCGGTGAAGGCGCTCGACGAGATGCACCGCGTGCTGCGTCCGGGCGGGACGGCCGTGGTGCAGGACATGAACCGGGACGCGACCGACGGTGACATCGTGCGCGAGGTCGAGGGCATGAAGCTCGGCAAACTGGCCGCTTTGACGACCCGGCAGACGCTCGGGCAGCTGCGGCGGCGTGCCTACACGCCGGTCGATTTCGGCGGGCTGGTCGCCGAAACCGCGTTCCGGACGGGCGAGATCACCACCGTCGGAATCGGACTGGACGTCCGGCTCACCCGCTCCTGACGTGCCATGAAAGGTCCTTTCCTTGCGAAATTTGCAAGGAAAGGACCTTTCATAGCGCGCGGAGGAGGCTCAGCGAGGGGCCATGCGCAGCGAGCCGTCCATTCGGACGACCTCGCCGTTCAGGTAGTCGTGGTCGATCAGCGACAGTGCGAGCTGCGCGTACTCGTCCGGCCGCGCGAGCCGCTTCGGGAACGGAACGCCCTCGGCCAGCGAAGCGCGGAACTCCTCACTCACCGTCGCCAGCATCGGGGTGTCGACGATGCCCGGCGCGATGGTCAGCACCCGGATCCCGTGCGACGCGAGGTCGCGCGCGGCGGGCAGGGTCATCCCGACGATGCCGCCCTTGGACGACGAGTACGCCACCTGCCCGATCTGGCCGTCGAAAGCGGCGATCGACGCGGTGTTGATGATGACGCCGCGCGCGTTGTCGGCGAGCGGTTCCGTCTTCGCGATGGCCTCGGCGGCCAGCGTGAGCACGTTGAAGGAGCCGATCAGGTTGATCTGGACGACCTTCGCGTACAGGGCGAGGTCGTGCGGTCCCTTCTTCGACAGGATCCGCGCGGACGGCCCGATCCCGGCGCAGTTCACCACGGTCCGCAGCGGCACCCCGGACTCGGCGGCGGTCGCGACGGCGGCGCGTACCTGCTCCGGGTCGGTCACGTCGGCCTCGACGTAAGTGATGCCCTCGACCTCCTCGGCGCCGGCGATGGCACCGGCGAGGTCCAGCGCGAAGACCCGCGCGCCCTTCGCCGCGAGCGCCTTCGCGGTCGCACCGCCGAGCCCGGACGCGCCACCCGTGACGAGCGCCGCGGTATCGGTGATCTGCATGTTCTCCCTTTCGTCGACAATCGTTCATAGGTTAACGCTCGTTCGCATCGGGGCCAGGTGGGATGGCTCACGCCGGTGCGCAGCATGTCGTGAGGAGTATTCGGACCCGAAGCATTCCGTTCTCTCGGAGGTCAACTCCGGCTGTCACCTTCAGCAGCATGAGCGCTGCTCGGATCGTGGTGGTGGGGACCGGTTACGTCGGATTGACCACGGGGGCCTGCCTGGCCGGCCTGGGGCATCGAGTCACTTGCGTCGATGTCGACCAGGCGAAGGTCGCAAGGCTCTCCGCCGGACGGGTGGACATCCTGGAGCCG
Organism: Amycolatopsis orientalis; assembly: GCF_000943515.2. Lineage (NCBI taxonomy): Bacteria > Bacillati > Actinomycetota > Actinomycetes > Pseudonocardiales > Pseudonocardiaceae > Amycolatopsis > Amycolatopsis orientalis. The sequence goes on along the minus strand of NZ_CP016174.1, from coordinate 9,395,343 downwards.
GGATTGTCCGAGCTGGTGTCGAGGGGGCTGACCAGCGGAAGACTCAACTTCGTGGTCGGTGCGCGGGAGGCGGTCCGCGACGCGGAGGCCGTCTTCCTCTGCGTGCCCACGCCGATGGGCGCGGGCGGCTCGGCCGATCTGCGCGCGGTCGAAGCGGTGACCACCGAAATCGGCGACGTCATCCCCGCGGGTTGTGCGCTGATCACCAAATCCACCGTGCCGGTGGGCACGTCGAAGCGCATCCAAGCGATGCTCGGCCGCACGGACGTGCCGGTCGTGTCGAATCCGGAGTTCCTGCGCGAGGGCACCGCCGTGGAGGACTTCCTCGGCCCGGACCGGATCGTCGTCGGTTCCGACGATGTCGCGGCCGCCCGCTGGGTCGGCGATCTCTACGCCGATCTCGCCGCCCCGGTCGTCGTCGCCGACGCGGCCAGCGCGGAACTGGTGAAGTACGCGGCGAACTGCTTCCTCGCGATGAAACTGTCCTATGTGAACTCGATCGCCGAGCTGTGCGAACGCCTCGGCGCGGACATCGACCTGGTCACCGAAGGCATGGGCTATGACCGGCGCATCGGGCGCTCGTTCCTCAAACCCGGTCCGGGCTGGGGCGGCTCGTGCCTGCCGAAGGACACCAGCGCGCTGGTCAGGGTCGCCGAGTCAGTGCAGTACGACTTCACGCTGCTCACCTCGGCGATCGAGGAGAACATCGCGCAGCGGGACCGGATCGTCGCGAAGATCGCCGGCGCTGTCGGCGGGACACTGGCCGGTTCGCGGATCGGCCTCCTCGGCCTGGCGTTCAAGGCCGGGACGAACGACCTGCGCGATTCGCCCGCGCTCGCGGTCGCCTCGGTGCTGGGCGCGCTGGGTGCGGAACTGACCGCCTACGACCCGGCCATCGGCGGCCAGCTCGCCGGGATGACCGTGGTCGACGACCCGTACCAGGTCGCGAAGGCGGCCGACGCCGTCGTCGTGCTGACGGAATGGGACGAGTTCAAGCGGCTCGACTGGCACTACATGGCCGAGCAGATGGACGGCGACTCGGTCGTCGACACGCGCAATCTCCTTGAGCCGCGCCAGATTCTCGACGCGGGCCTTTCATGGCAGGGCGTCGGGCGGCCGCGGGCGGCGCTGCGGCGGAAGGTCGCCGTCTCCTGACCTGCCTGCCTCCCTCATGACACGAGGGAGACGAGCGTCATCAGCCCGTCCACGACCTCCTCGGCCGTCGGGGCGTTCTCCGGGTCGAGCATGTGCTGCAGCATCACGCCCGAATTCAGGGCCGTGGCGACCGCGCCGATCCGGCGTTCGTCCGCCTCGGTGAGGGTGTCCTCGTCGATCCCCAGCACGCCCGCCGCCATCCCGCGGCGGCCTTCGCGCTGAGCGGCGGCGAGCTGTTTCCGCAGTTCAGGGTGATGCTCGGACTGCACGAACGCCTCGATCGAGGCGATCCACAGCTGCCGGTTGCGGCTGTAGGAGTCGATCATCGCGCGCCAGGACGCCCGGTACTGCTCGGACGGCGAGGCGTCCGGGTCGACAGCGCTCTTCATCTCCTCCAGAACTTCTTTGCCCCAGTCGTCCATCGCCTCGGAGAACGCCGTCAGCAGCAGGGCTTCCCGCGATCCGAAGTGGTAGCCGATCGCCGCGTGGCTGACCCCGGCCGCCGCCGCGATGTCCCGCACCGTCGTCCGTGACCAGCCCTTTTCCTTCAAGCACTGGATGGCGCCCGCCATCAGGTCCTCGCGATTACCCATGCCCGAGATCCTAGACCACACGGTTTATCCATTTGGTTTAACCATATGGCTTGACCAATCGTGCAAATCTGCCGTACGGTCACTTCCATCACCCAGAACCCCAAGGAGCAGCCATGACGACCACAGTTCTGATCTCCGGCGCCGGCATCGCGGGACCGGCCCTCGCCTTCTGGCTGCGGGAACGCGGTTTCGTGCCGACGGTCGTGGAGCGCGCCCCGGCCCTGCGTGAAGGGGGCAGCGCGGTCGACTTCCGGGGTGAGCAGATGACCCTGCTGAAGCGCATGGGCATCCTCGAAGACATCCGCGCGAAGGAAACCGCGATGGGCTCGCAGGTCGTCGTCGACGCGCGGGGCAAGAAGGTCGCCGAGATGCCGTCGGTGTTCTTCAGCGGCGAAGTCGAGATCGAACGCGGAGACCTGACGCGCATCCTCTACGACCACACGAAAAACGACGTCGAGTACGTCTTCGGCGACTGGATCACCGGCCTGGACGAGCTCGCGGACGGTGTCGATGTCACCTTCGCCCATGGCGGGAAGCGCAGATTCGACCTGGTCGTCGGCGCGGACGGGCTGCACTCGGGTGTCCGTCGCCTGGCCTTCGGTGACGAGGAGCGGTTCCGCACGGATCTCGGCTTCCACACCGCGGGCTTCACCGCGCCCAACCACCTCGACCTCGACCACCTCGGCCAGATCTGCAGCGTCCCCGGCCGGACGGTGATGGTCGCCAGCGGCCGGGACCGTTCGGTCCTCAACGTCAGTTTCGTCTTCGCGTCCGGGCCGCTGGAGGTGCACCGGCGCGATGTCGAGGGGCAGAAGAAGGTCCTCGTCGAGCGCTACGCCGACTTCGGCTGGGAAGCTCCGGCGCTCTTGGAAGGGCTCGCCGACGTCGAGGCACTGTACTTCGATTCGCTCAGCCAGATCCACCTCGACAAGTGGTCGCAGGGCAGGGTCGTGCTGCTCGGTGACGCGGCTTGGTGTGCCGGTCCGGGCGGTTCGGGCACCGGGCTCGCGATGATGGGGGCGTACATCCTGGCGGGAGAACTCGCCGCCGCGCGTGGAGACCACGAGGTCGCGTTCGCGCGCTACGAAGAGAAATTGCGCGGTCCGGTCAAGGTTTCGCAGAAGCAGGCGGCCGGGATCGGCACGTTCCTCGCGCCGAAGACCCGGTTCATGGTCGGCTACCGGAACTTCCTGTACCGGGTGCTGGGCTCGAAGCCGATGACCAGGGTGTTCACCTGGATCACCTCCCGGGCGGCGAACGCCGCGACGCTGGAAAACTATGACGCCCCGGTCGCCGCGCGGGGATAGCTTCGGTGGGGTGATGGACCAGAAGAACTTCCGCCGGGCCTGCTACGAGGCGGCCCGGCGGACGGACGGCCACGTGACGGAGTTCCGGTCATCCAACTACTCGCCGAATTTCGACCAGGGGTACCTCGCTTATCGCCATCGCACCGTCGCCGTCCTGTGGACGCGGGACTGGAGCGCAAACGCGACGTGGCATGGAATCGGCATCGCCTCGACGCCGGTGGAATTCGGTTCGCTCCGCTTCGTCGACGAGCCGGGCCTGCTGGCCGTGCTGAAAGAGCTTCTCCCCGTGTGCCGGATCTTCACCTGTGCCGAGCTCCATGGTCCACTCGACCTGGCCGCGTGGCCTTGGGTCGATGAGGACGATGTCAGGTACTGGCGTCCGGAGAATCTCGGTGAAGCCCTCTTCAACTTCTGGGACTGAAAAAGTAGTTAGCAAAGCGTAGTATCGGCCTCGTGTTCACGACCAGGCCGGAACTGGCCGGCACCCACGGCATGGTGGCATCGACGCACTGGCTGGCCTCGGCCACCGGGATGGCGGTGCTGGAAGACGGCGGAAACGCCTTCGACGCGGCGGTAGCGGCCGGGTTCGTCCTGCAGATCGCCGAGCCGCATCTCTGCGGCCCGGCGGGGCAGGTCCCCGGCATCTTCGTCACCGCCAAGGATCGGACGCCCCGGGTCCTCGCGGGCCAAGGCGTCTCGCCCGCGGCCGCGACGCCGGAGCATTTCGCGGATCTCGGACTCGACCTGATCCCCGGCAGCGGCCTGCTCCCCGCGACCGTCCCGGGCGCGTGGGACGGCTGGCTCCTGCTCCTGCGGGACCACGGCACGAAGTCGTTGCGCGACGTGCTCGGCTACGCGATCTCCTACGCGCGCAACGGGATTCCGCTGGTCAGCCGGGTCGGTGACACGATCCGCGCGGTGCAGGAGCTGTTCACCGAACATTGGCCGACGTCGGCGGCGCTGTGGCTGTCCGGCGGCAAGCCCGTCGAGGGTCTGCACCGCAACCCGGCGCTCGCGGACACCTGGGAGCGGCTGGTCGCCGAGGCCGAGTCGGTCAGCGGACGCGAGGCGCAGATCGACGCCGGACGCCGTGCGTGGTCGCAGGGCTTCGTCGCCGAGGCCATCGAGGCGTTCAGCCGCAAGGCCTTCCGTGACGATTCCGGTCGTGACCACGCCGGGCTCCTCACCGGCGAAGACCTCGCGAGCTGGGAAGCGACGTACGAAGACGCGCTGCAGGTCGACTTCGGTGACTGGGGCCTGGTGAAGATGGGCGCCTGGACCCAGGGGCCCGCCTTGCTGCAGCAGGCGCGGTTGCTGGACGGGCTGCGCGGCGAAATGTCCTATGTGGACGGAATTCCGACGGAACGCACGGTGCACTTGGCCGTCGAGGCGGCGAAACTGGCGTTCGCCGACCGTGAGGCCTGGTACGGGGATTCTCCCGACGTGCCGATCGAGCTGCTGATCTCCCGCGAATACGCGGATACTCGACGAGCCTTGATCACCGACGAAGCATCCGGCGAACTCCGGCCGGGTGGGCCTTCTCCGCGGCTGCCCGCGATTCTCGAACAGCTGCGCGGACTGGAGTCCGGCTCCGGTGCGACGGGCGAGCCGACGGTCGGGCCGCTGGGCGAGACCCGGGGCGACACCGTGCACATCGACGTCGTCGACGCGGCCGGGAACATGATCTCGGTGACGCCGTCGGGTGGCTGGCTGCAGTCGAGCCCGACGATCCCGGAACTCGGGTTCTGCCTCGACTCGCGCGGCCAGATGTTCTGGCTGGAACAGGGACTGCCGAACTCGCTGGCGCCGCGGAAACGGCCGCGGATCACGCTTTCGCCGTCGATGGGCCTGCGCGATGGCGAGCCGGTGCTGGCGTTCGGGACTCCCGGCGGGGATCAGCAGGACCAGTGGCAGCTGTGTTTCTGGCTGGCGCACACGCTCGGCGGGCTGAACCTGCAGGAGTCGATCGACTCGCCCGCGTGGCACACCACGGCGTTCCCGAGTTCGTTCTACCCGCGCTCGTGGACGCCGCGGGAAATCGTGGCCGAGTCCCGACTCGGAAAGTCCACAATGGACGCTCTGGCTGCGCGCGGACACCTCGTCGTCGACGCCGGACCTTGGGCTCTCGGGCGCCTTTCGGCCGTTTCGCGGTCCGGGGGTGTTTTGCGGGCCGCCGCCAACGCCCGGGGAATGCAGGGCTACGCCGTCGGCCGCTGACCGGCCCGCCGTCACCCTGCTCGCTGTCGCCACTGTGCCGTGAAGGCCTCCTTCCCTACCTTCAAAGTAGGGAAGGAGGCCTTCACGGCGTCGACCCCCAGCTTGAGTTGTCCACAATGACGCCCGGCTGTGGACAACTCGCCTCTTCCGTACTTCCCGTCCCCCATCGGCGATAGACTGGCTTCGGGGTCGCCCCCCAGGGACGGGTGGGGGGCTGGGGTGGTGGCCTTAAGAGCGCGGCTGTTCCCAGAGCCAGAATTCGATGCCCTGGTCGTCCACGCAATCGGCACTCAGGCCGTAGGGCTGCTGTTCGGGTTCGCCTGCCTGGCCGCCCTGGGCGCGGACCCGGTCGAGGGCGGTGGCGAGATCGTCGACGGCGTACATGACCTTCCAGCCCACCTGCCGCCCCGGGCCGCCCCAGAGTCCGCCTTGCAGGCCGGAACCTTCGACACCCCAACCACCTTCGACCCTCCCGGGCGAGAACTGCCAGCCGAGGACGGCGCCGTAGAACGCCTTCGCGCGTTCGTCGTCCGGGACCTGGAAGGTGAAGTAGCCCGCTTCGCCGTGCCGGATCGGCTTCGCGCCTGATGCGGGGCGAGGAGCCGCCTGCGAAACCAGCCATCGCTGGCCGTACGGGTCCTTGATCGCCCCGCTCAGCCCGTGACCCGCGTCCGTGACGGCACGTTCCAGCTCTCCGCCCAGTTCCACGGCCCGCCGCGCGGACGCGTGCGCATCCGGGACCTCGACCCGGATCAGCGGACCACCGGCGGCCGCCACGACATTGCCCAATTCGGGGAATTCTTCCGCGAGCATCAGCACGCTGTCCCCGATGGCCAGTTCCGCGTGCCCGACCCGGCCGTCCTCCATCACGATCGGCTCGGCCCGGCGCCGCGCCCCGAACACCTCGACATAGAAATCGAGTGCGGCGCGGGCGTCGGTCACCACGAGGTACGGCGTCAAGGAGCGCACTTCGGCGGTGGGTGACTCGGTCATCTCGGCTCCGTTCAGGACGGCGCGACGCAGGTTGTCGCGCAGCTCGGCGGCGAAGAGCGGGTCGGGGTCGACAGGCTGCGAGGGCGCACGAAGCGCGTCGAACGGATCAGGCATCGCGACCCTCCTTCTCCTGGTAAGCACGCCGGAACGCGGCACGGGCCCGCACGAGCAACGCCTCCGTGGCGTGCACCGTGCGCTCCAGATGGGCGGCGACCTCCGGTACCGGGAGGCCGTCGACATAGCGAAGCGTCAACGCCGCTTGGTGATGCGCTCCGAGCGACGCGAGCACTTCGCGCGCCAGGAGGGCGTCCAGCCGCTCGTCCCACGGATCGGTGACGTCCTCCTCGTGGACGAGCCGCAGCCCGCGTTCCTCACGTTCCTTACGCCGCCAGTGATCGGCGAGTTTGTGCCGGGCGACGCCGATCAGCCACCCGGTACTCACGGCAGGCGAGTCCTCCTTGCGACAGGCCCTCACCGCGCCGAGGAACGTCTCCGACGTCAGTTCCTCGGCGAGGGTGCGGTCACCGCACCGGGCCAGCAGGTACCCGTAGACCTCCGGCAACGCCGTCTCGTACAGCGACAGCAGCGCGAAGGCCGGGTCCCGGTGCACCCGTGGTTCCGTCACATTCCCATCGTCGCTCGGGGAGCCACTTCTCCGACGGGTGAAGCCGGACTTTTCTAGAGCCGCGGATCCGGCAGGCGCCGTGCCACCGTGATGATGCCGATCGTCAGCAGCGCCTGGATCCCGATGACCAGGGCGAACGCGCCCTTCATCCCGAGCGGGCCCGCGCCGACGGAGGCGAACAACGTGCCCATCGTCGCCACGCCGAGCGCCATCGCGGCCTGCTGCGAAGTCGTCAGCATGCCGCTGCCGACCCCCGCGATCTCCGGCGGCACCTTCGACAGCACGATCCGGAACACCGTCGTCATCGCCAGTCCCTGACCGAGACCGCACAGCAGCATCCCCGGCGCGAAATCGAGCACGCCCAGCTCCGGCCATTCCAGCAGCACGGTGCCGATCAGCACCAGCAGCCCGAGCAGCTGCACCGAGAGCCCGGCGGCCACCACCCGCTGCCCGAACCGCGTCACCAGGCGGCTGCTGACCAGGCACATCGCGAAGAACGCGAGCGAAAGCGGCGCCGTCACCAGCCCGGAACCGAACGGTCCCAGGTGCAACCCGTCCTGCAGCGTCACCGCGAACACGAACATGAACGCGCTGAACCCGATGAAGAACGGCACCCCGACCAGCAGCCCTTGCCGCACGCTCGGCATCCGCATCACCGACGGCGGCAGCAGCGGGATCCCGCCGAGGCGTTCCATCCGGCGTTCGACGTGGACGAAGCCCGCCGCGGCGAACGGGAAGACGACGAGCAGTGCGACCGTCCACAGTGGCCAGTCCAGTACCGGGCCTTCCGCCAGCGGGAGCAGCAGCGACACCAAGGCGATCGCCAGGAGTACGGTGCCCCAGCGGTCGATGCCGATCGGATTGCTCGAGCGGCTTTCCGGGATCAGCCGCCGCGCGATCACCAGTCCGGCGATCCCGACAGGCACGTTGACCAGGAAGATCGGCCGCCAGCTCGTACCCCAGAGATCGGCGGCGACCAGCGCCCCGCCGAGGAACTGGCCGAGCACCATCGAAAGCCCCGCGGTCGCGCCGTAGAGGCCCAGTGCCTTGGACTTGCGTTCGCCGGTCGTGGTCGCCTGGATGATCGACAGCACCTGCGGCAGCATCAACGCGGCGGCCGCCCCCTGCGCGGCCCGCGCCAGTACCAGCGTCAGCGCCGTCGGCGCGACCCCGCAGAGCAGGGAGGTCACGGTGAACGAGGCCAGGCCGATCAGGAACAGTTTGCGACGGCCGAAGGCGTCGCCGAGACGGCCACCGACGACCAGCAGCACGGCGTAGGCGATCCCGTAGGCCGCGACCACCAGTTCCAAGGTGGCCGACGAGGTGCGGAGGTCGGAGCCGATGGCGGGCAGGGCGATGTTGACGATGAAGAAGTCGATGAGCGGAAGTGCCGCCCCCAGCAGCACGGTGACCAGGCCCGCCGAGGTCAGGGCCGGTCCAGCGGCGACGCGGGTGGGCGTCACCGGAGCTTGCGTCGAAGTCATGGGTACTACGATCAAGCGAAGTCCAGCCTGGTACCAGGAGTGTGTTTATCCTGGTATTACCACTACCTGGTAACGGGCTCGGAGTTTTGCGAACCTGATGAGGTGACCATGACCGTCGATTCGCGAGTGGCCGACGTGCGACGGCACGAACTGGCCGCGTTCCTGCGCAGCCGCCGCGAGCGCATCACCCCCGACCAGGTCGGCCTGCCGATCAGCGGCAGGCGCCGCACACCGGGGCTGCGCCGCGAAGAGGTCGCGCAGCTGGCCGGGGTCGGGGTCACCTGGTACACGTGGCTCGAACAGGGCCGCGACATCAACGCGTCCGAGCAGGTGCTGGAGGCGATCTCCCGCACACTGCGGCTCGACCCGCACGAGCACCTGCACCTGTTCACCCTCGCCGGCGCGCCCGAACCGCCGTTGGAGAAGGACTGCAAGCTCCTCAGCCAGAACATCTACCGGATGATGGCGAAACTGGAGCCATTCCCGGTCTGCGTGCGCAACGCGCGGTGCGACATCCTCGCCTACAACCGGGCCTACAACTGGCTGATGGGCGACGTCGACGCGATCCCGTTCGAGGATCGCAACACGATGGTCCAGTGCCTGACCAACCCCGAGTGGCGGCGCAGGCTGCCCGACTGGGAGATCAACCTGCCCCGCGTGGTCGCCGGTTTCCGGGCGGCGATGGCCGAACACCTCACCGAACCGGCGTGGAAGAACCTGGTCAAGCGGCTGCGGCAGGAGTCGGAGGTCTTCGAGCGGATGTGGAAGGAGCACGACGTCTCCGGCGACCGGATCGTGCTCAAGCGGTACCTGCACCCGGACGTCGGCCTGCTGCGGTTCGAGTTCTCCTACCTGTACCTCGGGCGGCGTTCGGAGCTCTCGCTGGCGACGCTCACCCCGGCCGATGAGGAAACCGCGGCGAAGCTGCCCAGTTCCTTCTGAAGAGGGAGGCGGACCAGGCTCGCGAGGGAGCCTTTCCGCGGCGCGAAGACCGAAGCTGACCGCATGACCGCAGCAGTCGCCACCCCCAAGATCTCCAGCGCCCGGTTGATCGTCTGCTACGCCGCGATCCTGGGCACGCTGCCGTACCTGACCCTCAAGGCATCCTGGGTCACGGGAGGCAGCCTCGGCCTCCGCGATCCGTCCTTTGTGGACTCCGACCTGATGCTGTTCGCGAACCTGCTCACCGGCGGGATGGACGTCGTCGCGGTGGTGCTCGCGCTGGCGTTCACCTACTCCTGGGGCCGCCGGATCGCCGCGCCGCTCGTGCTCTTCCCGATCTGGATCGGCACCGGACTGCTCGCGCCGATCGTGCTGGACCTCCCGGTGATCGTCGCCGACCTGATGAAGCCGCAACCGGCCGGAACACCGCTGGAGAACTGGGTCTGGGCCGTCGTCTACGGCGGTTTCGCCTGGCAGGGCGTCCTCCTGCTGACCGCGTTCGTGCTCTACGCCCGCGATCGCTGGTGGTTCGTCGTCACCGGCACCGTGCGGCCGGGGACGATCGGCGTTGCGGGCGGGCTCGGCATCACCGCCGCACTCGTCACCGCGATCGGCCACACGATCTGGGCGTTCGGCTCCGGCGGCATGTCGGCCCGGGGCCAGGACATCGTGATCGCACTGCTCGCCCTGCTCGCCGCGGTGGCCTTGGCGACCGTTTCGCGAGGACGGTTCTGGCCGCGACTCGTGCTGGTGTGGACCGGTGCCGGGGCGATGGCTGGCTCCGGCGCGTGGGGCCTGTTCAGTGCATTCACCATGGGCTCGGCCGGGCATGTACCGGTGCTGGCCGTGCAGGTGACCGGCGGGGTGCTGATGATGACGTCGATCCTGCGGCGCCTACCGCACACGGCGTAGCCGGGAAGCCGCTTCCCGACGGACGCGGTACGCCGCCGTCCCGGGGTAGCTTTCGTCCTGTGCTGCTGAAAGAACGGTATCCGTGGAGCCCCTGGGTGGGCCGCGTCCTGCGCGTGGTGCTGCCGCTGGGGTTCGTCCTCGGCGCCACGAGCAGCGCCGCCCGCTGGCAACCGGGCGCCCCGTCGCTGACCACGCTCGGTGTCCTCTGGCTGGTCGCCGTCGCGCTGCCGTTGCTGGTGGTCCACCGGTATCCGATGACGATCTTCCTGCTCACCTCCGTGCTGACCCTGGGCTACTACGCGTCCGGCAACCCCGGCGGGCCGGCGATGGTGCTGCCGACGATCGCGTTGTTCGTGCTCACCAAGATCCGCGGGCCGCTGGTCGCCGGGATCACCGGCGGATCGCTGCTGGTGGCCGCCGGTATCGCGTTGTTCGTCCGGCACGGGTTCGACGGCTTCGACCTCCGGGCCGGGCTCGGGTTCGTCTGGGTGATCGCGGTCGTCGGGATCGGGACGGCGGTGCGCAACGGCCTGGCCGCGGCGCGGGCCCGGCGTGAGCAGGCCGACGAGCACCGGCACCGGATGGCCGAGCAGGAGCGGCTCACCATCGCCCGCGAGGTGCACGACGTCGTCGCGCACAGCCTCGCGATGATCAACGTCCAGGCCGGGGTCGCCGCGCACGTCGCCGACCGGCGGCCCGAGCAGGCGAAAGAGGCGTTGCTGAACATCAAGGAGGCGAGCGCTTCGGCGCTTAAGGACCTCCGCGCGACGCTGGCCGTGCTGCGATCCGGCGAGGACAAGGCGCCCGCGCCGAGTCTCGCCCAGGCCGACGAACTCTTCGAGCACGCGCGGGCCGCCGGGCTGGAGGTCCGCGTCGACGGCGAACCGGGCGAGCTGCCCGCTCCCGTCGACGGCGCCGCGTACCGGATCCTGCAGGAATCGCTGACGAACGTGGTCCGCCACGCGAACCAGGCGAGCGGCGTCGACGTCAGGTTCGAGCGGAAAACCGGTGCGCTGACGCTGCTCGTCCGCGACGATGGTCGCGGCGCCGTCGAACCCGCGCCCGGCCACGGGCTGCGCGGTATGTCCGAACGGGCGGCGGCGCTGGGTGGTGCGCTCACGACGTCCATTGTGGACGGTGGGTTCCAGGTTCGCGTGGACTTGCCTGTCGAGGGGGAACGATGACGATCCGGGTGGTCCTCGCCGACGACCAGGCGCTGGTGCGCGCGGGTTTCCGGGTGCTGCTGGAGACCGAAGACGGCTTCGAGGTCTGCGCCGAGGCGGGTGACGGCGAGCAGGCCGTCGCGGCCGCGGTCGAGCACAAGCCGGACATCGTGGTGATGGACGTCCGGATGCCCGGCGTCGACGGGCTCGAAGCGACCAGGCGGATCACCGCGAATCCGGAGCTGGCCGGGGTGAAGGTCCTCGTCCTGACCACTTTCGACGTCGACGAGTACGTCTACGAGGCGTTGCGCGCGGGCGCGAGCGGGTTCCTGCTGAAGGACACCGACCCGGTGGAGCTGTTGCGGGCGCTGAAGGTGGTCGCCGCGGGCGAGGCGCTGCTGGCGCCGACCGTGACCCGGCGGCTGATCGCGGAGTTCGTCGGCCGTCCGGAGAACCGCCGCATCGACGTGAGCGCCGTCCGTGAGATCACCGACCGCGAACGCGAGGTCCTCGGCCTGGTCGCCGGCGGGATGTCGAACGACGAGATCGCCGCGCAGCTGGTGATCTCGACGGCCACCGCGCGCACGCACGTCAGCCGCATCATGACCAAGATCGGCGCGCGCGACCGCGCCCAGCTGGTGGTGCTGGCCTACGAGTCCGGGCTGGTCAGCCCCCGGCGGTCTTGATCGGGAATTCCCCACCCCGGATTCCCCCAAAAAGATGAGATTTGCCGCCGAAGGGCCCGGTTCACCCCGCGTGACCGAGGTGGCGGGATCGCTGACGCTCAGTTAAACCACTGAGATGCACGTGCAAATGCACGACCTTGATGGAGTCGAACGCAAGGGCCGGAGGGCTCCTGTCTTCACTTTGTCTTCATATCGACCAGGGGAAACATCCGGCTCGCCTGCGCGGCCGAGGATGGGGCGGGAACGATTCCAAGCCGAACGCGCGTACCGCTAACCCTGATTTCCCGGTGTTTTCAGCCGCGACCCGCGGAAACTGGCGGCGACTTCGTGCACGGTCCGTGATTTTCTGCTTCGAGTGAGCTGGAAATGACCGTCACTTTCTGTCGTGAAATGGTCCACTTCGGGCTCCCTGTACGGGGTGCGGCGGCCAGTGAGTTGCTTTCGAGCAATGACTCTGAGCACTAGTCTTCGGAGCTACGGTCGCGCGGCGAGGTCACCTACCTGACGTGATTCTCACCCGGCCGGGCAAGGATCGGAAAAACCTCAAGACCGCATTTCTTCTCACTGGGAGTCACCATTGGCGACAAATAGACCTGATCCCCTTCTGGTGATCACGGCGGGACTCGTCGTTCTCGCCTACATCGTTTTCGCCGCGATCCTCACCCGGCTCCTGCTGACCAGAAAGGTCGCTCAACCCGCCAAGGTGATCGGCTCGGTGGCGGCCCTGGTGGCGGGGCTGCCCGCCATCCTCTACGCGTTCGCGGCGGTGGTGGGCTGATGGGCGGGACGTTCCTGGAGGTGCTCACCGAGCGGCAACGGCGGCGCTTGATCGACCTCGGCAGACATGTCGATTACGCGGCGGGCGCGAACCTGGCGAACCAGGCGGAGCCCGCTCCGCCGGTGCTCATCCTGCAGTCGGGTTACGTGAAAGCCCAGCGTACGGCCCAGGGCGACACTCCACCCATGATCGTCGACCTGTTCGGCGCGGGGGACGTGCTAGGCCTCGAAGACTGCCTGATCGGATGGTCGAGCCACCTCGCCCATGTCGCCACGAAGCCGGTCCGCGTACTCGAGATCCCTCAGAAGACCTTCCGTCGCTTCCTCCAGGACAACAAGCAGGCGATGGGCGCGGCCGCCGAAGCGCTGGCGCTGCGGCTGCGCCGCCGGGACATCGCGCTGGGTTTCGCGCCCGCCAAGATCCGGAGCAGGTTGACCGCGTTTCTCGTTCGTTTACAGGTGGTCTACGGAATTCCCGGAGAAGACTGCGTGGTGATCGACGTAGGTCTGAACCACGCGGACATCGCGTCCGCGATCGGGGCGTCACCCGCCTCGGTGAACACCGAGATGGTGAAACTGAAGAACGAGGGCTATCTGACGACGGGACACAAGACCATTCACGTCAAAAGACAACTGCGGGAAGACGGCCCTCCGCTTTTCCCGGCCAAGGAGGCCAGGTCGCGGCGGATTCCGCAAATGAAGCCGCGGCGCCGGGAACTCAGCCGCGCTTCAGCTGAAGCGCGAGCCGTATGACGAACACGACGGCCAACGCGGCGACCAGGGCGATTTCCCAGGCCATGGCGGCTCCTCCTCGTCCGGCATCCGAAGGCTTCGATGCTCTGCCCATAAGGCGCGCCACCGGGGGAGGACGTTCACCGACACGGCCTAAGTCACACTAATGGGGCAACGGAACGGCAGCCCCGCGTGCAAGGAAAGGTCCTTTCCTCGCAAAATTTGCCAGGAAAGGACCTTTCCTTGCACGCGCGGGCACCTGAGGCACCGAGCAACGACTACAGCGCGCTCTCGACAGCCGCCCACACCCGGTGCGGGTCGAGGTCCATCGGGCGCGAGTCCGGATCCGGCCGCAGCCGCCGCAGCAGCACCTGCTGCACCAGCGCCGTGGGCTTCGCCGCCGCGGCCACCCGCCGCCAGAACAGGTGATCTTCCAGACCCTCGAACAGCACCTCGGAGTTCCACCCGCCGAACTCGTCGACCAGCGACCGCCGCACCAGATACCCGCTGCCCAGGTACGGCAGCGTCCGCAGCCGCCGCTCCTCCGGCGGCAGCGCGCCGACCAGGCCGTCCACCGGATCCGCGACCGGGCAGTGCACGATGTCGACGTCGTCCGAAGCGGCCAGCAGACGCTCCAGCAGGAACTCCGACGCGCGCATCCCGCCGTCGAGGACCAGCAGCCAGGACGCCGTCGACCGTTCGAGCAGGGAGTTCCGGGTGAGCCCGCGGCCGAGCGGGGTGTCGTGCAGCAGCACGTCGTACGGACGCGGCCGTGGCCACGGATGCACGCCGTCCTCGCCGACGAGCACCTTCCTCGGCGGCACGCTGCCGGTGAGCAGGTCGTTCGCCAGATCGTCCGGGTCGACTTCGCCGGTCCGGCGCACGATCAGCACGTCGACGTCGGCCGAGCCCGGCACCGAAGCCGCCGCAGGCTCCCAGGTGCGCGAAGCGACCCTTCGGGCACCTGCCGCGCGCTGGGCGATCCGTGCCGACAGCGCCGTCCCGCGTGCCGAAGCCGGGCCGGCGGCGGACCGGTCACCCGCGAACCGCGCGTCGAACGACGGGGTGTCGACGGCGAGCGCGTCCTCCGGGTTCCGCAGGCTCGTCGCCAGTGCCCGTGCCGGCGCGATGTCCGCGGCGGGCGCCGAGCTCAGCGACGAGGCGAGGTCGATCAGCCGCCGCGCCGACGCTGTCATGTCCAGCGACTTCACGAAACCGTAGGCGGCCGAACGCAGGTGCCGCTCGCGCTCGGGTTCGTCGGCCAGCGCGGCGACGACCGAGCCCAGCGCCTCCGGCCGGGCCAGCACCAGATGCTCGCCGGGGACCAGCGGCTCGACGTCGGCGGAGGTCTCGCTGACCACCACACAGCCGTTGGTCATCGCTTCGAGCGTGCGCACCCATTCCAGGGTCTGCTTCTGCTCGCGGTGCAGGTTCAGCAGGAACCGCGACCGCGCGAGGTGCTCGAACTTCGCCTTGCCCGGCAGGAAGTCGACGCGCGCGGTGGTCATCGGCTCGTGCGGCGGGGTCAGCAGCCGCGTCCGCAGGCCCGCGAGGTCCCGCGCGTAGGAGCCGAGCAGCACCGAACGCCGCCGCTCGGCGGTGCCGAGATAGGTGACGTCGAGGTCGCGCGGGCTGTCCAGGTCGCCGCCCCACAGGTCCCACAGCGGGCTGTAGCCGAGCTGGAACTGCTCGACGGCGATCCCGCGCCGCCGCAGCTCGGCGGTCGAATCGTGGTTGATGTCGACGGCGCCGCCCAGGATGGAGAGCAGTTCGGCGTTGCGCTCGAAGGTCGCCGTCCCGGGATGCTCCACACAGAACCCGATGGTGCGGCGGCACTGTTCGGCGGTCGGGAAGTCGGCGTCCTGAATGGTCACGAAATACTCGTGGGGGACGACGACGAACACCGTGTCGGCCCCGGCCTCGGGATACCTGCCGACGGCGGTCCTGGCCTTGCCGCCCGCCGTGCGCACGGCGTCGGCGACCACTTCGAGCAGCTCCTCCATGAAGGCGGAACCGCCCTCGGCGGAGACGAAGCAGAGTTCGGTCACGGCCGGTCCATCTTCTTCCGCACGACCCGCAGCGGCGCGGTGACCCGCCAGCTGACGGTGCGGCGCGTGGCGTCGAGTTCGCGGGCCATCTCGGCGGCCAGACGTTCGGCGTTGAGCAGCCGCTGCCGGTCCGCCGACGGCTCGCCGCCGGGCAGGATGTCCGCGTCCACGACGCCCGCCGAAACGACGAGTTCGGCGTCGAGCAGCGCCAGCCGCAGCTTGTCACGCTCTTCGCGACAGGTCTTCAGCTCGGCGCGCAGCGAGTCACGCT
The DNA here is from genome assembly GCF_000943515.2 of Amycolatopsis orientalis. Lineage (NCBI taxonomy): Bacteria > Bacillati > Actinomycetota > Actinomycetes > Pseudonocardiales > Pseudonocardiaceae > Amycolatopsis > Amycolatopsis orientalis. The sequence continues at coordinate 9,379,438 of NZ_CP016174.1, read as the reverse complement.
GCTGGTGGGCAAGCAGGACCTCGGCTTCCAGCGCCTTCAGACGCGCCTTCGCGACGTCGAGTTCTTCCTGCTGTGAGGAGAGCTTCTGATGCACCTCGGCGGACTCGCCTTCGTTCGACGCGGCCGCGGTGGTCTCGCGCAGCTCGTGTTCGGTGTCGGCCAGCTTCGCCTTCAGCCGGTCCTGTTCGGCGGTGAAAACCTGCCGTTCGGCACGGAGCCGGGTCAGCTCGGCCTGGACACGGCCGGGAATGTCGGTGTCAGACATGAACGCCCCCACTCAGTTCGGTCAGGATCTCGGAGTATTCGCGGGCGTAACCCGCCGGGTCGAGCCACGGCCGCAGCTTCTCGTGCGCGGCCTTCGCCATCTCGCGGCGACGGGTGGCCGACGTGCCCAGCGCGCGCAGCAACGCCGCCGTCAGCGCGTCGACGTCGTTGGTCTCGAACAGCCAGCCCGTCTCGCCGTCGACGATCATCTCGCGCGCGCCGAACACGTCGGTCGCCGCGACCGGGACGCCACAGCAGACGGCTTCGAGGATCGACCGCGGCAGCGATTCGATGTCGGAGCTGTTCACGAAGATGTCCGCCGCCTGCAGCCAGCGCAGCGGATCCGGCTGGATCGGCACCAGGCTGACCGACTTCTCCAGCCCCGCGCGCTCGACCGATTCCTCCATCGCCAGCCCGTACGGCGACGGGTGCAGCCCGACGACGGCCAGTTTGGCCTCGGGGTGGACCTGGTGGATTCGCTCCATCGCCGAGATCAGCGGCGCCTGCCCCTTGCGGGATTCCGCGATGCCGATGTTGACCAGCACGATGTCGTCCGGCGCGTAGCCGAGCATGTTCCGCGCCTGCCGCCGGGTCTCCGACCGTGTGCGACCGCCGAACTTGTGCATCGGCGTGCCGTAGCGGACGGTCTGGCAGCGTTCCGGCTTGCTGTAGGGCAGGAACATCTCGCGCGTCGCGTCCGCGACGAACAGCAGCTTGTCGACCTCGGCGAGCGTGCTTTCCCAACGCTGCCAGACCGCGGCGGGCGGTTTGACCGGGCCCCAGTTCTGGTAGGCGAACGCGGGCAGCGAGAAGCTCTCGTGGATCACCCACGCCGTCGGCATCCCGGCGCGCTTCGCCGCGTCCGCGCCGACGAATCCGCCGAGCGTGTTGACGAGCGCGACGCCCGCTCCGGAGCACTTCGCGAAGCGCGCCAGCTCGGCGACATGTCCTTCATATGCGGGGACCGTCTGGTTCCGGTAATGCGTCGTGACGTGCACGGGGATGCCGAGTTCGTGGCAGTCCGCGCGCAGCGGGCCGTCGGTTTCGCTGACCAGGCTGACCTGCCAGCCGTGGTCGGTCACCATCCGGCTCAGCAGCTCCTGCAGCCACAACTGGCCGCCGCCGACGCCGAGGCTGTGCGTGAACACCAGCACGTGCTTCGGGTCGGTCGGGATGTTCACCCGCGCCATCGCCTTCGCCGTGTCACTCGCCAGTTCGTCGGCGAGTTCGGCGTCGTCCGGGTCCGCGACGGGATTGCGAAGCGTGAAAGTGCGCTTCGCCGACACGACCTCGCCGATGCCTTCGGTGCGGTACCGGACGCGGAGCGACAGCGTCCGCTCTTCGCCGTAGGGAAGGTCGACGGGCACCCAAGCCTCGAAACCGCTGACGGCGGCGTCGTCGAAGCCGGGGAATTCCTTCGGCACGTCCTTGCGGGGCAGGCGGGTGCGCGCGCTGACCGTGCCGCCGCCCTCGACCATGACCTCGATCAGGCTCGGCGCGCGGCCCTGGAGCATGGCCCAGCCCGTCACGTAGACGACGTGCCCCTCGGAGACCTTTCCCTGCTTCGGCGCTTCGAGTTCGCCCAGCCACAGCGGTTCCTCGCCCGGCAGCGTTCCCACGTGGACGGTCGCCTGGTTCAGCACCCGCTCGTCCGGGCCGGTGACGACGATGTCCTGCGTGCCCGCGGGAACCCAGGTGGCCGGGACGGCGCGCCAGCCGAAAGTACCTTCGGGCGCACCCGGGCACGGCTCGGGGAACAGGTTCGCTTCGACGCCCGCGACGGTCACGGACATCTCGTCGATCCGGCTGATCCCGGTCGTCCAGCCCCGGAGCTCGAACAGGTGCCCGACCGGCCGGTCCGGGGTCAGGATGCCGGCGGTATGCAGGCTCGTCATCGCTTCGCTACCTCGTCTTCGTTCGCCGCCACACCGGCGCCGACCTTCGTTGAACGGTACCCGTGGACGGTTCTCGCCAGGCGCGTTCGCCAGATTTCGGCGATGGCCTCCCGCACCTCGCCGGTGCCGTGCGCGGTGCCGCACGAGGCGATCGTCGAGAAGGCGACCTCCCGTGCCACCGCGGTGTCCACAAAGGAGGGATGGAGGCCGATCAGCACACCGAGCCAACCCGCCAGGTCGCGCACCGAACCGCCGTCCGCCGCCGCGGACCAGCCCGCGTCGGCGAGCTTGTCGGCCAGCACGAGCACTCCGCGCTCGACGACCTCGGGCGAACCGGCGTCCGCGTTCCGCCACTCCAGATCGATCGGGCGCAACGTCGCGCCGTCGACGAGTACGTTGTGCGGCACCAGATCCCACAACGCCTCGACCCCGCGCGCGGCCTCGGCGCGCAGGAGATCCCGCCAGCCGGTGAGCAGTTCCGCGACGCGCTCCGGCTCGTCGAGCAGGACTTCGACCATCGTCGGGGCGTCGTACACCTTGTCCGTGCACGGTCCGACCGAGATCCCGGCGACCGGCGGAGACGGCGCGAGCGGCGTGCGGCGGACTTCGGCACCCTCGCCGGTGCGCACGACATCGGCACGCGTGCAGGCGAACGCGGCGCGCTCGGCGGTGTTGAAGTAGGTCGCGAGCCGGTACGCGGGCCAGAGGGCGGCGGCGCCGGGGCCGCACAGCAGGGCGAGGCCGTGCGCGGGGCCGCCGGTGATCGCGGCGGACAGCCGGGGGAGCTCGGTGTAGATCTGCGTGCCGAGTACCGCGCGGGCGACTTCGTGTCCGGGGGCGCAGCGCAGCTCACGCTGGATTTCGAGACCGGCCGCCGCGAGCGTCTTGGCGACACTCCGCGAGGCGGTGAGCACCACGACGGCGCCTGTCGGGGACAGCCGCTCGCGAACCACGTTCAGCAGGCTTCGCGTCGCGTAGGGCTGTTGGACGATGACGAGGTCGTAAGTCCCGGAGCCGGGAGGCCGGTCGTGCACCGTGACCGTGCCGAGGTCGCGGGTGCGGAACCGGACGGCGGCCGCGCGGACCGGGTCGGCCTCGACGGCGTGCACCGTCGCCGAGACCTCACCCAGATACCTGGTCAGACCGCCGAAATCGGCACCGACTTCGAGTACTCGCGGCGCCTTCGGCAGCACGAGCGCCCGGAGGACGTTCGCGGTGCCGTGGTCGAGCGGAACACGCTCGGTGGCGTCCCAGCCGGCGAAGTGCAGTTCGTCGGACAGCGAACCGGTGTCCTCGGCCAGGGAGAGCAGCGTCGTGAGCAGCCGTGCCTTCTCGGCGGTCATCGATCAGCTGGTGACGGCGTAGTTTTCCAGCGTCTTCTTCACCGCGCGCTGGTACGTGCCGCTCAACGCCTTCTCGCCGTCTTCCCCGCCGAGCGGGTTCTGCAGCACGTCCACCCGGATGATGTTGTTCCCGCTGATCCAGGTGCCGCGGTACGAACCCTTGTCGGAGGCGATCTTCTTCTGGAAGTTCAGCTTCGGCGGCATACCCGGCAGCGGTTCGGTGATCTGCACGAAGCCGTTGCTCGTCTGGTACTGGCGCAGCTGCTTGACCAGGTCACCAGCGGCACCGGGGCTGGTCAGCGGGATGACCGTGACCGAGATCTTCGCCGGCTGGGGGCCTGTCTCGTCGGGCTGCTTCTGCGAGCCGCGGTACGCGACCTGCTTCACGCCGGCGGCGATGACCAGATCGGCCTCGCCCTTTTCCATGCCGGTGATCTCGGCGAGCTGGGCAGCGGTGATCACACCGCTCTTCGCGTCCTCTTCGCCGGACTGCTCCGGGATCTTCTCGAACAGCAGCTCTTCGGGCGTCTTCGGCTTGGCCGACGACGTCGGGGGCGCGTTCTGCGACTGGGTCGGCTGCGGCGCAGCGGTCGGATCCGCCGGGTCGTCACCGCCGCCGGAGAAGGCGAAGTAGCCGCCGACGCCCAGGCCGGCGAGGACCAGCACGGCGACGATCGCGATGATCGCGATCTTGCCGCCCTTGCCCTTGGGCTTGTCTTCGAACAGCTCGGGGCCCTGCTTGACCCATTCCGTGCTGCCGACCGGCGAGATCGGCGGGAAGTCCGAACCACCCCACGGCGGGCTGGCGTCGTTGTCGGTCCAGCCCTGCTGCTGCGGCTGTTGCTGCTGCGGGTAGCCGTGCTGCTGGGGCGGCTGCTGCGGGAAACCACCCGCGGGCGAGGCCTGGCCCTGCTGGGGGAAACCGCCCGCCGGGGACGCCTGGCCCTGCTGCGGGAAACCACCGGGCGGCGACGCGACCGGGGGCACGACCTGGGTGCGGTTCGGGTCGGCCTGCTGTTGCTGCCAGTTCGGGACGACCTGGGTCCGCTCGCCCTCACCGTTCTGCGGCGGCTGGTTCACCGGGGCGATGATCTGGGTCGAGTCGGCGCTGGGCTGACCGGACTGCGGAGCCTGCGGGGGCTGCTGCGGCGCCTGCGGTTGCTGAGGCTGCTGGAAGGGCGACTGCTGGAAAGGCTGCTGGGGCTGCTGGCCGGGCTGCTGCACCTGTTGCTGGGCAGGGTCGCCGTACGCGACCGCTGAGGACAGCACCTGGTCGCGCCGGAGCCGGTAGTCGTCCGCGGAGAGGCGGCCAGATGCGAGCTCCTCGTCCAGATTGCGCAGCTCTTCCTGCCAGGACACCACCAGCCCCCTTAATCCGATTCAGGCGGGAAAGTACGCTCCCTGCCCTCGCGATACCACCACTGCGGTGACCTCGCACATTCTGCACTGCCCGGACTCGGCGCGCCCTCGCGGGTCGAATCGTGATCTCCCCGCGACCTGCGCTTCTCAGCTCGACGGCAGAACGGTGTCCAACGAGGTCAGCGTCTGCTCCAGACGGGTGTCGAGCGCCTGCGAATCCCCGCCGAGCGGCTGCGAGACCCACGTCGTCACGGCCATCGTCCCGGACACATAACCCATGCCGCTGAGCTGGCCGTTCTTGTTCGCGCCGACGAGGGCGAGCCGGTCGCCGACGCGCTGCTCGCGCAGTCCGGCGTTGATCGAGTTCTCCCGGAAGTAGTTGACGATCGCGGTGGCGTCCTTCGCGTCGTTCGCCGGGATCACCAGGACGAGGTAGCCGTTCGTACCTTCGTTCGAACCCTTGTAGGTGACGGAAGTGATGTTCTTCGAAGTGAGGTAGTCGGCGGCGGCCTTCGAATAGAGATTGAGTTCGACACCCTTCGCGACCGACATCGTCGAGTTGTCCTTCGACGGCGTTCCCGGCAACGCGGGCAGCCGGTCTTCCAGCGGCGTCTGGGCACTGTTCGGCTGGCTGGACGGCGCGAGCCCGGACAGACCGTCCGGCGGCTGGGCCACGCTCGGCTGCTCGGCGACGTTCGAGGACGACGACGAGCCCAGCCACAGCGTCCCGCCGATGATCAGCGCCAGCACGACCAGAACCCCGGCGCCGAGGAACAGCCACGTCGGCTTGCGACCGCCGGTGACCGCGTAGTCCTCGGCCGGCGCGCTGTGCCGCGGACCGGGTTCGGGCGCCAGCGGCGGAAGCGGCCGGTGCAGCTGGTGGGTCGACGGCTTGTTCCGGACCGGCGGCGGCTCGGCGCGCAGGTAGACCGTCGGATTGATGTCGGCGGGAGAAGGCGCGGTGGTCTTGTGGTCCTCGATGCGCGGGACGACGCTCTTCTTCTCTTCGCGCTGGGGTTTCCCGGTATCGAAAGGCTGCGTGCGCTGTTCCGACGGCGGCGCGTAAGGCTGCTGAGGCTGTTGGTACGGCTGGGGCTGCTGAACCGTGACGGTGGGCAGGTCGACCGGTCGCGCCGCGGGATTGGTGCTGTGCCAGGCTCCGCCTGGCTGTCGCAGCGGTGAGGGGACCGGTGACGGCATCGTCCCGCCGGAGGCCTCCGCCAGGAGTTCGTCACGCTTCTTGCGGTGTTCGGCGTGCCCGATGCGACCCGCGGCCAGCTCGACGTCCAGCTGTCGAAGCTCGTCCTGCCAGCTCATTTAGCCCCCTGCCGCCGGGTGTGGGCAGCCAGTGTTGCATGCACCCTTATGGGTGGTTGATGTGGTCTTTCCACATTCTCGCGTCCACAAGCGACCCTGGTCCAGCATCGATCTCGCGTCCGGTCACCGGGAGGCCCCTTCATCCTGCCGGCGGTACGGTGGCGGACGTGGGAAGTGCCGGGTGACGGAAATCGACGAGTGCCGCAGTGCGTTGCGCGAGCTGGCCATCGGCCGGCTCGCCGGGCGTGACGTCCGCACGTCCCACTTGGTCGAGGCCGGTCTGGACGCGATCGTCGCCGGACTCGACGTTCCCTCCCTCGGCCTGCTGGCCGGGCTTGAGTCCGCGGGCGAAGACGCCGTCGACAAGGCGCTCCATCAGGTGGTCGACGAACTGGGTATCGAACTGCCCGCCGACCCCACGGCCGCGCGGTGGTCGCTCATCCACGGCTGGCTCACCGCGATGGTCAAGGGCGACTTGTCCCCAGCGACCGGCGGCGCCCTGGTCAGCGAGGTCGGCGAGCTGCTCGGGTCGCCGCCGTCGCTGCGGGGGATCGCACGCTGGTCGGCGATGCTCGAGAACTGGATCCCCACCGACCTCACCCCGAGGGACGTCTGCGAGGTGCCGATCCTCGAGGAATCGGCCGAGTTGCTCGAAGGCCCGTGGCCCCCTGGTCCACGTCACCCGTAAGGCGCCGGTTTCTGTCGTACATGTGTTCTAAAATCGTCGTTGTACAGCAGGAACAGCGGCGAAAGGCAGACACGGATGGCCTACATCACCCTGCCCACGTTCGTGGGATACAGCACGAGCTCGGGTCCCTCGCGTTCCTCTTTCGTCCGGCGCTGGCGCCGTCAGTACGAGGACCCGGCCAGGGGCGGGTTCAACTTCTACCTCCGCGCCGCGAACGCGATCCGGGCCGGGCGGATCTCCGGCCGGGATCGCGAGGTGCTGCGGGCCCTCGTCGAGAACGCGGACGAGCGCACGCGGCCGCACTACGCCGAGATCGCCAACGGCTGGCTGCGCTACCTGGGGCGGCGTGACCTGCGGCTGGCCGAGGTCGGCCGGTCACGCTGGCGGCTCGGCGCGCTCGAGGTGGGCATCAACCCGCATCTCGGGCTCCGCAAGGGTGACGGTCCGGTCCACGTCACCTGGCTCTACTTCAAGGAGGAGCCGTTGAGCCGGGACGCGGCGCAGCTGGTGCTGTGGCTGCTCGAACAGACCATGGACGAGCTGCGCCCCGGCGGCCGTCCGCTGGTGATCGACGTCCGGCGCGCGAAGGAGTTCGCGCTGTCGCCGCGTGATCGCGACAAAGTGCGGCCGTGGGTGCGAAGCGAGGCGTCGGCCTTCATGAGCCTTTGGGAGGCGGCCGCATGATCGAACGACGGCGAGCCCGCATTCGGTGGGCTCGCCGTTCACGCACCGTCATTCTCACGGTTCTCGCGACGGCGCAAGACACCTGATCAGGTGACAGTTTTACGGACTGCGCCCACGAGCTGGACAACTCGGGCCCCGAACACGAAGCTTTCCCAGTCTTAATCGGCCGAACCACCGAGGGTCGCTCGTGAACAACGCTTGGGAAGCCATCTCCAGGGTCGCAGATGAGCCTGCTTGGTACTGGGTCTACGACAAGCTCGCGTTCTGGCCGAGCACCTACTCGCACGCCTGGCCGGGTTTCCGTGAACCCGCCCCGTCCGTCGCGTGGGACCTCGCGCCCGGCGGACTCGACCGGTCGTCGGCCGAGTTCCGGCTCGGCCCGTACGCCGTCGAGCAGAACGACGTCGCGCGTGTCGCCCTCTCGGCGCTGAAGGACTGCGTCGCCGAGGACGAGTGGGTGTGGGTGCTGCACTGGCAGCACCAGTCGTACCGCTTCTACCCGCATCGGCACGCCGCGCTCGACCCGTGGCCGGTCCCGGTGTTCCCGCGCACGGACTACCACCTGTTCCTGGCGAACGACTTCCGCTTCGGCACGCTCGGGCATCCGTGGGAGCGGACGCTGTGCGTCTACGGCGAGAAGCTCGTCCCCGCCTTCGAGCGGCACGGCGAGCAGGTTTTCAAGAACGCGCTCCGGCGCAACGGCTCACCGGCCGCGTTGGCGGGCTGACCGCCGTCCGATGGGCGGACCTGCCTAAACTCAGGCCGGTGTTCGAATATCACGGGTGGGTGACCATCCAAGCGAGCCCTGCCGGTGACGATGACGCGGCGCTGCTCGAGCGCATCGTCGAGCGGGTGCACCGCGCCGTCCGCGACTTCGACGACGGCGACCTGGTGGACCTGCGCTGGGCCGCCGGCGTGCCGGTGCTGCACCTGGGCGGCATGGACAAACACGGCACGACGATCGGCCCCGAGCTGGTGGACCTGTTCACCCGCGTCGGCGACCTCGCGCCGGGCTCCTACGGTCTCCTGCACGTCTGGGATGACCAGGACCCCGAGCACGACAACGAGTTCAAGGTGTACCGGATGGCCCGCGGCCTGGTCACCGAACGCGGCGACGACCACCTGTCCCCGGTCGCGCCGACGGTGATGGACGGCTACGAGATCTGAGCGGCCGCCCGCGGGTTGGGATCAACTGATTTCCATGATTCGATTCGACTCGCTCAGCAAGGATTTGCTCAGGGCGCTTGCTGCATCCGGATGGAGCGTGGGCAGGAGAGTTGACGTCGGCCAATGGATAAAGCCGTTGGAGGATGAAGGGTACAGGGCTCACCCCTTGGCTGAAGAAATCCTCGCTGTGCTCGGCGGGCTCTCGATCGAGCCGGTCAATCGAGTCGGCCCGAACTTCAGTAATGACGAGCCTTATGATTTCGATCCTCTTGCCGCTGGAGCAGGGCATCGTGATCTAGCGGAAGAGGTGGAGCGTGTTCTCGGCGGGGACTATTTCCCGATCGGTGAATGGCTCAGTTATTCAAGTGTATTCGTCGAGGCTGAGGGGAGGGTGGTTGCCGCTGGCATGGGCTGGATTTGGGAACTCGGTTCCACCTTTGAATACTCACTGGAGTTGGCGGTCTGCGCGAATCGCCCGCTGGTTTGCCTGTACTCCGATCCGGGACTCGATCCTTGGCCGAGGCCCGAGTCCCGTTAGCGAATCTCGGCCGCGTCGGGCCCGCGACCCGTTCAAAGCGCCCGCGCTCTAACCCTTTCCGGCGTCCTTGATCGTGGTGATGCGGTGATACGTGCCGTCGCGATAGGCGAGAACGACCGGGTCCTTGACCTCCGGCGCCGCGACGGCCTGCCAGCCGGAGCGGCCGGTGCCGTTCATGAACTGCGAGATGTCGTCGCGCGGGAGGCCCACCGTGCCCCCGCCGACGACCTTGCCCGCGCCGTCGGTGATGAGGATGCACTGGGCCTGTTCGCCGCCGATGAGTGCCCAGCCGTTGATCTGCTTGTCGCCGGTGACGGGCGCGGTGTCGACGGCGCCGGCGGTGTCCTTGGTGCCGTAGCCGGGGCCCTTGAGTTCGACGGCCTTGGCGAGGTCGACGGTCGTTCCGAGTTCCGGTCCGCCCGCGCCGCAGCCCAAAGTGAAGTCCGGCGTGAACGGGTAGATGCCCATCGTCCGCTCCTGCTCGAGGAAGTCGGGATAGGCGAACATCTTGCTCATCACGCCGCCCGCGTTCACCTGCATCGCCACGCCGAGAACGGGTTGGTAGGCGTACCGATAGCGGGTCGCGCCCGCGGCGGTGTTGCCGATCGCGTAGACGCAGAGGGCCATGACGAGCGCCAGCGGGATCGCCTTGAGTCGCAGCGCCCGCGGCCCGCGGGTCACCAGCAGCACGAGTACCGCGCAGACGCCGAGGAGCCCGATTCCGACGTAGCGGGACGACATGCCTTCGGTGGCGTTGTAGCCACCTCGGCTGACGCCGATCATCGCGCCGTTCAGCGTCACCTGGGCCGCGAGCCCGAACCAGCCCGCGACGGCGGCGACCGGTGCCGGGCCGTCGAGGGTTCCGGCGAAGTTCTCGGCTTTGGTCGCCAGTCGCTGCTTCACGGCTGTCGCGGCGAGGACACCGAAGAGGCCGACGGTCAGCGCGCCCGCGAGGAACGCGAGATCCGGTGACTTGGTGGACCAGGACTGGCCGATGGTGCTGGTCATGGCGCCGAGATAGGTGTCTGCGCCGACGACGTTCGGCTTCTGGTAGCTCGGCGGCCATGGCGCGATGCGCCAGAGAACGAAGACGACGAGGCCGAGGCCGAGTGGAAGCGCGGACTTGACCCGGCCCTCGCCGCGGAGCCAGAGGACGAGCGCGAGAACGATCCACACCGGGAACGCCACACCGTGCCCGAGGCTGCCCATGAAGGCGAAGAGGAAAGCCGGGATGAGCTTGCCGTGGTGCGCGAAGGCGATCGCGATGACGGCGGGGGCGAGGCCGAGGAGCCACTGGACGCCCATCATGCCGTCGCCGAAGTACTCGACCGTGCCGGCGGAGAACACCAGTCCGGAGAGTCCGGCGACGACGCCGGCGCGGCGCAGGCCGGTGAGAGTGCGGGGCAGCATGCTCCACAGCGCGGCGAACATGCCGGCGGCGAGAATGACGCTGAGGAAGCCGAGTGGGGTCTGGGTGCCGGCGAACAGTTTGGCGTCGAGCCAGAAGACGAGGCCGACCAGCACGATCGGGTGCTCGTGGTAGAGGTGGAACAGCTGGGCGACGTCCAGGTTGCCGTTCTTGTCGGCGACGAGGCCGAGGACGACCCAGTAATCCGCGTGGTTGATCTTGGGGGCACGGACGACCTCGGCGATCGACAGCACGATCGGTACGGCGGTCAGTGCCCACAGGGCCCAATAGGGGAGGCGATCGAGCAGTCCGCGCTTCGCGGGCTTGCCCGGTTCAGGCGTTTTCCGCTCGGCTTCCATCGTCGCGACGGGGCCGCCGTCGCGCGTGTTCTCACTCATCCGTGCTTCCCCACCCTCGAAGATCCGGCCCACAAAGTACCGAACTCCCAGGTAGGCGCCGCCCTCAGCACCACAACGTATGCACAAATCCGAATTACTACGGTCGTGTGACTCTGCTCACCGAACCTGTAGCACTTAGTAACCACGAAGAAAGCCGAAGCAAACGAAGATCAACAAGAGGGTCAGACTTACGTGCCCCATACCCACCCGCAAAGGCGAGGTGAACGAACCGTGGGGCTCCGGGGGCTCGGCCCCCGGAAATTATGGCGAGCAGGCCCTGGTCCAGGCGTTCCCTGGACAAGACTCTCCCACCTGCGAGCGGATGACGGGATTCGAACCCGCGACCCTCACCTTGGCAAGGTGATGCGCTACCAGCTGCGCTACATCCGCATGTACCTCAGCGCTTCAACACTCGTTTGAAGCAGTGGAACAACCATACACCGACCGTCCGTAGCGGTTTTAACCCACCCCGATAGGTGCTTCGGTGTCACACCTGGCGTACAAGGGGTGACGACGGCTGCATACCTCCGTATGGTGTCCCCATTCGACCGAATGGTGAGTCCTTCGGGGAGGAGGTGCCTGGCCGGATGACCGAGCAGGGCACGGTGCCGCTTCAGGCGGCCTCGGAATCCGACGAGCAGGCATTGCTCCAGCGGCTCCGCGAAGGGGAGGACGCCGCCTTCGGGGAGCTTTTCGAACTTCACGCCGCCGCAGTGCGGCGGCTGGCCCGCAGTCTGGCCTCCGATCGGTCGGAGGCGGAGGACATCACGGCCGAGACCTTCTTCCGGGTGCTTCAGGCGTTGCGCCGGGGCGCCGGGCCGCGGGACTACGTGCGGGCGTATCTGCTGACGGTGGCTCGCCGGGTCTCGTGGGAATGGCACGGCGCGCGCCGTGACGTGCCGGTGAGCGACGACGAGCTGTCGTTCCGGGCCGGGGCGGGGGCGGACACCAACGCCCGGACGGCCGAGCATTCGCTGATCACGACCGCCTTCACGAGTTTGCCGGAGCGCTGGCGTTCGGTGTTGTGGCAGACCGAAGTCGAGGGCGAGCAGCCGTCGATGGTCGCGCCCCATTTCGGGCTGAGCGCGAACGCGACGGCGGCGTTGGCGCGCCGGGCGCGGCAGGGGCTGCGGGCGGCGTATCTGCAGGCGCATCTGTCGGTGAACCGCGGACCGGATTCGTGCCGGGCGGTGGTGGAGAAGCTGGGCGGGTTCACCGCGGGCAGCGTCACCGGCGCCGAGGCGAGCCGGATCAAGGCCCATCTGATCGGCTGCCAGTCTTGCCGGGCTACGCACGACGAGCTGCGCGACGTCTGTTCTTCGCTGCGGGCGCACGCCGGTGTGGTGGCACTGCTGGTGCCGGGCGCCGCCGGTCTTTACGCGAGCGGGTCGTCCGGGGCCTTGTCGGGATTCGCCGCTTCGGTCAAGGGGCTTCTGCTCGGGTCGAAGATGAAGGTCGGCATGGCGGTGGCGTCGACGGCGGCCGCGGGAGCGGTCGGGATCGTCGCTGGTCCGGCCGTGTTCGGGACCGACGTGACTCACACCATCGGGTTGTCCGGGGGAGGGCTGCCGGAGCTGGCGTTGCTGCCGCCGGTGCAGGTCGCCCCGCCGGGCCAGGGACAGCCGGTGCAGATTCCGCCGCAGCGGATCGCCGAGGACCAGCTTCACGGCAAGGGCTCCTCGCCGAGGCAGACAGGGCTGGGGCCGGGTTCCGAACTCGGCGTGGCCGACGTGCCGAGCCTGCCCGGCGTGGGCACCTCGCGGAAGGAACTCGCCGGCGGCGACCTCGTCGTGCAGCCCCCTCCCGAGCAGAAGCCGGTGCAGGAGACCGCCCCGCGGAACGAGGTCCCGGAAAGCGGCTCGAACCAGACCACCTCGAAGCGGGACGACATCCCGCCGCCCGACGAATCGCTCAGCCCCACCGAGGAGTCGCTGAGCCCGACGACGACCACGACGCCGCGGGACTCCACGGAGTCCACGAACCCGAATACGCCGGAGTCGACGACGGACCCGGAAGGGTCCACTTCACCGGCTTCGGGCACCCCCGAAAGCACGACCGAACCGTCGTCCGGGGAGTCGTCGGAGCACGAGCCGAGCCCGGTGAAGCCGACTTCCCACTATCCGGAACCGGGCGTCGACTACCCGACCTGCCCGTAACGCTCGAGAGGGCCGTATCGCCTTCGAACTCTCGCGAATCATGCCGTGGTCACGGTACGGTGGGGGTCGCTCACGACGAGCGAGCGGCCGCGCGGGAGGCGACTGAATGAACCGGCTGGTGCACGGCGAGGACGGCCGTGACTGGGTGGTCCGAGCCCAGATGGAATGGCGTGCTCCCGCGACTGCGGACGACTTCGAGCACGATGTGGCCGGCAGCTACGGCCCGGGGATCGCGATGATCGCCGTGACCGCGGTGCTCGCGATCGTGCTCATCATGTGGACACCGGCGGACGTGATGATCCCGTCCTGGGTTCCGCTGGCACTCTTGCTGATCGCGTTGTTCTTCCCGCTTCGGTGGATCTTGCGCCGTCCGTGGACCGTGGTCGCCGAGACCGAAGGCGATCTGGCGGGTGACAGGCCGTCCGAGCGCTGGGTGGGCACCATCCGCGGCATGTTCACCGTGCGCGGCGAGGTCTCGAAGATCACCAAGACCATCCAGAAGCACTCGCTGCCGGATTTCGACGGCCCCCTGCACCCGGTGGAGTAGTCGCGGCGGCCTGAACGCGCGAGACTGGGGCCATGCCCGAGTTACCCGAGGTCGAAGCGCTCGCTCACCACCTGCGTGAACACGCGGTGGGCAAGACGGTCTTCCGTATCGACGTGTCATCCCTCAGCGTGCTGAAGACGGCGACACCGCCGTGGACGGAGCTGCACGGCCGCGAGGTCACCGGGGCGGGCCGGTTCGGCAAGCATCTCGACCTCGTCGTCGGCGACCTCCACCTGGTCGTCCATCTGGCGAGGGCGGGCTGGCTGCGCTGGTCCGACGCGTTGTCGCCGACGCCGCTCAAACCCGGCAAGGGGCCGATCTCGCTGCGCGTCCACCTTGACGCGGCCGCGGGCCCGGGCTTCGACCTCACCGAGGCCGGCACGAAGAAGGGCCTGGCCGTCTGGATCGTGCGTGATCCGGAGAAGGAGGTCGCCAGTATCGCGCGGCTCGGGCCGGACGCGCTGTCACTGGACCGGTCGGGACTCGAGAAGCTGTTCGCCGGGCGCACCGAACGGCTGAAGACGGCCTTGACCGACCAGTCGCTGATCGCCGGGATCGGCAACGCCTACTCCGACGAGATCATGCACATGGCGAAGCTTTCCCCCTACGCCACAACGGGAAAGCTGTCCGAAGGGGCGCTGGACGGGCTTTCCGAGGCGATCCGCGAGGTGCTGACCAGCGCCGTGACGCGCTCGGTCGGCCAATCCGCGGCCCGGCTCAAGGGGGAGAAGCGGTCCGGGCTGCGGGTGCACGCGCGGACCGGGCTGCCGTGCCCGGTCTGCGGCGACACGATCCGCGAGATCTCGTTCGCGGACAAGTCGTTCCAGTACTGCCCGACCTGTCAGACCGGGGGGAAGCCCCTCGCCGACCGGCGGATGTCGCGCCTGCTCAAGTGAAACGCGGGCAGGCAGAGGGCCAAAACGTGGTCAGCAGAGGGCGGCCATCACCGCGGGCATCGGCGGCTTCGGCACCCGGCGGCCACCGTGCACGTCCGCGGCGAGGTCGTACACGTTCAGCGCCAGCACGATTTGTTTCGAGCCGTCCTCGGTGCTCATCGAGACGCTGAAGAACCCCGGCCCGGCCCCGGTGTTGCCCCAGACGGTCTTCGGGTGACCCGGACAAGGCAGGGTGAGGGTCTCCACCCCGGCGCCGTACGCGCCGAACTCACCGTGCGGCACCAGCCGCTTGAGTTCCGCCTGCTGCGCCGGCGCCAGCAGCCGTCCTGCCAGTAAAGCGCGATGGAACGTCGCGAGATCGTCGACGGTCGACACCATCGCGCCGGCGGTCCAATCGTACGAAGGGCTGAACACCGTCATGTCCTTCGCCGGGGTGCTCATGTCGTATCCGTGCAGATGCGGCCCGCGCAGGAATGGCGACCAGACCGGGAAGTACGTCCGGCCGAGGCCGAGCGGATCGAGGAGCCGCCGCTGGATCTCCTCGCGGACGTCGCGGCGGGTGACCTGCTCGATCACCTTGCCCAGCAACAGATATCCGGTGTTCGAGTACTGCACGCCCGCCCCCGGCGCGAATGACGGACGGTCGGCGAGCGACCGCCGGATCACCTCCGACGGCGTGATGACGTGCGCCCGGTTCCCCTGCACGAGGTACGGGTCGAAGAAGTGCGGATCCAGCGGATCGTGCAAGCCGCTGGTGTGGTTCAGCAGCATGCGCAGCGTGATCTTGTCCGGCTCGTAGCCCGGTCCGCGTACGACACCCGGCAGTCGTCGCTCCACGGTGTCGTCGAGCGACAGCGCGCCTTCACCCGCCAGTCGCAGCACCACCGTGGCGACGAACGCCTTGGTGTTGCTGGCGATCCGGAATCGGTGATGCGGTCCCGCGAGTTCGCGCGTGACCGGGTTCGCGTACCCGGCGCCGAACCGCGAAACCGTCTCACCGTTCCGTACGTGGACGACCGCTCCCGGGAATCCCCCTGCTCCGACGAGGTCCGCGACCGCCGCGCGCACCGGGTCCCCCGTCGCGGCCGCCGTCTCCGCCGACGCGCTCGCCAGCAGGACCCCCGCCAGCGCCCCCGCGACGACTTTCGCCGTTCCGTGCATGGTGTTCCTCCCCCGGAAGCGATTGCCTGTGGAGGAGTCTTTCCCGGTCGACGGGGAGCGACCATGGGGACACCACCCCGGTCTTGGGTAGGGTCGGCTCCACCCTCAGTTGTCACAACTCAACGGAAAGTGGGGAGCAGGCCTTGCACCCGGTTGGTCGAGCGCAGAGCATGGACGCCGTGTCCGGGCTCGAGATCGCGCAGATCATCCCTTGGGGGGTGGCGCTGCTCCTCGCGATCCTCGTGGTCGTCCTGCTGATCAAGCTGCGGCGCCCCGCGAGCATCGTGGAGAACGCGGTGCTGCAGGCCGTCCACCGGATGTCGAAGGCGACACCGGACCTCCGCGAGGGACTCGACGAACAGGTCGCCGACAAGATCACCAGCCAGCTGCTGGAGATGCTCGACTGCGTCGCGGTCGGCATCACCGACAGCGAGGGCACGCTGCTGTCGTGGGACGGCGAGGCCAACGACCACTACGTCGACCTCGTCGACGCCATCGGCAACGCGATCCGCAAGCACCGCCGCGAGGTCGTCGCGCACGACAAGATGCCGTGCAACCACCGCGGTACCTGCCGGATGCGGACGGCGGTGATCGTGCCGCTGATCGTCGAGGGCGAGACCGAGGCCGCGCTGATCGTGGTCGGGCGCACGCGCGGGCGGCTGGTGCAGATGGCCGACGCGGTCGCGCAGTTCGTCTGCACCCAGTTCGAGTTGGCCCGCCTCGACGAATCGAAGAACCAGCTCCAGCAGGCCGAGATCAAGGCGCTGCGCGCGCAGATCTCGCCGCACTTCGTCTACAACGCGCTCAACACCATCTCGTCGCTGATCCGGACGGACCCGGAAGAGGCGCGAGAGCTGCTTCAGGACTTCGCCGACTTCACGCGCTACTCGTTCCGGACGTCGGGCATGTTCACCTCGCTCGCCGAGGAACTGCGGAACATCGACCGGTACCTGACCATCGAGAACGCCCGCTTCGGCGGACGGCTCGAGGTGCGGATGAAGATCGCGCCCGAGGTGCTCTCGGTGGTCGTCCCGTTCCTGATCATCCAGCCGCTGGTGGAGAACGCCGTCAAGCACGGCCTGGCGTCCAAGCCGTCGGGCGGCTGCGTGACGGTGATCGCCGAGGACTACGGCGCCGAGGCGCTGATCAGCGTCGAGGACGACGGCATCGGCATGGAGCCCGCCAAACTCGCGGACCTCCGCAGCCAGCACCGCACGGGCGCGCACGTCGGACTCGGCAACATCAACCAGCGGATGCAGCAGGTGTTCGGCCGCGACTACGCGCTCATGGTCGAGACCGCTCCCGGTGCCGGCATGAAGGTGACCCTGCGGGTGCCGAAGTTCATGCCCGGCGTGCGGCCGAACCTGCCGGACTTCTCCGCCGACAGCGCCGCTGTCCCGCCGCAGGGCGGTCCGAGTGAGGCCAGCGGGGTGAGCGGTTCGCGCAGCGGCGTGCTGCCGTCGTGAACGTCGGTAACCTGGCGGTATGAGCGTTGCGGACAAGTTGACCTCCCGTCTCCCGATGATCGGCGACCGGGGTGAGCGCAAGGACGTCGTCGCGGTGGTGAAGCTGCACGGGGTGATCACGCCGACCCCGTCGCCCCTGGCCAGGGGAGCGATCAACCTCGCCGCCGTCGAGTCCGCGCTCACCCGCGCGTTCGCGCACGAGCGGCTGAAGGCCGTCGCGTTGCAGATCAACTCACCGGGCGGTGCGCCGACGCAGTCGGGCCTGGTCGCGGAACGGATCCGCCAGCTCGCCGACGAGAAGAACGTGCCCGTGCTGGCCTTCGCCGAGGACGTCGCCGCGTCCGGCGGGTACTGGCTGGCTTGCGCCGCCGACGAGATCTACGCGCACCGGACGTCCATGGTCGGCTCGATCGGCGTGATCAGCGGCGGGTTCGGGTTCACCGGCCTGCTGGAGCGGTTCGGCATCGAGCGGCGGCTGCACACCGCGGGCGCGAACAAGTCCCGGCTCGACCCGTTCAGCCCGGAGAAGCCCGAAGACGTGGAATGGCTGAAGAAGATGCACGGCCAGCTCCACGAACTGTTCGTCGACTGGGTCACCGAGCGCCGCGGAGACCGGCTCTCCAGCTCGGAGGACCTGTTCACCGGCGACGTCTGGCTGGGTGCCCGCGCGGTCGAACTCGGTCTCATCGACGGTGTCGGCAGCCTCCGTCAGGTGATCACCGAGCGGTACCCGGACGCCGAGATCTCGGTCGCCGAACCGAAGAAGGCGCTGCTGGCGCGGCTCGGCATCGGCGCTCCCGCCGCGGCGAGCGCGCTGCTGGACGCCGTCCAGCACAAGGCCGCTTGGAGCCGCTTCGGCCTCTGACGCGCGCTATGAAAGGTCCTTTCCTTGCAAAATTTGCGAGGAAAGGACCTTTCCTAGCGTTCGGGGTGGGAATGGATTCACCCGAACGGTGGTAGGCGTAAGTGGTTCAGACCAGGTGTCATATCGGACATACCGCTTTGTTGTGACCGGCAACAAAACCTCGACAATGATGACGAGGAGGTCCGATGTCCGTTACGTCTCCCCACCGGAGCCGCTGGAAGATCGCGCTCGGTTCGGCGCTCGGCGCGGCACTGATCACGGTCCCCCTGACGTTCCCCGCCTCGGCCGCCGTCCCGCCGCCGCCCGCCGGCTGGACCACGGTCTTCACCGACGACTTCACCGGCGCCGCGGGCTCGCTCCCGTCGAGCGCGAACTGGATCATCGACACCGGCCACGCCTACCCCGGCGGCCCCGGCAACTGGGGCACCGGCGAGATCCAGAACTACACCGCGAATCCCGCCAACCTCGCCCAGGACGGTTCCGGCAACCTGCGGATCACGCCGCTGCGCGACAGCGCGGGCAACTGGACCTCGGCGCGGATCGAAACGCAGCGCACGAACTTCAAACCGCCGTCGGGTGGCGCGCTGCGCATCGAAGGCCGCATCCAGATGCCGAACGTCACCGGCGCCGCGGCGCTCGGCTACTGGCCCGCGTTCTGGGCGCTCGGTTCGCCGTATCGCGGCAACTACTGGAACTGGCCCGCCGTCGGCGAGTTCGACATCATGGAGAACGTCAACGGGATCAACACGGTCTGGGGCGTGCTGCACTGCGGCGTCAACCCCGGCGGCCCGTGCAACGAGACCACCGGCCTCGTCGGCAGCCGGACCTGCCCCGGCGCGAGCTGTCAGAGCGCGTTCCACACCTACACCTTCGAATGGGACACCTCCGCCGTCCCCAACGTGTTCCGCTGGTTCGTGGACGGACAGCAGTTCCATTCGGTCAGCCAGAACCAGGTCGACGCCACGACGTGGGCGAACATGACCGGCCACGCGGGCTACTTCGTGCTGCTGAACGTCGCGATCGGCGGCGCGTTCCCGAACAACAACTCCGGCACCACGACGCCGGGGCCGGGGATCGTGCCAGGACGTCCGATGCTCGTCGACTACGTCACCGTCCTGACCCGCGGTGGCGGGGGCACGACACCCACCCCGACGACAACGACGAGTAATCCCGGTGGTGGCAGTGCGTACAGCACGATCCAGGCGGAGTCCTACAGCCAGGCCGCCGGGATCGCCAAGCAGACCACGTCCGATTCCGGCGGTGGCCAGAACATCGGCCCGGCGGGCAACGGTGACTGGGCGTTGTACCCGGGCATCGATTTCGGGACGCAGACCGCCAGGCAGTTCCAGGCGCGGGTGGCGTCCGGCGCGACGGGCGGGGTGAGCGGTCTGGTCGAGGTCCGGCTCGACAGTCTTTCCAGCGCGCCCGTCGGCAGCTTCGCCATCGCCGGCACCGGCGGCTGGCAGAGCTGGCGGACCGTTCCGGCGAACATCAGCGGGATCACCGGGAAGCACGACGTCTATCTGACCTTCACGAGCGGACAGCCCGCGGATTTCGTGAGCGTCAACTGGTTCACCTTCACCTCGTGAAGGGCCGGACGTGGCACGGCTAGGCGGTTCGTGCCACCGGAAAGATGACGGCACCGGCCACCCCAGGCGCGGGGGTGGGCGGTGCCGTCCTTTTCGTTCGACTTTCCCGGAGCGGGCTGGACAGGGAACCCGGCAGTGGGCATTATGCGACTCACTGTGAGTGCTCACGATGACACCCGGAAGCTCATTGTCCTTGCGGTGGACGATGAGCCCAAAGGGCTGGACGAACTGGTTCACTGTCTCCGGAACAGCCCGCACGTCGCCCTGGTCTTCCCGGCGATCGATGCTTCGGAGGCGCTTCGCCTGCTGTCGACCGACGATCCGAGGCTCGGCGACCGCAAGGCACGCGGCCTGCCGATCGTGGACGCGGTGTTCGCCGACATCGACATGCCCGGACTGTCCGGCATGGAGATGTCCCGCGTGTTCGCCGCGCTGCGCCCCTCACCGGCGCTGGTGTTCGTGACCGGGCACGCCGAAGAGGCGGTCAACGCCTTCGACCTCGGCGCGCTCGACTACGTCCTCAAGCCCTATCAACAGGATCGGCTCGACCGCGCGATCTCCCGCGTGATCGAGAAACTCGCCGCCAACGCCGCGCCGCCGCCCGGCGCGTCCGGTGTCGGGCAGGTCAAGAACGACGACGAGGTCATCCCCGTCGAACTCGCCGGCACGACCAAGCTCATCCCGCGGTCCTCGGTCCGCTGGGTCGAAGCGCAGGGCGACTACGCCCGGTTGTTCACCACCGACGGCAGCCATCTGGTCCGCATCCCGCTCGCCCAGCTCGAAGAGCGCTGGGAGAAGGCGGGTTTCGTCCGGATCCACCGGTCGTTCCTGGTCTCGCTGCCGTTGATCACCGAGTTGCGCATGGGGCAGGGCGGCTACCAGGTCGTCATCGGCAACGAGGAGAAGGTGCTGCCGGTGAGCCGCCGTCACACCCGCGCGCTCAAGGACCGGCTCGTCGGCGCCAACCGGTCGACGTAGCCCCGGGACATGACCGACGACTTCTACCGCCGCGTCAACGGCGTCCGCGAGCCGGATCCGACCCTGGGCAAGGGCAGGCACAAGAAACCCGCCCCGTCCGAGGGTGCCGCCGTGGAGCCGGTGCCGGGTGCGCCGTCCGGTCCGAAACACGAGCAGCCGAAGCCCGAACACCACGCCAAACCCAAGCGGCAGCGGGTGATCCTCGCCGATCCGCGGCAGGCCACGAGCACGTTGCGGGCCAGGGTCGAACTCGAAGAGCAGACCAGCTGGGGAAAGCTCCTGGTCAAGGACCTGGTGAAGATCCAGCTGCGGACGGCCGCGCTGCTGGCCCTGCTGGTGATGGTCACGCTGTGCTCGTTGCCGGTGCTGTTCTACCTGATCCCGTCCTTCGGGCGGCTGACCGTTCTCGGCATCCCGCTGTCCTGGCTGATCCTCGGCGTGGCACCGTTTCCGTTCCTGTTCGGCATCGGACTCTGGTACAACCGGCTCGCCGAACGCCATGAACGCGACTTCGTCGACATGATCGAGAACTGATTGCGGAGCTGCACATGCGAGGATCCCTGCTGTGCAGCAGCTGAATCCGTGGGCCGTCGCCGGCATCGTGCTGGTCGCGGTGCTGACCTTCTACCTGGGGCACCGCTCCTCGAGGTCGGCCGTCAGCACGCACGACTTCCTCGTCGCCCGCCGCACCGTGCGTTCCCGGCGCAACGCCGCCGCGATCTCCGGTGAGTACCTGTCCGCCGCGTCGTTCATGGGCGTCGCCGGCATCGTGCTCAAGGACGGCGCCGACGCGCTGTGGTTCCCGATCGGTTTCACCGCGGGGTATCTCGCGCTGATGCTGTTCGTCGCCGCGCCGCTGCGGCGATCCGGGGCGTACACGTTGCCGGACTTCGTCGAGATGCGGCTGGGCTCGACCCTGCTGCGCCGGGTTTCGACGGCGTTCGTGGTGTTCATCGGGATCCTTTACATGGTCCCGCAGCTGCAGGGCGCCGGGCTGACGCTGGCGACCATCCTGCCCGTGCCGGCGTGGGCGGGCGCGATCCTGGTGACCTGTGTGGTCGGGTTCAACGTGATCGCGGGCGGGATGCGCGCCATCACCGTCGTCCAGGCCTTCCAGTACTGGCTGAAGCTGTTCTCCATCGCGGTGCCGGCCTTCATCCTGTGCATCGTCTTCCTCGGCTCCGGCGGGCCGGGCAGCGCGCGCCCGCTCGGGCAGCCCGCCCCGCCGGCGTTCACCGAGAACACCACGGTCACGGTGCAGACCGACGTCACGCTGAAGGTCACCTCGGTGACCTTGCTCGAGGCGTACGGTCAGGTCGAAGGCGCGCGGGCCAACGGTTTCGCGGTGTGGACCCCGGAAGCCGGGCACAAGGTCGGCAAGGGCACCACCCTGAAGTTCCCCGCGGGCACGCCGGTCCCGGTGGTCAGCGACGCGCCCGCGTCCAACAGCGACTGGCTCCGGCCGAATTCGGGCAGTCTCACCGATCTGCTGCAGGTCTATTCGCTGATCCTCGCGACCTTCCTCGGCACCATGGGCCTGCCGCACGTCCTGGTCCGCTTCTACACCAACCCCGACGGCAAGGCCGCGCGCCGCACGACGGTGCACGTCCTGCTGCTGCTCGGCCTGTTCTACCTGTTCCCGACGCTGCTGGGCGCGCTGTCCCGGATGTACGTCCCGGAACTGCTGGTGACCGGGAAGACCGACGCCGCCGTCCTCCTGCTGCCGTCCGCCGTCCTGCCCGGACTGTGGGGCCAGCTCCTCGGCGCGGTGACGGCGGCGGGCGCGTTCGCCGCGTTCCTGTCCAGTTCGTCCGGGCTGCTGGTGAGTGTCGCCGGGGTGGTGTCCACCGACCTCCTGCCCGGCCGGGTCCGCGATTTCCGGGTGGCGACGGCGATCGTGGCGCTGATCCCGTTCGGGCTGGCGGTGCTGCTGCCGTCGGAGGACCTCTCGCTTTCGGTCGGGATGTCGTTCGCGCTGGCCGCGTCCACGTTCAGTCCCTTGCTGCTGCTCGGGGTCTGGTGGCGGAAGCTCAGCTGGCCCGGCGCGCTGGCCGGGATGCTCGTCGGCGGCGGGCTGGTGCTGACCGCGCTGGTGGTCAACATCGTCAGCAAGTACACCGGCGGCTGGGCGCCGTGGTTCTCGAACCAGCCCGCGCTGATCACCGTCCCGGCGGCGTTCCTGGCCACCTACGTGGTGAGCCGGGCGACCGGCTACGGGCGGCCGGACGACGTCCACGGCGTGATGCTGCGGTTGCACGCGCCCGACCCGCTCGGCTTCATGCGGGATCGCGCGGTCGCCCGGTTCGGGCAGGCCGAGGAGAAGGCGCGGACCACCGGCAAGGGTCGTCACCGGAAGTAAATTCACCCGGTCGTGCTGCAACGCTCTACTCAGAGTCGTACCGTTCACTCAAATGGATTGCCCCTTCCGCGCCCTATGAGGGGCATGATCTTTCGTGACAACGAAATCACCGAATGGTTGCGGCAGGTGGGAGGTCCGACGTGAGCGACACCGATCAAGACCTCGGGTCAGATCCCGAATCCGACTGGGAAAAGGTGCAGGCGAGCGCGGAATTCACCGAGCTGCGACGACGGCTGCGGGTATTCGTTTTCCCGGTCTCGGCCCTGTTCCTTCTCTGGTACCTGCTTTACGTGCTCCTCGCCGACTACGCGACCGGGTTCATGAGCACCAAGCTCTTCGGCAACATCACCGTCGGCCTGGTCTTCGGCCTGTTGCAATTCGTGTCCACCTTCGTGATCACCGGCCTCTACGTCCGGTACGCGAACCGGAAACTCGATCCGCTCGCCGACAAGATCCGCCATGAGGTCGAGGGGACGGAACGGTGAGCACGCTGGCCGCGGGCGTCCAGGGCAGCGATCCGACGCTCAACATCACCATTTTCGCGGTCTTCGTCGCGATCACCCTGGTGATCGTTTTCCGGGCCAGCCGGAATACGAAGACCGCGTCGGACTACTACGCCGCGGGGCGCGCGTTCACCGGTCCGCAGAACGGCATCGCGATCTCGGGTGACTATCTTTCGGCGGCGTCGTTCCTGGGGATCGCCGGCGCGATCGCGATCAACGGTTACGACGGTTTCCTCTATTCGATCGGGTTCCTCGTCGCGTGGCTCGTGGCGTTGCTGCTGGTCGCGGAACTATTGCGCAACACCGGCAAGTTCACCATGGGCGACGTGCTCGCGTTCCGGATGAAGCAGCGTCCCGTCCGCGCGGCCGCCGCGATCTCGACACTCGCCGTCTCGTTCTTCTACCTGCTCGCGCAGATGGCGGGGGCGGGCGGCCTGGTGAACCTGCTGCTCGGCATCGAGGGGAACCTCGGCCAGGACCTGGTGATCGCCGTCGTCGGCGTGATCATGATCCTGTACGTGCTGATCGGCGGGATGAAGGGCACCACCTGGGTCCAGATCATCAAGGCCGTCCTGCTGATTGCGGGTACCTTCGCGATGACGCTGTGGGTGCTCGGGAAGTACGGCTTCAACCTCTCCACCCTGTTCCAGGCCGCCGTGGACAAGGGCGGCCAGACCGGGCAGGCGCTGCTCGGCCCCGGCAAGCAGTACGGGAAGACCGGCACGACCAAACTCGACTTCCTGTCGCTGGGCATCGCGCTGGTGCTGGGCACCGCGGGTCTGCCGCACGTCTTGATGCGCTTCTACACGGTGCCGACGGCGAAGGACGCGCGCCGTTCGGTGGTCTGGGCGATCGCGCTGATCGGCATCTTCTACCTGTTCACCCTCGTGCTCGGCTACGGCGCGGGCGCGCTCGTCGGGCCGGAGGTGATCGCGAAGGCGCCGGGGACGACCAACTCGGCGGCGCCGCTGCTGGCGCTCGAACTGGGCGGCCCGGTGCTGCTGGGGTTCATCGCGGCGGTGGCGTTCGCGACGATCCTCGCGGTGGTCGCGGGCCTGACGATCACGGCGTCGGCGTCGTTCGCGCACGATGTCTACGCGAACGTGCTCAAGAAGGGCAAGACGGACGCCGACAGCGAGGTCCGCGTCGCGCGGATCACCGCGCTGGTGATCGGGGCGGTCGCGATCGTCGGTGGCATCCTCGCGAAGAACCAGAACGTGGCGTTCCTGGTGGCGCTCGCGTTCGCGGTGGCGGCGTCGGCGAACCTGCCGACCATCCTCTACTCGCTGTTCTGGAAACGCTTCAACACCCAGGGCGCGCTGTGGAGCATCTACGGCGGTCTCGGCGTCTGCGTCCTGCTGATCGTCTTCTCACCCGCCGTCTCGGGGAAGCCTGTCGATCCGAAGACCGGCAAGAGCGCCTCGATGATCCAGGGCGTCGACTTCCACTGGTTCCCGCTCGACAACCCCGGCCTGGTCTCGATCCCGGTCGCGTTCTTCCTCGGCTGGCTCGGGACAGTGCTGTCGAAGGAGTACGACGGGAAGAAGTACGCCGAGATGGAGGTCCGCTCGCTCACCGGCGTCGGGGCGGAAAAAGCCGTGCGGCACTGAGGCCTTCTTCACGCGCGCGCAACGGGACGAGATGCGAGGATGGCAGGGTGGTGAGCCCTGCTGACATCCCGACCGTCGCCGTCCGTGATCTGCCGAAGGACGGTGTCGCGCTGCTCGACGTCCGTGAGGACGACGAATGGGCCGCCGGGCACGCCCCTGGCGCCAAGCACATCCCGATGGGCGAGCTGCCCGCGCGCGTCGGCGAACTCGACGATCTGCCCGACGACCAGCCGGTCTACGTGATCTGCCGCAGCGGCGGCCGGTCCGCCCGCGCCGCCGCGTGGCTCAACGCGAGCGGCTGGGACGCGGTCAACGTCGCGGGTGGGATGGGCTCCTGGCAGCAGGAGGGGCGCCCGATGGTCGCCGACCATCCCGGCGCCGAACCCGAAGTGCTGTAACCGTGCAGCCAGGCCACTACCCGCCGAGAACGCCGGTGCCGCCGGTCCGCCCGGCCCCGATGCAGCAGCCGCGGCACCAGCCCCCGCGTCATCGCCTCCGCTGGGTCGCTTCGCCGCCTCCCGGTGCTTGGCCGCAGCGGCGCAAACCGGTGGCCGAGCGCTACTCCGGGCCACCGTCCTATCCGGTCCCGCCGCGGTGGGGCTTCCCGAACCTGGTCTGGCGCCGTCCGACCGCGGTCCCCGGCACGGCGTCCGGTGAGGTCACCGCGGGCGAACGGTTGCGGGTGATCACCCGCAGTCTCCTGCCGGTGCTGTGGACCTTCGCCGCCCTCGCGCTCGTCGCCTCGGCGGCGGAGATCTGGCGCTATGTCCTGCTCGTGCGGAGCCGCGACTCCGCGCTGTCGACGTCCGTCGTCTCGGTTTCCGACGGCTTCGTGGTCACCGCCGGCCTGCTCACGACGATCCTTTCGCTGCTGCCGGCCGGGCTCACCGTCTGGTGGCTGCTCGTGGCCCGGCACGCCGCCGCGGACGCCGCCGACGAGGTGCCGCCGAGGCGGCAATGGCAGGTTCTGGTGTTCGTGCTGGTGCCCGTGGTGAACCTGATCCTGGTGCTGCCGATCGTCGCCGAACTCGAACACGCCGTCCTGCGCCGCACCCGGGAAACGCGGCCGAAGCCGTCGCGGCTCGTGCTGGCCTGGTGGGGTGCCTGGGTGCTCAACTGGCTGCTGCTCGTGCTCGTCATCGTCTGGCGATTCCGCGACGGCGTCCAGGCGCTGGCCGACGGGGTCATCCTGGTCGCGCTGACCGATCTGGCCGCGGCCGGGCTCGCGGTGATGACCGCGCTGCTCGTGAAGCGCATGTCCGGCCTGCTGTCACCCGTGTCGGAGAAGCGCCTTCGCCTGCTTCGGGTGCTGAAGGTGGACGGCGCCCCGGATCCGGAACGCCGCGAACGCCCCGCTTCCTCCGTGCGCTGACCTGGGGAAAGAGAGCGGGGGACCTTTGCTATCGCGTGGTGACGCGTAGCGAGCGCAGCCCGCGGATCACGAACTCCGGCCGTCGCTCCGGCGTTTCGGCGAGTTCCAGACCCGGCAGTTTCGTGGTCAGCGAGTCGAGCGCGGCGGCGATCTCCACGCGGGCGAGCGGCGCGCCGACGCAGTAGTGGATGCCCATGCCGAAGCCGAGGTGCGCGTTCGGCGTGCGGCCGATGTCGAGGGTGTCGGGCCGGTCGAACACCTTCGGGTCGCGTGCGGCGGCGCCGAGCAGCGCGCCGATCTTCTCGCCCTCGGCCACCCGGAACCCGGCGATCTCGACGTCGGTGGTCGCCGTCCGCTCGAACAACTGGAGCGGCGCGTCGAAGCGGATCAGTTCCTCGACGCACGGGTCCAGCAGATCCGGCGACGCCACCAGCCGCTCCCACTGGTCGCGGTGGGTCAGCAGCGCGTTGACGCCGTTCCCGATGACGTTCACCGTCGCCTCGTGCCCGGCCATCAGGAGCAGGACGGCGGTCGCGACCAGTTCGTCCTCCGTGAGTTCGCTGCGGAGAAGGTCGCTGACGATGTCTTCGCCAGGGGCGCTCGCGCGCTGCTTCGCGACGTCGCGCAGGTAGTCGACGAACTCCGCCGCGGCGGCTTCGGCGGCGTCGCGCTTCTCCTCGGCGAGACCGTACTCATACATCTTCACGATGTGATTCGACAGAGTGACCATGCGCGGGCCGTCCGTCACCGGGACGCCCAGGAGTTCCGCGATGACCGCGACCGGCAGTGGCTGGGCGAGATGCTCCAGCAGATCGGCCGAGCCGGTCTCGGCGATCTCGGCGGCGAGCGCGCCGACCATGCCGTCCGTGAGTTCGGCGACCCGCGGGCGTAGCCGCTGGACGTGCCCGCGCCCGAACGCGCCCGCGATCACCCGGCGCAACCGGGTGTGGGCGGGCGGCTCGTTCTCCAGCAGCGAGTTGCGGTGCAGCAGGTTGAACGACGCGAACCGCTCCACCGGCAGCGCGTCCGTCCAGATCCGGCCGAGCCCGCGATGCCGGAGGACGGCGGCCGACGCGGCGTGCGACACCGCCACGGCGATGCCGAGTTCCTCGTGACGGTGCACGTCGGCGGCTTCGCGCAAGGCGGCGAAGGCGGGGTAGGGGTCGGCGAGGAAGACGGGATCGCTGGGGTCGAACACGCCTCGACTGTAGCCGCGCCGCGCCGGGAGTCCGTCCCGGCGCGGCGCGGGGGATCACAGATGCAGCCAGAGGCCCAGGTGCAGGTGCAGGCCGTGGTGATGATGCCCGTGGTGGTGATGACCGACGCACAACAGCAGGCAATGCCGGGCCTGGTCGGCGCTGTCGGTCCGCGGCGCGGCCGAGGCCGTGCCCACCGCGGGCCCGGCCAGCATCAGCCCGAGTGCCACCGGCAACGCGGCCAGCGCGGCCCGGCGCTTGGAGGTGCTCATCTGTGATCCCTTCTCCGCACGACGACGCCGGTCGGCGTCTTCACGAGTATTCGTCGCGGTGAGGGTGAAACGGCAGGCTGATCACCCGCGATTAGATCGTCCGGATGATGAAAACCGTTTTCAGTCACGTTTGCGTGGTACACGAACGGCCGCTGAAACCGGCCGATCCGGTCAATCCGCCGGTCGGCGGGGTGTCATCCGCGATGTTTTCGTTACCAACCTCGCTGAACCTCGGGCGCGACGCGGCGTCTCTATGGGTATTGGAACGCGGAAGCGCGGTCCGGCAAGGGGATTCCGTGGCTTTCGCCCGGAATTGTTCTGGGGTAATCGACTTTTTCAGGAATTGGGGATTTCCATGCGTATTCGTCATGCCGTTTTCGCCGGGCTCACCGCCGCCGCGCTCGCGCTGCTGCCCGCCACCGCGTTCGCCACCGAAGCACCGGTCGAGGCGCCGGAGAAGCCGAAGGGCACCAAGTTCTGGGTCTCGCCGAAGTCCGTCGAGGCCGGGGACACGGTGACCGCGCAGGGTCGCTGCGTCACGCCGTACGGCTTCTCGCTCGTCGCGCCGGACGAGTTCAAGCAGGTGTCGGACAAGTCGGTCAAGCGGGCCGGTGGCACCGACGTGAAGGTGACTTACCGGGCGCAGCCGGGTACCAAGCCCGGCAACTACCTGTTCGTCCTGCTGTGCGACACCGTCGAGCCCTCGGCGACGGTGAAGGTCGTCCCGGCGGCGAAGAAGGCTCCGGCCGAGAAGCAGCCCGCCGCGAAGCAGGTCTCGAAGGTGCCCGCCGGGGCGCCGCAGACCGGCGGCGGTCCCGTCGACGAGCCTGCGTCGGCCGGTTGGCTGATCGCGGGGCTGGCCGGAGCGGGTGCCGCGGGCGCCGGTGGCGTGGTCCTGATGCGCCGCCGTCCGGCCGTCCGGTCCTGAT
Source organism: Amycolatopsis orientalis (assembly GCF_000943515.2). Classification (NCBI taxonomy): domain Bacteria; kingdom Bacillati; phylum Actinomycetota; class Actinomycetes; order Pseudonocardiales; family Pseudonocardiaceae; genus Amycolatopsis; species Amycolatopsis orientalis. The sequence goes on along the minus strand of NZ_CP016174.1, from coordinate 9,350,478 downwards.
CGCCCGCGGGAAGGGCGGGGGTCTTACGCGACCCCCGTCCTTCCCGCGATAGCGTTCCGAACCGAGCTTGAGGAGGCTGACGTGGGCAAGGGTTCGCGCAAGAAGGGTCCCAAGACGACCTCGGACCGCAAGCCGAAGGTGCGCGACGTCTTCGTCGGGCAGCCCTTCGAGGGGCTCGCGGCGGAGACCGAGCTGATCGCGCTGCGCGAGTTCGTCCCCTCGGCGACGGCGGCGCTGACGCTGGCGGGCTCCGACGAGAAGGTCACCCTCGGCACGGTGCTGCCGATGGCGGCGGCCGCGTTCGTCCGGTCGGACGGCGAGCGCTACCTCGGGATGCAGGTGCAGACCCGGTCCTCGGACATCAGCCGCGACCTCGGCCGGGCGCTCCTGTGGGTGCTGGACGCCAAGGAGGGCGACGTCCTGTCCGTGCCGGACACCACGACGCCGCCCACCGCCGACGAGAAGGCCCGCCTGCAGGACCTGCTCGACACGGGCGCCGAACTCGACGCCACGCTCTACAACGACTTCGCCTGGTGGCTGCCCGAGGACGCCGACGCGAGCGGTGACGTCGCGTTGTCCCTCGAGCGCGCGAACGCCGCGATCATGCCGACCGAACGCCTCGGCGCGGGTGCGTACTGGGTGCTCGCCGGGGAGAAGGCGCACCTGCGCTGGGTCCGCCCCGAACCGGAGAACCTGCTGCTGCAAGCGCTTGCGCGGCTGTCCGCGGCCGGGGAACTCGGCCTCGGTGAGGGCTCCCGCTACGCCGGTTCGTTCCGCGCGCACGGCCTGCTCGTCCCGGTGTGGGACCTCGACCCCGAGGCCCACGCGCGCGAGTGGGCGGACGCGAAGGACCAGCTCGGCGTGCGGCTCGACGCGGCGCTGAAGTCCCTCGACACCGAGCCGCTCAACGCCGCCGAGCGCCGCTCGCGCGACGGCCTGATCGGCCGCCAGCTCACCATCCGCTGACCTTCCTCGCGTTTCGTCCTCTGGATGCGATAGTTGCGCGCGCAACCACCGCATCCAGAGGACGAAATGCGCGAGGATGGGCGGGTGATCCTCCATATCTGCGGGAAGAGCGAGTGGGCCGCGGTGCCCGACGGCGGCGTCTACACCGCCGCGTCGCTCGACTCCGACGGCTACATCCACTGTTCGGACCCGGGAACCGCGCACATCCCCGCCAACGCCGTCTTCGCCGGCCGCACCGATCTCGTGCTGCTGGAGATCGACCCGGCACTCGTCGGCGCTCCCGTCGTCTGGGAGGACGGCGACCCGCCGCATCCCGACGGCATCCAGTTTCCGCACGTTTACGGTCCGATACCCCGTAACGCTGTGGTCGCCGTACACGAATTCCCTGTTCGGGGGGACGGTTCGTTCAGAATTCCCGACTCCTTGTCGAGACGTTGAGGCTGGCAACTCCTCATCCGTATGGGCGTCTCTCGAACTAGTTCGCGGTACGAGACAACCTGCGGGGGCTGCCATGCGTTTCGGGAGAGGCGAGCCAGACATAGCTGGCCGAGTGACCCCGGGAGGAGGCGATACGGTGACCGCTGCCGCGACGGTCATCTCGGGGACGGATGTCTGGGTGTCCGGCGAGACCCGAGGGAGGGACGTGCCGGGTGAGCTCACCGACTTCGGCGACTTCGTGCGGGCCAGCCTGCCGGGGCTGCTGAGGTACGGACACGCCCTCACCGGGAATCCGCACGACGCCGCCGACCTGGTCCAGACCGTGCTGGAGAAGATCGGTTCCCGCTGGTCCTACGTCCAGCACAAGACCGGCGACCCGATGGCCTACATCCGCCGGTCGATGGCCAACGCGCATGTCAGCCGGTGGCGCCGGACCAAACGGGAGAGCCTCGTCGCCGACCTGCCGGACACGCGGCCCTACAGCCAGGCCGACCCGTTCGAGCACGAGCCGTTGTGGCAGGCGTTACGCGCCCTGCCCCCGAGACAACGTGCGGTGATGGTCCTGCGTTACTACGAGGGACTGTCCGAAGCGGAGATCGCGGACTCGCTCGGCATCAGCCAGGGCACCGTGAAGAGCCAGGCGAGCAAGGCGATCAATTCGCTGCGTACGAAACTCGCACTGATCGAACCCCAGGGTGAAGGGAGGGAAGCGGGATGAACATGTCCGAGGAGGATGTGCAGCAGAAGCTGCGCGACCTGTTCTCAGACGAGCGGCTCGGCGCGGAGTCCACGCTGAATCCCGAGACGATCGTCGCGGGCGCCCGTCGCCGCCGTCGTCGCCGCCAGCTGATGCAGACCACGAGCGGGATGGCCGCCGCGGTGATCATGGTGGGCGGAGGGCTCACGGTCTTCTCGATCCACGACAAGGACAACGGCGCGATCATCTCCGCCGATCAGCTCAGCCTCGGGCAGTCCGCGACCAGCCAGGTCCAGCCGGGACCCGCGAGCCCGGCACCGACGGCGTCCTCATCGGCGCCGCAGACGAGCCACGCGCCCGCGCCGCCGCCGTCGACGGCCTCCGACGGGCCAGCCAAGCCGCCGAAGAGCACCGCGGCCACGAAACCGCCCGCGCAGGGCAAGGTGACCACGGGCGCGCTGCTGACGGCCACCGGTTTCGGCAAGCTCCGGCTCGGGATGAGCGAGTCCGAGGCGGAGGCGATCGCCGGGCCGCTCCGGGCGAAGGAGGTCCGGGGTGCCTGCACGTACGGCTACGCGGAGGGAACCGCGGTCCCGGGGCCGACGTCGGTGTCGCTGACCGAGGGCAACGGGATCACCGTCATCAACCCAGCGGGCACGGTGCACACCCCGGAGGGGATCGGTGTCGGCTCGACCGAGGCGGACATCCTCGCGGCCTATCCCGGCAGCACCAAGAACGGCGGCGCGTACATCGCTCCCGCCGGAGCGGTGAGCGCGTACCGGATCTTCGTGTCCGGCGACGGATCCGCCGTCAGCATCCTGCTGACCAGTCTCGACCAGGGCTGCCAGTTCAGCTGAGCCGTCCGCGAACAGAGAAAACCCGGGCCACTCCAAGGGGGGAGGACCCGGGTTTTCCCTGTGGTGGGAGAGCGGTCAGCGCGTCAGAGCGCCCCGCCCGCGACCGGGGGCATCCCCGAGTCGGCGCCGCTGTCCCCGACGGACTCGCGGTGCAGGTGGTTCTCCACCTCGAACAGGTTGCCGTTCGCGCGCTTGACGATGTTGAGCAGTGTGGACATCTGGGAGATCTCTTCGACCTGCTCCTTGAGGAACCACTGCGTGAACTGCTCGCCGATGTAGTCCTCTTCGGCGCGGGCGGCCTTGGCCAGCTGCTGGATGTCGGTCGCCACGTCCTTCTCCTGCTGCAGCGCGAGCTCGATGAGCTCGGTGACGTCGGAGAAGGTGTTGCGCACGTCGCCGGTGCCGGGGATCTCCACGTGGTGGTCGGTGTCCAGCATGTACTGGACCAGCGCCATCGCGTGATTGCGCTCCTCGACCGACTGCTTGTAGAAGTGCTTCGCGAGCTGCGGCAGGTCCTCGGCGTCGAACCAGACCGCCAGCGCGATGTACTGCTGGGAGGCGTTGAACTCGTTGTGGATCTGCGCCTGCAGCAGTTCGTAGAACTTCGAGCGCGGTTGCTTCTTGATGAGGGCCATGTGTTCGAGAATACGTGATGGCTTTATTCATTTCCACTTTTTACTGGTGATCTGCCCCCTATTAGGTTACCATTACCGATACTAGGCCCACCTCAATTAAGTAAGCCTTCCCTAATCGATCTCAATTGATTAGGGAAGGCTTACTTAATTATTGTTTCAGATGCTTTCGCGTCGGATCGGGCACGACATGCAGCGCGGCCCGCCGCGGCCGGAGCCCAGCTCGGAGCCGGTGATGGCCAGCACCTCGATGCCAGCTTCCTCAAGCCTGGCATTGGTTTCCACGTTGCGTTCGTAGCCGACGACGACGCCCGGTGCGAGGGCGAGGGTGTTGTTCCCGTCGTCCCATTGCTCGCGTTCTGCGGTGACCGGGTCGAGTCCGGTGTCGATGACGCGAAGCCGGTCGATTCCCATCGCTTCGGCGGCCGCGGTCAGGAATGGGGCCGGTCCTTCCACCTTCATGGAACCGTCATCGGTGGGCCGCATCGTGAACGCGGTGAGCGAATCGCGGGAAAGCGGATACATGACGACGGCGTCGGCCGCGACCATCGTGCAGACGGTGTCCAGATGCATGGTCGCGCGGGTCTGCTGGATCGGGACGGCGAGCACGGTGTGCGCGATCCCGTCGGCGAACACCGACCGCGCCAGCGATTCCGCGCCGGCCGCGGTGGTCCGCTCGCCGACGCCGATCGCGAGGACGCCCGGCGAGAGCAGCATGACGTCGCCGCCCTCGATCGGCGCCGAATGCGCGCCGTACGCGCGGGACGCGTGGCGGAACCACGGGTGGTAGGCGTAGATCAGGTCCAGCACCGCGGTCTCGCGGACGCGGGCCGGCATGGTGAGCGAGGAGACCGCGACCCGGTTGCCGATCCACGCCGACGAGTCACGGGTGAACAGCAGGTTCGGCAGCGGGTCGACGGCGAAGTCGTTCGGATGGTTCATCAGCCGGACCAGTGAGACACCCTCGGCGGCGGGCAGCTCCTCGAAGGTCATCCCGGCCATCAGGGCCTCGGCCAGCACCTCGGGGGAGACGCTCGACAGGTGGGAACGCAGCGAATCGGCCAGGTCGATCCCGAGCCGTCGCTCGTCGACGGCCGCGTGCACGCCGGCGGCGTGGGCACGGGGGTCGGCGAGCGCCGTGCGCAGTGCGTCGGCCAGCAGCAGCACCTCGACGCCGCGGCCGCGGAGCACCTCGGCGAACGCGTCGTGCTCCTCCTGCGCGCGGTCCACCCAGGGGATGGAATCGAACAGGAGCTGGTCGTTGTTGCGAGGCGTGAGCCTTTTGAGCTCGTTGCCGGGCCTGTGCAGCAGCACCGCGCGCAGGGGGCCGACTTCGCTGTCAACTCGGGGTGGAGTCGTCTCGTCAATCACCAGTTCACAGTAGCTAGGGAAGCCAGGAAACTCGCCCCTTGAGCAGCGCGTATCCGACGAAGGAGACGAAGTCGAGCGCGGTGTGGGCGGCGATCAGCGGCCACAGCCGGTTCGTCTTCTGCCACAGCCTGCCGAACACCAGGCCCATCACGACGTTGCCGACGAAACCGCCGAACCCCTGATACAGGTGATACGACCCGCGAAGCACCGACGAGGCGACCAGCGAGGTGTTCTCACGCCAGCCGAGCTGCCGCAGCCGCGTCAGCAGATACGCGACGACGAGTACCTCTTCGGCGAACGCGTTCCCGAACGCCGACAGCGTCAGCGTGATCGGCCGCCACCAGGTCGCGCCCAAAGTGGACGGTTGCACCGAGAGGCTGAACCCGAGGCTGTAGGAGACGAAGTACAGCCCCAGGCCGGGGATGCCGATCGCCGCGGCGAGCAGGAGGCCCAGTGCGAGGTCGCGGCCGGGGCGCCGCCGGTCCAGCCCGATCTGCGCGAGTTTCATCCCGCCGCGCCACAGCAGGTACAGCCCGAGCGCGCCCCAGCCGACCAGCTGGCCCGCGCTCAGCACCTGCTTGAGCAGGTCGACCAGGCTGAGTGTCGCCTGGGGAACGTTGAGCTGGGCCTGTTGCTGCGCCAGCGGAACCGGCTGCAGCAGCGAGTCCACAAGGGACAGCAGGCTGCGCAGCCCGGACAGACCGAGGGTGATTCCGAAGACGACGACCAGTTCGATGACGATCGCGCGGCGGCGCGCCGGATCTTCCACGAATTCCGGCAGCGCCGGGCGTTCGGGACGCAGCCAGCTCATCCGCCGCACGCTACCGTCGGGTCATGCCCAGGAGCATCGCGACCAACGAAACCGTCGACCGTGCCGCGCTCGTCGACTTCCTGTCCACCCGCCACCGCGCCATCCTCATGACCACCAAGGCCGACGGCGGCCCCCAGCTCTCGCCGGTGACCTGCGGCGTCGACAGCGAAGGCCGCCTCGTCATCTCCACGTACCCGAAGCGCGCGAAGGTCGTCAACATCCGGCGCGAGCCGAAGGTGTCCGCCTGCGTCCTCTCCGACGAGTGGAACGACCAATGGGTGCAGCTGAACGGCACCGCCGAAGTCCTCGACCTCCCGGACTCGGTCGAGCCGCTGGTCGACTACTACCGCGCGATCTCGGGGGAGCATCCCGACTGGGACGAGTACCGCGAAGCGATGGTGAAGCAGGGCAAGAGCATCATCCGCGTCACCATCGACTCGTGGGGTCCGATCGCCAAGGGCGGCTTCCCGGCGGAACTCGCCTAACCCTCCGAAAAGAACGGGCAGCCGATCAGGCGCCGGATCTCGGCCGCGAGCTGCGGCGGCCCCTCGACCGGACGCGAGAACGCGAGCCGCACGTCGTGGTCGCCGGTCTCGGCCTCGACCCGCAGCCGCAGCCCGTAGCGGTCCAGCCCGAGCGGCCGGATCCGCCCGCCGCGCAGCTCGGTCGGCACATGTTTGGCGAGCTGCTGGACGACGTCCGCGTGGTCGGTCTCCAGATGCCGCAGCCAGTTGGCCTCGTAGTCGTGGAACGGGTCCGGCGGCGCGGCGCTGAACATATGCGGCCGGAGCGAGTGCGTGCCCTCGGCGTCCGCGAGCACCAGGGACGCCGGGGTCAGCCTCAGCAGCGTCAGGCCGTGTCCGACGTCGAGCAGACGCTCGTCCGGCCGGGTTTCGGCGATGGAGACCGCGCGGGCGCGCGCGGAGACCTCGGAAAGCGGACGGAGCCAGCCCGTGATCCACAGCAGCCCGCGGATCGGTTCGCGCAGGGTGACCGGGGCCTGATCGGTCAGCTCGACCATCACCGCGAGTTCGCCGCGCTGCGCCTCGTGTGCCCGTTTCACCAGGTGGTGCTCGTCCGGCAGCAGGATGCTGACGCTGCCGCTCGTGTGCACGTGATGCAGTTCGGGGATGACGCGGCCGTACTGTCCTGGCTGGTCACGCTGCTCAGCGGTCGGTGTCAGCGTCGCCGGCCCGTTGCGGGTCGCGATCGTCTTCGCCCGCTCGGCGGGGTTCGGCGCCGGAGGGCGGCGAAGGGACGTCGGTGTGGTCACGGCTCACCTCCTAGGTTAGGTGAGCCTAACCTGATTTACGCGCCGAGTGGAAGTAGGTTCGATCACGTCACCTCCGCGGCGACTAGGTTGACCAGGTGGAAGACCGCAGAAACCGGGTGCTCGAACCACCCGAAGGGATTCCGGCGAAGAACATGCCGGTCCTCGTCCCCTTGCTGGACCGCACGAACGTCACCGCCGGGACGGTGGCCTTCACCGCCGGCCTGATCGCCGCGCTGGGCGCGATGTTGCTCTTCACCGGGCAGTACGGAACCGCGGTGCCGGTCTTCCTCCTCGTCTTCGCGACGCCGACTTCGCTGTACTTCGGCTTCATCACCATCGCCGGATCCTTGCCGATGCGGAACCTGACCGGCGAACCGTTCCGCCTGGTGAACGGGCTGGACGGCGCGGTCGCCGCCGGTTCACGGGTGAGCGTCCCGCTCGATGGCCAGTGGTTCGTGGCGCGGCTGCCCGCCCCGCTTCGCGCACAACTCGCGGCCCAGCGACGGCTGTGGACGCTCGGCCCGTTCTTCGTCCTGCCCGGCAACATCGTGCCCCGGCGTGGCAAGTTCCGCGACGCCCCGGCGAAAGGCTCGACGCCTTTCCTCGCCGAGCCGGTCTCACCGGGCAAGCTGTTGGGGCTGCAACGCCGATTGCTGGCGTTCCACTACTTCGTCGGCGCCGGAATCACGCTGGTGGTCGCGCTCTTGGCGCTCTGGATCTCCTTCGACCTCCCGGACCGGGGCAGCGTGCTCGTGCCGTCTTCGCTCGCCCTCGCGGTCGCGTGCGGGCTGGCGGCGATCGGCCTCGCGGTCACCGGTCTCCTGCTGCTGCGGCCGATACCCGAACCGCGCTGGACCGAGCTGTTCGTGGTGTCCGGACCGGCGTCGGTCAACCTCTTCGGCATGGTCACCGTGACGGGACGGACGGTCTTGCCGGACGGCCGCGAGGTCTCGGTGCGGGCGGGCGGTTCCGATCCCTCGCTCGCCGCCAACATCGCCGCCACGGGCCGGCTCTCAGTACTCGGGGTGCCGAAGGCCGGGAAGGTCGCGAAGGCCGGAGTGCCTGGTCACGCGGTTTTCGGGCCGGTCAAGTTCGGCTCGTGAGTGGTAATGACGGTTAGAACCGTCATTACCACTCACGACAACCCGGTCCGCCGCGTCGCCTCTTCGGTTTCGACCACGCCTCGCCGGATCCCCTCCAGCTGTTCGCCCAGCTCACCGATCGCGGTGGTGTCGAGCAGCGCGTCGCCGGTGGCGGCCGACAGTTCGGCCGCCCTGGCGACCAGGCCGTCCAGTCCGAGGGCGCCGGAGCGCAGCTGGGCCAGCAGCTTCCGCTGCGCGCTCGAAAGCCGGGCGTGCACGTCTTCCTGAGCCTGCACGGCTTCGAGTGACTGCATGAGGTCGCCGCGGATGTCGTCGTCGGCGGCCTCCAGTTCCTGCCGCAGCCTCTTCTTCTCGGCGGCGACCGCGGCCATGTCCACTCGCGCCAAGGCCTTACCGGTGGCCGAGGTACGCCCGGCCAGCCGCCGGAGGGTGTCGACGGTTTCGCGCACCGCCGGTTCCATGTCGGCCACCCGGTCGGCGAGCGGGCCGGTGTCGAGCGAGGCGGAGATCGACCGGAATCCGTCGGCCGCGGCCTCCGCGCGCCGCAGCCAGTCCGCCTCGGGCGAACCCGGTTCGACGTCGGGGGGAACCCGCTCGCCGGCTTCGCTCTCCGGTTCCGTCCTGGCGGTGGCGGCGGCGATCCCGGCACGGGCGGCGAGCACGGTCACGCCGACGCCGAGGGCGGCGACCACCGGCAGTTGCACCGCCCAGGCCGCCCCCGCCGAGGTGGCCGCCAGCAGCAGTCCCCACGGTTCGGTCAGCTCACGGACGAAGCGCATATCCGAGGATCTCAGAAATTCGAGATCACGGCGGTGAAGACCTGGTCGATCGAGTCCGGTTTGGACGAGTCGTATCCCACGCCCTGTGTCGTCTCGGCGATCTCCTTGAGCACGTCCAAATCCGCGTCGGAGCCGTAGGCGATGGTGAACAACCGCACCGCCTCACCGCCACCCTCGGTCCGCAACTGCCCGACGAGGTTCGGCAGATCGATCCCGCCCGGATCCTCGTTCCGGCCGTCGGTGAGCACGACGACGGCGTTGATCGCGTTGGGATCCAGCCGCTGCTTCATGAACTCGTAGGCCGCGAGCGACGAGTCGTAGAGCCCCGTCCCGTTCTGCGGGGTCAACCCGTTGAGCCGCGACGCCAGTTCCTGCCTGCCCGGCTCACCGCCGATCGGCGACACCGGCCGGAGTTCGAAGTAGTCCTTGTCGCCGTTCAGTTTCGTCGAGAACATCCACAGCCCGACCTTGTCCGCGTCGCTGAACTGCGGCAACGACGCCACGGCCGCCTGCTTCGCGAGGTCCATCTTGTTCTTGCCGGTCCCGCTGACGGCCTCGCCCATCGAACCGGAGACGTCGACGACCAAGAGCACGTTCGCCTTCTTCCGCAGGTCCTTCCAGGACTTGAGGACCTCGACCAGCACCGGCGGACTCGGCGGCCGGATCAGGTTGAGCTTCACGTCGGGCTGGGCCCCGTTGTCCGAAGTGGTCTGCGAACCGGGCTTCCCGTCGAACGTCCGGAAGCCGATGTCGCTGAACTTCCGCTGGGCGTCGGCGTCGCGAAGATGCGCGAGGAAGTCCGCGGCGACCTGCTTGTGGAGGTCGTCGGCCCAGTTCAGCACGGTGAACGGATGGTCGGAGTTGAGCGTGCCGTCGCTCGGGTAGATCCCGACGAGCGGCACCTTCGGCGGCGCGTGCTGCCCGCGTTTCGCCGGATCGTTGGTGGGATTGCCCTGGTTGTAGCCGACGAGCGAGTTCTCCTCGACCGTCACCGCCGAGATGTAGGACAACGCGGCGCCGCGGTCGTCGGCCTTCTGCAGGTTCGTCAGGAACGTCAGGGTGTTGTCGCCGTAGTGGACGATGGCCTGCTCGACGTTCTGCACGAACGTCCGCGCCTCCGGCTTCGCGAGCGCGTTCGCGGTGAGGTCCGAAGAGGTGCCCGTCGCCGCGTAGTAGGCGCCGATCGTGGCGTTCAGCCCGGACGTCGAGATGTTCGGATTCGTCTTGCCCAGCCGGAACCTGCCCCATTCCGGATGCCCGTACTTCGCCCAGCCCTGCGGATCGGTGGCGAGCGCGGCGAGATCCTTCCAGCCGATGCCCTTGCCCGGCCAGCCGAGCGCTTCGGCCATCGGCTTCGGCATGGCGACGACCAGTGGCGCGTTCGCGACCGATTGCGGGTCGCCTTCGGGCACCAGCGCGGGATGGTCGGTGCCGGTGAGGTTCTGGCGCAACAGGTTCACCCAGCCCGACGCGGCGGGCGTCCAGACGTCCGGCCGCGGGCCGTCCACCGCCTCGTTCCAGCCGCGGGACAGCGCCTGCATCGCCGTACCGGAGGACTTGGACTGCACGAGCACGTCGACGCAGCGTCCGGCCACCGTACGGCCGCTGTAGCCCTTCGCGATCTCGGTGACCACGCCCGCCTTCTCCGGCGAGGACGACACCTGCAGCTTCACCGCGTCGCCGGTCGTGCACTTCGCTTCCACGGCGTCCTCGCCGGAGTCGCTGGTGAGCGCCCGCAGCCCGATGATCAGCCCGATCGCGACCACCGCCGCGGCGGCGAACGCCAGGACCTTGCGGCCGCCTCGGGATTGACCGGGGTTCACGACCATGGAGGACCTCCAGCGGTGGGAACACCGATTATCCGGAGGTTTCGCCTTGCCGGGCTTGGCGTTGCCGAACCGTTGCGGCCGTGGCGGTACTTATCCCGCCACGATCGCGTTTAGTCCTCTGAATGCGTAAATCGCATTCAGAGGACTAAACGCAGGGGTCGCTAAGCGCCGGGACCCCGGCCGGACCAGGTCCAGGCGTAACCGTGGTCCTCCGAAGCGTCGGCCGCTTCGCCGAGGTCCAGCGGCGCGAAGGTGTCCACCATGACCGCGGTCTCGTCGAAGAACTGGGCACCGATCGACGCCTCCGCCGCCCCCGGCTGCGGGCCGTGGGTGAAGCCGGACGGGTGCAGCGAAAGCGAGCCGACCTCGATCCCGGAACCCTTGCGCGCCTCGTAGTTCCCGCGGACGTAGAACATCAGCTCGTCGGAATCGACGTTCGCGTGGTTGTACGGCACCGGGATCGACTCGGGGTGGTAGTCGACCTTGCGCGGGCAGAACGAGCAGACCACGAAGTTGGGGCCTTCGAACGTCTGGTGCACGGGTGGCGGCTGGTGCACGCGGCCGGTGATCGGCTCGAAGTCGTCGATGTTGAACACCCATGGGTACAGGCAGCCGTCCCAGCCGACGACGTCGAACGGGTGGGTCGCGTAGGTGTAGCGCGTCAGCCCGGCGCGGTGCCGCACGAGGACCTCGACGTCGGTGCCGTCGACGACCAGCGGCTCGGACGGGCCGCGGATGTCGCGTTCGCAGTACGGCGAGTGCTCCAGGAACTGGCCCTTCGCCGACAGATACCGCTTCGGCGGCCCGATGTGCCCGCGCGCCTCGATGGTCAGCAGCTTGACCCCGTCGTCGTGCGGGAGCACGCGGTAGGTGCACGACGTCGGGATGACCAGGTAATCCCCGTCGCCGATCTCGAGCGTGCCGTAGATCGTCTCGACGGTCGCGCCGCCGCCCTGGCAGTAGAAGAGTTCGTCACCGGCCGCGTTGCGGTACAGCGGCGACGGCCGGGTCGCGTGGACGAAGCCGATGGTGACGTCGGCGTTGCCGAACAGCCGCCGCCGGTCGGTGACCGCGTCCGCGTCGCCGAACTTGAGGTCGTGGGTCTTGAACGCGCGGGGTTTGAGCGGGTGGTTCGGGGTGATCGGCCCGCGGTCGTCCTCGATCGCGACGGCGTCGACGATCGCGGTGGGCAGGCCGCGGTGGTACAGCAGGGCGGAGTCCGCCGAGAAGCCCTCGACGCCCATCAGTTCCTCGGCGTACAGGCCCCCATCGGGCTTGCGGAACGCCGTGTGGCGCTTGTGCGGGATCTCGCCTACCTGCCGGTAGTAAGGCATCGGAATCTCCCCGGAACGTGTCCGTTGTGCGAACGATTTTGTCCTGATGTCGTACGCTACTAGCGTGTCAGTCGTGTCAAGCGCTGTGGAACTCACGCCACCCGGCCCCCGAGGAATCCCTCCCCTGTTCGCGCGGCTCGTCGACGACTCGGCGTTGTTCCCGCCCGGCGAGGCGTCCATGCCCGAAGCGCTGCGTGCGCACTTCGCGTCGAGGTCCGGTGAGCACTCCGGCGTCCTCGGTGTGTTCCTGTGCCAGGCGTCGCGGCTGCCCGAGCTCATCACCGAACTCATCAAGATCAAACCGAAGGAACCGCTGCCGCTGTCGCTGATCATCGACACCGGTCTCGGCGGCGTCCCGAAGGCCATCTCGATCGTCGAATCGCGCAGCGAGATCCTCGCGCTGCGGATGGTGGAGATGCCGGCGCCGTCGGACGTCGACGAGGTCTGGCTGGAGCGCGTCTCCGAATTCGTGCCGGAAGACGTCATCCGGGTGGTCGAGCCGCGGCGCGGCGTCGGCTGGCTGGACGGCGTGCGGAAGGTGATCGAGCACGGCAGCTGGCCGAAGATCCGGTGCGGCGGCCAGGCGGGCGAGAACTTCCCGAGCGTCGACGAGGTCGCCGACTTCCTGTCGGTGGTCAGCGCCGAGACGGGGGCGTCGTTCAAGGCGACGAACAGCCTCCACCGGGCCGTCCGGCACACCGACGAGACCAGCGGCTTCATCCACCACGGGTTCCTGAACCTGATCGTGGCGTCCGCGCGCTGCCTTTCGGGCGGGGACGTGCGCGCCGCGCTCGAATCGACCGACGGCGCCGCGCTGGCGGCCGAGGCCAAGGGGATGTCGGAGCCGGCCGCGAAGGCAGTTCGCGGACTCTTCGCTTCCTACGCGGCGGCTTCGTTCGACGAGCCCGTCGCCGACCTCGGGGAACTCGGCCTCTTGTGACGCGCGAAGGGTCGCTGACCCTGGACAGAGGGCTGGCGCTGCTGCAGGCCGTGGCGGACGCCGGTGGTGAGGCGGCGACGATCTCCGAACTCGCCGTCGTCATCGGCGCCAGCCGGGCCGCGGTCTACCGGCTGCTGGTCCCGCTGTCCGAACGTGGCCTGGTGTGGCGCGACGGCAACAAGGTGCGGCTGGGTGTCGGCCTGCTCCGGCTCGCCGGGCAGGTCCTCCCGCAGCTGCGCGAGGCCGCCAGGCCGGTCCTGCGCGAACTGGCGGAGAAGGTCGGCGCGACGGCGCATCTGTCGGTCGCGCAGGGCGATCAGGCGCAGGCCGTCGCCGTCGTCGAGCCCTCGTGGACGAGCTTCCACGTGGCCTACCGCGTCGGCACCCGGCATCCGCTGTCCGCCGGTGCGGCGGGCAAGGCGATGACGCTGCGCCCTGGTGGCGACGGCTGGGTGACCTCGACCGGCGAACTGGAGGCGGGGGCTTCCGGGGTGGCCGCGCCCGTGCGCGGGGTACCGGGACTGCGCGCCAGCCTCGGCGTCGTGTCCCTGGAGCCGCTGGACGCCGCTGTGGTGGGTCCGGCGGTCGTCGCGGCCGCCGTCCGGCTGGCCGCGGTGCTGAAGCAGCCCGAGTAGCCGCTCAGCGGTGGCTGAGCAGCGGGCGCACCATGGTCCCCAGCAAGGTGAGATCGACCGCGAACAGGAGCCGCTCGAACAGGCCGAGCGTGACCTCCTGGTGCGAGGGGCCGGTGAGCATCGTCCAGACGAATCCGCCGAGCACGATCACCACGGCCGCGAAACTGGCCACCGAAAGCCGCCGGATCGTTGTGCGCCGCGGCTCCCACGGGCAGCGTGCCCGGCCGGGACGGGTCAGCACCCAGGCCGCGGCGGGGAGCGCGAGGAACGCCGTCAGCGCCGCGTAGTTGTGGATCTGCCCGGCCAGTGAGCGGGCCTGGCCCTCCGGGTCGACGGGGACGAGCGCGAGGACGAACAGCCCGGCGCACCACACACCGAGCAGGACGAGGACGGACCGGTAACCGGTGCGGTGCGCCTTCGCGATGCCGCCGAGCAGGGCGAGCGAACCGAAGCCCAGCGCCAGGCACATCGCGCCGAACAGCGGAGCCGCCGTCGAACCGGGGGAAAGGTAGCCGTAGACGTATTCGGACAGCGTCTGCCAGATCGGGCTGACCTGGCTGGACAGCCGCAGGTGCAGATCGATCGAGATGGCGACGGCGACGGCCATGCCGAAGATCGCGAGCCTGCCGTGCACGGGGGAGACGGCACGGGCCGTGAGGATCTTGGGCGAGGTCACGACCGGTTTCTCCAGGCACGTCGGGGTGGGTGTTCACCTTTTCGTTCCCGAAAGGTTACCCGGCGAACCTGTGAAAACCCCGTGCGCCTCAGAAGGCGAGCTGGCTCAGCGCGAACAGCGAGAAACCGGCGAAGACGAAGCCCGCCACACGCTGGATGAGCTTCGGGCGGATGCGGCTCCGGACCTTCGCGCCGATGAAGACGGCGAGGCCGGCGACGGCGACCAGCGCGACGAAGGAGCCGAGCGCGACCGCGAACGGGTTGCCGAAGCGGGCCGTGAGGCTGGCTGTCGCGAGCTGTGAGGCGTCGCCCCACTCGGCGGCGAACAGCACGCCGAACGAGGTCAGCGCGGAGCGGAAGAAGGTCGCCGGGCTCGGCCCGGACCGCGACGCGTCCTCTCCGCCGTCCTTGCCGGGACTGAACCCTTCGCGAAGGAGCATGTACGCGCCGATACCGAACATCGCGGCGACGATCGCGGTCACCAGTGTCTCCGGCAGCAAAGTGAGCACACTGCCGAAGACGGCGGCGATCGCGGATTGCACGGCGAATGCGGCGGTGACGCCGACGAATACCGGCCACGCGCGGAAACGGGTGGTGAGAACCAAGGTGGCGACGAGGGTCTTGTCCGGTAGCTCCACGGCCAGTACCAGGCCGAACGCGCTGATGAGCGCCAGCATCGAGCTTGACATGATGATTCTCCACCCCTTTCACTGCAACGATAAAGGGGTGATTCAGGAAAGGGCAAGCTGATGGCTTTTCCGAATCGTGTGGCTGGTGCGGGCGAATTGTATTTCGTGGCGGGACGGAAAGGAGTTTTCGGCAAACCGAATTCTTTTTTCAGGCTCCACTGGTAGCGTTCGATCATGGACGAGAGAGCGCGGATCGACGACGTGTGCAGGCGCCTGCGGGACCACTACGTGTTCCCCGACATCGCCGAGAAGCTGGCCGTGCTCCTGCAGGCGAGGCTGGGTGACGGCGCGTACGCGGGGCTCGACGATCAAGCGTTCGCCGTGGCGGTGACGGAGGACCTGCAGTCGGTCAACGGGGACAAGCATCTGCGGCTACGGCACCATGTCGACCCGTTGCCCGAGGTGGACGGGGAGTCGTTCGACCCCGAGGAGTTCCGGCGCGAGGCGGAACTGAACGGCCACGGCATCACCTCGGCGCGGCGGCTGGCCGGGAACGTCGGCTACCTGGAGACCAAGCTGCTCTACGGTCCCGGCATCGCGGGTGAGGCGCTGTCCGCCGCGATGACGCTGCTCGCCACTACCGACGCGCTGCTCCTCGACGTCCGGGAGAACCGGGGTGGCGACCCGTCGGCGGTCGCGCTGCTGATCAGCTACCTGGTCGCCGAGCCGGTGCACTACAACAGCATCTATCTGCGCGACGGCGACGTGACGAACCAGTTCTGGACGCTGCCGTACGTGCCGGGCCGGAAGTTCGGCCCCGACAAGCCGGTGTGGGTGCTGACCGGCCCGACGACGTTCTCCGGGGCCGAGGACCTGAGCTACTCGCTGCAGCAACTGGGGCGGGCGAAGACGGTCGGCGCGGTCACCGGCGGCGGCGCGAACCCGCGCCGGCAGTACAAAGTGGACACCCATTTGGATGTGACCGTCCCGGGTGGACGGGCGGTGAACCCGGTCACGGGGACCAACTGGGAAGGCGTCGGCGTCCGGCCCGACATCGCCGTCGACGTCGAGGCCGCTTTCGACACGGCGTACGCGTTGGCGCTGGACCATGTGCTGACGCTGGGGGATTCGGGGGTGCGACGGCAGATCGCCGACGAGGCGCGTCTCGCTCTCGCGGGTCTCGGCTGACAACGGGCGCGGGACCTACGTCCCGGCGAGATCAGGACCACTTGAACTGGCGGGTTCATCGGGCGTTGAGCAGGCTTGAGGCGTGGAGGTTCTCGATCTCGCTCGGTGGCAGTTCGGCATAACCACCGTCTATCACTTCCTGATGGTCCCGCTGACCATCGGGCTTTCGGTCCTGGTCGCCGGGATGCAGACGGCGTGGGTGCGCACGGGTGACCCGCGCTATCTGAAGATGACCAAGTTCTGGGGGAAACTCCTGCTGGTCAACTTCGCGATGGGCGTGGTCACCGGCATCGTGCAGGAGTTCCAGTTCGGGATGAACTGGAGCGCTTACTCACGGTTCGTCGGTGACGTCTTCGGTGCGCCGCTGGCGATGGAAGGGCTCGTCGCGTTCTTCGTCGAGTCGACCTTCCTGGGGCTGTGGATCTTCGGCTGGGACAAGCTGCCGAAGAAGGTCCACCTGGCGTGTGCCTGGGCCTACTCCCTGGCGACCGTGGCGTCGGCGTACTTCATCCTGGCCGCGAACTCGTGGATGCAGCATCCGGTCGGGGTCGAGTTCGTCGACGGGAAGCCGACGATGAACTCGATCTGGGCGGTGCTGACGAACAACACCGCGCTGGCCGCGATCCCGCACACGATCGCGGGTGCTTTCTCGGTGGCGGCGGCGTTCCTGGTCGGGGTGGCAGGCTGGCAGTTGTGGCGCAAGCGTTCGGAGGACGACGAGCACCGCGCGGTGTGGCGTTCGTCGGTGCGCCTCGGCGGCTGGGTCGGCGTGGTGGCGTTCGCGGTGCTGGGGATCACCGGCGACGTGCAGGGCAAGCTGATGTTCGAGCAGCAGCCGATGAAGATGGCGTCGGCGGAAGCGTTGTGCCACACGGAGAAACCGGCGAGCTTCTCGATCATCGCGATCGGCGACGTCCGGAACGCGAACTGCGAGGACGTCAAGACGTTCACCGTGCCCGCGTTGCTCTCGTTCCTGGCGCACAACGACTTCTCGACCGAGGTCAAGGGCGTGGAGAACCTGGTGACCGAGTACCAGGCGAAATACGGGACGAACTACCCGGACGATCCGCAGCTCGGCTCGCTCGCGGGCAAGCCGATCGACTACGTGCCCAGCCTTCCGGTGACCTACTGGGGTTTCCGCGCGATGATCGGGTTCGGCGCGATTTCGGCGGGGATCGGGCTGCTCGCGCTGTGGCTGACCCGGCGGGGGCGGATTCCCGGGCAGCGGTGGTTCCCGTGGCTCGTGCTCGGCGGCATCGCGACGCCGTTCATCGGCAACAGCGCCGGCTGGATCTTCACCGAGATGGGGCGTCAGCCGTTCGTGGTGGTGCCGAATCCGACCGGTGTCGACGGGGTGTGGATGTTCACCGCCAACGCGGTGTCGAAGTTGTCCACAGGCGAGGTGTGGACGTCGCTGATCGCTTTGACGACTGTCTACGCGGTCCTCGGCGTCGTCGAGGTCTTCCTGATGCGCAAGTACGTGCGCGGTGGCGTCGACGCCGTCATGCCGCCGCAAAAACCGGCCTCGACCAGCAAGAACGGCGACTCGGAAGGCGGTGACAGCGATGACGAAGCACTCGCCTTCGCCTACTGATCCGCTCTTGACGTCACCTACCCAGCCCCCCGCCCTTCCCGGGGGACGGCCCCGCACCCAGCGTATCGGGGGGATCGCTCAGGCGGGTTACCCACAGCCAATCTGTGGACAACTTGAGCGATTGTGGATAACTCAGGGCTACGGGGGCTTGAGAGGCCGGTTCGGTCGGGGGTTCGTGGTACGGGCCGGGCATGGTGCGGGGCGGCGGGCTGAAGGGGCCCTTCGCCGCATCTCATGCAGCGAAGGCTCCCTTGACCGCGTCGCATGCGGGGAAAGCGTCCTTCACCTCCCCCAAGCGACCCAAGTCACCGAAGCGACCGGAGTGAACGAAGCAAGCAGGAGCATCCGATGACCCTCGAAACGATCTGGTTCTGCGTCATCGCGCTCTTCTGGCTCGGCTACCTCTTCCTCGAAGGCTTCGACTTCGGCGTCGGCATGCTCATGCCGGTCCTCGCGAAGGACAACACCGAGCGCCGCGTCATGGTCAACACGATCGGCCCGGTCTGGGACGGCAACGAGGTCTGGCTGATCGTCGCGGGCGGCGCGATGTTCGCGGCGTTCCCCGGCTGGTACGCGTCGCTGTTCTCGGCCGCGTACCTGCCGCTCCTGGTGGTCCTGCTCGCTCTCATCGGCCGCGGCGTCGCGTTCGAATACCGCGGCAAGGTCGACTCCGACCGCTGGCGGCGCAACTGGGACCGGGTGATCGGTCTCGGCTCGTGGATCCCGCCGTTCGGCGTCGGCCTGCTCCTCGCGACCACCGTCCTCGGCCTCCCGCTCGACGCCGACGGCGACCGCGCGGGCGGCGCGTTCGCCGCCGTCCGCTTCGAAACGCTGCTCGGCGCGGTCGCGGTCGTCGGATTCTCGCTGGTCCACGGCGCCGCGTTCCTCGCGCTCAAAACCGAAGGCGACCTCCGCCACCGGGCCCGGAACCTGGCGACACGGCTGCTCCCGGTCGCGCTGCTGCCGCTGCTCGCGTTCCTCATCGTCGTGCAACTGCGTTCGGGCGACCTGTGGACGCTGCTCCTCATCGGGGTCGCCGTGATCGCCGCGGCCGTCGCCTGGTTCCGGATCCGCGAGGGCAGGGAAGGCCAGGCGTTCGCCGCGCTGGGCGGGGTCATCGCCGCCTCGGCGGTCGCGCTCTTCGTCGCGCTGTACCCGGACGTCCTTCCGTCCACTTCGGACCCGGCGAACACGCTGACCATCGCCGGTGAGGCATCGAGCCCGTACACCCTGACCGTGATGACCTGGGTCGCGCTGTTCGGCGCCCCCGCGGTGCTGATCTACCAGGGCTGGACGTACTGGGTGTTCCGCAAGCGCATCGGCACCCGGCACATCCCACCGGTGCACGCACCATGACCGAACTTCCCGGCCGCGAAACCCTTTCCGCCACGGAGTCCACAATGGACCCAGCGCGACCGGGAAAGGGTCCGCTCGGCGCGCTCGCCCCGCTTTCGGCGGCGGCGCGCCGGGCGTTGATCCTCAGCGGGCTACTGTCCTTCGTCAACGCCGTTCTGCTGGTGGGGCAAGCGTTCCTGCTGGCCGACGTCCTTTCCGCGGTGGTCCGCGGAGCGCCAGGGGACCGCACCGCCCAGCTCGCCGTACTGCTCGCGCTCGTCGCGGGGCGCGCGGTGACCGGCTGGGCGGTGCGGGTTGTCGCCGCCCGCGCGGCCGCCCGCGCGAAGGAGGAACTGCGCGCCAAGGCCCTTGACCATGCCTTGAGACTCGGCCCGGAATGGATCGCCCGCCGCGGTCACGGCGAGCTGACGTCGTTGACCACCAAGGGACTCGACGCGCTCGACGCCTACTTCACCCAGTACCTCCCGGCGCTGGTCACCGCCGCGATCGTGCCGCTCGCCGCCGGCGCCGCGATCCTGTACGCCGACTGGCCGTCGGCCGCGCTCATCGCGATCACCGTCCCGCTGGTGCCGGTGTTCGCCATCCTCATCGGCAAGCACACCGCCGAGCGCGTCGCCGACGCGGCCGACGCCGAACAGCGGTTGTCGGGGCATCTCCTGGAACTCGTTCGCGCGCTGCCGGTCCTCAGCGCGTTCCGCCGCGCCGAGGCGCAGGCAGAGACGGTCCGGAAGATCTCCGAACGTCATCGCCGGACGACACTCAAAACCCTGAAGGTCGCGTTCGCGTCGGCGTTCGCGCTGGAACTGATCGCGACGCTTTCGGTCGCGCTGGTCGCGGTCGTCATCGGTGTCCGGCTGGTCGCCGGTGAACTGCCGCTGGCCATCGGGCTCGGCGTCCTGATCCTCGCGCCGGAGTGCTATCAGCCGCTGCGCGCGGTCGGCGCCGCGTTCCACGCCAGCGAGGACGGCGTCGAGGCCGTGCGCCGCGTCGCGGGCGTGCTCGCGGAACCCTTGCCGCCACAGGGTTCCGCGACACCGGCGAAGGGCCCGGTCCACGTGGAAGGACTGCGTGTCGCGCGCCGGGAGGGGTTCGCGCCCGACGGTGAGACGTTCAGCGTCCGGCCCGGCGGGCTGACCTGGCTGCGCGCGCCCAGCGGTGGCGGCAAGTCGACGACGCTGGCCGTACTGCTCGGCTTCGTGCAAGCCCATGACGGCACGATCACCGTCGCCGGAACCGACCTCGCCGACACCGATCTCGATCGCTGGCGCGAGAACGTCGCCTGGGTGCCGCAGTCGCCGGTGTTCGGCGGGGGCACGGTCCGCGAGGAGGTCGGCGCTGACGACATCCTCGGCGAACTCGGGCTGACCGGCCTGGCCGAACGCCCGGTTTCGAAGCTGTCGCAAGGACAACGCCAGCGGGTCGCGGTGGCGCGGGCGTTGGTGCGGGTCCGGGCGGGCGCGTGGCTGCTCCTGCTCGACGAGCCCACCGCCCACCTCGACGAGGTCAACGCCGGACTCGTCATGGCCGCCGTCGCTCACGCCGTCGACAACGGTGCCGCCGCGCTCATCGCCGCGCACGAACGCCCGTCCGGTGTCGACATGTCGACCATGACCGTGGTGGATGTCGGCACCGCGGCCGAGGAACCGGCCGCCCGGCCGGTGCCGTGGCGCGAACTGGTCCACCCCAGGTTCTTCGGCGGCGCTCTGCTCGGCGCGGCCGCCTTGCTCGCCGGTGTCGCGTTGGCCGCGCTCTCGGGCTGGCTGATCGCGAAGGCGTCACAGCAGCCGCCGATCCTGACCCTGACCGTGATGATCGTCGGTGTGCGGACCTTCGGCCTCGGCCGCGCGGGGCTGCGCTACCTCGAACGGCTGGTCACCCACGACGCCGCGTTCCGGATCGCCGGACGGCTGCGAGTCCGGCTGTGGGAGTCGCTGGTCCGCCTCGGGCCGGCGCGTGCGCTTCGCGCCGGTTCGGAACAGCGGCGGCTGGTCGGGGACATCGACACCGTGCGCGACCTCCTTCCCCGCGTGATCACGCCGCTGGTCGTCGTCAGCTTGGTGGCCGTGGGCGCCGTCGCGGTGCAGACCGTCGTGCTGCCCGAAGCCGGGCTCACCCTGGCCGCGGCCGTACTGGTGAGCGCGTTCGCGCCGCTGCTCGCGCTCCGGGCGGAACGCCGCGCGACCGCCGCGCTGGCCACCGGACGACGTTCGGTGTCGGCGCAGGTGCTGAGCCTGTTCGAAGCCGCCGCCGAGCTGATCGCGTTCGGAGTCGACAAAGAGCGTCGTCGCCGTATCGCCACGACCGACGCCGCGTTGACCGCCGAAGCGAGGAGGCAGGCCTTCGGCGCCGGTGCGGCCGACGCGCTGATCATCCTGGCGACGGGTGTGGCCACCGTCGTGAGCGCCGGGTTCGCCTTGACCGCCGTCGCCGCCGGCGCGCTGGACCCGGTCCTCGCGCCGGTCGTCGCCCTGGTCCCGCTCGCGCTGGCGGAGGTGCTCTCCCTGCTGCCGCCCGCCGCGCAGCACTGGGACACCCTGCGACAGGCCCGGTTGCGCCTCGCCGCGTGCAATGAAAGGTCCTTTCCTTGCAAATTTCGCAAGGAAAGAGCCTTTCCTGGCACCGGCGGAGTGCGGATCCGCGACGCCGACCTCGCCTGGCCCGGCACCGAGCGCCCCGTCCTCACCGGGGTCGACCTCGACATCGCCCCCGGCACCCACGTGGCCGTCATCGGCCCCAGCGGCGCGGGCAAGTCGACCCTCGTCGCCGCCCTGCTCGGTTTCCTCAAGCCGATCAAGGGCGACGTCGCCGCTCCCGCGAACGTCGTCTGGGCGCCGCAAGAACCGATGCTCGTCTCGACCACGGTCGCCGAGAACCTGCGGCTCGCCAAGCCGACGGCGTCCGAGGCCGACCTGCGGAAAGCCTTGTACCAGGCGGTTCTTGAGGACGTCGGGCTCACCACCATGCTGGACAGCGCGGGCGCCGGGCTCTCGGGCGGGCAGGCGCAGCGGCTCGCGTTGGCGCGCGCCATGCTCGGCGCCGCCCAAGCGGACCTGGTCCTGCTCGACGAACCGACCGCGCACCTCGACGAACCCACCGCACGCACGGTCCGCGAACGCCTGGCCGAGGCTCTGACGGGAAAGACCGTCGTCCACGTCACGCACAACGCCGCCGAGGCCGAAGGCGCCGATGTGGTGCTGGAGGTACGAGAGGGTCGCGTCACAGCGCGCACACGGGCCGGAGCGGGCTAATGTCGATAGCGCTCATGGATCCCACACTTGCCGCGCGCGCCCTGTCCGCCGCCACCGAGATCACCGGCACCGCCTTGTCCGGCGAAGACCCGGGCGACGTGCTGGAGACGGTGGTGGCCCGCGCCGTCGAACTGGCCGAGGCCGACCTCGGTCTCGTCATGGTGCGCGCGGACGACGGCCAGGTGGTCGCCGAGGCCGCGCACGGAGCGACCACGCAAGGACTGCGGGGCCTGGCCTTTTCCGCCGATTCCGCGGCCGGCCAGGTCGCCCGCGGCGGTGAACCGGTGGTCAGCGAGGATTTCACCGTCGATCCCCGCACAGCACCCTTCGTGCCGCCGGAGTTGCAGGGCTTCGGTCCTTTCGCCGCGTCGGCGTTCGGTGCCGGCGGGCGCGTCCTCGGCGCGCTGACCGTGTACCGACGCCATGGCGGAGCGCCGTTCTCGGCCAGCACGGTCGAGGTTCTCACCGCCTTCGCGGCCCAAGCGGGCGTGGTCCTCGCGCTCGCCGAAGGCGCCAACGCCCGTCACCGCGTGACGCTTTACCAGGAGCGCGAACGCATCGCGCGCGAACTGCACGACGTCATCGTGCAACGGCTCTACGGCGCGGGCATGCAGCTCGACCGCGTGCGCAAGAACATGCGGAAGCGGTTCGCGCAGGCCGACGGCGCGCGGCTGTCCGAGGCGATCGATCAGCTCGACCAGACCATCGAGGAGATCCGCGGCACCGTGCGCGCGTTGCGCAGCCCGGAACCCGCGAACGAGAAGGTCGTCGCCACCGACCTCGCCGAGTCCGCGCGGGGCGAGGTGCGCATCGCGGGTGAGCTGCTCGGTTACCCGCCGACCCTCGAACTCTCGGGAGAACTGGCCGACATCCCCGCCGAGCAGGCGGACCACATCCGCGCCGCTCTGCGCGAAGCACTGTCCAATGTGGTCAGGCATTCCGGGGCGAGTGAGACCCGCGTGACGCTCAGCCGCGACGCCGAGGGCGTCAAACTCCGCGTGCGGGACAACGGCTCCGGCGTGCCGCAGGGCGTCGCCAAACGCGGCCTCCGGCATCTCGACGAACGCGCGACGACCTCCGGTGGACGGTTTTCGATCAATTCGTCGCCGAGTTTGGGGACTCTGGTCGCTTTCGACGTTCCACTCGACCAAACTGTGTGAAATTAACGGTATTTGTCGCTCGATCGAGTGACTATTCGTGTTTTCCGATTAATCCGTAACAGTGGCGCCCGGTGCGCGATTACCAGTGCATCGAACGCGCTCCGAGCGCGAATTCCCATCGAAAGGACTCCCCATGTCCTCGGTTCGTCGCGCCCTCGGCACGGCCGTGTTCCTCGCCGGATTCTCCTTGTTCGGGCCCGTTTCCATCGCGTTCGCGCTGACCGAAGCGCCCGCGATCGCCGATCTGGACTGCGCCGACTTCGCGTTCCAGGAAGACGCTCAGGCCGTGCTGGACAAAGACCGATCCGATCCGAACGGTCTCGACCGCGACAAGGACGGAATCGCGTGCGAAACGCTGCCGAAGCGTGGAACATCGCCGACGAAAACGATCACCCCGACCCTGCCGACCCTTCCGCCCATCACCACGGAAACGAAACCGGTGCCCAGCAGTGCGAAATCCGCCGACAAGGATTGCGACGATTTCCCCAGTCAGGCCTCGGCGCAGGCCGAGCTCAAGAGGGACCCGAGTGACCCGAACAAACTCGACGGTGACCACGACGGGTACGCCTGCGAGTCCCGCTTCGGCGAGCCGTCGCGGTCCGGTCAGGTGAAGGTCAAGCCGGCCGGTGGCGTCGCGACCGGCGGCGGCGAGGCCACTGAAGTCAACGGTGGACTCCTGGAGATCGGCGCGGTCGCGCTGGCAGGCACGGTCCTGCTGACCGCGACGGCCGCGGGTGCCACCGTCGTCCTCCGGCGGCGTGCCGAGCGATGATCCCAGCTTCCTGGCGCCGGTGGCCGTTTCCGCTGGTCATCGGCACTTTCATCGGGGTGGTGCTAGCGGCCGCGCTGACCGCCTGCGCCACTCCCTCGGCGGGCAGGGTCGCCTCACCGGCGCAACCCACCACCGTGGCTTCGGTGGCCTCGTCGGCCGTCGAACCCGCTCCGCTCGGGCACGCGAAACCGGCGACACTCGAAATCCCCGCGATCGGCGTCCGCACCGGCGAGATCGTCGACCTCGGCCTGTCCGGTGACGGCAGCCTGCAGGTCCCGCGCGACGCGATCACCACCGGCTGGTTCACCGGCGGTCCGGCTCCCGGCGAGGTCGGTCCCGCCGTACTCGCGGGGCACGTCGACTACAAGAAGGTGCCCGGTGTTTTCGTCCGGCTCAAGGATCTGAAGGCCGGTGACGAGGCCGTCGTCCATCGCCGGGACGGGGTCACGGCGGTGTTCACCGTGTACGCCGTGGAGCGGCATCCGAAGGTGTCCTTCCCGACGGAGAAGGTCTACGGCGACACGACCGGGCCGGAACTGCGCCTGATCACCTGCGGCGGGGACTTCGACTCCTCGACCGGCAACTACCTCGACAACGTGATCGCTTATGCGAGACTGACCCGCGCTTAGCCTCGTGAGTGGTAATGACGGTTAGAACCGTCATTACCACTCACGACACCGGTGAGACGTGGGGAGATGACATGCCGAGGTTCCTGCGAGCCGTCGCCGTCGCGGCCGCTGTGGCGGCCCTTCCGGTACTGGTGCCCGCCGCGCCGGCGGCCGCGACCGGGGCGCGGTGCCCGCAGCTGCGGCTGGCCGATCACTGGTACGGCGACAACGCCGCGAAGATCCAGAAGGTCATCGACGAACGCGGCCGCTGCGGCGGGAAGCACGGCGAGCGCCCGGTGGCGGTGTTCGACTGGGACAACACGGTCGTCAAGAACGACATCTCCGATCAGACCGTCTTCTGGATGATCCGGCACGACAAGGTCCTGCAGCCGCGGAACAAGGACTGGCGCACGACCAGCCGGTACATGACCGACGCCGGGGCGAACGCGCTCGGCAAGGCGTGCGGTACCGCCACTCCGGCCGGGAAACCGCTGCCGACCAGCGAGAACATCGCCTGTGCCGACGAACTCCTTTCGGTGCGGAAGAACGCGAAGACGACCAATGGCGAAGAGGTCTTCGCCGGACACAACCGGCGGTACATGGAGGCGGCCTACGCCTGGGTCGCGCAGATCAACGCGGGGTACCGCCCGGACGAGGTCCGCGCGATCGCCCGGCAGGCCAGGGCGGCGGCCCTGCTGGCGCCGATCGGAGCGACCCAGAAGGTCGGTTCGAGCACCCAGATCGCCTGGATCCGGTATTACCCGGAGATCAAGGACCTGATCGCGACGCTGAACAAAGCGGGCTTCTCGACGTGGGTCGTTTCCGCCTCGCCCAAGGAGTTCGCGGACGTCTGGGGCTCGGCGGTCGGCATCCCGCCGAGCCGCACGCTCGGGATCTACTCCCAGACCACGGACGGCCGGATCAACGGGCACCTCGAAGGCTGCGGCGGGCACGCCGACGGCGCCGACGAGATCATGACCTACATCGACGGCAAACGCTGCTACATCAACGAACGCATCCTCGGGATCCGCGGCCCGAAGGCGATGGAAGCGGCACCGGCGGGCGAACGGCAGGCGCTCGCCGGCGGTGACGCCACCACCGACGTCACGATGCTGCGCGACGCCACCGGAGTCCGCGTCACGCTCAACCGCAACAAGGACGAGCTGATGTGCCGCGCCTACGACAACGCGGACGGGAAATGGGCGGTGAACCCGATGTTCATCGAGCCCTTCCCGGCGTTGAACCGCACTTATCCGTGCTCGACGACGGCGTACGAGAACGCCGACGGCACCCGCGGTCCGGTGCTGCGCGACGACGGCACGGTCATCCCCGATCAGCGTGACATCGTGCACCCCTGAGCGTGTCACGATGTGTGACGCCCATACCTCCCGCTGCTACCGTGGCGTTCTTGGCTGAATGAGGGGGAGGCCGTGGTCGATCTTTTGCAGGTCGTCGTGGACGAAGCCGCGAAAGCGGCCGCGACCTCGGCGGTGGGGGCCGTTTCCACGGCGAGCCGGAACGTGGTCTCCCTGCTCAAGGAAAGGCTGGGCACGACCAAGTCCGGCAAGGACGCGCTGAGCCGCCGGGCACTCGCCGCCGCCCGTGCCGACAAGGAATGGGCTGATCGCCTGATCGAGGCGGTTTCCGTACTCCATGAGGAAAACGCCTCGACGGCGACGGCGGGGATCGAGAATTTCCGCAACCACCTAGCCCTCCTCGCCGATCCGCCGAGGACGGGACTGAAGCTGATCGTCGGCGCGGCGGGTTCGGGAAAGACCGAACTCGCCCGCCAGCTCGCCGACCGGGTACAGGAGGACTTCCCGTCGGGCCGGGTCGAGGTGCCACTCGCCCGGTATCGCGACGGCGACGAATTCGACGCCGCCGCGGTGAAACGGTATGTGCTCCGGGAATTCGGGATTCCCCACGGCGAGATCCCGGTCGACGACGAACAGCTGGACCGGCAGTTCCTCGCGGTGCTGGTCACCAGGTCTTTCGTGGTCATCCTGGACGACGTCGAACTCGCCGCCGAGCTGGCCCTGTTCGCCAGGTTCCGCACCAGCCTGGTGTTGGCGACGGCTTCGGTGTACAGCCGCGAACTCAAGGCCTGTGACCCCGCGGCCATCGAGCTGCGGGGGCTCGACGTCGAGGGCGCGCGTGAGCTGCTCGCGGACTTCTGCGGTCAGGTCCGGCTGGTGGACGAACCGGTCGAGACCGGCCGGTTGATCGACCTCTGCGATCGGATGCCGCTCGCGCTCCGCGAGGTCGGCCTCACCCTCGCCGGTCGCGCCGGGGAAGCGCGGCCGGTGGCGACGTTGCTCGACGAGTACCGCGATTCCGGTGTCGTGGACGTCGAAGGAGTCATTCAGGATTCCTTGCGGCGCACGTTCGCCCGGCTTTCGGATGCGGCCGTCGAGGCCTGTGCCGTACTCGCCGGGCATCCCGGCGGCTTCTTCACCCGCGCCACCGCGGCGGCGATGACCGGCGACGCGAAGGTCATCGAAGAACTGATCGCCGCGCAGCTGACCTACCAGGCCGGCGATTGGTACTCGCTCACGATCCTCGCGGGACAGTACGCGCGCAAACTGCCCGCCGATCGGGAGGCGGGCTTCGGCCGGTTGCTCGCCTATGTCCGCGACACGGCGGTCGCGGCGGATTTCCGGGAGAATCCCCAGCGTCTGCGCACCTACGTCGTTCCGGCGAAGCGCGACTGGGAGCTGCGGGTCGATCACATCGACTGGCTGGAGTGGCACCGGTCGCTGATCGGTGAGCTGGTGAAGCTGGCCTGCCTCCGCCGCCGCTACAAGGAGTCCTTGCAACTGGCCGGGGCTTTCGAGGCGCTGGTGAACAAGCGTGGCTACTGGCGTGAATTCGTCGACATCAGTGACTGGGCCGTGAAAGCCGTCGAAGCGGATGAGGACGCGAAGCCCGCGCAACTCGCGCGAGCGCTGATGATGCGGGGCAAGGCCCGCTACCTCGCGCGTTGGTTCCCCGCGGCGCTGGAGGATCTCGACAGGGCGGCGAAGATCCTGTCCGGTCCGGCGGCGGGGTTCGCGGAGAGCCGATGGCGCAAGCTGCAGGCGTCGCTGGCGGAGTTCCGGGGCCGTTTCCACGAAGAACGCGCGGATCTGCTCGTCCTCCGGAACGCCGGGGAAGCGGAGATCAAGCGGGAACTCGCGGAAGCCGAACGACACCTCCGGTGGGCGTGTGCCCTCAGCACGGAACTCGCCGATGGCCCTGCCCTCGCCATTCACCCGCGGATGCTCGCGAACGTGCTGGTCAAACTCGGCGAACCGGCCGAGGCGATCGCCGTCCTGGGCACGATGGCGGCCGCCGGACGCAACCAGGCCCGGGTCGAGATGGTGTACGCCAACGCGTTTCTGGCTCTCGGTGACCTCGCCGAGGCGCGGGCGCGGTTCGGCTCCGCGTGGAATCAGATGGCCGCCCAGCGAGCCACCCAGTACGTCTGGGAACTCAGGGAACTCCAGGCGCGGCTCATGACCGCCGAAGGTGATCCCGGCGCGATCGACGTCTGGGGGCGGCTCGCCTACGACGCCACCCAGCTCGGCCACCCGCGGGCCGACAGGTACTTCAGCGCACTCGAATCGTCGTCGAGCGACCGCCGGCCTTGACGACTTCGGTCGGGGACAATCGGCCGAGGTAAGCCAGCGAAGCGGCGATCAACGGGTCGATCGAGCGGTCCGTCAGTGTCAGTTCTCGCTGGACACCGTCTCGGGTACGGACAAGGCAAGTACTCGTGCCCACCGTCGCCGCGGCCACGGCGGCGTCCGGCCACTGACGGAGAATTTCCTCCGACCAAAGGGGAAAACGTTCGCCGTCCTGCTCCGCGAGTCTGCTGTAGACGATCGACGCACTGGACAGCTGTCGCAGTGTCGCCCGGGTTTCGTGCGCCACCAGGTGTTTGCCGGCCAGGTCGTGCCTTCGGCCGGTACTCGGGAAGCGCACGATCTTCACGGCCTGTCCCGACTCCTCCGCGCCGACGACGAAGGTGGCGACCTCGTGCGGCTCGACGTCGGGCACCTCATGGGGCGGGAACGAGGCTTCGGTGGCGGGTTCGGGAAGGTCCATCAGCCGGTACAGCTGCGGCCGCAGCAGCCCGGCCGACATGTCCGGGGCGCCGACGGCCTGTTTGACGACGGCCGCGTGCTCGCCGGGGCTGTGCCGGTGGATCGCGAGATCGATCTGCGGTCCCAGCGCGGCGTCCGGATCGAGCCGCGCGGTCTGCGCGGCGAGTGCTTCGATGGGCGAACCGGGAACCACGGTGTCCCCGCCGTCGCCGATCAGGAGCAACGGCCGGTCCACCGCGGCGGCGTACAGCGCCAGCGAACCGAAATCCGAGATGACACACGAAGCGGCGATGAGCGCGGCCTGCCAGCCGGCTTCGGGGGGAAGCACCTGAAGCCCCGCCTGCCGTGCCTCGGAAAGCCACGCGTCGACCTGCCACGGGCTGTGGGCCGCGGTGATGCCCGGATGGAGCACGGCACAGCAGCGATACCCGTCGTATTCCAGCTCGGAGACCAGTCGCAGCGGGAGATCGGGCACGGTGCCCAGCAGGGAACCGGGTCCCCAGGTGGAGGCGATGGCCACCAAGGTGTGGCCGGGATCCCCGAAGGCCGCCCGGTAGGCGGGAGCGCGATGCGTTCCCGCCCGCAGCCGATCGTGGCACGGGTCGCCGACCATCACCGCGCGGGCCGCCGCGTCAGGACCCGCCTCTCGCAGGTGGGTGCGCTGCTCGGGATGGGAAAGCGCGACCATGGCGGGGACGACCCGGCCGTCGCGGACGAGCCGGTCCGGGTTCATCCCGGCCACCGTCCGGCTCCGCGGGTAGTACTTCTGGTAGCCGATTCCGTGGGGTACCAGCACGATCGGCGCGTCGAAGAGGTGGAGATCGTCGTTCTCGCTCGCCGCGATCACCAGATCGAAGTGGCTTTCGAGAGCCTGTCGCCAAGGAACGACGGCGGCGCGCAGCGCACCGAGGTATTCGGGCACCCCGGCGCTGAAGATCGCGGTGCTGTCCGCGTCGTAGGTGAAGACCAGCTGGACGCGGCGATCGTTTTCGATCAGCGACAGGATGTCCAGCAGCCTGGTCAGCGTCGTGACCGTGCGGACGACGACCAGGACCTTCCGCTCGATCCCGATGGTGAGCCACTGGTCGAACGCGGGGTCGACCGGGACTTTCGCCCAAAACGACGGGGGGGGGGTACCTTTTTCGCGCACTACCTGTCCCGGCGCGCGATCCACGCCGCGGCCTGCGTGCGGCGCTGCATGCCGAGCTTCGCGAGGACCGAGGTCACGTAGTTCTTCACCGTCTTCTCCGCGAGGAACAGGCGCTCCGCGATCTCGCGGTTGGACATGCCCTGCCCGATCAGGTCCAGCACCTCACGCTCGCGTTCGGTGAGCGAGCCGAGTTCGTCCTCGGGCGGATGCCGCAGCTTGTCCAGCACGCGCGCCGTCGACAGCGGGTCGAGCAGCGAGCGGCCCGCCGCGACCTCGCGGACCGCGTTGACGACGTCCTGACCGCGGACCTGCTTCAGCAGATACCCGGCGGCGCCCGCCATGATCGCGCCGACCATGGCCTCCTCGTCGTCGAACGCGGTCAGCATCAGGCACTGCGGCGGGTTCGGCTTCGAGCGCAGCTCGCGGCAGAGCGCGATGCCGTCGCCGTCGCCGAGCCGCACGTCGACCACCGCGACGTCCGGCTCGACGTGCATCGCCACGGCGAGGGCTTCGTCGACCCCGCTCGCTTCGGCGACGACCTCGATGTCGGGCTCGTCGGTGAGGAGGTCGCGCAGACCCCGCCTCACCACCTCGTGGTCGTCGATGAGCAGCACCTGGATCGGCATACCCCCACGTTACTTCGAGGTCGCCCAGTAAATCGCCTTGGCCACCTGCGAGTACAAGCCCTTCGGGTGATCACGGAACAGCGGTTCGGTGCCGAACAGCACCACCCGCCCGCCGAGTCCCGAGGTACCGGACACGACGGCCGCCTGACCCGCCGCCTGCAGTGGCCCGCCGGTTCCGTCGTCCCGGGTCCGCCAATGCCCCGCGACCAGCGGATTCCCGCTCGCGTAGCGCTGCTCGACGCTCACCGAAGAGCCGAGATCGGTGAACCAGAACGGCCCGTAGACGAACGAGTCCGGCAGCGCGCCCGCGCCGACCGGCCCGGTCCCGTTGACGACCGAGACGACGCCGTTGCCGTCCTCCCAGCCCGCCACTGGACGGGCGTCGAGCAGTCCCGCGTCCGTGTTGAAGCGTGCGCCTGTCGCGCCACGGGTGACCACGCCGCCGCGAGCGAGGAAGGCGCGTAGAGCGTCCTTCGCGGCCGGGGTGAGATCGGTGTACCGGAGCCCCGAGGACACGAACAGCAGGTCGATCCGCGACCAGTCGAAGCCGGCGTTGAGCACCGCCGCCGACACCGGCCGGACGTCGAAGCCCATGTCCCGCAACGCCTTCAGCTCGTCCGCACCGACGGCTCCCGCGATCGTCTTGCGGCCCAGCGGGGTCGCCGCACCGGTGGCCTCGGTGAACCGGACGCCGTAGCGGTCCGCCACCTCGGCGGCGGCCGGGCGCGCCGACGCGGGGACGACGATCGTGCCGTCGGCCGCGCGGCCCAGGGCGAGGCCCCGGTTCAGCAGGTCGTTGACGGCGCTGACGTCCTTGCCGTCGGTGAGCTTCAGCGCGAGGTCACGGCCGGGTGCCGCGTCGATACCGCCGGTGGGCGACGCCGCGGCGACGTCGTGCGCCCGGACGTCGAGCCTGCCCTGACGGACGATGTCGACCGACGCGCCCCACAGCAGCCGGTGGCTCCAGCCGGAGATGTCGTACATGACCGGCACCTTCGCCGAGATGTCGCTGCCCTGTTCCAGCATCACGTTCGCCAGGCCGCGCTTCGGCTGGTGCATGTCCACGAGGTACGAACCGGCCGGATAGCGCCGCCCGGCCAGCGAGAACGGCCGATCGGCCTGTCGCACCCGGACGTCGTTGGCCACCAGGTGGTCGACGAGTCGGGAGGCGGCGACGGCCGAGCGCTGGTCCGCTCCGGCGGGGATGACGTACGCGCGCGGGAACTCCGTGCGGTAGCGGTCTTCCGGCCCGAAGCCCGGCACGAAGCCGTCGGGGATCTCACGCTGCGCCTCACCCGCCTCGCCACGGCGGAACATCTCGATCTGGTTCGCGATCAGCTCACCGCGGTTGCGGTCGACGTAGTTCAGTGTGCTTCCGATGGTGGCCTCGACGACCTCGGTGTTGATCACCGAGCGCCGCTGGAGTTCCGGCACGGGCTGCGTGTCGTAGTCCTGGTTGTTGACCCGCATCGGGATCTCGATCGTGAACGACACCGCGCCGTGGTACATCGCGTACTGGGCGGTGTAGATCGGCGCCCAGCCGTCCCAGCTGCCGGGTTCGTAGTCGCGGAACGGGATCTCCGGTTTCGCCGTCTCCGGCCGCCCGAGTGCCTTGACGGCCTGCTCCATGCCGAGACCGTTGGCGTACCCGTGCTTGATGTAGAGGTCGAAGTCGTAGTTCTGGCCGTGCGGCGGCGTGGTCGGCTCGATGAGCGTGTTCTCGACGTAGCCGTGTTCGTCGAGCATCATCAGCGGCTGCTTGCCGATGGCGATCCCGCGCATGGCCCGCACCTCGGGCTGCGACGCGGTCACGAAGTCGCGGTTGGGGTCGAAGCCCTGCGACGTCTGCCGCGTGCCGGCGACCCGGCCGTCCGGATTGGCGGTGACGTTGAAGTAGAAGCGGTTCCGCTTCAGCAGCTCGGCGGTCTTGGGATCGTTCGACGTCGCCAGCTTCTCGATGACGCGCAGCGCCCCGTCGGTGCCTTCCCATTCGTTGCCGTGGATGTTGTTGTTGATCCACACCGGGGCCTTGTAACCGTGGCGCAGGAACGGGTCGCGCGCGGCGCGGGCCGGGTCGTTCTCGATGAGCGACCGCCACGCGTCCTGCCGCCGCGTCTCGGCCGGGCTTTCCGGCGCCGTGAGCGTCACCAGGTAGAGGTCGCGGCCGAGGCCGGACTGCCCGGCGATCTCGACGGAGATCCGGTCGCTGCGGCCCTGCAAGGCGTTCAGCTTCGGGGCGAGCGCGTGATACGGCGCGAGCCCGAGCTTGATCGACTTGTCCGCCGGGTTCTCCGGGTAGACCCGCAGCTTGGTCCTGCGCGGATAGCCGGACCGGTCACCCGCGACGTTCTCTCCAGTCGCGGCCCGCGCGGCGCTCATCGGCGGGTCGGTCGCGGCGACGTCGTTGCGGTCCGGCCCGTTGCCGGGGTCGCGATGCGGGGTCGACGGCGGTGGCGCGGCGTAGGCGGGCGCGGCGACCGCGCTCAGTGACAGCATCAGTGCCAGGACCACGGTGCGAGCCGAACGCGACAAGGGCCACCTCCAGAGACGTCGGCACAGTCTTTCGGCTCGCTAAAGACGTCACAAGAGCCGAAAGGCGGCTAACCGGGCGCCGGGAAGCGGTGCTCGTTCCGGTCGATCTTGGCGTTGGCCGCCTCGATCAGGTCCACCCCGAGACTGTTCGCCAGCTGGAGCAGATACAGCGTGACGTCGGCGATTTCGTCGACGACGTTGTGCGCCAGCTCAGGGTCGGAACGCCACTTCTCGGACTCCTCCGGCGTGAGCCATTGGAACAGCGAGGTCAGCTCGCCGACCTCGCCGGACAGCGCCATGACCAGGTTCTTAGGGGTGTGGAACGGTTCCCAGGACCGGGCCGCGGCGAAGTCGCGGAGGCGCTGGTTGAGATCGTCGAGAGTCACGTGCCGTGCCTACCAGATCGTCACGGTGCGCTAACCGCCGTATGGCGGACGAGCGTTGACGTGCAATTTGCAACTTGCATAGCGTCGCTCGGCGTCGGGGAATCGATCCGGAAGGAAAGCCTTGACGTACCAGCGAAGCCTTCGCTCTCGCATGCTCTCCATCGCGTTCGTGCCGAGCGCGGCCTTGGTGCTCGTCGCGTTGTTCATCGGCGGATTCCTGGTCCACCAGGCCATCCAGGCCCGCGACGACGCGGAGGCCGGAGCGGTCACCCTCGCCAAGGCGAGCCGGGACATCGCGGCGCTGCAGCGGGACCGGGCGGTCGCGTTGAAGGCTCCGGGCAGCCGTTCCGCCACCTACACCGCGTACGCCGATCGCATCGACACCTCGCTTTCCTCCCTGCGCGGGCTCGCGCGGACCGCCCCCGACGCCGAGGTCGGCTACCAGCAGGCGCTCGCCGTCGAACTGCTCACCGTCGTCGAAGGGATGGACCGCAGCGATTCCCTGGCGGTCGCGGGGATCGACGACCAGGGGAGGCGCGAGTACGCCGCGGCCGTCGGCGCCTACCGGTCCAGGCTCGCGGCCGTCGCCGGAATGTTGACGGAAAGTAGCCGCCGGGTCTACCGGGATCTCGTCGGGAGCGAGGACTGGAGCCGGTTCGGCGCGGTCGAAACGGCGTTGAGCGCGGCCACACCGCCGCCCGTCGGCCAGGACGCCTGGCGTGCCGCGGCCGGCGTCGTCGGCCGGTCCCTCGGCGATCTCGCCACCCGCCAGATCGAGTACTCGGCGCAGCTCGCGATCGACGGCGGACGCCGGGTGCTGAGTGGCGCCCTCGCCGCCACCGCGGCGATCTCGCTGCTCGCGGGGGTGGTGATGGCGGTCGTGATGCTGCTCGCGCGGCGGCTCCCGATCCCGATCATCCGCTGCCCGGCGCGTCTCGAAGGAGTGAGTCCGGCGCCGTCGAGCTGGTCACACCGTGTACACGACTACGCCGAAAAGAGCACGCTGTTGGCCCACACGCGTCGGCGAACCGGTCGGGCAGACTTGTCCGGGTGAGTTCGACGACGGATCTGCGCCCCTACCTGCGCACCTTGGACGCGGAGACGCTGGCGGACCTGCTTCATGCCCACGCCGAGCGTGACCCTGTGTTACGGCAGACCCTGGAGAACCGTTTCGTCACCCAGGGGAGTGATCTCGCCGAGGCGCACCGCCTCCTGGACACCGCCGTGACTGCGGGGAACGTCGAGTACGCCGCGAAAGTCGGCTCGGTGCTCGACACGCTTCAGCGCCTCCTCGACGCCGGCAGCCGCGCCGATCTCGCCCCGCTCGCCCGCCGGACCGTGGACGACATCAGCGAGATGCTGGAGCAGATCGACGACGCCTCCGGCGAGGTCGCGGACCGGCTGGACCGGGCCGTCGAGTTGTACGCGAGGGCCTGCGTCGCGCGCCCGCCGGATCCGGAGAGCCTGGCCGACTGGATCCTCGAAGTGGAGTTCGACGGGCCGGGCTGGCCGGTCATCGATCTGGCCGACTTCGCCGCCGCGTTGGGGGACAAGGGAATAGCCCGAATCAAGTCTACTGTGGACAGTGTGCTCGCGGAGCAGCCGTCCGGCGCCAAACGGGAGACGGCCGAGCGGTTGCGCGAGGAACTGGCGGAGGCGTCCGGCGACGTCGACGCGCTCGTCGCGATCCTCGCCGCCAAGCCGCCACGGGTCGACGTCAGCCTCAAGATCGTGCGCGTGCTGCGCGCGGCGGGACGGCACAGCGAGGCCATCGCGCACGCGGCACGGGCGCTCACGCACGACAAGAAGGAAGAGGCGCCTCCGGCCGAAGTGGAGCCGGTTCCCTTGTCCCGCAAGGAATTCGACGAGAATCCCGGCAGCGCGACGTATCTCGCGCTGCGCGAGGAGTCGCTGGAAACGGGGCGGTGGGTCGCGCAGCGGAAGTCCGCGCTCGCCCGGTTGCGGGAACTCGCCGCCGAAAGCACGGAGGCCGCCGACGAACTCGTCCGCGCGCTGCTCGGCGAGGATCGCGCCGACGAGGCCTGGCGGGCGGCGGTGCGTTTCGAAGCCTCTTTGCCGGTGCGTGTCGAACTCGCGGATTCGCGTTCCGTCGCGCATCCGGCCGAGACCATTCCCATATACCGGGACCATGTCGAAGAATTGATCACGCATAAAGATCCGAACTCCTACCGCGAGGCCGCCCGGCAGTTGCGCAAACTGCGCACGGTGCACAAAAAGGCCGGTACGGCTGAAGAATTCAGCTCGTACCTCGGCACATTGGTGGAAATACACAAAC
This sequence comes from Amycolatopsis orientalis, assembly GCF_000943515.2. Taxonomy (NCBI): domain Bacteria; kingdom Bacillati; phylum Actinomycetota; class Actinomycetes; order Pseudonocardiales; family Pseudonocardiaceae; genus Amycolatopsis; species Amycolatopsis orientalis. The sequence continues at coordinate 9,314,508 of NZ_CP016174.1, read as the reverse complement.
GGAAGACCCGGCTGATCGCCGAGGTCAAGGCGGCGAGAATCGCGATTCCGAAAACGGCGAAGGCGTAACCGCCCCCGTCGTCGCTCGTTATTCGAAGTGAACCGAGGAAACCCGGCGAAGAAGGTCGAGCCATACTGGCGGGGCCGTCGAAGTCGCGGTGGTCCTGAACCGGTGTCCACCCGCGTCCTCCCCGCGACCGGACCCCGCGTTTCGCGCCCGGGACCACCGCGACGAGCGGGTTCGGCGCCCCGTGAAAACATGTCGCCATGAGTCCGGTCAGCCGTGCCCGCAAGAAGGCAGCCCAGCCCTCCACCCCGAGTGTGACGGGCCTCTTCAAGGACGTCCTCCGGGACTTCTCGACCCTCGGTGCCGAGCCCGACGTGCTCGACGTCGAGCTGCTGACGTCCGAGGTGCTCGGCCAGTGGTGGGACCTCGAGATCGAGGAGGGCGAGCAGCCGCTGGGCCTGGAACTCATCGCGTTCGCCGAGCGGAAGATCACCCCTGCCGCGGCCGCGCTGCTCGCCGGACTGCGCGTGTTCGCCGAGACCGAGGAAGAGCGCGAGGCGGCCGCCGCCGCGCTCGGCACCGTGCTGGGCCGCGGGATCCCGGAGCCGGAATGGGCGGGCGACCTGGCCGCGGTGACCGTCGGGGACTGCTGGCGGACCGGCGACGTCTTCGGTGACGAGTCCTCCCTTCTCTGCGTCTTCTCGCGCGGCGACGTCGAGCACGGCCTGCTCGCGCTGGTCGACTTCACCGAGGGTGGCCGGATCCGCGACGTCGTCGTGGTCGACAAGCCGCACGACGTGCTGGCCGAGATGCGGCAGCAGGCCGCCGACGACCCGGAGCTGGTCACGCTGGAGCGCGTGCTGCCCGAGCGCGCCCACCAGCTGCTCGCGGACGGGCTGGCGGCGACGGACGTCGTCGAGGAGCCCGACGTCAGCGAGGACTACGCGCGGTTCCACGCGCTCGCGCTGGCTTGGATCCGGGCCCTTCCCGCTCCCGAGCCCTCGCCCGAGATCACCGAGTGGCCCGAGCAGGTGCGCGAAGAGGTCGTCGCCGACTTCATCGGCTCCGGGCTCGTGGAGGACACCGAGGCGACGCGGTTCTACGCGCGCTTGCTCGTCGACTACGGCTGCGAGACCGAGCCGGGCAGCCCGTTGCGGGTCGGGCCCGAGAAGCTCGCCCGGTTCCTGGAGTCCTTGCTGGACGGGGAGTTCGAGGTCGACGAGGCGTACGAGGACGCGCTGGAGCCCGCGCTGCTCGGCTGGGTCACCTGGGCCGCCGACCGCGCCGGACTTCCCGAGGGTGCCCGCGTGGCGCTGCTCGAGAGCGCGACGGAGTTCCTGGAGGAGTTCTCGCAGGAGGAGGACTCCGCGCTCGACGTCTACTTCGACGGTTCCGAGGGGATCGAGGACCCGGCGGAACTCGCGGAAGCCCTCGAGCGGCGGATGTTCGCCGTCCCGACGGTCTACACGGAGATCGGCGACGAGGAGCTGGAACTCGAGCCAGCCGACCCCGACCAGCGGCGTCTGCTGGTGATCGGCGAGCACCCCGAGTACCACGAGGCGCTGGCCGAGGAGACCTTCGACGGCGAGCCGAGGATGCGGCTCGCGCTCAAGACCACGATCGTCGACCAGCTCTGGGCCGACGAGCCCGCCGAGGTCTGGCAGGCCGTGCGGCGGCTGAGCGAGACGGGGCAGGAGCGCGACGAGATCTTCGACCGCCTCATCGACGTGCTGTCGGCCCAGCTGAGCGAAGCCGGCGAGCACGAGATGGATTACGACCTCGACGACTATCGGAAGGCGCTGGGCGAACTCGCCTGACGTCGCGTTTTCACCGGTCACGACCTCTCCCTCCCCTTGCCAGTCCCTCCAACTCCGTCTAGTCTGTCTAGATGGAAGCAGCAACCTGGCAAGTGCAGGACGCCAAGCAGCGGCTGAGCGAGCTGCTGCGCCGGGCCGCGGCCGAGGGGCCGCAGTTCGTCACCAAACATGGGGAGGAGGTGGCCGTGGTGCTGGACATCGCGGACTACCGCAGGCTGGTCGGAGGCGGGGAAGCCGTCGACTTCAAACTCGTGCTCTCCGGTGAACTGCACCATCCCGAATACGGGGAGGCACTGGCCGACGTGCTGGAGGAGATCGCCGCCGAACGCGCGGAGGATCTGCCGAGAGACGCCGTGGAGGTGAGCGGGTGAGCTTTCTGCTGGACACGAACATCGTGTCCGAGGCTCGGCGCCGCACCCAGAACCCGGGTTTCGCCCGGTGGTGGGGCGGGGTGTCGTCGAGCAGGCTCTATTTGAGCGCGCTGACCGTCGGAGAGATCGAGAGGGGGATAAGCAAACTCAGGCATCGAGGAGAGACGGACCGTGAACGGGCGGACGCCCTGGCCGAATGGCTGGGCGGGCTCACCGCACAGTTCTCGGAACGGATCCTTCCGGTGACCGCCGAGATCGCGGCCGAATGGGGCAGGCAGTACGCGCCCCGGAAAGTGCCGTCGATCGACGGGCTGATCGCCGCGACCGCCCGGGTCCACGAGCTGACCCTGGTCACCCGGAACCTCGCCGACATGGCCGGGCTCGGGGCGCAGGTGCACAACCCGTTCGACTGAGTTTCCCGTGAGTTCCCGTCGGTGAAGTGATGAGCGGCCCAGTGTTGTCGAACCCGGTGCTTTTAAACCCGGTCTTGTTCAGCCCGGTCTTGTTCAGCCCAGTGGTGCTGCCGGGGTCCCCTTGCTCTCCGTGACTTCCGCCTTCTTCCAGCGGCGGTCCCCGCGGGCGTCGTCGAAGTCGACGACGAAGGCGCCGGCGGCCATGGCCACCAGGAGTGCGAGTCCGAGAATCGAGCCGACCCAGGTCAGGATGATCGAGAACATCGTGAGCCTCCTCCCTGCTCAAGGTCCGTTTCGGGACCTCTTGTTCCCCTGACACAAGGGTCGCCTCGGGGGGCTGTAGCCGGTATCGGCCAACCGGTTACACGTACTGAGCGTGGATCGGCCGATCGGCCGAGAAAACCCGGTCACCGGTCGCGGTGCGCGATCGGGCGGTGGCACCGGCTCGACGGTGGTGCGAAGGCTGGTACTTGTGAGGGAACGGCCGGATTTCGCTCGGGTGATCGGCTTCCGGTGGAATGATCTTGAATGTCGTCGTGAACGCTCGCCGTGAGTAGAGATTCCGTGAGGGTCCGGTCACTCAGAGCTTCCGCAGGCGGACCCGGTTGATCGTGTGGTCGGCGTCCTTGCGGAGGACGAGGGTCGCGCGCGGCCGCGTCGGCTTGATGTTCTCCATCAGGTTCGGCTCGTTGATCGTGCGCCACAGGTGGCGTGCCTCGGCACGAGCCTCGTCGTCCGGGAGACCGGCGAAGTGGTGGAAGTGTGACGCAGGGTCCGCGAAGGCGGTGTGCCGCAGCTTCAGGAAGCGCTCGATGTACCAGCGCTCGATGTCGGTCGTCGGCGCGTCCACGTAGATCGAGAAGTCGAACAGATCGGAGACGGTGAGCCGGGGACCGGGCTGAAGGACGTTGAGCCCTTCGATGATCAGGATGTCGGGTTGCTGAACGACCTGCTCCTGGTCGGGAAGGATGTCGTAGGCGAGGTGCGAGTACACCGGCGCGCTGACCCGTTCCGCCCCGGACTTCACCTCGGTGACGAACCGCAGCAGGGCCCGGCGGTCGTAGCTCTCCGGGAAACCCTTGCGGTGCATGATCCCGCGCCGGACCAGTTCCGCCCGCGGGTAGAGGAACCCGTCGGTGGTGACCAGGTCGACCCTGGGGTGATCCGGCCAGCGGGCGAGCAGGGTGCGCAGGATGCGCGCGGTCGTCGACTTGCCGACGGCGACGCTTCCGGCGATCCCGATGACGTACGGCACCTTGGTGCCCCGACTGTCTTCACCGAGAAAGGTGGTGGTGGCTTCGTACAGCCGTTGCCGGGCGGCGACCTGGAGATTGATCAGCCGGGAGAGCGGCAGGTAGACCTCGGCGACCTCGGCGAGGTCGACCTGCTCACCGAGACCACGCAGCCGCAGCAGCTCCGCGGCCGTCAGTGGCAGGGGGGTAGACCTGCGCAACTCGCGCCACTGCTCACGGTGCAGCTCCACGTAGGGACTGAGCTCACGGACTCGCGGCATCGCACACTCCTCGCCCGTCGCCTGCGCTGGCGCCGTACAAAAACCGTGTTGACGAGTTCTCGGCGGAAATGTGCCGCGAACCGGATGAAGCCGCTTTAACGGTAGGGCTTACGGCACGTGAACGCGCTGCGATGTGATGTAGCCCGCTTCGGGGCGTTACCGTCCGTTACGGGTACGGCTGGGGGTGAAGACCTCGTCCCAGGCCGCGGCGACCTGCCGTGCGCAGGTGGCGGGCGCGACCCCGCCGACGCCAGTGCCGAGGCCGGGCATCGCGATCGTGTGCACCAGATCACGGACGCGTCCCTGGTCGAGCCTGCCGTCGCGCCATTGCCGGAACACGGCGCGGGCGGCCAGGTACGGGTGCACGGTGTCCCTGGGGAGGCGTTCGCCGGGTTCCCGCATCGTCGGGGCGCTGATCAGCCAGGCCGGCTCCGCCTCGCCGGTCGGCACGATCACCGTTTCGCCGATCGGGAGTTCCCCGCCGTGGTAGGCGAGGACGGCGCTGCGCACGTTCTGCTCGACATCGGGATAGGCGCGGGCGTAGACGGCGTCGATGCCACCGCGCATCCAGCCGTACGAGTTCGCGGGACTGACGACGGCCTGCGCGACGACGTCGAGCACCGACCCGCGGTGCACGAAGACCCGTCCGTCCACAGTGTCCGCGACGGTGGTCCAGGCTTGGGCGAGCAGGTCATCGACGGCGCACAGCACCAGCTCCGGGGTGGGACGGTCCGGCAGGGGAGCAGAGGAGGAGCCGACATCCGTGTGGCCGGTGTGCGTGCCCGATTCGGCGGTCACGCCCTAAGCATGGCAAAAAAAGCCACCCGGCGTAACCGGTTCGCGTACCGGCTGTCCGAGTGAAAGTCGCCACTCGCGGCGTGCGTAATCTGGCGGGGTGTCACGGATCGCCTACTTCGGCCCCCAGGGAACCTTCACCGAACAGGCCGCGCGCCGGCTGGCGCCCGGCGAGGAGCTGATCCCCGCCGAGACCATTCCGGCGGCCTTGGCCGCGGTGCGCTCGGGCGACGCCGACGCGGCCTGCGTCCCGATCGAGAACTCGGTGGAGGGAGCGGTCACCGCCACCCTCGACAGTCTCAGCGACGCCGAGCCGCTCGTCGCGGTGGCGGAGGTGCTGCTGCCGGTCCACTTCAGCGTGCTGACCCGGCCGGGGGTGACCGAGATCCGCACCGTCGCGAGCCATCCGCACGCGCTCGCGCAGGTCCGCCACTGGGTCGAGGCGAACCTCCCCGGCGCGCGTCCGGTCGCGACGTCGTCCACCGCGGCCGCCGCGGTCGCGGTCGACGCGGGTGAGTTCGACGCCGCCGTCACCGCGCCGGTCGCCGTCGAGCACTACCCGCTGGAGGTGCTGGCCACCGAGGTCGCCGACGTCCGCGACGCCAAGACCCGGTTCCTGCTGGTCCGCCCGCCCGGCGAACTGCCGGAGCCGACCGGGGCCGACCGGACGTCGATCGTCGCCGCCGCGACGAACCGCACCGGCGCGCTGGCGGAACTGCTCACCGAACTGGCCGTCCGCGGGATCAACCTGACCAAACTGGACGCCCGGCCCACCAGGAACAACTTCGGCGAGTACCGCTTCTTCCTCGACTTCGAGGGGCACGTGTCCGAGCCCAGGATCGGCGACGTGCTGGCCGCTTTGCGCCGCCGGTGCCGCAATGTGCGCTTCCTCGGCTCGCACCCGCGGGCGGACGGTGGCGTGACCGAACTCGAACCGGGCGCCGCCAACGAGGACTTCACCGACGCGATCGACTGGGTCGAGTCGGTCCGGAAGGGAGCACAGGCGTGAAACTCCTCCTCGTCCGCCATGGGCAGACCGACGGCAACGTCCGGGGCGCGCTCGACACCGCCCTGCCCGGTCCGCCGCTCACCGAACTGGGCCGCGAACAGGCGCGCGACCTCGTGACGAGGCTCGACGGCGAGCCGATCGTCGCGGTCTACGCGTCTCAGGCCGTCCGCGCCCAGCAGACCGCCGCGCCGCTGGCCGCCAAGCTCGGCTTCGACGTCCAGGTCGTCGACGGGGTCCACGAGGTCGCCGCGGGGCACCTCGAAGGCAAGACCGACAAGGACTCGGTCGCCACGTACATGAGCGTCGTGCGCCGGTGGACGCTCGGCGAACTCGACCCGCCGATCCCCGGCGGCGAGACGGGTGCGCAGGTCCGCACCCGGTTCCTCGACGCCGTGGCCAGGCTGCGCGCCAAGCACGAGCAGGCCGACCCGGAGGGGACGGTGGTCCTGGTGAGCCACGGCGGCGCGATCCGGCTCGGCGGCGAGTGGCTGGCCGGGAACGTCACCGCCGAGGTCGCCAACCAGGGCCTCATCCCGAACACCGGCATCGTCGAACTCGTCGCGACCGACACCGGCTGGACCTGCCTCACCTGGGCGGAGGTCTCCCTCTCAAGCTGACCGACAGGCCGTTTGCCTCCGCTCCCGCCGGGGAATACACCCCACGAGATCAATTAACACCTTGTGGGGAATTAACCGGGGGAGCGCAACCCCCGCGTCGGACAACACGTCTACTGATCGGTGGGTCACCCGGCTACAGGGAGGCGAATGACCATGGTTCGTTCGAAGACGATCTCCATCGGCGGTCTCATCGCGGGTACCGCCGGGCTCCTGCTCCTCAGCGCGTGCGGTTCGGAAAGCACGCCCGTCGCGCAGAGTTCCTCCGCGACACCGTCCAGCTCGGCGGCGGACACCTCCGCCGCGCCCAGCGCCACCTCGTCCAGCCCGGCGCCGGCTCAGCAGCCCGCGCAGGGCTCCGGCCCCGCGCCGAAGGACGACGGGCTGTGCAAGGCGGGGGACGTGAAGCTCTCCGTCGCGGACGGTGATGCGGCGGCCGGGACGGTGTACCGGAAGCTCGTCATCACCAACTCCAGCGGGCACGCGTGCACCATCCAGGGCTTCCCCGGCATCTCCTACGTGACCGGTGCGGACGGCCACCAGGTCGGTGAACCCGCGTATCGCGACGGCACCAAGGGTGAGGCGGTCAAGCTGAACAACGGCGAGAGCGCGTCCGCCGACGTCGGTTTCGTGAACGTCCGCAACTACGACGAGGCGGTCTGCAAGCCCACCGAGACCCGGGGCCTGCGGGTGTACTTGCCGCAGGAGACGGCGTCGAACTTCGTGCCGCTGCAGGGACTCGGCTGCGCCGGGAAGATCCCCGGCAACCAGCTGACCGTCAAGACGGTCCACAAGGGAGCATGACGACTCAGAGCTGGGTGCAGAGCTGTTCGGCCTGCGCCAGATGCCGCTGGCCGGAGATCTGGTTGAAGTGCAGGCTGAACACCATCCGGCTGACGCCGTCGATGTGCTCGGCCAGCGGCCGGTAGGTGTCGTTGGCGGCGGCCGCCGCGGCGGAGAGTTCGCGGGCGGCCGTCATCCGGTGCAGGATCTCGGGCGCCAGTACCGCCACGGGCCGCTCGCCGGGTGCCGAGTCGGTGGTGTCGGGAATCGTGCCGACCCTGGCCAGGGCCTGGCAAGCGTCCTGCGCGTCTTCGAGCGCCCCGGCGTTGACGCCCGAGAGCGCCCACAGCATGCCGATAACGCTCGCGCCGATGACGAATCCAGCGACTGCGGTGAGCACTTGTGGGCGTCTGGAAGGTTCTGTCGTCCCCACGCCGGCCTCCGGCACCAGTGTCTGCTGCATCGCGGACCTCTCCCTCACCAGCTGGCGGTGATGGGCTATTTCAGCACCAAAGGCCCCGGTTTTCACCGGTCTTGGTGCAGTACCCGCAAGGCCGTGGCCGATTCGTCATCGAAGGCGCCGGGGCGTAACGAGACGAACGCGAAACCGGCTACCCCGAACAGCAGGAGCCCGGACGTCAGGAACGTCCGGGCCGGGGAGCCGAGTGCGTGGGTGAGGAGCCCGCCGAGCAGGGCACCGACCGGGATGGCGCCCCAGACGACGGTGCGCCACACGCCGAGGACCCGGCCGAGCAGTTCGCCGGGTACGAGGGTGTGCCGCGCGGTACCCAGCACGATGTTCACCGCGACGACGGCCGCCGCGAACAGGCCGAACAGCGCCGCCCCCGTCACCGCCGAACCCGTCAGGCCCATCCCGGTGAACGCCACGCCGCACAAGGCGGTGCCGCCGACGAGAACGGCGCTGCGGCTGGACGTCTTCACCAGCTGCGGGGCGATACCCGCGCCCACCAAGCCACCGATGCCGCCGACGAACGCGAAGAGCCCGAAGGCCGCTTCGCTGAGCCTCAGGTATTCGATCGCGTAGAGCACCAACTGCGCCTGCGCGAGTTCGCTGACCAGGCTGATCAGCCCCGCGATGACGACCAGGCGAAGGACCAGCCGGTGGTGCTTCAGCCAGCGGAGCCCGTCTGCCAGTTCGGCCCGGAGATCGGCGGGCGCGCTCTCGGCGGCTTTCGGCCGGTAGCTGCCCGCGAGTCCGATGAGCACCACCGCGGCGATCGCGAAGCCCACTGAGTTGAGCAGGAACGGGAACGTCGCGAAGAGCGCGAAGGTGGCACTGCCGACCGGCCCACCCAGGAAGGTTTGGCCGACGATCTCGCAGGCCTGGAGCTTGCTGTTCGCGCTGTCGAGCGAACCCTTGCCGACCACCGCGGGGATGAGCACGTTCGCGGCGCTGTCGGCGACTACCTCCGCGAAGCCGATGAGCAGGGCGGAGGCGTAAACCACCCAGATCGTCACCCCGCCGGCCGCGACCAGGACGGCCATCCCGCCCACGACCACCGCGCGGGCGCCGTTCGCGAAGATCATCGCGCGACGGCGGTCGATCCGGTCCAGCAGCGCGCCCGCCGGGAGCGCGAACAGCAGCCACGGCAGGAACTGGGTCGCCGAAAGACCGGCGATGAGCAGCGGATCGCGGGTGAGGGTGACCGCGAGCAGCGGGAAGGCGACCTTGCCGATGCCGTCGCCGAGATTCGACGCCGCGCTGGACGCGAGCAGCCAGCGCAACCGCCGGTCTCCCCCGCCGCGCACCCTCGACTCGGCCATGCACGCCTCCCCAGGCATTCGCCGACGCCGGCCGACGACAACGTGTCGAAAAGTTTAGCCGGGTTGTCGCCCAAAGTGGCCGGGTTGTTACACCCAGTTAAGAATCCGAAGAACCTTTGGTGCCCGACGCACAAAAATCACTGACCACGCGGCTCTCGGCACGGAATCCGCCGGAAGGGAGCAAGGGACCTTTGCTATCGCCTTCTGCGGCGGTTCAGCCCCAGCCGAGTTCGTGCAGACGCGCGTCGTCGATGCCGAAGTGGTGCCCGACCTCGTGGACCACCGTGATCAGCACCTCCTCGACGACGTCTTCTTCGGTATCGCACATCTGGAGCAACGGCCGCCGGTAGATCGAGATCCGGTCCGGCAGCACCCCGCCGTACTCGTGGGTCCGTTCGGTCAGCGCGACCCCGTGGTAGAGCCCGAGGATCGTGGGCGACTCCTCGTTGAACTCCTCCACGAGCACCACGACGTTGTCCATCGCGTCCGCGAATTCGGGCGGAAGCTCGTCCAGCGCCTCCGACACCAGCTCCTCGAAACGCTGCCGGGTCATCTCGACGGGCACGCGCTCACCCGCCGGTCTTCGGAGCCGAGGAGGAGGGCGGCGGGCTCGCCGGACCGCCGTCGGACGGCGGGGCCTCGCCGTTGCCGACCTTGAGGCTCCCGGTGATCGGCGCGAGCCCCTTGTTGTCCGGCAGTACCGCCGCCGCCTTGCAGTTCACCAGCGTCGACCCGGCGTCCCAGCTCTCCTGCTCGCGGACGTCCCAGCCGAGGGTGACCTTCTTGGCGGCGAGGTCGGCGTTGCCGGTGTAATCCTGCGCGACCGTCGAGCATTCGGTGTCCAGCCAGGTGTTCTGCTGTTCCTGGGAGGGGTAGCCCTCCTTGAACTTCGACTTGAGGTCGAGCGTCGCGATGATCTCGTAGGAATGCGGCTGGGCGCAGTCGATCGGGTCGCCGAAGCTGTTGTTGAGCAGCGCGAGGCAGGTGCCCGGCTCCCACACCGCCGACTGGTTCTGCTCCTTCGCCGGTCCGGTGGTCGGCTGCAGCTTGCCGCCGGGGCCCGCCCACTGCAGGCCGCACCGCAGCTGCCGGTCGCCGTCCTCCCACTGCGCGGGCGTCGGCCGGAGCAGGTTCATGCTCAACCGGCCGTACGGGTCCAGCGTCCGGCCGAGGTACGGCTTGACGTCGACGGTGCACCGTGACCGGGAGATCTCCTGCCACTGGTCAAGGCTCGGGCTCGGCACGCCGGCCGGGTACTGCGCGCCGATGTCGACGATGCTGGTGACCTCGAACAGATGAGGCTCCGCGCACGGCACGCGCCGGGCGTCGGCGGCGTCCGGGTTGCTCCAGGTCAGGCAGGTACCCGGCGGGGATTGGAACGCTTCGACGGCGGCGGCGGACAGTTTGGGGGGACCGCCGCCCGCGCCACCCTCGGGGCCCACGTTCCAGGAGAACGCGACACTCAGTGACAGCGCGATGATCGCCCCGACGAACACACCGGCCATGACGAGCCGGGTGCGCAGGGTGGTCAGCGCGTTTCGCGGATCACGGAACCGCTCGGCCTGTTGAGACATCCACTCCATGATGCCCGCGCCGCACGTAAGGTGCGCGTACCGGGTGGTTAGTGTTGGACACGGGTTCGTGCTGGCGGGCGATTACGGAGCTTCGATGACGCAGGATGACAACCGAGGGGGACAGCCTCCCCAGGAGCCGCCGAAGCGCGGCTCGATGCGGTTCCAGGACGAGACGACGCAGGCGCGTCAGCCGTCGCTGGCCGAGCAGCGGGCACGGCAACAGGCGCTGGCGGACCAGGAGCGCCAGGAGGCGCTCGCCGCCGAGGCCGCGCGTGCCGCGGAGAAGAAGACTTCGACCAAGAAGAAGCTCCTGATCGGCACCGGGGTGACCGTCGGGCTCGTCGGCTTGGTCGCGACGTTCTACACCGTCGCGAAGCCGGAGAACGTCACGGCCGTCTGCACCACCAAGGACGAGATCGTCGACAACGACCAGAACTGCGACGAGAACTACGTGCGGTCGCACGGTGGTTACTCCAGTGGCGGTTTCTTCTTCATCCCGATCGGCGGTATCGGCGGGCCGATGCAGAGCTACCGCTACAACTACGGCGGCAGCGGCGCGATCGGCCAGCGGGTGTCCGGTGGCTCGTACGACCCGCCGTCGTCGCGGGCGAACGTCAGCACCAAATCCGGCAAGACCGTCCAGCGCGGCGGGTTCGGCATCAGCGGCAAGAGCGGCTCCGGCGGCAGCGGCAAGAGCGGGGGCTCGTAGGTGTACCGGGATTCCAAGCCGCCTCGGCGGGACTGGCAGAACATCGTCGAGGAGCAGGGCCTGGTCTTCGGCACCCCCGCCCGCGACGGCGCCGGCAAGTCAAGGCCGTACTGGGACGAGTCGGTCCACTACGTCTTCGAGATGGACGAGATCCTCTCCGTCGAGGCGGACGTGGAACTGCTGCACTCGATGTGCCTCGAAGCCGTCGACAACGTCGTGACCACGGAGCAGTACCACCGCTTCGGCATCCCAGAGTGGGTCTGGCCGCATATCGCCGAGTCGTGGAAGCGGCAGGATCCGCACGTCTACGGCCGGTTCGACCTGCGCTACGACGGCAAGAGCCCGGCGAAGCTGCTCGAATACAACGCCGACACCCCGACCTCGCTGCTCGAAGCCGCGGTGCTGCAGTGGCATTGGAAGACCGCGGTCTTCCCCGAGGACGACCAGTGGAACTCAATCCACGAGAAGCTGGTCGAGCGCTGGGGCGAACTCGCCGAGAAGCTGCCCTCCAACGAACTGCACTTCACCTGGTCGTCCGCGGATCCCTCCGGTGAGGACCACGTGACCACGGCGTATCTGCAGGAGACCGCGGCCGAGGCCGGACTCGACACCGTCGGCCTGGCGATCGAGGAGATCGGCTGGGATCCGGTGCTCAAGCGGTTCGTCGACCTCGAAGAGGCGCAGATGGCGACCGTGGTGAAGCTCTACCCGTGGGAATGGGTGGTCGACGAGGAGTTCGGCCGCTTCGCCGTCGAGACCATGCCGCGCACGCTGTGGGTCGAGCCGCTGTGGAAGATGATCCTCTCCAACAAGACGCTGCTCGCGATCCTGTGGGAGAACTACCCGGGGCACCCGAACCTGCTGCCCGCCTTCGCCGACGACCCCGGCCTGCTGACCGAGTACGTCCGCAAGCCGAAACTCGGCCGCGAGGGCGCGAACGTGCAGATCGTCGCCACTGGGTACGAGACGCAGACCGACGGGGTCTACGGCGCCGAAGGCTACGTCTACCAGGCTTTCGACCCGCTTCCGGAGTTCCAGGGCTACCGGCCCGCGCTCGGCGCGTGGATCGTCGGCGACCACGCCGCCGGCCTCGGCATCCGCGAGACGGCCGGCCTCGTGACCGACGACGGCGCGGCGTTCGTCCCGCACCGCATCGTCGAGTCGTGATAGAAGCAACCGCACAATCCTGACATTCCTGACCAGCACCGCCCGCGAGTACTTCTGGGAGAACCCTGTGACCACCACCCTTGCGCTGTCCGACACGTTCGGCTCCGACCTCGTGCGAGGGATCGGCGCGATCCTGCTGTACGGCGTCGTCGGCCTGCTGCTGATGTTCGCCGGGTTCTGGGCGATCGACTGGACCACGCCCGGCAAGCTGTCCCAGCTGGTCACGCGTGGCCTGCCGAACGCGGTCATCGTCACCGCGTCGGGTCTGCTGTCGATGGCGTTCATCGTCGTCGTGGCCATCGCGAACTCCGCCAGCGACCTGACCGAGGGCCTCATCACCTCGCTGGTCTACGGCCTGCTCGGCATCGTCGTGCAGGTGCTGGCCGTCCGACTGCTGGAGTGGGCGACCCGCATCGACGTCCGCTCGACCATCGAGAGCGAGAAGTTCGCCCCGGTCAGCGTCGTGGTCGCGGCCGCGCACCTCGCCCTCGGCCTCGTCGTGGCCGTCGGTATTTCGTAAATCCTTGTCCTGCTGAAAACGGCATAGGCGCACGATTCCCACTACCGTGGGAGTCGTGCGCCTTTTGAGGACACCGGACGACCGGTTCTCGGACCTGCCCGATTTCGACTTCGAGCCGCGCTACGCGGAACTCGTCGACCTTCACGGCGGCGTGATCAGAGTGGGTTACGTGGAGGCCGGACCCGAGGACGGGCCGCCCGTTCTCCTGCTGCACGGCGAGCCCACCTGGTCCTACCTCTACCGGAAGGTCATCCCGGTGCTCGCCGACGCCGGGCTGCGCGCGATCGCGCCCGACCTGGTCGGCTTCGGCCGCTCCGACAAACCCGGCGACATGGTCGACCACACCTACCAGCGGCACGTCGAGTGGATGCGCGCGTTCGCCTTCGACGTCCTCGACCTCACCGAGGTCACCCTGGTCGGCCAGGACTGGGGCGGCCTGATCGGCCTGCGGCTCGTCGCCGAGAACCCCGACCGCTTCTCCCGCGTCGTGGCGGCCAACACCGGCCTCCCCACCGGCGACACCGACATGCCGGAGATCTGGCACAAGTTCCGGGAGACCGTCGAGAACGCCCAGGTCCTCGACGTCGGCCGGTTCGTGCAGGCGGGCTGCCAGAGCAAGCTCCCCGACGAGGTCCGCGCCGCCTACGACGCGCCCTTCCCGAACGAGATGTACAAGGCCGCGCCGCGCGCGATGCCGTCGCTGGTGCCGACCACCCCGGACGATCCGGCCTCGGCCGGCAACCGGGCCGCGCTGAAGGTGCTCGCCGAACTGGACAAGCCATTCCTGGTGTCGTTCTCCGACGGCGACCCGATCACCGCGCCGTGGGGCCTCGAACTGCGGGGCTCGATGCGCGGGGCCCGCGAACTGGAACATCCGACGATCACCGGTGCCGGTCACTTCCTCCAGGAGGACGCCGGTGGCCGGCTGGGCGAGGTCATCGCGCGCTTCGTGAAGTCCTGACGCGCATGTTATGAACGGGACTTTCATTGCAAAATTTGCAATGAAAGTCCCGTTCATAACACTCTCAGGACACCGCGCCCAGTGCGTCCACGATGATCCCCAGCCCCTCCGCGGCTTCCTCCGCGGTGAGCGTCATCGGCGGCGCGATCCGCAGGACGTTGCCGTGCAGCCCGCCCTTGCCGATCAGCAGCCCCCGCGCCTTGGTCTCCTCCATCATCCGCGCCGCGGCCCCCGGATTCGGCTCCATGCCGCCCGGCTCGACCAGTTCCACGCCGATCATGAGGCCCTTGCCGCGCACGTCCCCGATCAGAGGATTCCCCGCCGCGCGCAGCCCGGCGAGCAGTTCGTTGCCCCGCGCGAGCGCGTTGGCCTGCAGGTCGCCCTCAGCGATGTGGTCGAGCACCGCGGCCGCGCCCGCCATCGCGACCGGGTTGCCGCCGAAGGTCGAGATCGAGTTCGCGGTCAGGCAGTCGACGAGGTCACCGCGCGCCACGAGCCCGCCGATCGCCAGCCCGTTCCCGAGGCCCTTCGCGAAGGTCATGGCGTCGGGGACGACGTCGTGCGCCTGGATTCCCCAGTAGTGTTCGCCGGTCCGTCCCCAGCCGGTCTGGACCTCGTCGGAGATGAACAAGATCCCGTACTGGTCGAGGACCTCCTTCATCGCCTTGAACAGGCCGTCCGGCGGTGAGCTGAAGCCCCCGACGCCCTGGATCGGCTCGGCGATCATGCAGGCGACGTCACCCGAGGTGCCCGTCTCCAGCACGTCGACCAGGTCCGCGACGCAAGCGTCGATGTACTCCGTGTCCGAAAGCGCCCGGAACGGGCTGCGGTACCGGTAGCCGCCGTGGACGTAGCTCACCTTCACCGGGCTGAGCGACGACGCCGACCAGCCGCGGTTACCCGTGATGCCGACTGTCGCGAACGACCGCCCGTGGTACGAGTTCCGCATCGCCAGCACCTGGTTGCTGCGCCGGAACTGGGTGGCGAGCATCAGCGCGGTGTCGTTCGCCTCGGTCCCGGAGTTGGTGAAGAACACCTTCGCGTCGGGGATGCCGGAGAGCTTCGCGATGCGCTCGGCCAGTTCGACCTGAGAGCGGATCAGGTACAGCGTCGAGGTGTGCAGGATCCCGGTGTCGAGCTGCTTGCGCACGGCGTCGCTGATCGCCGAGACGTCGTAGCCCATCGAGTTCGTCAAGATGCCCGCGAAGAAGTCGAGGTAGGTGCGCCCGGTCGAGTCGATGACCCGGCGGTCCTGCGCGTGCACGATCTCGATCGGCTCGTCGTAGTAGAGCGCCAGCCACGACGGGAGTACCGCCTTGTGCCGCGCCAGCAGGTCCGCATCGGTCATCGGGTTTCTCCGTCCGCAGCAGGGAGATCTCAGTATGGGGACGGCCCGAAACGGGCGACAACGATCAGACTGTCGGGTTATCCGCGGCGGCCCGCACAGTGTGTACGGGCAAACTGCCTCGAAGCGCCCGAAGTCCTAGGACTAATCTCTGGACTCGTGATTGACCCCAGGACTCTGCGCGATGACCCGGACGTCGTGCGCGCTTCACAGCGCGCCCGTGGCGAGGACGAAGGAGTGGTCGACAAGCTGCTCTCCCTCGACTCCCGCCGCCGGTCCTCGATCGCCGCCGCCGACAAGCTGCGTGCCGAACAGAAGTCGCTGGGCAAGCTCATCCCGAAGGCACAGGGTGACGAGCGGGCCGCGCTGCTCGCCAAGGCGAAGGACCTCGCCGCCCAGGTCAAGACCGCAGAGGTCGAGCAGACCGAGGCGTCGGAGGAGTTCGAGCAGCTGCACCGCCAGGTGCCGAACCTGGTCCACCCAGACGCGCCCGAAGGCGGCGAGGACGACTACGTCGTGCTCAAGCACGTCGGCGAGCCGAAGAAGTTCGACTTCACGCCGAAGGACCACCTCGAACTCTGCGAGGGCCTCGGCGCCGTCGACATGGAGCGCGGCGCGAAGGTCTCGGGTTCGCGGTTCTACTTCCTCACCGGCATCGGCGCCCAGCTGCAGCTCGGGCTGCTGAACATGGCCATCGCGCAGGCGACGGCGAACGGCTTCACGCCGATGATCACGCCGACCCTGGTGCGGCCGGAGATCATGGCCGGCACCGGCTTCCTCGGCGCTCACTCGTCGGAGATCTACCGGCTGCGCGACGACGACCTGTACCTCGTCGGCACCTCCGAGGTCCCGCTCGCCGGCTACCACGCCGACGAGATCCTCGACCTGGGCAACGGCCCGAAGCGCTACGCGGGCTGGTCGTCCTGCTACCGCCGCGAGGCCGGTTCGTACGGCAAGGACACCCGCGGCATCATCCGCGTCCACCAGTTCGACAAGGTCGAGATGTTCGTCTACACGCGTCCCGAGGACGCCGAGGCCGAGCACGCGCGCCTGCTGGACTGGGAAGAGCAGATGCTCGCCAAGATCGAGGTTCCCTACCGGGTGATCGACACCGCCACCGGCGATCTCGGCACCTCCGCGTACCGGAAGTTCGACTGCGAGGCATGGGTGCCTTCGCAGGACACCTACCGCGAGCTGACCTCGACGTCGAACTGCACGACGTTCCAGGCGCGCCGCCTCGGCATCCGCTACCGCGACGAGGACGGCCGTCCGCAGACCGTCGCCACGCTGAACGGCACGCTCGCCACCACGCGGTGGATCGTCGCGATCCTGGAGAACCACCAGCTCGAAGACGGTTCGGTCCGGGTGCCGGAAGCTCTTCGTCCCTTCCTCGGCGGAACCGAGGTGCTCACGCCGACATCGAAGTAGGGTCCGCTCCGAAGGAAACAGGGAACGCATGCGGTTTCGGAATTCGCTCGCGATCGTGCTGGCGGCGCTGTCGCTCGGTGGCTGTACGTCGACGATCGGCGGCTCGGCCTCGCCCGTGCCCGGACAGGGGCCGGTGATCACGAAGGCCGACCCGTGCGCCCTGCTTTCGCAGCAGCAGGCGGACGCGCTGGGGGTCATGTTCCCGGGCAAGGAGCGCCCGGCGAGGCCCGAGCAGAAGGTCCCCGCGGTCTGCCGGTTCTCCGAACTGGAGGACTCGCCCGACGGGGTCGCGCTCGAAGTTTCGCGGAGCCTGAACCTGTCGGCTGTCGACTACTACGCGGGTGCCCTGCCCGGGGAGAAGTTCGGTATCGGCGGGTTCACCTGGACGCGGTACGCGACCATCCTCGGTCCGAAGTACTGCTCGCTGGCCACCGAGCTGGACGCGAAGACGTTCATCGAGATTTCGAGCGACGCCCCTGGCGATGACGAGAGCAAGGCCTGCGACCTGGCGAAGGCCGCCGCGCCCGCGATCGCCTCGCATCTGCCCGGCGGGCAGCAGGACCCGCAGATCACCGCGCCGCCGGGGCAGAAGCCGCTAGAGGCGTCCGGCCCGCTGGTGAACGTCGACCCGTGCACCCTGCTCAAACCCGAGCAGGTGACCCCGCTCAACCTGGCGCCCGCGCGGCCGATGAACGGCTCGTCGAACGATCCCAAGAACGGCTGCCAGTGGGACGACACGGACGGCGACAAGGGCAAGAAGGCCCTCGACCTCTGGGTCTACACCGCGACCAAGACCGAGGACGTTCCCGGGCTGGAGGGCACTCCGGCCGAGCAGATGGTGAACGGCAAGAAGTGGATCGTCTACTCCGCCGCGGACAGCCCGATCTGCGTCGCGCTCCTGCCGGTCACCGAGACCTCGTCGATCAAGCTCGACACCGGCGATCTCAGTGACAACGCCAAGGCCTGCGAAATCCCCCAGGCCGTGATGCCGCTCGTGACCGCGAACGTCCCCGCCGGCTAGGCCGTGTCCTGTAAGTCTGTTCGATGGGCTTCGTGATCCAGGTGGTTCCTGGCGGTGCGGGCGGATCGGCCTCGTACCGGGTCGTACTCGGCCGCATCCGCCCGTGCCGTCAGGGGCCGCCTGGGCGCGAAGACCGCGAACAAGACTTGCAGGACACGGCCTAGGCGGACACCTCGTCGGCGATGTACTTGGCGATCTCCAGCGCGCTCGTCGCCGCCGGTGAGGGCGCGTTGAGGACGTGCACCTGGTCACGCGCGGTCTCGATCAGGAAGTCGTCGACGAGCGCGCCGTCGGGGCGCAGCGCCTGAGCCCGGACGCCGGAGCCGTGCCGCACGATGTCGTCCTCGGTGACGGCGGGTACGAGCCGCGCGAGGCTTTCGGCGAAGCGGCGGCGGGAGAACGAGCGGCGGACCTCGTCGAGCCCGGTCGGGTAGGCGTACTTGCGCGCGAGCCGCCAGACGCCGGGGAACCGGGCGACCTCGGCGAGGTCCTTCGCGGAGATGTCGCGCCAGGTGTAGCCCTCGCGGCGCAGCGCGAGCACCGCGTTGGGGCCGGCGTGCACGCTGCCGTCGAGCATGCGGGTGAGGTGCACGCCGAGGAACGGCAGCGACGCGTCCGGGACCGGGTAGATCAGGCCGCGGACGAGGTGGCGGCGTTCGGGTTTGAGTTCGTAGTACTCGCCGCGGAACGGGACGATCCGCGCGCTCGGGGTCAGCCCGGCGAGCCGCGCGACCCGGTCGGCGTGCAGGCCCGCGCAGTTGACGAGCGCGTCCGCGTGGATCACCTCGTCGCCGGTCGCCACCTCGACGCCGCCGGTGCGGCCCGCGCGGATGCCCAGCGCGGGCGTGCCGAGGCGCAGGTCGGCGTCGGACTCGTCGAGCAGGCGCACCAATGCGGTGCAGACCGCCGGGAAGTCGATGATGCCGGTGGACTCGACGCGCAGCGCGGCGACGCACGAGACCTCGGGTTCGTACTCGCGGGCCTCGCTCGGGGTGATCAGCTTGGCCGGGACGCCGTTGGCCTCGGCCCGTTCGGCGAGCACCTTCAGCGCCGGAAGCTCCGCTTCGGAGGTGGCGACGACCAGCTTGCCGCAGACCTCCACCGGGACCCCGTACTGCCGCGCGAAGTCCACAATGGACCGGTTGCCTGCGGTGGACATCCTGGCTTTGAAGGAACCCGGCTT
This sequence comes from Amycolatopsis orientalis, assembly GCF_000943515.2. Lineage (NCBI taxonomy): Bacteria > Bacillati > Actinomycetota > Actinomycetes > Pseudonocardiales > Pseudonocardiaceae > Amycolatopsis > Amycolatopsis orientalis. The sequence goes on along the minus strand of NZ_CP016174.1, from coordinate 9,295,494 downwards.
GTAGTAGAGGCCCGCGTGCACGACGTTGGAGTTGTGCCCGGTCTGGTGGGCCGCCCAGCGGTCCTCCTTTTCGAGCACCGTGACGTCCAGGCCTCGTTTGGTCAGCTCCCAGGCCACGGCGAGGCCGACGATCCCGCCCCCGATGACTACGACTGTACGCACGATCGCTCAGGTTACCCGGAGCGCAACCTGACAGTCGTCAGGTTGAGTGGTAGTGTACCTAACCGATGTCAGGTAAGCGGTTGAGCAGGGAAGAACGCCGGGAGCGGATCCTGGCCGCGGCGGCGCGGGTGTTCGCCGAATCCGGGTACGACGCGGCGGGGATGCGCGACGTCGCGACGGCGGCCGGGATCAGCACGCCCGTGCTCTACGACCATTTCCAGTCCAAGGCGGAGCTGTACGCCGGGCTGTTGGAGTCCGAAGTGGACAGTCTGCTGGCCGGCTGGGCAGAGCTGCCGCCGTCGGACACCGCCGAGGGGCTGCTGCGGAGCCGGGTGGCGGCGATCTTCGCCTGGATGGAGGCGAACGAACGCGGCTGGCGGATGATCTTCGCCGAGACGCCGTCCGACCCGGGCGTCGCCGAGGTGCACCGGCGCGGACAGGCCAGGGCCACCGGGCAGCTGGCCGGGGTCTTCGCGCGGGTCCCCGGCCTGGCGCTGACCGCCGACCTGCCGCGTGACCGCGCGAACGAAGCGCTCGCCGAAGCGGCGAAGAGCGCGCTGAACGCCATCGCCACCTGGTGGTGGAGCAACCGCGACATCCCGCGGGAGCAAGTCGTCGCGCTCACGACGGATCTGTTGTGGCGCGGTCTGGGGAACCTGATCCAGGAGGACGTATGAGCATCGACACCACCGAGCGGTACCGCCGGGCCATCGAGACCCGGGACGTCGCGCTCGCGCTGAGCGCGTTCGCGCCGGACGCCGTCGTGCACTCGCCGCTGACCAGCCGGGTCCGGTTCACCGGGCACGCGGAGCTCGAACCGCTGCTGGAAGTCGCCTATGCGCATCTGCGCGACGTCCGGTTCCACACCGACACAGGGGACGCGTCGACGCGCGTCGTCGTCTACACCGCGCGGGTCGGCGGTGAGGAGATGGAGGAGGCGGCGGTGTTGAAGCTCGGCGAGGACGGGCTAATCGCCGAAGCGACGCTGTTCGTGCGGCCGCTGCCCGGCCTCGTCGCCCTGATGGACGCCTTCGGCCCGGACATCGCGCGCCGCAACGGCCGCACGTTCGCGGCCCGGCTGCTGAGCGTGGCCACGAAACCCTTGCTGGCCATGGTGCGCTCAGGTGACCGCCACGCCGTCCCGCTGGCCGGTCCCAAGCGCCCTGAGCGCGTTTAGCGGGCTAAACGCGCTCAGCGACGCGAGGGCCTCCCGCATCCAGAGGACTAAACGCGGGTGGGGGCGTGCGGGGTGGTCGCGTTTAGCGGGCTAAACGCGGGTGGGGGCGGGGTGTCGTCGGGGTCTTCGAGGACCTTCGGTACACCGCGCAGGGTGAACAGCGCGCTGATCGCCAGCAGGGCCATGAGTCCCGCCGAACACAGCATCGTCAGCTGCAGGCCGTCGACGAACGCCAGTTTCGCGTTGGCGAGGATCACCGCCCCTTGCTCACCGGGCAGCTGTGCCGCGGCCTGGACGGCACCGCCGAGAGTGTCCGAGATCGCCCCCGCGGCCTCGGGCGGCACACCCGCCGGGATGACGAGTTCGCTCCGGTAGAGCGCGCCGAGCACGCTGCCCAGCACCGCGATCCCCAGCGCCCCGCCGAGTTCGGTCGCCGTCTCGGAGATCGCCGACGCCGCCCCGGCCCTGGCCTTCGGCACGACGCCGAGCACCGTGTCCGTCGCGACCGAGAGAATCAACGCGAGCCCCACCCCGAAGACGATCATCGCCGCGAGCAGGTCCGGATAGTCGATCGTCACGCCGATGCCCGAGTACAACGCGAAACCGGCCGCCGAGAGAGCGCATCCCAGCGCGACCGTCACCGCCCGGCCGAGGACCTTGATCCCCAGCGGCGCGAGCACCCCGCCGAGGATCGCGCCGCCCATCCCCGGCAGCCCGGCCAGCCCGGACTTCAGCGGCGACCAGCCCACCACCAGCTGCAGGTACTGCGCGAACATCAGGGAGACCGCGAGCTGCGCGAACATCGCCAGGATGGTGGTGCCGACGGTCGCCGAGAACGCCCGCCGCGCGAACAGCTTCAGCTCCATCAGCGGTTCGGCCAGCCGCGGCTGCCGCAGCAGGAACACCAGCAGGCAGCCGAGCCCGAGTACCGCCGCGACGGCGATGTCCCAATGGCCCCAGCCCTTGTACGCGACTTCCTTGATCGTGTAGACGATCCCGACCATTCCGACGACCGAAAGCAGCACACTGGGCACGTCGATCCGGCCCGGCGCCGGATTCTTCGACTCCGGCAGGATCAGCGCGCCCGCGATCACCATGAGCACCACCACCGGCACGTTGACCAGGAACACCGAACCCCACCAGAAGTGGTCGAGCAGCACACCGCCGATGAGCGGCCCCAGCCCGAAACCGAGGATCGTCAGCCCGCTCGAAACCCCGATCACGGCCGCGCGTTCCTTGCCGGTGAACACGTTCCGCACGATCGACAGCGTCGACGGCATCAGCGTCGCGGCGGCGACCCCGAGCAGCGCGCGGGCGGCGATCAGGAGTTCCGCCGTCGGCGCGTACGCCGTGATCACCGAAGCGACGCCGAACAGCGACGCCCCGATCAGCAGCAGCCTCTTCCGCCCGATGCGGTCGCCGATGTTCCCCATCGTGATCAGCAGCCCGGCGAGCGCGAAACCGTACGCGTCGGCGATCCACAGCAGTTCCGTGGTCGACGGACGCAGCTGCTCCGAAAGCGACGGCAGCACCAGATGCAGCACGGTCAGATCGACCGCGATCAGGAGCTGCGCCAGCACGCAGACCGCGATCGTGCCGATCTTCCGGCCCCGGCTCACGTTCACCGCGACACCCCGAAGGTGAGTTCCGGCGAGTGGCGCGCGGTGCCGTTTCCCGCGTCGCCGAGGTAGAACCGGGTGCTCATGGTGCGGGCGGCGGGGTCGAGGACGCTGCGCCACAACGTCCGCCACGGCGCACCCGGCTCGATCGCGACGGACACCGCGTCGAGCGCCTCGCGCGGTCCGGCGCCGGCCTCCTTGGTGAGGGTGCGCAGCCGCTGGTAGGTGAGAAAGGTCTCCGGGGTGTCCTCGGGCAGCGCGTCGAGGTCCTGGTGCCGGTGCAGGAGGTGGTTCGTGACGCACAGCGGACCGTCGGATACCTCCACGAAGTACTCGACGTCGTGCGCGCCGCGCTCGTAGACGAAACCGCGGCCGGAGGCGTCCGCGACGATGTAGTGGCAGGGCGCGCCGTGCGCGTACTGTTTGGCGAGCATCAGCGCTTCCTTGGCCTCGTCGACGTTCTCGCAGGTGTCCAGCAGGTACCGGCAGACCTGCGGCACCGAGAGACCGGCCTGCGGTCCGGGGTCGTCCTCCAGCGGCGCGGCCGCCTCGATGTCGGCCATCAGCAACGCGACGACGAGCCCGGCCTCGTTGACGCCCTCCATCGCGCCGTCCACTGTGGACATCGACAGCGATGTCGAGGCGATGCCGTCGTCGGGGATCGTGGTCAGGACGTAGGGCCGCGACGCCATCGGCGCCGTTCCGTCGTCGACGGGCTCCGCGCCCGCCATCACCGAACCCAGTTGGCTCCAGCTCAGGGTGAAGAAGTCGTAGTTCCGCCCGAGCGTGGTTCCCGTCCACAGCGCCGAACAACCCGACCCGGCGGGCAAGGCGGAGGCGTTGTCGAAGGAGACCGCCGCGTCGGCGGGGAGTCCGTAGGCCGCGGCGAATCCGGCCGTGCGTTCGGCGTACTGCGGCCAGTTCCTGGCGAACCAGGTCCGTCGCGCCTTGGCCACGATCGGATCGATCGACGGCGGCGTCCAGTCCGAACGCGCTCGCGTTTCGGCGCCGAGGGCGTGGCCGATCTCGGCCTGGGTACCGCGCAGCGTCAGCTGCCGTACGGCGAGGAAGTCTTCGGGAGATCCCGCGAGATAAGTCATGGCCGGAGCGTGTCCGCGGCCACTGACCGTCCGCGCACCAAGCGCTGACGACTTGTCATCGGAATGTCATGTGCTCCGCGCGAAGGTGCTTTCACCACAGGAACGACCGAGCGAGGAATCCCCATGCTGAGCAACAAGGTGTACATGATCGCCGGGGGCGTGTTCTGCGTCCTCTTCGTCGCGCTCGCGATGATCGAGTTCTCCACCGGCTACCCGGAGGACGGGCTCCAGGACCTCGGCTACGCGGCGCTGAGCGCCATCGCCGGCGGTGTCCTCTACGTCCTCGACCGCCGCCAGCGCGAGCGCCGCGCGGCCGCGCAGCGGGATGCCCGATGAGGAACATCGACGGCGGTTTCCTCGCTGCTCCGGACCAGGCCGCCCTCGACCGCCGGGAGCGGGAGGTGCGCAAGGGCAAGCTCGCGCTGGTGCTGACCGTCGCCGGCGGGGTCGTCGCGCTGGCCGCCGGTTACCAGGTCTTCGCGGACTTCTCCCCGGGCGCGCTCGTGGCGACCTTGGCCGGCCTCGCCGCCGCCTTCGGTGGTGGCGCGCTCACCAAGCACCTGATGCGTGCCGTGCGGTTCCGCGTGCACAAGCCGAACGCCGGCCTGGTCGGCGCCGCGAAGCTGACCGGACTGCTGATCGCCTTCTTCGGGATCGCCGCCCTGCTCGGGTCGATCGACGCGCCGGGACCGCTGCGGATCGTCCTGATCGCCGGTGGCGTCGGCGCCATCGCCTACGTGAAGGCCCTGCACGACCAGCAGTGGGTGCTCTTCGAACTGGACGCGGTGGGTGTCCGGGTCGAGCGGACGATCGTGCCCTGGCGTGACGTCACCCGGCTGACCACCGACCCGGTCGGCCCGGGGATGACCCGGCTCGGCGCCGTCCCGGTCAACGCGGCGCCCCTGTACGTCGCGGTCCAGGACAGCGAACTCGACCAGCGCCTGCTGGCCGCCGCCGTCGGCCGCTTCGCGCCGCAGGGGACCCTGCTGGCCTCCGCCGCTCAGGACTCGCTGGGCAACCCGGCCAGTTGAGCGGTGCTTCGCAGGCCGAGGCCCCGGCGGTAGGCCCGGTCGAAGTCGTCGCCGAGCCGCTCCCGAACGGTCGCCCGGAGCTGGGCGGCGTCCAGATCGACGGCGAACGGGGTGCCCCGCACGGTCACCGCGGCCCCGATCAGGACCGCCGCCCGCTCGGGATCACCCCGCAGCACCGCGACCCCGGCGAGGCCTTCGACGGCGCAGGCGAGGGTGGTGCTGTCGTGCCAGCGCTCCGCCGCCATGAGCGCCAGCCGGTGCAGTTCCTCGGCTCCGGCGGCGTCGCCCTCGGCCGCCATCACCCAGCCGAGCGAGATCCTGGCCCCGGCGCGGACCCCTTCGGCCGCGAACGAGCCGCCTTGGCACTCCGAAAGCGCTCGTTCGCTCAGCGCGCGGGCCGTGGCCAGGTCGCCTTCGTGCCGGGCGAGGAGGGCGAGCCCGACGTACCCGGCCGCTCGGCTTTCCGGCATCCCGGAGCGGCGCGCGATCTCGATGGCGAGCTCGAAGTCGGCCCTGGCGCCCGCCGCGTCGCCGTGCAGGAGTTTGCTCTCGCCGCGACGGCACAGGAGATCGGCGTTGTCGTCCGAGGCGCCGAGTTCCCGCATCAGGCGGAGCGCCTCGTTCATCGTTTCGAGGGCTTCGGCCTGGCGGTTCGTCCAGATCAGGATCTGGGACAGGTGATCGAGCGCCATCGAGAGGCCCCAGCGTTCCCCGAGTTCGCGGAACGCCTCCGCCCCTTCGCGCAGGAACCCTTCCGCCGGTTCGAGATCGCCCCGCATCAGCGCGCGGAGGCCGTAGCCGGTCGGCGCGAGGGCGAGACACCAGGCGTCGCTGTGCGCCAGCAGGGCCTCACCGCGTTTGAGGAGTTCGTCGTCGTCACCGGGCGGCCCCGTCACGACCCCCGTCAACAGCAGCAACGCCGGGTTGCGGGGTGCACTGGCCATGTTCTGGACGAGGGCGCCGACCACCGGGAGATGCCGGTCGAGGGCTTCGTGGCCGCGGACTCCGGCGGCGGCCTTGAGCACGCAGAGCTGATACTCCTCTTCGAGGCCGTCCGGTGGCCGCGGGCCGAGCCGTTTGACCACCTCCAGGCACAGCGTCGAGCCTTCGAACCGGCGCCCGCGCATCCACCAGTACGTCACCAGCGACGCCGAAAGCCGCAGCGCGATCCGGAGGTCGGACTCGGCGGCCCAGCGCAACGCGGCCAGGAGGTCGTCGTAGGCGCCGTCGAGGCGGTCCAGCCAGCGCAGCTGGTCGCCGGTGCGGATCATCGGGTCGGCTTCCTCGGCGAGGGCGAGGAAATGCTCCGCGTGCGCACGCCGCATCCGCTCGGCCTCGCCGGCTTCGGCGAGTTTCTCCGCGAAGAAGGCCCGGATGGTTTCGAGCATCCGGTACCGGTCCCCGGTGCGCTCGACCAGTGATCTGTCCACAAGGGACGGAACGAGATCTTCGGTGTGCGCCACGTCGCAGACCGCGTCGGCGTCGGCGAGGGTCGTGCCGCCCGCGAACACCGTCAGCCGCCTGCCGAGCCGCCGTTCGTCCTCGTCGAGCAGGTCCCAGCTCCATTCGACGACACCGCGCAGCGTGCGATGCCGGCTCTCGGCGGCGCGGCTGCCCCGCGAGAGCAGCCGGAAACGGTCGTCCAGCCGGGCGGCGATCTCGCCGACCGGCAGCGTCCGCACGCGGGCGGCGGCGAGTTCGATGGCCAGCGGCAGCCCGTCGAGCGCGGCGCAGATGCGCTGGACGTCGCCCGCGGTGGTGTCGTCGACGGCGAAGCCCGGATCGCTCGCCCGTGCGCGATCGGCGAACAGTGCCACGGCGGCGAAATCCAGCGACCGGGCGGGCGGCGTCCCCGGCGGCGGTACGGCGAGCCTCGGCACGGGGGAGACGATTTCGCCGGTGATGCCGAGCGGTTCGCGGCTGGTGGCGAGCACCCGCACCGCCGCGGCCGCGCCGAGCAGCCGGGCCGTCAGTTTCGCGGCGGCGTCGACGAGATGCTCGCAGTTGTCGAGCACCAGCAGCAGGGCGCGATCGGCCAGCGCGTCGATCAGCCGCTCCAGCGGCGCGTTCTCCACAGGGGCGGTGACCGCGCCGAGCGGGACCGTCCGCAGGCCGAGCGCGCTCAGCACGGCATGGGCGACGTCGGTGTCCTCGCGGTAGGGCGCGAGTTCGACGAACACCGCGGGCAGGTCCACGACGGCCGCGGCTTCGACGGCCAGCCGGGTCTTGCCGGAGCCGCCGGGTCCGGTCAGCGTCACCAGCCGGGAGCGCTCCAGCTGCCCGAGCACGTGCCGGAGATCGCCTTCGCGCCCGATGAAGCTGGTGAGCTGCGCCGGGAGCGGTGTCGTCGCCCGGTTGGCCGGAGGTGCCTCGCCGCGCAGCACGGCCAGATGCGCGGCCGCCAGCTCCGGCCCCGGATCCGTGCCGAGTTCGTCGGCCAGGACGCGGCGGGCGTCCTCGAACGCGGTGAGCGCGTCGGCATGGCGTCCGGCGGCGTGCAGCGCGCGGATCAGCAACGCGCGCGGCCGTTCCCGCAGCGGCTGGGCGGCGGCTATCTCGCGAAGCTCGGCGAGGACGTCTTCGTGCCGTCCCAGCTTGAGGTCCGCTTCGACGCGGTCCTCGATCGCCGACGTCTTCAGTTCGTCGAGCCGGGTGACCTGCGGATCCCGGAACGGAGCGTCGGTGATGTCCGCGAACGCCGGGCCGCGCCAGAGCCCGAGAGCGTCGTGAAGCAGTTCGGCCGCCTTCGTGGCGTCTCCCGCCGCGAGAGCGCGGCGCCCTTCCGCGGCGAGCCGTTCGAAGCGGTGCACGTCGACGTCGTCGGGGTCCACGGCCAGCCGGTAACCCGCCGGACTGAACTCGACCGGCGCGAGGTCCTTCAGCGCGCCGCGCAGCCGCGAGACCTGTGATTGCAGCGCGTTCGCCACCCCTTCGGGTGGCTGTTCGCCGTACAGGCCGTCGATGAGCCGCTCGGCCGGGACGACCCGGCCCGCCTCCAGGGCGAGCAACGCGAACAACGTCCGGACCCTGGGGCCGCCGACTCCGACGGCGGTGCCGTCGTCACGGCGCACCTGCGTCGCCCCCAGAACGCCGAATCGCATGACGTCAGATTAGGGCGTCCGGTGGCGTCTGTGGTTTGACCTGGGCGGATCCAGCCCGCCCGAGATCGGCCGAATGGCGTCTATACACTTCGCCGGGTCCCCACGCAATGGGAGAGGTATGTCTGAGCAGGAACCCGTCGTCCTCGGTCAGCCGACCGTCGGCGACGAAGAGCTCGCCGCGGTGGCGGAGGTGTTCCGGTCCGGCTGGCTGGCCGGCGCCGGCCCCGCGTGCCGCCGTTTCGAGGAACGCTTCGCGAAGACCGTCGGCACCGCGCACGCCCTGACCACCAGCAACTGTGGCTCGGCACTCTTCCTCGGGCTGCGTGTGCTCGGCGTGAAGCCGGGCGACGAGGTCATCGTCGGCGACTACACGTTCCCCGCCACCGGCCACGCCGTGCTCCAGGCGGGCGCGACGCCGGTGTTCGCGGACATCCGCCCGGACGTCTGGAGCGCCGACCCGGCGTCGATCGAAGCCCTGATCACCCCGCGCACCGTCGGCATCCTCGCCGTCGACGTCGCCGGGCAGCCGGGCGATTTCGACGAGTACCGCGCGATCGCCGACAAGCACGGCCTGTGGCTCTTCGAAGACGCCGCCTGTGCCGCGGGCGCGACCTACAAGACCCGTCCGGCAGGCAGCCTCGCCGATCTGGCCGCGTTCTCCTTCCACGGCCGCAAAGGCATCACCGCGGGCGAAGGCGGCGCGCTGGTCTCGGACCGCGAAGACCTCATCGCGCACGCGCGCAAGCTGCACACCTACGGCATCGAGCCCGCCATCACCCGCGAGGGTTCCGGCGCCCTGCCGATTCCGGAGTTCCACGAACTGGGCTACAACTTCCGGCTTTCCGACGTGCAGGCCGCGATCATGAACGTCCAGCTCGACCGGCTCCCGGAGCTGCTCTCGGCCCGTCGCTCGGTGGCCAAGCGGTACCACGAGGCCTTCGAGAACCTGCCCGGCCTCGCCGTCCCGGTGGAACTGCCGGACCGCGAACACCCGTGGCAGGCCTACATCCTCACCGTGGCCCCGGAGATCGACCGCGACGCGCTCGCGCTGCGGATCCGCGAACAGGGCGTGCAGTGCAACTTCGGCACCTACGCCTCGCACCTCCAGCCCATCTACGGCAAGAAGCAGACCTTGCCGGTCTCGGCGGACCTCTTCGCCCGTCATCTCGCCATCCCGATGCACGCCAACCTCACCGATGACCAGGTCGACCGGGTCATCGGGACCGTCAGCGCCGCACTGCCGAGCTAGGAGAGAAATGCCCGACAAGAAGGTCCTCTTCACCGGGGGCGGCGGTTTCATCGCCGCGCACGTGATCCCGATGCTGATCGAAGGCGGCTACACCGTCCGCATCTTCGACAACATGACGCGCGGCGACCGCGCCAGGGTGAACGAGTTCATCGCCACCGGCAAGGTCGAACTCGTCGAGAAGGACGTGCGTTACGGCGGCGCCGTGCGCGAGGCCATGCGCGGCTGCACGCACGTGATCCACTTCGCCACCGTGTCGATCAACAAGTCGGTCGCGGACCCGCACGAGTCCATCGACATCAACATGGTCGGCAACCACAACGTCTTCGCGGCCGCCGCGGACGAAGGTGTCGAGCGCGTGGTGTTCGCCTCGACAGCGTCCGTCTACGGCGACCCGAAGCGGCTGCCGATGCACGAGGACGACGAGCTCAAGCCGCTCACGCCGTACTGCATCTCCAAGCGCGCGGGCGAGGACATGCTCGGCTTCTACGAGCGCACCAAGGGCCTGTCCTGGAACGCGCTGCGGTTCTTCAACGTGTACGGCCCCGGCCAGAAGATCGAGGCCTACTACACGTCGGTGATCAACCACTTCATCCAGCGCCTGCGCGCCGGCCAGCCGCCGGTCATCGACGGCCGCGGCGACCAGTCGATGGACTTCGTGCACGTCACCGACCTCGCCCGCGCCGTCGTCGCCGCGCTCGAATCGGAGCAGGCCAACGTGCCGATCAACATCGGCACCGGCATCGACACCTCCATCGCGACGCTGGCGAAGATCCTCATCGACGCCGTCGGGGTCAACGTCGAGCCGCTGTTCAACGAGCGCGACGTGCTCGTTTCGCGCCGCGCGGCGGACATCACCCGTGCCCGCGAGATCCTCGGCTGGGAGCCGAAGATCTCGGTGGAAGAGGGCATGTACGAGCTGGTGAAGGCTTCGGAGTGAGCGCCGGGCCAGGGGAGAGCCGCGCCATGCGCATCGCTGTCGTCAACAACTTCTTCCCGCCGAGGGTGGGCGGAAGCGCGCACATGGCGGCGTCCCTGGCCGAGCAGTACGCGGCACGCGGGCACGAGGTGCTCGCGATCACCGCGGCCTACGCCGACGCCCCGGCCGACGAGACGAAGGACGGCTACCGCGTCGTCCGCCTGCCCGCGGTGAAGATGCCGCAGCTGGGCCTGTCGATCGACTTCGACATGAGCTTCGCCTCGCTGCGGCCGGGGAACTGGCGTCGGCTGTGGAAGCTGCTGGACGAGTTCAAACCGGACGCGATCCACCTGCACGGGCAGTTCTTCGACCTGTCGTGGCTGGCCGGGCTGTACGCGCGGCGGCACAAGCTGCCGATGCTGCTGACCATCCACACCCTGCTGATCAGCGACAACAAGCTGTACGGCGGCGTGTTCCGGTTCCTGGACACCGTGCTGGTGAACCCGATCCTGCGCTACCTCAAGCCGCGGTACGTCATCCTCGACAAGCTCGGGGTCGACTACTGCGTCGAGCGCTACGGCACCAGTGACGAGAACTCGGACTACTTCCCGATCGCCGTCGACACCGGGAACTTCGAGAAGCCGTTGACTCTCGATGTCCGGGCGGAGCACGGGCTCGGTGACGGTCCGGTGATCGTCTCGCTCGGGCACGTGATCCCGCTGCGGAACCGCCTGCCGCTCGTCGAGGCGCTTCCGTCCATTTTGGACAAGCACCCCGACGTGAAGGTGGTCGTCGTCGGCCGCGTTTACCACGACGTCTTCCTGAAGCGGGCGGAAGAACTCGGCGTCGCCGAAGCCATCATCGTCACCGGTGCCGTGCCGAAGGCGGACGTGCCCGCGTACTTCGCCGCCGCCGACATCGTCACGCACGACCTCAACGGCGGCTGCGGCACCGCGTCGCTGGAGGCGATGCTGTCGGGCACCGCGACCATCGCGTCGGTCACCGAGGACAACTACCCGGGCATCGAACTGCGCAACGGCGAGAACATCCTGCTGGTGCGGCCGGACGACAGCGAGGCGGTGGCGAACACCGTCATCGAACTGCTCGACGACCCGGAGAAGCGCGCTTTGGTGGCACAGCGGGAAAGCGCGATGGTGCGGGCCAACTTCGGCCTCGACGTCGTCGCCGAGGAACACCTGCGCACCTTCGAGAAGCTGGTGACCGAGGCCGATGTTCTTCGATGACGAACGCAGCAACCGGCTGCGTCCGCAGATCCTGACCGAACTCGTTTCGCAGTACATGAACGACGCCGAGCGCGCTCGTTTCTATGGGTTGCCCGAGACGACCCGGGTGCGTGAGCGGGTCAAGATCATCAGCCCGGAGAACCTGAAGATCGGCGAACACTGCTGGATCGGCGAAGGCGCCGCGCTCGACGCGAGCGGCGGGCTGGAGATCGGCGAGCACACCAGCATCGGCCTGAACACGCTGATCTTCACGCATTCCAGCTGGCTCGCGAACATGACCCTGCAGAACCATTCCGGCAGCGACCTCATCGAGCGCAAGCCGGTGAAGATCGGCAAGGGCTGCTTCATCGGCGGCCTGGTGGTGATCATGGCGGGCGTCACCATCGGCGATTTCGCCACCGTGCAGCCGAATTCCGTCGTCGCCAAGGACGTCCCGCCGCGCACCCTGGTCGCGGGCAACCCCGCGCGCGTGTTCCAGAAGTACGACGACGAGTACATCCAGTCCGAAGTGGAGCGTGTCCGCGGCGAGAACGCGCGGCGGCGGGCGCTGGCGGAAGAGCGCGGGGACACCCCGGGGTCTTGGGGCGCTCCGGCCGGGGACTTCACGGAGTAGTCGTTTCGAGAGATAGGTCGAGTCGCATGACTGTCCACAAGGGATAGTTAGAGGCGACTCGATGTCCTATTGATGCCTACATGTACGGTCCTGAAGAGGGTCGTGAGTGACAAAGAGCGTTAGAACGCTCTTTGTCACTCACGACCACATCTCAAACCACGCAAATTGCTCAATTCGGACGCCTGTATCCGGAAATATGTCTCTTGTGGACACTCGAACGTCGCCGCGACGAGCTTGACGGAGCCGAACGTTCCCAGGGGGGCGCCTGAAGATGTGCGGCTCGTGATCGAGGTCCTGTCCGCGGCGCCCCTGAGCACAGCAGTTCGGGCGGCGTTGTACCGCCGATGAACCGGCGCTGTACCGCCTTGGCGCATTGTGCTCCTCCAGGCCGTGGCCGATCCGCGGCCACGGAGGAGGGCGGGCAGATGACGAGCAGGATTTCCGGCGTCCCACGCGTTCTGGGGCAGGTGACCACCGGCGCGGCGTTCGCTGTCTTCTTCGGGTTGACGGGGGTGGCCGTAGCGCACGCGAAAGAGAGCCCCGGCGCTGACGCGTGCAAGGCGAGCACGACGGGATGCGGCGGCGGGGGCGGTGGCGACAAGGGCAAGACGGGGGACCGCGTGCTTGGCCTCGCGCCGAGTAAGACCCAGCGCGTTCCGCAGATCCTCAAAGAGCCGGAGAAAGGCGACCTGAAGAAGAAGGGTGAGCAGCTGAAGCCGGCCGAGCCCAAGAAGGCCGCGCCGAAGCAACGGTCGGTTCAGCCCCGTGACAAAGACGATCACGACGAGAAGGACCACAAGCCCAAGCAGAAGGAACGCGACAACGACGAGCGCGATCACGACGACGACAAGCAGGACGATCGTAAGAAGAACCATGACGGTGATGGCGACGACGACCGGAAGTCCAAAAAGGACGACCGGGGCTCCGGGCGGGAGAACCGCGATCACGACGACGATCGGGGTGATCGTAAGAAGAATCGTGACGACGACGGTGACGATGACGACGGCCGGAAGTCCGAAGAGGATGGCCGGCACACCAAGCGGGAGAACCGCGAACACGACGACGACGATCGGGCGTCCGAAAAGGACGACCAGTGGGATGAGGGCCAGGACCGCAAGGCCGAAAAGCGCCACGACGATGACGACAGAGCCGAGCGGCGGGACAAGAAGCCCTCGAAGGCGGAGCGGCGCTCGAACGTCCGCACTCGGTCCATGCCCGCGACTTACGTGCCGACCACTCGTCTGGCGAGCCTGACCAGGCCGGCGGGCGGCGACGGTGGCATCCCTTGGGGCGACGAGGACAACTTCGTCAGGCCGGGCTGCGAACAGGACAACGACGGTTGCGAGCTGGTGTGGGATTACGCGTCCCGCATCACCAAACCGATCCAGGAGGCGATCGGCCGCCTGTTGAAGGTGGAATCGACCGGGCCTGACGCGGGCTTCAAACCGGAAGGGCCGAACAGGAAGGGGCGGATCTTCTCCGTCGAGGGGTACGCCTACGCGGACCAGGGGAAATGGAGTGCGCTGGACGGCCTGATCGAGGGGGAGTACTCGATCGGCATCGACGGCAAGCTGGAGCTGAGCATCACCAAGGAGGGCCCGCAGATCGACCTGGAGGCCTTGCTCGGCGCGAAGGTCACCGGGCCGGAGATGGAGGTACCGCTGGGGCCGCTGCTGGTCAAGGCCCAGCCGGAGATATCGGCGGGGATCGGCGGGCAGTACGGCGTGGGTGTCGAGCGCGGTGAAGACGGCAAGCGCCGGATCAAGGCCAAGGGCGGGCTGACCGGGCCTGTCGGCGGCAGTACGGGGCTGGAGACCGACCTGAACGACGACTACTTCGGCCAACTGCCGGACGGCGGCTACTGAACCCCAACCCGATGAGCGGAGAATGCCGTGAAGAAGACCAACGTCGATATGCGAAGAATCGTCCTGTACTCCGTCTCCGGTGGTTTGCTGACGGTCGCCGCCGGGGTGCTGTGCGCGGCCGAAGCGGACGCGGCCGTGCCGTCCGAGCCGGGTGGGACGCCCGCTCAGCAGAACGCCGAGCGGGTCGCCATGAACCAGCGCCGGGCGGCGAACGCCAAGCAGGAGTCGAAGGCGAAAGTCGAACAGCAACAGGCGAAAACCAAACAGCAGCAGACGAAAGGTGAGGAGGCGCGGCGCAATCCCGGTAGGGCCCGCCAGGAGCAGAAGGAGAAGAACTTCGGTTCTCAACGTGGCGACGAAGGCGACAACAAGCGTCAAGCGGAGAACTACGAGAAGCAGAAACAGCGAGAGACGAAAGCGAAAGCCGAGCAGCAGGGCAGAGGCGGGGAAGGCGAGAACCACGAGAAGCCAAAGAAGGGTGACGAATCCGGCGCCTCCGAGGTGGTGGGCAACCTTCTGAAGGATTCCCCCGGTGAGGATCCGGGTGTGTTCCGGGTGTCCACGCCCGCGGCCATCCTGAACGACGGCAAACCGTTGCCCGCCAGGCAATTCGGTCGCGGTAACGACGTGGACGTCATGGGCCTGCACGGCTCGAAACGCGCGTCGGCCCGCAAGGCGCTGTCCGAGGACATGCGCCCGGTGAATCCGCCCAAGGACGTCGATTTCACCAAGGACGTGGTCGTCAGAGGTGGGGACACCATCTCCAAGGACGATTCCGTCAAGGTCGACAAGTGGGTTCGGCACCCCGGGCCCGACGGGATCGGTGTGCCGGTCGGCGTCACCGACGACGGCACGCTCGTGGCCGTCGCGAAGGACGTGCCCCAGGACCTCATCGGCGGGATGATGTCCGGTGGGCTGGGGAAGGTCGAACGCGGCAAGACCGGCGACGGTGACGAGGTCGTGGTCGTGCACCCTGAGAACCCGGCGCAGAAGGCTCTGATCGCCGGCGCGGCCGTCACGGTCAACCGTGTCCCCGTTCTTCGTGCGGCGACGATGGCGGCGCCGAGTGTCCTCACGCAGGGGCCGCGGGTCACCGAAGCCGCACTCACTTCTCTGCGGCAACTCGGCGTGGAAGGCGCCACGGCGGGAAACGTGGCGACCACACCCCGGATCGACCCATCGGCCGAGCCGCCTGGCCCGGCGCCGAAACCGAACGCGCCGGTTCTCCCGCAACCGGGTCCGACCGTCGTCCCGACGGTTCCGCCGATGCCCGGCCCGACCGCGGATCCCGGCCCCCTTCCGCTGCCCGGGCCCAGTGTTCCGCCGCTCACCGCACCGGAACCGGGAGCGCCGGCGGTGCGCCCCCTCGAACGTCCGGAACCCGCACCGGTCCGGCGACCGCGTGAGGCTTCACCGCTGCCGGATTCACCGGAGCCTCCAGGGCGGCCGGGGGAGCACGAGCCGCTCGGCGTTCCCGAGAAGCCGGCGCGACCCGGAGAGCCGGACCCGAGGTTGCCTCGGACTCCGTCATCCGTACCGGAACCACAGGAGCCGACAGCGTCGGAGGACGCCATCCCGGACGGCGAGGGCGCGACTCCTGTCGCGGAGGAAGGACCGGCTGTCTCGGCCGAGCCTGACACCACCAGCCTCCCTGAAGACGCCCGTCCACCGCGTAAGCGCTACATCTCCCGGATCCCGGAAGCCCAGGAAGTACGCGAACACATCCGGCCCGGCCTCCAGACGGTTACCGATGACGCCACCAGGGAGTTCCGCGCCCGGCCGGACGGGCGGCGCTACACCGGGGAAAGAGCCGAACAGTTGCGCCGCGCCAAGGAAGCGGCCGATACCGCGACCCGGCGCCGTCAGGAGGAGGCCGCCAGGGGCACTGGCGGTCCGGCCGTGCTGAAACGCCTGCGTGAGGAGGAGTCCAATGCGTACAAGAGGCTCAACGGGTTGAAGCCCCGACTCGCCGGTTTGGAGATCCACGCGATCTTCGAGCGCATGATCACCGCCCGCCAACGGGAAATCCTCGGTGCGTACGCCGACCGCTATCAGTTGCGTGCCGAGGCTCCGTTCGGCCTCAACGGATCGGTGGCCTATCCCGGCAGCCGTCGGCCCGACCTGGTGCTGGAACGCTTGACCCCCACCGGGCAGCGGCGCTACGTCGCTCACGTCTATGACCTGAAGACGGGAAAGAAGGGAATCGAGCGCGCGTGGGAGTACGACATCGAGCGCTACGCTCGCGCGCTCTTCAAGCCCGAAGAGCTCCGTCCGTCGATCTAGCGGGGAACCGCGGCGCACGGGTGACCGACTACTGTCGTGCCAGGCGATAGTGGAGGGTATGTCCAGATGAGGTTCAAGCGGTTCGGTGCGTCGCTGCTGGTCGCCGGGGTGGCGCTGCTGAGTGCGGCGACCCCGGCGATGGCCCACGCGGAGCTGAAGAGCAGTGACCCGGCGAGGGGCGCTTCGCTCGCGACGCCGCCGACGCAGGTCAAGCTGACCTTCTCCGGCCCGGTCACCCTCGCCGCGGATCCGATCCAGATCACCGGGCCCGAGAACGCGAAGTGGACCGTCGGGCGCGCGGAGGTCGCGGGCGCCGTCGTCACCGCGCCGGTCCAGGCGGTCGGGCCCGTTGGCGAGTACACCCTGCGCTACAAGGTGGTCTTCGAGGATTCGCACGAGTCCAGCGGAACGGTGAAGTTCAACCTCAGCGCCCCGGTGGCCCCGCCGTCCTCCAGCAGCGCGGCGGCTCCGGCCGGCAGTGCGGCCCCCGCGACCAGCGCCACCCCGGCGCCACAGGCCGGTGAGACCACTCCCGAAGGCCTGTTGCCGGTCTGGGTCTGGATCGTCCTCGCGGTCGCCGTGGTCGCCGCCGGTCTCGTCGTCGCGCTCCGCCTCACCCGCCGCAAGGGCGACCGGTCCTGACGTCAGCCGTGGCCCACGCCGGTGTTGCCCGCGGGCAGCTTCTTGCCGGAGGCGTCGAAGGCGGCCAGCTTCCGCGGGTCGGCACCCGAGTCGAACCAGAACACGACGATGTTCGGGTCGACGCTCCAGGATGCCTGATGTGCGGTGACGGTCTTGCCGTTCACCTTCGCGGTGATCTTCGCGGCCGGGCCCGCGTAGTAGCCGAAGGACGGGATGCCGTTCAGCCCGCCGGACACCGCGTGGAAACCGGGTGCCTTGTCGGAGCCGGAGTACTCGTTGGTGACGGTGCCCGCGGTGACCTTGCCGTCGGCCGAGCGGTGTCCGGCCATGATCCCGAAAGTCGTCTCCGGAAGCTGCTCGACGTCGACCTTCACGCCGTAGAACACCAGCTCACCGCCCTCGCCCTGGACGCCGGTGCCGATGACGTCGCCCCACGGCGTGTTGTCCGGCTCCTCGGACGGCCGCACCGGAACGGCGGCCTCCACAGCCTGCGCGACCGGGGCGGGCGCGGGTGCCGGAGCGGGGGTCGCGTTCGCGGTCAGGGTGCTCGAAAGCACGACGGCCAGACCGGCGACCGCGATTCCGCCGCCTGCCAGCAACGTCCGCTTCACGGGTGACTTCATGTGCGGTTTCCTCCCAGTGGTCGAAGCTCGTTCGGAGACCTCTACGGGAGAGCGGCCGAAAAGGTTGAGGCAACCTTTAGAGTGGTGAACCGTCGAACGGAGATGAGGTCCAGCGTGGCTCGCGGCGATGACGAGTTCGTCGAGTTCGTGCAGAACTCGTCGACCCGTCTGCAGCATGCCGCCTACCTGCTCACCAGCGACAGGCACCAGGCCGAAGACGCCGCGCAGACCGCGCTCGCCAAGACGTACGCCGCCTGGTCGCGGGTCCGCCGCAAGGACGCCTACGCCTACGCGCGGCAGGTCCTGGTCAACCACATCATCGACGGCTGGCGGCGCCCGATCCGGGAGAACGCCACCGACGAGGTCCCCGAGCGGCCGAGCGGCACGGACGTCGCCGGTGCCGTTGTCCAGCGGAAATGGCTGCTTGACGCGTTGCGTACGCTCACAGACCGGGAGAGGGCGGTCGTGGTGCTCCGGCACTTCTTCGATCTGAAGGAGTCCGACGTGGCCGGTGAGCTGGGGGTCACGGTGGGCACCGTGAAGAGCACCAATTCCCGCGCGCTGAGCAAGCTGCGGATCACCGCGGAGGACGGAACGGAACTGATCGGGGGGCTGGGACGATGACCGACCTCGAGACACTGCGCTCGGCTCTGCGCGAACCGCCCGCCGAGGGGTTCGCCGCGCCCGATCTCGCCGCGATCATGACCAAGGGCAGGCGCATCCGCCGCCGTCGCCGTCTCGCGACCGGCGCGGGCGGGGTCGCCGCCGCCGTGGTGACGGTCCTGGTCATCGTCGGCGCGGTCGCGCTGAAGGAACCGCCGCCGGCCGAGCAGCCGCTCCCGCCCGCCGCGAGCGCGCCCGGCCCGGCTTCGACGTCGACGTCGGCGCCGCCGGAGACACCGGCGCCGGCGGCCACCAGCGCGCCGTCCGATCCGCCGCTGGGCGACGTGATCTCACTGGGCATCCGTGGCGATGGCGGCCGGCCGCTGGTGCTCTACGCGGTCGCGATCGACGAGCCCACCCTGCCGGGCATCCGGTTCGGCCTGCAGGTCGGCTACAGCAACGACGACGGCACCTACGAGGGCCTGCAGAGCACCAACGAGTTCAAGGGATCCGACCGGTCCTTCGGCTTCCACGCCACGGACGGCGGCGACCTGGTCCAGGACACGTTCGTCCCGGTGTTCGGCTACTTCGCCGGTCCGGCGGCGCGGATCGCCGGCACCGTCCGGGGAAAGCCGGTCAACGCGAAGACGGCCGTCTGGTCCGAAGACCCGTCGATCGTCTTCTACTGGTTCGACCCGGCGGACGTCGGGTCGGCGAACGTCCTCAGCCCGCTCATCGCCTACGACGCCAAGGGCCAGCGCCTCACCAAATAACGCGTTCAGTCCTCTGGATGCGGTCGTTGCGCTGGGCAACTACCGCATCCAGAGGACTGAACGCGAGAGATCAGGCGCGTGAGATCAGGCGGCGGCTTGCGTCAGCACCTGGTCGACGACGGTGTGCGACGGCAGGATCAGGTCCCGCTCGGTGTCGGCGTCGATCTTGCCTTCGAGCAGTTCGAGGAAGCGATCCAGCTGGGTCGCCAGCGGCTCGCGCGCGGTGACCAGCTCCGGGATCTCGATGACGGTCTGCTGCCGGTAGCCGAGGCCGTCCGGGGTGACCGAGTCGTGCGAGACGTGCCGGTAGATGGTGACGTCGCGGCGGAGCAGGTCGATCTCGATCATGCGGTCCAGTTCGGACACCCAGAGCGAGCGGACCTTGCGCTGCCCGAGGCGGGACGCGGAAACCGTGGCCAGCCCGGACTCGAACGACAGCACCGTCTCGATGGTGTCTTCGGCGCCCTCGACCGAATTCGGGTGGAAGTAGCCGGCGCCGGAGGCGACCCGCGCCGGGGTCGCGCCGCCGAAGAACTGGATCGCCAGGTCGACGTCGTGCACCAGCAGATCCCACGCGACACCGGTCTTGATCCGCGGCGCGTACGGGCCGTGGCGGCGGGCCATCAGGTGGATCGGCTCGTTGATCAGCGCCCGCGCGGTCATCACGGCGGGGTTGTAGCGCTCCAGAAGCCCGCACATCAGCGGGACGTCCTTCTTCGCCGACAGCGCGACGATCTCCTGGGAGAATTCGAGGCTGTTGCAGACCGGCTTCTCGACCAGCATCGGCTTGCCCTGGCCCAGGATCTCCTGCGCCAGCTCGTAATGCGCCTCGGTGGCCGAAGCGAGCACGACGGCGTCCACATCGGACAGTGAGCCGATTTCGGGCGTCCACTGGGTTTCGTAGCGTTCGGCGACCTTGCGGCCGGCCTCTTCGCGCGGGTCGATCACGCGGACGAGGTCCACGCGCTCGTTCGCGGCGAGCACACGGGCGTGCAGCGAGCCCATGTTCCCGGTGCCGATGAGGGCGATCTTGTGGGTGGTCATGCGCCGAGTACCTCGCGAACCGTTTCGATGATGGTGTCCAGGTCGGACTCGGAAAGGTGCGGGTGCACCGGCAGGGAAAGCGCCTGCGCGGCAACGGAAGCGGCCACCGGGAAGTCCTCGACCTTCGCGCCGGGGATCAGCGGGTTGTCGCGGTAGCAGTCGTAGTCGAAGACGATCTTCGGGTAGTAGATCCCGTTCCCGATGCCCCGCTCGGTGAGCGCGGCGGCGAGTTCGTCGCGCGACAGGAAGGCGTGCGGGCCGACCAGGACGGTGTACTGGTGCCAGACGTGCTCGCGGCCGGGCAGGACCTGCGGGAGGTCGAGACCCGGGGTGCCGGCGAGGCCTTCGGTGAGGCGCTTCGCGTTGGCCTGGCGGGCCGCGGTGAGCTGGTCCAGCTTCTCCAGCTGGGGGATGCCGACGGCGGCGTGCAGGTCGGTCATCCGGTAGTTGTGCCCGGCGACCTCGTACTGGTACCGGGCGCGCATGCCCTGGTTGCGCAGCACGCGCAGGCTGTCCGCCAGCTTGTCGTCGTCCGTGGTGATGACGCCGCCCTCGGCGGTGGTGACGTTCTTGGTGGCGTACAAGGAGAAGCAGCCGATCCCGAAGGAGCCCGACGGCTTGCCCTGGAACGACGCGCCGACGGCCTGCGCGGAGTCCTCGATGATCTTGAGGCCGTGCTCGGCGGCCAGCGGCGTGAGCTTGCCCATGTCCGCGGTCTGCCCGTAGAGGTGCACCGGCATGAGGACCTTGGTGCGGTCGGTGATCGCGGCGGCGACGGCGTCCGGGTCGAGCGCGAAGTCGTCGCGCCGGATGTCGGCGAAGCGGACCGTCGCGCCGGCCTCCAGGATCGCGTTCAGCGTCGCCACGAAGGTGAACGGCGAGGTGATGACCTCGTCACCCGGCTGCAGGTCGAGCGCCTGGATGGCGGCGACCAGCGCGGTGGTGCCGTTGTTGACGGCGATCGCGTGCTTCGTGCCGGAAACGCTCGCGAACGCGTCCTCGAAGCGCTTGACCATCGGTCCCTGTGCGATGGCGCCGGATCGCAGCACCTCGACGACGAGGTCCTCCGCGTCACGGACGTCGACCACGGTAATGGGGATCATCTGCAAGTCTCTCTCGACTGGGCGTTCTGGTGCGTCCGGTACAGTGAGCCGCCGGTTCTGCGCCCGGCCGCCCTCTCTGGCGCGGGCCACACGTTACCGGGACCGCCGAAGCGCCCAATACCCCAGGCTGCCTCCCAGCCACAACGAACGGATCTCACGTGGTGAACCGCATCCACCCGACAGCAGTCATCGGCGAGGGTGTCGAGCTCGGGGACGACAACGTCATCGGACCGTTCACCGTCATCGTGGGCCCCACCCGCGTCGGGGACGGCAACTGGATCGGCCCGCACGTGACCATCGGGACCCCGGGTGAGGACCGCGGCCGCGAGCATCCGGCCGCCTGGGAGGCCGCGCCGAGCGGTGATCCCGATCACGACGGCCACGGGGTCGTCATCGGCAGCCGTAACCGGATCCGCGAGTACGTCAGCGTCCACCAGGGCACCTGGCGCACGACCACCATCGGCGACGGCGGCTACTTCCTGCGGGGCTCCCACATCGCGCACGACTGCCTGGTCGAGGACGCCGTCACGGTCGCGTCGAACGTCATCACCGGTGGCCACTGCCACATCTGGTCCGGGGCGAACCTCGGTATGGGCGCGATCCTGCACCAGCGGGTCGTCATCGGCCCCGGCGCGATGGTCGGGATGAGCTCCGCGGTCCGCAAGGAGGTGGGCGCGTTCACCATCGCCGTCGGCAACCCGGCCCGCGTCACGGGCGTCAACACGGTGGGCCTGTCCCGGCGAGGGCTGGACGAGGCCACCATCGAGGCGCTGGGACCGTGGCTGAAGGGTAAGGCGGGTCTCCCTGAGGACGGGCTGGCCGACCGGCTGCCCGGCGACCTCTCTACCTTGGTGAAGGCGTGGGACGCCCGTCCGCGCGAGTGAGTACTAGGAGTCGAACGATGGCGGATGTCGCCGGCAAGCTGCGTGAGGTCTTCGTCGAGGCGCTGGACCTCGACGGCGAGGTCGACGTCGAAAACCTGAAGTACCGCGACATCGAGGCGTGGGACTCGGTCGGTCACATGGCGCTCGTCGCGGCCATCGAAGACGAGTTCGATGTGGAGTTCGACACCGATCAGGTGATCGACATGTCCAGCTTCAAGGTCGCCGTCGACATGGTCACGGACCTCCAGAACAAGTGATGCTCGAAGGCAAGATCGCCCTGGTCACCGGTGGAACGCGGGGGATCGGGCTCGCGACCGCGCGGGCGCTCGCCGAGGCGGGCGCCACCGTCGTGCTGACCGGCCGTGACGAGGCCAAGGCCAAGGAAGCGGCGGCCGCGGCGGGGGCGGCGGACGGGCTCGCGCTGGACGTCACCGACGCCAAGGCCGTGTCGACGCTGGTCCGCGGGGTGGCCAAGGAGCACGGCAAGCTCGACATCGTCGTCGCCAACGCCGGGATCATGGAGGACGCGCTCCTCGGCATGATCCGCGAGGAGCTGGTCGACACCACGCTGAGCACGAACGTCGCCGGCACGCTGCACACCGTCCAGGCCGCGGCCAGGGCGATGATGCGCAAGAAGACCGGTGCCATCGTGGTGCTGGCTTCGATCGTCGGAGAGCACGGAAGCGCCGGTCAGACGGTGTACGCGGCGTCGAAGGCGGCGGTGGCGAACATCGCGCGTTCGGCCGCGAAGGAACTCGGCCGGTCCGGCATCCGGGTCAACGCGGTGGCGCCCGGCGTCATCGACACCGACCTGACCTCGGGCCTGAGCGAGGACGCCAAGGCCGAGAACATCGGCAAGACCCCGCTCGGGCGGCTCGGGACGCCCGAGGACGTGGCGAACGCGATCCGGTTCCTCGTCAGTGATGACGCCTCGTTCATCACCGGCCAGGTGCTGGGCATCGATGGAGGACTTGTTCTCTGATGACCCTCTTGGGTGTGGGTGCACGACTGATCGACGTCACGAGCGGCAAGACGCTCGCCGGCGAGGAACTCGACGCCGAGGTCACCCGGGTCGGGGCCGCGTTGTCGCTGCTGCCGCCGGGCGCACTGTTCGCGCGGATGTCGGTGGACCTCGGAAGCGTGCTGAACTACCTCGGCGCTTTCGAGGCGGGCCGCGCGATCGCGCTGATCGACCCGGCGCTGGACGCCGACGTCCTGGCGGGGCTCATCGAGCGCTTCCGCCCGGCCGCCGTGCTGTCCGCGCCGGACGCGCCCGCACCCGAGGGTTACGGCGTCTCCGACGGACACTGGGTCCGCGAGGCGGGCGAAGGGGTCGAGCCGCATCCGCATCTCGCGGTCCTGCTGCCGACCAGCGGTTCCACCGGGAATCCCAAGCTGGTCCGGCTCTCGCGCGGCGCGGTGCTGTCCAACGCCGACGCGATCGCGCAGGTACTCGGCATCGACCGCGACGAGGTCGCGCCGACCAGTCTCCCGCTGCACTACAGCTACGGCCTGTCCGTGCTGAACTCCCACCTCGTCCGCGGGGCGACCGTGGTCATCGAGCCCTCCGGCGTCCTCGGGCGCGGGTTCTGGGACGCGGTCAACGAGCACAAGGTCACCTCGCTCGCGGGCGTGCCGTACCACTACGAGATGCTGCGGCGCCTCAAGTTCGACCCGGCGAAATATCCGACGCTGCGCACGCTGACCCAGGCGGGCGGCAAGCTCCGCGACGATCTCGTCGCCCAGTTCAACGACAAGATCCGCGCGGTCGGCGGGCGGATGTTCGTGATGTACGGGCAGACCGAGGCCGCGCCGCGGATGACCACCGTCCCGGCGGAGCGGCTCGCGGAGAAGCTCGGTTCGGCCGGGCCCGCGCTGCCCGGCGGCTCGTTCGCCATCCGGCGCGAGGACGGCTCCGAGACCAAGCATCCGAAGATCGTCGGCGAGGTCGTCTACCGCGGGCCCAACGTGATGATGGGCTACGCCGACGACGAGGCCGGGCTGGCCGCGGGCGACGAATACGGCGGCGTGCTGGCCACCGGCGACCTCGGCTACCTCGACGAGGACGGGTTCCTCTACATCACCGGACGGCTCAAGCGGATCGGCAAGGTTTTCGGCAACCGCGTCAGCCTGGATGATCTCGAGCACGCCGTGCGTTCTGCCTCGGTGGGGATCGACGTCGTGGCCGCCGTCCCGGCCGGGGACAAGGTCGTCCTTTTCGCCGAAGGCGCCGACAAGGACATCTGCAAGGACGCGGCGAAGGCGCTGTCCGAGCGGCTGCACCTGCACACCAGCGGGTTCGACGTCCGCCCCATCGACACCGTGCCGCTGCTCGCCAGCGGCAAGATCGACTACCGGTCGCTGGAGGCCCAGGTATGAGCGTCTTTACGTTGTCTCAGGCCGAGCGCGAGAAGCAGTTGCTTCCGCAGCTCGCCGAGCTGACCGCGCACCACCGCGAGAACTCCGAGGGTTACGAGCGCATCCTCTCGTCGCTGGGCATCGCGCGGGACGCGGAGTTCGCTTCCATCGCGGACCTGCCGTGGCTGCCGGTGCGGATGTTCAAGACCCACGACCTGCGCAGCATTCCCGAGTCCGAGATCTTCAAGACGCTGACCTCCTCGGGCACCACCGGCGCGGGCGCGTCGAGGATCTACCTGGACAAGGACGCCGCCGGCGCGCAGACCAAGCAGCTCGGCGCCACGTTGCAGGAGGTCCTCGGCAACGAGCGGCTGCCGATGCTGATGGTCGACACCATCGGCATCATCAAGAACCGCCGCTCGTTCTCCGCGCGCGGCGCGGGTGTGCTGGGCATGGCGAACTTCGGCCGCAAGCACACCTACGTGCTCGACGAGAACGACCAGCCGGACGTCGAGGCGGTCAAGACGTTCCTCGCGACCTACGGCGACAAGCCGTTCCTGATCTTCGGCTTCACCTTCATGGTGTGGCAGTACCTCTACGAAGTCGCGCGTGAGCACAAGCTGGACCTGTCCAACGGGATTCTCATCCACTCCGGCGGCTGGAAGAAGCTGATCGACCGCGCGGTGGACAACACCGAGTTCCGTCGCCGGTTCAAAGAGGACACCGGCCTCACCCGGATCCACAACTACTACGGGATGATCGAGCAGATCGGCACCGTGTTCCTCGAAGGTCCGTCCGGGAACTCCCTGTACTGCCCCGATTTCGCGGACGTCGTGATCCGGGATCCGGAGACCTGGGAAGAGCAGCCGGTCGGTGTCCCCGGGGTGATCGAGGTCGTCAGCACGCTGCCGCGTTCGTACCCGGGGCACGTCCTGCTCACCGAGGACCTCGGTGTCTACAACGGGATCGACGACGGCGACTGGCCGGGCAAGCACTTCTCGGTGCACGGCAGGCTGCCCAAGGCCGAGGCCCGCGGCTGCTCGGACACCTTCCAGGGGGCGGCGGCATGAGCACACTGAACCAGCGTTTCCCGCTCGGCGACGCGATCGAAGTCTCCTCGCTGATCGAAGAGCTGCGCGCCGAGCCCGTCGGCGGACGGCTGCGCGTGGGCGACCCGCGCGTCGTCGAGTTCCTGACGAAGTTCGCGCGCAAGCTCCTCGCGCCCGCGACAGCGCGCCGCTTCCCGGAGCTGGCTTCGCTCGGCTTCTTCCTGCGCAAGGGAGAGATCGCCAAAGCGCTGTCCACTTTGGAAACCTCCGGGGACGCGCTGCGCTTCCCACGCGGGCTGGTCTTCCACGTCCCGCCCGCCAACGTCGACACGATCTTCGTGTACTCGTGGGCACTTTCCGCGCTGGCGGGCAACCACAACGTCGTCCGCGTGTCGTCGCGTTCGGCCGGGGCCGCGGAAACGGTGCTGGAGGCACTGAACGCCGCACTGTCCGAAGTGGACGCCGACACCGCCGCCGCGATCACCGCGACGCAGCGCATGGTCACCTACGACCGCAGCGACGAGATCAGCGGCGCGCTTTCGGTCGCCGCCGACCTGCGGGTCATCTGGGGTGGCGACGCCTCGGTCGCGGCGCTGCGCAAGTACCCGCTGGCGCCGCACGCGCGCGACCTGACCTTCCCGGACCGGTCGTCGTTCGCGGTCGCGTCGGTGCGCGGCTGGCAGAACGCCTCCGAGGCCGAACGCCGTGGCGCGGCCGAGGGTTTCTACAACGACTCCTACTGGTTCGACCAGGCCGCCTGCTCGTCACCGCGCGCGGTGTTCTGGGTCGGCGACGAGGACGGCGCCCGCGAAGCAGGGCAGGAGTTCCGGAAGCTGCTCGCCGAAGTGCTGGCGACGAAACAGCACGTCACCGAGCCCGCCATGGCCGTCCAGAAGCGGGTTTCGGCCTACGGCGCGGCCGTCGACGGGCTCGTCAACGGCATCGAGTTCCAGGGCAACGGCATTGCGATGTTGGAACTGTCTAACGCCGCGGTCCTGCCGCGTGAGTGGCTCGGCGCGGGCACTTTCGCCAACGCGCGGGTCGACTCGCTTTCCGACCTCGTCCCGATCGTGCTCCGCAAAGATCAAACCGTCGGTCAATTCGGCTTCAGCAAAGAAGAATTGACGCAATTCGTGACGGAATTGGCGGGCCGCGGCGTCGACCGGGTCGTTCCGTTCGGATCGGCCCTGACGTTCTCCGCGATTTGGGACGGCTACGATCTGCTGACCGAGTTCAGCCGCTTGGTGACCGTACAGGCCTGACCTGCGGTGACGAGGTAGCAGCAGAGGAGGTTCAGTGACGACCGTCGAAACGCCCGAAGAGGAGTCTTCGGTTGCTGTAAAACAACCGAAATCCACGAAGGCGAAGATCCTCGACGTCGTCCGCTGGATCGCCATCCTCCTGGTCGTCGCTTTCGCGGCGAAGACACTTGTCACCAATTGGGGTGAATTCTGGCGGACCTTGTCCGAGGTCGCCTGGGAATCCTCCACCTTGAGCCTGCTCGCGCTCGTCGCCGCGATCATGGTGTCGACCTACGGCTGGCAGGTCATGGTCGACGACCTCGGCAAGCCGATCGGCTACGCCCGCGGCGCCCAGATCTGCCTCGTCGGCTCGCTCGGCAAGTACGTGCCGGGGTCGGTGTGGGCGTACCTGCTGCAGATGGAGCTGGGCCGCAAGGCCGGGCTCGCCAGGGCCCGGATCTTCACCGGTTCGCTGATCCAGCTCGGCGTCGGCGTGGTGTCCGCGCTGGTCGTCTCGCTGCTCGCGGCCCCCGCGGTGTTCAGCAACAGCCCGCGGGCGCTGTGGCTGTTCGTGCTCATCCCGGTCGGGCTGGCGATGCTCCATCCGCGCGTGCTCACCTGGGGCACGTCGCTCGTGCTGCGGATCCTGCGTCGACCGCCGCTGGACCACCGGCTGAGCTGGTCGGTCATCGGGAAGGTCTTCGGCTCGTCGACGGCCGCCTGGGCTCTGCAGGGCGTGCACCTGTGGCTGCTGGCGAACTCGGTCGGCACACCCGGCTTCAGCGGCTTCGTGCTGTGCGTCGGCGCGATGGCCGTCGCGATGACCGTCGGGACGTTCGCGTTCATCCTGCCCAGCGGGGTCGGCGTCCGGGAGGTCGCCCAGGTCGCCGTGCTCACCGCGTCGGGCTTGACCGTCGTCCAGGCGACGGCGTTCGCCATCGCCTCACGGGTCATGTTCACCGTCGCCGACCTGATCACCGCCGGCGCCGCCGCGCTCTCCGCCCGCCTCGTCTCAGCCCGCGTTTAGTCCTCTGGATGACACTTGCGCAATCAGAGGACGAAATGGGTCAGGGGTTCAGGCGGTAGATGACGGCGTCGGCGTTGCGGTACACCTCGGTGACGAACTTCAGGCCACCCAAGTCGCGCAGCCCCGCCTGACGCGGCGCCCCCGGCGGGTAGCCGTACTGCCCGAGGATCACCCAGCGCACGTTCAGCCGCCGCACGGCCGCCCGCACGTCGGGGTTCGACGGATACTCGCGGAAGTGCCACTCCAGCAGCCGGGCGTCCGACGGCGACAGCGTCTCGTCGAAATGCCCGGACGTCGTACGGACACCGGACAGCGCGTAGGTCCACACCGTCCCGTCGAGCCGGTCGTTGAGCACGCGCTCGCCGGGTTTCACGAACTCGGCGAGTTTCTCCATCGCCACGACCTCGTCCGGGCTCACCGGCAGCTTGTGCGGGTTGATACCGGCCGTGTTCGCGTAGCCGGGCGCGACCTTCTCCGCGTTGGATCGCGCGTAGAAACCGTTGCTCAGGACCACGAACCCGCCGAAGACCGCCACCGCGACGAGGAACGCCGGCACCTTCCGGTGCGCCACGGTGTCCCGCAGCCACGCCTGCGACTCGGCGAGCCCGTGCGCGGCGATGACCGCAAGCGGGACGGTCGCCATCGAGATGAACCGGTACGGGTCGTTCCACCACGGCCGGGAAAGCGCCAGCACGATCGGCTGCTCCGAGGAGGCCACCGCGATGTAGGCGACGCCGGTGACCAACGCCGTCACGCCGATCCAGCGCAGCGCACCCGCCCGTGAGAAGAAGATGAAGCCCAGCAGCAGCGCCACCGAAAGCCAGATCTGCGGGTACGGCTCGTAGTGCTGGAAACCGAGCAGCGCGCCGAGCGCGGTCGTCGCCCGCCATTCGACCGGCCAGCTGCGGTAGGGCACCTCGCCGTTCGCGAGCCCGAGCGCCCCGAACAGCTGCAACCCGGCCACGAGGATCGCGACGACACCGACGATCGCCAGCGCGCGCAGATCCCGCCCGATCCGCCGCCACCGCTCGCCCGGCGCGACCCAGCGCTGAAGCAGCAGCGGACCGGCGAACAGGATCGCGCCGAACAACGCCGACGAATGCACGCACAGCAGTCCGACCGCCGCGAGCAACAGCACGAAGCCGGTGTCGGGGGCCGGGCGGTCGAGGTACCGCTTCACCGCGACGGCGGCCAGCGGGGTCAGCGCGAGGCCGAGCAGGAACGGCAGCAGCGGCCCCCGGCTCATCGATTCGTACAGCCCCATCACCGGCGCGATGGACACCAGCGCGACCGCGCCCGCGAACACCGCGCGGCCACGGAACACCCGCACCATGGTGACCAGCGACAACGCGAGCAACGCGGGCAGCAGCGCGGTGTTCACGTCCAGTGTCAGCGGGATGCTCGCCGGGCTGAGCAGGTACACCACCGACGCCAGCAGGTGATACGCGTTGGGGTAGAACACCGGCGCCGCGTCGCCGTACCAGTTGACCTCGCCGGTGCCGAACAGGCTCCCGTCCCCGGTTTCCGCGATCTCCCGGACGCCGTTCGCGTGGTAGACCGCGTCGAAACCCTGAGGAATGGCGTCCAGCCTGCCCATCCCGCGCACCACCGCGTACATCCCGACCGCGCTCGCGAGCAGCAGGCACGCCACGACGGCGAGGTGCCCTGCCCGCCCCCACAGCGGTTCCTCCGGGGCGGGCGGCCACCGACGCTGGGTGAGCCGTCGCAGGCCGTAAGCGACACCGGCGAACAAGGCCGTCGCCACCGCGTAGGTCACGGGGGTGAACGGGAGGCCGAGAGCCGCCGCCCACGGCCCGGAGAGGCCACCGACGGCGTAGCTCAGCAGTGGTGTCATCCCCGCCAGCACCCAGCCGCGCAGTCCCGCCGCGAGGCCGGTGAGCAGGCCGGGAAGGCCGATGACGAGCAGAGCGACGCAGACCGTGACGACGTCGGTCAGCGCGGTGGTCTCGGTGGGCACAAGCTTCCTCGGGGTGGGGGAATCCGCACAGAACCCCCGAGGTGCGGAACGGAATGGACAGCCAGATTAAACCGGCAGGGCCCGTTACTCGAACGAGTCACATACCGACGAGCAGAACGGCGCAACGGTGCCTACTCCGTGCAGACAGCGCTCGCCCATTCGTGTCAACTCACTGCGCCGAAAGAAACACCTTGGCCCGGTGATCGATACTTGACCGTAGTCTTTTCAGCAGGGGAGAGGCTCGGCCCGGGAGGGGGGGGATCAGGTGGTGGTCGCGGTCGTCGGCGCCTGGTTCGTGGTCGCCGCCTTCGTCCTCGTGGCCTGGCCCAAGATCGGCGCCGACGAGAATTGGCGCGCCGTCGCGCTCGCGTTGACCCTCGGTTTCTCACTGGTGCACCAGCTGGTGTTCTCGACCATCGCGGAGGACGCGTACATCACTTTCCGCTACGCGCAGAACATCGCCGACGGCAATGGCCCGGTGTTCAACACGGGCGAACGGATCGAGGGGTACGCGAATTTCCTCTGGATGATCGCGATCGCGTTGCCGAAAGCCGCTTTCGGGGCCGATATCGAGACCTCGGCGATCGTGCTCGGCGTCCTCGGCACCCTCGGCGCCGTCCTGGTCGCGTACGTGACGGTGAACCGGGTGGTCGCGAGGGCCGCGGGTGAGCCTCGTCCGGCCTACGGCGTGGCCGCCGCGGTGCTCGTCGCGGGCGCCGGCGGACTCGCCGCGTACGGCGGCTCCGGCACCGAGACGCCGTTGTTCGTGCTGCTCCTGTTCGGCGTCTTCGCGTCGCTCGCGGCCCGGCGCCCGGTCTTCGCCGGTGTCCTCGTCGCCTTCGCGATGATGACGCGCCCCTCGGGAACGCTGCTCGCGGTGCTCGTCGGGGGCTGGCTGGTCATCGGCGCGCTGCGCGGCCGGTACACCTGGTGGTCGCCGGTGGGCTGGCTGCTCGGCGGGCTCGTCTTCGTCGCGCCGTGGACGGCGTGGCGGGTCACCTACTACAACCACGTCCTGCCGACCTCGGTCCTCATCCCCTTCGACATCGATGTCCGCGCGCGGATCGACCTCGGCTGGCGGTACCTCTCCGGGTTCTCGGTGGTCCACCAGGGGTTCCTCCTGCTCGGCCTGATCGCGGCGGTGGCGTTGGTGCTGCGCCGCAACGGCCGCACGCCGCAGGAGGCCGAGGCCAGATCGCTGACCTGGCTGATGCTCGTCACGGCCGTCGTGCTCACCGGCTTCGTGGTCTTCTTCGGCGGCGACGCCGGGCCCGCGTGGCGTCTGCTGGCGCCGATCCCGCCGCTGCTGGCGGTGGCGGCGGTGTCGGTCTACGGCGTGCTCACCGCGGTTACGAAACCCAGCCCGCGGCCGAGGACGCCCGTCCAGCGGCTGATGCCCGCCGCCGCGGTGACGCTGTCCGGGCTCGCGGTGGTGACCTCGGTGTTCAGCCCGGACATGCTGCCCCGCGTGCGTGCCTGGCACGACCACGGCGCCCAGATGGAGGAGATCGGCCGCTGGCTCGACGGCTACCTGCCGCCCGGTTCGGTCGTGAGCACGTCCGCGCCCGGCGTGCTCTCGTACCACGCCGGGACGCAACTGCAGATCGTCGGCGTCCGCGGCCAGACCGAGGACACGGGCGAGGCGGTCGTCTCCCGGCGGCGTCCGACGATCGCCGTCATCACCGACAGCGGCTACTCGGCGGCGCAGTCCTGCGTGATGGACCCGGCGTACGCGCTGAGATACCGCGTCGCGACCTTCGTGCGTGAAGGCACTTCGATGTGGCTCACCGTGTTCTTGCGGGCCGATGTCGAGCGGTCGGTCATCGCGGCCCTCGACTTCTCGCCCGATTTCCGCCACGTACCGTGCCCTTCGTGAGTGTCGAGGAACGCGTCCCCGTCAGCCGACCAGTTGCGCTTGAAGCACCTTCGCGCCTGTTCGGTTTCGGCGTGTTCGCCGCCGCGCTCACCGTGCTGCTCGTCCGCTTCCTCGTGCCGCGGCCGGTCGCGATGTCCGACAACGGCGACGGCTTCCGCGTGCTGTGCGGCGCGGGCATTCCCTGGAAGGGCAAGCCGGAGCCGTTCGTCCGGCTCGAATACACCGTCCCGGCGGGCGAATGCGACGCGACGTATCTGCTGAGCCAGAGCTGGTTCGCGAGGATCGCCCGGTCAATCGGTGGATTGCTCGGCCTGGATTCGACACTCAGCCTGGTCGTCCTCGGCGTGCTCATGAGCGTCCTCGCCGCCGCCGCGGTCGCGCTGATCGTCGTCGGCCTGCCGTACTCGCGGCGCGTCCGCGTTCTCGCGGCAGCCGGGCTGCTGCTGGTCGTCGCGGACTCCGCGTTCTTCGGCTACTTCGCGGCCGTGCTGGGCGAAGGCGCCGCGTTCCTCGGCCTGCTCCTCGCCGTCGGTGGCCTGCTGGTGGCCGGGCGGCCGGGCCTGTGGCGCTACGCGGGCCTTGTGGTGCTGTCGTTCGGCGGCATCATCGCGGTCAACGCCAAGGTGCAGACCCTGATGATCCTGCCGCTGCTGGCGCTCGCCGTGCTCCTCGTCCGCCCGGCGGGCGTACGCGGCCTGAAGCGCTGGCTGCCCGCGGTCTTTGTCATCGGCGTTCTCGCCGGGGGAACGGCCTACGCCCAGCAGACCGTCGAACCGGCGAAGCTACCCGACGGCTCCCTCGCCGCGCGTCCCGGCGACGATTCACGCGAGATCAACATGTTCAACACGATCTTTCTGACCATTGTGGACGGTCAGCACGACACCGCCGCCGATCTGGCCGCGCTGGGGCTGCCCGCCTCGTTCGGCCAGTACGCGGGCAACGGCTGGTGGCATCCGAAGCCCGCCACGCTGGATCCCGGGTACCCGCAGTACCGCGAACGGATCAGCAGGCGCAACGTCGTCGAGTACTTCGCGACACATCCTTGGCGCACCACGGAGATCCTGCACCGCGCGGCGGGCGACCTGCTCACCGCGCGGCCGCCCTACCTCGGCAGCTTCGACCAGTCGGCCGGATTCGCCCCCGAAGCACAGGAGTACCGCGTTCCGGTGGCGTCGGCCATCACGAAGCTCTTGGCACCACTGGGTTTCTTCGCCTTGCTGCCGATCTGGTTCCTGCTCGCGTGGCGCGGCTGGAAGACCCGGCGCGTCGCGCTGGGCGTCGCGCTCGGGTTCCTCCTCGCCGTCGCCGCCGGGCAGTTCGCGCTGGCGGCGCTGGGCGACGGCCTGGAGAACGTCAAGCACCAGGTGATCGCGCTGTACTGCACGCTGCTCGGCGTCGTCCTGGCGCTGGTGACCTTCGCCCGTCAGGAGCGCTCTGAGTGATGTGACCTACGCGACCGTAGGTTGGTTACCCTACGGTAGCGTAACCTGGACGAATGGCTGAGCTCGTTTACCCGCCCGTCATCATGGCGGCGAAGTTGATGTTCCGGGTGCTGGACAACCGCATCCGGGTGGAGGGGACCGAGCACATCCCGGCCACCGGCGGGGCGGTCATCGCCTGCAATCACGTGAGCTACCTCGACTTCATCTTCTGCGGTCTCGGCGCGCAACCGGCGAAACGCCTGGTCAGGTTCATGGCGAAGAAGGAGATCTTCAGCAACCGGATCGCCGGACCGCTCATGCGCGGGATGCACCACATCTCCGTCGACCGCGGCGCGGGTCTCGCGTCGTACCGGGAAGCCGTCGAACGGCTGAAGGCCGGAGAGGTCGTCGGGGTGTTCCCCGAGGCCACGATCAGCCGCTCGTTCACCGTGAAGGACATCAAGTCCGGCGCGGTCCGCATGGCCGCCGAAGCCGGTGTCCCGGTCGTCCCGATGGCGTTGTGGGGTACGCAGCGGCTGTGGACCAAGGGCCGTCCGAAGGACCTCACCAAACGCCACGTCCCGATCTCGATCCTCGTCGGCGAGCCGATCCATCCGAAGGCCGACGATGACGCCGAAGTCCTGACGAAGGACCTCCGCGGGCGGATGTCCGCGCTCGTGGACCGGGTCCAGGCGGACTACCCGGAGAAGCCGGGCTCCGACGACGAGCGCTGGTGGCTTCCCAAGCACCTCGGCGGCACCGCGCCGACCCCGGAAGAGGCCGCCGAACTGGACCGCGAGCGCCGCTAGAACCCGTTCGGCGGTGCGTCTCCCCGCGTCGCCTGCCGACACTGGTGAGATGGACATCGGGGAGGTGGCCGGACACGCTGTCGATGCGGTGGCACGGCAGCTGACCACCGGTGCGGAACGCGCCGGTTCGGCCGCGGTGGACCAGGTGTACCGGCTGCTCTCGCAACGGCTGCGCCGGACGTCATGGGGTGCCCGGGTCCTCGACGGGCTCGAACGGGACCCCGGATCCCCGGAGCGAAGACAGCAGACGGTCGAGGCGGTCGTCGCGGAGGCCCGTCAGGATCCGTCGTTCTTCACGCAGCTCGACAGGCTGACCCAGGGGATCTTCGTGCAGGGCGCCGGGGCGCGGTACAGCTCGCGGGTGTCGCAGGTGGACCGCAGCAGGCATTACGACCAGTCCGGCGACCAGCGCGACATCCGGATCTCCGGCAGCAACAACCGCGTGAAGATGAAGAAGTACCACATCGGTTCCGTGCGGTTCGGGACCGGCGGGCTGGTCAGTGGCATCGCCGTGCTCGTGGTCGCGCTCGGGGGCGGCGGAGCGGCCATCTACGGCTCGCAGAAGGCGGAGCCCAAGGTCGCCGAAGCGGTCGGGAAGTGGCATCGGGACGGCGCGAAGATCGGCCCGGCCACCGAGGACCCGTACGACCTGAGCGTCGATGGCGACGGGCGCTTCACGTTCACCTTCGGCGCGAAGATCGACATGCCGCCCGCGCCGAAACAGGAGATGCACGTCAAATGCGCCGGCACGGTGACGACCGCCGGTGACCACCTGTCGCTCCGTGCCTCCTCCGGCGGCTGTGCGGACATGACGGCCAAACCGGTCGACGGCGGGAAGGCGCTCGAAATCGGTGGCCTGGCGAAGGACGGCCAGCCGGTGACCCTCGCCAAGGCCGGTTAGCGGTCAGAACCAGCGTTCGAGAACCTGCGCGACGCCGTCTTCGGAGTTCGGCGCCGTCACCTCGTCGGCGACGTCCAGGACGTAGCGGTGACCGTTGGCCATCGCCACCCCGTGCCCGGCCCAGCCGAGCATTTCGACGTCGTTGGGCATGTCGCCGAACGCGATCACCCGCTCGGCCGGGACGCCCAGCCGTCCGGCCACTTCGGCCAGCCCGGTCGCCTTCGTGATGCCGTGCGCGGCGACTTCGATCAGGCCGGAGTTCGTCGAGTAGGTGATGTCGACCGAACCGTCGAGCACCTCGCGCGCCGCCCGCGCCATCTCGTCGGAACTCATCCCGCGCCTGCTGATCATCAGTTTGATCGCCGGATGCCCGAGTACCTCGGCCCTCGGCGCTTCCGTGCCCTCGTGGTTGCCCCAGGGGTTGTGATAGTCCGGCTCGATCACGAAATTGCGCATCTGCGGGTCCCGCGCGGACTCGCCGATCCGCTCGGCGGCGTACCGGCAGCCGGGAAGAGCGTGATCAAGAGCACTCACCGTGTCGTGCAGCAGCTGGGGTTCCAGCAGGCCGTGGACCGCCACGATCCGGTCCGTCCCGATCTCGTACAGCACCGCGCCGTTCGCGCAGACGGCGTAACCGGTCAGGTCGAGCGGGTCCGCGATCGGGGCGATCCAGCGCGGCGGACGGCCGCTGACCAGCACGAACGGCACCCCGGCCTCGGTGACGCGCCGGACGATGTCGACCGTGCGTTCGGTCAGGACCTCCATCGGGCCGAGCAGGGTGCCGTCGACGTCGGAGGCGATCAGAAGGGGTTTCTCCACCGTCACATTGTCCCCGAAGATCCGCCCATCGGGCGAAGGACCGACGGGGACCGCTACCTTCCCGGATGTGCGCGTAGGCATCGTGATCCTTCCGGAAGATCGTTGGTGGGCGGCAGAGCCGAAATGGCGGGCCGCCGAGGAATACGGCTTCGACCACGCTTGGACGTACGACCATCTCGGCTGGCGGACTCTCGTCGACGGCCCCTGGTTCAGTGCGATGCCAACGTTGACGGCGGCCGCCATGGTCACGTCCCGGATCAGACTGGGCACCTTCGTCGCGTCACCGGTCGCCCGGCACCCGGTGCCGTTCGCCCGTGAGCTGATCACCCTCGACGACATCTCCGACGGCCGCTTCATCCTCGGCGTGGGCGCGGGGGTGCCGCACACCCACTACGACGCCGCCGTCCTCGACGGCCCGGAACTGTCGGCGAAGGAGCGAACCGACCGGTTCACCGAGTTCGTCGAAGCGCTCGACGGCCTGCTGATGACCGACGGTTTCGACTTCGAGGGCGAGTACTACCGGGCCAAGGGCGCGCGGAACCTGCCCGGCTGCGTGCAGCGGCCGCGACTGCCGTTCCTGGTGGCCGCGAACGGCCCGCGCACGATGACGCTCGCCGCGCGGTTCGGCGCGGGCTGGGCCACCACCGGCATCAAGTCGGACACCCAGGACGAGTGGTGGAAGGGCGTCGCGGAACTCGTGAAGACCTTCGACGAGCGGGTCGAGGCGGCGGGCCGGGACAGGACGAGCGTCCAGCGGTTCCTGAGCCTCGACGCGGCGCCGGTCTTCTCGCTCTCCAGCGTCGGCGCGTTCGCCGACGCCGCCGGGCGGGCCGGGGAGCTCGGGTTCACCGACATCGTCACGCACTGGCCGCGGTCCGGCGACTACTACGTCGGCCGTGAGTCGACGCTCGAAGAGGTCGTCAGCGACGTACTCCCGGTACTCCAAGGAAGAAACTCTTAGGCCGAACGGGTGACGTTAGCGGACCGGGTAAACCAGATCCGCCTAACGGTCGTCTGAGGGATGAGTACAGCGAGTGGGTGTAGCCGGTGTCGGCTGCCCCTCATGGTTCACCCCGGGGGTGAATGGGGGACGAAGGCTCGCGTGGTCGCGGCAGGGGCAGTCCGCGACCACGCGAGCCCTTTTTCGTACCGGGGGCTCTATCTCCTCGCCGGCACCCGACGCGGTTCGCGGTGCAGCCCATCGCAATTAGTCGACTACTTGCGAGGTCGGGGCCTGGTCAGGCCACTCAGGACACCGTGACACATGCTCGAGCGTGGAGGATTCGGGACATTCAACGTCCCGAATCCTCCACGCTCGCCGATAACACCCCGCCGGTCAGAGCCACCGCCCCAAGTCGCCGGGCCCGAACGCTCCTGGACCGTGGTCTGAGGGTTCGGCAGGGGCTGAAGGACGCTTTCACCGCATACGATGCGAGGAAAGCGTCCTTCACCGCATGAGACGAGAGGAAAGGCCCCTTCGGTCAGCGCGTCAGCGTGTAGATCGAGGCGCCCGCGTTGGAGAAGTCCTTGCGCAGGAAGTCCAGCCCGTCCAGATCCCGCAGCCCCGGCGCCGGCGGCTCGCCGATCTTGATCGGGGTGCTCCCGATCAGCACGTGCTTGATGTTCAGCCGCCTGACCGCCGCCCGCACCTCGGGGTCGGTGTCGTAGTCGCGGAAGTGCAGCGCCAGGTACTTCGCGTCCGGCGGCGGCACGCCCGGGTCGTAGTGCCCGGCCACCGGATGGATCCCGGTGATCGCGTACAGCCACGCCGTCCCGTCGAAGCGCTCGTTGAGCACCTTCTCGTCCGGCCCGACGTTCATCTTGGCGAGCTGGTCCATCGCGGCGAGTTCGTCGGCGCTCACCGGCGGCGTGACCTCGCCCTCGGGGCCGTTGTAGTACAGGAAC
Source organism: Amycolatopsis orientalis (assembly GCF_000943515.2). Classification (NCBI taxonomy): domain Bacteria; kingdom Bacillati; phylum Actinomycetota; class Actinomycetes; order Pseudonocardiales; family Pseudonocardiaceae; genus Amycolatopsis; species Amycolatopsis orientalis. Next base: position 9,258,078 of record NZ_CP016174.1, on the reverse strand, counting down.
GACACCGCGTGCGCGTTCGACTCGGTGTAGAAGCCCTTGGTCAGCACCGCCGACGCGGCCACGACGAAGACGGCGGTCGCCAGGCCGAGCCGGGCGGGCAGCGCGGGCCTGCTCTTGACCCAGGACCGGCCGCTCGCCCACTTCGCGAACCAGCGCTGCAGCTCGGCCATCCCGTGCCCGGCGAGCAGGCACAGCGGGATCGCGGCGAGCGCCATCAGGCGGTACCGGTCGTTCCACCACGGCCGCGACAGCGAGATCACCCAAGGTTCGGCCCCGAACGACGCGACCAGCACGAACAGGGCCGAGAAGCCCAGCGCCGACAGTCCGATCCAGCGCATCCGGCCGAGTTTGACCAGGCTCAGGACGCCGAGGACCAGCAGCACCGTCAGCCACACCTGCGGAGCGCTCAGCACTTGACGGAACGTCAGCAGCAGCGCGAGCGACTTCTCCACCGGCAGCTGCGAGCCCCACGCGTAATAAGGGTATGAACCCGAAGTGAATTTCAGGGCGCCGAGAATGTGCGGCGCCGCCAGCAGCCCGCTGGCCACCATCACCGGCAGCATCTTGACGACGTCGCCGCCGATGACCCGCCAGCCGCCGCGGCCCTCCGGGACGCCGTCGAGCCGTTTGTGCCGCAGCGCGCGGTACCAGCGCTGCACCACCAGCGGGAAGGCGAACAGCAGCGCGCCGAACAGCGCCGACGAGTGCGCCGCCAGCAGCCCGACCGCGGTCAGGGCGAGGACGTATCCGGTGTCGAGGCCGGGCCGCGCGAGGAACCGGGCCAGCGCGACCACGGCCAGCGGGGTCAGCACGATGCCCAGCGCGAACGGCAGCAGCCCGCTGGACACCGACTCGTACGCGCCGGTCGTCGCGGCCGCGGCCACCAGTGCCGTGCAGCCCGCGAACACCGCCCGCCCGCCGAGCTGCCGGATCAGGGCGACCATCGACAGCGCGAAGATCCCGGCGACCGGCATCGTGATGGCGTTCAGCGTGACCGGGATCGTCGTGCCCGAGATCGAGTACACGAGCGAGCCGACCAGGTGGTACGCGTTCGGATAGAACGAGCCGTCCGGATACCAGTTGATGGTGCCCATGCCGGTCAGCGAGCCGTCGCCGGTCTCGGCGATGTAGCGGATGCCGTTCGCGTGGAACACGGTGTCCCAGCGCTGGAACACCGCCGTCGTCCCGCCGCGGGCCGAGAGCACCACGAGGATCGAGATGCCGACGGCGAGCGCGACACAGGCCGCCACGGCGTAGTGCGCGCGCGGGTGCCACTTCGTCGGCGGTTCCTCCGCGCCCGGCTTGATCCACCCGCGGCCTTGTCCGAGCTTGCGGAGGCCGAAGCCGATCCCGGCGAGCAAGGCAGTGACGGCCGCCACTGTCAGGGGGTTGTACGACACGCCTGCGAGTGCCAGCCACGGACCGGCCAGTCCGGTTACGGTGTACGACAGCAGTGGGGCCAGCCCCGCCAGCGCCCAGCCGCGCAGGCCGGCGGCCCGGCCGACGAGCCCGCCGGGGATCGCCAGCACGGCCAGGTAGGTGACGGTCGCGCCGAGGTACGACCAGAAGGTGTCCGGAGTAGGCACTGCTTCCTAGGTGTGTCGAAGGTGAAAACCGGTGCTCGGTGCAGGGCGCGGAGGTGACCTGCGTACCCTCGACGCCCGTGAGCGCGCACACGAACCCCGACAAGATTACTGAAGCCGATTTCACCGGCTACGACCTCATCGTGGTCGGGTCCGGATTCTTCGGGCTGACCGTGGCCGAACGGGCCGCGGCCGAGCTCGGCAAGAAGGTCCTCGTGCTGGAACGGCGCCACCACATCGGTGGTAACGCCTACTCCGAGGCCGAGCCGGAGACCGGGATCGAGGTGCACCGCTACGGTGCGCACCTGTTCCACACGTCGAACAAGCGGGTGTGGGAGTACGTCAACCGCTTCACCGAGTTCACGAACTACCAGCACCGCGTGTTCGCGCGGGTCAAGGACCAGGTCTACTCGTTCCCGATGAACCTGGCGCTCATCAACCAGTTCTTCGGCAAGTCGCACACGCCGGACGAGGCCCGCGAGCTGATCGCGAAGCAGGCGTCGGAGTTCGACACCGCGGACGCGCAGAACCTCGAAGAGAAGGCGATCTCGCTGGTCGGCCGCCCACTGTACGAGGCGTTCATCCGTGGTTACACGGCCAAGCAGTGGGAGAACGACCCGAAGAACCTCGGCGCCGACATCATCACCCGGCTCCCGGTCCGCTACACCTTCGACAACCGGTACTTCAACGACACCTACGAGGGTCTGCCGGTCAACGGCTACACCGCGTGGCTCGAGAAGATGGCCGAGCACGAGAACATCGAGGTGCGGCTGAACGTCGACTACTTCGACGTCCGCGAGCACATCCCGGCGGGCACGCCGACCGTCTACACCGGACCGCTGGACCGCTACTTCGACTACTCCGCGGGCCGGTTCACCTGGCGCACGGTGGACTTCGAGTCCGAGGTCGTCGAGACGGGCGACTTCCAGGGCACCTCGGTGGTCAACTACAACGACGAAGAAGTGCCCTACACCCGGATCATCGAGTTCCGGCACTTCCACCCGGAGCGCAAGCACTACCCGAACGACAAGACCGTCGTGTTCCGGGAGTACTCCCGGTTCGCGGGCGAGGCCGACGAGCCGTACTACCCGATCAACACCACGGAGAACCGCGAGAAGCTCGAGCGCTACCGCGAGCTGGCGAAGACCGAGGCCAAGGAGCGCAACGTCCTCTTCGGCGGCCGTCTCGGTACCTACAAGTACCTCGACATGCACATGGCCATCGGCTCGGCGCTGACCGCGTTCGAGAACAAGATCGCGCCGCACCTGACCGATGGCGCGCCTCTCGATGGGTCCCTCGATGCTTGAGAAGGGGAACCCGACAGGGGAGGTCGCCGTCCTGGCCAAGGCACAGGGCGTCCTGAAGAGTGATGTCACCGTCAAGGCGGCACGGGGTCTTTCGCACTTCGGCGAGCACAGCGCGGGATGGTTCGCGCTGGGGCTCGTCGGCGCCGCGGTGGACAAGAAGCGCCGCAAGGACTGGCTGGTCGCGGCGGTCGGCGTCGTCGGCGCGCACGCCGCGTCGATCGCGGTCAAACGCGTGGTCAGGCGCCCGCGACCGGACCACCCGAGTGTCGAGGTCCTGGTCGGGACGCCGAGCAAGCTGAGCTTCCCGTCCTCGCACGCCACCTCCACTACGGCGGCGGCGGTGCTCTACTCCGGATTGACCGGGCGTAACCTGGTCCCGGCCCTGGTACCGCCGATGCTGGCCTCCCGGCTCGTGCTCGGCGTCCATTACCCGACCGACGTTCTGGCCGGAGCGGCCCTAGGGGGCGTAGTCGGCGGCTTGATACGTAGGAAGCTGAAGCGACGATGAGTGAAACGACCGAGAAGGCCGATTCCAAGCCTGACGACGTAGAACCCGTGGCCGAGGCCGCCGAGCCGAAGAAGGTCGCCGGCGGTCTCGTCGGCGGCATCATCAAGACGGCACGCCCGCGCCAGTGGGTGAAGAACGTGCTGGTGTTCGCCGCACCGTTCTTCGCTTTCTCCAAGTCGACGGACCGGACCGGCCTGCTGATCGCCGCGGTGATCGCTTTCGCGGCGTTCTCGCTGGTGGCCTCCTCGGTCTATCTCATCAACGACGCGATCGACGTCGAGGCGGACAAGGCCCACCCGACCAAGCGGAACCGGCCGATCGCGGCCGGGATCGTGCCGGTCCCGGTGGCCTTCGTCGCGGCGGGCTTCTTCTTCGCCGCCGGCCTCGGCATCTCGTTCCTCGCCAGCTGGCAGCTCGCGGTCGTGCTGGCGGTCTACGAGGCCGTCCAGCTCGGCTACTGCTTCGGGCTCAAGCACCAGCCGGTGGTCGATCTGGCCATCGTCGGCTCGGGCTTCCTGATGCGGTCGATCGCCGGTGGTGTGGCCGCGGGTATCGCGCTTTCGCAGTGGTTCCTGCTGGTCACCGCGTTCGGCTCGCTGTTCATGGTGGCGGGCAAGCGCTACGCCGAGATCATGCTCTTCGAGCGGACAGGGGCGAAGATCCGGTCTTCGCTGAAGAAGTACTCCGCGAGTTACCTGCGGTTCGTCTGGGCGACGTCCGCGGCGATCCTGATCATGTCGTACTGCCTGTGGGCGTTCGAGATCCGCCAGGTCGAGCACAACTCGGTCTGGGCCGTCGTCTCGATGGTCCCGTTCGTGGTGGCCGTCCTGCGCTACGCCGTCGACGTCGACGGCGGCAACGCGGGTGAGCCGGAGGAGATCGCGCTCAAGGACCGCGTGCTGCAGGTCCTCGGCGCGAGCTGGGTCGTCACGCTGTTCCTGTCGTTCTATCTCTGATTCGACAGCCGGTACACAGCGCATCCACAGGATGCGCACGCATCCTCGGTGATGGGAGCGGGTGACACGCCCGCTCCCATCGACCAAGGAGCGAAAGATGAGCGACCCGCAGCGGCCGTCCGATGACGACGACAAGACCGTCGAGCAGCCCGCCGTAGAGGCGGACGAGACCGCGAAGAAACCCGCCGAACCCGAGACCCCGGCCGCTGCCCACACCGGGCCGCCGCCGGTACCGCCGGCTCCGCCCGCGAAAGGCGGTTTCCGCCGCTTCGCCGGGCACCGCGCGACGCAACTGGTGGCGGTCGGCGTCCTCGGATTCGTCATCGGCGGTGGAGTCATCGGAACCGCCGTCGGCCTGGCCGCCCACCACGGCGACCGGCCCGGTTTCTCTCGCGGACACCATGGTTCGGCCGGTCCCGGCGGGTACCGCGACTTCCGCGACGGCCACGGTGACCGTGGCTGGCGTGACGAGTACCACGGCCGGTAGATAACGGAATCATCACGACACCGTGTACGGTGTTCGTGATGCGAAGCGCCTCCGCTGAATTGCCCAAGGTCCCCGGTGCGCTGCCGATAGCCGCCGTCCTCGCTCGCCCCTGGGTGCTGCCTGCCGGGGCGGCGGTCGCTTCCGCCCTGGTGTTCGTCCTGGTCAGCGGGCATTTGATCGACGACACGTACATCACGCTGTCGTATGCGAAGAACCTCGCCTTCCACGGCCATTGGGGCCTGATCGAGGACGGCACCGCCAATACGGCGACGTCGCCGCTGAACGTCCTCGTGCTGGCGCTCCTCACGTTCATCGTCCGCGACGCCGTCTTCGCCGCCGGGATCGTGTTCGTGGCCGGCCAGGTGCTGCTCGTGCTCGGCCTGCGCCGCATCGGCGCCGCGACGGGCCTCCCCGGCGGTTTCGCCCCGCTCGCGCTGGGCCTGCTGCTGGTGAATCCGCTGCTGCTGTCGTCGGTCGGCCTCGAAGTCGCCCTCGGCGCGACGGCCGTCGTCTGGCTGATGGTGCTCCTGCATGAACGCCGCCCCGCCGCCGCGGGCGCCGTGATCGGGCTGATCGCGCTCATCCGGATCGATCTGCTGCTGATCGCGTTCGTCCTGTTCCTCGCGCGCCGCGAGTTCTGGGTGGGAATCTGGCGCATGACGTTCGCCGCGCTCGCGGTGATGCTGCCGTGGTTCGTGTTCAGCTGGCTGGCGCTGGGTTCGGCGGTGCCGGACACCCTGGTCATCAAGATCATGCAGCGGTCATGGGGACCGTTCAGCTTCACCAACGGGCCGCTGCTGTACTGGCGCAATTTCCCGGTGGCGGCGACACTTTCCTTCCTGCCGCTCGTGATCGGCGGGCTCGCCGGTCTACTGTGGACATTCCACTACCGCCGTGGCGCGGACCGGGCGAAGCGCCTGCTGCCGTTCGCGACCCTCGCGATCGCCGGAGCGGCGCACTATCTGGCCTACTGCTGGCTGAACGTCCCGCCCTACCACTGGTACTACGCGCCGAGCATCGTCGGCGCGACGATCTTCCTCGCCGCCGGTGCCTGCGCGGTGCCCGGACGGGCCCGGCTCGGCGCGGGGATACTCGCCGGTGCGTTCCTTCTCGCGAGCGTCGTCGCGTACGCGACCCCGGAACTGCCGCGCCGGTTCGCGCCCATCACCAGTAACCACGCCGCGTCCGACGAGTACCGCAAGATCGGCTCGCAACTGGCCGAACTGACCAAGGGGCGGAAGGTGGAAAGCGCCGGCGAGGTCGGGGCGCTCGCCTACGCCTGCGATTGCGACATCGTCGACCAGTTCTCCGACCGCGGCTCGGTCGACCCGGCGATCGTCGAGACGAAGAATCGCAGCGGCGACCTCGGCAAGGCCCTGCTGGAGGCGAACTTCCGGTTCTTCGACCACAGCGTCCCGCCCGCCACCCCGGATCTGGTGCTGGCCACCACCCGGAAGGCGCCGCCACCGAACGCGCTGGCCACCTGGACGATCAGCTCGCCGTGGATGGGCACCCAGCAGCTCTACCTCCTGCCCGCCCGGTAGAACCCCGTCACGAAGGGGCGGACGACCTCGCCGCCGAAGCGGTCGACGACCAGGTTCTCGATGGCGTCGAGCAGCCGTCGGCGTTCTTCCGGCGGATGACTCAGCACAAGCGCCATCGACGCGTACAACGTGCGCAGCCGGGCGGCGTCCATCCGTGCTTCGGAGCGGATCACCTCACCGGCGAAACCGGTGAACCCAGCGGCGGTCAAGTACTCGCGATGGGCGTCGACGTCCAGCTGGAACGGCGGCCCGCCCGGATCCATCACGGTCCCCGGTGACATCCCGAGGATCTCTTCGGCGGCCGCGTCGAACTCGTGCGGCCGGGCCGGGTCCTCGAACATCATCCACCAGAGCGCGACCTGTCCGCCCGGTTTGACGATCCGCCGCAGCTTCGCGGCGCCGACGTCGGGCTGGACCCAGTGAAAGGACGTTGCCGCCACGGCGAGGTCGAAGCCGTCGTCGGGGAGTTCGGCTTCCTCGAAGGGGGCGGTGACGACGTCGAGGGCTTCGGTGGGGTGAGCGGCGCGAAGGAAATCGGCCAGGGGAGCGCTCGGTTCGACGGCGGTGACCGTGGCCTGGTGCGCGAGCAGCCGGGCGGTGACCAGGCCGGTCGCCGGTCCGATCTCGACAACGCGTGCGCCGGGACTGAGACCGCACTCGGCGACGAGGATTTCGTAGACGCGTTCGGGGTAGTCGGGACGCCCGGCGTCGTAGGACTCGGGGTCCTGGCCGAAGAGGTGCCTGCCCTGATGCGTGCTGAGTGGCTTTCGCAACGTCGTCGTCTCCGGGTAAACCCGCATCCAGAGGACCAAACGCGGGGGTGGGAGGGGATCAGCGGCGGGAGTCGGCTCGGGCCGCTTTGTCGACCGCCAGGATGTCCCGCTGATAGACCACGGAGCCGTCGGCGAAGACGAACTGAAGTACCGGTCGCGGCGGAAAACTCCGCCCCAGGTAGCGCGCGGACACCGAACGGACCACGCCCGACGGCATCTCCTCGAAGGTCCGGAACGGCTGAGCGGGATCCTCACCCTCCAGCATCCGCGCCGGGTACACGACGGCCAGCCGCCGGTCGGACAGCGTCAGCCGCGCCTCCCCCTTGCCTCCGGCGAGATGGTCCGCGAGCCGGGCGGCGATCTGGTCCGCGGACCGCGCGACCACCCAGTAGGCGATCGTCGGGTCGTCGGTCCAGTCGGCTTCGAGTACGTCGGGAGCGGGCAGCGGCCACCGCGGTTTCCCCGTCACCGCCGGGGTTTCCCGCGCCGCCTCGTAGGGCAGCGTGAGCTTGCCGTCCAGCAGCAGCCCGACGTACCCGTGCGCGGGCGGGCAGCCGAGGATCAGGCGCTCGCCGGGTGCGAGCCAGAACTGGTGCAGTTCCCGTTCGACGATCTCGTCGACGGACTTCGCCATCGGAAGCGTGTTCTCCATCAGCTCACCGTCACCGAACGCAGCCAGGCGAACTGGCGGGGATCGTCACAGTCGAACAAGAAGTCCATGCCCGATCCGTCCACAAAGGACGCACGAAGGCAGGGGCGCCGCTTCTTGCCGTACTCGGCCACCGCGAACCCGGCGATGCGGTCATGCGGGATTTCGGCGCACGGAACCATCTCTTGCCGCGCGATCGGAACGCCCTCGGCGTTCTCACCGTAGGTCTTCGTGGTCATGATCGCGGCGATCTCCTTGCCGGTCTTGACCACGCCCTTGCCGAACCCGATCGCCTTCGACATGAACGTCTTCTCGGCGGGTTTCTCCGGTTCCGGCGGCGGGATGAACTTCTCCAGCACCAGCAGCCGCGCACTGGTCAGCGCCCACAGCCGCGAAAGCGAACCGCTGGTGGACAGCTCCCGCACCGCCGCGTGCGCGATACCGCCCTGCTCACCGAGCACGATGACCTGCGGTGAAGGCGGATTCGACTTGCCGCCGTCGTCGCCGGCACCCAGCGCCGCACCGACCATGTCGCCGGCGAAGTTCGCCGCGCCGGAGCCGAGTTTGCCCAGCACGCTCTTCTTCGGCACCCCCCACGGGTCGAGGCCGCGCACGTCGTAGTTCAGCGTCCGGCCGTACGCGGCCCACAGCAACCGTTCACCGGGGTTCAGCGACGGCAGGGCCTGTGACGCGGCCCCGAGCGGGTAGCCGAGATTCATTCTTCGATCGTGAACCCTCTGTCGGTCGCCGCGCGGCGCTCTTCTTCGGACGACGAATCCTGTGACTCGTTATAGCCCGCCTTGACGCCCTGCTCGACGCCCAGTTCGGCCAGATTACCGGCACTCCCGCGGAAGGCGGCCTTGCCGAGGCTGGTCGTCCCGTTCATGCCCATCGCGCGCAGCCCGGCCTCGGTGAGGTTCGTGGTGAGCGCGTCCGAGCCCTCGCCGCCGACGCCGTACCGGTTCGCGAACTTGTTGGCCGTCTTGGAGGCGCCCGTCGCCGGGTTGGCCTTCGTGACGATCTTGGCCAGCGGGTTCTTGTCGATCTGGTCGGCGAGCCGCTTCTGCAGCCAGTTGCCGTCGCGCAGTCCTTCGGTGCGCTCGACGACCTTCTTGAGCGGCCCGTTGCGGAGCGTCTTCAGGATGTCTTCGAGCTTTTCGATCAGCGGTTTGAGCTTGCCGAGCAGCTGCTTGACCTTCATCCCGAGCCGTCCGCCGGTCACCGCGACCTGACCGGCCGTCGCCGCGCCCGCCGCGCCGACCGAGGCACCCGCCGTGATCCACGAGGCGGCCAGCGCGGCCAGCCACTCGATGATCAGGCCCATCACCAGTTCCTGGATGATGTCGATGACGATCTCGACGAACGCGTCGAAGAGGTCCGCGGCGATCTCCAGGATCTGCTGCAGCCCGCGGACGTCGTTGGCGAACGCCTTGGCGCCGCCCGAGAACTCGGTCATCTGGCCGCGGAACGCGTCGCCCGCCTCGCCCTTCCAGGCTTCCTTGGTGCCGTCGGCCCGCTTCTGCTCGTGCTCGGCGACGCCGTCGAGCCACTTCGCCGTCTGCTCCCAGCCCTTGGCGGTGCTGCGCATCTGCTCGGGGTCGCCGATCGCGGGTTCCAGCACGAGTTCGACCAGCGGGCTGATCACGATCCCGATCAGGAAACCGAGCCCGTTGTCCAAAAAGGACTGACCAGGGCTCGTCACGAGCTGGAGCTGTTCCATCCGCGCGTGCACGGCCGCGATCGCGACGTCCGGCGGGCTGCTCGCCCTCGCCACCTCCGAAGAGGTGCTGAGCCACGAGCTGCCGTAGCCGCCGTTCTGCTCCCAGTACCCCTTGCGGCCGGAGTCCCCGGCGCTGTTGAGGTCGCTCAGCCCGCCGGGACCGCTGCCACCGTCGTCCAGGCCCGCGCCGAGGCCGGTGATGACCTCGGCGGTGCCCTGGTTGTGGTCGAGGTAGGTCTTCGCCGCGGTGGTGGTCTTGTCGGCGATCTGCGCCATGAAGGACTTCGCCTGCTCGGCGAGATCCTGGCACTCCTGCAAGGAGTCGAAGTACTTGAACGCCATCAGCTCGCCGAGCGGGCCGAAGCAGTCATCGGAGACCCTGGCCTGTTCGAGCAGGCTCGCGAGGCTGCCGAAGTTCCCCGACGCCTCCTTGGAGCCCGTCGCGTGCGCGGTGAGCGCTTCCGTCTGTACGCCGAAGCCGGTCAAAACGAGTCCCTCCGCAGGATGGGGCCGCCGAAGTCGTCGTCATCGGCCGGGGCAGGGCGGGCCGGGCGCTGGGTACGGACGGGCTGCTGGGCGGCCGGGCCCGCGAGGGATTCCGCGGGCGGGGGAGCGCTCGGTCCCAGCGGTTCGACATGGGCGTTGAACGCCTCTTTGAACTGATCCGCGCGATCGCCGAGGATCGGCTGGACGGTCTGCTGCATCGCGGCCGCGGCCTGCTGCGTGGCTTCCCTGATCGCGGTCAGGATCTCCTGCTGCAGCGCGGTATGCGTGCGGTTCATCGCCTTGGGGGACAGCTGCAGTCCCAGCAACGCGCCCGACGGGGCGACGGTCACCGTCACCGAGCCGTCGGCGTTGCGCGCGGAGCCGCGCAGCCCGGCGATCTTGTCCTTCAGTTCCGCTGCTTTGGCGGCCTGCTCCTGAAACGACCGGATGGCCGCGTCGAGCCTGGCTTCCTGGTCAGCCATCGTTTCCTCTCACCCGATGCCGGAAGGGGGACCCTTCCCGTTCCGTGCACCGGGTGAGACGAATGGCGTAGTGCGCTCGTTCCCTAGATCGGCAGTTTCCGGAAGATCGGCCGGGGGACGTGCCGCAGGGCCGACATGACCAGGCGGAACGGCGCGGGAGCCCACACCAGTTCCTTGCCGGCGCGCGAGGCGGTGACGGCGATCTCGGCGACCTGCTCGGCGGTCTGCGCCAGCGGGGCGTCCTTGAGGCCCTCGGTCATCTTGGTCTTCACGTGCCCGGGGCGGACGACGGTGACCTGCACGCCCGAAGGCGCCAGCGCCTCGCCGAGGCCCAGGTAGAAGCCGTCGAAACCGGCCTTCGTGGAGCCGTAGACGAAGTTCGAGCGGCGGACCCGCTCACCGGCCACCGACGACAGCGCGATGACCTTGCCGTGGCCCTGCTTCTTGAGCTTGTTCGACAGCGCGACCCCGACCGACACCGCGGCCGTGTAGTTCACGGTCGCCGCCTCGACGGCCTTCGCGTGGTCCTGCCACAGCTCTTCCTGGTCACCGAGCAGACCGAACGCCACGACGGTGACGTCGATGTCGCCGCCCTCGAAGGCCTTGTCCAGCACGCCGGGGTGCGAGTCCATGTCCTTCGCGTCGAAGCCCACGATGGACACTTCGGCGCCCTTGTCCTTCAGGCGCTGCGCGGCCGCGTCGAGCCGCGGCGACGGACGCCCGGCCAGCACGACCCGGAGGGGCTTCTCGGACAGGTACTTCTCCGCGATCGCGAGCGCGATGTCGGAGGTGCCGCCGAGCAGCAGCAGGGACTGGGGGTTACCCACAGCGTCGATCACAGTTCCAACCTTCGGGACATGTCAGAGGCGAAAACGCCTTCGGGGTCAACGGAAGCGCGGACCTTGCGCCATTCCTCGAGCCGCGGGTACATCTTCGCGAAGTTCTCCGCGGAGGTCCGCGAGTCCTTCGCCGTGTACAGGCGGCCGCCGAGGGCGAGCACGTCCTCGTCGAGTTCCTGGCAGAACCGGCTCAGCCCGTCCTTGATCGGGAAGTCGAGGCAGACCATCCAGCCGGGGTGCGGGAACGACAGCGGCGCCGCGTTGCCCTCGCCCATCTGCTTGAACACGTTGAGGAACGACACGTGCCCGGAGTCGGCCACCTTCTGGATGATCCGGCGCAGCGGCTCGTGCGCGTTCAGCGGCGTGCTGAACTGGTACTGCAGGAAGCCCTTGGAGCCGTACGCGCGGTTCCACTCGCCGAACAGGTCGAGCGGGTGGTAGAACGCGGTCAGGCTCTGGATCTGATCGCGCGCGTTCTTCGCGGTCTTGCGGTAGTACAGCTCGCCGATGGCGCTGAACGACAGCTTGTTCGCCAGTCCGTTCGGGAACACGTCCGGCAGCGTCGCCAGCGTGCCCGGGTTGAACTTGAGCGGGTCGGCCCGCAGCTTCGGCGGCAGTTCGTCCAGCTTCGCGAGCGAGCCGCGCTGGAAGGCGGCGCGGCCGAGCTTCGCGCCCCGGGAGATCGAGTCGAACCAGCCGGACGAGTAGGTGTAGTTGTCCTCGGAGCCGTCGGTGACCAGCGCCAGGGTCTCGTCGAGGTTCGCCGTGCGCTGGATGTCGGCCTTGAAGTAGGCCGTCTCGGTCTTCGTCATCCGGATCTTCGCCCGGACGATGACGCCGGTCAGGCCGATACCCGCCACGGTCGCCCAGAACAGCTCCGAATCGGGGCCGTCCGGCGTGATCGTGCGCACCTGCCCGTCGGCGGTGACCAGGTCCAGCGAGACCACGTGGTTGCCGAAGCTGCCCGCCGAGTGGTGGTTCTTGCCGTGGATGTCGTTGGCGATCGCGCCGCCGATGGTCACCTGGCGCGTACCCGGCAGCACCGGGACCCACAGGCCGTAGGGCAGGCCTTCGCGCATCAGCTTGTCGAGGCTGACGCCCGCGTCGAGGTCGACGATGCCCGAGTCCGGGTCGATCGAGTGGATGCGGTCCAGCGCGGTCATGTCGATGACCAGGCCGCCCGCGTTCTGCGCCGGGTCGCCGTACGACCGGCCGAGGCCGCGCGCGATGACCCCGCGTTCCCCGGCCTGTGTCACCGCCCGGGCGATGGTCTCCACGTCGGGGGTGCTCAGGACGTCCGCGATACTCGGCGACGTCCTTGCCCAGCCCATGAGCGACTGCCGCTGTGTCTTGGGTGCTTGGGTCACGCCGACCAGGGTAACCACGCCGAACACTGCCCGGAACGTGACCCTGAAGTGCTCGCTTCTACACTTTGCGCACCAGCCCCAGCAGTTTATGAGGTAGAGCAGTGGTGGCGACCGACCCGAAAGCCGGCTCGACGGCGGCAGCGCCGTCTTCCCCTGGGCTGCTCGGGCAGCTCATCCGCTTCGGCCTCATCGGCGGGTTCTGCGCCCTCGTCGATTTCGGCGTCTACCAGGGGCTTCGTGCTCTCGGAATGGACGCGACGCCGTGGGTGGACCTCGCCCGCGCGCTCAGCTTCATCGTGGGCACCACGACCGCCTTCTTCCTGAACCGCAAGTTCACCTTCGCCGGTGGACGCCAGGAGGGCGCACGTCAGATCGGTAGCTTCGTACTCCTGTACGCCGTGACGTTCCTCGTGGCCGTCGGCGTCAACCGCACGATGCTGCACGTCCTGCCGGAGTCGGCCTGGAAGGCCACTTTCGGTTGGGTCGTTTCGCAGGCAACCGCGACCGTGATCAATTTCGTCATGCTCAAGTGGGTCGTCTTCCGTGAGCCCCGCGCCACCAGCCCAGTCTTGACCAGCACAGAGGAGAACTGAGGATTCATGCCCGGTAAAGCCGCCGTCACCGGAGAGGCCCCGAGCGCCATGGTGAGCACTATCGACGACACCCGCTTCGCGGAACGCACCCCGCAGGGCCGTCTCACCGCGCAGCGCGGGCTCTACGCCGGCCCGGCCCCCATCGTCAGCAAGGACCTCTACGCCGAGCTCGAATGGGGCAGTGCCGTGCGCGAACGCGCGGGCATCGCCATCGAGCCGGCGTCGAAGGTGTCCGGCAACACCTACTTCGGGCGCTTCCCCGCGAGCTACTGGCAGCGCTGGACCGACGTGACCGAGGTCGCGGTCGAGGCCGTCGTCACCGGTGACGGGCAGCTGTCCATCGGCGCTTCCGACATCGAGGGCGACGCGCGCGTGGTCGCCGCCGAGATCATCGCGGGCGCGAAGCAGCAGAAGGTGACGCTGACCGCGAAGCTGGACAAGTTCTACGACGGTGGCGCTCTCTGGCTCGACCTCGAGACCGAGGGCGGCCAGTCGCTGCGCGTCGAGGCCGTCCGCTGGACGGTCGAAGCGCCGGAGAAGATCCGCCCGACCGCGGTGACCATCTGCACGATGAACCGCGCCGACGACTGCCTGTCGAACCTGCAGGCGCTCGCCGCCGACGTCTCCTCGCTGGAGACGCTCGACGCGATCTACGTCGCCGACCAGGGCACCGACCTCGTCGAGTCGCGTGACGGCTTCGAGCAGGTCGCGAAGGACCTCGGCGACAAGCTGCACTACATCAAGCAGCCGAACCTCGGCGGCGCCGGCGGCTTCACCCGCGGCCTCTACGAGGTCGCCGGGCACACCGAGACCGAGCACGCGAACGTCCTGTTCATGGACGACGACGTGCTGCTCGAGCCGGACCTGGTGATCCGGATGACCGCGTTCTCCAACCGCACGGTCAACCCGGTCATCGTCGGCGGGCAGATGCTGAACCTGCTGCACCCGAACCAGCTGCACGTCGGCGCCGAGTACGCCCGGCTGAACACGCTGGAGCCCGGCCAGCCGGTGACGCACTCGCTCTCGACCGCCGACCTGCTCGGCGTCGACGAGGAGACCCTCAAGCCGAACCGCCAGGAACGCCGCCTCGACGCCGGGTACAACGGCTGGTGGTCGTGCCTGATCCCGTACGAGGTCGTCAAGGCCACGGGCTACCCGCTGCCGTTCTTCTTCCAGTGGGACGACGCGGAGTACAGCTACCGTGCCCGCGCGCACGGCTTCCCCACGGTCACCCTTCCGGGCGCCGGCGTCTGGCACGCCGACTTCCACTGGAAGGACTGGGACGAGTGGCACCGCTACTTCAACCTGCGGAACTCGATCATCACCGCCGCGCTGCACTCGCCGTTCAACCTGAACCTGCTCTCGCGCGTGCTCATCGCGCAGCTGGTCCGGTACCTGCTCGGCATGCAGTACGGCCTGTCCGCCACGCTGATCAAGGCCGTCGAGGACTTCCTCGAAGGCCCGGAGGTCCTGCGTGACGGCGGCGTCGCCGCGATGAAGGAGATCCGCCGGATCCGCGACGAGTACCCCGAGACCAAACGGCACAAGGCCACCGACGTCCCGGGCATCGCGTCGAACGACATCGGCATCATCAACAGCGCGCCGCGGCCCAGCATGCAGCGCCTGGTGCTGATCAAGCGGATCCTCGACCGGGTGCTCGGCCGCAGCCGTCACTCGCTCGGCGCGATCCCGATCGACGAAGCCCACTGGTGGCACGTCGCCACCTTCGACACGGCCGTCGTCACCGACGCTTCGCAGGAAGGCGTGCGGGTCCGCTCGTACGACCGCGCGAAGATGTTCGACCTGGCTCGCCGCGGTGCCAAGGTGATCCAGCGGCTCCGCAAGGAAGGCGCGGCGGTGCAGGAGCAGTACAAGCGCTCCATGCCCGAGCTGACGTCGCGGGAGAACTGGAAGCGGCTCTACGAGCTGTAACTCCACTTCGCGCCGCTTCCTGAAGTGTCATAAGGGGTCCCCATAGGACGAAATTTGTCCTATGGGGACCCCTTATGGCATCCCGAGGTACGTCTCTCCCGCAGCCGTACTCCCGAAGCCGACAGCGGCCTAGTGGAGCCCGAACACCCGCGTCTTGCGGTTCAGGTCGTCGATGTAGGCGGCGGCGACGTGCGAGAAGTTGATCGCCACCTCGGAGTCGTCCTTGGTCTGGATCGTCTGTACCGAACCGGTGCGCACGAAATGCGAAAGGTCCTTGGTCAGCCGTTCGGTTTCTTCCGTCGTGAGCGCGAAGAGCAGCGGCTCCCCACCGGTGGCGAGATGGAGCACGAGCGCGGGCTTCTGGTCTGCCATGCACCCATGGCACCAGCCTTGATCACGGCCGGGCAAGCGGGTTCGCTGCGGGCGTACCGGGTGAGTGGACTACGTTCATCCCGACGAACAAGACACCCGCGGGGGGAAATGGCGATGCCGCATTCGTTCTCGCTGTCGCTGGCGGCGGTGGACATCCTGCTCGAACACGGCCGGTTCGGGCCGGCGCCGGTCCCGTTCGAGGTCCCGCACATCGGCACGACGACCGATCAGCGCGCGATGGTGCGCGAGGCCGTCTTCCGCGATCTCGAAGGCCGCGGCCTGATGCGCGGCGGCAGGCTCGACGCCGACGTCGAACTCGCGCTCGCCACGTTCGTCAACCCGCAGCTCGCCGTCTGGACGGTCGCGCAGATGGACAAGGACAAGCAGCTGTTCGCGAGGGCGGCGACCAACGGTCAGTTCGGGGTCCTCGCGCGCCAGGACGAGAACCTGCTCGTCTTCGAAGAGACCAGGCCGACCGCGATCGTCGCGTCGATCGTCGACCTGCTGCCGCTCACCCCGGCCGGCCCCGGCCAGTCCGTCACCATCGCGAAGCCGGTCAGCGCGCCGAAGCGTCCTCGCAACAACGACGACGCTTACGACCCCTTCGCCGGGGTCAGCGGCCCCCGGTCACACGGGTCGAACCCGCAGCAACGGCAAGTGGAACGGATCTTCGAGAAGCCGAAGACGCGTGTGGGCCAGTTCAGCGTGTTCATCCGCGGCGGCCAGGTGTTCCCGCCGCTGGCCTGGTTCGACACCGAAGCGGGCCGGTACATGATGACCTCACGCCGGGCGACCGACGGGCAAAGCTGGCTGACCTACGCCCCGGCCGACAACGCGCGGATCGCGCAGCAGCTGTACGCCCAGCTCGAAGGGCAGTTCTGAGGCGGTCCCGGAGCACCGGGAACCGCGGTGACGCCCGTTTCGTCACAGTTCCGGCGCAGTCTTCGGTGATCGGCGAATCGGCTCGATCCTCGTTGCGCTGAGTGCTCGGCTAGTAGACTGCCGGGCGGTACGCACGGGCGAGCAGACGATGCAGTGGGGCGGGCGATGGCTTTCGAAGCGGACGGCGGACAGGCGGCACCGGACTTTTCGATCGGCGCGGCCATGGGGGCGGCGGCGGGCTACGTGGCCAAGGGCGGGCTGAACCAGGAGGCGATCGCCAAGGTCAGCGCCGAAACCCAGAAGCTGGTCTCGGCCGCCAAGAACGGCGGCTTCACGATCACCGAGAAGGGCGTGGAACCCCTGCGCAAGGCGCTGGCGGACATGTCCGAGCACCTCGACACGCTCAAGGCGAAGACGGTGCACCTTTCACAGGCCCCGCAGCTGGGCGGCCACCCGTACGGAAAGGCCGTGGCGGCGCACGACCAGAAGGGCGCCTCCGAGGCGGCCGGATCCGCCGCCGTCGTGCTCGAACAGTTCGCCAAGGTGGTCAAGGACGCCGACGAGGCGCTGGCCAGGGCGGCCGGGCTGTACAAGGACGTCGAAGACCGCGCGATCGACGCCACCAAGAAGATCCAGGCTTGAGGACGATGAAGAAGCTTTACGCCCTGCCGCTCGCCGCGGCCGCACTGGTACTCGCCGCCTGCTCCAGCGAGAAGCCCGGAACACCCACCGCCGCGCCGTCCTCGGCGCCGGGGCAGGCGACGTCTTCCGCCGCGTCGCCGTCCACCGGCGGGGGGAACACCGTGTCGCTGGACCCGTGCTCCCTCGTCAGCGCGACCGACTTGGCCTCCTACGGCACCTTCAAGGCGCCGGAGACCGGTGAAGACGGCGGAGCCCGCACCTGCACGCTCACGAAGGACAAGGCCACCGCCAGCGAGGAATCGCTGACGGTCAGCGTCGGCGTCCGTGACTCGCAGGGGCTCGACAGCGTCAACGACGCCGGAAACGGCAAGACCAACGGCAACGTGCAGGGCCGCAAGGCGATCCTGGTCCCGACGCCGCCGACGAACTGCCTGATGGCACTCGAAGCGGGCGCCACCTCGCGGGTGGACGTCGTCACGGTGTCGACAGACCCCGAGAAGGCGTGCGGGGTCGCGGAGAAGGTCGCGGACATCGTCGCACCGAAGCTTCCGAAGAGCTAAGGGGGAAACAGGGATGACCACGAAGACACCGAACCTGAGCGAGAAGCAGGTCTCCGACCTTTCGCCCGCGGCACGTGACGCGTACTTCCAGCAGAAGGCTGACGAAGGCGTCGACCCCAGTGACGGCTGGCTTTTCGGTGCCGTCAAGCAGTTCATCGCCACCGGGCAGGCGCATCAGAAGGCCCAGGAGGTCGGGGACAAGAACGTCGACGACCTGACCCGCAGCGGCGACGTCCAGTACGTCGAGGGGCTGGAGCCGTCGAACGCGGACTACCAGGGCTACGACCACGAACGGCTCGAACAGTTCGTCAAGAGCGACTTGAACGTCGAGCAGGTCACCCAGGTCTCCACCGCGTACCACGACATCCACAAGGCCTTCGAAAGCTTCGCGACCACGATGACCGAAGCGGTCAACGCGTCGCAGGGCACCTGGGACGGCGAAGCGGCGGGGAACGCGAAGGGCTATTTCCAGAGCCTCAGCAAGTGGTCCGAAGCGAACTCCCAGAACGCGAAGCTCGCGTCCGAGACGATCTACGACCAGGGCACCGCGGCTTCCCACGTCAAGAACACGATGCCCGCGCCGATCCCCTTCAGCTGGAAGGACGAGGTCGGCAGCTGGATGACGTCGAACCCGTTCAACCTCGGCGAGAACATCGACAAGTCCATCCAGAAGCAGGAAGACAGCCGAGAGGCGCACACCCAGGCCGCCTCCGCCATGCACGACTACGACAAGGCGTTGTACGAGGCCGCGTCCAAGCAGCCCGTGTTCGCCGAGCCGCCGAAGTTCGGCGTCGGCGGCGGTGGCGGCATCGACCAGCCCGGCCCTCCTCACCTGCGCTACGACCTGCCTCCCGGCTCCACCCCGCCCGGCGGCAACACCTACATCCCGCCCGGCAACCGCGGCGGAGGTGGCGGTGGGGGCGGCGGCACCGGCATCCCGGGCACAGGCCACATCCCCGGCCCCGGCGCGAGCACGGGATCCGGCAGCATCCCCTCGGGCACGACGCCGTCGGGCTTCCAGAACACGCCGGCGCCGATCAGCACACCCGGCCCCAACACGAACATGAACTCGATGCCGATGGGCCCCATGCCGATGTCGCCCATGATGGGCGGCGGCATGGGCGACTCCGAGTACAACGGCCGAGGCGGCCGGAGCGGAGGCGGCAGCGGGTTCGGCCCCGGTAGCGGTGCGAGTTCCACGCCCGGTTCGGGTTCCGCGTCCGGCGCGGCCCGCCCCGGCGGGGTCGGAGCGGCCGAAGCGGCGGCCGGTCGCGGTATGGGCGGTCTCGGCGGCGGCGCCGGCGGCCGTGGTGGACCGGGGCTGGGCGGCGGCATGGGCGGTCGCGGCCAGCAGTCCGAAGGAGACGAGGACACCGAGCACCAGCGCCCGACGTACCTCGTCGAGGGCGATCCGGACGAGGTCTTCGGGACCGACCTGCGCACCGCGCCGCCGGTCATCGGCGAGTAGCAGCGTCAACGTAAATGCCATGAAAGGTCCTTTCCTTGCAAATTTCGCAAGGAAAGGACCTTTCATGGCACGGGAGGGACCCGCCTCAGTAGCGGAAGAACTTCTCCTGGCGGCCCTGGCGCACCAGCTTGAGCCACTGCAGGAACGCCTTCGGGTCCCGCTTCACCCCGACGAAATACAGCCCGAACCGCACGACTTCGAGCGCGCCGATCTTGCGCATGCCCGGCTGCGACAGCAGGTAGCCGCGGTTGCGGTAGGTGTAGTAGCGCTTGACCTCGTTCTCCGGGTCCTGCGCGTGGAACCGGCCGCCCAGCATCGGCTTGAACTCGTCCGAGCCGTCCGGGTGCAGGTACGCGGTCTTGAGCGAGGTGCCGAACGGCAGCCCCGACCGCACCAGCCGCCGGTGCAGCTCGACCTCGTCGCCGCGGAAGAAGAGCCGCAGGTCCGGCACGCCGACGACGTCCAAAGTGGACGCGCGGAACAACGCGCCGTTCATCAGCGAGGCGATCCCCGGCAGGAAGTCGACGCCCAGCTCCGACGACGAACGCTTCCAGGTCAGCCCGCGCCGCAACGGGAACGCGAGCTTGTCCGGCGCGTCGATGTTGGACACCACCGGGGAGATCTCGGCCAGATTCCGCTTCTCGGCCTCCTCCAGCAGGATCGCGAGGACATTCTCGTCGGCTGGGCGGCCGTCGTCGTCGGCGAGCCAGATCCAGTCCGCGCCCAGCGAAAGCGCGTGCAGCATGCCGAGCGCGAATCCGCCCGCGCCACCGAGGTTGCGGTGCGAGGGCAGGTACGTGAAGGGAAGCGGGTAGCCCTCGACGATGTCCCGTGCCGACTGGTCCGGACCGTTGTCGACCACGACGAGGTGGTCGACCGGCCGGGTCTGCGAGGCGATGATCTTGAGCGAGTCCGCGAGCAGTTCCCGCCGATGGCGCGTGACGACGACACCGACGACGGCGCCTTCGGGCAACTGCCTGGTCTCGCTGGTCATCCCTGGCCGCCGTTCGTCGTCGACACCGGCTCGGGCTCGACACCGAACCGCTCCAGCGTTTCCTTGCTCATGTTCTCGAACGGGTCGCGCCCCTTGTAGCCGGTGAGCACGTCGCGCAGCGAGCCGCGCTGTTTGACGTGTCCCTCGTCCATCCAGATGGCGGAGTCGCAGAGTTCGAAGAGGAACTCGTCCGAGTGGCTGGCGAACACCAGGATGCCCGACCGCTTCACCAGCGCCTTCAACCGGTCCTTCGCCTTGTTGAGGAACGCCGCGTCGACCGCGCCGATGCCCTCGTCGAGGATCAGGATCTCCGGGTCGATCGAGGTGACCACGCCCAGCGCCAGGCGCACCCGCATACCGGTCGAGTACGTCCGCAGCGGCATCTGCAGGTAGTCGCCGAGTTCGGTGAACTCCGCGATGTCGTCGACGCGGGCTTCCATCTGCTTCGCGGTCATCCCGAGGAACAGGCCGCGGATGATGATGTTCTCGAGCCCGGAGATCTCCGGGTCCATGCCGATCCCGAGGTCGAAGACCGGCGCGATCTTGCCGGAGATCTTCGCCGAACCACGGGTGGGCTCGTAGATGCCGGACAGCAGCCGCAGCAGCGTCGACTTCCCGGCGCCGTTGTGGCCGACGAGGCCGACCCGGTCGCCTTCCCGCAGCTGGAGCGTCACGTCGTGGAGGGCTTCGATGATCGGGACCTTGGTCTCGGTGCCGATCTTGCCGCCGACCTTGCCCAGCACCTTCTTCTTCATGGAGCGGGTCTTCGCGTCGAAAATGGGGAAGTCGACGTAGGCGTTGTGCACATCAATGCTGACCATCTGTCACACCCAATAAGAGACGCGGGAACGGTAATTGCGCATCGCGACGAGCGCGAGGACCCAGCCGACGACGGTGATGCCGAGCACCACGTACCAGCTGTTGATGCTGACTTCCTGGCCGATCAGCGGTGCGCGCACGATCTGGATGAAATGGAACAACGGGTTGCCGTGGACGAACGGCAGGGCCCACGAGGTGGAGGCCCGCGCGCCGCCCGCCAGCAGCTGGTCGATCGGCCACACGATCGGCGTGAGGTAGAACAGCAGCTGGATGACCGAGCTGATCACCTGCGGGATGTCCCGGTAGCGGGTCGAGATGATGCCCAGCAGGAGGGTGACCCAGCCGGCGTTCAAAGCGAGCATGAGGAAGCCGGGGATCGCGGTGAGCGAGTACCAGCCGATACCGGGGTGGCAGATGCCGGAGTAGCCCGGATCGCAGTTGCCGGTGTTCAGCGAGTACGGGTGGTTGAGCGCGGTGAAGAAGATCGCGACGACGATCACGTAGACGATCAGGTTGTGCACCAGCATCAGGGTCTGGCGCCACACCGTGCGCAGTACGTAGACCGAAAGCGGTGCCGGGAGCTGTTTGATCAGCCCCTCGTTGGAGATGAAGGTCTCCATGCCCTCGGACAGGCAGCCGCTGATGAAGCCCCAGATGATGAAGCCGGTGCTGATGTAGGGCAGGAACGTCGACGTCGGCATGCCGAACAACTGTGAGTACAGAAGTCCGAGGCCGAGTGCGATGACACCCTGGCTGATGGTGATCCAGAACGGGCCGATCACCGAGCGGCGATAGCGCTGCTTGATGTCCTGCCAGCCGAGGTGTCCCCACAGCTCTTTGGCGGCGAAACCGGTCTTGATGTCGGCGAACGCGCGCGAAAAGGTCTTGCTGTCCGAAATCGGCGGAACCGAGGTCGGAGCAGCACCGTCGGCGGCGTGAACCGTGCTGGTGGCATGCACGGGAACGAGGGTACCGATGGAGCCGATGATGCCTGGGCCACCCCGGCCGGAGTCGCTTACGCGCTCCCGCTCCGGTGACGGTGTGTGCGGCGTTACGATGCACGAATGCCGGTCCCCGACAGAACGGCTTCGGTCTCGAAGCCTGCCCGGCGCGCACTGTATTACCTGGTCGCGCCGGTCGGTCACCCCAACTATGGTGACGAGCTCATTGCCGCGAGTTGGCTCCGGCATCTGGCCGAAGTGGCTCCGGGCGCGGACGTCTGGGTGGACACCCATTCGCCCGGTCCCGCCGCGGTGCTCCTTGACGGGCTGCACCCCCGTGCGAAGTTCACGGACACCTTGTGGCGGCTTTGCTGGGAGGCTCCCTCCGAGGATCCGTGGCAAGCGGCGGCCTGGGTTCGTGAGGCCATGCACAACCCCGGGATGATGCCGAGGCTCCACCACGGCATCGAGCTGCTGGCTGGCGTGGATGTCATCCACGTGGTCGGCGGTGGTTACATCAACAAGCTCTGGCCCAAGCAGATCGGTCTGCTGGCAGGCGCGGCTGCCGCGGCCGAGCGTTCCGGTGGCCGGGCGGCCATGACAGGACAGGGATTGCTTCCCGCGTGTGACGACGTCGCGCCTCTGTTGCGCGCGCTGGCCGATCGGTTCGAGATCGTGGAAGTCCGTGACGACGCTTCGGCGGAGTTGCTGGACGTGCCGGTCGGTCTCGACGACGCGTTCATCGGAATCGGCCCGCATCTTTACGGCGCCGCTGAAGACGTGCCCGAGGTCATGCTGTGCCTTCAGTCCGACCTGGTGGAGGTAGGGGTCGGCAAGCTGGCGGGCGCGGTGCTCTCGATGCTGCGCTCGTGGAAGATCCCGCCCGAGAAGATCGGCGTCATCGAAGGGGTCCCCCGCGTCGATCGAGAGGTCTTCGCACTCCTGGAGCGAGAACTGCCCGGCGCCCGTTTCTACCCGTTCTCGCATATCTGGACGCATGGGCTCCCGGTCTCGCCTGGGCAGACCTGGATCTCCACGAGATTCCATCTGCACATGCTGGCCGCCGCGGCGGGCGCATCAGGGGTCGCGGTGTCGATCCATCCCGATTACTACGCGACGAAACACCGTTCTCTCGCAGCGCTGGGCTCCAACTGGACGGTGTTGGAAGATCTGAATCAGGTGCCGGACCGTCCGAAACAGGGCGGATACACGCCCGAGGCGTTGGCGGGCTTCAAGAAGGCCAAGCGAGACCTGGCGAAGTCGATCTATGCCCCGGTGATCCGTCCAGTCCCGGAGCCCGAAGGGCCCCCGGAAGCGCAAGTGACCCCGCTGCGCAGGCGATGGGCTCGTATCATCCGCGGTTGATGACTCGGCCACATGGAGTACATGGGATGTTTCACTCTGTTGCGGCATTCGAGTAGTTCCTGGCCCGCTCCATTGACTGATCGTTTTACCTCCATTTAACGTTCCGCTCGGCGTCGGGGGACGGCTGTTCGGTCTGTGGGGGGTACGTCACTGTGGCGCGTTCACGTGTGGTCAATGCTGCGCGGAACTGGTTGGTTCTCGGCCTCGTACTGGCGGTTCTGCTTCCTGTCGCCGGTTCGGCGGTCGAATACGCCAAGCCAGTCGAGCCGTTGCCGCTGGGGGCTTCGCTCGATTCGCCCGAGCAGAGGCGGGGATCCGGGCCGGGTACGGGTAGACACGAAAGACCGGGGCTCGATCTCCGCGACACTCCTCGTCCTCCCGGCGCGGTGGCCGACTCGGCCGCCGCGCCACCTCAGGTCCAGGGCGTGGTCAACGACAGGCAGCACGTCAAGCCGGCGGTCGACCAGCGAAGCGGGTTGCCGTCGATCGATCCTCTGGCCGTCGAGCGGCCGCAGGACCGCACCGCGGACACCCAGACGTTCGACAATCCGGATGGCAGCCGCACCCTTCGGGTGCACACCGGGCAGGCCAACGTCCGGGAAGCCGACGGCCGCTGGTCTCCCGTCGATCTGAACCTGCAGGCGGGCCCGGACGGCCGGTGGTCCCCGCGTAAAGCCCCGACCGCCGTCAGTTTCGCGCCGCTCGCGAACGCCGGACAGGTGGCCAGTGTCCGTCTGGACGGCGACCACACATTGGCTTACGCCCTTCAGGACGCCGCCCCCGCAGCAGCGCGGCCTGCCGCGGACAGCGTGACCTATCCCGGTGCCCTGCCAGACGTGGACCTGCGTTTGTCGGCCACCGGTGGCGGGCTCAAAGAGGAACTCGTCCTGCGTTCGTCGAAGGCGCGGTCGAGTTACGCGTTCACCCTGCACACCGGCGCGCTTCGCCCGCAGATCATCGACGGTGACGTCGAACTGATCGACCAGGCCGGCGTGGTGCGAGGAGTCATTCCCGCCGGTTTCATGATCGACGGCAAGGCCGATCCGGTGACCAGGACCGGCGTCCGAAGCGAGGGAGTCCGGTACTCGATCGCGCAGCGGGATGCTCGGACCTGGACCCTGCGAGTCGATCTGGACGCGGCTTGGCTGCGTGATCCGAGTCGCGTCTTCCCGGTCGTGGTGGACCCGAGCGTCGGGAAGGTAGCGGTCAGCGAGGACACGTACGTCAAGTCCGGCACGACGCAGGACCATTCGGGGAACATCGAACTCGAGGTCGGTTCGCCGAACGGCGGGAGGACTATCTCCCGCTCGTACCTGAAGCTGGAGTCCGTTTCCGCCGCCCTCCGAAACCAGTACATCATCGGAGCGACGCTCGACGTGCTGGCAGTTCATTCGTGTCAGACCCGGCCGGTCACCCTTTTCGAGGTCACTCAAGGCTGGGGGAACAACGCGGTGTGGCCGGGAGCGGCGGCCGGCCGTGCGCTCGCGACCGTCGACGTCCCGGCGTTAGGCGCGGGATGCGCCGGTCAGTACCTGACCAAGTTCGTTCTGCCGCAGGACATCGCCATCCAGTGGTCACACGGATCGGCCCTGGGCAACGGTTTCACCATCCGTGCCGCCAACGAAGGCGACAGCGCGGCTTTCAAACGCTTCGCCTCTTCAAACACACCCAACAAGCCGTATCTCGATGTTCGCTACGCGCCGGAAGGCGCCGCCTACGAACTCACCGACGTTCTCCTGCCGACCAACACGCGAGAGGGCACGTTCACCGCGAAGGTCACCAACCAGGGGGCATCCACCTGGGCGGCCGGCGGCGGATATCGACTGGGCTATCTGATCAAACAGAACGGCACGGTGATCAGGACCTCCCAGGGAGTCGCGCCGGGCGTGGATGTGCCACCGGGTGGCCAGGCGACCATCACGGTGCCGCTGACCGCATTGGCCCCGGGAGACTACGAACTTCTCCTGACCATGTGGAATCCCGCGAACGAGGACTTCCACGTCGTCTACGAGGTTCCCTACGGTTCAGCTCCGCTGAAAGTCCAGAACACCCCGCCGGGGTCCAACTACCAGCAACCCGGCAATGGCGCGACGGTCGAATCCTTGACACCGACCTTGTTCGCCCGGGCCATCGATGACGACAACTGGCCGAACAAGGGGTTCACCTTCCAGTTCCGGATCTGCACCGATGTCGCGCTCACCCAGAACTGCACGGATTCCCCGTGGGGTCCCGAAAGCTGGGTGCCGCCGGCCGGAAAACTGGTCTGGAGCAAGACCTACTACTGGGGTGTCAAGACCCATGACACGGTGAGCCCGTCGCCGAACTGGGTCGGCCCGCTGGCGCTGACCACACGTGTCCCGCAGCCGGAGATCACCTCGCATCTCGCGGGCAGTCCGGACACCGTGAACGGTCCTGGTCTCGATCCGCAGATCGGGAACTACTCGACCGTCGTCACCGACGCCAACGTCGCCACCGTCGGTCCAGATCTCACCATCACGAGGACTTACAACAGCCTGGATCCCCGTAGGGACACCGCATTCGGTGTCGGCTGGGCGTCCCGCCTGGACACGCGGCTCGTCCCGAACCGGTCCGCGCAGAACGTCGTCGTCGACGTCGTGCTGACCTATCCGAATGGCAGGCAGGCCAGGTTCGGTCGTAATCCGGATGGTTCCTTCGCACCGCCGATGGGTCAGAACGTCGACCTCGTCTATGACAGTGGCACCGGTTACTACACGCTCAGGGATGTCACCGGCAGCCGCTGGCTGTTCGACAACGCGGGCAAGCTGATCCGTGTCACCGACCCGGCAGGGCTCACCGAGCATCTCGAGTACGACACGTCCGGGCATGTGACCGCGCTGGTGAACGACGTCTCCGGGCGTTCCCTGGGGATCACGTGGACGGGTGCGCATGTCACCAAGGTGCAGACGCCCCCGCCGGCCGCCGGACAGGATCCGTTGAGCTGGACCTACACCTACGACGGCGACACGTTGACCGGTGTCTGCGCTCCCGGTGCGGCACCGAACTGCACGAGCTATGGGCGTCTCGCCGGCTCGCACTATCGCAGTTCGGTCATGGACGACGGGCCACGCGGGTATTGGCGGCTCAACGAGGACAGCGGGCCGACGACGGCGAACGCCGCGGCTCGCACTCCCGGAGCGGACGCGGGCAAGCAGAACGGCCTCGGCTTCGGGGCGGTGGGAGCACTCGGCGGTACGACCGACACAGCCGCGGTCTTCGACGGCATGGCCAGTCACCTGACTTTGCCGGACGACCTGCTCAAGGAGAACATGTCGGTCTCCGCCGAGTTGTGGTTCAAGACCGGAGCGAGCGGAACCCTGCTCAGCTATGCAGATCAGGCCTTTCCCGCCACTACGCCCGCCAAATGGCGTCCATTGCTCTACGTCGGCATCGACGGTCACCTCTACGGCGGACTGTCCGCCCGTAATGTGACCGGCCCGAGCCAGGTGATCAGTACGAATCCGGTCAACGACAACGGATGGCACCACGCGGTGCTGACTTCCGAAGTCGATCGCCAGACGCTGTACCTCGATGGCGCGTCCGTCGGAACGATCACCGGCCTGATCGATCACGGAGCGCTGGGCAAACTGGTGGTCGGCGGCGGGGTCGGCAAAAACTTCCCGTCGACGAACGGCGGTGACTTCTACTTCAATGGCTCGATCGACGAGGTCGCGCTCTACCAGCACACCTTGAGCCCCTTCGCTGTCGCGCAGCACTTCGGCGCCGCACGGACGATCGACCAACTCGCGAAAATCACCTTGCCGCAAGACGGTCGTGTCTATGCTGAGATCGGTTACGACGATCGAGCCGATCGGGCGAAGTCGCTCACTGATCACGACGGTCGTAAGTGGACGCTCGACCTGCCGGTACGAAACAACGCGGAACGCACGGTCACGCTGCGCGGTCCCTACCCCGAGTGGACGTACAAGTTCGACGCGGATCAGGGGGGCCGCCTCACTTCGATCGTCCACAAGGGATTCGACAAGCACTGGGAGTATAACGAAAAGGGTTTCCTGAAAGCGACTGTCGACGAGCTCGACAACCGGGTCGAGCAGACCACGGACGAACGCGGCAACGTGTTGAGCCGAAAGACCTGCCGGGCCGCGGGTTCGTGCAACACGTCCTACTTCACGTATGTCACTTCATCGGACCCTCTTGATCCGAGGCGTGACAAGCTCGCCACCAGTTCCGATGCTCGCTCGTCGAGTGCCACCGACACCCGGTACCGGACGTCGTATGCCTATGACCCGGCCGGTCGGCTCACCACGACGACGTTCCCGATCCCGGCGGGGCAGATCGCCGCGCCGACCGAGGTGAGAACCTACGCCAACGGCACCGAAACCGCCGAGGGCGGTGGCAAGGTGCCCGCCGGTGTGCTGATCCAGGTCACCGACCGGCGGAACCAGGTCGCGAGCAATGCGTTTCGGGCGAACGGGGACTTGGCGTTCACCAAGGACGTGATGGGGCTGGTCACGTCGTACGCGTACGACGGCATAGGCAGGCGTCTGTCACAGCAGGAGGGCAACGCCGCCGGCGGCGTTTTCGGGATCCGGACCTTCGAGTACACGCCGAAATCCGAGATCGCGAAGATCACGGGCCCGGCGGTGACCAACACGATCACCGGGGCGACGCACACTCCTGTCACCAGCAACGTCTACGACGGAAACGGGAACCTGCTCGAGGCAACGGTCTCCGACGCGACGGGCGGAGACCTCGCTCGGAAGACCACTTTCGGCTACAACGCCTTCGATCAGCGGGTCAGCGTCAACTACCCGGATGGTGGGGTGGTCCAGTACGAGCGCTCGCCCGAT
Organism: Amycolatopsis orientalis; assembly: GCF_000943515.2. NCBI lineage: Bacteria > Bacillati > Actinomycetota > Actinomycetes > Pseudonocardiales > Pseudonocardiaceae > Amycolatopsis > Amycolatopsis orientalis. The sequence goes on along the minus strand of NZ_CP016174.1, from coordinate 9,229,980 downwards.
CTGCTCAAAGTCGTCACCACCGACGTCCTCGGCACGAAGTGGACCGACCAGTTCGACGACGAGCGCCGTCTGCTGTCGCGAGTGGCCACCGGCATCGGAGCCGATCCCGCCACCTCGGGTATGGGCAGCTTGCGGGTCGAGAACCGGAGCTACGACCCCACCGGGCGACTCGAGCGGGTTCAGGACGCGATGAACCGTGCCACACGGTATGGCTACTACGGCGACGGCCTGCTCGCCACCACCACCTTGGAGGGGTACCAGCCGCCGTCCGGACCGGCTCGAGACGTTCTTCTGGAACAACGCGTCTACGACCCCGCCGGCAACCTGACCCAACAGGTCACCGCGGGGAACCGCAAGACGACGACGGCGTACGACGCGGCCGGGTTCGTTGTCGAGTCCACTGTGGACCCGGAGGGGGTAAAGAGGAAGACCACCTTCGTTCGAGACGGGGCGGGTAATCCCACTCGCGCCTCCTCGACCGGTGCGGCCGATCCCGCTCGCGTCGAGACGACCGATTTCACCTACGCGCCCAACGGCAGTGTCCGCAGGCAGGACACGGCAGCGTCGAACGGGCTGGTCCTTTCGTCCACCACGACTTATGACGAGCGTGGGCTGGCGGTGGCGAGCACCGACCGGCGGCAGGTCGAGATCCGCTACACCTACGACGCGACCGGCCAACCTGTTTCGACGATCAAACCGGCCGTGGACGTGTGGGTCGGCGGCCAGAAGACCGCGAACGTGGAACTGACCGAGTCCTTGGGGTACAACACGTTCGGCGAGGTCACCCAGTCCAAGGACAGTGCTGGGAACGTCACCACCACCGAGCGGGACAACATGGGCAGGGCGACCGCCGGTGTGCTCCCCGCCTACACGCCGCCGGGCGGTCAGCCGATCGTTCCGGCGACTCGGACGGTCTATGACCGCGGGGGCAACGCGCTCACGGTCACCGACCATTTGAACCGCACCACCACGAACACTTTCGACCCCTACGGCCACCTGCTCACCTCGACGTTGCCACAGGTCGGCGACACGCCGTCGGTTCTGAAGTCCTCCTATAACGGGAATGGCGAACTACTCAGCACCACCGACGCGACCGGTGCCCGCGAGGAGTTCACCTACGACGAGCTTGGTCGCCTGATCACGGCGACGCAGGTCGAACGTTATGGCGGCCAGAACGTCTTCTACACGACTCGGACCGGATACGACGACGCCGGGAACATCACTTCACAGACCACACCGCAAGGTTTCGTCAGTACAAGGGCTTACAACGGTGCGAACGACCTGATCAGCGAAACCGACGCGACCAACCGTACGGTGACGTACGGCTACGACAACTCGGGTCGGCAGAACAGTGTCACCGACCCGACCGGTCTGGTCAGTACGAGAACCTACGACCTGGCGGGCCGGCTGACCGGAACCGCGCAGATCGTCGACGGCCAGCAGCAGCGTTCGTCGTCTTCCAGCTATGACGGCAACGGGAACGTGTTGCAGTCGGTCTCTCCGGAAGGCCGGATCGTCGATTACGGCTATGACTTCCTCAACCGGCTCGTCAAACAGGTCGAGAAGGTCGACGCCACGAAGTCCATCACGACTTGGACGGGTTACGACCGGTTGGGCAGCCGCAGCCACTTCGTCGACGGCAAGGGCAACGCGACGGAGTACACCTACACCCCCTGGGGGCTGCCGGAATCGGTGATCGAACCCGCTGTCGCGGGAGCCACCGCGTCCGCCGACCGTTCCTGGACCACCTCGTACGACGCCGTCGGACGGGCGACGAAACTGGTCGCTCCGGGAGGTGTCACCCGCACTCGTGAGTACGACGAACAGGACCGGTTGACCGTCGAGCGTGGTGCGGGCGCGGAACAGGCGACCACGGATCGCACGTTCGGTTACGACCTGGCGGGACGCGTCACGAAGGTCGGCAGTCCCGGTGGCGATACGCACTACCGCTACGACGATCGCGGGAACCTGCGCACCTCGCAGGGACCCATGGGGTCCAGCGTGTACACCTACAACGGCGACGGGACCCTCGCGACGCGCGCCGATGCGGCCGGAACCGCGACGTTCACCTATGACGCCGCCGGGCGGCTCTACTCGGCCGCGGACCCACTCACCGGCCGGACGATGGACTACCGGTACGACAACGCCGGGCGTCTCTCGCTGACGAAGGACCGGGCGCTGTCCGGGCGGGTCGCTCGCAACATCGGCTATGACAAGCTCGGCAGGTTGGCGTCGGACAACCTGACGCAGCTGACCGACACCAGTACGCGGGTTTTGTTCGGTGACAGCTATGGGTACGACAAGGACGACAAGGTCACCTCGAAGACCTCAACGCGTCCCGGTGCACCTGCCACGAATGCCTACGGATACGACGGGGTCGGCCGTCTGACCTCGTGGACCGCAGGGACCCAGCAGACGACCTATGGCTGGGACGACGCGGGTAACCGGTCATCGGTCAATGGCGCGGCTTACACCTACAACGAGCGAAATCAGCTCCTCTCGGGTGGAGGCGCCGCGTACACCTACACGAAGCGCGGCACTGTTTCCGCGGTCACTCGTGGAAGCACCACGACGACGAGCGGTTTCGACGCCTTCGATCGACTGGTCACCCGAGGCCCGACGAACTACCAGTACGACAGCAAGGATCGCGTCCACACTCGCAACAACGTCGCCCTGAGCTACGACGGTATGTCGAACGAGACCGTCACCGACGGCATGCGTACCGTGTCCAGGCTCCCCGACGGCGCCGCGCTGAGTGACAAGGCCGGTGCCGGCGGGAAGCTGCTCTACGCCGATCGGCACGGGGACGTTGTCGGGCGCTACCTCGGCGCTGTCGTCGACGGCCAGCGGACGTTCGATCCGTTCGGGGTGGTGACCGCGTCGTCGGGTGACACCTCGAATCTGGGGTATCAGGGCGACTGGACCAGCCCGGATTCCGGTGATGTCAACATGACCGCGCGATGGTACTCACCGGAGCGCGGTGGGTTCCTTTCGCGGGATGACTGGGAACTTGCTCCCGATCCTTCAACAGCGACGAACCGCTATACCTATGGCAACGGGGACTCAGTAGGGACCTCCGACCCGAGTGGGCACGGACCCTGGGTCAACTGGTGTGACGGTGCCACGGATAACGGACCTTCCGCACCGTCGAGGGGCAAGCCAAGAAGCGGTAGCATATTCGGAGACGCTGCCACCTTCTTCTACTGCAACATGGGTGGTCAAACGGTAGGCGGCTGCGGAGATCAAATCCGCGTCAACGGACAGCTTTGCCCGCAGTGGTTCCATGCGTACGCCCAGGGGTACGAATGGGAAGGCGGCAACGAAGAACCTGTCCCAGTCGGTCATTGCAAATGGCGCGTCGGTGGCTGTCCGAAGCCGTCCACATATACGGGGGCACCGGGTAAGCCTGGCTTCAAACCAGGGGGGAAGGCGAAGCCGGTCAAGCCTGCACCGCCGCCTCCGCCGCCATGGATCGCCAAGGCGCTGACTAAGGCCGCCGAACTGGCTGCGGGCGCGACAGTTGCTGTGGTTGTCGATACGGTATCTGCGCTCACTGAGACAACGACAGTTGCCAATCGAGCCCTGGAATATTTTGATCGGTCGAACAGGATTACCGACGGTCCAGTTCCAGCTCCGAGGGTTGATCCACTTCCACTCCCGCTGCCTGTTGATCTGGAATACAAGGAACACAAGGATCGATGCGAAGAAGAAGGTCTTCAGCCGAATTTGCCGGTCTACGGTCCAATGGAGGAGGCTTATTACAAAGGCACAACAGGTTTGCGGGCAACGGGTGCGGTTGTTTGCTTGACGGAATTGAAAAAGTCCAAAGGAAAGCCGGAGAAGCCGTTTGGCTGGGAGCCTGGCATGCACCGGAGTCATCTTATTGCTAGAATGTTTGATGGAAGCAATGAGGCAAAGAACCTCGTTCCCCTTTATTCCTTTAATAACAGCGTTCAGATGCTCAATTCCGTTGAGGTTGGCGTCCAAGATGCGGTGGAGGGTGGGCAGCGCGTCTACTACTCAGTAACGCCGCTCTATGACGGGAAGTCTCCAGTTCCCTGGGGGGTGCATGCCGTTGCCGAAGGGGACGGAGACTTCAAGTGTGATGTCATTATCTACAATGAACCAGGTCGGGATGGGCAACGTGCGAGCTGCTGAACTGGAATTGGCCGATTTTCTGGGCTGGAAAGAATCTGCAAGGCTAGAGCTTGCCTGGGAAGAAGTGTGGGCCGAATTGGGCTTTGAATTTCCGACTTCTCACAGGGACTTCTTGAGAGTTTTCCCGTCTGGGGTTATGTCTGAATACATTTATATTTGGTCTCCGGCGCAGAGTTGTCGGTGGCTGGAGGCGTATAAGTGGAAGCTGAAATCGAAGGGTGCCTATTTTAAGGGGGTGAGGCCGAAGCTTCCTGAGGATTATCCACACCTCTTTTTTCCTGAGCCTGGTGGGTTGATTCCGTGGGCTGAGGGAGATGAGCATACGTATTTCTGGCGACCAGTTGAGAGGCAAGTCGCTGATCAATGGCCTATTGTATTCATGGATAATACTGGCGATGGGTGGGGTGAGTATCAGGGAACCTCTGCTGAGTTTCTTTTAGACTTGCTGACTGGTGCTCTTGTTTCGGACATTTTGTACACGGACTGGCCGGAATCGGAGCGATCTTATGTTGTCGCACCCGAGCCGTTGCTGCCTAATTGATTCGTTGGATAATCGGAAGGAAAAATGAAGACATTGCGACGTGCGGCCCTCGTAGCCGCCACCATGTCCTTGGCGGTGAGTGGCTTCACGTTGCCAGCCGACGCGGCGCCACCAGGCGACGCGCCGGTCGCGGAATCGGTGGCCGGGCAGAGACCCAAGGAGCGAGTGGCCAAGGATCAGAACGGCCACGTGCTCCTCTACGTTCACGGTCAGAACGAGCCCGACCTCCGGAATGCCGTCAAGGCGGTCGGCGGGACGGTTTCCGCCGCGCAGCCGGGACGGGTCAGGGCGGCGGTGGCCGAGGACAAGGTCGATGAACTCGCGAAGCAGCCAGGAGTCCGCGAAGTGAAGCGGCCGACCAGGGTGCTCCCGTCGAGTGTGACTTCCGAAGGCGTCGGGGTTTCCGGGGCTCAGGCATGGATCGACACGAACAACAAGGGCGCCGGGGTGAAGATCGGCATCCTGGATGTCGGCTTCGCTGGCCTTGCCGCCGCACAGGCGGCAGGTGAGCTTCCGAGCGGAACCCAGCTCGTCACCAACGGTTCGAACTGTCTCGACGCCACGATCGACGATCCGCACGGGGTGAACGTCGCGGAGATCGTCCATGACATGGCGCCCGCCGCACAGCTCTATCTCGCGTGTGTCGAGGACGACATGGGCTTCGCGCCTGCGGCGGACTGGCTGCAGCAGCAGGGCGTGCGGATCATCAGCGCCGCGATCGCCGTACCGGGAGCCGGGCGTGGCGACGGAACGGGGCCGGACGTCAACAGCCCCGCCCAGGTCGTTCAGCGCTCTCGCCAAGCCGGAATCCTGTGGTCGGCGGCGGCGGGCAACTACGGTGAGCGGCATTTCGCCGGCCAGGCGGCGGACCGGACCGGTGCGTCCACCTGGGTCGAATTCAATGGTGCTTCGGAGGTCAACAGCTTCTCGGTCGGTGCGGGGCAGCCGGCGACGGTGACTCTGCGCTGGGACGCCTGGCCGGTCACCACGAAGGACCTCGATCTCTACATCACCGACCAAGCTGCTGCTCCGACCGGACCGAACGATCCGCATGTGGTGGCTCGATCGACCCTCGCCCAGCGTGACACCGCCGGCGGCGGTGCTCCGGTCGAAGAGGCGACCTTCACCAACGACTCCGGCTCCGGTGGCACCTATTACGCCTGGGTCAAGAACAACAACGCTCCCTTCACGACGAAGTTCGACCTCTATCTGACCAAACTGGGGAAGACCGGCGGTTTCCAGTGGTCGACTCCCGCGGGGAGCATCGCCGAACCCGCCAGCTCGCCGTACGTCCTGGCGACAGGCGCGACCAAACCCGCGTCGGGGCAGCTCGAGCCGTACAGCAGCCACGGCCCGACCGTCGACGGCCGGACCAAGCCTGACATCACCGGGTTCGCCAGTGTTTCGACGTCCGCCTCTGCGCCTGACCTTTTCACCGGCACGTCCGCGGCCGCGGCGCACGTGGCTGGTGTGGCCGCCTTGTTCAAGGGGGCGAACGCGCAACTGGACGCCGCGCAGTTGGAGTATCTGCTCAAGTCTCGCGCGAAGGCCGTGTCGGGTGGAGCTCCTAACGACTGGGGCGTCGGTGTCCTTTGGGCCGGTTCACCGGGCTCGGCGATCGCCGCTCAGCCTGGCGGTTACACCGCTCTTACGAATCCGACCCGGATCCTCGACACCAACACGGCGGTCGGCGGACACCAGAGACGCTTCACCGCGGGTGAGACGTTCGCGCTGACGGTTCCCGGCGCACCAACCACTGCGACGGCGGTCGTGCTGACCGTGACCGCGGGCCTGGCCGACGGGCCGACGGAACTGCGGTTCACCGCCGGCAACCCCGGTGCCGCACAGCCGATCCGGTTCCCTGTGCAGACCAGCAGGCAGACCACCTTGACGGTCATCGTGCCGCTCGGGGGAGACGGGGCCGTCCGCATCCACAACACCGTCGGCACGCCGGGGATGACGGTGGACTTCGCGGGATACTTCAGCCCTGATGGAGTAGGCACCTATACGGCCAAGCCCGGGGGTGCCCGGCTCCTCGACACGAAGAACCTGGCATCGGTGAAGAACACCCCGCTGGGCGCGGGCGAGGAGATCGCTGTCCAGGTCCGGGGTGTGTCGGGTGTTCCGGCGAACGCGACCACCGCGGTGGTGAACCTCACAGCGGGTCAGTCGACTGCGGGGACCTTCATCTCGGCCTATCCGCAGACTTACACGCCCGACACCAGCAGCGTCTTCATGAACGTCGGCCAGCGGCGTTCCAACATCGCCTTCGTCCGGATCGGTGACGACGGGAAGATCCGGCTGCGGAACTCGGCAGGTTTGACCCACCTCGCGGTCGACTTGCTGGGTTGGTTCGCCCCTGGGAATGGGGCCCTGTTCGTCCCCTCGCTCGGAACCAGCCGGGTGATCGACACCGGCACCGGCACTGGCGTCCCGATGGGGACCCTCAAGCGGGGCGCCACCGTGACCGCCCAGGTCGCCGGAACAGCGGGGGTGCCACTCGGCGCGACCGGCGTGGTGGTCACGGGCTCCGCGGCGGACAAGGTGATCAACACGGGCGTCTCCTTCTTCGCTCCTGAAACCGGTTTCGCCAACGCACCCGCACTGCAGGTCGACCAGGGCAAGATGGTTCCGGCCACGGCGCTGGTGCCGCTCGGCCCCAGCGGGAAGCTCAGCGCGTCGAACACCGAAGGAGAGGCCGAGCTCACCGCTGACGTGACCGGCTACTTCGTCGGGGGCCCGGCGGCCGGGCCGGCGGGAAACTGCGTCAACGCGAACCTCGAACCCGGGTTCAGCTCCCTCATGGACGGTCGAGCCGAGTCTTCTCTCGCCCGCTGGGGCCCGGCTCTCGCCACGCAGGACGGTTGTGAGTTCGGCACGTTGGCCGGTACCGCCGGCCCATGGAACCCGTCCAACCTGTTCGACAACGACTACACGCTGAAGGTGGATTGGAAGGCGACGGGCGCGAACTCGCAGTCGGCCGTGCACGTCGGCCTTCCGCGTGGTCCTGGCCCCGCCGCGGCGCAGATCGCGATCGGTGGAGCCTCGGCGGCGCCGACGGACGCGACCGGGGCGATCAAGGGAATCAAGGCACCCATCGCGACGGCGGCGAAACCGGTCGGGGAGTGGAACACCTTCGAAATCACCGTGGCCGGTCCCAAGGTGACGGTGCTGCTCAACGGCACCAAGGTGAACGAGTACACCGCTCCGACGATGTTCAACCGGCGTTCCTACGTCCAGCTCTCCGGCCATGGAACCGGTGACCAGGTCAAGTACCGCAACCTGAGGACGCGCTCGAACCGAGTGTCGATGAGCGGACTCATGACCGGTGTCGGTGGTGCTTGTCTTGATCTGTCCGGTGGCGTGCCCACCAACACCACGGTCCAGATGTGGACATGTACGTCCTCTGTGGCACAGCAATGGACGGCTGGGGACACCGCCCTCCACGTCCTCGGTCAGTGCCTCGACGTGCAGGACGGTGCGACGGCGGCCGGCTCTCGCGTCGTCGCGGTGGGCTGTGCCGGATCCTTGACGCAGGAATGGCAGATCTTCGATGACGGCCGGATCTTCAACCTCGGATCCGGACGCTGCCTGTCGGCGGCCGGTGCGACGGACGGCGCCATCGTCACCATCCAGGACTGCAACGGTCAGGCCCAGCAGATCTGGAAGATCGCGGAACGCGCCGCTCCGGCCGGTCAGCTCACCGACGGCTTCGGTTCTTGTCTCAATGTCAGCGGCCGTGTCGTGGCCAACGGTGCCACCATCGGGACAACGGGTTGTATCGCGTCCTTGTCGGACACGTGGACCTTGTCGAAGGACGGGAGCATCCGTGCGCTCGGTCGCTGCCTCGATGTGAAGAACGGTGCCGTGGCCGACGGGACGGCGGTCTGGTCATACCTGTGCACTGGTGACGCGGCTCAGTTCTGGCAGCTCCGGCCTGACGGCTCCGTCATCAATCCGAAGTCAGGAAAGTGTCTGGACTCGACCCAGGGTGCCACTTCGGTGACGATCCAGACCTGTACGGGCTCGCAGTTCCAGACTTGGACCGTGGTCCGGTCTTTCCCGCACAAGGGGCGGCTCGCCGGCGTGAGTGGCAAGTGCGCCGACGTCTACTACAACAACGACGCGAACGGCACGGCGATCAATCTGTACACCTGTAGCGGATCCACCGCGCAGCAGGTGCTGGTGCAGAACGACGGCACCATCAGGATGAAGAGCCGCTGCATGGACGTCACCAACGGTGCCACCGCGAACGACACGCCGGTCCAGCTGTGGGACTGCAACTTCGGACCCTCCCAACGGTGGTTCCAGCGCCCGGACGGCATGATCGAGAACACCGGTTCCGGCCGTTGCCTCGGCACGCTGAGCGGTGGCGACGCGGAAGGAACGCGTCTGGTGATCTATGACTGCCAGGGCGTCGCCAACCAGCGTTGGGGAATCGATTTCGAGTAGTTGATAGCCGGTAGGGAGGATCGAGGACCACCGCTGTCCTCGATCCTCCCTACCGTCGTCCGTATGACCCTCTCGCCGTTCACGATCGCCGTCCCCCAACGCGACCTCGACGACCTCGCCGCCCGCCTGGCGAACACGCGCTGGCCCGACGAGATCGACGGCGTCGGCTGGGCACTCGGCACGCCCCTCGGGTACCTCCAGGACCTCGCCGAGTACTGGCGCCTCCGCTACGACTGGCGCGCGCACGAGGAGCGCCTCAACGGCTTCCCCGGTTTCCTGACGAACATCGACGGCGCGAATGTCCACTTCCTGCACGCGCGGTCACCGGAGCCGGACGCGATCCCGCTGGTGCTCACGCACGGCTGGCCGGGGTCCATTGTGGAGTTCCTCGACGTCATCGGCCCGCTGTCCGACCCGCGCGCGTACGGCGGCGATCCCGAGGACGCGTTCCATGTCGTCGTGCCGTCGCTGCCCGGCTTCGGGTTCTCCGGGCCGACGACCGAGGCGAATTGGGGATCCGACCGGATCGCCGACGCCTGGCCGGTGCTGATGTCGCGCCTCGGGTACGAGCGGTTCGGGCTGCACGGGGGTGACTGGGGCGCGATCGTGTCGCGTCAGGTGGGCGTCCGGTGCCCGGAGCGGGTGATCGGCGCGCACCTGACGATGCTGCCGAGCGCGGTACCGGAGTCGGAGGCCGATCTCGCGGGGCTCACCGGCGACGAACTCGCGCGTGGCGAGGCGGCGCTGGCGCGCGGGCGGGACTTTCAGTACGGCGAGCTGGGCTACGCGATGATCCAGGCGACCAAGCCGCAAACGCTTGCCTACGGGCTCACCGACTCACCGGCCGGGCAGCTCGGGTGGCTCGTGGAGAAGTTCAAGTCCTATTCGGACTCGCGTGACGTACCCGAAGACGCGATCGACCGCGACGATCTCCTGACCAACGTGATGCTCTACTGGCTCACGGGCACCGCGAACTCGTCTTCGCGGATCTACGCCACGCTGGGTGGCGCCTGGGGCGAGGAGCCGCCGAGGTCCACAGTGCCCACCGGGGTCGCCGTGTTCCCGAAGGACACCGGGCTCCCGATCCGGCATCTCGCCGAGCGCACCGACAACATCGTGCACTGGTCCACTCCGGACCGCGGCGGGCACTTCCCGGGACTGGAGGTGCCGGACCTGCTCATCGGGGACCTGCGGGCGTTCTTCCGCCGGTTCCGCTAGCGGCTCCGGGATGTTATGAACGGGACTTTCATTGCGAAATTTGCAATGAAAGTCCCGTTCATAACACTCTCGTCAGAGGTACTGGCCCGGCCCGTGCGACTCGCCGCCGGCTCCGTGCCCGCCCAAGGCGGCACCGCCCGCGGAAGGCCCGGCCGGAAGCCCGCGGCGCATCTGCTCCAGCTGCACCCGCGCGGCCATCTGCTGCGCGAACAGCGCGGTCTGGATGCCGCTGAACAGCCCTTCCAGCCAGCCGACGAGCTGAGCCTGCGCGATCCGCAGTTCGGCGTCGGACGGCGTCGAGTTCTCGGTGAACGGCCGGACCAGCCGCTCCAGCTCGTCCTGCAGTTCCGGCGCCAGCGCCTGCTCCAGCTCGCGGATCGAGGTCTGGTGGATCTCGCGCACCCGGGTGCGGCTGGCGTCGTCCAGCGGCGCGGCGCGGACCTCCTCCAACAGCTGCTTGATCATCGTGCCGATCCGCATCACCTTGGCGGGTTCTTCGACGAGGTCGCCGAGTGACTCCTCCTGATGCGCCTCCTCGCCGGAAGCGGACGAGGCGAGACGCGCGGTGCCGACCGGGGTGCCGTCGGGACCGACGACCACCACGTGGGGCGAGGAGTCGCCGCCGTCACCGGGGGTGGTCGATTCACGGGAAACTGGGTCGGTCATGTGCTCCATCCTGGCCTACATCGGGCACGAAGCGCAGTGTGGTTTTCGGCTCCGTCTCCGAGCGTAGCGGGAATCGTCGCGCCCTGTGGTCGGGCACCCAACCCCGGGTAAAACGCCAAACCGCACGTCCGTACGGTGTCCCCATGGCGTTCGACGTCGCTCGTATCCGTGGGTTGTTTCCCGCGCTGGGTGACGGCTGGATTCACTTCGACGGCGCCGCCGGAATGCTCGTACCTGAACAGGTCGCTTCGGCCGTATCCACGGCCATGCGCGCTCCGGTGTCCGGGCCGGGTGGAGCGTTTCCGGCCTCCCAGCGTGCGGAGAGCATTGTCACGGCCGCTCGCCGGGCGGTCGCCGATCTCGTCGGCGCCGACCCGGCCGGAGTCGTGCTCGGCCCCAACGCGCCCGATCTCATCCGCCGTCTCGTCGACGCGATGGCCGATCGCTGGACGATCGGCGACGAGGTCGTCGTCTCCCGGCTCGACGAAGAGGCCAATCTCGCGCCGTGGCGCCGCGCCGCGAAACGGGTCGGCGCGGTCGTGCGCTGGGGCGAGATCGACATCGAGACCTGCGAGCTGCCCGCTTGGCAGTACGAGAACCTCGTCTCCGCGCGCACCAAGGCCGTCGCGGTCACGCTGGCCTCCGGCTCGGTCGGTACCCGGCCCGACGTCCCGACGGTGATCGAGTTCGCGAAACGGGTCGGCGCGCTGGTCGTCGTCGACGCGACGTACGCGGCCCCGTTCGTGCCGCTGGACCTCAACGCGCTCGGCGCCGACGTGATGGTGGTTTCGGCGCAGGCCTGGGGCGGGCCGTCGGTGGGGGCGCTGGTGTTCCGCGACCCCGAACTGCTCGAACGCCTGCCGTCGGTCTCGCTCGATCCGGCCGCGCGCGGCCCGGCCCGGATGGAACTCGGGCCGCACGCGTATCCGTTGCTGGCCGGCCTGATCGCGTCGATCGACTACCTGGCCGGTCTGGACGACGCGGCGATGGGCTCCCGGCGCGAGCGGCTGGTGACGTCGCTGGGCTCGGCGAAGTCGTACCACGCGGGGCTTCTGGCGCAGCTGTCCACGGAGCTGCGTTCGCTGCGGCACGTCATGGTCATCGGCGACGCCATGCGCCGGATCCCCGCGCTGGCCTTCGCCGTCGCGGGCAAGAAGGCGCCCGAGGTCGCGGAGTACCTGGCATCCCAAGGACTCTGCGCCTTCGCCGACGACGGCACCAGCGGCGTCTTCGGCTCGCTTGGCGCCGCCGAAGTCGGCGGCGCCGTGCGGATCGGCCTCGCGCACTACTCGAACGTCTTCGAGGTCAATCAGCTCGTCCGGGTGCTGGAAGAAATCCGCTAGGACTTCGCGGCCAAAAGAACCTTGCCGAAAACCGTGCCGTCTTCGAGCGCGCGGTGCGCGGACGACGCTTCGGCCATCGGCACGACCTGACCGACGATCGGCTTCACCGAACCCTGCTCCACCAGCGGCCACAGCCGCTCGCGGACGTCGGCGACGATCGCCGCCTTCTGCTCCAGCGGCCGCGCCCGCAGGCCCGCGCCGTACAGGCTGCCGCGTTTGCCCAGCAGCTTGCCGATGTTCAGCTCGCCCTTGGCCCCGCCCTGCAGACCGATGATCACGAGGCGCCCGTCCATGGTGAGCACGTCGATGTTGCGGTCGAGGTACTTCGCGCCCATGTTGTCGAGGACGACGTTCGCGCCGCCGGTCTCGGCGCGCAGGACCTCCACGAAGTCCTGCTCCTTGTAGTTGATCGCGATGTCGGCGCCGAGCTGGCGGCAGCTCTCCAGCCGCTCCTCCGACCCGGCGGTCACGGCGACCGTCGCGCCGAGCGCCTTGGCGACCTGGATCGCGTGCGTGCCGATCCCGCCCGCTCCACCGTGGACGAGCAGCACCTCGCCCTCGGACAACCGCGCGTGCATCACCACATTCGCCCAAACCGTGCACGCGACTTCGGGTAAACCGGCGGCCGCGAGCAATTCGACTTCGGCGGGAAGCGGAAGCAGTTGTCCGGCCGGGACGGCGACCTTTTGCCCATAGCCGCCACCGGCGAGCAAAGCACAAACCTCGTCCCCGATTCGCCATCCTTCGACGCCTTCGCCGATTTCGGCGATCGTGCCGGAACATTCGAGGCCGAGGATTTCACTGGCACCCGGCGGGGGAGGGTAGAGCCCTTGGCGTTGCAGCAGGTCAGCCCGGTTGACCGCGCTCGCGGCGACGTCGATGACGACTTCGCCTTCGCCCGCCACCGGATCGGCCACCTCTGTCCATTCGAGAACATCGGGATCGCCGGGCTCACGGATGGTGATCGCGTACATACAACCGACCCTATCCCGGTGTCATAAAGTCCGCCGAACGTCGGTTGACCTGTGGCACAAACCACACAAAGGTGACGCCCATGTCATATTCGCGAAGAAGCATTGTTCCCTCGATCGTGGTGGCGGCCACCGCCGCGCTCACGGTCGGGATGGCTCCCGCGGCGACGGCCGCCCCCGCCCTCGACGGACCGGCGTTGGCGAAGCAGCTCGTCGACAAGGTCAGCGGGACCAACGTGAACCGGCACCTGATCGCGCTGCAGCGGATCTCGGACGCGAACGGCGGGCGCCGCGCCGCGAGCACCGAAGGCCACAAGAAGTCCGCGGAGTACGTCGCCACGAAGCTGGAGCAGGCGGGCTTCACGGTCACCCGGCAGGAATTCCCCTTCACCTACGCGGAAACCCTCGCGGAGAAGCTGACGGTCGCGGGCGCCGACGTCCCGATCATCATCATGTCCTACAGCCCGTCGACGCCCACCGGCGGAATCACCGCCCCGCTCGCGGTGGTCCCGGTCGACGCCACCAGCGGCTGTGAGGCCGCCGACTACGCCGGCGGGGTCACCGGCAAGATCGCGCTGATCCAGCGCGGTGGCTGCTCCTTCGCGCAGAAGCAGGCGACCGCCGCCGAGGCGGGCGCCGTCGGCGCGATCGTCTACAACAACGTCCCGGGCCCGGTCAACGGCACCCTGGGCGACCCGGCCGCGGGCAAGATCCCGACCGGTGGCATCACCCAGGCCGACGGCCAGGCGCTCGCCACCCAGAACGGCGTCTCCGTCACCCTCGACCTTCGTGCCTTCCAGGAGGCGCGGACCAGCTACAACGTCCTCGCGGAGACCAAGACCGGCCGCAAGGACAACGTGGTGATGCTCGGTGCCCACCTCGACAGCGTCACCGAGGGCCCCGGGATCAACGACAACGGCACCGGTTCCGCCGCGCTGCTGGAGACCGCGCTGCAACTGGGCAGCAAGCCCAAGGCCAACAACGCCGTCCGCTTCGGCTGGTGGAGCGCGGAGGAGTTCGGGCTCGTCGGCTCGACCCACTACGTCAACTCGCTGAGCTTCGAGCAGCAGCTCGACATCGCGCTCTACTTCAACTACGACATGATCGGCTCGCCGAACGCGGCGTACTTCGCCTACGACGGTGACAACTCCGACGGTGTCGGCGCGGGTGCCGGCCCCTACGGTTCCGCGCAGCTCGAGAAGACCCTCGTGGACTACCTCGAGAAGGGCAAGGGCGTCCCGGTCGAGGGCACGGACTTCACCGGTCGCTCGGACTACGGCCAGTTCATCGCGGTCGGCATCCCGGCGGGTGGCCTGTTCACCGGCGCCGAAGGCGTGAAGACCGCGGCGCAGGCGGCGAAGTGGGGCGGTAGCGCCAACGTTCCTTACGACAAGTGCTACCACCAGGCCTGCGACAACCTCGGCAACGTCGACCGAGTCGCGCTCGACCGCAACTCCGACGCCGTCGCCTGGGCGCTGGGCGTGTACGCGACCAGCACCGAGAACATCAACGGTGTCCCGGCGGGCAAGGCCGCGAAGACCACGGCCGTGCGCGCGGCCGAGCGGTCCGCTCAGCGGAGCATGACGGCTTCGGTCCAGGCCGACGACCACCATGCCACGGTCGCCGAGTAGTCACTTCAAGCTGCTATGAAAGGACCTTTCCTTGCAAAATTTGCAAGGAAAGGTCCTTTCCTGGCGTTCGGGACCGGACTCAGCCGAGGTTGTTCGTCGCGAAGGTGTCGCACCGCGCGGGCTGGCCGGTCTGGAAGCCGGTGGTGAACCACTTCTTCCGCTGCGCCGACGTCCCGTGGCTGAACTTCGATTCGTCGACCCGGCCGCCGCCGAGCTTCGACTGGATGTAGTCGTCACCGATCCGCGAAGCGGTGTCCAGCGCGGAATTGACGTCTTCCTGGCTGATCTCGCTGATCAGCGGCCGCCCGGTTTCGGTCGGCGTGGTGGTCGCGTGGTTCGCCCAGACGCCGGCGTAGCAGTCGGCCTGCAGTTCGAGCCGCACCGATCCCGACGTCGGTCCGCTTCCGGTGCCCTTCTTGGAGACGCCGGTCAGGTTCTGCACGTGGTGGCCGTACTCGTGCGCCAGCACGTACGCCTCCGCGAACGGGCCGCCCTGCGCGCCGAACTTGGTGCGGAGTTCGTTGAAGAACCCGAGATCGATGTAGACCTCCGAGTCGCCAGGGCAGTAGAACGGCCCGACGTCCGAGGTCGCGTTGCCGCAGGCCGTGTTCACGCCGCCGTTGAAGAAGTTGGTGACGGCCTTGCGGTAGGTCGAACCGGACCGCTGGAACTCGCCGCCCCAGTAGTCCTGGATCGAGTTGATGATGGCGACGATCGCGCAGTCGTGCTTCTTGTTCGCGTCCGCGCCGGTCTTGCATTCCTGCGACAGCGACGTGTTGTCCATCTGCTGCCCGGAACCCACGCCGCCCAGACCGCCGAGCCCACCCGAGGACGGGTTCAGGCTCACGCCGCCGAACTGGGAGATGAGGAAGTAGATGACGAGGCCGACCACGCCGAGCCCGCCGCCGCCGAGTGCCACCCGGCCACCGATACCGCCACCACCACCGCCGCGCAGGTCCTCGACTTCGGAGGTGTCCAGGCCCGCGCCTTCGTCGAATCGCACGGGGGAAGCGTAGCCGGAGAGGCCCGGATATGCCTGGGTGCGGCCACCCAGGGTGGCCGCACCCAGAACTACCGAGGTTGTCTTGTTCTGATCGCCGGTCGGCCGCGATCAGCGGGCCGGCGTCCGGCACTGCCGAGGCGGTCGAAGAGGCCGCAAACCCGAAACAGGCACGAGTGACGCCGAATGCGCGAGAATTGTCGAGCGCATCTCAAGATGCCCGCGCTCGTCGCTGTTCACAGTCGCGGCCGGCCCGGTTCGTTCCGTTCCGGTCGCGGGGACACAGCAGGCGGTCAACCGCGAGAATCACCCGCCATACCACCACCTGACCCTTCCCGGCTGGGAGCAGGTCCGGCGACCTTCCTGCGGTTCGCCCGATACTTGCCCGACCATCCGCTGACAAGCAGAATGCGCCTTTTCTCGCCGAGTCTCAACCTTTTCGTAACCCTCCTTCGGGCGAATGTCGCGCCGGATTTTTCAGGCACCGGAAAGTGACCGGTGGGTATGCGCCCCGTGCGATCAAGGATCTACCCTGCGTGGATGGCGGTGGAGCAGAAGAACGTGCGCTGGCTGTCCGAGTCCGAGATGGTCGCCTGGCGCTCGTACATCGTCGCCACCATGCGGTTGCGGCAGCGTCTGCATCGCGAACTCGCCGAGCGTCACGATGTCACCCTCGCCGACTACGAGGTCCTCGTCTGCCTTTCGCTCCAGCCCGACGACCGGATGCGGATGTCGGAGCTGGCGAGCATGCTCGGCTCGACCAAGAGCAGGCTTTCGCATCAGATGGTCCGGCTGGAGGCCGAGGGCATCATCCGCCGCACCCGCGACCCGGCGGACAAACGCGGTGTCGTCGCGGAGCTGACCGAGCGTGGCGCCGAACTGCTGAAGGGCGCGGCGCCGACGCACGTCGAGGGAGTCCGGGAGCATCTGATCGACCTGCTCAGCCCCGAAGAGCAGCAGGTGCTGGGGCAGGCTTTCGGGCGGGTTCTCGATCACCTGTCGGAGATCGACGGTCTTCCCCGCCTGCCGCCGGTCACCTCGTGAGGGAAGTTTGGCGGTAGCGGTGGGATTCGAACCCACGGAGGACAGAGCCCTCGCATGTTTTCAAGACATGTTCCTTCGGCCGCTCGGACACGCTACCGCTGTCGAGGGTATCTGACGGCCGATGCGGAGAAAGCTTCGGATCTAGTCGAAGTCCCAGTCGGTCGCGATGCCGATGACGACGAACAGCAGCAGGAGACCGACGACGATCGCGACGCCGATGTAGCCGATGATGATCGCCGCGAGCGCCATCCCCTGACCGCCCGCTTCGCCGCGTTTGGCCTTCGAGTGCGCGATATGCCCCATGATGACGCCGATCAGCGACGGCAGCCCGCTGCAGACGACCAGACTGGCGATCGACACGACCAGTGCCGCGATCGCCAGGCCCTGCTCCTGCGGCGGCATCGGCGGGCCGTATCCGTAACCCGGTTGCTGGTACGGCTGACCATAAGGCTGCTGGCCGTAGGGCTGCTGCTGACCGTAGGGGTCCTGCGGATAGGTCACCGGCACACCGTAACCGCCGGAGCCGGGTTCAGGACGCTTGAGTCTTCGCGGCCTTCGCGGCGATGCGTGCCTGGACCTCCGGACGGCGCAGCGGCGGCACCGTCGGCGGCGGCTGACGGCGCGCGGGCAGCGCGGAGAGCAGCCGCTCGGTGATCTCGGTGATCTCCGCGACGGCGGCCTCGAACGGTTCGCGCGTGGCGTCCGAGAGGGTTTGCACCCCGGTCACCTTGCGCACGTACTGGCGGGCGGCGGCCTCGATCTCTTCCGGCGTCGCCGCCGGCTCCAGGCCTCGAAGCGTGGTGATGTTCCGGCACATGCCCCGATCGTACGTGCGCCCACCGACGCTTCCGGGGGCTTCGATCACACAGTCGGTTAGAAGCTGCCCCGGTTCGTTGACGCCGAAAAACGCGCTTGGGCAGTCTCGGCGGAGTGCCCCTCAGACCCCGCTCCCTTCGCCGTGCCCCTGTCGAGCCGACTCCCGAACCGGCCGACCCCTCACCGATACCGGAACAGGTCTGGCAGCGTGTCCCGATCGACGCCCTGATCGACCTCGTCACCGAGGTCTTCACCGCGCACGATCTGCCGTGGTCACGTGCCCGCATGGCCGCCGAGGCGTTGTGCCACGGCGATCTCACCGGCACCCCCGAGTCCGGGGTCGCCGAGCTGACCCGGGTGCATCTGCCGATGCTGGCCGACGGCCTGGTCCGGCCGCGGGCCGAACCGCTGATGATCGCCGACCGCGGTGCCGCCGCCCTGATCGACTACCGCCGCGCGCCGGGCCTGTGGGCCGTCGGCGACGCGATGGACCGGGCGGTGTCCCGGGCGGGCCGGTACGGCGTCGGGCTCATGTCGGTCCGCGGGGTCGGGCCGTTCGGCCGCGCCGGGCACCATGCCGCGCGGGCGTTGCCGCACACCATGATCGGGCTCGTCATGGCGGCGGGGGGAGAGCGCGGGACGGCCGCGAACCCGCTCGGTATGGCCGCCCCCGCCGGCGCCTATCCCGAATTCGTCCTCGACCTGGACACGCTGGCCGACGTCGACAGCGCCGCGGTCGCCGGATTCGCCCTGCTGGTCGAGATCTTCGCCGGGGTGCTGTCCGGCGTCGGCGATCACGACCACGACACCGGCCTCATGGTGATGGCCATCGCGCCGACGACGCTGCGCAGCGCGGACGGTTTCTACAAGGCCGCGAGCGCGTTGTTCGGGAGCCTGCTCGGCTGGGAGGGCGGGACCCCGGTCCGCTATCCGGGCTGGCGTGAGGCGCAGTACCTCGAACAGTGCCAGGCGCTGGGCGTCCCGCTGAACGAGCCGGTGCACCGCGAACTCGAGGAACTCGCGAGGGCGCTGCGGCTGCCCCCGCTTCAGGGCCGCTAGGCGCATCCGTCGACGTTCCTGACCGTCCACAAGGGACACAAGTCAGGTAGAAATGTCCGATTGACTACCGTTTGGCCGTATCCTCAAGTCCGTGCGCAGGTCGTCGATGAAGGAATTGGGACGTTGAGTGTCCCAATTCCTTCATGGACGCGGGGCACACTCGGTTGCGAAGCTTGATCAACAGAGGATCAGGGGCCTGACCACCAGCCCCACCACTCAACGCAGCCGGGAGCCTATGAAGGCACTCCCTCTGGCTGCCGGTCGCCGTCCCGGGAGCGGCACTGACCAGCAGCTCTGCGACTTTGCCGGGACCCTGCCCCTGAAAATAGGGAAGGAGGCCTTCACGGACTTCCGAACCGGGGGCCCAGGGGGCCGCTAGGCCAGGACGACGCGGCCGCCTTCGCCGCCGACCTCCACGACGTCGCCGTTCGTCAGCTGGCGGCCCCGCCGGACCTCCACCTCGCCGTTGACGGTGACCTCTTCGGCGTCGAGGAGGTCTTTGGCGTGCGATCCGTCCTCGGCCAGGTTGGCCAGTTTGAGGAACTGGCCGAGGCGGATCGGTTCGCCGGTGATCGGCACGTCGTGGATGCTCATGGGGAGATCATCCCCGGGCGTCCATTTTCCGGTACAGGGTGGCGACGTCGGTGTCGAAGTAGCTGCTGTAGGACGTGTCCGGATCGTCCCCGCCGTAGAGGTAGCCGCCGATGACACCGACGACGGTGCCGAGCCCGGTCGCCGGGTCGGGGTCGACCACCCACGGGCCGCCGCTGGTGCCGGTGGTGAAACCGGCGCAGTCGACGCGCATCTGGTAGGTGTCGGCCTGGCTGCTGGTGCCGTGGCAGACGATCGGCGTTTCCCGCGCGTCGGGATAGCCGGTCAGCGTGATGGTGTGGGCGAAACCGCCGCTCGCCAGCAAGGTGTTCGCGCCGGTGACGCTTTCGAGCGTCTTCGTGTTACCCGCCTGATGGGCGGTCGCGAACCCGACATCGAGATCCGGATCGGACGAATCGGCCCAGCCGGCGGGAACCTGCGGATCCGTGACTTCCCAATAGCCGTAGGGCGCGACGCCGTCGTGATAGCCGGGCGCGAACGAGATGCCCGTCGCGTATTCGCCGCCTTCGCCGTCGTGGAGGCAATGAGCGGCGGTGAGCAGGAGGTCCCCCGGGCCGCTGTGGACGACGCTGGCCGTGCAGTAATGCGTCCCGTCGGCGAAGAGCGCGCCGATCGCCGGGTTGTACCGCGGCGCGGCGGGGGCGCCCTCCACCTGCACGGTGGTGGCGGTGTCGTCGTCGGCGGTCTCGGCGGGGTTCGACGCGGCGGAGCAACCGGTCAGAACGACACAGAGCACGAGCAACAGGGCGCGGCGCATCGCCTTCCTTTCGCTCATCCACGGCTGTCCTGCCTATAGATCACCATAAGTGGTCCGCGAACACAGCCCGAACCGATCAACGCACAGCAAGCTCACAGCGGCACGGGCCGGATCCCGTAGTATGTGTTACTTCGGGTAACGGTCTGGGGTGGACGGAGGGCGGGCATGAAGTCGTTCACGAACAAGGTCGTGGTGATCACGGGCGCGGGCTCGGGAATCGGCAGGGCACTCGCGATCGAACTGGCGGGGCGCGGCGCGCGGCTGGCGCTCTCCGATGTCGACGCGCTCCGCGTGGGCGAGACCGTCGCGCTCTGTGTGGCCGTCTCGCCGACGGCGGAGGCGAAGGCGTACGGCCTGGACGTCGCGGACCGTGACGCGGTGCTCGCCCACGCCGAGGAGGTCGCCGCCGATTTCGGGGGCGCCAATGTCCTGGTGAACAACGCCGGGGTGGCGCTCGGCGCGACGGTCGAGGAAATGACCTGGGACGACTACGACTGGCTGATGGGGATCAATCTCGGCGGCGTGGTCAACGGCACGAAGGCCTTTCTGCCGCAGGTGATCGCCTCCGGCGACGGGCATATCGTCAATCTTTCGAGTGTGTTCGGCTTCATCGGTGTGCCTACGCAGAGTGCCTACAACGCGGCGAAATTCGGCGTGCGCGGCTTCACCGAGGCGCTGCGGCAGGAAATGCTGATCGCCCGGTATCCGGTCAAGGTCAGCTGCGTGCATCCCGGTGGCATCAAGACGAATATCGCCCGCGACGCCCGGGGCGGCGTCCAGCGGGACGTCGGCAAAGCCGCGCAAGGATTCGAAAAGATCGCGAGGACGACGCCGGAGAAGGCCGCGCAGACCATCGTGCGCGGTATCGAACGGGGGACACCGCGGATCCTGATCGGCGGGGACGCCTATGTCATCGACGCGATTCCCCGCGTGCTCGGATCCTTTTACCAGCGGCCGTTGGCGCTGCTGGGACGGGTGGGCATGCGCGCTCTCCGGAAATGAGAAGCCTCTGAACGGAGTAACCCTCCGTGGTCCGGGACGGCTAGCGATAACTCGATCGGGGTGCATTACTTACGGCGGCGTCGGAAATGCACCACAATGCTGACGTTCGTGATTCCCCTTCCGGAGGTCCCCATGCCGCGCGCCGCCCAGCGCCGTACGTCGACCGACGCCGCGTTCTCCGCGCCCGTCGAGACAGTTGAGTTGCTGGACCGCACGGGGATCATCGCCGCGAGCCTGCCGAAACGGCGGCGCAGCCCGGAGAACGAGATCGAGCCCGAGCCGCTGCCGGTCCGGAACCCGGTCTGCGAACCGGTCGTCGACAAGGACCTGCGGCCCAAGGCCGTCGTCATCCACCGGCGCGCCAGGTCCTGGCTCGTCGGCGGCGCCGGGGTGGCGCTGCTCGCGATCGGCTGGCTCGCCGGCACGGTCACCCTCGAACCGGTCGACGACACCGCCTTGCCCGAGCCGCTGCCCGCCGTCGCGACGCAGCAGGCCGTACCGCAGCCGCCCGCCGCGCAGCCCGCGCCGCAGGCGGCACCGGTGACCGTCTATGTCCCCGTCACCGTGAAACAGCAAGTTCCCGCCCCTGCCAAGAAGAAGGCCGCGAAGGATCAGGTCGTCGCCCTGCCGCCCGCCGAGACGCGCCCGCCGGAGCAGCCGCGGTCCGACCTCGGGACGGGCAAGACCACCGACGGCATCCGGAACATGATGGATCCCGCCATCGCGACCTCGCTGGCGATGGAAATGGCGCAGGGGATGATGGGCTACAACTCCGGTCGCTGACCCGTCAGCGCCGCGGCGAGCGCGGCCCCTTCGCCGGGGTCGCCGTGCACGAGTTCGGTGCGGTGCACCACGCGTGGTGAGGACAGGGAAAGCGTCCCCACCCCGTCGAGCACGTCCGCCGGGAGCAGCGCCAGCCCCTGACCGGCGGCGACCAGGCCGAGCAGCCCCCGGACGTCGGTCCCGGTGTACCGCAGCCGGCTGCGGAATCCGTCGGTCGAGGCGGATTTCCTCAAGCGCTCCAACGGAATCGCGACGTCCGGCGCGTCGATCCAGCCCGCGTCGGCGAGTTCCGGCAGCCGGGCGGTCCGGCCTGCCAGCGGATGGGTGACGGGCACCGCGACCGCGAGCGGACGTTCCGCGACGACGGTGGTGGTGAGCGGTCCGACGTCCGGCAGGGAGAGCGGATCGCTCGGTGCGGCCATCCCGTCGACGAGCCCGAGATCGAGTGAACCGGTCGCGACCTCTGTCAGGACGTCTTCGCGGCCGAGGACGCGCAGCTCGGTGCCGCGGTGCACGGCGGCGGCGACTTCGACGGTGAGCGACAGCGGGGTCAGCCCGAGGACGACCCGGCCGGTGGGGGCCGCGGTGAGCCGGGCGAGGTCCGCGCGGGCGGCGTCGAGCCGGGTCAGCAACGGCCCCGCGTGTTCGAGCAGGCGCTCCCCGGCCCGGGTCGGGGCGACGGGTCGCCGGGTCAGCAACGCGGTGCCGAGATCGTGCTCGAGCGCTGCGATGTGCTGTGAGATCGCGGATTGCGTGTACCCGAGGTCGCGCGCGGCCCGGGAGAACGAGCCGCCGCGGGCCACCGCCACGAAAGTACGGAGCAGATGGGTCTCCATGGTCATCAGTATCGCTTATGGAAAGTGCAGGAATCATCGTTGGTGCTGAACTCGCTCTCCGGGTGAGGATGGCCGCATGACACAGACAGCCCGCGTCGCCCTGGTCGGCGACCGTTCGGACGGCGTCCGCTCCCACGTCCGCATCCCGAAACTCTTCGAACGCCTCGCCGAACGAGACGGCCTCGAACTCGACGCCTACTGGATCCCGACGGACGCCGTCGGTGACCTCACCGGCTTCGACGCCGTCTGGCTGGTACCCGGCAGTCCCTACCGGTCCGAAGCCGGCGCGGTGGACACCGTGCGCGCCGCCAGGGAGAACGGCGTCCCGTTCCTCGGCACCTGCGCCGGTTTCCAGCACGCCCTGCTGGAATTCGCGCGGAACGTCTGCGGGCTCGGCGGGATCGGGCACGCGGAGAACGCGCCGGACGCGGACGAGCGGCTGATCGTCCCGCTGGCGTGTTCGCTCGTCGGGCACGAGGGCGCCGTCGACGTCACGCCGGGCACGCTGGCGGCGCGGATCCTCGGGGCCGAGCGGTCGGTCGAGCGCTACCACTGTTCGTACGGTCTCGACTCCCGGCACCTGGAAACACTGGTGGCGCACGGTCTTGTCTTCAGCGGGTTCGACGGCGACGGCGACGCGCGGATCGTGGAACTGCCGGACCATCCGTTCTTCCTGGCCACGCTGTTCCAGCCGGAACTCGCCGGTGACGGAACCCGGCCGCATCCCGTCGTCCAGGCGTTCGCCCGCGCCGCCGTGGCGCACGCGAATCTGTCCATCCACAGTGGACACTGACCGGAGTTGTGGGCCGGATGGCCGCTGACACAGCGGAAGTGATCGACTACCGTGAGCCAGGGGGAGGGGCTCATGGAGAAGGGGGATTCCGCTCGGGGCACCACGTTCAAGGCCGCTTTCGCGGTGGGCGAGTTCCGGGCGTTGTGGGCGGCCGAGGCGCTTTCGCAGGCCGGTGACCAGCTGGCCAGGGTCGCGTTGTCGGTGCTGGTCTGGGAAAGAACGGCGTCGGCGGGGCTGACCGGGCTCACCTACGGGCTGACGTACCTGCCGACGCTGCTCGGCGGCACCCTGTTCGCCGGACTGGCCGACCGGTATTCACGGCGGACGGTGATGATCGTCTGCGATCTGCTGCGCGCGGCGCTCGCGGCGCTGATGGCCGTCCCGGGGACGCCGCTGCCGGTACTGGCCGGGTTGCTGGTGGTCCTGACCATGGCGGGCGGACCGTTCCGGGCGGCGCAGCTCGCGCTGCTCCCGGATGTCCTCTCGGGAGAGCGCTACGTCGCCGGTCTCGCGGTCCGCACGATCACCATCCAAACGGCACAGCTGGCGGGTTTCGGCGGTGGCGGACTGGTCATCGGGCTGGTGAAACCCCAAGGGGGACTGGTGATCGACGCGGTGACCTTTGTGGTCTCGGCGCTGCTCGTGTCCACAGGGGTCCGTCGCCGGGCGCCCGCCGTCACGGAATCCTCGGTGAAAAGCAGGCTGGCACGGGCTTTCAGTGGTGAAGGGGCCCGGGAACTGTGGCGTGGCAAGGGAATCCGCGTCCTGTTCGGGCTGAAGATGCTCGCCGGGTTCGCCATCGCGCCGGAAGGGCTCGCGGCGCCGCTCGCCGAGGGGCTCGGGGCCGGGAGTTTCGCGGTCGGCCTCATTCTCGCGGCCGACCCGGTCGGTTCGGTAATAGGATCGTGGATCTTCACGAAATGGGTTCCGGCACGACGGAAAACACGTATCGTCGGCATTCTCGCCATCGCATCCGTCGTCCCTTTGCTGTTCGTCTTCTTTCGCCCTCCGCTGCCGGTCTGTCTCGCGTTGATCGGACTGAGCGGGGCCTGCGCGGCGCCGTACCACCTGCAGGCCGTCGCGTTGATGGCCCGCGCCGTGCCGGACGGCGTCCGGGCGCAGGTAATGGGCCTGACCTCGACGAGTTTGGTTACGGTACAAGGGATCGGGATCATGCTGGCGGGGGGATTGGCCCAGCTGACCGGTCCGTTCGTGGCCGTCGGCGTGGCCGCGGTGGTCGCCGTCGCCTCGGCGGGACCGATGGCGATGGCGTGGAAACGCGCCATCGCCACCGGATCCGATGTGTGGCTCCCGGCCGGGAGCCGAGCCGGCTGAATCGATGGGATCAGTCCTCGCGACCGTTCATGATGATCCTCCCTCCCACTGCTCCATCTGTGTGTTCCGGAATTGAACTCGAACCACCCTCAGTACTACCTCGGATACATTGAAATACGTACGGAAGGGGGACCGGTGACGATGATTATGGGGGATACGGAACTCGCCGGAGAAGGGGCCGGTACACGTCTGAGAGCCTGGGTCGGACAGTGGGAGTTATGGTCCGGACCACGTGGCGTACCTGCGGTTTTTCTTGTCGTGGAAGGACTTGCGGCGGCGGTCGCGGTCATCGCGCTGCTCCGGTCGAACTACGAGAACACGGAATTCGTCCGCTTTGGATCACTGCTCGGCCTCGCTTTCGTCCAGGCCGAGCTTTCCCGTTCGGTGGAACGTTTACGACGTACCCTCTGTGACCGGCCACATATCAACATGACCTCGGTGTGGACGTTCGCGGGGGTACTCGTCCTTCCACCCGGCCTCGCCGTCACCCTCGGCCTGGCCATCTACCTGCACCTTTGGCTCCGGGTGTGGCGGGGGATGAGCCACCGCCCGGCCTACCGCGTGGTGTACTGCGCGGCGGCGATCGTGCTCTCCTGCCTGGCCGCGGGGGTCATCGTCGCCGGCTGGAACGGCCTGCCGGCCGGATTCACCGGCTCGCTGCGGATCGTCGAGGCGGCGGCCGTGTTCACCGCGGCCAACGCGTTCATCGTGGCGCTTTCGGTCTACCTGCACACCGGCGGCCGGTCGCTGAGGTCGTTGTTCGGTACCGGCGACGACAACCTGCTGGAAGTCACCACGCTGGTGCTCGGGACCTCGACCGCGCTGGGCATCGTGCACGCGCCCGCGCTCGTCCCGTTCGTCCTGCTGCCGGTGCTGGTGCTGCACCGCAGTGTGCTGGTGCGGCAACTGGAGATCGCGGCGAACATCGACGGCAAGACCGGGGTGCTCAACGCGCACGCGTGGCATCTGCTGAGCGAGCGGGAGCTTTCGTCGGCGGCCAGGACCAAGAGCAAACTCGGCGTGCTGATGCTCGACCTCGACCACTTCAAGCAGGTCAACGACGTCTACGGGCACCTCGCGGGTGACGTCGTGCTCAAGGTCGTCGCGGAGACGATCTCCGAACACGTCCGCGATTACGACTCCGTCGGACGCTTCGGCGGCGAAGAGTTCGTCGTGCTGCTGCCCGGGGCGACGGAGACCGAGGTGATCCCCGTGGCCGAACGGGTCCGGCGGGCGGTGATGGACATCGAGGTCGAAGTCGCGACGGCTTCGGGACCGCGCACCGTGCGCGGGCTTTCGGTCTCGATCGGCGTCGCGGTCTACCCGTCCGGCGGGACCGTCCTGGAGCGGCTGCTGCACGTCGCCGACTCCGCGCTCTACCAGGCGAAGCACAACGGCCGGAACCGCGTCGTCTCGCTCGCCGCCGCCTGAACACCCGCGTTTAGTCCTCTGGATGCGTTCCTTGCGCGGGCAACTACCGCATCCAGAGGACTTAACGCGGGAGGTCAGTCGACGTCCATCGCGTTGGGGTCCTTCTTGCCGGTGTCGAGCGGTCCGAAGCCGCCGGCTTCCAGCTTTTCCCAGTCCTCCTTGGTCGGCTTCTTGTACGTCTCCTCGTGGATCCGATCGACTTCTTGTTCGTAGGTCTCGCGGTTCTGCCGCTTCATCTCCTCGGGCCAGTCGCCGTCCCGGATGGTGTCCCGGGCCATGTGCAGTTCCTTGACGTCGTGGCTGGACAGCGGCGGAGTGGTCGTGGACGTACCGGGCCCGGTCGAGTAGGTGAGGCCCTTACCGCTGGCGTGCGCGTCGTCGATCATCTTGTGATACGAGTCGTCCGCGATCTTGCCGTCGAGGGTGTTGTTGGTGTTCTTGAACCCGTCACGGAAGGCGTAGTCGAGCTGGTTGAGCTGGATCGCCGTGTTCGGGTCCCCGCCCTCCAGCGCGTTGCGCTCCGAGTCGCGATAAGCCTGGCTGTTCTTGAAGGCGCTCGGGTCCTTCGAACCTTCCGTCAGGTCCTGGTCGCCCTTCATGCCGGTGCCGATGTGCGACTTGTGCGCGGGTTTGGCCTCCTGATACGCCCAAGCGTGGTTTTCCAGGTCCTTCTGCTCGTGGCTCGCACCCCGCGCGCCGCCACTGCCGCGGCCGATCGCCTCGTAGGGGATCGGGTGCTCGGACTCGTGGGAGTCGCCCGAGACCTTCTCCCGGCCGTCGTTCTTGAGGTCGTTGTCGTATTTCGCCGTGAGCCGGTTCTGCTCACGGGTCTTCGCGCCGTGCGTGCCGTCGAGGTAGCTCTGCGGCGGACGCCGCGGCTTCTTCGGCCCCGGCGCCGGTTTCGGCTTGGTGACCCGGTTGCCGGGGGACTTCGTCTTGCCGCCGCCGGCCCGGCCCTTGCCACAAGTGCCCTTCTGCGGCTTCGTGGGGGCGAGGCCGAGCGGGTCGATCATGTCGGTCGGGTTGCCGACGTAGGCCAGCGAGTCCGACGCCGGTTCGAGACCGAGCGGGTCGTGCGAGAGGTACCGGCCGGTGTCCGGGTCGTAGTAGCGCTTGAAGTTGTAGTGCAGTCCCGTTTCCGGATCGTGGTACTGGCCCGGGAAGCGCAACGGCGTGTACGCCTGCCCCGGCGGCGAAAGCACCTTGCCCCACAACGAGGTGTGCAGATGCCAGGCGACGTTGCCCGCTTCGTCGAGCAGTTCGCTGGGCGAGCCGACGACATCGGTCACGATGGCGTGGAAGCGGACGTCGTGCCCGGCGGTGCGTTCGATCTGGGTGATCGGCCGCCGGTCCGTGCCCGGCTCCCAGTCCCAGGCGATGACGGTCCCGCCCCGGATCTCCTCCGCGAGGTTCGCGCCGTCCCAGGTGAAGTCGATCTGTTCGAGGATCCGGCCCTGGGTGTCGAGATGCTGTTTGGCGATCCGCCGTCCGAGCGCGTCGTAGTGGTAGAGCCACCGCTCGCCGTCGGGGGTGACGACGCCGGTCAGCCGGTCGTCGGAGTTCCACTGGTAGGTCCAGTCCCGGCCGGCTTTGCGGCGGGCGATCGTGCGGCCTTCGCTGTCGTGCAGGTACGACGTCTGCCCGGCGCCGGTCATCAGGGTGCCCTGGTAGTGCCGCGGCCCGACGGCGGGATCCGCGCCCGGCCAGCCCGCCTGCGTGATCGCGCCGGCGAGGTTGTAGCCGTAGCTTTCCCGCCAGCCCTGCCCCTGGATGTCGACGACGCGGCCCGCGCGGTCGACCTTCAGCGAACGCGGTCCGGACAGCAGGTCCGAGATCGACGAGACGAGCCCGTCCCGCAAGTAGCCGTACTCGCGGTGCTGGACGACTCCCCGCCCGCCGGACACGGTCTGGGAGGTCAGCCTGTCGGCGGCGTCCCAGCCCTGGCGCAGTTCCACCGGAGTGCCGTCGAGGCGTCGCAGCACTTCACGGCCCGCGGCGTCGTACTCGAAGCGCACGGTACGTCCGGCGGTCCGCAGCGCGACGGGGCGGTTCGCGGCGTCGTAGGCGAAGAACGACTCGGAGCCCGACGGGGTGCGCCGCGCGACGCGGCGGCCGATGGCGTCGTACTCCGAGCGGACGACCCGGCCGTTGAGCGACTCCGCGACGACCCGGCCCAGCGCGTCGTAGGCGATGGCGACTTCGGAATGCGCGTTGCGCGCCGAGGTCATCCGGTCGGCCGCGTCGTAGGTGAACGTGGCGACGTCGTCGCCTGCCCGGCGGGCCACGACCCGGCCGAGCGCGTCGTGGTCGATGGCGACCGTCTGGCCGAGACCGTTGGCGCGCAACACCAGCTGCCCGGCCGCGTCGTAACCGTAGCGGGTGGTGCGGCCGTTGAAATCGGTCTCGCTGATCAGATTCCCGGCGGGATCGTATTCGTAGCGCCAGGAAAGGCCGTGTTCGTTGGTGACCGCCACCAGCCGCAGCTCGGTGTCGTACACATAGGACAGTCGATCGCCGTCCGGGCCGATTTCGGCGGTGGGCAGGTCGAACTGCGAGTACTCGGTGCGCACCGTGAGCCCGCGGGCGTCCACGGCTTCGTCCAGGTACCCCTCGGTGGTGCGGTTCCAGCGCCATACGGAGCCGTCGGGGTCGATCTGCTCGGCGATCTCGCCGAAGCCGTCCCACTTCGTCCTGGTGACCCCGCCGAGCGGATCGGTGACCGAGGTGGTCTGCCCGAACTCGTCGTAGGTGTACCGCGTGACCCCGCCGAGCGGGTCGGTGACAGCGACCGGCAGCCCGGCCGCGTTGGACTCGATCAGCGTGACGCCGCCGAGCGCGTCGGTCACCACCGCGACGTTGCCCGCCACGTCGTAGCCGTAGGTGGTGGTGGCGCCGGTCGGATCCGTGGTGCGGACGAGCTTCCCGCGCTCGTCGTACTCGCGGCGCCAGACCGCGCCGTCCGGCCCGGTCATGCTGGTCCACCGGTTGAGCCCGGAGTACTCCGCGAGTGCGCGGGCGCCGTCCGGCTGGGTCACGGCGACGACGTTGCCCTCGTCGTCGGTTTCCCAGCGTGTCGTGCGGCCCAAGGCGTCGGTGCGGCTGAGCAGCTTGCCGAAGCGGTCGAGTTCGTAGCGGGTGGTGTTGCCGAGCGGGTCGGTCTCCGCGACGACCCGGTGCAGCTCGTCGAGCTGGTAGCGGGTGACGTGCCCGAGCGAGTTGGTGACCGAGGTGACCAGGTTCTCCCGGTCGTACTCGATGTCGACGTCGAGGACGCCGTCCGTGCCCTGTGCGCGCACGACGCGGCCTTCGGAGTCGAAGCCGTACCGGTACCAGCGGCCGTTGACGTCCTCCCAGCGCACGATGCGGCCCGCGGCGTCGTAGGCGAACCGCAAGGGCAACCCGGCCGCGTCGGTGATCTCGACCAGACGGCGGCGTTCGTCGTACCGGTAGGTCTGGAGCGCGGTTTCCGCGCCGGGCAGCCGAAGCGCGGTGATGAGGCCGTCCTGCGACTCGATGCGCAGGCGGTATCCCGCGGTGTGCGCCAGCTCGCGGGGGACGCCGTTGTCGTCGTAGTGCACGAAGATCCGGTGTCCGTCGCCGTCGGCGATCGCGCGCAGCGGAAGCGTGTCCCCGGTTCCGGAGAAGAGCAGCACACCGTCCGGAGTGGTCACGACGTAACCATCGTCTACTTTGGACAACGGGAGACGCTGACCGAAAGCCGGGTAGACCGGGGCTTCGGAGACCGGGACCGGATAGGTCAGCAGTGAACCGTCGGCGAGCGCGAGATGCAGCCCGTCGTCCTCGACCTCGATCCGCTGGTCCACAGTGGACGCCCACGAAGCGCCGAAGAACCGGCCGAACCGGTACGACGAAAGGTGGGTCCGCGACAAGGTCAGCGGCAGGATCCCGGCGAACACGACGTCGTCCTGGGTCAGCATCATCGAACCGGTCGCGACGTCGATCGGGTCGCCACAGTCTTTGCGGTTCTTCGGCGGGACGGCGTCCCCCGGATCCTTGTTCCCGTCCTTGATCCGCTTGTCCGGCGGTGGCGTCGGGCCGCCCCGATCCTTGGGCGGCGGGGGCGGCGAACCCGACGGTGTGGTCGGCCCGTCCGTGGTCTCGTTCTTCGGCGGGGGCGGTGGATCCGACTTCGCCGTCGGCGGCGGATCGTGCTTCGGCGGCGGCGAACCGGACGGGGTCGTGCCCTCACCGCCACCCTTCGGACCTTCGGGGCTGCCCTTAGGCGTGGTGCCTTCGTCCAGCTTGTTCGGCTTGGGCGAGGGCGCGCCCTTGCCCGGCTGCAGTTTCTTCAGCGCCTTGGCGGCGTCGGCGAACAGGTCGTCCGCCCGCTTCAGCAGCGGCATCAGCGCCTGCAGGGCCTTGACCGTCTTCTTCGTCAGGTTCGCGATCTTGCTCGCGGTCTTCGCCACGGCGTTGACCACCTGCGGGACCACCCAGGTCAGCCCGATGCCGAGGGTGAACAGCACCTGCAGCGCCCAGCTGATCATGTGCCCGATCAGCTCGGCGATGATGTCGCGCACCAGCGCGCGCACGGCGGCGACCACCTCGCCCGCCGTCTTCACCCCGCTGGAGGCGCCTTCACAGCCCGCCTTCGCCGCGTCCAGCAGCGTGACCGTGTCCTTGGCCCGGCCGCGGTACGA
Source organism: Amycolatopsis orientalis (assembly GCF_000943515.2). Classification (NCBI taxonomy): domain Bacteria; kingdom Bacillati; phylum Actinomycetota; class Actinomycetes; order Pseudonocardiales; family Pseudonocardiaceae; genus Amycolatopsis; species Amycolatopsis orientalis. Next base: position 9,198,871 of record NZ_CP016174.1, on the reverse strand, counting down.
GTCGGCCGCGACACCGGTCCAGCTCTGCAGATCGGCGGAGACCATCCCGGCCAGATCCGCGCCGACCTCGCCGAGTTCGGTCGCGATGTTCTTCCAGGTCTCGGCGTTCGCGGCGATCTCGTCGGCGTTGCCGGTGAGCGCGTCGAGCGCCTCCTTGAGCGGGCCGACGTGCTCCATCAGCCAGCCGACGCCGTTCGCGAGGATCGCGCCGAAGGGGTCCATCGCCATCGACAACGCGTCGAGCGCGGTCCCGACCGCGCCCAGCGCCACCGACGCCCAGTCGCCGCTTTCGATGGCCGATTTCAGATCGAACGCCGACTCCAGCAGTGACGAGCCGGTGTACGCCTTCGTCGAGTCTTTTACCTCGGCGACCAGCGGGTTACCCACAAGGACCTTCTTCGCGATTCAGGGACGACGGACTCACCAGGGCGAATTGCCCTCGTCCTCGGGGGCTTCGTGGCGCTTCTCGCGAGGAGTGTGCGGCGGTGGCGGAGCGTCGGTGGACGACGATGACGGCGGCGGAGTGCTCGCCGGCGGCTCTTCCTCTTCGATCTCGGGGAAGCGGCTGCGCAGGGTGCCGATCATCAGCGACCGGGTCTCCTGGTCCTCGTCGCCGAGGGTTTCCTGCATGACCTCGGCGACCTGGTTCGCGATCCCGGCCTGCGCCTGGTGCATGGTCTGGAGGATCTGCCGGGACAGTTCCTCCAGCGGGTACGTCCTGGCCTTGCCGCCGAATTCGAGATCCGTCACGCCGCCGTCCGCGCCGACGGTGACCTTGACGGCACCGTCCTGGCTGGACGCGGTCAGCCGAAGCTGCTCCGTCCGCTCCTGGGCGGCCGCGTACCGCTCGGCCTTGTTCTGCAGCCCCTCGGCCCATTGGTCCAGCTTGCGCTGAGCCTCGTCGGGGTCCCGCATGAGCTCCCCGAGCCCGTTCGCGCCGGTCACTGCTTTCCTCCGATGTCCAATGCCTTGAAGTCCGCCTCGAACGGTTCCGAGTTGGCCGTGTCACCGTCCACATAGGACTTAGCGGCGGTGCGGACGTTGTCCGCCGTCGTCTGGATCCCTTCCGCGGCCGCCTTGATCGCCTCGGCCGCGCGTTCGCCGGTCGGGTTGACGATCGGCGGCAGGAACGCGCACAGCAGACCGTACGCGTCCGCCGACATCGCCGAACCCGTGGCGCCGTGCGCGGTGTTCAGCCGGTCCACGAGCCCTTCGAGATGGCTCGCGTGCGCGGTCAGGTCGTCGGGATCGACCTCGAACGAAGCCGTCACTTCCAGTCCTTGTTCTTCCAGTCGCCGATCACCGGCGGGGCCACGATCTCATCGGCGGCGAAGAAGGACGGGTCGTCGGACTCGACGTAGTCGGCGACCTTGTGTTCCTTGTCCTCTTGCCCCTGTCCCTTGCCGCCGGGCGCCATGCCGCCGCCCATCGGGCCCATCGCACCGGGGGTGCCGGCCTTGCCGGAACCGGAGCCCGCCGCCCGGGACGCGGCCGCTTCGGCGTCCATCGCCCCCGCGGCACCGCCCATCCCGAGCGAGCCGGTCGCACGGCCGGCGCCACCGAGGCCACCGGCACCAGCGCCACCCGCACCGGTACCGCCGCCGCCGATTCCACCGCCACCGATCCCGCCACCACCGCTGCCGCCGCCCGGGAGGTTCGGCATGCCGAGCTTGGGCGGGTTGTACGGGGTGCCCTTGAACGAGCCGCCCTCCGGGATCGGCGGCGGACCACCGAGCCTGCGGCCGATGTTGTCGCTGAAGCCCCCGGTGTTCCCGATCGGCGGGATCTTCGGCATGACCGGTCCCGGTCCGCCGGTGGGCCGGTTCGGGATGGGGATGTTCGGCGGCGTGATGTTCGGCGGGGTGTACGGCAGGCCGCCGCCGGGTCGCGGGCCGCCGTCCGGGATGGTCGGCATCTGCACCGGAGGCGGGTTGTACGACTGGGGGCTCGGCGGGGTCCAGCCCGTGGTGTGCGTCCCGTCGTCGATCTTGGGCAGGTTCGGCAGGTGGGGTCCCGCGTTCGCCGCGGGACGGTAGCTCTCACCACCGCCTGGACCGTCCGGGATGCTGATATCGGGCATGGTCTGGTGCGAACCGGGACCACCGCCACCGGGCATTCCGCTGCCCGGGATGCCGCCGCCGGGACCGCCGCCGGAAGGACCGTTCGGCGAGTTGAACGGCGACACGCCGCCGGGCCCGCCGGACCCGCCCTGCGGCGTCCCGTCCATCGAAGCGGCGATGCCGTCCGGGCCCGCGCCGTTCGAGCCGCCGCCGTTCGATCCCACGTCGAACGGGCTGGGCCGCTGTGTCCCGTCGGGGTTTTGGAGCGCGTCGGGGTTGCGCAGCAGGTGGTCGGGCGAGCCCGCGCCACCGCCGGCGGGCGAACCCGCCAGCTGCCTGGTCGCCTGCGCCGTCGGGAGCTTCGGCGGCGGTGGGAACGCCGGGGTGGCGATCGCCGAGCCGACCGTGCTGTCGAAATGGGTCATCACCTGGGCGGCGCGGTCGCGCGCGTCCTGCTGCTTCTTGAAGGTTTCGAGGTCCTTCCCGAGCTGCGACATGTACTGCTGCGGGTCGGTGATCGTCTGCAGGTTGGCGTTGGCCTCCTGCACGCTGAACGCCACCGGCGGATTCGCCGCCATCTGCTTCTGCGTCTCGTTCAGGGTCTGCGAATGGATCTGCTGCTGCCGTCCGGTCAGCGTCGCGCCGTTCGCGGTCGAGCCGAGCCATTTGCCGACACCGGCGAGGTGCTCACGGGCCGCGTCGCCGCCTTCGCCCTGCCAGTTGGCCGTGCTCGCGTTGATCGCCTTCGCCAGGTTGCGCTGGTGCATCGCCAGGTCGTTGCCGACCCGGACCCATTCCTCGGAGGTCTCGGCCACTGCGGCCGAATCCGCGTTGTCCGCGATCGCGGCCTGCATCTGCTCGTGGGTGGCGTTACCCCAGACCGTGGACGGCGGCTGGCCGGGGTTGCGGATCTCGAGGTCCTTGTCGAGCCCCTGCCGCGCGTTCTCCAGCTGCTTCTCGTACATCTGCTGGGTGAACTTGTCCTTGAAGCCGTTGAGCGCGGTATCGCCCCAGCCGAGGAGGTTGAACAGAAGATCGGTCCCCGCCGCGGCCCCGGCCCGGATCTCGTCGCCGGACGCGGCCTTGTCGGCCAGTGGCCCGACGTAGTACGGGGACGACGAGTCGGCCGTGACGTCGTAGAACGGGCTGTCCGGGTCGTACTCCTTGGAGGCGGGATCGGAGACCTTCGTGGTCTTTTCCGTGGAGTCGGTCACGGGTCTCTCCTCTTAGATCTCAGTGTCGATCCGCTTCAAAGTGCGCTGGTTCTCTTCGTCCCGCTCCCGGTAGTTCCGCTTGGCGAGTTCGATCGCCTCGACGTAGGCGGGGAATTCGGCACGGGCCGCCTGCAGCTGGGTGAGCAGGCCCTGGGCGTCGGTCGCGGTGCCCTGCATATGCCCGGACACCCAGCGCGCGGTGGCGGTGTTGCTCATCGGCGGCGACTGCTGCAGCTTGGTCAGCGCGCTCCAGCGTTCTTCGAGGCTGTCGATCACGCCCTGGAGCGAGCGGATCATCTCCTCGCCGGTGCTCTCGTCGACGGCGAAGCTGCCCTGCTTCGCCATTTGCCGCAGCCGCGTGCCTTCCAGCCCGATCCGGGTCGCCGCCTTCATCGGCATGGCGTCGGCCAGCTTCGCTTGGACCGGTTGTGCTTCCTCGGTCACCAGTGGATCCTCTCGCCGGATTCAGCAGGTCAGTAGATGTCCGCGATGGCGTCCCGGATGGCGTTCGCCACCCCGGACCGGCTGGCCGGGTCGTAATGCCCGATCACCGCGCCGGAGGTCTCGTCGGTCTCGGTCCAGACCAGGTACCGGCCGTCTTCGGTGTCGAGCCAGCTCAGCGGCGTCGACCGGAGCCGTTCGCCGCGGCGGCCGATCCCGCTCACGATGATGTGCCCGCCGCCGAGACGTTTCCCGGACAGCACCCGCTCCAGGACCGCCACGTCGCTTTCCTCGCCGCGCGACCGTTCCGACGGCTCCGGCCGCGCCCGGACGACGCCGGTGAACTGGAGGTTGCCGAACGCGTCGGTCTCCTCCTCGTCGAATTCCGCCTCGGCCTGACGGCGGGCGGTCATCGCGGAGACGGCGCGCTCCTCCTTCTGCACGAGGGTGCGGCGCCCGGTCGACGCGGCGGGCATCCGCGGCAGGACACCGGCGAGCACCTCGACCAGTTCCTCGTCCGCGAAAAGCGCGAACTGCAGGAGGTCGTCCCCGTGTGCCTGGGTGATGCCGAGCGCCTGCGCGCCGTCGGTGATGGTGAGGACCGCGATGTCCTGGCCGAGGCCGTCGATGCCGTTGACCGAAACGGTGATCCGATGGTTCGCGAGCAGCGCGAACGCGGTGCGGATGGCGGGGTTCAGCTCGCCGTTGATCGACAGGCGGCGCTGTTCGAGATCGGTGTAGACCTTCTGGATGACCGCGGTGTACCGCTCCGGGTCGATCGAAGTGTTGCGAACGCGCAAGGGAAACAACCGGACATCGACGCCCAGCGCCTGCCCGACCACCGTCGCCTCGACCGTCCCCAGCGCGAAATCGGCTCGTTCGGCCATGCTTCTGCGCTACTCCCTCGCGGGGGTGCGACCCCGTCCCGATCGGCTGACCTGCATGAAGAGCGCCGACTTTGTTAATGGCGAAAACAAACTAGCACAGCGTATGACTGTACGGAACCACACGAACACCGGTGAAGCCGATGGAATGGATCACAGTGCCCGATCGGGCAATTTTCCTGCCCCTAAAGGAAAAATGGTCACGTCTCGTGAGTGGTAATGACGGTTCTAACCGTTATTACCACTCACGAGACCCGACGTTGGCAGAACCGGGGCCCGATCGCCTACCGAGCGCTCGCGGCGGGAGCGTACGTCGACATCCGGCGGGCCACATCCGTCCGCGAACGCGCGCCGAGTTTTCGCAGCACCTTCGCGACGTGTTGTTCGACGGTGCGCGGGGAGAGGAACAGCCCGTCGGCTATCTCCCGGTTCGTGCGTCCGTCGGAGAGCATCCTCGCCACCTCCAGTTCCCGGGGCGAAAGCTCCTGACCGTAGCCGCGCCGCCCACGCTGCGAGGGCGCCCACGCGCCGTGTTCCCGCAGCTGGTGGCGGCATCGCCCGGCGTCCCGGGTCGCGCCGAGCCGCTCGTAGGCCTCCGCGGCCGCCGCAAGGTCCTCGATCGCCTTGCGGTCGCCCGCGGTGAGGCGGCACAGCGCCGCCCGCTCCCGGGCACCGATGGCCTGATACGGCATCGGCAGCGCCTCGTAGCCCGCCGCGGCCTCGTCGAAAACCGTTGCGGCGGCGGGGTGTTTGCCGCGCGCGTCGAGCAGGATCGCCTGCCCGGCGAGCAGCGCGACCCCGGAGACCGGTGAGTCCTTGCCCTCGATGCCGCGGGCGAATTCCTCGACCACGGCGTCCGCCTCCGACCAGCGCCCGGCCCGCGTGTAGGCCTCGGCCGCGGCGGGGACCAGGCCCGCCGCCCACACCCAGACACCCTTGCGCCGGGCCGCCGCGACGGCGTTGTCGGCCGTCGCGCACGCCCCCTCGACGTCGTCCGTCGCGAGGAGCACCCGGATCAGGATCCCGGCCGCGGAAAGGACGACGGGGATGGGCCCGTGTTCCGGGGCGTGCACACTCGCCGCGGCCAGATGTCGTTGCGCGGCGGCGAATTCCCCGCGAACGGCGGCCAGCCCGCCGAGTACGAGCGACGATTCCATGACGATCGGCCCGAGGTCCGGATAGGCGTCGCGAAGCTGCTCGGTGGTCTCCGCGAGCCCTGACCAGTCACCGCGCACCCAGTCCAGCCGGACCTTGGTGCCCTGCGCGAGCCCGGCGGCGTAGAGGGCGCCGGCGTCGGTCGCGCGGCGGATCCCTTCCGTGACCAGCTTTTCCGCCCTGGTCAGATGCCCGGCCCAGGATTGCGCGTCGGCGAGATTGCACCACAGCCGGGCGAGCTGGACGCGTTCGGCGACGCCGGTGCCCTGATCGGGCAGTTCCCGGAACTCGGCCCACGCCGAGCCGTCGCCGATATGCGCCCGGGTCGCGATCCGGTCGCCGATGAGCGCCAGCCGCAGTTCCGGGTCTTCGAGCCGGTCGAAGACCTCGCGGGCACGCTCCATCCAGACCTCGTGCCAGGACAGCGGGGTCAGCCCGTCGATCGGCTGGGCGAGCAGGTTGATCCCGCGCGCGGCCAGTTCCGGCTCGTCGACCAGTTCGGCGATGGCCTTCTCCACCTCGACCCGGCCGCGGCCGAGCCGACCGATCGTCCGGACCAGCAGCATCCCGAGGCTGAGCCGGATCGTCCCGCGCACGCTCGGGCGCAGGTCGGTCAGGTCTTCGAGGATCCGCTCCAGTGTCTCGATGACGTCCGGGCGGAACCCGCGCAGCGCGACCTGACTGAGTTTCGTGGCCAGGCGGGCGATGGCGTCCTCGTCCAGGCCCGCCTCGGCGAGAACGGACTGGAGCAGGTCGATCGCGCGTGAGGTGTCACCGCGGGCGATGGCCTCGTCGGCGGCCGCTTCGGCGTAATGGCGCCACTGTTCGATCCGTCCGGCCGCGCGGGAGTGGTTCGCCAGCAGGGTCAGCGGTGGGACCGGCTGGCAGGCGAGCACCTGGATGGCCCGGGAATGCAGCAGGGTCCGCTCCGGACCGCTGATCGTGTCGTAGACGGCCTTGCGGGCCAAGGGATGCCGGAAGCCGTAACGGTCGCCCCCGAGTTCGCCGAGCACTCCGCCATCCAAAGTGGACAGAAGCGCGGAGCGGAGCGCGTCGCCGGTGAGGCAGGCGAGTTCGCCGATCACCGAGGGTTCGGACGGAACGGCGAGCACCGCCGCCGCGCGGGCCAGCCGGACCGCGGGATCGGGCAGTGCTTCGAGCCGTTCGGTGATGGCCTCGCGCAGGGAGATCGGGACTTCGAGGCTTTCCAGGAGACGGTCGGAGAGCACCTCGCCGATGGGCAGCCGCCCGGCGGCGTCGCGCAGCGCCCGCAGGGTCTCCTCGACCACGAACGGGATCCCGGCGGTGCTTTCGTGGAGTTTCGCGGTGAACGGCGCGGAAACCCGTGGCAGGTCCAGCAGTTCCTCCGCCAGCTTCCCGACGGCCTCGACGTCGAGCGGGCCCAGTGTCACGCGGGCGGTCTGGACGTTCGGCGGGGTGCGGAACGGGATGCCCGCGCCGCCTTGCCTCGACGGCGAACCGGTGCGGTAGGCCGCGACGACGGCCAGTTCCGCGGGCATGGTCGCGGCGAGGAAGCGCATCAGGTCACGGGTGCCCTCATCGGCCCACTGGAGGTCGTCGATCAGGACGAGCGCGGGCCCGCAGGCGATCAGGAGTTCCCGGACGGCGCGGAACTGGCGGTGCCGTTCGGCGCACGGGTCGGCGAGGGGTTCCGGTTGGGGTGGAAGGCTTTCCGCGAGTTCGGGCAGCAAGGGTCTCAGTACCCCGGCGACCGGGCTGAGCGGGCCGAGCGGCCGGTCGCCCGCCGACCGCAGCGCTTCGAGCACCGGTCCGAACGGGAACGGTTCGCGCATCGGCTGGCAGGCACCCGTGAGCACCCGGCCCGCCGCGAACTCACGGCGTCCGGCCAGCTCTTCGAGCAGCCTGCTGCGGCCCATCCCGGGTTCGCCTTCGATCAGCACGGCGGCGGGACGGCGCAGCAGGATCTTCACGATCGCCGAGACCTCGGCGTCGCGGCCCACGAGTGCCGTCGATCCGGCGCGGACCGAAACCGAGGTCGGGCGGGGGGTGGCAAGCCACATCATGCGCTCCTCGGTTGGGAGTTCCCGCTGAGCCCGACACGATCTTGTGCGTTGTCCTGCGGAGCCTAAGCACTGCCTACCTGGTCGTAAACCTCTCAACCCGGACAGCACGGGCACCCCGTTAGGCCGTCCGCGAACGCACCGTCACCGGTTGGCTGATGGATCGTCGGTTGGAAAATCACTGGACACCCGAAACATCGGCGAGCGACCCGATCCGGCGGTTCATCCCACGTTCAGGGGGGCGAAACGACTACGCAAGGTATTCACAGGAAACCCTACTTACGGACGTGTCCGTACGGGTGCCAGCTCTCCGTGAGCGCCCGTGGAGCAGGGGATTCGGCCCCCGAAGAATGCGTATACCTATCCCGCGCCGACCCGGATTGCGGACGGTGTCCGGTTCCAGAACTCTCACCCGTCAGGGGAGGGCAATCGCATGGCGAACCGGAGCCGTGCGTGATGACGAGGGAGAAGCATGAAGATCACGAAGCTCCTCGGTGTGGCCGCGACGGCAGCACTGGCCACCGGCGCGCTCGTCACGGGTACCCCCGCGGCGGCGTCCTCGGACACCCTGCTGAACGCCGAGATGGTTCCCGCCCTGCAACGGGACCTCGGCCTGACCGCGGGCCAGGCGCTCGCCCGGATCCAGAGCGAGACCGCCGCCGGCACGCTCGAACAGTCACTCGCCTCCGCGCTCGCCGGCAGCTTCGGCGGCGCGAGCTACAACGAGGCCACCGGCAAGCTCCGCGTCGGCGTCACGGACGCGGCGAAACTGGGCCAGGTCGTCGCCAGCGGCGCGGAAGCGGAACTCGTGCGGTTCTCGGCCGCCCAGCTCGATTCCACTGTGGACAAACTGAACGCGGGCGAGCGCGCGGCGGACGGCGCGATCACCGGCTGGGGTGTGGACACCAAGACCAACCGCGTGACGCTGAACGTCCTGCCGGGCAAGAGCGGAACCGTCGACTCGTTCCTGGAGAAGACCGGCGTCGACAAGTCCGCCGTCGCGGTGGTCGAAACCGCCGCGGTACCGACCCTGAAGTACGACGTCCGCGGCGGTGACGCCTACTACATCAACAACTCTTCGCGCTGCTCGATCGGCTTCTCGGTCAACGGCGGCTTCCTCACCGCCGGGCACTGCGGGCCGGGCACGGTGACCGGCTCCAACCGGGTCGCGATGGGCTCGTTCGCCCGCGCCAGCTTCCCCGGCAACGACTACGGCCACGTCCGGGTCAACAGCAACTGGGTGCCGCGCGGCATCATCAACAACGGCACCCGGGTGAGCGGTTCGAGCGAGGCCTCGACCGGCGCCTCGATCTGCAAGTCGGGTTCGACCACCGGCTGGACCTGCGGCACCGTCGGCGCCAAGAACCAGACCGTCCGTTACGCCGAAGGCACGGTCTACGGCATGACCGCCACCAACGTGCGCTCGCAGGCGGGCGACTCGGGCGGTTCGTTCATCGCGGGCAACCAGGCCCAGGGCATGCTGTCCGGCGGTAACAGCACGGTGACGTACTTCTTCCCGGTCCGGCCGGCGTTGTCCGCGACCGGGACCTCCCTGGTACTCGGCTGACTCCACCCCCGGTTCGCCGAGTACCACGAATAGGACGAAGGGCGGGCCGAGTGCCTCCAGCGCACTCGGGCCGCCCTTTGTCTTCGTGCTACCGCGGGAGCGGTGGTCCGGATCCCTACACGTTGCTGATCTCTTCGATCAGCGCCTCGATGTCGAAGTACTCGCTCTCGGAACCGAGCGGGACCAGGTCGTACGTGGACTCGAGGAAGGACTCGACGTCCTCGCGCTCGAGTTCGAACGACGCATAGCCGTCGGGTGACTCGATTTCCAGCGTCAGCATCGCCTCGTCCTCGGAGAGGTCGGGGCGAACGCGGACGTCGCCGAGTCCGGCCGGGTCGGTGAGACCGGCGGCGAGCAGCTCACGCGCGAAGGTCCACTCGACCCACCGGCCGCGCTCGGTCCGGAACGACACGGTGACGGCGTAGGGCTCGTCGACGTGGAAGGACAGGCGGGAGAGAACGGGCGTGCTGCTGTTGTTCAGCAGGACGAACTGGCTCTGGTGAACGGCGTCGGTGTGCACGGCCACTCCTAAGTGCTCGTGGTTCGCGCGGCGCGAACTTTTCGTCTCGGCAAGGAGATGCCCGGGCTGACGCCGGATGACGCGGGTATGGCCACGTTCACGCTATCGGCTGCATATGTCCATAGTGGTGTAACGCCGGGCACAGACCCCTTGCGCTCAGGCCGATACGCGTTGTGACGGCTTGTCGAGCAGCGGCTTCTTCAGGCGGAGCACGGCGGGAACCGCGAGCAGGGAGGTCGCGGTGAGCACCGTCCACAGCAAGGCCCCGCTCACCGAGAGCAGGATTCCGAGGACGGCGGGGGCCAGCGCCATCGGCAGGCCCCACGACAACTGGAACAGCGCGCTGGCCCGGCCCTCGGCCCCCCGCGGCGCGGCTTCCGCGGCCACCGCCGTGGACAGCGGCGCGAACATCGCTTCGGCTAGGGAGAAGGTCACGCTCGTGAAGAGGATCAGGCCGATCGCAACTTGCAAAGAGACAGAAGTGACCGGGACGAGCAGTGCGAACGAGCCCGCGAAGACCACCGCGGCGGTGATGAGCCCGCTCGCCCTGGAGTACCTCGCGAGCACGCGGACCACGAGGTGCTGGCCGAAGACCACGGTGACCGTCCCGATCGTGATCGCGGTTCCGGCGATCCACTGTGGACCGTGCAGGAAATCGCGGACGAGGATCGGCAGGATCGCGAACTTGCTCGCACTCGCCAGGGTGAAAGCCGTCTGTGTCAGGCAGAACCCGACGTAGGGCCGGTCGGCGAAGACGGCGCCCCAGCCCGCCGTGACGTCCTTTTCGGACACACCGGCCGCGGGAGGCAGGAACCAGATGAGCGCCGCGGCCACCGCGAAGGTGGCGGCGTTGGCGTAGGCGATGAGGTGGAACGCCACCGGGCTGGTGACCTCCGGCAGCACCGCGCTCGCCGCCGCGCCGACATCCGCCCCGGCGAACCGCCCGACCGTCTGGGTGCCGAGGACACGTTCGGCGTCGCGGCCGGTGGTGAGCGCGGCGACCATCGGGGCGTTGCAGGTCCAGAACAGCCGGTCGCCGACGCCGACCACCAGGGTGACGGCGACCACCTGCCAGGCCGACGTCAACAGCGGGTAGCAGCAGAAGGCGGCCAGCCGGAGCAGGTTTCCCGCGATCAAGAGCGCGCGCGGGCCGAACCGGTCCATCGCGGCGCCCGTCAGCGGCCCGGTCGCCAGCGCGAGCAGGCCGCCCGTGCTGAGCGCCGCGCCGGCTTCGATCAGGCCGAAGCCCTGACCGTGGACGAGGAAGAGCAGCCCGAACGGGAGCCAGATCCCGCTTCCGAGCGCGTCGATGAGGGTGGCGGTGAGAAAGAGGCGGAGTGGTCTCTGCATGGCTGCTGTAGGTCCTTCCCCCAGAAGGCAGCAGGCCAGAATAGCGAAGATCGACTCCCGGTCAAGGCTCCAGCGGCAGCGTCAGGCCGGTCTTGACCCGGTCCATCGCCACCGACGTCGTGAAGTGCCGCACGTTCGGGTTGTCGAAGAACATCCGCCGGGTGAAGGCCTCGAACCCGGCCATGTCCCGGCAGGTCACCACGAGCACGAAGTCCGCGTTGCCGGTCACGTAGTAACACTGCTGGACGTTGTCGTCCGCGAGCACCTGCCGCCGGAACCCGTCGAGTACCGCGAGGCTCTCCCGTTCCATCTCGACCATCACCACGAAGGTCATCGTCAGCCCGAGCGCCTGCGGCGACAGCACCGCCACCTCGCGTTCGATCACCCCGGTCTCGCGCAACCGCTTGATCCGGCGCTGCACGGCGGCCGCGGACAGGCCCACCTTCGCGCCGATGGACTCGGCGATCGTGCGGGCGTCGGCCTGCAGACAGGAGAGGATGGCCACGTCTAGGCGGTCGAGGTCGGGTGTGTGCACCGGATCAGGCTAACCGGACGACTCTCCCGGGCGCCCGATCCGCGGCCGCGCGCCACGCGGTGCACCGGGAAAGGTGAGAATTCTTTGAAATGTGACCCGGAACACAACTGACGGGTCTACTGAATGGTAGCGCTTACAAGTGAATGGCAGACCTCTCTTCTTCCGCGCGAAAGGATTTCTTGGTGCCCTCATCTCAGGCGGCCGTCATCGCCGGTCTCGGCTCCTGGCTGCCGCCACGCGTCGTGGGCAACGAGGAGATCGCCCAGCGACTGGACACCTCCGATGAGTGGATCCGTTCGCGGACCGGGATCGCCGAACGCCGGGTCGTCGACCACGGAACGTCCACTGTGGACCTAGCGGTCGAGGCGGGGCGCCGGGCGCTGACCTCGGCAGGCGAGGACGGCGCGGACGCCGTCGTGCTCGCGACGTCGACGGCCGACCAGCCGTGCCCGGCCAGCGCGCCGCAGGTGGCGACCAAGCTCGGCCTGAACGGCGTCGCCGCGTTCGACGTCAACGCCGTGTGCAGCGGGTTCATCTACGGGCTCGCCACCGGCGCCGGGCTGATCGCCGCCGGGATCGCGCGCCGCGTGCTGGTGATCGGCGCGGACGTCTTCACCTCGCTCGTCGACCCCGAAGACCGCGGCACGGTGCCGATCTTCGGCGACGGCGCGGGCGCGGTGCTGCTGCGCGCGGGCGACGACGGCGAACTCGGCGCGCTCGGCCCGTTCGACCTGCACAGCGAGGGTGAACTCGCGGGGCTGCTCTGGGTCGAGGCCGGGGGCGCGAAGAACCGCCGCTCGGACGACCCGCGGGACCACTACCTGGTGATGCAGGGTCAGACCGTCTTCCGGCACGCCTGCGCCAGGATGGCCGAATCGGCGCGGGCGGTGCTCGACGCCGCGGGCTGGATGGTCGGCGACATCGACCGCTTCGTCGGGCATCAGGCCAACATCCGGATCCTGCAGACCTGCGCGAAGCAGCTCGGCCTCGCGGACGACGTGATGTACTCGAATATCGAGAAGGTGGGTAACACGAGCGCGGCGTCGATCCCGATCGCGCTGGCCGACGCCGTGAAGGACGGGACGCTGCAGCCGGGTCACCGCGTCGTGATGGGAGCCTTCGGGGCCGGGCTGACCTGGGGTTCGACGCTGCTGCGCTGGCCGGACGTCATTCCGGGCTGAGTGCGCTCGCCGCCCAGGCGTGCGTGGGTTCCCGGCGGCCGCGCAGCTCCAGTTCCGCGTACGGCTCCCAGTGCGCGCGTTCGCTTTCCAGCGCGGCCTTGAGCACCGCCTCGCTCGCCAGGATCCGGCCTTCGGCGGACTTCGCGTCCTCGGTCAGGCGCGCGGCCTCGTTCACCGCGTCGCCGATGACGGTGTACTCGAACCGGCTGCTCGTCCCCAGCTGACCGGCGAAGACCCGGCCGCTCGCGACCCCGATGCCGAGGTCCAGCTCGCCGGTCCGCTGGACGGCGTCCCGGATCGCCCGCGCGGCCGAAAGGGCCGCCGTCGGCGCGTCCGCGAGCCGGGTGGGCGCGCCGAAGACGCAGAGCGCGGCGTCACCCTGGAACTTGTTGACCAGCCCGCCCCGTGCCCCGACCGCGTTCACCACGCTGGTGAAGAACCGGTTGAGCATCTTCACCAGCTCCTCGGGCGGGGTCCGGCTCGCCAGCGCCGTCGAATCGACGACGTCGACGAACAGCGCCGTCACCTCACGCACGTCCCCCGAAAGGGAGGCCCCGTACTCGAGCGCGTGCCGGGCGACCTCGTCCCCGACGTGCCTGCCGAACAGGTCGCGCATCCGTTCCTGCTCGCGGAGCCCGGCGGCGAGGTCGTTGACCGAGGTCTGGAGCAGGCCGATCTCGCTGGAGTCGTCGACGTCGACCACGATGTCCTTGTTGCCGCGCGCGATCTCGTCGAGTGCGATCCGGAGCCGGTGCAGCGGGGTGGCGACGGCCTTCGCGAGCAGGCCCGTCCCGATCGCGCCGACGCTCAGCCCGATCACCGAAAGCATGATCAGGCTCGCGACGTGGTCACCCTGGCCGAGATCCGGCGGCGTGGCCACCAGCAGCACCCCGAGGAACGGGATCCCGCTGGCCAGTGACCACGTGACGACGACCTTGGTCCGCACGGTGACCCTGAGCGTCCCTTTCGGCGGGGTGACCTTGAGCGCGATCGTCATCACCGGGCGCGCCACCCATTCCGCGGCGAGATAGGTGAGGCCGGCCGTGGTCAGCCCGCCGAGGCCGATGACCAGCGCCATCCCGAGGGCGTCCATCCAGGACCCGAGCGCCCTGGCGAGGGAGCCGAGCACGATCGTCGCGCTCAGCCACAGAGTGGCGCTGACGATCGCCATGTCGACCGGGAGCCGGAGCGCCCGCGCGGCCTCGGCCTCCGTCGGCGGGCGGCCGAAGACGAACCAGACCGCCGTGCGCCGCTGCAGCCAAGCCGTCCACAAAGTGCCGACCACCAGCGCCAGCGCCACTATCCCGGCGGCGGTGACACCGAGGATCCAGCCGCGGTCGCCGACCTCACTCGGCAGGCCCTGCAGGAGCAGCAGCAACGCCACGACCCCGGCACCGCACACACTGGAGCCGATGCCGAGCGCGGCGAAACCGAGGCTGGTCCTGAGCACCAGCCGGAACCGGCTCGACATCGTCTTCCCGCGCACCCGGTGATCGTATGACCTCCGGCGGAAAAGGGTTGGCCCGTTCTCGCGGGCGCTGGTTACCGTGCGGGCGAGAGTTTGGGAGAAACCGATGGAACCGCTGGGACAGGACGAGATCAGGGCGTCCTTCGTGAACTGCACGCGTGGCGAGGCCAAGGGGGTCACGCTGCCCGCCCCGCCAGATGAGATCCCTTGGGAGAAAAGGGAATTCCTTGGCTGGCGAGATCCGAAGGCGGCAGCGCGCGCGTACCTCGTGCTGCCGTATCGCGGGGAAGTCGTCGGACTGTCCCTTCGCGCCGCGCCCCGGCCGAAGGGCCGTGTCCTGCTGAGCAACATGTGCGGCCTGTGCACGACGACACATCCGCTGTCCGACATCGCGCTGTTCTCCGGGCGCCGCGCGGGGAAAGCCGGGCGGGAGGGGAACACGCTCGGCATCTACGCGTGCGCGAATCTCGCGTGCAGCCAGTACATCCGCGGCGAGCTGAAGCCGGACGTGCCGCAGCCGTCGGAGACGCTGACGCTCGAAGAGCGCGTCCTCCGGCTGGAGGACAAGCTGCACCGGTTCGTGGAACGGGTCCTCGAATCCCGCTGATCCACTCCAGGGCGGCGGAACGCGTTTAGCGGGCTAAACGCGTTCCGCCGCGCCTCAGAACCGGAACCGCAGGATCCGCCCCATCTTCTTGAACGCCGGGAACAGCCCCGCGAACCACAACTGTGCCCGCATCGACGGCGAAAGCAGGTCCTTCACCTCAGGCGTTGCGTAATCGGTCGAGTCGAGTTTCGAGACCAGCGTCAGCCCGAGCCGTTCGAGTTCGGAGATCTCGTCGATCCCCCAGTACAGCGTCGCCTTCGCCTTGCGGACGACGGGATTCAGCTTCTGCAGTTTGATCCCCAGCCTGCTGAACGTGTCGAAGACCATTTCGCCGCCCTGCGGGAAATGCGCGATCAACCGCCGCAGCAGTTCTTCGCCCTCGGAGGGCCGCAGGTACATCGTCAGCCCCTCGGCGATCACCAGACCGGGCTTGTCCGA
This sequence comes from Amycolatopsis orientalis, assembly GCF_000943515.2. Taxonomy (NCBI): domain Bacteria; kingdom Bacillati; phylum Actinomycetota; class Actinomycetes; order Pseudonocardiales; family Pseudonocardiaceae; genus Amycolatopsis; species Amycolatopsis orientalis. Next base: position 9,183,409 of record NZ_CP016174.1, on the reverse strand, counting down.
CGGGATCTCGTCGATCCACCCGAAGTCCGTCACGGACGAGCCGATGGTCCGATAGCCCTCCCGATCCGGGTAGATCCGGCGGCGCAGGTCGACGACTTCGGGGTAGTCGACGTCGAACCACCGCACCGAAGGCGGCGGGTCGACGCGGTAGACGCGGCTGTCCATCCCGCAGCCGAGCTGGACGACGGTCGCGTCCGGGTGATCCCAGAGGAAGGCGGTCGTCCAGTCGTCCATCGGCTTGGCGCGCAGCGCGACGGTCAGCCCGAGCTGGCCGTCGACGCCCAGCGAGCCGAAGTCGTAGTCGATCTGCTTCACGGCCTCGTCGGCGGCTTTGTCACCGAGGATCGGCCGCTCACTGCGGGCGTCGAGCGCGCGGCCGTACAACGTGGCCAGCATCGTCGCCTTCTCTTCGGTGAACCGGACCTTCTCCACCGCACACCCCCATCAGAAGTTTCACAATCTTCTGAAAACTGTACTCGCGCGGGGGCCGGTCCGCCATCAAGAAAGCGTTAAAGAGGGGCAAGACAAGCGGATCCCGGACAGCTGGTCGTGAGTGGTAAGTGTCGTTAGAACGACATTTACCACTCACGACCAGGCATGAGACGCCCTCGTCAATCCCGCGCCGTGTAGTCGTGGACGTAGGTCTTGGCGTCGAGCAGATGCTTCCGGGTGATCTCCCGCGCGGCCGCCGCGTCCGAACGGCGGACCGCTTCGAGGATCGCGCGGTGCTCGTCGACGGCCTTGCGGATCTGCCCCGGAAGCCGCAGCGCCGCCCGCCGCTCTTCGCCGACCAGAGCGAGCACCGAACGCAGCAGGTCGGTGACGTCGTCGTTGCCCGCGTTGCCGGCGATCACCCGGTGGAATTCCGCGTCGGCCGCGATCACGCGCAGCATGTCGCCGTCGGCCGCGGCCTGGTCCATCTCCTCGACGGTGCTTTCCAGCCGCGCGAGCACCCGCGGCGTGTGGTGGAGCGCGAGCCGCTCGGCGAGTGTCGGCTCGACGGTGGTCCGCAGGTCGAACAGCTTCTCGACCAGTTGCTCGTGTTCGGAGAACCAGCTGCGCAGCGGCTGTTCGTCCAGGGTCTCGCGGACGTAGGTGCCCGAACCCGGCCGCACCTGTACGTAGCCGATGGAGTCCAGCACCCGCAACGCCTGCCGCAGCGAACCGCGGCTGATCCCGAGCTGTTCGCAGAGGGTCCGTTCCGCGGGCAGCCTCGACCCGGCGGGGAGCCTGCCCGAGTCGATCATCGAGCGCAGATGATCGACCGTCGCGCTCCACACCTGCTCCGCGCGGACTTCGCGCTCGTCGTCGGCCACGGCCTCATCCTCGCAGGTTCGGCGAACCGGCCGGAATTGTCGGTGGCCGGTGTCATCATCGGAGGATGACTGGGGTGGCAGGACTGATCAAGGCATGGGTGCACGGCTGGGCGCTTTCCCGGGGCGTCGGGCTCCCGGTGGCCGAACCGGACGGTTACCGGCTCGACGTCGGCCGTCCGGGGCACCGCGTGAGGTATGTACTGGCGGACGCCGAGTCGGCCGCGCGCCGGGCCCGCGCGCTGACCGAGCCCGGCACCTGGCTGAAGGTGAGCGGTTCGCGGGAAGAGGTGGCGGGGACGGTGCCGCCGAACTGGCGGATCGGCCCGCCGGAGTACCTGATGAGCACTCCGCTCGCGGTGCGGCCCGTCATGGCCGCGCCCGAGCCGTACCAGGCGGAACTGGTCGGCGACGGCGTGGTCACCGACGTGGTCGTCCGCGCTCCCGACGGCTCGCGCGCGGCCACCGGCCGGGTCGCGATAGCGGGCGGCACGGCGGTGGTCGATCAGGTCGTGACGGAGCCCGAGCACCAGCGTCGCGGGCTGGGGCGGTTCGTCATGCGCAGGCTCGACGAGGTGGCCGTCGCCGCCGGGGCGGAGCGAGCGGTCCTGGTCGCGACGGAAGAAGGGCGGGCGCTGTACCTGTCGCTCGGCTGGACCGTCGCGGCGGAGATCACCGCGGCCCATCTGCCGGAGGAGAAGCAGGCGCCCGCGGGCGCATGAATGTTCGACTAGACACATCCACAGCGCGAAAGGAGGTAACCCTGCTTATGGTTCGCGGGTGAGTGCTTTATGACGTGGTGGCACGCGGTCCTGATCTTCATCGCGGGGCTCTGGGCGGGCACCATCAACACGGTCGTCGGCTCGGGCACGCTCGTGACGTTCCCGGTACTGGTCGCGCTCGGCTACTCGCCGCTGACCGCGACGACGTCCAACGCGATCGGCCTCGCTCCCGGCACGGTCAGCGGGGCGATCGGCTACCGCCAAGAGCTCAAGGGCTACTGGCCCGAGGTGGTCAAGCTCGCCGTGGCGTCGTTCCTCGGCGCGATCTGCGGCACGATCCTGCTGCTCTCGCTGCCGAAGGACGCCTTCGAGACCGTCGTGCCCGCACTGGTCGGGCTCGCCGTGGTGCTGGTGATCGTCCAGCCGCGAGTGGCCGCCTGGGTGGCGAAACGCCGCGAGGAGAACGGAAAGGTCCACAAGATCGGGCCGCTCCTGTTGTTCCTGATCTTCCTGATCGGCATCTACGGCGGATACTTCACGGCCGCGCAGGGCGTGATGATGGTGGCCGTCATGGGGATGCTGATGTCGGAGTCGCTGCAGCGGCTCAACGGCGTCAAGAACGCGCTCTCCGCCGTCGTGAACGTCGTAGCCGGCACGATCTACGCCTTCATCGCGCCGGTCAGCTGGCCCGTGGTCGCGCTGCTCGCGGTCGGGTCGACCATCGGCGGGCAGATCGGCGCGAAGATCGGCCGCAAGCTCCCGCCGAAGGTGCTGCGCGGCGTGATCGTCGTCGTCGGCCTCGCCGCGATGGTGCAGCTGCTGCTCAAGTAGCGGCCTCGTGAGTGGTAATGACGGGGTGGATTCACGCGATCGTCGCAACGTGCTCGTATGAGGACAGTAGCTTGTTGAGTCGTTCGGCTGGGGTGTCCCAGTCGAGGGTTTTGCGGGGGCGGCCGTTGAGTTCGGCGGCCACCCTCGCGAGGTCTTCGGGGGTATGTGTGGCGAGGTCGGTGCCTTTGGGGAAGTACTGGCGGAGCAGTCCGTTGGTGTTCTCGTTGGAGCCGCGTTGCCAGGGTGCGTGTGGGTCGCAGAAGTAGATGTCGAGGTCGGTGGCGAGGGTGATCTGGGCGTGCTGGGCCATTTCGGTGCCTTGGTCCCAGGCCAGTGACCGGCGTAGCTCGGCGGGCAGCCGCTGGATTGTCTTGATCATCTCCTCGGCGACGGTAGCGGCGTCTTTCCCGCCGGGCAGGTGCAGCAGCAGGCAGAACCTGGTCGAGCGTTCGACCAGGGTCCCGATCGCCGAACGATTGTCCTTGCCCATGATCAAATCGCCTTCCCAATGCCCCGGGATCGCCCGGTCCGCGGCTTCGGCGGGGCGTTCGGAGATCGGGACCATCCCGGCGATCTTGCCCTGGCGGGTCCGGCGCCCGTCAGGCATCCGCCGCGGTCGGCGGATCGCTCGCCCGGTCCGCAGACACTGCGCCAGCTCACGCCGCAGCGCGCCTCGTCCTTGGACGTAGATGGCCTGGTAGATCGTCTCGTGACTCACGTGCATCCTCGGCTGGTCGGGAAAGTCCCGGACCAGCCTGGCAGTGATCTGTTCCGGCGACCATCGTGCCCGCAGATCCGCCTGGACCCTGTCCCGTAGCACCGGGTCGGCGGCCAGCTTCGCCGGTTTCGGTCGTGTCGCCCGCTCCTCGGCCGCGCGCTGAGCCGAACTGGCCCGATAGCCCTGCCCGGTGCTGTTGCGGTCCAGTTCCCGCCCGATCGTGGAGCGATCCCGGCCCAGCCGGCGCGCGATCTCCGCTTTCGGCACCCGCTGGGCCCACAGGATCATGATCTCCTCCCGCTCGGCCAGCGAGAGATAGCGGCCCGATCCAGACTTCGGCGCATTACTGATCACGCCGCCAGCCTCGTCGAACAACCGTCTCCCACTGGCCCGCGACACGCCCACGGCCACCGCTGCCCGCTCCACCGACAACCCGGCCCGGACCCCATCCCAAAACCCCGCCCGCACATCCCGCAGCAACCAACGACGACGAAACCCAGCCATCACAACACCTCCACATCAGATGTTGCGACGACCACTAGAACCCAAGCGGTTCTAACCGTCATTACCACTCACGAGACCGAAGTACCTGCTTGCCCTTCCCGGCGTCAGCGGGGGAAATCGGCCGCCGCTTCGAGGAAGAGGTCGTTCTCCTCGGGGGTCCCGATGGTCACTCGGGCGCCTTCGCCGGCGAACGGGCGCACGATGAGCTTGCGCTCCAGCGCGTGCTCCGCGAACGCCGTCGTCCGCTCGCCCAGCGGCAGCCAGACGAAGTTCGCCTGCGTCTGGGGAACCTCGTATCCATTGGCCACCAAGGCATCCCGGACGCGGGTCCGCTCCGAGACGATCTCCTTGCAGCGCTCCAGCAGTTCGTCGGCCGCGTCCAGGGAGGCGATGGCCGCGGCCTGCGCGATCATGTTCACCGAGAAGGCGACGTACACCTGCTTCAGCGCGACGGTGATCGGTTCCGGCGCCACCGCGTAACCCACGCGGAGACCGGCGAGGCCGTAGGCCTTCGAGAACGTCCGCAGCACCGCGACGTTGTCCCGGCCGCGCGCCAGTTCGACGCCGTCCGGCACCTCGGCGTCGGTCACGAACTCCTTGTAGGCCTCGTCGAGCACGACCAGCACGCCCGCGGGCACGGCGTCGAGGAAGCGTTCCAGCTCCGCGCGCCGCACGACGGTCCCGGTCGGGTTGTTGGGGTTGCACACGAAGACCAGCCGCGTCTTCGGCGTGATCGCGGCGAGCATGCCGTCGAGGTCGAGCCCGTGTCCGCCGGTCAGCGGCACCTTCACGCCGACGGCGTTCGCGACCTGCGTGACGATCGGGTACGCCTCGAACGAACGCCACGGGAAGACGACCTCGTCACCGGGGCCGCACAAGGCCTGGATCATCTGCTGGCAAAGGGAAACCGAACCGCAGCCGATGGCGATCCGCTCGACCGGTTCGCCCAGTTCGCGGGCCAGCCGCTCGACGAGCCCGGACGAGGTGATGTCCGGATACCGATTGATGCCCTGTGCCGCTTCGGCTATGGCCTGCGCCACACTCGGCAGCGGTCCACCGGGAACCTCGTTGCTCGCCAGCTTGATCGCGCCCTGGATTGTCCGGCCAGGGACGTACTTCGGCAACGATTCGAGATCCGCACGCGGCGAAACAGGGGACATCTTCGGCGCTCCTACGTCTGGGGGACGGCTCCGTCACCGTATCCTCCCGCGTGCGGGCAAGCCCCGAATATTTACCTAAGAGTGGTCTGATGGAGGAATGACCTTGACGACCACCGTGGAACATCAGCACGTCGACGGCCACACGTTGCGCCTGACCTTCGCCGAACCGGAAGGCGTCGTCCGCGGCGGGCTCGTGGTGTTGCACGAGGAGGCCGACGAGGTCGAAGAGGGCTTGAGCCTGCTACTGGCCGGGCTCGCCGGCGAAGGCTGGCTCACCGTCACCCCGCATCTCGATCGCGACAACCTCACGCAGCAGGATCTCCTCGACGCCACCGACGCGACGCTCGCGTGGCTCTCCGGGCGCGGCGTCGAGGCGGATCTCATCGGTGTCGTCGGTTTCGACCTCGGCGGGACGGCGGCCTTGGTCGTCGCCTCGAACCGCAGGCTGGGCGCGGCGGTGAGCGTCGGCGGGCAGGGCGTCACCGAACTTCCGGTCCTCGTCGAGATCGCCGGACGGCTGACCAGCCCTTGGCTCGGCATGTACGGCGACGCGGGTGACGAGGCCGGAGGCGCCGAGGTCGAGCAGTTGCGTGACGCGGCGGCGTCGGCGGGGGTCGTGACGGACGTCGTCCGCTACCCGGGCGCCAACCACCGGTTCGACGCGGATCCGGACGCGGCCGCGGAGGCCTGGCAGCGCACGCTGAATTGGTTCGACGCCCACCTGCGGTGACCTGATCCGCGCTACCATTCCCTCCAGATGTGACAGGGGAGGGTCAAATGGCACAGTCACCCAAGGTGCCCGTGACGCCACAAGCCGCGTTCGGCGCTTCGGCGCCGGCGCTGGCACCGGTGGCGGGTCAGATCCGGGACACCAAGACCGATGCCAAGAAGGGGACCGTCAAGGTCACCGAGGACGCCGCCAAGAAGCTCGTCGACGCGCTGTTGAAGGCGCGGCATGAACTCAACGCGCTGATCAAGGACTCGACGGAGTTCAAGGCGCCCCTGAAACTGGGCGCCAACTTCGTCGGGCACACGATGAGCGAACGCTTCCAGGGGGCCGCGACCGAAGGGACCGAAGCGGCCCTGCCCGTCCTCAACGACTTCGCCAAGGTGCTCAAGGACTTCCAGCTCACCGTGATGGCGGCGCGGAAGATGTACGTCGCCGCGGACGAGGAAGGCCAGGAGCAGCTCGAACGGGTCGCCCGCCGGTTCGACCTGGAGGACATCGTCGAGCCCGAGCGGAAGGACGAGCACTGATGCGGATCCTCCCGTCGCCGTGGCCGCCCCGAGAGCCCGAACCGCGGCCCGGCCCCGATCACCTCAACGCCGACATCGACTGGATGAGCTACTCGCACCAAGAGCTCTACGAGATGGTCCACAACGAGCTGGACCTGGCGGGCGCGGAAGCCGTCGCCGCGCAGTGGACGAAGATCAGCGCCTTCCTCGACCGGGCCGGAGCCGAGCTCAGGGCGGCCATCGTCGCCACGGCCGACGGTTGGACGGGCGAGGGTGCGGACAGGGCCCGCGACGCCGCGGTCAAACTCGTCGACTGGGCGGCCGAGACCGGCTGGCGCGCCGAGAACGTCGCGAACTGCGTGCGCCGTCAGGCGGACATCGCCGAAACCGCGCGGCGCACGATGCCCGAGCCGCCGGGATCCTCCCCGCGTCCGAATACACCGCAGCCGCCGCAGCCGCCGAAACGCCGTCCTGTCCCGGTCTCCGACTCGACGCAGGCCATGTCGACGTCGTCACCGCCGAGGTCCGGCTTCGCCGAGGCGGGCCGGATCGTCGCCGAGCCGACCGACGAGACCTCGCAGGATCTGCACCGTCAGGCCGCCGACGTGATGACGCGGATGCAGTGGACCTCCGGCGAGGTCTACGAGAACGTCCCTCGCTTCACCTCGTACGGCAAACAGCCGCAGATCCTCAAGACGCCCGAAGAGCCGGAGCTGCGGCCGAAGCCCGAGCCCAAGCCGGAGACGCTTCCGGACGACTCGACCCGCAGTAGCGGCGCGGTCGACGACGTCGCGCCGATCCAGGTGCGGGAGCCCGCCGAGCCGCCGCGCGCGCCCGGCGCGAGCAGCGGCGCCTTCGTACCGCCGCCACCGTCGCCCGGCACCGCGGGCGGCACCCACGAGCAGCTCGGACAGGGCGGCCGATCCGGTGCCGGCGGCTTCGGACCGTCGGGGCAGCCGGGGCAGGTCGCCGGCACACGCGCAGCGGCCGCGGGCATGGGCGGCTTCGGCGGGATGCCGATGGGGATGGCGGGACCCCAGCAAGGCAAGCAGGGCGAGGACGAACACAAGGCACCGGACTACCTCGTCGAGGATTCCGACGTCTGGGGCCTTGGCGGTTACGTCACCCCGCCGGTCATCGGCGAAGACCCGCGAGGCCGCTGATGGACTGGATCCGCCTGCACATCGGTGAGCTGTTCCTGTTGTGGTCGGCGCACGGACGCGACGAACTGCCCGCGGTGCTGGAGGTGCCGCACGTCGGGCGGACGCCGGAGTTCCGCGCGGAGCTGGTGGCCGCGGCGAGCCGGACGTTGTCCGAACGCGGCCTCGGCACGGTGGACGCCCCCGCGCCGGAGCTGGTGACGCTGCTGCACACCATCGCGAACAGCGAACTGACGCTGGACCTGCGGCTCGACGGCGATCCGGCGTACCGGGCCGTGGGGTGCGTGTCCGATCGCGGCGCCGTCGCGATCGGTGTCGCCGGCACCGACGTCGAGCTGTCGGCGCTGCGGGAACCGCTCGTCGCCGCGACGCTGCTGCAGGCGTTGCCGTCGTGTGAGCAGGGGCGGGGCCTCTCGGTCAACCTGCGCGTCGACGACTACACGGCGGCGTGCGAGGCGGGGGAGCGCGGCGGGCAGCCGGCGTTCTCCGATGTCCTGCGTGACGTTGGACTGCGCGAACCCGAGGTCATCGTGCTGGTCAGGATCGCGACGCAGCGGATCGGCAGCGGACGGCTCGGCGCGACCAGGAAGTCGTGGGAGGGCCGCTGGGTCCGCGGCGAGGGCACGCTGACCTGGGTGGACACCCCCGAGGGGCGCTACGGTCTTCGTCGAGACCGAGGCTGGCTCACGGTCACTCCACTGGACGCCGGGCGGCTCAAGACGATGGCGTACGAGCTGTTCACAGGGGCTCGCTAGATCGGTTAACGAGGGTTAACATCGCGGGGTGACGCACACCGCCGACGCCCCGGAAGTGCTCTGGCGCCCTGAGCCGAGCCGCCTGCCCGACACCAAGATCGACGCGTTCCGCCGCTGGCTGCGCACCGAACGCGGAGTGGAAGTCGACGACTACAACGCGTTGTGGGAGTTCTCCGTGCGGCGCGGACCCGACTTCTGGGCGGCCGTCGCCGACTTCCTCGGCATGCGCTGGCACGACCGGCCCGGTGAGGTGCTCACCGGCGAGATGCCGAACGCGCGATGGTTCGAGGGCGGCACCCTGAACTACGCCGAGCACTCGCTCATGCCCGGCGTCGCGGGCGCCGCGAAGGCCGACTACGAGATCGCCGTGATCTTCCACCGCGAGGACGGCCTCTCGTCGCAGCTGACCTACGGCGCCCTGCGCTCCGCCGTCGCCTCCGCGCGTGAGGGCCTGCGGAAACTGGGAGTGTCCAAAGGGGACAGGGTCGTCGCGCTGGCGCCGAACTGCCCGCAGACGCTGATCGCCTTCCTTGCCACCGCGAGCCTCGGCGCCGTCTGGTCGTCCTGCTCGCCGGACTTCGGTGTCCGGGCGATCACCGACCGGTTCGCCCAGATCGAGCCGAAGGTGCTGATCGCCGTCAACGGCTACGTCTACAATGGACGGTGGTTCGACAGCCGGTCGACGGTGAACTCGCTGCGGGACGAGATCTCCACCCTCGAAGCGACCGTGCTCGTCGACTACGCGGGCGGCCGCCTCGACGGCACGCTCGACTGGGACACGCTGCTCGCCGACAACGCCGGCGCGGAACTGGCCTTCGAGCCCGTCGAATTCGGTCACCCGCTGTGGGTCCTGTACTCCTCGGGGACCACCGGCCTGCCGAAGGGCATCGTCCACGGGCACGGCGGGATCACCCTCGAACACCTCAAAGCCCTTGCCCTGCAAGGCGACCTCGGCCCGGGCGACCGGTTCTTCTGGTTCACCACCACCGGCTGGATGATGTGGAACTTCCTCATCTCCGGGCTGCTGACGGGTACCACGATCGTGCTGTTCGACGGCAGCCCGGGACATCCGGACCTGAACGTGTTGTGGCACCTCGCGGAACAACACCGCGTGACCTACTTCGGCACGTCGGCGCCGTTCATCCAGAGCTGCCTGAAGGCCGGGATCAAACCGGCGGAGCGGTACGACCTCACCGCGTTGCGCGCCTTGGGATCCACCGGCGCGCCGCTGAGCGTCGAGGGTTTCCGCTGGATCGTCGACGAGGTCGGCAAACGCGTCCAGATCTGTTCGGTGTCCGGCGGCACGGACCTGTGCGCCGCGTTCGTCGCGGCGGCCCCGGACGTCCCGGTCTGGCTGGGCGAACTCTCCGTCCGCGCGCTCGGCGCCGCCGTCGCCGCGTTCGACGAGGCGGGGAAGCCCGTGGTGGAAGAGGTCGGCGAACTGGTCATCACCGAACCGATGCCGTCGATGCCGGTGTTCTTCTGGAACGACCCGGACGGTTCGCGGCTGCGCGAGGCGTACTTCGAGATGTATCCCGGGATCTGGCGGCACGGCGATTGGATCCGGATCACCGGCCGCGGCTCCGCGGTCATCTACGGCCGCAGCGACTCGACGCTCAACCGCGGCGGCGTCCGGATGGGCACGGCCGAGTTCTACCGCGTCGTCGAAGCGTTCGACCAGGTCGCGGATTCGCTGGTGATCGACACTTCGGCGGCGGGCAACGAAGACGGACAGCTGCTGTGCTTCCTCGTCCTGGCCGAGGGCGTCTCGCTCGACGACGTCGAACCCGCCCTGCGCAAGGAGTTGCGAGGGGCCCTCTCGCCACGGCACGTGCCCGACCGGTTCGTTCAGGTGAGCGAGGTCCCCCGCACGCTCAACGGCAAGAAATGCGAGGTTCCGGTCAAGAAGATCCTTTCGGGCGTTTCACCTGACCGCGCCGTCAGCCGGGATGCGCTCCTGAACCCCGAAGCCCTTGTACCGTTCGTGGAGCTGGCAAGGAGTTAACGGGGGCGGGAACTTGGCGGGCGCGTGGCGGGTGGCGGGTGCCACCTCGGTGGCGGTGATCACCTGGGTGACGCGACTGGCCGGACTGCTGACCCTGGTCTCGGTGCTGGTCCCGGCCGGACGGCGCACCCTGCGCGGCCATGTCGCCGAATGGCTGGAACTGCCCAACGAGGCCACGGTCGGCGCGGCGACGGTCGCGCTGGTGACGGGCGTGCTGCTGGTGATGCTCGCCGCCGGCCTCAAACGGCGGAAGCGAAGGGCCTGGCAGCTCGCCGTCGCCGCCGCCGTCCTGCTGACGGTGTCGCACCTCGGGCTACGGCACGTCCTCGGCGCCGGCCTTGTGTCACTCGCGCTGCTGATCGCCCTGATCGCGACGCGGCGTCACTTCATCGCGCTCCCCGATCCGGTGACCGGCCGGTGGCGCGCGATCCGGGTCTTCCTGCAGTTGGCGCTGGCCGGGATCGCGATCAACTTCACCCTGCTTTCGATCGCCAGGGCGCTGGATCCCCTGGGCGTGGGCGACCGCCTGCTGCAGTCGGTGCTGGCCCTGGTCGGCGTGAGCGGCCCGGCGGTCTTCCACGCGATGTGGCTGGAGGACCTTTCGGCGGCCGTCGGCCTGCTGTTCGGCATCGGCGCGGTCCTGCTGGCGGCGTACTTCCTGCTGCGGTCGGCCGAACCCGCGCCGGAGCTGACCGATGACGAGGTCGAGCGGCTCAGGGCGCTGCTGGGGGAGCGGGACTCGCTGGGGTACTTCGCCCTCCGGCGGGACAAGTTCGTGGTCTTCTCGAAGTCGGGGAAGGCCGCGGTCACCTATCGCGTGATCGCCGGTGTGGCGCTGTGCTCGGCGGACCCCCTCGGGGACCCGGAAGCATGGCCGGGCGCGATCGAGGAGTACCTGGACGTCTGCCGCCGGTACGCCTGGACCCCGGCGACCATGGGCTGCTCGGAACTGGGCGCGACCGTCTGGGCACGCTTCGGGCTGGAGGTCCTGGAGATCGGCGACGAAGCCGTCGTCGACACGGCGACCTTCACCCTCGAAGGCCGCACGATGCGCGGAGTCCGCCAAGCCGTCTCACGCACGAAGCGAGCCGGCTACACCGTCCGGATCCGCAAGGCCGAAGACATCCCCGCCGCCGAACTCGACGAACTCCGCGCCCTCGCCGCCACCTGGCGCGGTACCGACACCGAACGCGGCTTCTCGATGGCCCTCGGCCGGATGGGCGATCCGGACTCGGTCCTGGTCACCGCCGAGCACGACGGCGGCATCCGGGGCGTCCTCCAGTTCGTGCCCTGGGGCGAGAAGGGCCTGTCCCTGGACGTCATGCGCCGGGACCGGTCCGCCGACAACGGAGTCAACGAGCTGATGATCTCCGAACTGCTCCTGACGACCCCCGCCCAGCACGTCTCCCTGAACTTCGCCGCCTTCCGCGCCGTCCTGGAACAAGGCCAGCGCATCGGCGCCGGCCCCGTCGCGCGCCTCTCCGCCCGGACGCTGCGATTCTTCTCACGTTGGATCCAGATCGAGACCCTCTACCGCTTCAACGCGAAGTTCCAGCCCCGCTGGGTCCCGCGCTACCTGGCCTACCCCGCGGCCCGCGACCTCCCGCGCGTCGGCGTCGCCGTCTTCGAAGCCGAAGGTCTTGGCGGACGCTCTCCGCTGCTGCTCAGAGCGTTGCAACGGGTCTAAGGGGGGTCCCTTTCGCGAGGGTCCACGGGGTGTGTAACCTATCTGGGCAGTGGTCGTTCGACCTGGGAGGCTTCGCCTAGTCTGGTCTATGGCGCCGCACTGCTAATGCGGTTGGGGGTAACCCCCCCTCCCGGGTTCAAATCCCGGAGCCTCCGCTGGCACCTGTTCCGGCAGGTGCTAGATTGAAAACTGAACAAGCGCCCGTAGCTCAGCTGGATAGAGCATCTGACTACGGATCAGAAGGTCAGGGGTTCGAATCCCTTCGGGCGCACGTCTGGTTGAGACAGCACTAAGGCCCTCCCGTTCGCGGGAGGGCCTTTTTGTCTGTCCGTTGTACATGTCTTTCGCAGATATGCCAGGCTTGGGTGGGCCAACTGTCAACAGACCCTGGGCCGCTTTCTGCCCGCATCTTCAGGGCGCATCTTGGCCCGCTGCGGGACGAAACCAGAGCGTGACCGTTTCGACGACTTGATCGATGCGCTGAAACGCCTCAGCAGCCTCTGACTCTGCCTGGTCCACTCCTGCGATCACCTGGACGGCATCAAATCCCACGCGGCCGAGCTCATCAACGTGCGGTTGGAAGGTCTCGAACACCTTGGTCATCAGCCTGTCATCGTCGGTACGCGCCCACGGCTCTTCATCCATTCGCATCCGATTCATCAGGTTGGCCAGGTCGACAACACACGCGATCCGTGGCCGGCTCGACATACCTTGAATCGAAGCGACCATCGATCGTGCTGTCGAAAGCACGGAGCCTGTGGCAAGGTCGTTAAACGGCTTCACCGGGTCGTAGATCCAGACCAAGGCCGTCGATCCGTCAGAGGCCACTAAGGACACGTCCCAGACAGACTCCCCAGTTCCAGTGCTTGCTTTGACCACAACAGTCGGAGAAAGTGCCTCTTCTAGGGCTGATGTCAGATACAGCCTTACATGGCCCCCTTCGCCGCTTCCCCTCCCGGGTGTAACGATCGCAGTCGTGCTGGCTATCTGGCTCGCCGATCCGGGCTGCACCTCCACATCGAGGAGACGGCCCGCGATCCCGAGAAGCTGCTGCGGCTGGAGCATGAACAAACGCGTACCTACTCGTGCCCGTAACTCGTCGACTAGCTCGACCCGAGGGCCAACGGGCACACCTCGTACTCTCCTCCACCAGTCTTCCTTCACGTCGCTGGTCACTAGGAGGACATCTGCCGATCGTCGACGCGCCTCACGCAGAGTTTGCTCCCAGACCAGGTAATCGCCCGGCCCTCGATTATCGGGCTTATCGCGATCCATATAGCCTGGCGGTATCTGCGCGTCCGCACGACGCTTGGCTTCAGCTAGCGCCGAGATGAAGTCCTCATTAGGCAGCGCCGTTCCCACACGGCCCGCTAGCAGGGGATGGAGCGATGCGAGGACTGGATCTAAGTTCGTGTCTCTGGCGCTTGCCAAGGGATCTCTGGTAGTTGGTCCTTCGATCGCATCGTTGAGTGACTCATGAGTCTTATGGATCAAGGAGAGAAGATCTGACAGTCGGTCGCGGGACAGACCGACATTCCGTGCCCAAGTATCTATCGCGCTCTCGAGAGCACGGATTGGTTTCTTGAGGGCTTCGAGCGCGTCGCGGCGAATGCTTGACCTGCTTAGGATGGTCTGTTCCCTGTTGCGCCAGAACTCCTCCAAAGCCTGGTGCGGGATCCACACGTTGCCCTGGAGCCGTTCAAGCACCGCGAGCAGATCGTTTCGAGCATCGTCGTCGAACCGGTAGAGATTCAGTAAGACGTTAGTGTCAAGGACGACCATGCCCGAGGTGAGGACTGCTCGGTAGTCCGTGTCCGAGGGGTTCAGATACCCTTCAAAACCCGTCGAGAACCCGTCGGGAGTCAGATAGTGTGGATCCTCGCCCACGAAAGCTTCCCCTCGAATGCCTACGAGCCGTCGTCAAGGCCCGACGACCAGAACACTGGATGTGACCTCATCTCGAATGGGGCCGAACTAAGTTTCAGAGAGTTCTTGACAAACTACTGGTACGGCGGATACGTGAGCAATGACAGCACTGCCGCCGCAGGGAACTGATGCGGCTACCTTGTCATCCTCAAACGTGCCGTACGCAAACAGTTGGACAGCCGCGTGATGCTGCTGGCGCCCTCCTCGTGGGTGGACCATGGGCGAAACCCTACCAAGACCTAGTCTGAGCATGCGCCGTCGAACCCGTATTGGCGTCATGGGGCTTCCTCGCTCAACAGGGGCCGGTACGTGGTTGTAACGCTCCTAGTCTATCCGCGATTACGGTATGAGTCGTTCCGAGATCGCCGTGATCGGTGCACGACAGGGTTCACACCGTACTAGGGTGGCGGGGCGTGTGGGCTGTGACCTGATCGCCGCTACTAGCTTCCGGTCGCCCGTCGAGTCCGCTCGTAGGGCGCCCGGGAGTCGAAGGCCGTGAACGAGGAGACGCGTGAGCGAGAGCGAGTTCATCAATGTTACACCCCACCCGAGGATTCTCGGGGTACTCGGGGATATCGAGTTCGCCCACTGGCAGTGCGTCGCCGAGCTCGTGGACAACTCATTCGATGAATTCCAAGCAGCGGGGGACGGCGTCGTCCGCCCCAGCGTTTCCATCACGTTGCCAGCCGCTAACGCCACTCGCTCCACCGCCGGGATCACCGTTAAGGATAACGGGCGAGGTATGAGCCTGGAAGCGATCACGAATGCTATCAGCGCTGGCTGGACGAGCAACGGCCGTTATGGCTCTCTGGGCTTGTTTGGGATGGGGTTCAACATCAGCACCGCGCGCCTGGGCAGGCATACGACGGTTCGGTCAAGTCGGGCTGGTGATCCGCATTGGGTGGAGGTCGTTCTCGACCTACCTAGGATCGCGGAATCCGCGGAGTACCAGGCGCCCTACCGGCTTGTGCCCAAGAGCGACCCCGCTGAGCACGGCACGACCGTTACGATCAGCGACCTCAAATCGGAACAGTTCGACACCCTTCGGCGCCCAAGGACCCAGGCGATCATTAGGGAAAAGCTGGGCGACATCTACAGCTTCCTCCTTCGTGAGCGCGGTTTTCTGCTGACGATCAACAACAAAAAAGTAGAGCCACGTTTACCCTGCGTCTGGGATAAAACTAGGTTTGTTACCAGGCGTGGCGTCGATATTCACGCCATCTTGCCGGTCGATATGACTTTGAAGAGCAAGAAGGCTTGTCTCTCGTGCGGACACTGGAATCAAGTCGATGCTGATACGTGTGAGGAGTGCGGTCAAGAGCGGCTCCAATTGCGCGAGCGAAAAATTTGGGGATGGATCGGCGTCCAGCGCTATGTTCATCGATCAGATTACGGGCTCGACTTTCTCCGAAATGGTAGAAAAATCCTCGTTAAAGATAAAAGAGTTTTCACCTGGCAGGACGAGGACGAACTTGTCGAACCTGAGCTCGAGTATCCGATTGACTCAAAAACTCCGACTGGCCGCATTGTCGGCGAGATTCATTGCGATCATGTGACGCCAAACTATCAGAAGAATGCTTTTGAGTTCGACACTCAAGAGTGGCGGCAAGTGATCACTGCCATCCGCGGCTCTGGGCCTCTGCGTCCGCAGAAGGCTAAAAGTATGGGCTTACCGGAAAACCTCAGTCCGCTGGCAATGCTGTATACCGGCTACCGTCGGCAGGATGCGGGGTTGAACTATCTGATACCCGGTGATGGCCATCGTCCATTGCACGAGAAAGCGATCGACTGGGCAGAAAAGTTCCGAAAGGGTGTTAAAGAATATCAGACCGATGAAATCTGGTATCAAGCTGCTTATCGGCACGACCACCCAGTCTCGGAACCGCCAGTAGTCGACGAGGATGACGACGAAATCCTTCCGGGAATCGGTAGCGGTAATCCGGGTCCCACATCGTCAGGTTCGGATGACCAGAACGGAGATGATCTGCCTGTCTCCCTGCCTGTCCCTCCTCAGCCAAAAGAGGAGACTCTTGCCGAACGTCTTCAGCGCTACCGCGACGCCGGCGAGTCAGTCGTCGATCTCGCCGGCCAGTACACAGTAAAAGACCTTGGGTCGGTGACGTTGGATGTTTGGGCTGTGCGTGGTGAGCGACTCGTCGATAACAAGGGGGAAGACGCGCCGGTAGTAGCTTTTATGGCTCGACCGCCACGACTAGAGGTCTTTGTCAACGTCGATAACGAATTGTTCCAAGCGCTGGGCACCGACATCCGCGACCTCGCATTAGTTGAGGCGGCCGAATTCCTTCGAGTTCGGGAGAGGGCGGTCGCCAAGCCTCTTACCGAGGTCGTCCGAGCGCTGAAATCGATCAGCAAAGTGGCCCCCCTGACTCCGGCTGCTTTGGCGGACGAAGCAGAACGGGTACTCAACCTCGTGAGGTCAGGGATGGTGGCATACATCGCGGACGACCCAAGCGCGCATTGGGATATCCTTACCGAGGTCGAACGCGCAGAAGCAGAGCGGCGTTATGCGGTCGAATCGTCGTACTCGACGCGATGGGATGATAAGATCGCTGCTGGGGACTTCATCCGATACGCACCAGCCAATTCAGTTGTTCGTATCATCAAAGCCGCACCTGAGAAGTTTCTCGACGGTAAGGTTTTCGCTCGTCCGTACCAGACAATCGGTGATCCGACCGCGAGGGAGCTTGTAGTCGAACGACTTGTGAACCCGTTGAGTGATCTCGCGTTGCTCGAGCAGCATCGCCCTCGCCTAGATATCGAGGAATTAGCGCGAGCTCGGTCTAGTTGCAGGCTAATCGTGCGGGATCTAGCGGACAGCGATTAGCGATATGCGTCACTTCCTTGATGCAATGAGCTTGCGTGACGCCGGGCCATCGCAGTTTTCTCGGCGGATCGAGCGGCTGCTGTGGAATATCGGCTGCTCATTTGTAGTCAATATCGACGGTCCTGGTGATGAAGGAGGAGACATCCTCGCCCGTCACGGTGATGAGGACTGGGTGATCCAATGTAAATGGAAGCGGCGTACACCGGTTGGCGCCGAGGCTATTGACGAAGTGGCTCTCGCCAGGGAAGTATACAAAGCGCATCGCGCGATAGTCGTGACCAACACCCAGTTCAGCCTCGGTGCGAAACGCCGTGCTGGTGAATTATTAAGGCTCGGCCCGAAGATCCTGCTCTGGGCCGGTAATGACCTCATGGCCGCGTTCCAAAAGCTGCCCGATAGGTTCGGGAAAATCGAACTCAGATCTTATCAGAAAACTGCTTTCGCGCGTCTAGAGGGCGATCTCGAACACAGCGGGCGCGCGTTGCTGATTTTAGCCACGGGGCTTGGTAAGACGGTAGTCGGTGGAGAAGTAATCAATGCGCACTTGAGCCGCCAACCAGCAGACAAGGTACTGGTAGCGGTACACGCTAAGGAGCTGGCGCAGCAGCTCGAACGCGCTCTCTGGAGGCACCTTCCAAAGCATGTGCCAACCAGATTGCTAACGGGCGAGAGCAAGGTCGATGACCTATCTGGGGTGACGTGCGCTACCGTCGGCTCCGCCTTGTCAGCCGCCAAGTTCGGATACCGGCCTGGTCTGGTCATGATCGACGAAGCGCATCATCTCGGCGCCGAGGGCCAGCATGACGAGCTGCTGCGAGTACTTGAGCGATCTAGACAGTTTGGTGTCACGGCGACGCCCTGGCGTGGTGACGCACATGACATCACAGACCAGCTAGGGGCACCTAGCTACCATCTCGGTATCGAGGATGGTATGCGCAAGGGTTATCTAGCACAGGTTGACTACAAGCTGTTCGTGGACGACATCGATTGGGATATCGTAAAAGACGCTAGCACGCACTCGTACGGGCTCGCAGAGCTAAACTCGAAACTTTTCCTTCCGCAGCGCGACGAGGCTATCCGTGAGCAACTGGCCAAAGTTTGGACGAACACCAAGCGTCCCAGGGCAATAATTTTCTGTCGGACTGTTGAGCACGCTGAAAGACTGGCAGAAATGCTAGATCAGACTCCCTTATGGTCAGGCGCACAGGCTGTGCACGCGGCGTTAACGAAGAGAGAGCGTCAGCGTCGCCTGCTCGCGTTCCGAGCAGGCGACATACCGATCTTGGCCGCTGTGGATATCTTGAACGAGGGTGTCGACGTTCCCGATGTGAACATCCTGTGTTTTGCCCGGGTCACACACTCGCGCCGCATTTTCGTCCAGCAACTTGGCCGTGGCCTCAGGCTCCGGGAAGGCAAGGATCGAGTCGTCGTGTTGGACTTCGTTAGCGACCTTCGTCGCATAGCGGCCGCCTTAAAGCTTAAAAGATCCCTCGGTGGTAATGAGATCGAGGTGCTGGAAACTTCAACTCGCTCACGGATCGAGTTCAGTGACCAGCGTGTCGCAGCTCTCATGGAAGAGTGGGTAAAGGACGCCGCAAGCCTTGAAACGGCGTACGATGAGTATCGCCTTCAGTTCCCCGACACCTTCGAAATTCAGGAGTGAGTGTGGCCGCCCTGCAACTACCTTCACAATTGCGCGACCAGATTCTCTATACGATGTACAGTAAAGCTGAGGAGCTTGACTGGGAGCTTCTGTCGAACGGTAAGAAGACCGAACAGTACCGCCAATGGGTGGACGATGACGAGGTCGGTCAAGTCATGCTCCGGCACGGTGCCGAGAAAGACGTACGTGTGTGGCTCAAGGACGTCGCGATGAAAGAGTATGCGAGGGCCCAGGAAGGCATCGGCTCTTATGTACGCTATCTTCCGAACCGCTTCAAAGGCACACAGGAGATCGTCAATGCAGCGCTAGACCCGTCGTGGATCGTTAAGCCTGACTCGGTGGTAATCAAACCGAATCGTTGTACTGCGATCAAGGACGCGAGTTCGCGGCTTGTCGTATGGGGGCGTCCCAGCAGTTTTAAAGATCTTTTTTGGGCCGCGCTGACAGCGACTAAAGGTGGCGGGGACGAGGCTGTAATCGTCGTCACGACCCGTGACGGCGAAAACATTTCAGACGCCGATAAATTGATGCAGAAAGAAATAGGCGTCCGAGGCGACTTCGAAGTGGTTCATTTGAACCGTCAAATGATTCCAAATCCTGATTATGTTCCGTTGTCGGCCTAGCGAAAGCGTTCCTATTCATCGGTGTCGAATGGTAGTTCCGTTGTCGAGTCGACTCTGTACTGGAGGGACTCCAATCCCATCCGTTTGACTTCCATAAGGAAGCGAACCTCATCTCGAACTATAATCCGCTTGTCCGGGTCTCCCTTCCTAGGGGGAGACCATATCGTAGATGGGCGATTTAGAGATTCTAGTCGGGCATCTCGGGACTCATTGTCGGATATCAACGATATGCGCACCCCCTCGATGATCCGAGCTTTCATCTCGTCCAACGTGAGACTGCGATTGGGTAGCAGCCCCGCTCGATCTCGGCCTGGGTGAATTGTATCCCAAACAGATCGTGCATTAGTCCGGGCGGTCCCCGGGGGATTCGACCCAAAACCACTCACAATAGTATTCCAAAGTACTGGCCGATACGCCCGGAGGAGCGCCCGCTCGCCGAGTACTATCCAGGCATCGTCGAGGCATAGAAACTTTACTCGGAAGTCCCCTAGGGCCAGATCGCCACCATCCGAGTGCTCGACCTCGGCGACCGACTTCGCGTGCTTGGCGATCCGATCGTACAGATTAGTGGTGTTGTAGTCGGGTTCTTGGCCGTATTTGCTGTTCCCGGCCTCGGCCTTTCCGACGTATACAGGAATGTGGTGTCCCGCCAAGAACGCTTTGGCCAGTGGCTGGTATTCGGCCATTCTGGCCCCTATATAGTAGAGCGCGTATAGTCCGGCGCCGCGGAATGGTGCAGGGGGAAACGAGTGTGGCGTTTCTTGTTCCAACTTTTCACGGAGGAGTGTACCAATCGCCGCAGGGTCAAGAGGATTAAAACGCCTGGGCCTTGGCAAGTTCTCTAGTTCGCGTCTCGGCACCTCGCCACTATAGCGTTAGGCGCCGTGCGCACTTCGACCTCGTTGGGTTTTGCGTGCACGGAAACTCTGGTTCCGCCGGTGACAGTGTCGTCGCACAGCCTGGTCACGCGGTATACGGTGGTCCTTGAGCCATCCAAGATGGGACGCCTCGAGAAGCCGCGTCCCGAGATCATGCGTTACCGGCGGACTAAATCGCCCACACGACTGGCTACGTCCTCCGGGTCTTCATGTTCCCACGCCCGTACAACCCGCCAGCCGGCCTCCTGTAAGAGTCGATTCGTCTCAAGGTCCCTTTCTCGGTTGCGCTCGATCTTCTCCCGCCAGAAGTCGGAATTGGTCGCCGCCGGACGATAATGTTCAGGGCACCCGTGCCAGAAACACCCGTCAACGAATACGGCAACTCGCGGTCCGGAAAATACCAGATCGGCCGTCCGTCTGACCCCCGCGAGTGGTTTAGTGGAAACGCGATAGCGAAATCCTCTAGAGTGGAGTAGCTTCCGTAACAGTATTTCTGGCCTTGTGTCCCTGCCTCGGTTGCCCCTCATCGACGCCCGAACAGCCGGCGAAGCGGCCCAAGATCCGGGGGGAAGGGTCTGTTCGCAGACGAGCCTCTTTTCCCAGGCCATCTCCCATGCCTCGATCAAGTTCTCTATCCGCGTGTTGCGGTCGACCTGCCCGAGATACTTCGCCGGCGACTTCCCATGATCCGACCAGCGAAGGTACGCGCGAATTCGACGGGTATTCGGTAGAACCTTCAATTCAACAGAGGCGCGAGCAAGGCGTCCGTCACCGAGGTCCACAAATCGTCGGTGACGTCCTCCGGCTGCGTGGTCCTGTTCAGCGGCAAGAGCCTCTCGACTTCGCCCCGTTCGCCCCTTCCACGCCTTGTCCGATGGAACTTTCTCCTTCCAGGCGCTCTGCGTGCGAGGGGTCGAGTTCATGCGCGAGACGCAGCCTCATCGAGCGCGGCCGCGACGGCTTTGGCGAAAACCTCTCCAAGTAGAACCGGCACTGCATTGCCAAGTTGTCGCATCTGCTCGCCGCGAGGTCCAGCGAGTTCCCACTCATCAGGGAAGGTCATAATGCGCGCCGTTTCCCGTACGGTCATATAACGGTGCCTATAACGTTCGGCGGCACCAGGACCAGGATCCGGCTCCAGCAGGTCATCGGTGCGCATTACCGACTCCCCACCGGGCACGCCGTGTACGCCAGCTTTGACCGTCTTCGCAGGGCGATCATACTCGTTAGGGGTATGTCCGTCGTAGATCCGGGCCCCCGGCCAGCCAACGTGGTATTTGACCCCGCCAGCCTTGTAATCCACGCGATCCAACTTATCCCAGGCGATGGGCGGAAGGGACGGTAGCTTTCCGCCCGCTCCGTCATCAATACCAACAATCGCGTCCCGCAAGGTCCGCCAAGGCTTGGTGCCATCGTCAAGGGGGAGGTTCCTGGGAACGCTCGCCGTAACCCGCTCCCGAACGTGCTCCGGGACCTGATCGTGACGCTTCCAGTACTCGCCGTTCAGTATTGACCGGAACAAGGCGCCCTCCGAGTACTGAGGGGTTATGGACTTGCGAAAAGTATCCAAGTCGACGTTCAGGTCCGATCGGAAGGCGACGATTATGATCCGATTTCGGATTTGAGGGACACCGTAATCGGCAGCGTTGACAGGCGTCATAATCACGTCATAGCGCTCGCCGAGCGGGACGTCACGACGCTCCTCCATCGCCCTCAGGACATCATCGTGTTCCTGCCACGTCGATCCCGCCTTCCGCTCAACGAAAGGGAACTCAAGCTCGCGCAGGATGTAGTCGAAGTAAGGCTTAAAAGACGGCCGCAGAAGGCCGCGAACGTTCTCGCAGATCACGGCCTTCGGCTGGATCTGCCGGACCGCCCGGAACATCTGCGGGAACATGTTCCGCTTGTCCTCGTCACCCTTAGCGACGCCCCCAAGGCTGAACGGCTGACACGGCGGGCCGCCTGCCAGGACATCGACCCGACCATTCAGATTGCCCATGTCGATGCGCTGCACGTCGCCCTCGAGGATCGGAACAACCGCTCCCGGAGGCGGTACCTGAAAGCAATCCGGGGCCGCGACGTCATCCACCGAGGCCGAGATGCGGAGCCTGTCCGTCTTGTGTCGTTTCGAAACGTTCATGTCGAGCGTCTCACACGCGTACTTCGCGAACTCGTTGAACAACAAGGGGCGGAAGCCGGCCCGCTCGACGCCCATCGCGAGGCCGCCGCCGCCCGCGAACAGCTCGACGGATGTTCGGTGGGATTCTTCAAGTTCAGGCACCGCAGAAGCATACCGCGGAGGTTCGAGACCAAAGTGTTGGACGCGCCGCAGGGTACGGCTCGTATTCGAGCGCACTCACAGATCGGGAAAAGTGTCCCGGATGATCGAGAGAAGGCGCCGAGCCCCCTCGCGGTCAAGTTGCAACGTCTGGCTCACCTTCTTCTCCGATTGCCTGCCGTCAGAGCCGTAGGTACTCAACTGCAGCAAGGGCCCGGCCGGAGTGCTGACAGTCTTGTAGCCACATTCGACCTGGGTAGGGTGCGGCTTCGCTTCGCCCCGGACCTGGAAGAACTCAGTAACTATCGCCATTCATCCACCTTTCCACACGCGCAAGCGCGGGCGAAGGCTTGATCGCGCCGCTAGGGCGGACTGGTTAGCCGTCAAAGACGCTCCTCAGCGCTTCCCGGATCAACCCCGCCAGATCCCCCTCCCCGTCCGTCTCGGCCCACCGCACAAGCGCCACATGCGCCGCCCCCAGGCACGCCATAGCCGTAGCCCGCACCTGGAACTCTTCGACCGGCGAAGGCGAAGGGGGAGACCCGCAGAGAGCCGCCACGATCGCATCGGCCGTCGCGTACTGGCTGTCCAGATGCCGCGCCCGCAGCGCCGGCACCGAGATCATCAGCCGTAGCCGCGCCAGCAGGAACGCCTTCTCCTGCGAAGTGCCCAGGGCCGCAGTCGACGCCAAAGCGCGCCCAATCCGAAGAGGCAAAGGAGCAGCGGGCTGCTCAAGCACGGCAGAAGCCGTCACGGGGTCGTATTCGTCGTAGAGGACCAGGTCCTCCTTCGTCGGGAAATGCCGGTAGACCGTCATCGCCGAGACGCCGGCGGCCGCGGCGACGTCGGCGACGGTGGTCGCGTCGTAGCCGACGTCGGTGAAGAGGCGGATGGCGTGCGTCTGCACGAGGAGCCGGGTTTCGGCGCGCTGGCGGTCGCGGAGGTTCACGTGGTAGACACTATCAAAGTGTTAGTCACTAACATCTGGGGTGCGTATGAAGACTGCATTGGTGACGGGAGCCTCGCGGGGGATCGGGGCGGCGATCGCGCGGAGGCTCGAGAAGGGCGGCATCAACGTCCTGAAACACGACAGCGGTAAGGCCGACTTGTCGACCATGGAGGGAGTCGACAAGGCACTGGAGGGCATCGACAGCCTGGACATCCTGGTCAACAACGCGGCAACCACGCCCAAAGGGCCGATCGAGACGGACACTCCCGAAAACTTCGACCACCTCTTCGCGGTCAACGTGAGGGCGCCGTACTTCCTCATCCAGCGAGCACCGATGAACGACGGCGGCCGCATCATCAACATCTCGTCGGTCGCGACGCGGATGGCCAACCCGGCGCAGACCTCCTTCGCGATGACCAAGGGGGCGCTCGAAACGATGAGCCGCACCCTCGCCCACCAGCTCGGACCGCGCGGGATCACGGTCAACGTCGTGGCGCCGGGCGCCACCAGGACCGCGGACAACGGCGAGGTCTTCACGCCGGAACTGGAGGCCGCCATCGAAACCCTCACCGCGCAACGAAGGCTCGGCACGGCGGAAGACATCGCGGACGTCGTCGCCTTCCTCGCCTCCGACGACGCCCGGTGGGTGACCGGGCAGGTCCTCGACGCGAGCGGCGGGTTGTTCCTCGGCCCTCCGGCGCAAGGGGTTCAATAGGGCGGTGACGTGGTTCAGCGAGGACGAACTCCGCAGGCAGGCCGGTGACGTCTCGTTCGCGCGCGGGGCCAAGTACCTGGAGGCGGTCGAGACGCTGGACGACGTCGCGGGCGGGGTGGCGGCGGTGGTCTGCGGCACCGACCGGTATACGGTCCGGTTGCGCAACGTCGACGGCGAGCTGGTGGGCGAGTGTTCCTGCCCGCACGCGGCGGACGGCTTCTTCTGCAAGCACTGCGTGGCGGTCGGCCTGCTCGTCCTGGAGGGCGCGGCGGACGGTGGCGCGGCGGACATCCGCGGGTATGTCGAGTCGCTGGAGCGCACGGAACTGATCGAACTGCTCGTCGAGCACGCGAACGAGGATCCCGTCCTGTTCCGCAAGCTGTCGCTCAAGGCGGGCCGCGAAGACCTCGACGCGTTGCGGCGGCACGTCGAGGGAACGTTGCGGTTGCGCGGTTTCGTCGGTTTCCAGGGCACGCTCGCGTACACCGAGAAGGTCCGCGAGGTGCTCGCCACCGCCGAGGAGGTCGGGGACGGGCCGCTGCTGTGCCGTGTCGTCGAGCTGATCGTGGAGGCGCTGGACTTCGTCGAAGACTCCTTCGGGACGCTCGGCGAAGAGGTGAGAAGGGCGCTGGCGCTGTACGCCGAGGCCTGCGCGGACTCGCCGCCGGAGCCCAAGGAACTCGCGGAATGGTTGCTGCGTCTCGATCTCGACGGTTCGGGGCGCGTCGACGTGAGTATCGCGGACTTCACCGCCGGACTCGGCTTCGAAGGGCTCGCGGTGTTCCGCGCCGGCGTCGAGGAGCGGTGGCGGCTCGACGACGGCGAGGACCCGTATCGCAGCCGCAAACTCCAGCGGCTGCGCGAAGGCTTCGCGGCGATGCGGAACTGGAAAGCCTAGAACCGCTGCCGGTTGCGGTGCAGCTCCTCGAGATACCGCTGCCCGGCTTGATCGCCGGTGTCGGCGGCCGCGCGGAACCAGTGCTCCGCCTCCGGGAAGTCCCCGCGGTCGGCGGCCAGCCTGCCGAGGTTGGTGTACGCGGGGACACTGCCCAGTTCGGCGGCCCGCCGGTACCAGGCGGTGGCCTCGCCGGGGTCGTTCCGGTCGTTGGCGAGTACGCCGAGGTTCGTCATCGCCGCGGCGTCGCCGCGTTTGGCCGCCTTGAGGTACCAGCGTTCGGCGGCGTCGAGTTCGCCGCGGCGGTGCAGCACCAGGCCGAGTCGGACGGCGGCCTCGGGGGCACCGGCGGCCGCGGCCGCCTGGTAGCAGCTCTCGGCGCGGGCGAGGTCGTCCCGTTGCTGGGCCCGGTGACCGAGTTTGCACAGCATGGCCGGGTCGGCCTCTTCGCCCGCTTTGCGCCACCACGGTTCCGCTTCGCGTGTCCGCCCGGTGTCACAGAGCAGCGCGCCGAACGTGATCATCCCCTCGACGTTGCCCGCTTCGGCGGCTTGGCCCGCCCAGTGTTCGGCCTCCTCGAGTTCGCCGCGCCGGTGCAGCAACCGCCCGAGTTCCGCCATCGCCTCGGCCCGGCCTTCGCAGGCGGCCTGCCGCCACCAGTCCTCGGCGTCGTCGAAATCGCCCCGTCGCGCGCAGAGATTTCCCAGCTGTGCCATGGCATGCGAATCACCGGCCGTCGCCGCTTCCCGGTACCAGCGTTCGGCCTGTTCGGGGGCGCCGCGTTCACGCAGGAGGTGCGCCAGGTTGCCCATCGAGACCCGGTCACCGCCCGCGGCGGCCTTGCGGAACCACGCCTCGGCCTCGTCGAGATCGCCGCGCTCCAGCGCGGTGGATCCCATACGCGCCATGGCGATCACGTGTCCGCGCTCCGCCGCCTTGCGGTTCAGATAGTCGTCGACCCTGGTGTTCCATTTGCGTTTTTCGGCGCCCACAAACCCGCTCCTTCCGGCAGCGTCCCTGGGGTAGTCGCTGCTCAGGGCCCCGATGTGACAACAACTACCGGGTGTCATCGCCGTGTCGCACCCGGTTCCCGCGCGTGGCGCGGCGATACTGGGCGCACTCCCCACTCCCCGTCGAGAGGAACCGCGCGGTGGCCACGCGTACCAGGCAGATGACCACGGCTCAGCGGCTGCTCCTGCTGATCACCCTCTTCGCCGTCGTGCTCGCGGTGTTCTGGTTCGTGAGCGGCAAGGGCGACGCGCTGCAGCCGAAGCCGGCGAACCCCGCCAGCGCCGCCGACGCGCGCAAGCAGCTGGACGAACTCACCGTCGCGCCGCGCGGTTCGATGGACGGCTACGACCGCAAGAAGTACCCGCACTGGGACAACCAGGGGAACAACTGCAACACGCGCGAGTTCGTGCTCAAACGCGACGGCAAGGACGTCAAGGCCGGTTCCGACTGCGCCCCGACCTCCGGCAGCTGGACCAGCATCTACGACGGCGAGACCTGGACCAAGCCGGACGACGTCGACATCGACCACATGGTCCCGCTCGCCCAAAGCTGGGTCAGCGGCGCGAAGTCGTGGACCGACGAGAAGCGGCGGCAGTTCGCGAACGACCTGACCCGGCCGCAGCTGTTCGCCGTCACCGACAACGTCAACCAGGAGAAGAGCGACAAGGCGCCGGACCAGTGGAAGCCGCCGCTCGTGTCGTTCTGGTGCACCTACGCGACGGATTGGATCACCGTGAAGCACTACTACGGCCTCACGATCACGACAGCGGAGAAGAACGCACTAAGCGACATGCTCGGTCGTTGCTGATCGTCGCGGCTTCGGCTTAGCTGGGCGGATGGCGACCTTCGTACTGATCCATGGCGGTGGCGGCAGCGCCTGGGACTTCCACCTCCTGGAAGCGGAACTGTCCGGGCGGGGGCACGACGTCGTCGCCGTGAACCTGCCGATCGACGACGAGAAGGCGGGCTTCGACGAGCATGTCGACGCGGTCACGAAAGCGATCGGCGACCGCGGCGACCTGGTGGTGCTCGGCCATTCCTACGGTGCCTTCACCGCGCCGCTGGTCGCCGAGAAGCGTTCGGCGCGGCTGCTCGTCCTGCTGACGCCGATGATCCCGAAACCGGGCGAGACGCCGGGGGATTGGTGGGGCAACACCGGTTTCCAGGACGCGAAGGGCCTCAGCGACGAGGAAAAGTTCTTCAACGGCGTCCCGGCGGACCTCGTCGCGGAGGCAGGCTCGCACGGCAGGAACCAGGTCAGCGCCGAATGGGGACAGCCGTGGCCGCTGGAAAAGTGGCCGGACGTCCCGACGAAGGTCCTCATCGCACGCGAAGACCGGTTCTTCACGCCTGAGTTCCAGCGCCGGGTCGTCCAGGAGAGGCTCGGGTTCGCGCCCGACGAGATCGACGGCTCGCATTCCGTGCCGTTGAGCCACCCCAAGGCCTTGGCGGACCGGCTGGAGTCCTACCTGTAGCTCACCAACGGTCCAGGTGCATGACGTCTTCGAGCGGCTGACGCGGGGCGGGCTTGAAGGTGTCGCCGGTGTAGAACGCCGTGGGGATCAGCGCGGCCTGGTGCACGTTCGCCGGCAGGCCGAGGATCCCCGCGGCCTCCTTCTCGTACTTGAGGTGCAACGTCGTCCACGCCGTGCCGAGGGTGACCGCGCGCGCCGCGAGCATGTAGCTCCACACCGCGGGCAGCAGGTTCCCCCACAGCCCGGCCTGGTTGCCGGCGGGCAGCTCGGCGCTCGTCGTCTCCAGGCACGGGATGACGTGCACCGGAACCTCGCCCATCTTGTCGGCCAGGTACTCGACGCTGGAGCCGACGCGCTTCTGCACCTTGGAGCGGTCCGGATCGTCCGCGAACAGTTTCCCGGCCGCGTGCGGGGAATCCAGGTACTCACGGCACGCCCGCCGGTAGAGCTCGCCGAGTTCGGCCCGCTGCCCGGGATCGGTGATCACGAGCCAGTGCCAGCGCTGGGTGTTCGAACCACTCGGTGCCTGCAACGCGACCTGCAGGGCGTGTTTCACCAGTTCGAGGGGAACCGGCCGGGTCAGATCCAGGCGTTTGCGGACGGTCCGGGTGGTCGTCAGCAGCTCTTCGGGCGTCATCATCCCGCGATTATGTCGTCGTCACCCTGGTTCTGCCGAGATCACCAACGCGGATGGATCAACGGTTTCAGCAGCTCGTCGTAGACCTCTTCGACGGCGGCCGTCGCTTCGGCCGTCAGCGGGGCCAGGTCGGCCGCCGAACTGTTCGCCTGCGCCTGCCCGGCGTCGCGCGCGCCCGGGATGACGACGCTGACCCCGGGCCGGTCGACGATCCACCGCAGCGCGAACTGGGCGAGTGTCCGGCCCTCCGGGACGAACGCCCGCAGGCGCTCCACCGCTTCGAGTCCGACGTCGAAGGGAACGCCGGAGAAGGTCTCGCCGACGTCGAACGCGGCGCCC
This sequence comes from Amycolatopsis orientalis, assembly GCF_000943515.2. Classification (NCBI taxonomy): domain Bacteria; kingdom Bacillati; phylum Actinomycetota; class Actinomycetes; order Pseudonocardiales; family Pseudonocardiaceae; genus Amycolatopsis; species Amycolatopsis orientalis. The sequence continues at coordinate 9,155,084 of NZ_CP016174.1, read as the reverse complement.
TGGCGGTTGTAGTTGCGGTGATCGTCCTCGCCGAAGGTGGTCGATGCGGTGTAGCGGCCGGAAAGCAGGCCCGACGCGAGGGGCACGCGCGCGATGATCCCCGCGCCCGCCTTCTCCGCGGCCGGGAGCACCCGCTCGAGCGGCTTGAGCCGCAGGCAGTTGAGGATGATCTGCACCGAAGCCACGTTCGGCCGTTCAAGCGCCGTCAAGGCCTCTTCGCAGGTCTCGACGCTGACGCCGTACGCCTTGATGCGCCCTTCGTCCACCATCGCGTCGAGGGCGTCGTACACCGCGTCGGACGAGTACACCGGCGTCGGCGGGCAGTGCAGCTGGACGAGATCGAGGGTGTCCATGCCGAGGTTCGCGCGCGAACGGTCGTTCCAGGCGCGGAAGTTCTCGGCGACGTAGTTCTCCGGCACCTGCTCGGCGCGGCGCCCCATCTTGGTGGCGAAGAAGAGCGCGTCGTCGCCGCGTTCCGCGCGGAAGCGGCCGACGAGCCGCTCGCTGCGACCATCGCCGTAGACGTCGGCGGTGTCGAAGAAGGTGACGCCGGAGTCCGCCGCGGCGTGCAGGACGGCGAGCGCGTCGGCCTCGTCGACCGTGCCCCAGTCCGCGCCGAGCTGCCAGCAGCCGAGTCCCACCACGCCGACGTCGCGGCCGAGCCGGGCGATCTTCCGTGTCTCCATGATCGTGATCCTAGGTGGAATATGCTGCGCGGGTGGGGAGACCACCGAGGGAACGAGGGATGGGCACGCTGCTGAGGCATGTCCTCGAAGTGACCGAAGCGGACGTCTCCGCCTTCTTCGAAGACATCGGGCTGGGGGATTACCGCCCGCGGTTCACCCCGTTCGTCCGCGCGATCGTCGCCCGCGGCCCGCTGGCCATCCGCGACCTCGCCGCCGAGGTGGGGGTGACGCATTCCGCGGCGAGCCAGACGGTCGCGCAGATGGCGCGGCAGGACCTCGTCTCGCTCGAACGTGGGGCCGACGCCCGGCAGAGGATCGTCTCGCTGACAGCGAAAGCACGAAAGCTGATGCCGACGCTCGAAGCCGAGTGGGCGGCGACCAGCGCCGCGGCCGATCAGCTGGAGGCGGAACTGCCGTACCCGCTCAGGGAAGTCCTGGTGGCCGCCATCGAGGCCCTGGAGCGGAAGCCGCTCCGGCAACGCATCGCGGAGACGGACGCCGCGGTCAGCCTGCGGCTTCGGTCCGGTGAAGGCTGAAGACCGCCCAGACGTATTTCCCGCCCGCGCACAGCTCGTGTCCCCAGTCTTCGGACAGCGCGTGAACCAGCTGCAGACCGCGGCTGCGCGCCGCCATCGGGGAAGGTTCCTTCAGCCTCGGCCGGTTCGTGCCGGAGTCGAAGACCCGCAGGGTGAGCCGTCCGTCGGCGTACTCGACCTCCAGCTTGTCCGGTTTCTCACCGTGCTCGAAGGCGTTCGTGACCAGCTCGGAGGTCGCCAGCAGGACGTCGTCGGCGGCCAGGTCGTCGAAGCCGAGGCTCGCGAGAGTCGCCCGCACCGCCTGTCGCGCGACGGCGGGAGCCGTCACATCCACCGGGAGGGGCAGGGAGACCACCGGCAACGAGCCCTCCGATCGCGTCTTGGACATCGTCATGGTTGCTACCTCCCCTCGCGAGAGACTCCCAGATCCGCTGTTCGTCTCCCTGATACCCATAAGGATGACGGTCGAATCAGACTCCGTCGGTGAGTTCCGTCTCGGTCAGCCCCTCACGCAGTTTCTGCAGCGTAGAGGCCAGCAGCCGGGACACCTGCATCTGGGAGACACCGACACGGCGCGCGATGTCCGACTGGCTCATCCCGGAGCCGAACCGCAGCGCGACGATCTTGCGCTCGCGGTCGGGCAGCCGTTCCAGCATCGGCCGCAGCGCCTCGCGCAGCTCCGCCTGGCTGAGGTTGGCGTCCGCCTCGCCGAAGCGGGTGTGCGCCGAGTTCTCCAGGAGGTTGTCCAGCGAAGCCCCGTACCGGCCCTGACCGGCACGCAGACCCTCGAAGACCTCGTCGACCGGGACACCGAGATGCTCCGCGATCTCACTCGGCTTCGGCGCTCGCGAAAGCCGGACCGTGAGTTCCTCGCGCACGGCCGAGATGTTCGCGTTCAGCTCCTTGAGCCGCCGCGGGACCCGGACCGACCAGCTGTTGTCGCGGAAGTGGTGCCGCAGCTCGCCGGAGATGGTCGGCACCGCGAAGGCCAGGAAGTCGCTGCCCTGGGCAGGGTCGAAACGGTCGACGGCGTGGATCAGCCCGATCGTCGCGATCTGGATCAGGTCCTCCATCGACTCGTCCCGGTTGCGGAACTTGCGCGCCAGGTTGCGCGCGAGTTCCAGATGCGCGCGCACCAGATCGTCCCGCAGCCGTTCGCGCCGGGGGTCGTCCTGGGGCAGCGCGCACATGCGCTCGAACAGGGCCGGAACGTCCGCGCCGTCTTGCCCGACGGGATCGGTCACGGCCGGGCCGCCTCGCTCTCCCGGATGAGCTCCACCCTGGACAGGTAGCCGCCGTCGGCCGGGACGACGCTCCGCCGCGCGGACGTGGCCAGCGCGGTGAGCAGCTGCCAGGACAGACCGGTCTCGTCGTCGGGCTCCGGGGAATCCGAAAGTACCGAGACGGTCACCTCGATCCGCCCGTCCTTCCACGAGAAAACGCAGTTCAAATGCCCATCGGCGGCCGAAGGCAGCAGCATGGAGCACGCCTCGTCCACCGCCATCCGGAGATCCTCGACGGCGTCCAGATCGAAATCCTGGCGCATCGCGATGTCCGCGACGATCGTCCGGAGAGTCGGCACCACATGTGGTACCGCGGCCGTGCGTACCTCGATGAGTTGAGCGCCCTCGCCGCTGGGCGGGGTGTTGTTCGCCACGTGTCGGTCCTCTCTCCGGCTGCGCGCTGCCGTCTGCTCGGTTGCCCTGGGTGTGAGCAAACCAAACCCACGTTTGACTCGCGCAGGCGGCGGGCATGTAACCGGCGACAAACGATCTCCTTGGAAGGCGGGGACCGACATGGCTGACGTGAGCCGGCTGCCGAACGTGGTGGCGGAAGAGTGGGATTGGCAGCTCCGTGGGTCGTGCCGAGGCGCCGACAGCAGCTTGTTCTTCCACACGGACAACGAGCGCGGTTCGGCCCGTGAGCGGCGCGAATCCCGTGCCAAGGCGATCTGCCAGACCTGCCCCGTGCTGGCACAGTGCCGCAAGCACGCGCTGGCCGTGCAGGAGCCGTACGGCATCTGGGGTGGTCTCGGTGAGATCGAGCGCCGCGAGCTGTTCCTGCGGGAACGCCGTGCCGGGCGCAAGGCTTTGACCGCGCATTGAGCGCGTCCTGGGCACCGGTCGGCGACGCGCGTGACGGCGATCGTGGCGCCCCGTCCGGACTGGGTTAGGGTTGGGACTGTCGTTGCGGGGACAGCCACGCCTACCCGCCGAAGAAGAGCGTGCGTCCGTGTCCGGACTGGGCGCGGCCGTAGCTTGAGACCACAGGCGAGCTCCGGCGCTGAGCGCCGGAGTTCACCTGATGAGGAGAATGTGCATGCCCGCAGCGGAGCAGAACACCACGCCGCCCGGTTTCAGCATCACGCTGGACGCCGACGCGTCAGCACCGCGCGTGGTGGTCACCGGTGAGCTCGACCTGCTGACGAGCCCGCAGCTGCAGGAGACCCTCGGGGCCCTGATCACGGACAAACCGTCGGGACGGGTCGTCGCCGACCTGACCGGCGTGACCTTCTTCGACTCCTCCGCGCTGAACGTCGTGCTCCAGGCACAGCGCCAGGCCGCCGAGAAGCAGATCGAACTCGAAGTCGTCCCCAGCCCGCAGGTGAGCCGAGTGATCGAACTCACCGGCGTGGCCGAGCACCTCAGCGTGTCGGAAGAGCCCCCCGCCTGAACCCCCGCTACGGTCGTGGGCTCTTGATCCGCGACACCTGGGGGCAGCACGATGATGGGGCGGACGCATGCCCTCACCGGCTGGTGCGCGGGCCTGGCGCTCGCACCGGTCGTCGGGGCGGGCACGGTGCACCAAGCGGTCGTCTTCGCCGCGACCACCGCCGGTTTCGCGCTCCTTCCCGACCTCGACCATCCGGGCGCCCGGGCGTCGAAGCTGCTCGGCTGGTTCACCGGGGCGATCTCCTGGTTGCTGCGCCGCGTTTCGGCGGCCCTGTACGCGCTGACCAAGGGGCCCCGGGACGAGAAGGTCACCGGTAAGCACCGGCATCTGTCCCACACCGTGCTGTTCGCCGTCGGCCTCGGGTTCCTGACGTCCTGGGGTACCGCCGAAGGGGGACCATGGGCGGTGTTCGGGGTCGTCGTCCTCGGCCTGCTGCTCGCGGAAGGCGCGCTCGGCGACTGGCTCCTGCCCGTCAGCGGCGCGGCGATCGGCTGGTGGGTGTGGACCGCGCCGCCGGACAAGGCCGCGCAGCTCGCGGAGATTTCCGGCTGGCTCGGCATCGCCGTCGCGGCCGGTTGTCTCGTGCACTGTCTCGGCGACGCGCTGACCGAGTCCGGCTGCCCGTTCCTGTTCCCGATCCCGATCGCGGGCGAGACCTGGTACGAGATCCGGCCGCCGAAACCGCTGCGGTTCCGCACCGGCAAGAACGTGGAGAACCGGCTGATCTTCCCGGTGTTCGCGATCGCCGCGGTGGTGCTGATCCCGGGCGTCTGGGAGTACCTCTTCACCACCGTGCAGGGTTTCCTCACCCCGGATGCGACGCAGACCGCAGTCCATTGAGGAATGCCCCCACCACCGGCGGCGTTGAATCGGAACGCCGGACCCGGTTGAGGAGGGGGAACAGTGGACAAACCCGTGTTGCGCGCCGACGCGAGACGCAATCGCGCAAAGGTGCTCGCGGCGGCCGAACAGGCCTTCGCCGTCGACGGCCTCGCCGTCCCCCTCGACGAGATCGCCCGCCTCGCCGGGGTCGGCGCGGGTACGGTCTACCGGCATTTCCCCAGTAAGGAAGCGCTCTTCCAGGCCGTCGTCCTGGAACGCATCGAGCAGTTCGCGCAGGAAGCACGCGAACTGCTGGCCGCCGAAGACCCCGGCGCGGTGTTCTTCGACTTCTTCAAGCGCGTCGTCAAGCAGGCGTCCCTGAACCGGGCCCTCTGCGACGCGCTCGCCGAAACGACCGGGCTGGGTTTCAAAGCGGGCGCGGGCACCGACTTCCGGTCGGCGCTGCAGGCACTGCTGATCCGCGCGCAGGCCGCGGGCGCGGTCCGCGAGGACATCGACGGCGACGACCTGCGCGCCCTGATCGCGGGCTGCCTCGCCGCGGAACGGTATTCGCCGGAAAGCCGGCATCTCGTCCGCGTCGTGGTCGACGGCCTGCGCAAAGCCTCCTGACGCGGACCCGCGCACGTTCCACTCAAGTTGCACGCTGCGTAACAAAACGTAAGATCAACGCGAGAAGTCCTCGTACCTGCGCTTCGCATGGCGAGGGGGTGCCGGATGTTCGGTCAGGGTCCCACCACCGGTTCCGTCACGGTCGCGGGTCTCGCGGGCCTCGCCACCGGGCTGCTCGTCGCCGCGCTCCTCGTGGCAGGCCGCGAACCGGAGCGCCGCGTACACGAAGTCAGCACGACCCCTTCCCCGGCAACGACTTCCCGTTCCGTCGGGCCGGTCACGGTGACCGTGCCCGCCATCGTCCCGGAGCCGCTCACCATCACCCGCACCAGCACACCACCGCCGAGCACGGTGACCACGACGGTGAAGCCGCCGGCCACTCCGACGTCGTCGACCTCCCCGTCGACGCTCCCGCCCAGCTCGGATCCGGGATACCGGCGCGACTGATGCAACCCGGACGGCCCTTCGCGTCGTCTGTCCACCATGCGGCGGCTACCCGTTTTCGTGCTCCTGCTCGCGACCTTGACCGCGTGCGGCCAGTCCTCCGGTGGAGGCGGCGGCAAAGACTGCCCCGCCCTGGCCCTGGTGGAGGGCGTGACCCTCGACGTCCCGCCCGAGGCGGCCGCCGGGCTCAGCCGCGTGAAGCTGGAGTTCTGCTGGGCGGGGAAATGCGTGACCGAAGCCGCCGAGCTGTACCCGGCCAGCCGTACCGAGGACCAGGGCTGCGTGGGCGAAGTGTGCTCGGGGAAGGCGGTGCCCACCGGCGGCAAGTACGCGACCGTGCCCGTCCAGGGCCTGCCGCTCACGCCGGTGAAGACCACCGTGACCTTCGACGACGGGAAACCCCACGTCCTCGACGTGACGCCGGTGCTCCGGTATCCGGCAGGCGAGGAATGCGGTGGCGGGGTGCCGGTCGTGAAGCTGGTCGCCGGGCAGGGCGGCGTGGTACGGCAAGAACCGTGAAGGCCGCCCCCCGATGAGCGGCCTTCACGGTTTCCCCCTTGCTAGCCGACGTCCCGGCGTCGCCAGCCGGTGACCCCGGCCGCGAGCGCGACGGCCGCCACTCCCGCGAGCCAGATCAGCGGTGTCGCGGTGAACTCCGCGGCGGGCAGCTTCGGAACGTGCGAGAACGGCGAGGCGTCGAGCAGCACCCGCGGCAGGTTCAGCACCGGGCCGAACAGGCTGAGTAGCAACGCCAGCCCGGCGATCGCCCACGCCGCCGTCGAGTACTTCGGCGCCAGGCCGAACAACGTCACGGCGAGACCGACGATCACCCACACCGCGGGAAGCTGCGCGAGCGAGGCGACCACCAGGTCACCGACCGAGCCGCCCACGTCCCCGGCCCGCATGCCGTTCGAAAGTCCTAAAAGGACACCGCTGACGACCATCATCAGCGCGGTGCCGCCGAAGGCGAACACGAGGTGGCTCCCCAGCACCCGCAGCCTGCCGACCCCCGTGGCGAGCAGCGGCTCGACGCGGATCGCCGTCTCCTCGACGCGGATCCGCAGCGCGGCCTGCACGCCGTAGAGCGCGACGACCATCGCGAACATGCCGGTCATCGCCGCCATGAAGGCGTCGACCAGCGCGTCGGTGCCGCCCATCCGCTGGAAGATCTGCCGGGCCTGCTCGCTCTGCCCGACGATGTCGCTGATCCCGTTCGCGACCGAACCGAACACCCCGGCGCAGATCGCCGTCCCGATCAGCCAGCCGATCAACGGTCCGCGGTGCAACCGCCACGCCAGCGCGAACGGGCTCCGCAGCGACGCGGCCGCTTCGGCCGGGCCGGGCCTCGGCGGAAGGAGGCCGGTGCCGACGTCGCGCCGCGGGATCAGCGCGTAGCCGACACCGCCGACGACCACGGCCGCGGCGAGCGGCAGGAGGAGCACCCACCAGCGTTCGTCCGCGAACGGCCGGAGCTGCTGCGCCCAGCCGATCGGGGACAGCCACGAGACCCATCCCGCGTCGGCCGTCGAGTCACCGACCGCGCGGAGCAGGAACGCGACCCCGACGGCGGCGGCGCCGATCCCGTTGGCCGTCCGCGAGTACTCGGCGACCTGGACGGCCACCGCCGCGACCGCGGTGAAGACCAGGCCGGTGGCCGCGGTGGCGCCGCCGAGCGCGAACGCCCCGGCCGACGGCATCTTCGCGCCGATCATCAGCGCGGTCTCGATCAGTCCGATGAGGACACTCGCGCCACCGGCGACGAGCACGGCCGCGGTCAGCGCCGAGTACCGGCCGACCACCGCGGACGCCAGCAGTTCGGCGCGGCCGGAGTCCTCCTCCGCCCGCGTGTGCCGCGTGACGGTGAAGACCGCCATCAACGCGACGAGCAGCGCCAGGAAGCCGCCGAGCCGCCAGGCGGTGAACCCGCCCGCCGTCGAGAGGTCGAAGGCCGGTCCGTAGATCACCGCGATCGACGGGTTGGCGCCCATGCTCGTGGTGAGCCCGGCGCGTTCGGCGGCCGTCGGGTACAGCGTTTCGAAGGTGCCCGCCGTACTCGACGGCGCGATCCCCAGCAGAACGATCCAGATCGGGAGGACGACCCGGTCCCGCCGCAGCGCCAGCCTGGTCAGCTGCCAGGTGCCGACCAGCCCGGTGGCCGGTCCGGCCGCGGGGGCGGGCCGGTCGAGTGTCGCGGTCATTTCGCGCTCGCCTCGGTGGTGTAGTGGCGGAGGAAGAGTTCTTCCAGCGTCGGCGGCTGGCTGGTCAGACTGCGGACGCCGACCTCGGTGAGCCGGCGCAGGGCGTCGTCGAGGGAACGGGTTTCGACGTCGAACCGGACCCGGTTGCCCTCGACCTTGAGATCGTGGATGTTCTCCAGCCTGGTCAGCCCGTTGGGCGGGCCGGCGAGCTCGGCCGAGATCGTCGTCCTGGTGAGGTGGCGGAGTTCGGCCAGCGTGCCGGTTTCGACGGTGCGGCCGTTGCGGATGATGCTGACCTTGTCGCAGAGCGCTTCGACCTCGGCCAGGATGTGGCTCGACAGCAGCACCGTGCGGCCCTGCTCGCGCTCCTCCTGGATCGCGTACTGGAAGGTGGCCTCCATCAGCGGGTCGAGGCCGGAGGTCGGCTCGTCGAGGATCAGCAGGTCCACGTTGGAGGCCAGCGCGGCCACGATGGCGACCTTCTGCCGGTTGCCCTTGGAGTAGGTGCGCCCCTTCTTCTTGGGGTCGAGGTCGAAGCGCTCGATGAGATCCTTGCGGCGGCGCTGATCGAGGCCGCCCCGCAGCCGCCCCAGCAGATCGATCACCTCGCCGCCGGAGAGGTTGGGCCAGAGGTTCACGTCGCCGGGGACGTAGGCCAGGCGCCGGTGCAGGCTCGCCGCGTCCTTCCAGGGATCGCCGCCGAGCAGGCGGACGTCCCCCGAGTCCGCGTGGAGCAGGCCGAGCAGGACCCGGACGGTGGTCGACTTCCCCGCCCCGTTCGGACCGAGGAAACCGTGCACCTCCCCAGCGGGTACCTGCAGATCAAGGCCGTCCAGAGCCTTGGTCCGGCCGAAGGATTTGTGGAGGCCGGAGACGGAGATGGCGTTTTCCATACGACTGAAGGTACAGTGATTTCACGAAGTTGTGAAGTTAAGAAAACGTATGGATGGTGTGATCACTCTGGGGGATGTACGAGAGGATGTTGTTCATGACGACGACGCCTGAGAGTGCTTCGAGCACCCAGAGAGACGAGGACGCCGTCCGCCGCTACGTGGAGCACCTGGGCCTCACGCTCTCCCAGATCGGGATGCAGCGCATGCCCGCGCGGGTGTTCGCCGCGTTGATGACCACCGACGCCGGCCGCCTGACCGCGGCCGAGCTGGCCGACCAGCTTTCGGTGAGCCCCGCCGCGATCTCCGGCGCGGTGCGGTACCTGGAACAGATCGGGCTGGTCGCGAAGGAACGCGAGCCGGGCTCGCGCCGCGATCACTACCGGCTCTTCGACGACCTCTGGTACGCCACCTTCATGAAACGCGACCGCATGATCACCATGTGGCGCGACGCCGCCGACGAAGGCGTCTCGGCGCTCGGGCCGGACACGCCCGCCGGGGCGCGCGTCGCGGAGATGCGGGACTTCCTGAGCTTCATGATCAAGGAACTCAACGACATGTACGCCAAGTGGCACGAGATGCAGGCGAACAAAGGCAAGTAGAGCCCTGCGGGTGGTGGGGCTGAAGGGGCCCTTCACCTCATCTCACGCGGCGAAGGGCGCTTTCCTCGCATCGCATGCGGGGAAAGTTCCCTTCAGCTCAACGCGACCAGAAGCGTCTTCGTGAGCCTTTCCGCCCACTCGTCCAGCTCGGCCGGGGCCGGGACGCGGTCCTCGAAGGACGCCAGGAACGCGTACTGGAAACAGGCCCCCAGCAGCAGGGACGCCGAAGCCTCCAGATCCGCGTCCGCGCGAATCCGGCCGAGCCGGGCCTCCTCGCCCAGGTATTCGACGACGCGGACCAGCGGGACGTCCGGCCCCCGCTGCTCGCTCATGACCCGCTCCCGGTGGGTGGCGAGCAGCTCCCGCGAGGAGAACAGCGACACCGCGATCGGGAAGCTCTCCAGGTAGAACGACAACGTGATCCGCGCCAGCCGGGCCAGATTCGCCGCGAGCGGGGTGTCCGACGCCGTCTCCATCAGCTCGTCCAAGGTCGTCCCGAGCGCGGGCAACCGCTCGGTCAGCACGCTCATGAAGATCTCGGTCTTGTCCTTGAAGTGCTTGTACAGCAGCGCCTCGGAGTAACCGGCCGCCCGCGCGATGGCCTTCGTGGTGGCATGCGCGTAGCCCTGCTCGCGCATCACCTTCGCCGCCGCGGCGACGATCTCCTCGCGGCTTCCCATGTTCGCTCCTGAGGGCTTCTCAGCGTTCGCTCGACAAGTGGTGGGTGAACACTCACCATAGTGGGTGAGTGTTCACTAACCAGGAAGGCGTGACCATGAAACTCACCGTTCTAGGTGCCACGGGCGGGGTCGGCTCCGAGGTCGTCGAGCAGGCGCTGGCCGCGGGCCACCACGTCACGGCGGTCGTCCGCGACCCGTCCCGGCTGACCGTCGAGGGTGATCTGCTGGAGGTCGTCGTCGCCGAGCTGTCCGAGCACGGCGCGCTGACCGAGGCGGTGTCCGGGCGCGACGTGGTGATCTCGGCACTCGGCGCCCGTGAGCGCCGCCCGACGACCGTCGTCACCGATGGGGCGCACGCCGCGCTCGCCGCGTTGCGTTCGGCGGGCGGCCGACGGCTGCTCCTGGTGAGCGCCAGCGGCCCGTTCACCGACGGCGACGCGTTCTTCACCCGCACCGTCGTCAAGCCGATCCTGGGCAGGGTCCTCCGGCACGCGTTCGCCGACATGGTCGCCGCCGAGCGGGTCGTGCGCGCGAGCGACGTCGACTGGACGATCGTGCGCCCGCCGCGGCTGCTGAACGGAGCGCACACCGGCGCGATCGCGGCCCGCACCGACGGCAACGTCCGCGGCAGCTACAGCATCAACCGCGCCGACGTCGCCGACTACCTGCTCCGCGCGGCCGTGGACGACTCGCTCATCCGCCAGACCGTCTCGATCGCCCAGGGCTGACCGCCGCGTTTCGTCCTCTGAACGCGGTTGTCGCGTGCGTAACGATCGCATCCAGAGGACTGAACCCGGGACATAGAGTCGCGGGGTGCTCAGTCATGCGGTGATGCTCGCCCCGATCCTTCTCGCGCAGGCGGTCCGGGTGCGCCGCACGACGCCCAGGCTGCCCGGCGCGAGCGGACCGGTCAGCGGCCTGGTGCGGGGCGAGGGCCGTCCGCTGCGGCTCGCGGTGCTCGGCGAGTCCACTGTGGACGGCGTCGGCGCGGCGACGCACGCCGAGGCACTGACCGGACGGCTCGCGGAAGAGCTCGCGCGGGACGGCCGCGCGGTCGCCTGGCAGGCCGTCGGGAAGACCGGGGCCAACGCGCGCGTCGTCCGCGAGGAGCTGCTCCCGCTGCTCGAACCCGCCGACCTCGTGGTGATCGCGCTCGGCGTCAACGACACGATCGAACTGCATTCGGCCACCCGCTACCGGCGTGATCTGCTCGACCTGATCGTCTCCCTGCGCCGCCGCGCCGGGCGGGTCCCGGTGGTACTGGCCGGTGTGCCGCCGATGGGCCGCTTCCCCGCCCTGCCGCGTCCGCTGCGTGACGTCCTCGGCGCGCGATCGGCCGCCCTCGACGCCGCGGCCGCCCGGCTGGGGTTGCTGCCCGGCGTCGTCCACGTCCCGATGCCCGCCGCGATGCTGGATCCCGCGACCTTCGCCGAGGACCGTTTCCACCCCGGTCCCGAGGGCTACCGGCGCTGGGCCGGGCAACTCGCCGACGTGAGCCGTCAATTACTCAGTGACACTTTCCGGCCGGAAAAGTGCTGATCAGGTCACCCGCCTGCCACAGATTAAGAAAGTTATCCGAAAAAGCTGGCTCTGCGTGTATCTGGTGGCAGCCTCGTTGCGTCCTATGGAGCAGTCGAGGAAATGAGGGACACCCGATGACGACCGAGATCAACACCGCACCCGTCGACGACGAAGCCACGGCGACCGAGGACCTCGAAGAGACCCCGAAGCCGCGCCCGATCACGGCCCCGGTCCCGCCCCGTCCCGGCACCAGCCCGGACGGCAACTGGGAGCCGCACAGCACCGATCCGCCGGTGAACTGAACCACCACAGACGGGTGGTGTCCGGAGGCCGAGGGGGCCTCCGGACATCACCCTTCCGGGTGCTCCTTCGGGGGAGGGGGACGCCCGGACGCGGGCCCGTTGGGGAGCGGGCCCGGGGGGAGGGAAAAAGGACCGGCCGGTGCGCAGTCCACACCTACTCGCGCCGGCCGGTGCCTTTGTCCTCGCCCAGGACGACGGTGACGACCGAAACTCGACAAAAAAGTTAGTGACTTGATGTATCCCAGAGCTTCCAGCACGCTCCTTCTCCCCGAAGGGCCCGCGATACTGCCAGCGCCGACACGAAGACACGTCCGAAGTGGGGCAGATACGGTGACCGACGTGCAAACGACCGAGGTAGACCCGCCGTGGGAAGGACTGACCGGTGCTGATCTCCATGCCGCCTGCATGCGTGCGGCGCGGGCCGGTGACCGCCAGGCGATGGACAGACTTGTGCACGAGCTGACCCCGCTCGTGTGGCATGTCGCGCGGGCGAACGGGCTCGATCGCCTGACCGCCGAGGACGTGGTCCAGACGGTGTGGCTCGCCCTGTTCAGCCAGCTCGAGAAACTCCGTGACCCCAAGGCGCTCGCCGCCTGGTTGATCACCACCACCAGACGCGAAGCACAGCATCCCTTCGGCCGCCGCGCCCAGCCCGTCCCGCTGACCGACGAGCTGGCCGAAAACATGGAGAGCACCCATCCGGCTCCCGAGGAGGAAGCCGTCCGCGCCGACCGGGATCGCCGGGTCTGGCGCGCCTTCCTCCGCCTGCCGCACCGCTGTCAGCAGCTCCTCCGGCTGACCGTGCTCGCCGGACGGGCCGAATACCAACTGGTCGCCGAAGCACTCCGCATGCCGCGCGGAAGTGTAGGCCCGACCAGGGGCCGTTGCCTCGAATCGATGCGCGACCTGCTGGCCCACGAAGGGGGAAGCCGATGAACGACCTCGGGACGCCGGGGGAGATGACCTCCCCGGGCGATGAGGCCTTGCTGGCCGATATCGGGCGCTTCATGGACGAATTGGACCCGCCACCGGGAGATCTGGTGCAGCGGGTTCAGTTCGCGCTCGCACTCGAAAACCTCGATGTCGAGGTCGCGCGCTGGGAACGGATGGACGCCACGGCCGGCGTCCGCGGCAGCGACACCGGCACGATCACCTTCACCGTCAGCGATCTGACCGTGATGATCAACCTCACCAAGATCGGCAAGAAGCACCGGATCGACGGCTGGCTCGTGCCCGCCGGTGAGTACGGAGTGGAGGTTCGCGTCGCCGAGCACGGCACGAGTTCCACCACCGCCGACGAGGGCGGGCGATTCGTGCTGGACAACGTTCCCCAGGGAACCACCCAGATCGTGATCCACCTCGGTGACGTGACCTGTCGCCGGACCGTCGTGACCCCGACAGTGGTGCTCTAACCGGACGGCTGTTCCGTTATGCGGCGGGGGTGTGCTCCCATAGTGCGTGTGCCCGCGCCGTCGCCTCCTGTCGTCGATCCCGTAGCCGAAGAGGCGGCCGAGCTTCATGCCCAGGCGAAGGCCGCCGCCGCGGATCACGGGCTCAGCAGGCCGATCCGGCTGATGCGGCGCGCGCTCGTCCTGCTGGGACCGGTGGACGAGGATCGCGTCGCGCGGCTGGAGGTCCGGGTCCGGATCCTGATCAGCCTCGCGGCGGCCGAAGCGGAGATCGCGTCCCAAGAGGACGGTCTCGCCCGGCTCGAAGAGGCGGAACGCATCCGGCTGCTGCTGCCGGACGGCGACGTCCGGCACGAGTTGCGGTTCGTCGTCGGGTTGCAGCGCGCCGTCGTGCTGATGCGCGCCGGCCGGCTGGAGGAATCGCTCGCGCTCAACAACGCGTTCCTGCCGGGGCTGGCCGCCGAAGGCGCCAAGTACAGCCTGGTGCTGACCCGGTCGCTCGTGAACCTCGCGTGGCTGCACCTGGAGATGAGCAACCCGGACGCGGCCTATCAGGACCTCGTCCGCGCGCTGGATCTGGCCGTCGAGCACGGCTACCGGCGGCTGGAGGGGAAGATCCAGCACAACCTCGGTGATCACGCGCAGCTGCTGGGCGACATCCCGGAAGCCCTCCGGCACTACCAGGAGGCCGCCGCGATCTTCGTGACCGACGGCTCCGGTTCCCTGCCGCTCGTCCGGCTCGATCAGGCGAAGGCGCTGCTCACCGCGGGACTCGCCGAAGAGGCGGCGCGGCATCTCGACGACGCCATCCCGGAACTGCGGCGCAACGGCGCAGTGCACCTCGTCGCCGAGGCGGAGGTCGCCAGGGCCGGTGCCGCCATCCTGGAACGCGACTACGCGCTGGCGAAGAAGCTCGCGGCGTCGGCACGGCGGAGTTTCCTGCGGCGCGGCAAGGGGCGCTGGGCGGAGATCGCCGCGCTGACCCGGCTCCGCGCGGACGCGGTGAAGGTCTTGGCGGACCGGGAGAAGAAGCCGTCCGCGAAACTGCCGGAGCGTCTCGCCGATCTCGCCATCCGGTTGGCCGAACTCGGCCTTCGCGACGAGGCGGGCGCGGCGAGGATGTTCGCGGTGCGGCTGCTGATCCGTCGCGACGAGACGGCCGCCGCGCAGCACCTGCTGGCGCAGGTGCCGAAGCCGCGCCAGACCACCCCGATCGACCACCGGATGCTGCTGCGGCTGTGCCGGGCCGAACTCGCGGTGGCCTCCCACCGGCCGCGTTCGGCGCTCGCGCAGGCACGGGCCGGGCTGGCGGAACTCGGGCAGATCCGCGACCGCATGGGCGGGCTCGACCTCGTCTGCGGAACGGCGGCGCACGGCGAGGAACTGGGCAAACTCGCGCTCACGCTGGTGCTCAAGAAGGCGAGGCGCAGCGGCGCCGGGGCGAAGAGCCTGTTCGCGTGGCTGGAACGCACGCGTGCGCAGGTGTACCGCTACGAACCGCTCCCGGTCATCGAGGATCCCGCGCTTGCCCGGCACATCAACGAAATGCGGCACCTGCAGGGGACGATCCAGGCGCGGCGGTTGTCCGGCGAGCCGGTCGGGCAACTCGAAGAGCGCTACGACCGCTTGCAGCGGGAGGCGACCCGGCTCGGGTGGTACACCAGCAAATGGGGCCGTCCGCGGCCGGTTTCGGCGCCCGAAGAGGTGGTCGAGCGACTCGGGGATCGCGTGCTGGTCAGCCTGATGGGATACCGCGACACCCTGTACGCGGTGGTCGTCGACCGCGGCCGGTTCCAGCTCTTGAAACTGGGCCCGCTCGCCGAGATCGTCGAGACCGCGCGGCAGCTGCACGCGGACCTCGACGCGCTGGCCCCCGACAACCTGCCCGCGCCGCTGGTCGAGGTCGTCACCGGCTCCGCGCGGCGGCGAGCGGACAAACTGGACAAGCTGATCTCCGCGTCGCTGGCGAAGACGCTGGAGAACCGCGAGCTGATCATCGTGCCGATCGGTTCGCTGTACGCGCTGCCTTGGGGCGCTTTGCCGTCACTGCACGGGCATCCGGTGTCGATCGCGCCGTCGGCGACAGCCTGGGTGACCGCCTCGGGACGCCGGAGCGAGGGGCCGGTCCTGCTCGCCGGCGGCCCCGGCGTACCCGGTTCGGTCGGTGAGGTGCGGAACCTGCGGGCGGTGTACCCGCGGGCCCGGCTCGTCGACGGGAAGGACGCGACCAGCGAAACCGTACTGTCCGCTTTGGACGGTTCCGGGATGGCGCATCTGGTCGCGCACGGCGCGCACGAACCGGCGAACGCGCTGTTCTCGCGGCTGGAACTGGTCGGCGGTCCGTTGTACGCGCACGAAACCGCCCGGCTCGCGCATCCGCCGGAGCGGGTGGTGCTGGCCGCCTGCGAACTCGCGATGAGCCACATCCGGCCCGGCGAGGAGGCGCTCGGCTTCGCCGGGACGCTGCTCGCCAGCGGCTCGCGGACGGTCATCGGCGCGATCGCGCGGGTCGGCGACAAGGCCGCCGCCGACGCGATGTCCGATCTGCACCGGCGGCTGGCCTCGGGGACCGCGCCCGCGCTGGCGCTCGCCCAGGCGATGGCCGCCGATCCGCTGCGGCGCCCCTTTCTGTGCCTCGGCGCCGGTTGATCCTTCGGGTCCGCCGGCGGCCGGGTTGTGTCATGAGGGGTCCCCATAGGACGAATTTCGTCCTATGGGGACCCCTCATGACACCGCGGGGTCAGGCGCGTTCGGCGTGTTTCACCAGGCGAGTGGCCAGGAGCGAGACCACGGCGCGCAGCGCGGCGCACACGGCGGCGCCAGTACCGGGCACCGGTTCGGTGAACCGGCCGGTCCAGCGCAGATCCGTCCCACCGGAGGCGTTCGGCGTGAACGAGACCTCGGCGCGATAGTCCTTCAGCGGCGCGAGGCCCGCGAAGCCGTAGACGTGCTTTCGGTCCTGTTCGTACTCCAGCGTCTCTTCGTGGAGATACACCGGCCACAGGCCGACGGCCCGGACGGCGCCCACTTCGCCCTCGTCCGGTTTCCGCGCCCAGCGCGAGTGGAACACCACCGGCTTCGCCCATTCCGACCACCGGGAACCGTCGGCCTCCAGCGCGAAAAGGGAAGCGGGCGAGGCGCTGCTCGTCCGGTTGATCTCGAAGGAGTACGTCTTGCCCATGTGGCGACGATAACCGCTCCGGCCGCGACGGATAAGTCAAGATAGGGGCGTGAGCACGACGCGCCGCGAGATCGCCGCACCGCATTGGCTGGTGCAGCTGCTGCGCAGCACACCGGTTCCCATTCCCTGGAACATGGTCGCCCGCGCCGTCCTCGCGCTGGCCGTGCCGCTGGCCGTCGGCTACGCGCTCGGCGACATCGGCGTCGGCGCGCTCATCTCCACCGGCGCGCTGCCCACCGTCCTGTCCGAATCGGCGGGCCCGTACCGCTACCGCGCCCGGCGGCTCGGCGGCGCCACCGCGGCCGCCGCCCTCGGCTACTTCGCCGGGCTGATCACCGGCGGCGTCCCCGCCGCGTCCATCCCGGTCGTCGTCGGGGTCGCGGCGGTGTCCGCGCTGATCAGCGCGGCGGGCAGCAACGCCTCGGTCGCCGGGCTGCAGATGTTCGTCTTCTGCGTGCTCGGCACCGGCCAGCACGTCACCGGCCTGCGCGTCGAACTCCTCCTCGGCTACTTCTGCGCCGGCGCCGCCTGGAGCCTGCTCGTCGCGCTCGCCACCTGGACCTTCCGCGCCACCAGCCCGGAGCGCGGCGCCGTCTCCCACGTCTACGTCGAACTCGCCGCGATGCTCTCCGCGACCGACGAAGCCACCTCGCGCGTCGCGCGCCACCAGCTCACGACCGCGATGAACACCGCGTACGACCGGCTGCTCACCGCGCGATCCTGGCTGTCGGGCCGCGACGCCACCTACCGTCAGCTGCTCAACCTGCTCTCGGCCAGCACCCCGGCCGTCGAGGCGTCGGTCGCGATGGTCAACGCCGGCCGCCGGGCCCCGGACGACGTGATCGACCACTTCATCGCGACCTCGGCCACCGTCCTCGCGAACCAGGAGCTGCCGGAGCCTCCCGAAGCGCCCGAAGACGCCGACCCGGTCCTCGCCGCGCTCTACGCCGGGCTCGCCAGGATCGGCAAGGGCGACAACCGGAAACGGCGCGAGGTCCAGCCGTGGCACAAGCGTCTGCGGGGCTGGGCGGGTTCGCTCGTCTCCGGTCCGCTCACCTGGTTCGCCGCGCTCCGCCTCACCCTGTGCGTCGCGATCGCCGAAGTCGTCGCGCTGCTCGTCCCGTTCGAACGCTCCTACTGGATCACCCTCACCGTCGGCATCGTCCTCAAACCCGACTTCGGCTCGGTGTTCGGCCGCGCGGTACTGCGCGGGATCGGCACGGTGATCGGCGTCGGCATCGGCGCGGCCGTGCTCGCCGCGGGCGGCGAGGGCTGGCTCCTGGTGCTGCTGATCGCCGTGTTCGCGGGCGGCGTCGCGGTCGGCAAGGTCCGCAACTACGGAATCCTCAGCGCGTTCGTGACGCCGCTGATCATCCTGCAGATGGACCTCGCCAGCACCGGAAGCTGGGACGTCGTGCTCGCGCGGCTGGTGGACACCGTGCTGGGCTGCGCGATCGTGCTGCTCTTCGGCTACCTGCTCTGGCCGGGAAGCCGTCGCCCGCAGGTCGGCGGACGGCTCGCCGACAGCCTCGACTGCCTGGTGAAATACGTCGACAAGGGCCTCGTGCTCGCGCCTTCGGGCGAAGCACGCCTGGAACGCTCACGTGCCCGCCGCCGCGCTTATCGCGCGCTGGCCGACCTGCGGACCGCGTTCCAGCAGGTCGTCGTCGAACCCTCCGCCGCCGGACGGCAGGCCGTCGCCTGGTGGCCGGTGATCGCCGGACTCGAACGCGTCGCCGACGCCGTCACCGAGGTCGGCGTCACCCTCGGCCGCGGTGCCCCGGCACCCAGCGAGGCCGACATCGCCCTGCTGACGGCCGCGCTCGCCGAACTCGCGGCCGCCGTCCGCGAGGAACGGGACCCGGCGGAGATGCCGATGCCCGACAACGAGCGACTGTCCGGTGTGGTCGACCAGATCGGCGCCGCCTTCGACGCCGTGCGCGGCCCCGACCTCGTCGAACGCGCGCCGCTGCGGCTGGTCCGGCGGTTCCTGCCGTACCACCGCCGCGCCTGAGGAACAGCCACCCGTACGGGGGAGGGTGAGCATGGTCTCGAACTAATGTTCGAGTTTTCACGCATAATCGACGCATGCTCGACACTGGTGACACGCTGCCGCCGGGGCCGCGTCACCTGCACATGGTCCGGCCCAACCAGCCCGTTTGGGTCGATCTCAAGCTGGTGTACCCCGTCGGCGCGGTGAAGACCCGCCTGCCCGACGGCCTGGACCTGACGGCCACCGTCCCCGGACTGCTGGGGATGTGGCGGGCGACGACGACGGGGCACTGGGTCGGCTGGGTCACCTTCCAGCTCGGCCCGGTCGGGCAGGGCGGCACGACGCACTCGCAGTGGGTGCTGGCGGAGGCGCTGCGGCCGCGCGAGCAACGGAACCCTTGGTCGGGAAGCTTCCCGTACGAGCGGCGCCGGTGATCGTCCCGCCCGGTGGACGGTGTTGACCGCGTGCCGGAGTGCGCCCACCATGACGTCGTGTCCATCACCTGGGAGTTCGCGCCCGTCCGCTCGGCGGGTGAAGGCGTCGCCGCACTGCTCCTGCGCCGTGGACGGCTGGGCTCTCCGCCCGCGTAACCGCATTTCCCCAGCGAAGGCCATCCCGTGAAGGTGGCCGTCTTCGTCATCCCGGAAATCGGAACCCTGGAGCCCCGGCATGTCCATCGAACTGCCCGACCGTGTCCTCCTCCGCCCGGCGCACGTCCCCGACGGCGGAATCCTCGAAGGGCCGCGCGTACTGCGGCGCCTGCCGGAAGGCGTGGAAGAACGCCCTTACGAGCTGTTCGCGCTGCGTCCGCTGGGACGGGTCATCGGCGCCGAGATCGGCGGTGTCGACCTCGCCGAACCGCTGACCCCCGCACTGCGGGCGGAGCTGAACCGCGCGCTCCTGGAATGGAAGGTGCTGTTCTTCCGCGACCAGCGCATCACCTCGGCGCATCAGCGCGCGTTCGCCGCCCACTGGGGCGAACTGGAGACGAACCCGTTCATCCCGCGGGGCGAAACCGAGGACACCACCCGTTTCACCCGGTCGGCGACCATGCCCGCGTTCGAGAACATCTGGCACGTCGACGTCACCTTCCGGCCCGCGCCCGCCCTCGGTTCGGTCCTGCGGCTGATCGAGGTGCCGCCCGTCGGCGGCGACACGATCTGGGCCGACATGGCCGCCGCCTACGACAACCTCCCGGAAGACGTCCGCGAACGGATCGACGGGTTGACCGCGGTGCACGACTTCATCCCCGGCTTCGCCCGCTTCTCCGATCCGGAAACGCTCCGGCGGCATCAGGACGCCTTCCCGCCGGTCGAGCATCCGGTCGTCCGCACGCATCCGGAAACGGGACGGCGCACGCTCTTCGTGAACCAGGCCTTCACGACCCACATCGTCGGACTCGACCGCGAAGAGAGCGACAGGCTCCTGCGGTACCTGTTCAGCCGCGCGCACATCCCGGAGTTTCAGGTGCGCTTCGGCTGGCGGCCCGGTTCGGTGGCGTTCTGGGACAACCGCGCCACCCAGCACTACGCCGTCAACGACTACCACCCGTACACGCGGGTGGCCGAACGTGTCGCCATCGTGGGTGACCGGCCGTTCTGAGCGGCCGTCCCCGCGACGGGTGATCGGTGCGCTCGTCGCGGGCGGGCACCCCGGCACCTGTGTGACGATGAGGCCATGGGCATCAACTTCGATGAATTGAAGAACAAGGCCACCGACGCTCTCCGCGAGCACAACGACAAGATCGAGGGCGGCGTGGACAAGGTGGCGGACTTCGCCAAGTCGAAGTTCTCCGGCCACGACTCCCAGATCGACTCCGGCGTCGAGAAGGCGAAGGGCTTCATCAACAAGTTCGACGACACCCCGGACAACCCGCCTTCCCAGGAGCAGCCGCCGCAGCCGCCCCCGGGCCAGTAACCCCAGGCGTTTAGTCCTCTGGATGCGGTCCTTGCGCGCGCAACTACCGCATCCAGAGGACGAAACGCGTCAGGAGACCTCGCCGATCGCGGTGTCACCCTCGATCGCGGTGATCCAGCCGCCGCGCTCGCCGAGGGCGATCAGGCCGTCACGGGCGTCCGGGGCGCTCAGGCTGACGCGGACGCCGGCGCGTTCCGCGTCCTTGCTGGCCGCAAACGCTTGCGCGCCCTCGTAGCCGGCGTTGACCGTCACCGCGAGCCCGCCCGTCGACGCCAGCGAACCCCGTGCGGCGCCCAGCCGTCCGAGCGCCTCGTCGACGATCGGCAGCAGCGCGTCCCGGTTCCCCTCGGTCATCGCCCGCACCAGCGCCGGGCTCGACCCGGCCACCCGCGTGCCGTCCGTGTAGGACCCCGCCGCCAGCGACATCGCCAGCGGCCCGCCCTGCGCGCCGATCGTGGCCAGGATGGCCGCGAAGATATGCGGCAGATGCGAGATCCGCGCGACCGTCTCGTCATGCGAGTCCGCGGGCAGCGGGACGACGTGCGCGCCGACGTCCAGCACCAGCCGCGCGACCTCGGCCCACGCGGTCAGGTCGGTGTCGTGCTCGACACCGAGCACCCACGCGGCGCGGGCGAACAACGCCGGGTTGCTCGCCTTCCAGCCGGACTCCGCGGTCCCGGCCATCGGATGCCCGCCGACGAACTTCGCGTAGGACGCGCGGCGGCGGACGGCGTCCAGCACCGGGCCCTTCACGCTGGTGACGTCGGTGAGCACGCAGTGCCCGGCGACCCGCGAAACGGTCCGAAGCACCTCTTCGACCGCGGGCAGCGGGACCGCGAGCACGATCATCGCGTCCCGCTCCGCCGCCTTGCTCAGCGCGGCTTCGACCTGCGTGGTGACGTCGAAACCCGCCCTGCTGGCGGCGTCCGCGTCAGCTTCGGAGGTCGTCGCCCCGAACGTGGTGCGGCCGATCGAGTGCGCCGCACGCAGCAGCGAACCGCCGATCAACCCGAGCCCGATCACGCATACGTCTCGCACAAGTGTTCATCCTGCCATCTGCGAGCCCACTCGTCAGAGAACGGCGGCGAGGCGGGTGCCCTGATCGATGGCCCGTTTGGCGTCCAGTTCGGCCGCGACGTCGGCGCCGCCGATCAAATGCACCGGCAGGCCGGCCGCCCGCAGCTCGTCGGCGAGGTCGCGTACCGGCTCCTGTCCCGCGCAGACGACGACGTTGTCCACATCGAGCACTCGCCGTTCGTCACCGACGGTGATGTGGAGGCCGTCGTCGTCGATGCGGTCGTAGGTGACCCCGGTGAGCTGCTCGACGCGTTTCGCCTTCAGCGCCGCCCGGTGCACCCAGCCGCTGGTCTTGCCCAGACCCGCGCCGATACCGGACTTCTTGCGCTGCAGCAGGAAGACCTGCCGGGGCGACGGTTCGACCTTCCGCTCGGTCAGCCCGCCCGCCGCCCGCTCGGGATCGGTGACGCCCCATTCGGCCATCCACGCGTCCAGGTCGAGCGCGGGCGAGGTGGTGTGCGTGAGGAATTCGCTGACGTCCACGCCGATCCCGCCCGCGCCGATCACGGCGACCTTCGCGCCCACCGGTTTCCCGTGCCGGACGACGTCCACATAGGACAGAACCTTGGGATGGTCGATACCGGGCAGCGAAGGCACCCGCGGCGTCACGCCGGTGGCCAGCACGACCTCGTCGAATCCGGCGCCGACCAGGTCGGTGGCGGTCGCGCGGGTGCCGAGGCGCACCTTGACGCCGGTGATCTCCAGGCGTCGCGTGTAGTACCGGATGGTCTCCGCGAACTCCTCCTTGCCCGGGATCTTGCGCGCGATCCCGAACTGGCCGCCGATCTCGTCGTCGGCTTCGAACAGTTCGACGGCGTGCCCGCGGTCGGCGAGGGCGGTCGCGGCCGCCAGCCCGGCGGGACCCGCGCCGACGACGGCGACGCGTTTGGTCTTCCGCGCGGGGCTCAGGGTCAGCGTGGTCTCGTGGCCCGCGCGCGGATTGACCATGCAGGACACCAGTTTCCGCTTGAACGCGTGATCGAGACAGGCCTGGTTGCAGGCGATGCAGGTGTTGATCTCGTCCTCGCGCCCGGTCTCGGCCTTGCGGATCCACTCCGGGTCGGCGAGGAACGGCCGCGCCATCGACACCAGGTCCGCGTCACCGCCGGCCAGCGCCTCCTCGGCGACCTCCGGCATGTTGATCCGGTTCGACGTGACCACCGGGATCCCGACATGCGGCTTGAGCTTCCCGGTCACCCAGGTGAAGGCCGCGCGCGGCACCGACGTCACGATCGTCGGCACCCGCGCCTCGTGCCAGCCGATACCGGTGTTGATGATCGTCGCGCCCGCCTCTTCGACCTCCTTGGCCAGCGCGACGACGTCTTCCCAGCGCTGTCCGCCTTCGACGAGGTCCAACATGGACAGCCGGTAGATGATGATGAAGTCCTCGCCGACGGCCTCACGCGTGCGGCGCACGATCTCGACGGCGATCCGGCGGCGGTTTTCCGCGCTGCCGCCCCATTTGTCGGTGCGCTTGTTGGTCCGCTCGGCGAGGAACTGGTTGATGAAGTAGCCCTCGGATCCCATGATCTCGACGCCGTCGTAGCCCGCTTCCTTGGCCAGGAAGGCACAATCGGCGAACGCGCGGATCTGCCGCAGCACGCCGTACCCGGAAAGGGCCCGCGGTTTGAACGGGTTGATCGGCGCCTTGATGCTCGACGCGGAAACGCTCAGCGGGTGGTAGGAATATCGGCCCGCGTGCAGGATCTGCAGTGCGATCTTGCCGCCCGCCTCATGCACCGGATCGGTGAGTTGCTTGTGCGCCTTGGCTTCCGCGCGCGTCGAGAGCTTCGACGCCAGCGGCAGGAGCCAGCCGGTCCGGTTCGGCGCGAACCCGCCGGTGACGATCAGCCCGACGCCACCGCGGGCGCGTTCGGCGTAATACTCGGCCAGCTGCGGGAAATGTGCTTCCTTGTCTTCGAGGCCGGTGTGCATCGACCCCATGATCACCCGGTTGCGCAGGGTGGTGAAGCCGAGATCGAGCGGGGACAGCAGGTTCGGGTACTGGCTCATCACAGGTCCTTACGCATCGTGGTGGAATGCCTGGAGGACTTCCTCTAGCCACTCGACGTGGCCCTGTTCGGTTCGGATTCCCCCGCGCAACACGAGAAACTGATGCAACGACTGTCCACTGAGGACGCTCGGATTCGGGAAGTCGCGCTTCTCGATCAGCAGGTAGGCGTCGAGCTGGGCCGCGTGCGCGTCGCGATGCCGGGTGATCTCGGCGGCGACGGCACCGGGGTCGCCGAGCGTCGCGCCGCGGATCTTGACGGCGAGTTCGCGCGCGGTGGCCGCGGGATCGGGTTCGGCGAGCCAGCGGGCCAGTTCGGCCCGGCCCTCGTCGCCGACGGTGTAGACCTTCTTGTCGGGTTTCCCGGACTGCGCGACCTGGTCGACGGCGACCCAGCCCGCGTCCTCCATCCGCTTGAGGACCCGGTAGATCTGCTGGTGGGTGGCGTTCCACCACAGCCCGATGGACTTCTCGAAGCGGCGGGTCAGCTCGTAGCCCGAGCCGGACCGCTCGGACAGCGAAACCAGGATCGCGTGCTCCAGTGCCATGCACCTAGTTTCATATGCACCTAGTTGCACTGCAAGGCGACGCACGTCACAAAGCGCGTGAAGGCCCCTTCCCTCGGCTCAGCCGAGGGAAGGGGGCCTTCACGCGAGAAATGTCAGGGTTTGCGGGCGACCCCACCGATGACGCGCGACTCCGACGGCGTCGCGGCGAAGACCGTGCTCTCGTCCGGATGCCACGCTGGCGCGTAGACCAGGCCCGGCTCCAGCAGTGGCCAGCCGCCGAAGAACCGCCGGAACTCGTCCATCGTGCGCAGGAAACCAGGGTTCGTAGTGGTCTCGTAGTAGTCGAGGATGTCGAGCAGCGCCTGCCGTTCCTCGTCGTTGGCGGGGTTCTCGTTGGTCATCTGCGAGAGCACCAGCAGCGATCCCGGCGCGAGCCGGTCGCGGTAGAAGTCGAGCAATCCGTCCGGATCCTGCTCGTCCTTGATGAAGTGCATGACCGCGTTGATCACCAGCGCGATGGGCCGGCGGACGTCGATGATGCCCGAGTCCATCACCCGGGCCCAGAGGTCTTCGGGGTCGAACAGGTCCGCGGCGATCGCGTGATGCCGGTCCGGGTCGGCGGTGTCGGCGAGCAGCAGCGTCGAATGCGCGAGCGCGATCGGCTCGTTGTCGATGTAGAGGACGTGCGTGTCCTCCTCGGGGCGCGCCTCGTCGGCGACCTCGTGGACGTTGCCGGCGGTCGGCAGGCCGGAGCCGATGTCGACGAACTGCCGCAGGCCCAGTTCCGCGCAGTGCCGCACGGCACGGCCGAGGAACTGCCTGCTGGTCTTGCAGTAGTCGCCCATGAGCGGCAGGCGTTCACGCACCTTCTCGGCGAAGTCGCGGTCGATGGCGTAGTGCGTGTCCCCGCCGATGAAGTAGTCGTAGACCCGGGCCGCGGACGGCCGGTCCAAGCTGTTCTCGACGGCCTTGAGCGCCGCGTCGTGATCGATCATCGTCATCCCTTTGTCCGCGCCGGAAATCCCATGCTAACCGGCCGGAACGTAGGCCTGGCGGTAGGCGTTCACGGATTCGGTCAAGCGATCGAGCTCCGCGCGGGTGCGGGCCAGCCCGGCCGCGTCGAGTCCCATCGCCTCGCCGATGATCTTCGGGATCCCGCTCGCGCGGTCCCTGAGCCGGACGCCGTCCTCGGTCAGGCTGATGCGAACGGACCGTTCGTCGTCGGCCTGCCGGTCACGCCGGACCAGTCCGGACTTCTCCAGTCGCTTGAGCAGGGGCGACAACGTGCCGGAGTCGAGGTTCAGCAGGGTGCCGAGTTCCTTGACCAGCCGCTCGTCCTTCTCCCAGAGTGCGAGCATCACCAGGTACTGCGGATAGGTCAGGCCCAGATCGTCGAGCACGACGCGGTAAAGCGCGGTCACGGCCCGCGAAGCCGCGTAGAGCCCGAAGCACAGTTGATCGTCCAGGCACAGCGATTCGGTCTTGTTCGTCGGCATCGGCCCTCCTGCTCACATGGTGCGTCGATGATGCCTCAGTCCGCTACTCGAGTGGGGTAAATCTCCTCGTGGACATTTTAGTTGTGCACAACTGAGTTGCGAGCTACCTTCATGACATCGACTTCGCACCGCACCCCAGGAGGCAGAAATGACCGCCAACCCGCACAACCTGGTCCTCGAACCGGCCGCGCAGGCCTTCGTCGAGGCCACCGCCAACCCGCCGTTCCTTTTCGAACTCCCGCCCGAGGAAGGACGCAAGGCCGTCGACGAGGTCCAGGGCGGCGACGTCGAACTGCCCGCCGCGGACGTCGAGACCACCGACGTCGACGGCGTCGAGGTCCGCATCGTCCGGCCGCGGGGCGCGACGGGCCCGCTGCCCGTGATCGTCTACATCCACGGCGCGGGCTGGGTCTTCGGGAACTTCCACACCCACGAACGCCTGGTCCGGGAACTCGCCGTCGGCACCGGCGCGGCCGTCGTCTTCCCCGAGTACAGCCGTTCACCCGAGGCGCGCTACCCGGTGGCGATCGAGCAGAACTACGCCGTGGCCAAGTGGGTCGCCGAGCACGGCGCCGAGCACGGGCTCGACGGTACGAAGATCGCGATCGCCGGTGACTCGGTCGGCGGGAACATGACCGCGGCCCTCACCCTGCTCGCGAAGCGGCGTGGCGACGTCACCTTCCGCCAGCAGGTGCTCTTCTACCCGGTGACCGACGCGAACTTCGAAACCGAGTCGTACCGGCAGTTCGCCGAGGGCTACTTCCTCGCCCTCGAAGGCATGAAGTGGTTCTGGGACCAGTACACGACCGATCCGGCGCAGCGCGCCGAAAGCACCGCGTCGCCGCTGCGGGCGAGCCTCGACGAGCTGTCCGGACTGCCGCCCGCGCTGGTCATCACCGGCGAGGCCGACGTCCTGCGCGACGAAGGCGAGGCGTACGCCGCGAAACTGCGTCAGGCCGGAGTCCCGGTGACGGCCGTGCGGTATCAGGGCATCGTCCACGACTTCGTCATGCTCAACACGCTGCGCGGAACCCAGGCCGCGGAAGCGGCGATCAACCAGGCGATCGGGGTACTGCGCACCGCCCTCGAAGACTGAGTGACCGCATCGCACGATTGTCCAGGGTGACACGCGTCACCCTGGACAACACTTACCGGTGGTCGCACGTCTCTTGATCCAGATAAGGGGAAGCCGCGCGGACTCGCGCGCTCCGGCCGGGGAGGGACACGATCGCCATGGGACTGGGACTGAGTGCCATCCGGCTGGATTCGACGCTGAACCTCGTCATCGTCATCGTGCTGACGCTGCTCGCGATCATCGCGGTGCCGTTCTTCTGGGAGCGCTGGCGGCGCAAGGTGCTCGGGCGCAGCACCACGATCCTCACCGCGGTGGTGCTGATCGTGGTCAGCACCGGGATGGGCGGGAACATGATCGGCGGGTTCTTCCCCACGGTCGGTGCCCTGTTCGGCACCGGCGTGTACTCCGGGGAGAACGTCGACGCCGTCGCGGGCCAGAACGGCGCCGACCTCGACAAGCTGCGTGACGCCGGGGCCATGCGCGCCAAAGAGGGCAAGGGTTCCGTCGTGCACATGACGGTGACCGGCAAACGCACCGGCCTCACCCGCGACGTCTCGGTGTACTTCCCGCCCCAGTACTACGATCCCGCGTACCGGTCGCTCAAGTTCCCGGTCATCGAATGGATCCCGAACTACCCGTCCGGCCCCGAAGTGGTCACCGGCCCCTACGAGCTGCCCGCCAAACTCGACGCGGCCATCGCGAAGCACGTGCTCCCGCCGACCTTGGTGGTGATCCCGGATCCCACCGGGAAACCGAAGGTCGGTCACGACACCGAATGCATCGACGAGGTCAACGGCACCGCCAATGACACCTACCTGACCGCCGACATCCGCGACTGGGCGATCGACAAGCTCGGCGCCAACCCGCAGCGGAAGGCGTGGACGATGGCGGGCTGGTCCTCGGGCGGGTACTGCGCGATGAACCTGGTGACCCGGCATCCGCAGTGGTACGGCCAGGCGGCCAGCGTCAGCGGCTACTACAAGGCTTCGGTGGACGCGGAGACGGAGAACCTGTTCAAGAACCGGCAGGACATCGTCGACGCGAACACGATCACGCTGAACCTGCAGAAGCACCCGTCGCCGGTGGACATCCTCGCCATCGCGGGGGACAAGGAAAGCTTCGAGAGCTTCTCGATCGACCAGCTCCAGGCGGCCGTCCGCGCGCCCGCGACGCTCTCGTCATGGCGCATCCCGGACGCCGGGCACAACATGAACACCTTCAAGGCGCAGGTGCCCGACGTGCTGGCTTGGATCGGCGCGCGGACGGTGCCGCCGTGCGCGCCGCAGGACAAGAAGATCGTCAGCAACGGCGGGGTCACTCCGTGGCCGCTGCCCAACACCGGCGCGAAGGGCGCGCTGGTCGACGTCGTCGAGTAGCTATTGAGTGGTAAGGCAAACATGGCGTGTCTCAGGACAGGCCCGGACTGGCCGACGGAAGCAGGGGTATGACCAGGGATGTCCACAAAGGACATTGTTCCAGTCATGATGTGTGACTTGAGCGGTTTGCGCGGTCTCGCGAGGTGGTCGTGAGTGGCAAATAGCGTTCTAACCCTCATTGTCACTCACGACCCCCTTCGAGACCGTACATATAGGCATCAATCGGACATCGATTTACTGAAAACTGTCCCTTATGGACAGTCACGGGATGCGCCCAGCCTCCTGGGGATACCCCTCAATAACCGCGCTTGGCGCGATAAGCCTTGGGGTACAAGCGAATCCGGTCGGGCATGGGTTTCGCGGCCATCCTGGTGACGGTGGCCAGCAGCCGAAGCCGACGCTCGTCCCGGTCTGTCCATTCGAGACTCAGCCGGTCACGGAGAGCCTGAGGCAACAGGCCGATCGCGCACAGGGACAGGACGTTCCCGCCCGCCGGGCGGACGGAACGCCACCAGGCCTCGGGCAAGAACCACCAGGGCGGCGGCGGGGTGTCACGCATGCCGAGCGAGCCGAGGAGTTCTCGTACCGTGTGATTGTTTTCGAGCCGGTTCGTGACGACATCGGCGAAGTAGGCCTCGAATCCTTCGAAATCCTCCGGCATGTGGTGGTCGCGCAAGCCGAGGATCAAGCCGAGGTGCCGCCATTCCGCGTAGAAGCGGCGTTTCTCCTTGTAGGGCATGGGATACAGGAAGACGTCATGCAGGCGGAGCGCCGTCCAGAACGTCGAGCCGTGCACCCACCAGTAGGCCTCGGGATTCAGCGCGTGATAGCGCTCGCCGTGGTGGTCGACGCCCTTGATCGCCTTGTGCATCTCGCGCAGCCGCTCGGCCTCCGCGATCGCCGCCCGGCCGCCGAAAACCTGGGACAGCAGCGAATCGATGGTCCGGTCGAGGCGTCCCCAGGGGTCTTCGACGTAGTTCGAATGGTCGTGGACACCGGCGCCGATCACCGGATGGGCCACCTGCAGCAGTAACGCGGTCCCCGCGCCGAGCAGCAGTCTCCGGTCGCCGACCACTTGCCACGCGACGGAATCCGGGCCGAGCGGGGTCAAGACGGGCAGACGGGCTTCGGTGCTCATGACGACCTCCCGAGAGAGTGGCGTGAGGCCACTGTCCCACCTTGTTTACAGGTCGTCAATAGCGGATCAGCCCGCGGCCAGCGCCGGGACCAGCGCTTTCACCACGTCGGTGACGCGTCTGCCGGCGCCGGGGTAGGTGGTCGACGTCGGTTGCGACGTCAGCACGACGACGATGTGGCGATCGTGCTCGCCGACGACCCCGGAGCTGTGCATGATCCGGGCGCCACGGCAGCACGCCCAGCCCTGCTTGATCGACCAGGGAAGGTCGCCCACGGCGTCCGGAACGCCGAAGTACTGCCGGATCCCGTCGGAACCGTTCTCCGTCGCACCGCTCAGCCCCCGCATGATCGTCGTCCGCGTGCCCGCGCCGACCTGCTCCAGCAGATAGCGGTAGACCTTCGCGATGTCCGCGGCGGTGATCCGGGTGTCGCCCCAGCGTCCGGGATCCTCGGGCGGGCGGGTGCCCGCGAGTCCGATCTTGGTCGCCCACCGGGTGACGATGGCGGGGCCGCCGTGGGCGGTCCACAGTTCGCTGGCGATCCCGTCGTCGCTGACCGAGAGCATCCGTTGCACCGTGCCCGGTGAGGCGCCTGCCTTGAGCGCTTCGAGCGCGATGAGGATCTTCACCAGGGACGCCGAGGTGTAGGAACGGTCCGCTTGCAGGGAAACGGTGGTCTTCTTGGCCAGGCGGTCGAAGACGACCACGCTGACCTGTCCGTCGGGGACGAGCCCCGAGAGGGTCTTCGGATCGACGCCGGTCACCGGCTTGCCGGGGTTCGGCTGGGGCGACGATTTCGGCGGCACCGACGGCGGCGGCTCGGACGGCGGGGGTTCGGCGGCCTCCGATTCGACGGTCAGCGCCGCGGCCCCGCTCGCCGGCGCGGCGACCACCGCCGTATCGGACCGCGACGGCGGAACCAGCAGCATCGCCATGACGGCCCCCAGACAGATCCCCACCAGCAGGAAGACCCCGCTCACCTTGCCCACACGACTTATTGGCCGATTCACCCATTCGTGTTCACAGCCGTGGTGATTCGTGTGGTGGGAAGCGCCTCTCCGGTTTGTCCGGGAAGCCCTCGGGGTATCTGACCCGCAGCGTGACCTCAGTGGCCAACTCTGGAAGGCGGAGCAATGGCACGTACACAACGCGCTCGTATCCGGACGGCCGGGCTCCAGCCCGCGCAGGTCCTAGCCGGGCTGGCGAGCCTGGCCTTCCTGGTGTTCGGGATCGTGGGCTTCACCAGGACCGGACTCGCCGATTTCGCCGGTCACAGCGACGCGACCGTCCTAGGGTTCTCGGTGAACCCGCTCTACAACCTCGGATTCGTCGTGCTGGGCGCGATCGGTCTGCTGCTGACCTTCGGTTCCGGCCGGTCCCGGGTCTTCGGACTCCTGACGTTCGCCGCCTTCGGGGCGCTGTTCGTCTGGGGTCTCATGATCACCGGGACCGTTTCGACGAACCCGGTCTCGCAGGCGGGTAACCCGTTCGACCTCAACGGGCCGGACAACTGGCTGCACCTCGGCCTCGCCGCGCTCGGGCTGGTGATCGCCGTCCTGCCCGCGCGGCACAAGGTGCTGCTGCCGGAGGACGAAGAGGAGACCGTGGTGGCGGACCGGGCCGACAGCGCCACGGTCGTCGAGCCTCTTCCGAACGACGGTTCGCGGCGGCGGCCGAAGCATGAGAAAAGCCCGACCGTCGCTCGTGAAGAGCGACCGCCGGGCCTCGCCCACTAGGTTGTCGGAACGGCTCAGTAGCCGTATTCCGAACCTCCGGCCTCGGCGGGAGCGCCTTCCTCCTTCTTGGGGGTGGCGTTCCCGCTCTGGGCCGCCTTGTCCTTCACCGGCGCGGTGCTCTTGCAGCCCGCGGGCTCGATGACGAACCAGGTGCCGCCGACGCCGTGCCCGTTCGCCTCGCCCGCCTTGGTGTCCTTGGCGTAGCGGTAGACGGCCCAGCCGCCGACGGTGACCTGCGTGGTGCCGTCCGCGCGCTTCACCTTGCCGAGCAGCTTCGCGTCGATGCCTTCGAGCTGGACGTCGCCCTCGGCGAGCACCGGCGGCCAGTTCTTGGCGCAGTCACCGTTGCAGGTCGGCTGCTTGTTCTTCTTGTCCTTGGTGAACATGTAGAGGGTGAAGCCGTCCTGGTCCACAATGGCCGGTCCGATGCCGTCGACGTTGCTCGCGACCAGCTTCGTGGCGCCTTCCGCCTTCTGCTCGGCCGGGGCCTCCTTGGCCGCCTGCCCGGCCTTGCCGCCCTTGGCGTTCGCGGCGTACCAGGTGCTGCCGACACCCTGTCCCTTCGCCTCGCCCGCCTTGGCGTCCTTGGCGTAGCGGTAGAGCGCCCAGCCGCCGACGGTGACCTGCTTGCGGCCGTCGGCGCGGGTCAGCTCGCCGACCAGCGCCTGGTCCACGCCTTCGATCTGCACTTCGCCGTCGGCGAGCACCGGCGGCCAGGCCTTCGCGCAGTCACCGTCGCAATTGGACTTCGGCGGCTTCGCGCTGTCCTTGTCGAAGCGGTACAAGGTGAACCCGTCCTTGTCGACGAGCACCTGGCCGAGATCCCCGGCTTCGGCCACGGCCACCTTGGTCTCACCCTTGGCCGCGGGGGCGTTCCCGCCCGCCCCGGCCACTGCGGCGGCCGGCGCTACGGCGGGCGAGGTGGCCTCGGTGCCACCCGAACAGGCCGACAGCAGCGCCAGGCCCGCGGCCGCAGACGCCGTTGCGACGACGAAACGCTTGCGAAGCATGGGATTTCTCCTTGTTCGTAGGGGTTCCGCGGCTTGGCGCGGTGAGCTTGTACCCCCTACACGGGCCCCTCACGGGACCGGTTCAAGAAGTTCCCTGATTTTCTTCGCGGACTTCCAGCGCGGCGTCCGTCAGCGCCCCGGCCGAACCGGTGTAGCGCGCGGGATCCAGCAGGTCGGCGAGGGTTTCCGCGGGGAGGACCCCGGTTATCTCCGGCAGGCCGGAAAGAACCTCGCCGAGGGCCCGATCCTGCTCCAGGGCGAGCGCGGCCGCGCGCCCGAGGACCTCCTTGGCCCGCGCCTTGCCCAGCAGCGGGGCGAGCACCGTCGAGAGCCGCTCGGAGACGATCTGGCCGTGCGTGAGGCCGAGGTTGCCGCGCATGCGGCCGTCGTTGACGACCAGGCCGCGGGCGAGTTCGGCCGCGGTGTGCGCGGCGCCGCCGGTCAGGCGCAGGCACTCGCGCAGCAGTTGCCATTCGGCGTGCCACGCGCCCGCGGACCGTTCGTCCTCGGAGATCAGGGCCTGGGTGACGCCGGTGGCCAGCACCGGCACCTGGAGCGCGGCCGACCGGATGAGCGTCGCCAGCACCGGATTGCGTTTGTGCGGCATCGCCGAGGAACCGCCACGGCCCTCACCCGCGGGTTCGGTGACCTCGCCGACCTCGGTGCGCGTCAGGAACTGGACGTCGACCGCGATCTTCCCGAGCGCGGCGGCGGTGAACGAGAGAGCGGCCGCGAGGTCGGCCGTCGGCGTGCGGAGGGTGTGCCAGGGGAGCGTGGTCTCGGCGAGACCGGTCTCTTCGGCGAAGGCCGTCTGCAACCGCTGCGGATAGCCCTCGGGCAACTCCGCGAGACGCGCGTACTCGGCGTACGCGGCGCGCGTGCCGCCCGCGCCCCCCAGCGAGACCGGCAGGACGACGCGCTTCAGCCTGCCGAGCGCGTCGAGTGTCAGCTGACGCCACCCCGCCGCCTTGAGCCCGAACGTGGTCGGCACCGCGTGGGCGGTGAGGGTGCGCCCGGCCATGATCGTGTCGCGGTGCGCGCGGGCGAGATCCGCGAGCGCGTCCGCCGTCGTCTCGAGGTCGGCCACGAGCAGTTCCCGTGTCCGCGCGGCGACCAGCATCATCGCGGTGTCGAAGATGTCCTGGCTGGTGGAGCCGCGATGGACGTACTCCGTACCCGCGGCCTCGGTCAGCTCCTTGATCAGCCCCACGACCGGATTCGCCGTCTCCCGCGCCGCCCTCGCCAACGCGACCACGTCGATCTCGGCCGCCGCGGCCGCTTCGGTGATCGCTTCGGCGGCGGCCATCGGGATCAGCCCGGTGCGCGCCTGCGCCCTGGCGAGCGCGGCCTCGGTGTCGAGCAGTGCCCGCACCCAAGCGAGGTCGCCCGTCGCCGCCTCGGCGGGAGTGCCCGCGCGGACCGGGGAGAGGAGGCCGGAATCGGGATCGGCGTTCATCAGCCCAGCATCGCACCCTCCTTGGTCAGTGGCCTGTCCTCCCATCGACGCGCTCACGCAGCAGGTCGGCGTGTCCGTTGTGGCGCGCGTACTCGGCGATGTGATGGGTCAGCAGCCACCGCAGCGAGAACGGCTCACCGTCGCGACGGCTCTTGCCCGTGTCGTCGAGCGAAGCGGCCGCCACGATTTCCCTGGACCGCGCGCATTCCTCGCGCCAGGCCGCCCACGCGACCTCGATGTCGCCGCCGAGGTCCTCGAAGTCCTGCTCGGGCCACTCGTCGGAGTAATAGAGGAGGGGGACGTCCTCGCCCGCGAACTGGATGCGGAACCACCAGCGCTCGACGCCGGTGAGGTGCCTGAGCAACCCGTGCAACGACATGGTCGACGGCTCGACCGACCGCGCGGCCAGCTGCTCCGGCGTCAGACCCTGGCACTTCAGCTCGAAGGTGCGACGATGCCAGTCGAGCGTGGCCGTCAAGATCTCGCGCTCGCTCCCCACCCGCGGCGGCTCCGGCCGGTCGCCGGACCACTTGGGGGCGAAGTTCTCCTCAGGGATCGTGTCCATGCCCTCGACCATGCCAGAGACCCCCGACAATTCCGTGGCGCGCGAGCGGCGGCCCCGGCATCCTGGTGGTCGGCGGCGGTCTACTAGACTCGGCCGCACGGGCCGTTAGCTCAATTGGTAGAGCTGCGGACTTTTAATCCGTAGGTTCTGGGTTCGAGCCCCAGGCGGCCCACAACATCAACATCCCCGCTGACCTGCGGGGATGTTGTACTTTTCGGGTCCTGTACACCTCGGTGTCGCTCACGATTGGGCTCCGTTTCGTCTCCGTTTGCTCTGGTGTGCCGAAGTTCGCGTCCAGCTGGCTGCACCAGGTCCGCGGCAGGTTGATTACTTGCCTGGCATGGGAGCAGTTCGGCGTGCCCGGGCTCTGCAACATCCCTGCTGACCTCCGTGACGTCTTCACACGTATCCGCGACGATGAAGGTCATGACCGACGATGCGCGGCCGGTGGCTGCGAGCACCTCCTCGACGCCGATAGCCGGAGGGCGGCCGGTGCTGCGGCCGATCCCAGGCTGGGTGGTCGCCGTGGGGGTCCCGGTGATGCTGCTGGTCGCGGTGGGAGCGGTGTGGCTGCTGCTCGGTTTCGGGGTGGACGGTACGAAGCTTGACGTCATCCGTACTGGCGGAGCTCTCGGAGTCGGTCTGGGTGGGGTCCTGGTGCTGTGGCTGGGAATCCGAGGCCAGCGCTCGACGAAGCTCGATCTGCTGGCCAAGTACGAGGCGCACGAGCTGGCCGAGCGTACTGCTGCGAACACGCTCGCCCATCAACAGCAAACGGCGGCAGATGCTCGGCACGACGCGGCCGAGCGCCGGATCACCGGGCTGTACACCAAGGCCGCCGACCAGCTCGGCTCGGACAAGGCCGCAGTCCGGCTGGCCGGCCTGTATGCGCTGGAACGCCTTGCGCAGAACACTCCCGGACAGCGTGAGGTCATAGGAAATCTCCTGTGCGCCTACCTGCGCATGCCGTTCCGACCCGCGGACGGAACCCTGCCGGCGGAGGCCGATCAGGACGCCCGCGACCGTAATGACGCCCGCATCCAGGAACAAGAGGCCCGCCAGACCGCGCTGGACGTACTTGCCCGTCATGCCTCTGTCGCTGGGCCGGCTCATTGGCCCGAGCTCGCCGTTCGGCTGCAACGGGCGAATCTGGGCGGTGCGGACCTGCGCAGTGCGAGCCTGAGCGGTGCTGACTTGAGCGGTGCCGACTTGAACGGTGCGGACCTGCGCGGGGCGAACCTGCGCGAGGTGGGCTTGGAACAGGCGGACTTGACGCGGGGCGAAGTTGCGCTGGGCAAACTTCGGCCAGGCGGATCTGCGCGGGGCGAAGTTATATCAGGCGGACCTGCACGGGGCGAAGCTGAACCAGGCGCTCCTGGGCCAGGTTGACCTGCGGGGTGCGGACCTGCGCAGGGGCGGATTTGCGCGGTGCGGACTTGCGCGAGTCGGACCTGCGTGAGGCCAAACTCGCTGGTGCGAACCTGAGGGGGTCGAACCTGGGCGGGATGGACTTGACCGGGGCGAACCTGAGCGAGACGGATTTACGTGAGACAGAGCTGCGTCGTGCGAAGCTCGTCGGTGTGGACCTACACGGTTCGGACCTGCGGGGACTGAACCTGGGCGGGCTGGACCTGCGCGAAGTGGATCTGAGCGGAGCGGATCTGCGCGAGGTGGATCTGCGCGGAGCAGATGTGAGCGGTGCGGATCTGCGCGAGCTGGACTTGCGTGAGACGGACCTGCGTGGAGCGAAGCTCGTGGGAGCGGATCTGCGAGGTTCGGACCTGCGCGGGATGGACCTGCGCGGGGTGGATCTAGACGCTGGACAAGCCGACTCCTGAATTACAGGCACAGCGGGGTGCGAGCATGTTCTCGCTACCGGTCCTGGTCGGTGGGGCGGCGTCGTTTGTCTCGGATGTAGATGACCGCGGGTTTGCCGTCACCGGGGGTGCGACGGTCTTGCTCGAAGAGGGTGGTGGCGGCGATCAGGCCGCTGAGCTTGGCGTAGCCGTAGTTGCGTGGGTCGAAGTCGGGGCGTTGTTTGGTGATGATGCTGCCCACGGCGGCGAGTGCGGCCCAGCCGTCGTCGTCGGAGGCTGCCTCGACCGCGTTACGTAGTTGGTTCACCAGTGCTGTGTCGGCCTTCAGCTGCGCGGCACCTGTTGCAGTCTTCGGTTTTGGGTCCGTTTCCACCGGCACGGCGGCGTGCTGGGGATGAGTGAGGTTTTCGGTGTAGATGAACTTGTCGCAGGCCGCCACGAAGGGCTGCGGGGTCTTGCGCTCGCCGAACCCGTAGACGGTGAGGCCGGATTCGCGAAGTCGTGCGGCGAGTCTGGTGAAGTCGCTGTCGCTGGAGACGATGCAGAATCCGTCGAAGCGCCCGGAGTAGAGCAGGTCCATCGCGTCGATGACCATCGCAGCGTCGGTGGCGTTCTTACCGGTGGTGTAGGCGAATTGCTGGATGGGCTGGATCGACTGAGCCAGAAGCTGGTCCTTCCAGCCTTTGAGGCTGGTGCCGGTCCAGTCGCCGTAGGCGCGTTTGACGTGCGCGGTGCCGTACTTGGCGATCTCGGCCAGTAATCCTTCAGTGATCGACGGCCGCGCATTGTCCGCGTCGATCAGTACCGCGAGCCTAACCGTGTTGTCGCCGGCCATGGATCAATCACTCCCGTGGTAGTTGTTAGGCCCTCGTCGTCCGATACCGGTCGAACATCCCCTGCGGTGCACGCCGCTATCGTCCCCGGTCTCGAGCCGCGCTCGGGGACGTCCACGGCGGACAGTCGTTTCTCTAGAATCCGGCCGCCGGGGTGCCCGAAAGTCATTCGGCGGCGGGCCAGGCATCGAACGAACTCGCTTCACAGCTCGGCGTCGCCGAGTGCGAATCGCGCTACGTCCCACTGTCGGCGCAGTGAGA
Source organism: Amycolatopsis orientalis (assembly GCF_000943515.2). NCBI lineage: Bacteria > Bacillati > Actinomycetota > Actinomycetes > Pseudonocardiales > Pseudonocardiaceae > Amycolatopsis > Amycolatopsis orientalis. The sequence goes on along the minus strand of NZ_CP016174.1, from coordinate 9,118,242 downwards.
GCAGGGCGTTCCGGTTGATCACCGTGACTTTGGCGGTGTCGCCTTCTGCATTCCGCTCGATCATTCCATGTGATTCCAGGAAAGTAAGTGATCTGCGGAGTCTATAAGTAGCATAGGAGCCCTTCTTCGTGCTCGCTGCGACCTTCGCGGCGTCTGATTCTAGTAGGTCCGGGGTTCGTTGTTTCCACAGTTCGACAAGCTGGCTGCGGTCGCAGGTCGGTTCGGCGTTGTCAGTGATTTCGAGAAGCAGGTCGGCGACGTCGACGTTCTCGCCGGTGACGTGTGAGCCTTGGTACTGGATGGAGCTGTTCTCGTGGTGCCGCGCGGCTGTTCGGCGGCTTCGTTCGGCGGCCACCGCGTCTACGAGCCGGTGACCGGCGTCGTCGGCAGTGGGCCAGGGGAGTAGCCGCAGGCGAGCCCAGAGAGCTGTGTCGGCGAGGGACTCCTCTCCGGCGTGTGCTTGGCGGTGGTCGTCGACCGCGACCGCCAGAGCCAGCAGCGTGGACCGCAGCGATTCCGCGACACTGTCGTGGTGGACCCGGCGGACGCGGTCGGCGGTCAGGTCAAGGTATTGGTGCAAGACGGTGTTGAACCGGCTCGCTCGTTTACGCCAGGTCGTGAACTGACGATAGTGGTCGGCATACTCGGCATGGGTGATCAGCCCGGCGTCACGCTGGTGTTCAGCGAGCTTGATCGCGTCGCGTTCACGGACGGACCTCTCGGCTGCCCTGGCATCGAGGCTCTTGAGCACGCGATAGGTCTGTAGGACGCGATCGTCGGCCAGTAGAGCTTCCCAATTACCTCGTTGGGAACGGCTTAACGCTTCGCGGACGTAGCCCAGGGCGGCTTCGTCATCGGCTGGACCGTAGGGCAGAGGTTTCGACATGAGAACTCTCTGGGGATAGTCGGTTCAGATACTTGAACGAGTTGCGTTCCCGCAGGAAGTGGCAGCTTGGCGTCGTGTGGAGTGTCGCCCCGTCCGCGGACGTGGACGGGGCGCCGACAAGTCAGGTCTGGTCAGTTTGATGGCATTCGAGGCAGAGCTGAGCGTGGGGCGGGATGGGTGCGTCGACCAGGCCGACGCGCACGCATCGGGTGATGACGGCGGTGTATTCACCGGACCAGGTCGGTAGCGGCTTGGCATCGATTTTGTGCACGAGATGCGGTGTGGTGAGGCCGGCGCACGGCTGGCCCGGTACGGCTTCGGCAATCGGTGGCATGCCGTTCGGTACGGGTAGCAGGTCGAGGTCGAGCGGTGGCCAGGTCGTCGGTGCCGCATCGAGGACGGATTCAGGTGGCCTGGTAGGCGGTGGGTGCAGCGGGTGCACGGTCGCCAGCCGGGGCGTTCCGGCTCGTGCTGGATGGCGGTTCGCGGCGATTGCGGCGCCAGATGAGGGTTGTTCATGGCTTCTGCGGCCAGGGGGACGGATCTGGACTCCGTCGGCGACCAAGAGGGCACGCACGGTCCGAGCGGACAGGCCATAGCTGCTCGCGAGGTCTCGCAGGGAGGCGCCGGTCTGGTATCGGACGGTCAGTCCAGGCGGGGAGACGCGCGTGCGCGATCGTCGTGTGGCGGCAGCGCTGGCTATTCGGCTGCCCACTACCGACCCCGGGCGGCAGGGACGCGGGCGGCGGCGTGGAGACAGGAGCTGTGTTGGCTGACCGGGACAGCCTCAGGGCCCGATGCTCTGCGACGCTGGATGAACCGCAGGGTCGAGCTGAGTGGCTCGGTGTGGAGGAAGTCCGGCGTGGGCCACCGTCGGGCGGCGGACGGTGAGGTTCTCGTGGTGTCGTTCATGGGCGTTGATGTCCCGGGAAGGTGAATGTCGCGGCCGGGGACTGGGGTGCCGCACCCCGGGTGGACGGTGCGGCACCCCAGGTCAGGAGCTAGGTGGCGTTGCCAGTGCGGGCGACGTGGTAGATCCAGTCCCGCAGCTCCGGGGAACTGGTGAAGACGTCCGGCTGGACGCCGCAGAACTGGGGATCGGCCGAACGGCTGGAAGTCCCGACGAGCTGGGGAACTCCGTTGATGGTGGCCAGGGCGGCTGCCCCGGAGTCGCCGTAACAGCCGCCGTCGGTCCCGGACGGGTTGTCCGCGCAGATCTCGTCACCGGACAGGAAAGCGGCGGCACAACGCGACGGCGAGGTGACGCGGGTGTCGAGCTGCTGCAGATGCCTCGGCAGACCGGAGCGGGTGCTGTCGGGCTCGGTCACGCCCCAGCCGTACACGGAGACCTTGTCACCGCGTCGGGCGGCGTCGCGGGCGAGTGGCACGGTCGACTGCTGCAGCAGGTGGTCGAGCTTGAGCATCGCGGCGTCGTAGACCTTGGTCTTCGGCGCGCCGTCGCCCCATTTCCAGCCGGGATGGACCACGATCTTGGTCACGGTCGAGGTCTCGCCGCCCGCGAGCCTGTCGAGGCTGCCGACACGGACGTGGAACTTCTTGTCCGCGGTCGGGATCGGTGCGGCGTCAGCGTTGAACCGCCCGATCATCGACGACCTGGCCGCCGGCGGACCGTCAGGCGGGTCGATGACGCAGTGCGCGGCGGTGAACACCCAGCCACGGAACACCAGGGCACCGCCGCAGGTGTGGTAGTCGACGTACTGCTCGCCGTGCTCGGGTGCGTCGTACTGCAGCGAGGTGATCCCCGGCGGCGCGGTCGCAGCCGGGTGGCCTCCGATGAGCATCGGTGTGACCGGCGGCGGGGGCGTGTCGGCGACGGCCGTCGTCGCGGGGGCGGTCAGCGCGACGGCGATGCCCACCGCTACGGCTGCTGCGACCGACAAGGTCTTTCTGTTCACGAGGTTGTCTTTCCCGTCTTAGAAAAGTGGGTTGAACTGTCTACAAAGGAGTGTTTCTACGGGGAGGTCCGCGTCCGGGGTGAGTGACATGTGTTGGCGGAGGGCTCATTTAGTCGGCGGCCTTGCTGCGCGCGGAGATAAACGCAACGTGGAAGGCGTGGCCGATTCCAGCGGGGCTGGTCGGCACGGGGCGTCGGGATTGCTGTCGTTGCCGCACGAACCGAAGATCACACAGGTGGCGATATCCTCCGGATCGATGACGCGTGCCTGGTGCTCCAGTTGGCCAATCACGGCGGGAAAGACGCCGCTGTGCACACCGATCACGACCTGCGTACTGCGATGCCGGTCGCAGCCGATCACCGTGCCACACGAGTAAAAGCTGGCGATCCAGTGCGAGCCATCGCGGGCGAGCGCGCATTCGAGCTCGATCAGATTGGCATCCAGTGGGGTGAGGCGGCGGCTGCCGGCGTTAAGCGCGCCTTGGAAACTCGCGGAGTAGTAGAGGTTGGCGTTGGTGTCTGAGCCGCGATCGAGGGTCGTCCAGCCGCGCCGACAGGAGAAGGCAAGCAACGGATCCACAGTGCCATCGTCGGGCTCCGGTTGTTCCTGTGGGCCGCTTGCGACGATGCGTCGTCTGCGAGTGCGGGCAGCGGCACGGAGCTGAAACATGTCGTTAAGGTCCTTTCTCCCGGGGAAGCCCGGCGCCGGGCCCAAGGGCAGCAGGTCCGCGGGTCTCGTCGCCTACCGCTATGCGTGCGAGCCTGAATCGGAGGTAGTGGTATCCGCATCAATCTGCGCGCCAGGTTCAGCAATGCCGCGTGTGTACGGTCGGGACCGCGGAGGTGGTCTTCGTCGCGCTTGCGTCGCACGAATGCGGGGCAGCCGCAGCGTCGGCTGGTCGCGATTCGCGGGGGTCCTTCGGAGGTCGCGGTCGTACTCGGGCCAGGCCGGACTGGATTGCCTGCGCTCGCTGGTGACACGGGCGGGGATACTCGCTACCGAGTCCGGGCGGGCTCGCCAACGCCGACGTCGCCGGCGAGCGCGGGCTCGAACGGCGAGTACACCGCCGGCTAACAGCAGGACAGCCCCGAGGCCAACGGGCAGGGTCGGATTCATCTCGGGTTCGTCCGCTACGGGTCATCTGGCCCTCGTCCGCTTGTCGGGTACGTGGTGTTCGAGGCGTCAGGGCCAAGTGCTCGGCGGTACACCGCGGTTCGCGCGTTGCCCACGTGGGCTTCCAATACGAGACAAGGGCCTTGAGGCAACGTTCTTCCTCATATGAAGTCGTGGTTCAGAAGTTCCCGGACCCGTGTGTGCTGGGCCTCGAACTTGTCGGCTAGGGCGAAGCGGCGCTGCCACAGCACGCTGAGCCAGCGGAGTGCGACGGTGCGCTGGGCGGCGAGAAACCGTCGGCGGCTGTCCACGTCATTGACGCGCAGGTCAGGCAACAGGGAGATCCATCGGGCGTCGTCGATGGCGCGGGAACTGGGATGCTCGATGATGTCTGCGGCGTCGTAGGCGGCTTCGCTGTAGCCGGCGAACTCCCAGTTGGCTACTCGGACTCTGGTTCCGTCCCAGAGCCAGTTCGACAAGTTGGAGTCGCCTCGGGAGAAGGCCCTTGGTGCCGGGTCAAGGAGTGTCGCGGCGGCACCGCATTCACTCCATGTGTCCAGGAGCAGGCGCATGTCGTAGGTATGCCGATCGGCGGCGTGATCGTCGAGTTGACCGGACCACGTTCCCATGAGCCGATGCACGATGTCCTTCGCGGCACCGACTCGTGGGGTGTCCGCGAACAGCCCCACCGGGACCCTGCTCAATTCTGCGAGAACACCGACCATGGAGCGCAGCGCGCTGGCCGGGTCGTCGAGTTCGGGAACCGCCTGACCGGGCAGCATCGTCGTGGCGACCGCCGGAAGTTCCGGGTTGGGGTCATGCCACAGCGGCTGTGGTGCGGCCGTGATTCCTGATTCAGCGAGATGCAGCAGAGCTTGATACTCGCGGATGGCGCGCTCATGGTTGCCGGATGAGTACAGCTTGAGGCAGATCTCACCGTCGGGGCCGTCCCAGGCGAAGGTCCGGTTCTGGCGGCCTCTGGCCAAGCGGCGAAGTCGAAGGCCTGGGAGGTCGTCATCCAGCATGCTCGGACTGTGTCGTCGGAAGATACGCAACTCTGCGAGTAGCGCAGTGGGTAATGACGTGGCTTGTAACAAAGGATTACCTCGGTGTTCTCGACAATGGGTTGGAAGACCATCGCCCCGATTTGTGTTCTGCGGGGGACGTCTCTACGTGTTGGGAGGGCTGGAACTTGGCGCGTCGCCCACGGAGCTGGAGCTACTGCCGTCCGGCTGCGCGTACGCGAGGCTGCCGCGGTCGGTCTGGTCGCGGCCGGGCCAGAACCGGGTGCCACACAGGGGCCGCAATAGGGGCATTAGCTCATCGCGTAGTCCGGGGGTGGTGGCGATGGCGCAACGTGAACGCACGGAATGTGGGCTGGTGTCGGAGTCGAGAATGAGGGCTCCGGCTTCGCGGGCGATGACGGCGCCGGCTGCGGTGTCCCACGTGCGGTTGCCGAGCAGGACGCAGGCGTCAAGGGTTCCGTCGGCCGCCCATACCAAGTCGAGCGCGGAGGAACCAAACCGGCGAAGTCCCTGTGCGCGTGCGGTAATGGCACGGTCCAGGGATGCGCACAGGACATCACGCAACCCCGTGGCATCGCCACTGCCATAGTCACTGAACCCGATCAGGGCTTTGTCGAGCCGGTCGACGCTCGAGGCCGTGATCGGTTCGTCGTCCCGGAATGCCCCATGGCCTTCGGTTGCCGAGTACCGATGCCCGAGGAACGGTAAGGCGGTGACGCCGAGTACCGGCTGCTCGTGGTGGACGAGGCCGAGCGCGATCGCGCAGAGCGGGTTGCCGTGCTGGTGGTTGATCGTGCCGTCGATGGGATCGAGAACCCAGTAGGTGTCACGGCTCCCGATCGCGCCGGTCTCCTCGCCGAGAAAACCGAGGTCAGTACCGCCTCCGCTGGTCAAGCACTGACGTACCAGCTGCTCGACGGTGTCATCGACCTCGGACACAGGGTCACGGTCGCCCTTGTAGCGGATCTGGTGCGGCGGATGGCGAAGGACATGTTCCACCGCGATATCCATCGCGGCGTGGGCCGCGGCGAGTGCGGAAGTACGGTCAGGGCGCTGGGCACCGACAGGCGGGCCGCTGGATCGGCTCACCTGACCCACCTATCGTCGGGCGAAGGCCAGGAGTGCCGCGCGGTGGCGTACGCGAAGTCCGGTTCACTGAGCCCGGACGCGGTGGTATCAGCGGCCACGATCGTTCTCCCACAACAGAGTGTGAAGGCGGGTCGATAGGTGCCACCGGCGCGCCAGCACCGGATCGGCCAGCAGCCGCATCCGCGCCAGGACGGTGGATCTGTCCGTGCCCTCCGGCATGATCCAGACCGGATGTAGGCCGTAGGTGCCGACCAGCTCCTGGACTTCGTCCAAGTCGTCGACCTGCTGGACGACGAACTTCCACACGGCCTTCCCGGTGCCGGCGAGGTCGCGCAGCACCGCGGGACGGATGCGTTGGCGGCGACGCAGCCCGGAATGGGCGAGCTTCGGCGAGACGTTGAACCGTGTCACCGCCGAGGTGAGCAAGTCTGTAGGCGCGATGGTGCCGGAGGTCTCGATCTCGATATCGGTGGCGAGCGAACGCTCCCGGATCGCGCGCAGCAGCCGTTCGATGGCGCGCGCCTGCAGCAGCGGTTCGCCGCCCGTGATCACCAGAAGGTCGGCAGGATCGGCGGCGAGCCAGGACAGCATGTCCTCGATCGAGAGAGTCCGCTGCTCGGCGGCGAGGTCGTAGCGGATGGCGTCATGGGTTTGCGGGGTATCGCACCAGGCGCATGACAGGTGGCAGCCGAACAGGCGGATGAAGTGCGCGTAACGACCCGTGCTTGGCCCCTCCCCTTGAAAGGTTGGACCGAATGTTTCGTTGACCACGAGATCGCGGTCTACATCGGACACAGCGGGAAGTTTCACGGCGTGTCCGCCGGGCCGTAGGTCGCGGTGTTGAGGTGCGTTTCACGAACGAACACCCGGCCGACACGGGCTTCGGGAGCGCAAGGCAGCGCGATGAGCACGGACTGGCTCACGCGTCGCAGCAATACCGCGACCGCTTCGACGGTCGGCCAAGGCAAGTCGGTAGCCAGCAGTTCCGCGTCGTCGACCGTCTCACAGGTATTTGCGCCGAAGCGGAAGACTTTGGAACTTGCGGTGTAGAGGTGCACGGCGAGCGGGTCCCGGACGCCGAGCATGGTTCCGTGATCAAGATGGGTGTCGATCCACTGCCGGACTCCGGCTTTGAGGAAGCCGAACTCCACGATGGTGCCGTCGGTACTCAAGGCGGGAGCGGAGACGGACACCGCGACCCGCCAGGAATGCCCATGCAGGCTGGTGCACTTACCTTTCAAGTGCGGTAGCCGATGTGCGGTTTCGAAGGTGTGCTCGATGCAGATCTGGTGACTTGTCGGCGCGGAATCGGCCATCGTGGGGTTCGCCGGGCGAGCGGTGGTCTGACCGACTCTCTCCGTGTCGTACATCGTGGGTGCCAAAATCCTTTCACCGTGGACGTGGGCCGCGTGCGTCTCGCCACCGGGAAGTGGGTGTGGTCTGCGGCGGAAGGCCGAGGGGCAGAGAATGCCTTCCGCCGCACACGGGGTTCAGTCAACGCCAGGCGATCAGCGTGATCCAGAGCGTGATTAAGTCGTCAATAAGGCGTGTATGAGGCGTCGTCCGCCCTGGCCAGGGAATGGGCATGACGCCGTTGGGCCGGTTTCTGGCAGGGGGTTCACCGGGTCGGGCGTGAAAGGTGGTCTGGTGGGTGAAATCGGTCAGCTGTAGTAGTGGAACAGTCGGCCGCTGCGCTTCCCACCACGACATCCAGTGCGGTGGAGCCGGTGCGTATACGCCGCGGTGATGCGGTGTCGCCGATCTGACCTGCTCGGATGCTTCTCGAAGGTGGTGGTCCGAATGGATGTAGCTTGTCGAGCAGGTGATCGGTCTTGACCCGCAGCCGGTTATCGTTGCAGGTGACCGACGAGACAAGGTGACGATGATGGGTATCCAGCGAACGGCCTTTGCGGCTCGGCGCGAGGCCCTTGGCTTCACCCAGGAAACCTTCGCCCGGCAGCTCAAGGTGGAGCTCTCGACGGTCGGGCGCTGGGAGCGCGGAACATTGACGCCGCAGCCCTGGAGGCGTCCGCGCATAGCGAAATTGCTTCAGGTATCTCTCAGCGAACTGGATGTCCTCCTCAACCCGGCAGGGACGGAACTTGTCACCAGGCGATCCTCGGCGACACGGCGCGAGGTCATAGCGGACGCGGCCTTGATCACCGGCGGGATTCCCGTCGACCATGTGCCAGGCGCCGGTACCGAGGAGCCGCTGCGTCATCGGATGGACCACACGAGGGTGTCGGCACAAGTTGCCGATCTCCATCGGAAATATCAGGCCGCTCGTTATGCCGATGTCGCCCAGCGATTGCCGTCGGTCAGTGAGGCTGCCGACGCTCTGGTAGCCAACGGGCCGGCGCGGAGACGGCGGGAAGCCCTCGGCCTCCAGTGCAGCGTGGCGATCCTGACCGCCAAGCTGGCTACGAAAAGGGGCGACGGTGAGACGGGCTTAGCCGCAGCTGAGCTGGCGCGCGTAGCGGCAGAGAAGGCTGAGGACACCTTCGGTCTCGCCGCGGCGGCGTATCAACGAACTTGCGCTCTCTTGCGCACGAGCGGAATGAAGGATTCCGAGCAGATCAAGGACGCTGAAGAGATAGCGGTCTCCGCCGCCACCGCCCTTCGAGGTCAGGACCCGCAGAATGTGACCTGGCGGGGCGCGTTGACCCTGATTAGCTCAATCATCGCCGCGCGCCGCGTCGACGATGTCGAAGCGAGCGAACGGCTCGACCACGCTGATGAACTCGCGCAGTGGCTCGGCGTGGACGGCAACATCGGGTGGACCGCGTTCGGTCCGTCGAACGTGCTGATCCATCGCACGTCAGTGGCGGTCACTCTGCACGACCCCCGTCGCGCGCTCGCGACCGCAGAGCAACTGGACATCACCGCACTACCGACCGGTTTGAACGGCCGCCAGGCTCAGTTTCACCTGGATAGCGCGTGGGCGCACACGCAGCTCGCAGAGGACCCAGAGGCAGTGATCCACTTGCTAGAGACCGAGCGTGTCGCTCCCGAACTGGTCCGCACCAACCCAAACGCACGATCGTTGATCGCGGATCTGCTGGCTCGTGAGCGCCGCCTGCAGGTGCCAGCTCTACGTGGTCTTGCACTGCGAGCAGGGGTCGCGGTGTGACCCCTGCCCGACGGTGTCTCTACTTGGTGACCTCCGCAGCACCGCCGGTGCTGAGGCTCGAGGAACTCATTCCCCAGCTGTCCGCCGACGGCTGGGCTGTGTATGTGATCGCGACACCGACAGCAGCCTCGTGGATCGACCTCGACGATCTGGCAGCAGCCACGGGATGCGTGACGCGGGTACAACCGCGGCCACCCCACCAGCGGGAAAAGTCACTACCGCGAGCCGAGGCCCTTCTGGTCGCGCCATTGACCTTCAACTCGATGAACAAGTGGGCAGCGGGTATCAGCGATACGTTCGCGCTGGGTGTGCTCAACGAGATGCTCGGCGCCGAAGTCCCCATCGTCGCCGCTCCGTGTGTAAAACCCGCCCTTCGTCGGCACCCCGCGTACGCGGACAGCGTCGCCCGACTAACGAAGGCCGGTGTGAAGCTGCTCGACCCGGACACGATCACCACCCGCGCCGAGGACGGCCTGGCCACCTTCGACTGGTCGTACCTCATCTCCGCCCTTTGTAGCGCGGTCAAATCCGATGCGGATAGGTGACTAGGTATCTCCTAGCGACCTGGGACGTCGCATTTTTGTCGTGCAACAACGTTGATCGATTGCCCATCGTGGACTGGAGAGAAATCCATCGTCGTGAAACCATTCGCGCCTGCGTGCGGAAACGACACGTTTTCCACCGTTGTGATGCGTCGGATTGGGTTTGTTCGTCTGTTGCGACCGCTTTCTCCGTGGCAACCGATTGCACTCGGTATCGGGGCAGCCGGTACCGGCATTCGGTCGAGAAGATCGGTCAGCAGGCGACCATCACCGTCAGATCCGCTGCCAATGACCAGTGCGTGCTGTCACGCTTCGGCAATCGAGATGCAGATCTCTTCAAGGTCCAGTAGTCGCATGTCGTCTCGGCGGACGGGCGGATTGCGCCAGTCTGGCAACCCACTGCGATACTGGTACCCCCCATCCGCGCAGCGCCTGCGGTGTAGTTCCGCGTCGCTACGGATCTCGGTGGTGAATTGTACCCAGTGCCGCGGCGTCTGCCCGTACTCGCGAGCTTTGGTCCCGAACCGGCGCCCAAGGGTGCGGATCTCCGGGGCAGCGCCGGACTCCCATCCGGGTAAGTCTGTGCCAATGATCGGGCTGATGGCGACGAGGTCGTCGTGGCTTGGCCAGTCAATGTTCACGGCGACTTCAAGCACCCGCTTCCCGCCCGCTTCGAGGAGGTAGACGCCCACCTTCTCGATCCATCGCCGCTCCACCATTCCGAGAACCTTTTCCCGACTGGCTTCAGGGAGCCCGGCATACTGCAAGAAGATGTCGAACTGGTCAACGACAGCCTCAGTTCGGGTTCGGGTCGCGGCGTAGGCGTAGGTCCTCATTCGATCACCTGACTTGCAGCGGGGGCGGAGACGAGATAGGCAGGGGTGAGATATGCGCGATTGGCGGCCTGGTGCTGCTCGTGCAGCGCCGCTGCGGCTTGTTCGACGGCGATAGGGTCGAGGTGATGCCGAATCGCCACCTCTAGGTGCCTGCGGTAGCGGTCGGCTTCCCCGGAGATCAGGATGAGGTCGTCAGCCAACCGCCGAATGATTGACGCGGCACCGAACCGGATCAGCGACGAGCGCAGCTCGCCGAAGAATGAGACCGGGTGCCGCGGGTAGCTGACCAGCAAATTCTCGACGACGTTCGGCTCGACGAGCCCGCTTAGGATCTCAGTGACCACCAATCTGCGCTCGTCCCCCGTAGGCGACCAGTGCAGCGCCGCCATACGCCCCGGCCGCCGCAACGGGGGGTACAGCTTGCCGAAATCGTTGCCGGTGATGAAGATCGGCACGCGGTCGACCCGTCCGATACGTTCGATGTCGCACGGCCGATCGGCCAGATGCATCAGCTGCGCCAGTACTTGCTGATGATTCACTGTGCCGGTGTTGTTCTCCCACTCACCAACGGTGGTGTCGATATCGTCGATCACGACGCAAGTCGGCCGCTTGGCATGAATGTCGCGGGCGGCGCCGACGTATGCGGCGAGCAAGTCTTTGCCTGGCACTCCGGCCCGCTCGCTCTCAAAGTCCGCCGCGCTGATCGAGACCGTCCGCACCGAGAGGCTGTCGAGGACTGCGCGTAGCTGGAAAGTCTTCCCCTCGCCCGGTGGCCCGAAAATGCCCATGACCACTGGATGTACAGGCAGATTCACCAGGCTCAGCACCACGTGTTCGCGGACGACCGCAGCGAACCTCTCTGCTACCACCGTCACCGCCCGGCCTCCCCGTCCCTGCGCAGGTCTGCGATCTCCTCGTCCAGCTGGTAGAAGATGCTGGCCGCGTCGTCCACGCGAGCACGCGCCTCCCCTACGGGGGTCTCCTCCTCGACGGGAGCGTGCGCCTGGGCTCCGAGCCTGCTGATCTCCAAGTCGAGGTTCAGCAGCGCCGCGTGCACGTCTGGCGTGCTCTGTGACGGCACGAAGCGAATCTTGCGGCTGCGGACTTCGAGCCCGTCGGTCCTCTCGAGAACTTGCGCCAATAGGTGCTTCAGCTCGACAAGCGTGGATCTGTCCTGGGCCTGTAACTCCTTGATTTCCGCCACATCGCCGACCACCGAGCGGATCGACGCCGAGGTCTCGCCTCGGTTCAGGAAGCGGTCGGCGAGGACGGTCGAGACGCCCTGCACGGCCGCAATCGCGAGTTCGGTCAGCACACTGTCCCTTTCCATGGCGCTCCCCGAACGGACCCGTGGAGACTGGTGTGAAGGTCGGTCGATTTCGTCGATCTGTTACAGCGGACACCTCCACCGCCGTAAGAATGGCAGCGGTATGGTCCCAAAAGGGCAAGCGGTATAGACGGCTTGCCTAGGCCGAGCGGAGGACGAACTACTTTAAGGTGCGGCGTGGAGCCGTTGCACTTTATTGCAGGGAGCGCCATAACGCGGTCGAAACTGACCGGCATTGATCACGTCAGGCGATCAATGCCGGTCAGAATCTCACGAACAAAGCGGTTAAACGCGCGACACATCATCTGATCATATAGTGAGCGCGGCTGGGAGGCGTCCGAGTACGGGCAGGGGCACGAAGTTCTCCGCATGGTTCACGCCGATGCGGCCTCCCCATAGACGTGCGAGTGTCTCGGCCATCGGCCCGAAGTGGTCGGTGATCGGTTGGGAGGCGTGCGCCGCGAGGGCCCGCTGCTTTTGTTCGTAGGTATCGGTGATGTCGATGATCGTGTGCGCGGGAATGGGACCGTCGAGGGTGAGGCTGTTGTAAGAGTCCGCGGTGTAGACCCGGTGCGGATGCCCAGTGGCGATGACGACGTCGGGCAGGGCCGCGACGAGGGTTTCGGCGACCGCGCGATGGTCGGGGTGGACGTCGCGAAGGGGGTGGGTGATGACGACCTCGGGCCGGACGGTGAGCAGTAGTTCGTGCAGTGACGCCACGGTGGGCTCGTCGTACTGGTACAGCGTGGCTCCCAAGATCGCCGCGCCTGCCGCGGCTTCGGTGTCCCGTCCTGGTTCGGCGTGGCGCGGGACGGCGATGGTGACGGCGGCCCCGGAGGCGGAGCAGCGTGCGAGGGTTCCGCCGGCCCAGAGTTCAGCGTCGTCGGGGTGGGCCATCACGGTCAGTACGGACGCTGGCGCGGTGAATGGCACGAGGTTCACCAGAGTCCGAGTTTCTCGATGACGTCGGCGGGCCTGGGCAGTTCTCGCGCGGGAAGGCCGGTCGGGTGGTGTGGGAGTGTGAGGTCGGTGCGCATGCGGATGAGCTCGCGCCAGGCGAGTACTTGTTCCCAGGTCTCGGCGACCTTGGCGTTCCTAGCGCCAGTGAGTCGTCCGGAGTCCGGAAGCTGGTCGAGGTGTAGTCCGTCTGCCAGGAGCGTGGCCGCTGTGCCTGGGCCGATCCCTTTCACTCCAGGGATGTTGTCCGCAGGGTCGCCTTTGAGAGCGCAGAAGTCGGGCCACTGTGCGGGGGTGACGTTGTAGCGTTCGGTGACTTCGGCGGGGCCGATGTGCCGTCGGCCGCGTTTCATGACGGTGTTGAGGGTGCGGACGTGCTCGTTGACGAGTTGGTAGAAGTCGCGGTCGCCGGACATGATCCAGACCCGGCGGCCGGGTTCGCGTTCGCGGGTGGTGGCGACGAGGGTGGCGATGACGTCGTCGGCTTCGGCGGTGTCGATCTCGATCCAGTGGATGCCGTAGCCGGTTAGGGCCTGCTGGACGTGCGGGATCGCGCGCAGGGGTTTGAGGGCGGCCTCGTCGATGACGCGGTTGGCCTTGTAGTCGGAGTCGCTGTCCTTGCGGTCGGCGGCGCCGTGCTCGCCGTCGAACACGACGAGGACCTCCGGTGGTTCCGGCATCTCCTCCCGGATCGCGACACGGAGCAGGGCGAAGAACCCGAATTCGGCCGTGAGATCGCGGGTTTTGTCGCGGGAGAGGATCGCGGCGGGGAACCCGAACGCCGCGCGCCAGAGCAAGTTGTGACCGTCTACTAGGAGCAAAGGGACGCCAGCAGGCATCACCGCACCGCCTTTACGAATGTCTCGGCGACTGTGGTGGGCAGATAGTCCCGCGAGCGGTAGTACGCAGCCCTGGATAGGTTCGCGTAGCGTACTGGATCTGCGAGTAGCTGTTCGGCGGCGCGCCAGAGGCCGTGCTCACCCCACGAACGGGGGACGATCACTCCGCCCGCGTCGTTTCCGGTGCCGACCAGGGCGGGCAGGTTACCCACGTCGAAGGCGACGACCGGGGTCCCGACACCCATGGCCTCCAGCGCTACCAGCCCGAAGGTCTCCCGTAGCGAGGGCACGATCACCACCGCGGCCTGCGCGAGCCAGGATGGCACCCGGTCCCAGTCGAGGCCACCGCCGTGGACGGTACCGAGCGTGAGGTGGGCCGCCGAGTAGCGGCACTGGTCCAGTTCGGCAGCCTGGCCGCCGCCGGCGGTGGCCTCGAACCCGGCCTCGCCGACGATCACCTCGACCGTGCGGCCGACCAGCCGTCCGGCGTCCAGCAAGGCTCGGACGTTCTTCTCCGGCCCGAGCCGGGCCAGGATCCGGATCGGGCCGTGCCGTCGCAGAGCCTCGCGTCGCGAGTCGGGTGGTGGTGCCGGGGCATGCAGCAGGGCATTGGGTACGACTTGCCAACCGCCGGTGTCGTAGCCGCGACCGTGTGCCTGGTCTAGCACCGTTTGAGACGGTGCGATGACCAGGTCTGCACGGGCCAGGGCGGGCTCGAGGTCCTGGTCATGCCCGACGACGTGCATGGCCAGGACCGTGCGGGCCCGGCTGATCGGTGCGACTCTGCCGAGACCCCATAAGCCGTCGGTGTAGACGGCGACGTCGACCCGGTGCTCGCGGTACACCTCGCACAGTTCGGCGGCGAGCAGTGCGTCCTGCCCGTGGGTGCTGATCGCGTTGCGCAGCTCGTCGTCGTCGCAGGGGAAGGTGACGCCCACTGAGCCCACTCGCATCACGGTGTCGTCCGGGGTGTCGATCGGGGCGGCGGTCAGGATGAGGCTGCGGTGGCCGAGATGGCGCAGGCCGTGTGCGAGGGCGGCGGTGGCGCGTTCGATTCCGGCCGGCGCGTTCGCGGTGTAGGACGCCAGGACAAACGCGACGGTCAGCGGTGGCGCGCTAGGCATGGCGGGAGACCTTCCTCGGCTGCGGGAGCGGTGTGGTGTCGTGGTTGGCGGGTGGTTTTTCCCAGGGGAAGACGACCCAGTCGGAGACGGTCCAGATCGAGTAGTCCGGCCGAGTGGACGCGCCGGTGTTGAGGCACAAGACCGCGGTCAGGATCTGGGCATCCGAACCGAGTAAGGGGGCGAGGTCGTCGTGGACGCGGCGGAGGGTCGCACCGCTGCCACAGATGTCGTCCACTATCAGCACGCGGCCCTGGAGCTGTTGCCCGTTGAGAGTGTGAGTCAGCGGCGTGAGATCGAGGGTCACCTCACCGGTGGCTTGCTGGTACGCGTCGTCGCTGGTGTTGTGGCGGGCGTGGACGATGCGGGCGTTCAGCCGAAGTGTGGAGGCGATGAGGTGGGCGGGTGCGATACCGCCGTTGGCGATGCCGATGACCCGCTCGATCGACGAGTGATCACGCAGGATCGCGTCCGCGAGGAGCGTGGCGGCGTCATGGAGAGCCTCCGGTGTCACGCGCCAGATCCGGTGGTGGTCGAAGTCGCGCTGTGCTGTGGCCATTCGCGGGGTCTATTCCTTACAGAGCAGGGGATATCGCGTCAGCGAGTTGGGTGTTCGGGTTGTGGGGGATACGGAGTTCACGCAGGGCTTGCACGAGGTCGTACACGGTGGTTCCGGCGATGTCGGCCATCGCGGACAACGCGGTAGCGTCGAGCTCTTCGACCAGGACGCGTTCTGCAGAGGACTGCTGGGTACGGACCTGCGCCCAGCGTCGGAGAGGCCGCAGCCTGGGATCGGTGGTCTGCGCGAGGCCAAGGAGGTCGACCGTGATGTGAGTGCCGTAGTGGCCGCTGAACGCGAGTGTGGTCGCGCGGCGAAGTAGTTCGTCTGGTTGCTTTTTCAACACGGCGCACACTTCGATCAACCGCTCGACGGATATCCGGCGCGTGCCGAGTTCATAGCTGGCGAGTGTTTGCAAGGAGAGGTCATCGTCGCTGGTGCACATCGCGGCGCGCATCTGCTTGCGGGTCCAGCCGCGTTCTCTCCGCGCGGACCGCAGGGTCTCGCCCAGGGCGCGCGCGAACTGGTCGAGCTGCTCGCTCGTCGGTGTGTTCATTGCCTGTCCTCCGAAATGCGGCGCGTGCCTGTGACCTTGGGCGATTTCGATGCCGTCCGCGGAGCGATCACGCTGAGCCGTCGCGTGCGGTCAGCGCGAGATCGCTGGCCGTGCGCAGGGGGTGGAGGGAGCTGATGGCGTGGGCGTCGGGCTGGTTGCGCCAGAGGTGGCCGTCGGCGCGGATCACTGTGAAGCCTCCGGCTGCGTCGCGAGTACGCAGGCGTACGGGTACGGCTGCGGTGGTGCTCAGTTCGGCGAGGAGAGCGAGGGCCTCGTTATCGGACAGCTGCTCGGCATCGGCTAGGGCGGCGCCTTCCCCGATGGGGAGCATCTGCAGGAAGGTCACCCCGCTCACTCCCAGGGTGGCGGCCAGGTCGACCGTCGCTCGGATGCTGCCTTGGTCTGTGGAGCGTAGAAGCACGGCCTGAATTTGCGTGGGGATGCCCTGGGCGATTGCCGCGCGGATTCCAGCGATGGCGTGGTCGAAACTGCCTGCGCCGCGCCACTGGTCGTGACGCCTGGCGTCCGGGCCGTCCAGGCTTATCCGTACGGCGTCCACACGGGTGGCGAGGGCTTCTGCACGGCGGGCCAGGTGCGTTCCGTTGGTCGTCACGCTGACTGCGCAGCCGCCCGCGACGAGCACGTCGATCAATTCGGGTAGGTCGCGCAGCAGCAGTGGTTCGCCGCCGGAGATGTCCACGCCCAGGACCTGGGACTCGGCGATCAGGTTCGCGATGCGGTAGCGCTCGGCCCGGTCCAGTTCGAGGACGGCCTTGTCGTCCAGGCAGTACGGACAGGCGAGGTTGCAGCGCACAAGGGGTGACCAGCACACGCTGATCGGGACGTCCGTTTGCACGGCCGCCGGGTGGATTTCAGGCCAGGATGCGACGT
This sequence comes from Amycolatopsis orientalis, assembly GCF_000943515.2. Taxonomy (NCBI): domain Bacteria; kingdom Bacillati; phylum Actinomycetota; class Actinomycetes; order Pseudonocardiales; family Pseudonocardiaceae; genus Amycolatopsis; species Amycolatopsis orientalis. Next base: position 9,101,455 of record NZ_CP016174.1, on the reverse strand, counting down.
CCGAGCTGGACAACCGGACGCGCCCGGAGCCGAGCGCGATTCCGGCGCGATGGGTCAGGCCGGTGAGCGGATCATGGATCACGCTCTCATCGCAGTGTTTTCGCGCCGCGAAGGTACGCATCGTGGTTGTCATCGTTGGGGTTGACGGTGTCATCGCAGTACCTCGCAGGAGCGCAGCAACTCGGTCATTTCGGCCAGGAATCCTTGGGAGTTGCCGGTGGGGGTGGGGCGCCGCATGAGGTCCCAGTAGCGGGCGAGGGTGTCGGGCCAGCTGGCGAGTTTGTGTCGCCATTGCTGGTCGGAGTCCGGGGGATCGAGGTGGAACCCGACGGCTTGCCTGAGCGGGATGATCAGCAGTCCGGCCGCGATCAGGCACGCGCCGAGATAGGTGTCTTCCATGCCCCAGCCGATTCGTCCGAACTCGGGATCGAACCCCCCGACGTCGAGGACGGCGCTGCGAGGAACGGCGACCAGGGCGGTGACGACCATGCGGGGTAGGTCCCAGTCGACATAACGTCGGCCGTAGCCGAGGTCAAGGAAGTCTCGGGTGTGGTCCAACGGACGGCCGTCGAAGCGCTTGTCCAGGGTGATGCCGGTGTAGAGCAGCGGTCGGCCGACCGGTGGCCGCCAGACGACTCGGTGGTCGGCCGCGAGGTCCGGGTGGCCGGCCAGCACTCCGCGCCCGCCCTGGTGCAGGTCGTAGGGAAGGTTGTGGCGGAACCCGACGAGCACCGTGGTGTCCGTTGCGCGGGCGGCGATGTCGGTGATCACGTGCGGGGGCAGAACCATGTCACCGTCGAGATAGAGGACGGTTTGCCCGCGGGCGAGCGCGGTACCGAGGTTGCGCGCGGTGGCCGCGCCCGCACGTTCAGGGATCCGCAGGACGGTGGTGACGATCGGGTGCTGGACGGCGACAGCGGCGGTGACGTCGGTGCTGGCGTCGTCGACGACGATGACCTCGAACTTGTACCGGTGGTGCTGGCCTTCCAAAGCGTCGAGCACGGCCGAAAGGCAGTAGCCGACATTGTGGGCCGGGATGACGACCGAGAGGGTGCGCACGGCGGCTAGTGGAAGACATGAGGGCGTAGGCGCGTGCCAGCCGACTCCTGATACCGCTTCCCAGCTTCGGGTACTGCTGGTGTGCAAGTTGTTGCGGTGCATTAATTCCTCGTGCAGCGTGGTCACGCCCACCCCCAGTCTCGGAGGAGGGGCAGTGCGTCGTGCCATGCCCTCGGATCCGGGATGATCGTGATCTGCCCGAATCGGGCGGGATGGTCGAACACGCGTTGGAGAGCGTGCAGGTACAGAGGCTCGACCAGGATCAGCACGTGCCGCAGCGACGGTGCATCGGCGAGTTCGGCGTCAAGTTGCGCGGCGACCGTCCGCTCGTGCAGGCGCGCGGCCTCTGCCCGCGTCGTAAGCCGGTGGTCGTAGGTGCTGATCGGCGTCTCAGGTCGCAGCAGGCCGTGGGCGCCGGACAGGATCCGGATCCGAGCTCGGCGCGTGGGATCGGCGGCGAAATGTTCTTGCGCGCTCGGGATGCATCCGCCCTGGTAGAGGTCGAGAGCCTCGACCGGCGCGGCGGTGACGAGCTTCCTCCGTGAACAGTTGAGGATGATCAGCCCTTGGCTGGGTGCGAGGGCGCGAGTAGTGGGTGGCTGGAGAGTCATAGCTCGCGCACCACCCGCATGCCGATGCCACGCGAGCGCAATTTAGCGGGGGCGGCGTTGAGAAACGTGCACTGCGCGTACAACGATGGCGAGGCGTAGGAACCACCGCGGATGAGGAATCCGTCGTTCATCGTGGTGCTGGCAGTCCACTCCCACACGTTGCCCGCGACATCGAGCATGCCTTCGGGGGTGGCTCCGGCGGGATGCGTGTCGACCGGGGTGACCGTGTCGTGCAGGGAGTCACGCAGGTTCGCGAACGCTGGCTGCCAGGGCGTGGTGCCCCATGGCCAGCGGCGGCGTCCGGGTCCGGCGGCCATCCATTCCCATTCCGCTGAGCGCGGCAACCGGCCGCCGAAACGACCGGCGATCTGGGTCGCCTCGGCGTGACTGATCTCGGTGACGGGGTACCGCAACCCGATACCGGACTGTTCGCTCGATAGGTGTCCGTGGGTGAGCGGGGTGCGCGTCCACAACAAGGTCGGGATTCTGACCGGACGCCCGGTGTCCCCGTACGCGCAGGTTCCGCCGTCGATCTTGATCCATTCCAGGTGCATGCCTCAACCGCCGATCAGGAACAGGTCTTCGACGTTGGCGTCGTTCCGTATGCGGCTCTTGCGCTCGTTGGGGCGAAGTCGAAAGCTCAAGAGCGCGTCGCTGATGGTGTAGAAGGCCGCGTGTGCTTCCTCACGGCTGGGGGAGAAGGCGGCATAGTTGTCGGCGAAACGGACGACTCGAAGCTGTGTGAGGTGCTTGTCCACTTGAGACAATCGAAGGTTGATCAGCAGGGGCGCCAGACCTGAGCCCGCCGCGAGCGGACTCGGCATCGCGACGAGTGCCGTACGCAGAAGACTCAGGAAAGTGCCGTCGTGAATGTGCTCGGCATGCCAGTCGATGACCTCGTCGATTGTCGCGCCCTCGGACACCGACGCGACGTCGAGATCGGCGATCCACCGGAAGCCAGCCTGATGATGGACGGCGGCCTGCCGCAACGAGGTGATGCGATTTCGGCGCGGGCGGAATCCCGAGACCCAGTCGCGGAAAGCCGTCGCTTCCAGCACCGGCTCAAGCGCGTTACGCAGCGCGCGGTGCACCAGACGGTCCCGCACGGTGGGGATGAACGTGTGTATCTGTTTGCCGGTATAGGTGGGCAGCTGCATCTCCCGGACCGGTCCGGGCCGCCACCTGCCCTCTGCGAGCTCGAGGGCCAGTTGCGGCAGCATCACGTGGGCCTCGCTGCGAAGCCGCCCCCAGGTCATGCCATCGGTACCAGGTGCGGAGGCTCGCCGGCCGCACTGGCGCAACGCGCGGCGTAGACGCGGCTCGGCCAGCAGCGGCATCAGTGAGTGCGACTGCGGACCGGCGGCCGAGGACGCTGGTGCGGGTGCCTTCCGGTGCGCTACCGTCTTGGGTGCTTGGGCGGCAGGAACGATCCCCTGGCCACGCTGAACCAGCTCGCTACCCGACACTCGCGAGCTGTGGCGCTGGGAACGACGGCCCCGCCCAGGCCCTGCCGGTGATCCGAACTCCGTGTCCGCCATCGCCGTCACCTCCTCACACGCTGCCGTACTTTGTGGGGTCAGGGATGTCGTTCTGCTGGAACGCTTCCTTGCGTTCGGTGCAGGTCCCGCAGGTTCCGCAGTGCGTCGTCCTGCCCCGGTAGCACGACCACGTTTTCTCGAACGGCACGCTGAACGCCGTGCCGATACGGACGATGTCGGCCTTGCGTTGGGTGATAAACGGGGCGAGGATCTCGAAATCGTCGTTCAGAAGTCCTTCGTTGGCGATGCGAGTCGACCGTGTGAAGCGCTCGACGAACTCCGGTCGGCAGTCCGGGTAGACGGCGTGGTCACCCGCGTGAGCGCCGAACGCCACCGCGTCGGAGTTGCGAACAAGGGCTAGCGAGACCGCGATGTCGAGCATGATCGCGTTGCGGTTCGGGACGATCGTCGCCCGCATCGACTCGTCGGTGTAGTGCCCGTCTGGCACCGGTACGTCGGCGTCGGTCAGGGCAGAACCGGCCAGCAGCCGGCCAAGCATCGCCAGGTCGACGACCTCATGTGGACAGTCGAGTAACCGCGCGATCTGAGCCGCGTACTCCAGTTCGACCCGGTGCCGCTGACCGTAGTCGAAGGACAACAGCGTCAGCCTCGCACCTCGCGCGGCCAACCAGTACGCCAGCACGGTGGAGTCCAGTCCGCCGGAGGCGATCACGATGGCGTGCCGCGGGTGCCGGTGTGTGGAGGAGCCGATCGGCATGATCACCACGCCCCGCGCGGTAGGGATGTCGAGCGGGCAGCGTCGGCCACAGTGGTCCACGGCGGAAGGGTCATGTGCGGTTGCGGCCGTTCAAGCCACCGGACGCCTTCGCTCACGTTGTCCAAAGAGGGAAGCAGGATGCTCTCGCCGAGCGGTTTCCAGCCGATCTGGGTGCGCACCAGGTCATCCCACGACGACATACGCATGGTCGTGCGCGGCTGAGTGAGGAAGATCCAGTCGCTGGGATCGCCGGGAACCACGATGATGGGAACGCGCAACATGTGCCGCGCAAGGAAGTTGTTGACTTCCGCGCCCGACCCGGCGCGCATGACGAGCGCGTCGACGGTGGTGCCGAGCTGAAGGTAGACGTGGCCGGTGATGTTGTTGATAGTCGTTGGCCACGCGAACACGTCACGGTAGTCCCGCATGCTTTGGCCGGGTTGCTGCCCGACCTGGGCGGATGGGGCGTCGATGACGGCGGTCATGAGTCGGTCCTCCTCGAAAGAATTGGATGCTGGTGGCGGCCGGACGGAAGACGTCGTAGAACCGCTTCCGCCCGGCCGCAGTCGGTGGCGCGGGCGCGCTCCGCCGAGAGCACGACGAGATAGCCAGCAAGATCCGCAAGGTCTGGCTAAACCGCCCCCGCTCGGTGCGATGGCTGATCGGCGAGCAGGACGTCGCGCAATGCCGCACGGAGCTGCCCGGCCTCGACGTTGGTCAGCCGGGCGAGCCGCCCACCGGGCAGCTCGATCTCGACGTCCGCAGAAGTACGCCGCCGCAGGTGCAATGCGGACCGTTGGCCGTCGCCATCGCGGCAACCGACGCTGCGGTGGTGCCATCCCAACCGACGAAGCAAGGCCGCCGCGGGCACGGTATGACATGGCCGCCTCATGGGCCTTCGGCCTTCCTGATCAAACCGAGGCCGTGGGTCCCGGCGGTCGCGATCGCGTACCGCAGGACTCGGTCGGGAGGCTGGCGCGGCGCGCGGCGGTGTGAACCTGCATAGGCGGACTCGGCTTGCTGCCGTCGCCGCCACGCCATCCGCAGCAGGCAACAGATAAATGTCAGTGTGGCGCACACCGTGATGCTCAAGGGGATCATGCGCCCTCACCCCTCGCGGTGGGGATCGCGGCGGGACCAGATATCGGGGTCGTGGTCTCGCCGCGACATGGCGACAGAGCAGGGCGCCCCTCGGCGGTTGGGGGAAGACAGCCAAGGTTCTGCTCCGCCGTGCTCGTCGTGTCCGTCGTCGTGACGGCGCCAGATATGGCTGGCGCGGGTGTGGCCGCCACCTCAGTGGGATTCATGACGGCAGAGCGGAACTGCGCGGTGGCCCCGTAGTCGTGGACCGCGCTCTCTTCTGGGGGAGCCACGACCACGACTTCCGAGTCGCACACGGCAACACACAGCGTCCGTCCACGGCCGGTCACGTCACGGCACGCGATGGACCAGGGTCCGGTGTTCGTCATGCGGCACCACCTCGCGCGGTGTCCCTACTCCATTCCCGTCGACACACCGGCTGCACGAACAAACACGGCACAGCGAGCTGAGTCTTTGGGTATCGTGACGCGCGTGGCGCCACGAATCGCTGGAAGAGCATAATTACTCCAATAGTCAGCGAGTCCCTATTTGATTTGTTGCGTCGGGTTGTCTTCCGCGCAGGTTGTCAAAACGTACATAACGTCTCGTGGAGTCAGACCATACGTGACCGGTATAGCAGCGGTCCGTAGGCGTTGATTAGTTAAACTGTTGTGGCAGGTCCCGGTCCAGAGCGGCTATGCGGCGGTGATGGGGCGTTCATAGATCGTTGCCTACGCTGACCTGCCCAAATTTCGGCACACTGCTTTGCTTGGCGTGGACGGAAACCAGCGCTGGCGCGTTTGTCGTCAGATCAATGTGCGCCCTGCAGGAGGCGCGGTTTGTCAAAGCGCTGATAATAGATTTCGAGATAGAGACGTTCGTCGGACTCGATATACAGCCGACCTTGCTGGTCGAGCTCAAGGCTCCATATCGCCACGTTGGTTTGGGTCGGCGCGGCGAGCCACACGGCAGCGGCGGTGAACACGTCGGCATAGTCGACGCCGCTGACGGTGTGAAGCTGAGCCGTAGTGACGGCATCGTGTGGGTGGGGCATGGAACGCATCCTCCATACAGGCGGGGTGAACGCCGGTGCTTTACGCACGCCTGCGACCGATTCCGGGTCGTCAGACGCAGGCCTTGTGGGTGGTCGCGCTTTTGAGCTGCCAAGCGCGACGCCTGCGTGGGTAGATGTCGCGCGTCCACCCCGCGGCGCGCGCTCTTCCGGATTGCAGGGAAGCTAGTGAACGCTCAGTGATCAAGTGACAGCCAGAGCGGCAACGAGGCGTCTATGAGGCGACTATGTGGCGACACTAGCTCCGACCTGCGAAAACACCTTTATGCGGGCCGTAGTCCGAACGGGTACAGGTTATCGAGTGGGTGATCAGACTTGACGTATAGCTGGCTATCGTGACAGTGACCGACTGGTGAGGTGATTTTCATGGGGGACCGGCGAGATGCACTTGCCGCCCGGCGCGAGCAGTTGGGCTACACCCAAGAGAGCTTCGGAAGAGCAGTCGGGGTGGAGTTTTCCACCGTCGGGCGTTGGGAACGGGGCGACTTGACCCCGCAGCCGTATCGGCGGCCGCGCATCGCGCAGGTACTCAAAGTGAGCCTGGCCGAATTGGAGATCTTGCTCTCGCCGTCTCGGCCGGTTCCGTCATCAGCGCTGACGACATCGCCCCGCTATGCCCAGTCGCTTGATGATGCGTTGAGAACCTTAGAAGCGGTAGCTCATGTTGACAACGGGGCGGCTACAAAGCCCGGTATGCGTGTCTTTGAGGGGCGGCTGCCCGCTCAAGCTGTCCGTGCTTGGCGCTTCGGTGCGGCGGCTTTCGATGTGCCGACGGACGGAGCCCCGGCAAGCATTCGCGACATCGACGAAATTAAAGCGACGACCACCGCACTTGATAGGCTCGACCGCCAGTTTGGTGGCGACTACTGTCGCGGGCTAGCTGTGAAGTATCTGACGGATCGTGTGTTGCCGGCACTTCGGAGTCCTGCATCTGATTCGGTACGTCGCGAGCTATTCCAGGCTTCGGCAGTGTTGGCCGAGGTTATCGGATACATGGCTTATGACTCTCAGCTTCACCGTCTCGCGCAGCATTATTTTATCCACTCCCTCCGGCTAGCCAAAGAAGCGGGAAACCCTGCGTACGGATCGTTCGTCTTTGCCACCATGAGCCACCAGGCGCTGTACCTCGACCGACCTGACCAGGCGTTGACACTTGCTCGGGCTGCACAGGAGACTGCTTCGTCCGGCTCCGTCGCGGCGGTGAAGACCGAAGCCGCCATGCTCGAAGCAACTGCATCCGCAGCCCTTGGCGATCACAGCGGTAGCACTGAAGCTCTACGCCGAGGTGAGAAGTCGTACGACCATCACGGTGCGGCAGATGAGACGCCCTACTGGATGGCGCACTGGGATGACGCGGTGTTTGCGAGCTTCGCCAGCTCGGCATGGCTCGAGCTAGGAGATGTTCGGGCGGCGGAACCGTATCTGCAGGTCCTGTCGGACAAGGCCCAGGGGCAGGTGCGTCGCGAGGTCTTCGCGGCGGGGCAACGCGCTAAGGCTGCCCTGCTCGAACAGGATGTAGAGCGATGTGCTCACTATGGCACGATGGCGGCCGAAGCCGCTGCGGCCGCTAACTCGAAGCGCTCGCATCACATCGTCCGCGACCTGCTCGGCCAGCTTGAAGGGCACCGGCAGCTGCGGCCTGTACGCGAGTTGACAGAGACGGTGGCCACGCTCCTACCAAGTGAGGCACCTTGACGCATGAGCAGCCCAACCACTGCGGTGATCGCACCGTCTTCCAGCACGACTTGAAAGACGAGGGCGCCCCGGAGCCCGAGTTCAACGTGGGAATCGCCGAGCGGTTGCCGCGAAAGAACGTTGCAGCGGGTGCGCTCGTCCGCGACGATTCGGGTCGGATCCTCTTCATATCGCCGACCTACAAGCCGTTTCTGGACATACCGGGCGGCTTGACCGAGGATGAGGAATCGCCGTTAGCCGCTTGCTACCGCGAGGTTCGGGAGGAACTTGGGGTCGACTTGCAGATTGGTCGGCTGTTACTCATTGACTGGATGCCGACTCATGGCGTGTGGCGTGACAGTGTCCAGCTCATCTTTGACGGTGGCGTCCTCAGCGTCGAACAGATCGAGGCGATTCGGCCGGCGGCCAGCGAGGTCAGTCGCCTTGAGTTCCTCCACGTCGACGCGGCCAAACAACACCTTCGTCCATCAATGGCTCGGCGAGTTAGCCTGGCGCATCGGGCACTTCTTGATGGTTCGACGTATTATGCCGAGTTCGGTCGAACCCCGTAGGTGTGCAGCTGCAATAAGATCGAACAGGCAGTGGCGGCTGAATCTGCTTAGTCCCAGGCGATTTGGTGCTCGTGTAACCATGCTGGTGGATCCATGGCACCGCTCTGAGCTGCTTGCGCGATTCTGCGATCGCGGCTTCGCTGCTCGATCCAACGCGGCACGCCGCGTCGGTGTGTCGTACGGCTGCGACGGCTCGCCCCCGCTCGAATGACTCTTTCGCGTCGCATGGCTTCGAAGGTTTCGAAGGCAGGTGCCACTTGGCTACTGCGAAGTTGTTGGGCTAGAACAACCGCGTCTTCGAGGGCTAGCGCGGCACCTTGCTCTGTAGCTGGTGGGACGGCGTGGGCTGCGTCGCCGATGAGGATGACCTGGTCTGTGTGCCATGTCGGCAGGGTGTCGAGAGTGCGTGTGTTGGAGGGCAGGATGACGGTCGCGGCTCGGGTGATGTCCACGGCTGGCGTACGGTCGCGCCGAAAGAGTTTCACGAGGCGCCTGCGCCAGGTCTCGGTGTCGCGTGCTTCCTCCGTTGATAGTGGCTCTGGCGAGGCGATATTGGCGTACCAATAGATGTCGCCGCCGGCGGTCGTATAGCCAAACGTTGCCTTTCGCCCCCAGTAGATGTGAAAGGCGTCCGGCGACGGAGGTGCGGCGGTGCTCGCGGGGGCGTAGCCGTAGACGAGGTGGGTTCCGGCGTAGTGGGGTTCTGGCGTGGAGGGAAAGGTCAGCCGGCGGGTTGTGGAGTTGAGTCCGTCTGCGCCGATGAGCACGGTGCCTTCGGCAGTGGATCCGTCGTCGAAGGTTGCTATGACGCTGCCGGGGCGGCTAGTCGCGGCTATCAGCCGCTTATTCATAGTGACGGCTGCTCCGCGGTCGGCGGCCGCGGAGCGCAAGACGCGGGCGAGGCGAGCGCGGGGCATCGTGCGGGGGACGTCGTTGTGTCCGTTACCGGTGAAGGAGACCGTGCCGAGGTGGCGGCCAGTTCCTGAGCTGAGCTCGGTGTTGGCGACGGGGTAGGAGATGTCGTTGACGATGTCGTGTGCGTCGATGGTGCGCAGGGCGTTGAGACCGTTGCGTGGAAGGCGTAGTGCGGCTCCGCTGTAGTCGCCTCCGTCGTGCCGAGCTTCATAAACTTCGGCTGTGATGCCGGCTTTCCGCAGAGCTAGGGCAGCTGCGGACCCCGCGATGCCGCCGCCGACGATGATCGCGTGATGGGTCACGCGGCCCTCCCTAAGGCACGTGAGAGCGCTACGAGTTCGTCCACCTCGTCGTGCGCTGAGTTGGTATCCGGGATTGCGAGAGGGACGGCCCGTTGTTGCTCACCTTGGTCGCCAGGGGAGCCTTGGAGTGCTTCGGCGACGAGGTCTGCCAGCGGTGTGTTGGCTGGGCGGCCTTCGCGGAGCTTCGCCACGCGTGGGCTGATTCGGACGAGTCCGTCTCGGCATTCGATCATCCGACGGTAGTAGCGGCGGTGCACGTCCCATACGCGGAGGGAGTCCCAGGGTGTGGTGGAGGCGCGAAGAAATTCGTCTTCAGGAAACGCATGGTGCAGGGCTGTCCACAACGGCTCAAGTGCTTGGTAGGCCTGGCGTTGCCGCCACCAGATTCGGACGGCGGTCAGTCGCATACGAGCTGCCGGATAGAGCAGGCCAAGCACGATCGCGACGATGCCAGTAAAGGCCAGCGTGCCGTTCACGCCGATGATGTCCACGAACAGGCTTCTGGTTAACCAATACTCGACGTCGATCGCGGCAAAGACGCCACTGGTCAAAGCCGTCAGCGCGAAGCCGATAGCTGCGACGCGGAGTCCCATGCCTAGCCGCCGCTCCGCCTGTCGTGCGTAGCGTAGGGCCGAGATCGCACATGCGCCGAGCGCGCAGCCCATAAAGAGGTTCGCGGCGAAGTAGATGACCGACATGTGCGGGACAGATCGCGGTGCCGGGGCCAACGTCGCCGCGCCGATCATGACGAGTTCGGCGGCGAGCAGAGCCAACGCGTTGCGACGGGTGCGGCGTTTGGCAACTTGCCGGGGCAGTGTCGCCGCATCGAAGAAGAACAGCAGCGATAGTACGGCAGCCGAGGTGGGCGCGTGCCATGCGATGGCGGACCACACCGGGCCCCCGCGCACGAGCGACGCCTCACCAACGACGTCGCGCAGGATGCGCCCGATGAGCGCGAAGGCAAGGAAGCCGACAATGCCTTGCAAGGGAAGGTTCCAGGGTTGCCGACTGAGCTGATAGCCCTTCCAGACCAGGCCGCCAAGCAGGCAGCTGATCAGTGCGGCACTGATGAGCCAGCTCATAGCCAGCCGATCCGGGCGCCGAGAGCGGTGTCCATGCCACGGGCAGCGCCGTCAGAGGGCCGAGGGGCCGCGATGTTCAGGATGGACGCCCACTCGAGGATGATCGTCGCGACTGCTTCGGCTTCCCGTTCGTGGTCGGTGTCGTAGGCAGTTCTCCGGAGCGCTCGTTTCACCGCGTCGTCGCCGATATCCGGGTACTGGTGGCTCAGGGATCGCGTGCCTGGCGTAGTGAGCCCGTCGGGAAGGACGTCGCTGTCGAGGGCGCCCTGATGGCCGCCGAGGATATGGCCGAGTTCGTGCAGGACGATGTGGTCCTGGTGCCGTTTGGATGTTTCCTGCTGGAAAAGGATGTAGTCCGTTTCGGGGGTGGAGATCCACATGCCGAAGGGACCGGGCACGGGGATGGGATAGGCGATCAGGCGGATCGGTTTACCTCGGATCTCGCCCATCTGACGGCATAGTTCGGTGACGTCCAGAGGTGGGCGAACGTCGAGCTTGCTCAGCATCTCGCGGCATTGCCGACGTATGCGCCGTTCTGACACCCGTACCCTCCCTCCGCGGTAGCGACTTCGGGCAGCATCGCAGAAACCGAGATGGTGGGTCCGCGCTAACCGCTCGGAAGCCCTCCATCGGGTGGTGAACGCCTCTCGGCTTGTTCCTGCTGGTAGACGACATCGAGCATGTCTCTCACCAGCTTCAGGCGCTCGGGTGACAGTTGCCCGGCGCGCATCGCCAGCAACTGAATCTCCTCATCACCCGAAAGGGTGGCCATCCTCGCGCGCTCCGCCTTCAGCGCTTCCAGCTGCTGGTCGACTTGCCGCACAAGTTCGACGTCGTCATCGAAGAAGTACGCGACCGGAACCTCGAAGAACGCCGCGAGTCCCTCCAGGTAGCCTTTCGTCGGGTTGTTCTTCGTGCCGTTACGGAGTCCCCAGATGTAGCTCTGAGATGCCGTCTTGACGTATCCGCCGGCAATAATGGCTGCGGCGACCTGCTCGTTGCTGTACTCCTTGCCGTCCGGTCGCTTCTTCGTCGCGAAGAGGTCGTTCAGCTTCGCGGCGAGCGTTCGCGTCGCTTGCCCTGCCACCCCAGGCCTCCATGACAGCCGCTGTGTCTTCACTGATGAGACACCCAATCGGGTGATCACTTTCTCGTCAGTTGAAAAGAACTTTCTCCTGAGAATAGTCTCGAGTCTACGAAGCCTCAACTGAGGAGAAAGTTCGCCACCCAGGTGGGCTAGCGGGCTTGGAGCCTCAAGGTCGGAGGAAGTTGATGGTGACCGCAATGGCGCCAGTGCAGGTGGCAGGGCCGGGCTCGCCCCGGCGTAGCGGGGCAAGAGCGGCTCGCGTCTAGCGCGGTCGATTGCTCTGCGGATGGGGAGACGCAGATGCGACACATCAACAGCTTTGCCGAGGCGGTGCACCGGCTGCGCCGTGAGCGGGGAATGAGCCTGGGCGACGTGGCGGCGAAAGCCCGCTACAGCCCGAGCTACCTGTCCAAGCTGCTCCACGGTCACCGGGCCCTTCTGCCCGAGGTCGTGCGCCAGATCGATACGGTCCTCGGCGCGAAGGGGCAACTCGAACGCCTCGCCGAGCAGCAACGCTCCGAAGGCTCAGCGGGTGGGAACAAACCGATGCAACTGCCCGCCGACGTCCCTGGCTTCGTCGGTCGAGCAGACGTCCTACAGGCCATGGACGCCGCACTCACGAGCCAGGCAAACGGGGGCGCCCACACGATCGTGATCGAAGGCGGCTTCTGGGTCGGGAAAACGGCGTTGGCCGTGCACTGGGTCACCCGTATCCTCGGCCGATTTCCCGGTGGCTGCCTCTTCGCTGATATGCGCGGGCTCGGCCCAGGTGCGCCCAGGACGCCGGAGGAGGTACTGGACGGCTTCTTACAAGCATTGGGCGCTGGCCAAGCGGACCTGAACGGCCCGCTTGAGGTCCGGGCCGCACGGTTCCGATCGATCCTCGCCGAACGCCCCGCCGTGGTGGTTCTCGACAACATCGCCGACTACAGCCAGGTGCGGCATCTGCTGCCAGGCGGCGGCAGCGTCGTCGTCGCTACCAGCCGCGAGCACCAGGCCAGCCTGCTGCTTCGGACCGGTGGCGTGTCGATCGACTTGCCCGCCTTGCCGATCAACGACGCGCTGACCTTGCTCGCCAGCCGTGCCGGCGGTCACCGGGTAGCCGCGGACCCTGTGGCCGCGGAAGCGGTCGTACGACGCTGCGGCCGGCTGCCCATGGCGGTCCTGATCGTCGCGGAACACCTCCAACAACGGCCCGACAGCACGCTGGGCAAGATCGCGGATCAGCTGGCGACCGACCGCCACCGGCTGGACCTTTTCACCTCGCCAGACCCCACGGTCAACATCCACGGCGTCATCGACCTGTCCTACCTCGCTCTGCCACCGGCTGCAGCACGGCTGTTCCGCCTGTTGGGGATCAGCCCCGCGTACACCGTCAGCGCGGACTCCGCTGCCGTGCTCGCCGACATCGAGCCCGACCTCGCGGAGTCACTTCTCACCGTGCTTCGGCAGGCTCACCTGGTAACGCCCATGCCGGATGGTCGCTACTGCATTGACTACCTCCTGCGGGCATACGCACATCAGCGCGCGCTGGTCGAGGAGCACCTCCGCAAAGTCGAGGAGGCCCAGGACCGAGTTCTCAGGTGGTACACGGCACGAGCGCTCGCCGCCAACAACTCGCTCATCCCGAACTGGCGCGACCCGACGATCAACAGCCTGCTTGCCGACTTCGGTCAAGCCGGTCCTGGCTTCGACGAGGCGATGTCCTGGTGTCAGACCGAGGTCGCGACCGCCTTGCAAATCGCGAAGAACACCCGCAGCCACCTCGCAAAGGACCTCTTGTGGGCCCTGCCGACGGCATTCCTGCCTTACTTCGCCATCACGCGAAGCTGGACCGACTGGCTTATTGCCGCCAACGACGGGCTCGACGCCGCAACCGCGGCGGAAAGCACCCTAGGCATCGCTCGTGGCCTTCAAGTTCTCGGCTGGGCCGAGCGTGACCTCGGTCGGACATCTGAGGCCATCTCACACCTCACGCAGGCCCTCGAGCTCTACGGCGAACTGGGGGACGAGCTGCCCGCAGCATGGACCGCACACGGCTTGGCGCTCGCACTCTCCGATAGCCAGCGGCACGGTGACGCGATCGCCCATTTCCAGGCGGCGGACGACCGGTTCCGGACACTTCGCCACGACATCGGCGGCGTTGTGAACCGGGCAGCACTCGCCCTCGCCTTCCATGAGGCCGGTGATCGCGAGCGTGCTCTTGACACCGCGCGCGAAGCGCTCGACCTCGCTCAGCGGCACGGCTCCGACGGTATCCAAAGCCTCGCGCACCATAGCCTCGGCATCCTGCTGCAGCGTCGAGGCGAACATAGGACCGCCCTGACCCACTTCGATTCCGCGGCCATCCTTCGGCAGCGCCCATGGCAACGATGGAACCTCGCCGACACCCTGATCGCCCGAGCAGATTCCCTGCTAGCCCTAGGGTTTCGTCCACACGCCACAGCCGCCTACGAACAAGCTGCCGACATTCTGGAAAGCCTTCGCGATTCCCGGGCGCACGAAATCCGCGCACGCGCCGCAGTGCGAGGAAAACCTGAGTGGGCGTCAAAGAACGCGCCCGCCGGCCCAGTTCAACGCTTGCCTTCGTGGACGCGATAAAGCGTCCGTAGTCACAGTTGAGCGTGATAGCTCGGTCTGTCGTGCAGCTAAGCTGACACGTGTTCTAACTTCACGGTTCCGACCTTCAGTGTGAGCCCAGTCAGGCTACATCTGGCTGGGCTAAACTGTTTCGTCACGACATACCTCGTAGTCTCCCTTGGTTCTGCGCGCAGGCAGCACTAATGAGAACCATTTCCGTCTTGACTGGGCAAGGACAAGATCAACACAGAATCGGCACAACGTTGTGCTCGCCTTGGGGGTTCCCGCTCACCTCGCGTTGGAGGATAGTGAAATTAGAAACAGCAACCGCTACAACTCGATTTAATCGATTGCTCGGATTGTGCGGGATCGTTGTTCGGCTATTCACTTCCATTACTCTTAAGGGTTGAGGATATGATTGGAATTTCGCGGACTACTGCGGTTCGATACGGTCTGGCTGGAGCCGTCGCTGCGCTTGCCGTCCTGGGGTCTGGTGTGACGGCAAACGCCGCTACCGCAAAGGAAACGGCAGCTCGCGGTCCCGTCACAGTCAGCGAGGGATGCGGCTATCTTGGCTGGGGAAAGTACCGGCACTGCGACGGCGGAACCGGGTCCACTGTGATGCTGGATGTGGAGGATTTCTTCGGCAACATCTTCCATTACTGCGTCGGACCGGGCACCACCGACCTTCAACCGGTCATCAGATGGCGGGTGGTTGGAGCATGGTGGAACGGGGGTACCCGCTGTATCCCGGGCTATTACGGTCCAGCGTGATCGAGGCTCGCCAGCGCCGTCATCGCCGACCCGGGTTTTGCTGATCGGCGGTTGCTCTGGCACTCCGGGGAGGCCAGCGCCCCGGACGCGGCGTGGCAGGGGGCCAAAGTCTCCGCCCCATTTTGGCCTGTCACGCAGCGCCCCAACTAGCCGCTCAAGAGAAAGCGCTCCGTCGGTGTCATCGGGGGATCGACGGAAGCCGCCGGGGTGGCGCCCCTCCCCTCAAGCGCCACCCCGGCAACCCCGCAGGCGGACAAAGCCTGCTGGCAGGACGGTCCCGCCACGAGCGCTGTCAGAGAAGTAGGGAAGAACGATGACGAGCCAGACACCCATGGAATTGCGCCGCACGGCGACAGGCGTTCTGTCAGCTTGCCAGCACCATGACCAGCGCGCCCGTCAGGAGACATGGCCCGAATGGCACCACCGCGGCGCCGTCGTCGCGGCGTCGGACGCCGGGCACAGCGATCATGACCAACGCGAGCAGCGAGGCTGTCAGCAGCGCTCCGACGACCTGGACCCAGCCGATCCAGCCGGTCGCCAGGCCGACAACCGCGGCGACGCTGACGTCGCCTGCACCGACACCCCCACCGGTCGCGACGGCGAGGAGCAGGAACAGCCCGCCCGCCGCGACGAGTGCGGCAAGCGCTCGAACACCCGGTGCAGGGGCGTGCCGCACCAAACACAGCACCACGAAACCCAGAATGGCGCCGGCAAGCTGAGGCCACATCAATGCCCGGGGAAGCCGATGCTCGCACCAGTCGATTACGGCCAAGGGAACCGCCAGGACGGCCACAAACCCGTAGACGGCGAGTTCGCCGCGTGCCCCCACTCGCCAGCCCAGCAACCCCAGGACGGCGGCCGTGAGCATCGCGCCGAACCACCACGCCCCGGCCAGTGTCCGCTCAGGTCGCAGGAACCGGCGCGCGAGCCCGCTCGCTGCCGCACCGAGCATCAGACCAGCGGCAGCGCTGCCACTCCACCACCAGCCGCTCGTCGTCAGCTGCACGACTCCTCCGCCCCTCAGCGAATCACCTTGTACGCCATCCTGCCCGCCCGATCTTCCGACCGACCGGCTCTCAAACCAACGGGTGAATTTCCCGCGAGAGCAGCGGTCCGGAGCGCCATCACCACGAAAGTCGGTCTTGAGGTGAACTCGCTGCAGTGGAGTGTCGCGGCAGTGTGGCTCGCCCACGCTGACCTGCGATCGTCGACAAAACGGGGGACCGTAATGACCCACTACCGCAGCACCCGCCTCGCCCTGACCGTCCTCGCCGCCGCGGCCGGACTTGGCTTGAGCGCCTGCAGCCCGGACAACAGCGCAACCCTGACTTCCACGACGCCGGCACCGACACTCGCCCCCAGCACCACGCCCGCTTCGCCCGCCGACATCGCCAAGCAGAAGGCCACCACCGCCTACCTGGGTATGTGGAGCGACATGGCCGATGCCGCAACGACCTCGGACTGGCAATCGCCGAAATTGGTCCAGAACGCGACAGCAGAAGCGCTGTCGAAGATCTCTCGTGGCTTGTATGCCGATCACTACAACGGACTCATCACCAAGGGGAAGCCGGAGAACGCCCCCACGGTCGAATCCGTCGAACCCGCCGACAATCCAACCACAGTGAATATCGTGGACTGCGGCGACGACAGCCGCTGGATCAAGTACCGCGCCGACAACGGCCAACCGGCCAACGACGGCCCGGGAGGGCGTCGGCACATCAACGCCAAGGCAAAAAAGGCGGTCGACGGGTCCTGGAAAATCACTGACTTCGCGATTCAGGACGTAGGAACATGTTAAGGAAAACGGGTGCGACCACCGGCCTCGCTTTCGGCCTGTTCCTTTGCGCGACGACACCGGCGCTAGCCGGCGGCTGGGGCAGTGTCGACTGCAGCAGCGACCCCTCGCCTTACTGTGACCTCAACGCAGGGCGCGGCGCGCATCCCGCACCGCGACCCGGCTCAGTACCGAAACCTGGTGCGCCGAAATCGCAGGCTGGGGGCCGGGGTGCGGCCCCGGCGCTGCCGGGCGATCGAATCGTCGGAGGCAACAGCAACCAAGCCGATTGCTCGTACGTGCGCAGTAACTACCAGCCACCGGCGAACGGTGTGCAGACGATCCGCTTCAACCGACACCGCTGGGGTTCTGGTGGGGTGCAGTTCGTGTCGCTGGCCCGCCCGCGGCCCCAAGACGTGGTGCTGGCGCAAGGTCCGGGCGGCGGGTGGTACGTCTATCAGTGTTCCGGTCAGGGGCAGCGGGACGCGCTCTACCGGGCGCCGGTGTGGATTCCCGATGGTCAGGCGCCGGGTGCCGCGCCGTTGCCCTCGCCAGAAGAACTAGCCGAGCAGGCGCGGTCGCAGCTGCGGTTGCCGAGTCCGGTGATTGGCTCCAGCCCGGATGGAACCCAGCTGGTGCAGCTGCCGACGTGGCTGTGGCTGGACCGGGAGATGTGGCGGACGCAGTCGGCGACGGCTTCGGTTCCCGGAGTGTCGGTCACCGCGACCGCGATCCCTGCCTCGGTGTCCTGGGCGATGGGCGACGGCAGCACCGTGTCCTGCACTGGCCCCGGCACGCCGTTCCCCGCCCAAGGAGATCCGCGGTCGGCATCGCCTGACTGCGGCCATATCTACCAGCGTTCGTCAGCTGGTGCGCCGGCCGAACGGTTTCCGGCCACGGCGACCGTGTCGTGGCGTATCACCTGGTCCGGCGCCGGAGCCTCGGGAACGTTCCCGGACATGACCACCAGTGCGGCGGCGTCCTTCCGGGTCGCCGAAGCCCAAGCCTTGGGCACCGGCTGATCCGGACGACGTTCCTAACTGAATCCACAGTTCTGTTTCTTTTCCTTTCCTTTCCTGACCGGGTATTAGCGGCGACATTTCTGGCCGGGTGAATACGTGGTGCGGGCGAGCTATGCCTGAAGGGGTTTCTCGTGACCAGTACCGACAGTCCCGTGCGCGGTAACAGCGCGGCCGGTGAAGCACGGCCGGTGTCGTGGCTGAACGCCTCGGGTTCCCCGTCAAAGGCGGCTGCGCGCCGGGGTCGGCGGCGCCGGTTGCCGCATCTGGCGGCCGGGGTGCTGCTGGTGGTGCTGTGCGTCGGTAGCGCTGTGTGGTGGACGACCAGTACCCAGGACCGGGTTCCGGTGCTGGCGCTGGCGAAGCCGGCCCCGCTCGGGCATGTGCTGACGCCCGCAGACCTGCGCAGCATCGACGTGTCCGCCGCACCTGGCGTGGCACTCGTTCCGGCGGATCGGGCGGCGAGCGTGCTGGGGCGCCCGATGGCGACCAGCCTCGGCACGGGAGCGCTGCTGACGCCGGACGCGGTGGGCACTGCCGCGATCCCGGAGGTGGGCCGGGCGGTGGTCGGGGTCGTCGTGAAGCCGGGGCAGGCCCCGCCCGAGCTGGCCGCCGGATCCCCGGTGACCGTCGTCGTCACCGCTGCCACAGCGGCAGGCGCCTCGGCCACCGGACAAGCGCCGGGCACTTCCTGGCGTGCCAAGGTCGTCGGAGTCGCCCCTTCGGGTACGGATCAGTCCACCGTGGTGTCGCTGGATCTCGACACGACCGGGGCGTCGCAGCTGGCACAGGTCCCGGCCGGTCAGCTGGCGCTGGTGATTCAGCCGGCGGGCGGTGAGCGGTGATGCTGGTCGCCTTGTGTTCGGTGAAAGGTTCGCCGGGCGTGACGACCCTGGCTGTCGCGCTGGCCATGACGTGGCCGCATGCCGAGAGCATGCGCCGTCTGGTCGCCGAGGTCGACCCGTCCGGGGGTGATTTGGCGATGCGGTTCGGCCTGCCGGGCTCCCCGGGGCTGGTGAGCCTCGTCGCTGCGGCACGCCGCATCCACGATCCCGCAGTGGTGTGGGACCACACCCAGGCCTTGCCCGGTGGCGCCCGCGCACTGGTGGCCCCTCCTGGTGGCACGCACGCGCGAGCCGCCCTGTCGACTCTGGCCACGGCTCCGGACGGGCCGCTGCTGCCCGTCGTGGCCCGCGACATGGACGTGGTGGTGTTCGCCGATTGCGGACGGGTGGATCCCGGATCACCGGCCGAGGCGATCGCGCGCCGCGCCGACGCTCTGGTGCTGGTGACGGGCACTCAGGGCGACGACCTCGCCCATGCCGCGGTGCGGCTGGGAGACCTGGCGCGCTGGACACCGCGTCCCGGCTTGCTGCTGACCGGTGATGGCTATCCGACCGTGGATGTGGAGCGTGAGCTGGGGATACCCGCGATCGGGCGTCTCCCGCACGACCCGGTCGCTGCCGCCACCCTGACCGGTCGCCGGCCTCCACCGGCCCGCCGCCGCGGCACCAACGCTGGCCTTGCCCACCACGCCGCTGCTCTCGCCCGCACCCTGGCCGAACCGGTCGGTCCCACCGCGTCGCCACCGGTGCCCATGCCGGCCGGTGTCCCGGGTGTACCCGCCCAGCAGGTGCGCCGACCCGGTGGCGTGCACATCACCCCGCCCGCCTTTGGGTCACCCCCGCCGTCCGCGCCGCCGCAGGTGCGGGATCCGCGGCACAACGGCCAGCAGCCCAGCACCGCCGGGAAGGAGTCACCCGCATGACTCAGACCCATCACCACGCCGCACCATCCGCCACGACCGGCCCGGGGGATGCCGAGCAGCGGCTGCGCGCCCGGCTCCGGCAGGCGCTGACCACGGATCTGCCTGGCCGGGTCGAGACCGCGTCCCGTACGAGCGGCGGTGCGTTGAGCTTGGCGCGGCGTCGCGAGATCGGCCGCGAGGTCCTCGACATCGCGGTCGCCGCGCACAGCGAGGCCGAACTTCTCGCCGGACGCGCCCTCGTGGACTCCTTAGCCGAGCAGCGAGTCGTCGACCAGGTTCTGGATGAGGTGTTCGGCTTGGGTGGGCTGCAGCCCCTGCTGGCAGATCGAACGGTGGAGACTATCGCGGTCAACCGCTTCGACCGGGTGTTCGTGCAGTACAACGACGGCCGCCGTGCCCAGGTCGCGCCGGTAGCGGCGTCTGATGGAGAACTCACCGACCTGATCCGCACCCTCGCCGCTCGGGCGTCGTCGGAGGAGCGCAGGTTCGATCGCGGCAGCCCGGCGCTGAACCTGCAGCTGCCCGGCGGGGAGCGGCTCTTCGCGGTCCTCGGTTTGACGGCGGGTGGCGTGACGGCGTGCACGATCCGCCGGCACGGCTACCTCACCGCCACGCTCCCGCAGTTACGTCGCCGCGGCACCCTCGACATCGGTCTGGAACGGTTCTTGCGCGCGATGGTGCGGACGCGGAAGAACGTGCTGATCACCGGCGGCACCGGAGCCGGGAAGACCACGCTGCTGCGGGGCCTGGCCGCGGAGATGGACCCACTGGAGCGGATCGTCACGGTCGAGGACGCCTTCGAACTCGGTCTCGACCGGGATCCCGAGCTGCACGCCGATGTCACCGCCCTGCAGGCCCGCGAACCCAACGTCGAGGGCGAGGGCGCCATCGACCAGGCCGAGCTGGTCCGCTGGGGCTTGCGCATGTCCCCGGACCGGGTCATCGTCGGGGAGATCCGCGGGCCTGAGGTCATTCCGATGTGCAACGCGATGTCACAGGGCAACGACGGCTCCATGGCCACCCTCCACGCGTCCAGTTCGAAGATCGCGTTCACCCGCCTCGCCTCCTACGCCGCCCAAGGACCAGAGCGGCTCCCGTTGGAGGCCACCGCGCTGCTCGTGGCGAGCGCGGTGCATTTCGTGGTGCACCTGGACCGGGCCGCCGACCGGACGACACGGGTGATCGCCTCGATCCGGGAGGTGATCGACGCCGAGGACGGGGCAGTGATCTCGAACGAGGTCTACCGCCGCGGCTCGGACCGCCGCGCCGTCCCGGTGGCCGGCGCCCTGCGCGCAGACACCCTCGACGACCTCGCCGCCGCCGGCTTCGACCCCGACCTGCTGTCCCGGCCTGAGGGGTGGTGGACGCCATGACCATCGACACCACCACCTTGATCGCCGCCGCGCCCGGCTTGGGAACCGCTGTCGGCCTGTTGCTGATCGTGGCCGCCTGGCGCCGGCCCGCGGCGGTGCCGCCACCCTCACACCCCAGCACGCTGCTGCGCGCCGCACGCGACCAGGCCGGAGACCGGAGGGTGCTGCTGCGCCTGGCCGTGGCCATCGGCGCGGGCGTCCTGACCGGGGCCGCGACCGGGTGGGTGGTCGGCGCGGTGCTGGCCGCCGCTGGAGCGTGGTTCCTGCCCCGGCTGGTCGGTCCGGACCGCGCCCACGCCCGCCGGGTCGCGCGGATCGAGGCGATCGCGTCCTGGACCGAGATGCTGCGCGACGTCCTGTCCGCCGCGGCGGGGCTCGAGCAAGCCATCCTCGCCACCGCCCCGCTCGCTCCCGCGGCCATCCGTAGTGAGGTCACCACCCTCACCGCGAGACTGGAAAGCGGGCAGCGCCTGGCGCCGGCCCTGCGGGCTCTCGCGCGCGAGCTGGACGACCCGACCGCGGACCTCGTCCTCGCCGCCCTCGTTCTCGCGGCCGAGCACCAGGCCCGCCAACTCGGCGACCTGCTCGGCTCCCTGGCCACCACCGCCCGCGAGCAGGCCGCGATGCGCATGCGCGTGGAGACCGGCCGGGCCCGGACCCGGACCTCGGTGCGGGTCATCGTCGCCACCACCCTCGCCTTCGCCGGCGGGGTCGTGTTGTTCAACCGCGCCTACCTCGACATCTACAACACCGCAACCGGCCAGCTCGTCCTGCTGCTCATCGGGTCCCTGTTCGCCGCCGGGTTCGCCTGGCTCGCCCGGATCGCCACCAGCGGACGGCAAAACCGGGTGCTGGCCCTCGACGCACCGGAGGTGACTGGAGCGCCTGGCGGCGGCGAGGCGACGCTCGGCGGAGGTGACGGGTCATGATCCCCGTTCTGCTGTTCGGCGGCGGTGCCGGTGCCGGCCTGTGGCTGCTGCTGACCTGGGCCTTGCCTCCGGCCCCGGACCTGAGTGAGCGGCTGTCCCAGGTCAGCTCGCGACCACCGGTGGCGCCGATCGTTCGTGCCGATGACGCCGCCTGGGTGCGCACGTGGGGCCGGCTATTCATCCCTGGCCTGCGGATGCTCGGCCTTCCCGGCGCCAGGGTCGAGAGCGATCTGCGCGTCATCGATCGCGGTGTCGACACTCACCTGGCCTCGAAAGCCGTGCTCGCCGTGACCGGTCTGCTGGCGCCATGGCTGCTGCAAGCGGTATTGGTCCTGGGCGGGCTGCCACTGGAGGTCGAGGTGCCGCTGCTGGCCGGGCTCGGTCTCGCCGCGCTCGGCTTCGTGACCCCGGACCTCGACGTCCATACCAAGGCCACCCGGCTGCGGCGCGAGTTCCGTGACGCGCTCTCGGCGTTCCTTGATCTGGTGTGGATCACCCTCGCAGGGGGAGCAGGGGTCGAGACCGCCCTCGGTGACGCCGCAGCCGTCGGCACAGGCCCGGCGTTCGCCAAGATCCGCCGCGGACTGCACGCCGCGCAACTGACCCGCACCACCCCGTGGAACACGCTGCGCCGGCTCGGCGAGGAACTCGGCATCACCGAGCTTGCCGAACTCGCCGCCTCGATCTCCTTGGCCGGTACCGAAGGTGCCCGCGTCCGCGCCTCGCTGGCGGCGAAGGCTCAAGCACTGCGGACACATCAGGTCACCGACGCCGAGACTGACGCCCAGGCCGCCACGGAACGCATGGCCCTACCTGTGACGGCGTTGTTTCTCGGCTTCTTGGCCTTCATCGCCTATCCCGCGGTCCTCCAAGTCCTCAACGGACTCTAGCTGCCGAGGTTTGACAGCGGCGAGAAAGCCTCGCACGAAAACGAAAGAAGGAGCCATGAAGCGATACGTCCGTACGATATGGACACTGGTGTCGGCGAGGATCGCCGTGCTGCGAGCCGAACCTGAGCGTGGCGAGATCACCACCACTGTCATTGTCACCGCGCTGATGGCCATCGCCGCGATCGCGATCATCGCCATCATCGTCGCGAAACTGACCGAGAAGGCCAATTCGATCAATCTCGGGATCGGCTGACCATGCCAGCCCGAAACCCATCACCGCGGCGGAGGTCTCACTGCCTGGTGGCTCGCCGTGTCCGGCACGCGTTGTCCGGGGACCGGGGCGAGGTCACCGTCGAGCTGGTCATCGCGACACCGCTGCTACTGCTGGCGTTGCTCGCCATCATCCAGTTCGCCGTGTGGTCGCACGCGACCCACGTCGCCCAGACCGCCGCCTCGCAAGCTCTTGCCGCTGCCCGCGTCCAGCACGGTACCGCCGACGCCGGCCATGCTGCGGGACAGCGGCTGCTCGACGACCTCGCGGCGGGCCCGCTACGGGAACCCCGGCTCGGCGTGGTCCGTGACGCGACCTCGGTGTCGGTGAGTGTCCGTGGCGAGGCCGCCGCGGTCCTGCCCGGTGTGCACCTGCACGTGCACGCCGAAACAGTCGGCGAGGTCGAGCGCTTCGTGCCCGATACGGACACAACACCCTGACTTTTCCTTATCCAGAGCCGAGTTTGGTGTAATACCGACAGGAGTTACCGATGGGCAACCTCAGCCGTTCCGGCATGGTGTCGCCGGTGCTCGACGGTGTGTTCCCGGACGGGCACGACACCGTGCTGCTCCATCCCGCCGTCACCGCGCGCCACCGGCGCCGTCGGCAGATCCTAGCCGCGGTGGGTACGGAAACCGTCCTGAAAGGACTGGCCGGCACGATCGCCGTGGGATTCGCCCTGGTAGCGGGGAACGGATTCGCCGGAAAATTCATCTTCGCCGCCGTGGTCCTGATCGTCGTGCTGGCCGGCTGGCGTGCCGTGTGCGCGGCACGCGAGTACCGGGGGTCGCGCGATGACGCTCCCCGGACCCGGTTACGCCGCGGCGAGGGTTGGCGCAGCAGGGATTTCACCGACCTCGGGCCCGATACCGCAAGGCTGGTGCGGGAATTGCTGGCCGGAGTTGACGAGCTGCACCGCACACCGGCCCGGGCCTGGATCGACCCCGCCCTGCCGGGTGAGGCGCACCGGGTGGTGTGGGAGGCCGTGTGCTGTCTCGATCGCAGCCGCGACGTGCGCGTCCTCGCCGAGGAACTCGCCACCGATCCCGACGCTGGCGAGGACCTGGTGACCGCGGCACGCCAGGCGATCACCACGATCGACCAGGGCCTGGCCGAGGTCGCCCGGCATCTGCACGGCTGCCTGCTGCTCACCCGAGCGTGGGAAGCGAAACTGCGGCACACCGACCTGACTCGCCGCACCGGCCATGTTTTGGTCGCGCTACCCGGCCACGACCACCTTCGCCGACTGACCCACGCAGCCGAAGTGTTGCCGCAGAACGTGTTCGCTCACGTCACCGCGGCCCGCGACCTCACCCACGCCGGGGAATTCCCCTGGGAACGACCATCCACGGAGTGGCCCCGACTCACGCTGGTCCCACCCCACCGTGCGACGACCACCCCGACCCGCGCCGACGACCAGGCAGGGGAGAGGCAGCCGTGACGCCGCGAGGGAGCCGACAGCTGGGAGGGGTACGGGAATGGTGGCGGGCCGAGCGCGGCTCGGTGACCGCTGAGACCGTGCTGGTGACGCCGGTACTGGTCATGCTGCTGGTGTTGCTGGCCGTGGTGGTGCACCGCGGTGTCGACGCGCGGCTGCGGCTCGACGACGCCGCTCATCAGGCCGCTCGCGCCGCCACCCTGCACCGCGCCACCGCGGCCGCCACCACTGCCGCTCGCGACACGGCCGGCGCCGTGCTGGCCCAGGCGGGTGTGGTGTGCCGCGAGGTGACCACCACGCTGTCAGGAACGCTGGTTCCCGCTGGCGCGGTGACCGTTCGCGTACGGTGCACCGTCGACTTTGGACAAGCCGCGCTGCTCGGCGTCCCGGGCAAGAGAACCCTGGAATCGTCCGCCAGCGAAGTGGTGGATACCCACCGGTCCAACCCCCGCGAGTTCGGGAATTCTGAAGGTGTTGCGGCTCTGAACCCAAGTGGTGGTAGCCGGTGATGGCTGAGCGCGTGTACCTCGGTTCGGGAACCCGAGGACGACGCGGATCAGTTTTGCTCGGTCCAAGGGCCAGTTGGATGCTCGTTGCGGTGCAGCCACAGTCGCGGTTGCAGGTGCTCGTACCGTTCAGTGAACTCTTCGTCCCCGGGATACCGACCGTTGCGGTCTGGCCAAAGAAGTTGAAGGAACGGCACGATCGGGGTGGCGCGATAGAACCCCATGGAGGTACCGAAGAAGAACTTGCGCCAACCGTCGTCGACGGACCTGACGCTGACCTGGTAGTCGTCGTTGAGGATTTCATCGAGTTCGTCGTTGGCGGCCAGCGTGCGACCGGCGGCGATCCGATCACCGACAGCGTTGAGGCAACGCATCATCACTGTTGGCTCAAGACCAAATGTGGCGATCTCCGGCGAGCGGTAGGTGTGCCACAAACCGACTGTGAACGCCCATCCCGGGCTGACGTCGTCTTCCGGAATCGCCAGCACGCCCCAGCCGGTTTCACCGATGTCGTTGACCAGTTTGGTGTCGACACTGTCGAGTCTGTCGCGGTCGCCGTAGTCCTGGCAGACCAGGCATCGGCAGATCGTGGCTTCGGCGAACATGGCAGGGACGATATACGCCAACGAGCACACCAACCCTGGCCAGCACAGAGCAACCACCAGCCAACTCACCGCGATCAACAGCCTGCGGGACTTCCCGCACAAGCTCGCCCTGGCGGTGCCCGATGACGTCAGCGCGCGAGTGGAAGCCCCGGCACGAGAGCGCGGAGCTGGGAGCCGGTCAGCCTCCGGCGATCGAGCAGCGCCTCGGCGATACGGCTGATGTCCACCTAGTGCCGGTCGACGAGGTCCTGCGCGATCTCGGCCCACAGATCGGGCTGATCGTCGGCGAGTCCGTACGCGTGACGGGCTTCGGTAATCAGGGCGTCGTGCCCGCCGTGCAGGTAGGCGCCGAGACGAACATCCGCCGCAGTCACGCCCTCATGCAGGCGTTCAGCCGCGCTCGTCACCTCGAGGACATGACGAGCCTGGGCGAGTGGCCTGGCGTGCGCGACGACCGCCACCGACGACACATCGACACGGCAGGGCCGGACCGCGGTGAAACCAGCACGCCCAGCGCCACGAGGCCGCAGCATGACGTAACGCAGCGACCGGCCCTGCAGCAGGTAGACGACCACGTGCCCGGCCTCATGCCAAGCGGTCACACGATCCTCGTCCATGTCAGGCGAGTCCGTCCCGGGTGCGGTCACGCCGCTCATTCTGCGTACCCCTCAGGCATATCGAGCAGCCGCGTGCCCGGCACGCCCGCACGCCTGCGGTGGTGGCGGGCGGAGGAAGGCCGGGTGACCGCGTTCGTGCTTGCCCTTCTGCTCGGGCTGCTCGCTCTGACCGGGCTGTGTCTGGACGGCGGCCTCGCCCTGGCGAGCAAGGTCCGCGCCGGCGGGCAGGCCGAGTCCGCCGCTCGTGCCGGCGCGCAGGCGCTCGACCTCGCCGCATATCGCGCCAACGGCGCTGTTGGCATCGATCCGGCGCGGGCACGTGACCTCGCGCAGCGGTATCTCGCCAGTGTCGGTGCCACCGGCACCGTCGCGGTCGCCGGGGACACGGTGACCGTCGAAGTCACCACCGTCTACCGGACCCAGCTGCTGTCACTGGCCGGAATCGACGCCATCCACACCCACGGGCGGGGCGCCGCCCATCCCCAGCGCGGGGTCACCGGCATCGAGCCCTGACCCCACGGCCTGCACCAAACAGAAGGGAGAACACCGGCATGGTCACTTCTGACGAAGAGATCGCCCGCCGCCTGGAGGAACGAGATTCCGCGCGCAGCGCCCGCCGCAAGCAAGCGGCGGCCGTGGTCGGGGAGCTGGCCCGCCGGCACACCGAACTGGCCGAGCAGCTCGCCGACCTCGAACGCGAGCTCGGCGAGGTCCTCACCGCGGCCGGCGACGTCATCGGCGTACCCGAGCTCGCCGACGTCACCGACATCCCCGCCGCCGACCTCACCCGCTGGCGAGACCAGGCGACCAAGCCCGCCCGCGGCGGCAAACGCAAACGCCCTGGCGCCGCGAAAAACAACGGCATCCCCAGCAAGGACACCCCGACGGCCACCGTGCCGCGCGCCGGCCAGCCCGCCGCGCCAGCCTCGTCCGCACCGGCAGCCGGCAGTCGTGCCGAAGCAGCAGTAGGCGCGGCGAGCAGCTGATGATCGGCGGCGCGCCTCTCGCACGCACCACACGGCTGCTGGGCCGGGTGACGAGAGGACTGCTCGCCGCCGTGCTACTGGCCGCGCTGGCGGCGGGCCTGCCGTGGGCGCTGATCCACGGCGTGGGCTGGCCATTACCGGATCACCTGCCGAGCCTGGACGAGATCGGCACGGCGCTGATGACGCAGATGTCTCCACGGTTCCTGCTCAACACGCTCGCCTGCCTGGCCTGGCTGCTGTGGCTGGCGTTCGTCCTCGACCTCGCCGCGTGCACGGCCGACGTCGCCCGCGGCGCCCGGCTGCCGTACCTGAAACGGCAGACAGGACCGGTACGGCGCGTCGCGGCCGTGCTCGTCGGCGCCCTCCTCGTGGCCGTGCTCGGCCGCACCGCCACCGCGGCACCCATCACCCCCGCCGACACCGCACGCCCCACCGGCCACGCCCAGGTGGCCGTTACCGCTCCCACTTCCACGACACCGCTCGCCCTTGAACAGTCACGGCTTCCGGCCGAGCCCGGGATCGAGCGCGTCCGTCCACCGGAGAACGGGGTGCACGACTCGCTGTGGAGGATCGCGCAGCGCTGCCTGGGCGAGGGGGATCGCTGGCCGGAGATCTGGGCCCTCAACCACGGCAACGCCCAGCCCAGCGGACGGGTACTGACCAACCCGAACCTGATCCACCCCGGCGACACTCTCCACCTCCCCATCACCAGCCCGCCGCCCGACCCGCCTATGCCGCCTCTCCCGGAATCGACGCTCGCACCCTCGGTACCCGCGCCCGAATCAGCACCACCGGTACCGGCCACGACCACGCCACCGTCCTCGGAGACAGCTCCGGCCGCGACGCCTACCGCCGTCCCCGCAGCGGATAAGCCTGTTGAGGGCGCGGCGAGTTGGGGGAGCGGTGAGGTGTTCGTCAGCCTGGGCCTGGCCGCCGCGGTCAGCGCCCTGCTCGTGCTCGCGCGACGGCGACGCCACGCCCAGTACCAGCCGGGCAGCGGCCGGCGCGACGACGACCTGCCCGTCGCCCCAGTCGTGTACCAGCTACGCCTGGCTCATCTGCGCGCCCGCCACCACGACGAAGACCTCGAATTGAACACCGAGGCCGACATCGCGGCTGGCGACCCGGCACCGCGCTCGAGCACGGCACCGGAAGGAGCGGACAACGAGGGCCCGCTGACGGTGCTCGTACCTCGTGTCCGCCGCGTGATTGGCGCCGCCGCACCTACCGGCAGCGTCGCCGGACCGGCGACGCTGCCATCCGTGGTCGACATCGCGCTCGACACCACACGCCCTGACACCGACGGTGAGGCCGCCACCGCAGGTGAGGGGACCCAGGTCGCCCTCGACCTGGCCAGTGTCCACGGGCTCGGCCTGGTCGGGCCCGGCGGCTATGCCGCGGCCCGTGCCCTTCTGCTCACTCTCCTGGCCACCGCATCAGAGAACGCGCCCACGTTCAGGATCTACGTGCCCAGCGCCGACGTGGCCCGCCTGCTCGGTGTGGCAGGAGCGACCAGCGGCCTGCCAGAGCCGATCACCGTGGTGGCCGACCTGCACACCGCCATGGCCGCCCTCGACGCCCCGATGCCGCCGCGGCCCGCTGTCCTGATCGCATCGCCACCCGGCGACCCTGGCCAGCAGGCGCAGCTGCAGCAGCTGCTCGACAACAACGCCCAGCACGGACTCACCGCGCTGATACTGGGCCAGTGGCGCGCCGGGGTAACCGCCTACGTCACAGGCGCCGGGATCATCTCCGCGACCGACCCCGGCCTCGGTAAACCCCTGCGCGGGACCCGTGCCTTCACCCTGCCCGAGACCGCGACCCGCGACCTCCTGGCCCTCCTCCGCGACGCCGCACCCCACGACAGCACCGCCGAAGTTCACCCGCCCAGCGACGCCCCCAAGCCCCGGAAGGCAGCGACACCACCGGACACCAGTTCCCCAGCCCCGCCACGGAACGCCGGCGACGACCCACGACGACTGGAGATCACCGCGGGACCAGCCGCGCCGGAACCGTCCCCGGCCAGCGACCCCGCCGAGGAGCCACGCCCACGTGCGGCACGCATGGATCCGGGATCAGCCGTGCCGCTGGCGCTGACGATGTTCGGCGCACCGGTCCTGCACTGGCGGCCCGGCCCCGGCCAAGCCGAGACTGAGCTGCGCGAACTGAGCAACCGCCCGCTCGAACTGCTGGTCTTCCTCGCGGTCCATCCAGGCGGGGTATCGCGGGACGCGATCGTCGACGCCCTCTGGCCGAACGAACCACCCCGCAACCCTGCCAGCGTGCTGCGCACGATCCTGTCCCGCATCCGCCGCGCTCTCGATAACGGGACCAGCGGCGCCGTCGGCGAACTGGTACTGGCCGAGCACGGCCAGTACCGGCTCGACCCGGCCGTGGTCGAGGTGGACTACTGGTCCTTCGCCGACGCCGTGACCCGCCGCCGTACCGCCGACACGGCCGAGCGGCGAGCTGACGCCTACGAGGCGATCGTCGCGCACTACGGAGGTGTCCTGGCCGACGGCGTGGATTCCGACTGGCTCATCGCCGCCCGGGAAGCGACGCGGCGCGACGCGCTCGACGCCGTGGCCGCCCTCGCCCGCGCCCGTGTCGAGGTAGACCCCGACTGCACCCTGGATCTGCTGGAAACCGCGCGGGCGTTCGATCCGCACAACGAATTGTTGTACCGCGACATCATGCGCCTGCAACACAAACTAGGCCGGCACGACGCCATCTCCCGCACCCTGGACCTGCTGCGAACCCGCCTCGCCGAAATCGACACCATGCCCACCGCGGACACCGTCGACCTCGCCCAGCGGCTGCGTGACCGCGACACCGGAATACCGGTCGAGGTCTCTCCCGGACCACGGCGCCATGAATGATCACTGCCGCCGGATCTCGAACACGCCCCCCCGAAGTGGAAATACTGGGCGGTAAAGGTATTTCTGCGGAACAGCGAAATACCTCGATTTCGCGTCACGAGTCCGCCCGCGCTGATGCTAACGTCGGTCGCGGCAACGCAACCGTTGAGGTCAAAGAAAAGAACTTCGTGGGCGCACAATCGCATTCCCCGGCAACTCCGACACCTGCTATCGCCGAGTGCTATCAGCGAGTCTCGCGAGTCCCAAAGACACTCCTATGCCACCGGGGCGACTCGCCTGTCCCGCGCGCGGATGCCGCCGCGAATGCTGGGCCTGAGCCGTCGGCGCGATCGCTCAGTGTCGTCCCTGTCGTCTCCGGTGATACTGAGCGTGACTGCCATCCATGGGGCCGCCGACCCGGCCTATCAGCCTCGTTCTCCGGTATCCACCTAAGGTGGATCCCCCTGTTTCAGCCGTTCTCGGAGGTCAGGCACCCTATGGGGGGATCCACCGGTATCCCAGACTCGCTTGATACCAAGCAGGTGAACACATCAGGCCCGGCGCCGATGTCACGCGGCTCCGTCGTCGTTTCATCAGTGCTCACCCTTGGAGCTCACTCACCTTCTTTCGTGTCGTCCTTCTCTTTCTGTTTATTGGAAAAGATTATATTTGTCCGCGGTTTAACCTGTGGTCGGCCGTCCCATTTCTGGGCAATTCGCAGCAGTCTGACCTGTGCAAATACTTCCGTGAAATCGCGGTCATTTACGCGAAAAGATAGGCGAAATTCCCCGAAATTAACCCGGGAAATCTATTGCGCGGCGCCCCGGGGTCGAGTTACGTTTGTTGTGTCACCGGGAAAACCGGAAACCACGACAAAACCCCCGCCCGGGCGCGAATGGCGCCCCGGAAAGCGGAAATCCGGCAAACACGTGATTGGGGATTGCTATGTGCTACGCCGACACCACCGACAACCCCGACGGCACCGCCATCGCGCATTGCTATTGCGGTTGGTCTGACACCTACCCCGACCACGACGCCGCCGAAGTCGCCGCCGAAACCCACATTCGCGACGCCGAAGCGGCGGAAGCCGAATTCGCCGCCACCCACTGACCCCGCCACCCGTCACACCCGGAAAGGGGTGAACATCATGAACCGCAACATTACCGCGCCACACGCGACTGTTTCGGACATGCGCGCCACCACGGTCACCACAATCACCGCCCACGACTGTGAACGCTGGGTGTGTGTATGCGGGAACACCCCGCACAGTGGCGGGTTTTGCATGATCGACAGTAACGGTGACGACACCGCACACGCGCCCGAACGGTGGGTCGAACCTTTGTACAAATGCGACGGCTGCGGGCACGTCATCGACGCCGCAACCTACGACGACAACACCCACACCGTCGCCGTCGTCGGCCGACTTCCCAACCCCGCCCACTGAAAACCCGCGCCGACACAGAAAGGGGCAACACCATGAATGACGCCGACGACCCGCCGGAACGCATTGTGTACGTGGTCGACCCGACCATGAGCCGCGACGTGCAACCCGAATTGGTTACCCGCACCGAGATTGACAACGATTGCACCGTCACCGGTGTGGTGATCGACCCGGCTGATCAGCAACAACTGTTGTACGGCACCGTAACCGGTCCCGATGGCCGTTTCGTCGGTAGCTATTTTCCCGCCGACATCGTACGGCAAACGGAATGGCGGGTGGTGACCGCCGACGGCGCCGAATACCCCGCCCCCAGCGAAGGCCACGCCGTGCTCGCGCTCACCACCACGTTGCGCCGCACGTAGTCACACGGGCCACCCGCCCCGGTCCCCGCCGCGCCATGACCACTGAAACCCATTGCTGTGAAGGGAAACCAGCACGATGACCACGCACGCCACGACTCCGGCCCCGGGCACCGCGCCCGCCGCCCCGGGCGCGGCACACCGATTGCGCAACGGCGAACTCCGCCGCATGGTGGCCGAACAACTCGCCCGCGACCCCGCTGCCC
The DNA here is from genome assembly GCF_000943515.2 of Amycolatopsis orientalis. NCBI lineage: Bacteria > Bacillati > Actinomycetota > Actinomycetes > Pseudonocardiales > Pseudonocardiaceae > Amycolatopsis > Amycolatopsis orientalis. Next base: position 9,069,351 of record NZ_CP016174.1, on the reverse strand, counting down.
TCACCCCCGGCGCCATCGCGACCAAACTCGGCGGGAAATCGTCCGGCGCGGTCGGTAACGCACTGGCGACATTGGAAGCGCGCGGGGAAGCCGAAAAAGTCGGCACCAGCCCGGTCACCTACCGTGCGACCGGCAAAACCGCCGACGCCGCCAAAACCGCCACCGTCGCCCCGCGCGGCACCAGCCCCGCCGCCGCACCGTCGACACCGTCCGACGCGCCCGCGCTGGTGACCGGTCCCGTGCGCCGCCCGAACGGGCAGATGTACCACCCGCGCAAGTTATCGGGGTTGTCGGATGTGACCGCGCTACGGCGGTTGCGGGACGCGAACGTGTCCGCGCTCATGTACGGCCCGCCCGGTACCGGTAAAACGTCGGTGGTCGAGGCGGCGTTCGACGACCTTGTGACCATTCAGGGCGACAGTGACACCGTGACCGACGACTTCGTGGGGTCCTATACCCAAACCCCGGACGGGCGTTACGAATTCGCCTACGGGCCATTGGTCACGGCGATGCGGGAAGGGCGCGCGTTGTTCATCGATGACGCGACACTCATACCGCCGACCGTGCTCGCTGTTGTGTACCCCGCGATGGACGGACGCCGCCAGATCATCATCAAAACCCACAAAAACGAGGTGGTGGACGCCGCGCCCGGGTTCTATGTGGTGGCCGGGCACAACCCCGGGGTTCACGGTGCGGTGCTCACCGACGCGCTTTCGTCGCGGTTTTCCGCGCAGATCCACGTGTCCACCGACTACGATCTCGCCACCCAGCTCAAGATCGACGCGAAAGCCGTTCGGGTAGCCAAGAATTTGGCCACGCGCCAGGAAAAAGGCGAGATCGGGTGGGCGCCGCAATTGCGGGAACTGATCGCGTTTAACCGGATCGCCGACGTGCTCGGCATCACCGCCGCCGCTGGAAACCTGGTCGGCATCGCCCCCGAAGAGGACCGGGACGTGGTCGCCGAGGCTGTGCGCAACGTGTTCGGCGCCGACATCTCCCCGCTCTCACTTGGGGCACAGTTCTAACCCGCGATCACCGACCCGCGCGACTGTCCGGAAAGGACCTACGTCATGACCGCCCACATAGCCGCACTCGCCGCCACACCCACCGCCGTGTTTCCCACCGCCCCCGAGTGGTTGGCCCTGTCCGCCGCGTTCGGTGACGAGGTTCCCGCGATCGCCGACCGTGACGACCTCGTGGTGACCGTCGCGCCCGGGGCGGGCCACGGTGCCCCCGCGTGTTTCTTCCCCGGCTCTGCCACCATCGAAGTCGACGGATCCCATCTGGACACCGGTGTCGACCCCGCCACCGTCGAACCGCACCGGGTCGGGGACCGCAAGCGCTACCGCACCATATGGGGGCTGCTCACCCACGAAAGTGCCCACGCCAAGCATTCCGTGTGGAAAGTTCCTTCCGGCGCGCCACCAGGGGCTGCGGCCGCCGCGATGCTACTGGAAGAGTCCCGTATCGAAGCGGCACAGGTGCGCCGCCGTCCGCGCGACCGCTACTGGTTGCGGGCCAGCGCCACCAACCTCATTCTCGCCGACACCGACGCAAAGGACCCCGCCACAGCCCTCACGATGTCCGCCCACAGCGCGGCCACCGCCGCCGCGCTCCTGCTGGCACGGGTAGACGGCGGGATACTCAACGCCCGCGAAACCGCCGCCGTCGCCCGTATGGTGCGCGGCATTCTCGGAACCGACACACTGGCAGCCCTGCGCGAGATCTGGCGCGAAGCCCGCCGCACCGCCGACAACGACGCAGAGACCATGATCGACCTCGGACGCCGCTGGTGTGAGGCGATCGGCACCGACCCCGACACCCCCGACGCCGCCGACCCCGGTGAACCGGGCGACGGCGAGGTCACCCCGTCACCACTGGCCGATGCCGTCTTGCGTGTGGTGGGCGCCATTGCGGCCGAAGTGGACAGTGAACCCGCACCCACTGATCCCGTGACCGAACGGCTGGAAGCCGCAGCCGCCGAGGTAGCGGCGCGCGAGGCCGCCGCATGGGACGCACGCACCGTGTTCACCAGCGGCGGTAGCCGATCAGGCGGGACCCGCACAGCGGGCACGCGCCCGCCGACCGCCGCCGAACGCACCGCAGCACGGCACCTCGCCCGCGCGCTGGACACCGCCGGGGTACGTGACCGCACCACCATCAAGGCAACGTCGGCCACACCTCCGGGACGGTTGCGGATGCGTGGCGCTATGGCCGCCGACGCGCAACGCGCGGCGGGCGTCATACCCACCGCCGAGCCGTTCACCCGCACGACCCGTAGGACGGTGCCCACCCCGCCACTACGGCTGGGCATCGCGTGCGACGTGTCCAGTTCGATGGGAAAGTTCGCGCGCCCGGTGGCCTCGGCCGCCTGGATCCTCGGCCACGCCGCCCACCACACCCGCGTGCCCGCCACCACCGCCAGCGTGATCTTCGGAGCTACGGTCCGCCCGATCACCCACCCCGGAACCGCGCCCCGCGACGTGACCGAATTCGCCGCCCTCGACGGTGTCGAAGCCCTCGACAGTGCGATCAGCGCGCTCGACGGCGCACTGAGTCTTTCCCGTGCCGACGCCGCGCGGCTGCTGGTCATCGTGACCGACACCGACATCGTCGACGACGAGTACCGCAGCAACGCGCAGACACGCCTCGAACGGTTACGCGCCAACGGGTGCGCGGTGTTGTGGCTGACCCCCGCGCGGGTCGTCCCGGACGCGGAGCTTGTGAAAGGGGACACCGTGCACCCGCTCACCAAACCGACCACCACCGCCCGCGCCATCGGACAAGCCGCCACCGCCGCACTACGAGCCACCCGCTAATCACCCACAGACCCCGGGCGGGGCGGACACCCTCCCCCTCATGCCCGCCCCGCCCGGGCCCACGACCACCCGCGAACTGGAGATGACCAACGATGACCGACACCGCCATCGCCACCGTGGGCGAGCTGATCGCCGCCCTCGACCACTACGACCCCGCCGCCCCCGTACGGCTCGCGACACAACCCGCCTACCCCCTGGAAAACCTTCTCGCGCGCGTCGTGTGCACCCACGATCACGCCGATCAGCCCGTGGTGTGGCTCGGCGCGAGCGACCAGGTCGGATACGTGCCCGCGCCCGTCGCCGACGCGCTGGGGTGGTCGTGATGACCACCGACGAAACACCCAGCAGGACACCTGCATCGCTGGCCGACCGCGCGATCACCGTCGCCCGCCTTCACCGCGCCATCGCGCCGCGCGCGTTCGCCGATCGCCACGGTGCCCAGTCGTCGTGGAATCGCCGCGCGATCACCACAAGCCATATCGCGGCCGCGCTCGGCGTCGCTGCCGACACCGTGCTCGTGCGGGACGACCCGGACCGCCACTACGGCACCGGGACCACCCTCGCCCCGGGGGATTTGATCGAGGTCACCAACGACGGCCGCCGCTGGTACTTCATCCCCGACCTGTCCGGGTTCGTGATGTGGTCCTGGCTGCTGCTCGGCCCATGCCCGGACTGCGAGGCACCGCGGGTCCCCATCGCGCGAATCGCCGGCCTCGCCGACCTCGGCGCCCACCTCGACCCCGAGTCCGAGGAGCGCTTCTCCGACACCGCGACCTTCGAATTCCACGGCGACCCCGCCCACCACCCGCACTGTCTCTACTCCGCACACGCGTCGGAACTCCGTGCGGGACAATGAAAGGAGCCCCTGTCATGACAACGACCGCAGTCGAGACGGCTGACAAACCCGCACGCATCAGCAAAGAAGATCGGGTGGCCCTCGCCGCGATCGACGTCGCGACCGCGCTACCGGGCAAGTGGACGGTTGGCCGTGGCCGAGACCGAGACCAGGTCGCCGACGTCGTGTGCTTGGCCACCGGAGTCAGTGTCGGTTTCCAACCGGTACCAGGGCCGGGCGCGTGGTGTTACCAGCTCGTTCCCGGGGACCTCCCGCGAGAACTTGACGATGTCTTCCTTTGGCACCGCCGAGACCCATTCCCTGTTGTCAGGTTCGCTGTCGGTGCCCCGGCCGCCGAGGTCGCGACCCACATCCACCAGCGACTGATCCCGGCCTTCCACCAGTGGCTCGACCGCGCCCAGACCGCCCGACGCGAACGCCTCCAAGCCCAAACGCGCCAATACAAAGCTCAGCGCGAGATCGCCGACAAGTTGGAAAGCGCGTTCCCGCAGGCACCCGAGCCCGCCCGCATCTACTTCCTGAGGGACGACCGCATGAGCATCACGCTGACCATGTCGGTCGACGACGCGCTCGCCCGCATTCCCGCGCTCGCACAGGCACTCCGTGCCGACACCACCACACCATCCACATCGACGGAAACCCAGGAGACGACATGACCGCGATCAACGCCGCCCTCACAGGCCTGAGCCCCCGCAATAGTCACAAGGTCTCCCGCGTTGAGGTCTTCCTCGGCACGGGCCCAGGGACCCAGTACGTCGGCTACCTGGAATCCGCATACCCCGACGGGACACCAGATCCCGCGACCGTCGCCTTGCTGCCTGTCGGACGGCGATTCCTGACCGCTGCCGCCGAGACCGACTTCTATACCGCACTGGACACCCTGGCTGAGGCATGGTCGATGTGCGGTTTCGGGCCAGCGGTGTCCGGCTGCAATCACGACCTCGCGACGTGGAAGACGTGGCGGCGCAGGAACCTCCACGTGGGCGGCGCATACACCTTCGACGGCCGTCGAGTGTTGTACCTGCCCGACGTTGTTCGCGGCATCGACAACGCCGAGAATGACTGGCACAGCATCACTCTTCACAGCGAGAGGCCTCCGGCTTGCCGAGGTACCACGCTTGCCGGGCGCGCTCGCGAGGCCTTCGACCGGGCCCGCCGACAAGACCCGGGTTCTGACGTCGGCCGTGATCCCGCCTACCTCAAGCGTGCCGCCCTCCGCCGCACCTTGGGGCGCGACGTGGCCGAGGAGTTCGGTGTGGCGAGGACGGCGGTGACGGTGACCGATGACCCCGACCGTCAGCACGGCGGGTGGCACTGGTTTCGGGTGACCATCGCCGACGGCGGCACCGAGTACCGGTTGACCTGTTACAACGGCACGGTGGACGACCTGCGTGTCCTCGGGCCGTGCCCGGAGTGCGGCGGCGAGGTGCCGCTGATCGCGGCCAACGACCCTGCCGCGCTGGGCCGCTATCTCGACGCACGGGCCACGGGCACCTCGGTGCCGTGCCCGCCCGGGCTGACCTCCGGCGTTGGCCACACACCTGGATGCCCCGTCCGCGAGGACCTCTGACCCAGCAAGCCCGCCCAAGAGAGGACTTCGTGATGGTTACGCGCACCGACTTCTACCTCGGCACTGGACCGACCGCGCAATGGCTGGGTTCCCTGCAGTTCGCCTGCCACCCCGACAACCTCCTCAAGTTGTCCCACGGCCGCGCCACGCTGACCGCGCAAGGAACGTCGGCCTACCGGACGGCGGTGAAGGACCTGTTGTTGATGTGGGCGGTCGGGGGACTCGGCGCGGCGCACGAACCCCGAAACGGGTGGCCGTGGGACTGGGAGTCCAGCCACTGCAACGACTGGATCATCACCCACTTTGGCGGTGCGGCGCATATGACGGCGGGTGGTGGGGACCGCTGGCACCGCCTGGACCCCGAAGACCCGCGCCCGCCGTTGCAGTGCGGCCCGCCGGACTTCGCGAGATGGCTGCGCGATCCCCGTGCGGCACCAGCGGTCCCACTCCCGGTGCACCGCCTGCCCGATACACCCGCCACCGACTGCACACACCTGGTCTGACGCAAACCCCGCGACCTCAAAAATCCATAAAGGACAGACAAACAATGACCACGTTCTTGCCTATTCCTCATGACCTCTACCGTCACGCCGAACCCGACGCGGGCGAGATCCTGCCCGCCCTGCCCGCCCTGGCCGGACGGGATAAACGGTATCGCCCGGTCGAGCGATTCGACCCGAACTGGGGCTACATCCTCACCGGTCGCGCGTCGACTGTCGCGGTGGTGTCCGCGCTGTACTGCGGAGAGCTCGACGTGCCCGAGCGCGCGTGGCCCGAGGTACTGCGCCTGTATTGCCCGGCCGCGTGGCGGATGCTCACCGAGGCGGGGATCTCGTTCGAGCAGTGGAGTAGCGGCCGTTGCGAGGCGGTGCTGTGCAGCCGGGTCGGGGCCACCGCCAACACCGAACTCGGCGGCTACGCCGTGTTCGTGGTGATGGACGTGCCCGCCGTCGTGGCCGAGGTCGTCGGCACGCTGGGCGCGATTCCCACCTTCAGCTGACCAACCATTTCCCCGCACTACAGAAAGATCGACACATCATGCGTGACAGGAAGAAACGTCTCATGTGGACCGTGCTGGCCGTGATGCTGCCCGGGCCGTGGACCCCGGTGATCGTGCTCGTCTACATCCTCGGCCGCGCCACCGAACACGAACAGGACGCCACCCACGACGGCGACGCTCCGCCGTATCCGCCGCCCGATCCGTACGCCTGTGTCCCGGCACCCGTGAGCCCGAAGCCCCATGCGTCACGATAAGGAGGACCTGGCGATGTCGAGTTCCACCGACTTCTACCTCGGGCGGGGCGAGGACGCGGAGTGGATCGGCTCCCTGCACGGGGAGTGCTATCCCGAGAATTTCCTCGCCGTTCCACCTGCGCGGCTGGCGGTAACTGCGACCACCGAGGCCATCTTCCGCGCGGCCGTGGCCGACGCTTTCGATGTGTGGGAGGAGGAACGTCTCGGCCGTGCGTATCGGCGCGAGGGCGGCTGGCCGTGGCCGTGGTATTCCAGCCACAACAGCAGCTGGATCATCACCTTCGACCCCCGCGACGGCGCGGTGTTCGCCACGGTGGGCGGCGGTGTCCGCTGGCACCGTATCGACCCGCGCAACCCGTGGTTTCCCGAGGGCGACGACCCGCTCGGGCCGCCCGATTTGTACGCGTGGCTGCGTGATCCGGCCGCGCCACCGTCGGTGCCGATGCCGCTGATGCGAGAGAAACCCGCCGACATGCCCATCATCGGCGGTGACGCCCGATGAGCAGCACGACGCACGACTTCTACCTCGGGCGCGGCCCCGACGCCGACTGGCTCGGATCCGTTCGCGTCGGCACCCGCAACGGCCGCTGGCTCGACGAGATCACGCGAGCCCGGTCCGCGGGCGGATTCATCACCCTCGTCGCCCTCTTCCTGCGCACCGCCGAGATCCACGAAGCCGGCGAGGTGACGCTCGGAAACCATGAGTGGCCGTGGCCCTGGCCCACCAGCCACGGCACCGACTACGTGTATGCCTTCGACACTGACGCGGTGTGGACCGCGCGACGAGGTGACCGGTGGTCGCTGCGCGCCGACGAGTACATCCCACCCGGACCCGACGAGACACCACTGGCCTTCCCGCACATGCGCGACAGCTGCGGCTACACCGGGATCGACGCCGCCAACACCACCGCCCGCCGCTACGGCCCACTGCTGGGCGACACCTATCAACACGACCTAACCCAGCTCGGACTGCGGATCCTCGCTGATGTCACAGGACCACCCGGCCCGGGCGAACCCGCCGCCCTCACCGAGCTCCGGGCACAGCTACCACCGCACCTGCGCTACGCCCTCACCGCCGACGAGACGGCCGTGGAGCTGGCATTCGAGGTCTTCGGCTACCGCGACGGTGACCCCGCCGCCGCAGCCACCGCACACGCGCTCGCGCAGCTACCGGCCCTCTACGGATGGACCGACGCGTCCGGCGGGCCGCCCCGCTTCGGCATACGGGTCCGCATCGCCGACGACGAGCGCCACACCACGCGCCCGGTGCTGGACGACTCCCGCGCCCGCGCGGTGCTCACCACCTACTGACCCCGCGTTCCAACGATAACCTGAAGGAGAAAGACGCCATGCCACCGAACACCGGCCCCACCGATCCGACCGCCGCCACAAAGGCGGCGGAGCCACGTAGTGCCGCCGAGCACTGCGCCGCCGCCGAGGCCCTCTTCGCCCGGGCTCGCGCGATCTACCCGACGTTGAGCAGCCGCGCCGTAGACCAGGACGAATACCGGCGCTGCCTCGACTGGGCACGCATGCACCTGCGCATCGCCGAGGCCATCACCTCCGGAGCCGGACTGGTCTTCGCACAGCACCACCTGCTAGCCAACCCCAATGCGCGTCCGCCCTACACACACGCGGGCGCCGAGACACAGTTGTGGAACGAGCACTTCGAAAGCCAGCACGACCCGACCGGGAGGCCCGCATGACCACCCCGCCCCCGCGTTGGTTACGCCCTCGTGGGCCATTGCAACCGTCCTGCCCAAGTTGCCACACCAAGATCGGCCACATCCACGTCGAGTGGTGTCCCGTGGCGCGCTGTCTGGCCACCGGACTGCAGCGCACAGGTCACGACGAAGCGTGCTCATGCCCGCGAGACACCTGGTCTGGGCGATGGCCCGGCGCGGTCGAATGCTTTGAGTTCGGCTGGACGTACGGGGACGGGCTCCCCGACCTCAACCGCCTGATGGCTACCGCGACCTGGGACCCGGACACTCACCGCTGGATTCGTCCCGGCCACCAGACCTCGGCCGACCCGAACACGACCGTCGAAGCAGAGCCGCGATGACCACACTCTCCACCGCCCCGGACTCGCCCGGCGGGCACCGACCTCGCTCGCCGTGCGGTACCAGATCCCGTCTCTGAGAAATCCGAGGGCAGGGTGCGCCCTTGCCCGACACCGCCGCAGAGCACGTGGTTCCACCACACCCTTCGCCTGGCCGCAGCTCGCCAGGCCACACGTCCAAGCCGCGGGTGTTGGCCGAAGTCCCTGAGACCCTGACGCACGTTCGTCTCACCCAGTGAGGAGGACCGAACTCATCATGCCGACCGCAGGATCCCCCTCGCGCCCCGCGGCGCCCACACTGTTCGACCTCGCGGCCCGCTCACTCACCCACGTCGACGTCTTCGCCCTGTCCGACGATCAGGAAACCGTCCTCGACCACGTGCGACGGTGCCTCGCCGACGAGGCCGGCCCGAGGGCCGTCGTGGTGGTCGCCGGCGCCGCGGGCACGGGCAAGAGCGCCCTCGCGCTGACTTTGCTCGGCGAGGCCCTGCGCGCCGGCTATCGGGCACGGCACGCCACCGGCTCGCAGGCGTTCACCACCGCGCTGCGCAAGACCGCCGGACACGGCTCCCGCGTCACCCAGAAGCTCTTCCAGTACTTCGGCACCGCCACCGAGCTCGACGGGCTGGACCTGCTGGTGTGCGACGACGCGCACCAACTGCGGGCCACTTCGAACACCCGCTACACCCCCGCCTCGCGCCGCAGCGACCGTACCCAGGCCGCACAGCTGCTCGAGACCGCTCGTGTCGTGGTGTTCCTCCTCGACGAGGACCAGGCGATCCGTCCCGGGCAAATCGGCACCCGCGACTACCTCGCGACAGCCGCCCGAGCCTGCGGCACCACCGTGCACATCGCCGAGCTGACGAGCCAGCACCGCCATCACAACGTCCGCTACGACAGCTGGGTCCGTCGCCTACTCGGCCTCGACGACCCACTCAGCCCGCCGACCTCCTGGAGCGAGGGCAAGGGCTCCGCGCCGCGGTTCGAGTTGCGGGTGGCCGACAGCCCCGGCGAGCTGGAGCGGTTGCTGCGTCCGAAGACCGAGGCCGGGGCGAGCGCCCGGATCACGGCCGGGTTGTGCTGGCCGTGGAGCGACGCGAGTCCAGGAAATCCGTTGGTCGGGGACATCGTGATCGGCGACTGGCGGCGCCCGTGGAGTGTGAAGGGCCAGCGCTCGGTCAACGGGCTGCCGCCCTCGCCATTGTGGGCGATCGATCCTGCGGGCGCCGGCCAGATCGGCAACGTCTACAGCGCGCAAGGCTTCGAGTACGACTACGGCGGCGTCATCCTCGGCCCCGACCTCCTGTGGCGCGACGACCGGTGGATCACCGACCCCGCCGCCACCCGCGACGACGCCCTCGACAGCGCGATGGCCGCCGACGTCGACTTATGGGTGCGCCGCACCTACCGCGTGCTGCTCACTCGCGCCACGGCGGGCGCCGTGCTCTACTCCACCGACGCCGAAACCCGCGCCCTGCTGCACGCCATCATCGACGCGTAGCCCGACAGGCCCCCGGCCGCTGTCTCCAGTGCATGGGATGCGGCACATCGACGGTATGGGGCAAGAAAAGAAACAACCACGTTCGTGCCCGTGGGGCGGGGAACGATGCCGCCAGTGGCGGCCGGAATAGTGCCACTGCCATACCGGACGGGCGCGGCGGAGGTTATCGCTGGCCATCGCCCGCTTAACCCCGTGGCGTAGGCGATCGCGGCGCTAACGGGGGCTGGACCAGCGCGCCGGAGTTATGAGAAGTCCGCGCGCAGGACCGGTTGCCCAAGGGGCGGTCCTGCGCGCGGACTAGGCGGGCGGGCGTCAGGATTTCAGCGCGGGCTCGGTGGCATCGTCGCTCGTGTTCGGGACGTCGGTCTTGTCCGGGTTGATGGCGAACCGCTTCGGTGCCTCGCAGGTTTTGCACGCGTACCCGTCGGCGACGAGCTTCTCCAGGGCGTTGTTGACCGCGCCACCCGAACGGCCGAGGTCTTTGCCGATTTTGGCGGGCCCGAAGTCCTCGCCCGGGTGTTCGGTCAGGTACTCCTCCACCATGGCTCGCAGCCCGCCCTTGGGCAGTCGGTCCTTGTCCGGGCGGGCGGTGTCGGTGACCGCAGCCGACCCCGTCACAGACGGCTCGGGCTTGGTCGCGCCGTCCGTCGGATCCTCCCGTGCGGTGTCGGGCAACGGGGTGGTCCCAGCGTCGTCGGCGGCAGTAGCCGGAGCGACGTCGTCCTGGGAGGTGTCCGTGGTGGTGGATTCCGGGGCGTCGTCGGTGCTGGAGACGGTCGTCTTCGTCGCTTCGCTGGTTTCGACGATGTTGCCCGCCGCAATGTCCGGCTGTGCGGCGTCGGTGTCGGATGCGGTGGTGTCACGGTCCGACGGAGTGAGCGTCCATGTGTCGGGGTTGCGCGGGCCGTCTCCGGTGGTCCGGATCGCGGTGCCGTCGCGTCCCCAGCGAGCCAGGATCTTCGCGGCGGTCGAACGGCCGACTTCGGCGGCCTTCGCCAGTGCGGCTGTCGTGGAGGCGGGATTGGCGGTCAGCGCGGCCAACACTTTGTCTTCCGTGGTGGGCGTGTTCTGCGTGCCGGGTGCATCGGACACGGCGTGCAGGTGGCGGTCGCTGTCGGTGGCATCGGGGACCGGGGCGGCGCTGATGTTGCGGTTCTTGCGGGACATGACGGACTCCATGCGTTTGGGTATGGAATGGGATGGTCATGCCCCGGCCGGGGCGTTGGCCCGCCGGTGCGCATCCGGTTGTTCGGGCTACACGTCTATGGACGCTTCGTCACCCCGCCATTGTCAAGCGATCCGTCAAACAAGACACGTGTCTCATGTGGACACATTGTGTTCTAGTGTCTGCCCCTATAAGAACCGGGCTAGGCGTGGGTGCCGCCGTCGGGTGCTTCGGCGTTTTGCGATCCGCCCCGGTTGTCACGCGACCGGGGCGGCACCGGTACAGGCGACGGTGCCGTAGCTGACAACCCACTACGGGGCGCGGCCCGTGATTGCCGCGCCCCGTAGTGGGCATGTTGTCGTTTTCGGGTGGGTCAGCTCTGGGGCAGCGTGCCCCAGAGCCCGATACCGCCGACGCCTTCGGCGTAGGCGGTGCCGCTGTTGTGGACGGCTTGGATGACCACGAGGTACCGCAGCTGGTAGGGGCTGCTGACGAACCGGTTGTAGTGGCTGGCGAGTGCGAATGCCGCCCGGAAGACGTCCCGCGTCAGGTCCATGGTCGGCGCGTCGGCGGTGCCGTGGTCGCTGTGGGGCAGTCCGGTGATCGTGATGCGGATCTGGTTCTGCGGACCGGATTCATCCGCCGCGACGGCGAACTCCGCGTCGGCGTGGATCATGTCGTCTTCCTGGATCGCGACGAGGTCCTCGCGGATGCGGGCGGCGATGTCCCGGAGCGGCAGCTCGGCGGTGTCGTCGTGAAAATCGCCCACGATCGCCACGGGGGCCGGAGTTGGTTGGGTCACCGGGGTGCCGATGCTTTCTGTGGTGGTCATGTTGCGGATTCCTTCCCATTGTTCCTCAATCGCCTGCGGGTGCAGGTCGTCTGTTGTGGACAGTCGCAGCCCGCTCGTGTCGCGGCGGGTGGCTGTGTCCGGGTTAGCGGCGCAGGACGTGGACGCGTTCGCCGCCGATGAGTGGTTTGTCTTCTGGTCCGGCGAGGTGGTCGGCGATCCAGATGGGGCGGTGGTCGTCTCGGCTGCGGTAGTACTGGTTGCGCCAGTGGCCGCGAACGATCCAGCTGTGGTGGTATTCGCGTGTGCCTTGGCCGAAGGCGTCGCTGTGGCGGTCGGCGGGTGTGGTGCGGGCGCGGCGCAGGTCGACCAGCCGGACGCCCTGATTGAGGGCGGGGTCGTAGCGTGCGATGCGGCGGCGGGCGCCGCGGGGCGCGGCTATCCGTTCGGAACGCACGAGGGTCTGGCCCATCAGGAGCCAGGTGGTGAGGATGGTGCGCTGCAGGGCGAGCTGCGCGTCGATCGTGGCGGCGGTGGTGCCTTCGGTCAGTGCGCTGGGCCAGCCCTTCATGTCCGTGAACGTCATGGGGGTGATGCCGCACCATTGGTAGCCGTGTGGCGGGGAGAAGCTCGGCGGGATCGGTGCGCGTTCGGTATTGCTCATGAATGTGGCTAGGAGGTGTTTGGCGGCTTGGTCGACGGCGTCGTCGTGGCTGGAGGGTTTGTTGTCCAGGGCGGGTAGCGGCAGGTTCAGCGCGGCGGCTTTCCGCATCTGGGACAGTGCGTAGTCGCGGGGTAGCCGGGCGAGCTTGCGGCCCACGTCGACCGCTGTTGGCAGGGGATCGGGGATGGTGCCCCAGGTCTGCACCCACAGGCCGCCACGCCCAGGGCCCCACGACACGAGGGAGACGTCGTTGTGCAGTGCGTTGGCGGTCTGGGTGACGGGTGGGTGTTCGTAGACCATGAGTCCCACGGGGGCGGGCAGGTCTTCGGGGTGGAGGCGGTAGTCGGCCAGCGTGGTCGCGGCGTGGCTGGCGAGGTCGGTCAGGTTGGCGGAGACGTAGAACAGTTCGGCGGCCGGGATCTGGGCCCGGAGTGTGTCCGCGATCGTGGCGCCGACGTCATCCAGTGGCGGGAAGGCGGGTTCTCCCGCCGAGTCCTCGGGCCGGGGGCCGACGAAGAACCGATACCAGTTGCCTGCGCCGTCCAGGCCGGGGTCCCGGGTCCATTCGGTCATGCGGGCCCGGATCTCGGGGACGTCGTAGGCCGTGACCACCGCTGTCATCGGTGGTCACCGGTCCAGGCAAGTGGCGAGTTTCGCCAGCGCGGTCTCGATGTTGCGCCGTAACGACAACGGCGCACCGGGATGATCGGTCAGGTACGCCACCATGTGCGGGACGGAGGCCGGAGTGTCGTCGCGTACCAGCGTGACCAGCGCGTCAGGATGCCGCTGATACAGCTCGCCGACCGCCGCCGGGGCGACGGGATACCACAGGTCACGGATCTCGTAACGGCCGTCGTCCCCGGGGCGGATCACGCGCGGCGGTGAACCGTCGGCGTCGCCCCAGGGGCCGCCGTCGTGGATTTCCAGGGCGTCCCCATGCCAGGTGAAACGGTAGTCGGCGTTGCTGTAGAAGGATTCCAGATGGATTCCGATCCAGCGCGCGACGGTGGGGCGGCACCGCAGTCCGACCTCGGCGTCGTTGTTCAGGTCGTGCAAGGCGGGGAAGCGGGTCTGGTCCACGATGACGCCCGGTGGCGTCTCGTCGGCGGGGATGATGCCGGGGAATGCCGGTTTGTACGGCATCGCCACCCACACCTCGCCCTCCGGCAACACCGGAAGTACCGCGGCACAGCCCGGAACGCTAGCGTGTAGTCCGTCCATAAGAGACACATCCCTGTGGCGATGCGGTGCGCGATCCGCGCTATGACACGTCCAGGAACGCTCCATACACGTCGGAATGTCAAGTCAGGTATGGGTTTTGACTCGACGCATCCGTGTAATGTCACGGGATCGGGAATTTTCGGCGATTGCCTCGACGGTAACGGCGGCGCGCATTTGACATTCGCGACAGGTCAGGCGTGGATGGCGTTATGAAACCAGCTGAAAGCAAAGTCACGCATACGATCCGCCGACCTCGAAGGCCTTCTCGGGAAACTCCGTGCGTTTTCCGCTGCTGCTTTGTGCTGTGATAGAGGCTCGCGTCAGGGCCATTGGAGGCTCGACATCGGATCGCTTTATCTGACTGACGACGAGCTTCGTATCGTGACGAGTAGCGCGGCGGCCGCGATCTAAGATACGGGCAGCCTCCCGGCGTAGCCTGCCCGTCCGAAGTGTGACCCGATGAACGCGTTGCTTCGGCGAGTAAACACTTCGAGAAGCCTACTGGTCTTGCCCGCCGCGCGTCGCGCACGCGGGGTGGGCCAAGAGCAGCAGGCGCTCTGCAGCAGGAGGCGGATTTCGCACCGCCAACAGCAGTTCACTGTCCCGCTTAACCTGGCGGGGCTAAAATGGCGGTTCGCGCGGTTAGTGGCATGGACGTTGATACGGGGAGCGGGCGAAATCCGCACCTGACGCCTTACCGTTGTTCGGTGTCCCGCAAAATCGCGGGTCCTGACAGCTCAGTCTTGGGTCCGCTGCCGGAGGCTATAGGTCTTGCTCGAATGGTGGGCGGGTTTGTTGCTTGGTGGGTTTGAGAAGCAGGTTCGTGCTGACGGAAGGCGGGCTGTCTTTCGCGAGGGTAAGCATGGCGCTGATCCAAACTTGTTTCCTCAGGGTGTCGTCAACGATCGTCTGGGCCCCTTGTTCCGCGCGGAGAGGATCGGTCGCCGCGACCTTGATGAGGATCTCGTGAAGCAGCGGGTCGCGGTCTCGGCCCGGGAGCTGGTCGAGTAGTTGCTCGGCGGCGTGCAGATTTTTCTCGGCGAGTGCTCGTAGCGGCCACCAGACCTGCTCGACATACTGTTCTACTTCGGGAGGCTGGCGCACGATCTGCCAAGCGCGGCGGATCAGCCCTTTCGCGAACTGTGGGTTCGTGACTGCGGACGTCGCGGCGGCGGAGACCAAGGCACCAGCGGCGGTGCGTCGTTCAGTGTCGGTAAGCGGCTCTGCGTCGAGGGAATCGGCTCGGTCAATCAGACGTACTGTGTGAGCCTGGTCTACGGCGGCCAGGGACTCGGCGGCGTCGAGTAATCTCCACGAGGTTTCGTGCTCGCCGAGTACGGCGATAAGGCGTCCGGCGGCGTCACGGGCTAACGCCGGCCAGAGGACCGCTGAGGCTGCGGCGACAGCTCCCATGATCTCGCGCTGGGTATCGCTGGGAGCGCGGACTCCCAGTTCGTGGGCCTTTTCCAACCAGTCCCGTGCCTGCTCGGGGCTGGACGTAGCCGTTTGGCCAGCCATGCGGGTCAGCGCTTCGGCCCGGTCGCCGGGGTCGGTGATCCGCGATGCGAGGCGTTCAGCCCGGCGCGTGTCCGCGGATGCTGCCGCCACCGCTATGTCTGTCAGATCGCCGGTGTCGTCCTTTACCGCAGCGTCGTGTCGGATCTTGCGGCCACGCCGCCACACGCGCGCGGCGGGTTCGTGAGGACGTGCGGGTCCGACGAGTGCTTGCTCGGCGGCGTCGATCAGGTCCGGCACGGAGCTACGGCCAGCGGAGATTGCCTTCTTGATGGCGCGTTCCCACGCGGCGACCTGTTTGTATCGTTCGGTGATCATGCCGATGACCCGCTCTGCACGCTCCGGAATGACCAGTGCCAGCACCTCGGCAATGTGTACGAGCGCCCAATCTCGATCTTCGAGTTCGCTGAGACCGAGCGCGGCCTGCTCGGCGAGGTCGGCGAGGCGTCGGGCACAGTGCGGATCCGCTCTCTGGCCCAGATCGGCGATCTCCACCAGGGCTTGGGGCAGAGCGAATGTGTAGCGGGGATCCGGGGGCAATTTGCGAGCAGCCGCCTCGACGCTGGCCATGAGCAGGCGCGCCTCTCCAGGGTCAGTGGTGACCAGCAGACCTGCCAGCCTGCTCAAGGCGGTCACCTGCAACTGGTGTGCTGTTAGCTGGGTGTCAGAATCGGGAATCTGTGTGATGAGCTGCTCGGTTTTGTCGATCAGTGACCGGGCAAGACTGGCGTCATCTGTCTCGCCGGCCAAGGCCAGCAGAGTCCAGGTGCCGTCTTCGGCAGACAGACGAGAGAGGATCTCGTCGACGAGCCAGGGTGCGGCTTCGGCGACATCGCGGAGTGCCCTCGCTTTTCCCGCAGTGTCGTCGATCGTGTCGGCGATTGACAGCGCGCGGGTGAACAACTCGTCCTGTTCGGCTGTGTGAGGCCGTCGGTCCGCTGACAGCCTCACTAGGGCGTTCGACTGCGACGTGGCCACGGCTCCTGGTTCCTGGCTGTGATCCAGCAATGCTTTCGCTTGCTCGGCTGTCGGGCGAACACTGGGGTCCTTGTCCAATAGCCGCAGGATGGGATCGGCCAGCCAACCAGCCCACGTCAGGGGAGGCGGGGCTTCCAGACCGATCGCCCGGATCGTGGCCAGCATCGTGTCCCGGCGAAAGGGGGACACGCCCTCCACCATCTCGAACAAAGTGACACCCAGCGCCCACAGATCGCCTGCCGGCCCATCGTTACCTTCGAGTCGCTCTGGAGCCATATATTCGACGGTGCCGACCGCAAGCCCCGTCCGGGTGATCTTGGTATCGGTGTCGCGCTTGGCGATGCCGAAGTCGACCAGCAGGACCCTGCCATCCTCGGCCAGCATGACGTTCGCGGGCTTGACGTCTCGGTGAGTGATTCCCAGAGCATGCGCGGCGGTCAAAGCCGCCAACACCTGCTGCCCGATCCGCGCGGCCTGGTCAGGTTCAAAACGACTATCGGCCGCCATCGCGTGTGCCACGGACCGCCCAGCGACCAGGTCCATGACCGTCCACGGGATGCCGTCGGTGTCTTCGACGACGTCGTGGACGGTGACGACGTTCGGGTGGGTCCGCAGCGCGGCGGCGTGGCGGGATTCCTTGACCGCGTACGCCAACGCGGACTGATGTTGCTCAGGGGTGGCGTACTGGTCCAGAAGCAAGCGCTTGGCTGCGACGTCCACCTGTAGCCGCAGGTCCCGAGCCTTCCAGACCTCGCCCATTCCGCCGAAACCCAGGGGCTCCACCAGCTTGTAGCGGTCAGCTATGACGGTTCCGTCGGATAGGTCCACGGGCCTGCCCCTCGTCCGCCTCATTGCCCTTGTGCGTTGTCACACTAGATGGCGAAAATGTCGTGCTCCCCAGAAACTACCTACATTCTTCACCGTTCAGGTCGCGTGGCGCCTGCATAGTTGTCACCTGGATGGCGGTAGTCGTCGATTCGCACGACTTGGCCGAAGTCCGGGGCGTTCACCATCTTCCCGTTTCCGATGTAGAGCCCTACGTGCCGGATTTTCGAGGGTGGGCCGTAGAAGACGAGGTCGCCTGGCAGGAGCTGCTCGTCGGGTACTCGTGGTCCGGCGTGGTACTGGGTGTGCGCGGTGCGGGGAAGCGAGATATTGGCCGCGTTGTAGGCGGCCTTGGTCAAGCCTGAGCAGTCGAATCCGCTGTCGCCGTTCAACGGCCCGTTGCCGCCCCATACATACGGCAGCCCGCGTTGCCCGCACGCGTAGTTGATCGCTGTCATCGCGGCGGCGTTCGGCGCCTGGATGTTGTCGCAGTCACCAGTCCCGGCCATCGCGGGCGAGGGCTGACAGCGCACCCCGGACACCGCGGCGACGATCGCGCGCGCCTTGTCCTCGTGTTGTGCGTAGGCGTGGGGGAATCCTGAGCCTTGCACGGTCTGCGCGGCGTTGTTGACGCTCATGGCCTGCCAGTTTGGTGTGGCGGTGAGGCGTTCGAAGAACTTGGTGGCCGCGTAGGTCGGTGTGGTGATCTGTTGCGGGCTGCCCCAGCCCATTGAGGGGCGTTGCTGGAAAAGTCCGAGGGAGTCGCGGTCGCCGTAGTGCAGGTTGCGGAGTTTGGATTCCTGCATCGCGGCGGCGATCGCGACCACCCAGCCCGGTTCGGGCACGTTCATCTGCTTGCCGATCGCGACGATGGTGGCGGCGTTGCCCATCTGCTCGGCGGTTAGGCCCGGCACCGTGCCGGTAGGTGTCCCGTCGGGCGTGCAGATCAGCGAACTCGCGCCGTTGCCGCCGGACAACGAGCTGACGATGCCGGCCACACCGGCGCCGATGAGCAACGGAATGACGAGGACCACGGCGGCGACGGCGGCCCCGAGTTTGCTTCCCATGGCTGGATCGCGCTCCTTTCACGGCAACGGCATGGCAACAGGACTCGTGGTGGGCGAGTTGGTGCTGCCGGGTCAGTGCTCGCCGCGCGCGATCCGGTTCGGTGTTGCCTGCGGTGGGATCGGACTCGGTGGTGGCAGCCGGTACGGCGAGGCTGCCACGGCGCCACCGCCCTCGCCGTCCTCGGTGCCGGGGCCGGCCGGTGGCGCCAGGCGGGGCCAGGCGTCGGCGAGGTCAGCGAGGCTGTAGCGCGGGCCGGCGCGACCGATGCGGGCTGAGGTCAGCGGTAACCACACCGCCTCGGCCGGGCTCGGATGCGGCGAGGCGGGGGCGAGCAGGTCGGCCGCGGCGGTGGCCACCGGCACCGTGTGAGGGTCGTCGAGTCCGGCATGCACCCGGGCCAGGGCGGTGCGGGCACCGGCTTCACGACGGGTGGTGGGCAGCCACACCAGCACCGGTGTCGCGATCCCGGTCGACTCGGCCAGCCGCGCGTATCCGGCCAGCTTCCGCCCGACCTTGGTGAGGGACTCGGTTCCGGTGTCGAATTCGAGAAACCACTCCACCTCGCGCGTGGAGCCGGGGTGGCGGGTGCGCCAGCGGCCGTAGCCGTCCGGGATGACGAGGTCGCCGAAGTGGCGGGCGCAGCGGGATTCTGACCACCACGCGACTAACGCGTCATCCGCTCGGCTGTGGCGGGTGCGGGCGATGAGGGAGGTGAAGAAGTCGTTGACGCCGACGGTGTGCGCGAGGCGCTGGTTGTGGGCGATGGCCATGGCGCGGTCGTGCCGGTAGCCCAGATCCTTGACCTCGATGCCGTGTTCGGCGGCGAGCACGGCGGCCCCGGCCGGTCCGAGGACGTAGTGCATGGGCGCGGAGCCGAGCTGCTGGAACGGCTGGAACCGCGACACCGCACGCCAGAGGTAGAGATCCCGTATTCGCTGGCGTGCCGAGCGACCAGAGGGGAAGGCGGCGTCCTGGATCTGGAAACTGGTCAGGACCCGGTGTTCGTGCAGCAGGGCCAGGAGCCACTTGTCGCGGGTGGTGAGGCGGGAGGCGAGCATGGCTTGGTGCTCAACGGAACTGGCGGCGCGGGCGGTGTGACGGCCAGGGAGATGGTCCCGCAAGGTGTGTTGGCGAGTGGTCGTTGTGATCAACGGACGCTCCTGTGGTTGTCAACAGGCTGTGGACAAGTGCTGTGGGCAGATCGGCGCAGGCCTCGGCCGAGGGCTGGGGGCGAGTGGCTGTTTCCTTGTGGTGCGAAGGAAAACCGCGTTGCGCGGGCGTCTAGGACCGGGTGCGGCGTGGGTCGGTCCTGGGTGGCCGGGGTGGCGGAATCCGGTGTCCGGTCTGTGTCGCGGTGGTGGCCGCTGGGTTTCCGGTGCTGGGCGCGGTACTGCTGGTGGTGCTGTGCGCGCGGCGCTGGGCGCGGAGCACGGCCCGGATCTCCCGGGCGCGCCCGGGGATCGGGTCGGGCAGGGGTGTGGTGGTCATGGTGAAGGGTTCGGTTTCCTCGCCGTGCACGACCAGGCGTGCGGCGGCGTGGTAGACGCCGAGGTGGGAGAGGTCGTGTTCGGAGAGTCGGGGTGTGGTGTGGCGGGCGAGTTCGCGGGCGTCTTCGGGTGATGAGGAGTAGATGATTTTGTTGCGGGCGTTGGTGGAGAGGCCTTCTTTCAGTTCTCTCGACAGTTGGCCGAGGTGCTGGTGGGCGAGGATGAATCCGTTCCGGAACGCTCGGGCTTCGGCGAGCATGTCTTCCATGGGGTAGGGGAGGTGGAGGAAGTTGTGGCATTCGTCGATGACGGTGTGGGCGTCGGGGCGCAGGCGCTGGGGGACGCGGGCGCGGGCGGTGGTGGCCTGCCAGGTTCGTGCCACGACCAGCGACCCGACCAGCCGGGTGGTCTCTTCCCCGAGGGATCCTTTGGGGATGCGCACGAGGCAGATCCCGCCCTCGTTGAGCACCTGCGACATGTCCACTGTGGAGCGTCCTCCGGCGATGGCTTCTTTGACGAAGGGGCGCAGCAAGAACGCACGGAGTTTGTTCATCAGCGGCGAGATCACCTGGGAACGACTGGAGTCGGTGAGTTCGTCGTACCACTCCCAGAACCCGCGCAACACCGGGTCGGTCAGCCCGGTGGTGATGCGGGAGCGGAACGCTTCGCTGGTCAGGAGTTTCGGCAGGTCGGCGAGGGTCGGCACAGCCTCTTGCGCACGCAGGGTGAGGCAGGCGGCGCGCATGAGGTCGTCAGTGCGCGGACCCCAGAACGCCGAGTACACGCGGCGGAAGACGGAGACGAGGTTGTCGACCTCACGGTCGGTTTCCCCGCCCTCCAATGGGTTCAGGATGGGTGGGCGGTGGCGGGAGTCGGCGTCGAACAGCACCACCCGCTCCGCGGCGTCGCGGGGGAGCCGGTTGAGGATGTCGGTGACCAGGTCGCCTTTGGGGTCGATCAGGACGACACCGCGACCGGCATCGACGTCGTCGAGGATGATCTGGCCGAGCAGGGTGGACTTTCCGGAGCCGGTCGGCCCGATCAGGTGCAGGTGGTAGCGGGCGTCGGCGAGCCGCAGGCCGACCGGGCGGGCGTGGCCGGTGTCGGAGTGTCCCAGCGGCATCACCCCGGGGCCTGGGGTCGGGATGCCGGGTGGTGGGGCGACGGCTTTGGCTCCGGCGCGTTCGACGCCGGGGATTTCGGCGTCGGTGGGCAGGTGCGCCAGCGCCGCGAGTTCTGGGACGGAGAGCAGGTCGCCGCGGCCGAGGCACCGCCCGGCGAGGGCGCGGGCAGGGTGGCGCAGGCGGGTGCGGGTGTAGTGGTTGTGGTCGGTGTAGGCGGCGAACGCGGCCGCGAGCGCGTGCGCCCGGCCGCGCGCGGTGTCACGGGCCTGGCGGACCAGGTCGTCGGTCGTGTCCGCGGGAAGGTCGGTGGCCACGGCGTACCGGATCACCGTCGCGTACTGGGACCCGCGCTGCTTGCCCACGATCGCCTTGTTCTGTGTCGAATATTCGAGCGACAGCTGCGGATCCTGGCTGATCCGGCGCGAGTCCGAGGTCCGGCGAGTACGGGTGGCGCTGACTCCTGGGGTGATCGCGTCGAGGATCCGGCCCCCGAGTCGTCCGGAGGAGCCGTGGTGGACCCGGCGGGCGGCGCGGCGGGCTTGGGCGACGCGGCGGCCGGTGACCGGGCGGGCCAGGATTTGCACGCAGGCGCGCTCGTCGCGGCCGAGCCCGACCGGCGCGCCGAGCAGGCCGCGGATCGGGTCGGCGTCGAACCCGGTGCGGATCGGGAGGGCCTCGGTACGGCCGAGACGTAGCTGGCCGCCGACGGTGATCCGCCGGCGCCCGGTCTCCAGCGCGGGGAACGGCGAGGTGGCGGGCTGGGTGCGAGTGTGGGAGCCGGGCCAGGCGGCCTCGACCGCCCGTTCCACCAGTGATGGGGGGATGACGCCGGGGACCCAGAACTGCACGGTGACGCCGTGCTCGCCGAACACGTACTCCATCGCCAGGTGCGGTTGCCCCGTCCAGAGCCGCCGCCAGGCGGGGCGGAGCAGGCCGACGAGGTTGGACCAGACCGCGGCCCCGCCGGCGGGATCGACGGTGGGCGGGGCGAGCACGGTGATCCGGCGAGCGTCGGCCAGCAGCGCGGTGTGGCGGCGAGTGCGCCACCAGCGCCGCGCCACGACCGCGCCCGCCACGGCGATGGCCAGGGCTGGGACGGCGACGGGGCCCCAGGTCAGTGCCCAGTCGCCTGTGGCGGCGAGCAGGCGGCCGGTGACCCCGCCGGGGTCACGTAGGTAGTCACTCACCCCGTTCTGCGTCATCGGGGATGCTGAGGTGGGTACGGCCATGACAGAACTTCCTTCCGGGAAAACTTCTGTGAGACAAGGCAAAGCCGGGAAGCGGACCGAGGGCGGGAATCGATCACGCGGTGTCGAGGTCGACTTGTCTTGTGTCGTCGAACCCGTCGTCGATGTCGGCACGGCCGGCCTCGTGAACGGAGCCAGTGGTGCTAGCGGGGCCGAGGTCGATGTAGGCCTCGGCGAGGCCGCTGTCGGTGGCATCCGGGTCCTGGTCGGCGAACCTGGCCAGTTCGGCGGGATCGGTGGTGATCAAGAAGTTCTCCGTGGGCGAGGCCAGTGACTGGACCGCCACTCGCTGCGTGCCGGAGCTGAGCAGGCATTGGCCGCGGTCGGCCGACAGCAGGAACCGCCGCTCTCCGGCGGAGAGGTCGAAGGCTTCGGCGATCTCGTCGATGGCCTGCGGCGCCGCGCGAAGAAGTACCTGGGTGGCGGCGTTGGACACGATGGCTTTGCCCAGGTCGCTGCCGAGCAGGTCAGCGGCGTCCTGGGTGGCCACGGTGAGCCCGCACCAGTGTTTGCGCGCGGCTTTGGCCAGGCGCAGCAAGAACAGTGCGGCGGCGTTTTGGCGCATCAGGATCCCGGCTTCGTCGACCACGACCAGCCGGGGTCGGCGGTCGGCCGGGTTCGAGACACGCCGCCAGACGGTGTCGAGCACCAGCAGGGTGCCGATCGTGCGCAGCTCGTCAGGCAGATCGCGCAGGGAGAACACCACGAGGTGCCCCTCCGGAGCGGCGCTGGTGGGCCCGTCGAAGAGGTCGCTGAAGCTGCCGTCGACGAACGGGTGCAGCCGGGCGGCGAGGTCGGCGGCCATCGCGTCCCCGCTGTCGCCGGTGGTGGCGAGCACGTCGCGCAGGTCGCGCAGCAGTGGCGCCGGGCGCGTCCAGGTGCGGGCGTCCCCAGTGATCCCAGCGGTGCGGTAGGTCTCGGTGATCGCTGTGTCGAGCACGGCTCGTTCGGCGGGTGTGCTCTCCGTGCCGAAGAGCACGGCTAGGACGGTGTGCAGGAACAAGCTGCGCCGCTTGAGGGCGTCTTGTGGCGCGGTGCGGCGTCCGTTCGCGCCGAGGTGCACAGGCAGGTCGAACGGGTTCAGCCGGACTCCGCCCGCGCCGAGGTGGACGTAGGTGCCGCCGACCTGGGAGGCCAGCCGCGCGTACTCGTCCTCGGGGTCGATGACGAACGCTTGTACCCCGTGCGCGGCTTGCCCGTTCTCGTGATCGCCGAGCCGTCGGTAGAGGCTGCGCAGGGTCTCGAGCTTGACGAAGTACGACTTTCCCGCACCCGAGCGGCCGAGAACGACGGAGTTGTAGTTGTCGCAAGCGAACCGATCCCAATGGACCAGCCCCGAGCTGCCGACGTTGTAGCCGTAGAGGACCCCGGAGGGGGCGGAGGTGGTCGGGTCGGTCGGCGGCAGGTCCGGCGAGGTGAACGGGTAGGCGGCGCTGACCGCGGCGGTGTCGAACGTCCTTTTCAGACCGAGCGGGTCGAGTCCGAGTGGCAGGGTGCTCACCCAGCCCTGCAGTGCCCGGTAGGTGGCGGGTTTGGCGTCCAGTAGCAGGGACGCGCACAACGACCGCAGCGTGGAGACTTCCTCAGCGAGGGAGGTTTCGTCCGGGGCGTGCACGGTGAGATACAGCCCGAAGCGGAACAGGCGTCCGTCGCCGCGGGCGATGCTGCGTGAGAGGTCGGCGGCGTCCTCGGCGGCGGCGTCGAGGTCTGGGTCGTCGAGCCGGTCATGCTTTGCGTTGTGGCGGCGGGACGATTCGAGTTTGGCGCGTTGCTTGCGCAGTCCGCTGGCCGCGGTCGCCGGGTCGACGGGCTGGACGTGGACCGAGACGTCCAAGCGGGCGGGGTAGGTCAGCAGCGGGGCGAGCCAGCCGGGGTAGACCTCCTGCGGATAGCCCGTGACGCCGAAGCTGGCGACAAGTTCGTTGCCGACCTCGAGGTGCCGGGCGGACACCGACAGCGCGTCCGGGGTGAATGCTCCCGCCGACCCGGACCGGGCCACGGTGCTGTGGTTTCTGGTACGTGCCATCGGGGATTACCTGCTTTCGATCTCGTCGTCGTAGTCCCAGTCCTCGTCCTCGTCCAGCCACGCTCCCGGCGCTGACCGAGGACCAGGGCGCTGCGCGCCAATGGAAGAGCGCGGCGGCGGAGCCGGGTGAGGCGCCGCCGGGACGTCGTCGGGGCCGTAGAGGTCGGTGAAGGTGGTGCTGGAGGTGACGACCTCGTCTGCGCCCGCCAGCACGGCCGAGGGCGGCAGGAAGGTGTCGGGGTTACAGGCCGCCGCCAACACTCCGGTCGCGGCGGCGGCGTCGAGCGGGGTGGCCACGATCCCGGCTGGGGCGAGCAGTTCGACGGCCTCGCCCAGGCGGCGCACCAGGCGCTGCTCGGCGGCCTGCCGTGCTCCGTTGTCCACCTGCCCGCCGTCGCGGCGGTGGCGCCGCCACGGCAGCACCCTTGACGCGGCGGCGGGAGCCGGGCTGGTGCGCAGTGGCTCGCGCAACACCAGGAGTACCTGCCGGCGGAGCAGATCCGCCTGGGCGGTGAGCTCGGCGAGGTAGTCCGCGTGGTCCCGCGCGGCTGCTTCCAAGGCGGGGTGCGGGAGCCCGCCGGCGTGTGCCCGGAGTTCGGCGATCTGCGGGGCGAGGTCGAGCCGTTCGGCGCGGATGAGGAACTGCACCGGCGCGGTCAGGGAGTGCAGGTAGCGCGCGAACGAGGCGACGAGCGCCTCTTGCTCCCCGGGGGTACGCAGCGAGAAGTTGACGGTGCCGCAGACGGCGATGACCGCGAGCCCGTCAGCGCCGAGATCGACGATCCCGGCGTTCGCGCCGGTGTCGGCGACACCGTGGGCGGGCAGTTCCAGCGGTGCCGGGGACACCGGTTCGGCCCCAGCAGAAGACGGACACCGTCTGCCACGGCCTCGGGTACGGGTTTCGGTGTGCTGGGCGGTGAGCCAGGCTGGGGCCGCGCGGACGCCGTCGGGGGCGGCGACCCGGTGCCGCGGCGACAGGTGCTGGCGGATCGCGGCGAGGACGAGACGGTCCAGCGGCAGACCGTCCCGCTGCCCGAGAGCCAGCACGGCGGCCGCGATCCCGACCGGGATCGCGACGATGAGGAACACCGGTACCGGCACAAACCCACGTGTCAGCGAGTACAGGCCGTAGAGCAGCAGGCCGGTGACGCCAAGGATCGCGAGCTGCCGCGCAGTCAGCGGTCCCAGCACCCGGTCCGGGCGGTCGACGTCGGCAGGAACACGTACGGGAGAAGTCATGGCGACTCGGTCCTCACTTCGTCTTCGGACCCCGCCGGGGTGGCAGGTCCAGGGGCAGGCGCAGTTGCGTTCCGGCTCGCCGCTTCGGCGGCGGTGACACGCTCGCTCCGCTCACGGGTGGCGGAGGTGTGGGCCGGCGGCGGACGCCGAGAGGCAGCGGGTACTGGCCGGAGGCGAGTGGCCGGTTGCCGGTGTAGGCATCCCGTGCCGGGCGGCGCGGGGCGCGCGCGGCGCGGTTGATCCGGCCGGACGGGGTGAGCAGCCCTGGCCCGGTCTGCCGCGGCGGACTGGCCGGCGCCGGGCTGGAGAGGTCATCGGCGAGTGACCGTCGAGGCGTGGCCGGTGGTGCGGGCCGCAGATGGATCGGCAGCATTCCCGTGCTCGGCGCGATCAGCGCGCGCGGTAGATGCGCGGGCGGGCGCGCGTTGCGATTGACCCGCCCATCGCTCGTGAACAGCCCGGCCTGGGGCACCGGCGGCGGCATCCCGGCGCCTCGTGCGGCGAGATCGTCGGCCAGCGACCGGCGCCCGACCCGATCTGAGTCCCTACGGGTGGTGATCGGCAGCCCGAGCTGGCAACGGGGCAGCGCACCGGGCAGGGAGTCCGGCGGGAGGGCCCGAGGGTTCGCCGAGACCGCTTGCTCGTCCCCGGGACCGCTCGTGGTGAACAGCGACATCTGACCCGGCCCGGGTTTCCTCCCCGCTTCGGCGCCGGTGCCCGGCAGCTCACCTAAACGCGGGGAACGCCCGGGAGAAGGACGTGTCCGGCGGACCCGCATCGGCAACATGAACTGGCCCGTACGCGTCGACGGCGGATCCGCAGGCGCGGTGTCGCGTCCACGAGCACGAGACGACGTGCCGGGCTTGCGGCCCTTGCCGCCGAAGAGAGATCCGGCGCCGCCGAGCAGGCCCATCGTCTTGTAGGCGATCGCGCCGCGCACCAGCGACCCGAGCATCGACCGGCCGCCACTACCGCGAAGGGGTCGCAGGCACCAGAACGGGATCTTCGCCAGAACCCACAGCAACGCGACACAGAACAGCAGGTTGGTCAGCCCGTTCAGCGTCGGCCCGAACACGGTGAACCCGCCCGGGGTGAAGAACACCCGCAAGGCCACCGTCACCGCTCCGGCCTGGCCGACCGGGATGACCAGCACCAGGCCGTAGGCCTTCCACCAGAAAACTGCGACGCCTTCGGTGTGGGGGAGGGCGTGCCACATCAGCAGGATCGGCGCGGCCGCGATCAGCAGGATCGTCGCGACGACCCGCACGATGAAGGTGAGCAGCAAGACCACGAGCATCACCGCGAGCGCGAGTCCGATGAACAGCAGCCAGCCCGCGCCGCCGTTGAGCGAGCCGAGGATCATGTCGGTCATCGCGTCGGCCGCGGTGTCCGGGTTGATCGCGCCGGTCATCAGCGCCGAGCTCACGGCGTTGGAGATTTCGATGCCCCGCGTCGCCAAGAACAACGACAGCGTCCCGGCGAGGAACCCGGCCGCGAGCCGGGGTGCGATCTCCTTGATCGTGTACCGGGTCTGCAGAGTCTCGTAGGCCATCAGGATTACCCCGGCGATGACGACGATGCTGCCGTAGAAGGCGAGCATCAGCTGCCACGATTCGTTCCAGGCCTGGCCGATGCCGGGCAGCAGAGCTGGGTCCGGTGTGGACAGCACCGTCTTGCCCAGCAGATCGAGCAACGGGTTCAGCGCGCCGATCACCAGGCCGCGGAAGAAGGTGTCGATGGCCTCGGTGACACACGCGACCGGGTCGGTGAACCCGCACTCGCTCTCGTCGTCGCCGGGATCGCGGGGGACCGGCTGCGGGATGCAGTTCGGGCCCTCGCACGGCTGGCTCGTCGGCGGCTGGGTGGGGAGATTGCCGCACTCGGGCAGCACCGAGCCGGGGAAGCACGACACCGGCGGCGCCGACGGGCCGGGGACCAGTGGCGTGCTCGGCGGGCCCGTCGGAGGCACGGGTCGCGGAGGCGAAGGCGTCGGCAGTAGGCACGCGGGTTCAGCCGAACCCGGTGTGCAGCTGGGATTGGGCGGCAGCGGCAGGACCGGCGGCTGCGCGGGCGCCAGCGGCACCGCCGCAGCAACGGGAGCGGGCGTGGACACAGGCGCGGCCGAGGCGGTCAGCGCGATTCCCGCGACGGCCACCAGCAGCGGCACCAGCACCGCGAGTGCGCGAGCCCACCGCCGCCAGGGCAGCCGGCGTCCCCGGCCACCACGTCGGCGACGGCACCGGGCGGGGTCTGTCGGCGGACCGACCATGAGCCTGTTGTCGCGCGGGCGGGTGGCAGGTGTGTGGCGTGGTGTGGTCATCGTTCACACCCCGCCCACGATGCCCTTGAGGATCTCGACCACGAGCGGGGCGAGCGTGGCGAGCCCGAAGCCGATGCCGGCGGCCTTGAACGCGCCCTTGGCCTTCTCGATCTCGCCGGGATCACCCGAGGCCATCAGGTAGCGCAGGCCGCCGATGGTGATGAACACGACCGCGACCCCGGCCAGGATCCCCATGATCCAGTTGCGGATGTTGTTGAGGACCTGATCGACCGTCGCCGCGAGCGCGACGTAGTGGACCGTGTCCGCCCGCGCGGCCGAGGACGTCAGCAGCATTCCGGCGGCCACCAGGCACCCGATCAGCACGACACGGCGATGGTGTCCCCGTCGCGCAAAAGCCGGGTGCGGACGGTGGCGGTGCGATGGTGTCAGTCGCATGAGGGGACCTCCTCAGTGAGCGCCGTGCGGCGGTCGGGGCCGGGCGACTGGTGGTGGTGCGGGTTCGCCGCCGACCGGGTCCCGCGTGCTGTGACTCCGGATTCCGGGTCGTGTGAGGGCGCCGGGCGCACGAATTTCCTCGCCAGTTCCGGACTCAGACGTGTCACGCTGCGTAGCCGCAGGCGGTGGGTGTGTGATAGGCGCAGGGAGGGGTGGCGGGGTGTGCCGGGGCGGTCGCGACGGTTGGCGGCCGGTGCGGCGCCGGAGGTGCCGTCGGCCGGTTCGGTAAGGAAGCGGGCAAGGCGCTGCTCGGCGCGATGCCGGGCCTTCTGGGTCGTCTTGTAGCGCTCCCCGCGCGCCTGAGCCGCCTCCGCCAGTGCCAGTTCTCCGAAGTGGGTGGCCGAGATCAGCGCGGCCTCGTCGGCGGTGATGACGCTCGCTCGGACAGCGGCCACGAGCACGAGGTCGTGGTGTCCGCTCGCGCGGGGCGGCGGTGCGGAACGGAAGTCGGCGTCCTCGACCGTGGGGGGCGCGTCGCCCTCTTCCTCGTCCACTGGGGGCGGTGCGTCGAGCGCCTCGCGCAGCGCGGCGTAACCGGCGCGGTAGGCCGCCCATCGCAGCCGCACGAGGATCGCTGGCCGGTCCAGCGCGACCTCGCCGAGCCCGGCGAGGAATCCGGTCAGGACGGCGGAATGGATGTCGTGCTTGTCCCCGCGGAACCGGTTGGTCAGCTGCGCGGCGACCGGCAGCAGCACCGGCATCGCCAGCCCGACGCACGCCATCGTCCAGGTGCCGCCCTCCGCGCGTGCCCGGGCGACCAGATAGGCCCACGCCGCGTCCCGGGTCGCCTGGACACATTCCTGGCGCAGCAGCAGCGTGCCGAGCTCGTCCAGCGGTACCGGGCGCGGCGGCAGCCCGGAGATCGCCGCACCGTCCACGCACACGGGATGCGGGCCGGTCACCAGCCACCCGAAGGTCGCGATAGCGGCGTCGAACACCCCGCCGTCGTGGGCGTATTCATCGTGGCGGCGAAGAGCGAAAAAGTCTGGGTCAGGCCCGGTTTTCGATAGCGGAAAATCCATGGTGGCAACTCCTGGTAAGGGCTGAATCAGTGCGGCCACCAGAAAGCCAGGAGTGGCGCCTCAAAAGCGCCTCAAAAGAGCCTCGCAACCGCCTCAAAGGGCGCCTCAAGGGCGGCGACGGGCACGATGCGTGCGGTCGGGCGAGCGTGCCCGCGAGGGCATGAGCGCAACGCTTGAGGCGCCCCATAACATCGCATTGAGCTGCGGTGACACGCCTCGACGTTGTCGGTGAGCGATCGTGGCGCCTCAAGATCTGATCCTGAGAGACAGCGCCCCGCGGCGTGCGCGAAAAGAAGCTGTGAGAAACATTCCACTGCCGAATCGGATACCCGGTTGACAACGGGAACCAGGCGCTGAGGGGACGCCGCACGGCGCTCTTTGTCGCTCTGCCCGGGCGTGGATGCGTTGGTTGTTTCTGGATCGCGGAAACTCTTTTGAATTTTTTTGGGATCGGGTGTCTCCAAATCGCCTTTTTTCCGGAGTTAGCCGGTGACGGCATCCCGTCGCCGGCCTCGCACCGGCGGCACTCGCTCAGGAGGCTTCTCATGACCCAGCGCGCACAGTCGCCGGACAACGGCGCCGGTCGCCGGACACACCCGGACCGCCCGCCGCGCACCGGGCGCGGTGGCGACCGCGTTCCCTACCCCGGAGCCCGCGTTCACAACACCACGGCAGGTGCCGGCGGGACCGACAGCACCTCGCGTCCCGAGGGCACGCGGACCTCGTCGCGCCGGCGCCCGGCGCCGTCGTCGACCGCGCCGACTCCGGCGACGGTGTGGACGTGCGGGCCGGACCCGATCGACACGCACGCGGTGTGGCCGGTACCGATCGTGGAGTCCATTACCGCGTCGTTCACCGACCCCGGTGCGCACGTCGTCCTGGTCGACCTCGGCCCCGCACCGACCACGGTCCCGCGCTCCGGTGCGGGCGGTTCGGCGACGACTGGCGAGACCTCGGTGGCGCCCGCGCGAGAAGCGGTGCGCGCGCTCGGCCGCACCACCGACACCGTCATCTTCCACAGCGGCGACGGCGGCTCCGCCGCGTCGTCGCGACCGTTCTGGGCAGACCTCGTCACCGACGCGAGCGACGCGTCCGCGGCGCTGGCCGGAACACCGTCGGCCCCGGCGCGTACCGGTGCCACCGGCAGCGTGGAAGGACCGGTGTCCGAGCGCGGCGCGCGGGCGGATCTCGTGATCGTGTCCCTGCCCGGCCATGCCGCCGAGTCGGTGCCGCTGGACCGGGTCGCGCTCCTGGCGGCGAACCGTCTGCGTCAGGGCGGCATCCTCGCGGTGTACACGCACAGTGACTGGACGCGGGGTCGGCTGGCCGACCCGACCGGCGCGATCGTGGCCGCCGCCCAGCACGCCGATCTGCTCTATTTGCAGCACATCGTCGTGCTGCACGCCCCCGTGGAGAAGGGGCGCCTGCGAGCCGCGCCGAGCGTGGCGGTGGCCGCCGAGTACGGCCGCGTCCGGCATCGCGCGACGGTGCGCGGACTGCCCGCGCCGCACCTGCGCGCACACGGTGATGTCCTCGCGTTCGCGCAACCGGCCGACCCCGGCGCACCGCCCGCCGGGACCGGTCCGGTGCCCGCCGCGCCCGGCGCCGGAGGTGGCCAGTGACCCCGCCCCCGCTACGCCCGACCGGGCCTTCCCCGGCCACCCCTGTACCTGCGAAAGGCAGCGCCCTCATGTCCCTCCAGCACCCCGCGACATCGACCACCCCTGGCAGCGACGACCCGACCGTGCCGATCTCCCGCACGCTCATCGACGCCCTCGACACCACCGGCGACACCAGCCCCGCACAGACCGGCACCACGACCGGACACGACCCATCCGGGCCGACCATCGCGACCGGCGTGACTGACGTCGGCGATCTGCCGTTGTCGGTGTGGGCGACCGCGCAGACCTCGCCGGCCTCCCAGCGCAAAGGCCGCTATGTGCCCGAGTCGACCGCGCACCCGGCGAAGATGCTCCCGGCCGTCGCGGCGCACGCCGTCCGCGCCTACACCCGGCCCGGGGACCTGGTGTTCGACCCGATGGCCGGATCCGGCACCACGCTCGTGGAGGCGATCGACGCCGGGCGCCGCGCGGTCGGCGTCGAGTACGAACCGCACTGGGTCACCGTCGCCCAGGCGAACCTCCAGCTGGCCCGGGAACGCGGTCACGACCACGACGCCGAGATCGTGCACGGCGACGCGCGGCAACTGCCGTTCCTGCTGCCCGAGAAATACCGGGGACAGGTCGCGCTGATCATCACCTCCCCGCCGTATGGACCGTCCACGCACGGGCAGGTCGTCACCAGCGGCACGGGCTCGCAGGACGGGAAGGTGCACAAGTACCACCACCGCTACGGCAGCGCCCTCGACCGGGGAAACCTCGCCAACGTCGGCCACCACCGGCTGCTGGCCGGCTTCACCCGCATCCTCACCGGCTGCGCCGCCGTGCTGCGCCCCGGCGGGCACATCGCGATCACCGTCCGGCCCTGGCGCGAGCACTCCGAACTGATCGACCTCCCGTCGCAGATCATCGCCTGCGGCCTCGCGGCCGGGCTGGTCCCGGTCGAACGCTGCGTCGCCCTGCTGGCTCGTGTCGCCGACCGCGAGCTGGTCGCCCGCGGAAGCTTCTTCCAGCGCGACTTCATCCGCAAACAGCGCGAGCAGGGCCTGCCCTTGCACCTGATCGCGCACGAGGACGTCATCGTCCTGGCCAAACCCCTTACGCCCAGCGGCACGCCGAACTCGGCGTCGTCGGGAGAGGGGCCCGCCGCTACGAGCGACGGGGCTGTGAGTCGTGGGCGGTGGGCGTCGTGAGCACGCGGGTGCATTGCCGGGACTGCGGCTGGGACGAGCGCTTCCGGCATCCCGCCACAGCCCGGCGCGCCGCCACCCGGCACCGCTGCCCGCCGCCGGGCAACGACTCGGACCGGCGACCCGTCACGCGGGAGGCACAGCATGCCTGAGCACCACACCGACACTGCGGATCCGCTGCGGTTCGTCGCGACCGACGGCCCGGTGATCGGGTCGCTGTGCACCGGCGTGGCCGGTCTCGACCTCGGCGTCGCCGCCGTGCTCGGAGGGCGCATCGCCTGGTACTCGGAGGTCGACCCGCACGCGGCCGCGATCCTCTCCGCGCGCCTGCCCGGCGTGCCGAACCTGGGCGATCTGCGCGCGGTCGACTTCACCTCCGTCGCACCGGTCGAGGTGCTCACGGCGGGCTTTCCCTGTCAGGACATTTCCGCCGCCGGTCGGCGCGCGGGTATCGAGAAAGGCGCTCGCAGTGGACTGTGGCACACCATCCTGGACGCCATTCGCGTACTACGACCGAGCCTCGTCGTCGTGGAGAACGTCGCCGCCCTCCGCTGGAAGAACGGCGGCCTCGACCGTGTACTCGCGGGGCTGGCCGAAGCGGGGTATGACGCGGTCTGGCGTTGCGTACGAGCCGCCGACATCGGAGCCGCCCACCGTCGTGAACGCGTGTTCCTGTGTGCCGTCCCCGCCCCGGGACGGGATGCGGATGATGCCGACCCCGCAGGCCCGCGACGGCGAACCCCGAGGCCCGGTCGACCCGGCACGGCGGCGCGCGGGCGGGCATCAGGTCAACCTCAACGACGCGGTTGACTCGGTCGTCAAGCCGACACAGCTGCGGCCGCCGCCGACTCCGACGACGGCGGACTCGCGGTCGTCGGCGATCCAGACCGCACGGAAACCGGGCCGCCTGATCCCGGCGGGGTGCGTGACGCTGACTGACTCGGTGCGGCTGCTGCCGACCCCGACCGCCTCGGACGCGAAGAACTGCACCCACGACACGCACGACGGCGGACCGTCTCTTCCCGACCGCGCCCGCGCCCTGAGCACCCCGACGCCACCGCCGGACGGAACGTGGTGCGCCGCGGCCCACAGCGCAGGGATCGATAGCTGCCTTTCCACCGGTGCGTGGGGCCCTGCCGCCGACACCCCGACCGCGCACGGCGGTTCGTCCACCGACATCTCCGCCACGCCCACGACAAGGAGACCCAGCCCTCATGGACACTCCACGACTTCTGCCGACCCCGCGCGCGACCGACGGCACCAAAGGCTGTCCCGCGCAGCGCGGCTCGAAAGGCGATCTGATGCTGCCCTCGGTCGTCATCGCCGTCACCACACCCGCACCGAAGCCCCGCCCGCGGAAGGAGGTGAAGGACCGTGACGACCACCCGCGCACCACGCGCCCGCCGCACAGCACGCGGTGAACCCAGGCCGGTGAACTGGGGCGAATACGCCGCCGCCGTGTACCGGTGGGAACTCATCACCGGTCGTGCCGCGCCGTATCCGACCCAGCCCGGCCGGCACGGACGCCCCGTGCTCGCGCCGCCGTTCGTCGAGTGGCTCATGGGCCTGCCCCCAGGCTGGGTCACCGCCACGCACCTCGAACTGCCCCGCACCGCGCAACTACGTGCCCTGGGCAACGGGGTCATGCCCCAGCAGGCCGCACGCGCTCTACGCCACCTGCTCGACGACCTAGCCGCACTCGCCCACGCCCCGGCCAGGTGCCACTGGGCCGCGCCGCCACACCACCCGCGCGAGCGCCGCGCCACCAATTCGGCTCGGTGCGGGCAGGGCACGAGTAAGGCTCTGCCCGCCACCACCCATTCCTCGGGCCGGGCGCGCCCGGCCCGCTCGGCCCGAGCACGCACCACGACCCGCTGAGCCAGGTCCGCGAGGCACCCCGGCTTCCAGCGGCCCGAGGTTCGGGGTGCCTCGCCTCTTCTAGCACATCGAAAGCAGGTACCGCCATGCCCACCAACCGCCCCAACAGGCTTCTCCAGCATCTTCGACGCTGGCTGGGTACCCGGCACGGCCAGAACGTCTCACGCGTCCTGCCCGCGCCACCTGAGCGCCCGCTGCCGGAAGCCCCGTCCGAGGTGGACGTCGCTGCCGAGCATCCTGTGCTGCGCAGGGCGAGCGAGGCGACCGCCGCGCTGGTTCGCCAAGGCTGGAACGTGCACCGCGCGCCCTACGGCTACCGCGCCATGGACGTCGCCGGGACTCGCTCGGGCAGCGGCAGACCCCGGACCCGGCTCACCCCCGACCCGCTGCGTGCCCCGGTCGTGCAGCACATCTTCTACTGGCGCGCGGTCACCGGCCTCGACGTCGACCAGATCACCCAGCGGCTGAACAACAATCCCGACCGCTACCCACCACCGGGCACCACCGGCACCTGGCACGACAAGGCCGTCACCAGAATCCTGACGAACCTCAAATACACCGGCTATCAGGCTTTGCGCACCCGCGACGAGAGCAACCGCCTCCGTCCCGCCGAGCAGTGGGTGCTCTCCGACCAGCCGGCTCACCGCGCCCTGATCACCACAGCCCTGTTCTGGGCCGCGCAGAACCCCACCACTG
Source organism: Amycolatopsis orientalis (assembly GCF_000943515.2). Classification (NCBI taxonomy): domain Bacteria; kingdom Bacillati; phylum Actinomycetota; class Actinomycetes; order Pseudonocardiales; family Pseudonocardiaceae; genus Amycolatopsis; species Amycolatopsis orientalis. The sequence continues at coordinate 9,034,759 of NZ_CP016174.1, read as the reverse complement.
ACACCCGGCGCGCGCTGCGGCACCGCCTGCTCGCCCAGCCGCACGACCTCTCCGCCTGACCACCCTTGGGAGCACTCACCATGACCACCACCCGACCTGACGCAGAACGCCCCGGCCAGACCCGAACACCCCGCGCGTCGACACCCGCCCGCGGCGCCACCCGGCCCCACCCAGCGACTCGCCCTCCCCGCACCAGCGCTCGACGCACGAGCGGGTCCCATCGCGAGCGGTACCCGGGCCAGCCACGCGGCCGTTACCTGAGCCTCGGCGCCGGAGTGCAAAGCCTGTGCGTGTTTCTGCTTGCTTGCGAAGGTGAGATTCCGCCCTTCGACGCAGCCCTTTTCGCCGACACCGGCTGGGAACCGAAACAGGTCTACGCCCAGCTCGACACCGCGCGCCGCATCGGCGCGCGGGCAGGGATCCCCGTCCTGACCGTGTCGAACGGCAACATCCGTCACGACGCCCTCAAACCGGAGTCCCGATTCGTCACCATGCCGCTGTTCGTGAAGAACCCCGACGGCACGAGAGGGATGGCCCGCCGGCAATGCACCGGCGAGTACAAGATCAAGCCGCTCAAGAAAGCCATCCGCCAGATCCTCGGCTACCCGCATCCCATGCGGGTGCCACGTGGTGTGTTCGTCGACCAGGCCATCGGCATCTCCACCGACGAGTTTCACCGCGCCAAGGACTCCGACGTCAACTACACGCGCAACATATTCCCGCTCATCGACCTTGGACTATCGCGCTCGGACTGCCTGACGCTGCTGTGCGAGCGCGGCATGGGCGCGGTCGTGAAAAGCTCGTGCATCGGTTGTCCCTACTCGGGAAACTCACGGCTCCGGTTCATCCGGGACACCGACCCCCACGCGTGGGCCGACCTGGTCGAGTTCGACAAAGCGATCCGTCACGGCAGCCCGCGCGCCAACGCAAACGGCAAACCGCTGCGCGGCCAGTTCTTCATCCACCGCTCGCTCCGGCCGCTCGACCACGTCGACCTCGACGCCACACGCAGTGCCACCGACGCCGAAGAAGACGACCCGGACGGCTGCAGCCCGTTCTCCTGCCGTAGCGGCCCTCCCACTGCCACGCCCTAAAGCCCGCGCTACCGCTCAGATCGCCGTACCGGACCAGACAGTCCCCCTGACACTGCCTACCGGGCCGCCCCGGACCCCAACGGCCAGAACCTGCCGCAGCGCCCAGCTACGGCCATCGACGAGAAGCGACTATCCCAACCAGCCCTCGTTCCAGGAGGCCACAGTGCACCACAAACCACAGCTCGTCGTCGACGCCCACACCGAGACCTCCGCATCCGTCGACGAGAGTCACCCTGCCTGGTCGCGCGAGCACCTCCGCGACCTCGGTGTCACCACCACTCTCATGACCGCCGCCACCATGCTCGGCATCGGACGCACGACGGCGTACCGCCTCGCACGGCAAGGCGACTTCCCGGTCCCCGTCATACGGGCCGGACGCAACTACCGCATCCCCGTAGCCCGCTTGGTCGAGCTTCTCGGCCTGGACGAAGAACCTCGTAGCTAGTCCTTCCTCTCTGTCCCCATTGGAGCGTCCATAGCCGTGATCCGAACCACGCCTGCGGATTTCGGGAGGAACGAATCCGATGCAAGAATTTTCCGCCAACACCTACAAACGCTGCACTTGTAAACACCCCGAAACTGGGCAACAGCTCGGCGCGACCTGCCAGAAGCTCAAACGCCGCAACGGGTCCTGGAGCTCTGACCACGGAACCTGGTACTTCCAGGCCGAACTTCCCCGACGCAGCGACGGAACCCGCCGCACCCGACGACGCGGGGGATACCCAACACAAACCGATGCACAGAACGTGCTCGACAAGATGGCCGCCTTGGTCGAGGCAGCACAACCGCACGGTGACACGGCTGTGGTCGCCATCGGAGACCTCATCGACACGTGTCTGAAAAACGGAGAACCCTTCCCGGCAGCGGAAAGCATCACCCAAAAACTAGCGGCTGGTCACACGGCGATCCGCGTACCGACTGTTGAAGAGTGGCTGCACACCTGGCTGGCCAGCCGCAAGAAATTACGCGGAAGCACCAGGCTCTCCTACAGCCAGCACATGAGGCTCTGGCTTATTCCACACCTCGGGCACTACCGCATCGACGCGCTCACCGTCGAACACGTCGCCGCGATGTTCGACGCCATGGCCGAGCGCAACGACGTCATCACCGCCGCGAAAGCCAGCGACGACCCCGACATCCGCGCAAGCGTCCACGGCCTGCGGATCATCGGCGCCGCCACCATGCAGCGCTACCGCGCTACCCTGCGCGCCGCGCTCAACGCCGCCATCCGCGACCCCAAGATCCCTCTGCAGTTCAACCCCGCCTCCCACATCGAGCTACCATCAGGGCGCCGCCCCAAAGCACTCCTGTGGACCCCGGAACGGGTCGAACGATGGCAACGCACAGGAGAGCGGCCCTCGCGGGTCATGGTGTGGACACCCGAGCAGACAGGTACCTTCCTCGACCACGCCGAGGGCCACCCCCACTACGTACTACTGCACCTCATCGCCTACCGAGGTCTGCGCCGCGGCGAAGCCTGCGGCCTGCCCTGGTGGGACATCGACCTCGCGAACCAGAGTGCCACGATCACCTCAGCCCTCGTCCAGATCGGCTGGGAGATCGAGTTCGGCGAACCGAAGAGCGAAGCCAGCGGCCGTGTCATCGCCCTTGACAACGACACCGTCGACGTCCTCCACGCACAGAAACAGCACCAAGCCGATCTACGAGACACAGCAGGCGACCGCTGGGTCGAACACGGCCTGGTCTGCGCCGAGCCGGACGGCAGCCCCCTCCACCCAGCCAAACTCACCGACAGCTTCCAGGCGATCGCCGACGCAGCGGGCCTGCCACCCGTACGCTTGCACGACCTCCGTCACGGAGCGGCGACCCTCATGCTCGCCGCAGGCGCAGACCTCAAGGAAGTCCAGGAACTCCTCGGGCACTCCAGCATCGCCATCACTGCCGACACCTACACCCACGTACTCCCAGAACTCGCCCGCGAATCCGCAGAGGCTGCCGCGTCCCTCGTCCCCCGTCAATCCCGGCGCAAGCTTCCCTCTGCCGCATAGAAGCAACTCATGTCGCTTCGGAACGTGAGTTGCGAGGGAACAATTTGGGGCCTGTCCGGGTTTGCGCCCGGACAGGCCCCTGAGGTAGACAAAGTCCTCGTTGATTACTATAGACGACCCGCTATTTGCTGTAGTGGCGCAGGATGTCACGGTGTACCAACTCGCAGCGAACGATCCCCTGTTGAAGATCACGTAACAAGTAGCCGGCCGAAGCTGACGGTTCTGGACAGCCATTCTCCGCAGACCCTTGGCCGTTATCCATAGGTGCAGGCTTTAGCATATCAGTCCAAAGCGAGCAATCTGCTCGGCGTCGCGTTCGCGACCGGGTCGTCCCGCCAGCCAAGCAGCGAACGCGTCGAGCGCATCGGCATGGCCAGCGGTGATCGCGGCCCGATAAACTTGTTCGGTTTCTTTTTCACGACTGGGTTGTGTCGCCAGCCAAACCGCGAACGCGCAGAGCGCATCGGGGTGACCGGCGATGATGGCAGTCCGGTAAACCTGCTCGATCTCCTCTTCTCGACCGGGCTGCCTCGCGAGCCAGTGAGCGAACTCGCGGAGCGCGTAGAAAGGGCCGGTGGTGATAGCCCCCCGATAGGCCTGTTCAGTCTCTTCTTCGCGGCCGGGCTGGCTCTCTAGCCAACGAGCGAGCGCGAACAGCCCCTCCGGGTCGCCTTCGGTGATCATGTCCCGGTAGATCTGCTCAGTATCGCCTTTGCGGCCTGGTTGGGCAACCAGCCAGGCCGCAAAGTCGGCCCGCGCCGGACCGTGGCCGTCGGTGATCGCGTCCCGGTAGATCTGCTCGGTCTCTTCTTCGCGACCGGGCTGTCCTGCCATCCAAGCGGCGAAAGCGCGGAGCGCAAACGGAGAACCGGCGGTGATGGCCTCCCGGTAAGCCTGTTCGGTCTCTACTTCGCGACCGGGCTGTCCTGCGAGCCAGCGAGCGAACTCGAACAGCGTGTCGCGGTTGCCGCGGGCAATGCTGTCTCGATAGACCTGCTCGGTGTCGCTTCTGCGACCGGACTGGTCGTCCAGCCATTCAGCGAACGTGCGGGACGAGTTAGGGGAACCGACGGCGATGGCGTCCCGGAAGGCCTGCTCGGCCTGTTCTTCGCGACCGGGTTGTGTCGCGAGCCAACTAGCGAACGCGCGGGGCCCGTGGGGGTCACCGTCGGCGATGGCGTCCCGGAAGGCCTGTTCGGTCTCTATTTCGCGACCCGGTTGGCTCTCCAGCCAACGAGCGAGCGCGAACAGCCCCTCGGGGTGGCCGCCAGCAATCGCGTCCCGACAAACCTGCTCGGCGTCCCCTGCGCGACCGGGCTGACCGTCCAGCCAGCGAATGACCTCGAACAGCGCGTAGAAGTCTCCGGCGGCAATGGCATCCCGGTAGGCCTGCTCCGCTTCCTGTTCGTATCCTGGCCGCTCCGCGAACGACCGAGCGAGCTCGTACAGCGCGCCCGGGGTCCCTGCGGCTCGGTAAAGAACCTCGCCGTGTTGGAAACGTCCGCGGTTCATCGCGGCGCTGGCGAGGCTGCGGAGATCGCCGGTGGACGTGCAGTGCTGCCGGAGCGCACTCCAGACAGCGTCGATGACAGGCTGAGCCCGGCGGGCATGGCAGAGGTGCTGCTCGAGGTAGTCGGCCAGTTCGTAAGCCGCTTGCTCGGTTTTGGTGTCGTGGTGGTCGGCGCAGTCGAGCGGAATGAGAGCTTGGACGCCTTGAGTGGAGCGCAGGGGCTTTGTGGCGTGGGCGACCGCGGTATCGAACCAGCCTGGTGGCGGGCTGGCTAGGCCGCGTTCTTCCCGCCATAGGGCTGTGGCGATGGCGCGAAGCAAGGACGCGGACAGAGGACTGGTGTTGCCGAGACGACGCGCCTCACCAGCGGCGTCGAGCAGCCGCTGGTCCATGTAATTCGGCGCGGCGAGATAGTGCTGGAGGAGTTCATGGCTGCCGGCGAGGGTTGGGTGAACCCGATCCGATCGGGATTATCGAGTGCCGTCCCGAGGCGCTCATCGCCCGTGCGTACAGCTAGCTCGCGGGCTCTGTCGCGCTCGCTCGGGGAGAAGTCGCGGGGAATGTCGTGCCAGCGCACCCATTGGTTCGCGGAGACGAGTAGATCCCGGTTGTCGCTGAGGTGATCGGTGGACGTGGTGGCGTCGCGCAGCTTCTCCGGCCACAACGTCGCCACGATCACGAGAGGTTCTGAGTTTCGGTTCGTCCTGCGGTGGCGGTTGCCAGGGGCCACAAACAGGTCACGCAGTACGTCTAAAGAAAGTCCGGTCCCGTTGGGACCGAGAAAGGTTTGCAATTCGTTGAGCCAGAGCACACATCGCCGCCGGCGCAGCAAGCCGGATGTGGCTAAACCGCGAACCGCGGCGGCCGATCGAGGACGGATCACCACCCACCCAGGCCCGAGCGCGTGGACGGCCTCGAACAGTGACCGAGTTTTTCCGGTCGACGGCCCACCACGCAGAATGATCATTGCCGACAGGTCGCCGCAGGATGCAGCCGCGACGTCCGCGTGCAGCAGTGCATCATGATCCCGTGACGCGTACGCAGGTGGCGACGGGATGGTGTTCTGGAGGCCAGCGAGAACACGGTCGCGGCGGATCGCGGGGTGAACGGTTGCTTCGGCAGGGGTGAACTGCTCCATTTCCCACACCGTGCAGTTGGCCTCCGCGGCGGCGACCGACCACCCCGCCGTCGCCGGATCGGAAGCGAAGCGCCTGCTGAGTCGGTGCAGGCGCAGGGCCCCATCACGTTCGGCGTCGGTGACGGCGAGCGCGGCCAGCAGCGAAATAAGGATCCCCTCGCCACGCCGATGTCCGGGCTTGGTGATGTAGTTCTCGGCCGTTCCCCGGCTGCACGAGGCGATCTCTCCGAGTTGCTCGTAGGTCAGGCCCGCGCGGTCTTTAAACCCTTGAAGAAGCGTGCATAGCTGTTGAGCGGCGGCGAGGTCCGGCTGCACCATCACCGTAGCTTCCCATCCCGCCTTCTGAACCGAGCCCTGCACCTGTCCAGGGTTCATGCCGACACCTGCAACATCCGAACGAGTACCCGATCGGGACCTGGCTACTCAAGGAATTCGTCGCGGTCGTGTGCCTTTTTCGAGCTCCAGCACGCGTAGGGCGTGGGCGCTGGTGGTGATCGTGTTGCTGGCGCGGAGGCGGATGACCTGGGTGACGACCACCTGGGCAGCAGTGAGCGCCGCGGCGACCAGTGCCATGGTGACCACGCACCAGGCGGGTAGGGCAGATAGAAGCGTCGCGCCGCCGGCGGCGGAGGTGAGCAGTGCGATCGGTTTGGGGCCCATCGTCACCACCTTTCGTGTCATCGTCACCGCCGATTTGCCGGTGTGGCTCCACGATGACGGCCGTCCGCCACGCTGGTCAGCACATCCATCGCCCAGAGCGCCCTCGTAGGCGATGGATGTGCATCGGACCGAGCGGCAGCTGATGATGCATTCGTAGGCAGGTGCGGAATTCGCCTCTGACAGCGAGTGGGAAGCTGTGTTGATGGTGCAGCCAGGCCTCGTCGCCGCTCAGCAGCTCTGTACGCTCCTGACCGGTTTAAAGGATCGCGCCGGTCTGACTTACGAGAAGCTCGCCGAGCTGGCCTCGTGCAGTCGAGGGACGGCTCTGAACTACCTGACCAAACCCGGCCACTCCAGCAATGAACGCATCCTCAATTCCCTGCTGTCCGCACTCGGTGCCGACGATGACGAACGTGCCGAAGCCCTGCGCCTCCACCTGCTCGGCAGGCCTCACACTCCCGATCCGGCGGCGGTGGGGTGGAAGGCCGCTGCGGCGCAGGCCGACTGCACGGTGTGGGAGATGGGCCAGTTCACCCCGGCCGAAGCGACTGTTCACCCGGCGATCCTCCGTGGTCGAAGTTCCGTTGATCACCAGAATGTGAGCATCGTGCCGCCCGCGTATGTGCAGCGGGATTTTGACGCGCTGCTGAATGGCGATGTAGCTGCCGCAGCCACGGGTAACCTACGTGCCCTTATCGTGCTATGTGGCGGGCCGTCAACAGGAAAAACCCGGTCGTTATTCGAGGCTGTACACGCTCTCGGGCCCGGCTGGGCCGTGGTCCGCCCTCGATCAGCGGCGGCGCTTCGCGGCCTAGCCACCACCGGGCTACTAGGTCGGCGGCGATGCGTGCTGTGGCTAAACGAACTACAGACCTTCCTCGGCCACAATGGGACCGGGCTGTCGTTGGATGTGCTGCGTGACTTGTTCACAGGCACAAGTAACTACGATGTCAGGAGAGGGCAGAGCCCATACCCTTTGGTGATGGTGGCAACACTGTGGCCGGAGAAGCTCCGCGACGCCACAGCGCCTGGCGATCACCTCAGTGATAGCCGGGATCTCCTCGCATCGGCCAATCAATGGGTGAGGCGACACGACATTCCTCGCGACTTCTCCGCGCGTGAGCGCGACAGGGCTCGCGCCCTCGCCGCCAGTACCGACGATGACCGCCTCGCCGCAGCTATCGAGAATCGTGACCGTGTTGGTTTCACTCAAACCCTCGCTGGTGGCCAAGAGCTCCTCCAGCACTACCTCACCGCGCCGAACCGCATGGACCAGCTGCTGCTCGACGCTGCCGGCGACGCGCGCCGCCTCGGCCACGCCAGCCCTATGCCCGCCTCACTACTGCATACGATCGCCATTGCCCTCTGGCGGGAGGAACGCGGCCGGAGCAGCCCACCCCGAAACTGGTTCGACACCGCAGTTGCCCATGCCACGCAACCTCTGCGCTCCACCGAGGGGGTCCAAGCCCTCATTCCCCTTGACCACACAGACGACCAAGGCGCGACATCTAGGCAAACTACCTACGAACTGGCCGATTACCTCGAACAGCACCTCATCTACAGCCGTGTCGCACGGCCCGCCGCCGACGCAGTCTGGTACGCGCTACAGCAACACGCCACGTCCCCCAACGACGTCCTCAGAATCGCGGAAAAGGCGATAGCGCGCGGCCACTTCCGGCACGCCGAGGCGATCTATCGCGCCTCAGACACCTCAGACGCACTAATCGACCTAGCTAAGTGGCTCGAAGGGCGGCCAGGACGTGGACAGGATGCGGAGAAGGCCTACCGTGACGCCACCATCACGGGTCACCCCATGGCGTTTCGCGCATTCGCGGGATGGCTGGAGGAGCAGTCTGGTCGTGAGGCTGAGACTGAGCAGGTGTACCGGGACTTCATTGCCACTGGTCACCCCGAAGCGTCCCTCGCGTTCGCGCTGTGGCTGGCGCGACAGCCAGGTCGCGAAGCCGAGACCCGCCTGGTCTATCGGGACGCCATCGCGGCCGGTGACCCCGAGGCGCCTACCGCGTTCGCCAATTGGCTGGAGCAACAGCCGGGCCGTGAAGGTGAGACCGAGCAGGTGTACCGGGATGCCCTCCCTGCCGGTGATCACTTCACGCGCTCCATGTTTGCACTCTGGCTGACGAAGCAATCTGGCCGTGAAGCGGAGGCTGAGCAGGTATACCGGGACGCCATTGCCGCCGGTAACCCTGAGGCGTCCCTCGCGTTCGCTACGTGGCTGGCAGGTCAGCCCGGCCGCGAGGCCGATGCCGAGCGGGCTTACCGGGACGCCGTCGCCGGTGACGCCATGTTCGCGCTTCCTATGTTCATTGGCTGGCTGGGGACGCAGCCTGGCCGCGAAGCGGACGTCGAACAGGCTTACCGGGACGCCATTGCTGCCGGTGACCACGACATGTTGAGAATGTTCGCTATGTGGCTGTCGGGACAACCCGGCCGCGAGGTCGAGACCGAGCAGGTTCACCGAGACGCCGCCGCGGCTGGTCACCTCCATGCGCTTGCTACATACGTTGATTGGCTGGGGACGCAGCCTGGCCGCGAAGGTGACATTGAACTGATCTGCCGGGACGCCGTCGCCGCCGGCCATCCCGACGGACTCTCCGCCTTAGCGGGTTGGTTGAAGCAGCAGCCTGGCAGGGAAGACGAGACCGAACAGGCGTACCGGGACGCCATCGCTACGGGCCACCCCGAGCTGATCGTGGTGTTCGCGGCATGGCTGGAGGAGCAGCCTGGTCGGGAAGACGAGACCGAACAGGCGTACCGGGACGCCATCGCTACGGGCCACCCCATGGCGCTCGGTGCGTATGTGGACTGGCTGAAAAGACAACCTGGCCGCAGGCAGGACATGGAGCGGCTTGTCCGCTTCGGTCTGGACTGAAAAGTCGCTGGGCAGAAGTGAAGGATGCTCGGCTACCCCAGTCAATCGGCGCTGCGTCCAGCCTGGGCGAAGTCGCGACACGCTTAAGGGGCAATAAACGGGACCTCATTTGAGGTGTGGTCTATAGTCGTCTCAACTTTGAGGAGGCAGTTTGACCCACGCGCACGCCCTGCCGGACCCCCACGACCTCGACGCGTGGCGGGCCTGGGCTAACAGCCAGCTCGCCCCTCTCGACCTCACCGTCGACCTGCTGTACCGCGTTGTCGAGAACAGTCAGCGCAAGAAGGATGCGGCCAGCCCGGTAGCTCCGTTGCAGACACCGGGGCAGGACGGGTGGAGCGAGGCCGTCATCAGCTTCCGTGAACAGACCGGCTGGGGCTTTGACGAGGAGGACGGTCTCTCCCGCACCTGGCACCCTTCGCGCACCTTCTTTGTGGTGGTGCGTCCTGGAAGCGACGGCACTGGCCTGTTCGATCCCTCGCGGACGCCAAGTCCGAAGACGCGGCTGCGCACGGTTCTGCGGGATCTGATCGACGAGGTCCCGTACACGGCGCCGCTGTTCGACGTCACCGGGGACGGCCAGTCCAAGTTGTTGCCCGAGGAGCGGCCGCAGCTGTGGTTGTTCCTGTTCTCCTACCGCGACGGCCTGCTGTACGCGGAGCTGTCACGACCGTCGGAACGCATCGAGGACAAGATCACCAGGTATCACCAGCGGATCCCGCTTCCGCCGCTGCCGTACGAGCGGGCGGACACTAGTGTGATCGTCACCCCGGACGACGATCTGGACACTGGTCCGGATATCGACGTCCAGCCGATCTAATGCTCAGAAGCGGAGTTTTCGCGTGCCCGTCTCACCGTCACGCATCAAGTTGGCGCGCGCCCTGCGTGGACTGACGCTGGCCGAGCTGGGACGTCGGACGGGCCTGAGCCCCCAGACGATCAACCGCTGGGAGAAGGACCACCAGGAACCGACCCCGGAGTACCTCGACCGGCTGGCCGAGGCCGTGCGGTTGCCGGTCGAGTTCTTCACGCAACCCGAGATCGAACCGATCCCGGTCGACGCCGTGAGCTTCCGCGCCGTCACCAAGACCCCGGCGTTCCGGCGCGAGGCTGTGCTCGCGGCCGGCGCCATCGCCCGCGAGATCGCGACTTGGATCTCCGAGCGCTTCCGGCTGCCAGCCGCGGACGTCCCCTCGCTCAACCTGCCGCCCGAGGCGTCGCTGCACGATGTCGAAACGATCGCCTTGCGGGTCCGTGGCCAGTGGGACCTCGACCAGCGGCCGATCCCGAACATGGTGCACCTGCTCGAAGCCCGCGGTGTCCGCGTGTTCTCCCTGGTCCAGGAGGTTCGCGACGTCGATGCCTTCTCCTTCTATGCGGAGAATGAGCCGTTCGTTTTCATCGACACCGGCAAAACCGCCGAACGACAGCGGTTCGACGCGGCCCACGAACTCGGCCACCTCGTCATGCACCAAGGACCCGAACGCGTACAGAGCCGCGAAGCCGAACGCCAGGCCGACCGATTCGCCGCCGCCTTCCTCATGCCCAGAGCCGACGTCCTCGCCCACAACCTGCGCAACGCCAGCCCCGATCAGCTCATCGACGCCAGCCGCCGGTGGCGCGTATCGGCTATGGCGCTCGCTCACCGGCTCGGAGAACTCGGGCAGCTCACCGAGTGGGGCTACCGCAGCGTCTGCGTCGAGCTGGCCAAACGCGGCTACCGCCGCAGCGAACCCGGCAGCCAGCTCATCCCCGAGTCATCACAGATCCTCGAGAAGGTCTTCGCGCATCTACGCGCGAACGGCTCGGGCGTCAAAGCGATCATCGAGAGCACAAAACTCACCTCCGAAGAATTCAACCGGCACGTCTTCGGACTGGCGAAGACGATCAGCCTGGGAGGCTCCGAAGGGCTGGTCGTGGCAGCGCGGCCTCACCGCGCTCACCTGCAGCTGGTAGACGGTTAACGCCCACTGGCCGGAAAATCCACTGTGGACCGGAAAGGTCAGGACGAACCTGCTGCTCCGGACTGCGGACTCGCTGTGCGAGGGCAAGCTGCCCACTGCGCAGCGGATCACTGCCGATGGTCTGCGAAGGAGTCGCCCGCGGTTTCGGCCTCTCCTGTGTCTCTGCTCCAACGCCACACGGCGTGCAGGGTGGCGATGAGCGCCTCGTCATCGGCGTAGGTCGGGGTGTCCCCGGTCGGCAGCCAGGCATCGGCCGCCGGCGAGCTGGGTGGATCCGCTCGCGAGTTTTCGGGCGCCGGTGTTGGCCTGCTAGACGCCGGTGTTGAGCTGCCGGGCACCGGCGGCGGCGCGGAGCGAAAGAACTCGCCACGGGAGCGGGACAACTCCATGACGGAGTCATCAAGGTCGACGAAGGCACCCACCAGCTCGCCATCGAACTGGACAAGGGCCGCGACCAGGTACCCACCTACACCGACGCCGAACGCGCTCACCTCAAAACCGTCGCCGCCAACCCCAGCACCGCCACGACCGACCGCGCACCGATCGGCACCCTGGCACTGACCCTGTTCGCGGTCCTGGCGCTGTGGGCGCTGGCACTGGCCACCTACATCGTTACCCGAGCCGTTCCCGACGCGGTCCTCACCGCCCGCGAACCGACCTGGAAGATCATCCTCCGAGCCGCCATCCCCGGCGCCACCGCCGCCGCGCTGGCCGCGCTCGCCATCACCGCGATCGCCGTCCCCGTCCTGAAACTCGGTATCGCGGGCACTGTCGGCTTCCTGCTGATCGCGTTACTGGCCGCGTCCGCGTTCGTCGCACTCAATCAAGCGGCCACGGCGATCTTCGGCCGGGCCGGACGGCTCGCCTCCCTGGCCGTACTGGTCCTGGCCGGAGCGACCGGCATCGTCTCCACACTGCCCGGCCCGCTGTACGCCATCGCCGACTACCTGCCCACCCACGGCGCGGTCCTCGCGCTCCGCGCCGTGGTCACCGACGGCACCGGGCTGGCCACCGGCATCGCCCAGCTCGCCGCATGGCTACTCGTCGGCACCCTCGTCTCCATCCTCATCACCGACCGCCGCCGCTACCTATCCACCAAGAGCCACCCGTCCCCTGACGGCCTGACGGCGAATTCCGTTGTCCCACTTGACGACGCGGAAGTCGCGCCTCGTCGACGCTCGGCTCGTAGCCGCTTGCATCGAGCGTCCGGCGGGTTCAGGGCCCGGGCTCGTTGAGCAGGCGAGCTTCGAGGTATGAGGTCCGGTCATGAGCCGCACGTTGATTCCATTTGACGGCGGTTTCTGGCTCGATACCTGTGAAATGGGCGAGACGCGCGCTATTGCGCGCCGCGAGCCCGGCCAGCCCGTGGTCGGCCAGGCGGCGGGACAGTGCGTTGGCTGCGATCGGTCGCGAACCTGCGGCCCCGGCGAACAACAGGGGCGAGATTTGTGTCCTCAGGCCAAGCACTTCGTGAGGCGCGGGCGGCTCAGCGGCGAGGCGTTCCAGGAGTGCGGCCAGCCGAGGTGGGAGCGCGAGTCGATGATCGGCGAGCCGCAGGGAGGTACCGGTGGTCGTCGTGGTCACGTCGTCGTGGCACAGCCACACGATGGTGGTGATGGGAAGTCCATAGAGGAGGGTGAGGGCGCCTGCGACACGAAGCGCGAGCGGGAGGCCTTTCTCGTCAAGACCTCGGCGTAGCTGACGTAGGCGTTCGTCGTCGTCCTACTAACGTTCGATGTGGCTGTCGGCCTGGGCGGTAGCGGTGCTCGCGACCCTGTGCGGAAGGTTCGACTTACCTCCCCGAGTCCTATCAGCAAGCTTGTGATCTGCACAAACGCCCCACAGGCGGTCTGTTGTGATAGATGCAACTGGGCTCATTCTCGGCTTGTGTGACTACCGGCGATAGGTGACGTTCCGCTATCCGATCGACCAGGTGCGCGACCATTCTGCAGGTCCAAGCTGGCAGGAAATGCAGACGATAGTTGGCGTCATTCGAGCACGCAACGCCCAGGAGCATGCATCGTCGTCGGCAAAGACGGCGTCTTGGTTCGCCAACGGCTGCTGTGGCCAACTGCTCCGTCAGGGTGGTGCTGGGTTCGCGAGTGACTTCGCGAGTTCGGCCGGGTCAGACTGGTTGAGTGGATCGTCAGCACGGCGTCAGTAACAGTGTCTGCGGGTCTGTGACCGGAGTAGCAGTGCAAGCGGGCAGCATCGGGCAGGTCATCGTGGCCGCCTCCGATCAGGTCGACGTGCCGGTACCGCGGCAGTTGCCTGCCCCGGTGCGGGACTTCGTCGGCCGCGAGCACCACGTGGCTGCGCTCGATAGTGTGCTTCCGAACGAGACAACGGCCCACAGCACGGTCGTAGTCCTCGACGGAACCGGCGGGGTAGGCAAGACCTCCCTGGTCACCTACTGGGCGCACCGGGTCGAAGATCGGTTCCCCGACGGCACGCTGTTTGTGAACTTGCGGGGCTATGGGCCTAGTGCGCCGTTGGATCCCGTGGTCGTGCTGGGCGGCTTCGTGACGGCGTTTGGCGTGCCTCGGGATCAGGTCCCCGCCGATCTCGACGCCGCAGCCGGGTTGTTCCGATCGTTGCTGGCAGGCCGCCGGGTTCTGGTGGTGCTGGACAACGCTGCTTCAGCCGAGCAGGTGCGTCCGTTGCTGCCGACGACAGCCGGGTGTGCGGCGGTGCTGACCAGCCGCGACAGTCTCACCGACCTGTTCGTCTCCGAAGCAGCCCACCGGATCAGCCTCGACCTGTTCGGGTCCGCCGAGTCGCGGTGCTTGCTGCTGGCCGTGCTCGATCCAGCGCGCGTCGAGCTGGAGCCTGAGGCCACAGATGAGTTGATCCGGCTTTGCGCCGGGCTGCCGTTGGCCGTCCGGATTGCGGCCACCTGGGCCGCCGCACGCCCGCATTGGCAGATCGCCGATGTCGTCGACGAGATCAGGGAGGATCAGCTCGCCGACGACGGCACCAGCGGAAGGGTGGAGGAAGCGGTGCACCGGGTCCTCAGCTGGTCTTACGCCCACCTCACCGCCGGACATGCCCAGGTTTTCCGCTGGCTCGGGTTCCATCCGGGCACCGAATTCTCCGTGCTCGCGGTTGCCGCCTTGTGCGGGCTGAGGCGCCGTGAGACGTACCGGTGTTTGGAAGCGCTGGCCGAGTTACACCTGGTCGAACCGGTGGGTCGGCACCGGTATCGGATGCACGATCTGCTGCATGCCTACGCGCGCGCCCTCGCCCGCCTCGACCCTCCCGACGAACAGCACGCCACGCACCGGCGGGTTCTAACCTGGTACGCCTACGTCGCGCAGCTGGCCGACCGACTGCTCTATCCGGGATTTCCTTCCTTGGATGTCGAGATCGACCGGGTCGGCCCTGCACCGGGCTTCGGAGATCGTGCCCAGGCGCTGGTATGGCTCACTGCCGAACAGCCCATGCTGTACGCCGCCGCGCGGACTGCGCTCGAATGGGAGTTCTACGCCCCGGTGCTGGCTCTGGCGGCCACGTCACGTTTTTTGACGTATCTACCTCGCCCGCTGTGGGCTGTGCGGCTGGAGATCGAACGGCACGGTGTCGCTGCGGCCTGTGCCCTGGGCGACGCGGCGGCCGAGTTCTTCCTCGTGGAGTCGCGTAGTGAAACGCTGAGCCTGCTGCAGAGGTGGGACGAGGCCGAGGCCGGTTTCGCCAGCCTCGACACGCCACGCAATCCCCAGCGCTACACCGCCTTCATCGGCTTGGGTGGGGTCCACCTCAAGCAGGGGCGATTGCGGCGAGCCCGCGACTGCTATCAGCAGGCGCTGCCGCTGGCGCGCTCGCACGGCCTGGTGCGGACCCAGGCAGTCATCGAGGGCAACCTGGCCACCATCGCCATCAGGCTCGGTGAGTACGAGCCGGCGCTGGCTCACATCGATCGCGAACGCATTCTGCGGTACCAGGCCGGCGACCAGGTGGGCCACGCCCACAGCTTCTACCGCGCGGCGACCGCGCAGCTGGCTCAAGGCCGCCACGCCCCCGCGCTGGAGCTGGCCGAGCGGGCGCTGGCCGGCTACCGGACGACGCCCGGCGTCGACAAACTGGTCGCGCGGGCGTTGGAGCTGGCCGCGACCTGCCTCGACAACGTCGGCGACCTCGCCCGTGCCGCGGATTACCTGCAGCGCGCCACCACCCTGTACACCGACCTCGGTCTCCCTGCGGACGCCACCCGTGAGCGGTGGCGGGAGGTCACGGCCCGCGCCACCGCCCCGCCGGATGCCTAACCGTCGCCGTCGTTCCGGCAGGTCGGACAGTCCGGCCACGGCTGCTCCAGCCGCAGCGTGGTGTGACCGCCCGCCATCATCAGGTCCACGCCGTAGACCTGGTTGACCGCCAGTTCCGGCGCCCCGGTGATCAGGCTCTTCACCGCGTGCGCGGCGAGGACTCCGGCCATCGCGGCCGATACCGCGTCGGCCGCGTGCTCGCGCTTCATCGACGCTCCGGGCGCCCACGCGGTGCGCGGTGACACCACGGTGCGCCGGTGGTGCTCAGCGGCGCGAGCACAGTCGTAACACGGTCCCGAGCCCGGACGGAACACCCCGACGCTGACCCTCGGCCCGTCGTACCCGCTGTGTATCCAGGCCGTTCCGGTGGCGTGGCACGCCTGGTTGGTCCACGAGCGGATTTCGCCTGCCGAAGGCTGATCTGCGGACATCAGCAGCACGTCGCAGGTCACTGCCAGCGCCCGCAGCTGGTCCGGACCGTCGATGTGTTCCCTTGCTCCGGTCAGCTCCACGTGGGAGTTGTGCGGACGAAGCCGATCCAGCGCGGCCTCCACCTTGGGCCGGCCGAGGTCGTGCTCGGTGAACAGTCCCTGCCGGTCGAGGTTGGACAGCTCCACCACGTCCGCGTCCACACAGTGCAGCTGCCCCACTCCCGACATCGTCAGCAACCGCGCCGCCGTGCCGCCGGCGCCTCCGACACCGACGATGACGACCCGGGCCTGCCGCAGTCGCAACTGCGCATCCCAGCTGCCACGACCCGGTGTGAGATCCACCGATCGGTAGAAGGCGCGACTGCGGCTGTAGCGTTCCCGCTCCAGTTCGCTCAGTTCCGTCTCAGCGGCGTCCTCCAGGTGACCGGCGGCGTTCAGCTCGTCGATCGCTTCCCGCACCTCGCGGGGCGAACGTGCCGGGAAACGGTGGGCCAGCTCATCTACGATCTGGCCCACCGTCCGCGACCCGTCAAGCAGCGCCAGCAACGCCCAGACCGACCCGTCCGGATCACGCAATCCGCGCGCGATACGGGGCGCACCGCCGCCGATACGTACCAGTCCATTGTCATATCGCACCGGTCGGTGCTCGAACTTGATCCGCGGACGCCGCATGGCGCTCACCCTCCTTCCGCGCACTCAGTTGTTGTCGTCGACGTCGCTGAACGTCGGCTCCTGTTCGATCTCCACGAACTCGATCACGTCACCCTCCTCCTGCCCGATCACCGAGGCAGGCTCGCCGCATCGGATCGCTCGTTCCGATGTCCCCGCTAGTCGAGGGAGCCGGCCTGCCGATGGCCAGGGTGCGCCGTTCAGCCGATCGGGTACGTCATTGCGGGCGTACCTGGGACAACCCGATCCCCGTCCCCAGCTCCGGCTACAGTTCCCGACTTGGGAGCTGGGACAGCTCGGGAAAGGCCGCGAGGGGGTGGCTGCGGGTGGGATCGGACGCACGGGATCGGTTCGTCGTCCAGCTCAAGCAGCTACACAAATTAGCCGGTACCCCTTCGCTGGCCGCACTGCAAGCACAGGACCCGGCGCAGCTGGCACGGGAGAACGTCTCACGATTGCTCAATGGGAAGTTCAAGCGGCTCCCGCCGTGGGAACGGATCAGCGCCTTCGTGATTGCGTGCGTAAAGATCGGCGAGCGCAAGAAGCTGACTATGCCGCCGCAGGACGTGCTGCTCCAACAGTGCCGACACCGCCATGAAGCTTTGGCCCACCTACTCGAGCAGAGCTCACGAGGCGCCTTGCAGCCGGCCTCCGAGGCGCGCTCAGTTACGCCGGAGCCGCCGCGACGGCGCCGGTTCGGCTCGGTGCCACCGCGAGCCGGCGCATTCCAGCACCGCGCCGTGGCCGCCACGTTGACCCGGGCCGTCGAGAGCGGTGGGACCACCGTGCTCACCGGCGCTGCCGCCACGCCGGCGAGCGTGCTGACCGGATTAGGCGGGGTGGGCAAGACACAGCTGGCCGCCGACCACGCCCACACCATGTGGGATACCCGCCGAGTGGAGCTGCTGGTCTGGATTTCCGCCCGCACCCGCGATGCCATCACCGCCGCCTACGCCGACGTCGCGGTGGACCTGCTTGCCCAGGATCCGGCCGATCCGCAACGGGCATGGCGGCGCTTGTTGTCCTGGTTCGCCGAGACCACCACCTCGTGGCTGGTGGTCCTCGACGACGTCCAAGCCGCAGCCGACCTGTCCGGCTTGTGGCCGCCGCACAGCAGCAGCGGGCAGACGGTGGTGACCACCCGCTGCCGCGAGGCCGCGTTGCATGGCGACCGGCGCCGCGTCGTCGACGTCGACCTGTTCACCCCGGCTGAAGCGCTCGCCTACCTCACCGAGAAGCTTCCCGACCGTGCGCGCACCGATACGGCCACCGCGGACTTGGCCGCGCTCGCCGATGATCTGGGATTTCTGCCGCTGGCGCTGGCTCAAGCCGCTGCCTACCTGGCCAACAAACCCCTGCTCACGTGCAACGGCTATCGCGCCAAGCTGGCCGACCAGCGCAACCGGCTTCGGGAACTGCTGCCATCTGAAGGTGACCTGCCCGACGAGCACGAACGCACCGTCGCCGCAACCTGGTCACTCTCGATCGACGCCGCCGACCAACTCGACCCTGCAGGCCTCGCCCGCCCGATCATGGAACTGGCCTCCCTGCTCGACCCCGCCGGCATCCCCACCATCGTCTTCACCACCGACGCCATCACACACCACCTCACTGCCCGGCTCGAGCGCGACGTCACCGCGGACGACATCCTCGGCGGGCTGGAATGCCTGCGGCGGTTCAGTCTGCTCACCCTCGACCCCGACCAGCCTCACCGCGCCGTCCGCGTCCACGCTCTCCTCCAACGCGCCGTCCGTGACACCCTTCCCGTCAAGACCGTCGGAAAGCTCGCACGCGCCGCCGCCGACGCACTTCTTGCCGTGTGGCCTGAGGTCGAGACCGATCAGGAACTGATCCAGGCGCTACGCGCGAACACCGTCACTATGCAGGACGTCGCCGAAAGCCACCTCTGGCACCCTGACGGCCACTCAGTCTTGTTCCGCCTCGCCGACAGCCTCGGAAACACCGGCCTGCTCGAATCAGCCACCGTCGCGACACAACGACTCCACCACCAGGCCGTCACACGCTTAGGGCCCGATCACCCCGACACCCTGATCACCCGCCACGAGATCGCCTACTGGCGTGGGGAGGCGGGGGATGCGGCTGGGGCGGTCACGGCGCTCGAGGAGCTGCTGCCCGAACAGCTGCGGGTGCTCGGGCCCGACCACCCCGACACCCTGAACACCCGCTCCAACATCGCCCGCTGGCGTGGGGAGGCGGGGGATGCGGGTGGGGCGGTTACGGCGTTCGAGGAGCTGCTGGCCGATCGACTGCGGGTGCTGGGGCCCGATCACCCCAGGACCCTGAACACCCGCCACGAGATCGCCTACTGGCGTGGGGAGGCGGGGGATGCGGCTGGGGCGGTTACGGCGTTCGAGGAGCTGCTGGCCGATCGACTGCGGGTGCTGGGGCCCGATCACCCCAGGACCCTGAACACCCGCCACGAGATCGCCTACTGGCGTGGGGAGGCGGGGGATGCGGCTGGGGCGGTCACGGCGCTCGAGGAGCTGCTGCCCGAACAGCTGCGGGTGCTCGGGCCCGACCACCCCGACACCCTGAACACCCGCTCCAACATCGCCTACTACCGTGGGAAGGCGGGGGATGCGGGTGGGGCGGTTACGGCGTTCGAGGAGCTGCTGGCCGATCGACTGCGGGTGCTCGGGCCCGACCACCCCGACACCCTGATCACCCGCCACAACATCGCCTACTACCGTGGGAAGGCGGGCGATCCGGCTGGGGCGGTTACGGCGTTCGAGGAGCTGCTGGCCGATCGACTGCGGGTGCTGGGGCCCGATCACCCCAGGACCCTGAACACCCGCCACGAGATCGCCTACTGGCGTGGGGAGGCGGGGGATGCGGCTGGGGCGGTCACGGCGCTCGAGGAGCTGCTGCCCGAACAGCTGCGGGTGCTCGGGCCCGACCACCCCGACACCCTGAACACCCGCTCCAACATCGCCTACTACCGTGGGAAGGCGGGGGATGCGGGTGGGGCGGTTACGGCGTTCGAGGAGCTGCTGGCCGATCGACTGCGGGTGCTCGGGCCCGACCACCCCGACACCCTGATCACCCGCCACAACATCGCCTACTACCGTGGGAAGGCGGGCGATCCGGCTGGGGCGGTTACGGCGTTCGAGGAGCTGCTGGCCGATCGACTGCGGGTGCTCGGGCCCGACCACCCCAGGACCCTGAACACCCGCCACAACATCGCCTACTGGCGTGGGGAGGCGGGCGATCCGGCTGGGGCGGTCACGGCGCTCGAGGAGCTGCTGGCCGAACAGCTGCGCGTGCAGAGGCCCGATCACCCCCACACCCTGAAAATCCGCTCCAACATCGCCCGCTGGCGTGGGGAGGCGGGCGATCCGGCTGGGGCGGTTACGGCGTTCGAGGAGCTGCTGGCCGATCGACTGCGGGTGCTTGGGCCCGATCACCCCGACACCCTGGCTACCCGCCACAACATCGCCTACTGGCGCGGGGAGGCGGGGGATCCTGGTCGAGCGTTGGCCGCGTTCGAGGAGGTGCTGACCGACCGTCTGCGAGTGCTTGGGCCCGATCACCCCGACACTCTGGTCACCCGCAACAGTATCGCGCGCCTCAGCGGCAACTCGGAGTAGGAGTAAGCGACGTCTGAAGCGCAACATCAGTGAGCAGGTCGTGTTCGCCGATGCTTGGCAGCTTATCCATGCCGTCACCGCCGCGCTGAACAGCGAGCCGAAAATCGCCGAATGAAGCTCATGCGCCGAGTCCCAACTGACCGGCTGAACGACCAGCGGGCTGGTGCGGTTGGATGTCGCGGTAGAGCTGGTCGAGCAGGCTTCGGTGTGGTCGCACGCTTGCGAGTGGGTCAGTCTGGCGCGGACGGAGCCTGTGCCGGATTCAGTGCGGGACTGGCTGCCGCTCGGTGATAACTGGACTCGTACCTCGACGGTGGTCCAGCAGCCGAACCATGCCAACTGTCGCCTGTAGACGCCAACTATTGCCTGACGCCACAGCTTGACGGGAACGTGTTCGGCGTTCAGGATCGTCGACAGAGTTCGTGCGTATGTTCGAGTGTTTGTCGCTGGCTTCCCCCCACGGCAGAGCGTGTGTGGTGTGGAGCTGGTGTGGCGTTCAACAATCCTGCTGTCCCGTGGCGTGAGATCCAGCGGGTCGCGTCCGGTCGTCCTCGTGTGGAGGGTGATGGGAACGATTCGCCGGCGTGGTCGCGTAAGCGGGAGGGCTACGCGGGGCCGCCGGTGGATCTGCGGGTCCGTGAGGGGCACGACGACGGGGGCGCGGTGCCGCGGGTGCCGTACGCGGAGTTGCACGCGCATTCGGACTTCAGCTTCCTCGACGGCGCCAGCCACCCGGAAGAGCTGGTCGAGGAGGCCGCCCGCCAGGGCCTGGACGCGATCTTCCTGACTGATCACGACGGCATGTACGGGGCGGTGCGGTTCAACGAGGCCGCCCGCGAACTCGGTGTCCGCGTGGGCTTCGGTGCGGAGTTGTCGCTGGATCTGCCCGCGCCGCAGAACGGCGTCGCGGACCCGGGTGGCGCGCACTTGCTGGTGCTGGCCCGCGGCCTGGAGGGGTATCGCCGGTTGTGCCGGGTGATCTCGCGTGCGCAGCTGGCCGGTGGGGAGAAGGGCCGCCCGGTTTACGACGAGGACGCGCTGGTCGATGATCTGGCGGGGCATGTGCTGGTGCTGACCGGCTGCCGCAAGGGCAGGATCCGCCGCGCCCTGGCCGCAGGCGACGAGGTCGCGGCGATGTCGGAGCTGGTGTCCCTGGTGGACAAGTTCGGGCGGCACAACGTGGCGGTGGAGCTGATCGATCACAGCCTGCCCCTGGACTCCACCTACAACGACACCCTGGCCTCGATGGCGGAAGCGGTCGGCGTGGTGACGGTGGCGACGAACAACGTCCACTACGCCCACCCCAGACGGGGCCCGCTCGGCGACGCCGTCGCCGCGGTCCGCGCCCGCCGATCGCTGGACGACATGGAGGGCTGGCTCCCGGCGGCGCACATGGCGTTCGTGCGCTCGGGCGCCGAACAGGCCGAGATCTTCGCCCGCTATCCCGGCGCGGTCACCCGCGCCGCTCTGCTCGGCGTCGAATGCGCCTTCGACCTCTCCTTGGTCGCCCCGGATCTGCCCCCGTTTCCGGTCCCGGCGGGGCATGACGAGATGTCGTTCCTGCGGGAGCTGACGTGGGCGGGGGCGGCGAAACGCTACGGGCACCGCGAGGACTATCCGAAGGCCTACGCCCAGATCGACCACGAGCTGAACGTCATCGAGAAGCTGGGGTTCCCGGGCTATTTCCTGGTGGTGTGGGACATCGTCCGCTTCTGCCGCGACGCCAACATCTTGTGCCAGGGCCGGGGATCCGCGGCGAACTCCGCGGTTTGCTACGCGTTGGAGATTTGCCACGCCGACCCGGTGAAGTGGGGCCTGCTGTTCGAGCGGTTCCTGGCACCGGAGCGGGACGGGCCGCCGGACATCGACATCGACATCGAGTCCGACCGCCGGGAAGAGGCGATCCAGTACGTCTACGACAAACACGGCCGTTTTCATGCGGCGCAGGTGGCGAACGTGATCACCTACCGGGCGCCGTCGGCGATCCGGGACGCAGCCAAAGCTCTCGGCTACAGCCAGGGGCAACAGGACGCCTACGGCAAGATCGTCAACCGCTGGGCCGGTGTCAAAAAGACCAGCGAAGAGGCCGCGGGGGAGATCCCCGCCGAGATCCTCGAACTCGCCGACGCCCTCGAAGACTTCCCCCGCCATCTGGGGATCCACTCCGGTGGGATGGTGATCTCGAGGGAGCCGGTGTCGGAGGTGGTGCCGGTCGAGTGGGCCCGCATGCCCGGCCGCAGCGTCCTGCAGTGGGACAAGGACGACTGCGCCGCCGTCGGTCTGGTGAAGTTCGACCTGCTCGGCCTCGGCATGCTCTCCGCCCTGCACTACATGATCGACCTCATCGCCGAACACCACGGCGAGACAGTCGACATCTCCAAGCTCGACCTCGCCGACCCCAACGTCTACGACATGCTCTGCGCCGCGGACGCGATCGGCGTGTTCCAGGTCGAGTCCCGCGCGCAGCTGGCGACGCTGCCGCGGCTGCGGCCGAGGAAGTTCTACGACCTCGTCGTCGAAGTCGCGTTGATCCGGCCCGGCCCGATCCAGGGCGGCTCCGTCCACCCCTACATCGCCCGCCGCCGCGGCGAGGAAACCTGGAAACACAAGCACCCCTTGCTCGCTCGGAGTCTCGATAGGACACTCGGCGTGCCGTTGTTTCAGGAGCAGGTCATGCAGATGGCCGTCGACGTCGCGTCTTTCACCCCAGCCGAAGCCGACCTGCTCCGCCGCGCGATGGGCGCGAAACGCTCCAGCGCGAAAATGCGGAAGCTGGCGAAACGGTTCTTCGAGGGTGCCGCGGCGAACGGCGTCGATCGCGACACGGCCGTGTCGGTGTTCGAGCAGATCGCCGCGTTCTCGGGCTATGGCTTCCCTGAGGCCCACTCTATGAGTTTCGCTCTGCTTGTCTACGCGTCCGCGCACCTGAAGTTGTATTACCCGGCCGCGTTCTGCGCTGGGTTGCTGCGCGCGCAGCCAATGGGGTTCTATTCCCCGCAATCGCTGGTTGCCGATGCCCGCCGCCACGGCGTCATCGTGCGCGAGCCGGACATCAACGCCAGCCTGTCGCACGCCACGCTCGAACCCGAGCCCGCCAGCACCGGCGGCCACGCCATCCGCCTCGGGCTCGCCGCGATCACACACGTCGGCGACACCCCCGCCGAGGAGATCGTCGCTGAACGCCGACGTAACGGGCCTTTCGCAAGTATCGGTGAGCTGACCGAACGCGTCCGGCTGAAGAAGCCCGCCATCGAGGCCCTCGCCACTGCGGGTGCCTTCACCAACCTCGGACCCGATCGGCGCCAAGCCCTGTGGGCCGCGGGCGCCGCGGCGACCACCCGCCTGGAACACCTCCTCGGGCTCGCTCCCGGCCTCGACGCCCCCGCTCTGCCGGGGATGACGCGGTTCGAGGTCACCGCCGCGGACCTGTGGGCCACCGGCATCTCACCCGGCTCCCACCCCGTCGAATACCTGCGGGACTTGCTCACCCAGCGAGGCGCGATCACCGTCGCAGAACTCCTCCAAGCCGAGGACGGTGCGCGGGTGTGGATCGGGGGAGCGGTCACCCACCGGCAACGCCCAGCCACCGCCGGCGGCATCACCTTCTTCAACCTCGAAGACGAAACCGGCATGGCCAACATCCTCGTCTCCCCAGGTTTGTGGGCGCGGCACAAAGTCGTCGCGCGGGCCAGCGCCGCGCTGCTGATCCGTGGCCAGGTCCAGGCCGCCGATGGTGTTGTCACTCTCGTCGCCGACAAACTCGAACGTCTCGACCTGTCCATGACGACCGGACCGTCGCGGGACTTCCGATGACCGGCGCCGACCACGGCTGGCGCACCCTCGAAATTCCCATCCGCCCCGGCGCCGGGACACCGACCCACTGCCCGTGGGGACACAACCTCGCGGTCGGAGGCGTCAGGCAGAGCTGGTCACAGGACTACCGCGCATCCGAATGGCTGTGCGAGGCCTGCCACGCCCTCCCCAGCCGCGGCGGACTATGGGCGCGCATCGACCCCAGACCCGCGCGGCACGTCACCGAGGACCAGGTCGACGAATACGGGCTCCGCCTCGTCCTGCTCCGTCCGCTAACGCCGGCCGGGATCGGATCCATCCAGCTGCGGCTGGGACACACGACCTTCGGTGAAGTCCAGCTTTCCCTCTGTTCGATCGACCGGCGCGCGATCCTCGTCCACGTCGACATCGAGGAGAAACACCGCCGGCGGGGAGCGGGCTCCGTTCTCGTCGCCGCGGCAGCCGCCCGCGGTCCGCGGTACCAGTGGACGACCCTGCCGATCGATCGCGACCCCACCTCGATCGCGTTCTGGGCCCGGACCGGCGCACCCGGGCCAGCGGCACCACACCCGTGCACGCATCAGCTGGAAGCGAAGGTGGTGCCCGCCGACGCACGATGGGCCAAGTGGTGGTGATCGCGCCAGCCTCGGGTCGACGGGTGCGCAGATGGCTTGATACCTGCGACAATTGCTCTACAGATCAGGGCATCGTCAGGGCTCTGGCGCACGATGAAGAGCAGGTAGAAGAGTATGGCTCAGGGCAGTGTGAAGTGGTTCAACAGCGAGAAGGGCTTCGGCTTCATCGAGCAGGACGGTGGCGGGCCGGACGTGTTCGTGCACTACTCGGAGATCCAGGGGAACGGCTTCAAGTCCCTGGATGAGGGGCAGCGGGTGGAGTTTGAGATCGGCCAGGGCCAGAAGGGTCCGCAGGCCCAGCGCGTCACTGCGGTCTGACGTCTCGATAAGCGGAGGTCCTTCCCGATCCGGGTAAGGACCTCCGCGCTGCGAGCGCTGTTCTGAACGGGGAGCGTGCTGACAGCCTCAGTGATCCATTGTCGGAGACCAGCAGAGCAAGCCAGCCCGCGCGGCCCGATCGGGCTTAGCGTGCGAGCCGTCAGTGTGTATCAGGGAGCGGCGGATTCTGTTCGGCTTCGTCCCGATCGCGCTGCCTGGACTCGTTGAGGGTGAGATGGTCGGCGTAACGCTGCAAGCACGTAATTACTCGTGCTGGAGCGTCTTGGCTTAGCGCGGCGTCGTTGAGCTGGAACTGATGCAGGTTCCCCTTGCCATCCGTGCGTTGCTGGTGAATGGTGCCGCGCGCGGATCGGCGTGGGTCGGGCCGAGTTGTGATGAGGCCGTATCGGGCCAGCATGCGATGAGCTTCGAAGCCTCGATCGAGGTTGAACATGCTGAGGCGGAAGCCGCTGGTGAGGAATACGCCGGATGTGGCGTGTACGCGGGGATGGGCTTGCGCCATGAGCCGCAGGATCAGGTAGGTGATGATCTCGTTGTCGTTGAGGGCGTCGATCCAGCCGTGGAGGAAGAACTCCAGTGGGATGGTCGTGATCTCCCGGCGTTCCCGGCCGCGCCCGAATTCTGGGACCGTGTACCGGGTCAATCCAAGTGAGCTGTCGTTGGCACGTCCTTCGTCCAGGACCCAGAACGCCTCGTACCGATGGTGCTCGCCCGGTGCCTTCTTCAACTCGATGCGCCCGAGCTGGTCGAGCCGCTCGAGTGCTGAGTGCAGTTGTCGAAGTCGGTTGCGCCTCCGAGAGCTGGCATGAGTTGACCGTCGCGTCGCATCTGCCGTGGGCAAAGCGGCGAGGTTGATCCAGCTCGGCCGTTCACCGCTGGGCATGCCAGCGTCGGGCGTCTCTCTTTCCAGTGCCAGCTGAGTCCGGGGAATAAGGGATGCACCGGAGGGGCGTGGCGATCGGGCCTGCAGCTCGAACAGAGCCAGCAGCAAAACTTTGAGGGCTGCTCCTTTTGAGGTGCTGACGTGCTGGATTCGCGTTGGGCCAGCCACCTCAGAGGGCTTGGCGAGAAACTTCGTACGTAGCCGGATCTCGCGGAGAGCGTCGTCCGACGTGCGCGCGGCCAGTAATGCCTGCCGGGCTTCAATGCCGACCTGCAGAGCGCTGGCGCCACCCCGGGGAGGCAGGTCTAGCAGGCTCTCCAGCCGCGTGATGCGCTTCTCGATTCGGTCCGGAACTGTCCTCGGCGTGCTTGTCACCACGGCCACCTCGAATCATGATCGACAACGCGCCACACATGATCATCGTGACGAATTTGCGCGGATAGACGGGTACGGATAGACCGCTCCACAGAGCTGCCAAGGTTAACACTCTTTGGAGCAGTCTATCCGTCAATTAGCCTGAGGTGACAACCGCGTTTTTCCAGGTCAAAGTAGAGGTCTCCGGCTCGCAAGGAGCCTGCCGGAGCTCAAGCCGAAGATCAAGGACTTCTCGATCATGACTGTTCTGGCCATCGCTGCCGGCGGCACGCTGCTGTCGGTCACTGCCGCCGCCTCCGGTGTCGCGCTGTTCCAGGCGGACCCGTTGCGACGACGCGACGCCCTTCAGGTGCTTCGCATCGCATTGGGCGCCACTGCGCTGACTGGCGCAGTCGCGGCCGCAACACGATTACATGACGTCCTGCTGTGGTGAAACCGCCGTAGGACACACGCTAGGCCAAACGGGTGACATGTCAGCGTCGCCAGACACAAAAGCGCCCCGGCGGTTGCACCGCACGGGACGCAAATGCTATACTTAGCACGCACCTGTGTATACAGATGTAGGCACTCTATCAGTCTCACTAGCTCGTCACTAGTAAGGTAACCGCCCCCAGGGTGGTTGGTCAACCGGGTTCACCCGGTTGTGACTGAGAGCACGAACGTCGTGCGTGGAGTGCTCCTAGGTTACTGATTAGGAGATTTACGCATGTCAGAAGACAAGATGATCGAGATCGGCGGCATCCAGTTTGCCGGATTCATTGGCGCCACCGCGCGCCAGGCAAGCAACGTCGTGGCAGAGCAGAAGAAGCTCTACGCTGGCGGCGCGCCAGCGTGGTCGTACTACGGCCCGTTCTATCGAGCCCTACGCGGAGCCCTCAACGCCCCGGATCCGCAGGCGCACCTCGAGCGGGTAGTCGAACGGGCGGCCGCGCAGAACACAGCGAAGGGGGATGCCTTCCGCGACGCTGCGGCCGGCTTCCTGAAGCTGCTCCCCGCAGGAGCCACCGGTGTTCGTGTGAACCCTGCGACCTGGGAGGACGCGGACCTGACGGTCGCACTTCGCAACGCCCTCGGTGTGCGGCTGAAGAACGGAAAGCTGTTCTACGTTATGCCGCACGCGAAGCAGCACCCGCTCAGTCAGGACGGGAGCGACGCCGTGCTTCGCATGATGGAGTTGGCCGTCGACCTCGCACTGCCCGGAGCCGTGCCGCTGGTCTGGGACCTGCGCCGCGACGGAGGGACGGCCTGCAAGCTGCACGGCAACACCAACCGTGACGCACTCGATAGCTACCTCCAGGCGCAGGCGGCGGCCTATCGAAGCTATTGGAACGCCGCGTAATTTGCCCGGGGAGCCCGTCCTCGCGGACGGGCTCCCCGCACGTCCTCAAAGTCTTGCCGCCGCGGCAGGGCCGGAGCGGCGAACGCCGCTCGGCTCGCCATCCTCAAGGTGTGCCTTGTTGTAGCCCGCGGGCCGTCCTCTCCGGTCGGAGCAGTGAAAGTGATCGGCAATCCCGTGCGGCTGCGTGGCGCATCGGAGTGTCGACGGCCAACGGAGTCGACATTCTGTTATCTTCCTGGTGATATTTGCCAGGCTATAGCGACAGGTGGTGGTGAGCGTGGCGCATGCGCGACGTACACAGGATGGGATCCTGGCTCGGCGCGTGGCCCGCCGCGTCCTTCGCCCGTACCTCAAGCTCCTTGCGATTGTGATCTCAGAGGCTTGGGCGACCTGGAACCAGCTCGGAGCGGCCGCTCCTGGAGTGCGGATGCAGCTCGGGCGTGGGGCGCGGGCGATCGCGGTCAGCGACTTCATCAAAGACCAGATCACGCGCCGATTCGAGCGTGTCGGCGGCTGCGAGGTCGTCTTCGAGTACGGACGGCCGGTCCTCGTGTTCGCAAGCGGGGACTTGAAGCTGAGGCTGGGCAAGGTCGAGCCCGGGATCGTCCCGGCACCCCGAAATGAGCGCCAGCTACGTATCTGGGGCCAAGAGGATGCCGCGTTGTTCACCCTGCCGGGAATGCCCAGTGGAACGTGGGCTCGGTGTGGATACGTGCTCGACTCCACGGAGACCGCCGTCGAGAGCATCCAGGTGCTCTGCGAGATGAACGGCGAGCACAAGTGGGACATCGTCGTTCCCGTGCCGTGGTCTGTTACTAAGACTCCGACCCCGCTCACCACCACTGTCGTGCCGCCAGCGAAGATCGCCTCGGCAATCCCGCAGGCAGGCACACGGCCCACGCTTGCGTCGTCCGACTAGTGAAGAGGTGAGAGTGTGTCGGCCAACCCGCAGATGATCTCGCTCGTGCGGGAACTACGGCGCATGACGCAGACGCACCTCGCAGAAGCGGTAGGGGTCCGCCAGGGTTTCATCTCGATGATCGAAGCTGGTGTACGAGACCCCAGCGACGAGGTGGTTCGTCTCATTGCGAACGCGTTGGACTGCCCTGTCACGCTGCTAGAGGAGCAGGCCCCAGTGCGCGGTGGCGAAGCTCAAGACCTGCACTTCCGTCGACGCAAAACGCTGCCAGTTACTGAGCGGCGTCGTATGGAAGCCAAACTTCACCTCAGCTATCTCACGGTCCGAGGCCTGCTGAGCGGCATTGACTATGAGCCGTCCCTGCCGTTGCCGACACTCGACATTGACGATATCGACAGTCCTGCCGAAGCAGCGCGTCTGATTCGACGGCTATGGCGTATCCCCACAGGGCCGATTCCTGATCTCACCGCCTACCTTGAAGCAGCTGGGATCTTCCTGATCCCGTGCAGTGCGCCAAGCAAGATCGACGCCGTCACCCGTCGCTGCGAGGAAGGCTGGCATGTCACCGCCTACAACAAAGGCATGCCCGTAGATCGTGACCGGCTGACTCGTGCCCATGAGCTTGGCCACTTGATACTTCACGAGCGCTACAGCGGAGCCGATGCCGAAGAAGAGGCAAATGAGTTCGCCGCCGAACTTCTCGCGCCAGCCGACGAGATCTACCCGCACCTCGCCGGCATCACCACACGCGACCTGGGCAAGCTCATCGACCTACGGATGCACTGGAAGGTTAGCGTGCCTTTCTTCGTGCATCGCGCAGCCGACCTCGGCTGTATCTCCGAACGCCAACAACGGTCCTTCTATCAACTTCTCAACAGTCACGGTTTGATGCATCAAACCGTGGACCACCAACTGCCGCCAGAACAACCCACACTCCTGACACGGATCATCGACGTCCATCGGACGACCCACGAGTACACCCTCGACGACCTAGCTGAGTCTGCACGCATGACACCTCAGCGCTTCGGAGCTAAATTTGGGCTACCACAGCACAAAGCAGCGGACGCTACAACTTCGCGATCGTCGAAGTTGAAGATCGTGCGCTAAGTACGCTCGGCCATGCGGCGTCGTGCTCTGCGGAGGCGGTCCAGGACAACCAGGTCCGGGACTCGCGGCGGCTAGAGGCCGAGAACGAGCTCCCGGGTTCTCCGCCCAGCTCGTCCGCACGTCTTCGTGCCCGCAGTGGACTGGTAGCCGTAGCCGTAGCCGTAGCGGTTGGCGAGGTCGATCGAGGATGTGAGTAAGATCGTGTCCGGCCGCTAGGCGGGGCCACTCTCCGAGTGCTTCAGTGTTGCCCACTCAACACCCGCACGACCGAGGACAAGAGGCTATGGTCAGCCTCGCGCCTCACATGACATTCGAACCCGAATCGCAGGGGAGTGGGCGCCTGCCGGGAGAATGCAACCATGACCACGCGGTCACGTAGGCGTTATATCCGAGCCCAGATGAAGCAGACGGGCGAGTCCTACACTAAAACCTTGAGGAAGCTCCCCACCCAGGCCAGCGCGTCTGAAGAGCACCATGCGGTGGCGAAGCTGACGAATCCGAACGTTCTATGCGGCGTCCGGCTGACTCTGACACGCTCAGACGTGTCGGAAAACGGCTCCGTAGATGGCGTCGTGATTTCCAGCGTCCAGAGCGGCACTAGCGGTTTTCGCTGGCGCGTGGCGTTGCTGTCTTCGTTTGAGGGAACGCCAGCAGGTGGCGTCATCGAAATCGCTGATGATGAAACCTGGAATCTGCAGCCCTCGCTTGCTGAGGTCGCCGCTGCGGCGGCGCGTCACGACGGACGGTGCCCGGACGGTCGGCCGCGGTATCAGCCCGATCAGGTACCGGGTGGTGTTCTCGCCACAGGTCCGGAGTTGCATCGGATGTTGCTGAAGCCCTGCCTAGGGCAGCCGCCTATCGCGACGAAGAAGGTGTACAGGCAACCCGACAAGCTGCTCTATGCGATCGCCGACGCCGAACCGAAACAAGCGCGCACGCCTGCCGAGGAGCGGCGGTGGCAACGTGAGCGGACCTGTGCGGATTGCGGGACCACTTCCACGTTCGTTTTCCGTACCGCCGACGACGGCAAGCGCTATTGCGAAAAACATCGAACGGACGCCGACCGGCGTGCGGAGCAGCAACGTGCTGAGGACACGCGCGTACGGGCGGTGTTGAAGGCGCGCGAGATCGTGGACGATCCCGACACTGTGCTGGTTGCCATGATGTGGGATCGAGAACTGCAGGGTTACCCGTTCCGGATGGAAACCTTCGGTGGCGAGTTGGTCCTCGAGCGGGTCCTGCCCTATATCGCCGGTGCTGCGCTGCTAAGCACTACCGTCGACGACCTGCCGAGTTGGGTCAGTGACTCGCAGAATCTCGCGTGCGTGGGCAAACGGCTAATCGAGGCGCCCGAGGCGGACCCTATGGGCGCCTTCCGTAAGTTGCTGCGTGCCGGTGGCCAGGTGTTCGCGGACGGCGATCTGACTCCCCGAGATGCGGACAACCTCGTCGGCCTCTACCGGGCCTTCATCGGTGATCCCGACGCCTCGGCTGGTCATGACATGCCGACGGTGAGCTGGAAGAAGTCGACGCGAACAGCCGTGGACGTGATCGACGGCGTGCGCGACGTGCTCCGTGAGATGGCTGCCGTCCCGCTAACCGACGATGAGATCAAACTGGCGAAGCGACCGAACAGGGTTCGTCGATCGAAGCGCTATCGGTTTTACGAGTCTCGGCGGTCGATTTTGGCGATACGGCAGGACGACAGGAGACTCGCTGCACGTATCTACAACGACGCGACTGGACACGGCGCTGAACAGGCAAAGCTGGGCGGCTGAGGAAGGCTCCTGACGGCCGTGGCGTGAGGTGTTAGCCGCTGGCGGAGGTCTTGCAGTCGGAAGACGGCAGGACCTCCGCGCGCAGCTCATGCCACCGGTGTCGCGTGCACGTGAGGGCCAGCGTGCAGGCCCGGAGTGACGATGGCGCGGTCGGCAGTCACGGCTCGTTGCGGAGGCGCGACGGTGCTGAGTGTGTTGGGTGAGGTCGAGGAACGCGACGGAGGTCAGCCTCGCTCGGTGGCGTCGCGTTCTGCATGCGGCCGGCCGTAACTGGCGTTCAGATGAGTTTGGTGTGCAGCGCCAGCTGGTCGTTGTCGCGGTCGCGTCGTAGCCGGCCCCGCCGGTCGGCGGCCAGGTCGGATGGCTTGATCACCACGAGGCGCAGCCCGTGAGCGGGGATCAGCTCGTCGCGACGCTGGTCGTACAAGGCGCGCTGTCGACCGCGGTGGACACCGCTGACGGTGAGCCGGTCGGGTTTGTCGAAATGCGGGACGGGCTGGTCGTGCTGGATCTCCCGGTATTCGACCACGAGCTGATGATCGGGCCAGTAGCTGTCGACGGGCAGCCGGACCGTGCGCCCGTTTCTGCCGGGATCCCCGCGCAGCCAGTCGAACCGGGCTTGGCGCTGACCGCGCTCGCCCAGGATCTCGTCGCACAGGTCCAGCACGTAAGCTTCGTCGCTGTTGTCACGCCTCATCGTGGTCATCGTGCCAGGTGACGGCGTCCCGACATGATCGACGCGATCCTGGGTGAGCTGGTGTCTCGCGATTTCCTGAGTCACCTCGGGCGTGGTTAGTTGCGGTTCAGGCCGTGCTTCCGGGTGAGGAGCGCTGCTTTGAAGTGAGCTTCGGCTGCGTCGACTTCTGCTGTGGGGGTGCTGGGCCCGAAGACCCGCAGGATGCTGAACTGGAAGTGGCGTGCGTGCGTGGGATCCGGGCCTGTCAGGTCCCGCAGTGCGACGTTGCCACCGTGGCCGTTCTTCGCATAGGCGGTCCAGCGGCCGAGGATCCGCTCGCCGCCGTCTGCCTTCCCCACATACAGCTGCCCGGTGCTGGTGTCGGCGATGAGATAGATACCTTGCACGGCGCCGAGCGCGGTGTGCCAGTCCCGGTATCGCGATTCCTCGACCACGGCCTGCAGCTCGGCATAAGTGATGAGGACGTGGTCGTAGCCGGGGAAATCCACCCTGGCTGGATCGGCTATCTCGACCACTGGCAAGCGAGAACCGAGTGCCCCGGTCTTGGCCCAGTTGACGGTGTCTTTCGACCATTCCACGACTAGCCTCTCGCGCAGGGACGCCAGGACGTCGGAGGGCCGCAGGTCGAAGAAGCGGTGGGTTTCGGTGCGCTCGGTGGGGAGTTCGCCGTAGTTCTCGTAGGCGGTGAGGAACCGAGAGCGCCGGCCGCCGTCGGCCATGAAGATCAGCCAAACCGGTGGTGGGGTTCGGCCGAGCTTGTTGTTGATGCCCTGTTTGCGGGTGTAGGTCAGCAAGGGAGCCGTGGTCAGATCCGTCGGCGACTGAAGCCCGTCATCGGTGTAGGTGTGCCGAAGGAGCACGATGTCGCCCAGCTCGAGCCCGGTCGCCGCGACGATGTGTCCGAGGCAGAGATCTCCGGTGAGAGTCGCTGATGTCACGGCGTCAACCTACGACGCACACCCTTCGACAGGCGCTTCGCCCTAATCGCGGCTCGGGCAGGACTGCGTCGCGCCCGAGCCGGGGACCACGGCCGTCGCCTGTGGCGGAGGTTGCTCTGACGGGATAGGTGCTGGTCTATCCCGTCTCCGATTGGGCTCCGTTGCCGACGTAGAGCCCGACACGGGTCGGCACAGGATGACACTCTTCCCCAGTGAAGACTGGTGTTGACCTGCACAAACTGGCATAATTTGGTACTGAACGCTACTAGGCAACATGGTTGAGCCGGGGACTTTTAATCCGTAGGTTCTGGGTTCGAGCCCCAGGCGGCCCACTCTTTCGCCTGGTCCACGCGCTGTGGCCAGCCAGGACCAAGATCATCTCCCCGGCTTGTCCCCGGTTTTGGGTCGAACGGGTTCATTCAGCAGCCTTCCAGAGCCTTCGCCGTGGCCGGGTCCGTCCCGGCCACTACGGCTGTGACCCCGGCGACGCCGACCCGCTGCCGCCGAACACCCTGTCGTCCATTGTGGACAGTGTTGTCGGCCGGAGTCGGACACGGCACGAGCCGTCGGTGGTAGCGCGGGCGCTACCACCGACGTGGGGCCGTCTCCACCGGGATTCGGCGGGCCTGCCTGATGGTTCACGCCACGTCGGACAACGATGCTGGACTCGATCGATCTGACGTCGTCGAACGAAGGAAAGTGCATGTCGAGAATGGAATCGCTGCGTCGTAACCTGGTCCGCGCCGCCGGTGTCGCGCTGGCCGGGATGTTCTGTGCGATCGCGGTGCCCGGGAGTGCCGACGCGGTGGTGAACGGGAAGGACTCCACCGAACGCTACGAGTTCATGGCCTCGATTCCGGAGATCGTGCCCGAGATGAACAACGCCAAGGGGGTCTGCGGGGCGGTGCTGATCCACCCGCAGTGGGTGGTGACCGCGGCGCACTGCGTCGACCCGGAACGCAACCCGGCGGTGCCGGAAGGGACCGTGCGCATCGGCAGCAAGTGGAGGACCAGCGGCGGCACCGTGCGCACGATCGACCGCTGGGTACGTCATCCGGGTTATGAGCCGGGCGCGCCGAACAAGAACGACATCGCGCTGGTACGGCTGGATCGCCCGGTCCGCGATCAGCCGATCCGGATCGCCGCCCGGCCGGGGCTTCCCGGCACGCCGACCCGTTTGATGGGCTTCGGCACCACGGTCGACACCGCCGACATCACCAAGGCGGTGTTCCCCGAACGGCTCCAGCAGCTCGACACCCGTCGCGGCGCGGAATGGGAATGCTCGCCCGGCTACGCGGATCCGACTCGGTTGTGCACGGTCAGCCGCAAGCGTGACGCGATGGCGTGCATGGGCGATTCCGGCGGGCCGCAGGTCCAACGCGGCAAGGGCGGCCGATGGGAGCTGATCGGCGTCACCTCCGGTCCCGGCGACGACGACGTGCCCTGCGCCAACGGGCCTGGCCTCTACACCAGCGTGCCTGCCTACACCGACTGGATCCACCGCACGATCCACGGCCGCGGCTGACCCGGTTCGTCCGAGGACGGTCTGCGATGTCGAGACGACCCGGTCGGCTCCGACCTTCCCGGAGAGCGCCGGACGGCGGCGCCCCGTAAGCGGAGGGAGGCCTTGCGATGAGCAAGGTGGTGCTGGACGTGTCGATGTCGCTGGACGGATTCACCGCCGGACCGAACGTGCGGGACGAGGAGCCGATGGGTGACGGCGGCGAGCGGCTGCACGAGTGGATGGCCGGGGACGGAGCCGACGCCCGCGCCTTCGAAGAGGTGAACGCGATCGTCGGGGCGACCGTCATCGGGCGGCGCACCTTCGACCTCGGTCTCGGTCCGTGGGGTGGGACGCCCTGGCCCGGCGTGCCGGGTTTCGTGGTCACCCATCGGACCAGGGGCGACCTCCTCGGCGACAACGGCGGGAAGTTCGTCTTCGACGGCCTGGAGGCCTCGGTCCGCCGCGCCAAGGAGGCGGCGGGGGACAAGGACGTCCTGGTGATGGGCGCGGACGTCGCCGGGCAGCTGCTCGAAGCCGACCTCCTCGACGAGGTTCACCTCCACCTCGCTCCCGTGGTGCTGGGGCAGGGGACCGGGCTGTTCGCCGGACGTCTTGGCGAGCTGATCCCGGTGGGTGAACCCGTCGCGGGGGCCGCTACTCACCTGCGCTATCGCGTCCGGCGCGCAGCCGGGCGCGATGCGTGAGGGTGTCGACGACGCGCTGCCATGCCGGTGACGCCTCGGAGATCCGGGAGACGACCAGCTTCAGGTACGCCGGCTGCCCGCCGTCCCGTTCGTGCTCGATCTCCCAGGCGTCCAGCTCGTCGATGAGCCGGTCCAGCCGCGGATCGCGCGGATCCCAGCCGACCGACCGGTCGCAGGCGAGATGGAGGCGCAGCGTCTCGGGGTCGTTGAAGGCGGCGTTCTTCTCCCGTAGCCGCTGCGGCACGAGGTGCGGATCCAGCGCTCGCATCAGGATCCACGCGTCGCGTTCCAGGCGTATCCGCTGTTCGCTGACGCCGAGATCGCGCATCCGGTCCAGGAGCGCGACCACGCCGGGAGGCAGCACCAGCCTTTCGCCGCCTGCCAGTTCGGCGATGCGGAGGCGGTTTTCGGTGAGCTGGTCGATCTTGCGCCGCAGGTCGGCGTCGATCTCGGTGATGGCGGCGGCGAATTCGGCCGGTCGGGCGTGCAGCAGCGCGTCGATGCGGGCCAGCGGGACCCCGGCGTCGGCCAGGGTCCTGATCCGGATGAGGTCCACCGCCGCCTGCGCGCTGTAGCGGCGGTAACCGGAGGCGTCGCGGTCGGGTTCGGGCAGCAGGCCGACGTGGTGGTAGTGGCGAACGGTGCGCACGGTCACGCCGGCGGTCGCCGCGAGCTGGCCGATCGTGAGCACCGTTCTCCTGTCTTCGGGAAACGTGACCGAGTCTAGAA
Source organism: Amycolatopsis orientalis (assembly GCF_000943515.2). Lineage (NCBI taxonomy): Bacteria > Bacillati > Actinomycetota > Actinomycetes > Pseudonocardiales > Pseudonocardiaceae > Amycolatopsis > Amycolatopsis orientalis. Next base: position 8,998,782 of record NZ_CP016174.1, on the reverse strand, counting down.
GCGCCCGGCCAGGTCGACGACGTCGCGGATCGCCTGGACGACGGCATCGGGGCGGTCGAAGCAGAGCCTGTGGTGGAGGGTGTCAGTGAGGACGCGTTGTTCGCCGTGGGAGACCGTGTCCACCAGGGCCGCGTCCAATTTGGACTTGGCCTCGTTCGACTTCGGCTGGGTGGCGTCGCCCACGACGGTGAGCGCGATCAGCGGGACGTCGGGGAGGCCGGGGCCGGCCCGCAGCTCGGCGGCGAGGTCGACCAGGCCGCCGCGTTCGGCGATGCCCGAGCGGAGCCATGCGTCGCTCACCTTGGCTTCGATCAGCGACTTCCGCAGCTGTTCCGGATAGTCCGTCCGCAGCTCGGCGTACGTTTCGCGCAGGGACGGGCGCAGCTGTTCGAGCTGGTCCAGGGCGGGCGCCGACCGTTCGGCCGCGGCCAGGCTCGCTTCGGGCGGCATGAAGTCGTCCCAGTCGCGGTGGAGGCCGTCCAGCCAGACCAGTCCCGCCACGTCCTCCGGGTACAGCTGCGCGAACCGGTGTGCGTAGAGCCCGCCGAGGGAATGCGGCGCGAGCACGAAGGGGCCGGGGATGTCCTGGGCGCGGAGCAGCTCGCGCAGTTCCGTCGCGACCGCGGTGGCGGTGCGCGGCAGCGGGAGGGGATCGCTGTAGCCCGTGCCGCCGCGGTCGTACACGACGGCGGTGGTGAACCGGGAGACCTCTCGCTGGACGCCGAAATAGTCGAGGCCGACGGCGCCGGCACCAGGCAGGAACACGACGGCCGGGCCGCCGTCACCCGATCGGTGCAAGAAGACCCGGTGGCCGTCGACGTCCTGGAACCCGCCGACGGGAGGAGCGGAAGTGGTGTCGTTCGTCATGCGGCAAGGCTCCGACCCTGACGCAGGGTCAAGGTCAAGCCCGCCCGGCGGGGCCAGTGATCGGACACCTGTCCCATATTTGTCGGAAGTGTCGCTGACCTGCTGATTGTTCGCACGCGCGGCCTGTGTGGGTGACCTCTCGTCCCCCTTTTTCGGGACACAGCGTGTGCTGCCGGACGACACCTGCAAGAATGGCTCTTGAGATCAGGGCATCGAATGGGCTCAGACTCGCTATGAAGAGCAGGTAAAAGTATGGCTCAGGGCAGCGTTAAGTGGTTCAACGGCGAAAAGGGCTTCGGCTTCATCGCTCAGGACGACGGCGGACCGGACGTGTTCGTGCACTACTCGGAAATCCAGGGTAACGGCTTCAAGTCCCTGGACGAAGGGCAGCGCGTGGAGTTCGAAATCGGCCAGGGTCAGAAGGGCCCGCAGGCCCAGCGCGTCGTCGCCATCTGACGTTTTTCCACGTCGAAGGCCCTCGCCCCATCCGGGCGGGGGCCTTCGATCGTTGAAGGGGTCGTAGCCGGTCAGTCTTCGAGTCGCCGCGTGACGGCCGTCATCGCCCGGCCGACGGCCCGGAGGTCTTCCGGCTCGATCACGTCCACGAAATGCTCCCGGACGGTGCGCAGATTGTCCGGTGCGGCGCGGCGGAGGGTCTCCTCTCCCGCCTCGGTGAGCCGCGCGCTGACCCCACGGCCGTCCTCGGCGGCCGACTCCCGCCGGACCAGACCACGGGACTCCAGCCCGTTGACGCGATGGGACAGGCGGCTGCGCGAGTAGTACGCCGACTTCGCGAGGTCGGCCATCCGCATCGACCGGCCCTCCGCTTCGGACAGCCGTACGAGCAGTTCGTACTCGGCGAGGGAAAGTCCGTGCCGCTCCCGCAACCTGCGGTCGAGCAGGTCGACGAAACGCACCGATCCTTCGATGAACGCCCGCCAGTCGCGTTGCTGGTCCGCGTCGAGCCAGTTGGTCACGCCGCCAAGGTAGCAGTTGACACCTTCAACTACTTCGCCCTAGTTTTGGTTGAAGACTTCAACTAGATGGGGTGTGTGATGGCGAACGACGCTTGGGTGGTGCAGGAGCTGGACGCCGAGACGATCGAAAGTCCCGCGTTGTGGTTGCTGGCCGACAGTGGCCACACGGGCGGGCTCCTCGGCGCGAACCGCCTCTACCTTCGGGCCGGGGAGCCGGGAACGAAGCCGCATTTCCACGAGAAATCCGCGGAAGCGTTCTATGTACTCGACGGGACGCTCCGCATGCTGGTGGGCACCGAGCTGATCACCGTCGACAAGGGTGGTTACGTCGTGGTGCCGCCGGGCGTCCGGCACGCGTTCGCCGCGCCGCCGGAGCTCGCCGCGGACGTGCTCATCACCCTCACTCCCGGTATCGAGCGATTCGGCTACTTCCGGGCCCTGCCGGAGATCCTGCGCGGAGACCTGCCGCTGGACGAGGTCGACCGGATCCACGAACGCTACGACGTCCATTTCGTCGACGCGCCGGAATGGGACGAATCTTTCGACCTCGGGCGAAAATAACCGGGCTGGGATCACCTCGCGCGGTCGCGCGAGGTGATCCGGGCGGCCGAAGTAGTTACCCCGGCGCCACCGCCCGTCCGGTCTGCGGTGAGATCGCCCCCGCGCACAGCCCGCGGGCGGCCAGGCCCTGTGCGATCCGCGGGATGGCGGCGATCGTGTTGGCGGGCCAGTCGTGCATGAGGATGAGCTGCCCGTTGGTGAGCCGGGCGTTCGCCGCGACGATCGCGTCGGTGCTCGCGTTGTTCCAGTCCTGCGAGTCGACGTCCCAGATGATCTGGGTCAGCCCGTACCGCGCCGCCACCGACCGCACGGTCGAGTTAGTCTCGCCGTAGGGCGGCCGGAACAGCTTCGGCGTACCGCCACCGGCGTTGGCGATGGCCTGCTGCGTCCGCGAGATCTCCGAATCGATCTGCGACGGGCCCAGCTGCGTCAGATGCGGATGCGTGTAGCTGTGGTTCGCGACCCACATCCCCGCGCTGACCTGGGCCCGCACCAACGCCGGATTCGCGGCGGCGTTCTGGCCCACGTTGAACATCGTGGCCCGCAGCCCGTTCTGCCGGAGCGCGTCGAGCAGCCGGGAGGTGGTGCTGGACGGGCCGTCGTCGAAGGTGAGCCCGACGTAGCCGGAGCACGCGGCGGGAGTGGCACCCGGGGCGAAGGTGAGGGCGGCGACCAGCGCCGCGACGGCGAACACCGGATCACCCGCTCACGGTGATACTGGAGTTCCCGCTGCTCTGGTATCCCTCGGTCGCCATGATCATGTAGTAGTTGAAGGATCCCAGCCGCATCCCGGCGCGCGCCCAGGCGTCGAAGTGGTTGCCGGTGGTGATGGTGCCGCCGGTCCGCCTCGACTGCCGGACACTCCAGTACTGGTTGAAGGTCTTGGTGCCTTCGACGGACGGGGCGTTGTACCTGGTCGTCTGGTAGATGTCGTACGTCCCGCCGTCGCTGGTGACGGTGCCCTTGTAGGTCCCGGTCGGCCGGTAGCTCCCCCAGTTGTCGACGATGTAGTACTCCACCAGCGGATTCGACGTCCAGCCGTACAGGGTCAGGTAGCCGTTGCCGGACGGGGAGAAGCTGCCGTAGTAGCTGACGTTGCGCCGCCCGCCGTTGCTCCAGCCCTTGCCGGCCACGAAATTGCCGGTGTTGCTCCACGAGGTGCGGTAGCTGCCGCCGGAGCTCAGGGTCATCGAGACCGAACCGGGCCGATCGGTCCAGAACGAGTAGTAATAGCCGTTGTTCGTACCGGTCTGGTTGGTCGTGATCACCGTGTCGGCCGAGGCCGTGCCGGGGACGAACGCCGTGAGCAGCGCGGCCGCGCAGGCCCCGCTCAGAAACCGCCGGAACCGGGATTTCCCGAGAGATCTCATCCGTGTGCTCCCTCTTCGTCGAGGTGTGCCGAGAGAAAAAGTGTCTGTGGCCTCCAGGAATCCGGTCAAAGACTTTCGAAGAAGTTTCGGAGCTCGCGAGAGTGTGGCCAGGTTCATCCGCGGGACCGACGATGGGCTCTGGAGCTCCTCTCGCGGCACCCGATATCGTCAAGGGATGCTTGTGATCGTTCGTGAGCACCCGTGCGGCCTGGCGCGGTGAACCGCTCCGTTCCGGAGCCCGGGCAGGTCGGGCGGAAGGTGCGGCTGCGCGAGGTCGGCCTCCGGGATCGCCGGGTCCTGATGGGTTTCGACCGTGACATGGCCCGCGAGGCGACACCGCTGATCGGCGGTGGGCACCGGCATTGGGCCTCGCATCGGTCGAGGTCCGCCGGTGACGACATCCACTTCGGCATCGAGACGGTGCGCGGCCGGATGCTGGTCGGCTCGGTCTGCACCATCGGCGCCGACCCGGCGACCGGCCTGTTCGGCTACGGCATCGGGATCGCCCCGCGCCATCAGCGCTGCGGGTACGCCACGGACGCCATCACCGTCCTCCTGTCGCATATGTTCGAGCAGCGCGGTTTCCGCAAATGCGAGGTCAGCGTGTACGGCGGCAACCTGGCGTCGCTTTCGCTGCACGGCGGGCTCGGCTTCCGCGAGGAAGGCAGGCTGCGCGACACCGAGGTGGTGCGCGGCGAGATCAAGTACCTGGTGCGGATGGGGATCACGGCCGAGGAGTTCGCCACGCGCCGTCCGGACGATCTCGGCGACCCCGGCCGCCGCGGGCTGCACCGGCGGCCCCGCCGCGGCAAGCACTGGCGTGCGCCCGCCGCGGTCAGCGGGTGATCCCGGCCTCGTAGGCGAAGACGACGGCCTGGACGCGGTCGCGGAGCCCGAGTTTCGTGAGGATGCGGCCCACATGCGTCTTCACCGTCCCCGGCGAGAGATACAGCAGTTCGGCGATCTCGGCGTTGGACAGGCCGCGGGCCAGCTGCTGCAGCACCTCGCGCTCCCGGCCGGTGAGCAGGTCGAGCCGTTCGTCCGAGGTCGGCGCGGGAAGGCCGGTGACGACGCGGTCGAGCAGCCGCCGGGTGACAGTGGGGGCGAGGGTGGCTTCGCCGGCGGCGACCACGCGGACGGCGGAAAGCAGGTCCGGCGCCAGTGCGTCCTTGAGCAGGAAGCCGCTGGCTCCCGCCCGGAGCGCGGCGTAGACGTACTCGTCGAGGTCGAAGGTGGTCAGCACGAGGACACGGGTGCGATGTGCCGCGGCGATCGCCGCGGTGGCCTCGACGCCGTCCATTTCGGGCATCCGGACGTCCATGAGCACGACGTCGGGATCGAGGTCCGCCACCAGCCGGACGGCTTCCGCGCCGTCACCGGCCTCGCCGACGACGTCGATGTCGTCGGCGTTGTCGAGGATCATCCGCAGACCGGTGCGCACCAGCGCCTGGTCGTCGGCGATGACCACCCTGATCGTCATGAGGGCAGGGTCGCGCGGACGGCGAAGCCGCGTTCCGGCCGCGGTCCCGCGTCGAAGGTGCCGCCCAGCAGGTTCACCCGTTCTCGCATCCCTTCCAGGCCGTGCCCGGTGCCGGGCGGCGCTTCCGCCGCGATGCCGTCGTCGGTCACTTCGATCTCCAGCGTGTCCGGCCCATAGCGCATCACGATAGTCACCGAGGCATCCGGGCCGGCGTGTTTCAGCACGTTCGTCAGGGCTTCCTGCACGATCCGGTAAACCGAGAGGTCCACTGTGGACGGAAGCGGGCGCGGCTCCCCTTCGACGAGGAAGTCGACCGGGGTGCCCGCCGCGCGGATGTCGGCGGCCAGCCGCGGCAGGCGTTCCACCCCCGGCCGCGGTTCCCAGTCCGGCGTGTCCTGGCCGAGCGCGCCGAGCAGCCGCCGGATCTCGGCCAGCGCGGTCCGCCCGGTGCCGACGATGGCGTCCAGCGCCTCCCGCGCCCGCTCCGGCCGCCGCTCCAGTTCCGCTTGGGCGCCCTGTGCCTGCAGGACCACCACCGAAAGCGCGTGTGCGACGACGTCGTGCAGTTCGCGGCTGATCCGCCCGCGTTCGGCCGCCACGGCCAGCGCCGCCTGGGTGTCCCGTTCGCGTTCGAGATCGGCGGCCCGTTGTTCGAGCACCGACAGCCGGATCCGGCGCTGGCGCGTGTTCAGCCCGGCCAGCCACGCCACCGTGAGCGACAACCCGATACCCGCGAACCCTCCCCAGTCCTGCACCTGGGTGTCGTCGTCGGCGTCGGCGGGTGGCGACAGCGGATCGATGATGATGATCCGCGGCGGCGTCGGGGCGTGCGTCCGCGAGTTCACTTCCGAGGCATAGACCGACCACAGCCCGGCGACGAGCAGTCCCGCGGCCAGCAGGGCGAGGGATCGCCGTCGCGACCCCCAGGCCGCGACGGAGAAGAGACCGACCAACGCCACGAGGTCGACCGGACGAAGATCGTTGCCCATGGCCAGATGCAGTAGGGAGGCTACCGCTCCCGCCGCGAAGGTGAGCACGGGATTGCGGTGCCGAACGAGCAAAGAAGCCAAGGCCACCAAGGAAGCCAGCCACCACTCGAGGCCTTCCGAACCCTCGGTCGTGACCACAGTGGACAGTCCGATGAGTACGGTCAGCCCGCGGTCGACGGCCTTCGGATGACTTCTGAGTACGGGCAGCACCGGCCGAGCGTAACCCGGGATCGGCCGGGGCGGATCCACCTCGCGGCAGACCTTCGGGTACGACCTGCGACAGAGGAACCGGCGCCGGAGTCGTGCTCTCGGGCCGATGCGCGAATACGAAGCCAGGGCACAGGCTGGGAGCGGAAATCCTCGACAGAACGGAAACCTCATGAGAAGGCTTCTCGTCACGCTGGCCGTCCTCGCCGCCGTGGTGTCCCTGGCGAGCCCGGCGTCGGCGGAGGCGACGTCGCTGACGTTGCCGCCGCCGACCGGTTCGCGTCCCGTCGGTGCCACCGACCTGCACCTGATCGACGACTCGCGACGCGACCCGTGGGTACCGACCGGGCCACGGGAGCTGATGGTGTCGATGTTCTACCCGGCACTGCTGCCGACAGGCCCGAGGCGGCCGTATCTGACCCTGGCCGAAGCCACGGCCTTCCTGACCGAATCCGGGATCCCCGATATCGACCCCGCACGAGTCGCCGGCGTCCGGACCAGCGCCCGGGTCGATGCCCCGCCCCTGCCCGGGAAGCGCGCGCTGGTCGTGCTGTCACCCGGGTTCGGCAAGCCGCGGGCCACGCTCACCGGGCTGGCGGAAGAGCTGGCGAGCAAGGGCTTCGTCGTGGCGGTGATCGGCCACAACCACGAATCCCACGGCACCGCCTTCCCCGACGGGCACGTCACCGGCTGTGCCGCCTGCGGGTCGGACTCCACCCTGCTCCCGCCGGTCCGCGCCGCGGACGTCTCGTTCGTCCTCGACACGCTGACCGGGCCTTCGTCGCGGTGGTCCTGGCTGATCGACCGGACGCGGATCGGCATGGCCGGGCATTCCATCGGCGGCTACAGCACGCCGACGGCGATGGTGACCGACCAGCGGATCCGCGCCGGGGCGGACCTCGACGGCAGGCTGTGGTCACCGATCCCCGCCTCCGGCATCGACCGGCCGTTCCTGCTGCTCGGCCGCGAAAGCGAGTACACCCCGGCCGGTCCGGACACGACCTGGGCGGCCAACTGGCCGCACCTCACCGGATGGAAGCGCTGGATCAGCGTCGCCACCGCCGGGCACGCGTCCTTCACCGACGTCGGGGTGCTCGGTGAGCAACTCGGGCTGAGCAAACCCGGACTGCTCGGTGGTCTGCGCGGGATGGAGCTGACCAGGGCATATGTGTCCGCGTTCTTCGACGCGCACCTGCGCGGTGGGCATCAGCCGTTGCTGGACGGACCGGTGGCGGGCAATCCCGAGATCAAGTTCTGGAACTAGGCCCGGGGGACCCCGGTGAGGTCGGCGGAGAGCTGCCAGAGCCGCGCGGCCTCATCGGCGTCGATCGCGTAGGGGCGGACGCCGGTCAACGGGCCGCCTTCTTCGATGGCGATCTCGGCGACGTCACAGTCTTCGCAGTAAAGCCCACCCAGCCCGTCGAGCAGCGGTGAGGTCGCCGCCCAGACCTGGGTGGCCGCGCCTTGCTGCGGCGATTTGAAAGACGGGTCGGCCTGGTTCCCGTGTTCGTCGATCCAGCCGAGGCCGACCATCTCCTCCTGCCGGAGGTGCCGCTGCAGGGGAGTGAGGATGGCGCCCGGATGCAGGCTGAACGCGCGGACTCCGTGTTCGGCGCCGAGCGCGTCCAGGTGCACCGCGAACAGCACGTTCGCGGTTTTGGCCTGGCCGTAGGCGAGCCACCGGTCGTACCCGCGCTCGAACTGGACGTCGTCCCAGCGCATCGGCGAATCGTGATGGCCCGCGGAGGACACGGTGACGACACGGGCGCCACCGGAAGCGGTCAGTGCGGGCCAAAGCCGGTTCACCAGGGCGTGGTGGCCGAGGTGGTTGATCGCGAAGTGTGACTCCCAGCCGGGGCCGACCCGCCGTTCCGGCGCGGCCATGATCCCGGCGTTCGCGATCAGCAGGTCGATCGAGCGGCCGGTGCCGAGGAATCGGCGGGCGAAGGTCTCGACGCTCCCCAGGTCGGCGAGGTCGAGTTCGCCGACCTCAGTGCCGGAGATCCCGGTGAGGGCGGCCTTGGCGTCGGCCGGACGACGGGCCGGGACGAGTACCTGCGCGCCGGCGTTCGCCAGCGCACGCGTGGTTTCCAGGCCCAGTCCCGAGTATCCGCCGGTGACGAGGGCGAGCTTGCCGGAGAGGTCGATGCCGTTCAGGACCTCCTCGGCGGTGCTGTGCGCGGTGAAGCCGGAGCCGATCTTGTGCTGTGTGGTGGTCATGTGGCGAACGCTAGGAGCTAGAGGACTCTCTAGGTCAACACTGCCGAACGCTATCGTCGGCCGGGTGACGGAACTCGCGATCGGCCAGGTCACCGAGCGAACGGGCCTCAGCGTGCACGCGCTTCGCTTCTACGAGAAGGAAGGGCTGCTCGCCGCACCCGTGAAACGAGACGTGAACGGTCGCCGCGTCTACACCGAGCAAGACGTCGAGTGGCTGGTGAACTGCACGAAGTTCCGCGCGTCCGGGATGCCGCTCGCCACCATCCGCGAGTTCGCCGCGCTCGTCCGGGAGGGGCCGGGGAACGAGGAAAAGCGGCTGGGTCTGCTGCGGGAGCACCAGAACCAGGTCATCGGGCGGATCGCCGAACTGAACGACTGCCTCGAGTTGATCAGCCGGAAGGTCGAGGTCTACGAGGATCACGTCGAGCGGGGGACGGCGGACGCCCTATGGCGGTAGTCCGTCACGTTTCGCGCGGCGGCCTCGTCCCAGTGGCATGACAACACAGATCACCAGGTTCACCGCCCAGAAGACGATCTTGCTGAAGACCTTCAAGCGAGACGGGACGGCCGTCGGGACGCCGATCAACATCGCCGTCGAAGGCGATCACGCGTACATCCGCACGTATGACGCGGCATGGAAGGCCAAGCGGATGCGGAACAACCCGCGGGTCGAGATCGCACCTTCGACGTTCCGTGGCGTCCCGACCGGGGAGGCGGTCCGCGGGCACGTGCGTCTGCTCGACGGGGCCGAGGCGAAGCACGCGGCGGCGTGCCTCGCCACGAAACACCGGCTGCTGCACGGCTTCCTCGTACCGATGCTGCACCGGTGGAAGAAGTACACGACCCTCCACTACGAGTTGAAGCTGGATCATTAGCATCCCGGACCGAGCACTGTCCTCTGTCCACAATGGACAAACGACACCACTCGATCGGTGCAACGTTTCGCCTGGCGATCGACCGGAGCGGCCCCTAGGCTTTTCCGACTGCGACCTGCGAGGTGAGACGATGAGGTCCTTCGGCTCGGCGGATCCGGTCAAGGTGGCGCTCGCCGGGCTCACCACGATGGCCCTCGGGATGGCGGCGGCGCTCAACGCCGACGCCCTGCCGGTGATCGGCGGCGGCACCACCTATTCGGCCGAATTCTCCGACGCGGGCGGGCTGCGCGCGGACAACGACGTCCGGATCGCCGGGGTGAAGGTTGGGAAGGTGTCCGAAATCGACCTCAAGGGCGATCGGGTGCTCGTCTCGTTCCGGGTGAGGGACGCCTGGCTCGGCGACGCCACCGGTGCGTCCATCCAGATCAAGAACGTCCTGGGGCAGAAGTACTTGGCGCTCGACCCGCGCGGCGAAACGATCCTCGATCCGGGCGAGCCGATCCCGCTGCGGCGGACCACCGCACCCTACGACGTCCTCGAAGCGTTTCGAGATCTGTCGAAAACCGTGGACGATATCGACGTCGATCAGCTCGCGAAGAGCTTCGACACGATTTCAGCCACTTTCGCCGATACGCCGGCCGATGTCCGCGCCGCGCTCGACGGGATTTCGAAGCTTTCCGGCACCATCGCCTCGCGCGACCGGCAACTCCGGACCCTGGTGGCGAACACGCGACAGGTCTCGCAGACCCTCGTCGACCGCGACGCCGAGGTCCAGCGGCTGATCCAGGACGGTGACACGCTGCTGCGCGCGATCTCCACCCGGCAGCAGGCGATCAAGGATCTGCTCGACGGGTCGAAACGGCTGGCGACCGCGCTCGACGGCATCATCGCCGACAACGACGGGCAGCTCGGGGCGGTGCTCGAACAACTCGACAGGCTGACGTCGATGCTTCAGCGCAACCAGGACTCGCTGGCCAAGGGCATCGCCGTGTTCGCGCCGGCGATCCGGCTGCTCACCAACGTCGGGGGCAACGGACGCTGGATCGACGGCTATCTGTGCGGGCTCGTCCTGCCGTCGTTCGGCCCGCTCAACGAAAAAGGCTGCTTCGAGAAGTGAGGGTCACGGCTTCGTCCGCCGGAGCCAGAACAGTCCGATGACCGGCAGCACCAGCGGGATGAAGAGATAGCCCTGCCCGTAGACCGACCACACGGTGGCGTGCGGGAAGGCCTCGCGGTCGAAAAGACTGAACGTGCCCACGGTCAGCACGCCGATCAGTTCGATCCCGCAGGCGAGCAACGCGATCCGCCACCAGCCCGCGCCGCGGCGGGCGAGGGCCACGGTGGCCAGGAGATAGACGACGGCCGCGAACGCGGACAGGACGTAGGCCAGCGGGGCCTCGTGGAACTTGGTGCTTATCTGCACGGCCGCGCGTGACGTCGCCGCCAGCGCGAAGATCGCGTACACGGCGACCAGGATCCGGCCAGGGCCCGACGCCTTGTCCTGAGGCGCCTTGTCCTGTGCGGTGTTCTCACTGACGTCCTGGGTGGCTTCGCCCACCGTGTTCTCCTCGGTTCCTTCAGGCACTGGCGCCCGCCCAGACCTCGTTCAGCCGGAGCACCATCACCGGGATGGCGAGGCAGGCGATCCCGAGGATCGCGGTGCTCGACCGGGTGCGCTCCGCCAGCGCCCAGAACGTCCCGAGCGGGAGCACGACCAGGCAGCCGATCAGATAGGCGAGGTAGGTGGCCATGCTGCCGGGGCGGCCGCCGCCGATCAGCAGCACGACGCCGATGACGAGCTGGGCCACCAGGAGGAGTTCGACCACGCCGAGGGCGATGAGCAACGGGTTGTCCGGCAGTTTTTTTCGCACGGACTGCACGAAACTCCACACCGCGACCAGTGTCGCGCAGATCGCGACGGTCACCGCGAAGCCTGTGATCACGTCCGCCTCCTTACCTACTCCGCCGTCGACAACGTACCTTCGGGCGCCTTGTCACCGACGGGCGACCGGCGGGCCGCGTGGCGGGCACCACGCGCCGCACAGTGGTCCAGACCTCGGGTGAATAGATCACGAAGCCCGTTCGGTTGGCGTTCTGCCAATTTGTCCGGACATTATCGTTTTAGCGCTTCGACCAGGTATTACGACGCAGGTGCGATCCTGTTACACACCGACCGGGTGGTTGGAAACCCAGTTGATCTCACCCTGGGTACGCCTACTATTCGGTAGGTTTCGAATTCACGTCCCTGAACAGCCCATCCGAACCCCCGATATGGCGGATTGGCCGTTCGCAATCCTGCGGGTGGAATATTCCCCATCGCGATGGTGCACTTGGCCCATCCGATTGGTGCCAAGGAGGGGGCGCTCGATGGACATCCGGTACGAAGCGTATTGCTTCGCGGATCCGCTGTTCTTCGATGAGCAACGGGAAACCGGAGACGCCGCCGACGATTACGCCGCCCTCTTGCCCGCTCCCGAGACCGGCTGGCGCGCCGGAGCGCGCGGAGTGTGGCGGATGCTGCAGCCACTTGCTCGAAACCTTCCCTTACAGGGCTGGAAAATCCATGTGTCGGCAGGTTTGAGCAACGCCGAGCGGGTGCTCGTGAAGGTGCACGAGCATTGTATCGAGCACAATGTGTCGTACAAGCATCTGCGCTCCAGGGGCACCCTGCTGGCCCGGAATTCCAAATACGCGCCGCGTGACGGAAGCGGTAAGTTACTGACTCTTTATCCAGCTGACAACAACGAGCTGGAGCGCGTTCTAGCGGAGCTGTCCGTGAAGCTGGAGGGGGAGCCGGGCGCGTATATTCTGAGCGATCTACGCTATGGTGCCGGCCCGCTCTACGTCCGCTATGGCGGATTCGCCGAGCAATGGGTCGAGCTGGACGGCAAGCGCGTCCTCGCGGTGCGCAAGCCGGACGGCACGCTGGTCCCGGACAAACGCGAGCCGACCTTCTCCGTCCCCGACTGGGTGACGATTCCGGAGTTCCTCGCCCCGCACCTCGCGGCCCGCAAGGGCGGCGACCCGGCGCAGTTCCCCTACCGAGTGAAGAAGTCCCTGCACTTCTCCAACGGCGGCGGCGTGTACCTCGCCGACCGGAACGCCGACGGCGAGCAGGTGGTCCTCAAGGAGGCCAGGCCGTACGCCGGGCTCGACCGCGACCTGATCGACGCCGTCGAGCGGCTCCGCCGGGAGCACGAGGTGCTGGAGCGGCTCAAGGGCATCGAAGGCATCCCCACCGCCCATGACCGCTTCACCGTCTGGGAGCACCACTTCCTGTCGATGGAGTACATGCCCGGCGTCCCGCTCGGCAGCTGGCTCGCCCGCAATTACCCGCTCACCCGCCGGGACTGCACCGAAGCCGACATCGTCGCCTACACGAAACGCGCGTTGGCGCTGGTGGAGCGCGTCGAGAAGATGGTCGAGGCGGTGCACGACCGCCGGATCGTCTTCGGCGACCTGCACTCGATGAACATCCTGGTCGACGGCGACGACGACGCGGTCTCCCTGATCGACTTCGAGATGGCGGCCGACGTCGACGGCGGCGCCCGGCCGGCGCTCGGCGCCCCCGGTTTCCGCGCCCCGCGGGACCGGCACGGATTCGAGGTCGACGAGTACGCGCTCGCCGTCCTGAAGCTGTGGATCTTCCTGCCGCTCACCACCCTCCTCGAACTCGCCCCGGCGAAGCTGCGCGGGCTCGCGGACTTCGTCCAGCGGCGCTTCGACGTCCCGGAGGGCTACGCCGACGCGATCGTCGCCGAGCTGGCGCCCCGGAACGCCCCGCCGCGGTCGAGCGAGACCGAACTCGACCAGGACGAACCGGACTGGACGCTGGTCCGCAAGCAGATCACCGAAGCGATCCTCGCCAGCGCGACCCCCGAACGCACCGACCGGCTCTTCCCCGGCGACATCGAGCAGTTCCGCGTCGGTGGGGCGTGCTTCGGGTATGGCGCGGCCGGCGTCCTCCACGCGCTGAACGCCGTCAACGGCGAACGGCATACCGATCACGAGAAGTGGCTGCTGGAGTCGGTCCGGCGCGACCCGCCGGGACGGCCGGGGTTCTACGACGGCTCGTACGGGATCGCCTACGTCCTCGAAGAACTCGGGTACCGCGACGAAGCGACCAAGATGTTGTCGGCGTCGGCGACGCTGGTGGAGCAGACCACCGACCACGGCCTCGAAGGCGGCCTGTCCGGGATCGGCCTGACCCAGCTGCACTTCGCGGTGAAGCGCAAGGACAACGAGTTCGGCAGGCAGGCGCTCGCCACCGCCGTCCGGCTCGCCGAAGCACTCGAGACCGCCGACCCGCCCGGCGCCTTCGCCAGGGCCGGGCTGCTCAACGGCTGGTCCGGGCCGGCGCTGCTGTTCATCCGGCTGTTCGAGCGCACTCGCGAAGAGGGCTGGCTCTCCTTCGCCGATCAGGCGCTGGAGCGGGACCTGGAGGAATGCGTCGAGTCAGACGACGGCTCGCTGCAGGTCCGGGACGGCGAGACGAGGACATTGCCCTACGCGGGTGTCGGCAGCGCCGGGATCCTCATGGTCGCCGAGGAGCTGGCGAAGCACCGTCCGGACGCGAAGGCGTTGAAGAGCCTTCCTGGCCTGCGCGAAGCCTGCCGCGGCGAGTTCGTCATCCACCCCGGCCTGCTGTTCGGCCGGACCGGGTTGATGACCGCGCTCGCGATGGGCGCGGAGCCGGACCAGCGGGTCCGCGACACGATCGATCTGCATCTTTCCCGGCTGGCCTGGTACGCGGTGCCGTACAAGGGCGGCCTGGCGTTCCCCGGCAACCAGCTGCTGCGGCTGTCGATGGATGTCGTCACCGGCGGCGCGGGCATCCTGCTCGCCCTCGCCGCCACCCTGGACGGGAAGGCCGTGCTGCCGTTCCTGTCCTCCAGAACTGCCGGTCGCTGACGACCGGCGGACCAGGAAAACAACGAAAGGGAACACGATCATGGAACTCGTTCTGGACCTGCAGGCCATGGAAGCTCCCGAGGTTCTCGAAACCGGCGGTGGCGGCAGCCACGGCGGTGCCAGCAACCTCAGCCTGCTGGCCTCCTGCGCGAACAGCACGGTCAGCCTGCTGACCTGCCACTGATCACTGAGTGATCGGTGAGGGCGCGGGAGCGGCACAGGCCAAGTGCGCCGCTCCCGCGCCCCTCATTTTGCCGGTCGAATCATCTCGTTGGGATCACGTTGTAAGGAGTGGGATGGCGGGTTCCGCCGATCGACTGCTGGTCTCCGTGACCATGCTGGATCGCCCCCGCCTGATCGCGCTGATCTTCAGCGCCCTCGCGGGGACCGCGGCGGGGCTGCTCCTGCCCGGCGCGCTCGCCGCCGCGGTCGACGCCGTGGTCGCGGGACGCCCCAGCTTCCCCGAGGTGTCGTGGCTGCTCCTGCTGGGTTTCACCGAAATCGCCGTCGGCCTGATCGGCGGGATCCTCACCGCGCGGATGACCGCCTCCGCGACCGCGTGGCTGCGCCGCAAGCTCGCCGACCGCTATCTCGCGCTCGGCACCCGGTCCACCTTCGCCGACGGTGACGCGATCAGCAGGCTCACCGGTGACTGCACCGGCGCCGGCCTGGTCGCCTCGGTCGTCGTCCAGCTCGGCTCGTCGACCCTGATCTCCGGCGGCGCTGTCGTCCTGCTCGCGCTGATGGACTGGCGGCTCGCGCTCGTCTTCCTCGGCAGCATCCCGTTCGCGCTGATGCTCGCGCGCACCCACTTGAAGAACACCGCCGACGACGTCCTCACCTACCAAGAGGTCTCCGGGGAACTGGCGGCGAGGATGGTCGACGCCGTCGCCGGGCTGCGCACGATCGCCGCGTCGGGTACCGCCGACCGCGAAGCCGAACGAGTGCTGCGGCCGCTGCCGAAACTGAGTCTCGCGGGCCGGGGGATGTGGCGCACCCAGGCCAGGATGGTGTGGCGATCCGGGCTGCTGCTGCCCGCGGTGGAACTCGCCGTACTGGCCGCGGCCGGGTTCGGCGTGCTGGAGGGGAGGCTGAGTGTCGGCCAGGTTCTCGCCGCACTCGGTTACGTCGCGCTCGGCATGGCCATGGTCACCCAGATCCCGTTGCTCACCACGCTTTCCCGCGCGCGGTCGTGTGCGCGGCGGATCACCGAGGTACTGGGGTCGCCCGTCCCGGAACCGGGCAAGCTGGGGGTCGTCCCCGGCCGGGGCACGCTCGAACTGCGCGGCGTCACGGTCGAAGGCGCGTTGCGGGAGGTCGACCTCGTCGTCCGCGGCGGCCGGTTCACCGCCGTCGTCGGGCGGTCCGGTTCGGGGAAGTCCGCGCTGGTCAACGTCCTCGGCGGCCTGCTCATCCCGGACGAAGGGACGGCGGTGCTCGACGGCCGCCCGCTGGAGGACCTGCGCCCGCACGAACTCCGCGCGGTCGTCGGATTCGCCTTCGAACGGCCCGCGCTGCTCGGTGCGACCATCGGCGACGCGGTCGGGTACGGCTCGTGGGCCGGTGAGGCCGCCGTCCGCGCCGCCTGCCAGTCCGCGCAGGTCGACGACCTGATCGTCCGGCTGCCGAACGGATACCGGACACCGCTTTCGGAGACGCCGCTCTCCGGCGGGGAGGCGCAGCGGATCGGGCTGGCGCGCGCGATCGCGCACGCGCCGAGGGTGCTCATCCTCGACGACGCCACCGCCAGCCTCGACACGGTCACCGAAGCCGCCGTCGAGGAGGCCATCGAACGCACCCTGCCCGGCCGGACCCGGGTGGTGGTGACGCATCGCGCGGCCACCGCGGCGCGGGCGGACGCGGTGGTGTGGCTGGAAAGCGGCCGGATCCGCGCGGTCGGCACCCACGAGGAGCTGTGGCGGAAGCCCGCTTACCGCGCCGTCTTCACCGGGAGCTTGGGGGCGGAGGAGAGGTGAACAGCGAAAAGGGCACTGAGCACGACGCGAACCCGCCCCGGCCGAAGGCCCCGCTATCGCGGCGGCGGGGCGCCCTGACATCACGTCGTGCGAGGACCGGAAAAAGGCGCCCTGGCGACGCGATCGCGGTCGCGGGTTCGCCAACGAGCACCGAGGGGGCGCAGTGAGCGTCTGGGGCCTCTATCGCTCGGCGCTGGCCGGGCAGTGGAGGGGCGGGCTGGTGCTCCTGGCCTGTTCGGTGCTGGAGAGCGCGCCCGCCTTCTTGTCCGGTCGCCTGGTCGAACTCGCGGTTGACGAGGGGTTTGCCGCGGATCGGCCAGGCACCGGACTGCGTTGGCTCGCGGTGTTCGGCCTGGTCGCGGTGATCGGTGCGCTCGGTTCGCGGCTGGTGTGGCATCAGCTCGGCAAGGTCGTCGAACCGCTGCGCGACGCGCTGGTGACCGCGGTGGTGCGCGGGGTCCTGCACGATCCCTCGCCACCGCGGAACCAGCCGGACGCCAGCGGCGTCGCCCGGATCACCCAGCACGTCGAGGTGGTCCGCGACGCCACGGCCGGGTTGCTGGTGCAGGCGCGCGGGATGGTCGTGACGACGGTGGCGGCGCTGGCCGGGTTGTTCACCGTCGCCGGTTCGCTCGCGCTGATCGTCGCGATCCCGGTGGTGGTCGCGGTACTCGTCTTCGCCTGCCTGCTGCCGTCGCTGGCCCGCCGTCAGCGCGCGCTCGCGCTGGCCGACGAACGGACCGCCGAGGTCGCGGGCGCGTCGCTGTCCGGGATGCGCGACATCGTCGCCTGCGGTGCGGAACCCCTTGCCGCGCTTGAGCTTTACGACGCCATCGACACACAGGCCAAGGCGGCCGTGCGGGTGGCGCGGTCGGGGGCGGCGCGGACGGTGGTGATCGCGACCGGCGGGTTCGTGCCCTTGCTCCTGGCGCTGCTGGTGGCCCCGGGCATGGTCAAGGACGGCGTGCTCACCGCCGGTGCCGCGCTCGGCGCCCTGGTCTACCTCGCGACGACGATGCAACCGGCGTTGCGGGGACTGGCGTCGACCGCGAGCACCGTGGTGCTGCGGCTGATCGTCGCGCTGCGGCGGCTGGCGGAGACCGCGGAAGCCGAACCGGAACCGGACGGGACGGCCGAACCCACCGGGACCGCGATCTACGTGCGGGACCTGACCTTCAGCTGGGGCGCGGCGGCGGAGCCGGTGGTGCGCGGGCTGAACCTGCATCTGCGCCCCGGCGAACGGCTCGCGGTGGTGGGGCCGAGCGGGATCGGCAAGTCGACCCTGGCCGGGCTGCTGACCGGGATGCTCGAACCGCAGGGTGGCCGGGTGCTGCTCGGCGGGGCCCCGGTCCGGGAGGTCCCGGCGGCGGTGCGGCACCGGATGGTCGCGTTGATCCCCCAGGAGGCGTACGTCTTCGCGGGCTCCGTGCGGGACAACATCGGCCTGTTCGCGCAGACGGCGATGGACGCCGAACTGTGTGCGGCCGCGACCGCCGTCGGGGCGGAACCGCTGGTCACGCGGCTGGGCGGACTAGACAGCGAGATCGGGCACGGGACACTGTCCGCCGGCGAAGCGCAGCTGATCGCGCTCGCGCGGGTGTACGCGAGCGACGCGGGCGTCGTCATCCTCGACGAGGCGACCTCGCACCTCGACCCGCCCGCCGAAGCCCGCGCGGAGCGGGCGTTCGCCGAGCGGGGCGGGGTGCTGGTGGTGATCGCGCACCGGCTGTCGTCGGCGTTGCGCGCGGACCGGGTCCTGGTGATGGACGGCAAGGAGACCGCTCTCGGCACCCACCTCGAACTCATGGACCGGTCCACGCGCTACGCCCAGCTCATGCACGCGTGGGCGCCGCGGCTGCCGTTACCCGGTGAGCAGTTCTTCGAGCGCGCTCCTGAGTAGACCTTCGACGGGCACCGGACGCCGGGACCCGCGATCGACGAAGACGTGCACGAAGTGGCCTTCGGCGATCAGCGTTTCCTTCGAGTACATCCCGACCTCGTAGCGGACACTCGACCGCCCGAGATGCCCGACCCGCAGGCCGACCTCCAGTTCCCCCGGGAACGACACCGAAGCGTGGTACTTGCACTGCGATTCGACGCACAACCCGATCACGCCACCGGTTTCGATGTCGAGTCCGCCGCGTTCGATCAGCCACGTGTTGATCACGGTGTCCATCACCGAGTAGTGGACGACGTTGTTGACATGCCCGTAAACGTCGTTGTCCTTCCACCGCAACGGAACCGTCTG
Organism: Amycolatopsis orientalis; assembly: GCF_000943515.2. Lineage (NCBI taxonomy): Bacteria > Bacillati > Actinomycetota > Actinomycetes > Pseudonocardiales > Pseudonocardiaceae > Amycolatopsis > Amycolatopsis orientalis. The sequence goes on along the minus strand of NZ_CP016174.1, from coordinate 8,980,101 downwards.
CCAGTGCGGGTACTCGGCGTTCACCACAGCGTCACCGAATCCCGCAGGATCCCGGCGAGGTCCGCATCGGAGGGCTCACGCGGCGCCGTCGCCAGCAGCCGTTGCTGTTTCACCGTGCCGGACACCAGGGAGTCCACATCGGACTCCGCGTAGCCGACGGCGCCGATCCCGTTGGGGATACCGATCTCGCGCATGAGCCGCCGCAGCACCTCGGGCAGATGGTCCTGCAGATCGCCCGGCCATTCGAAGTCCGGGGCGAGCAGCCTGGCCGCCCGGAGGTGCCTGTCCGGGCAGGCGTCGTAGGTGAAGCGGAACGCCGCGGGCGCGGTCAGCGAGACCGCCATCCCGTGCGGCACCATCGGCTCTTCGCCGGGATAGCCGTCCGGATGGAATTCCCGCACCTGCCCGGCGATCGGATACGCGTTGGCGTGCGGGATGTGCACCCCCGCGTTGCCGAAGCCGAGTCCGGCGAACGTCGCCGCGAGCGCCATCGCCTCGCGCGCCTTCATGTCCGAGCCGTCCCGCACCGCCGCGGGCAGGGCCCACGACAGCAGCCGCAGTGACTGCTCGGCGAACATGTCGGCCAGCGGATTCGCGCCACAGTAAGGAACCCGGTCCTCCGGGCGTTTCCGGTCGAACTCGGTGTACGGCTTGGCCGTATAGCTTTCCGCGGCGTGGCAAAGGATGTCCATCCCGCTCGCGGCGGTGACCTCCGGCGGCTGCGAGACCGTCAGCTCCGGGTCCACCACGGCCAGGCTCGGCCGCAGCCGGAGATGGCTGATGCCGCTCTTCACCCGCAGTGACAACACGTCCAGCACGCACACCGTCGTGCTCTCCGAACCGGTGCCGGTGGTGGTCGGCACCGCGACCAGCGGTTTCAGCGGTGCCGTCGGCGCGCGGCCGCCGCCGACCGGCGCGTTGACGTAGTCCATCAGGTCGCCGTCGTTGCTGGTCAACAGGTTCACCGCCTTCGCGGTGTCGATGGCCGACCCGCCACCGACAGCGACGAAGGCGTCCCACTCGCCGTGCCCCTTGGCGAAGTCGACGGCCTTCCGCATGCTGACGTCCGTCGGCTCGACATGCACTCCGTCGAAGACGACCGCTTCGATGCCGTAGCTCCGGATGCCTTCGGCGATCCGTTGGGGCCGGCCCGTCGCGGCGACACCCGCGTCGGTCAGCACGAGCACCCGCCGGGCGCCGTACTGCGTGAGGTCGTACCCGATCTCGTCGCTCGACCCGGTGCCGTATTTCAAGGCCGGTGCGCCGTATGTGAAAACTGTTTCACGTCCAGCGGTGGCTGAGGTCACGTTTCCGCGCTCCCTTGCTCGAACACGTCCCGATTTCGGACATTCTGCCGCCCCGGGGTTGCCGGAATCGAAAGATCGCTTGACGGCACCGATCACCGCCCGCCTAAGCTCTTCTCATTAGATACCAACTGGGAGCGTCCGTCGCCCACACGGCCGTGCGGATCCTGACCGAGGCACGAGTCCACCGCGTGTACGCGGTGGTGGGCGACTCTTTCCTGGATCTGCTCGACGCACTGCAACGCGAGCGGTCGATCACCTTCGTCTCGGCGAGGCACGAAACCGGCGCGGCCTTCATGGCCGAGGCCGAAGGCAAGCTCACCGAACACCCGGCGGTCCTGCTGGCGGGCCGGGGGCCGAGCGCGGCCGGGCTCGCGATCGGCGTCTCCACGGCGTACCAGGACGAGAGCCCGATGGTCGTCCTCCTGGAGAACCCGCCGTCGAGTCCCGGCCCGACCAGTGAACTGCCCACCGCCGACCTGACCGCGATGTTCGAACCCATCGCCAAGTGGACGGGCCGCGCGGAGACGCCGGAGGAGGTCCCCGGGCTGCTGGTCGAGGCGCTGACCCGCTGCCGCGAAGGACGTCCCGGCCCCACCGTCGTCGCCGTCCCCGCCGACTTCTGGGGTGTCCCGTTCGACTCGGCCAAACCGGTCGCGTCCGTGCGGCCGCCCGCCACCGGCGCGCTCGGCCGGACCGCCGAGGCGGTCGCGCAGCTGGTGGACGAGGCCCGCTACCCGGTGGTGATCGTCGGCGGCCGGGCCCGCGCGGCGCGGGACGAGCTGATCGCCGTCGCCGACGAGCTCGCGCTGCCGGTGTACAACGCCTTCCGCCGTCAGGACGCCTTCCCCGAGAACCACGCGCGCTACGCCGGCCACCTCGGCATCGGCATCCCCGCGCGGCAGCTCGACGCGCTGGAACGCGCCGACCTCGTCCTCGCGCTGGGCACGCAGCTCGACGAGGTCACCACCCAGTCCTATCGCTACCCCACGCCGTCGCAGACGCTGGTGCTGGTCGGCACCGGGATCGAGCCCGCCCGCCGCGGCGGCCTGACCTTCCGGGTCGACTCCGAGGTCGAGCCCTTCCTGCGTGAACTGCGTACGGTCGCCTCGCCGCGGACCCGCCGCGCGTCGGCCGCGAACGCCGCCGTGCACACCTTCATGACGCCGCCCGACACCAGCGGCGCCACCCGCGTCCATCCGGCCGACGTCATCCGCGCCGTGCGCAAACTCGCGCCCGAGGACGCGATCGTGACCAGCGACGCGGGCAACTTCGCCCAGTTCATGCACCGCTACTGGTGTTTCACCGCGCCGCGCAGCCAGCTCGGCCCGAGCAACGCCGCCATGGGCTACGCCGTCCCCGCGGCGATCGCGGCGAAACTCGCCGAGCCACGCCGGACGGTGATCGCGATGGTCGGCGACGGCGGGGCGCTGATGACCGGCCAGGAGATCGAGACCGCCGTCCGCTACCGGGTGCCGGTGACCGTCCTGGTGTTCCAGAACGGCCTGCACGGTCCGCTCGCCGTGCACCAGGCGCGCAAGCACGGACGGCTGTCGGGCGTGACCGTCCCCACCACCGACTTCGCGTCGTGGGCACGCGGGCTCGGCGCCGCCGGGTACACCGTCGACGACCGCGAGGAGCTGGAGCCGATCATCGCCAGCGCGCTGGTCCGGCAACGGCCGTGCGTGATCGACATCAGGACGGATCCGGACGTGGTGACGCCGGACATCCGGCTGACGAGCCTGCTGGGCGCCGCGCGGCCCCAGCAGGGCGGCCAGTAGGGATTACCGGGCGGTACTTTTTCTCAGGGGATACACAGAAACCCTTGTGGTGCCGCCTTCACCTGCCCCAAGGGGTGGGAAAGTGGTGACGACTCGGCCGAGTTTCGGTCGCGTAGACCGGATTTTGTCGGCCGGCCGTGGCACAATCGCCGCAACACCGAGAGTCCGATGAGGACTGGGTGGGCAGGAGCGGCCAGCGGGGCCGCGGCCGTCCGCCGGTGAGTTGTTGGCACGCAGTAGGTACAGCGTTGTGTTGACACAGGGGAGAAAACATGGCTGACGAGACGAAGCCACAGGACAAGTCCAAGTCCGTTTCCGGCGTGGTGCCGGTGCAGTTCAGCGCGGACGCGGAGACCCACGACGTCGCGGTCGTGGCCACCAATCGTGAAGCGCTGCGCCGTTCGCCGTTCGGCGCGGACGTACCGTTGCGTGCGGCGAGCGGCGAATAGCGCCAGTGGTAAAGAGCACCGTGCGGGGCGCCGCACACCCGGGTGAAGACGCTTGTCGGCCTGCGTGCGGTGTGCTTTACTGATTAAGGTCTCGATTTTTGTGTTCGTGTTGGTTCACGCTCGCAGAACTCAGCGGGCGTAGTGTCTCCTCGCGCATCTGAGGAAGCAAACCGTCTGGTCATGACCCGGGCTGCCGACGTGGCTTCCTGTTTGTTTGTGTTGCATATGGAGATTTTATGACTCAGGGCACTGTGAAGTGGTTCAACTCCGAGAAGGGGTTCGGCTTCATCACTCCCGACAACGGCGGCGGCGACGTCTTCGTGCACTACAGCGAGATCAAGGGCAACGGCTTCCGTACCCTCGAGGAGAACGCCCGCGTGGAGTTCGAAATCGGGCAGGGCGCGAAGGGTCCGCAGGCCACCTCGGTCAACGTGATCTGATCCAGGCTTTCAAGCAGGGCCGTCTCCCTCGGGAGGCGGCCCTGCTGCTTTTTCCGGGTCCTCACGGGGAGACCAGCCCGGCTTCGTAGGCCAGCACGATGGCCTGTGCCCGGTCCCGGAGCGAGAGCTTCGCGAGGATCCGGCCCACGTACGTCTTCACCGTCTGCGCCGAAAGCACCAGATCCGCCGCGATCTCCGGATTGGACCGTCCTTTCGCGATCAACCGCAGCACCTCGCGCTCGCGTTCGGTCAGGACGTCGAACCGGGCGGGCGAGGGCCGCGGATTCGGTGCGACGGCGACGAAGTTCGCGATGAGCCGCTTCGTGACGGCGGGGGAGAGCAGCGCGTCCCCGGCGGCGACCACGCCGATGGCGCCGATCAGTTCGGCCGACGGCGCGTCCTTCAACAGGAACCCGCTCGCGCCCGCCCGCAGGGCTTCGTAGACGTAGTCGTCCAAGTGGAACGTGGTCAGGACGATCACCTTCGGCTTCTCGCCGTCGCCTTCGAGCAGCCGCCTGGTCGCTTCGAGGCCGTCCATCACCGGCATCCGGATGTCCATCAGGACGACGTCCGGCGTGGTGGGCAGCGCGGCGATCCCGGCCAGCGCGGCCATCCCGTCCCCGGCCTGGCCGACGACGTCCAGCCCCGGCTGCGCGTCCAGCAGGCTCGCGAAACTCTCCCGCACCATGGCCTGGTCGTCGACGATGAAGACGGTCGTCACGCTTCCCCCGTGAGTTTCAGCGTGACGGCCACCCGGAAACCGCCGTCCGCCCGCGGCCCTGTCTCGCACGAGCCGCCGATCAGCGTAACGCGTTCGGCGATCCCGGCGAGGCCTGTGCCGTCCCCGGCCGAGGGCGCCGGAGCCCGCGTGGGCGGCCCGTTCTCGACGAGGATCGTGAGCGCTTCCGGCTCTCGTCGCACGTCGACGTCCACACTCGACCCCGGGCTGTGCCGGGCCGCGTTGCTCAACGCCTCCTGCAGGATCCGGTACGCGGCCAGGCCGACAGTGCCCGGGACGTCGTCGCCGCCGGTGATCCGGGAACGGACCTCGATCCCGGACGCCCGGCAGCCGTCGAGCAGCCCGGGCACCTCGGCGAGCCCAGGCTGTGGTTCGTGTTCCGGTTCGTCGTCGTCGTCCCGCAGCACGCCGACGAGCCGCCGGGCCTCGTCCAGCGCTTCCCGTGCCGCGACGCCGAGTGCGCGGAACTCCTCCGTGATGCTCTCGTTGACGCCCGGGAGCCGATAGCGGGCGCTGTCGGTGCGCAGGGCGATCAGCGAGAGGTGATGGCCGATGATGTCGTGCAGTTCCCGCGCGACCAGCGCCCGTTCCTGCAGCGCGGTCCGCTTCGCCCGCTCTTCGACCGCCGCCCGTTCGGCCGTGTCGGCCTGCGCCAATGCCCGCCGACGTTGCTGCATGCCGTAGCCCGCGACGATGGTCACGGCCACCACGAGCAGGGACAACACCAGGGTTTTCGTACCGGAACGCGGGATCTGGGCGATGCCGACCCCGACGGCGAGTACCACCGCGATGATCGAGATCCCGGTGCCCTGCCGGGGTTTCGTCCGGGCGAGGGTCATCGCCAGCACCGGCAGGTACGGCAGGACGTGGGTCTGCAACGGCCATTCGCTCAGCGTCGCGTGGAACGGCGGATCGGGTGCGGGGAAGAGGACGGCGACGGTCGCGGTGACCATCCCGACCGCCGCCACGCGGACCGCGGTCAGCGGGAAGCGCACCACCAGCAGCGGCGGCGCGACCTGGAGAAGCAGCAGGACGAAGACCAGCGGCAGGCTTTCGGGGCCGAGGTAGTGCCCCCAGGCGCCGAAGGTCACGCTCACCAGCACGGCGAGTATCGAGGCGGCGAGGACCCCTTTGAGCCAGCCCGGCACGTGCCACCAGGCCGAAGCCGGTTCGAGATCGGCGTCGCGCCCGGTCAGGAGTGCCCACCCCAGCGAATCCATGGCTCGACGCTAACGACGCGGCGGTCCGGGCACATCCCCGCGAGGGGGACAGCCGGGGTCCCCCAGGGGGTGACGAAAGTCGAGGTCCCCGCCTGACCTTCGGGAGCTGCCCCGGACCGCCGTGACCGGCGACGATCCTCACCATGAACGGGAAGATCGGTGGAGTGGCCTTGGTCCTCGCACCGCTCGTGTGGTTCGCGGGACTGCTGTCGCGGCATCTGGTGCTGAAGGACTTCACACCGGAGCAAGTGGCCTGGTTCGACGAGCAGCCGTTCGCCGCGCCCGGCCAGTTGGCCGCGTACGCCGCCAATCCCGGCTTCGTCACGGCCGCGTACTCGCTCTTCCTGCTCGGCGCGGTCCTGTCCTTCGTGGCGTTCCTGGCCCTGGCGAAGCTCGTCGCGGCGAAGGCGCCCGCCCTCGCCGTCTGGGGCCTGATCCTGCTCGTCTTCGGCCTGTTCGCGCGGCTCTACTTCGCGGGCGTCGATCTGACGGCCTTCCGGCTCGTCGACACGCTCGGGGTGGACCAGGCGACCAAGATCGTGATGGACGGCTACGTGGACCTGTCCTACGGGTTCTGGCGGATCCCGGTCACCGCCTCCGTCGGCCAGTTCGCCGGGGGACTGGTGCTGGCCATCGGGACCTATCGGGCGGGGATCTTCGGCACCGGACGTGCCCTGATGTTCCTCTGGCCTTGCACCATGTGGGTGGGAGTTCTCAAGGAGAGCGACCTCTTCGGGGTGCTCGGAGCGGGTGCCGCCTGCCTGGTCCTGGTGCCGCTCGGCGTGCGGATACTGCGGAATCGGCCGCCTTCGGACCGGGGGCGGCGACCCCTCTCCTGGTGATGCAACCTTTTGCAACTCTTTCTTTCGCGGCCCCGGCGTCGTTTCCTTGTAGGGACTTGGCGCGGCAGCGGAGGACATGTGGGCGAAGCGGTTGCGGGGATCGTGGCGAACCCCGCTTCGGAGCGTGACATCCAGAGCCTGCGTTCGGCACTCCGCGTGGCCGGCGTCGGCCGCGTGATGGTGTGGACCGAGGCCGGGAAGATCATCGGCACCGTCCGCCGGATGGTGGACGCCGGCGCGGGGGTGATCATCTGCGCGGGCGGAGAGGGCATGATGCGGGCCGCCGCGGCCGCCTGCGGCGACGTACCGCTGCTCATGCTCCCGGCCGGGAGCGCCGACGCGCTCCCCGAACCCACCGTCGCCGGGCTCGCCGCCGGACTGCTGGCCACCCATCAGGTGGACACCGACCTGGTCACGAACCGGGCGACCGTCCTCGAGGTCGTCACGAAGGCGCGCCGGGAGATCGCGCTGACCGACGTCAGCGTGTCGGCGGAGCAGCGGTGGGATCCCGCGTCGCTGACCGAGCTGTACTGCACCTTCGCGGTACCGGACGGGATCGGCCTGTCCAGTATCCCCGGCAGGCTGTGCCCCAGCCCTAAGTCCACTGTGGACGGTGTCGCGGTCTCCCTCGGGCCGGTCGACGAGACGCCGTACGTCGTGCAGGCGCCGATCGCGCCCGGCGAGGTCCGGCCGGTCGGGGTGCGGGGCTGGAGCGTGCTGCACCCGGGGGTCCGGGTCGACCTCGCCGCGGCGGGCGGCTCCATCGCACTCGACGGCGAGCCGCATTTCGTGCTGAAGCGGGGAGAGAGCGCTTTCGTCGAGCTGAAGCCCGAAGGCCCGTGGTGCGTCGACGTCCGCGCCGTTATGGCCGAGGCCACCAGGAAAGGCCTGCTCCTCGGGCGGAAACCGGTGGGCACCTTCCCCGTGTCCCATCTGGTGGATGCGCCCTTCACCGGCTGAGCCCGCCCAGGTCACAGAGCCCTTCCGATCGCCGGTCCCGCCGGGCACACTGGTCGAAACGGACCAAGGGAGTGGGCCAGGTGCAGCTGGAGGCGGCGGTGCCGGTCGGCGCGGATCCCCGCCGTCACGCGCGCGTCCTCGCCCAAGTGCACGAAGCCGCCCTCTCCGGCGAAGCGCTTCCGAGTCATCCGCGTGCCGTCATCGGCGCGTCCTGGCAGCGCATGCGCCGTCTCGGCCTCGACCCGGACCGCGGCGCGCCGGTTCCCCTCCTCGTCCCGGAACAGCTGGAAGCGCGCCGTCGCGAGAGCGGGCTCGCGCCCGTCCTGCCCGCCCTGCGCGGTGCCCTGATCGGCCTCGCCGAACAGGCCGCGCACATCATGGTGATCTCCGACGCCGAGGGCCGCGTCCTCTGGCGCGACGGCAGCGCCGCGGTCCGCCGCCGCGCCGACGGGCTCGGCTTCGTCGAGGGTGTCGACTGGCGTGAGGAGTCCGTCGGGACCAACGCCATCGGAACCGCGCTGGTCGCCGGGCATCCGGTCCAGGTCTACTCCGCCGAGCACTACGTCCGCAGCCAGCACGACTGGACCTGCGCCGCCGCGCCGCTACGCGATCCGAGGGACGGCAGGCTGCTCGGCGCCGTCGACCTCTCCGGCCCCGCCTCGACCGTGCACCCAACGACACTGGCCCTGGTCGACGCCGTCGCGAAGCTCGCCGAAGCGCAGCTGCACACGACGCACCTCTCCGAACTCGAACGGCTGCGTGGGCTCGCTTCGCCGTTGCTCGCCAAGGTGAAGGGCCGGGCGGTGATCGCCGACCCGCACGGCTGGATCGCGGCGTCGGCGGGCCTCGCCCCGGTCGGGCGGATCGCCCTGCCGAACGACGCGACCGCGGGCCGGACCTGGCTGCCCACCTTCGGCGACTGCCTGCTGGAGCCGCTGCCCGGCGGCTGGCTCGTCCGGCTCACCGACGAGGAGGACGCGCCGCCGACCCGGGTCGTGCTCGACCTGAGGTCGTCGCGGGAGAGCACGCTGCGGGTCTCGGGTGCGGCGGGGACCTGGTCACATCGGCTGAGCCCCCGGCACGCGGAGATGCTGTACGTCCTCGCGCGCCATCGGGAGGGCAGGTCGGCGTCGGAACTCTCGCTCGACCTCTTCGGCGACGCCGGCCGCACCGTCACCGTCCGCGCGGAGATGTCCAGGATGCGGCGGCATTTCGGCGGGATCCTGCTGGCCAGGCCGTACCGGTTCGCCGACGACGTCGAGGTCGTCGTCGAACGGCCCGCCGACGGCGAAGTCCTCCCGCACTCCCTCGCTCCCGCCGTCCGCGCCTGATCTCCACCCCCGGCTCAACCCGGCGATGGTCCCGGTCCACCCACCGGTGTGCCTAACGTCCGGCGCATGGGAAACATGAACGGAAAGGCCCTGCTGGGCCTGGTCGCGATCGGTATCGTCGTCCTTCTCGGATTCCTGGCCTACCGGCTGATCCTGGTGGAGCTGATCACCCGGCTGAGCGATCACTGAGGAGGGAAATGGGGAAGCGCGAACGGCCGCTGCTCCCCGACACGATCGCGCCGAGCTGGCTGGTCGTCCAGCTGCTCGGCACGGCCGCGGTCGTGGTGGTGCTGCTGACCGCCAGCGAGTCCAGGGCGTGGATCTGGGTGGCGTACGGCGTTTGCGGCGTCTGCTGGCTGGGTTTCGTGGTGGCTTCCCCGCGGCTGCCGAAGCTGGCGACGGTGCTGCTCGCGGTGGCGACCGTCCCGCCCTCGCTCGCGCTCGGCTGGGCGGAGGATTCGTCCGCCATCGTGCTCGCCGTGGTCACGGTCAGCCGGTTCGCCACCCTGACCGGACCGTCGGTGGCCGCCATTGTCGGGGTCGTGGGAGTCGACCTCGGTCTCGCGGCGATCCCCGGTCTGCTCGTGGGCTCCCCGCTGGTGGTGGTGTTCGGCAACGTCGGCGTCCTGCTCGTGCTGATGCTGCTGGGGTTGAACCGGCGGCAGTACGAGGTGCAGGCGGTTCAGGCGGCCGCCCTGCTGGAGCAGACCAAGCTGGCGCAGCGCGAACACGCGCGGGCCGCCGCGCTCGACGAACGGACGCGGATCGCCAGGGAGATCCACGACGTCCTCGCGCATTCCTTGGGGGCGCTGGGGGTTCATCTGGAGGTCGCCGAGGCGCTGCTGGCCGAGAAGTCCGATGTGGACGGTGCACTCGGCCGGGTCCGGCTGTCCCGGCGGTTGGCCGCAGACGGCCTGGCCGAGGCACGTGACGCCGTCGCGGCCCTGCGCAGCGACGTCCCGTCGCTCGCGGAAGCCTTGCAGTCGCTGGTGGAAGCGCACCACGACGGAGTGACCTTTGAAGTCTCGGGGGAGCAGCGGCCGCTGCCGTCCGCCGTGGTGGTCTCGCTGGTGGCCGTCGCGCGGGAGGCGTTGACCAACGCGGCCAGGCACGCCCCCGGCCGTCCGGTGTCGCTCCGGCTGCGGTTCACCCCGGCGGAGGTCCGCTTGCGGGTGCGCAACGAACTCGGCGATACCGCCCGACCGGAGGACACCGGCGGATTCGGTCTCACCGGGATGAGGGAGCGGCTCGCGCTCGCGGGTGGCACGCTGACCGCGGGCCCGGACGACGGGCACTGGACGGTGGAGGCGGTGGTGGGCGCGTGATCCGGGTGGTCGTCGTCGATGACCAGCAGGTGATGCGCGAAGGGCTCGTCGCGCTGCTCGGGCTGATCGACGGCGTCGACGTCGTGGGCTCCGCGGGTGACGGACGGCAGGCACTCGACCTGCTCCGCGGGACCGCGGCCGACGTCGTGCTGATGGACCTGCGCATGCCCGTCCTCGACGGGGTGGCGACGACCAGACTGCTCAAACGCGATCACCCGGAGGTCGCGGTCGTGGTCCTGACCACCTACGCCGACGACGCCTCGATCGCCGACGCGCTGCGCGCCGGAGCCCGCGGCTACCTGACCAAGGACGCCGGCCGCGCCGAGATCGGGGCGGCCGTCCGCTCCGCCGCGAACGGGCAGGCGATCTTCGCCGCCGAGGTCTCCGACAGGCTCGTCGCCGCGCTCGAGGCCAGAACGGTCACCCGGGCCAAGTCCGAGTTCCCGGACGGCCTCACCGCACGCGAAGCCGAAGTGCTCGGCCTCATCACGCGGGGGCTGTCCAATCCGGAAATCGCCGCCGAGCTGTACATCGGCGAGGCCACCGTGAAAAGTCACATCAACCACGCCTTCGCCAAGATCGGTGTGCGCAATCGTGCGGAGGCCGTGCGCTACGCCCTGGAAAAGGGCCTCTGACGCGGACGGCAGATCACGTGCCGATGACACACGCCGGTGTCACTGGCTGCGCTGATCCCGACTCGGATACCTTCTTGCGGGTAGAGCCAATGGGGAGGATCGGCGATGACGAGCACTGTGACCCGGCCGGGGCCGCCGGGGAGCCCCGCCGCACCGGCGCCGCCCCCTGCGCCCGAAGGCCGCAGCGGGATCGCCGGGCTGCTCGAACTGCCGGGGAACGGGATCCGCGCGATCGTCCGGTCCGCGGCGACCACGCCGGGCAGGCTGTCGGTGATCGCGATCGGGCTCGTCCTGCTGTCGCTGGTCGCCGGCCTGTTCGGCACGCTGGCCGCGCAGGACAAGAAGGACACGATCAACGGCCTGATCGACCACCGCGAACCGCTGGCCGCCGCCGCGCAACAGGTCTACCGAGCGCTTTCCGACGCCGACGCGACCGCCGCCAGTTCGTTCCTCTCGATCGGCACCGAGCCGCTCCCGATGCGTCAGCGGTACGAGCGCGACATCGCGGAAGCCGGTGCGGCGCTGGCGAAGGCGGCGTCGGACTCGTCGGGCGTCGACGAGGCGGCCGAACAGATCAACACCCTCGGCCGCGAGCTTCCCGTCTACACAGGACTGATCGAGACCGCGCGTACCTACAACCGGCAGGGATTTCCCGTCGGCGCGTCTTATCTGCGTGAGGCGTCCGAGCTGATGCGGGCGAAAATCCTTCCCGCCGCCCAGGATCTGTACCGCATCGACACCGACCGGCTCGCCGCCGAACAGGACGACGCGACCGGATTCCCTTGGCTGGCAACGGCTTTGGTGCTCGCCCTGCTCGCCGCGCTGATCGTCACCCAGGTGCATCTGACCCGGAAGACCAACCGGTTGCTGAACGTCGGGCTCGTCGTCGCGACCGTGTCGGTGGTGGTCGCCCTGTTGTGGGGCGCGGTCGCGCTGATCGTGCAGAGCACCCTCGTCGGCAGCGGTGAAGAAGACGGCTCGCACCAGGTGGACGTCCTCGTCCGGGCCCGGATCGCGGCGCTGCAGGCGCGAGCCGACGAAACGCTGACCCTCGTCGCCCGCGGCGACGGCGCGGCGTACGAAAAGGACTTCCGCGATCTCGCCGGGCAACTCGGCGGGTCGGACGGCCAAGGCGGCCTGCTGGGCGAGGCCCGCGGCCTGGCGGCGGGTGGCGCGGCCGCGGACAAGGTGGACGCGGCCATCCAGGCGGCGTCGGCGTGGTTCAAGGCGCACGCCGAGGTGCGGCGCCAGGACGATGACGGCTTCTACCAGGACGCCGTCGCCACGGCCATCCGCGACGACAAGAAGGACGGCGCGGCCGGGGCGTTCCTGCGCCTCGACGAGAACCTGGTGGCCGCGATCAACGTGGGACGGCAGGAGTTCCTCGACGACACCCGCGGCGCCGAACGCGCGCTGACCCTGCTCGCGCCGGGCATCGCGGTGCTGGCGCTGATCGCGGCGGCGGGGTCCGCGCTGGGAATCCGTGAACGGCTGAGGGAGTACCGGTGATGCGGAACGGTCTGCGAGGGGCCGTGCTCGGCGCGGTCCTGGTGCTGGTGACGGCTTGTGGCAGCGCGGGGGCGCCGGTCGATCCGGCTCCCGTCGGCGACGTCGCCCCGCCGCTGCCCGCGAACGTCGGCGGGGCGGACAACGCCGGTGGCGGCGGGACGGCCGACACGAGCTGCAATCCGCTGGCGAGCCTGCGGCCGATCAACGGCACGCAGATCAGCAGCGGCTCGACGATGGCGAAGATCAAGGAGAACGGCAAACTCATCGCCGGCGTCGACCAGACGACGTTCCTGTTCGGTTTCCGGAATCCGACGTCGGGCCAGCTCGAAGGCTTCGACATCGACATGGTCAACGAGATCGCCAAGGCGATCTTCGGCAGCGCGGAAGGGCGCGTGCAGTTCCGGGCCATTCCGTCGAAATTGCGGGAAGAAGTGCTCGAGAAGAAGCAGGTCGACATCGTGGTGCGGACCTACAGCATCACCTGCAGCAGGCTGAAGAAGGTCAACTTCTCGACGGCGTACTACCAGGCGGGGCAACGGATCCTGGTCGAGTCGGGCTCGAAGGTCACCCAGCTCTCGGACCTCGCCGGGCGGCGGGTGTGCGCGACCAAGACGTCGACCTCGCTGACGAAGATCGCGTCGGACCCCTCGAAGCCGGTGCCGGTCTCGGTGGACAACTGGTCGGACTGCCTCGTGATGCTGCAGCAGAAACAGGTCGAGGCCGTGTCGACGGACGACGTCATCCTCGCCGGGATGCTCGCTCAGGACCCGACGCTGAAGATCGTCGGGGACCGGTTCACCGAGGAGAACTACGGCATCGGTGTCCCGAAGGAGAACGAGGACATGGTGCGGTACGTGAACGCCGTGCTGGAGAACGTGCGCGGCGGGGCGTGGCAGTCGATCTACGCGAAGTGGATCGGGAACAAACTCGAAGGCGGGACACCGCCTTCACCCCAGTACAAGTGAGAACGGGCCGTTCGGGATCGCTCCCGAACGGCCCGTTCCGTACTAGGGGGACTTCTCGCCGATCACCGGCGGCACCGGCTTCGTTTCGCCGTCGTAGCCACCGAACAAGACGTCGGCGTCCTCTTCCTGCAGGTAGTTCGGGGCCTTCTTTTCCTTGTCCTCTTCCTTCTGCCCCTTGCCACCGGGACCGCCGGCGCCCATCGCGCCCGGACCGCCGCTCTTGCCCGCCGCGGCCGCGCCGCCCCGGGTGACCCGCTCCTCGGGCAGCTTGCCCGACCCGGATCCGCCGCCCTTGCCTGCCAGCCTCTCGGCCTCCCCGGCCGAAACCTTCCCGCCCGAAAGCCGCTCGGCGACGTTGCCCGATCCGCCGTTCCGGCCGAACCCGCCGCCGCTCTTGCCACCGCCACCGGTCAACCGGCTCGCCGCACTGCCACCCGGCCCGCTCGGCGTCCGGCCGGGCTTGCCGCGGTACTGCTCGCTGCCCAGCCGCCCGAGCCCGGTGGGCCCAGGGCTGTTGAGCGCGGCCAACCCCGGCGCCGGCCCCGGCCGGAACGACCCCGGCGGCCCGCCGAACGTCTGGCCCGGCCCCGGCGTCCCGGTGTGCCCGCCGCCCGTGGTGATCCCCGGCCCCGGAGTCGGTCCTGGCGAGCTGCCCGGCCCCGGCATCCCCGGCCCAGGACCACTGCTCGGCCCAGGGCCGCCGCTGAACCCCTTGACGTCACTGCCCCCGGAGAACCCGGACGCCGTCGTCGAATCGCCCATTTCCGGCGGCGGCGCGAAGGTGGGCTGCTTGGAATTGACGTCGAAGAGCGACTGGTCGTAGGTGTGCATCACCTGCGCGGCCTGCTGATGCGCCTGGAACGACTGCTCCTGCTTGGCCGAGATGTTGCCGACCGTGTCCACCGCGCCCGCGAAGTTCCCCGACGCGAACTGCTGCATGGCGTTCTTGTACTCGGCGTTGCGATCGAAGGGGATCTCTTCGGGCATGGAGTTCTTCGCGGTGGTCGCCGCGGCGGCCGACTGGGAGAAGCGGTTTGAAGCGAGGTACGCACCGTCGCCCGCGGTGTCGGCCCACTTGCCCAAGCTCTTGAAGAAGCCGTGAGCCGCGTCGGCGGCGGGCCCCTGCCAGTGGGCGCCCTCCTTGTTGGCGGCGGAGGAGAGGGCGTTGCTGAAGGTGTTCAGTGCGTCGCCCTGGTTGTTCCAGATCTCACCCTTTTGATCGATCTTCTCGGGGGAAAGATTGTTCGTGACCATGCCGATCAGGTCGCTGTGCGAGTTGCCCTCGTAGCGCTGTCCCGACGGCCCGAGCCCGGCCCGGAACTGCTGCCCCTGTGCGAGCGTCTCGGCCTGCTCACCCGAATACTGGCCGGCCTTCTGCTCCGCCGTCATCTTCGCGGTGAGCGAGTTGCCTCCGGGACCCCGGTTGACCTCGTCGTAGGTCTCCGCGTAGCGCTTGCCCTCGTACGTGCGATGCGCTTTGCCGTCGGCGCTCAGCACCGACTCGAAGTTGTCCTGACCGGCGTTCTCAGCCATGATCCCCTCCCTGGAGCCGTTCAGTTCCCTCTAGGCAGCTTGGGTGCGATCTGCTCGGCGATGGACTTCGCGTCTGTGCAGGCTTGTTCTGTCGTACCGCTGTTCGAGAGGCCGAGGTTCACCGTCGCCCTGGCCTTTTCGGCGACGGAGATCCCGATCAGGCAGGCACCCTTGCCTGCGCTTCCGGGCAATTCGACCGCCTTGCGACCTGCGACGGTGATCTGATTCATCTCACCTGTGTCGGACTTCAGTTCCGCGATTCCCGCATTGGGTACGAGGTAGACAGCTACGGTTCCGTATCGAGGTTTACTCGAGCCGCAGCCGTTGTCACTCTCGTACGTCTCGACCGCAGGGGGGTTGAACCCCAGCGAAGAAGCGATCGGCTCAAGCAGATCACAAGCCTTCAAATCGCCGAAGGTGTCCTGAGGGGAGGCGCTGGAGTTCTGGCCGGACGTTGACGGCGGGGGAATCGATGGAGTCGGATTTCCGGGTTTCTCGGTCGTGCATCCCGCAAGGGCGAGCGGTAGAGCCGCGAGCGCGATCAGAACAGAACGCTTCGGAAACTGGGCGCCGTACTGGCTCATCTAGTGAATTTCCTTGCCGATATTGGACAGGTCCTTGCTGGCCGCGTGGTCACTGGCCTGATACTTGCTGATCGCGGTGTCGATTGCTGCTTGCGCGCGTTCGACCACAGTTTGCAGGCTTTCGAGTTGGGTCTTCGCGGATTGATCGTCACCCGACGCGACCATCGCCATGTGTTGTCCGACTTGTTCCATATACGGGCTCGTTCCGAGTTCCGGAGAATTCGCCAGACTGTCGAAGTGGATCTTGTTGCCGGTCCAGCTGTCCAGGTAGTCCTGCAGTGCCGTTTTATAGGCTTGGCCCATCTCAGGGCTGACCGCGAACCGGCCTTCCTTCGCCGCCTTGACCATCGCATCAGCCTGCGCCGAGAAATCGCCCAGCATCGCCGAGAAGTCGCCCGGCGGTCCGCCGGTGCCGTCCGTCATGGTCTCTCCCCTGTACCAAGTCCCGGTTACTCGTAGCGCTCGTCAGGTCACGATATCAGCGGAAACGCCCCCGAAGACCGCCTTCCGGCGAGGATCACGCGCTGCCGACGCGGGCGGCTTCGACCAGGTCGTGGATCCATCGTGCCAGGTGAGAGCCGTTCGTCGGGGTGAAAGTGCGCCGGACCTCGCCGTCGGGGAAGCGGTCGGTGGTGAGCATGAAGCGGCCCTGGACGCTGTCGAACCACTGGACGTTCTTCTGCTGCGGTTTCCCCCGGTCGTCGCGCAGGGTGATGCTGATCGTGCCGAGTCGCACGAGGGGGTGCTCGAAAAACCGGCCCGCCGCGCCCAGGCGGAGATTGTCGGGATCTTCGTCGAACGGGTCGTCCGGTCGTTTGGACGGGGGAAGGGTGCTGGAAGTCGTCACTCGTCCGGGGAAGGGCTGCAGTGACGGAAGGTTGTCGAGGAGGACGGCGACGACCTGTTCGGGGTAAACCGGCTCGAAGAGGATGTCGAAGCCGCGTTGCTGGCTCACGACGCCCAGACGCCGGTCCCAGGTCCCCCGATAGAGGTATTCGGCGTCCAGCTCGACTTCGTGCGCCTCCAGGGTGACGACGAAGTCCGCCGTGGCCCAGAGCCGGAGCGTCGTTTCGTAGTCCGGCAGGAGTTCGCGGCCGCGCGCGAAGCCGCGGTCGGCCAGTTCGGCCCAGACCTCTTCGCAGTGTCGCTCGCGTTCGGTGATGGTGGTGCCGACGGTCGGGATTTCGAAGGGCAACACGAATCTGCCGAGCCCGAGTTCTTCGAGTACGACGTCGAGCTGGGCCATCGACATCGAAAATGACGCAGGCACCGAATCCTCCCCCTCATCACCTGCTGAATCGGTTCTCTCCCGCACCGTAGCGGGTTCGACCCGGCACGGGCACGACCTGCCTGCTCACGACTAGGATCAGGGACGACGTCGTCGCGGGGATTTCGGGAGGTACCAGTGTCGGAGGAGCCGCGCCGTCCTCGGCACGCAGCGCCGGATGGCCCCACGCCGGACAACGAGGCGGAGCCCGCCTCTTGGACGCCGCCCGCCCCGGTCCGCTGGGAGACGCCGGAACCGTCCATCTCCGGCAGGCTCGATCTCTCCGAACCGCCGAAGCCGAAGCCCGCTCCGCAGCCGGAGAACGACGCCGAGCGCACGATCTATCACGCGCCGGTGCAGCGCCCGCAGACGCCGCCGCGCGGTCAGCAGCGGCCGATCCCCGGCGCCGATGACCCGACGCGTCCGCCGGGCGACATGGCGCCGGTGACGCCGCAGACCCAGGTGGTCCGCCCCGAGTGGCAGGTTCCCGCCGACGCGCCGCAGCCGACCAGCGTGCTCTCCTCGCCGACCCCCGAGACGCAGAGCATCATGCCGCCGTCGCCGCGGGTCGACCACGGACCAGGGCCGCTGCCGGACCCGGGCACGGAAAGCGTGCTCCCCGAGCGGTCCAGCGAAAGCCGGGGGACGGGCACCGGCACGGGAACGGGCACCGGATCGGGCAGCCGGGGGACAGGCACCGGAACCGGTTCGTTCCCCGGAACCGCCCGCCGGACGTCGTCGCGCACCTCTCGCCGCGGCCGTCTCGGCGCCGGGCTCGTCGACGTCCCGCAGGTGCCGTACCGCGACCCCGCCTCGGCCGTCCTCGAAAACCCGATGGTGTCGGAGGAGAAACGCTTCTGCGGCAGCTGCAGTGCCAAGGTCGGCCGCGGCAAGAACGGCGAGCCCGGCCCGCCGGAAGGCGAATGCGAGAAGTGCGGGAACCCGTTCTCCTTCGTCCCGAAGCTGCGGCCGAACGAGGTCGTCGGCGGCCAGTACGAGGTTCTCGGCGCGCTCGCGTACGGCGGGCTCGGCTGGATCTACCTCGCACAGGACCACAACGTCAGCGACCGCTGGGTGGTGCTCAAGGGCCTGATCGACACCGGTGACCCCACCGCGATGGCGGCCGCGGCCAACGAGCAGCGGTTCCTCGCCGAGGTCGAGCATCCGAACATCGTCAAGATCCACAACTTCGTGCAGCATCCGGACGGCGACACCGGCAACTCCGTCGGCTACATCGTCATGGAGTACGTCGGCGGCCAGTCGCTGCGCCAGCTCGCGCTCGCGCACCATCGCGAGACGAAGCGCCCGGAGCCGCTGCCGATCGGCCAGGTGATCGCCTACGGGCTCGAGATCCTGCCCGCCATGGGCTACCTGCACAGCCAGAACCTGTTGTACTGCGACCTCAAGCCCGACAACGTCATCCAGACGCACGAACAGCTCAAGCTGATCGACCTCGGCGCGGTCCGCCGCATCGACGACTACGAGAGCCCGCTGTTCTTCACGACCGGTTACAGCGCGCCCGAACTGGCGACCCACGGCGCTTCGGTGGCGTCGGACCTGTACACGGTCGGCCGCACGCTCGCCGTCCTCAGCTTCGAATTCTCCGGTTACACCAGCAAGTACAAGACGACCCTGCCCGGACCGGACGTCGTCCCGCTGTTCGCGCTCTTCGGTTCGTACTACCGCTTCCTGAAGCGCGCGACGCACCCCGACCCGGACCGCCGGTTCATCGCGGCCGAGGAGATGGCCGACCAGCTGACCGGCGTGTTGCGCGAGATCATGGCGCTGGGCACCGGAAAACCGCGTCCGGGTGCTTCGACCGTCTTCGGTCCGGAGACCCGCACCTTCGGCGTCGACCTGGTCGTCCCGGAGCACGGCGGGAGCGTGCCGTTGCCGGATCCGGGCGAGGTGGTCTCCGGCCTGCCGATCCCGCAGGTCGACACGGACGACCCGGCGGCGGGCATGCTGGCCTCGACGGTCGCCCTCGATCCGAGCGGCGCGATCGAGTCGCTGGCCGGCGCACCACGTGAGTCGATCGAGGTCCGGTTGCGCATCGTCCGGGCCCGGATCGAACTCGGTGAGCTGGTCGAGGCGCAGCGGCAGCTGCAGGCCGCGCAGTACCTCGCCATCAAGGCCGGTTTCCCGCACGACTGGCGGATCGACTGGTACCGCGGCCTCATCGAACTCGCGGGTGGCCGCTCCCGCGTCGCGCACGTCGCGTTCGAAGCGGTGTACGACGACCTGCCCGGCGAGATCGCGCCGAAGCTCGCTTTGGCGGTCAGCGCGGAAGGCGTCGGGGACTACTTCGGCGCCGCGCGCTACTACGAGCTGGTGTGGCGAACGGACCGGTCGTACGTCAGTGCCGCCTTCGGTCTCGCTCGGGTGTATCTCGCGCAGGGCGCCCGTGCCAGCGCGATCGAAGTGCTGGAGGCCGTCCCGGCGTCGTCCACGCATTACGTCGCCGCGCAGGTGGCCGCGATCAAGATCAAGACCAGGATCAACGGCGGCGGCAAGGATCCGGTGCCGGTGTCCGAACGCGACCTCGTCGACGCCTCGACGCGGCTGGAGCGGCTGCAGCTCGACGCCGAACGTCGTACGCGGCTGTCCGCGGAGGTCCTCGAAGCGGCGTACGGCTGGCTTAACGCGCAGAACCGGCCGACACCGGGCGCGAAGGTGCTGGGCTGCGACCTGGCCGAGCGGGACCTGCGATTCGGGCTCGAACGCTGCTACCGCACGCTGGCGCGGCTGGCGGGCACCGTCGACCAGCGCGTCGAACTCGTCGACAAGGCGAACGCGATCAGGCCGAGAACCCTCACCTAACGCTCAGGGGTTGATGTCCCATTCGCGTTCGCGCTTGGCCTTTTCGTGCGCGGCGGCGAGCTTCTGCAGTGCCTCGGGGTCCCCGTGGGTGCTGAAGTGCTCGAACTCGACCCGCACGAACAACGCCCGCGCGCGCACCGCCACAGGACCGTCTTCGGCGTCGAGGCGCCCATCGGCGCTCACGTAGATCTTGCGGCCCGCGACGCCGTCCAGCTTCGTCGCGATGTAGAGCGTCGAACCGACCGGCACGGGCCGCAGGAAGTCCGTCTCCAGTTTCCCGGTGACGGCGGGACGACGCAGCAGGTTGCCGACGGTCGCGCCGAGCGCCTCGTCGAAGGCGCAGGCCAGCAGGCCGCCATGGGCGAGGCCGGGCGCACCTTGGTGGGCGGAGGTGACGGTGAACTTCGAGTACACCGTCGTCCCTTCGCCCACCGTGGAATGCAGGTGGAGCCCGGCCTCGATCTCGTCGCCGCACCCGAAACACTCACCGAAGTGGATGCCCAGGTGGCTGCCCGGCTGAGGGGCCTTCGGGTGGACGGTCGCCGGTTCGACTTCGACCGGCGGCCACGGCTGCGAGATACGGCTCATGGAGAAACGTTAACCCGCCGGTAGCTCCGAGGGGCCGCCGGGCGCGACCACCTCCGGCTTCCGCCGCCGCGCGATCCGCGAGTTCACGATGCCGCGCAACGACACCCCGGCCGTCTCCGGCAGCAGCAGGATCGGGATGGCCGCGATCGCCGCCGCGCCCATCAGGTAGTACGCGGGCCACAGGTTGTCGCCGGTCGAGGTCACCAGGCTGCCGATGACGTACGACGCCGTGCCACCGAACGCCGCGGTGGAAACGCTGTACCCGATGGAGAAACCGCCGTAGCGCTCCTGAGTCGGGAACATCGCCGGCAGCGTCGCCGCCAGCACCGCCAGGATCAGCACCAGCGGCACCGCGATCATCACCAGACCGAGCATGAGCTGCCAGGCGTTCCGGTCGTCCGCGGCCGCGCCCATCAAGGAGAACGCCGGGATCGGCAACACCAGGAAGCTCGCGCAACTCGCGATCAGGATGGGTTTCCGCCCGATGCGGTCGGACAGGATGCCGACCGGCACGATCAAGACGAGCATCAACGCGATGGTCGCCAGGATGATCAGCAACGGCGTATGCCCGCTGAAGCCGACCACGTCCTTGAGGTAGGTCTCCAGATACGTGATCACGATGTAGTCGGCGACGTTCAGCATCACCACGATGCCGATCAGGTGCAGGATCGACGTCCAGTGCTTCTTCAGCAAGGCCTTCAGCGGCGACTTCTCGACCTGGTTCTTCTTCTCGATCTCCTGGAACAGCGGGGTGTCCTCCAGCTTGTTCCGCAGGTAGAGACCGACGATGCCGAGCGGTCCGGCGATCAGGAACGGCAGGCGCCAGCCCCATTCGCGCATGGCGTCGTCGCCGAGGATCAGGGTGAAGATCGTGACGAAGCCCGCGCCCATCGCGAAGCCGACAAGCGTCCCGAACTCCAGCCAGCTGCCCCAGAAACCCCGGCGCCGGGCGGGGGCGTACTCGGCGATGAACGTCGCCGCGCCGCCGTATTCACCGCCCGCCGAGAAGCCCTGGATGGTGCGCAACAGGATCAGGAGGACGGCCGCGGCCGGACCGATCGTCGCGTAGGACGGCAGCAGGCCGATGATGAACGTCGACCCGGACATCAGGATGATCGTCAGCGCGAGCACCTTCTGGCGCCCGATCTTGTCCCCCAGCGGGCCGAACACGAAACTGCCGAACGGCCGCACGATGAACGTGATCGCCAAGACCGCGAAGGTCGCCAGGGCGCCTTCGGAAGTACTGGAGGCGTTGAAGAAGACCTGCCCCAGGATGGCGGGCATGAAGCCGAAGACACCGAAGTCGTACCACTCGATGCAGTTACCCATCGCCGCTCCGGCGACGGCCTTTCTGATCTGCTCCGGCGGGGCCTCCGCTGGTTCCCCTTTTTCCTGATGCGCGGTACTCAGCGCCTCTTCGGCCATGGGTTTGACCTCCCGACCCACCCGTTTACTTACCCATCGTCGACGGTTTGTTCCCTCGACCGTAGGTGTTCAAACGTCCGGGTTCAGCGCTTTGCGTCGATCGCGCGAGCGTCGTACGCCCAACCGGGTTAGGAAGCACCAGGTGAAGCCGATGTCGGAGAATTTCCGATTACTTTGGGTTATCGCTCGTGGTTCGGACTTACCGGACGAGGTCAGTGGGTCGGCGCCGCTGTCGGCGGGGCCACGGTCGACGGTTTCGTTCCGGTGGGAGCACGCGGCGGGGTGGTCGTCGCCCGGCCGGGTTGCGTGGTCTTGGGGAGGGAGCGCGTCTGGCCCGGCTTGGCGGCCGTACCGGGCACGGGCGGCTGTTCCTCGGGAGCGACCTTCGGCAGCGGCGCCTCCTCGGCGGGGGCGGGCGTGACCGGCGCGGGGGAGACGGTGGACAGTCCCGGCCCGGCGGGCGGCACCGGCACGGGTCCCTCCCCGGCGCGGCCACCCACGGCGACCGCCCCGAGCACGATCACCGCGGCCGTGGCCAGCGAACTGCCCGCCACGGCGAACCGCTTGCGCCGTCGCCGGATCCGGCCACCCCGCTCGATGATGTCCGCCGCCCGGATGCCCAGCGGGGGACCGTCGACCCCGTGCGAAAGCACGCTCTTGATGTCCTCGTCCATCTCCTCACCTCCCATCGCCGTGCACTCCGCTCAAACTCAGTTCACCGAAATGCGGACCCAGCCGTTTACGCAGGGTCGCCAGGCCCCTGGCGCTCTGACTCTTCACGTTGCCGGTGCTGCATCCCAGCGTCGCGGCCGTCTCCTCGACGCTGAGATCCTCGAAGTAGCGCAACACCAGCACGGCCCGCTGCTTCGGGGCGATGCCGGACAGGGCATGCCTGACCAGCATCTCTTGTTCGTTCCCGGCGGTCTCCGCCGGGAGTTCCGGCAGCTCGCCGGTGAGCTTCTCCCGTTTCCGCCAGACCCGCCGGTGTTCGGAGAGGAACGTCCGCAGCACGATCTTGCGCGCGTAGCCGTCGAGCGCGTCGTGCCGGGCGAGCCTCGGCCAGGCCAGATAGAGCTTGAGCAGCGCGGCCTGGGTGATGTCCTCGGCCTGATGCCAATCGCCGCACAGAAGGTACGCGGTGGCACGCAGGTTGTGCGCGCGCTCGCCGAAGTACCGGGCGAACTCGCCGTCCCACGGCGAGCCCGTCCCGGTCTTCGACGAGCGGCTCGACGACACCTAGTTACCGGCTCCTTCGACGACGGCGGGGAGGTTCAGGTCACCGGTCGGTCCGGCCGGGACCGCCTTCGGCACCCGGTGCTCGCCCGGCTTTTCGACGGCGGGGCGGGTCTTCCGGTCCGGAGCGGGCTCCGCGCGCGGGGGAGCGGTGGTCGGCAGGGGCGCCGCCGTCGGGTTCCCGGTCGGCTTCGCGGTGGGGGGAGCCGGGGCGGGCTGGGTCGTGGTCGGCGCCTGGTCGGCCGCCGCGAGCGAGGTGCCCGCCAGTGCGGCGCCGGCCGCCAGCAGCAGCGCTCCGACGGAAAGTGCGATACGAGTGCGCAAGGGTGTCTCCTCGATCCGGGCGCCGCTCATTGGCCGCGGCGCCTTACGTCGTTAGACATGCGCCCTGCCCCACTGGAGGTTGCAGTGACTTTTCCGCGCGCTGACGGAAAAATTTCGCCGGGCGCTCGACCGCAGGTCAGCGGCGGTGACATCCCAGGGCGCCCGACAAAATTCTTCCGTGGCCTCCGGCCGAAAGCGGCGCGCGGGGTGAAGTCTTCCGTCGCGCTGACGCGCTCCCGAAAGACGCATCTCGGTCAAGACACAAACGGCCGGGAGACCACGTGGGTCTCCCGGCCGCCCGGTTTCACGGAAGTGCTTCAGCTCCCGAGAGCGGACAGCTTCGTCCACTCGTCCCAGGAGTAGGTCCAGTCGCTGTAATCACGCGCCCGGTTGATCTTCTGGGTGCTGCCCTCGATCTCGACGGGGTCCCCGACGAGCGCGCCCGCCATGTACTCCTTGGCGTTCACCGGCGCGAGGTTCACGCAGCCGTGCGAGATGTTCTTCTTGCCCTGGGCCCAGATCGACTTCGCGTAGCCGTGGATGAATTCGCCGTTGGTCGAGAACCGCACCGCGGACGGGACGACGACGTTCTCGTAGTCGTAGCGCTCATTGGTCATCGAGTACGTGTCGTGCTTGGACATCACCACGTGCGTGCCGCTCGGGGTGACCCGGCCCGGGTCGGCGTCGAGGCCGTAGCTGGCCGGGTAGTCCGCGATCTGCTGGCCGTCGCGGATCACCAGGAGCCGGTGGGTCTGGGTGTTGCCCTTGACGATCTGCGAACGCCCGATGGTGAAGCTCGCCGAGCGGTCTTCCTTGCCGTACACGCCGTCGCCGATCTTGACGCCGTAGATCTTGGCGTTGAACTTCACCGTGGTGCCGGGCTGCCAGTAGGCCTTCGGCCGCCAGTGCACCGAGGTGTCGTCGTGGACCCAGGCCCAGGAGCCCTCGGTCTTCGGCGTGGTCTCGACGGAGAGCGCCTTCTCGACCGAGGCCTTGTCGGTGACCTTGCTCGGGAAGGTCAGCGTGATCGGCATGGCGATCCCGTAGGTCTGCCCGTCGAAGACGTTGATGTTCGCGCCCACCTGCTTGCGCGGTTTGACCGTGGTGAAGGCCCCGCCGATCTCGACGGGCTTGCCGTCGGTGCCGGTGGCCTTGCCGGACCACGTGTAGGACTTGCCGTAGCCGAGCTGTTCGGTGGTGGACCAGCTCTTCTTGTCTTCGGACGGCTGGCCGGCGACCTGCTTGCCCTCCGGATTGGTCAGCACGACCTGATCGAGCGTGCCGTCGGCGACACTGACCCGGATCGGCTGGCCGGGCGCGACGTCCTGCGCGCCCGCTGCCGGCTCGTAAGTCAGTTTGGCGGGCGCGGCGGGCTTCCCGCCGGTCTCGCTGTTGAGCGGGCCGCCGCCGTCCGGCCCGCTGGCCGACACCGTCGGCTCGCTGCTGCACGCCCCCAGCGTCAGTACCGCCACCAGCCCCAGTGCCGCGATCGCCGCTCGGCGGCGGGCGGTTTCAGTGAACCTCAAAGCTTCCCCTTTGCTCCCCTGTACACCGACCATGACGTCCGGACCGCCCCATAAGTTGATCCCACGGAGAGTGATGCGAGTCACAATCGGGTGGATCGTAGTTCACGATCGGGGCATGACCGACTTCGGTCCGTGTCCGACGCTGACCTCAGGTCGGCGTGCGGCGACAGGGTAGCGAGAGGGTCCGACAGAAGGCCGCGCGGTATACGACGTTCCGGTGACCTTGGCTCCGGGGGGTGCCCAGAGTCCGATCCCGGGCTTCAAATATGGCCAGATCCCGGTACTCTGCCATCAGGCCGTCGTTTTGCGTGTTCGTGGCTTCACACTCGCGGAACTTCTGACGCGAGCCATGAGCCGGTGACGCGCTCTTCGCTCGACTCGTTGGAACCGCCCGGGACGGTCTGGGTGTCGCTTCGGCGGCACTCGAAGCGGATGTGCAACGAGGAGTACAGCGGTGGCGCAAGGCACTGTGAAGTGGTTCAACGCGGAGAAGGGCTTCGGCTTCATCGCGCAGGATGGCGGCGAGGGCGACGTCTTCGTTCACTACTCGGAGATCGAGGGCCGCGGTTTCCGCACCCTCGAGGAGAACCAGCGAGTGGAGTTCGAGGTCGGTCAGGGCCAGAAGGGCCCGCAGGCCCAGAAGGTCCGCGCGATCTGAGTCCGCCCTTTCGGCGTTGCTCAGACTGATCAAAAAGCCCCCGGCGTTCTCGCCGGGGGCTTTTTCTGTGCGGTGAAAGCTTCTTCGTTCGTGCTGTTCCGTTCCGGGTGCCGCGTCAGCGGGCGACGGGCTGATCGAACGCGTTGGCGTCGAAGCGGAATTCGTCGGTGTGGGCTTCTTCGTGACGGCGCTGCTGGGCCGAGTTGGCCTGCGACTCCCACGAGAGGCGTTCGAGGATCCATTCCTGCGCCAGGGCCTGCGGCGACAGGTCACGCTCGGCGGCGGCGTCCTTGAGCTGTTCCATGGCGATGAGGTTCATCCGCAGCTGGAACACCTGCGCTTCACCGAAGCGCTTGCCGGTGCCGGTGCTTTCCGGGTCGTTCTCGGGAGCGAGGGCACGAAGGTAGCTGGTGAGTTCCGTGTCTTCGACGACCGCTTCGGCCTCCTTGGAGGCGGAGTTGCGGTGACGACCGGGGTTGACCGGCTTCAGGTTCGTGCGGCTGCCGTTACGACGGCTCAAGGAAGGAAGGGGCACCGGGCCACGATAACGGTTCGGTCTCGGCAAACCAACCACAGTGAGCCACGACACACCCCTTTTCTTTCCCCATTCGGCCCAATCCACCCAAGAAACCGATTTCCCGTGATCACTAAACGCGATCGCCGCACATCACGTAACCATCACGCGGGAGCGAAAGCGGGCCCATCGCCGCACCGGTCCGGGGCTGCCAACCGCCACCGCACGGCCCCTGGGGGGTCCGGGGGGTGGCCCCCCGGGATAGCACTACGACCCACGGCGAAGTCGCGAAGCGACGAGCAAGTGGGTCGAGACGCGACGAGCAAGTGGAATGAGACGACCCCCGCGCCAGGGGGAGGAACGCGGGGGTCGGAGGGGATCTCCACAGGCGCTGACCGGGGGTGTGTCAGCAAATCGATTGTTGCACGGTTTGCTGAGAAGGGCGAGTGGGCGCGGGCAGAATTCCGGTCGCCGCGTCACCTCTGGTTCGCCTGTGGTTCATGTGGTGCCGGTGTGCGCGTGATTGCTCTGCGTTGTGCGGAGCGTGTCGACAGGTTCACTCTCCGGGGGGCTGTGTGGCGTGGCCGGCTGTGGCTAGCCTCGCGGCCAAGCTGTTCGTTGGCCGTTTGGAGGAACCATGGGTGGGTCTGTGGAAGTTCGACAGTTCCTCCTTCGGTACGAAGGTGCCGATGGGGGTAGTTCAACGGTGGCCGGTGGTCTGCCGGCGCAGCGCACGGGTCAGGGGGATACCCAGCGGGTGTCCGATGATCAGGTGCGCCGTGCCCGGCTGGCGGTGGCCAACGGGGCGCTGGGTGTCGATGACTGTGTCCAGTTGCTGGACATGCTGGGGTTGACGCTGGATGAGGACGGGCAGGCGCCCGTCCAGCGCTGAAGTTTTCCCGAAGCCCGGTCGCGCGGTGTACTCACCGCGCGACCGGGCTTTTTTCGCGCTTGACGACCGGGCGCCCAGTTGTGTAACACTGTTATTATTCAACTGGCGGGAAGGTGGCAAGCAGCATGGGTGACGAAGCGACGATCGAGCTCGCACAGGAGATCCGGGGCACGGTGCAGGTTCTGGGCGGGAGCTTCATGACGTCTCCGGAACTCGCCGAAGTCGAGACCGAGGTGGGCCTGCCGCCGCGGACGCTGTACCTGCGAGGGCGTTCCGCGATCCTGGGTGACCCGCCGCCGAAGGTCGTCGCGGAGCTGTTCGGGATCTTCCCGCACTGGCTCTTCGAGTTCGCCCTGCCGCCCGCGATGGCCGCACTCGACGCGGCCTCCGCGGTCCGTGCCTACTCGTGGTCATCGGCGAAGTGGGGGCGAGTCAATCTTTCGGACGCCGACGACCCGGGTCGGCTGGCCGATCTGCTCTTCCGTCTCGTGGATTCCGCGGACGCGAGTGGTCTCGCGTTGTTCGCCGGCTGGCAACTCGCCGAACGCCCGGCGGACGACGTGGGGCGCCTGGCGTTCGCGCTCATGGTCTTCCGCGAGTTCCGCGGCGGTGTCCACTTCGCCGCTCTCCGCGCCGTGGGCCTGACGGTGCCCGAGGCCGTCGTCGCGGACCCTGAGGGCGGCCGTGGCCGTCTCCTGCGCACCGCGTGGTCCGAGGAGGCCGCCGACGCGCTGATCGCCGCGGCGGAGGCCAAGGGCGATCTGCGGGGGCGGTGGCGGCACGCCGAGCGGCTGACCGACGAGCGCGTGGCCGAACTTCTCGCCGTCACCCTCACGGGCGACGAGCGAGACGAGCTTCGAAGGCGTCTGAGCGCCCTGCGGGACGCCTCGGCCCTGATATCCTGAAGTCGCCGCGTTCTCGCAGGTCCCAGCCCTGTGAATCTTTTAGAGGCCCCCTGTGCGGGAGCCGAAACGGGGGTGTCCTATAGTTATGTTCGCTCCCGGGGACACCGGAGAGCGCGGGTCGGTCGGTTCGCCGAAACCGAACCGGGCTCCCATCGTCCAGCGGCCTAGGACTCCGCCCTTTCAAGGCGGCAACGCGGGTTCGAATCCCGTTGGGAGTACGCAGTACAGTTACAAAGCAGTATGCAAGGCCCTGTGGCGCAGTTGGTTAGCGCGTCGCCCTGTCACGGCGAAGGTCGCGGGTTCGAGTCCCGTCAGGGTCGCAAGATCGTTCGGCTCCTTGCCGGCGTTCCCGGCCAGGTAGCTCAGTTGGTACGAGCGTCCGCCTGAAAAGCGGAAGGTCGCCGGTTCGACCCCGGCCCTGGCCACCGCTCGCAGAACCGTCTCGACCCGGTCGAGGCGGTTTTTTCATGCCTGCACGTGGGTCGCACGGCCGGCTTGGAGGCGGCATCCTGGGCCGGTGATCTCAACTCCCGCCGGAGCAGTCTTCTTCGATGTCGACGGCACGCTTGTCCCTGAGACGAGTTCGTCGATCCACCTGGCGAATTTCCTCGGCCATCACGACGAGTTGGCTGCGGCTGAAGCCGCATACGCGGCAGGTGCCATGGACAACCGGCAGGTTTCGATAGTGGACGCGGCCGCATGGGCGGGAAGGTCCGAGAAGCAGATCCGCGGCTGGCTTGACGATCTTCCCCTTGTCGCCGGCATCCCGGAGACCGTGGCCTGGTGCCGGCGAAACAGGCTGACGCCTGTGCTGGCGACTCTCGCGTGGGCTCCGGTCGGCAGCTACCTGGCCGGCCGTTTCGGGTTCCATGCCTTCTCCGGCCCGCGGCTCGAATCCAGCCGCGGCCTGTTCACCGGACACGTCGCCCGCCACTTCGACGAGTACGGCAAGAGAGATTTCGCGCTCAGCCATGCCCGGGAACTGGGCCTGGAAGCGCACTCGTGCGCGGCGGTCGGAGACAGCCGGTCCGACCTTCCCCTGTTCGCATCCGTCGGTCTCAGCGTGGCGTTCAACGCCTCGACCGCAGCACGTGCCGTCGCGTCGGCCGTGATCGACAGCGAGGACCTGCGTGCGGTGATCCCCAGCTTGAGCCGGCTGATCGTATCGGCCTAGACCGCTCTCAGAACCGCCTCGACTCGGTCCGAGGCGGCTTTTCATACCTGAGGCCGGTCTCGGTTCGTCCACTCGACTCCGCACACAGCAGAGTGCGCGATGGCGGCCGATGTCGCAGGAGCATCGGGCGCCACCGCGCACCGCGGAACGGTCAGGACCTGGCGTCCTGCTTGCCGGTCTGCTGCTTGACCCAGTCGGCGAACGCGGTCACGTCGGTGTAGATGCCCGGCATCTCCGGGCAGCTGGCGGTCTGACCGCGGCTGGTCGCGCCGACCAGCGTCCACTTGTCGCCGGCCTTCACCACGGCAGGGCCACCCGAGTCGCCGTAGCAGGCGCTCGCCTTGCCGCCCTGGTTGTCCATGCACAGCTCGGTCTGCGCGTCATAGGCCCCGGAGCCGGAGCATCGGGAGTCTTCGGCGATCTTGGTGTCGAGCTGCTGGAGTACCTCCGGGGCGGCGCCGCAGCCGCGAGTGGGGCAGGTCAGCCCCCAGCCGATCTCCCGCACGTCGGTGCCCGGCTGCGGCGACCGGCCGATCTCGATCGGCGCCGACTCCGCCGGCCTGGTCAGGTGGACGACGGCGATGTCGTACGGGCCGGAGCCGTCGTACTTCTCGTGGACCACGAACTTGTCGACCTCGGCGATCTCGCCACCCTTGGTGTGGTCGGTGGTGTTGATGCGGTACTGCCAGCTGGCCGGTGTCTCCCCTTCGACGCAGTGCGCGGCGGTCACCAGCCACTGCGGGGCGATCAGTGACGCGCCGCAGTTGTGGTCGCCGCTCTTGGTCTGCATGGACGCCATGAAGCCGTAGGTTTCGGTCGCGTCCACGCCACCCACGATCAACGGCTGTACGCCCGAGGACGGTTCCGCGGCGGAAGCCGGCATCGCCGACCCGAGTACGACAGCGGCTCCGGCCAGCAGACCAACGACGAGGGAACGAGTCTTCACTGTTTCTCCTTCCACACCGGCGTTCGTCACCGGCTACTCGGGAAGGGTGGCCAATCGGCACTCGTCCGTGGAACTGACGAAAGTCGGTGGCCGTTGCCAGTTACCAGTTGGGGCAACGGGTTCCGGTCTTGACCTCGAGTCAGGTGGAGGTGTCAGGCTTTCGGCATGACACTCGCACCTGAACAGGTCGACGAATGGGCCGTCGACACCCTCGACCTCGACGCGTACCTCCGCCGGATCGGCCAAGAGCGCGCGAAGCCCTCCGCCGCCGCGTTGCGTGAACTGGCGAAGGCCCACGTCCTGGCCGTTCCGTTCGAGAACGTCGACGTCGTTTTGGGGCAGCACAAGGGAATCGCACTCGAAGACGTGATCGGCAAGCTCGTCCGGCGGCAGCGTGGCGGTTACTGCTACGAACTCGGCAGCCTCTTCGCCGCGGCCGCCGAACAACTCGGCTACCGCGTGCGGCGGCTCGTGGCGCGGGTGCAGCCGCAGAAGAACGGGCCGTACACGCATATGACGCTCGTGGTCGAGGCCGACGGCGTCCAGCACCTGGTCGACGTCGGTTTCGGCGCCGGGATGCTGGTGCCGATGCCGTTGGTCGACGGCGCCGTGGTGGATCAGGCCGGCTGGCCGCACCGGCTCGTCGCCGACGGCGACTGGTGGCGCCTGCAGAAATTGGAGGACGACGACTGGACCGATCTGCACGCCTTCACGCTCACGCCGATGCACCGGATCGACTACGAGGTCTACCACCACTACACGTCGACGCATCCGCGGTCGCCGTTCACCGGGCAGCTGGTGGTCATGCGCCTGGAGGAGGGGCTCAGCCGCAAACTCGTCGGCGAGGAGTTCATCGTGGAACGCCCGGACGGGAGCAAGGAGACCACCAAGGTCCCGGCCGCACGGCTCGACGCGACGCTTCGCGAGCTGGACGTCGTGCTTGCCGACGAGGAACTCGCGAAACTGCTGAAGATCTACCCAGGGTGAGGGCTCAGAGTTCGAATTCCGCGCGCTTGTCCTCGGGGACGAGGTCCTCGTACTCGCGGTGCTTCGCGATGAACGAGCGCACGTACGGGCAGTAGGGCAGGACCGACCTGCCCTGCGCCCGGACGTCGTCGAGTGCGGCGGTCACGAGCTTGCCCGCCAGGCCCTGGCCGGCGAAGTCGTCCGAGATCTCGGTGTGCAGGAACAAAATCGCGTCCGTCCGCGTACGGGTATCCAGGTGCCCGGCGGGTTTCCCGTCCACGACGATGTCGTAGCGGTCTTCTCCGGATGTGATCTCGACACTCATTCAGCCGCTCCGAAAAGTTCGTCCGGGGGCACGGGGCGGCCGAGGTGGAAGCCCTGTGCCTGGTCACAACGCAGCTCGCGCAGGACGGCGAGCTGCTCTTCGTCCTCGACACCTTCGGCGACGACGATCAGGTCGACGGCGTGCGCCATCGCGATGATGCTCTTGACGATCGCGGCCGCGTCGCGGGATTCCGCGATGCCGGTGACGAAGGTGCGGTCGATCTTGAGCGTGTCCAGCGGGAGCCGTTGCAACTGCGCGAGCGACGAATAGCCGGTGCCGAAGTCGTCGATCGCCAGCGAGACACCGAGATCCCGCAACGACGTCAGCACTTCGGCGGCCGCGGCCTGGTCCCGCATCAGCGCGCTCTCGGTGACCTCCAGGGTCAGCGCGTGCGCCGGCAGGCCGGTGGTCTTCAGCGCGTCCTGGACCGTGGGCACCAGATGCGGGTCGTCCAGCTGCCGTGCCGAAAGGTTGACTTTGAGGTTCAAGTCGACGTCGAGCCGTTCGCGCCGTTTCGCGATCTCGCGGGTGGTCGTGCGCAGGACGTGCTTGCCGATCAGGTTGATCAGGTCGCTTTCCTCGGCCAGCGGGATGAATTCGGCGGGCGAGATCGTCCCGTGCGCCGGATGTTTCCAGCGCAGCAACGCTTCCACGGCGACCATCTCGCCGGATTCGATGTCCACGACCGGCTGGTACGCCGTCCAGAGTTCGCCGTTCTGCAGGGCGTCGCGCAGGTCCTGCTCCATGCGGAGCCGCCTTTGCATCCGCTCCCGCAGCTCGACGTCGAAGAACTCGTAGCGTGCGCGGCCGAGCGTTTTCGCTTGGTACATCGCGACATCCGCGTCCCGCAACAGGTCTTCGGCGGTCCGGGTGTCGTCGTTGGCCGCGGTGACGATGCCGATGCTGGCGTCGATGTGCAGTTGCCTGCCGTTGACCGTGATGGGTTCGGTCAGCGCCTCGCGCAGATGCTCGGCCAGCGCCTTGATCTCGTCCGGTTCGGTGATCTCCGCGGTGACGACGACGAATTCGTCGCCGCCGAGCCTGCCGACGAGGTCGTTCTCGCCGATTCCCCGGCGCAGCCGTTCCCCGACGATGCGGAGCACCTTGTCGCCGACGGAATGCCCGAGGGAATCGTTGATCACCTTGAACTTGTCGAGGTCGATGAACAGCACCGTGGTCAGCTCGGCGCGGCCGGCCCCGGACAGCGCTTCGGCGAGGCTGTCGAGCACCAGCGTCCGGTTCGCGAGTTCGGTGAGCGGATCGTGCGTCGCCTCGTGGGCGAGCCGTTCGCCGATCGCGCGGCGTTCGGTGATGTCGGTGAACGACGCGACCACGGACTTCGCCGACGGGTCTTCCGGGGTCAGCAGCCTCGACGTCAGCGAGATCCAGACGTCGTGGCCGTCGCTCCTCCGCAGTCGCAGCACGACACCGTTCTGCGCGACCCGGGTGCGCCGGGTGATCACCGACGGCATCCTGGCCGGCGGGATGCGCCCTTGCTCGTCGTACAGCTCCAGCATCACGCAAGGGACGCCGATGAGGTCGTCGTGGCCGACGCCGATGATCCGGCACGCGGCCGGGTTCGCCGATTCGATGAGGCCGCCGGGGCCGATCACGACCACGCCTTCGTCGAGCGACGCGACCACCGTGCTGTAGTGCTGCTCGGCGCGCCGCCGGGCCGTTTCGTCCGCGCAGACCAGCACGAAACCGTCGTTCATCTCCGCGGCCGAGATACGGATGGCCAGTGTCGAGCCGTTGCGGTGGCGGTGGGTCGTCCGCAGGACGCCGCCCTTGCGCAGCACCGTTTCCGGGTCGAGCGCGGCACCGACGAGTTCGCTCACCGTGCCGCCGATCGCCTCCTCCGCCGTCCAGCCGTAGACGTTCTCCGCGGCCGGGTTCCAGCTGGTCACCACCCCGGCGCCGGTGGTCGCGATGATCGCGTCGCTGACGTGGCTGATCAGCGCGGCCTGGTAGCGCAGCGTCGCTTCGGCGGCCTTCTGCGCGCTGATGTCGCGCATGATGACCTGGAAAGCGGGCCTGCCTTCCCAGGTCGTCCGCACCGAAATGCTCTGGACCAGGTACTTCGTGCCGTCGAGGCGGAGCATGACGGCGTCGGCGGGCTCGGTCGACGCGCCTTGGCGATGGAGCGACGCGATCCTGTCCAGCAGGGCGGGAAGCGATTCGTCGGCGACGAAGTCCATGATCGGCCGCCCGATCAGCTCGGCCGTCGAGGACGCTCCGAGCGCGCTGACGGCGGCTCTGTTCACATACGTGACAACGCCGGCCTCGTGGACACAGACCGCGTCCGGGCTGAGTTCCACCAAAAGCCGGTAACGGTCAGTGAGATCCTCGAGGGCTTGCCGGTTCTCGCGGACGTCGGTCACGTCGGTCGCGATGCCGAGCAATCCGGAAGAACCGTTCTCGTCGCCGAAGGTGCGGGCGCGCAGGCGGATCCAGCGGATCTCCCCGGCCGGGTTCCGGAACGACTGCTCGAGTTCGAACTCGCGCCAGGGCGGCGAGGTGCGGGTGCCGGAGGTCAGCGGCGCCACCAGATCGGCGAGCCGCGACTCGATCTCGGCTTCGGCGAGACCGGACCCGCCCAGCAGATTCTCCAGTCCGGGCAGCCAGGACAGGGTCTCGTCCTCGAAGTCGTACGACCAGATGGCGGCGTGGTCGCCCGCGAGGCCGAGATCGCCGACCGGCTCGTTTCCGAGCGGTGCGCCTGTCGGACGACCGGAATTCCCGGCTCCCGGCACGGCGAGGGCGTCAGCCTCCATGATCCGTCCGAACCCCCTCTACCGGTGCTGGCACCGTCGATTACACCACCCGCGAAGGGCGCTGTATACGCGAACCGAAGGGCGACCGCCGCAGATATGCGCGAGCGCACATGAATACACGCTGTGTGACTGGGGGCCGTCAGCTTCTTCGATTGGGTGAATAATTTTTGGTTAACCTCACCCATTCGGGGGTGACGTCGGGTAAAACTACTGCTTGGCCGTTCCCGGTGCGAAAGGTTCAGCTGGTGGATGACGACGACGTTTCGGTCGCCGACCTGCTCATTCGCGAGGGCTGGGATGATCACGAGGAGTCACGGGCAAAGTCACGCTGGAGAGTTATCGCGGTCGTGATCGCCGTGGTCGTCGCCTGTGGCGCGGCCGGTGTCCTCGTCGGATTCGACGGGGATCCCGAGCAGAACGCGGCGCCGAACCAGATCAGCGTCATCGAGATGCCGAAGCGACCGTCCGAGAACCGGGGAGCCGACGCGACGTCGGCCGTCCCGACCACCGAGACGGTCGGCACCGGCGAGCGCACCGAAGGCGCTCCCTCGTCGCATGCCAGCAAGGCGACCTCCAGCCGCCGTACGTCGAGTTCGGCGGCGGCGTCGTCCTCCGGCTCCCCGGACACGACGACGACCCCGACCTCGTCGAACGGACCGGCCGACCCGCCGAGGCCGACCGGCTCCTCGGGTGTGCCGCAGCCGCCCAACCCGACCCCGCCGCCGCCC
Organism: Amycolatopsis orientalis; assembly: GCF_000943515.2. Classification (NCBI taxonomy): domain Bacteria; kingdom Bacillati; phylum Actinomycetota; class Actinomycetes; order Pseudonocardiales; family Pseudonocardiaceae; genus Amycolatopsis; species Amycolatopsis orientalis. The sequence goes on along the minus strand of NZ_CP016174.1, from coordinate 8,945,419 downwards.
AGCACGACGCCCACCGAGGAATGCAACCTGTGGCCGAAATGGCTTTGGTGCTGATCAGGGCGCTTTGAGCAGGTCCGGCTCCCGGCGTTTGCCGAGGTGGTTGAACAGCAGGTTGAGGGTGAAGGCGACGATCGCGGCGACCGTGATCGGGCTGCCGCAGATGGTCTGCAGCCACAGCGGGAAGTGCTGGAAGAAGATCGAGTTGCCGAACCGGTTCGTGGCGAACGCGGGTAGCAGCCCGACGCCCAACGACACCGCGACGACGAAGGTGTTGTGGTTGCCGGAGAACTCCACCCGCTTCAGGTTCTGCACGCCGACCACGGCGACCATCGCGAACATGACCACCGCGACCGCGCCGATCACCGGTTCCGGTACGGCCGCGACGAACGCGCCGACCTTCGGCACCAGGCCCATCAGCACGAGCAGGCCGCCCGCCATCGCCACCACCCAGCGGCTGCGGACCCCGGTCATCTGCACCAGGCCGACGTTCTGCGCGAAAGCGGTGTCCGGGAACGAGTTCATCGTGCCGCCGAGGATGGCCGAGAGCCCGTCGGTGGCGAGGCCGCGCGCGAGGTCGGAATCGGTCGGCGGCCGTCCGGTGATCTCCCCGACGGCGACCAGGTCGGCGGTGGATTCGGTGTAGGTCACCAGCATCACGACGCACATCGAGAGCACCGCCGCGATCGGGAAGGTCGGCGGGCCGAAGTGGAACGGCGACGCGAGGCCGAACCAGTCGGCGTCGGCGATGCCCTTGAAGCTCACCAGGCCCATCGGGATCGCGGCGACCAGGCCGATCAGCAACGCCAGCAGAGGGCCGATCTGGTTGGCGAAACCGCGCAGGACCCGGGTGAACAGGATGATCACCGCGATCACGCCGAACGCGAGCGCGAGGTTGGCGGGTTTCGCGTAGTCCGGCGATCCGGTGTCGTGGCCGGCGATCAGCCCCACGCCGGGGGCGATCAGCGAGACGCCGATGACGACGAGCAGTGTGCCCGAGACCAGCGGCGGGAAGAACCGGATCATCTTCGCGAACGGTTTGGCGATGAGCAGGCCGAACACGCCCGACGCGAGCATCGCGCCGTAGACGGCCTGCATTCCGTACTGGGAGGCGATCATGATCATCGGGTTGACCACGGTGAACGTCGCACCCGCCACCACCGGCAGCCGGATACCGAAGAGCCGTCCGATGCCGACCGCCTGAATCAGCGTCGCGATGCCCGCGACCAGCAGATCCGCGTTGACCAGCAACGCGATCGTCGCCGCGTCCAGTTTCAGCGCGCTGCCCACGACGAGCGGGACGGCCACCGAACCCGCGTACATGATCGACATGTGCTGAAGGCCGAGCAAAGTCAGCTTCGGCAGCGGCGGGCGCTGGTCGACCGGGTGGACCTCTGGCGGGCTGGAGCTCATGTAACCCCCTGTGACGCGCGGGAACAACGGCGATCAAGCTAAGTCGCCCGGGATGACCGTAGCGCGTCCGCCGCATGAGGATCACGTTTCGAAGGGGCGGTCGAACGGGCCGGATCTGTGTTGAATGGACATCGGGCACAACGGAAGGAGCGCCGATGGAGACCGTCCTCGTCGTAGGAGCCGGGCAGAGCGGGTTCGGGGTGGCGACCTCGCTGCGGGACAAGGGGTTCGACGGGCGGGTGGTCCTGATCGGTGACGAACCCGGTCTGCCGTATCAACGGCCTCCGCTGTCGAAGGGCTATCTGGCCGGGACGGCGGGGGACGCCCAGTTGCGCCTGCGGGCCGAGGACTTCTTCGAGGAGAAGGGCATCGAGCTGATCGGCGGCCGCGTCGCGTCGGTGGATCGCGACGGCGCGAAGGTGGTACTGGAGGACGGGACCGTTCACCAGTACGACCACCTCGTGCTGGCGACGGGCTCGCGCAACCGCGTACTCCCGGTTCCGGGGTCTACTTTGGACGGTGTGTTCACCTTGCGCACCAAGGACGACGCCGATGTACTGCGTGCGGCTCTGGAACGCGCGGAGAACGTCGTGGTGGTCGGGGGCGGATTCATCGGCCTCGAATTCGCCGCGCACGCCGGACGGCCCGTGACGATCGTGGAGGCGCAGGACAGGCTGATGGCGCGCGTCGCGACTCCGGAGGTCTCGGCGTACTTCGCGGCTTTGCACGAGGAAGCCGGGCATACGGTCCTGCTCGGCCAAGGGGTCGCCGCGGTGCGTGGTGAGAACCGGGTGGCCGAGGTCGAACTGAGTGACGGGAGCGTCCTGCTCGCCGATCTGGTGCTGGTCGGTGTCGGAGTGGAGCCGCGGACGCGGCTCGCCGAGGAGGCCGGGCTCGCCGTGGCGAACGGTGTCGTCGTCGACGAGCATCTGCGCACGAGCGACCCGAAGATCTCGGCTGTCGGGGACTGCGCGAACTTCCCGTGCGTCCAGGCCGGGACGGCGACGCGGCTGGAGTCGGTGCAGAACGCCGTCGACCAGGCGCGGGCGGCGGCCGCGGCCATCGTCGGCGAACCGGCCCCGTACGACAGCCTGCCGTGGTTCTGGACCGATCAGCTCGGCGCGAAACTGCAGATCGCGGGGATCCTGACCGGGGCGGAGCGGACCGTCGTGACCGGCGACCGGGAGGGCGGGAAGTTCTCGGTGCTGTCGTTCCGGGACGGTGTGCTCGCCGGTGTCGAGTCGGTGAACCGGCCGCCGGACCACATCGCCGCGCGCCGCCTGTTCGCGGCGGATCCGGCGCCGCGGTTCGAGACGCTGGAAGCCAACGGGTTCGATCTCAAGGCCACCTTTGCGTCAACCCGAGGTTGACGTTGGGGGATCGTCAACCTAAAGTTGACGGCATGACCACTCCAGTTCGTCTCGACGACCTCATCTCCCACATCAAGCAGCAGCATCCCGACGGCGACGTGCTCGGCCAGCTGTCCGACGCGGTCTTCCTCGGCGAGCACCTCGGCGAGGTGGCCGACCATCTGATCGGCCACTTCGTCGACCAGGCACGGCGTTCCGGCGCGTCCTGGACCGAGATCGGCAAGAACATGGGGGTGTCCAAGCAGGCCGCCCAAAAGCGCTTTGTCGACTCCGGTGGCTCGTCGCTCGAAGACCTGGTGAAGGTGTTCGGCCGCTACACCGACCGCGCGAGGCACGTCGTCGTCGCGTCGCGCGACGAGGCCGTGGCGGCCAAGAGCCCGCAGATCGAGCCCGTGCACCTGGTCCTCGGCCTGCTGGCCGAACCGGCCGCGCTCGCCGCCGGGGCGATCGTGGCGCAGAACGTGACCCTCGATGCCGTCCGGGAGGCCGCGGTGGCGCGGCTGCCGGAACCCGTCGCCGAACCGGTGGAGGCGGCGAAGATGGCGTTCGGCGCGCAGGCCAAGAAGGTGCTGGAACTGACCATGCGGGAAGCGCTGCGGCTCGGGCACAACTACATCGGCACCGAGCACATCCTGCTGGCCCTTTTCGAAATCGAGGACCCTTTGCTCACCGAGCTGGGAATCACGAAAGCGAAGACCGAAGCGACGATCCTGCAGGCGTTGGCGGAGATCGTCGCCGCGCGCGGGAAATGACGCGGATCGCGCTCGGCGTGCTGTTCTTCGTCGCTTTCGTTCTTCTGGTCGTGAGTGTGTGAAGGCCCCCGTCTCCGACGGACGAGGGCCTTCACCGCAACCTCAGGCGGAGGACTCGGGACGGCCGTCGGCCGCCCAGGCGGTGTGGAACGAGCCTTCGCGGTCGACCCGGCGGTAGGTGTGGGCACCGAAGTAGTCCCGCTGCCCCTGCACCAGCGCGGCGGGGAGCCGCTCGGCGCGCAGACCGTCGTAGTAGGCGAGCGCGGTGGAGAAGCCCGGCGTCGGGATGCCGAGCCGTACCGCCGTGGAGATCACCGAACGCCAGGAGTCCTGGGCGTCCTCGACGGCCTTCCGGAAGCCGCCGGAGGTCAGGAGCGTCGGCAGCGCGGGCTCCTCGGCGTACGCGGCGGTGATGTCGTTCAGGAACTTCGCGCGGATGATGCAACCGCCGCGCCAGATGGACGCGACCTTGCCGAGGTCGATGTCCCAGCCGTACTCGGCGCCGCCCGCCTGGATCTGGTTGAAGCCCTGGGCGTACGCCACCACCTTCGACGCGTACAGCGCCTGCTCGACGTCGTCCGCGAAGGTGTCCAAAGCGGACCCTGTCAGCGGAGCACGCGAAGGACCACCGAGACCGCGAGAGGCCTCACGCAGGTTCGACGAACCCGACAGCGACCGCGCGAAAACGGCTTCGGCGATCCCGCTGATCGGCACCCCCAGGTCCAGTCCGATTTGGACGGTCCAGCGGCCGGTGCCCTTCTGCTCGGCCTGATCCGCCACGATGTCGACGAAGGGCTTGCCCGACGCGGCGTCGGTGTGGGCCAGCACCTGCGAGGTGATCTCGATCAGGTAAGAGTCCAGCCGTCCGGAGTTCCAGGTCTGGAAGACCTCGGCGATCTCGGCGGGGGAGTAGCCGCCGGCGCCGCGCAGCAGATCGAACGATTCGGCGATCAACTGCATGTCGGCGTACTCGATGCCGTTGTGCACCATCTTCACGAAGTGCCCGGCGCCGTCCGCGCCCACGTGCGTGCAGCACGGTTCGCCGTCGACCTTCGCCGAGATGTCCTCGAACAGCGGCCCCAGCGACTGGTACGACTCCTTGGACCCGCCCGGCATGATGCTCGGCCCGTGCAGCGCGCCTTCCTCGCCGCCGGACACGCCGGTGCCGACGAAGTGGATGCCCTTCTCGCGCAGCGCGGCCTCGCGACGGCGGGTGTCCGCGAAATGCGCGTTGCCCGCGTCGACGATCACGTCGCCCTTTTCGAGGAGCGGGACGAACTCGTCGATCACGGCGTCCGTCGGCGCCCCGGCCTTGACCATGATCACGACCTGGCGCGGCCGTTCCAGCGCGTCGACGAACGCCTGCGCCGAATACGCCGGGATGAAATCGCCTTCGTCCCCGAACTGTTCGACCAGTTCCTTCGTCCGCTTCTCGGAACGGTTGTGCAGGGCCACCGTGTGCCCGTGCCTCGCCAGGTTCCTGGCCAGGTTGCGGCCCATGACCGCCAGTCCGGTGACCCCGATGCTCGCCTTCTTGCTCATCCGCACCCTTCCGCTTCGATTCCCCTGCCGAGCCTATCCCCGGTGAGGGATACGGCGCCGGGACGAGAAGGGATCAAACGAGAGTTATCCACAATGGGGTCGACCTGTGGACAACTCGGCTCGGTGGGCCGGGGTGGTCGGGGGGTGCCGGTACGCTGGGCTCGGGGTCGCCCCCCAGGGACGGGTGGGGGGCCGGGGTTCGGGCGCGCGAGGGTTTCGGGCGTTGCGAAGGCCACATTCACCGCCGTGAACGCGGGCTCCGCGACGCCGGGTGCGGAACGGGTGGAGCCGTCAGGAGAAGCACCGGATCGGGGCGCCGTTGAAGGTGACCATGTCCGCGAGCGCCGCCTGAAGATCGATCGGCGCGCCCCAGTCGAGGCCGTCGAGTTCGGCGTAGGCGCGATGCAGGTTCGCGGGAAGCCGTTCCTGTTCGGACAGTGCGTCGTAGGGCCCGAGATCGGCTTCGCGAGCGGCCTGGAGCGGCGTAAGGCCGGCGGCCTTCCCCCGGGCGGCGAGCTTCTGCAGGAAGCCGAGATAGCCGTCCACGACGTCGATCGCCTCCGGTCCGCAGATCGGGCCGTGCCCCGGCACGATCGTCTCCGGCTCCAGCTCGCGGACCACGTCCAGCGCCTTCCGCCAGCCGGCGGGCGAGCCCATCAGCGCGAACGGGCTGCCGCCGTTGAAGATCAGGTCGCCGACGAACAGCACCCGCCGTTCCGGCAGCCAGACCAGCACGTCGTTGGTGGTGTGCGCGGCGTGCCCCGGATGGATCAGCTCCAGCCGGACGTCGCCGGCGTGCACGGTCAGCCGGTCGTCGAAGAGGACTTCGGGCGGCCGCAGCTCCAGATGGCCCCAGTCGTTCCCGGTGAAGGCGTTCCCGTAGGTGTTGATCCCGGTCGCGACCATCACCTCACGCGTCTTCCGGTGCCCGACGATCGTCGCGCCGGCCGCCAGGTAGTTGCCGTTCGTGTGATCGCCGTGGTGATGCGTGTTGATCACGGTCGTCACCGGCGCCCCGCCGGTCGACGCCGCCGTCTCCAGGAGCGCGCGTGTGCGCCGTTCGGTGGAACAGGTGTCGATGATCACGGTGTGGTCGCCGCCGGAGACGAAACCGCAGTTGTTGATCCACCATGAGCCGTCGGGCTGGACGTACCCGAAGACACCATCGGTGACCTGCCGGGCGAAGGGTGATTGGGCCACTCGGTCACTATGCCCGACCAAGGTGTCCGAAATGTGATGAGCCGCTCCGCCACCAGGGTGACGCACCAGGTGACTGGTGTTTTCAGCCGTTTCCTGGAACGCTGCGCAATGTCATCATCGAACCCCGCAAGGTGGTCTACCCTGGGTGGGTTCGAATGTTCGCGCGCAGGACGGCGGGAAACCGTGGTCCTGGCTATGTGGTCCGGGAGAGCAAGGCTGATGGCCAGCACCGTCACCTCGCGCCGGAAGCAGCTCGGAAACGAGCTCCGGCATGCCCGCAACGCCGCGCGGATGACACAGCAGCAGGTCGCCGAGGTTCTCGGCTGCACCCAGGGCAAGGTCAACAAGATCGAGTCCGGTGCCGTCGGGGTCAAGCTCGGGGATGTGCGATCCATGCTGAACGCGTTCGGGATCAACGGCGACGAGGCCGACACGCTGATGAACCTGGCCCGCGCCGCGGCCGGGCAGCGCGGCCATTGGTCCGGTTACCGATCCGTGGTGCCGCATTGGTTCCGCACTTTCACCGACCTCGAACCCGCCGCCGCGGAGATCCTCACCTGGCACGGCGAGCGCATCCCCGGCCCGCTGCAGTCCGAGCACTACATGCTCAAGCAGTTCACCGAAGCGGGCGCCACCGACGTCACCTCGCTGGTGCGCAACAGGCTGGACCGCAAGGCCGTCTTCGAGCAGCAGCAGCCGCCCTACTACCGGTTCATCATCAGCGAAGGCGCCTTGCGCCGCGCTCCCGGTGGTTCCGCGCCCGCGGTGATGCTGGACCAGGTCGAGCATCTGCTGGCGCTGGAGAAGCATCCGCGCGTGTATGTGCACGTGTTGCCGTTCGGCGCCCGGCTCGCCGCCGTGCCCAACGATTTCACCATCATGCGTTTTCCCGACCGCACCAGGGATTTCGTCTACATCGAGCATTCCGCCGGCGGGTTGTACCTCGACGACGTCAAGGACTTCAACATTTTCGTCGATTCCTGGGACAGGTTGCGCGGAGCCGCGCTGGAACGCCAGGAGACCCGGCAGTTCCTCAAGGAACTCGCCGAGCTGTACCGCAATCAGATGCAATCCTGAAAGCGCGGGATGTCCCTTCGGTAGGGTTGCGGGACATCACCGCGGCCGAGTGGACAGGGGCAGGACGTGGACCCGGAGTTCGTGCCCGAAGGCGTCGATCTCGAGCGGCCCAACGCCGCCCGGATCTACGACTGGGCGCTCGGGGGAACCGCGAACTGGGCGGTGGACCGGGAATTCGGCGAGCAGCTGGTCAAGGCCTTCCCGCTCATCCGCACCGGCGCCAGGGCGAACCGCGCCTTCCTCGGCCGCGCCGTGCGTTATTGCGTCGAGAACGGCGTGACCCAGTTCCTCGACCTCGGATCCGGCGTGCCGACCGTCGGCAACGTCCATGAGATCGCCGACGACGTCGACTCGGACAGCCGCTGCGTCTATGTCGACAACGAACCGGTCGCCGTCGCGCACGCCAAGATCCTGCTGGAGAAAGGCGGCGACCCCGCCCGGCACGCGGTGATCGGCGGCGACCTGCGCGACGCGGACGACGTCTGGGAGCGTGCCTTCGACACCGGCGTGCTCGACCCGGCGAAACCGGTCGCTTTGCTCACCGTCGCGGTCCTGCATTTCGTGCCGGGCCCCGAACTCGGCGGGATCATCGCGCGCTACCGCAGGCTGCTGCCCGCCGGTTCGTTCTACGTTCTTTCCCACGTCACGATGTCCGGCGTGGAAGGTGACGAGCTGGAACAGATCCAGCGCGTCGTCAAACAGTACGACCAGTCGAGCACGCCCGCCTCCTTCCGCGACCGCGAAGAGATCCTGAGCTTCTTCGGGGATTTCGAACTCGTGGAGCCCGGTCTGGTCCCGGTCGGCGCATGGCGGCTGGACGACCCCGGCTCGCCTACGCTTAACTGCGGCATCGGCGGGGTCGCCCGCAAACCCGCTTTCTGACGAGGTGTGACGGCATGACCACGCAGCAGGATCCCGTAGCCCCCGAAGGTGTCGATCTCGAACGACCCAACGTGGCCAGGGTGTACGACTGGTTCCTCGGCGGCTCGGCCAACTGGGCCATCGACCGCGAGTTCGGCGCTCAGGTGCTCAAGCAGTTCCCGGAGGTCAAGACGTTCGCCCGCGTCGGACGCGACTTCCTCGGCCGTGGCGTGGGATACCTGGCGCGCCAAGGGATCACCCAATTCCTCGACATCGGCTCCGGGGTCCCCACCGTCGGCAACGTCCACCAGATCGCGAGCGCGATCAACCCGGACTCCCGCGTCGTCTACATCGACATCGAGCCGGTCGCCGTCGCGCATTCCCAGCTGTTGCTGGAACGTGAGGGACTGCTGGGGCGGCACGCGGTCCTGCAGGGCGACGTGCGCGATCCCGACGACATCTGGAAGCGCGCCCTCGAAACCGGGGTGCTCGATCCCCGGCAGCCGATCGGGCTGGTCATGGTCGGCCTGCTGTACTTCCTCGGCCCGGACGAACCGGTGCACGAGATGGTCCAGCGCTATCTCGACCTGCTGCCGTCGGGTTCGTACTTCCTGTCCTCGCATCTGACCGAGGACGGCGTCACCCGCAAGGCGGGCGACAACCGCGAGAACGTCCAGGAGCTGTACAAGAAGACGAGCGCGCCGTTCCACCTGCGCTCGCGCGCGGAGTTCGCGGCGTTCTTCGACGGCCTGGAGATGGTGGAGCCGGGGATCGACTGGATGGCCGCCTGGCACCTCGACGAAGCGGCTTCCCGGGCGAGCGCCAGGTTCGCCGACGACCCGACCTTCACCGGCGGCTTGGGCGGGCTGGGACGCAAGCCCTGAGACCAGGTCCCGGAGGGATCAGGCCCGGCCGGTCAGATGCCCGATCAAGGGCGACAGCTCGAAGTGACCTTCGAGCGGACGGCCGGTCCTGATCAGGTCCCGGTGACCGCAGCGCCGTCCGGGGAAATCGACTTCGGAGTTCCACGGCGGCTGCTTGCGCAGTGGCGCCTGGATGAGGCTGAACCCGAACCGCTGACGCAGTTCGAGCCCGATGTTGCGGCGCTTGGCGGACGCCAGGCGTTCGTCCTCACGGCGGAACAACAGCGTGGTGAGGCGGACGGCCATCCGTCACACCCCCCGGCTCGGACGCGGCAACCGCGTCTGGTCCGCCGAACCGGCCAGGCCGAGACAACGCTCACAGGGCATCCCCGCGCCGACGGGGATCCATTCCAGGTGGTCGTAGGGCATCGCCGCGCCGCAGCGGGCGTGCAGGAATTCGGGGTGCGAACCCCCGGAGTGCAGGTCGAACAGATGCGCGGAGCGGCGGCTTTCCCCCGCCGTCCCGGCCATGAGCCTGCCGACGGCCAGTACCGTCGCAGGCATGGTGTCCTGAATGATCACGCTGATCCTCCCCCACGAGGTCGGCGATGGGTGGCCATGCGCCGCGGGGTGGTGCTCCGGCCGGTCACCTGCCGTCGGTGGCCTGCTGGAACGGCGAAACCCCTGCTGAACGCCCACCCGGTGGCGCGTGCCGCCGAGGTTTCTGCAGACTGCGAGCGATTCACCAACAACCGAGCCCCGGCCGCTGCGATTAATCCTACTCCTGGAATAATCTTCATGTCGAGGGTGGGCGGAGTTGATCACCCACTTGGCCGTGCGGGATAGTCCCGTTGAGGCAAGGAGAAGCTGGGGCAGTGACGGTTCGCGCTGGTGGCGGCCCGCACCCCCGACCGACGTTCGGAGGTACGACCAATGGCCGATTATCCATCGGCGGCGGATTACGATCCGACCACGGCCGTGTCGCTGTTCGACGACGCCGCGTGGGAGAAGTCCTTCGCGAGCGAGCCCAACGGGGGGAACTGTGTCGAGGTCAACCTCGGCCGGGAAGGCCTGGTCGGGGTGCGCGACACCAAGCTGGCCACGAGTCCCGTCTTCGTCTTCGATTCCGGTGAGTGGAACGCGTTCCTCAAGGCCGTCAAGGCCGGGCAGTTCGATTTGAGTCCATGACGAACGGCTCGCGTGCCCATCGTGGACACGCGAGCCATCCGATCTTCGGTCACAGTGAGTCACGCCGGGGCCGGGAGCCCGTTCCCGCGCAACCTGGACTTCGTGCGCCGCCAGGCGACAACGATCAGGACGGCGAGGACGATCAGCGGGATCAGGCTGATCGACCAGCTCACCGCCATCGGCGGCCCCGGCTGTTCGAGCACCGTCAGATCCCGGAGTTCCCCCGTTCCCCGGCCGGCGGGCCCGTCGATCTCGAACCGGAACGTCCACGCCCCCTCGGTCTTCAGCGCCCGGATGTCCAGCCCCCACACCTCCAGCTTCCGTGGATGCTTCGCCAGCGGCTGCGGCCGGCCCAGCCGCCCGGTCTCCGGATTGACGAACGCGAGCGTCCCCGACTTCCCGGCGATCCCGTCATCCGGGATGAACGTGAAATCCAGCGATTGCATGGCTCGCAACGGCCAGGTGCTGAACCCGACCGTCATCCCGTACGGGCCGACCTGCACCCGTTCGGTATGGACGATGTTCACCGGTTCGTAGGCGTTCGCCGCGGGGGTGGTCGCGAACAGCAACCCGATCGCCGCCGCCAGCGCCAGCAAGGCCTTACGCATGCGTGTTCTCCCCCTTCGCCGGGGCCAGCAGCCTCAGCATCCCGCCGAACCGCCACCCGGCGAACCCGCCGAGCAGCCCGAACACCGCGCCCGCCGCGGCCGTCCCGAACACGACCGGCCAGTCGAGCGAGCCCCCGTAGACGAGCACGTTCTGGATCGGCATGGTCGCGCCGATCAGCAGACCGCCGATCCCGCCCGCCAGCACCGAAACGCGGCCCGCGGACCAGCCTCGCCGCGAAAGCAGGTAGACCGCTTCGAGGACCGCGGCGATCGGCAGCAACGCCATCGGCATCATCGCGGGCATCGCGGGCACGCCGTCGATGTAGTCGCGCATCGGCAGGCCGACGGCACTCGCGTACGCCTCCGCTGCCCACGGCGAGAACCACCAGGTGATCGCCTGGATGACCGCGAGCGCGGCGGCGACCCGCACGGCCCCGCCCGGCCTGCCCCAGAAACCCGCGCCCGCCGAGACCAGCAGCACCGAAAGCAGGGCGATGCCCACGGAGACGACGTCGACCGGGTCGGCGTCGATCTGCTGCAGCCCCAGCACCGTGACCGTGCTGAACGCGATCAGCACGCCGAGACTGCCGACCACCCCGGCCGTGCCCCAGCGGTGTTCCCGCGCCGCCGCGAACACCATGACCGTGCCGATGATGCTCAACGTGATCGACAGCAGCAACCCGATGTGCGGCGGCGAGTCGATCACCGCGTCGAAGCCGTACAGGCCGTGCCACCACTGGTCCCACAGGCCGTACAGCAGGAACATCGCCGCGCCCGCCCCGGTCACCAGGTAGCCGGCCGGTGCGGCGAAGACCTTGCCGAAGACGTTGATCGCGCGCCCGCCGACGCGCGCGTCGACCGGCCGGCCCGCCCGGCGCGCCGCCGTGGTCATCAGCACGACCACGAGGCTCGCGAGCCCGGAGATCGCGCTGCCCGAATACAGGAACAGATGCGGCAACGTGAAGAACGTGTCCGGGCCGACGTCGCCGTGCCACTGGATGTCCCAGGTCAGCCCGATCAGCGAGATCACCGATCCGGCCAGCACCGTGCCCGCCGGCACGAGCCCGGTGCGCTCGCTTCGTGCCACCGAGGCGACCCTCGCCCCTCCCGCGGTGAGATCCATACCCCCGACCTCCCTCTCTTACTTGACCAGCAAAGGAAAAACGTGCTGCGTGGCGCCGGACGGCCCGCGCAGTGAAACGGTGATCTCCCATTGCCCCGACATCGGCAGCAGCACGTCGCCGGTGCGATACCGGCCAGGTGCCTCCGCGATCGCGGGAGACGGCGCGAGGGCGTGTCCCATCTGCGGCATGACGGGTTCGAGGGTGACCACTTCCGGGGTCGCGCCCGTGACGCTCACGGCGAAGACGTTGCCGCCCTGGTGCGGATCCTCGACCGACAACTGCACGGTGTACGGGCCTTGCGTCGACCGCTGCACCTGCTCTCCGCCACTGGCGGGCCACAACAACCAGGCCACGATCGCCACCACGAGCACGGCGACCACGGAGATGAGGAGAACGGGCCTTCGTCTGTCTACTGTGGAGTCCACTGGGGAATTCACTGGGGCGCCCCTCCCGGCGGTATTTCGAGCTGCATGGGCACGGTCAGCACCGTGTAGTCGCGTTCGGCCTGCAGCCAGATCCGGTACTTGCCGGGGGCGGCGAAGGTGTAGGTGAACGGGACAGCGGGGCCGTACGCGGCGACGGTCTCGTCGGGTTTCCCCGGCATGCCAGGGGATTGCGGGATCATCGAATGCACGTGGGCCCAGGTCGGCGCGGCAGCGGCATCCGCGCCGACCCGGCCGTCGCCGGTTATCGGGCCGACGACGATCAGGTGGCCGAGCATGCCCAGCCACGGTTGGAGATCCGCACGGGCGAACCGCGCGGTGATCGTCGTCGGCGTGCCCGGTTTGATGTCGATGTCGACCGGGTCGCCGCCGACGACCCGCGGACCCGCCCCCGCGGGCACCGGCTCGGCGGGGGATTCCGGCCCCGCCGCGACACCCATCGTGGTCCGGGCCAGCTGGACGCCGCCGCCCCGCCGCGCGAGTTCGGCGGCGACCGCGTAGGTCCCGGACTCGGGCGGGGTGAACTTGACCCGGTAGTCGCCGGGGCCGACCCGCACCGGATGCAGATGCCAGAGCCTGCCCGTCGGCGAGATGACGACGAGATGGATCAAAGCGTTGTCGTGCACCAGAAGATCGTCGACCGGACGGCCGGTCGCGCCGTCGGCCAGCGCGATCCGGACCTCGGCGAGACCGCCTGCCCTGGCGCCGGGGGAGTGCACGGCGAGATTCACCGGCGGCCGTGAGAAGTCCACTGTGGACAGCTGTGCGTTCGCGTACGGGTCCTGGATGTTGTCGATCGTCGGGTCCAGCGCCGCTCCCGGCGCGGGCGGAGGTGGCGTCGACGCCGAGAGCATCGCGCCGGTGATCGCGACCGCGAGCGCGGCGACCATCCCGCCCGCTGGGATCAGCGCGAGTTGTGGCCGTTTGACGTGCATCGCGATGACGAGACCGAGCACCAGGAACACGCCCGCGGCGACGAAACCGCCGAAGGTGGCCTTTTCCCACGGGGGGATGACCCTGGCCGGGACGATGAACGGGATCGACCCGGTGTCCGTCCCGTCGTCGAGGCCGAGTTCCCAAGGCCCCGGTTGGCCGACCCGCAGCAGCGCCGAATAGGCGCCTGGCCGTTCACCCAACTGGACCGTCGTTTCGGAGAACGTCGTTCCCGCGGTGGACGCGCGCAGTTTCAGCGTGCCCGGCGCGCTCCCGGCGTGCGTGAGGACGTCGACGTGCAGTGGGCCGGGTGCGATGTCCATCCGGCGCAGCACGATCGTGAGATCCCGGGTGCCGAGCGTCTGCGCGACCTGGACGTCCGCCCCGCTGGACACGCCGTCCGCCTGGGCCGTGCCGCCCGACAGCAAGAACGCCAGCGCACAGAGCACGAGTACGCGGACGATGATCAACGGCGCCGTGCGCCGCCCCCTCGGTGAATTCCCCATCCCGGCTGAAGTTAACGGCGGCGCCAAGGGAAAGCGTCACGGTGCGGGGTGAACCGGGGTCCCCCGTAAAGGGGACCACGGCCCTTACTCCGGTGGGGGTTTCGTACACCTCGATCTTCGGGAGGTGTGCGTTCGGCGGTTACGATGAGCTTTCCGGCGGCAGTCGTGATCGGCAGGCAGGAGACGACATGAGTGCGCCCCGTGCGCCGTTCCGGTTCGGCGTTGTTCTGGTGTCCGAGGCGTGTTCCCGGGCGGAGTGGGTGGCCAAGTGCCGCCGCGCGGAAGAACTCGGTTACGACGTCGTCTCCGCCTGCGAGCACGTGAACCTCCCGTCTCCGTTTCCCTCCGTGATCCTCGCGGCGGAAGCGACGGAGCGGCCGAGGATCGGTATCTACGTCCTGAACACCAGTTTCCACAATCCGACGCTGCTGGCCAGGGACGTGGTCACGGTGGATCAGTTCGTGGAAGGCCGGCTCGAACTCGGACTGGGCACGGGCTACGTCGAATGGGAATTCCAGAAGACGGGGATTCCCTTCGGTACCCCGGGCAGCCGGGTGGACCGTCTGGAGACGACGCTCGGCGAGCTGCGGCGCCTCCTCGCCGATCCGGAGCACCCGAAGTCGGTGCAGCGGCCGCATCCTCCGATCCTGGTCGGAGGGCATGGCGATCGGGTGCTGCGGCTGGCGGCGCGGAACGCGCAGATCGTCAGTTTCGTCGGTGCCCAGTACCGCGCGGAGTACGGGCGGATGGTCATCGCGACCGCCGAGGAAATGGCGGAGCGGGCCGAGTTCGTGCGTCGCGCGGCCGGTGCCAGGGCCGAGGAGATCGAATACAACATCCTGTCCAAGGCGACCGTGCTCACCAAGGACCGGAGGTCCGCGCTCGACCAGGTCCGCCGTTTCGCGCCGCATCTGGACGACGAACAAATTCTCGCCGCTCCGACGGTGTCGATCGGGACGCCGCGGCAGATCGCCGAACAGCTCCGGGAGAACCGTGAGGTGTACGGGATCAACTACATCACGGTGATGGAACCGGCGATGGAAGCCTTCGGCGAGGTGATCGAGGCCATGCGCTGAAAGCCCGCGCCCGAAAGCGCGTTCAGAGGACTAAACGCGGGCGCTTCCGGGGCCGGTGGTGCCGCCCAGGAAACGGTACGCGCGGGGGTGGGCCCGGAACCAGACGTTCAGCTTGCCGATCCGGCGCACGAGCGAGGAGCGCAACGGCACCGGTACCAGCCCGCCGAAGACCCGGACCGCCGTGCGGAAGCGGTCGAACCGGCGCTGGTCCCGCTCTGTCCACTGTAGACCGAGGCGAGCCCGCAGCGCGGGCGGCAGTGTGCCCCGGATGACGAACATCTGCCCGCGGTACTGCCACCGTTGAAGCCGTGTCCAGCGTTCGTCAGGCAGCCATCGCCACGGCTTCTTCACCGTCCGGATCGTCTCGAACAACGTCGAGATCGTCTCGTTCGGACCGAATCCGTCGAGCGTTTCCGCGTAGTACCGCTCGAATTCCGGCCAGGTCGGGGGCAGATCCTGTGCGCGCAGACCGAGAAGCCGCCCGACATCGCACATCTGCGCGTAGTACTCGTCCAGTTCGGACCGGGTCATCGGTGTGCCGTAGAACCGTTGTGTGTCAACGGGAACCATGACGAGTGTGGCGTGAACCCAGGCGTAGGCGTGCGGGTTCAGCGCGCTGTAGCGGTGACCGTCGGCGTCGACCCCGGTGAACGAGCGGTGCAGGGCGCGCAGCCGGTCCGCCTCGTACCGGGCTCCCGCCGGACCGCCGTAGATGTAGATGGACAGCGACGCGGCCGTGCGCATCAGCCGGGTCCACGGATCCTCGATGTAGTCGGAATGATCCCGGACCCCGGCCGCCACGACCGGATGCGCGACCTGCAGCACCAGCACCTGACCGGCCAGCAACCCGGCCCGGAAGTCCCCGAAGTACCTCCACGCCGCCGTCCCCTTGACGATCGGCGGACCGCTCATGACGCGCCGCGGACGAGCATCATCAACGACAGCGCCACCCCGACGCCGTCGTCGCCGGTGGCGAGCCTGCGCAACTGCAGTCCGGCGATCAGCGCCACGACCGGGCCGGTCAGCCGCTCCGGCGACGGCACGCCGAGCGTCCGCAGGATCACCAGCGCGAGTTCGTCGTAGGCGGCGAAACAGCGCGCGGCCGCGTCCTGGAGTCCCGGATCGCGCGCGGCCTGCAGGTACAGCTCGTGCGCGCCGAGTTCGTCGGTGCCGAAAGGGAGCTGCGCGATGACCTGTTCGACCACCGACGCGGCCTGTTCGATGCTCAGCCCCTGTTCGCGGTAGGCGTCGACGAACCCGGTCAGCTTCGCGGTCTCTTCCTCGACGAACAGCAGCATCGCCTCGCGCAGCAACGCGGTCTGGCTCGGGAAGTGGTAGGTCAGCGTGCCGAGCGAAACGCCGGCAGCGGTCGCGATGCGGCGGTTGGTCAGCCCGCCGACCCCCTGTTCCCCGACCACCTTGAGGGCGGCGTGGAGGATGGTCTCGCGGGTGCTCACCAAGCGGTCTCGGGTTTGCGGTCCTGCCACCGTTCGACCTCTTCCAGTTGCGCCGCCAACGAGATCAGCCGTTCCTCGGAGTGCGAGGGGCCGAGCAGTTGCCCGCCGAGCGGAAGCCCCGCCGGGCTCGGTCCGGCAGGCACGTTGACGCCCGGCCAGCCCAGCACGTTCCACGGCCAAGCGTAGGGGCACGCGGCGATCATGGCCTGGTCGGTCTGCCAGCCGCTGAGCCGGTCGAAACTGCCGATCCGCGGCGGCGGGGTCGCGGTGGTCGGGGTGAGCAGCACGTCCACCCGGCCGAACACCGAGCCGATCTGCCGCTGCAGCACCGGTTCCGCGGCCCTGGCGAGCCGCAGCGCCGGACCGGCGAGCGCCGAACCCTGCCGGGCGTTGGCCCGGGTGCGCGGATCGAGCCGCGTCTGATCCGGGACGCGACGGGACCAGTCACGCACGCCCACGAGCGACCGCGGCAGGAAGGTGAGGCCGATCAGCCGGTAGTCCGGTTCGACCTCGACGATCTCGTGGCCGAGTTCGGCGAACCGCTCGGCGAGCCGGACGACGGCCGCGTGCGCGTCCGGGTCGAGCCGGGTTTTCGTGGCGGTGAAAGGGATCCGCGTGGACAGCCCGATGCGCATCCGGCCCGGTTCGCGGCGGGCGGCCGACTGGAACGCGGTGCCGGTCCCGGCGGCGACGTCGAGCAGTAGGGCCGCGTCGGCGACGGTACGCGCGAGCGGGCCGACCACGGTCAGGCCGTGGAACAGTTCCCGTTCGGTCGGGACCCGGCCGCGCTGCGGTTTGATCCCGACCAGATCGGTCCACGCGGCCGGGATCCGGATCGACCCGGCCCCGTCGGAACCCAGCGCGGCGGCGATCACCCCCGACGCGATGGCCGCCGCCGCGCCGCCGGAGGAACCGCCCGGCGTGCGCTCGGGGTCCCACGGATTGCGGGTCGCGCCGAACGCCGGGCCTTCGGTGAAGGGCCATTGGCCGAGTTCAGGGGTGTTGGTCTTGCCGATGAGCACCGCGCCCGCCGCGCGGAGGGCGGCGACGGGCGGGGAGTCCGCCGTCGCGGGGGAGAAGTCGCCTTCGCAGCCGAACGCCGTCGGCAACCCGGTGACGTCGAGGTCGTCCTTGATCGCGGTGGGGACGCCGAGCAGGGGAGCGGTCTCACCGTCGGCCAGCCGCCGGTCCGCCTCTTCAGCCTCGCGAAGGGCGTCCTCGTGGCGAAGGCACTTGAAGGCGTTGAGAGTCGGCTGGCTCGCTTCGGCGCGTTCGAGCGCCAGACGCGTCAGCTCGACGGAGGACGTCGCCCCACTGGCGAGCAGTGCGGCCTGTTCCGCCAGGCCGGTGAACGCGAGGCTCGGTTTCGAGGTGGTCATGGCTCCCCCTGCACGTCTCGTTCGTTCAAACGAACGATACCACCGAGTAGCGTCGGTGTGGTTACGTGACTTTCATGAACCTCGATCGCTTCCCCCGCGTCGACCTCGGCGGCTGTCCGACGCCGCTGCATCCGGCACCCCGTTTGGGCGAGGCCCTCGGCCTGAAGAACCTGCTGCTCAAACGGGACGACGTGCATCCACTCGGGGTGGGCGGCAACAAACTGCGCAAACTCGAGTTCCTGCTCGGCGCGGCGATCGAGGCGGGTGCCGACACGGTGATCACCTTCGGCGCGCTGCAGACCAACCACGGCCGCCAGACCGCCGCGGCCTGCGCGAAGCTCGGACTGCGGTGCGAACTCGTGCTCACCGCCAAGGTGCCGCGTGACGGCGACGCCTACGAACGGTCCGGCAACGTCGCCCTCGATCACCTCTTCGGCGCGAACGTGCACATCTGCCGGGACGGCGAGGAGACCGGCAAGACCTACGATCGGCTGATCACCGAGGCCGCGGCGGAGGGCCGTCAGGTGGCCACCTTCCCGGTCGGCGGCTCCGACGCCGTCGGGGCGCTCGGCTACGTCGCCGCCGCACAGGAGATCGCCGGGCAACTCGCCGAGCGCGGCATCACCGAGGCGCGGCTGGTCGCCCCGCACGCCAGCGGCGGAACTGCGGCCGGGCTGATCGTGGGGACGGCGGACCTCGACCGGCTGACGCTCGACATCGCCTGCGTCAGCCATCCGGTGGACGAAGCTCTGGACAACCTGTCCGACCTCACGACCGCGGCATCCGCCTTGCTGGGCAGGACGCCGCCGTCACTCGAAGGTCTGCGCATCGACGACCGCACGATCGGCCCCGGCTATGGCATCCCGACCGACGGGACCTGGGACGCGGTGCGGCTTTTCGGTCGTACGGAAGGGATCGCGCTCGATCCCGTGTACACCGGCAAAGTGGGCGCCGCGCTGATCGCCTGGGCCGCTGAAGGCCATTTCGCGGCCGACGAGCACGTTGTTTTCCTGCACACGGGCGGACTGCCCGGCCTCTACGGGTACGCCCCGGAATTCGCCGACGCGGTGAGCCGCTGACGCGACCTTCAGCATCCCCGCGATGAGGATCACGTGGGCCACCAGCGAAAGCCGTTGCGCGACACCGACCGGGACGATGTCGGTCAGTGTCATGAAGAACGGGATGTCGGACAGGCGCACGAAGATGAAGCTGAGCCCGAAGACGATCAGGCCGGTCGCGCTGCCCCAGGCCAGGCGGCCGACCTGCCTGGCCGCGGGGGTGCCGCGCAGGTTGTCGCGCAGGGTGAAACCGGCGGCGGGCAGGCTGAGGAACGCGATGAGGCAGGCGTAGAGGTGGATCTCGCCGCTGACCGGATCCGGGAACTCGGGGTAGCTCGCCGGGAAGATCGCGGCCGCCGCCAAACCGAGCGACCACAGCACGAAGAGCAGTTTCGTGGTGCGGCTGAGCGGGATCCCGGCCGCGGCCAGCGCGCCGAGCGCGGTGAGCGAGCCGATGGACAGCGAGAGCACGCTGGCCCCGAGCATGCCCGTGCCGCGGTCGACGTAGGCGTAGCTGGACAGCGTGTCGAACACCGGATCGCGCGAACTGATCAGGTGCAGCACGACCATGGTGAACAGTGCCCAGCCGATGGCCGCCGCCGACGCGATCAGCCAAGGCTTGGCGCGCGATCTCTCCCCGGGGAACGTCATGGGTCCAGGGTGCTCGCGCGGACGTGGCTTTCCGATCCGGGAAGCCCCCGGTTTTACCCTGGGGCTACCCGGAAGTCGACCAGTACCAGTAGCTGGTCATCGTGCCTTTTCGCGCGGGGCCAGCGCTCGCCGTCGGGGTCCTGTTTCTCCGCCGTGCGCACCGCGTCGAGTACCGCGTCCGGGCCCCGTTCCCGGCTGATGGCGAGCACTTCCGGCCAGTCGAACAGGTCGTATTCGTCGACGCCGATCGCGACGCCGTCCGTCGCCAGCAGCAGGGCGTCGACCTCCGAGCGCGGCCAGCTGCGGCGGACGGCCTCGGCGGCCGCCTTCGGTTCCGCCTCGGCGACCCAGAAGCCGTCCGGCGCGTTGCGTTTGGCGCGGACGTCGGAACCGGTGCGGAGCTGACCGCCGCCGCGCAGCGAGACCAGCCTGTCGTCGGTGAGCGGGTCGGCGCCGTCGGGCCCGAACGCGACGATCGGGCTGTCGGCGAGCACCAGTCCGTCGACGGTGTCGTCCGTCCAGCGCGCGATCGCGACCGTGCTCGACGGCGAGCGGCCCGGTTCGAGACCTTCGCGCCGCGCGACGTCGGCGATCGACTCGGCCAGCAGGACCGCGAGATCCGCTTGGGGTTCCGCGTTCAGCGCCTGCGAGAGGCTGTGCACGAGCAGGCTCGCGTACCAGCCGCCGGACGGGAGATCCGGCTGCGGCGAGGTCGCCCCGTCCAGTACCACCACGGCGTTTCCGAGCACGGCGACGTGGTCTTCGGTCGGGCGCGGTGATCCGTCCGGGCCGACTCCGTCCCTTTCCGCCACTGAGATTTCGGCCATGCCTCGACCCTAACTGTCAACTCCGGTTGACACAGGACGCATGTCAACGTAGGTTGACGTCATGACCGAAGCGACAGATCTGGCCGCGCGAGCCGGTGACCGCGATCCCCGCGTGGGATTGCGCGCCGTCGCCGCCTTGCGCCGGCTGTTGGAACAACTCGAAGCCGTGCAGGTCCGCAGCGCGCGGGTGCACGGATGGTCCTGGCAGGAGATCGCCGCCGAGCTGGGGGTCAGCAGGCAAGCGGTGCACAAGAAATACGGGAGGCACTGATGTTCGAACGCTTCAGCCACGAAGCCCGCGAAGTCGTCGTCGGGTCACAGCGGGTCGCGTCGGACGAAGCGGCCGCGACCGTCGACCCGCTGCACCTGCTGACGTCCCTCGCCCGGAACACGGGCGTGCTGACCACGCTGGGCTGCCCGGCCGACGAACTGGCCGA
The DNA here is from genome assembly GCF_000943515.2 of Amycolatopsis orientalis. Lineage (NCBI taxonomy): Bacteria > Bacillati > Actinomycetota > Actinomycetes > Pseudonocardiales > Pseudonocardiaceae > Amycolatopsis > Amycolatopsis orientalis. The sequence goes on along the minus strand of NZ_CP016174.1, from coordinate 8,924,657 downwards.
CGATCTCCGGCGCGTGCGTCGCCGGGGCGGGATGAGCGACGCCGATGTCGAAGCGCTGAGCGGATTCGGCATCGACGTCGAGCACATCGTCGAACGGGTCGAGCAGACCCATGGCCCCGGCGCGCTGACCGGCGGTCAGCGGAGCGGGCGCGGCCACCGGCCCTTCACCGCGGACGCGAAGAAGGTACTGGAGAAGGGCCTTCATGAAGCCATCGATGTCGGTGACAAGCGCATCGAGGCCGAGCACCTCCTGCTCGCGCTGACGGCCCTTCCCGGCGTCGCGGCCGACGTCCTCGCTCAGCGGGGGATCGACTACCTCGCTGTCCGGCGGCTGCTGGAGCGCCGTCAGGCCAGCTGAGGTACGTGGGCGACGGTTGACCCAAGCCCGGTCCGTGAAGGCCTCCTTCCCTCGGCTCAGCCGAGGAAACTCGACCTTCGCACCTTGCCCAGACACCGTCCTCGAGCCGGTCAAGCCTCGTGAGTGGTAATGACGGTTAGAACCGTCATTACCACTCACGAGCGTTCACGCCAGACGGTCAGCGGCAGGAAGGCCTGCGTGAGCGGCCCGATGGCGAGGGCGTAGAGGATCGTGCCGATCCCGACGGTGCCGCCGAGCAGCCAGCCCGCGGCCAGGACGGTGATCTCGATGAGGGTCCGGACGAGGCGGATCGACCTGCCCGTCCGGGCCGCGAAGCCGGTCATCAGCCCGTCGCGGGGGCCCGGGCCGAGGCGCGCGCCGACGTAGATCGCGGCGGCGAGGCCGTTGAGCACCACCCCGGCGACCAGGTTGAGGAGCTGCCAGCCGAGGACGTGCTGGTCGGGCAGGAAGATCCGCACCAGGTCGACGGTGAGCGAGATGACCACGATGTTGGCGACGGTGCCGATCCCGGGCCGCTGCCGCAGGGGGATCCACAGCAGGAGCACCGCGACCGAAGCGAAGGCGGTGACCGTGCCGAACGTGAGGCCGGTGATCTTCATCAGGCCTTCGTGGAGGACGTCCCACGGATCGAGGCCGAGGCCTGACCTGGTCAGCATGGCCATGCTGCCGCCGTAGAGGGCGAGCCCGCCGACGAGCTGGATCGAGCGGCGGGTGGTGTCGTGCGAGATGCCGACGGGTCTGAGGTCGAGTTTTAGTGCCACGAGTGCACCATCGGGCGTAAGTGGCTACCTTGACCATGGCCAATCCGCAATAATTGGTCTTATGGAACCGCTGATTCCGCTGACTGGTCGTGTTTCGGGCCTGAAATTGGCCACTTTGCTGGGGAGTTGGCGACAGAGTGGTTCTCGTCACGGCGCCGCCGATCTCGCGGCCGCTGTCGAGCTGCTGGTCCTCGACGGCAGGCTCCCGCTCGGCACGAAGCTCCCGGCCGAACGGGAACTCGCCGACGCGCTGGAGGTCAGCCGCACGCTGATCGGCGCCGCGCTGGACAAACTGCGGGCCGACGGGCTGGTCGCCAGCCGTCGCGGGGCCGGATCCTGGATCGCGTCGCCCGGCGGCCGGGGCCGGGAGACGCTCCTGACGTCCGGCGAGGACCTCATCGACCTCGCCCAGGCCTGCCCGCCCGCCATCGCCGGCCTCGTCGCGGGCGTGGACGCCGCCCGGAAGGCGCTGGGGGACCACCTCGGCGAGAACGGCTATCACGTCCGCGGACTGCGGGTCCTGCGCGAGCGGATCGCCCGCCGCTACACCGAGCGCGGGCTGCCGACCAACGCCGATCAGGTGATGGTCACCAACGGCGCGCATCACGCGTTCGTGCAGGTCCTGCGGATGCTGGCCGGTCCCGGTGACCGGGTGCTGGTCGAGCAGCCGACGTACCCGAACGCGCTGGAGGCCATCGCCGCCGCGCACGCCATCCCCGTCCCGGTGCCGCTGGATCCGGCCACCGGCTGGGACGTCGTCGGCGTCGAGGCCGCGCTCCGGCAGTCCGCGCCGCGGCTCGCGTACTTCGTGGTGGACTTCCAGAACCCGACCGGACTGCGCCTGGACGCCGGCGGCCGTCAACGGCTCGCCGCCGCGCTGAGCCGCGCGCGGACGCCGTCGATCATCGACGAGACGATGGTCGAACTCGATCTCGAAGGCGATCCGGTCGACGGGCCACCGCCGCTCGGCGTGTTCGCGGGCGATCTCGGCATCACGATCGGCTCGGCGTCGAAGTCGCATTGGGCCGGGCTGCGGCTGGGCTGGATCCGCGCTTCGGAGGACGTCATCGGCAGGCTGATCGCGGCCCGCTTCGCCGTCGATCTGGGCTCCCCGGTCTTCGAGCAGCTAGTCCTGGCCGAACTGCTCGACGACGGCGGGGCCGCGCTGGCGCACCGTCGCGAGGAGACGCGGGCCTTGCGCGACGCGTTGACCGGGGCGCTGAACTGGTATTGCCCTGATTGGACGTTCACCGTGCCGCCGGGCGGGCTCGCACTGTGGTGCCGTCTGCCGGAGCCGATGAGCACGCGGCTGGCCGTCGCGGCGGCGGGACACGGGGTGCAGGTGGCGCCTGGCTCGCGGTTCGGCGTCCACGGTGGACTGGAGCGCTGGCTGCGGCTGCCGTACGCGTTGCCCGCCGACCGCCTCTTCGAGTCCGTACGGCGACTGGGCGTGGCCGCCGCTTCGGTGTCCGCTACCCCCGTCACGGTCACCCCCGCTTCCGTCCAGGTCACCTGACGCCCTCCTGGCGAGGAGTAAGGGGCGGAAAACGGAAATAGCCGGTGCGCCGGCGGGGCGGCCGATGCTCCAGGGAGGGCATCGGCGCCGCACGACCAGCGCACCGGCTATCCGGCCCGCCCCGGGGTCGAAACCCCGGGACGGGCACCGCGGCGGTTACCCGGCACAGCCCCTCGACGTGCCGGGAACCGCCCGCGGTTCAGGTGGTCTTCGAGCTTGGCCGGCTCCTGCTCGGCGCGGTGAGCAGAAGCCCCCGAAGTCCACCCGGTGCTGGTCCCGGCGCCGCAGGGGCAGCGCGGCGCCGGGGCCGGGATCCGAACCGGCCGGGCGCGGTCGGCCGTTCGGGAAGACGGGGGGAAAACCTGAACGAGGGCAGGCTGAAACGCGACTGGGCCGGGGTTTCTCAGAAGACGCCGAAAACCGAAGTTGATCTTGGTTTGGACGTGGTTCTCCCCGGCGACCCGGTCAGGTCAGTCGGGGGAGGTGGCGGGAAGCGCGGCTTCCCTGCCGGTGCGTTCGCCTTCGTGATCGCAGCCGGTGCCGATGAGCTTCAGCTGCGTGGCCGGGATCCCGGCGTCGAGTACGGCGAGCGGCCCGCGGCCGCCGCCGGAGTTGTCGTGCCCGGGGGAGGCGCTCGTCGTGGGCGCGAGCGGGGCCACCGGGGTGCTCGGCAGGCCACCGCCGCCGCCCGAGCCGCCGCCGTCCGGGGACGCGTGCGTGTCGGACGGCGCGGGCGCGGCCGGAGCGGGCTGGACGTCGGGCCGGACCCGGACGGGCAGGGTGACGACGCGGTGGGTCTGGGGGGCGCTCACCGGAGCGGGCGTTGCGGCCGGGACGACCGGAAGCGGGGCCGGGGTGACCGGGACGCCGGGCACGAGGGCCTTGGCCGGGACGGCGATGGTGACCGAGCCGCTCGCCGATTCGCCCGAGCCGCCGCCGAAGACCGGGTCGAGCACGTCGCCGACGCCGGGAAGGATCGTCGGGGTGCCCGAAGCGCAGCAGGGGCCCGGGGTCAGGATCGGCGCGACGACCGTCTCGCCGATTCCGCCGACGACCCCGCCGACCGTTTCGACGACGCCGCCGACGGTGTTCGTGACGACGTCCAGGACGCCGCCGATGAGGCCGCCCAGCAGACCGTTGGCCGCCTGGGGCGTCGCGGTCTGGGTGCTCTTGTCGGCGGTTTTCCCGGCGGGCTCCGAAACGGCCTTCTCCTCGACGGTGGCCTCAGGCTCCTCGCTCGGCGCGGGAGCGGGCTCTTCGGCCGGGGATCCGGTTTCCGGGGATTCTTCCTTCGGCGATTCCGTCTTCGAGGATTCGGTGGTTTCGGTGGGTTTCGTGGCCTCGACCGTGCCGGAGTCCGAAGTGGACTCGTTCGGAGTAGTCGTTTTCCCGGACTCGGTTTCGGTCGACGGCTGGACCACGGAGGTCTCCGGCGTCGTGGCCGTCGGCTCCTCGGCCGAAGCCGGGGTGCTCAGGACGGCGCCGAGGATCCAGCCGGTGACCGCGAGTCCGCAGGCGAAAAGGATTCGCGCGCCCGCGTTCGACGACGTCTTCGGCGCGATGAGGCCGCGAGGACGCACGACTGCCGTACCACTCATGGCAATCACCGCCGTCCGCGCCTGAAACCCACGTTCTCCGCGTGAGTTCGATCTTTCTTGGGGTCTCTTCCGGCCAGGTCGCAGTTCCCCCGGGGCTGCACCAGTTTTAGCACCGGAGGGGAGTGTTTCACCTCCGCCGCCGCCGATCCAGCCCGTTAGGCGGAACGACGCAACCGGCTCCGGTGCCTGGAGTACTGAAGTTGATCACTCTCGGTGTGTGCCACACGGCCATCCGGGCACACGTGGAACTACTCAAATCCTCGGTGACCTGATGTTTTCAAGGCTCGAGCCGGATCCTCGCTGCGGTGTGTGCCGTCGAAGTCGCGTTCGGTGATCGTGCGGGCGGACTTGAGCCGCCGGGAGGGGAGTGTCCGCGATGTGGGACGTGAACGCGGTGTCGGCGGCGGTGCTCGGCGTGCTGAAGACCTACCGGCTGAGCGAAGCGGACGCCAAGGACGTCTGCCAGGAAGCGTGGCTGGAACTGCTCCGCGCGCCGGGCGTGCTCCGCGACGAAGCGAAGCTCCGGGCTTGGCTGACGACCACCGCGCGGCGCCGCGCGCTCCGGATGATCTCCAGGAACAGGCGCGAAACGCCGCGCCCGCTCCCCGGTCCGGACCCGACCCCGGAGGCCGAGGTCGTCCGCGCCGAACGCGACCGCGCGCTCTGGGCGGCGGTCGATCGCCTGCCGGCCTCGCACCGTCGGCTGATGTGGCTGATCGCGCACCGGCCGGAGCTGTCCTACGCGCAGCTCGCGCGGGAACTGGGACTCAGCCCGGCCAGTGTGGGCAGGGTGCGAAGACGGTGTCTGGACCGCCTCGGCCGCGCTCTCGAAAAGGGCGGGTGGCTCTGACGGACATCGGACGAGTCACCGCAGTTTGCGCAACCGGGTGACCGCTTCGTCGATGACTTCGTTGCGTTTGCAGAACGCGAACCGCAGGAGATGTTTCCACTCTTCCGGGTGATCGGTGAACACCTTCACGGGGACGGCCGCCACGCCCACCCGTTCGGGGAGTTCCCAGGCCAGTTCCGCGGCGTCTTCGAAGCCGAGCGGACGGACGTCGACGCAGATGAAGTACGTCCCGGCGGTCGGCCGGACGGCGAACCCGGCCTCCGCGAGCCCTGCGGCGAGCCGGTCCCGCTTGTCCTGCAGGCTCGTGCGCAGGTCTTCGACCCACGGCAGTTCGTGGTCCAGCGCGTGGGCGACGGCAGGTTGCAGCGGGCCTCCCGAGACGAAGGTGATGAACTGCTTCGCCGCCTTCACCGCCGCGACCAGTTCCGGGCTCGCGCAGACCCAGCCGATCTTCCAGCCGGTGCAGTTGAACGTCTTGCCCGCGCTGGAGATCGACACCGTCCGCTCGCGCATGCCGGGCAGCGTGGCGAGCGGGAAGTGCTCGGCATCGTCGAAGACCAGGTGCTCGTAGACCTCGTCGGTGATCGCGATCAGGTCGTGCGTCACGCAGAGCGCGGCGACGGCCTCCAATTCGGCCCGCGTGAACACCGTGCCGGTCGGGTTGTGCGGCGAGTTGATCAGGATAGCCCTGGTCCGTTCGGTCACCGCCGCGCGGAGATCCTCGATGTCGAGCGCGAACCGGCCGTCGCGTTCCACCAGGCCGACGACGCGCCGCTCCGCGCCCGCCATGGCGACCGCGGCCGCGTAGGAGTCGTAATACGGCTCGATGACGATGACCTCGTCGCCCGCCTGCGTCAGCGCGAGCAACGACGCCGCGATGGCCTCGGTCGCCCCCGCGGTGACGAGGATCTCGGTGTCCGGGTCGTAGTCCGTGCCGTACCGGAGGCGGTGCCGCGCGATGGCCGCGCGCAGCTCCGGGCGCCCGGGACCCGGCGGATACTGGTTCGCGCCGCCGAACAGGGCGTTCTTGGCGGCGTCGAGCATTCCGGCCGGCCCGTCGGTGTCGGGGAAACCCTGGCCGAGGTTGACGGCGTCGTGGCGGACTGCCAGCGCCGTCATCTCGGCGAAGATGGTCGACGTGAAGGGCTGGAGGCGGGGGACGAGGACGGGTTCGCGCACGATCAGTCATCCTCACGGACAATGGTGGTGTGGAGCAACTGACGCCCGCCAAGGTGACCCCAGCCGATCCGCCCGGTGGAACCGCCGCCGAGGAGGAGAAGCGCCGCGGCCTGCGCAAGATGAAGCTGGTCGCGCTGTCGTTCCTGCTCGGCGCCACGGTGATCTTCCTGCTGACCAGCTGGGCCGAGGCCGCCGGCTGGCCGGGCTGGGTCGGCTACGTCCGCGCCGCCGCCGAAGCCGGGATGGTCGGCGCGCTGGCCGACTGGTTCGCGGTGACGGCGCTGTTCCGGCATCCGCTGCGGATCAAGATCCCGCACACCGCGATCATCCCGAACAAGAAGGACGCGCTGGGCAGCAGCCTCGGTGACTTCGTCGGCTCGAACTTCCTGTCCGAGTCGGTGATCCGCGAGAAGCTGAGCCGAGTCGAGGTCTCGAAGCGCCTCGGTGGCTGGCTCTCGCAGCCGCAGAACGCCGAACGCGTGACGTCCGAGCTGGCGACCGTCGTACGCGCCGCGGTCAAGGTGCTGCGCGACGAAGACGTCCAGGCGATCATGGAACAGGCCGTGGTCAAGCGGATCGTGGACAAGCCGTGGGGTCCGCCGCTGGGCAAGATCCTGGAAGGCGTGTTCGCCGACGGGGCGCACCACAAGCTGGTGGACCTGATGTGCGACCGCGCCTACGAATGGGTGCGGGACAACCACACGACGATGCTGCGCGTGGTGTCGGACCGGGCGCCGAGCTGGTCGCCGAAGTTCGTCGACGAGATGCTCGCGGACAAGGTCTACGGCGAGGTGCTGTCGTTCGTGTGGGCGGTCAAGACCGACGTCAACCACCCGATGCGGCTGGCGCTGGACAAGTTCCTCGGCGAGTTCGCCCTCGACCTGCAGACCAACCCCGAGGTGATGGCGCGCGCCGAGCAGGTCAAGTCCCAGATGCTGGGGCACGACGAGGTGCAGAAGCTGATCGGCTCGGCCTGGGCGACGGCCAAGGAGATGCTGCTCAACGCCGCCGAGGACCCGTCGAGCGAGCTGCGGCGCCGGGTGCGCACCGGCCTCGAAGCCCTCGGCGGGCGGCTCGTCTCCGACGATCACATCCGGTCCAAGGTGGACAACTGGGTGGAGGGGGCGGCGGCCTACCTGGTCACGCACTACTCCAAGGAGATCACCACGATCATCACCGACACCGTGGAGCGCTGGGACGCCGAGGAGACCTCGCGCAAGATCGAGCTGCAGGTGGGCCGGGATCTGCAGTTCATCCGGATCAACGGCACGGTGGTCGGCGCGCTCGCCGGGCTGGTCATCTACGCGGTCGCTCAGCTGCTCTTCTGAGCGGCGGCGCCTATACCACACTCCGGAGGCCCCGCCGGGAGTTGTCCACAGGAAGTGGAGTCATCCCCAGGGTTATCCACAGCTTTTCACGTCTTTGGCCTAACGGTGTGCACAACCCCTGGGGGTAACTCGGGGGTGGGTGACCCCAGAAGTTGTGGTCGGCCGGGCTCGCGCTTCGGTGCTGTGGGTGGGTCCAGGTGCCTCGTCGATGAAGGAATCGGGACACTCAACGTCCCAATTCCTTCATCGACGCTGGGCGGTGTTCCAGGCGTCGCCGGACGGCGTTCCCCTCGTACGCGTCTTGGTGATAGCCAAGATCAGCCTGTGGTCTCTCAAGCAAGACGCGGAGGGACAGAAGCACGCCCTCGCCCTCATACGCGCTCTGAAGTGGAATCTGCCCTTCAAGCGGCGTTCGCGTTGAGGTCAGCGTCCGAAGAGCCGGGTTGGACCGAGCTGCTCGGAGCCCGGACATCTGGCATCCCGCGATCGAGGCGACCCGCGCTTCAGGTCGAGACGTCCGCCGTCCGCGCCCGCCATGCGCGCGCCTTCTCCCGGTTCCCGCACGACCGCATCGAGCACCACGTCCGCGACCGGTTGCGCGACTCGTCGTAGAACGCCCACAGGCAGTCGTCCGCCGGGCAGATCTTGAGCCGGATCCATTCGCCGCGCACGGTCAGCCGGATCGACGCCGCCATCACCGCTTCGCTGACCGATTCCGCGACCAGGAGCGGGCCTTCCGGGCCGAGGACGATCTCCGAGGGCGCGCGCAGTCCGAGCCGGGGCAACCGCGGATCGCCGATCGCCGCCCGCAGCGCGTCCCGGGTTTCGCGCGCGGCCGCGGGGGTATCCGCGCGCAGCCGGTGATCGCGGGCCCAGCGTTGCCAGGTCTCCAGATCGTCCAAGAGGTCGGTGCCGCGTTCGACGTTCACCGTGTTCAAAAACTCGACCACCAGGGACGCGTCGGTGTTCACCTCGCCCAGTGTACGGGCGAGACCGGTTGTCATCGGCAGCGATAACCCCCATAATCAGGTCACTGGTTACTTGATCATTCTGGAGGCTGAACCATGGGTGCGGTACCGACCTTCGGCGCGGTGGCCCTCGACTGCCCGGACCCGGTCGCGCTGGCGGAGTTCTACCGCGAGCTGCTCGACTGGAAGGCCGCGGAAGTCGCCGAAGACGGCCATTGGGTGACCCTGCGGAACCCGGAGGGTGGCGCGCGCTTCTCGTTCCAGCGCGTCCCGGACTACCGGCCGCCCGCCTGGCCGTCCGCCGAGAACCCGCAGCAGGCGCACGTCGACCTCGACGTCACCGATCTCGAAGCGGGTCACGAGCGGGCGCTGGCCATCGGCGCGAAGCTGCTGGACGACTCCCCTGAGACCTTCCGCGTGTACGCGGATCCCGCCGGGCACCCGTTCTGCCTGTGCGCCTGCTGACCTCGGCGGCGAAAAATGCGTAATCTCTGATACGTGATTTGTCCGAAGTGCCAGAACGTCATGAAGACCGTCGACAAGAACGGTGTCCACATCGACCAGTGCCAGGGATGCCGTGGCATCTTCCTGGACCGGGGTGAGCTGGAGGCCATCGCCAACGCCGAGACTTCGTACTACGGCGGGCATCAGCCTCCGCCGTATCAGGGAGGTGGACACGCGCCCGCCCCGCACTACGGGCGGCCGGATTCCCCGCGTCCGCACCGCGGCGGCTACGCCGACTCGCCGAAGGGGTATCGGGGCGGCGGTTACGCGGACTCGCCCAAGGGTTACCGAGGCGGCTACAAGGATTCCCCGCACGCGTACGGCCACAAGCGCCGTAAGGGCGGCTTCCTCGAAGGCCTCTTCGACTGACCGTGGTCCTCGATCTCAAGATCTGCCCGGCCTGCGGCGATCGCGCCGAACGGCCACAAGTCGAGAGCGGGCTGCTGGTGTGCGCGGAATGCGCGCACCGGTGGCCGTTCCGTCGGCTCCCGCTGTTCGCGCTGACCGGTCCGAGCGGGGCGGGTAAATCGACGGTCGGGCCGCGGCTGGCGGAACGGCTCGGCGATCTCGCCCTCGTGGTCGAGCAGGACGTGCTCTGGACAGGGGCGCTGCGCGACGACGTCCCCGGCCATCCCGCGTTCCGTTCGACCTGGTTGCGGATGGCGGCGATGCTGCATCAGAACGGGCGGCCGGTCGTGCTCTGCGGCACCGTCGCGCCGCCCGAATTCGAGCGGTTGCCCGAGCGCGTCTTCTTCTCCGACATCCACTACCTGGCACTCGTCAGCGAGCCGGACGCCCTGCGCAAACGCTTGCTGGCGCGGCCGGCTTGGCGTGAGTGGGACGAGGAACGCGTCGAAGAGATGCTGGAGTTCAACGACTGGCTGCGGCGGGAAGCGGCGTCGCTGGAGCCGCCGGTCGAGTTGTTCGACACCACCCACATCCCGGTGGACGCCGCCGTCGACCGGGTGGAGGCCTGGGTGCGGGGCCTCCTCTCAAGGGGACAGCGGCCAGGTGCGGCCGTCGGGTGAATCCAGCCAGATCACCTGATTCTCGCCGTCGAGGCTGAGCCCGAACCGGTCCCGCCACGGCTGGCCGAGTTCGAGCCATTCCTCTTGCGCGTTCTCGACCAGTTCCCACAGTCGTCGCGGTCCGCCTTCCGCCACCTCGAAGAAGCGACCCGCTCGCCGGTGCCGGACCCAGGAGCCGTCCGGGTGGACCAGCGCGGTGTGCCGGCCGTCCCGCACGGCCGTCACGCCGGGAAGCTGGAGCCCGGCGAAGAACTCGAAGCGGCTGCGGACTTCCGTGATGGCTCCCATCGGCAGCCGGGTCGGCCGCCAGGAGGCGTCGCCTTCGGGCACCTTCGGCGGTTTGAAGCGGTGCGCGCGCAGCGGCATGAAACGACCATCGCGGGCGAGCACACGCCCGTGGCCCGTCGCGCCCTCGCCCGCGACGATCCGGACGAGCCCGCCGCCGATCGGCCGGTTCAGCGTCGTGACGATCAGCCCGCCCGGCACTGTCTGCTCCAGCCACGCGGGCGGGATCGACGACACCGAGCACGTGCACAGGACGCGGTCGTAGAGGACGCCTGCGGGGTACCCGTCCGCGCCGTCGGCCGCGGCGCACGAAGGCGCGTACCCGGCCTCCGCGAGCCGCTTGCGCGCGGCGTCCACCAGATCCGGGTCTATGTCCACTGTGTACACGAGCCCGGAGCCGAGCCGATGGCACAGCAGGGCGGCGTTGTAGCCGGTGCCCGTGCCGATCTCCAGCACCCGGTGCCCGTCGGCGACCCGGAGTTCTTCGAGCATGATCGCCATGATCGACGGCATGCTCGACGAACTCGTCGGCGTCCCCGGCTGCGCGCCCAGATAGCGCGCGCGTTCCCAGAGCCCGGAATCGTCGTCGAGCTGGATGACGAGCACGTCGGGGGAGTAGGCGCGTTCGAGCCAGCCTGCGTCGCCGCTCTGCATCGCCGCCCAGCCGTTGGCCGCCGGGACGAAGAACCGCGGCAGGAAGACGTGCCGGGGCACGGTGCGGAAAGCGGTCATCCACCGCGCGTCGTGCAGCACACCTTCGGCGAGCAGATGCTCGACGAGGCGCCGTCGTAGCCGCGTCGCGTTCGACACCCCTCCACGGTAGCCGGGTGAGCGCCAACACACCCGATAGTTGCAAGCAGAGTGCTTGCAATAGCTAGCACTCGGGCGTAGCGTTGAAGACGTCGCGAGGAGGTGACCGATGTCAGACACCAACCGGGACCAGCCCACATCGGGCGGGCCGATGGAGAAGGTCGCGGACATCGCTTCCGACATCGGCGAGTACATCCGCCAGCAGCGCAGCAACGCGAAGATCTCCTTGCGGCAGCTGTCGAAACTCGCCGGCGTGTCCAATCCGTACCTGAGTCAGATCGAGCGCGGGGTCCGCAAACCCAGTGCGGAGATCCTGCAGCAGATCGCCAAAGGCCTGCGTATCTCGGCCGAGGCGCTCTACGTGCAAGCGGGAATCCTCGATCTGCCGACAGGCGGCCCGGTCGGCGACGCGATCCGCGCCGACACCGAGCTGACCGAACGGCAGAAGCAGGTCCTGCTCGACGTCTACGAATCGTTCCGCCGCGAGAACGCCGCCGCGACGCCAGTGCAGGCGGCGCGGGCGAAAACCCCAGACACGGCGCCCTTGACCACAGAGGGCGCGGAATCCAAGGAGTCAGCATGACCACCGCCACGAAGAACAAGACCGACCGCAAGACCGGCCACTCGGCCCTCGACCAGGTCCGCACCCCGTTGCTCGCCGCGCTGGGCGCCGGCAACCTCGCGGGCCAGGCCGTCGTCGACGCCGTGAGCAAGGCCAAGGAGAAGGTCGTCGAGGGCAGCGAGACCGCTCGCAAGAACATCGAAGAGCTCCCGCACGACGTCGAGGGCCTCCGCGAGAAGCTGGACCCGGCCGAGCTGCGCAAGGTCATCGACGAGTACACCGAGGCCGCGCTGAAGCTGTACAACAAGCTGGCCGAGTCCGGCGAGCAGGCGTGGGACAAGATCGCCTCGCAGCCGCAGGTCAAGAAGGCCATCGAGCAGCTCGAGGACGCGCTGAGCACCGCGCAGGACCGCGTCGAGGAAGCGACCACCGACGCCCGTGAGCGCATCGACACCGTGCTCGGCAAGGTCACCAAGGGCACCCGCTCGGCGGGCGAGAAGACCGCCCGCAAGGTGACCGAGGTCGCCGGCGAGATCGCCGACGAGGTCGAGGAGATCGGCGACGACCTCGCGCACGAGACCCGCTCGGCTTCGCGCAAGGTCGCCAACAAGACCGCGCCGAAGACCACCACCCCGGTGCGCCGCACGACCACCAGCCCGGCCGCCAAGAAGCCGGCCACCGCGCCGAAGACGACCGAGAAGTAAGGTCCGCGTGAACCCCCGGGCCCCTGGTGCCGGCTTCGGCACCAGGGGCCCGGGTCATTCGCCCGGTTTGACGTAAGCTGACTTCGTGTTCGTTGCCACCTGGATCCTCATCGCCATCCATTGGGGCGGCGCACTGACGGGGCTGTTCGCTTTCGTGCACGCGCTGCTGCAGCGTGCCGACGCGTATTCGGCCGCCGATCGCAAGACCAAGCCCATCTGGATGCTCATCACCGGCGGGGCCACCGTGGTGCTGACCCTCTTCGAGTTCTGGGGCGGCGGCATGATCCTGTGGCTGCCCGCACTGGTCGCGGTCCTGGTCTACCTCGTGGACGTCCGCCCGAAGCTCATCGAGGTACAACGCGGCGGCCGTAACTGGTGACTATCGTGGCGGTGTGACTGACTGGACCATCGCCGGAAGCCTCACCGTCGTCCCCGCCCCCTCCCGACCGGATCTGCTCGCGGAGCCGGTCGCCAAGGCACTCGCCGCGCTCGCCGATCCCGACGCCGTCGGCGTCGCCGAGATCGACGCCGAACTGGCCGACACCGCCGCGTTCTGCGAGGCCTACGGCTCACCTCTTTCCGCGTCCGCGAACTGCGTCGTCATCGCCGGCAAACGCGCCGGCGAGGTCCGCTTCGCCGCCGCGATGATCCTCGCCACCACCCGCGCCGACGTGAACGGCGTGATCAAGCGCCGCCTCGATGTGCGCAAAGCGTCCTTCGCGCCGATGGACGAGGCCGTCTCCCTCACCGGTATGCAGTACGGCGGCATCACGCCCGTCGGCCTGCCCGGGGAGTGGCCGATCCTGATCGACCAGCGCGTCGCGGACGAGCCCGAACTGATCATCGGGAGCGGTATCCGCGGCAGCAAGCTGCTGATCTCGGGTTCGGCGCTCGCGTCCCTGCCCGGCGCCGAGGTGATCGACGGTCTCGCCCGTCCCATCGAGTGAGGCTGTCCACAAAGGACTTCGACCTGGCTTCGGCTTTCGAGGCCGACTTCCTTGAAGTCGACCCCACGTTGCTGGCGAGGCTCGGCGAGAACCGCGCCCGTGTCCTCGCGGCCCTGTCCGATCGCCCGGTCTACGGCGTGAACACCGGCATGGGACGGCTCGCCGGAGTCGCGCTCGGCTCGCCGGAGGGGCATCAGCGGAACCTGCTGATCGGGCGCGCGGTCGGCGGCCCGCCGTGGCTCGCGGCCGAGGAGGTGCGCTGGCTCCTTCTGGTGCGCCTGCGGGATCTGCTCGCGCCAGAGGCGGGCGTGAGCCCGGAGCTGGTGACGTTCCTCGTCGACCGGCTGAACGAGGGGTTCACCCCCGCCGTGCCGAGGACGGGACTCGGCAGCGCGGGCGAGATCATCCCGCTGGCGCACGCCTTCCAGACCTTTCTCGGCGTCGGGACCGTGCTGGTGGACGGCGTCGAGACGCCCGCGTCGGAGGTGCTGGCGAAGCCGTACGAGCCGGGGCTCAAGGAAGGCGCGACGCTTATCCAGGGCTCGCCGCTGGCCGAGACGCTCGCGGCCTTCGCACTGGCCGAGGTCCGGCGGCTGGTGGAGCTGCAGACCCTGACCGCGGCGATCGCGATCGACGTCCTCGGTGCGCCGCGCGCGGTCTACCGTCCCGCGTTGGCGGGCGACGACGAGACGCTGCGCGCGGTGCTGGTCGAACTGGACGGGTTGATCCGCGGTTCGGCCGAGCGCGCGGAGGTCGTCCAGGCGCCGGTCTCCGTGCGGGTCGCGCCCCGCGCGATCGCCCATCTGAGGCGGGTCACCGGCGAACTGGACGAGGCCCTGCGACGGTCGATGCCGACCGACTCGCCCGCGTTCCTCGACGGCGAATTCGTGTCCACGACGGGTTTCCACGCGGTCGAACTCGGTCTGCGGATGGACGCGGTGACGGCGGCGCTGGTGCATCTCGGCGAGATCGGCGCCGGGCGGATGCACCGGTTGCTGGACGAGCGGTTCAGCGGTCTGCCCGCGCAGCTCACGCCGGATCCCGGGCCGCAGGCGGGCTTGGTGCCGCTGCACAAACGCGCGGTGGGGGAGCTGCACGCGCTGCGGCGGCTGGCCTGCCCGGCGACGTTGGGTTCCGTCGAGACTTCGGCCGGGCAGGAGGATGTGCAGGCGTTCGCCTGGGCGGCCGGGAATCAGCTGCGTGACGCGTGCGCGCGGATGTTCGCCATCACGGCCTGCGAGCTGATCGCGGGTTCGCAGGCGCGGTGGCTGGCGTCCGGGGACGGCGCCGCCGGACTTCAGGCGGCATATGGCCGGCTACGCGAACTCGTCCCGCCGCTCGCGGAGGACCGGTCGCTGGGCCCCGAGGTGACGGCTTTGGTTTCGGTACTGACTCGTGAGTGGTGATGACGGTTCTATTGAGGGGTAAGCCAAACGTGGCGTGTCCGGGTGAGCGTGGCGCCGCACTCGCGTGCTCAGGCCCGGAACCCCGACACGCAGGGAAGGAGGCCTTCACGGACCTCCAGGCCCCCAGCCCTCAACGGGGTGTTGCGAAAGCCACTTTCGTAACCTTCAACGTTGCGAAAGTGGCTTTCGCAACACGGAGCCAGCCCGCCGGCCCGCCACGTTTGCCCTACTCCTCAATAACCGTCATTGCCACTCACGAGAAGGACGTGGCATCCGCGCGAGTTTGGATCGCCAGCCCGCGCGGAGTCACCCAGCGTGTGACGAGCGCGAACGCGGCTTCGCACACCAAAGCCAGTACGACGACGGCGATCCCGCCCGCGAGGATCTCGCCACGGCCCGGATCCCCGAGGGCGAAACCGTCCACAATGTACCGTCCGAGCCCGCCGCCGTCGTTGACGATCGCGCCGATCGCGACGGTCGCCACCAGTTGCAGGAACGCGACGCGGGCACCCGCGAGGATGACCGGTGACGCGAGCGGCAACTCCAGGCGCAGCATGATCTGCCATTCGCGGTGACCGGTTCCCCGTGCGGCGTCGATGGTCTCCTGCTCCAGCTGGATGACGCCCGCGTAGGTGTTCGTGAACAACGGCGGCAACGCCAAGGCCACCAGCGCGAGCATCAACGGCCAGAACGTGGTGTCGACTTCGAGCCGGGAAGCCAGGAACCAGAACAGGATCACCAGTCCGAAGCTGGGGATCGCGCGGCCGATGTTCACCGCGCTCGTCGCGAGGAACTGCGCGCGCCGGTAGTGCGCCAGCCACAACGCGGGCGGGATGGTCAGCACGGCCGAAATCGCCAAGGCCAGCAACGAGAATTGGAGATGTTCGAGCGTCCGGTACGGGATACCCGCCGGCTCGGTCCAGCTCCAGCGGTCCGGTTCGCCGAACCAGTCGATGGTCTGGTCGATGATGCTCATCGCGACGCCGCCTTCCGCGACCACGGCGCGAGCGCGCGCCCTCCGAGCCACAGCAGCAGATCCACCACGACGGCGAGCACCACCGAAAGCCCGACTCCGACGATGATCGACGTCGGGTTCGGTGTCGCGGTCTGGATCCCGTTGCGGATGAAGTACCCCAGCCCGCCCTTGCCGAGCATGGAAGTCACCGTCACGAGCCCGATCGTGGTCACCGCCGCGACCCGCAGGCCCGCGATCACCACCGGCAGCGCGAGCGGGAGTTCGACCTGCCACAGCAGTCGCGAACGCGTGAAACCCATGCCGATCGCGGCTTCGCGGACTTCCTTGGGCACCTGTTCGACGCCGGTGACGATATTGCGGATCAGGATCAGCAACGTGTACGTCGCCAACGGGATCACCGCGGTCGTGAAGGACGTCAGGCCGGTGAACGGCACCAGCACGGCGAAGGCGCCGAGACTCGGGATGACGTACAGCGAACCGGCCGTGCTCAGCGCGACGACGTAGAACCACCGGCGACGCAGCGAAACCACGGAAACACCGATCGACACCACCAGTCCGATGGCGAGCGCCGCCGCCGTCAGCGTGACGTGCTCACCGAGCCGTTCGAGGATCTCGTCGAAATGGCGGTCCACCCAGCGCCATTCGAACAGCGGCCGCCCGCTTTGGGACGGCACGGGGAACACGGAAGACGCACGCACCGGCCGACCTTACCCCGATCGGGCGGCCGGATTCCGTTCTCTGAGAGCACAGGGGGCGGAACTCTCAAAATGTGGATTCTGTCGTGACCCGGAGATACTGTCCCTTCGTCTGTTCGAGTCATAGGAGTGTGTGCACGTGCGCTGGACACGGAATGTTCGAGTGGGCGCGGTGCTCGCCGCCGCCGTCCTCGGTATGACCGCCTGTGGGGGTGGCGACGACGCGGCGACCCCGGCCGTGCAGAGCAAAGGCGGGGCGCCGATCGTCGTCGCCTCCTTTAACTTCACCGACAGCCTGATCCTCGCCGAGCTGTACGCGAACGCGCTGGAGGCCAAGGGCTACCCGATCACCCGCAAACTGAACCTCGGCTCGCGCGAGCTGATCTACCCGGCGCTGAAGTCCGGCGAACTGCAGTTCATCCCGGAGTACCAGGGCGCCGCCATCACCACCGGTTTCGGCAAGGAAGCCGCGAAGGACGCGGCGGGCGAGCACGAGCAGCTCAAGAAGCTGTTCGAGGCCGACGGCATCGGCCTGCTGGACTACTCGCCGGCGGAGGACAAGAACACCTACATCGTGAAGGCCGACCTCGCCAAGGAGAAGGGCCTCACGAAGATCAGCGACCTGTCCAAAGTCGACAACGTCATCGTCGCGGGCGGCCCGGAGTGCGAGAAGCGGCTTCCCTGCTTCAAGGGCTTCACGGACGTCTACAAGCTGAAGGCCACTTTCCAGACCGTGCAGGAGGCCGGCCCGCGCGTCGAGCAGCTGCGGTCCGGCAAGGTCACCGTCATCCCGGTCGACTCGGTGAGCCCGCTCGTCGGCGACCCGCAGTTCGTGGCGCTGGAGGACGACCTCGCCATCGTCCCGACCGAGAACGTCGTGCCCGCGGTGAACAAGAAGGTCCTCGACGAGCGCGGCGCCGACTTCGCGGCCGCCGTCAACGCCGTCAGCAAGGCGCTGGACACCGTGCAGCTGCGTGAGCTGAACAAGCGCGTCGACTCGGACGGTGAGAAGCCGGGCGACGTCGCGAAGGACTGGCTGAAGGAGAAGTCCCTCATCTAGCCCGCCCCGCGCGCGCCATGAAAGGTCCTTTCCTTGCAAATTTCGCAAGGAAAGGACCTTTCATGGCGTCCGGGGCAGGGGGGCGCCCGCTCCGGTCGCACTCAGCGGTGGAATCGTGGACGCTGTCTTGCCACACGGGTGAAAGGGAGTGGGATGGGAAAGGTCACCGCCATCGCGGAGCGCACCATCGAGGCGCCGGCCGACAAGGTCAGGGCGCTCGTCGCGGACTACGCCGAGACCCGCCCGAAGCTGCTGACGGAGCACTACCGCGACTACGAGGTCACCGAAGGCGGCGTCGGAGCGGGCACGAAGGCGAGCTGGAAGCTGCAGGCGACGTCGAAGCGCGTGCGTGACGTCGCCGCGACGGTGACCGAGCCCGCCGAAGGCACCCTCGTCGAGACCGACGCGAACTCCAGCATGGTCACCACCTGGACCGTCCGCGAGGTGCCGGAAGGCAGCCTCGTGCGGATCGAGACGACCTGGGAGGGCGCGGGCGGCATCGGCGGCTTCTTCGAGCGGACCTTCGCGCCCGGCGGCCTCAAGCGGATCTACGAGGGGGTCCTCGGCAAACTCGCCGAGATCGTGTAGCGCTCACCACAATCGGAATGGTCGCCCCGGTTAGCTGGTTGTACCCGTCGTGAATACGGGGCGATCGCCCCGCTTGTAGTGCGCAACAGACTTGGAGTCACCCCGTGAACGCAACCGAGATCCGGCTCGCCTCCCGTCCCCACGGTGTCCCGACGCTCGAGAACTTCGAGATCGCGGACGTCGAGATCCCGACGCCCGGCGAGGGGCAGATCCTGGTCCGCAACCAGATCCTGAGCGTGGACCCGTACATGCGCGGCCGGATGAGCAGCGCGAAGTCCTACGCCGAGCCGTACGAGGTCGGCAAGGTCATGCACGGCGGGGCCGTCGGCGAGGTCGTCGAGTCGAACGTCGAGGACTTCAAGCCTGGCGACATCGTGCTGCACGGCCTCGGCTGGCGTTCGCACGCCGTCGTCGCCGCCGAGCACGCCGTGAAGGTCGACCCCGACGCCGCGCCGATCTCGGCGTACCTCGGCGTCCTCGGCATGACCGGGCTCACCGCGTACGCCGGGCTGCTGGAGGTCGCGGAGTTCAAGGAGGGCGACACCGTCTTCGTGTCCGGCGCGGCGGGTGCCGTCGGGTCCGTCGTCGGCCAGCTGGCGAAGCTGAAGGGCGCGAAGCGGGTTATCGGCAGCGCGGGCACGGACGAGAAGGTCAAGTGGCTGACCGACGAGCTGGGCTTCGATGCGGCGTTCAACTACAAGGACGCCCCGGTCATCGAGCAGCTGCGCGCGGCGGCGCCCGAGGGGATCGACGTGTACTTCGACAACGTCGGCGGTGAGCACCTCGAAGCGGCCATCGACTCGATCAACCTGCACGGCCGGATGGCGATCTGCGGGATGATCTCGGTCTACAACAACACCGAACCGGCCGCGGCGCCGCGGAACCTCGCGTCGATCATCGCGAAGCGGTTCACCATGCGCGGCATGCTGGTCGGCGACCACTTCGCGCTGCAGCCGCAGTTCGTCAAGGAGGTCGCGCCGCTCGTCGCCTCCGGCGACCTCAAGTACTCCGAGACCATTGTGGACGGTATCCGCAACGCGCCGCAGGCCTTCCTGGACCTGCTGGGCGGCGCGAACACCGGCAAGATGCTGGTCCGCGTCTGACCCCTTCACCGATGCTATGAAAGGTCCTTTCCTTGCGAAATTTGCAAGGAAAGGACCTTTCATAGCGCGCGGGAGGCTCAGTACTGCGTAGTGAGGGCACCTTCGGTCAGCGCGGCATCCAGCTGCTCCACTGACACGTCCAGGTTCATCTGGTCGCGGAAGATCTGCCCGGCGGTCGGCAGGCCGGACCGCTCCGGCCACGTCTCCGGCTTCCACAGCGAAGACCGCAGGAAAGCCTTGGCGCAGTGCAGGTACAGCTCTTCGACCTCGACCAGGATCGCCAGCGCGGGCCGCTTTCCCTTGATCACGAGGTCGTCGAAGAACGGCGCGTCCGCGACCAGTTTCGCGCGGCCGTTGATCCGCAGCGTCTCGTTCATCCCCGGCACCAGGAACAGCAGTCCGGCGTACGGGTTCTCGATGATGTTGGTCTGGCTGTCGAGCAGCTTGTTGCCGGGCCGGTCGGCCAGCACGAGCGTCCGGTCGTCGAGAACCTTTACGGAACCGGCCGGGTCCCCGCGCGGGGAGACGTCACAGGTCCCCTCGGACGACGCCGTCGCCAGCAGGTAGAACGGCGAATGCTCGATCAGGGTGCGAGCGTGCGGGTCGATGAAGGGGATGATCTTCCCCTTCGTCCTTTCCGCCGGATGACCGAGGTGCTCGCGGAGCGCTTCGTGTGTCTCGATCACCTTGATCTCTGGAGTCCCCATGGACCCAGTCAACCACTAGAAGACGACAGTCCGGTTCCCGTGCACGAGGACGCGGCCCTCCAGATGCCACCGCAGTCCCCGCGCCAGCGTCACCTTTTCGATGTCGCGGCCCTTGCGGATCAGGTCCTCGACAGAGTCGCCGTGGTCGACGCGGATGACGTCCTGGTCGACGATCGGGCCCGCGTCGAGGTCGGCGGTGACGTAGTGGCAGGTCGCGCCGATCAGCTTCACCCCGCGCGCGTGGGCCTGGTGGTACGGCCGCGCGCCGACGAACGACGGCAGGAAGCTGTGGTGGATGTTGAGCGCCCGCCCGGCCCAGGCTTCGCACAGTTCCGGGGGGCAGGACCTGCATGAACCGGGCGAGGACGACGGCGTGCGGGTCGTGTTCGTCGACCAGTTTCCGCACCTCCGCGAAGGCGGGCGCCTTGGCCTCGGCGTCGCCGGCGGGGAACGGGACGTGGTGGAACGGGATGCCGTGGGCGCGGGTGATGTCGCCCAGTGAGGCGTGGTTGCCGATGACCGCGGCGACGTCGACGTCCAGTTCGCCGGACGCGACGCGGCCGAGCAGGTCGTAGAGGCAATGCCCGGCCTTGGAGACCAGGATCACGGCCCGCCGTCGTTCGCCGGTGTCGCTGACCTGCCAGCTCGACTCGGCCGAAAGCGACTTCGCGACCTCGGCGAAGCGCGTGCGCAGCTCGGCGGCGTCGAACGGGAGCGAGTCGGCGCGGACGACCTGGCGGGTGAAGAACCAGCCGGTGTCCGGGTCGGTGTGGTACGCGGCTTCGACGATCCAACCGCCGTGCTCGGCGAGGAAACCCGAGATCCGGGCGATGATGCCGGTGCGGTCGGGGCAACCGAAGGAGATCACGTAGCGGCGTTCAGGGTTCGACACGTACTCCATTGTCGCTGGTCCCGGCCGCGGCGCGGCGCCGGGTCAGGATGCCGACGCGGACGCGCCGCCCGATCTCGATCGCCCCGACCAGCAGCAGGCCGAGCGCGAAGGACAGCAGAAGGCCCTTCTCCGGTTCGTCCGCGAAGGTCGCTCCGCCGACGAGACCGATCAGGACGCTGTACACCGCCCAGACGCTCGCGCCGAGGGCGTCGAGCGGGACGAACTTGTGCGGCGGGTAACCGAGGCTGCCGTTGGCGAGCCCGCTGGCGACGCGGCCGCCGGGCAGGTAGCGGGCGGCGAGGATCAGCAGGACGGCGTTGCGCTGGACCTGGATCTTCGCCCATTCGTAGCGCCGGACCCCGTCCGGACCACGCTGCAGGCGGGCGAGCGCGCGAGAGCCCGCGGCGGCGCCGACGGTGTAACCGAGGCAGTCGCCCAGCCAGGCGCCGAGCGCGGCGACCAGGGCGAGCAGCGCCAGTTGCGGCAGCTCCGGGCCGATGAGGACGGCGACGGTGATGACGGTCGTCTCACTCGGCATGAACGGCAGGAGCGCGTCCAACCCGGACACGAGGAACACGATCACCCACAGCCAGGGTGATCCCAGCGTGCCCTCGAGCAGCCCGGTGACGTACTCCAGTAGTTCCACGGTCCCATGGTGATCACCGCAGGTCGCATCGGGATGACGGAGCGGGGTTGTACCGGTGAATTCCTAGTCGGGGGCCACCGACGACCACGGCACGGTGAGTTCACCGAGCCGCCACCGCGACGGCCGGTTCAGCACCGGCCAGCCTCGGGCGGTGAGCAGATGGACGGTATGCGCCCAGCGGGCCCGGACGCCGAAGTTCTGATGCGGCGCCGCCGTCGCCCAGCAAGTGTCCAGAGTGGACAGTAAATCGTGGACGCGTTCACCGGGAACGTTGCGGTGGATGAGAACCTTGGGCAGCCTTTCGGCCACTGTGGACGGACGTTCCAGGCTCGCGAGATGGACGGAAATGGTCAGCGTGCGGGGCCCGTCGTGCCCGACGGCGACCCAGGTGCTCAGCCGTCCGATCTCGTCGCAGGTGCCTTCGACGAGGAGCCCGTCGGGCGCCATCGCGTCCAGCATCAGCGACCAGGCCCCGGCGACCTCGGCCTCGTCGTACTGCCGCAGCACGTTGAACGCGCGCACCAGCACCGGTCGCGTCCCGGCCAGCTCGAAACCGCCGCGCCGGAAGTCCAGCCACGGCCGGTCGACGCACGCTTGCGCCACGGCCACCCGTTCGGCGTCCAGTTCCAGGCCCAGCACCCGGACGTCGCGGCGGACCGAGCGCAGCCACCGCGCCATCTCCACCGTGGTCACCGGCGAGGCGCCGTAGCCGAGGTCCACCACGAGCGGTTCGTGCGCCCGGCGCAGCAGTCGGGTCACCCCGGCGTCGCCCGCGAGCCACCGGTCCACGCGGCGGAGGCGGTTCGGGTTGGTCGTCCCGCGTGTCGGTGCCCCGACCGGTTTCAGCGCTCGGCCAGCCACTTCGCGACGAATTCCGCTTCGCGCTCCAGCAGCTTGACGACCTGTTCGGCGATCACGTTCTCCAGCTTCCCGCCGACGAACGGGATCCGCACCTTGACCTCGCCGCTGTTGACGAGGGTCGTCTGCTCGCCGTCGCCGGTCAGCGACGTCTTCGCGGTGATCTCGCCCGGCACGCCGTGGACGGACGCCGTCGCGCCACCGGTGTACCCGGCGCCGCCGGCGCGCCAGATCTGCTCGCGTTCGACGACGAGGTCGCCGCGGTGCAGGGTCCGCACGGCGGACGGGAGCTTGTCCGAGCTGATGCCCTGACGCAGCTTGTAGCGCACCCCGTCCTCGGCCGGGACGTACTCCAGCAGTTCCGCGTCGTCGCCGCCGATCTGCTCCAGCCTGGCCCGGAGCGCCGCTTCGCTCGCCACCGCGTCCCACGCGCTCGCGAGGTCGGCGGAGAAGGTCGTGCGGTGCTCGATACGGGAGGCCATGGCGCCAGACAGTACCGTTCATGGGCGTGAGCACTGCCGAAACTCCCACCCAGCACGCCGCCCTCGCCGACCACACCACGCTGCGGCTCGGCGGCCCGGCGCGGCGCTACGCCGAAGCGACGACGGCGCAGGCCCTGGTCGACGCGGTCCGCGAGGCCGACGACGCGGGTGAGCCGGTCCTGCTGCTCGGCGGCGGTTCGAACCTGGTCGTCGCCGACGAAGGCTTCGAGGGCCTGCTGCTGAAGGTCGGCGAGACCGGCTGGACACGTGACGGAGATCTCGTCGAGGTCGCCGCCGGGCAGAACTGGGACGGTTTCGTCGAGGGACTGGTCGCCGAGGGCGTCGGCGGGCTCGAATGTCTCTCCGGGATCCCGGGTTCGGTCGGTGCGACACCGATCCAGAACGTCGGCGCGTATGGCTGCGAGGTGGCCGAGTCACTGGTCTCGCTCGACCTCTACGACCGCGCCGCCCGCGAGATCCGCACGCTGACCGCCGAAGAGCTCGGGTTCGGCTACCGCACTTCGATCCTGAAGGGGACCGACGCGGGTGTCGTGCTCACGGTGCGCTTCAAGGTCACCGAAGACGGCCTCTCGGCCCCGATCCGCTACGCCGAACTCGCCCGCACGCTCGACGTCGAGATCGGTGACCGCGTCCCGGTGGCCGAAGCACGCGAAGCGGTCCTCGGGCTGCGTCGCGGTAAGGGCATGGTCCTCGACGCGGACGACCACGACACCTGGAGCGCGGGCTCGTTCTTCACCAACCCGATCATCGGGGAGGCGCAGGTCGCGAAGGTGCTGGCGAGGATCGTCGACGTCGTCGGCGAGGACGTCCGCGTGCCGCGATACCCGGCGCCCGGCGGGACGAAGCTGTCCGCGGCGTGGCTGATCGAGCGCGCGGGATTCGCGAAGGGGCACGAGGGGCCGGGGGGCCGGGTGTCGCTGTCGACGAAGCACACTCTGGCGCTCACGAACCGGGGGAAGGCCTCGACAGCCGACCTCCTCGCGCTGGCCCGCGAAGTGCGCGACGGCGTCGAGACCCGCTTCGGCG
Source organism: Amycolatopsis orientalis (assembly GCF_000943515.2). Taxonomy (NCBI): domain Bacteria; kingdom Bacillati; phylum Actinomycetota; class Actinomycetes; order Pseudonocardiales; family Pseudonocardiaceae; genus Amycolatopsis; species Amycolatopsis orientalis. Next base: position 8,900,778 of record NZ_CP016174.1, on the reverse strand, counting down.
TCTCGCTCCACCCGGAACCCCTGCTCATCAACTGCTCGCTCTAGCGCGGCTCGCGTTTAGCCCGCTAAAGGCGACGCGCCTTTAGCGGGCTAAACGCGAGCCGCCGAAAGTCGCGAACAACCCCGAGCCGGGCCGATGCGTCTATAGCCGTGAGGGGGCGCGGGGTGAGTTTCGCCGCCGCGGGTAACGTCGGAGAGGTCCCCAGCGCTGAGCGGGTAGGTGCTCGCGTGGGGGCCAATGGGAGGTTCACGGTGATCGAACGGCGCACGGTGTTCAAGGCCGCGCTCGCCGCGGGGGCGGCCATGCTGGCCGCGGCCTGCTCCAGCGAAGAAGGCGGCAACGCCAAGCCGGAGGGCAGTGGTGGCGACGGACAGGCCGCCGCGCCGCCGCTCGCCAAGATCACCGCCGAGCCCGCCGTCGACGCCAAGGACGCCTCCGTGGTGACGCCGGTCGTCGTGAAGGTCGCCGACGGCAAGCTCACCGAGGTCAAGGTCACCGGCGATTCCGGCAAGGACGTCAAAGGGGAGCTTTCGCCCGACGGGCTCACCTGGACGAGTTCCGAGTCCCTCGGCTACGGCAAGACCTACACGTACGCGGCGAAGGCCAGCGGCAGCGACAACAAGGTCGCCGAGCTCAAGGGCACCTTCACCACGGTCAAACCGGCCAAGGAGGTCCGCGCCACGCTGAACCCGACCGACGACGCCGAGGTCGGCGTCGGGATGCCGATCAGCGTGAAGTTCGCGTCCCCGGTCAAGGACAAGGCGGCCGCCGAGAAGGCGCTCAAGGTGAAGACCGACAAGGACGTCGAGGGCTCCTGGGGCTGGCTGTCGGATACGCAGGTCGACTGGCGGCCCAAGGAGTACTGGCCCGCCAACATCACCGTCAGCGTCGAAGCGAAGCTCTACGGCGTCGCGCTCGGCGGCGGCGCGTACGGCAAGGCCGACGTCACCACCAAGTTCAAGATCGGCCGCAACCAGGTCGTCAAGATCCACACCCCGGACCACGTGATGAAGGTCTACCGCGGCGGCGCGGAGTCGGCGAGCTACCCGTGCTCGAACGGGCTCGACGGCGACGTCCAGCGCAACACCCCCAACGGCACCTTCATCGTGATGACGAAGGAGCCGACGGCGCGGTTCGACAACGCGCGGTACGGCTACACCAACGTCAACAAGAAGTGGTCCTGCCGGATCTCGAACAACGGCGAGTACATCCACGAGAACCAGGACAACGCGGCGAACATCGGCAAGGCCAACACCTCGCACGGCTGCGTGAACCTGCTCGAAGCGGACGCGAAGAAGTACTTCGACTCGGCGATGATCGGCGACCCCGTCGAGATCACCGGTTCGAAACTGGGCAGCCCGACCAAATCGGACGTCAAGAACTGGTTCTACGACTGGAAGTCCTGGAAGGCCCTCTCGGCGATCAAGTAACCCGTCCGGCTCGTGAGTGGCGACTCTGCCCGCGGTGAAGTGCTGAAGAGCGCGTGAAGGCCCCCTTCCCTCGGCTCAGCCGAGGGAAGGGGGCCTTCACGCGCTACCCCTGGGGCTGGTGGTGTCACTGAGTCTGGTGGCGATGGTCCGAGCAGGGTGAGGGGAACTTTGAGGGACCCTGAGTCCCTCAAGGAGTCCTTCACGGCCAGCCGCTAACGAACCCACCCCCGGTAGGTACCTAAAACACTCTCGGTTCGAACCGTCATCGCCACTCACGAGACCCGCCCGGGAGCCCATAAAGTGCGGGCATGAAGACCGAGGTAGTCGGCTACGGCGGAACGCGGATCGGCCTGTGGGTCGAGGGCGCCGAGAACACCCGTCCGATCGTGTTCGTGCACGGCTGGGCCCAGTCCGGCCGCGCCTGGGCGCCCCAGCTCGCGGATCCCGCGCTGTCCGGGCGGTTCCGCCTGGTCGCGATGGATCTGCGCGGCCACGGGGACTCTGAGGTCCCGTCCGCGGGCTACGACGACCCGCGGGTCTGGGCCGAAGACCTCGCCTCCGTGCTCGACTTCGCCGGGGAAGACGCGATCGTCGTCGGCTGGTCCTACGGCGGGCTCGTGATCACCGACTACCTTCGCGTGCACGGTTCCGCACGCCTGGCCGGCGTCGTGCTTGTGGGCGCCATCACAGAAATCGGCAAGAACCGCCCCGGCGGGAAAATCGGGCCCGCCATGCGCGAGGCCATCCCGGCGGTGCTGTCGGACGACCCGGCGGTCGCGATTCCCGCGTTGGTGCAGTTCAGCGCGCGGATGACGGCCTCCCCGGTGTCCGGGACCCTGACCCAGTCCTTGCTCGGCACCAGCCTCGCGACCCCGCCCTCGGTGCGCTCCGCGTTGTTCCGGCGCGACGTCGGGAGCGAGGACGTACTTCGCGAACTGGACAAACCGACGCTGATCGTCCATGGTCTCGCGGACGCTGTGATCGATCCGACGTCGGCGGAATACGCGGCGGGGAAGATTCAGGGTGCCGTCATGCGTTGGCTACCTGAGGTGGGGCATCTGCCGTTCGCCGAAGCAGCCGATGAGTTCGGTGGTCTGCTGCGCGGGTTCGCCGATCAGTAGGACTTCAGGAGTGTTGACCAGGTGACGATCCCTCTGCACGGGTTCGATGCCGCGCCCAGGCGCGTCGCGGTGCTGTCCTTGCACACCTCTCCGCTGGAACAGCCGGGCACCGGCGACGCGGGCGGGATGAACGTCTACGTGAGCCAGACGGCCACCGAGATGGCCCGCCGCGGCGTCGAGGTCGAGGTGTTCACCCGGGCCACGTCCTCGGACCAGCCACCGGTCGCCGAACTGGCGCCCGGCGTCCTGGTGCGGCACATCCCGGCCGGGCCGTTCGAGCCGCTGGGGCGCGACGAGCTGACCGCGCAGCTGTGCGCGTTCACCGCCGGGGTGCTGCGGGCCGAGGCGTTCCACGAGCCCGGCTACTACGACCTCATCCATTCGCATTACTGGCTCTCCGGCCAGGCGGGCTGGCTCGCCCGCGACCGCTGGGGGGTGCCGCTGGTGCACACCGCGCACACCCTGGCCAAGGTCAAGAACGCCGCGCTGGCCGAAGGCGACACCCCCGAGCCGCGCACCCGCGTGATCGGTGAGGAGCAGGTCGTCGCCGAGGCCGATTGCCTGGTCGCGAACACCCGCGTCGAGGCCCGCGAACTGATCGAGCTGTACGACGCCGACCCACACGCCGTGCACGCCATCCCGCCCGGGGTCGACCTCGACCGCTTCACACCGGGTTCGCGGTCGGCCGCCCGCCGCGCGCTGGGCCTGCCGCGGGACGCGATCGTGCTGGCCTTCGCGGGCCGGATCCAGCCGCTGAAGGCGCCGGACGTCCTGCTGCTGGCCGCCGCCGAAATGCTGCGCGAGCGGCCGGAGCTGGCGTCGAGGCTGGTCGTGCTGATCGTCGGCGGTCCCTCCGGGACCGGGCTGGAGCAGCCGCAAGCCCTGCGTGAACTGGCCGTCTCCCTCGGCATCGAGGAGCAGACCCGGTTCATGCCGCCGCAGCCCGGCCGGGCGCTGGTCGACGTCTACCGTGCGGCCGATCTCGTCGCGGTGCCGAGCTACAACGAGTCGTTCGGGCTCGTCGCGCTGGAGGCGCAGGCCTGCGGGACGCCGGTGATCGCGGCCGAGGTCGGCGGGCTGCCGGTCGCGGTCCCGCACGGCGTTTCCGGGCTGCTGGTGCCTTCGCATGATCCGAAGGACTGGGCGGGCGCGCTCGCGAACGTCGCCTTGCGACCGGGCAGGCGTGCCGAACTTTCGGCCAACGCCGTCGTCCACGCGCAGCGCTTTTCCTGGCGCCGCACGACCGACCGCCTGCTCGACACGTACGCTCAAGCGACCGGCGCGTTCCGGCGTGCCCTCGAACAGCGCGCGGAGGTGGCGGTTTGACACTCGACGAGATCTTGCGGTCCTCTTTGGACAATGCGGGCCTGAAGTACGACAAACGCGGCGAGGGAAAGTACTTCGTCACCTTGCCCGGCACCAAGAAGCTGCAGACGAACTGCTGGCTGGTCGCCGGGGACCACGCGTTCGCCGTCGAGGCCTTCGTTTGCCGCCGTCCCGATGAGTCCCATGAGGACGTTTACCGCTTTCTGTTGCGCCGCAACGCGAAACTGTACGGCGTGCACTACACCGTGGACGCGATGGGCGACATCTACCTGGTCGGCCGGTTCGGCCTGGACACGGTGACCGAGGCCGAATTGGACAAGATCCTGGGGCAGGTGCTGGAGGCCGCCGACGGCGACTTCAACACCTTGCTGGAACTCGGGTTCGCCGAATCGATCAAACGCGAATGGGACTGGCGGGTCTCGCGCGGTGAATCACTCGCGAACCTGCAGGCGTTCAAGCATCTCGTCGAGCCCGCGAACGGGCACGAGCCCGGAGCCTTGACCGACTCGTGACCCGTTCGGTGCAACGGCACCGGACCCGGCTCCGTCTCTCTCCGCAGCACTGGAGGGAGAACGGGACTTATGCACAAGCGATCGAGATGGGTGGCCGTCGCCGGCATCGTGCTGGCACTCGCGGGCTGCTCGGCGAACGAGTCCGGCGAGAAATCCGCCGCGATGTCGGCCGACGGGCGGCAGGCCGCGCCGAATCAGGGCGCCCCGAGTCAGGGCGGGCCGAACAAGGAGAGCACCGACAGCGCGGGCAAGGCGGGTTCGGACAAGGCTCCGGCGCCGGTGGGACAGCCGGGGGTGGCCGACCGCAAGCTGGTGCGCACGGCGAACCTGGAACTCACCGCGCCCAATGTCGGCGACGTGATCTCGCAGGTGCGCGTCATCACCCAGGCCGCCGCCGGGTACACCGGGCAGGAGAGCACCCAGGAGAAGCGCGCGTCGGTCAACGTCGTCGTGCCCTCCGATCGCCTCGACGGTGTGCTGGAGCAGCTGGGGAAGCTCGGGAAGCAGGTCAAACGGGAGGTCACCGCGACTGACGTGACCGAGCAGATGGTCGACGTCGATTCGCGGCTGGCCACGCAGCGGGCGAGTGTCGAGCGCATCCGCGCGCTGCTCGCGAAGGCGACTTCGGTGTCGGAGATCGCTTCGGTCGAGAGTGAGCTGACGAGCCGTGAGGCCGAACTCGAGTCGCTTCAGAAGCGTCGCGAGAGCCTGGCCGGAAGTGTCGCCATGTCGACGATCTCGCTGCAGGTGAAGGCCGAGACGGTCGCGGCGGCGGAAGAGTCGCGCAGTGGTTTCTTCGGCGGGCTGGCAGGCGGCTGGGACGCGTTCCTGACCTTCGGTGGCGGCCTGCTGACCGTGCTCGGCGCGATGGCGCCGTTCCTGCTGGTCTTCGGGGTCCCCGCGGCCGCGCTGGTGTGGTGGCTGCGCAAGCGGCGCCGTCCGGCCGCGCCCGCGATGGCGTCGGCTTCGGATCTGCCGTCCGCCCCGCCGCTGGACTGAAAAGACCTAGGCGGGACGGCTCGAGGGAGGGGGGAGTCGCGATCTCGAGCCGCCCCGCTGAAGTTCCCGCCAAGGTGGACCCGGTGACGAGGGGGATGCCAACGGGGCCGGCGGGCGCCGCGACTCGGCAGGGGGGAGACGAGTCGCGGTCGTCACCCGCGTCGGGCCGGGGAGTGCGTGGAATCCGGCCGCGCGGGACGTAGTCAACCTGTCAGATCTCCACCTGTAATCACAAGACTACCGGTTACTCCATTGGAGTGAACTTTCTGCAGTGGGATAACGGAGTGCAGTCCGATTTTCCGGGATTTGGACTTGTTGGCAGCCCGTCTTCTGGACGAGTGAAGGTGTTACTCGCGGGTAACGCACTCTCTGTAGAAACAAGGGCAAGTCCAGCCCTCTGACCGGCGCTTCCGCTCACTCTGGCAGGCTTGGGCGCATGGCTGAGCTTGGGACTCTGGTGCTGCTGCGTCACGGGCAGAGCACGTGGAACGCCGAAAATCTGTTCACCGGCTGGGTGGACGTGCCGCTCTCGGACCAGGGCGAGCTGGAGGCGCGCAAGGGCGGGAAGCTGCTCGCCGAATCCGGCCTGCTGCCGGACGTCGTGCACACCTCGCTGATGCGCCGGGCGATCTCGACCGCCAACCTGGCGCTCGACGCCGCCGACAGGCACTGGATCCCGGTGAAGCGCGACTGGCGGCTCAACGAGCGGCACTACGGCGCGCTGCAGGGCAAGAACAAGAAGCAGACGCTGGACGAGTTCGGCGAGGAGCAGTTCATGCTCTGGCGCCGCTCCTACGACACCCCGCCGCCCCCCATCGACCCGGCCGACGAGTTCAGCCAGGTCGGCGACGCGCGCTACGCCGACCTCGGCGACTCCGCCCCGCTGACCGAATGCCTCAAGGACGTCGTCGCGCGGCTGCTGCCGTACTGGGAGTCCGCGATCGTGCCGGATCTGCGCGCCGGCAAGACCGTCCTGGTCGCCGCGCACGGCAACTCGCTGCGCGCGCTGGTGAAGCACCTCGACGGGATCTCCGACGACGCCATCGCCGGGCTCAACATCCCGACCGGCATCCCGCTGCGCTACGACCTGACCGACGACCTCAAGCCGGTTACCGCCGGCGGGACGTACCTGGACCCGGAGGCCGCCAAGGAAGCCGCGGCCGCCGTCGCGAACCAGGGCCGCTGAACCTACGCGTTTCGTCCTCTGGATGCGGTAGTTCGCACTACGAATCACCGCGTTCAGAGGACGAATTGCGTCAGGGGAGGGCCGCGACCATCTCGATACCGGCGGCCTTCCAGCCCTCGGGCAGGCGCTGGAGGCGCAGCACGATCGGCAGGTACCGCTTCGACGCCTGCCCGGCCGCGTCCGTGACGTCCGACGCCGCGAAGAGCAGCACGCTCGCCTTGCCGTCCACGACCTCCATGACCGCGGCGGCCGGATTCGGCGCCATCGACGACTTCGTGCCCCCGGACCGGATCTGGTTCAGCCGCGCCGCCTTGTCCTGCCGGAACTGGGTCAGCAACTGCCCGGTCGACACGGACTCGTAGCGGGCGTACGTGCCTTCGGGATCCGCCGGATTCACGTTCAGCAGGGCTTCCGCGGCGCGCACGGCACCGTCGCGGGCGGAATCCCGCACCCGCGCGAACGCCCGGTCACCCGCGCCCGGTTTCTCCGCCGCGGACGTGGAGCCCGCCGGGTTCACGTCGACCTCGCCGATCCGCCAGCGGTCGCCTTCGCGCACGGTCGCGAGCAGGACCGTCGCGATCCCCTTGCTGGTGGTGCCCGCCCTGGTGCTGGTCTGGTCCACCACGGTCAGCACCCGCGCCTTGTCCGGCGTCTGCTCGACCGCCGCCGAGACGATCACCCTGGTCACGAGCTTGATCGGCTCGGCCGAATTCAGGACCTCGGCGAACAGCTTCCTCAGCTCGTCACGCGCGCCCGGCGTCAGGTTGTCGGCGAGCGCCTTCTCGTAGGCGGGCACGGCCGTGCTGTCGTAAGAGAACGTCGCTTCGGTGGCCGTCTTGACCGCCGCGAGCATGGACGCCGTCTTCGCCGGATCGACCAGTGCGAAGTTCGACGGCGGACTCGCCGGCTCCGGCTGGGCGGTGCCGGGGACCGTGGTGGTGCAGCCCGCGAGGACGAGCAGAACGGCGACCCCGGCCCAGCGTTTCACAGCAGGCCGAGTTCCCGTGCCCGCGCGTCCACCTGGAGCCGCGACGTCACGCCGAGCGCGACCAGCAATTCCGAGACGCGTCGCTGATAGGTGCGCACACCCATGCCGAGGCTCTTCGCGGCCTTGTCGTCCTTGCAGCCGGTGGTCAGGAATTCGAGGATCTGCGGTGCCTCCATCCGGATGTCGGCGAACCGCGCGTCGAACGTCTCCAGCGTCGCGGCCGCCTGCCAGGCGGTTTCGAACAGCGACAGAATGCCCTGGACCAGCTCCGGGCGCGAGATGACGCTGTAGGAGCGCACCGCCTTGCCCTCGTCGCCAGCCATGATCGCGACCCGCTCGTCGAGCAGGATCGTCTCGTTGATCTCCTCGGTGCCGATCCGGATCTGCGCGCCGAGGCCCGAGAGATGGTGCAGGTGCTGCGCGGTCTGCTCGTTCAGCAGGACACCGGGGCGGTACAGCTTGCGGATCCGCTTGTCGGGCACCAGCCGCTCACCTTGGCGGGTGAGCGACGGCCGGGAAAGCGCCCACGTGTACAGGTCGTCGGCCGCGCACGCGATGTCGGTCGCCGCGACGAACAGATGAGCCGTCCGGTCGAACAGCTCTTCTTCTCCACGGATCAGGGAGATGTCACTGACGAGTTCCACGGCGACAGTCTTCCAACATTCCCCGGCGCCTGTGACGGGAACACCGCTATTTCCCCGTGGGCGGGAGGCGCGGTGCCGGGATAGTCGCGACGAAAGTAGGGATCCGGGCATCCGGAGCCGACGGCCTCCCCGCTTCGGGTGATCCGCCTCACCCGGGAGGTCTCGGCCAGGGATCGGGTACGTGAACGGGGCCTGACCTGCGGGCGAACAGGGTCTCCCCAGGTGTCATAGGCATCACGAGTACGCGGCCGGGACTAGGCCAAAAGGCTACCCGGACGCTTACGATTCCCCTGTGACCACGCCTGTTGCACTCGCCCTGGCCGTCGGCGGACTGATCGTCGGTGTGGTTTTCGGCTTCCTGATCGCGAGGGGCCGCGCCCGCCGCGAGGAGCGGCGACCGACCGGCCCCACCGTGGCCGAACTGCTCGAACGCCTCGTGCGGTCCAGCAACAACGGCGTCGTCGTGCTCAACAAGTTCGGCGACATGGTCCTGCACAACCCGCGGGCCTACGAGCTGGGCCTGGTGAAGGTCAACCAGGCCGACCCGCGTGCCCGCAAGGCCGCCGAGCAGGTCGTCGAGACCGACGAGCCGATGGAGATCGACCTTTCGCCGCTGGAGGCGAGGGGCCGCCAGCCCGAGGCCGTCCTCGGCGAGGTCCGCCCGCTCGGCGACGGGTTCACCGTGGTCGAGGCCGTCGACCACTCCGAGGCGATCCGACTCGAAGCCGTCCGGCGGGACTTCGTCGCGAACGTCAGCCACGAACTGAAGACGCCGGTGGGCGCGATCGCACTGCTCACCGAGGCCGTCCTCGACGCCGCGGAGGACGTGGAGGAGGTCCGCCGGTTCGGCGGCAAGATCCTCCGCGAGTCGACCCGGCTCGGCCAGCTCGTCACCGAGCTGATCGCGCTGTCGCGGCTCCAGGGCGCCGAGCGGCTGCCGGATCTGAACGTGGTCGAGGTCGACGCCGTCGTGCGCGAGGCGCTCGGCCGGACCACGCTCTCGGCGGAATCCGCCGAGATCACCATCACCACCGACGCGGCCAGCGGACTGCTCATCGAGGGCGACCGCACGCTGATGGTCACCGCGCTGTCGAACCTGCTGGAGAACGCGGTCGCGTACTCGCCGCCGGGCAGCCCGGTGTCGATCAGCAGGCGGCTGGTCGACGGGAAGGTCGAGATCGCGGTGACCGACCGCGGCATCGGCATCGCCGAGGACGAGCAGCAACGCGTGTTCGAGCGGTTCTACCGCGCGGACAAGGCCCGGTCGCGGGCCACCGGCGGGACCGGGCTGGGACTGGCGATCGTCAAGCACGTCGCCGCCAACCACGGCGGTTCGGTCGGCCTCTGGAGCCGTCCCGGCACCGGGTCGACGTTCACCCTGCGGATCCCCGCCCACATCGGTACCGAACCGGCGGCGGCCGCGAAACAGGCTCCGCCGGCATCCCGGCCGGAGAAGACCCCCGAGCGGACACCCCGTCTCGTGGCAACAGGGCAAGAAAGCCCCGACCATGGAGGAAACCTGTGACGAGGGTTCTCATCGTCGAGGACGAAGAGTCGTTCGCCGACCCGCTCGCGTTCTTGCTGCGCAAGGAGGGCTTCACCGCCGCCGTGGCCGGAACCGGGCAGCAGGCGCTCGAGGAATTCGACCGCAACGGCGCCGACATCGTCCTGCTCGACCTCATGCTTCCCGGGATGAGCGGAACGGACGTCTGCAAGCAGCTCCGGCAGCGCTCCGCCGTCCCGGTGATCATGGTGACCGCGCGGGACAGCGAGATCGACAAGGTCGTGGGGCTGGAACTCGGCGCCGACGACTACGTCACCAAGCCGTACTCGGCCCGCGAGCTCATCGCGCGGGTGCGGGCGGTGCTGCGCCGCGGCGGTGAGCCCGGCGCCGAAGGCGAGCTGGCGCCGCTGGTGCTGTCCGCCGGGCCGGTGCGGATGGACGTCGAACGGCATGTGGTGACCGTCGACGGCCAGGAGGTGTCCCTGCCGCTCAAGGAGTTCGACCTGCTCGAATACCTGCTGCGCAACGTGGGCCGCGTGCTCACCCGCGGGCAGCTGATCGACCGGGTGTGGGGCGCGGACTACGTCGGCGACACCAAGACGCTCGACGTCCACGTGAAGCGGCTCCGGTCGAAGATCGAACCGGACCCGGGATCGCCCCGGCACCTGGTCACGGTGCGTGGTCTGGGCTACAAGTTCGAAACCTGATCGGCGCTGGTACCCGCCCGCTGCGATACAGATCACGGTTACGGTTTCGTGACCTGACGTGCGGGCGGGTACCGTAGACGCTCGTGCGCCTAGGGGTACTCGACGTCGGTTCCAACACCGTCCACCTGCTCGTGGTCGACGCCCACCGTGGCGCCCACCCGACGCCGATGCATTCCGAAAAGGCGGTCCTCCGGCTCGCCGAGCAGATCACCCGCAACGGCGACCTGAGCCGCGCGGGTGCGGACAGCCTCGTGCGGGCGGTCGAATCGGCGAAGGCGGCGGCCCTGCGGCTCGGCTGCGAAGACGTCATGGCGTTCGCGACCTCCGCGGTCCGCGAAGCCAAGAACGCCCCGAAAGTGCTGGCGAAGGTCCAAGAGGAGACCGGCGTCGAGCTGAAGGTGCTCTCCGGGGTCGATGAGTCCCGGCTCACCTTCCTCGCCGTCCGCCGGTGGTTCGGCTGGTCGGCGGGCAAACTGCTGGTGCTCGACATCGGCGGCGGCTCGCTCGAGGTCGCGATGGGCCGCGACGAGGAGCCCGAACTGGCCGAATCCCTCCCGCTGGGCGCGGGCCGGACCACCCGGACGCGGTTCCGGAACGATCCGCCGTCCCGCTCGGAGCTGATCGCGACTTCGGCCTGGCTCGAAGAACAGCTCGCCACGCTCGCCAAGAAGGTCGCCAAATTGGGTGAACCCGATCGTGTCGTGGCGACGTCGAAGACGTTCCGGTCACTCGCCAGGCTGACCGGAGCGGCGCCGTCGGCCAGCGGGCCGCATGTGCGCCGTACCCTGACCGACACCGCGTTGCGCCAGCTCATCGCGTTCATCTCCCGGATGACCGCCCAGGACCTGGCACAACTCGAGGGGGTCAGCGCGAGCAGGTCGCATCAGCTGGTGGCCGGCGCGCTCGTCGCACAAGCCACCATGCGGGCGCTTTCCCTGGAAGAACTGGAGATCTGTCCGTGGGCACTGCGAGAAGGTGTCATCCTGCGACGGCTGGACCATTCGAATGGTGCGGACGAGACTGTGGGCGGCAGCGCCCGACTGGACTTCGTCGACGGAGAACGGGCACGGTGAAGAGGTGACGGAGATGCGGATGACGGCCGGTAGCGCGCGCGACGCCGCCGATGCCCCGTCGCGTGCCGGTTCACAACGGCTGGAGCGCGCATTGGACAGCACGGTATGACGGACGAGACAGAGAGCGGCCCGCCGCAGAAGACCGTGGCGGAGCTGCTCGCGCAGCACGGAGCCCAGCCGGAAGGCGGGCGCCGCAGGCGACGCCGCGCGGCCGACGACGAGGACGAAGCCCCCGAGCCGCCGCGCGGCCGACGTGCGCCGTCGGTGAGCGACACCGCGCCGCAGGCGATCATCGACCGCGTGTCCGGCGACCCCCCGCCGCCGCCGTCGAGGCCGCCGCGCCGTACGCGCCCGCAGGCTCCGCCCGATGGGTTCCCGGCGGAGAAAAGTACTTCGAACCCCGGAGCGCGTCCGGGGCCGCCGCCGCAGCAGGACTCCGCGCCGCTGCCGGTGCCGCCCGACGTCGCGTCCACTCCGACCAGGCAGACGCCGCCGGTGCGCCCGCCGAAGCCGGTCGCTCCGCCGCAGGAGTCCGGCCAGTTCGCGCGGCCCGCCCCGCCGAAGCCCGCCCAGCCGCCCCAGGAGTCGGGTCAGTTCACCCGGCCGGCGCCGCCGCAGGAGCAGAGCGGATACCAGCAGCGGCCGCCGCAGCAGTCCGGTCAGTTCGCGCGCCCGGTCCCGCCCCAGGAGTCGAGCGGCTACCAGCGGATGCCGGACTCCCACGGCCTGCCCCCGCGCGGCCGTCCGCGGCCCGCCGGCCCGGAGGAGACCCGCGGCGCGGTGCCGCCGGTCCGCCGTCGTCCCGAGCCCCCCGCCGGACCCCCGTCCTCGGGGCTTTCGGCGAGACTCGACGGCGGGGCCGACCCCGTCGCCGACGAGGCCGGAGACCAGCCCGGCCCGATGGCCAGCGGCGCCTTCGCGACGCCGCCCGCCCCGCAGCCGGTACGGCGCCGCCGTCCGCCGGGCCGCCCGGCCCAGCCCAAGGCCGAGCCGAGCACCGAGCAGTTCGCCGCGGTGAGCGACGACGTCGCCCCCGAGACCGAGGCACCCCCCGCGCCCGTCGAGCCGGAGGTCCCGCCCGCCGGGCTGGCGGGCTGGCGCAAGCGACGGCAGAAGGTGCAGTCCGAGGACACCGAGATCGGCGGGATCCCGCCGGTGCCGCCTCCGCCGCCTGCCGTGCCGGTCGAGCCGGAGACCGATCCCGAACCGGATCCGTTCGACGGCGGGCCGCCCACCATGGCCTCGCACCCGCCGCCGATGCCGTTCGTGCCGCCGCATTCGCTCGACGACCGCGACCGGCCGCAGGACGACCTCGACGAGTACGAACGCGACTTCGCCGACCCGGCCTACCCCGAGGAGGGCCCGGACTTCGGCCGCGAGGAGTACGGCTTCGGCCGGACAGCGGCCGGTTACCAGGCCGACGACTACGAGGACGACTACGACGACGAGCAGGACTCGGACGTCGTCGCGGAGGAAGAGCCCGAGGAGTACGCCGAGAACGCGTCACCGGGGAAGCAGTGGCTGGCCTTGGCCGGTCAGCTCGCCCTCGGCGTGGTCGGCGGCGCCGCGGTCTGGCTGGGCTTCAACTGGCTGTGGGTGAACATCCCCGCCGCCGCGCTGGTCGCCGCGCTGCTGGTGATCGTCGCGCTGGTGTGGATCGTCCGGAAGATCCGCAAGGCGGAGGATCTGCAGACCCTGGTGCTCGCGGTTCTGGTCGGACTGGTGGTGACGGTCTCACCGGCCGCACTCCTCCTGGTCGCGCGTTAGCGGCCTCGGGGAGGATGCCGGAATGGCAGTTCCTGTTCCGGTGGGGATCTCGACCGCGTCCGTCTGGCCGTTGCGGGCGGGTGCGGCCTTCGAGATGGCCGCGGACCTGGGGTACGACGGCGTCGAGGTGATGGTCTGGGCCGACCCGGTCAGCCAGGACGTGTCCGCGCTGCGCCGGTGGTCGCGCCGCACCGGCGTGCCGGTGCTGTCGATCCACTCGCCGTCGCTGCTGATCACCCAGCGCGTGTGGTCGCCGGATCCCGAGGTGCGCCTGCGGATGTCCGTGGACGCGGCGCTGGAACTGGGCGCGCGCACGGTCGTGGTGCATCCGCCGTTCCGGTGGCAGCGCCGCTACGGCGACGCGTTCGGTGACCTCGTCGACGAGCTCGAAGAGGAAAGCGGGATCGAGATCGCGGTCGAGAACATGTTCAAGGTGCGCCCGCCCGGCGGCTCGCGGACGTCGCGCGTGTCGGCCTTCCGGCCCTCGATCGACCCTACGGACGTAGGGTTTCGCCACTACACGCTCGACCTGTCCCATACGGCGGCGGCGGGGATGGACGCCCTCGCGCTCGCCGAACGGATGGGTTCCGGGCTCGCGCACGTCCATCTGGCGGACGGCACCGGCCTCCCGAAGGACGAGCACCTGGTGCCCGGACGCGGGATCGAACCCTGCGCCGAACTCCTCGAAAAGCTCGTGAACAGCGATTTCTCCGGGCAGGTCGTGCTGGAGATCAACACGCGCCGCTCGCCGAGCCCGGCGCGGCGATCGAAGGACCTCGCGGAGTCACTCCTGTTCGCGAGGTTTCACCTCGGTCAGTGACAAAGATCGTCTCCAGGTGCGGAGATTCATTCCTGTCTGCACTCGAGGCGCTGGTACACGTAAAGTTCCGACCGTGAACCAGCTGCGTTTGTTGATCTCCCGCACCCCGATGGATCGGCTCGTGGCCTGGGTCAGTGCTCGGGGAGCGCGGCCGACGACACGGTCACCTCCTTCGACGCGGCATGCGCGACGCGATCACTGGGTGACGGCACGTTCACAGCGGTACTGCGCACGGAATGGTCGATCGGCGGACATCCGCACGGCGGCTTCCTGATGGCACTGATGGCGCGGACCGCGCTCTCCCTCCTCCACGAACGCGGTGAGCCGCCGTCCGAGCCGCTGGCGATCAGCGCGGAGTTCCTGCACCCGCCCGCCGTGGGCCCGGTGTTGCTGCGCACCGACGTCCGGAAGGTCGGAAGGCGCGCCTCGGTCGTCGCGGTCCTGCTGGAGCAGCGGGGCCGCAGCTGCGTCGAGGCCAGGGTGACCACCGGTCGGCTGCCGATGCGGCGTCCGGAGTGGACCGACGTCCCGGCCATGCCCGCGGAGCCGCCGCCCGGCGCGGTACCCGTCACCGGCGAGACGTCCGAAGGCATGTTCAACCTGGCGAAGGGTTGCGAGGTCCGGCTGGATCCGGCGAGCGTCGGCTACCTGCACGGCCGGATCGGCGACCCGCCGAAGATGCGGCTGTGGGTCCGGCCGCGGCACGGCCTCCCCGACCCGTTCTTCACCCTGCTCGCGGGCGACGTGAACCCGCCGGTGGTCTACAACCTGGGCCGGGTCGGCTGGGCGCCGACCGTGCAGCTGACCGCGTTGCTGCGCACCCGTCCGGCGCCGGGCTGGCTGCGGGTGATCGTGCAAGCCCAGTCGGTGCACGAGGCCTGGTTCGACTCGGACGCGCTCGTGGTGGACTCGCAGGGCAGGGTGGTCTGCCAGGCGCGTCAGCTGGCGCTCGCCCCGGCGCCCGGGGGCTGACGGCGGTTTGGCACGCTGAAAGGCATGAGCGTGATCGCGGTCGTCGGTGCCGGAAAGATCGGGGAGGCCCTGCTCTCGGGCCTGTTGCACGGCGGGCACAGCCCCGGTGACCTGCTGTTCACCGAGCGCTATCCGGTGCGCGCCGCCGAGCTGACCGAGCGCTACGGCGTGCACGGGGTCACCGTCGCCGACGCCGCGCGCCGGGCCGACGTGCTGGTCGTCGCGGTCAAACCGCAGGACATCGACCCGGTGCTGGACGAACTCGCGCCGTTGCTCGGCAAGGAGTCGCTGGTGGTCTCGCTGTGCGCGGGCCTGCCGACCGCCCTGTACGAGCGCAGGCTGGCCGACGGCGTCCCCGTGGTCCGGGTCATGCCGAACACCCCGATGCTCGTCGGAGAGGCGATGAGCGCGGTTTCCGCGGGGGCGCACGCGACCGCGGAGCACGTCGCGCTGGTGAAGGAGCTGCTTTCGCACGTCGGCCAGGTCGTCGAGGTGCCGGAGTCGCAGCAGGACGCCGTCACGGCGCTGTCCGGATCCGGGCCGGCGTATTTCTTCTACCTGGTCGAGGCCATGATCGACGCCGGGATCCTGCTCGGCCTGCCGCGGACGCTAGCCGGGCAGCTGATCATCCAGTCGGCGGTCGGGGCGGCGAAGATGCTCGCGGAGTCCGACGAGCACCCGGTGCTGCTGCGCGAAGCCGTCACCTCACCCGCCGGGACGACCATCAACGCCATCCGCGAACTCGAGAAGCACGGCGTCCGCGCGGCGCTCCTGGCCGCCATCGAGGCCGCGAAGGACCGGTCGACCGAACTGGGCGCCGCTCACGAACCTCGCAGTTAGTCCTCTGGACGCGGTCCTTGCATGCGCAAGGACCGCATCCAGAGGACGAAATGCGTAGTCGGACGGGCCCATCTCGGTGACTCGCGTCGCTTTAGCCACACGTGTCCCGCTACTCTCAAGAGAGCACGTGCGTGTCGATACCACAGGTGGGGAAGCCTCGTGGCGCGACACGTGTCGAAGGACACGGTGAATCATGCCGCCGAACAAGAAGGATGATCTGCCCTCAGTGGGCCAGGTCCAGTTTCTGACGGTCGCCGAGGTGGCCACGCTGATGCGGGTCTCCAAGATGACCGTCTACCGACTGGTTCACTCGGGCGAGTTGCCCGCGGTGCGCGTCGGGAAGTCGTTCAGAGTGCCCGAAAAGGCCGTTCACGAGTATCTGCAGGGCGCGTACTTCGACGTGGGCTGAGGCTCGCTTCGCGGAGCACAGTGCGCCCGCCGACGAGCGTCTTCCGGGGCGCGGGTACCCTGGAAGACCGCTCGTGCCTGTGCGCTCCACCCGTTGGACGCTGCGCCGGGCAGCGTGACCGACGACGAAGGAAGGAGCGCTCACGATGGGCTCTGTGATCAAGAAGCGCCGTAAGCGCATGTCGAAGAAGAAGCACCGCAAGTTGCTGCGCCGGACGCGCGTTCAGCGTAGGAAGGCCGGCAAGTAAGACACAGCCGGTGAGTGGCCCGTCCAGTTTCTGGACGGGCCATTCCCATTTAGTGGGCTTTGGCCGCCCATTCGAGTGAGACGTGCATCCCCTCCGCGAGCGGCTGGTTAATAGCATGTAAGCGCTGACTCGACTACCCCTAATGAGCGGTAACATCTCAAGGGCAGCCGCGCGATGCTTCCAGTGAGTGCAGGTTCGCGCACACTCGGTAGATCAAGAACGCGCTCAAGGTCATCAGGACCCCGTGATCGAAGTCCGAGAACCGCCCAAACCGCAGGGAGTCCTATGCCGTCGAACATCGTGCTCGTCACCGGGGTCGGGGGAGACCTTGGCGGGAAACTGCTCGCCAGACTCGGCAACAATCCGGAGTTCGAGCGGGTGATCGGCGTGGACACCACGCCTCCGCAGAAGTCGGTCCTGCAGCGCATGGGTCGCGCTGAGTACGTCCGCGCCGACATTCGCAATCCGCTGATCGCCAAGGTGATCAGCACGGCCAAGGTCGACACCGTCGTGCACGCCTCGTGCACCGCCCATCCGGCGGGCCCGGCCCGCCGCACGGCCATCAAAGAGGTCAACGTCATCGGCACGATGCGGCTGCTGGCGGCCTGCCAGCGTTCGCCGCTCGTGCGCAAGCTCGTGGTCAAGTCGACGGCGGCGGTCTACGGCGCGGGAGCGCGTTCACAGGCCGTCTTCACCGAAGACTCCGAGCTCATCCCTACCTCGACCAGCGGCTACGCCAAGGACGCCGTCGAGATGGAGGGCTACGTGCGCGGGCTCATGCGCCGTCGTCCCGACATCACGACGACGCTGCTCCGGTTCGCCAACATCATCAGCCCCGAGATCGACACCGTGCTCTCGCGCTACTTCGCGCTGCCGGTCGTCCCGACGGTCTTCGGCTACGACGCCCGGATCCAGCTGCTCCACGCCTCGGACGCGCTGTCGGTCTTCGAGCTGGCGACGCTGGAGGACAAGCCCGGCGTGTTCAATGTCGGCTCGGAAGGGGTACTCACCCTGTCTCAGGCGATCCGGCGAGCGGGCCGGGTCGAGTTGCCGATGCCCAGCGGTGTCGTGCCGTCGGTCGGCAAGCTCCTGCGCGGGGCCCGCGTGGTCGACTTCTCCGCGGACCAGGTCCGGTTGCTGAACTTCGGCCGGGTCGTGGACATCACGAAGCTGAAGAAGGACTTCGGCTACACCCCGCGCTGGACGACGCGTGAGGCGTTCGACGACTACATCACCGGCCGCGGGCTCAGGCCCGTGGTGGACGGTGGCAGGCTGGCCGGACTCGCCGGCAAGGTCCTGGTGGCCGCGGCCACCGGACAGGCGGCGCACCGGTGAGCAGGCCCTACGAGAACGAGCCCGATAACTCTCACGAAGGCGAGGCGGAAAACGTGAGCGGCGCTGAAGCGCAGGTCATCCCGTTGCACGGCCCCGGCAGAGAGAAGCCGGACCCGGCCGCTCAGGCGGATCGGGATCTTCGCGAGTCCGAAGACGCGCAAGAGCATCTGAAGCAGCAGGAACGCCGGGCGGACGCGCCCGTCGTGGAGTTCCCCGGCTCGGCGAGGGTCTCACCCGCGAAGACCCGGCCCGCCGATGCGGACCTGCTCCCGGAGTCGCTCAAGACGGCACTGGGGTTCCTGCGGAGCAGGCTGACCGGTGACTACACCGTCGACGAGTTCGGCTTCGACGCCGAGCTCACCGAGACCCTGCTGCTGCCGCCGCTGCGCGCGCTGTACGAGAAGTGGTTCCGCGTCGACACCTTCGGCGTCGAGAACCTGCCCGCCGACGGCGGCGCGCTCCTGGTGTCGAACCACTCCGGCACGTTGCCGCTCGACGCGCTGATGACCGCCGTCGCCGTGCACGACCATGTTCCCGGCGGCAGGCATCTGCGTGGCCTCGGCGCGGATCTGGTGTTCCAGGTACCGCTGGTCGGCTCCTTCGCCCGCAAGTCCGGGCAGACGCTCGCCTGCAACGCCGACGCGGAACGCTTGCTGCGCAAGGGAGAACTCGTCGGTGTCTGGCCGGAAGGCTTCAAGGGCATCGGAAAGCCGTTCTCGTCGCGGTACAAACTGCAGCGGTTCGGCCGTGGTGGCTTCGTTTCCGCGGCCCTGCGGACCGGGGTGCCGATCATTCCCGTGTCGGTCATCGGCGCGGAGGAGATCTACCCGAAGGTGGGCGACATCAAGCTGCTCGCGCGGCTGCTCGGCCTGCCGTACTTCCCGGTGACCCCGTTCTTCCCGCTGCTCGGCCCGCTCGGCGCGATCCCGCTGCCGACGAAGTGGAGCATCGAGTTCGGCGAGCCCATCCGCACGGACACCTACGACGCGGACGCCGTGGATGACCCGATGCTGGTGTTCACGCTGACCGACCAGGTGCGGGAGTCGATCCAGCAGTCGCTGTACAAACGCCTTTCGCAGCGTAAGAGCGTCTTCAAGGGCTGACCGCTTTCCGATGCCATGAAAGGTCCTTTCCTTGCAAAATTTGCAAGGAAAGGACCTTTCATGGCATCGGAGAGAGGGGCTCAGCGGCGGCGGTAGGCCATGCCGGCGGCCACGGCACCGGCCACCGCGCCGACGCCGAGCACCGACGGGACGCCGATCTTCGCGGCCTTCCGCCCGGTCCGGAAGTCGCGGATCTCCCAGCCGCGCGCGCGGGCGACGTCGCGAAGGCCGCCGTCGGGGTTCACCGCGACAGCGGTTCCCACGACCGACAACATCGGGACGTCGTTCTGCGAGTCCGAATACGCGGTGCAGCGCTTGAGATTCAGCCCTTCGCGTGACGCCAGTGCCCGGACGGCGTGGGCTTTCGCGCGTCCGTGCAGGAGATCGCCGACGAGACGGCCGGTGTAGACGCCGTCCTTCGTCTCGGCGACGGTGCCCAGCGCGCCGGTGAGGCCGAGGCGCCGCGAGATGATGGCCGCGAGTTCGATCGGGGTCGCGGTGACGAGCCAGACGCGCTGGCCGGCGTCGAGGTGCATCTGCGCGAGCGCCCGGGTGCCGGACCAGATCTTGTCCGCCATCAGCTCGTCGTAGATCTCTTCGCTGATGTCGGTCAGTTCCTGCACCGTGCGACCGGCCACAAAGGACAGTGCGCGCTCGCGGTGGGTCTTGATGTCTTCCTTGTTCTCCCGGCCGCCGAGCCGGAATTTCACCTGCTGCCAGACGAATCCGGCCAGATCGGCGGACGTGAAGAACTTGCGCGCGGCCAGGCCGCGGGCGAAGTAGAAGATCGACGCGCCCATCATCATGGTGTTGTCGACGTCGAAGAACGCGGCCGCGGTCAGATCCGGCGGTGCGGGCGGGGCCGGCGGTTCGAGGGCTTCGGCGGACGCGGTCGCCATGGCGGCCTCGGCCGACGCCTCGCCCGCGAGCTCGGCCAGCCGTTCGAGCTCTTGACTCTTATCCCTGCCCCGCCAAACTGACACGCACACCGCCTCCGGAATCCCAGGTGCCTACGCACAGCGTAGCGAGAGCTCAACGGGGCTGTCCCAGGTGTGGCGCCTGCCTCATCACCCGTGTCGTCAGCCGATGGTGATCGGCGGTAATCCCGGGATGAGCGGCGGAATCGAAATCAACGGCGGCGGGGGCGTGATGCTCGTCGGGACCGGCAGCGGCGGGTTCTGCGTCCGCGGCGGCGTCGCCACCACGGGCGGCGGTGTCCCGCCCGTCGGCGGCGTGAGCGGTCCGGTCGGGTTCGCGGTGTCCACACCGGACGATGGCGGCACCGAGGACGGCGACGGCGCCCCGGACGGCGACGAGGACGGCGTGGGCACCGTCACCGGCGGCATGACGGCGTCCGGGGCGCCGGGGTCGCGGACGCAGTCGCCGGCGGCGGGGACGGCGCCCAGTTCGTCGGAGGAGCCCGTGGTGATCGTGTAGCAGACCAGCCGCGAGCCGAGATCCGTCGTGCGCGCCTGGACCCGGTCGAGCAGGACGCGGGCCGCGGCGAACTTGTCGCGCGCTCCCGCGGGGGCCCGTTCCACCTGAAGACCGAGCCGGTCGGACTGCTGCCGTGCCCAGGTGCGGAGTTCCGTCAGCCGGGACTGACCGCCTTGATCCGTGACGACGGCGGTCAGCTGCGAGACACCGGCGCGCAGATCGGACTCGAAATCGGCCAGCCCGGTGAAGTACGCCTCGGTGGACGCCTCCTGCCGGGTCAATTCGTCGAGTTCGCCGACGCGGTTCGTGGCGAACTCCAGATGCTTCTTCGCCTTCTCCTGCTCGTCGAAAGTGAGCCCGAGCGCGGCGGATTCACCCGCTCGTTTGATGCCGTACAGCGGATCGCCCGGCAAGGCGTCCTTGGACAGCAGCAAGGTGAAGCCGCCCAGCGCCAGGACGAGCGCGACGGCGGCCGCGGCGAGGTTGGCGAGGGTGTGACCGCGACGCTTCGACGGCGCTTCGGCCTCGGCGAGGCGCCCGGCGATCTCGGCATGGATCCGCTGGCGTGTCTCGGCGTCGGGCGCGCCACTGGCGCCCAGCTCGCGCAGGCCGCCGACGAGGGCCAGTTCGTGCGCGAATTCGTCGCCTTCCGGGGATTCGGTGCCGTCGACAAGGTCGGCGAAGCGGTCACCATCCGCCCGCTCCCGCGCGAACCATCC
Organism: Amycolatopsis orientalis; assembly: GCF_000943515.2. Classification (NCBI taxonomy): domain Bacteria; kingdom Bacillati; phylum Actinomycetota; class Actinomycetes; order Pseudonocardiales; family Pseudonocardiaceae; genus Amycolatopsis; species Amycolatopsis orientalis. The sequence goes on along the minus strand of NZ_CP016174.1, from coordinate 8,879,639 downwards.
CGGCACGCCCACGGCGAAGTCTCCATCTGCTCAGCCCGGTCCTGACACCGGTCTGGCTTGGGAAACGAGTGGGGACGCCCCAGGGTTACGGCAAGGTCCGGTGAGGAAGAAATATGGAACGTTAACGCAATCCGGTGGGCAGAAGTTGTGCCAAACGGCGTACCGCGCGGTGCTGGAGGGCCTTGATGGCGCCTTCGTTGCGTCGCATGATCGCGGCGGTCTCGGCGACGGAAAGCCCCTGCATGAACCGCAGCACGATGCATTCGCGCTGGTCCTCGCCGAGTTCGGCGACGCAACGCAGCAGCTCGGCGCGGGTGGCGCGGCTGATGGCCTGCTGTTCCGGTCCCGCGACGGCCTGGACGCCGACGTTCCCGATCGGTGCCCCGCTCGGCTCGGCGACCTCGTCGGTCACCACCTCCAGGCGGAACCGGCTCGACTTCACGTGGTCGAGGATGATGTTGCGCGCGATGGTGACGAACCAGGCGCCGACGTCACGCCCCTGGTAGCTCACCGACGTGATGCGGCGCAGCGCGCGCAGGAACGTCTCGCTGGTGACGTCCTCGGCGAGGTCCCGGTCGCCGAGGCGGAACAGGACGTAGCGGTAGACGACGTCGACGTAGCGGTCGTAGAGGCGGCCGAAGGCGGACGTGTCGCCGCCCTGCGCGGCGCTGACCAGCTCCCAGGCTTCGGCCTTCGCGGCCTCGGCGGCGGCTGTGGCCGCTGTGGAGTCTTCGGTGGTCCCGTCCTGGCTCGGCGCCTTGGCCTGCCGGGGCGACGGCGCCGGGGAGAGTCCGCTCCGGCGGAGGATGTGGCCGGCCAGCATGGAGACGGGATTCGGCGCGGGAAGGGTCACGGTGCGCCTCCCGTTCCGGACAGGGAAGACCGGCCCGCATGTCCCACCGCCGCGTGGGCCTGCAAGATCTGCACGTCCGGACTTCCTTTCTCACCATCGAGTGATCAACACCACTCGACGACGCCCAGCAGCATACGTGTAGTTACCGCGAAGTAGGTAGCGGTGCCGGGGTTACGGAACTGCGACGAAACCGAGTGACCCCCATGACGGTGGCCGAGATGACAAACTGGCAACGCCGTTCACCGAGGGAAGAGGTTCGCAGTTGAGCGCGGAGCAGGTTGCCGATCCAAGTGTGCCCACTTTGCTCGCCGAGGCCGCCCGGCGGTGGCCCGGCAAGACGGCCGTGCAGGAGACCGGCGGCGGGGTCACGCTGACTTGGGCGGAACTCGACAACGCCGCCCATTCGCTGGCTCACGCCCTGCTCGACGCGGGAATCCACCGCGGCGACAGGGTGGCGTTGCGGTTACCGACGTCGGCCGCGTTCGCCGTCTCGCTGTTCGGGGCGCTGCGGGCCGGGGCGGTGGTCGTCCCGATCTCGCCGCAGGCCCCGGTGGCGGAGCTGAGCGGACTGTTGGAACACAGCGGCGCGCGGCTCGTCCTCGAACGGGAAGCGACCGAGGAGCTTCCCGAGGGCGTGACGAGCCTCTCACCGCCCGTTACCTCGGATGGAGCAGTCGAACCGGTCGAGACGGCCGGGGCCGGTGAGGACATAGCCGTCATTTCGTACACCTCCGGGACGACCGGCCCGCCGCGCGGCGTGATGCTGTCGCACCGGGCACTGCTGGCGAACCTCGACCAGCTGAGCCGGATCGTCCCGACGCCGCTGGTGCACGGCGACCGCGTGCTCATCACCATCCCGCTGTTCCACGTCTACGGCCTCGGCCCCGGGCTGCTGCAGACCACGTCGGTCGGCGCGACGGCGATCCTCTCCGAGCGGTTCCTCGCCGAGCGGACCCTGGCCGACTGCGCCGAGTACCGGGTGACCTCGATCGCCGGCGTGCCCGCCATGTACGCCGAGTTCGCCGCGATGGACGCCGACGAACTCGGGCAGGGCCTCTCCACCGTCCGGCGGATGACGTCGGGCGCGGCGCCGCTGCACCCCAAGATCCTCACCGCGATCCGCGGCGCCACCGGACTGGACGTCTACGAGGGCTACGGCCTCACCGAATGCGCGCCGGTGGTCACCACGACATTGGTCACCGGCTACCCGAAGCCGGGCTCGGTCGGGAGGCCGCTGCCCGGGATCGAGATCCGGCTGGTCGACAGCGACGGCGACGCGACGCCCGTCCCGCTGGACCCCGACGATCTCGGCGACGCCTTCGACGAGGATGGCGGCACCGGACTGGTGTCGATCCGCGGCGCGAACCTGTTCTCCGGCTACTGGCCCGACGGCGCGCACGGACCCGACGCGGAGGGCTGGTTCCGCACCGGCGACGTCGGCTACCTCGACACCGACGGCGACCTGCACCTGGTGGACCGGGCCAACGACCTGATCATCGTCAACGGCTTCAACGTCTATCCGCACGAGGTCGAGAACGTCATCTCGATGCTGGACGAGGTCGTCGAGGCGGGTGTCGTCGGCGTCGTCGACGAGCGCACCGGCGAGGCGGTGAAGGCCGTCGTGGTCCCCGCGCCGGGCGCGTCGCTTTCGGAACAGCAGGTCGTCGAGCACTGCGCGGAGCATCTGGCCGGGTACAAGGTGCCCCACACCGTCGAGTTCGCCGAGTCGCTGCCGCATTCGGCGACGGGCAAGCTCCGGCGTCTCCGGCTCAGGTGACTCAGGTAAGGATTGACCTATGGCCCACCACGTCACCGTCATGACCCGCACGGGCTGTCACCTGTGCGAGGTCGCGGAACAGGACATCGAGCGGATCTGCGGCGAACTCGGCGTCGCCTGGTCGGCACAGGACGTCGACAGCGACCCGGAATGGCGGGCCGAATACGGCGACCGCGTGCCGGTGATCCTGATCGACGACGCCGAGCACGGCTACTGGCGGGTCGAAGAGGACAGGCTCCGCAAAGCCCTGGCGTAAGACACCCGTAAGGGCGAACGGCCGATCTCGGGCACCGCGCCTGACGAAGATGGAGTCGTGGACGACGAACGCAGGCTCACCTTCCCGCAAGCCGCTCTGACCGGCCTGCTCGCGCTCGCCGCCGCACTCGGCGTGGGGCATCTCGTCGCGGGGTTCGTCGGGTACACGGCTTCGCCGTTCATCGCCGTGGCGAACTTCGTCATCGACCACAGCCCGCACGCGGTCGTGGCCTGGGCCGAGCGGACGCTGGAGACCTGGGACAAACCCGTCCTCAGGTTCGGTCTCGCCGTCGTCTTGGTGCTGTTCGCACTGCTCGCCGGACAGCTGTCGCGACGCAAGCCGCTGCCGGGCCAGGTGCTCGTCGGGGTACTCGGCGCGGCCGGGGTCGCCGCCGTCTTCGTGCGCACCGACCTCGGGCAGATCGCGCTGCTGGCGCCCGTGCTCGCGGCGGTCGCCGGGCTCGTCGTGTTCACCTGGCTGCACCGGTTCTTCCGGCCGCCCGTGTTCTTCGACGATCGCGAGGGGGAGGGGCCGGACAGGCGGAAGGTGCTGATCACCGGTGCTTCCGTCGCGGCAGGGGCCGGTGTCGCCGCGCTGACCGGACAGCTCGTCGGGACCCGGAAGAACGCCGAGGAGTCCCGCGCCGCCGTCGGCAGGCTCGTCGCGACCCGGACCGCTCCGCCGATCCCGCCCGACGCGGACTTCGTGAAGTTCGGCACCCCGCCGTATCTCACTCCTTCGAAGGATTTCTACCGGATCGACACGGCACTGGTCGTCCCGCAGGTCCGCACCGAGGACTGGCGGCTGCGGATCCACGGGATGGTCGACCGCGAAATCACCTATACGTATGACGACATCCGCTCGCGGCCGCTGCTCGAACGCGACGTCACGCTGTGCTGCGTCTCCAACGAGGTCGGCGGCCCGTACATCTCCAACGCGCGCTGGATCGGCATCGACCTGCGCGACCTGCTGAACGAAGCCGGCGTGAAGCCCGGCGCCGAGCAGATGTTCGCGACCAGCGTCGATGGCTGGACCTGCGGATCCCCGGTCGAAGCGGCCCTGGACCCGCGGCGTGGCGCGATGCTCGCCATCGGCATGGACGGCGAGCCGCTGCCGATCGAACACGGTTTCCCCGCGCGCATCGTGATCCCCGGGCTGTACGGCTACGTGTCCGCCACGAAATGGGTGACCGACCTGGAGATCACCACCTGGAAGAACCGCGAGGCGTACTGGCTCGGCCGAGGCTGGGGCCGGGAAGGGCCGGTGAAGACGCAGTCGCGGATCGACGCGCCCGGTTCGGCCGTGACCGCGGGCAAGGTCGTGGTGTCCGGGATCGCGTGGGCGCAGCACACCGGCGTCGCGAAGGTCGAGATCCGGGTCGACCAGGGGCCGTGGCGGGAGACCGTGCTGTCGGCCGAGACGTCGAAGGACACCTGGCGCATGTGGTGGACCGAAGTCGACGTCACGCCTGGTCAGCACCAGGTCGCCGTGCGGGCGACGGACCAGTCGGGCTACACGCAGACCGAGGTGCGCGCCGGGACGGTGCCGGACGGCGCGACCGGATGGCACACGGTGTCGGTGAACGCGCGCTGACGTCGCGTGAAGGGGGCGGGCAAAGTCGGCACCTTGCAGGTCAGGCACCACTTCGTGATGGCGCAGGCTGACGATGAAGGAATTGGGACGTTGAGTGTCCCAATTCCTTCACGGACGCGGGGTCGCACCCGGTTGCGAAGCTCGCAGGCACTGGCGACGTCACATCCGGACTACCAAGAGCAGCGCCGACCGGCAGCTCTGACCTTGTCGAGACTCTGCGGCTGAAGGCAGGGAAGGAGGCCTTCACGGGCTTCCAGCACTTCACCGGCCGCCGACCGCCACTCGAATCGGGCCGGTGCCACCGAGTGTGGGGTGCGTCATCCTCCCTACCAGTGACTTTGTGCCTGCGTTCACAAGTGGCTACCGTAGATACGTCGCCTCCGCGAGCGCCCGGCATCGAACCGGACTCAGCGCCCCGGGTCAAGAGCCGATTTCCTGGTTCGGGTGACTCATGTCGTCAGCAGGACCAGAGGAGCGGACAAGCGTGGTGTCGCAACGAGGCCGGCGCACCCGGGTGACACCGGACGCCGACAACGCGCCCACCGCGGAGATGCCCGCCGTCGAGGCCACCGCCGAGCCGGAAGCGGTCCGTGCGAAGTCGATCCCCGAAGCCGCGGTCGCCCGCCTCGCCGTCTACCTGCGCGTGCTCTCCGGACTGGCCGAGCAGGGTGCGACCACGATCTCCAGCGAAGAACTCTCGCAGGCCGCGGGCGTCAACTCCGCGAAACTGCGCAAGGACCTGTCCTACCTCGGCTCCTACGGCACCCGCGGCGTCGGCTACGAGGTCGGCGTCCTGGTCAGCCAGATCGAGCGGATCCTCGGCCTGACCCGCAAGCACAAGGTGGCCGTGGTCGGTATCGGTAACCTCGGGCACGCGCTGGCCAACTACGGCGGGTTCCCCGGCCGCGGCTTCCCGGTCGAGGCGCTGTTCGACCTCGACCCGGATCTGGTCGGCGTTCCGGTCGGCGGTCTCCCGGTGTCGCATCTCGACGAGATCCCCAAAGTCTGCGCCGAACGGCAGATCTCCATCGGTGTCATCGCCACTCCGCCCACCGCCGCACAGTCGGTCTGCGACCGGCTCGTCGCAGGTGGCGTGCAGTGCATCCTGAATTTCGCCCCGGTGGTGCTGCAGGTGCCGCCGCATATCGAGGTCCGCAAGGTCGATCTCGCGGTCGAGCTGCAGATCCTGTCGTTCCACGTCGCTCGCCGCGCGGATCTGGCCGCTCACGGCAACGGCGGAGGGGACGCCGCCACCGCGGCGGCCGAGAATGGCAGCGTGAACGGCCACGGCAATGGAATGGTGGTGCGCTGAAAATGAGCGTGTTGGCGGTCGGGCTCTCGCACCGCAGTGCCGAGCTGAACACCCTGGAGCGCGTCGCGGTCCCCGCGACCGAAGTGACCAAGGTGCTCCACGAGCTGCAGCAGGCCGAGCACGTCAGTGAGGCGATCCTTGTCTCCACCTGCAACCGCATCGAGGTCTACGCCGTCGTCGAGACCTTCCACGGCGGCCTGAACGACGTCTCCGAGGTGCTCGCCCGGCAGGCCGGGATGGAGCCCGCGGACCTCTACGACTCGCTGTACGTGCACTACGCGGGCGCGGCGATCGAGCACCTGTTCTCGGTCACCTCCGGCCTGGACTCCATGGTCGTCGGCGAGACGCAGATCCTCGGCCAGATCCGGTCCTCCTACGCCACCGCGCGCGACGCCGGCACCGTCGGCCGCACGCTGCACGAGCTGATCCAGACCACGCTGCGCGTCGGCAAACGGGTGCACAGTGAAACGGGTCTCGACCAGCTCGGCGCTTCGGTCGTTTCCGAGTCGCTGGCCGCGGCCGGGGACATCGCGGGCAAGCACGCGCTGATCGTCGGCGCCGGTTCGATGGGCGCGCTGACCGCGTCCCAACTGCGCAAGGCCGGGATCGGCGAGATCACCATCGCCAACCGCACCGAGGCCAGGGCCGCGCGTCTCGCCGCCGCGAGCGTCGAGCAGGGCGTGCCCGCGAAGGCCGTCCAGATGAGCGGGATCGCGGTCGCGGTCGCCGAGGCGGACATCGTCGTCTGCTGCACCGGTGCGCAGGCCGCGGTGTTCACCACCGAGCACGTCCCGGCCCGCGACGGCCGCCCGCTGGTGGTGTGCGACCTCGGTCTCCCGCGCGACGTCGAGCACGACGTCGCCGGACTGGCCGACGTCACCGTGGTCGACCTCGAGACCATCCAGCGCCGCATGCGCGAGGCGGGCACCCCGACCACCGAACGCCAGACCGCGAAGGCCACCGGCATCGTGCTCGACGAGGTGCGCGAGTACCTCGCCGGACAGCGCAGCGCCGAAGTCACCCCGACGGTGACCGCGCTGCGGCGCCGGGCCGCCGAGGTCGTCGACGCCGAACTGCTGCGGCTGGACAACCGCCTCCCGGAGCTCGAAGCCGGGGTCCGCGAGGAGGTCGGCCGCACGGTCCGCCGGGTGGTCGACAAGCTGCTGCACGCGCCGACGGTGCGGGTCAAGCAGCTGGCCGCCGAGACGGCCGACACCGACTACGCCAACGCGCTGCGTGAGCTGTTCTGCCTCGACCCGCAGGCGCCCGCCGCCGTGGCCAGTCCCACCGCTACGCCGAAAGACGAGTGATCATCAGTGAGCAGAGTCATCCGGATCGGGACGCGCGGCAGCAAACTCGCCCTCGCGCAGACCGGCACCATCGCCGACGCCCTGCGCGCCACCGGGGCCGAGGTCGAACTCGTCACCGTGACGACCCCCGGCGACAAATCGTCCGCGCCGATCCCGACGATCGGCGTCGGTGTCTTCACTTCCGCGCTGCGCGAAGCCTTGCTGCGCGAGGAAGTCGACGTCATCGTGCATTCGTACAAGGATCTGCCGACGAAACCCGAGCCCGGCATCACGCTCGCCGCCGTGCCGCCGCGTGAGGACCCGCGTGACGCGCTGATCGCCCGTGACGGGCTGACTCTCGGTGAGCTTCCGCCCGGTTCGACCGTCGGCACCGGCTCGCCGCGGCGCACCGCGCAACTGCGCGCGCTCGGGCTCGGTTTGGAAATCGTGCCGATCCGAGGCAATATCGACACCCGCATGCGCAAGGTGACCGACGGCGAGCTGGATGCCGTGGTGCTCGCGCGTGCCGGACTGGCCAGGATCGGCCGGGCCGAGGAGATCACCGAGACCCTCGACCCGATCCAGATGCTGCCCGCCCCCGCGCAGGGTGCGCTGGCGGTGGAGTGCCGGACCGGGGACGTGGACATCGAGCACCTGCTCGGATCCACAGTGGACGATGAAGGCACCCGTGCCGTGGCGACCGCCGAACGGGCGTTGCTCGCGGCGCTGGAAGCCGGGTGCAGCGCACCGGTCGGAGCGCTGGCGGAGATCGTCGAGGACCTGGACGCCGAAGGGCGGGTCGTCGAGCGGATCTCGTTGCGGGGCACCGCCGCCGTCGAAGCCGACGGGGAAGCGGTCGACATGGTGCGCGCTTCGGCGCTCGCCGACAAGCACGAAGCCGAACAGCTGGGCCGGACATTGGCCGCCGAGCTGCTCGACCTGGGGGCCGGCGCGCTGTCCGGCCCCGCCCAGTGAGCTGAGAGAGACAGTTACGGCCGCGATCGACCGCGGCCGCCTAAGAGGAGAACGCACAGATGACCCCCGCGCGTAAGACCACCGGGCGTGTCGCCTTCGTGGGCTCGGGCCCCGGTGACGCCGGTCTGCTGACCGTCCGCGCTCAGGAGCTGCTCGCCAAGGCCGAGGTCGTGGTGACCGACCCGGACGTCCCTTCGGGCGTCCTGGCCCTCACCGCGGAGGGCGCCGAAGTGCGCCCCGCCGTCGGCGAGGCCACCGAGGTCGCCAAGGACCTGGTGAACGAGGCCAAGGCCGGACGGCTGGTGCTCCGGCTGATCGCCGGTGACCCGCTGACCCAGCCCGCCGTGGTCGCCGAGGTGCAGGCCGTTTCCCGGACCAGCGCCGTGTTCGACATCGTCCCGGGCGTCTCGCCCGGCGCCGCCGTCCCGGCGTACGCCGGTGTCGCGCTCGGCGGCACGCACACCGAGGTCGACGTCCGCGGTGACGTCGACTGGGCCGCGCTGGCCGCCACCCCCGGCCCGATCGTGCTGCACGCGACGTCGGCGCATCTGGCCGAGGCCGCGTCCGCGCTGACCGAGCACGGGCTGCCGTCGACCACGCCGGTGGCGGTGACCTCCAACGGCACCATCAACACCCAGCGCACCCTGGACACCACGCTGGCCACCGTCGCGAACGAGGCGGGCGAGCTCGTCGGCCCGCTGATCGTGACCATCGGCCAGGCCGTCGGCCAGCGCTCGAAGCTGTCGTGGTGGGAGTCGCGCGCGCTGTACGGCTGGAAGGTCCTGGTGCCGCGCACCAAGGAGCAGGCCGGTGAGATGGCGGAGCGGCTTCGCGGCCACGGCGCCACCTCGCACGAGGTCCCGACCATCTCGGTCGAGCCGCCGCGCAGCCCCGCGCAGATGGAGCGTTCGGTCAAGGGCCTCGTCGACGGTCGCTACCAGTGGATCGTCTTCACCTCGACCAACGCCGTCCGCGCGGTGTGGGAGAAGTTCGAGGAGTTCGGTCTCGACGCCCGCGCCTTCTCCGGCGTGAAGATCGCCTGCGTCGGCGAATCGACCGCCGCGAAGGTGCGTTCCTTCGGCATCATCCCCGAGCTGGTTCCGGAGGGCGAGCAGTCCTCGGAGGGCCTGCTGGCCGAGTTCCCGCCGTACGACGACGTCCTCGACCCGGTCGACCGCGTGCTGCTGCCGCGGGCGGACATCGCCACCGAGACCCTGTCGGCCGGTCTGCGTGAACGCGGCTGGGAGATCGACGACGTGACCGCGTACCGCACCGTGCGGGCCGCGCCGCCGCCCGCCGAGACCCGCGAGATGATCAAGACCGGCGGTTTCGACGCGGTCTGCTTCACCTCGTCCTCGACCGTGCGGAACCTCGTCGGCATCGCCGGCAAGCCGCACACCCGCACGCTGGTCGCGTGCATCGGCCCGAAGACCGCGGAGACCGCTGTGGAGTTCGGGCTGCGGGTCGACGTCCAGCCCGAGAAGGCCGACGTCCCGCACCTGGTCGACGCGCTCGCCGAGCACGCCGCCCGGCTCCGTGCCGAGGGTGCGCTTCCGCCGCCGCGTAAGGCGAAGCGAGCCCGTCGCTCCTGATTCCGTAACGGGAAACCCCCTTCTCCGCGCGTTCTGCGGGAAGGGGGTTTTTCGTTATGCGCCAAGTGGGAGCGCTTAGCGAAAACTTGGCGCACGGCAAGCGGTCAGAGTTAGCCTCGGTGGTCCGACAATCGCTGGGGAGTGACCATGAAGTCTTCCGCTGTCAGAATCGCCGCCGCCGTGAGTGTGCTGGGGCTGGGGATGGCCGGGTTCGCGGGCACCGCCTCCGCCGCGATGCCCACGCCGTTCGAGGTGTGCAGTCCGCTCGGTTGCGCGGCGCAGAGCGTGCGGGGCACCGTCGAGACCGTCGGCGGCCAGGTGCGGGTGGTGGCCACGGTTTCCGACAGCGCGCCTTCCTCGAGTCTCACCGCTCAGTTCGTCCTGTCCGGCAAGACCACCGAAGCGCAGCGGATCGTCGTGAACGACGAGACCCGGCGGCTGCTCTTCACCTCCTTGGCGGATCCGACGAAGCTGACCGTGACGGCCTGCGGTGGCGGCGGCTGCAACACCAAGTCCATTCCGCTGTAACGCCTCGTGAGTGGTAATGACGGTTAGAACCGGGTGGATTCACGCGATCGTCGCAACGTGCTCGTATGAGGACAGTAGCTTGTTGAGTCGTTCGGCTGGGGTGTCCCAGTCGAGGGTTTTGCGGGGGCGGCCGTTGAGTTCGGCGGCCACCCTCGCGAGGTCTTCGGGGGTATGTGTGGCGAGGTCGGTGCCTTTGGGGAAGTACTGGCGGAGCAGTCCGTTGGTGTTCTCGTTGGAGCCGCGTTGCCAGGGTGCGTGTGGGTCGCAGAAGTAGATGTCGAGGTCGGTGGCGAGGGTGATCTGGGCGTGCTGGGCCATTTCGGTGCCTTGGTCCCAGGCCAGTGACCGGCGTAGCTCGGCGGGCAGCCGCTGGATTGTCTTGATCATCTCCTCGGCGACGGTAGCGGCGTCTTTCCCGCCGGGCAGGTGCAGCAGCAGGCAGAACCTGGTCGAGCGTTCGACCAGGGTCCCGATCGCCGAACGATTGTCCTTGCCCATGATCAAATCGCCTTCCCAATGCCCCGGGATCGCCCGGTCCGCGGCTTCGGCGGGGCGTTCGGAGATCGGGACCATCCCGGCGATCTTGCCCTGGCGGGTCCGGCGCCCGTCAGGCATCCGCCGCGGTCGGCGGATCGCTCGCCCGGTCCGCAGACACTGCGCCAGCTCACGCCGCAGCGCGCCTCGTCCTTGGACGTAGATGGCCTGGTAGATCGTCTCGTGACTCACGTGCATCCTCGGCTGGTCGGGAAAGTCCCGGACCAGCCTGGCAGTGATCTGTTCCGGCGACCATCGTGCCCGCAGATCCGCCTGGACCCTGTCCCGTAGCACCGGGTCGGCGGCCAGCTTCGCCGGTTTCGGTCGTGTCGCCCGCTCCTCGGCCGCGCGCTGAGCCGAACTGGCCCGATAGCCCTGCCCGGTGCTGTTGCGGTCCAGTTCCCGCCCGATCGTGGAGCGATCCCGGCCCAGCCGGCGCGCGATCTCCGCTTTCGGCACCCGCTGGGCCCACAGGATCATGATCTCCTCCCGCTCGGCCAGCGAGAGATAGCGGCCCGATCCAGACTTCGGCGCATTACTGAGCACGCCGCCAGCCTCGTCGAACAACCGTCTCCCACTGGCCCGCGACACGCCCACGGCCACCGCTGCCCGCTCCACCGACAACCCGGCCCGGACCCCATCCCAAAACCCCGCCCGCACATCCCGCAGCAACCAACGACGACGAAACCCAGCCATCACAACACCTCCACATCAGATGTTGCGACGACCACTAGAACCCAAGCCGTCATTACCACTCACGAGACCGGGTCAGCTGAAGAACTTCACGACTTCGGTGTAGGCGAGGTACGCGAACATCGCGAGACAGATGCCCAGCAGGGCGTTGGAAAGCCAACCGGAGCGCCCTTCACGGGGCACCCGTGAGGTATTCAGCAGCACCAGCAGGGTCGCCGCCAGGAACGGCATGAACAACGCGCCCAGCACGCCGTAGATCACCGTGAGCTGGAAGGGCTGGTCCAGGAACAGCAACGCCATCGGCGGAAAAGTCAGCCACAGCACGTAACCGCGGTAGGCGACGCTCCGTTCCCCGGCCTTCTTTTCATACGTCTCAACGCTTTCCGTGGTGTCCGCCGGTAGCCGCAGAATGCGCCACCAGTCCGCGAAGAGCAGGCTCACGCCGTGCCAGACGCCGATCACCGACGTGAACGAAACCGCGAAGAACCCGATGAGGAACGGGATCCGCGCCCATTGGCCGTAATCCGCGGCGAGTGTGTCGCCGAGGAACAGCAAACCCTTGTCACCCGAGATGATCTTCTGGCCCAGCAGGAGTTCCGCACCCACGATCAGCATCGCGATCACGAAGATCCCGGTCATGAGGTAGCCGACGGCGTTGTCGGTACGCATCATCGGCAGCCACTTCGACGAACGCCAGCCCTTCGCCAGCGTCCAGTAGCCGTAGGCCGCCATGGTGATCGTGCCGCCGACACCGCCGACCAGACCGAGGACGTAGACGAGCGAGCCGTCGGGCAGCGTGGGAACGGCGCCCTCGAACAGCGCGGTGAAATTCGGCACGACGAGCACCGCGGTCCCGACCACGGTCACGAACATGACGCCGGTGAGCACCGTCATCAGCTTCTCGATGATCGCGTACCGGCCGAACCACACCAGCGCGAAGCCGAGCAGGCCGCAGATCATCGCCCAGTACCGCACCGAAAGCGCGGGGAAGAGCGCGTTCAGCGGCAGCCCCGACGCCGACATCGCGGTCGCGCCGTAGACGAACCCCCAGATCACCGCGTAGATCCCGAAGTAGATCAGCGCCCAGATCCCCAGCGTCCGCCAGCCGGACAGGATCGTCCGGCCCGAGGTCAGATGCCAGCGTCCGACGGCTTCGGCCAGCGCGAGTTTGAAGATCGTCCCGACGAGCACCGCCCACAGCAGCGTGTACCCGAAGCGCGATCCGGCCACCATCGTCGCGACGAGGTCGCCCGCGCCGACCCCGGTCGCCGCGGCCATGATCCCTGGCCCGACCTGGCGCAGCCGTGCGCGCCAGCCGACGGGCGGTTCTTCCAGTTGGTCGGTCACCGTTGAACTCGACATGGAGGCGAAGGTAACCCAGGTCACACCGCGGACGAATCGGGCAAAGGTGACTCTTTACCGTCTCTTAGGGAAGGTCCGCCCGGCCGGACCAATGAGCCGTTCGCCGCGCCTGCGGACCGCTTCTCGAGCGGGCGGGAGTACCGTCTGAGGGGTGTTTCCCGAACATCGTCCCCGCAGGCTCCGTACCACTCCGGCCATGCGCAGGCTGGTCAGTGAGACGACGCTGCGGCCACGTCAGCTGATCCTCCCGATGTTCGTGGCCGAGGGCATCGACACGCCCCGCCCGATCTCGAGCATGCCCGGGGTCGTCCAGCACACCCGCGACACGCTGCGCAAGGCCGCCGTCGACGCGGTCAACGCCGGTGTCGGCGGCCTGATGCTGTTCGGCATCCCGAAGACCCGTGACGCCGTGGGCTCCGGCGCGGTCGATCCGGACGGGATCCTCAACGTCGCCCTGCGCGACCTGCGGTCCGAACTCGGCGACGCCACGGTCCTGATGGCCGACACCTGCCTCGACGAGTTCACCGACCACGGCCACTGCGGCGTCCTCGACGCCGACGGCGGGGTCGACAACGACGCGACCCTGCGGGTGTACGCGGAAATGGGCTTGGCGCAGGCGGAAGCGGGTGCGCATCTGCTCGGGCCCAGCGGGATGATGGACGGCCAGGTCGGCGTCATCCGCGCCGCCCTCGACCGGGCCGGGCGCGCCGACACCGGCATCCTCGCCTACTCGGCGAAGTTCGCCAGCGCGTTCTACGGCCCCTTCCGGGAAGCCGTCGATTCGCAGCTGAAGGGCGACAGGAAGACGTATCAGCAGGATCCGGGCAACGTGCGTGAGGCGCTGCGCGAGATCGAGCTGGACATCGCCGAGGGCGCGGACATGATCATGGTCAAGCCCGCGCTGGCTTATCTGGACGTCATCAGGGCGGCCGCCGAGGCGTCGCCGGTCCCCGTCGCGGCGTACAACATCTCGGGCGAGTACGCGATGGTCGAAGCCGCCGCCGCGAACGGCTGGCTCGACCGCGAACGCACGATCCTCGAGGTGCTGACGTCCATCCGCCGCGCCGGCGCGGACATGATCCTGACCTACTGGGCCGCCGAAGCCGCCGCCTGGCTGGACTGAAGCCTCGTAACGAGAAGGGCCCCTTCGCCACGGAAACCACGGCGAAGGGGCCCTCCTCGTTCTCGCTAGTCAGCCTGCAGCAAGAAAACGTCCACGGTGAGATCCGACCACTTGCCCGCCACCGCGTAGACGCGGTCGTCGGCCCAGAGATACCGGTAGAACCCCGGAATCGGGCCGGTCTCGTCCTGATCGGAGTTCCTGATCTGGGCTTCCAGGAACGGCGTCACCTTCCCGTCCGCGACCGCGATCTTGACCGTCCGCTGGGGTCCGGTGTTGTACACCGGGCCGACCTGGGCCAGGATCTGGCCGTCCACGATCTTGATCGGCGCCTGGATCGTGCCGTCCGGAACCGAGGCCTTCCACTTGCGTTGTCCGGTGTTCAGATCCACCGCGACCAGCGCGTTCATCTGCCCGCCGATCGTCCTGGTCGGCGTGTAGAACGTGTCGCCGTCGACGATGATGGCGCTCGGATGATGTTCGGTACCCGAGGTGCTGACCCCGAAACCCTGTGACGTGGTGCCGTCGAGCTCCTCCTCGGAGTTGGGTTTGCCACCGTCGATCTTCGACTTGAGTTTCAGATTGTCGTCGAAGAGGAAGTACGTGCCCTGCTCGGTGTTCGAGCCGTACGCCAGCACCGGCTTCACCGACAGGAGACCGATCCCGGAGATCGAGTAGCCGTCGTGAGGGACACTGTCCTCCAGTTCGACGTTCCCGGTCGTCGGGTCGATCTGCAGCATGGTGACCGAGAAGTCACCGGTGAGGCACGACGCCACGACGACGGCCTTCCCGTCCCTCGGCAGCATGTCGTGCCCCGCGCAGGTGTCTTCGCCGTCGGCCTTGCGGGAGAACGTTTTCGTCCACTTGATCGCGCCGGTGGCCAGGTCGAGTGCCGCGAAGCCCTGGTCCGCGGTGACGAACACGACGTCGCCCATGATCTGCGTGACGACGGCCTCCACCGAGACCACCCGGTCCTGCATCTTCTGCGGGATGGCCATCGGCACCTGCCAGCCGAGCTTCCCGTCCTTCAGGTCGAGGATGGTGGCGTTGTCGCAGCTGCCGTCTTCGCTACCGGCCTTCGCCTTGCCGAAGGCGAGGACGATCTTGCCACCGACCGGTTCGACTCCGGTGCCGCAGAAGATCTTCCCGCTCGGCGCCTCGGTCAGCCAGCGCCGCTTGCCGTCCGCTCTGGTGAAGGCGGCCACGTACTTGTCGCGGACGACGACGAGGTCGTTTTCGTACAGCCAGGTGGTGATCCCGTGCTTGTACTCCGGGACGTCCTTCTTCACCCCTGACAGTTCCCATTTGACCTTCGGCGAGCCGGACGGCGATCCGGAGGCGGGCGGAGGGGCCGCCTGCCCCTGGCCTTCGTCTCCGCCGCCGCTCAGCGTGATCGGCACGATCACCGCGGCGGCGACCACCACGACGATCAGCGGTACGAGCCAGAAGAGGAACTTCTTGCCCTTGGGCGGTTCCTGCCGCGGGGGACCGTACTGGTTCTGCGGATAGGGCTGGTGGTGAGGAGGGGGCGGGGGCTGCTGCCAGCCCTGCTGCGGGTGCGGTTGCCAGGATTGTTGCGGCTGCCATCGCCCGTCACCGGGCGGTGTGGGTGGTCTGGTCATTCGGTTCCCCGGTTGTTTCGGTGCGAGCTAAGGTTCGACGGTGTAGATGTCCAGGCTGAATTTCGGAAAACGGCCGCTTACGGCGTAGACGCGGCCGTCCGCCCAGAGATTGCGGTAGAGCCCGGCGATCGGCCCGTTCTTGTCGTTGTCGGCGTTCTCGATCGGTGCTTCGACCATCGGCGTGACCGCTCCGTCCGCGACGGCGACCTTGACCACTCGCTGCGGCCCGGTCCGCGTGACGGGCGCGACCTCGGTGATCACTTGGCCGTCCTCGATCGCGAGCGGGGCCATCACGGTGCCCTCGGGCACCTTCGCCGACCACTTGCGCTGCCCGGTCTTCAGATCCACCGCGACCAGCGCGTTCACCGTGCCCGCCTGGGGCATCGTGATGGTGTAGAGCACTTCTTCGGTGACCAGGGCCGGGCTGACGAGGTGTTCGGTGCCGGACGCGTCGCTGTCGAAGCCCTGGCCGTCGGCGCCGGTGAGACCGTCCGGCGTGAACGGGTCGCCACCGTCGATCTTCGACGCGAGCTTCAGGTCGTCCCCGAAGCGGAAGTACGTGCCCGTGTCGGTGGTCTTGCCGTAGACCAGGAGGGGTTTCGCCGAGATGATCCCGACGTTGCCGAGTGAACTGCTCTCCTTCGGCTGGTGCTCCGCCACCTCGATGTTCCCGGTCGACGCGTCGACCCGCAGCATGCTCAAGCCGTATTCCCCGGTGAGGCAGGTCATCGCGACGATGATCTTGCCGTCCCTGGGTACGGCGTCCTGCCCGGCGCAGGTCGGATCGTCGGCTTGGTCAGGTTCGCGCGTGTGGGTCTTCGCCCACTTCGGGGCGCCGGTGGCGAGGTCGAGCGAGGCCATTCCTTCGCCCTGCGTGACGAAGACGGCGTCACCGGCGATCTGCAGGATCGCGGACTTGGGCGGGCGGTCGCCCTTGAGCTTCTGAGGCACCTCCATCGGCTGCTGCCAGCCGAGCTTCCCGTCCTTCAGATCGATGAGGGCGGCGTTGTCACAGGTCTTTTCCTCGCCGTAGGCGAAGGCGATCTTCCCGTCGACCGGTTCCACGGAGGCACCGCACGCCCGCTTCCCGGCAGGCACCTCGGTGAGCCAGCGCCGCTCACCGTTCGCCCTGGTGAACGCGGCGACGTACTTGTCGCGGACGACGACGAGGGTGTCCTCGTACAGCCAGGTCGCGACACCCTGCTTGTACTCGGGGACGTCTCCCTCCAGGCCGGACAGCCGCCATTTCACCTTGTTGGCCGCCGGCGCCGAAGTGCTCGGCGGCTGGGCGGCTTGCTCCCGAGGCTTTGCCCCGCCCGCCAGTGCGATCGGGATCACGACGGCCGCGGCGACGACCACCACGATGAGCGGAATCAGCCAGAAGAGGAACTTCTTGGACTTCCCGGGTGGTGGCGGGGGCGCTTGGTGCCAACCGCCCGGGTACTGCTGCTGTGGTGGCTGCGGATAGCCGTATCCCTGCTGCGGCCAGGGTTGTCGCTGCCCTTGCCAGGCCCCATCGGACGGGCTCGGTGTGGTCATGGTGGTCCCCAGTGTTCGTGTCGATTCGCGCACAAGCTACCTGGGCGGGAACCCTCTGGCCTGCGGAATCACGGAGGTTGCCCGTCGTGAGCGACAGCACAGACTCGTGAGTGGTAATGACGGTTCTATTGAGGGGTAAGGCAAATATGGCGTGCCCCGCCGCGGGACCGGATTGGCTGACGGAAGCCAGCCTCGACCCCAGGTGTCCACAAGAGACCCCTGTCCGGCCCCAGGTGTCCAATTTGAGTAGTTTGCGCGGTTTTGGGATGGGGTCGTGAGTGATAAGTAGCGTTCTAACGCTCTTTATCACTCACGACCTCCTTCGGAACCATACTTCTAGGCATCGATCGGACACCGAGTCGCTGGTGACTATCCCTTGTGGACAGACATGGGACGCGCCCTGCCCCACTTGTGGCCTTCACAGCTGCGAGCCGATCGCGCCATGTTTGGCTTATCTCTCAATAACCGTCATTACCACTCACGAGGCGCTACTTGTCCAAGGTGAACAGGTCCAGGCTGTACTTAGGGAATCGCCCGGAAACGGCGTAGACCCGCTCTTCCGCCCAGTAGAAGCGGTAATGCCCGCTCGTCGGCCCGAATTCGTCCTTCTCGTCGTTCTTGATCTTGACCTCCGCGTACGGCGTCACGGCTCCGTCACCGACGGCGGCCTTCACGACCCGCTGCGGGCCCTTCTTGTCGACCGGCGCCACCGCGGTGATCACCTGGCCGTCCTCGACGGCGATCGGCGTCATCACGGTGCCTTCGGGGATCTTCGCCTCCCATTTCCGTTGCCCGGATTTGAGGTCGACGGCGACGAGCGCGTTCACCGTGCCCGCCTGCGGGGTCGTGACGGTGTACAGGGTGTCGTCGGTGACGACGGCCCGGCCGCCGTTGTGCTCGGTGCCCGAAGCGTCGAGCCCGAAGCCCATGCCGTCGGCCCCGGAGAGCCCGTCCGGTTCGTGCGACGTGCCGCCGTCGATCGTCGAAGTGACCTTCAGCTGGTCGTCGAAGACCTGGTACATGCCCTTCGTGCCGTCGGAGGAGAACACGACCAGCGGCTTCAGCGACAGGATCCCGATGCCGACCAGCATCTGGCCCGTTTTCGGCAGGCTTTCCTCGAGTTCGACGTTCCCGGTCGCCGGATCCACCGAAAGCAGGCTGAGCCCGTAGTCACCGAGGAGGCAGGTCATCACGAGGACGACCTTGCCGTCCTTGGGCATCAGGTCGGCCGCCGAGCACGGATCCTCGTTGTCCGCCTTGCGGATCAGCGTCTTCGCCCATTTCTGCGCGCCGGTCGCCAGGTCGAGTCCGGCGATGCCCTCCTCCTGGCCGACGAAGACGACGTCGCCGACGATCTGCAGCACCGCGACCTCGGGCGGCGAGGTCCCCGCCAGCTTCTGAGGGACCTTGAGCGGTTGCTGCCAGCCGAGTTTCCCGTCCTTCAGGTCGAGCACGGTCGCGTTCTCGCAGGTCTTGTCGTCCCCGAACCCGAGCGCGATCTTCCCGTCGGTGGGGACCGCCGACGTGCCGCAGAACCGCTTCTGGCCCTCCGGGACCTCGGTGAGCCAATTCCGCTTGCCGTTCGCCCTGGCGAAGGAGGCCACGTACTTGTCGCGGACGACGACGATCGCGTCGCCGACCAGCCAGGAGGCGAGGCCGTCGTGGTACTCGGGGACGTCTTCCCGGTAAGCCGACAGCTGCCACTTCTCCGTCTTGACCGCGGGTGCCGTCGACGACGCGGGGGGAGCGGCGGTGGGATTCCCGCCGTCGTCGCCACCGCTGAGCAGGATCGGGACGGTCACCCCGGCGGCGACCACCACGACGACCAGCGGGATCAGCCAGTACAGGAACTTCTTGCTCTTCCCCGGCGGCGGGGGTGGGGGTTCCTGCTGCCACCCGCCCGGGAACTGCTGCTGCTGCTGCGGATAGCCGTAACCCTGTTGCGGCCAGGGTTGGCGTCCCGGCCATTGCCCGCCGGGGTGGTTGGGTGTGCTCATCGCGAAATCCCCAGGGTCCGTGTCTCGTCGCGCACAAGCTACCCGGGCGGAAAGCCTCTGGCCTGCGGAACCACGTAGGCTGCCCGGCGTGAGCGACAGCACAGCCGACGAAACGGACGACGAGCGTCGTAAGAGGGGACGGGCACCCGACCCGATCCTGCCCGGCCAGGAGGCGCCGAAGCACACCGTGCCGAAGCCCGTCGCCATCTCCTTCTGGCTCTGGATCGCGACGGGGGTCGTGCTGGTGGCCGGTCAGATCGCCCTGCTGGTGTTGAAGCAGGAGCTGACCGACGGGATCATCAAGCAGATCACCGAGAACCCGGTCCCCGGCCAGCCCGTCGACCCGGCGCAGATCGCGTCCGGGGTGAACACCCTGCTGTGGATGCTGCTCGGCGGCGCGGTCACCTTCGCCGTCCTGTTCGCGTTGTTCGCCTACAAGGCCCGCGAGGGAACCCGGTCGGCCAGGACGGTGCTGACCGTGGGCGCGGTCTTCCTGGTGGCGGTGGAACTGTTCGTCCTTCGGGGCGCGCTCAACGTGTTCCTGCTGGTGGCCACGCTGCTGACCGCGATCGCGCTGATCCTGCTGTACCTCCCCAGTGTCGCCGCCTACTTCCCGAAGGTCGGGCGCAAGCTGCCATGACGCCCGAGCCGCCCCTCTACGGCGAACCCGGCGTCGGCTGGACGGCGTTGCTCTGGGCACCGCTGTTCGCCCTCGCCGGGCTGCTCGCCGAATGGGCGACCGGCGGCCCGGTGCACTGGCTTTCCTGGATCCTGGTCGGGGCCGGACTGGTGCTGATCACCGTGCCGTGGGTGTACGCGCGCCGCCGGTACCTCTCGCTCGAAGTCACCGCCGACGGCTACCGGCAGGGCCGGGAAATCCTGGCGGCGGCCCGGATCGCCGAGGTACTCGACGACGAGGAGGCGCCGGTCGGTTCGCGGGTCCTCGGTGGCGGCTGGACGATCCCCAAGAAGCACGGCGAGGTCCCGTTGAAGCTCGATGACGGCGTGTTCGTCCGCGCCTGGGCCAAGGATCCGGACGCCCTCCGCGCGGCTCTCGAGGGTTTGGTGCGTGCTCGCACCTCAGAGTCATGAGAAGCTGCTCACTGTGATCGACCTTCCCCAGCCGACCGGGGCCGACCTGTGGCCGCCGGAGGACGACCGGCCCGCGGCCCGGCTGCACAAACCCCTGCGCGCTCTGGTGGGGGCCGCCGAACTGATCCTCGCCGCGCTCGCGGTCTGGGGTGTTTTCGCGTGCTGGAAGGCCGGTGTGGTCCCGGTGCGGATCACCTACGGCGATACGACGCTCGAATCACAGCGGTATTTCGGCGGCCCGCTCGCCGGCGCCATCGGGCTGGGCACGCTGGCCGCGATCCTGGTGGTGGACGCGATCCGCCAGTTCCTGCTCGCGATGAAGACCCGGCAGCGTAAACCCCGGGAACCCCAGAACCGAGAAACCCGGCTCAGTTGAGCCAGACGACGGCGGCGTTGACCGCGGTCGAGAACAGCAGCCACAGCAGATACGGCACGAGCAGCCACGCCGCGAGCTTCGACCGGCGCGCGAACTCCATCATCGTGACGGGTACGACGAAATCCAGGACGACGACGTCGGCGAGGGCGAGGACGTGCGCGCCGCCGGCGAAGAACAACGGCGTCCACAGCAGGGTGAGCAACAGGCAGAGGCCGTAGAAGGCGAAGCCGCGCGTTTCGCCGTCGGTCCGCCAGTAGCACCAGCCCGCGATGGCGACCATGAGGAGCAGGACCGCCCACATCGGACCGTAGAGCCAGCCCGGCGGCGCCCACGACGGGCGGACCAGCGCGTTGTGCGTCTCGGAGCGGGTCGCCACGGCGAGCGCCGCCACCACGCCGACGACCGCCGACATGGCGATGAATCCGGCCAGCGCCTGCCAGCGCAGGCGACGGTGGTGGGTCGGTGGTGACGGCACCGTGGACACGTGGATTCCTCCGCGAGGGTTTCGGCGGGAGTGGTTCCCACCCTAGTGGGGCCGGTCACGCCATGCCCGGAACCGTGAGGACGCGGCGGCGGGTGTCCCCGGCGGATTTGCGAGACTGGGGAGGTGGCTACCGGAGTCGATCAGTCCAAGGCATGGTTCGAACGAGCGAAGGCCGTGGTCCCGGGCGGGGTGAACTCCCCGGTGCGGGCCTTCAACTCCGTCGGCGGCACCCCGCGGTTCATGGTGCGCGGCGAGGGGCCGTACCTGTGGGACGCCGACGACAACCGCTATGTCGACCTGGTCTCCTCGTGGGGGCCGATGATCCTCGGGCACGCGCATCCGGCCGTCGTCTCCGCCGCGCGCGAAGCCGCCGTCAACGGGCTGTCGTTCGGCACGCCGACCCTCGGTGAGGTCGAACTGGCCGAGGAGATCATCGGCCGGGTCGAGCCGGTCGAGCAGGTCCGCCTGGTCAACTCCGGCACCGAGGCGACGATGAGCGCGATCCGGCTGGCCAGGGGGTTCACCGGCCGGGCGAAGATCATCAAGTTCGCGGGCTGCTACCACGGCCACGTCGACGCGCTTCTCGCCGAAGCGGGCTCCGGCGTCGCGACGCTCGGGCTCCCGACCTCGCCCGGTGTCACCGGCGCACAGGCGGCCGACACGATCGTCTTGCCCTACAACGACCTCGACGCGGTCCGGAAGTCCTTTGTGGACAATCCGGAGTCGATCGCGGCGATCATCACCGAAGCCGCCGCCGGCAACATGGGCGCCGTCGCCCCGGCCGAGGGCTTCAACGCCGGGCTCAAGGAGATCGCGCACGAGCACGGCGCACTGCTGATCATGGACGAGGTGATGACCGGATTCCGCGTCTCGAAGGCGGGCTGGTTCGGCCTCGAAGGCGTCGCCGGTGACCTGTACACCTTCGGCAAGGTCATGTCCGGCGGGCTGCCCGCCGCGGCCTTCGGCGGCCGCGCCGACGTGATGGCGAAGCTGGCCCCGGGCGGTCCCGTCTACCAGGCCGGGACGCTTTCGGGGAACCCCGTGGCCGTCGCCGCCGGGCTCGCGACGCTGCGCGCGGCCGACGACGCCGTGTACGCGGCCCTCGACGCCAACGCGAAGCGGCTCGGCGACCTGTTCGACCGGTCGCTGACCGAGGCCGGTGTCACGCACACCGTGCAGTACGCGGGCAACCTGGTCAGCGTGTTCTTCAGCGAAAGCCCGGTGACGAACTACCCGGGCGCGCAGGCCTCTCAGACCTGGCGTTTCCCGGCGTTCTTCCACGCCCTGCTGGACAACGGCGTGTACGCGCCGCCGAGTGCGTACGAGGCGTGGTTCGTCAACGCGGCCATGGGCGACACCGAGTTCGAGATCATCGAGGCCGCGCTGCGCGTGGCCGCCCGCGCCGCGGCCGAGGCGGTCCAGGCGTGAGCGAGACGACGATCGTGCACCTGCTCCGCCACGGCGAAGTGCACAACCCGGACAAGATCCTGTACGGCCGCCTGCCCGGCTTCAAGCTCTCCGACCGCGGCCAGCGCCAAGCGCTGACGGTCGCCGAAGCCGTCGCGACGCACGACATCACGTATGTCGTCGCTTCGCCGCTTCAGCGCGCGCAGGAGACCGCGGCGCCGATCGCGGCGGCGCACCGGCTCGACGTCGACACCGACGAGCGGCTCATCGAGGCGGACAACCAGTTCGAGGGTGAGCGGGTCGCCGTCGGCGACGGCGCCCTGCGCCAGCCGAAGCACTGGCCGAAGCTGGTCAACCCGTTCCGGCCGTCGTGGGGCGAGCCGTACGTGGAGATCGCGCACCGCATGCTCGGCGCGATCCACCGCGCGCGGCAGGCGGCCGAGGGGCACGAGGCGCTGTGCGTCTCGCATCAGCTGCCGATCTGGACCGTGCGCCGGTTCCTGGAGGCGAAGCGGCTCTGGCACGACCCGCGCGTTCGGCAGTGCTCGCTCGCTTCGCTGACCAGCCTGGTCTTCGAGGGTGAAGAGCTCGTGCGGATCGTCTACAGCGAGCCCGCCGGCACGACCGACCCGAAGGTGACCGGGGCATGAAGCGGGTACTGGCGGCCGTCGTCGGGCTGGTGCTCGTCGTTTCGGGCTGCACCACCGGCAAGGACGCCGTCGTCACCGGCGGCAGCTTCAACTTCGTTTCGCCGGGCGGGAAGGTCGACATCACCTACGACGTCGCGGACCGCCAGCAGTCGCCGACGCTGTCCGGTGACGACCTGATGAACGAGGGCAAGCAGCTTTCGATCGCCGACTTCCCCGGCAAGGTCATCGTGCTGAACCTGTGGGGCCAGTGGTGCGGGCCGTGCCGCGTCGAGGCGCCGGAGATGCAGAAGGTGTACGACCAGACCAAGGCGTCGGGCGTCCAGGTGGTCGGCATCGATCTGCGGGACAACGACCGGGCCCCGGCGCAGGACTTCATGCGGGACCGGAAGTTGACGTACCCGTCGATCTACGACCCGTCGGGGCGGACGCTGCTGCAGCTGTCGGGCTATCCGCGCAACATCATCCCGTCGACGATCGTGCTGGACAAACAGCACCGCGTCGCGGCGGTGTTCCTGCGCGACCTGCTGGCTTCGGACCTGCTGCCCGTGGTCCAGCGCCTGGTCGCCGAACCCGCCTGACCCTCCCGGACGGAGCGCGTTTAGCGGGCTAAACGCGCTCCTCTGTCGGGTGGGCTGGCTATCCTCCTCATCTCGGGCCGCGCGGCGGCTCTGAACTGGGGAGAAGGAAATGACGACTGCTTCAGACGTGCCCAGATCCGGGCAGCAGGACGCCGAGGCGATGATCGCCGAGGCCAAGAAGGCGTTCTGGGTCATGGTCGGCCTGCTCGTGGTCCTCTGGCTGATCCAGCTCTACAACGCCGTCGACGGCTACAGCCTCATGTACGAATACGGGACGCGGGCGCGCGAAATCAGCTCGCTGCCGACCGTGCTCACCGCGCCGCTCCTGCACGCCGGCTGGGGACACATCGAATTCAACTCGGGGCCGCTGTTCATCTTCGGGTTCCTTGCGGCGTATCGCGGGGTGAAGAAGTTCCTCAGCGTCACGGTGCTGATCGCGGTGCTGAGCGGGCTCGGAGCCTGGACCCTCCACGAGTCCGGCACGGTCGGGGTCGGCGCGAGCGGCCTGGTCATGGGGTACTTCGGGTACGTCCTGGTGCGCGGGATCTTCGACCGGCACAAGATCGACATCGTCATCGGGCTGGTGATGGCGTTGTGCTTCGCCTACCAGTTCGCCGGCCTGTTCCCGCAGGACGCGGGGATCAGCTGGCAGGCGCACCTCTTCGGTTTCCTCGGCGGCCTGATCGGCGGCTGGGTCTTCCGGGACCGCCGTCCCAAGCCGGAACCCGCCGCACCCGCGTTCCCGACCATCCCCCTGACGCCACCCGACACCCTCAAGTAGCCCTGCGTTTCGTCCTCTGAATGCGGTCCTTGCGCGGGCAACTACCGCATCCAGAGGACGAATTGCGTCAGTCGAATGGGCGCCTTCCGAGTGAGCAATTGCGGCGACGACAAGGCTTAGATTTGACGAATGTCCTTGCTGCAGGCCTTCGCTGACGAGTCGTTCAAAGAAGACGATGACGGAGGCTTCTACGTGCTCGCGGCCGCGGTGCTGCCCGTCGACCGGCACGAAGAGCTGCGGGAGCTGATGCTCGGCTTGCGGGCGGAGCGCACCGGAAAGCTGCACTGGAACGTGCTGGCCAGCGATCAGAAGCGTGCGGTCGTCAAGCGGGTTGCCGACTTCGAGGAGCTGCATCTGGTTTCGGTCGGCGCCCCGGTGCCGGCGCGGCGGCAGGAACGCGGCCGGTCGTTGTGCTTGCAGCGCTTGGTGCTGGAGCTGCACACGCTTGGTGTCAGCCTTCTGGTGGCCGAAGGCCGCACGGTCCAGCTCGACGCCCGTGACGTGCGCACGATCCAGCAGAGCCGCTTTTCGCTGCCTCGAGACGCAACTTTTCGCGTCCAGCATGCTCGCGGCGCCGACGAGCCACTGCTGTGGATCTCCGATATCGTCGCCGGGGCTGTCCGTGCCCGTCAGGAAGGCATTCCTGATTACGCCGACCAGTTGGCCGAGTGCGTGATCGAGTTGCAGGTCGACACCCGCGCCTGACATCTGACATGCGTAAGGCCAGGGTCCCGGTATTCCCCGGGTGCACCTGGCCTTGCGACTCGCGCGACGCCCACGGCGACACGCTCTCAGCGAGCGAGTTTCCTCCAACTCGTGTCGTCCAGCAAGCTGGACGACACGTTCAGCGTAGCTTATAAGCGCCCGTAGCCGCACCTCGTCGCGAGCACTATGGCCGCCACCAGATGACGAAACGTGCCCCCTCGTCGCCTTTAGCGGGCTAAACGCGACGTGGTGGGCCGGGACCAAGGTCCTGACCGGGTGCGACGTAGGTCCCGTTGAGGGCGCCCCGGCGTTTTCACCTCGACCACACTGCCTACGCTCCTTTGCGTGAACGGTGTGACCGAGCTGGCGCTCTCCGGGCCACTGCTGCTCGCGGCGGGTGTCGCGCTGCTGGCCGGGGCGATCTCCTTCGCGTCACCGTGCGTCGTCCCGCTCGTGCCGGGGTATCTCGCGTACCTGGCGGCGCTGGTCGGCGCCGACGCTCCCGCGGTCAGCGCCGACGAAGAGCGCAAGAAGGGCCGCTACGCCGTCGTCGGCGCGGCGGCTCTGTTCGTGCTCGGGTTCACCGTGGTCTTCGTGGTGACCCTGGGGACGCTGGTGTGGATCGCCGCCGCCGTCCAGGTCAACATGGACCTCCTCCAGCGTCTCGGCGGGGTGCTGACGATCGCGATGGCGCTGGTCTTCCTCGGCTGGATCCCGGGCCTGCAGCGCGAGTTCCGTTCGCATCACGTGCCGCGCGGCGGACTGTGGGGCGCGCCGGTGCTCGGCGCGGTGTTCGGGCTCGGCTGGACGCCGTGCATCGGGCCGACGCTGTCCGCGGTCATCTCCATGGCCAGCGCCACCGGCGGGGCGGCGGTACGCGGGTACGTGCTGATCCTGGTCTACTGCCTCGGGCTCGGCGTCCCGTTCCTCCTCATCGCCTTCGGCGCCCGCTGGGCCGTCCGCGCGACGGACTGGGTGCGCCGCCACGGCCGTCAGGTCCAGATCTTCGGCGGCGTCCTGCTGCTGGTCGTCGGCGTCCTGCTGGTGACCGGGCTGTGGGCCGACCTGACCGGCTGGATCCGGGACACCCTCGTGACCGACCTCAGGCTGCCCTTGTGACCACCACCGACGCCCCGCCCAAGAACGAATACCGTCCGACGCCGCTGAAGCGTGCCCTTGCCTTCCTGCGCAACACCTGGCGCGGGCTGACGTCGATGCGCACCGCGCTGGTGCTGCTGTTCCTGCTCGCGCTCGCCGCGATGCCCGGCGCCCTGCTGCCACAGCGAAACCTCAACGCCGCCAAGACCGACGAATACATCGCCGCGCACGGCTGGTGGGGCGAACTGCTCGACAAGACGCAGTTCTTCGAGGTCTACGGCAGCGTCTGGTTCTCGGCGATCTACATCCTGCTGATGGTCTCGCTCATCGGCTGCCTCGCGCCGCGCAGCCTCGAATACGCGAAGGCGATGCGCGCGCAGCCCGTGCTCACGCCGCGCAAGCTCTCGCGGATGCCGCACCACCTGTCCACCACGACCGATCGGACCCCCGAGACGGTCATGAAGGACACTCACGCGCTGCTCAAGGGCTGGCGCCGTGTCGAGCGCGAAGAGGCCGACGGCACGCGAAGCATCTCCGCCGAACGCGGATACCTTCGCGAGACCGGCAACCTCGTCTTCCACTTCGGCATGCTCGGCCTGATCATCTTCTTCGCCCTCGGCAAGCTCTTCGGCTACGAAGGCCAGGTCATCGTGCAGGCCGACAACAGCCCGTGGTGCAACTCCGGCATCCTCGGCTACGACACCTTCAACGCCGGGCTGCGCGTCGACGGCACCGACCTCAACGCCTTCTGCATCCGGCTCAAGGACTTCGAGGCGCGCTACACCGAGTCCGGGCAGGCGAACTACTACCACTCCAACATGGAGTACCAGTCCGGCGAAGACCTGAAGTCCGGCGCGTGGAAGCCGTACGGACTCGAGGTCAACTCGCCGCTGCGCACCGCCGGCGACCGCGTCTACCTGCTGAACTTCGGCTACTCCCCGAAGTTCACGGTGACCTTCCCCGACGGAACGGTGCGCTCCAACATCACGCCGTGGCGTCCCGCCGACGAACCGACGAAGCTCTCCGAAGGCGCCACGAAGATCGACCAGCCCGGCATCACCGACCCGGTCGAACGCCGCACCCGCCAGCTCGCGATCACCGGCCTGCTCGCGCCGACCGCGTTCCTGCACGGCAATGTGCTGACCTCGTCGCGGCCCGAGGCGAACAAACCGGCGGTGGCCGTCGACATCTACCGCGGCGACCTCGGCCTCGACGCCGGCCGCGGGCAGTCGATCTTCCAGATCGACCAGTCGCTCGTCGCGGACGGCAGGCTCAAGAAGCTCACCCGGCAGAACCTGGACCAGGGCGAGGAGACCGTGCTGGACGACGGCACGAAGGTCCGCTTCGACGGCGTCCAGAAATGGGTGGCCATCCAGGTCTCGCACGATCCCGTGCAGGGCTGGGTGCTGGTCTGCGCGGTCGCGATGCTGATCGGGCTGGCGGGATCGTTGCTGGTCAAACGGCGGCGGGTGTGGGTCCGGGTGACCCCGGCCCGTGAAGGGGAGACGGGTACCGTGATCGAGGTCGCCGGGCTGGCGCGCACCGATCAGGCGGGCTACGGAGAAGAGTTCCAGCGGATCAGCGGCAAGCTGGTCCAGGGGCAGAGAGGCAACTAGAAGTCATGCCGATCAACGAGACGCTGTCCCAGTACAGCGACTACTCCTACACCACCGCGGCGGCGATCTACGTCCTCGCGCTGATGTTCGCCCTCATCGAGCAGGGCTTCGGCGCGAAGGGCAGGCTCGCGGCGGAACGCAGCATGCAGCGCTCCCGCGAACTGGTCGGCGCGGGTGGCCCACCGGCTTACGGGACGCCCGTCGAGCCCCCGCGCGAGGTCGGCCGCCCCGAGCGCATCGGCCGCATGGGCGCCGCGCTGCTGGTGCTCGCCGCGCTGCTGCACCTGGCCGCGATCGTGCTGCGCGGGCTCGCCGTGCACCGCGCGCCGTGGGGCAACATGTACGAGTACGGCATGGCCACGACCTTCATCGCCGTGGTGACCTGGCTCGTCATCCTGCGGAAGTTCCCGGTCCGCCACCTCACCGGCTTCCTGCTGCTGCCGGTCGTGATCCTGATGTTCGTCAACGGCACCATGCTTTACACGACGGCCGCGCCGGTGCAGCCCGCGCTGCAGTCGTACTGGCTGATCATCCACGTTTCGGCGGCCATCATCGGCTCGGGCGTCTTCCTGGTGCCCGGGGTCGCGAGCGTGCTTTACCTCTTCCGCTCCGCCCACGACGACAACCCGGCCAAGTTCGCCAAGTTCGGCCCGAAGCTGCCCACCGCGGACGTCCTCGACCGGATCGCCTACCGCACGACCATCTTCGCCTTCCCGGTCTTCACCTTCGGCGTGCTGTGCGGCGCCGTGTGGGCCGAGGCGGCGTGGGGCCGGTTCTGGGGCTGGGACCCGAAGGAGACCGTCGCGTTCGTCGCGTGGGTCGTCTACGCGGCCTACTTGCACTCCCGCGCGACCGCGGGCTGGCGCGGCAAGCGGGCGGCGATCATCAACATCGTCGGGTTCGCGGCGACGGTGTTCAACCTGTTCTTCGTGAACCTGGTCACGGTGGGGCTGCACTCCTACGCCGGGGGCTGACCGTCACCGCTGCACGGGAGCCGACTACCGTCAATACTTGAGGTAGTGGGGGAAGACGTGCGCGGAGGAGGATTTCAGCGGTGACCGGACCCAGCGAAGAATCGGCTCCTGGCCACCCCGAACCCACCGAGAGCGCCCAGCCGTCGGAGCTGTTCTCCGAGGACAGGACGGACTCGGCGCCGCATCCGAACGCCGGCGGTTTCGAAGCCGAGCCGACGCAGGTCGTCCAGCCGCAGTATCCGCAGCAGGCCCAGTACCCGCAGCAGCCCGCGGCTCCGCAGCAACCCCAGCAGCCGCCGCTGCCGCAGCCGTCGCACGCGCAGTACCAGCAGCCCTACGACCAGAACCTGCCGCCGCTGCATCCCCAGCAGGCACCTCAGCAACCCCAGCAGGCGCAGTACCCGCCGCAGCAGCAGTACGCGCCCCAGCAGCCTGTCCAGCAGCCCGGCGTCCCGGGGCTCCCACAGCCGCAGGGCAGGCACGCGCTGCCGGACGAACTCGCGACCGCGAGCCTGGTCAAACCGCAGAAGCGCAAGCCGGAATCGGGCTGGCGCAAGGCGCTCTACCTGGGCACCGGCAAGCTCGTCAACCCAGGGGAGAGCCCGGCCGACACCCGGAAACGCGAGCTGATCGCGCAAATCAACCAGCCGCTGCGCGGGTGCTACAAGATCGCGATGCTGAGCCTCAAGGGCGGCGTCGGCAAGACCACCACGACCACCACGCTGGGCTCGACGTTCGCGTCCCTGCGCGGTGACCGGGTCGTCGCCGTCGACGCGAACCCGGACCGCGGGACGCTGTCGCAGAAGATCCCGATCGAGACCACCGCGACCGTGCGGCATCTGCTGCGGGACGCGGACAAGATCACCAGGTACAGCGACGTCCGCTCGTACACCTCGCAGGGCGGAAGCCGGCTGGAGATCCTCGCCAGCGAGCAGGATCCGGCGGTTTCCGAGGCGTTCTCCGAGGACGACTACCGGCGCACGGTCAACCTGCTGGAGCACTTCTACAACATCGTGCTCACCGACTGCGGGACCGGTTTGATGCACTCGGCGATGAAGGGCGTCCTGGACGTCGCGGACGCGCTGGTGGTGGTCTCGTCAGGTTCCGTGGACGGCGCGCGCAGTGCGTCGGCCACCCTCGACTGGCTTGAGGCGCACGGCTACGGCGACCTGGTCAAACGATCGGTCGCGGTGATCAACTCGGTGCGTCCGAAGGGCGGCTCCGTCGACCTCGACAAGCTCTCCGCGCACTTCGGCGCACGCGTCCGGTCGGTCTGCCGGATCCCGTTCGATCCGCACCTGGAAGAAGGCGCCGAGATCGAGCTGGACCGGCTCCACGCCGACACCCGGCTGGCGCTGCTGGAACTGGCCGCCACCGTCGCCGACGGTTTCGGGGGCCAGCAGTACCGGCAGATCCAGCCCTAGTCCTAGTCTTTGTCCTCGTCTTTACTCTTGCGCTGTTGCTCACCGAGCTTGCGCAGGAAGTCGGGGTCGTCGTCCGGGGCCAGTGTCGGGCGCGACGAGGGCACCCCGACGCGCTCGATCCCGAACGCGCGCCACAAGACAACGGCGACGGTGAGCGCTCCGATGGCCGCGAGCAGATAGATCATGCTCGGTCCCTTTCCGCGTGGAGGACGTTGCTCAGTCCCACGAGGCTAGCCTCTTTGCCGCGCGCGGGGGGACCTACGGATACCCCAATGTGACGAAGGGCCATTTCGAGCCCTTCGTCACCGGAGTCCTTTATGCGAAAAACGCGAGGTCAGACCTTGCGGGCGGGCTCGCTGGCGTCGGTGGTCAGCTCGGCGAGGAGCTCGTTCACCTCGGCCTCGCGGAATCGGCGGTGCCCGCCGGGAGTGCGGATCGAGCCGATCCGGCCCGCGGTCGCCCACCGGGTCACGGTCTTGGGGTCGACCCGGAACAGTGCCGCCACTTCACCGGGGGTGAGCAACCTTCCGCCCATCGTCGCGGTCATTTTCCGCCTCCTTCACGGTTCCAGTGCTAAACCGGAGGCGGGCCCAATGCCCGTCGTGCCGGGTAGCCAACACGGCAATCGTTGCATCTCACCCGTCAGGTACTCGAACGGTTGTCCAACAGTAAAGAGCCCTTAAAGGTCAAAACCGACAACCGCGACATGCGCCGGTGAGTGCCGTGGTCTTGTCACAGAAGTACGAAAACGCGCCCTGGTCATGCGAATCGCCGCATGGCACCTAAGGTGTAGCGGTGGACCAGGTGGATCGGAAGATCATCGCGGCATTGCGGGAGAACGGGCGGGCTACCTACGCCGACCTCGGCCGATCGGTCGGACTCTCGGCGTCATCGGTACACGAGCGGGTCGGCAAACTCGAAGCCGCCGGCGTGATCACCGGGTACCACGCCATGGTCGACCCCAGCACGGTCGGACTCGGGGTGACGGCGCTGGTCGGCATCCACCCCACCGACACCGCGACCGAGGACGACGTCGCGGAGGCGCTCGGGGCGCTGGACGAGGTCGAAAGCTGCTACGCCGTCGCTGGTGACGAGGCGTTCGTCGTCAAGGTGCGGGTGGCGACCGTCGACGACCTGGAGCGGACGCTGGGCAGGCTGCGGCGGATCCCCGGCGTCGGCCGGACCAACACCACCGTCGTGCTCTCCACCCGCTTCGAGGGACGGCCCAACAACGCGGGTCTGGACGACGGCCGCAACGGCAGCGCGTAGCCTGCGTTGATGTGAGCGACACTCCGGAAACCGCCGATCACCTCGCCCGTGACCTGACGCTGTACGTGCTGGCCAGGTTCCTCCTGGTCGGTGTCATCGGTGGCGGGTTGCTGCTGGTCAACGTCCCGCTGCTGGTCGCGTTGCTGATCGGGCTGGTCGTCGGGCTGCCGCTGGGCCTGCTGCTGTTCCGCCCGCTGAACGCGCGGGTGACCGCCGGGCTCGCCCGCCGCAACGCCAACCGCGCCCGCGCTCGCGCCGAACTGCGCTCCCAGCTGCGTGGCGACCGGGTGGACGGCACAGCGTGAGCCGGCTGCACAGCCGTAGCTGGGTCCGCGAAGCCGTCCGCATCATCGAGGCCGACGCGAACCGCAGCGCGGACACGCACCTGCACGTTTTCCCGCTGCCGCCGGAGTGGGGGATCGACCTTTACCTGAAAGACGAGTCCGTCCATCCGACCGGCTCGCTCAAGCACCGGCTGGCGCGCTCGCTGTTCCTGTACGGCCTGGTGAACGGCCAGATCGGGCAGGACACCGTGCTCGTCGAGGCCTCCAGCGGCTCGACCGCGGTTTCGGAGGCGTACTTCGCGCGGATGCTCGGGCTGCGGTTCATCACCGTGGTGCCGCGCAGCACCTCGCCGGAGAAGATCGCGCTGATCGAGTTCTACGGCGGTGAGTGCCACTACGTCGACAAGGCGCCCGCGATGTACCCGGAGGCCGAGCGCCTCGCCGCCGAGTGCAACGGCCACTACCTCGACCAGTTCACCTACGCCGAGCGCGCGACGGACTGGCGCGGGAACAACAACATCGCCGAGTCGGTCTACGCGCAGATGCAGTCCGAGCGGCACCCCGTGCCGACGTGGATCGTGGTCGGTGCCGGGACCGGCGGTACGAGCGCGACCTTCGGCCGCTACGTGCGCTACAAGCGCCACACCACGAAGATCGCCGTCGTCGACCCGGAGAACTCGTCGTTCTACGGCGCCTGGGAGACCGGCGCGCTCGATTACGGCACTGGCATGCCGTCGCGGATCGAGGGCATCGGGCGGCCGCGGTGCGAGCCGTCCTTCGTGCCCGGCGTGATCGACGAGATGTTCCAGGTGCCGGACGCCGGTTCGCTGGCGGCCATCCGGTTGCTGCGGGAGCGCACCGGGCACTGGGCGGGCGGCTCGACCGGGACGAACCTCTACGGTGCGTTCACGCTCATCTCGCGGATGCTCGCCGAGGGCCAGGCGGGCAGCGTCGTCACGCTGCTGTGCGACGGCGGCGAGCGGTACGCCAACACGTACTACAACGACGAGTGGCTGGCCGAGAAGAACCTCGACATCGCGCCGTACCAGGCGAAGTTCCAAGAGTTCCTGGAGAGCGGGAAGTTCTCGCCGGAGATCTGAGGGGCCTACTACCTCAGGTTGGCCGGATCACCAAAAGAGCAAGGGACCTTTGCTATCGCCTGGGCCACATTTAGCGGCCACCTGGGTGCTGAGTCACTACAGGTAGCGGCCCCAAGCGCAAAGCTCAAGGGATGAACGGTCCGTTCATCCCCCTCGCTTTCTGGGCCCGGCGCGAGCCAGAGATAGGGTGACAGGGTCAATCGCGGCGCACTGTGTGGATTTCGGGACATCCAACGTCCCAAAATCCACACAGCCCCGCATCAAAGGTCCGGTGGCGGCTCAGAGCGCCAGCGCGACCGTCGTCAGGATCGCCCAGCCCAGCATGGCGAACCCGGTGTCCCGCAGCGCCGGGATCAGCGCCCGTCCCTGGGCGCCGCCACCGACGGCCTTGACCGACTTCAGCAGCAGCGGCGCGGTCACCAGGCCCAGCAGCGCCCACGGCGTCACGAAGGCGAGCAGCACGCTGACGACGTACGGCACCGCGACCAGCACCAGATAGAGCCGCCGGGTGCCCCGGTCGCCGAGCCGGGTGGCGAGCGTGCGCTTGCCCGCCTCGATGTCCGTCGGGATGTCGCGGAGGTTGTTGGCGGTCAGCACACCGGTCGAGAACGAGCCGACGGCGACCGCGCAACCGAACGCCGTCCAGCTGAGCTGTCCGGCTTGGACGTAGACCGTGCCGAGGACGCCGGCCAGTCCGAAGAAGACGAAGACGGCGATCTCGCCGAAACCGTAGTAGCCGTAGGGCTTTTTGCCGCCGGTGTAGAACCAGGCGCCGAGGATGCAGACCGCGCCCATCGCCAGCAGCCACCACAGCCCGCTGATCGCGACGAGCACGAGGCCGAGGACTCCAGCGAGGCCGAGAGCCACGAGAGCGGCCGCCAGGACAGCCTTCGGCTTCGCGACCCCGGAGCCGACGAGCCTCAGAGGGCCTACGCGGTTCTCATCGGTGCCGCGGATGCCGTCTGAGTAGTCGTTGGCGTAGTTGACGCCGACGATCAGGGCCAGTGAGACCAGGAGCGCGAGCACCGAGCGGGTCCACGAGAAACCGTCGAGCGCGACCGCCGCGCCGACCCCGGCGACCACCGGCGCCACCGCGTTGGGCAGCGTCCGCGGGCGCGCCCCTTCGATCCATTCCCCAGCAGTCGCCATGCCGCCATTCTGGCCCTGGCCACTACCGGCCGGTACGTGGGGCTGCTCGCATTCCGTCCTCTGCTTGCGGTCGTTCGACGCCGCAAGCAGAGGACGGAACGCGTTTCACTTCACGTCGACGACGTCTTCGAGCGTCCAGGTGAGCGTGCCGCTGTTCGGAACGGCGATTTCCGGTTCGTCCGCCAGCGCGGGCCCGGCCAAAGCGACCAGGCCCATCGTGACGGCGGTGCAGGCCAATACTGTGCGTGTCCAGCGCGTCATGCTTAAGACGTAAACCCGCGGGTAATGATCCTGTCAACAACGTCCCAGTAATCGGTGGGAAATTCACGACCTTAGTAGGAGGTTCCGGACAGCCGCCCTATCGATCTTCCCGGGGCCCCGCAACGGTAGTTCTTCGACGAATTCGACCCGTTTCGGCGCGGCCGCGGCACCGGCTTCCGCGCGGCACGCGGCACGCAGGGAATCGACGTCGCACCCGGCGCCGACGACGAGCGCGACGACCGCCTCGCCCCACTCGGGATCGGGTACGCCGACCACGCATGCGTCGCGGACTCCGGGTTGAGCGGCCAGCACCCGTTCGACAGCGGCGGCGGCGACCTTCACTCCGCCGGTGTTGATCATGTCGTCGACGCGGCCGAGGATCTCAAGCCGTCCGCCGGGGCCCCACCGTCCTCGGTCGGAGGTGCGGAACCGGTCGCCGTCGAATGCCTCCGCGGTCAGTTCCGGCTGGAGCCGGTAGCCGTGCGCGAGGACGTCCCCGGCGACGCAGACCCGGTCGTCCTCGAGTTCGATCCGGACGCCGTCGAGCGGCACGCCGTCGTACACGCAGCCGCTCGCGGTCTCGCTCATGCCGTACGCGGGCACGATCGTCACACCCGCGTCAGCCGCGCGCTCCCGCAGTCCGGCGGTGGTCGCCGCGGCGCCGATCACGATCGCGTCGAACGCGCGGGCGGCCGCCAGCCCCGGCCCGCCGTCTTCGAGCAGCCGTCCGAGCTGGGTCGGCACGAGCGCGGTGTAGCGGGGGCCGTCCAGCGCGAGGAGCGGCGCGGCGGCCTCGGCGAAGTCGTCGGGCCGGAAGCCGGAGGTGTGGAGCGCGGCGGGCGTCGTCCCGGCGAGCAGCGAGCGGACCAGCACCTGCAGCCCGCCGATGTACTGCGCCGGGGTCGCGAGCAGCCAGTGCCCCGGCCCGCCGAGCCGCGCGTGGGTCGCGTTCGCCGACGCGGTGAGCGCGGCTGCCGACAGGAGGACGCCCTTGGGCTCGCCGGTGGAGCCGGAGGTGGCGATGATCACCGCGGTCCCGGGCTCGGCCGGGCGCGTCGGCTCCATCGCGTCGCGGAGGGCTTCCGAGGCGTAGGGGAGGACGGCAGGGCCGCCGCCGAGCGCCTCGGCCAGTGCCGCGGTCAGCTCGGCGATCGACTCCGGACTCCCGTCCACCTCCACCGCGCGCATCCCCCCACCCTACGACCGCCCCCGGATCGCGTTTAGCCCGCTAAACGCGACGCGGGGGTAGGGCACCCGTGGATCGCGATTAGCCCGCTAAACGCAGGTCGGCGCCGGATCGCGATCTGGGGGCTAAACGCAGGTCGCGGGCGGAGCGCAGTTAGCGGGCTAAACGCGATCGGGGAGGGGGCGGGGGGTCAGTAGTAGTAGGGCGAGGCCGACCAGTCGGGGGAGCGTTTCTCCAGGAACGCGTCGCGGCCTTCGACGGCCTCGTCCTGCATGTACGCCAGCCGGGTGGTTTCGCCGGCGAAGAGCTGCTGGCCGACCAGGCCGTCGTCGGTGAGGTTGAACGCGTACTTGAGCATCCGCTGCGCCGTCGGCGACTTGCCGTTGATCGTCCACGCCCAGTCCAGCGCCTCGGCCTCCAGCTTCGCGTGCGGGACGGCGGAGTTGACCGCGCCCATCGCCTGCATCTGCTCGGCCGTGTACTCGCGTCCGAGGAAGAAGATCTCCCGCGCGAACTTCTGCCCGACCTGCTTGGCGAGGTACGCCGAACCGTAGCCGCCGTCGAACGAGCCGACGTCGGCGTCGGTCTGCTTGAACCGCGCGTGCTCGGCCGAGGCGAGCGTGAGGTCGCACACCACGTGCAGCGAGTGCCCACCGCCGGCGGCCCATCCCGGGACCACCGCGATGACCACCTTCGGCATGAACCTGATCAGCCGCTGGACCTCCAGGATGTGCAGCCGTCCGGCCCGTGCCGGATCGATCGTGTCGGAGGTCTCCCCATCCGCGTACTGATACCCGGAGCGTCCGCGAATACGCTGGTCACCACCGGAACAAAACGCCCAGCCACCGTCCTTCGGCGACGGGCCGTTACCGGTGAGCAGGACGCAGCCGACGTCCGAGCTCATCCGCGCGTGGTCGAGCGCGCGGTACAGCTCGTCGACGGTATGCGGACGGAAGGCGTTGCGGACCTCGGGACGGTCGAACGCGACACGCACGACGCGTTTGCCTGATCGGCTCTCAGAGGAGCGGTGATAGGTGATGTCGGTGAAGTCGAAACCTTCGACCTCGGTCCACAAGGCCGGGTCGAACAGCTCGGAAACCTGGGCGTCATCCACGTTTGGGAGAATAGGACGTGTGGCCGTGAGTCGTAGTGTCAAACCCGAGGTCTGCCGGTGAATCCCTCCACCGCGCAGGCCAGGGTCATCGTCGACGAACTCGTCCGCAACACCGTCTCGCACGTCGTCCTCTGCCCGGGCTCACGCAACGCCCCGCTGTCGATCGCGCTCTATGACGCGGCGGCCGCCGGACGTCTCCAGCTGCACGTCCGCATCGACGAACGCGGCGCCGCCTTCCTCGCCCTCGGCATCGCCGCGCGCACCGGCCGCCCCGTGGCCGTGCTGTGTACCTCGGGCACCGCGGCCGCGAACTTCCACCCCGCCGTGCTGGAGGCCGATCGCGCCGGTGTCCCGCTGATCGTGCTGACCGCCGACCGCCCGCCCGAACTGCGGGCCGCGGGTGCGAGCCAGGTCATCGACCAGCACCAGCTCTACGGCAACGCCATCCGCTACTTCGACGAGCTCGCCGTCGGCGAACGCCGCGCCGGGCAGAACTCGTACTGGCGCAGCCAGATCTGCCGCGCCTGGAACGCCGCGTACGGCGAATGGCGCTGCGGGCCGGTGCACCTGAACATCCCGTTCCGTGAGCCGCTCGTCCCCGATGTCGACGACGACGGCGAGTGGTTCGAATCACTCGAAGGGCGGCCCGACGGCGCCCGCTGGACCGAACTCCCCGACTTCGGCGCGCTGCCCTCGTTCGTGGTGCCCTCGGCCCGCTCCGGCCTGGTCATCGCCTGCGACACCGGTGTGCAGGCCGCCAGCGAATGGGCCGAGCTGCACGGCTGGCCGGTCGTCTCCGAAACCGGCGGCATCGGGCTGGCGGGCGCGACGGCGATCTCGTCCGGAGCGTGGCTGCTGGGCGTCGAGGAGTTCATTTCGCGGCACAAGCCCGAGCAGGTGCTGTGCATCGGCCGTCCGACGGTGTTCCGGCAGGTCCAGCGGGTCCTGTCCGATCCCGACGTCGAGGTGCTGCTGGTCCGGCCCGATTCCGACTGGCCCGCGCCCGCGCACAACGTCCGGCAGGTCGGCCAGTGGTTCGACGAGCCGACCAAACCCGCCGACCCGGAATGGCTCGCCAGCTGGCAGCGCGCGGACAAGGCGGCGTCGACGGCGGTGGCCGAAGCGCTGTCCGCCGAACCGTGGCCGAGCGGGCTGCGCCTGGCCTCCGAGCTGATCGACGCCGTCCCGGAGGGGTCGCTGCTGGTCGTCGGCTCGTCCAACCCGACCCGTGACGTCGCGCTCGCCGGACGGCTGCGGCCCGACGTCCTCGTGCACCGCAACCGCGGGGTCGCCGGGATCGACGGCATGGTCTCGACCGCGATCGGCGCCGCGACCGTCCACAGGGGACATTCGTACGCCCTGCTCGGGGACCTGACCTTCCTGCACGACGCCAGCGGCCTGCTGACCGGGCCCGCCGAGCAGCGCCCGGACCTGACGATCGTGGTGCTCAACGACGACGGCGGCGGCATCTTCTCCCTGCTGGAGCAGGGCGCGCCCGAGCACAACGCCAGCTTCGAGCGCGTTTTCGGGACGCCGCACGGCGCCGATCTGGGCGCGTTGTGCGCGGGCTACCGCGTCCCGCACGTCGTCGCCGAAACGCTCACCGAGTTCCGCGCCGCCCTGAAGCCCGCGCCCGGGTTGCGCGTGGTGGAGGTCCGTGTGGACCGAACGCGCCATCGTGAGCTGCACGCGCGCCTCCGTACGGCGGTGTCGTCCGCGGTGCGCGCTGTCTAGGTATTTTTCGTCTCGGTTCAAGGGTTAGGAACCCCTCCTTCGGACGTGTCTTCGCCATGATCGTCTGGCTACGTTCGAGCGCGCTGACCAATCCTGGGAGGGATTCGCAATGCGCTTGAACACTCGCGCCGGCTTCGCCGGACTGACCGCGGGCGTCGTCTCGGTGCTGCTCGCGGGCACCGCGGCCGCCGCACCCGCGCCCGGTTCGCCCGGCGTCGGCGACCCGTACTACCCGCACGCGGGCAACGGCGGCTACGACGTCGCGCACTACGACCTCCGGCTGACCTATCAGCCGTCGACCGATCTGCTGTCCGGGGCCACGACGATCCTGCTCACCGCCACACAGGACCTCTCGGCGTTCAACCTCGACTTCGGGCTGAAGGTGTCGAGCGTCCGGGTGAACAACCGGCCGGCACGGTTCGTGACGTCGGCCGACGGCACCGGCGAGCTGACCGTGACACCGGTGACGCCGCTCAAGAAGGGCCAGACGGCGACCGTCGTCGTGGCCTACGCGGACACGCCGTCGAAGGTGAAGATCGACGGCATCACCGGCTGGAAGAAGACCCCGGACGGGGCGCTGGCCGTCGACGAACCGCAGAGCGCGGCCTGGTGGTTCCCGTCCAACGACCACCCGACCGACCTGGCCACCTATGACGTCTCGGTCGAGGTCCCGAACGACGTCGCGGCGCTTTCGAACGGCACGCTCGTGCGCAAGACGGCGCAGCGGCCGGGCTGGACCCGCTGGAACTGGCGCAGCACCAAACCGCAGGCGACGTATCTCACGTCGCTGGAGGTCGGCAAGTTCGAGGTGAACGAGCAGACCACGCCGGAGGGGCAGCCGTTCGTCACCGCCTACGGTGCCGACCTCGGCGACTCGCTCGGCGCGGCCAAGGCCAGCATCGAGCGGACGCCGGAGATCACCGGGTTCCTGGCGTCGAAGTTCGGCCCTTACCCGTTCGAGGCGCAAGGCGGCGTCGCCACCACCGGCATCACCTTCGCGCTGGAGAACCAGACGCGGCCGGTGTACGGCGCCCGCGCGTTCCGGTCCGGCTCGAACACCTCGGTCGTCGCCCACGAGCAGGCGCACCAGTGGTTCGGCGACAGCGTGACCCTCGGCAAGTGGAGCGACATCTGGCTGAACGAGGGCTTCGCCTCCTACGCGGAGTTCTTGTGGTCGGAGGAGACCGGCGAGGGCACGGCCGACGAACTCGCCCAGTACATCTACGACTCGGCCCCGGCCGAGGACCCGTTCTGGCAGGTCCTGCCCGCCGACCCGGGCGTGGAGAACCAGTTCGACGCGGCCGTCTACGACCGGGGCGCGCTCGCGGTGCACGCGTTGCGCAAGGCTGTGGGTGACGACACGTTCTTCCGCATCCTGCAGACCTGGCAGCAGGTGAAGAA
This sequence comes from Amycolatopsis orientalis, assembly GCF_000943515.2. Classification (NCBI taxonomy): domain Bacteria; kingdom Bacillati; phylum Actinomycetota; class Actinomycetes; order Pseudonocardiales; family Pseudonocardiaceae; genus Amycolatopsis; species Amycolatopsis orientalis. The sequence continues at coordinate 8,839,914 of NZ_CP016174.1, read as the reverse complement.
GCACAAGTCCGCGGTGATCCCGGAGTTCATCGCGCTCGCCGAGAAGATCTCGGGCAAGCCGCTGTACGACCTGTTCCAGACCTGGCTGTACACCAAGGGCAAGCCCGCGGTGGGGCCGAACGGGGCCGCGCCTTCGGCGCTTCGGGCCGCTTCGGTGCCTTCCGTGCCGAAGTCCTACCCGCAGATCAGGGCGACGCACGAATTCCTCGCCGAGCGACACGCCCACTGACGGGTAGCGCTACGCTCGCGGCGTGACGGCCAAAACGGAGCGGGTGAGGCGCATCGGGTGGTACGCCGCCCTCGTTGTCGCCTCACTCGTCACCGTGCTCTGCGGCTCGCTGCTGTTCGCCGCCATCCGCAACGACAACGCGATCGAAGCGCAACCCGGCCAGGCGACCGCGCAGGTCGAGTCGGTGACGTTCGACCGCACGATCATCAACTACGCCACCCCGGACGGCGTCGTGCACAGCCCGGCCAACGGCGTCCTCTACCCGGCCGGGCTGGCCGCCGGGCAGCTGGTGAACATCGAGTACGACGTCGGCGACCCGGAACTCGCGCGGGTGGCCGGGCGGTCGGTGGTCAACACGCTGCTGCCGCTGGGCAGCATGGTCTTCTTCACCTGGCTGATCGCCGGGCCGCTGCTGTGGTGGATCCGGCGGCAGCGGCTGGCGTACCGGCGCTCGCTCGCGGAGGCTTCGGTGGTGGAGGCCAGCGTCTAGTTTCGCGCCTCGTGTCATAAGGGGTCCCCATAGGACGAAATTTGTCCTATGGGGACCCCTCATGACACCAGGGTGACGGGGAGGGCTCAAGCAAGGCTCAACCGACGGAGTCCCGCCACCACCCCAGCACCTCGTCGGCCACCCCCGGCGCCGCCACCAGCAGCGCGTCCACAGGGAGCGCCGAGTCCTCCCCGTGCCGGTCCAGCACCACGGCCCCCGCCTCGATGGCCAGCGCGACCGAACCGGCGACGTCCCATTCGCGGTAGCTGTGCAGTACCGCGGCGGCCGCGTGCCCCAGCGCGACCTGCGCGATCGCCAGCGCCGCCGAGCCGAGCACCCGGACGCCGGCGTGCGCGGCGGCGGCGCGTTCGATGAACTGGCCCATCCCGGGCCAGACGCCCTTGCGCGTGAGTTCCGTGCAGACGATCGCCCCGGCGATGCCGCTGCGGTCGGTCAGCGTGATCGGCTTGCCGTTCGCGCGGGCGCCGCGGCCACGGGCGGCGGCGTAGATCTGGGCGCGGTACGGATCGGCGACCACGCCCACCACCGGCCCCGAAGCGTCGATCAGGGCGAGGCTGTAGGCGCACCAGGGAACACCGGCGACGTAGTTCGCGGTGCCGTCGACGGGGTCGACCACCCAGCGGTACTCGGCGACGTCGGCACCGTGGTCGGCGCCGAATTCGCCGCCGACGACGGGGACACCGGGGAATTCCGCGGTCAGCACGCGGCGGGTGTGGCGTTCGAGGATCCGGTCCGTGTCGGTGACCCAGTCGAACGGGGAGTCCGTCAGATCGGGATGGGCGCCCCGGCCGGCGGTCGCGGTGATCACGTCGGTCGCGTCGTTGGCCAGCCGCCCGGCCACTTCCAGTGCCCTCGACACCAATCCGGGCTCGACGGGTTGTGGCGGCCTTGACGACAGGAGGGTCATGCCTGACTAGTGTGGCCGAGGCTGGTTTACGGAACACGACCTTGAGATGACATGTCGTGGAGTTCCGTTTCTGTTGGGGTAGGTGTCACAACCGGATGCGACAGTGACCCCGTGCGAGTCGCGATAGTCACCGAAAGTTTCCTGCCCCAGGTGAACGGCGTGACCAACTCCGTGCTCCGCGTCGTGGAACACCTCCGCGACCGCGCGCACGACGTGCTGATCATCGCCCCCGGGCCGGGACCCGGGGAGTACCTCGGCGCCCCGGTCGTGCGCATCCCCGCCCTCGACTTCCCCGGCGTGAACTCCCTTCCGGTCGGCGTGCCGACCCGGACGGTGCTGACCGCGCTGGCCGATTTCGGACCGGACGTGGTGCACCTGGCCTCGCCGTTCGTGGTCGGCGCCCGCGGTCTCGCCGCGGCCAGACGGCTGCGGGTGCCGTGCATCGCGGTGTACCAGACCGATATCGCCGGTTTCGCCGCCGCGTACGGCTTCGGCATCGCCGCCCGCGCGGCCTGGCGCTGGGTGCGCCGCCTGCACTCGCGAGCCGACCGCACGCTCGCGCCGTCGTCGGATTCGGTGGAACAGCTGAGGCTGCACGGGATCCCGCGGGTGCACCGCTGGGCTCGTGGCGTCGACATCGAGCGGTTCTCGCCGGTGCACGCCGACCCCGCGCTGCGTGCCGAACTGGCGCCGAACGGGGAACTGCTGGTCGGTTTCGTCGGCAGGCTCGCGCCGGAGAAGGAGGTCGAGCGGCTGACCGCGCTCGCCGGGGTCGACGGGGTCCGCGTGGTCGTCGTCGGGGACGGGCCGGAGCTGCCGATGCTGCGCGAGCGGATTCCGGGCGCGGCCTTCCTCGGCGCCCGGTACGGCGAAGAGCTTTCCGCCGCGTACGCGAGCCTCGACGTCTTCGTCCACACAGGACCGCATGAGACCTTCTGCCAGGCCGTCCAGGAGGCGATGGCGTCCGGACTGCCGGTGCTCGCGCCGGACGCGGGCGGGCCGAAGGACCTCGTCTTGCCGGGCCGCACCGGCTACCTGCTGCCCGCCGATCGGGCAGGCTTCGCGAAGGCGCTGGTGGAGAAGGTCGACGACCTGCGCGACGACGCGTTGCGCGCCAGACTGGGGGAGAAGGCGCGCAAGGTGGTGCTGGGCCGGACCTGGCCCGCCGTCTGCCGGGAACTGGTCGGCCACTACGAGGCCGTCCAGGGCAAAGTCGCCCGCGCGGCCTGACATGCACATCATCCAGCTGGCCAATTTCTACGGGCCGCGTTCGGGTGGGCTGCGGACGGCGTTGCACCACCTCGGCGCGGGCTACGTGGCCAGCGGGCATCAGGTGACCCTCGTGGTGCCCGGGCGGCGCTACGCGGACGAGATGCTGCCCTCGGGGGTACGCCGGTTTTCCCTGCCCGCGCCCCAGATCCCGGGCACGGGAGGCTATCGCGCGGTCGACCCGCATCGCGTCCGCGCGGTGCTGAAGCGGCTGGAGCCGGACAGGCTGGAGGTGTCCGACAGGCTCACGCTGCGCGGTATGGGTGTCTGGGCACGGCGCAACGGCGTGCCCAGCATGGTCATCTCCCACGAGCGGCTCGACAGGCTGCTGGAGCAGTTCCTCATGCCCGAGCCCGTCGCGCGGCGCGTCGCGGACGTCGCGAACCGGCGGATGGCGCGGTGCTACGACACGGTCGTCTGCACGACGGCGTTCGCCCGCGCCGAATTCGACCGGATCGCCGCGCCGAACGTGCGCCGCGTCCCGCTCGGCGTCGACCTGACGACGTTCGCCCCTGCCCGGCGTGACGACGGCTGGCGGCACACGCTTTCCGGGAACGCGGACGCGCTGCTCGTCCACTGTGGACGCCTGTCGCCGGAGAAGCATGTCGAGCGCAGTGTGGACACCGTCGCCGAGCTGACCGAGGCAGGACACCGGGTGCGGCTCGTGATCGCGGGCGACGGGCCCCGGCGGCGGGCGCTGGAACGGCGGGCGCGCGGGCTCCCGGTGACCTTCCTCGGTTTCCTCGCCGGCCGCGGCGACGTCGCCCGCCTGCTGGCCAGCGCGGACGTCTCCCTCGCGCCCGGTCCCCACGAGACGTTCGGGCTGGCCGCGCTGGAGGCGCTCGCTTCGGGAACGCCGGTGGTGGTCTCGGCGTCGTCGGCGCTGCGGGAGATCGTGCGCCCCGGCTGCGGCGAGGCCGTCGACGATCACGCCCCGGCGTTCGCGGGTGCCGTCACCGGCTTACTGCAGAGTCCCGAAGACGCGCGGCGCGCGGCGGCGCGGGCGCGTGCGGAGGAATTCGCCTGGCCACGGTCGGTTCAGGGAATGCTCTCCGCGCTCGCCTGATTACCCCAAGATCATTTGTATCCAATTTGTACAACCGGCATTCATCGTCCCCTCACGCCATCGAGCGAGAGGACGGCACGTGAGGTTCGAAGTACTGGGAACGTTCACCATCTCTTCCGGTCCGCGGTCGGTACCGCTGGGCGGCCGGATGAGGAGAACGCTGCTCGGCGTGCTGCTGGTGAGGGCGAACACCTTCGTACCGGTGGATGTGCTCACCGAGGCGCTGTGGGAAAGCCGGTGGGAGCCGCGGGCGGTGCCGAAGCTGCACTGGCATGTCCACAAGCTGCGGCAGGCCTTGCCCGAGGCCGAACGGATCAGCTTCGACAACGGCGGCTACCGGCTGGAGGTCCACCCCGGCGAACTCGACGTCGAGACCTTCGAGACGCTGGCGGGCCAGGCATTGAAGTCCACCGACCCCGCCCAGCGGGCCTCGCTCATCCGGCAGGCGCTCACGCATTGGCACGGCGCGCCCTACGAGGGCTTGGACGTCCCCCTGCTTTCGGACGAGACGATGCGCCTTTCGGAGTACCGCCTTGTCCTGCTGGAAGAGCTTTACCAGGCGGATCTGGACCTCGGACGGCACGCGAGCGCGGCCGTCGAGCTGGCCGGTCTGGTGCGGCGGCATCCGCTGCGGCAGCGTGCCCAGTACCTCCTGATGGACGCTCTCTGGCGGGCCGGGCGCACGTCCGACGCGCTGGCGGCGTACCGGCGGGCGCGCCGGGTCTCGATCGATCAGCTCGGCCTCGAACCGGGGCCGGAACTGCGGTTGCTGGAGCGGAGGATCCTCGCGGGTGAAGCCGCGGGGGCCGGTGCGCACCGTGCCCCGGCGTTGCTGAACCGGACCAGGTGAACCTACGGGGCGCCGCTTTGCTCCTGCTTGGCCGACGGCGCCCCTCAGGATTCGCGAAGTAGTGTTCGAGTATGTCCCGAGCGAGTCTTGACAAGGATCCGCACGAAGTCGCCGCCATGTTCGACGACGTCGCGGACGGCTACGACCGCGCGAATTCGTTCATGACCTTCGGCTTCGACCGCCGCTGGCGCACCACCACCGCCCGGGTGCTGGACGCCAAACGCGGCGAGAAGGTGCTGGACCTCGCGGCGGGCACCGGCGTGTCCACCGTCGAGTACGCGCGCAACGGGGCCTGGTGCCTGGCCGCGGACTTCTCGGTCGGCATGCTCAAGGCGGGCAAGCATCGCGGCGTCCCGATGGTGGCCGCCGACGCGTTGAAGCTGCCGTTCGCGGACGAGAGCTTCGACGCGGTGACCATCTCGCTCGCGCTGCGGAACTTCGTCGACACCAAGGCGGCGCTCACCGAGATCGCGCGCGTGGTCAAACCGGGTGGGCGCCTGGTGATCTGCGAGGTGTCGACGCCCACATTCCCGCCGATCCGGTTCCTGCACCGCAAGTTCATCCTGCGGCTGCTCACCTGGGTCGGCAGCCGGACCTCGACGAACCCCGAGGCTTACTCCTACCTGGCCGAATCCATGCTGGCGTGGCCGGATCAGCGGACGCTGGGCGAGATCATCGCGAGCGCCGGGTGGACCGAGGTCGAGTGGCTGAACCTCACGTTCGGCGTCGTCGCCATCCACCGTGCGAAGAAGCCCGCATAAATCCGCCTTCCTCGCCGCCGCCACCCTCAACGGACGAGCTTCGCTCGGCTGTAGATTCATGAGCATGACCCGTCGCAACGCAGACCACGACGCCGAAGTCATCGTCGTCGGTGCCGGACCGGCCGGCTCCACCGCCGCCACGTACCTCGCCCGCGCGGGCGTCGACGTGCTGCTGCTGGAGAAGACCGAGTTCCCGCGCGAGAAGGTGTGCGGCGACGGGCTGACCCCTCGCGGTGTCAAGCAGCTCATCGACCTCGGGATCGACACCAGCGAGGACGCGGGCTGGGTGCACAGCCGCGGCCTGCGGATCCTCACCGGCGAGCTGACGCTGGAACTCGACTGGCCCGACCTGACGAGCTACCCGCCCTACGGCGTTTCGCGCACTCGCCAGGACTTCGACGACCTGCTCGCGAAGACCGCGGTCAAGGCGGGCGCGCGGCTGTACGAGCGCACGACCGTCACCGGCGCGATCACCAGTCCGACCGGTCGTGTGATCGGCGTCGAGGCGAAGGTCGGCCCCGAGAAGACCCCGGTGAGCTACCGCGCTCCGCTGGTACTGGCCTGCGACGGTGTCTCGGCGCGGCTGGCGCTGAGCGTCGGCATCCAGAAGAACGAGAAGCGCCCGATGGGCGTCGCGGTCCGCCAGTACTACAAGAGCCCGCGCCACGACGACCCGTTCATCGAGGGCCACCTGGAGCTGTGGGACCGCAGCGATCCGCGCGACCCGAAGCTGCTGCCCGGCTACGGCTGGGCGTTCCCGCTGGGCGACGGCACGGTGAACGTCGGCCTCGGCATGCTGTCGACGTCGGCCGCGTTCCGCAGCACCGACTACCGCGCGCTGCTGCGTCAGTGGCTCGACGGCACGCCCGAGGAATGGGGCTACCGCGAGGAGAACGCCATCGGCAAGGTCGGCGGCGCCGGTCTCCCGATGGGCTTCAACCGCACCCCGCACTACCGCGACGGCCTGCTGCTGCTCGGCGACGCGGGCGGCATGGTCAGCCCGTTCAACGGGGAGGGCATCTCGGCCGCGATGGAGTCCGCGCAGCTGGCGTCGGAGTTCGTCGTGCAGGCCTTGGCGCGGCGTGAGGGACCGTCGCGTGAGCGGGCACTGGAGGGCTACCCGCGCGCCGTCGGGGAGCTGATGGGCGGCTACTACCGGCTCGGCAACGTGTTCGCGAAGCTGATCGGGAAGCCGAAGGTCATGCACGCCGCGACGAAGTACGGGCTGCGGATCAACTCGATCCTTCCGCTGGTCTACAAGGGACTTTCGGGTTGCTACGACGCCAAGGGCGGGGACGGCGTGGACCGCCTCATCGCCGCTTTGGCGCGAGCCACCCCCTCCCCGCGCTGACCCTTTCGTACCTCGCGTGAAGGCCCCCTTCCCTCGGCTCAGTCGAGGGAAGGGGGCCTTCACGCGCAGGTGGCGCCACACGTCTGGACCAGTCACGGGTACGCCGCACAGTGGTATCGGTCACAGGACAAATGTGGTCAAACGGACTCCCGGACTCGATCTTGGGGACGACGTCGCAGGTCATCGGCACCGCACGCCGGAAGTAACCGTACTGGCCGTGCGGTCAAGTTAGGGCAGCCTTATAGCACGGGGTCTAGGGACAAGAATGTGAGTCGCGTCCTACACTCGGGCCATGCTTTGTGAATCGCTTCACATCCTCGACCGGAGGCTTGTGAACTATTTCACAAGCAAGGGGGCCGTCATGCACGGCCCGTAAGGGTTGCCTAACCCTCGGCGGTGTGACCCAGGTCCCTTAGGGTGCCGACGAGGGAAGCGGTGAACCCCGACTCGAAAACCGCAGCGGCGCGGAAAGGATGGCGAAAACCCCGTGCTGATGTTGCCCGTGCTGGCCCAGGCCGGTACCCCGACGGTCCCCAATCTCGACATGTACCTCCCCCTGGTGCTCCTGTTCGTCCTCGCTCTCGGCTTCGCGGTGCTCTCGGTGCTGCTCGGCCCGCTCGTCGGTCCGAGCCGGGCCAACAAGGCGAAGCTCGCGGCCTACGAATGCGGTATCGAACCGTCGCCGCAGCCGGTCGTCGGCGGCGGCCGGATGCCGGTCGCGTACTACATCACCGCGATGCTGTTCATCCTGTTCGACATCGAGATGGTCTTCCTCTACCCGTTCGCGGTCTCCGCGGACGCGCTGGGCATGTTCGGCCTGGTGGAGATCGTGCTGTTCATCGCGACGGTCGGTTTCGCGTACGCCTACGTATGGCGTCGCGGCGGCCTGGATTGGAACTAGAGAAGCATGGGCCTCGAAGAAAAACTCCCCAACGGCATCCTGCTCGCCAGCCTCGAAGGCCTGGTCAACTGGGCGCGCAAGAACTCGATGTGGCCCGCCACCTTCGGTCTCGCCTGCTGCGCGATCGAGATGATGACCGTCGGCGGTTCCCGCTACGACATCGCCCGGTTCGGCATGGAGCGCTTCAGCGCGACGCCGCGTCAGGCCGATCTGATGATCGTCGCCGGCCGCGTCACGCAGAAGATGGCGCCGGTGCTGCGCCAGATCTACGACCAGATGGCCGAACCCAAGTGGGTGCTGGCGATGGGTGTCTGCGCCTCGTCCGGCGGGATGTTCAACAACTACGCCGTGGTGCAGGGCGTCGACCACATCGTCCCGGTCGACATGTACCTCCCCGGCTGCCCGCCGCGCCCCGAGATGCTGCTCGACGCGATCCTGAAGCTGCACGCCAAGATCCAGGACGAGCCGATCAACGCCCGCCGGGCCGCGATCCGCGCCGCCAGTGGTGAGCGCACCGAGCTGATCGCCTCCTCGATCAAGTACGCGAAGAAGTGAGCGACGTGCCCGAAGAAAACTCCCCCGAAACCCCGGAAACCGGCGGCGAGCAGTCCAGCGCCGAACGGCCCGAAGGCGGCCTCGAACCGCAGGGCGCCCGCCCGGCCGAACCGGTCGTCACCGGTAAAGAGCGCCAGGGCATGTTCGGCGTGCACGGCACCGGCGACACCTCCGGCTACGGCGGCGTCCGCCTCCCCGCGTACAGCCCGCCCCCGGCCGAGCGCCCGTACGGCGGCTGGTTCGACGAATTCGCCGACGAGTTCTACGCGGCCTTGGCGGACAACAAGGTTCCGGCGAGCGCGGTCCTGCAGACCACGGTCGACCGCGGCGAGATCACCTTCTACGTCGCCCGCGAGTACCTCGTCGAGATCGCCAAGGTCCTCCGTGACGACACCGGTCTGCGCTTCGAACTGCTCAGCTCCGTCTCCGGCGTGGACTACGGCGTCGACGTCCCGCAGCGGCTGCACTCGGTCTACCACTTCACGTCGATGACCTACCGCCGCCGCATCCGGCTCGAGGTCACCCTCGACATCGAGGACCCGCACGTGCCGTCGCTGGTCGGGGTCTACCCGACCGCCGACTGGCAGGAGCGGGAGGCCTACGACATGTTCGGCATCGTCTACGACGGCCACCCGGCACTGACCCGCATCCTCATGCCGGACGACTGGGACGGCCACCCCCAGCGCAAGGACTACCCGCTCGGCGGGATCCCCGTCGAATACAAGGGCGCGGAGATCCCGCCGCCGGACCAGCGGAGGTCTTACTCGTGAGCACCGAAAACCTCGCCGACGTCACCACCGGCACGGACACTTCGCCTGAAGGCAGCGACAGCGTCCCCGAAGCCGACTCCCGCGAGACCACCGAAGGCCGCGTCTACACCGTCTCCGGCGGTGACTGGGAAGACCTCATCGAGGACTCCCGTCACGACGAGCGCATGGTCATCAACATGGGCCCGCAGCACCCGTCGACGCACGGCGTGCTCCGGCTCGTGCTGGAGATGGAGGGCGAGACCGTCACCCAGCTCCGCTCGGTCATCGGCTACCTGCACACCGGGATCGAGAAGAACTGCGAGTACCGCACGTGGACCCAGGGCGTCACCTTCGTGACGCGCATGGACTACCTCGCGCCGCTCTCCACCGAACTCGCGTACTGCCTCGGCGTCGAGAAGCTGCTCGGCATCCAGGCCCCGCGCCGCGCCGAACTGCTGCGCGTGATGCTGCTGGAGATCAACCGCATCGGTTCGCACCTGGTCTACATCGCCACCGGCGGGATGGAACTCGGTGCCACCACGGCGATGACGCTCGGTTTCCGTGAGCGCGAAGAGGTCCTTCACCTGCTGGAGCACCTCACCGGCCTCCGCATGAACCACGCGTTCATCCGGCCCGGCGGGCTCGCACAGGACATGCCGGACGACTACCAAGAGGTGGTCAGCGCGTTCGTCAAGACGATGGACGAGCGGCTTCCCTTGTACGACAAGCTCTTCACCGGTCAGCCGATCTGGCGCAACCGGCTCAAGGGCGTCGGCTACCTGCCGGTGGACGCCTGCCTCGCGCTCGGCGTCACCGGCCCGGTGCTGCGCAGCGCCGGTCTCCCGTGGGACCTGCGCAAGACCGAGCCGTACTCCCGCTACGACGAGTTCGAGTTCGACATCCCGACCTCGACCGACGCGGACTGCTGGGCGCGCTACCTGATCCGCGTCGAGGAGATGCACCAGAGCCTGCGGATCATCAAGCAGTGCCTGAAGAAGCTCGAGCCGGGCCCGGTCATGGTCGAGGACAAGAAGGTCGCCTGGCCGGCGCAGCTCTCGATCGGCAGCGACGGCATGGGCAACTCGCTCGAACACGTCCGCAAGATCATGGGCCAGTCGATGGAATCGCTGATCCACCACTTCAAGCTGGTCACCGAGGGCTTCAAGGTCCCGCCGGGCCAGGTGTACACGACGGTGGAATCGCCGCGTGGCGAACTCGGCGCGCATCTCGTGTCCGACGGCGGCACCAGGCCGCTGCGGGTCCACGTGCGCGAACCGAGTTTCGTGAACCTGCAGTCGATGCCCGCGATGGCCGAAGGCGGCCTGGTGGCGGACGTCATCGCCGCCATCGCCTCGATCGACCCCGTCATGGGGGGAGTGGACCGCTGATGACCCAGCCCGGAACGACACCGACGCCCGAGCCCGGCACCAGCCTGGCCGAGCAGACCCACATCGCCGCCGGCGGTGACGTCGACGTGATCGCGATCGCGCCGGATCCCGCCGAGGCGGAAGGGATCCTGGAGAACACGAAGCTCGAAGACATCTTCGACGCCGAGACCTACGCCAAGGCACAGAACCTGATCTCGCGGTACCCGCAGTCGAGGTCGGCGCTGCTGCCGATGCTGCACCTGGTGCAGTCGGTGCAGGGGTACGTGAGCCAGGAGGGCATCGCCTTCTGCGCTTCGCAGCTCGACCTGTCCGACGCCGAGGTCAGCGCGGTCGCGACGTTCTACACCATGTACAAGCGCCGTCCGTGCGGCGAGCACTTGGTCAGTGTGTGCACCAACACCCTCTGCGCGGCCATGGGCGGCGACGCGATCTACAAGAGGCTCCAGACGCACCTCGGTTCCGAGGAAAAGCCGTTGGGGCACAACGAGACCGCGGGCACGCCGAACGAGCCCGGCTCGATCACGCTGGAGCACGCCGAATGTCTCGCGGCCTGTGACCTCGCCCCGGTCATCCAGGTCAACTACGAGTACTTCGACAACCAGACCGAGGACAAGGCCGTCGCGCTGGTCGACGCGTTGCAGGCGGGCAAGAAGCCCGCGCCGACGCGCGGCGCGCCGCTGACGAACTTCAAGGGCGCCGAACTGCAGCTCGCCGGGTTCTTCCCGGAGGACGCGCAGCAGTACCGCACGGACGTCGACGGCCCTTCGCAGGCCGTCGAAACCCTGCGTGGCGCGCAGGTCGCGCAGGATCGCGGCTGGACCGCTCCCGCCATGAAGGACGTTCCGCTCCCGGAAGTGGAGAAGAAGTAATGGCTGACCCGATCACCCCGGTCCTCACGAAGCGCTGGCTTTCGCCCAACTCCTGGACGATCCAGTCCTACGAAGCCCTTGAGGGCTACACCGCGATCCGCAAGGCGCTCAAGGCCACTCCCGAGCAGATCGTCCAGCTGGTCAAGGACTCCGGTCTGCGCGGCCGGGGCGGCGCGGGCTTCCCGGCCGGCATCAAGTGGTCCTTCATGCCGCCGAACGAGGACAAGCCGCACTACCTCGTCATCAACGCCGACGAGGGCGAGCCGGGTACCTGCAAGGACATCCCGCTGATGATGGCGGACCCGCACTCGCTGATCGAGGGCTGCATCATCGCCTCGTACGCGATGCGTTCGCACCACTGCTTCATCTACGTCCGCGGCGAGGCGCTGCACTGCATCCGCCGTCTCAACGCGGCCGTGCGCGAGGCGTACGAAGCGGGCTACCTCGGCAAGAACATCCTCGACTCAGGATTCGACCTCGACATCACCGTGCACGCGGGCGCCGGGGCGTACATCTGCGGCGAGGAGACGGCGCTGCTGGACTCGCTGGAAGGCCGTCGCGGCCAGCCGCGGCTCAAGCCGCCGTTCCCGGCCGCCGCGGGTCTCTACGCCGCGCCGACCACCGTGAACAACGTCGAGACCATCGCCAGCGCGCCGTACATCGTCAACGGCGGTTCGGACTGGTTCCGCCAGATGGGCCGCGAGAAGTCGCCCGGCCCGAAGATCTACTCGATCTCCGGCCACGTCGAGAAGCCCGGCCAGTACGAATGCCCGCTCGGCACCACGCTGCGCGAGCTGCTGGACATGGCGGGCGGCATGAAGGACGGCATCCCGCTGAAGTTCTGGACGCCGGGTGGTTCGTCCACGCCGATGTTCACCGCGGAGCACCTCGATGTTCCGCTGGACTTCGAGGGCGCGGCGGAAGCCGGGTCGATGCTGGGCACGACGGCCGTGCAGGTCTTCAACGAGACCGTTTCCGTGCCGTGGGCCGTGATGAAGTGGACGCAGTTCTACGAGCACGAGTCCTGCGGCAAGTGCACGCCGTGCCGTGAGGGCACCTACTGGCTGGCGCAGATCCTGGAGCGCATGGTCGAGGGCAAGGGCACCGAGGAGGACATCGACACCCTGCTCGACGTCTGCGACAACATCCTCGGCCGCTCGTTCTGCGCCCTCGGCGACGGCGCCGTCTCGCCGATCCAGAGCGGCATCAAGTACTTCCGGGACGAATTCCTGGCTTTGTGTCAAGCAAACAAGCGCGAATTGGTGGGGGCGCAGGCATGACGATCGCACCCGACAAGCCCGGGACCGAGGTCGAAGAGACCCCGGTCCCCGAGGGCCACGTCAAGCTGGTCATCGACGGTGAAACGGTCATCGCGCCCAAGGGCGAGCTGCTGATCCGCACCGCCGAACGGCTCGGCACGGTCATCCCGCGCTTCTGCGACCACCCGCTGCTCGACCCGGCGGGCGCCTGCCGCCAGTGCCTGGTCGAGGTCGAAATGGGCGGCCGTCCGATGCCGAAGCCGCAGGCCTCGTGCACCATGACGGTCGCCGACGGCATGGTCGTGAAGACCCAGCTGACCTCGGCCGTCGCGGACAAGGCCCAGCAGGGTGTGATGGAGCTGCTGCTCATCAACCACCCGCTGGACTGCCCGATCTGCGACAAGGGCGGCGAATGCCCGCTGCAGAACCAGGCGCTCGCGCACGGCCGCGCGGACTCCCGCTTCGTCGACACGAAGCGGACGTTCCCGAAGCCGCTGCCGATCTCCTCGCAGGTGCTGCTGGACCGCGAGCGCTGCGTGCTCTGCCAGCGCTGCACCCGGTTCTCCCGCGAGATCGCCGGCGACCCGTTCATCGAGCTGCTCGAACGCGGCGCCCACCAGCAGATCGGCACGGCGGAGACCGCGGACGTCCTGGACCTGGCCTCCCGGACCACTTCGGGTCAGCCGTTCCAGTCGTACTTCTCCGGCAACGTCATCCAGATCTGCCCGGTCGGCGCGCTGACGTCGGCCGCGTACCGGTTCCGTTCGCGGCCGTTCGACCTGGTGTCCGCGCCGAGTGTGTGCGAGCACTGCTCGTCCGGCTGCGCCGAGCGGACCGACTTCCGCCGCGGCAAGGTCATGCGGAAGCTCGCGGGCGACGACCCCGAGGTCAACGAAGAGTGGATCTGCGACAAGGGCCGCTTCGCCTTCCGGTATGCCACGGCTGACGACCGCATCCGCCGTCCGCTGGTCCGCAACCCGGACACCGACGAACTCGAAGAGGCGTCGTGGACCGACGCGCTGCGGATCGCCGCGGCGGGGCTGGCCGAAAGCAAGGACAAGGGCGGTGTCGGTGTCCTGCCCGGTGGCCGCTTGACCGTCGAGGACGCTTACGCGTACTCGAAGTTCGCGCGGATCGCCTTGGGCACCAACGACATCGACTTCCGCGCCCGCCCGCACTCGGCCGAGGAACTGGACTTCCTCGCGACACACGTGGTCGGGACGACGCCGGAAAGCGGCGTCACCTTCGGCGAGATCGAGCGGGCGCGCACGGTGCTGTGCGTCGCGTTCGAGCCGGAGGACGAAGCGCCGATCGTGTTCCTGCGGCTGCGCAAGGCGGCCCGCAAGAACCGCACGCGCGTCGTCCACTTGGGACAGTGGACCACCTCGTCGGTCCGCAAGACCTTCGGTGAACTGCTGGCCTGCGCGCCGGGCGCCGAAGCCGCCGCGATCGACGGCATCGCGCAGCACGCGCAGGACCTCGACCAGGCGCTCATCGCCGAAGGCTCGGTGATCCTGGTCGGCGAGCGTGCCGCCGAGGTCCCGGGCCTGTTCTCGGCCCTGCACCGGCTGGTGGAGCGCACCGGCGCCCGGCTCGCGTGGATCCCGCGTCGCGCGGGTGAGCGCGGTGCCCTGGCGGCGGGCGCGGCGCCGACGCTGCTGCCCGGCGGCCGCCCGGTCACCGACGCCGCGGCTCGCGCCGAGATCGAAAAGGCTTGGGGCGTCACGCTTCCCGCCGAGCCCGGCCTGGACACCACCGGCATCCTCGAATCGCTGGACCGCGGTGACCTGGTCGGTCTGGTCGTCGGCGGGGTCGATCCGTACGACCTGCCCGACCCGGAACTCGCCCTGAGCGCGCTGCGCAACGCGGCGTTCGTGGTGAGCCTGGAACTGCGGCACAGCGCGGTCACCGAGCACGCGAACGTCGTCCTCCCGATCGCCCCGGCGGTCGAGAAGGCGGGCAGCTACCTGAACTGGGAAGGCCGCCGCCGCGAGTTCGCCGTCACCCTCGAAGGCACCGGCGCGCTGCCGGACTGCCGGGTGCTCGACACCCTCGCCGTCGAGATGGACGCGGACCTGTTCACCCAGACCCCGGCCGCCGCCGCTGCCGACCTGGCGAAGCTCCCGAGTGTTATGAACGGGACTTTCATTGCAAATTCTGAGATGAAAGTCCCGTTCATAACATCGCCCGCCCCCGAAAACGGCAAGGTCCTCCTGGCCACCTGGCGGCAGCTGATCGACAACGGTTCGCTGCAGGACGACGAGCCGCACCTCAAGGGCACGCAACGCGAGGTCGTCGCCAAGCTCTCGGCGAAGACCGCCGAAGGCCTGGGCAAGACCGTCAAGGTCTCCACCGAACGCGGTTCCATCACGCTGCCGGTCGAGATCGCGGACCTGCCGGACGGCGTCGTGTGGCTCCCGGGCAACTCCGACGGCTCGGCCGTCCGCGCCTCTCTTGGCGCGGGACACGGTTCGGCCGTCACCCTCACCGGAGGTGAGAAGTGACTCCGTTGCTCAGCCAGATGCCGGACGCCGCCGAGCGGGCGGCGCTGCTGGCGGACGACCCGTTGTGGCTGATCCTGCTCAAGACGGTCGTCATCCTGCTGATCGGCCCGATCCTGACGATCTTCCTGATCGTCTGGGAGCGCAAGGCGGTCGGCCGGATGCAGAACCGCCCCGGCCCCAACCGGGTCGGGCCCGGCGGCTACCTGCAGTCCCTCGCGGACGCGATCAAGCTGCCGTTCAAGGAACAGATCATCCCGGACACCGCCGACCGCAAGGTGTACTTCCTCGCGCCGGTGATCTCCGCGGTGCCGGCGCTGATCGCGCTCGCCGCGATCCCGTTCGGTCCGGTGGTCTCGATCTTCGGCGAGCGGACCGTGCTCCAGCTGGTCGACCTGCCGGTCGGCGTGCTGGTGATCCTGGCCTGCTCCTCGATCGGCGTGTACGGCCTGGTGCTGGCGGGCTGGTCCTCCGGTTCCCCGTACCCGCTGCTCGGTGGCCTGCGAAGCGCGGCCCAGGTGATCTCCTACGAGATCGCGATGGGTCTGTCCATTGTGGGCGTCATCCTCTACGCGGGTTCGATGTCGACGTCGGCGATCGTCGAGTCGCAGCAGAGTGGCTGGTACTTCTACCTGCTGCTGCCGAGTTTCGTGATCTACCTGATCTCCATGGTCGGCGAGACCAACCGCGCGCCGTTCGACCTCCCCGAGGCCGAATCCGAGCTGGTCGGCGGTTTCCACACCGAGTACAGCTCGATGAAGTTCGCGATGTTCTTCCTCGCCGAGTACGTCAACATGGTGATCGTCTCGGCGTTCGCGACCACGTTGTTCCTCGGTGGCTGGAAGTTCCCGTTCGTCGGCGCCGACCACGCCCTCAACCAGGGCTGGCTCCCGCTGATCTGGTTCGCCGCGAAGCTGTTCATCCTGCTGTTCGGCTTCATCTGGCTGCGCGGCACACTGCCGCGGCTGCGGTACGACCAGTTCATGCGGCTGGGCTGGAAGGTCCTGGTGCCGGTCAACCTGGTCTGGATCGTCGTGATCGTCACGGTCCGCGCGATCAAGAACTCGGGCGGGCTGTCCACCCCGCAGATCCTCATCGGCGGCGGCGCGCTCATCCTCGTCGTCGTCATCCTGAGCCTGCTGCTGCCGGACAAGAAGGTCCCGGACGACGACTACGTCCCGGTGACCGGCGGCGGGTTCCCGGTGCCGCCGCTCGACCTGCAGGTTCCGGACAAGACCCCGCGTCAGAAGGCCCTCGCGAAGGCCGAAGCCCGGGCTGCCAAACGCAAGCCCGCGGCGGTTTCCAGTGGAAGGGAGGCCGGCGATGGGGATGTTTGATCCCATCAAGGGTTTCGGTGTCACCTTCGGGATGATGTTCAAGAAGGTCGCCACCGAGGAGTACCCGGAGGCGGGCGCCCCCGCGGCTCCGCGCTACCACGGCAGGCATCAGCTCAACCGGCATCCGGACGGGCTGGAGAAATGCGTCGGCTGCGAGCTGTGCGCGTGGGCCTGCCCGGCGGACGCGATCTTCGTCGAAGGCGGCGACAACACCGAAGAGGCGCGTTACTCGCCCGGTGAGCGGTACGGCGCCGACTACCAGATCAACTACCTGCGCTGCATCGGCTGCGGGTTGTGCGTCGAGGCCTGCCCGACCCGGTCCCTGACGATGATCAACTTCTACGAGCTGGCCGACGACGACCGGCAGCGGTTGATCTACACCAAGGAAGACCTCCTCGCGCCGCTGCTGCCCGGTATGGAGCAGCCGCCGCACCCGATGCGGCTGGGCGACAACGAGCAGGACTACTACGTCAACGGCCCCGAACTCGCGCGCAAGCAGCCCACCGGCGCCACCGAAGCGGAGGCCGTCAAGTGATCACGGCTTTCCTCGCGCAGACGGACGTTTCGGCCGGGATCACCACGGGCGAGACCATCGCCTTCTGGGTGCTCGGACCGCTCGCGCTGCTCGGCGGCCTCGGCATGATCTTCTCCCGCAACGCCGTGCACTCGGCGCTGTGGCTGGTGCTGACGATGCTGTGCCTCGGCGCGCTGTACATGATCCAGCAGGCGCCGTTCCTCGGCTTCACGCAGATCATCGTCTACACCGGCGCGATCATGATGCTCTTCCTGTTCGTGCTGATGCTGGTCGGCCGGGAGAGTTCGGACTCGGTCGTCGAAGTACTGCGGGGACAGCGGGTCATGGCGACGCTGCTCGGCATCGGCGTCGGCGGGCTGCTCGCGGCGGGACTGGCCCGCGCGCTGGCCAACGTCACCCCGGCGATGCCGCTCGACCCGGCGAACCTCGACGGCGGCGGCCCCGGCGGGCTGGGACGGCTCATCTTCACCAAGTACCTGTTCCCGTTCGAGCTGACGTCGGCGCTGCTGATCACCGCCGCGCTCGGCGCGATGGTGCTCGCGTTCACCGACCGCCATGCCAAGGGCGGCAAGAAGAACCAGAAGGAACTCGTCGTCGACCGGTTCACCGGCAAGCACGACCGGCCTTCGCCGTTGCCCGGCCCCGGCGTCTTCGCGACCGCCAACTCGGTCGCCACCCCGGCGCTGCTGCCGGACGGTTCGATCGCCCCGGAGTCGCTCTCGGAGATCATCGAGTCGACGTCGGCCTCGCGGCTGGAAGATGAGCGCAAGCAGGTCGCGGGTACCGGCGAAGTCCCCGACGCCCACGCTCTCGTCGGCAAGTCTGAAGGGGAGAAGGAATGACCCCGACGTACTACCTGCTCCTGTCCGCGCTGCTGTTCGCCATCGGCGCGGTCGGGGTGCTGGTACGCCGCAACGCGATCGTCGTGTTCATGTGCATCGAGCTGATGCTGAACGCGGCGAACCTGTCCCTGGTCACGTTCGCCCGGATCAACGGGTCGCTCGACGGCCAGGTGATGGCGTTCTTCGTGATGGTCGTCGCCGCCGCCGAGGTCGTGGTGGGGCTCGCGATCATCATGGCGATCTTCCGCACCCGGCGCTCGGCTTCGGTCGACGACACCAACCTGCTGAAGTACTAGGGAGCACCGAGAGTGACCGCATCATCGTGGCTGCTGGTGGCCTTTCCCGCCCTTGGCGCCCTTGTTCTTCTGCTGGCCGGTAAACGCGCTCGTCCGTGGGGACACCTCCTCGGCAGTGCGACCGTCTCACTGTCCTTTGTGTACGGCCTGATCCTGTTCTTCACGGCCGACACGAAGAACGTCGCGGACGTCAAACTGTTCTCGTGGATCCCCGTTTCGGCGCTGCAGGTCGACTTCGGGCTCCGGATCGACGCGCTTTCGCTGACGTTCGTGCTGCTGATCACCGGCGTCGGCATGCTGATCCACTTCTACTCGATCGGCTACATGGCCGAGGACCGCGACCGGTCGAGGTTCTTCGCGTACCTCAACCTGTTCGTCGCCTCGATGCTGATCCTGGTGCTGGGCAACAGCTTCGTGACGCTGTACCTCGGTTGGGAGGGGGTCGGTCTCGCGTCGTACCTGCTCATCGGCTGGTACCAGGACCGCCCGTCCGCGGCCACCGCGGCGAAGAAGGCGTTCCTGATGAACCGCGTCGGTGACGTCGGGCTCGCGCTGGCGATCTTCCTGATGTTCAAGTACGTCGGCAGCACCGGCTACGCCGAGGTCTTCGGCGCGATCGACAAGATCCCGGCCGGGGCGATCACCGCGATCGCGATCCTGCTGCTGCTGGGCGCCTGCGGTAAGTCCGGTCAGTTCCCGTTGCAGGCCTGGCTTCCCGACGCGATGGAGGGCCCGACCCCGGTCTCGGCCCTGATCCACGCGGCGACGATGGTCACCGCCGGCGTCTACCTGGTCGCCCGCGCGCACGAGATCTTCAACGCCACCGCGGACGGCCGCCTGATCGTCACCCTCGTCGGTACGGTCACGCTCTTGATCGGGTGCGTCATCGGTTGCGCCTACGACGACATCAAGAAGGTCCTGGCGTACTCCACGGTCAGCCAGATCGGGTACATGATGCTCGCCGTCGGCCTCGGGCCGATCGCCTACGCGCTCGGCATCATGCACCTGGTGGCGCACGGTTTCTTCAAGGCGGGGCTGTTCCTCGGGGCCGGTTCGGTCATGCACGCCATGAACGACGAGGTCGACATGCGGAAGTACGGCGGGCTGCGCAAGCACCTGCCGGTCACCTTCTGGACCTTCGCGCTCGGCTACCTGGCGCTGATCGGCATCCCGCCGCTCTCGGGCTTCTTCACCAAGGACGCGATCATCGAAGCGGCGCTGAGCCAGGGCGGCTGGCGTGGCTGGGTGATGGGCGGCGCGGCACTGCTCGGCGCCGGGCTCACCGCGTTCTACATGACGCGCCTGATGGTGATGACCTTCTTCGGCAAGGAACGCTGGAAGGAGATCAAGAGCAGCGACGGCCGCGACTTCCACCCGCACGAGGCTCCCGCGGTGATGAAGTGGCCGATGATCATCCTGGCGGTCGGTTCGGTCGGCGCCGGTGCGTTCTTCGCCCTCGGCGACCGGTTCGCCGAATGGCTCTCCCCGGTGGTCGGCCCGCTCGAAGAGGGTGGCCACAGCGTCATCCCGCACGCGCTGGTCCCGATCCTCACCGTGGCGCTCTCCGTTCTCGGTGCGGTGGCCGCGTGGCTCTTCGTCGGCCGTAAGGACGTTCCGGTGGAACGGCCCGAGCGGGTCTCCGCCGTGGTCAAGGCCGCGCGCAACGACCTCTACGGCAACACCCTGAACGAGACGCTGGTCGCCCGTCCGGGCACCTGGCTCGCCCGCGCTCTGGTCTACGTGGACAACCGCGGCGTCGACGGCGCGGTCAACGGCCTCGCCGCCGCGCTCGGCGGCGGATCCGGGCGCCTGCGCCGCCTGCAGACCGGCTTCGTCCGCTCGTACGCACTGTCCATGCTGGGCGGCACATTCCTGCTTCTGGCGGCACTTCTGCTGGTGAGGTTCGCATGACCTGGGTACTCGCAACCATCCTGCTGCCGCTGGCTGGCGCCGCGGTCGTCGCGGGGATGAAGAAGAACGACAGGCTCGCGACGCTCACCGCGCTCGTGGTGTCGCTCCTGACGTTCCTGCTGGTGATCCCGATGTGGGCGAGCTACTCGCCGACCGGGGACCGGATCCAGCAGAAGTCCTCGATGGACTGGATCCCGAACTTCGGCATCCACATCTCGTTCGGCATCGACGGCATCGCGCTGGTGATGATCGCGGTCATCGGGCTGCTGGTGCCGATCGTGGTCGGCGCGCTCGGCCTGACCGACAAGCTCCCGGCCGGGCGCTCGGCGGGCGGGTTCCTCTCGCTGATCCTGGTGCAGGAGGCGCTGACCATCGCGGTGTTCGCCGCGACCGACGTCTTCCTGTTCTACGTGCTGTTCGAGATCATGCTGATCCCGATGTACTTCCTGATCGGCGGCTACGGCGGCGCGAACCGGCAGTACGCGGCGGTCAAGTTCTTCCTGTACTCGTTCCTCGGCGGCCTGATCATGCTGGCCTCGGCGATCGGGGCGTACTCGCTGGCGTCGGACAAACTCGGCAAGGGCACCTTCGACTGGGAAACGCTCGTCACCGTCGTCCGCGATGCCCCGACGGGCACCCAGATCTGGCTGTTCCTCGGGTTCTTCCTCGCCTTCGCGATCAAGGCCCCTTTGGTGCCGTTCCACACCTGGCTGCCGGACGCCGCGGGCCAGGCGCCCATCGGCGTCGCGGTGCTGCTGGTCGGTGTGCTGGACAAGGTCGGCACGTTCGGGTTCCTGCGCTACTGCCTCCCGATGTTCCCGGAGGCCAGCAAGGAACTCGCGCCATGGGTACTGGTGCTCGCCGTCGCGGGTGTCCTTTACGGATCAATCCTCGCAGCGGGGCAGCGCGACATGAAGCGCTTCATCGCCTACGTGTCGATCGCTCACTTCGGCTTCATCGCGCTGGGCATCTTCACCTTCAACGAGCAGGCGATGGTCGGCTCGGTGTCGTACATGCTCAACCACAGCCTCGCCACCGGCATGCTGATCGTGGTGGTCGGCCTCATCGTGATGCGCGGCGGATCCACCAGGATCTCCGACTACGGCGGCATGGCGAAGGTGACCCCGCTGCTCGGCGGGATGCTGCTCATCGCCGGTCTGTCCACTTTGTCCCTGCCCGGCACGAACTCCTTCATCAGTGAGTTCCTGGTGCTGCTGGGGTCCTTTGTGGACTATCCGGTGTACACGATCATCGCGACGGTCGGCATGGTGCTGGCCGCGGCGTACGTGCTCTGGCTCTACCAGCGTGTCATGCAGGGCCCCGTCCGCGGTGACGCCCTGATCGGCGCCGGTGGAGGCCCCGGCACGGCGATGGCTCCGGAACTCGGGGCGACCAAGGCCATCAAGGACCTCGGCGGCAAGGAGATCGCGATCCTGGCGCCGATGGTCGTGCTGATCATCGCGCTCGGGTTCTATCCCAAGCCGGTGCTCGACACGATCACCCCGTCGGTGCAGGCGACCATGTCGTCCGTGCAGGGAGGCAAGTAAACCGTGCTCTTCTTGACTCAGGCGCCACCGGTGCAGGTGCCGTCGATCGATTACTTCGCCGTCACCCCGGTGCTGATCATCTTCGCGGCGGCGTGCGTCAGCGTGCTGTTCGAAGCCTTCCTGCCCAAGCACATGCGGTGGCCGTCGCAGGTCTTCCTGTCCCTGCTGGGGATCGGGGCCGCCGGCGTCTTCCTCGCCTGGTACGTCAGTTCGTCCGCGCCGAAGGGTGGCGTGACCACCTTCAGCGGTGCGATCGCCGTCGACCGGCCCTCGCTGTTCCTGTGGGGCACGCTGCTGGCGCTGGCACTGGGCGCGCTGCTGCTGATCGCGGACCGCTCGGTCGAACCCGGCGGTGCGTTCGTCGCCCAGGCCGGTATCCGCCCCGGCACGGTCCAGGACCGCGCGCAGGTCGGCACCACCGGTATGCAGACCGAGGTCTTCCCACTGACGCTGTTCGCGCTCGGCGGCATGATGTCGTTCGTCGCGGCCAACGACCTGCTGACCATGTTCATCGCGCTCGAAGTGCTGAGCCTGCCGCTGTATCTGATGTGCGGGCTCGCGCGGCGGCGCCGCCTGCTCTCGCAGGAATCCGCGGTCAAGTACTTCCTGCTCGGCGCGTTCTCGTCGGCGTTCTTCCTCTACGGTCTCGCGCTGCTCTACGGCTACGCGAACTCCGTGAAGCTGTCGGACATCGCCAACGCGGCCGCCGGTTCGGACCGGTCGGACACGCTGCTGTTCGCCGGGCTCGGGCTGCTCGCGGTCGGCCTGCTGTTCAAGGGTTCGGTCGGCCCGTTCCACACGTGGACCCCGGACGTCTACCAGGGCGCGCCGACCCCGGTCACCGCGTTCATGGGCGCCTGCACCAAGGTCGCCGCGTTCGGCGGGATCCTGCGGGTGTTCTCGGTGGCGTTCGAGTCGACCAGCTGGGAATGGCGCGGCGTGCTCTGGGGCGTCGCGATCATCTCGATGCTGATCGGCGCGGTGCTGGGCCTGACCCAGACCGACGTGAAGCGCATGATCGCCTACTCGTCCATCGCGCATGCCGGGTTCCTGCTCGTGGGTGCGATCGCGATGACCGAGGAAGGCCTGTCGAGCACGCTGTTCTACCTGCTGGCCTACGGCTTCACCACGCTCGCCGCGTTCGGTGTCGTCTCGCTGGTGCGGGACTCGAACGGCGAGGCGACGCATCTGTCCGCGTGGGCTGGGCTCGCGAAGCGGTCGCCGGTGCTGGCGGGGGTCTTCACCTTCCTGCTGCTCGCGCTGGCCGGTATCCCGCTGACCAGTGGGTTCGTCGGCAAGTTCGTGGTGTTCTCGGCCGCCCTGTCCGACGGGATGGCGCCGCTGGTCGTCGTCGCCCTGGTCTTCAGTGCCGTCGCCGCGTTCTTCTACCTGCGAGTGATCGTGCTGATGTACTTCTCCGAGCCGGCGCCCGACGGTCCGACCGTCACTGTGCCCGGCGCGTTCACCACGACGGCGATCACGCTCGGCGTCATCGTCACGCTGGTGCTCGGCCTGATCCCGGCGTTCGCCCTCGACTGGGCGGGCTCCGGCGGTTTCGCCCTGAAGTAGTTTTTCTTTGCGCGTGAAGGCCCCCTTCCCTCGGCTGAACCGAGGGAAGGGGGCCTTCACGCGCATCGGGTACTGAATTGCCGGGCCGCACCTGGCAGATTTTCGCCATGCCGAAGCCGAAACCCAGCCCCCAGGCACGGGCACTCGCCGAAGGACTTCGAGTCGCGCGGAAGATCAGCAGACTGGCCATGACCGAAGTGGCCGACAAACTGGACTGGTCGCAGTCGACGCTCAGCCGTCTCGAAACCGGAGTACGCGCCGCGTCCACCGAAGAGGTGTCGGCACTGCTCGCGGTCTATCAGATCACTGGCGAGCAAAGGGAAGTACTGATCGAGCTGGCTCGCGACGCCGATCGTCCCAGCTGGCTGGAAACTCGCGACGCCGAGGTGCCGTGCCAGGTGGAAACCCTTGCGCAGTACGAACTCGAAGCCACCAAGATCGTCGAATCCAGTACCGCGTTGCTTCCCGTGCTGCTGCAGACACCTTCGTATGCGAGGGCCGCGCTGTCCGCGGCCGACGTCTCCACCGCGGCGCTCAAAGCACGAATGGATCTACGCCAGGATCGGCAGAAGGTGCTGGACCGGAAGAATCCGCCGAGGCTGGTCGCGTTTCTCGACGAGGGAACCCTGCGACGGCACGTCGGTGGCGAACGGATCATGGCCAACCAGCTTCGGTACCTCCTCGCGCTGGCGCAGCGGCCGACTGTCGAACTGCGCGTCTTCCCTTTCGACGTCGGCGGCCATCCCGGGATGTGCGGCGGTTACGCCCTGCTCGAGTTCGCGGACGGCCGTCCGCTGGTGCGGCTGGAACACCGGGGCGCCGGGGTGTTCCTGCACCAGCCCGAGGACGTCGAACCTTACGAGCGGGCGACAGTGCGTTCGACCGCGGTGGCGCTGGATCCGGGGCGGTCGGTGAGTTTGATCGAGAGCCTGGTGCCGCTGGTCTAGTGGTCGAGGCTCGCCCGCAACGCGGCGACCTTCTGGGCCAGCAACGTGGGTTCACCGGGAAGGACGGTGATGTAGCGGTTCGTGGACGAGCCGGTCACGTGCATGGCCACCCGTCCGGCGTCGATGTCCAGATACGTCAGACCGTCGGTGGCTTCGACACGTTTGCCGCCATCGGGATGCTTCGCCGCGGCGAAGAACCCGACGCCGAAGTACGGCTGCTCGAAGACCTCGTCCAGCCGCCGCGCGTCACGGCTTCGTGCCTCGGCCTCGTCGTCGTAGAGGCCGCTTCCGGCGCCGGGCTTGAAATCGTCCTGTGGCAACGAAAACGGCGCGAAGTGGGCGGGCGGGTACTCGGGCAGGTTCATCACGAGCGCGGCCGCGCGGTCGTCGGTCCGCACGCCTTTCAGCCATACCCGGTGGTCCTGGCAGATCGCGGTGACCGCCGCACGTCCGCGCACGGCGACCAAGACGCTGTACTGCTCCGCCTCGGTCCGGACGGTCGCGTAGTACTCGGTGTTCGGCCGATCGAGGATGTGCAGGACGTCCTCGAAATCGCTGGTCAACCGTTTGCCTTCGGTGAAGCCCAGTCCACCGAGCTCCTCGAACGCCGCCCTGTCTTCGCCGTTTCGCGACGACGGCGGGATGTAGCGCAGGCCGCCCGCGAAGATCAGATGCGGATCTCCGCAGCCGGCGTGACGGAACGCGGTCAACAAGGTGTCGAGCGTGATCTCGACCGGGCGCGCGAGCACCACGTTTCTCCCTCCCCTGAGACTGTGGCGCTACTGCTGCGTCTTCTTCTCGCCGATCACCGGCGGCATCGGCTTCTCGATGTAGCCGCCGAAGGTCTCGTCCGGATCCGGGTTCTGAAGGTACGCAGGAGCCTTCTTCTCCTTGTCCTCCTCGCCCTTGCCACGGGCCGCGCCGGGCGCCATCGGC
The DNA here is from genome assembly GCF_000943515.2 of Amycolatopsis orientalis. NCBI lineage: Bacteria > Bacillati > Actinomycetota > Actinomycetes > Pseudonocardiales > Pseudonocardiaceae > Amycolatopsis > Amycolatopsis orientalis. Next base: position 8,814,828 of record NZ_CP016174.1, on the reverse strand, counting down.
ATCCCGTTCGCCCCGCCGCGACCGGCGGCACCGGCCGATCCCGCCGCGCCACGGCCGCCCATGGGCTGACCTGGCGCCCCGGTGCCACTACGACCACCCGGACCGGGTTGCCCGGTGCCACCCGGCCCGCCGGGGACACCACCCCGGTAGCCGCCCGGCGATCCGGGCCCGCCCGCGGTCCGCCCGCCGGGCGACCCCGGCGTGCCACCGGTTCCCGGCCCGAACGGCGTGTGCCCGGGCGGGAGGGTGCCTGGCTGGTTGAACGTGTTGATCGGCTTGCCGGTCGGTCCGAAGTCGGCGTTCGCCGCGGGCGGCACGACCGGGTTGACCGGAGGTGGCGTGTACGAGTTGGCGCGGGTTCCGTCGTCAGGTGCCGGAAGGTGTGTCACCGGCTGGACCGGCTGAGGGCCACTCTGCCCGGGCCGGGGGCCACCCTGTTCGGGCTGCGGGCCGCTCACGTCCGGGCCACCGGTACCAGGCCCGCCCGGCCCCGGCTCGCCGGTGCCCGGCCCGCGGTAGGGCTCACCGATCCCGCGATCACGCCCGTCGGAGCCGTCGCCGAACCCCTTGGCCGCCGGTTTCCCGGAGCCGCCGTCGTCCAGCGTGACAGTGCCGCCGGGGTCGGTCAGCTGCGCGTACTGGGCGGGCAGCTCGTCGCCGTTGGAGGTGCTGGCCGAGTGATAGACCGAGAAGGTGTCGATGTTGTGCTGGCTGTCGGCCTGGTAGCTCTTGACCTTGTCCCAGTAGCCGCCGTTGCCTTCGAGGATCCCCACGACATCCTCGGCCGTGGGCGCGGGCTGTTGCGGCGGGACCGGCTTGACGGAGTTCTTCGCGGTACCGAACGCGTCCATCTGCGCGGTGATGGCGTTCTGGGCGACTGCCAGATGCATCGCGTCGTCCATGGCTGCCTCGACGACAGGCCGCGTCGCGTCAGCGGCGGCGGTGCTGGACGCGCCTTGCCAGCCAGCCATGGACTTCTGGGCGAGCGCGGTGAGCCTTTGCGCGCGCTCGTGGTGTCGTTTGGTCAGGTTGTAGGCCGCAACCTGGGCCTCGGAGAGTGAACCGGTGCCCTCGCCCTTGGTGATCTGTTCGTAGATCTGGGCGGCGGTGAGTGGTCCTTCGGCGACCATCAGTTGCCGCCCCCTCTGACCGTGGCGAGGACTCGGATCGCCGCCTCACGGGCGGCGTCGCAGGGGTCCTTCTTACCGATGTTGGCCTCAGACTGCTCGAGCACGATGTCGATGGTCTCGTTGTCGCTGGTCCCCAACGCAACAGAGCACTTACCTCGACTGGCTCGCTCGTCTTCCGTGCCGTAGGCGGTTACCGGATAGCCATCGATCGACCCAAGCGGTTCGAAAAGCTTGTAAGTTGTGCCCTTGGCTTCATAGACACTCGTCATTCCTCGGTCGGGAGCTTTGCTGAAGAGCACACTGACCGTTGGGCGAGTGGCGGAGTGCGGTGCCCACAAGCACGAAGGTCCACTCGAGCCGTCCAAGCGTTCCCGTGTTTCCCCCTCTGACCCGAGGAGTTCCTTCACCTGAGCACTGGTGAGGGCTTTGCAGGGTGTCGTTTTGATCTGGACCAGGTTTATCGGATCGTCCACCTTGGGCACCCCGGGGCCGGGGAGCTGCCCGGTCGTACTTGAGGGGATGGGTCTGGCGTCGCCGGTGGTAGGAGCAGGAGTGCCGTTCTCGGTTGAAGGTGAACAGGCGGAGAGAACGAGCGCGATGACGCTGGCGAGAAGGATGGTGCGGCGCATCAGGCGATGCCCTTCGGCTGTTGGTCGATGACTGCAGTGGCGTGATCTTCTGCTGTGGCGTACTTGCCGAGAGCGGTCACGTACTTATTGGCCATGCTCTCGCAATAGCTGATTCGCTGCCGGAGGGCTGCCTCGAGCGCTGTCCCGGACTGCTGAGTGGTGCCTGCGTTGTTGGCGCTGGCGTACTCCAGCCCAGGAGGCAGGGCCCTGGCGACCTTGCCTGCTTCAGCGAGGTCAACCTGGTACTCGAGGGCCAGGTCGCGCCACTCATTCGCCAGTTCGTGGAGGGTCGCCTCGTCGTACTTGAACCCCGCCCCCTCTGCGACCGGCGTCCCGTAAGAACCGCCGGTGGGTGGGGCTTTGCAGATCGAGCCCGGGTTGAAGCCGGGTTGGTAGACGGGCGTTCCCTCAGGCATGGCTATGCACCCCTGCCACCCCGAACTGATCCCCGCTGACCGGGCGAACCCGCCCCGAAGTCACCGTCGTCATATGCCCCTCCCGTGGCTACAAGGCGCTCCACCCCGATGCACCCTGCGTAATCCGACGCCGGGAAGATTACCAGGGTTCCCCAGCGGGCGAGCACGTCTGCATAAAGTTCCGTTCCCCACTGAATAGCGCTCGCGTCCCTGGTGACTATCAGTGAAAACCATTCGGGTGGTTGTGCGTCGATGGAAGGTCTTTCTGCTGGTGGATGCCACCGCGAGTTCGCATACTCCGCGTAATGAAGTTTCGAAGAGTGATTCTTGTTGCACTGCTCGCCGGGCTATTGGCGGCATGTACGGATTCCGTGGTCACTGCCCCTCCTCAGCCGCATTTTCCGAAATGGCAGCCGAAACAACCTCGACCCGCCGATCGTGACGCACAGGCCGTTGATGCGGCGCTGGCCGCACTCGACTTGTGCTCCCTGATCGACCTGGCCGTCTATGCGCGCCGGAAGGGCACTGATACCCGGCCCGTGACACGTGAGCCCAAGGTGAGGTCCGACCGGAAATCCTGCATGCTCTACCGCGACGGTTACGAAGACATCCTGTACGTCCATGACGTGGACCCCGGTCACGCGGCACTCCGGAATGACGGGGCCGTGGTCGATCTGGGCGGGGTGAAGGCCTACCAGATCGAATCCCGCCGTGAGGGCAGGGTCGAAGGGTGCGCCGTCACGGTTCCGCTCAGTTTCCAACGCGCGATCAAGTTCGAACTGGGCTTCCAGAGCCGCGGCAAGGACTGCGAACTCCTCCGCGATTTCGCCACAGCGGGTGCCGCCAAGCTCCCTCGCGATCTCGTCTACCCGCCCGGCGGCCAGGACAGCGCCCGGATCGGGGCCTGCGCGAACTGGGTTTCGAACAGCAAGGGCGAGAACTGCGATCCGGCCGTCGACGCGCCGGTGCCCACGGGTGCCGAGCAGATCCTCGCCGCGGGGGCGGCCGATCCGAACGTCGAGTGCGCGGTGTTCCGCAACGCGGTCAAGAAGGTCTACGGGCCGGAGTTCGAGCCGATCGCGACACCGGGTTCCTGCTACTTCGTCGAACCGCGGCATCGGCTCCAGATCGAGGCCGGGGCCACCGCGAACGGGGGTGCGCCGGGGGAGTGGCTCGCGGATCCGCACCGCACCTTCAAGGACCACCGTCAAGTCTCGTTCAGCGGAAATCCAGGAGTCACCCTTCGCGACAAGGACGAGAGCGAACTGCTCATCTATGTCTCGCCTTTCGGCGATCTCGACTCGCGTGGGCATGTCCGGTTGCTGATCGCCACCGAGCGGGAGCGAGGGGTCGACGAGTGGCCGCGGTCGCGCGCGATCCCGATGGTGGACGTCGCCAAGGCACACGCGGTGATGGAACTGGTGATGGTCACCCACTTTCGGGTGACCAGGTGAGGTCCGTGCCGTCGTAAGCTTCCTCCATGTACATCGAGCGGGTCCGGCTGGAGAACATCCGCGGCTTCAGTGGTGCCCGCACCGTCGACCTTCGGCTGCCGGGCCCCGGCTGGGTGGTGCTCGCCGGGCGCAACGGCTCCGGCAAGACGTCGCTGCTGCGGGCCATCGCGGTGGCGGCGGCGCCGGACGTGGCCTGGGGGCTGCTGTCGGACGCCGGGAGCTGGATCTCGACGGGGGCGACGAACGGGTCCATCGAGCTGTCGGTGATGCGCGAGGAAGGGCCCGCGCCGGTCGAGGTCCGCTGGCTCGATTCCGGGCTGCTGCCGATCTCCGGACTCCCGCCGGGCCAGCCGTTCTGCGCGGCGTACGGGCCGTTCCGGCGGCTCGCGGGCGGTAGCGGCGAGGCCGAGTCGTGGATGCGCGGCGCCGGGTCGCTGGCGCGGATGGCGAGCCTGTTCCACGAAGACGCCTCGCTCGCCGAGGGGGTCACCTGGCTGATCAACCAGCATCTCCGTGCCCTGGAAGGAAAAGCGGGCGCCCGCGAACTCAAGGACGCGGCGCTCGAGATCCTCGGCGACGGCCTCCTGCCCGGCGGCTACCGGATCCGGGACGTCGATTCGGACGGGCTCTGGGTCGAATACCGGGGTGACAGGTTCCCCCTGCGCGAGATGAGCGACGGCTACCGCACGGTGACCGCGCTCGTCGTCGATCTGCTCAAGCAACTCGACAGCGCGGGCCTCGATCACGAGAGTCCCGGCGTCGTGATCATCGACGAGGTGGACGCGCATCTCCACGTGTCGTGGCAGAAACGCATGGGCTCGTGGTTCAAGGCGCATTTCCCGCGGATCCAGTTCATCGTCACCACGCACAGTCCCTATGTGTGCCAGGCCGCCGATCCCGGCGGGCTCGTCCGGCTTTCCGGGCCGGACGAAGAAGTCCCGCCGCGCGTGGTCTCCGAGGAGCTGTACGAACGGGTCGTGTTCGGCACCGGCGACGACGCCGTGCTTTCCGATCTCTTCGGCCTCGACACGCCTTATTCGCCGCAGGCGGTCGAGTTGCGGGAGCATCTCGCCGAGCTGGAGTTCCAGGTGGCGTCCGGGCGGGCGGACGCGAACGGCGTCCGGGAATGGGAACGCCTGCGGGGCATGCTGAGCAGCTCGCCGCCGAGCCGGGTGGACGAGGTGGCCAGGCGGTTCGAGGCCGACGATCGGTGATCGGGATCCGCCGGATCGCGCTGCCGGGGCGGGTGGTCGCCGATCTCGAAGACCTGACCGCGCGGATCCCGCCCGGTGACAGCAAGGAAGCGCGACGGTTGTGGCGGGTTTCCCGTGCCGTGCGGCGGTCTTTGCGGGCGGGGCTGGACGTGATGGCCGCCGGCCGTGGCTATTGCATGTACTGCGGCGACGGGCTCGGGTCCACTGTGGACCATTTCGAGCCGATCGCGCGGAACCCGGCGCGCGCCTTCGATTGGCTCAACCACCTGCTCGCCTGTGAATACTGCAACAGCCACCACAAACGCGACCTGTTCCCGGTGGACGACGACGGCCACAGCCTGTTGATCGACCCGACCGCCGAAGACCCACTGGAACATCTGTTCCTGGTGCTGTCGATCGGGACTTACCGTGCGCTGACTGAAAAAGGCGAGCAGACGATCAAGGTGTGCGGGCTGAACCGCGCGCAATTGGCGCGGGGCAGGGAAACGGCGGTCAACCAGGTGAGCGCGCTCGTCGTGGGCTGGTGGACCGCCCGCGCGCTCGGGGACGACGTGAAGCGGCGTGCGATGGCCTGGACCCTGCTCGACCAGCCGCACGCCGACGTGCTCCACGCGATGCTCCGGCAGGCGAAGATGCCGGGGGCGCGCGCAGTCTTCCGCTCGGACGACGAACTCATCGACCTGCTTCGCGCCCCCGAACTCGCCGAGGATCTTCAGCTCTCCGGCGGCGCGGTGTAGGCGGCCAGGGTGGCGTCGGCCCGGGTGCGGGCGCTGTCCGCATCGGTGCCGCCGGCGACATCCGCCTCGTACCAGGCCTCGCTGCTCAGGGTCATGAACAGCTTGCCCTCTTCGCTCACCATCCAGGCCATGGCCGCCTCGGGATCGTTGGCCTCGCCGGACTCGAGATGCAGGGCGAGCCCGTTCAGCATCATGTCCCAGCCGATGCCGACCGCGCCCGGCCCGAACTGGTTCCAGTGCTCGTTGGGTACCGCGGTGTGGTCGAGTTCGAACCGCGTGCGCCCGTCGGGTTCGGGGCTCAGCCGGACCTCGATCCAGCTGACATCGCCGCCGTACTCCCAGGTCGCGGCGAAACTCTTCGGCGGATCGCAGCGCTCGACGACCCCGCCGGCGTTGCCTTCCAGCTGGTACTTGCCGCCGACCCGCAGCTCGCCGGTGACCGGCAGGAACCAGCGCGGGATGCGTTCGGGGTTGGTGCAGGCGTCCCAGAGGTCCTCCAGATCGGTGTCGTAGACCTGGCTCACGGTGACCGTCGACGCCTCACCCGCTTCGACCACACGTGTGCCCACCTTGCGCTGGACGGAGTCGATCTGGCTGGTCACGTCGACCATGGGAGTCCTCCTCGGCTCGGATGCCACTCGGATGTCGCCAAGGTATCAGCGTAGGCTTATATAAGCCACTACAGAAAAGGGCGCCCGGGACGACCCGGACGCCCCTCTCCCGGCAGGCGGTCAGGGTGTGGGGGAGCAGGCCGCGCGACCGACGATCACTTCGCCGGTGATGTTCGAGGCCGGGGCGAACTTGATCCGCAGCATGGTCAGCCCGATGCTGCCGTCGCCCGGCAAGGCCTGCTCGTTGAAGATCGCCTCGGCGAGCAGGGTGCCGTCGGATTTCGTGATCGGCTTGACGTAACCGACCGGGACCGGCGACGGCAGCGTGCCGAGTCCGGTGGCGCCGCCGTACGACCAGGTCGCGTTCGTGTTGGTCTGCGTCGCCGTGCAGCTGACCGAGTAGCTCCGGATCTTGATCCGCGGCCCGCTCGACGAGACCAGCGCCGACAGCTCGAAGTTCTGGCCCTTGGTCTCCGACTTCGTGGTGGTCACGTCGTTTTCCGGGTCGACCACGGTGGTCGTGCAGGTCGAGGTGCCGCCACCGAACGTGATCCCGGTCCTGGTCACGACCCCGGACGAGTTGGTCGTCGGTCCCTCGACCGCGCAGCCGGCGAGCGACGAGATCGAGATCGGCGTCGAGGTGCCCTTGGTGAAGGCGGCGGAGCCGAGCGAGGCCGCTCCCGCCGGGTTCGCCGCGGCCGCCGGTGCCACACCGGCGCCGAGACCCGCCAGCAACAGCGCGCCGACCAGGCCGGCCCGACTTGCGATGGTGATGCGCATTGCACGTCCTCCTCACGTGATGGAGAGCGAGCCGGATCGGCCGTTCTTCCTTTGTCATCACTATCTGCGTGTCGGATTCGCCCGTTGCGCGCGTGACGGTCGTTTCACTCGGTCGTGGATCATGGGTACCCGTTGGATATTCAGGTTCGTATCCAGATACAGGTCTGTATATTCGAACGCATGCCGACCTACCGCGTCCTCGTCAACGGCAAGTTCGACCATCCCGACGCCGAGACCCGCGCCCGGCTGCTCGCCGAGCTGAGCGACCATCAGGCGATCGGGTTCACCGAGGACGGCCTGTTCACCTACAGCGCGCACCTCGGCGCGTTCACCTACCGCGTCACCTTGCGCGGCGAGGAAGAGCGCGAGGTGCTCGACGAGGCCGAGCTGAAGGTCATGGAGCTGCTGGACGCCAAGGGTTATCCGTACCGCGACGTCGCGGGCAAGGCCACCTGCATGGACGACATCAAGATCCGCCGCCGCTAGGCGTTCAGGAGACCTCGGCGGCCGGGGCCGCGAAGGTGTTGCACGCCGAGGTGTCCTTGGCCTTCAAGCCGCGTTTCTGCCACAACGCGGCGTTCTTCGCCGAGCCGTGGGTCTTGCTGTCCGGGACCTGGAAATCAGCCTGCCCGACGGGCCTGACCAGTCCGGCGCCGATCGAGCCCCGGCCCGCGGCGTTGGCCAGGAACAGGCTGCTGAAGCAGTCGGCCTGCAGTTCCAGCCGCCTGCTCAGGTCGAGGATCTTCGACTGGTCGCCATTGGCCTCGCGGTAGAGCAGGTCGTGTTTCCGGAGGATGCCCGACTGTTCCTGGACGTGATGTCCGTACTCGTGGGCGAGCAGGAACAGCTGGTTCAGGAGATCGGGACCGCCGTCGGCGAGCTGCCTCGGCAACGGGACGAAGATCGTCTTGTCGTCCGAGCAGTAGAAGCCCATGGCCTCCGAGGCGGGCGGAGGTGGGCCGCAGGCGGTGTTCGAGACGTCGTGGAGGTTCACCGCGACCGGGATCCGCGGCTCGCCGACCTGGGTCAGGACCGGATGCCATGCCCGCTCCAGGCAAGGGATCAGCGCCAGGTAGAACGCGTCCAGCTGCTCCTGCGTGCCGCGGAGCTTGGGCAGTTCACAGGTCACCTTCGGCATCGCCACCCCGGGAGCGACGAGGGGATTGGCCGCCGTCTCGAGTTTGCGGACCGGCACCTCCTGCCGCGTGGCGGGCGGAGCGGAGGACGCGGACGCGGGCGCCGACGCCGGCGGGACGGCCTGCGGGCGGGTCTGGACCGCGCCCGCCTTCGAGTCCTTCACGCCGCCCACCACCAGCACGGCCACCACCAGCATCACCGCCATGAAGACGGCGAAGAGGACGACGGTGAGCCACACCGTCGAACGCTGCTCCCGGTGGTCTTCGGCGGGAGGTGCCCACGACGGTCTTTCGCCGGAATCGTCCGGTGTGCTCATGTACTTCCCCCAGTTCGAGCCAAGGTCGGCAGGATACTCGGCGGGGGTGTCATGTTCGTCACCGTTTCCCCTGGACAGCACGTCAACAGGCCTCAGGGGCTAGCCACTACGCTGGAAGCAATCCCGAACCGGTGTCAAAGAGAGCGGAGCCGACGTGTCTGTGTCTTCACCTGCCCCAGGTGGTGCCATCGAGGACCTGCGCGCGTCCGTGGGACTCCAGATCGCCGACGAACAGCTCCTGCGCACCCTCGCGACCGGGCTCGCCGACGTCGAGACCCTCCTCCGCGAGGTCGTCCGCAGTGACGTCAAGGCCGTCGAGGACGCCGCTTCGCACCTGGTCGAGGCGGGTGGCAAACGTTTCCGCCCGCTGTTCACGCTGCTGGCCTCGCAGTTCGGGCCGAAGCAGGGCGACCAGGTCGTCATCGCCGCGGCGGCGGTCGAGCTGGTGCACCTCGCGACGCTGTACCACGACGACGTGATGGACGAGGCGACCATGCGGCGCGGCGCGGAGAGCGTCAACGCCCGCTGGGACAACACCATCGCGATCCTGACCGGCGACTTCCTGTTCGCGCACGCCTCGCGGCTGGTCGCGGACCTCGGCACGGACGCCGCCCGGATCATCGCCGAGACCTTCGGCGAACTGGTCACCGGCCAGATGCGCGAGACGGTCGGCCCGGCCGAGGGCGACGACGCGGTCGAGCACTACCTCACGGTCATCGCGCAGAAGACCGGTTCGCTGATCGCCACCTCCGGCCGCTTCGGCGGGATGATGTCCGGCGCCGCCGACGAGCACATCGACGCGCTTCGCCGCTTCGGCGACATCATCGGGACGGCGTTCCAGATCTCCGACGACGTCATCGACATCGCGTCGCCCTCGGACGAGCTGGGCAAGGCGCAGGGCACGGACCTGCGCGAAGGCGTCAGCACGCTGCCCATGCTGTACGCGCTGGCCGACCCGGCCACCGACCCGCGCCTGGTCGAGCTGCTCTCGGGCCCGATCTCCGACGACAAGCTCGTCGCCGAGGCCCTGGAGCTGCTGCGGGCCTCGTCCGGACTCGAACGCGCACGCGAAACCCTTTCCGACTACGCTCGGCGGGCGCGTGCCGAGCTCGCGGCGCTGCCCGCGTCGCCCGCACGGGACGCCTGCGAATCGGTCGCCGACTACCTCGTCGCGCGAACGCATTAACAAGGGGCAAGATAGATGTCCATTTTCGGACAGGTTTGGCTGTGGAGTCTGCTGGCGTTCGTCGTCGGGGCGCTGCTCACCTGGCTGGTACTGGTGCTTCCGGCGCGCAAGCGCATCCGTGAGCTGGAAAGCTCGCTGGCCACCGCGCACGCCGAGACGTCGCGGCTGCCCGCCGGGGTGACCCTCGGCGCGGGGGCGGCGGCCGCCGCGGGCGGGACGGCGTACTTCACGAAGCCGACGGACGACGAGCTGGACGAGGAGTTCGCGGCCGCCGAGGAGCCGAAGCCCGCTTACCCCGAGACGCTCACCGAGCACGAGCCCGCGCCGCGCTGGACCGAACCGGCCGAGGAGCAGGCTCCGGAGCCCGCCCAGGAGGTCCGGGAGGACTTCGCCGAGGAGACGGCGCCCGAGCCGGAGCCGGTGCACACCCCGCTCGCGACGCGGACCTTCGAGCCCGAAGAGGACTACGAGGCCGAGTACCGCTCCACGTCCGACGTGGAGCCGGAGCCCGAGCAGCCCGCGGCCTCGCAGACGCAGTACATCCCCTCGGATCGGATCGACCCCGAGCCCGAGGCGGAGCCCGCCGAGCGGACGCAGTACATCCCGGCGACCCAGCCGGAGCCCGAGCCGGAGCCGGTGAACCCGTACGCCGCCGCGGCGACCGAGTACCTGCAGCCGGCCTCGCAGCTGGACGTCGAGCCGGAGCCCCGGCCCGAACCGGAACCCGAGCCTCAGCCGATGCTGCCGGGCGATGGGCCGTACCGGTCCCGCCTGGAGATCCAGCTGGACCCCGAGGGCGTGGAGACGCAGCCGGAGCCGGTCTCGCTGTTCAGCCCGGCTTCGCGCGTGGAGACGGAGCAGCCGCCCGTCGAGACCAACTGGTTCGAGCGGGAAGAGGAGCTGCAGGATCCGCCCGCGTACGCGTTCGGATCCGACGAAGAGGCGCAGGCCGGTCTTCTCGACTCAGAGCCCGAGACGCCCGCCGAAGCCACCCAGGTGCTGCCCAAGCGCACGCCGCGGGGCACGGTCCGCGGCGGTTTCGAGCCGCCCCAGCCGATCCAGCCGTCGATGCGGGCGATCGAACGCCGTGAGCCGGATCTGTCCGGCGGGCAGAGCGGCTCGCTGTTCGAGCCCGCCGTCCAGCCCGGTGACGCGATGCCCGCGCCGGAGCCCCCGCCCGCGCGGCAGGTCGCGCCGGTGGCGGAGTCCGTCCCGCCGGGCCCGTTCGGCCCCGGTTCGGCGATGCCGCGTCCGGGCGGTGGGCGTCCCGCCGACGACTTCGCGGTCAAGGCCAGCGTGACGGCCCTGCGGTACTGCACCGAAGACTCGCCGCAGTTCCCGAAGATGGTCGCCGAGGTGTGGTTCCGTTCCGCCACCGACGCGGAGCGGGTCGGCTTCCGTCCCCTCGCCTGAGAGACCCCGGAGATGTTATGAACGGGACTTTCATTGCAAATTTTGCAATGAAAGTCCCGTTCATAACATCCGGGACGAGGACCGACGGCTAGCTGACCACGGTCCAGGTGTCCTTGCCGCGCAACAGCCCCTGCAGATCGGGCTTGCGCGCCGCGCGGGCCTCCTCGACCTGGGCACGTGCCTGGTCGTCGTAGGTGGGCCGCTCGACCTGCCGCAGGATGCCGGTCGGCACGTGGTTCAGGTTCTGGTCGCCGATCCGCGACAGCGCGAACGCGTACGCGGTGTCCTCGATCGTGGGGTCGTGCACGACGAGGTTCTCCTCGCCGATGTTCGCGACCTTCCCGACCTCGAGCCCGCCCCAGCCGCCACGCGTGACGCCGTATTCGCCCTGCGGCCCGAACCTGATCGGCTCGCCGCCGCGCAGCGGGATCAGCCGGGAGGCGGCCTCGTCCTTGTCCTTGAGGACGTCGAACGCGCCGTCGTTGAAGATCGGGCAGTTCTGGTAGATCTCCACCAGCGCCGACCCGCGGTGCTTCGCGGCGGCCTCCAGCACCTCGGTCAGGCCCTTGCGGTCCGAGTCGAGCGCGCGGCCCACGAACGACGCCTCGGCGCCGATCGCCAGCGAGAGCGGGTTGAACGGGGTGTCGACCGAGCCCATCGGGGTGGACTTGGTGACCATGCCCGGCCCGGACGTCGGTGAGTACTGGCCCTTGGTGAGGCCGTAGATCCGGTTGTTGAACAGCAGGATCTTGATGTTCACGTTGCGCCGCAACGCGTGGATCAGGTGGTTGCCGCCGATGGACAGCGCGTCGCCGTCACCGGTGACGACCCACACCGACAGATCCGGCCGGGCGGTCGCGAGCCCGGTCGCGATCGACGGCGCGCGGCCGTGGATCGAGTGCATGCCGTAGGTGTTCAGGTAGTACGGGAACCGGGAAGAGCAGCCGATCCCCGAGATGAACACGATGTTCTCGCGTTTGAGGCCGAGCGTCGGCAGGAACGACTGCACGGCGTTGAGCACGACGTAGTCGCCGCAGCCGGGACACCAGCGGACCTCCTGGTCCGACTTGTAGTCCTTGGCCTTCTGCGGCTCGGTTTCGGTCGGCACGAGGTCCAGGCCGCCGAGGGTGGGAATCCCCAGATCAATCGCGGTCACTTCGCCGCCTCCGTACTGGTGATGATCTCCGTGAACACGCCTTGCAGCTCCTCGGCCTTGAACGCCATCCCGGCGACCTTCGTGTACGACTTCACGTCCACGAGGTACTTCGCCCGCAAGAGCATCGACAACTGGCCGAGGTTCATTTCAGGGACGACCACGGTGTCGTACGAACGGAGTACGTCGCCGAGGTTGCCCGGGAACGGGTTGAGGTGCCGCAGATGCGCCTGCGCGATCGGCATGCCCTCCTTGCGGACCCGGCGGCACGCGGCGCCGATCGGACCGTAGGAGGAGCCCCAGCCGAGCGCGAGGACCCTGGCCTTGCCGCCGCTCGGATCGTCGACGACGAGGTCCGGGACGTCGATGCCGTCGATCTTGGCCTGGCGCAGCCGGACCATCTTGTCGTGGTTGTCCGGGTCGTAGGAGATGTGGCCGGTCTTGTCGGCCTTTTCGAGCCCGCCGATGCGGTGCTGCAGCCCGGCCGCGCCCGGCACGGCCCACGCGCGGGCGAGGGTCTCGGGGTCGCGGACATACGGCCAGAATTCCCCGGAACCGTCTTCGGCATTCGGCTCGGTGGCGAATTCCACCCGCAGATCCGGCAGGTTCCCGACGTCCGGGATCAGCCACGGCTCCGAGCCGTTCGCGATCGCGCCGTCCGACAGCAGGAACACCGGCGTGCGGTACTTCAGCGCGATCCGGGTGGCCTCCAGGGCCGCGTCGAAGCAGTCCGCGGGGGACAGCGGGGCCACGATCGGGACGGGGGATTCACCGTTACGGCCGAACATCGCCTGCAGCAGGTCGGCCTGCTCGGTCTTGGTCGGCAGCCCGGTGGACGGGCCGCCGCGCTGGACGTCGATCACGACCAGCGGAAGTTCCGTCATCACCGCGAGACCGATGGCTTCGGACTTCAGCGCGACACCGGGACCGGAGGTCGAGGTGACGCCCAGCGCGCCGCCGTAGGAGGCGCCGAGGGCCGCGCCGATGCCGGCGATCTCGTCCTCGGCCTGGAAGGTGAGGATGCCGTAGTTCTTGTGCTTGGACAGCTCGTGGAGGATGTCCGACGCCGGGGTGATCGGGTAGGTGCCGAGCAGGATCTGCAGCCCGGATTGCTGCCCGGCGGCGACCAGCCCGTAGGCCAGCGCGGTGTTCCCGGTGATCTGGCGGTACGTGCCCTGGTTCAGCTTCGCGGGCGCGACCTCGTACGTCGTCGCGAAGGACTCCGTGGTCTCGCCGTAGTTCCAGCCCGCCCGGAAGGCGAGGATGTTGGCTTCGGCGATGTCGGACTTCTTCGCGAACTTCTCGCGCAGGAATCGTTCGGTGCCCTCGGTGGGCCGGTGGTACATCCAGGAGAGCAGCCCGAGCGCGAACATGTTCTTCGCGCGTTCGGCGTCCTTTTTGGACAGTCCGGTTTCTTCGAGCGCGCCTCTGGTCAACGTCGACATCGCGACCCGGTGGACTTGATAGGCCGAAAGGGTGTCGTCGTCGAGCGGGTCGTTGTCGTAACCGACCTTGACCAGGTTCCGCTTCGTGAACTCGTCGGTGTTGAGGATGATCGTCCCGCCTTGCGGGACGTCGGCGAGGTTCGCCTTGAGCGCCGCGGGGTTCATCGCGACCAGGACGTCCGGCCGGTCGCCCGGCGTCAGGATGTCGTAGTCGGCGAAGTGCACCTGAAAGCTCGAGACGCCGGGGATGGTGCCCTGTGGCGCGCGGATCTCCGCGGGGAAGTTCGGCATGGTCGACAGGTCGTTGCCGAAGGCCGCCGCCTCCGAGGTGAACCTGTCGCCTGTCAGCTGCATGCCGTCACCGGAGTCACCCGCGAACCGGATGACCACCCGGTCCAGCTTGGCGACCTCGGTCGGCCGTACGGCCGACAAGGAGCCGTTGCCGTTCGCACTCGTGCTCATAGGTCAGGGATTCCCTCTCTCCCGACGTGCGTCGTCCCCGGCCATGCCGGAGATCGGCGTGCCTCGCCCGGCGATGTCGGCCAGGTCACAGGTGTCATGTCCCGAGGCTAGTCCTCGGCACACTTCCCAGGGTGCCCCAGAAATGGCCTGGACCTACTTCTTGAGTGGCCTGAACTCGTCGCTGAGCGGGGATTATCCGGTTTATCTGTTACCGATGGTAACGGTTAGCGATGCGCCTCCATTGTGAGCCGTATCTCCTTCAAGCGTAGTGAAGTCCGGTCGAGAAGCGATCAGCGGTTGGACGAGCGCTTGGACAGCGAAGCCCGCAACCCGGCCAGTCGCTCGGCGAACGCCGGCGCGGTGAGCGACGCCAGCTGGGGCTCGATCTCGGCGTCGACGGCCGCCGAATGGTCGGTCAGCGCGGCGGTGTGCCGAAGCGTGCGCTTCGTCGCGAGGAGGACGTCACGCGGCGCCTCGACGGCGGGTCGTGCCAGCTCACGGGCGGCCTCGACCAGATCTCCTTCGACGAGGCGGAGCGCGAGTCCGGCTTCGACAGCGGCTTCGGCGCCGACGACCTCGCCGAAGAGCGTCATCGCGGCCGCCTTCTGCGGGCCGACGAGCCGCTGGATCATCCACGTCATCCCGCCGCCGGGATGGATGCCCAAGTCGAGAAATCTGGCCACGAATTTCGCCCGCGGTCCCACGATGCGGACGTCCGCGGCGAGCGCGAGGTTCAATCCGGCGCCCACCGCGGCGCCGCCGACCGCCGCGATCGTCGGCAGGGAACAGCGGGCGACCGAGAGGAAGCCGTCGTAGATCGCGCGGAGCCCGTCCTCCCGCGCGGCGGCGAGGGTGTCGAGGTCCGCGCCCGCGCAAAAGGCCGGTGGCGCACCGGTGATGACCACCGCGTGGACGCTCTCGTCGGCTTCGGCGCGCCCGACGGCGTCGGCCAGTCGCGCGGAGAGGTCGAGGGTCAGGGCGTTGCGGGTCGCGGGCGCGTCGATGGTGAGCACGGCGACGCCGCCGTCATGGCTGGAGTGGATTTGATCGGTCACGGGGTCGAGGGTTTCATGCCTCGGGGGTCGGCGGGCGTTCCAACAGCCAGGAAAGGTTCATGCCTCGGGGGTCGGCGGGCGTTCCAACAGCCGGGAAAGGACGACGGTGGAGACCGTCCGGTCGACGATCTCCAGTCCGCGCAGCCGTTCCAGCGCGGTCTCCAGATGGTGGATGTCCGAGGCGCGCAGGTGGACGATCGCGTCGGCCGCGCCGGACACGGTGTAGGCGGCGACGACCTCGGGCAGCGGCTCCAGCCGGGCGCGGATGCGGGCCGGGGTGATGTTGCCGTTGCAGGTGACCTCGACGAACGCCTCGGTTCCCCAGCCCAGCGCCTCGGGGTCGACGACGGCGGTGAAGCCGCGCAGGACCCCCGTTTCGAGCAGTCTGTCCACCCGCCGCTTCACCGCGGGCGCGGAAAGACCGACGACTTTCCCGATATCGGCGTAGCTGGACCTCGCGTTGGCCATCAGACATGAAACGATTCGCTGGTCGATGGTGTTCACACGCAATGTTTAGCAGGTATACACGCAGCGAACAGCGATTGATTGCGGAATTAGGTGAGCCTTACCCTTCGTGTATGCCGGTACTAGAGCAGCCCCGTGTACCCACGACGCGCCGCTACCTCATGTGCCCGCCGCGGTACTTCGCGGTGGATTACGTCATCAACCCGTGGATGGACCCCACCGTCCCGGTCAGTGCGGACACCGCGATGGCGCAGTGGTCCGAGCTCCGTGACACCTACCGCCGCCTCGGCCACACGGTCGAGGAGATCGACGCCCAGCCCGGCCTGCCCGACATGGTGTTCGCCGCGAACTCCGGCACCGTCGTCGACGGCCGCGTCCTGGGCTCCCGGTTCCGCGCCCCGCAGCGTGCCGCCGAGGCCGAGCACTTCCGCCGCTGGTTCGTCGAGCACGGCTACCGCGACATCACCATGCCGGAGAAGATCAACGAGGCCGAAGGCGACTTCGCCTGGACCGGCAAGGTCCTGCTCGCCGGCACCGGCTTCCGGACCGACCCGGCCGCGCACGCCGAAGCGCAGGAGGTCCTCGGCGTCCCGGTCGTCTCGCTGCGGCTGATCGACCCGAGCTACTACCACCTCGACACCGCGCTGTTCGTGCTCGCCGAGGCCACCGACACCACGTCCGCACAGATCGCCTACTACCCGGAGGCTTTCTCCGCCGGGTCGCGGAAGGTGCTGGCGCGGATGTTCCCGGACGCGGTAATCGCGGACCGCGCCGACGCCGAATGCTTTGGGCTGAACGGGGTCTCCGACGGACGCAACGTCGTCCTGCCGGTCGAAGCGACCGGCTTGGCCGCCCGGCTCGCCGAACGCGGCTACGAGCCCGTCTTCGTGGACATCTCCGAGCTCAGGAAGGCGGGCGGCGGCCCGAAGTGCTGCACCCTGGAGATCCGCAAGTAACCCGTTCGTGGACACTTCGCTGGATCATGTAACTACTCCATTCGCCAACGCGATTAATCGGGAAACACACACTCGGTCCCGAATGAGGCGCGGATGGTGATCCTGGCGATCGGCGGCGTGGGCAAGCCCGTGCGCACGCTCGGTCCAGGCGAAGACGACACATGGGTGACGGTCGAGCAGTTCGAGCGGGTACTCGACACGGTGGCCGGACGGGAGGACGTCGGGCTCACCTTCGACGACGGCAACTCCTCCGACGTCGAGATCGCGTTGCCGCGACTGGTGGAACGCGATCTCACGGCGGAGTTCTTCCCACTGGCGGGCCGCATCGGCCAGCGGGGCTTCGTCGACGCGGACGGCCTCCGCGAGCTGGCCGACGCCGGGATGTCGATCGGCTCGCACGGCTGGGAGCACCGTGACTGGCGGCGGCTCGACGGCAGGCACGCGCGACGCGAACTCGAAACGGCGCCGAAGCTGCTCGCCGATCTGAGCGGGGCGCAGGTGCGGTCGTACGCGCCGCCGTTCGGCGCCTACGACCGGCGGGTGCTCAGCAGGCTCCGGCATTCCGGTGCGACGAGGGTCTACACGACCGAAGGCGGCGCGGCTTCGCGCGACGGCCTGCTGCGGCCGCGGATCAAGGTCCGGCACGATGTCGACCAGCAGTGGATCGACGGCGTGCTCGGTGACCGGGAAGGCCTGTACCGCCGAGCGGGAAGGTTCGTGACGCGGGTCGCCAAACTTGCCCACTTTTGACCGGTTTTCGTTGCGTAGTGGGAAAACAACACCCTGACAGCCCTTGAGTCCGCTCGTGTGCGGCGGCATCCTGAGCACCCTCGATAAAGAAGCTTTATTAACTAAGGGGTGTTCGGGATGCGGAAACTGCTCCTGTTCTCGGCGATGGTGATGGCCGCGGGGCTGGCCCCGGCGGCGGCGGCCGCGGCCGCACCGGCCTCCGCGGGGGACGTCGCCATCCAGGCGGGCCCGACCGCGCAGCAGCTGCTGGCGAAGACCGCGAGTTGCAAGCAGGTCTCGAACGGCAAGTACAAGACCGACGACGAAACCGGCCGGACCATCGCGGTCTGCGACGCGGGAAGCGCCGTGTTCTGGAAGGCCGACATGGACATCGACTGCGACGGGCAGCCGACGGCACGGTGCAACAAGAACACCGATCCGTGGTTCCAGCCCGACACCGCGTACCCGCGATCCGACGGCAAGGCCCTGATCGCCGACCAGACGCCCTACATCGTCGTGCCGAGCATCAGCAGCACGTGGAACTTCGAGAAGGCCGGGCTCAAGGGCGCCGGCTCGTGCGCGGTGATCTACAACAACAAGGTGCTGTACACCGTCATCGGTGACACCGGCCCGAAGGACATCATCGGCGAAGCGTCCTACGCGACCGCGAAGGCGCTCGGCATCAACCCGGATCCGGCGAACGGCGGCGTCGACTCGGGGGTCACCTACATCTGCTTCAAGAACTCGAAGGTGTCGCCCATCGAGAACCACGACAAGGCGACGTCCGTGGGGGAGGGCCTGGCGACGAAGTTCGTCCAGGGCTGACGAAAGCTGTTGTACGGCAACGGCCCCGGGAGCTTTCGCCTCCGGGGCCGTACCATTCGGATGATCAGCGCGGGACCACGTGCAGGGTCCACTGGCCGGGGTTGTAAGGCGATGCGACGACCTCGATGGTCTCGCCGGATCCTTCCGTCCGCCAAGGGCCGAGCAGGGAGAGCCGGTAGACGCCGACCGCGACGTTGGTGAAGGTCAGGAAGCCGTTGGCGTCGGTCTTGGCGAGCGACACGAGCTTCTTGTCGGTCGTGCTCAGGGCGACGGTCGTGTTCGCCACTCCCTCGCCTGGGTCGAGCCGATGGTTGCCGTTCTTGTCGTACCAGAGCTGACCGCGTGAGTCGGCCCTGGCGCCCGGCACCTTCGCGTTTTGGTAGGCATACGGTCCGGAACTCAAGGAGTTGTCGTTGTCGAACCAGCAATCGAGCCCGGTCTCACCGTAGGCGCCCGCCTTCGCGGGCACCGTGCCGGTGACCTTCAAGACCACGCTTTGCCCCGGGGCCACCTTGCCCGCCTTGTTCATGTAGCTGAACGCGCCCCACTGGGTTTGCGGTATCTCCAAACCCCGCTCGAAGCCGCCCGGGTCACATCCCGCGTACAGGCCGGTGACTTCGCGGGCGCCGACGTTCGTGAGCGTCACCGTCGCCGTCGCGGTCTCGCCCACCGCGTAGCTCGTCTTGTCGAGCGAGATCTTCGCGCTCAGCGAGTCTGTCAGCGGGCGGATCGCCCTGCCCTCGAGTGCGGTGTTCTGCCCACTGCCGTCCACCCTCAGGCTCGGCGGGTATCCGGTCACCCAGCCGTCCGGAAGCTTCTCGAAGTGCCAAGAGACGTTGGAGCCGACCGGGACGGCATCGAAGGCGAATCGGCCTTCGGCGTCAGTGATCGCTACGAGGTATTCGGACATACCCGAACCGATCAACCGAGCTTCGGCGCCGGCGAGCCCTTCGCCAGGGGAGAACTTGCCGTCTTCGTCGCGGTCACCGTAGAGGACCCCGGCGACTCGATCGGTGGTGGCGGGGGAAAGCAGTCCGACGGTGATCAGGCTGCGGTTGTCCGAGTAGTCGGCCTCTTCCGGGCCGCTCACATCGATGTTGAGCACCGGATTGCCCTCGTTGAGGGTGTAAACGCTGCCCTTGAGCGTGTACGTCCTGCTCTCACCCGGCGCGTAGGTGGCGCCGTCCTTGGAACGAAGGTCGCCCCAGGAGGCTTCGTCGACGGTGAAGTAAGCGCCGGACTCCCGCTCGCTGTACCCCTTCACCTGATTCGCCGTCGTGTCACCGATGTTGGCGACCGTCACCTCGATCGGGATGGCGTCGCCCGGCAGCCAGCGGCCCTCCTGAGCCTTGGCCGTCACTTTGATGTTCGGGCCGGTGGCGGCGTAGGCGGGCACGGCGGTCGTAAGGCCGACGACCGTGAAGGCCGCGGTCAACGCGCCGATCGCGCGCAGCGATGTTCTTCGCATGGTGTTCTCCCCAGTCTCGCCCGACACGCCCGTCCCTCACGGACGCTCCAGGCGATCGTTGACGAACCGAACCTAAAGTCGGGAATGGCGGGGCGGCCAGAGCGGAACATTCCGGTGCCGTGGCCGGGCAACCGTGAGGGCGGCTTGGACGTGTTAAGAGGTCGCGTGCGATCAACGGCAAGATCGCCGTTAGTGACACCGTCGGCAAGTCGTCCCCCGTGCTCCGGCCGGATCCCAACCCTCCCGGATCAGGATCGTGCGGACCTCGGCGGCCACCGCACACGGCGAGTCCTGGACGTCTTGCCAGCCGTAGACGAGTCTTGCCCGTCCGGCCAGTTCAGCGGCGTTGTCGCGACGGCGGTCCCGGAAGGCGACGCCGGGCGTGGAGTGGGTCGCCCGGCCATCGAGCCTGACGGTCACCGCGGCCCCATGAGGATCGTAAGTGACGTCCTCCCAGAGCGTTTTGCCGTCCACTTCGACAGGAGTTTGCCGATTCCCCCGCGGTAATCCGTGGTCGTCCTCGACTTTCTCCTGGTACGCCACTTCGAGTGCCGACATGAGCCCGCCGCCGACGAGTGCGATGCCATACCGGATGGAGGGCCGATAGCGGAACGGTGGCCGGGCGAGTACGCACGCCTGCATGGCGGTCACCGAAATTCTGGTCCGGCCGAGCAGGTCGACAATGGTGTTCGTCGCCTGCTGTGGTGTTCGCTGCGCGGTGGCCAGATCGAGGATCGTGTCCATGACCCTGGTCCGTGGAGGGTTCGTTCCGGCGGCGATGTGCGGCAACGCGCGGGATCGATGCACTATGACCAGAGGAGCCTGCGAGACCGCGGAGAAGGTGTACGGAACCGTGATTTCGACAGGTCCTTCGATCACCGGGAGGATTTTCCATTCCTCGGCGGCCGTCCGATGACTCAAGATCGCGTAGCCGTCGCCATAGAGCAACGCGGCGTGGATCTTGGCCGGGCGGGACAACTCACCGGTGAACGTCGAGTAAACGCGGGGGAGGACCCGTCGCCAGCGTCCGCTGTCGAGATTCGCCCTGATGTCCGCCATGGTGTGGCCGTAGGCGCGTAATTGTCGCCTCGAGACGATTCCATGCTGCTCGCCCAGGAGGACCGGCCAGCTGGGGCGTTGTTCGGCCGGGATCGATTCCTCCGACCAGCGTTTGTGAGTGGGCACCCTTCGACGATCGCCGCTGAGCCGGGCATTGGGAGAGCGCCGAGCGGATCTGTGGATAAGCAGGGTGCGAGGAGGGGTGGCTGTGGATAACTGGGGCACGTGGGTCGTGAGTGTTAAGTGTCGTTAGAACGACACTTAACACTCACGACCCACCCGACCCACTCGGTCCCGCTGCCTCTCCTCCTGCCGCGCCCAGATCGAGACGAAACCCTTACGCGCGTCCTGTAGCGTTTCGCGGTCCTCGAACGATGAGTAATTCCCTTGCCGCACAGGCATTCCGCCAAAAGCAGGCGAAGCGTGGACACCGGTAACGAAGCCGGGGCTTCCGCCGACCAACGGGCAGCGGAATGCGGCTGGAGGAATTCGTCATGAAGATCAGTGTCTTCGGGCTCGGTTACGTCGGTTGTGTGTCGGCGGCGTGCCTGGCCGGGCGTGGGCACGAGGTCGTCGGGGTCGACGTGAACCCGGTGAAGATCGACCTCATTTCCAGCGGCAAGGCGCCGGTGGTGGAGGAGCGGATCGGGGAACTGACCGCGGAGGTCGTCGCCAGTGGCGCGCTGAGAGCGACCACCGATGTCAGACAGGCGATCGCGGACAGCGACGTCTCCCTCATCTGCGTCGGTACCCCCTCGGCTCCCAACGGCAGCCTGTCGACGGCGTTCCTGGAGCGCGTGGCCGAGGAGATCGGCGAAGCGCTCAAGACCAAAACACAAAGGCACACGGTCGTCTTCCGCAGCACCATGTTGCCGGGCACCTGCCTCGACCTGCTCGTCCCGATCCTCGAGAAGTCGTCCGGCCGCACCGCCGGTGTCGATTTCGGGGTCGCGGTCAACCCGGAGTTCCTGCGCGAGGGCAGCAGCGTCAAGGACTTCTACGACCCGCCCAAGACCGTCATCGGCGAGCTGGACGCGGCCAGCGGTGACGTCGTCGCGGCGCTCTACGAAGGGCTTCCCGGCGAGGTCTTCCGCGTCGCGATCCCGGTCGCCGAGATGACCAAGTACGCCGACAACTCCTTCCACGGGCTCAAGATCGGCTTCGCGAACGAACTCGGCGCGATCTGCCGCGCGCTGGGGCTCGATTCGCACCAGGTGATGGACGTCTTCCTCGCCGACCGCAAGCTCAACATCAGCCCCGCCTACCTCCGCCCCGGGTTCGCTTTCGGCGGCTCGTGCCTCCCCAAGGACCTGCGCGGCCTGGTCTACGCCGCGCACCGCGCGGACGTCGCCGTCCCGATCCTGTCGCACGTGCTGCCTTCCAACGACGAACACCTCCAGCGTGCCTTCGACCTGGTCGCGCGCACCGGGAAACGCAAGGTCGGACTGTTCGGCCTGTCCTTCAAGCCCGGTACCGACGACCTCCGTGAGAGCCCGCTCGTCGAGCTCGCGGAGCGCCTGCTCGGCAAGGGTTACGACCTCCGTATCTACGACGCCAACGTCAGCCTTTCGCGGCTGATGGGCGCGAACCGCGAGTACATCGAGGGCAGGCTGCCGCATCTCGGCCAGCTGCTGGCCGGCTCCATCGGCGAGGTCCTCGACCACGCCGAGGTCTCCCTCATCGGCTGCACCGACCCGGACGTCCTCGCGGCGCTCCCGGCCGGTGGCGGCCACACCATCATCGATCTCGTCCGCGTACCCGACGCCGACCGGCGCCGGACTGAAGAGGGATATGTCGGTCTTGCCTGGTAAAGCTCTCATCCTCGTCGAGAACCTTTCCGTCCCCTTCGATCGCCGCGTCTGGCAGGAGTGCCAGACACTCTCGGGCGCAGGCTGGGAAGTCCACGTCATCTGTCCACAAGGGACGAAACGGGACACCGAGGCCGAAGTCACCATCGACGGCGTCCACATCCTGCGGTACCCGCTGAAGGCCGCCACCGGCGGTCCGGCCGGCTACGTCCAGGAGTACGGCTCGGCGCTGTGGCACACGCTCCGGCTGGCCCGCAAGGTCGGCCGGGTCGACGTCGTGCACGCCTGCAACCCGCCGGACCTGCTGTTCCTGGTCGCGCTCTACCTCAAACGCCAGGGTGCGAAGTTCATCTTCGACCAGCACGACCTCTGCCCCGAGCTGTACCTCTCGCGGTTCGACCGCGGCGAAGACTTCCTGTACCGGGCGGTCTGCGCGCTGGAGCGCCGTACCTACAAGACCGCCGACGTCGTCATCGCGACCAACGAGAGCTACAAGGACGTCGCCGTGAAACGCGGCGGCAAGTCGCCGGACGACGTCTTCGTCGTGCGCAGCGCGCCGGTGGTCGAGCGGTTCCACCAGGTCCCGGCCGAAGTCGAGCTGAAGAAGGGCAAGCCGCATCTGCTGGCGTACCTCGGCGTGATGGGCCCGCAGGACGGCGTCGACTACGCCCTGCGCGCGCTCGCTTCGCTGCGTGACACCGTCGGCCGCACCGACTGGCACGCCGTGTTCATCGGCTCCGGTGACGCCTTCGACGCCATGGTCGCGCTCTCCAAGGAACTCAAACTCGACGACCAGGTCGAGTTCACCGGCCGGATCTCCGACGAGGACCTGCTGCGCTACCTGTCCACGGCCGACGTCTGCCTTTCGCCGGACCCCCTGAACCCGCTCAACGACGTGTCGACCATGAACAAGATCATGGAGTACATGGCGATGAGCCGCCCGATCGTCTCCTTCGAACTGCGGGAGGCCCGGGTTTCGGCCGGGGAGGCCGCGCTGTACGCGCCGGCGAACGACGAACCGGAGTTCGCGAAGCTGATCGCGCATCTGCTCGACTCGCCGGACCAGCGGGCCGCGATGGGTGAGCTGGGGCGGGCTCGTGTCGCCGGTCCGCTCTCGTGGGAAAACTCCCAGAAAGCCCTGCTCGCGGCCTATGCGGCCGCTGTCCGTTGATCGACTTCCCGGTCGCGTTTTGAACAAGACTCGGGCAATCCTGTAACCAACGCCGCGATCAAGCCGACGGGATTGATGCCGCACGCACACGCACCGATGGGAGATCCCGGCTTTGACTGACGATACGGTGCGCCTGTCCATGATCGGGCAGGTTCTGCGCGGACGATGGCGGACCCTGGTGGTCCTCGCCGTCCTCGGTGCCCTGGTCGGCGCGGGATCGTCGGTGATCCTTTCCCCCGGCTACCGGACCACGTCCAGCGTGCTGCTCCAGGGGCCGCGCGAGGCGGACGAACTGCTCACCCAGGCCGAGGTGGCGACCAGTTCGGTCGTCCTCGACCGGGCCGCCGCCGTGCTCGGTGAGGGCCAGACCGGCGCCGACCTGCGGGACAAGGTGGCCACGTCGGTCGCACAGGGCAATGTGATCACCATCGAGACCACCGGCGAAACCGCCGAACAGACGCAGCGGCTCGCGGATCAGGTCGCGCAGGAGTTCGTGAAGTACTCCACCCAGATCATCGCCGGTTCCGCCGACGCCGCCGTCCAGCTGGCGCAGGAGCGCCGCGAGACGTTGCGCCAGCAGGTCGCGCAGACCAACCAGCGGATCAGTGAGCTTTCGGCGAAGGTCAACGACGGCAAGACGACCGTCGAGAGCGTCCAGCTCCGTACCGAACTGCAGAGCCTGCGCTCGTCGATCGAGTCGGCGATGTCCACGCTGAACGCGGCCGACACCGCCAGCGGCCTCGGCAACATGGTCGTCCTGGGTTCGGCCGAGCTGCCGTCCTCGGCGGCGGCGCCCACCCTGCCGCAGCTCGCCCTCGGCGGTGCCGCGCTGTTCTTCCTGATCGGCCTGTTCGGTCACCTCTTCACCGCCCGCGTCGACCGGCGGCTGCGGGACGAGGAGGAGATCGCCGCGGCGCTCGGCGGCCCGGTGCTGGCCACCTTCGACGTCGTGGACGAGCGGCCTGCCGGGACCTCGCTGCGGGCGAAGATCCTCCGTGACGACAGGCCGTGGAACATCCCGCGGGTCGACGTCTTCGCCGACGAGATCGACACCGTCGTCCAGTACCGGCGCCTGGTGTCGCGTCTCCCGCACCGGCGGCTGCTCGTGCTGGCCGCCGCCGACGACCACGCCGGGCAGCGGGCCGCCGAGCGGATCGCCGGTTTCGCCGACCGGTGGTGCGACGTGGTGACGGTTTCCCCGGTGCGGCCGGTCCTCCAGGACACCGAAGCCGAAGGGGTCCTCGTCGTGTCGAGCCTCGGCTCCCGGTCCGCGTGGGAGCTGGTCGGGATCGCGGAAGCCTGCGCCGACGCCGGTCTCTCCGTGGCGGGCGCCGTGCTGACCCGCCCGGTCCAGCCGACCCGCGGCCGCTCCGGCGCCTCCACCCCCACCGACCACGAAGCACTGGCAGGCACACAGTGACGAGCTCCGAAAAAGCGAAGTCCGAGCCGCTCATCGACCTGCAGCGGCTGGTCGTCTCGGTCCGGAGACGCCGTCGCCTGTGGCTGTCCACCGCCCTGCTGGGGCTGATCCTCGGCGGGCTGGTCGCGGCCTTCCTGCCGTCGCCGCCCACCGCGGTGGCGCAGATCCTGGTCGTCCACCCCGACGACTCGCCGACCGACAGCGGGACGCTCATGCGGACCGACGTCGCCGTGCTCCAGACGACGAAGATCGCCACCGAGGCGCTGAAGAAGCTGAACAGCACGCAGGCGCCGGAGGAGTTCCTCAAGGACTACGAGGGACTGGGCCTGACGAACAACGTCCTGCAGCTGACGGTCAAGGCCAAGAGCAAGGACGAGGCGCTGGCCCGCGCGCAGGCGCTTTCCGACGCCTTCATCACCGAGTACATCGCCCGCAACCAGGCGGCCGCGGCGGCACAGCAGAAGGCGCTGCTCGACCAGCGCAACCAGGCCCAGAACGAGCTCACCCCGATCGAAGCGGCGATCGTCACCGAAGAGGCCAAGAACCGCAACGCCAACCCCGCCCAGCTGGAGCGGCTGTACGCGCGCCGGGCGGAGCTGAACTCGAAGATCTCCGACTACGACGGCCGCGCGCAGGAGGCGGGCATCGGTACGCCGAAGGTCGCCGCCGGGACGCAGATCGTGGACGCGCCGCGGATCCTGCCGCGGTCGCTGCTGAAGACCCTCGCGACCGACATGGGGATCGGGCTCGCGCTCGGCCTCCTCGCCGGGCTGGGGCTCGCCGCCGTCACCAGCGTGGTGAAGGACCGGCCGGTGCTGCGCCGCGAGATCTCGCGGCACCTCGGCGCCTCGGTGATCGCACAGCTGCCGAAGCCGCTCCGGTTCTCGCGGGGTTCACGCGCGGCCACCCGGCGGCGGCGGGTCGCGGCGACCCTGGTCCGGGCCGTCCGGCAGGGCAACGGCCCGGTGTCGCTGCTCGACCTCGGCGCCCGCCAGGTCACCGCCGCGCTCGCCGTCGACATGGCGCGCGAATTGGCGGAGACAGGGCCGGTCTCGCTCGTCGACGACCTGCCGAAGGCGAACCTCCGTGAGCTGGCCGGGGAGGGCCCGGTCCGGGTGCTGGACCGCGGTGACGCGCCGGTGGCCGCCGGCGAGCGCCGCATCGGCGTCGGCTCGGTCGAGCCCGGTACCGCCTGGACCGACCTCGAATTCCTCGGCAAGGAGACGATCCTCGTCGTCCGCACCGGCCACGCGAACACCGAATGGCTGCACACCGTCGCGCGGCAGCTGGCGGACCGGCGGATCCCGATCATCGGCGTCGTCGTGGTGGACCCCGATCCCCGCGACCACACCGACGGGACCCTGTGGGACGGCCTGCACACCGCGCTGCGCGGGCGGGCAGGCGTCGTCCGGGAGCGGCCCACGCCGAAACCGGTCGAGATGTTCCCGCGGGAGAAGAAGATCGGACGGCGGCATCCGACGCCGTACAAACGGGCAGGCGAACTCGACAACGCCGATCAGCCGACCAAACGATTCGCACCGGTTTCACCCGATAACGCCGAAGCTTTGTAAGGGGAGCGAGCGCAGATGTGCGGTATCGCAGGGGCCTACCTCTGGCCGGACGGGGGACCGCTCCGGGATCGGCTCACCAAGACCCTCGCCCACCGCGGACCCGACGGTTCCGGCCGGTACGACCACCGGGCCGGTGACGGCGAGGTCCACTTAGGACACCGAAGGCTGTCGATCGTCGACCTGACCGAGACCGGTGCGCAGCCGATGGTCAAGGACGGTCTCGCGCTGACCTACAACGGAGAGCTGTACAACGCGCCGGAGCTGCGGAAGGAACTCGAAGCCACGGGCGTGCGGTTCCGGGGGACGTCCGACACCGAAGTCCTCCTGGAGGCCTGGCGTAAGTGGGGCACCGAGGGGCTTTCCCGGCTGCGCGGCATGTTCGCGTTCGGGGTCTTCGACGAGCGTTCCGGCGAACTGGTGCTCGTCCGCGACCAGCTGGGCATCAAACCGCTGTTCCTGGTACGCCGGGGCAAGGGGGTGGCGTTCGCCTCAGAGCTGAAGGCACTGGCCGCCGAACTCGGCGGTTCGCTGACCGTCGACGACACCGCGCTCGTCGCTTCCCTGCTCTACTACTGGGTTCCGGACGGCCGTTGCGCCTTCACGGAGGCCGAGAAGCTGCCGCCGGGCAGCTGGGCGCGGTTCCGGCCCAACGGCGACGTCGAGCGCGGCACCTTCTGGTCACTGCGTCAGGTCGCCGAAGAGGGCGCCGCCTATGAGGGCGAGTTCGACCTCAACGCCGTCATCGAGGACTCGACGCGCAAACACCTGATCGCCGACGTGCCGGTCGCCACGTTCCTTTCCGGCGGGCTCGACTCCAGCTACCTGACCGCGCTCGCCGCCCGCGAGCAGCCGGGGATCTCCGCGTACACCATCGGTTTCCGGGCCGAGGACGCGAAGTTCGAGGCGATGCCGGACGACCTGATGTACGCGAAGAAGGTCGCCGCGAAGTTCGGTGTCGACCTGCACGAGATCGAGATCGCGCCGCAGGTGCTCGACCTGCTCCCGCGGATGACCTATCACCTCGACGAGCCGATCGGCGACCCGGCGGCGATCAACAGCTACCTGATCTGTACCGCCGCCCGCGAGGCCGGCGTCAAGGTGATGCTCTCCGGGATGGGCGCGGACGAGTTGTTCGCCGGATACCGCAAGCATCTCGCGAACAAGATCGCCGTGCAGTACCAGCGGGTGCCCGGGCTCGTGCGGCGGCCGGTGGAGTCCCTTGTGGACAGACTGCCGGTGGCGACTTCGAAGCGCGGGTTCCGCTCGGTCCGGTTCGCCAAGCGGTTCCTTTCGTTCGCGGAACTGCCGGAGGAGACCGCCTTCCGGCGTAGTTACACGATGTACGACCAGGCCGAACTCGTCGGCCTGGTGAACCCGGATCTCGCGGGCGCCGTCGACGACGTGATCACCGAACACGCGGACACCTATCACGACAACACGTTGACCGATTTCGTGAACCGCATGTGCCTGGCCGATTCCCGGCTCTTCCTGCCGGGGCTTAACCTTGCCTACACCGACCGGTCCAGTATGGCCGCCTCCACCGAGGTGCGGACGCCGTTCGTCGACATCGAAGTCGTCAAGGCCGCGTTCCGGATCCCCGGCGACAAGAAGATCGTGAAGCGCCAAGGGAAGATGGCGCTGAAGGAAGCGGCGCTGTCGATCCTTCCCGCCGAGATCGTGCACCGGCCGAAGGGCCTGTTCAGCGCGCCGCTGCGAGCCTGGATGAGCCGCGACCTCGCGCCGCTGGTGCGCGAGGTGACGAACGAAGGCGAATTGGTGAAGGCCGGTTTCCTCAGGCGTGAGGCCCTGCAACGGCTCGTCGACGAAGACGCGTCCGGGCAGCAGGACCGGTCCAAGCATCTCTGGCACATCTTGACCCTCGAGTACTGGTACCGCGGCGCCGTTTCGGCCCGATCCACTTGATCGCTTAGGAGCGACGTGAAGCAGGTAGTGCAGAACTACAAGAGCGGGGAGCTGGCGCTCCTCGACGTTGGAGTCCCCGCGTGCAAACCGGGTGGTGTGCTGGTCCGCACCGCCTATTCGCTGATCTCCACCGGCACCGAGATGATGAAGGTGTCCGAGGCGAGTCTTTCCCTGGTGGGCAAGGCGAAGGCGCGGCCGGATCAGGTCGCGAAGGTGATGCAGAGCGTCGCGACCAACGGGTTGGCGGCCACCTACCGCAAGGCGATGAACAAGCTCGACTCCTACACGCCGCTGGGGTACTCGCTGTGCGGGGTGGTCGAGGAGGTCGGCGCGGGCATCGACGACGTCGCCGTCGGCGACTACGTGGCGTGCGCCGGAAACGAGCACGCGCTGCACGCGGAACTCAACTGGGTGCCCAAGAACCTCTACTCGAAGGTGCCGGACGGCGTCGATCCCCGGCACGCCGCGTTCGGCACGGTCGGTTCGATCGCGATGCAGGGTGTCCGCCGCGGTGAGCCGCAGATCGGTGACATCGCGCTGGTCATTGGGCTCGGGCTGATCGGCCAGCTGGTCGTCCAGCTGCTGGTCGCCTCCGGCGTCCGCGTGCTCGGCGTCGATCCGGACCCGGCGCGCTGCGCGCTGGCCGAACAGCTCGGCGCGCTCAAATGCGGTGACCCGGGGTCCGGCGTCGTCGACACCGCGGTCGCGGAGGTCACCGCCGGGCACGGCGTCGACCAGGTGTACCTCGCCGCGGGCGGCAGCACGAACGAGCCGGTGGAGCTGGCCGCGAAGCTGAGCCGCGACCGGGGCCGGGTGATCGACATCGGCAAATGCTCGCTGAACCTGCCGTGGAACGCCTACTACGAAAAGGAACTCGACGTCCGGTTCTCGCGTTCGTACGGCCCCGGCCGCTACGACCCCGAGTACGAACTCGAGGGCCGCGACTATCCGATCGGCCAGGTCCGCTGGACCGAGCGCCGTAACCTCGAATGCGTCGTCGACCTGATGGGCAGTGGCCGCCTCGACGTCGAACCGCTGATCTCGCACGTCTCGGACTTCTCCGACGCCGTCGAGACGTACCGGAAGCTGAACGAGGGCGAGCTCAAGGCCGTCGCGGTGCTGTTCGAGTACGAGAAGCGGGCGGCGGGCGCCGCCGAGCAGGCCGTCGCCTCGGTCTCCGTGCCGAAGCCCTCGGCGGTCCGCGCGGCCCCGAAGTCCGGCGGCGTGCGGATCGCGTTCATCGGCGCGGGCAACTACGCGTCGTCGATGCTCCTGCCGCATCTGGCGGAGATGGAGTACGTCGATCTCACCGAGGTCGTCACCACCTCGGCACTCTCGGGCGCGAACGCCAAGCGCAAGTTCGGGTTCGCCCGCGCCACCACCGATCTCGACGCGATGCTCGAAGACACCTCCATCGACGCGGTGTTCATCGTGACCAGGCACAGCTCGCACGCCGAGCTGACCAGGCGCGCGCTGCTCGCGGGCAAGGCCGTCTTCGTCGAGAAGCCGCTGGCCCTGACCGAGAAGGAACTCGAGATCGTGCTCGGCGCGATCGAGGAGTCCGGCAACGACCGGCTGCAGGTCGGCTTCAACCGCCGGTTCGCGCCGCTGCTGAACGAGTCGATGCTCCACTTCGGACCGCGGATCGGCCCGGCTTCCGTGCGCTACCTGGTCAACGCCGGTCAGCTCGACGCCGGCAGCTGGTACAACCAGGCCGACAGCGAGGGTTCGCGGTTCGCCGGCGAGGGCGGCCACTTCATCGACACGGTCAGCTGGCTGCTCGGCTCCGACCCGGTCTCGGTGTACGCCACCGCGACGCCGGGGCACCAGGACCTGCAGATCCTGCTGCGCTACCCGGACGGCTCGACCGCGTCGATCGCCTACACCACCAGCGGTTCGTCGGCGTTCCCCAAGGAGACGATCGACGTCACCGCCGACGGCAAGGTGCTGAAGTTCGACGACTTCGCGCGCGCGTCGGTGTTCGGCCGCAAGAAGTGGGCGAGTTCCCGGATCCCCAAGGGTCGCGACAAGGGCCAGGCCGCGGAACTGGAAGCGTTCGTGAACGCGCTGACGACCGGGGTCGCGATGCCGGTGTCCGTCGATTCGCTGGTCTCCACGACGTTGGCCACGCTCGCGGTGAACCGCAGCCTGGAAACCGGCGCGCCCGTCCAGATCGGGCGCGACTGATGGATCCGTCCTGGTACCTGCGAAGACTGTCGCGGATGGGGCCCGCCGAGATCGCGGGCCGGGTCACCGACGTCGTGCGCAAACGCCAGTGGCGCGCGGTCGCGGGGGAGAAGGCGGCCTGGCTGCCGGACCGCCGGTTCGCGCCGGTGCCCGGTGAGGAGGTCCTCGCCGCCGTCTCCGGTGAAGCGGTGAAGGATCTGCTCGTCACGGCGGATCGCCTGATGGAGGGGCGCGCCGAATACTTCGGTGTCGAACGGGACGACCTCGTCGACCCCGACTGGTCCTTCGATCCGAAGACCGGCAGGCGCGCACCGTCCGATGTGTACTCCTTCGACATCCCGTACCGGAGCGAGGACGCGGTCGGCGACATCAAGCAGATCTGGGAGCCGTCCCGGCATCAGCACCTCACCGTGCTGGCCGCCGCGTACGCCCTGACCGGCGAGGATCGCTACGCCGAACGCGTGGCCGCGCACCTGAAGTCCTGGTGGGCGGCCAATCCGCCGATGCGCGGGGTGCACTGGGTCAGCGGGATCGAACTCGGCATCCGGCTGCTGTCCTGGGTGTGGGTCCGGCGGCTGCTCGACGGCTGGGCGCCCGCCACGGCGTTGTTCGAGGACAACCCGGTGGCGCTCAACCAGATCTGGCATCACCAGCGCTGGCTCGCCGCGTTCCCCAGCCGGGGTTCGTCGGCGAACAACCACGTGATCGCCGAGGACGCCGGGCAGCTCGCCGCCGCCTGCGCGTTCGGCTGGTTCCCGGAATCGCCGCGGTGGCGGGACGCGGCGCTGGCTTCGCTGGACAAGATGCTGGGCCACAACACCTTCGACTCCGGCATCAACCGCGAACTCGCCACCGAGTACCACGGGCTCGTCCTGGAACTGGGGCTCGCCGGGGCGCTGGAGGCGAAGGCCGCCGGTGTCGCGATTCCCGAATCGACCTGGCTCGTCCTGCTCCGGATGACCGACGCGCTGGCGTCCCTGGTGGACAGCAGGCTGCGGCCGCCGCGCCAGGGTGACGCGGACGACGGCTTCGGGCTTGTCGTGGATGGGGACGGAACCAGTCGCTGGGCGTCCCTGCTCGACACCGGATCCGTCCTTTTCGGACGGTTGGACTGGTGGCCCGAGACGCCGGGCGGCGATGTCCGCACGCAGCTGTTCTCCGCACTGGCCAAGGACATCCAGGTCGACTCGCGGCGTCCGGTGCGGCGGCGGGACGACTTCGCCGACGCCGGGATGACCATTCTGCGTGAGGGCGGGATCTGGTGCCGGTGCGACGGCGGGCCGCACGGCTTCCTGTCCATCGCCGCGCACGCGCACGCGGACGCGCTCTCGGTCGAGGTGCGGCACGACGGCGTCGACATCCTCGCCGACCCCGGGACCTACTGCTACCACGGTGAACCGAAGTGGCGGTCGTACTTCCGCTCCACGGCCGGGCACAACACGCTAGAACTGGGCGGTCGCGACCAGTCCGTGTCCGGCGGCCCGTTCCTGTGGACGAAACACGCCGTCACCACGGTGATCTCGGCCGGGACGCCGTCACGCTGGAGCGCCGAGCACGACGGCTACGCCCCCGCCGTCCACCGGCGCTCGGTCGACCTGGAGGGTTCCGGGCTGCGGATCGTCGACGAGGTCCGCGGCGGCGAGGCCCAGCCGTGCCGCCTCGCGTTCCACTTCGGCCCGGCCGTCGAGGTCGCGCTTTCCGGTGGGACGGCGACGCTGTCCTGGACGGTCGACGGCCAGGAGCGGAAGGCTTCACTCGCACTGCCGCCGGAGCTGCGTTGGTCGGCGCATCGCGGGGAGACCACCCCGCCACTGGGCTGGTACTCGGCCGGGTTCGGCAGGCGCGAGCCCGCGTGGACGGTGCTCGGCGCCGGAACCGCCGCCGACGGGGCCACGTTCACCACCACGCTCACCTTCGAATCAGGTAACGAGGATCCCCCATTGTGATCGCACGACCGCCCCGCCTCCGCCGGGCAGCGCTGCTGGTGCTGCTCGGTTCGATGACGCTCACCGCCTGCACCACCCCGGCCGACGAGGCCGGACCGGGACCGGGACCGGATCCGGCCAAGGTGCCGTCCGGTTCGCTCGCCCAGGTGTGCGACAAACTGCCGGAAGGCCCGGCGGAGGTGCCGTCGGGGGCGGTGAGAGTCGATCCGGCGGTGCCGGGTGATCTC
This sequence comes from Amycolatopsis orientalis, assembly GCF_000943515.2. NCBI lineage: Bacteria > Bacillati > Actinomycetota > Actinomycetes > Pseudonocardiales > Pseudonocardiaceae > Amycolatopsis > Amycolatopsis orientalis. The sequence continues at coordinate 8,781,935 of NZ_CP016174.1, read as the reverse complement.
GCCGCGAAGACGCGGTCGAGCCCGCCGGGGACGACGTTCTGGCTGGCACCGGGTACGCACAAGCTCGGTGACGACCGCTACGACCAGGTCAATCCGAAGCCGGGCAACAGCTACGTGGGCGCCCCGAAAGCCGTCCTGGACGGCCGGAAGATCAACCAGTACGCCTTCGCGGGCAACGCCGCCGATGTCAAGATCCAGTACCTGACCGTGCAGGGCTTCGTCGCACCGCACGACGAGGGCGTGGTCAACCACGATTCGGCCGACGGCTGGATCATCGAGCACAACGCCGTCCAGGACAACGACGGCGCCGCGCTGATGGCGGGCGCGCGGCAGCAGGTCCGGGGGAACTGCCTGCGGCGCAACGGGCAGTACGGGATGAACGCCTACGCCCAGGGCAACCGGATCACCGGCCTCGTCGTCGAGGGCAACGAGATCTCCGGCAACAACACCGGCGACTGGGAACGCAAGATCGACGGCTGCGGCTGCACCGGCGGTATCAAGTTCTGGTCGGTCGACGGCGCCGACATCCGCGGCAACTGGGTGCACGACAACCGCGGCGTCGGACTGTGGGCCGACACGAACAACAACGACTTCCTCATCGAGGGCAACGTCATCGAGAACAACGACGGCTCCGCCCTGATGTACGAGACCAGCTACAACGCCGTCATCCGCGGCAACACGATCCGCCGGAACAACTGGGTGGACGGCAAGGGCTACATCGACCGCGGCGACAGCTTCCCGGTGGCGGCGATCTACGTGTCCGAATCCGGCGGCGAGCCGAGGGTGAAGGCGCGGACGGACAAACTGGAGATCTCCGGGAACTCGTTCGAGAACAACTGGAACGGGGTCACCCTCTGGGAGAACTCCGACCGGTTCTGCAACAGCCCGGCCAACACCTCGTCCGGATCCTGCACGCGGCTGGTGCCCGAGCAGGCGAAATGCGCGCAACCCGGGATCGGGGCGGGCGCGCTGAACGCCGACTGCCGGTGGAAGACCCAGCGCGTCGAGATCCACCACAACCGGTTCGTACTCGATCCGGCCGCCACCGGCTGTGAGGAGAGCTGCGCGCGGATGGCGATGCTCGCGAACTTCGGCACGTTCCCGGAGTGGTCACCGTACAAGGGCGAGATCGTCCAGCACGCGATCACCTTCGCTCAGGGCAACCGGCTCTACGACAACACCTACTCCGGCCCGTGGACCTTCGTGGCCTTCGAGCCGAGCCGCGTACTGGGCTTCGGCGAGTGGCAGGGCGCACCGTACAAACAGGACGAAGGCAGCAAATTCGCCCGAGCGGGAGGTGGCTGACGTGCTCGATCCCGCGGTTCGCCCGGAAACCGTCACCCGGCCCCGTCTGCCCAAGGCCGCCGGCCTCGCCTGGACGCTGCTGATCATCAACACGCTGGGCTCGACCGGCGCGAAGACGGTCATCCCGCTGCCGAGGTCGGTCAGCCAGCTGATCACCATGGGCTCGCTCGGTGCCGCGTTCCTCATCGCGCTCGCCCTGAACCACAAGCTGAGGATCAGGCCCAGTGCGTACCTCTCCCTGCTCACCCTGTTGCTGGTCTTGAGCACCTTCGCGAGCTTGGACCTCGAAGGCGGTTTCGGCTCGCTGTTCCGCTGCTTCCGGTTCACCCTGTTCCTCAGCACCCTGTGGTTGCTCACCCGCTGGTGGGGCAGCCTCGACCTCGTCCGCACCTACATCCGCGCGTACGCCGTGGTGCTGGTGACGGTGGTGATCGGGCTCGCGCTGAGCCCGGCGAAAGCGATGCCGTTCGAGTACGGCGGACGGCTCACCGGCGCGCTGTGGCCGCTGACCCCGCCGCAGGTCGGCCAGTACTCGGCCATCGTCATCGGGCTCACGATCCTGTTGTGGCTCGGGGGACGGCTGGACCGGCGGAACGCGCTGATCGTCATCGTCCCGGCGTTCGGGATCCTACTGCTGACCCATACGCGCACCGCCATGCTCGGCCTGGTGGCCGGGACCGTGGTGGCGCTGATGTCGCAGTGGATGTCCAGCGCCCGTGCCCGCAAGGTGTTCACCGGGCTGGTCTTCGGTGGTGTGTTCCTCGTGGTGGTGCTGGGCGGACTGCTGCAGGCGTGGTTCCTGCGGGGGCAGTCCGAGGAGAACTTCTCCAGCCTCACGGGCCGGGCGAAGGTGTGGGACGCGCTCCTCGACGCGCCGCGCACGACGCTGGAGTACCTGTTCGGCGTCGGCCTGACCGACAAGTCCTACGACGGGCTCCCGATCGACAGCAGCTGGCTCGCGGTCTACCACGAGCAGGGCTTCGTCGGGATCGCGATCGTGGCGGCGTTCCTGCTCGTGCTGATCGTGGTCGCGGTGCTGCGGCCGCCGTCACCGGCCAGGGCGTGCGCGATCTTCCTGATCACCTACTGTCTTTCCGCCTCCTACACTGAGGCGGGCCTCGGCGACGCGTCGCCGTACCTGCTGCACCTGGCCCTGGCCGCGTCGCTGCTGGTGCGTGTACCCGCCGAAGAACCCGAATTCCTCAAGGAGACGGCGTGAAGGTCCTCGTGATCCACAACCGGTACAGATCCGAGCAGCCGAGCGGCGAGAACAACGTCGTCGACCAGGAGGTCGCGCTGCTGGCCGAGGCCGGACACGACGTCGGCCTGTTCGAACGGCGCAGCGACGACATCTCGGAGATGTCGTTGCCGCGCAAGGCCGTCGTCCCGCTCCAGGTGCCGTGGAACCGGGCCGTGCGCGCGGAACTCGCCCGCCGCCTCGCCGACGACCGGCCCGACGTCGTCCACATCCACAACACGTTCCCGTTGCTGTCGCCGTCGGTGCTGGCCGCCTGTGCCGACGCCGGTGTCCCGACGGTCGCGACCGTGCACAACTACACCCTGATCTGCCCGCCCGGCACGCTGTACCGCGACGGCCAGGTCTGCACGGACTGCGTGGGGCGCAAGCCGATCCCGGCGGTGCGGCACGGGTGCTACCGCGGTTCGGCGCTCGCCACCGTGCCGATGGCGGCGAGCCTGATGCTGAACCGCGGGCGCTGGTGGTCCGGGGTTTCGCGGTTCTTCTGCATTTCGCGGGCACAACGCGAGGTGCTGATCACCGCCGGGATGCCCGCCGAGCGGCTCGCGGTGAAGTACAACTACGTCGATGACCCGGGCAAGACCCGCCGGGGCGCGGGGGAGCATGTGCTGTTCCTCGGCCGGATCACCGCGGAAAAGGGCGTCGGCCTCCTGATGACCGCCTGGGACCAGCTCGCCGCGGCGGGCGGGCCGCTGCCGCCGCTGGTGATCGCGGGCACCGGCCCGATGCAGGACGAGGTCGCCCGCTGGGCGCACGGCCGCGACGACGTCCGCTACGTCGGCCTTCAGTCCAAAGAGGAGTGTCGCGACCTGATCGCCCGCTCGAACGCCGTCGTCGCCCCCTCGGAATGGCTGGAGACGTTCGGGCTGGTCGTCGTCGAGGCGATGGCCGCCGGTGTCCCCACGGTCGCCGCGGCCCACGGCGCCTTCCGCGAACTGGTGGAAGACGGCGTCACCGGCCTGCTGCACGAACCCGGGAACCCCGAATCACTCGCGGCGCGGCTTCGGGAGATCGTCGGCGACGCCGAACGGAACCAGCAGATGGGCTGGGCGGCCCGGCTGGTGTACGAACAGGAGTTCACGCCGAAGGTCGGTCTCGAACGACTTGTCGGTGGATACCAGGCCGCGATCGACGCATGATCACCGGTCCGCCCGCGGTCCCGCCGAGGGCACGGATCCCGCTCTGGGTCTTGGGCGCTTTCGGTTTCCTCGTCGCACTCGTCCTCGGCGTGCGCTACGCCGGTACCTCCCACACCGCCGGACTGGACGCGCTCCTGCTGCCCGCCATCGACCGCGTCGAAGGCCCGCTCTGGTACCTGGCGACCGCGATCGACTTCGCGGGCGAACCGGTGGGCGCGGTCGTGGTCATCGCGCTGTTCGGCTGGGTGTGCCTGCGGCACCGGCGGCCGAGGACCGCGATCCTGCTGGTGGCCGCCGCCGGGGTGACGGTGGCGCTGACCACCGGCCTGAAACCGCTGACCGGCAGGTTGATCCACGGCGAGTTCCTCTCGTATCCCAGCGGGCACACGGCCTTCGCGGTGACCGTGGCGTCGGTCGTCGCGCTGCTGGTGATCGACGTGAGCGATCTCGGGCCGGGTCGTGCGGCTTCGGTGCTGGTGGGTCTGGTCGCCTTCGCGGGGCTCGCGATGGGATGGGCCGAAGTGGCGCTGGGCGCGCACTACCCGACGGACACCTTCGGCGGTTTCGGCGTCGCTGTCGCGGTGGTGCCGGTGGTGGGGTGGGCGGTGGACCGGCTCACGCGGCGGGATTGACGTCCGGGCGCTGCCGGGCCCGTGCGGCCCGGAAAGCGGCGTGGAGCTCGGCGAGTACCCGGTCCGGCTCGGTGCGTAGCCGGGAGGGGAGGGTCTGCAGCACGACGATCCCGGCGGCGGCGTATCGGTGAGCACAGGTGAAGGCTGGGGCGGCTCTGCAATTCCTCACGTTACGCCGCCCGCTTGAGCAGGATCTCCGGCTGCGGGCGACCCTGCGCCGCCTGGAACGCGGCGTGGAGCTCGGCGAGTACCTGGTCCGGCTCGGTGCGTAGCCGGGAGGGGAGGGTCTGCAGCACGACGATCCCGGCGGCGGCGTATCGGGCGTTGCGGGCGACGGTGGCGCGGTGGTCTTCGAGGCTCGTGTGGTGACGGTAGGAGTCGATCTCCCAGGCGAAGGCGACCTCGTCACACCAGAAGTCGGAAGTGGCGATGTAGTTCCCCTTCGCGTCGAAGATCGAGACGTTCCACTGGCCGGGCGGGAGACCGGAGCGTTGCCAGAGGCGGTAGGCGTCGGCCTCGGCGACTGATCTGGCGCCGGCTACGAGTGGGGTCAGGGCCTTCCTGAGCAGGGCGGTTCCGGTGCGTCCCGCTTGGTCGAGTTCGCGGGTGAGCATGTCGGTGGTGCAGAAGCGGCGTTGGACGGCCTCGGCCATCATCGCCTGGATCTCGTCTTCATTGGTGAGCCTGCGTGCGGCGTCGATGACGGCTCGGGGGACTGGCGCGACGGGCAGACCCCCTCGGAGGTGGGGGCGGGGCAGCCGATGAGTCCGCTCAACGTGGGCGAACCCGGCGTTCGCGACCCCGCGGTTCGCCGGAATGAGGACATGGATCTTCTCCTGCCGAGGAACCCTTTCCAAGCCGTGGCGATGGAGCGCCCAAGTGCCGGTGAGCATTGCGTCCTGCCGCGAATGGAGCAACGCGGCGCGGACGCGATGTTCGTCGGTGGGTGCGCCGGTGCTCAACAGCACGATGCCGGGCAGCAGCAGTTGCCACGGCCCGCCCGCCGCGCACCGCCGGGAGATGGTCCGGCGTGGGACACCGATCTGTTCGAGGTCGTTCGCACGGACCACTTCCGGCCGATCCGGAGCGGTGAGCAAAGGATGGGTGGCCCAGGTTCCTCTTCGCACCGGATGATCATGTACCCGGGCACCGACAATTCTCGCGCTTGACCGGATGAAAGTACCTTTCACGACCAAGAGGCGGTGACGATGTAGGAATTGGGACACTCAATGTCCCAATTCCTACATCGTCAACTCCCCTCCACGCTCGACCCAGCGTCCTGCGAGTAAGGAGCCCCTCGCCACTCCGAAAACCCCACCGTCCGCGAAGTGTCATGAACGACAAACCGCCACTCACCCGAGTAAGCGTTCTCGTACCACCGATTCTCCTGCCGAAAGGTGATCGCGTCCGAAACGGAAGAGCCCCGGTAAGGCGACCAGTCCGGATAGGTCCCGAAATTCGCCAGGAGCGCCATCCGCCCGCAGAACCCCGTGCACCCCGATCCGTGAGAGAACCTGTTGCCGTGCAACGAAACCCGCTGCGTCTTCCACCGGCAGTCGTCGTACAGCGGCCGCGAAGCGATCCCCGGCGCGGAACAGGAAGACACCGAAGGCACAAGCCGGGTGCAGGAGCCCGAAGAAGTGTTCGCCGGGCTGTTGCAGAAGCGGTCCGCGTTCTCCCACAGGGTGATCCCGGCCCAGTTGTCCTCGAAGACGTTGTCGACGATCTCCACCGAAGAGGTCCGCGCCTTCAACCGGGGCTCGCCGCCGGACTCGGACAGGTAGATCGTCCCGACCGGGAAGTCGTCCCCGCGCGCGGCGAACGCGCGTCCTTGCACAAGGGTGTTGCGCCGGAACGTGTTCCCCCGGACGACGAGGTTGTAGGAGATCTCGTAGAACAACGCCTCCGCCTCGTTGTCCTCGATCACGTTGTCCTCGATGAGGAAATCGTTGTTGTTCGTGTCCGCCCACAGTCCGGCGCCGTGGTTGTGGTGGACCCAGTTGCCGCGGACGTCGGCGCCGTCGACCGCCCAGAACTTGACGCCGCCGCTGCACCCGCAGCCGGGGACCTTCTTCTCCCAGTCGTCGGTGTTGTTCCCGCTGATCTCGTTGCCCTCGACGAGCAGCCCGGTGATCCCGTCGCCGGCGCGGTAGGCGTTGATGCCGTACTGGCCGTTGTTCCGCAGGCAGTTCCGCGAAATCTCCTGGCGCGGCCCCGCCATCATCGCCGCGCCGCGGTTGTCCTCGATGGTGTTGCCCTCGATGATCCAGTGTTCACCGGAGTCGTGGTTGACCACGCCCTGATCCTGTGGCGCCGCGAACCCGCGGATCGTCAAGCCGCGGATCACGACGTCGCGCGCCTGCTGGGTGAAGGCGTAGCGGTTGACGCCGCCGCCGTCCAGGACGGCGCCGGGTGCGCCGAGATAGGCGTTGCCGTCCTTCGGGATGATCTGGCCGAACTCGTCGGGGCCCAGCGTGTGCTTGCCCCCGGCCAGCCAGAACGTCGTGCCGGCCGGGAGTTCGCGGGTCTTCGCGGAAAGATCGATTCCCGGTTCGATGACCACGGCGTCGGCCGGTTTCGACGGACTCACCGGTCCCGCGTCGCAGACCGCGGCAGGAGCCGCCGAGGCCGGTGAGGCTGTGACGACTCCCGCCGCGAGGAGCAGCGACAAAATCAGGGACACGGGCATACCGCAAACGGTAAGCCACTATGGACAGTCCCAGAGGGACACTTACAGGTGAAACTTCAGCAGGTCGTCCCCTCCCCGAACCCACTGCAAACGTCCTGTCGATACGGCTCGGCCTGCCATTGCGCCGCGGTCAGCCGCCGCGACGTGTCGTGGGCGACGAACGTCCACGGCCCGTAGTACTGGTTGTCGTACCACCGGTTCTCCTGCCGGAAGGTGATCGCCTCCGAGATCACCGCACCCCGGTACGGCGACCAGGCCGGATAGGTCCCGTAGTTCGAGAGCACCGCCATCCGCCCGCAGAGGCCGAGGCAGCCTTCCAGCGTCGAGTTGAACTCGAAGGTGTTCTCGTGCACGGAAACCCGCTGGGTCTTCCACCGGCAGTCGCTGTACAGCGGTGCCGTGGCGATACCCGGGTCGGAACAGGCCGAGGTCGGGGAGACCAGCGCCGTACAGGACAGCGTCGAGGTGTTGGCCGGGCTGTTGCAGAAGCGGTCCGCGTTCTCCCACAGGGTGATCCCCGACCAGTTGTCGGAGAACATGTTGCCGCGGATTTCGATCTTGTCGGTCCGGGCAGGCAGCCGGGGTTCCCCGCCCGATTCGCTGAGGTACACGGCGGCGACCGGGAAGTTGTCGCCCTTGGCGGCCCGGGTGCGGCCCTGGACCAGCGCGTTGCGCCGGAACGTGTTCCCGATCAGCTCCAGGTTGTAGGAGATCTCGTAGAACACACCCTCGGACGCGTTGTCCTCGATCAGATTGTCCTCGATGAGGAAGTCGTTGTTGTTCGTGTCGGCCCAGAGCCCGACACCGTGGTTGTGGTGGACCCAGTTGCCGACGATGTCGGCGCGGTTCACCGACCAGAATTTCGCGCCACCACTGCAGCCGCAGCCCGGGATCTTCGCTTCCCAGTCGCCGGTGTTGTTGCCGGAGATCTCGTTGCCTTCGATGACCAGATCGGTCAGCCCGGCACCGAACCGGTAGGCGTTGATGCCGTACTGGCCGTTGTTGCGCAGGCAGTTCCCGATCACCCGCTGGCCCGATCCGGTCATCATGGCGGCGCCGTCGTTGTTCTCGATGACGTTGCCCTCGATGACCCAGCGGTCACCGGAGTCGTGGTTCACCACGCCCTGATCGCGTTCGGCGACGAACCCGCGGATGGTCAGCCCGCGGATCACGACGTCCTTGGCCGACGTGGTGAAGGCCGCGCGGTTGAGTCCGCGTCCGTCCAGAATGGATCCCGGTGCGCCGAGGTAGACGTTGCCGTCCTTGGGCATCACCTGCCCGTACTGATCGGAACTCAAGGTGTGCGTGCCGGGGGCGAGCCAGAACGTGGTCCCCGCCGGGTTGAAGCGGGTCTTGTCGGTCAGATCCGTTCCCGGTTCGATGACCAGGGCGCCTTCCGGGGCGGTGGGGACGCCGACGGTCGTGCCGCACACCCCTCGGGTCGGCTCAGGATCCGCCACCGCTGTGCTTTCAACGGCGACCTGGAGCAATAACACCGACAACGCGACGCAAAGCGTGCGCGTGCCGGCCGAGCGGCGTGCGATCCCTAGGGTCATACCCTTCTCCGAAATACCGGCTTCACCGGACGGCCACCCAGCCACGGCGCCGGATCATCCGCGTCGAGTGCTTTGCGGTACACGAGGCAGGCCTGCGCGACCACTTCGACAGTCCGGTCGATGTCTTCTTCGGACAACGCGCTGCTGACCACGAACGACGGTCCGATGATCCCGCCGGTGATCAGCTGCCGCAGGAACAACGTTCGGTAGTCCTGCGACGGTTTCTTCTCCGCGTCGAGCGTGCCGAAGACGAGGTTGCTCGCCCGGCCGCGCACGACGACGTGTTCGCCGACTCCGGCCGAGGCCGCGACTTCGCGGACCCCGGCGGCGAGCCGGTCGCCGAGCGCGTGCAGCCGCGCGGCGATGCCTTCTTCGGTGTAGGTCTCCATGACCGCGATCGCGGCGGCCAGTGAATGCGTCTCGGCGCCGTGGGTGGTGGACAGCAGGAAGACGCGGTCCTCGCCGGTGCGGAGCCCGCCGAGTTCCATCAGCTCACGCTTGCCGGCCAGCGCCGAGACGGCGAACCCGTTCCCGAGCGCCTTGCCGAACGTCGAAAGATCCGGCGTGACACCGTAGAGCCCCTGCGCTCCGGCCTCCGACCAGCGGAAACCGGTGATCATCTCGTCGAAGATCAGCACACAGCCGTACCGGTCGGCGAGCTCCCGCAGCCCGATGAGGTACCCCGCCGGGGGTTCCTGCTGCGTGGCCGCCTCCAGGATCAGGCACGCGATCCGGCCCGCGTGCTCCCGCAGCAACGCTTCCGTCGCGGTGAGGTCGCCGTAGGGGAACGACACGGTCAGGCCGGTGATCTCGGCCGGGATCCCCGAGGCCATCGGCGTGGTGCCGATGAACCAGTCGTCGATGGAGAAGAACGCGTGGTCACGGCAGATCGCCACCAGCGGCCTGCCGGTGGCCGCCCTGGCGAGCTTGACCGCGGCCGTGGTGGCGTCCGAACCGTTCTTGGCGAACTTGACCATCTCCGCGGTGGGAACGGTCTCCAGGAACTTCGTCGCCGCCTGTTCCTCCACAATGGACGGACGGACGAAGTTGGCGCCCCGGTCGATCTCGCGGTGGGCGGCCTCGCTGACCCTCGGGTGCACGTGCCCGAGGCTGACCGCGCGCAGCCCCGAGCCGTACTCGATGTACTCGTGCCCGTCGACGTCCCAGACGTGCGCGCCGCGCCCGTGGGAGATGACCGGTGCCAGGTTCTCGGGGTACTGGTCGTCGCCCTTGGCGTAGGTGTGGGCGCCTCCGGGGATCATCGCGTGGAGACGCTCGTTGGCCCGCATGGATCGGGGAAGATGCCGATGCACCTTGTTCTCACCTCATGTTCTGTAGTGCCTCGGAAAGCGAGAGGGCCTGCCGGTCCCGTGCCGAGACGAACGCGACCGGCAGGGGCCAGGAGATCGCCAGCTCGGGGTCGTCGTAGGCGATCGCGACGTCTTCCGCTGGATCGTGGGCGCGGTCGATCCGGTAGGAGACGTCGGCGTACTCGGTGAGCGCCTGGAATCCGTGCGCGCAGCCCGCCGGGATGTACACCGACACCTGGGTGTCCCCGGTGAGTTCGAACGTCTCCTTGCCGAGGTAGGTCGGCGAATCCGGCCTGAGGTCGACGACGACGTCGAAGACGGCGCCCCACGAGCACCGGACCAGTTTCGCCTCGCCGAGACCCGACCGGAGGTGCATTCCGCGCAGCACTCCCTTGCGGGACCGCGAAACACTGTCCTGGAGGAACCCGTCCGGGTCGATCCCCACCGACCGGACGACGTCGGCGTCGAACGTGCGGCTGAAGAAGCCGCGTTCGTCGACGTGCGGCGTCGGCTCGAACAGGTACGCCCCCGCGATGGCGGGCACCGGGATCGCTTTCATCGGACTCCCCTCGGGAGGAAGGCGGCCGAGAGCTCGGAGAACTGCCGGTCCAGCAGCCGCTCCTGCTCCGCGCCTCGTTTCGCCACGACTTCGGTCAGCTCGCCGGCCCGGGATTCGAGTTCGGCGAACTGGCGGACCAGCTCGTCGAAGTCGATGTCCTTGGCCTGCTGGCAGAACTCCCCGAGTCCCAGTTCGGTCATGAGCACGTCGTTCTTGCGGGCGTACCCGATGGACAACGTCGGTTTCGCCAGCTTCAGCGCGCACAGGACGTTGTGGTACCGGGTGGCCACGACGATCTCGACCCGCGACATCGACCGCAGCAGTTCGTCCAAAGTGGACGTGTCGGCCGCCGAGACCAGCGGCGAGCCGACCACCGTCACGATCTCGTCGACGACCTGCCGGTCCGCCTGGTCGCCGATGAACAACCGGACCGGGCGGCCGTCGGCGACCAGCTTGGCGACGAACCGGGTCATCTTGTCCACATAGGACCGATAGATCTCGTCCGCGCGCGCCCTGTCCTCGTTCCCGCCGTAGTAGGCCATCACCCCGACCCCGACGGAGCGGGGCAGCACCGGTTCGGACGGCACCGGCAAGGCGAAGGCCAGATCGGGATAGACGTGATCGCGGGTGACGTCGACGCCCATCTCGCGCATCGCGTCGCGGGAAGGTTCGTCCCGGTAGGACCGGAACGCCGCCAGCCGCGCGGCGCCGCCGACGATCGCCCGGATGGCCCGTTGCCCGCTCACGTTGGCCCCGACGCTCACCAGCGCCACCTTGGTGCCGACCAGACGGCCGGACGCCGACAGCAGGAACAGGGAGTACGGGAAACCCCACGGGCGCAGGGGAAGGGTGGCTTCGAGGACGCCCATCCCCGGCACGATCACCAGATCCTGACGCCGGACCCACGCCGCCGTGCGGACGACGTCGACGAGCTTGCCGAACCCCTTCATCGCGATGGACAGCGGTCCCGATGCCGTCCGGTACTCACCCCGGTACCAGTTCAACGCCGTCGTCTGGAGCCCGTAGCGCGACGCGACGATCTCCGGACCGCCGCACATCACGCTGATCGCCGCGTCCGGATGTGCCGCGCGCAAATACCCGAGAACCGCCTCGAAGGAACCGTCGTTGCCGAGGTTCCCGGATCCGAGGAGCCCGAAAAGGCCGATCCTCGCGGGCGGGGTCAAGAGACTCTTCCCTCCTGGCCGGCGACGACTGAGACCACGGAGACCTCACGCGGGCCGAGTTCGGCCTCGGCCTGCACCGGCATCCTTCCCATGGCCGGGTTCCCCGCCCGGTTCAGCAGCCATTGCCGCAGGTACCGGAAGCACTCGCGCTTCTCCGCGCCGGAGATCGGCGCGTTGCGGATCGCCTTGACGTAGCCCAGGACGTACTCGCCGAGCAGCCGGACCATCGGGTGGCGCAGTTTGTCCGCCCGTTTCGGGTCCAGGTTGCTGGCGCGTTTGCGCACCGTCGGGTACTCGTGCTCGGAGCGGCCTGGGTGGTCGCGGCGGAAGTACAGCCAGTCCGGCACCTGGTGGAACGGGCCGTGCAGCGCCAGTTCCGAGATGATCGTGCGGTCCGCGTGGTGGTAGCTGTCCAGCGGCGCGACCCGGCGGAGCACCTCGGTCCGGATGACCGCGCCGTCGTCGTCCCCGCCGGTGGCGAACAGTGTGCTGCGGAAGCGTTCCGCGGCATGCGGCGAAACCGTGTTGAGCGGGTACTTGAGCGCCTGTGTGACGACGCCCTTTTCGTCGATCATCGCCGTCCACGAATGCGACAGCACGAACTCGGGGTGTTCGTCGAGCGCCTCGATGCAGCGCTCAAGCAGGTCACGCGCGTACAGGTCGTCGTCGGAGCCCCACTTGAACAGCTCGCCGCGGGCGACGTCGACGCAGTAGTTGTGGTTGGGCGCGCAGCCGATGTTCACCGGCTGACGCACGTAGCGAACTCGGGAATCCTGCTTCGCGTACGCACGGCTGATCTCTTCGGTGTGGTCCGTGGACGCGTTGTCCGAGATGATCAGCTCGAAGTTCTCGTAGCTTTGGCCGAGGAGTGCGTCCAGCGCTTCGGCGAGGTAGTCCTCGCCGTTGTAGACCGGGACCCCGATGCTCAGCCGAGGAGCGGTGCTCATGACGTCCTCATTTCTTCCTTTTCAGAAGTCAGGTGTTCTTTGAGAGCGGCATGCAGCTGAAGCCACCACACCGCCGACCCGCTGGTGATCGCCAACGCGACCCCCCAAGCGGATCCGGACGCCCCGGCCAAGAAGGCGCCAATGAGCCCGAAGCCGACATAGCCGGCGGAGTTGATCAGCTGGGCGCGAAGGCTCCGTTTCGCAGCGCCGAGCGCACGCAGTCCGGCGGCCGCCCCGGTGTTGAAGCCCGCCGCGGCGATACCGATGGTCACCGGGAGGATCAGTTCCGAAGCGGGATCCCAGACGTCGCCGAGGACGAACCGGCCGGCGTCGTGGGGTACCAGAAGCAAGGCGAAGCCCCAGAGCAGGGCAGCGGCCGCCTGGCCGGCGCCGAGAACGGCGCAGAAGTGCCGGAGGCGGTGCGGGGCCCGTTGGAGCACCCGCGCGCCTTCGGCCACCGTGGCCAGGGAAAGTCCCATCAGCAGGGCGAAGAACGGCCCGAGGAGCAGTTCGGCGCCGCGCACCGCGCCGACACTCGCCAGTCCCGCGATCGCGCCGAGCCCGTACATCCGCAGTTGTGACGAGCCGCTGTTGCTGACGTTCTCGATCAGGTACCGGGTACCGAGGTCCCGGTGCCGTTTGAGCCATTCGAGGGTGCCGCGCGGATCGGGCCGGACCCCGGCCTGCAGGCAGCCGTACCCGGCGGCGACCGCCCCCGACAGGCCCCACGCCAGGATGAAGGCGACGACGGTGTCGAACCATCGGTGCGCGATGAACAAGGCCGGGATCAGCGCGATACCCCAGACGACGTCGTTGACGAACGCCTTCTTCCCGTGCCCCGCGGCGAAGAACGAGAACCGCCAGGCGTCCTGCAGCAACAGCGCGGGGATGACGATGCCGAGCGCGACGAACGCGCCGCCGATGTCCTCGCCCACCAGGAGACCGACGACGACGCTGAGCACGCCTGTCGCGACGCCCGCGGTGAGGGCGGTGCCGGTCGCCCTGGCGGTCGCGGCCCGCCAGGACTCGGTGGACACGCCGGAGAACCGGACCATCAGCGGATCCGTGGTCAGTCCGCGCGAGAGGTTGAGCACCACGCCGTAGGTGACCCAGGCGAGGCTGAACATGCCGAACGCCGTCGTGCCGAGCGAACGGGCGACGTAGAGACCGACGATGAAGTTGGTGATGCTGGAGACGGCCTGGTCGCCGAGCCCCCAGCTGAGCCGTCCGGCCATGGCCCGGACGGCTTGGGAACGCAGAAGTGATCGCATGGTCAGTCCTTGAGCAATCCGGCGTCGTGCAGTGCCTGAGCGGCCGCGACGACGGAATCGAACGGCAATCCGGATCGCTCGGCGACGTCGAGCAGGCTGTGCTCGCCGTCCGAGAGGTTGAGCACCCAGAGCATCGCCATCTGGGCCTGTTTCGCGTCGCTCCGGCCACCGAGCGAGTCATACAGCCCGCGTTTGCCGAGTTGCGGCTCGCCGTAAGGACTGAGGTTGACGTAGCTGCGGTTGCGGTCGAGGACGGCGAAGGTGTCCCGCAAGGTCTGCAGGGTCTCCTCCATGGCCTCGGTCGAGACGAAATCGAGGTTGTCGGCCGAGGTGTGGTACTCGGGGTAACCCGCGTACGGCGTCCTCGTCAACGATCCGACACCGAGGTTGAAGCCGGGGGAGCAGAACTGGCGCTCGTCGTAGCCGTACGGCGAGAAGTCCACGACCTTGTGCGCGCGATCGGCGAGGACGTACGCGAGCACGCGGTCGATCTCGGCGTCGCCTCGGCGGCTTCGCTTGTACGTCAGCGATCCCGGGTCACCGGCGCAGGCCAGCACGAGCCCGGCCTTGATCCGGTCGACGCGATCGGTGTTGCGCGCGAGCCAGGTGATGGCGCCGATCGTGCCCGGCATGAACAGGAATCGGTACGTGTGGTGGGGATTCTCCAGCGTCTGCGCGAAGGCCGCGGCGATCGCGATCCCGGCCACGTTGTCGTTCGCCAGCGACGGATGGCAGGTGTGGCAGGAGATGATCACCTCGTCGGCGACCTCGCCCGGCACGACGTGCTCGGCGTAGGTGAGCTGCCCATCGTCCAAAGTGGAATCGATATGCACCTCGTATTCGCCGTCCGGCATCGCGTCGAGGGTCTCCTGCGCCAGGCAGAACCCCCACGTCGGCGAGTAGTAGCTGGTCCGGTACGGCACCCAGGACGGCTGGTCGGGCAGCGTGTGCAGGTGTTCGCGCAGCTCGGCGAGCGGCATCTTCCGCGACACCGGGACGCTGTAGCCGACGACGTGCAGGTTCGACTCACCGAAGTCGACCACGCGGCGGCCGGAGGTGTCCTTGATGTACGCGTCGCGGATGTTCCACTCCTGCGGCACGGTCCAGTCCAGTACCTGGGTGCCGGTGGGGACTTCGTGGATCTCCAGCGGGATGTGCTCGCCGACGATCTCCAGCGTGCGGCGGACGCCGTCGCCGGTGATGCTGCGGCACAGCGGATACAGGCGCTCGACCAGCTTGCGCAGGTCGGCGCCCGTCTCCAGGCGCTGGTGGTCGGTCATCAGCGACGCCGCAGGGTGTCGTCGAGCTCGCCGGCGGCGGTGCGGTCCTGCAACCGGGCCAGCCGGGTGAACAGGCGCTGGAAGCCGTGCTCGGTGAGACCGTGGGTCCGGTAGGCCTCGATCAGTTCGAGCGCGCCGTCCTTGACCGACCAGTCGCAGTCGAAGCCGGGGATCGCCGCGCGGAACCGGGAGAAGTCGACCCGGTAGGAGCGCGGGTCCGCGCCCGCCTCGCCGGTGATCCGCAGCGTCGAACCGGGAACGGCCTCGACGACCTCTTCGGCGATCTCGGCCACGGTCACGTTGTTGCGTTCGGTGCCGATGTTGAACGCCTTGCCGTGCACGGCCTCCCTCGGCGCCTCCAGCGCCGCGGTGAAGGCCCGCGCGATGTCCTTGGCGTGCACCAGCGGCCGCCACGGCGTGCCGTCGGAGAGCACCAGCACCTCGCCGGAGAGGTGCGCGTGCGCGGTCAGGTTGTTGAGCACGATGTCGCCGCGCAGCCGGGGCGAGAAACCGAACGCGGTGGCGTTGCGCATGTACACCGGGCTGAAGTCGGCGTCGGCGAGTTCCTGGACGTCGTCCTCGACCCGCACCTTCGACTCGGCGTACGGCGTCACCGGGCGCAGCGGCGCGTCCTCGTCGACCAGGCCGTCGCCGCCCGAGGCGCCGTAGACCGAACACGTCGAGGCGTAGAGGTAGCGCTTGACCCCGGCGTCCTTCGCCAGCTTGGCGAGCTTGACCGAAGCGTGGTGGTTGATGTCGTAGGTCAGTTCCGGCGCCAGCGAACCGAGCGGGTCGTTGGACAGCGCGCCGAGGTGGATCACGGCGTCCATCCCGGACACGTGCTCGGCGGTGACGTCGCGGAGGTCGACCTCGTAACCCTCGGGATCTTCGGGCTTGGGGCCCAGCACGCAGGTGTCGTAGAGACCGGAGTCGAGGCCGATCACCTCGTGGCCGGCGGCGGCCAGCACCGGGGCCATCACCGTGCCCAGGTAACCCTTGTGCCCGGTCAGCAGCACACGCATGGCTTTCAGCCTTTCGAGGAGAGATCGAGCGTCAGTTTTTTGAGGTCGAAGGCTTCCGCGTATCGCTGCCCGCATTCGATACCGCGGACGCGGGCGAGGCCGAGGAAGGCTTCCCGGTCGTACCAGGGGCGGTGCCGCTGCGAGGCGTAGTGCTCCTGCAGCAGGCGGACCTTCTCCTCGGCACGCTCGGCGGGCAGCGGGACGTACGCGGACGGCTTGCCGAGGTCGCCGTCCCATTTGACGATCTCGTACTCCAGCTGGAGATGGGTGCGGAACACCGTCGGCACCAGCTTCGCCAGGCCACGGTGGTCCTGATGCGCGTCGGCCGTGCGCGGGGAGAGGACGAGGTCCGGATCCGTGCGGCGCCGCAGCTCCTCCAGCGCGTTCTTGGCCTCTTCCCAATGCGAGGGAAACCGGCCGTCGGGCAGTTTCAGCACGGTGACCTCGACGTCGGCACCCGGGCAGAAGGCCGCGAGCGCGGCACGCTCCTCGGCCTCCCGTTCGGTGCCGCCGCCGGACAGGACGAGCGCGTCGACCCGGACACCCGGGTTGTCCGCGCAGATCGCCAGCAGTGTGCCGCCCGCGCCGATGGCGATGTCGTCACAATGCGCGCCGAGCGCGACGATCCGCTGGAGCCCGCCGGTACCGAGTGCGATCACGCGATGCCCACCGGAGCCGGTTCGTGTTCCCACAACGCCCACGGGCGGTCGCCGTGCGCGTAGGCCTCGTCGAGCTGGACCCGCTCTTTGACCGTGTCGGTCGGCTTCCAGAAGCCGCGGTACGGGTACGCGAGCAGCTTCCCCTGCTTGGCGAGTTCGCCGCAGCCGTCGGCCACCAGGTCGCCGCCCGCGGGGATGTGGTCGAAGACCTCCTGGCGCAGCACGAAGTACCCGCCGTTCTCCCACAGCGGCATCTCGCTGACCGGGGTCAGCGCGCCGATCCGGCCGTCCTCGCCCATTTCGACGCAGTGGAACGACGACTGCGGCGGCACCACCATCATCGAGGCACCGGCGTCGGAGTTCGAGAACCGCTCGATCATCTCCGGCAGCGGGGCGTCGGTGAGGACGTCGGCGTAGTTGGCGAGGAACATCTCGTCGCCTTCGAGGTGCGGGCGCACCCGGCGCAGCCGCTCGCCGATGGCCGATTCGAGGCCGGTCTGCACGAAGGAGATCGACCAGTCCGCGATGTCGGTCGACAGCAGTTCCGCCTTGCCGTTGCGCAGGACGAAGTCGTTGGAGGTGGTCTCCTGGTAATTGAGGAAGAATTCCTTGATGTGGTGCGCGCCGTAACCGAGGCAGAGGATGAACTCGGTGTGGCCGAAATGCGCGTAGTACCGCATCACGTGCCAGATCAGGGGTCTGGGGCCGACCATGGCCATCGGCTTGGGCACGTCGGACGCGTCACCGTTGCGCATCCGCATGCCGTAGCCGCCGCAGAAGAGCACTACCTTCACGACTTCACCTCGACGATTTCCAGGTGCGGGATGGGAAAGACCAGTTTTCCGCCCCATTCGTCCACAAAGGACAGCTGGGCGGTCAGTTCCTTCCGGAGGTTCCACGGAAGGACGAGCACATAGTCGGGCCGGTCCGCCTCGATGCGCTCCGGCGGGAGGATGGGGATCCGGGTGCCGGGGGTGAACCGGCCGTGCTTGTACGGATTGCGGTCGACGGTGTACCGCAGTACGTCCGGGCGGATGCCGCAGTGGTTCAGCAGCGTGTTGCCCTTGCCCGGGGCGCCGTAGCCGACGACGGTCTTGCCTTCGAGTGCCGCGTCGGTGAGGAACTTGTTCAGCTCGAGCCGGACCTTGGTGACCCGCTCGGAGAATTCGGTGTAGCCGGACATTTCGTGCAGTCCGGCGGCCTTCTCGGCGTCGAGGACCTGCATCATCCGCTCGCTCGGCTCACCGGCGACGGCGTCCGGGCGTGCCCACAGCCGGATCGAACCGCCGTGGGTGGGGAGGAGTTCGACGTCCACAACGGACAATCCGCCCCGCGAGAGGGCCCGGCGCGCGGATTCCACCGTGTAGTACTGGAAGTGCTCGTGGTAGATCGTGTCGTACTGGTTCTCCTGGATCAGCGTCAGCAGGTGCTGGACCTCGATGCTGACCCAGCCGTCGTCGGCGACCAGGGCGCGAAGGCCCTCCGAGAAGCCGATGATGTCCGGAATGTGAGCGTAAACATTGTTCGCCACGACGAGATCGGCGGGACCGTGCTCCGCCCGGACGTCGTGTCCGGTTTCGGGGCTGAGGAAGGCGGTCTTCGTCGGCACCCCGGCGTCACGCGCGGCTTGGCCCACGTTCACCGAAGGTTCCACGCCGAGACACCGGATCTGCTGCGCCACAACGTGTTTGAGCAGGTACCCGTCGTTGCTGGCGACCTCGACGACGAAAGAGGACTCGTCGAGCCCGAGCCGTTCGACGGCGCCGTCGACGAACGTCTTGGCGTGTTCGACCCAGGAGGCGGAATACGACGAAAAGTACGCGTATTCGGTGAAGGTCTCTTCGGGGGTGATCAGCGGCGGGATCTGGGCCAGCCAGCATTCGGTGCAGATCTGCAGGTGCAGGGGGTAGGTCGGCTCCGGTTCCGCGAGCTGTTCCGCGGTGAGGAAACGCTCGCACGGCGGCGTCGCCCCGAGGTCGACGACACTGGCGAGATGGGCCGAGCCGCAGAGTCGGCAGGTGGTCATCGAGAGGGCTCCTTGGCTCGCGTCACGTATCCCAGACGTCGGCCCCCCGGGTCACCTCGTTACATGCCTTTCAAAGCTCTCGTGCTTCCGTCTCCCAACCGAAACCTGCCGTCTCGGCCATCGGCGCAGGCGCCTCGGCCATCCGGGCGCGGGCAACTCGGTGCGGATGCGCGTCGCGTTTAGCGGGCTAAACGCGACGCGGCGGGCGCGCAGCGTGGCGCCTCTCACACCGTCAAGAAACCACCAACGCGTAGTCCGCGTCGGTCGCCGAGGTCTCCGGATGCCCGTCGGCGTTGACCTGCGTCGCCACGACCTCCACCGTCCAAGTCCCCGCCGCCGGCTTTTCGAGGATGACGTTCTCCACCGTGTCGACGGTGTTCGGCGACCCGCCCGCGGTCGAGAAATTGCCCGCACGCAGGCCGTTGTTGCCGTAGTACACGGTCCCGTCCGGCGCGGTGACCTTCAGCGTCAGGTCGTTGACCCTGGTGACCGACGCGGTCGGCGAACCGGCCGGATCGGTGTAGGCCAGCGTCGCCTTGAACTGTTTCGTCCCGTTCACCGCGACCGTGTACTTCTTGCTCTGCCCGGTGCCCAGCAGATCCGTCTCGTTGACCAGCACCGGCAGTTTCCACCCGTTCGCCTTGGCCTGTTCGTGCAGGTAGCGCACGTTCGCGGTACCCCAGCCCTGATGCGTGCGGGTCATGTCGTGCGACGTGCCGGTGAACGCGAACTGGTCGGCTCCGTTGATCAGCAGCGCCTTCGCGGTCGCGGCGTGCGGGCGGCTCGCGAAGACGTCACGGGCCTTGCCGGGACCGCCGTCGAACACGCCGTCGGCCCACATCTGGAACAGCAGCCCGGCGTTTCCGCAGGTGATCGGGGTCGCGCCGCTCGTGCCGCCGAACGAGGTCGTGTACGAGGTGTCACTGGTGGACGACGTCGTGTCGATCCGGTCGTAGTAGTTCGACAGCTCGGGCTTGATCCGACCGTCGGCGGCCGGGCCGATGCTGGCGCCGCCGTTCCACTTGTCGTCGGTGCGGCCCAGCGTGTTGTAGTGGTACTGCCCGCCGACCGAGAGCACGTTCTTCGACCACGCCTGCGGCCGCGACTGCTGCGTCCCCGCGTTGCTCTGCGACTGGCAGATCAGCAGGTCGTGATCGAAGACGATCTTGTCGAGTTCAGCCGAAACCGAGTTGTACGCCGTCGTCAGCCCGCCGCCCCAGCTGTTGCTCTGGAACACCGCGCGGTACTTGCCCGCCGGGTCGACGAGTTCCTTCGTGTGGGCGTAACGGTCCGGTGCGTTGTAGGTGGCGAAGATGCCCTGGCCCTCGGGCAGCAGGCCGCGCTGCGGCGCGCTCACACCGGAGGCGAAGATCTCGCCGTAGGTCGAAGTGCCGTGGCTGGTGCTGGTCGAGTTCGAGCCGTGCAGCACCGTCGGCCGGGCCTTGAACTCCTGGTGGGTGACGCGCAGCCCGCCGTCCATCACCTCACCGCGGACGCCCTGGCCGCGGTAGCCCCCGACGCTTTCCAGGTAGTTCGCGCCCCCGCTTTCGCGGGCGTTGGCCATGTCGGTCTCGGGCGCGGTGATCGCGCCGACCGCGAGCACCTCGGCACCCTCGGCCACGGCACCGACCTGACCGGCGCCGAGCGTCGCGACGATGTGCTGCCCGCTCTGCGAGATCGCCTCGATGCCGCCGCCGAGCCCCAGGATCCGCTCGGCGACCGCGCGCTGGTCCCGCGCGTCGGCTTCGACCAGCGTCACCAGATAGCTCCCGGTGCCGCTCGCCGAGAATGCCGACGACTCCACCTTGTCGCCCGGCCGGTATTCACCGAGCCAGCGGACGAAATTCAATTTCGCGATCGATTCCCTGTTCTCCGGACGCAGGCGCACCACGTACGCGAAATCGGGAACGTAGGTCCCGATTCGCACGCCGAGCGCACGCAACCGCCCGCGCTGCGCGTCGGTCAGCGCACCCCGGACCTGGAGCAGGTAGGCACCCCGCCACTCCTGGCTCGCGGTACCCCGCTGACTTGCGTTTAGCGGGCTAAACGCGCTCCGCTCGCCGAGCGGGTCGAAGGTTCCGCTGGCCAGGCGGATGAACTGCGGGTCGCCCTCGGCCGGGGCGGCGGCGGCCACCCCGCTGGTCAGGAGGAGCGCGCCGACCAAGGGCGCGAGTAAGCGGACAGACTTCGACCGTGGCATGAAATACCTCCGGGGATCTCTGCAGGGGAGAGTCTTTCGAAGGTACCGGCCGAAAGAGGCGGTGATCAGCCGCTGAACGGCCCAGCTGTATTCCGTGCCTACGGGAAATGGAGCATAAACGGTTAAAAAGAATTCCGTCGCCGCTCTTGCTCAGCGCGCGGCGGGGAGCTCGTCGATCGTTCCGCTGAACCGGGTCAACCGGACGCGTTCCTCGTCGTCGAGGCGCCGGGTGCTCCCCTCGGGCAGGATGCACGCGATCCAGATCGTCCGGCAGCGCGCGTAGACGGCCCGCTCGTCACGCAGCCTGCTGTTCACCACGACGTCGGAGGTCCCGATCCGGCCGACCACGGTCTCCACCTCGACGGGGTGATCGCGGAACGTCAGCCGCCGCACGTAGCTGACGTTGTGCTTCGCGATCAGATAGGTCGGCCCCTTCGTCCGGAAAACGCGCTCACGCCGCGGGTCGAGCATCGCGACCTGGGCTTCCTGGAGGTAGTCCAGCAGCCGCACGTTCCCGACGTAGCCGAGGTGGTCCAGGTCGGTGACACGCAGGCGGTGGCGGTACAGGTGGATCTCGGGAGCGGGACGCGCACTGGTCGTCCCCAGCGGATGTGCGTGCACGAAGTGGATCTTGAACGATCGTGAGGCGATCCGGCCGCGCGGCGCCACGGACACCGGGCCGGGTTCACTCCATCAGGGCTTCGGCGAGTTCGCGGATCGCGGCCGTCTCGGCGGTGTGGATATCGCGGAGCAGCGTCCCCGTCGTGCCGAAGAGCGCGTCGACCTCGGCGTCGGTGAACGGCCTTTCGTCGTTGTAGTGCGCGCGCAGCTTCCACAGCTCCGTACCGGCCGCGGCGGCCGCGTCCTGCCCGGCGTCGCCCTCGCGGACCCCCGCCGACACCGCGCTGACCAGCCCGCGCACCCAGGCGAACTCCGCGTTGGCCGCCGGGAAGGCGGCCTCGGCCAGTTCGGCCCAGCGTTCGCCGATCCCGCGCCACGTCGAAGCCTGCTCGGCCAGTGCCGGGAGTTCGAGCAGACCGGAGGCCTCGGTGAGCGCGTCGGCGAACAGCCCGCGCAGATGCCCGCCCGTCATCCCGGCAGGCGTGACGCTCTCCCAGACGTTGAGCAGCGCCCCGACGAGCCCGCTCCGCTCGCCGAACGCGCGCGGCCAGCCCTTGGGATCGCGTTCGTCGGTCATCGCCGTCGCCCAGCGCTCCCACGCGGGCAGCGAGAACGATTTCGACGGCTCCGAGAGGTTCCGCGCGCAGTCCGTCAGCCCGGCACGCACGGCGGCCCGCCAATCGGAGACCTCGCCGGGCTGAAGCGTCGCGAGGAGACTCTTGTACGAGCCGACCCGGCCGCGCGCGAGATCGAAGGTCTTGCGGTCGACCGTCAGCGGGGCGAGATTCCGGTCGTCGACGAGCACCCGGCCGTCCTCTTCGCCGTACGCGACGACGAAATGCCCGCCGTCGCCGGACGCCTCCGGCGGGAGCTGCCAGTAACCGAGCGACTCGCGGTCGGGGAGCACGATCACCGGCCGTCCTGCTTCGAGGTCCGCGGTGAGCCGTTTCGCGGCGGCGCGTTTGCCGCCGGTGGTGTGGATGTCCGCCCGAAGGCCGAGACGGTCCATTGTGGACTTCAGCCATTCCTGCGGATACTGCCAGCGCGCACGGAAGCCGAACACCACCGTCGACTGCGAATCACGCGCGAAATCCCACAGGATGTAGCCCGCCCCGATCCCGCCGGAAACGGCGAAGATCAACGCCTCGCTGGGCGCCTTCCCGTCCGGCCCTTCGACACCGTGGTGCGCCAGGACGGCGGTCACCGCCGACACGTCCGGCTGGAGCCCGCCCCGCAACTCGTACTCGCTCACCCTGCCATCATGCCCGCGAACGCCCGCGCGGGGTACTGCCTCAGAAATCCCTGATCAGGGAAACCCTGCCATGCAAGGGATCCGTCACGTACACGGCTTTGGAGCGCTGGTCGATCGCGACCGCGCCCGGGTTCACGCCGAGCGACAGGTCACCGGTGAGCAGGTTGGTCACGCCGTCGATCCGGGCGACCCCGTTGGCCCCGCCGTTGGCGTACACGGTGTTCGTTCCCTGGTGCATCGCGACCGCCGAGGACTCGGAGCGCAGCAGCACCGTCGCCTTCTCCTTGCGCGCGCCCACGTCCACAACGGACAGATGATGGATCGCCGAATTCGCGACGAACGCCGTTCCGCTGCCGCGATGCACGGTGACCCCGGTCGGTGCTTTGCCGACCTTCACGCCGCCGGTGAACTTCTCCGCGCCGATGTCGAAGATCTCCAGGGAGTCGGTGGTCGGGCTGGTGCAGTGCGCGAGTTTGCGGCCGCCGTCCACCGCGATCGAGGACAGCCCGGACGTGGGCCCGGGGACCAGTTTCAGCAGGCGGCAGCCGACGCCGTCGATGACGGCGAGCATCCCGGTGACGTCGCTGACCGCGTAGATCCGGTTCGCCTGCTCGTCGATGTCGATACGGGACGCCCCGGGCCCGGCGGGGACCACGCTGACGACGTCGTTGGTCAGCCCGTCGAGGACGAGGACGGTCCCGGCCGGCGGGTTGGTGACGAAGACCCTGTTGGTCACGGTGTCCACGGCCAGTCCGGCGGGTTCGCCGCCGACCGGGATCACCGCGCCGACGGTCCCGGTCCGCGAGTCGAGTACGACGATCGTGCCGGTGGAGGGGTCCGAGACGTAGGCGAACCCGGTGACGGAGTTCACCGCGACCGCCTCCGGAGTGCCCCCGACCTCGATCACCAGGACTTTCTCGGCTCTGGCCGCCGGGGCGAAGGCGACCGCGGAAGCGCCGGCCGCGGCCAGCGTGAGCAGGGCTCGGCGGCTCAGTTCGGGTCCTCGCACAGGCGCCTCCCCAAGATCGTTCCGGGGCTCGACGATAACCCGCGGTCCGTCCGGGCGAAGGAACTTCGCGTCCCCCGATCGCGTTGTTTCCGGTGAGTAACCCCCACATCGCATACTCGGAGCAGGAGAGGAGCAGGGCGGACGTGCACAAGCATCAGAACGGGCTGAAGACCGTCGTCCTGCTCGGCGTGCTGTCCGCGCTCATCGTCGGGATCAGCGGTTTCTTCGGGCGGGGCGCGCTGGTCATCGGCCTGGTGGTGGCGCTCGCGGTCAACGCCTACGCCTATTTCAACTCGGACAAGCTCGCGCTGCGGGCCATGCGGGCCCGTGCGGTCTCCGAGGCCGAGCAGCCGGCGATGTACCGGATCGTGCGCGAGCTGGCGACCACGGCGCGTCAGCCGATGCCGCGGCTGTACATCAGCCCCACCCAGGCCCCGAACGCGTTCGCCACCGGCCGCAGCCCCCGGCACGCGGCGGTGTGCTGCACCACCGGGATCCTCGACCTGCTCGACGAGCGCGAGCTGCGGGCGGTGCTCGGGCACGAACTGTCGCATGTCTACAACCGCGACATCCTCATTTCGTGCGTCGCGGGGGCGCTGGCGAGCGTGATCAGCGTGATCGCCAACATCGCGATGTTCGCGAGCGTCTTCGGCGGCGGAAACCGCGAGGACGATGACAGCCCGCTGGTCGCGCTGCTGCTGGTGCTGATCGGGCCGATCGCGGCCGCCATCGTGAAACTCGGCGTGAGCCGGTCGCGGGAGTACCAGGCCGACGCGTCGGGCGCGGAACTCACCGGCGACCCGCTCGGCCTCGCGTCGGCACTGCGGAAACTCGACCGGGGGACGCGCGCGGCGCCGCTGGTACCGGAGCCGAAACTCGTGTCGCAGTCGCACCTCATGATCGCGAACCCGTTCCGGCCGGGCGAGGGCCTCTCGAAGCTCTTCTCGACCCACCCGCCCATGGCCGAGCGCATCCGCCGCCTCGAAGAGATGGCCCGCCGCCCCCTCTGACCCCCTCGCGCGTCGCCTTTAGCCCCCTAATCGCGCTCCGCGCGTCGCGATTAGGGGGCGAAACGCAAGTCGCGCGCGCTCTGCCTCAGGACCGCATTCAGAGGACGAAACGCGCCCCGTCTCGAGCGCGTCGCGATTAGGGGGCGAAACGCAAGTGGGCCGCGGTCGCCTGAGGAGCGCGTTTAGCGGGCTAAACGCGACGCGGTGGGAGGCGTCAGCCGGTGGCGCCCTGGGTGCGGGCGACGTTCATCAGGTACTCGCCGTACCCCGACTTCGCCAGCTTCGCGCCCAGCGCGAAGCACTGGTCCGCGTCGATGAAGCCCATCCGCAGCGCGACCTCCTCGAGACAGGCGATCCGGACACCCGTCCGGTGCTCGAGGACCTGCACGAACTGGCCCGCTTCCAGCAGCGAGTCGTGCGTCCCGGTGTCGAGCCACGCGAAGCCACGCCCGAGGTCGATCAGGGTGGCTCGGTCCTGCCGCAGGTAGGTGAGGTTGACGTCGGTGATCTCCAGCTCGCCGCGCGGCGACGGCTTGAGGTCGCGCGCGATCTCCAGGACCTGGTTGTCGTAGAAGTACAGGCCGGTGATGGCCTTGTTCGACTTCGGCTTCGCGGGCTTCTCCTCGATGGAGAGGAGCTTGCCGTCCGCGTCGATCTCGCCGACGCCGTAGCGCTGCGGATCCTTGACCGGGTAGCCGAACAGCACACAGCCGTCGAGCGCGGTCGCGGCGGCCTGCAGCCTGCTGGAGAACCCCTGGCCGTAGAAGATGTTGTCCCCGAGCACGAGCGCGACGTCGTCATCGCCGACGAAGTCCGCGCCGATGACGAACGCCTCGGCGAGCCCGTTGGGGGCGGCCTGCTCGGCGTAGCTGAAGCTGAGCCCGAACTGGCTGCCGTCGCCGAGCAGCCGCCGGAAATGCGGCAGGTCGACCGGGGTCGAGATGATCAGGATCTCGCGGATCCCGGCGAACATCAGCACCGAGATCGGGTAGTAGATCATCGGTTTGTCGTACACCGGGAGCAGCTGTTTCGAGATCGCCTGGGTGATGGGATGCAAGCGCGTCCCACTGCCCCCCGCCAGCACGATGCCCTTCATGCGATGCCCCCGCTTCGTAACCGATCGCTCGGGATCTCACACTACCGGGTGGCTCAGAACGCCGGGCCCTTCGCGAAGTAGGCCTTGCAGCCGAGGTTGTACTCGGTGGAGATCTGCAACACGTTCTTGCCGCCGTCGACAGGCAGCAGTGTCGAGCTGTAGTTGGGGCAGAAGTTGTTGTGGATGCCGGTGATGTGCACCGGCGCGGGCAGTTCGTACCAGTGCCCGGAGCCGAAGTTGTCGTTGGCGAGCAGGACCTGGCCGTTCTTGGCCTGGGGGACGCCCGCCGCGTTCGTGTAGATCTGCCCGACCATCACCAGCCGCACGCCGTTCGGGCCGCCCGGGAACAGCGTGATCGTCTGGGCGTGCTGGAAGTAGTTGCCGCTGGCCGTGGTGACGCGGGTGCCGGGATCGAGCGGATCACCCCAGTTGGCGCCGTCGGAGGAGATCTTGAAGTACGGGTCGCAGTAGCGGTCGCCGTAATTGCAGATCTCGTAGGCCAGGTAGTACCGCCCGTCGGGGAGGCGGCGGATGATCGGCATACCCGGCCGCACCCGATGCGGCGGGATGGCCATCGTGCGCTGCTTGGTGCCCCAGTGCACCCCATCGGTGGACGCGACCCGGTTCATCACCTGCGCGAACTGCGGCGCCTCGGTCTCGTCGGCGTAATGCAGCCACAGCGTGCCGCCCGCGTCGACGACGAACTCGGGCTCCCAGATGCCGTCGTGGTTGTGCGAGCGGGCGGCCTCGGACAGGAACGACCAACTGCGGCCGGCGTCGCGACTGGCCCAGATCTTGATGCCGATTCGCCGCTGCGGCCCGGCGTCCTGACGGTAACTCGCCGCCCACAACAGCGTGCCCGGACGAAGCCTGCCGACACGCTGCGGCAGTTCGTACAGCGTTCCGCAGCACATGCCGTAGCGGCCGTCGCGGTCGCGGATCTCGCCGATCTTGTGGAAGCTCTGTCCCTCGTCGGTGCTCTCCATGATCGGGGTGAACTTGCCTCCGCCGTCTTCGCTGGTCAGCGACGCGATGATCCGGCCACGGCCGGACGCGGAATGTTCCAGGCGGATGAGCCGCGCGTACGAGCCGTAGCCGGGTACGAGCTGTTGCCGCTCGGCGGCTTGCGCGGACGTGAGCAGCGACGCGATCACGGTGAGTGACAATGCGAGGGCGAATACGGTGCTGAGACGGCGCTTCATCGGGACCTTCCTTGAACGCGACCGCCGGATTACACCATGGGAATTTGTCCACTTCGGACTGCCGCGAAGGCGTCGCGGCAGAAACCCACGCCCGGGTGGCCTGAATCGCTCGGCCGGGTGGTCCGGTAACGCTGGGCTATCGGACGGCGAAGATCCCATGACTGCTCGACTAGGGGGAACAACGTGATCAGGCGCTTGTGCGCGGGTTTGGGCGCCGTGCTGCTTACCGCCGGCCTGGTGGCCTGCTCGCCGGCGAACACGGGCCGCGTCGTCCCGCGGGCCGCGTCGGAGGGCCTGCGTTCCTCGCCAACCCCGTCCTTGCCCACCCCGCCGCCGTCGACCTCCCCGAAGCCCGGCCCTCAGCCGCCGGAGACGCACTCGGGTAAGGGAAACGCCTCGGTCCCGATGACCTGGCCGATGCGCCTCGGCTTCGTGACCTTCGACTGTCCCAAATGCTCCGGGCACGTCGCGGTCAACACCGAGAACGAGCTGATCGTCAACGACATCGGCCCGTACAAGGGCACGCAGTGGATCAACGACATGCCCGGCCATCAGGCGAGGACGTTCACGGTCAAGGCCAACGCCGCCTGGACCCTGACCATCACCGACGAAAGCGGCCTGCCCGTGCTGGAGCCGGGCAAGACCCTCTCGGGCAAACGCGACGCGGTCGTCTCCGTGCCCGACGCCGTCTCGTCGGTCGCCGTCACCACCAAGGGCAACGGCAACACCGCGGTCTGGGTGCACAGCGGCGACTTCTCGGATCTTCCCGTGAACCAGCTGGGCGACTACAAGGGCAGCGTGCCGGTGTCCGGCCCGGCCGTCGTCTCGCTCGAAGGCGACGGGAGCTGGACGGTCACGGCGTCCTAGATATGACGAAGGCCACCTTCGGGACGTCCGAAGGTGGCCTTCCCGCCGGACTCAGCGGTAGTTCGTGAACTGCAGCGCGATCTCGAAGTCCTTGCCCTTCAGCAAGGCGATCACGTCCTGCAGCTGGTCCTTCTTCTTGCCGGACACCCGCAGCTGGTCACCCTGGATCTGCGCCTGGACGCCCTTCGGGCCTTCGTCCCGGATGAACTTGGCGATCTGCTTCGCCTTGTCCGACGCGATCCCCTGCAGGATCTTGCCGCTCACCTTGTAGATCTTGCCGGAGAGCGCGGGCTCGTCCGCCTCGAAGGCCTTCAGGGAGATGCCGCGCTTGATCAGTTTTTCCTTGAACACCTCGACCGCCGCCAGCGCCCGCTCCTCGGTCTCGGACTCGATCACGATCGCCTCCTCACCGGACCAGTCGATCTTGGTCCCGGTACCCCGGAAGTCGAACCGTGTACCGAGTTCCTTGCCGGCCTGGTTCAGGGCGTTGTCCACCTCCTGGCGATCGACCTTGCTCACCACGTCGAAAGAGGGATCCGCCACGTGTTCTCACACCTCGTACTCGCTTGTCAGGAGCTTCCACCCTAGCCCTGCGTAACCCGGTTGACGGGCCCGCCACGGCCTTGGGTATTCTTTCATCTCGACCGGGCTTGCCCGGCCACGGCGAGTTGCCCGAGCGGCCAAAGGGATCTGACTGTAAATCAGACGGCACTGCCTTCGGGGGTTCGAATCCCTCACTCGCCACACCAGCAAGATCGGCCCCCTGACCTGCGAAACCAGGTCAGGGGGCCGATCTTGTTATGTGCAGTTGTGTGCAGCACTGCGCGGCTGTAGGCGGCTGTCCGCCCCAAATACGCCCCAAAGCTCCCCGGGGCCTACTCGCCACCAAGAGCCCTGGTCACGCGGTCTCGGGCGGCCTGCTCTCCGCCGTCGAGGCACTTCGCGTAGACCCTCAGCAGGACAGAGAGACTGTGTCCCGCCCACTTGGCCACCCGCGTGGGCTCCACACCGCCGTTGAGCCACGTCGACACCGCAGCGTGGCGAAGGTCGTAGGGGCGCTTCCCCAGCGGTCCAGCGGCCACCTCAGCCGTGAAAACCCTCTCGCGTGCCGTAGCCCACACTCGGCCGTAGACCGAGCTGCCGACGCGGCCGCCGTCGCGGGCTCCTCGGAACAGCCTGCCGTCCGGCGCGGTCCCGAACTGGCGTAGGTGCTCGTGGAGTAGGGCTGTGAGTTGAGGTGGGCACGGCACCGTCCGCTCCTCCTCTTCGGCCCGGTGCTTGAGCGGCCCCTCTTCGGATGCCTCGCCGGAGTCCGTCCATTCCTGCCCGATCTCCGGGCGCGCTCTCCTGAGGAGCAGATCTCCCCACCCTTCCTTGGGGAGGGACAGGTCAGCCTTGTTCAGGTTCGCTACCTCCTCCGGCCGGAGAGCGGCGTAGTACATCAGCCCGTAGAACGCGACCAGGGGCGGCCCCTGCTTCCCGATCGTGCCGACTGCTTCGAGCAGCATTCGCCCCTGAATCGGATTCACGACGGATTTCGGGTCCACCTCATGGACGACGAACTTTCGTTTCTTCATCTTCACGTCCTCAACCGGATTCGCCGTCAGAAGCTTTTGTTCGGGCGACATTGCGTACTCGATGGCGTTTCCGAGGGCGACGCGGCGAAGTCGAACGGTGTTGGTCGCTGCCTTCTTTCCGTCCAGCTTGAGATCCAGGGCGCGTAGAACAGTGCGCAGCGTGTCCGCATTCGCCAACTCGCCAACGTTGCGGCTCGCCTTCGCAGCGAACGAGATAGCCTGTCGGACTTCGTCGGTTTGAGGAGCGTTCCGGGTGTTCAGGTTGAAGGCGGTCTTGAGGGCCTTTCGCAGGGTCTTGGGATCGCACGGCGGCTTCCCCTTGAGCATGGGAACCGTGATGGTCATCAGGGACTCTGCGAGAGAAGCGCGGTACTTGGGCGACGATTCCGGCCACTTCATGTCTGCGTACTCGCACGCGAACGTGAACCAAGACTTGACCTCGGTCGCGCGAAGCATTGAGACCGGTAGTCCACTCTCGGTGTCGAACGCCTCACCCTCACGGGCGGCCGTGAGCAGCTTGGAGCGGAAACTGTCCGCGAGTGCGAGGGTTTCGAAGCTTTCGCCGAATCGTTCGCCGTCGACAACCCAGCGAACTCGATAGGTTGTCTTTTGCTTCCCCTCGTACTTTTCGAGTTTCCAGATGCGGACGTCATGTGTAGTCGCCATCAGGCGGCAGCCTCCTCGCACAGGTCCAGAAAGCGTTCGTATTCAGAACGGCGGATACGGAGGTCGCCGTTCGGAAGTTTCAGGCAGCTAGGTCCGCGCCCGGTGGCGCGCCATTGCTGGAATGTCCGGCGTGAGATCTTCATTTCGGCGCAGAATTCGGCGACTGTGAGCCAGTTCGTGGTGGCCATGGTGGCGGGTTCTCCTCGCGCGGCGGTGCGTGGTGGTGGTGGTGGCGTGCGCGACGTGCATGGCGGTCTCCTTGACGGCTTGAGCGGGTGTTGTCGGTAACTGCGGTAACCTCGGTAATTTCGCTGGTCAGACGGTTACCGAGGGATTTTCGGCTCGGTAACCTCGGTAACCGGGTTACCGCAGTTACCGCAGCGATTTCGGCTCGGTAACCGTCTGACCTGCACGGTTACCGGGGTTACCGCAGTTACCGGGAATCCCCGGTTTCGGGCGGTGGGAGGTAGCGGGTCCAGGCGTCGGCAAGGCCGGTTTC
Organism: Amycolatopsis orientalis; assembly: GCF_000943515.2. Classification (NCBI taxonomy): domain Bacteria; kingdom Bacillati; phylum Actinomycetota; class Actinomycetes; order Pseudonocardiales; family Pseudonocardiaceae; genus Amycolatopsis; species Amycolatopsis orientalis. The sequence continues at coordinate 8,751,099 of NZ_CP016174.1, read as the reverse complement.
TCCGGTGGTGCGGTAGCCCTTGGCGGTGGTGCCGTTGTGCTTGAACGCGTGGACTTCCACCCCGTACCTGCCGAGTTCCTTGGACAGGTGGCGGGCGTCGAACGGCTTGCCGTAGTAGTCGGCCCAGGGGCCTTCCTCCATCGCGTGGAGGAATTCGAGGATGACGGTGGTGGGCAGCCGTTCGGCCTGGTGCGCGGTGAAGACATCGCGGAGGTCTGCGAGCAGGCGGGTTCCGATGCTTCCGGCGCGCGGGTTGTTGTTGGCCACGAAATGTTTGCAGGCTTCGCGGGCTTTCTCCGGCCAGTCGCCTCCGGCGGCGTCGGCTAGGGCAAGCAGCGGTTCCCAGATTTCGGCGGAGCGGTCAGTGACGCCGTCGGGCATCTCGGGTTCGGCCTCGCCGACCTGTTCGGCGACGCTGCGAACCCAGTCGGCGAGCCGGTCCCGCAGGGGTTCGGCCTCGGACTCGATGCGGCGGGTCTTGAAGGGTTCGACGGTTTCGCCCGGTGCGCGGCGACGCATGTGGACGGTGATGGCGCGGGTGGTGATGGTGTCGGGCATGTGCCCAGCTATGCCGGCCAAAGCAGCGGGGGCGTAGACCTTGAACCGCTGCACTGCCATGGCCTTGGCGTCGCCGACACAGCGCGGGATCGTCGCCGACCGCTTGTATCCGGCGTTGAGCAGCGCGCGCAGGTCCTCGGTGTTGCCGGTGTTCTTCGGGTTGAAGATGGCGTCCACCTCATCGAACAGGATCGTGATCGGTGCGGCGGACACGAGCCGGAACAGCGCGGCCGGTGAGGCGGACAACGTCATCTCCGGTGAGGCCACGAGGTACTGCGCGACCTCCAGAACGCGGGTCTTCCCGCTACCGGGCTCGGCGGAGGAGAGGATAAGCCGCGGGGTGATGTAGAAGTGCTCGGCGGCGTGGGTGTGGGCGTACCAGAGCGCGAGCATCGGGGCGCAGTGCTCGGACGGGAAGACGTTGAAGCGGGACACGAACTCTCCGATCTGATCCAGGACTTCGGCGCCATCGGCGGACGTGGCGGTCGGCTCACGGGGAGGCGACACCACCCGCAGGGCGGGCACGGTCATCAGGCGGCCTTTCCTCGGGTGACAGGGTTTCGGGCACCGGCGGTCAGCCCGGCGTCCACCACGCGGACGACTTCGCGGGCGTTGGGCGGCCAGTGGGCGGAGCCGATGAGGGTTTCCCCGGCGGCGATGAGATCGGCGCGGGCGGTGGCGTGGTCGATGATTCCGGCGCCTACCTTGCGGCCGATGGTGTAGGCCGCGCTGGAGAGGACTTCGTTGTAGGTGCCTGGTGTGGCGTTGCGGACGCGGTCGCACTCCCCGGCGAGTGCAGCGGACCCGTAGCGGCTGGTGTCCGTAGAGCGAATCTCAAGCGGCCCTGAGTTGGCCGTAGAGCGCCGTTCCGCGCACACCTGGACCAACCAGCCCGGCAGTTCCACGGGGTCGGTGTCGTCGGCGAGGTCGTAGGCGCCGTTGGGGAGCACCGACCCCGGCCCCACCACGTATCCGCCTCCCGCTCGTGTGTCCACACAGGAGGTGAGTTGTCCCTGACTGTTGCGCAGCGTGGTTCCGGCCGGGGCGAGGTAGTACAGGTGCCGCCCACCGGACGGGGTGCTCACGGTGTAGGTGTCCGGGACCGGTCCGCCGCGTTCGGCGGCGAGTGCGGCGAGGGCGGTCACGCCGTCCGGGCCGCTGCCATCCTTGGGCATGTCCAGGTCCACCACGACCAACCGGGACGGCCCGGTGGCCACGCCGATGTTGAAGCGGTCGGCTGACCAGCACCGGCGGATACGGAGGGGGTCGGTGGTGGCGCGGTTCTCCCAGTCCTTCACGGCGGGCTGCCGCTTGGTTCCCGGCGCGAGCGGGAACACGGCCCATCCCATCCCCGCGAGGTACAGCGCCCAGTCCAAGAGCGGGTTTCCAGCGTGCGCGGTCATCGAACTACCTTCCACAGTGGACAGTCAGGGACAGTCGGTCAGCAGTGCTTGAGGATGGCGGCGATGGCGTCGTGCTCGGCCTGGTCGACGCTCATCCGATAGGTGGTCTTCACCCGTACCCAGTGCGCGACGTAGCCGCACCGGTCCTTGGAGGGCAGCCACTTCGCGGGGTCTTGGTCACCCTTCGAGCGGTTGGACTTCGCCGACACCGCGACCAAGACGTTGGGGTCGTTGGCGTAGCGGGTCCGCTGTGCCTCGGTCCAGTCGCGGGTGTGCGAGCGGGACGCCTCTTTGAGCGGCACCATGTGGTCGATATCGACGCCTTCGGGGTCGGTGACCTTCACGCCGTCGTAGCGGCTGGTCCACTCTCCACTCAGGACCTTGCAGCCCTTCCCGGTGGTGACGTTGCGGCCCTGGGACTTGAGGGTGTCCTCGCGGCGGTTGCAGCCCTTGCCGACGCTGTCCCAGTGGGGCCAGTCGTCGCGGTTGTAGTGCGCGCCGGTGTCGGCGGGCTTCACGGCGAGTTTCGCGAGTTGCCGGGTGACAGTGGTGGCGTCGGTACTGCCGGGGGTTCCGGTGGCGGCCGGGACCTCGCAGCCGGTGACGAACAGGGCGGTGAGGGCGAGCGGGACGGCGGCGATGAGGGCGCGGCCGGTGATGTGCGCGGTCAAAGCGAGTCCTATCGTCGGTGACTGTGTGTGCCTGTTTTGGGCAGTGCTTGACCAGGGCTAGGGCCGGTGGCGATGGCGGCTAGCCGGGGGTTTTCGCGGGTTTCCGCTGGTCGGCGTGGGGGTGGTCTAGGTCCCTAGAGTCCTGGTCAGAAGTTCGCGGGGTTCTAGAGTGGGGGTCTAGGTCTAGGGGCGCTCCGGTCTAGAGCGCGGAGCGCCCCTAGCTCCACTCGGCGGTTACTTTCGGTTATCGCGGGCCTTGGTGAGGGCGTCTCGGGTGTAGCCGTTGCGGTTGCTGCCCTTGCCGGTTTCGGGGTCGGCGGCCCACACCTGTCCGGGCTTCACCCCGTCCGGCTTGAGCGCGGTAGCCAGGGCGGCCGGGTTCCACTTCCCGTAGGTCGAGGGGCGGAGTTCGGCGAGCCGGGACACGATCACATCGGACCAGAGCTTCTCTTCGCCCTTCGCGAACACCGACAGGACGTCGGCGAGGGTGTCCAGGCGCGCGGTGTCCAGGTCGACTTCTTCCCCGGCGGCGTAGCCGGTGATGTTGCCCAGGGCTTCGCGCTGTTTGCGGGCACCGGCGGCGATGCGCTTGGCGGTCGGCCCGTCCTGGTAGACGGACCGGGTGATCTGCGCGTCGCTACCCTCACCTCGGAGGTAGCCGATTCCCTTGTCAGACCAGGCAAACGTGGTCGCCCGGATGCCGTTCTTGTACTGCGAGGTACCCAGGACCATGTCGTTTTCGGTCTGCCCCATGACTTTCAGGCAGTACCGGATGGACAGGTTCGCCGAAATATCGGTCGGGATGGCCTTCGCGTCCGGCCGTTGCGTGGCGAGGAACAGCCCGATACCCAGCGCGGGACCACGTTTCACCAGGTCAGTGCAGATTTCGCGGAGTTCGTCGCCGTGGTCGGGGTGCTCGAACCACACCTGGCACTCGTCGACACCGATGATGATGGGCGCCAACCCCAAGTCCTTCCGCGACGCCAGAGCGGGGGTGACCTTGTTGTCCGGGCACACATCCTCGGGAAGGTTGCGGATGACCTTCGCGCGGCGGCGCAGTTCCTCCCGGAGGGCACGGAGTTCGACGACGGCGGTTTCGATGTCCTCGGGGTCATCGCCGACGCCGTAGCCATGGCAGACCTGCGCGAGTGCGGACAGGTCGCCGGTGCCCTTGAGGTCGTAGGCGTAGAGCACCGAACGCGGGTCCAGAGCGGCGATGAGCAGGATTTCGCGCAGGGACACGGTTTTGCCCATGCGGGGGATGGCGCCGATGGCCCCGGAGGCGAACATCAGGGTGATGGGCACCCACCGGCCGCGCTGGTCCGTGCCGAACGGCTGGGGCTTGAACAGGTCCACCGTCGCGCCCGGCCTGGCGAGCGGCCACGGGGCCTGCTTGGTGGTGGACATGTCCTTATCCCCGACCCAGATGATCAGGCGGCCTTCATGGATGGTCGGGTCACCCTCGGGCCACACGCACCCAAGCTGACGACGCAGGCCAGAGGAGAGCCGTTCACGGCGGTCGATGACGTCCCCGGCCGTGACGCCCGGCGGCAGGTCGATATCCGCGCGCCATCCGGGGCCGTCGCGCACGATCGGCGAGGGGAATCCGATGCCCTTGCCCTTCGCGAGGGCCTGGTTGATCCCCGCGATACCCAGCGCCCCAAGAGCGTCCTCGATCATCGACGACGTGAGCTTCGGCGCCTTCGCGCTGTCCACCGCACGTCCGGCCACGGGCTTGTCCTTCGGCGCCCCGAACCAGCCCACCAAAGTCATGGCAGTGATGAGGATGGTCCAGTTCCAGAACGGCGTGACATAGGTGATGGCCAGGTACACGATCCCGATGAGGACCAGGACACCGACCATCACCGGCGCGGACCGGCGGCGAACGGTCTCGTTCCGGGCCTCGCGCAACCTCATGTACTCGTTCACGTCGGCCCGATCCCGGGCGTCCATGCGCACCGGCTTCGACTCCGCGTCGAACACCCAGCGGTGTACACGAACGGTCCCCCGGCACAACGCGCCCGGCGCCTTGAGCAGCGCGGACGGGACGTACACGGGCACCCGCAGCGCGTGGAACGCGGTCTGGTGTCCGGCGAGCTGCACGAGGAACTTCGCGCGGGACTTGAACTCCTCGGCCGAGAGCAGCCAGGACGCGACCAGCGGCCGGGCCTTGGCGTCGGACACGGTCTCCCACCAGGACTTCTTCACATCCTTGGGGTCCACCGTCACCGTGGAGGTGACGGGCTCGGACTCGTCCACGATCGCCGCGTCGACGACGTCCGAGCGGACCACGGCGGCGGTGTCGCGCGGGGTCGGGATCTCCTCCGGGGCGCGGGCGGTGCCCGGCTTGAACTCCACCACGTTGCCGTTCACGACGCGGCCGTCCGGGCGTTCGTCAGAGGTGGTGTCCGGGGTCGGGTTGGGCGTGTTCACCGTTGTGTCCCTCTCGGGTTCGGGGCCGTTCGCGGATGCGGGGGTGTGGTCGGCGGTGGTGGACATCAGGCGGCCTCCTCCGAGTCGGTGCGGGCGGTGGTGGTCGGGGCTGGCACCGGCAGGACGGTGGGCGCGGTGCGGGTTTCGGCGATCAGGTCGTCGGCGACGTTCTTGGAGGTGCCGCGCGAGACCTCGGGGCAGACCTCACGCACCCAGGCGGGGGTGATCTCGATGCCGGGAGCCCATGCGGCGCGGGCTTCGGCGAGGTAATCGGCGCGTAGCTTGCGGCCCTGCTTGGCGGGCGCCTTGGCCTTGCGGGTGGTGCGGCGCGGAGCCGGGGCCGGGGAGAGTGCCGGCGTCGGCACCGGCTCCTCCGCGTCCGGGGTCTCGGCGGGTGCGGAGGGGGTGACCTCGGCGGCCGGGGCCGTCTCCTGCGTATTCGCCTCGCCGGTGAAGGCGTGCCCAGCGGCGGCCATGACTGCCTCGGTGAGCTTGTCCCGCAGCACGGGGGCGGTTTCGGCGGCGAGGAACACCAGCACCGGAGGAACGGAGTGCAGCGCGACCCCAGCGATGTCGAGGTGGGTCCAGGACTTCCAGGTGTTCATGACGTAGGTGGCCAGGAACGCGAACCACTTCGTCCGGTGCGCCCACCGGCCGGTCTGGACCTGGTAGCGGGCGGTGATCTGCTCCGCCCGCAGCACCGCGACCAGCACGAGCGACACCATCGGGTCCAGCAACCACGCGGACAGCCACGCCAGCGACCACACGGCCGCACCGGATGCGGCGAAAGCCTGGACGTTGACCATCGTGAACGCGAGACCAAGGAAGATCCCAACCCACAACAGCACGTCGATCTGAGTGCGGACCTTCTCCACCCGCAGCGCGATCACGTCGGGGTGGTTGGCCAGACGGCGGACCTGAGCAGCCGACTCGGCATCCTGCCGGAGCTTGTCCGCCTCGGACAGCGGCACGTGCTGCGCGTCCTGCGGCCCGGCAACGGTTTCGATGCTCATCAGTGACGACCTCCCCGCGTAGTGACGACCTCGGTGATGGCCATGAGCCGCACGATGGTGGCGGCGGCGAACAGGGCCGGGACGATGAGCGCGATCCAGGTAGCGGTGGTGTTGCCGATCTTCACGACCACGAGCCACTGGACGAACGCGATGACGGCGGTGGCCAGGATGAGGCGGATGGTGTTGCCGGTCATGCGGGTCACCTCCCGCACGCCCTTCTGTGCCTTGGTGGCGGACTTCCGTCCGGCACGCCACACGCTGAACACACCGACCAGCGCGAGCCCGCCCAGGACCATGAGGGTTTGCGTGTTCATGCGGCCACCTCCACGGCGTTGGCCATCTCGATTTCCAGGCAGGACCAGCACTGACGAGTGCTGGTCGGCACGCGGTAGTCCTTCTCCTGCGCGCATTCCACGCAGGTGCGCAGCGCCCGCTGGGCGTATTCGAGGTTCCGCAGACGGGCCACGCGCTGGGCCTCGGTCGGCTCCGGCCGGGCGGCAGCCGCAACCGCGGAATACAGCTCCGCCACGGTCAGACGGGCGTAGGGCTTGCGGTGGCGGAACACCAGCAGGGCCAGCGGATCCAGCCCGGCGGGCGACAGCCCGGCCGCCCGGAGTTGGGTGGTGGTGAGCAGTCCGGCCGGGGCCTCGCCCCACCCGAACACCGGGAGCCCGTCCCGGGTCCCTCGGGCCAGCGCCACGAGGGTGGTGTCGCCGTCAGCGATGTGCACGACGTTCTGCTTCCTGCTCCGTACCATGAGGGGCCTTCCCGTGTAGCTACCTGCGTGGTGGTGGGGAGTCCCGGTCTGCGCGGAGCGTTCTTGGCGGTTCGAGCCGCGCAGGTCGGGGTCAGAAACAGCGGATACGGCGGAGAAGATCAGCCGGGCCGTCATGTCAGCACCGCCAGCACCAGGGCGACGGCGAGGACGCAGATCCCGACGAACAGCAGCCCGACAGCGCGGGAAATCCGCTGGTACTTCCGCACCGCGACCCCGCCGATCAGCGCCACGTCCGCCGCGATGGTCTGCGCGGCCGCCGAGCTCGCCGCTTCCAGCAGCGCGGCCGGGCCGTGGTAGACCGCGTGCAGCCAAGACCCCGGCGTGGGGAACTGCGAAATTCGGGGACGCAGGGCCGACAGCAGCACCAGCACCGCCCCGAACACCGGAACAGCGGCCGCCCACAGCGCGACCATCGCCGCCGGCGACACCGACCGCGTGGACAGCGCGACCACACCGGCCAGCACCGCAGCCACGATCGACAGCAGCGCTTGTGCCTTCGTATCCGCCTTGCGCAGGTCGTCCCGCACGTGCTCGTGAGCTCGCTGGACCTGCGGCAACGCCTCATCAAAGGTGTGCATCACGCGGCCTCGCCCTCAGACGACGCGGCAGCGGTGGCGTCCAGCAGCGACGGCAACGCCCGCAGCACCGTCCGGCCGCTACGGCGCTCCGAGCGGGTCGCCCGGCGGACGTCGGTAAACGAGTGCGTCACCCGCACATCCGCCGCAACAGTCGCAGCCGCCAGCTCCGCGTCAACCGACGCGATCAGCGCGTCAACCTCACGCTCTTCGTCGGTGTACTCCAGGAAGTCCCACGCCATCGGCGCAGCAGCCTGAACAGCAGAAACATCGAACTCCAGCCCGTCAAAAGACGCTTCGGCTTGACGGCGGGAGATGTGTGCCGACCTCATCGGATCCCCTTCGTTCGGTTCTAGGTTCATCCTGGGATGTGTTCTCCATCCCGGGATGGCGTACCGAGAACTTTGCCGTTTGCATCCCGGCATTGTCAAGTCCATCCCGGGATGAAGTTTCGAAACCTGGGATGGTGTGCGAGGATGAGGGCATGGAACGAATGGACGCGAAAGCGGTAGCTGAGCAGCTCCGGGCGGACATCCACGAGGGCAAGTTCGCGCCAGGGGAGACCTTGCCGAACACCGAGCAACTTCGAGAGCGGTTTGGCGTCGGGAAGAACGTCGTTTCCGCCGCTGTGCAGACCCTGAAGGGGGAGGGTCTTCTAGCGCCCGGCGGTCGAGGGCAGCCCGTTCGTGTTCGCGTGGTTCCGCAGAAGTTGACGCGCTCGAACATCAACTACCAGGCGGAGAAAGACCTGGTTAAAGAGCCTGAGGACGTTCGTCGGCGCCACGGCTCGGCGGAGCGTGATGCCAAGGTTGAGATCGCTGCCGTCAATGACGACAAGGTGACCTATGAGGTCGTACCCCCGCCGGACGAGGTAGCCAAGATCATGGGGCTTGCGTCGAGTGACTACGTCCTACGCAGGACTTACCTGCGGCAATATCGGGAAGGCGAGGGCTACAGCAGGATGGTCTCGTACCTGCCGTATTCGCTCGTCAAGGATCACCCGCCGCTACTGGACTCGTCCAACGAGCCATGGCCCGGCGGTACCCTTCACCAGCTCTACACGGCAGGGGTGGAGGTGGGGAAGATTGAGGACCGCGTTTCCGCGCGCATGCCCACCGAGGAAGAAGTGGTCCTCTATGACATCCCGTTCAACGTGCCCGTGATTCCCATTCTGAAGATCAGCTACGACACGTCGGGTCGTGCGGTGGATGTGGCCGAACTCCTGACTCCAGCAGATCGAATTTCTCTGTCGTACACCACCGAGCTACGAAAGTGGGACGAGTAAGCAATGGCAACGCCACGCTTGATCTCGGTAGTGACGGCCGTCTTCGAGGGCGGACACCACTACCTCAAGGAAGCTTACGAGTCTCTACGGGCTCAGGAGATGCCGGAAGGCTGGTCCTGGGAGTGGTGCGTTCAGGAAGACGGCAGTAGCGGTGTGCCGAAACAAGAGCTTCCCGCCGATGATCCTCGCGTCCACTACGGCACCGGTTTGGCCGGCCGCGCGGCCGTCACCCGCAACATGGCGCTATCTCAGGCGCAGGGGATCGTGATTCGCAACCTTGATGCGGACGACCTGCTGCTGCCGGGTGCACTAGCGCGGGATATCGACGCGTTGCACCGCGTCGCGTGGTGCGTCTCGGCGGGTCTGGACCTGGACGAGGATGGGACGACAACGCCCGGGCCCTACGACCCTCCCAATGGCCCTGTGGAGCCCGGCCGCTTCTACAAGGAGCAGGCAGAGAACAGGCTCTCGGTGCTTGCGGCGAATGTCGCGATGCACACGGATCTCATCTGGTCCTTGGGTGGGTGGATGGCTCTCACGGGGGCCGAGACCATCGCCACGTTGTTGGCGGCGGAAGCAGTGACGCCGGGGGAGTTCATCGCCGAACCGAGCATGCTCTATCGGAAGCATTCGGCGCAGACAACGGCATCTGAGTCTTACTGGAACCCGCAGGAGGACGAGGCGCGCAGGCGGCTTATTCAAATGCGCGTGGACGCCATCCATGCCAATGGAACACGGTACGCGCCGGGGTCAATTGACGGAGCGGAGTCGGAGGTAGATCCTTCCGTGCCGCCAGAAGGACGTCAGGCTCAAGGGTTATCCCGCTTGACGCGTGGGAGAGATGAGCAGGTCTAGCTACTTGGCAACTGCTTACATGTCTATCGGTCGGCGAGCTTACGTCTAGGGCTCTACAATGTTGTAATTGATGATGTGACGTTATTAAGTGGGTTTCGATACGTGGAGGGGTACTGCATTGACTGACGAAGATTTCCTACTAGAAGACGATATTGATGAGGAAGAAGATCTCGACACGGCCACTCTTAAGGCGGAAGATGTCGAAGATGTTCTCCTTTATACACTCGACTGGAGCGTCCAGAGTCTTCTGGAGCGCATCGGTACCACCTTTAATATTAACCCGGCATTTCAGCGGCGAGATGCTTGGAATACGTTAAAGAAAAGTCGTTACATTGAATCGTTGATGCTGGGCTTGCCTGTACCTCAGGTGGTTCTAGCTGAAGATAATCATAGGAAAGGGAGCTTTATTGTATTGGATGGTAAGCAGCGGCTTGTCACGATGAAGCAGTTTGCTGCTCCGTCTGATATTTTCCCGTCCTTCAAGCTTAGGAACTTGGAGTTTCTTTCGGATCTCAATAGGTATAACTTTGAGAAGATCCAGAACTCGGCAGAGTATGGCGACTTCGCGGAGAACCTCTTAGCGCAACCTGTGCGAACTATCGTAGTTCGGAACTGGCGAAAGCCGGCGGTTCTGTATCAAATCTTTGTGCGCCTAAACCAGGGCAGCCTCTCACTTTCTCCTCAGGAATTACGTCAGGCTCTCTTTCCTGGCAAATTTACATCCTGGATTAATTCGCGTTCTGCTGATAGTTCACTTATCCATAGGGCGCGAAGGATCAAGGGCGAAGATTTTCGTATGCGTGACGCTGAAATGCTACTAAGGGCGGTTGCATTCAGTGAAAGGCTGGAAGATTACCAGGGTGACCTGCGAAAGTTTCTTGACGAAATGTGTTCCAAAGGAAACGCATCCTGGGATGAAAACGCGGACCACTACGAATCGCGTGCCGAGCAAGTTGAGTTGGCTATAAGTCGGACGCTAAATACGTTCGGTGAACGCGACAGTTTTCTTCGCTTTGCCGACGACGAGTATGTTCGCCGCTTCAACGTCGCGGTATTCGACGCAATGTGTCTTGTTTTCGGATCGCCGGAGATCTCTGATGATTCCTTGCGCGAGAAGAAGGCTGAGATTGTGGAGGGATACAAGAACCTCTGTGTGACAAATGAGCGGTTCCAATCTTCCTTGAAGTCGACCACCAAGACTGCTAGGGCGACGTCGGATCGAGTTATCCTATTCGGGGAAGTTGTAGAAAAAGTGTTGGATGTGAACCTGAGTGTGATCACGCGGGCGAAGCGGTTAGTTGCGAAGACGAATGAAAAATAGGGGAAAACATGCCTTCTCCTCTCTTCGTATCTCTCCGGGGCTCGCTGGATTCTCTGCGGAAAGACCTGATTGTCAGCGGCAAGGCTTACTATGCGTACACATCAGGGGATCACGCGCGTGCTCTGGGATTCCGTGTTCTGGCAAGCGCACACCTTGAAGACTATGCGGAACAGCGTTGTGCGGCGGTAGCAAAGGCTGGAATTCAGCGTCTAAAGAGGCAGCAGCCAACGCGTACGGGTGTTTGCCTGATGACTTGGTATTTCGTTCGCGAAGAAGACGAACCGATTCCGCTCGACGTATCCGAGTTTAACTTCGACGATAAGTTGGATAGTGCGCTTTCAAAATACGAGCGCATGGTAAGCAAGAAGCATGGTATTAGTGCGTCGAACCTGAGAAATTTAGTAGTTCCACTTGGCGTTCGTGAAGCGGATCTTGACGAGCATCTTTTCAATCTGCTGCAGGACTTGGCGGTAAGTAGAGGTGCCGCTGCGCACATTAAGGTGAACCGGGCAAAGCAGATGCAAGAGCCGGAGCAAGAGTGGAAGAAGGTTAGTGCCGTCCTTCCGCTCTTGGAGAAGCTAGATGAAGGACTCGATGCTGTGTTGGAGGACCGGCCAATCGTATAGAACTCGATGTCTGGCCGGCATCACCAGTCGGCCCCGGGAGCTGGAGACGGGATGTGGCGCGACACCTCGATCTGGAACTTCGGCAGGTTTGTGGCCCCAAATGCGCCCCAAGATTACCTTGGAAAATCGTAAAACTGCAGCTCAAGGTGTCGCTGAGGACTCCTCTGTAAATCAGACGGCACTGCCTTCGGGGGTTCGAATCCCTCACTCGCCACACCAGAGCGGCCCCGTGATCACGTCACGGGGCCGCTCTTGTTCGTCTGGTCCGGCGGGCTCAGGTCCCGACGGGTGGCCCGGGCGGGCGGTGTTCTTCCTTCTTCTTCTCCTGGGGCATCTCCGGCGCCTTCGTCTCGCCCGCCTTCTTCCCGAGTTCCGGGGTCGCGTTCCCGTTGGCCAGCGAGAGCAGCTGCGCCAGCGTGAGGCCGGTGTGCCCTTCCCAGCTGGGAATGTGGTCCTTCCACTCCAGATCCGCGGTGTTGCGGGCGTCGATGTGGGCGAACAACCGGTCCATCCGGCTGTTCAGCGCCTTCACGGCGTTGCGGTAGTTCTCCATCACCTTGTTCAGTTGCTGCTGGAACGCCCACATCACGTCGGTGACCCCGCTGCTGTGGCCGACCTCGATATGCGTCGGGTCCCCACCCTGCGTCTGCACGGGTGATCCGGGGGTCAACCCGCTGGTGCCCCACAGCAGCCTGACCACGTCGAGGCCGAGTTTCCCGTTGGGAACGGTGCCGATCGCGAGTTCGGCCACCTTGCCGCAGAAGAGCATGGCCGCGTGCATGTCGGCGCCCTCGTCGAGCCGGTCCAGTGCCGAGTCCAGCGACTTCCCCAGCTCGTGCAGGTCGTTCTTGCGGGCGGCTTGGACCGCGAACGCCGCGTCCAGCAGGCCGGACGCCTCGGGCAGGTAACCCTCGGCGTCGTCGATGTTCTCGGATCCGCCCGCGAAGTACCCCAGGTGGTCTTGCACCAGGCCGAGGTACGTGACGTACTCTCGCGCCGCCTCCCCGGACCAGTGGCTGTTCAGCCGGTCGCCGATGCCTTTCAGGATGTTCCGGGACTCCTCGAAGGCCTCCTTCTTCCGGAGCACGTCACCGGGCGCCCCGGCGAACGCGCCGAGGTCGCCGTCCACGGCGTATTTCAGCCAGTCCCGCAGCGGCTGCAGCAGGAAAAGGGTGTCGTCAGTGGCGTTCGTCGTGGGCCACTCGCTGCGGGCCTTCTCGCACAGGCTCTTGTACATCGCCTCGAAGGCCGCTGGGCTGAGGTCGGTCATCGAAGTCCCCTACTTCCCGGCGATTTCTCGTTCGATCCGCTCGTACATCTCGGCGATGGTCTTGAGCCGGTCCGACGCCACGTCGAGCGAATCGCTGATGCCCAGCCCGCCCGTGATCAGCAGCGCGATCAGCTTGTTCCGATTGCGGCCCAGGTCGGCCGCCTCGGCGACCTCGGTCCCGAACGCCTCCGTGGGCGAGGTGTAGAGATCGCGCATCGACGTCGACGCCGATCGGACCAGGTTCTCGGCACTGGGCATCCCGTGGCCGCCCCTGTCCGTGGCCATGGCCTTCAGATCGTCGATCTCGACGCTGAATCCCTGGGACTGTGGCATTTGACCCCTCCATGTCACTTAGGCCGGTCGAACAGCAGACGTTAGACGAGGCTCGTCGGTTTCCCGAGGCGCAAGGTGGGGAAAAATCAATCGCATCCGCAAACGCGGGAGGCTCACCGGCCGGGATCCGGCCTCGACGGCCACGCCGGATGCCTGCTCGGTTCGGCCAAGTCTTCGAGGTAGGTGAGCTGGCTGAAGTCCTCGTCGTCCGCCGGAGGCGCTTCGGACGCGCGGGCGCGCTTCTTGGGTTCAGCGGGCGCGGGCTTGAGGTCCGCGGCGACCTCGGCCAGCAGCGGCCACAACTTCTCCTGGGCCTTCGGCGTGAACAGCGCCTGCGCGAGCGGATGCGTGCAGGTCCCGGCGGCGACCTCCGCCCAGCTGAACTTGCCCTCCAGGACGCAGTCCGCCGCCCTGCTCAACCGCGGCGGCGCGTCGGGCCGCGCGGCCGCGCGGGCGAACACCTCGGCCGTGAACTTCGACGCGTCGACCATGATCGCCACCTCCGTCGTCCTCCGGTCGCTACGCCGGAGTACGACGACCCTACCGAGCCGTCGGTGCACCCGACCCGGTGAAGCCGCGATCCGGGAGCCAGCCGGCCGTGGCCCGGTAGCGCAGCAGCACGATGCCCGACGTGAACGCCCGCTCCTCCACCAGGCGCAGCTTGGGGACGCCGGTCGCGCCGTCGAACAGCCGACGGCCTTTCCCGGCCACCACGGGGTAGACGAACAACCGGTACTCGTCGACGAGCCCCTCGGCGATGAGCGACCGCACCAGCGAGATGCTGCCCGTCGTCACGATGTCCTTGCCGTCCGCCGCCTTCAGCGCCTCGATCTCCGTGCGCAGACTGCCGGAAAGGACCGTCGTGTTCTCCCAAGCCGGTTCGGTCAGGGTGCTGGAGACCACGTACTTGTTCACTGAGTCGAGATAAGCCGAAATGCCCGTCGTGTCGTCTGTCCGTTTCGGCCAATAGCCGCGCATGTCCTCGAAGCTGGCGCGACCGAGCAGCAGCGCGTCCGCGGCGTTCCGCTGCTGTTCGAGCGCGCCCAGGACGTCCGACCTGTCGACGTCCGGGTCGGTGTCACCAGGGCTGAACCAGCCGCCCGCCAGCTCGACGACGCCGTCGATGGTGCTGTTCTCCGTGACGACCAGCTTTCGCATCGTGCGACGGTAGCGCCGGGGTCCGACAAGAATGGGCCGATGACCGAGCCCCCGCCCTGGCCGGGCACGCCACCGGCGCACGGAGCCGTCGTCCTCCGTGAGTTCACCGAAGCCGACGTCCGACTGGCGCTCGAACTCGGCGAAGACCCGTACGTGCCGCTCATCGGCAGCCTTCCCGCGAAGCCGACCCGGCGAGAAGCCGAAGACTGGGTGCGGCGCCAGCAGAGCCGCCACGCGGAAGGCCGGGGGTTCCCGTTCGTGATCGACGTGCGGGGGACCGGCGTGGGCACCATCGGGCTCTGGCTGCGGAAACTGTCCGAGGGAATCGGGATCGTGGGCTATTCGGTCTCGCCCGCGCATCGGCGCCGCGGTTTCGCCTCCGACGCGCTCAAGGCGATCACCGGGTTCGCCTGGACGGTGCCGGGTGTGGAGCGGATCGAGCTGTACATCGAACCGTGGAACCGCGGCTCGATTCGGGCGGCCGAGAAGGCGGGCTACCGGAACGCCGGACTGCTGCCCGCCCACCAGGAGATCGGCGGGACCGCGCGGGACATGCTCCTCTACTCCCGGATCGCGTAGTCGCCGAAAGCGGGTTCCAGCAGCTCGAAAGCCCGCTTGGCCGCTTTCGTCAGCGCCTCGGCGATCTCGTCGTTGTTCTCGCCGGCGTGCGAGCGCCGCAGGACCTCGCGGAAGAGGACACGGTCGATCGCGTTGAGTTCGGCGGCCGCCATGACCGGGGTGACGTCGTCCGCGGCGGCGCCGGTCTCGGTCGCGAGGAGGTCGGCGAGCGCCGCCTCCCGCAGCTCGTGCAGCTCCCGCAGTCGCGCGGTCAGGGTCGGGCTTTCCAGCACCATCTTCGCGAAGGCCGGCCCGGTGAAGCCGATCACGGGCGAGTGCGCCGCCACCGCGTCCAGGAAGGTGCGCCGTAGCGCGGCGAGCGCCGACTCACCGGCCTCCCTGGCGGCGACCGCGTTCGCCAGCCCGTTCGTGAACTCTTCGTGCTGGTCGAGGGCCAGATCCTCTTTGCGAGCGAAGTAGTTGGTGACGGTCTTCTTCGCGACCCTCGCCGCCGCGGCGATCTCGGCGATCGTCGTCTCCTCGAAGCCCTTCTCGATGAAGAGGGCCGTCGCGTGGTCGGAGATCAGCTGCCGCGTCTCCTGCTTCTTGAGCTCCCGTAGGCCCACATCCGCACTGGTCATGAGCGAACTTTACCACCGACGCAAAAATATCCTTGACTTACGATAGTCCGGATGTAAACTTACGTCCGTACTACCGACTGAGAGAGAAGAGGCTCCTTGACTGCTCGAATCCCCCAAGGCAATGACGGCACCAACCGCGCCCAGGCCCGGCGGAACGACCGCCGTCATCAGCAGCCGTTCCCCGGCCGCTTGATGCCCGTGCGCCGCTCGATCGGCGTTCCGCGCCGCCGGTCGTACTGACCGATCAGCTCCTCTCGAAACCACTGCCGAACGAAGGGATTCGCCCATGAACGTCCTTGCTTCCACCGTCTCGCTGACCGTCGGCGACGTCGCCGCCTCCAGCCGCTTCTTCACCGAGCACTTCGGTTTCACCGAACAGATGGCCGCGGAGGGGTTCGTCTCCCTCGGGCACGAAACCGCGAAACTGTCCATCGTGCTGCTCCAGGCGGGGATCGAGGTCCTGCCGGAGAACCTGCGGCAGCAGCGCGCGTCCGGCGTGATCGTGGCCTTCACGGTCGAGAACCTCGAAGCCGAGGAGAAGCGCCTGCGCGACGAGGGGGTCGAGATCACCTTGCCGCTGCGGGAAGAACCGTGGGGTGAACGCCTCTTCATGGTCACCGATCCGAACGGGGTCTGCGTGGAACTCGTGGAATGGGTTCAGCAGTAAGGAAACATCGAAACGGGGTTTGGTCCACAGTGGACAAAACCCCGTTTTTCGTGCCGTTCGCCTACTTCATCGCGGCGAGCTGGATCAGGTTGCCGCAGGTGTCGTCGAAGACGGCGGTGACGACGGGGCCCATGTCGACGGCGTCTTGGGTGAACTCGACGCCCAGTCCCTTGAGTCGCTCGACCTCGGCGTACACGTCGTCGACGGCGAACTGCGTGAACGGGATGCCGTCGCTGACCAGCGCCTTCTTGAACGGGCCGGCCGCCGGGTGGCCGTCCGGCTCCAGGAGCAGTTCGACGCCGTCCGGATCGGCGGGGGAGACCACGGTGAGCCACCGGGCGTCGCCGGTGGGCACGTCGTTCTTCTTGCGGAACCCCAGTTTCTCGGTGTAGAAGGCGAGCGCCTTGGCCTGGTCGTCGACGAAGACGCTGGTGAGGTTGACGCGGATCATGGGTTCGGTTCCTCTCGGTCGAGGGGCCACCGCTCGGCGATCGAACGCAGCGGGCTCGTGTCGATGTGGTGGAACTTGTAGCGGCCCTGCCGCCGGGTGCGCACCAGGCCCGCTTGTTCGAGCATCGCGAGGTGCTGCGAAATGGCCTGGCGCGAGGAGGCCAGCCCGTGCTTCATGGTCAGCCGTCCGCAGATCTCGAACAGCGTCTGACCGTCCTTTTCGGTCAGTTCGTCCAGGATGACGCGTCGTGTCGCGTCGCCGAGGGCCTTGAACAGGTCGGGGTCGGCGTCCACGGATCAGTTATAGGCAAGCCGTCACTTGCCTGTCAAGTCGGGGTCAGGAGCCCAGATAACGCAGGATCGCCAGGACACGGCGGCTGTAGCCGGCGGTGTTGGCCAGGCCGAGCTTGTCGAAGATCGCGTTCACGTGCTTCTCGACGGCGCTCTGCGACACGTACAGCGATTCGGCGATCCCGGCGTTCGTGTGGCCCTGCGCCATTTTCTCCAGCACTTCCCGCTCGCGAGCGGTCAGCTTCGCGAGCGGATCGGTGTGCGTGGTCCGCGCGAGCAGCCGTCGCACCACCTCCGGATCGAACGCCGCCCCGCCCGCGGCGACCCGGTCGAGCGCGTCCAGGAATTCGCCCACCTGGGCGACCCTGTCCTTCAGCAGATAGCCCACGCGTTCACCGTCGCCGGTGATCAGCTCGGCGGCGTAGCGTTTCTCGACATACTGCGACAGCACCAGGACGCCGATCTCCGGCCAGCGGTTCCGGATTTCGAGTGCCGCGCGCAGGCCCTCGTCGGTGTGGGTCGGCGGCATGCGGACGTCGGTGACGACCACGTCGGGCCGGTACGCGGCGGTCGTCGAGACGAGCGCCTCGCCGTCGCCGACCGACGCCACGACGTCATGCCCCTCCTCGATCAACAGCCGGACCAGGCCTTCCCGCAGCAAGATCGAGTCCTCGGCCAGGATCACGCGCACGGCAGCACCGCCGTCACGACGGTCGGCCCGCCGGGCGGACTGTCCACGGTGAACTCTCCGTCCGCCGCCGCGACCCGCCGCGCGAGGCCGGAGAGGCCGCCGCCGGACTCCCTCGCCCCGCCGGTGCCGTCATCGGTGATCCGCACCCGCACGCTGTCCCCGTCCCGCTCGGCCTCGATGTCGATCCGCGTCGCCGCGGCGTGCTTGATCGTATTGGTGACCGCTTCGGAGGCGACGAAGTAGACGACGGTCTCGATGGCCGCCGCCGGCCGTTCCGGCAGGTCGACCCGCAGGTGGACCGGCACGCCCGAGCGTTCCGCGAGTGCCTCCAGCGCGGGATGCAGCCCATCGGTGTCCAACGCGATCGGGTACACCCGCCACGAGACCTCGCGCAGATCGTTCAGAGCGCGCTGGGACTCCTCGTGCGCCTGCCGCAGCAGCTCCGACGCGTGGTCCGGATCGGCGGCGCGCCGGGCCCGGCCGAGCAGCATGCCGAGCGCCACGAGCCGCTGCTGGACGCCGTCGTGCAGGTCCCGCTCGATCCGGCGGCGTTCGTCGTTGACCGCTTCGACCACCTCGGCGCGGCTGGTGGCCAGCTCGGAAACCCGGCGGCGCAACTGTTCCTTCTTGCTGGGGCCGAGAAAGCGCCGGGCCAGCTTGCGATCCAAGGTGGCGATGCCGACGAGTCCTTGCACGGCAAGGAAGACGAGCAGCGCGCCGAACAGCGTGGTGGTGACGAAGTCGTACCAGTCCGCGGGCGCCCCGCCGCCGGGCGACTCGCCGTTGAGCAGCTGGTGGATCACGATCACGCCGGAGGCGGCGCCCAGCAGGGTCAGGATGAGGATCCCGGCGCCGAGCAGGCCCACGACACAGCGCGGGACGAGGTAGGCCATCGCACGGCGTCCGGTGTGGTCCGTCGCGTTCTCGGCGCCGAAGTACTTCTCCAGCCGCCGTCGCTCCACTTCGGACAGTGCGCGGGCACCCGCGAAGACGGGGCGGCGCAGTGCGGGGATCGCGAGCGCGATGCCGCCGAAGAGGACGTAGAAGAACTCGGCGAACGCTGTCGTGGCGCCGATCGCCAGGCCCAGCGTGCCGCGGAGCAGCTTGCGCAGATGGCGGCGCGTAGCGGCCGGAACAGGCATAACGCCAGGTTAGCGGGGTAGCCGAAGATCGGGATTGCGGTTTTCCGCAGTGATCTGTGCCGCTTCACCGCAGGGTGCGGAACCCGGGCAATTCGTACGTTCGTTGGCACCTGCAGACGACCATGAAAGGCCGCCATGAACCTCCTCCTCGCCGAAGCCGCCAACGAACCGATGAGCGGCCTCGCCGGCTGGGCAGTCTCACTGATGGACGCACTGGGTGGGCCGGGGGCGGCGATCATCGTCGGACTGGACAACCTTTTCCCGCCGATCCCCAGCGAACTGGTGCTGCCGCTCGCCGGGTTCTCCGCCAGCCAGGGCACGTTCAGCCTGGTGGAAGCCCTGGTGTGGACGACCTTCGGCTCGGTCGCCGGCGCGATCATCGTGTACTACCTCGGTCTGCTGCTCGGCCGTGACCGCACGCGCCGCTGGATGGCGAAGATCCCGCTGGTCAAGACGTCCGACTTCGACAAGACCGAGGCCTGGTTCCAGAAACACGGCGCCAAGGCGGTGTTCTTCGGCCGGATGGTGCCGATCTTCCGCAGCCTCATCTCCCTGCCCGCCGGGATCGAGCGGATGCCGTTCTGGCGCTTCCTGACCCTGACGACACTGGGCAGCCTGATCTGGAACACGGCGTTCGTGCTGGCCGGGTACGGGCTGGGGGAGAGCTGGCACCTCGTCGAGGAGTACGCCGGGTTCTTCCAGTACTTCGTGATCGCGGCCGTCGTGGTGGCGCTCGCGCTCTTCGTCGTCACGCGGCTTCGCGAGAAGTCGCGCACCGACGCCTGACGAACGCACGTGAAGGCCCCCTTCCCTCGGCTGAGCCGAGGGAAGGGGGCCTTCACGCGGGATCAGGAGCGGAAGGGACCGGTGACCTCGTAGGTGATCCCACCCGAGGAGGACCCGGAAGTCCCGCGCTGCGACGAGAAGTACAGCCGGTCGCCCGCCGGGGTGAACGCGGGACCGCAGATCTCCGACGAGCTCTGGCCGGTGATCCGCAGGAACGGCGCCACGATGTCGTCCGGCGTGATGATGCAGATCTCCATGTTGCCGCCGTCCTCGGCGACGAACAGGTCGCCCGACGAGGTGCCGGTGACGTTGTCGACCCCGGTCAGCGGCGCCGAACCCGGGCTGACCAGCGAGTCGTCGTAGGCCAGTTCGTAGGTGCTGTTCGTCAGGTTGAGCTGCCAGACCCGGTTGTCGCCCTTGGTCGTGAACCAGGCGGTGTCGTTGGCGTAATGCAGCCCCTCGCCGCCGGTGAACCGCTTCGCACCGGACACCTGGTTGCGCGTGGCGGTGGGGGAGCCGTCGGGGTCGGGCACGTTCGCCCAGGTGAAGCTGCCGGACGTCGCCGTGCCGGCCTTCAGCACCTGGAGCGTCCCGGCGGAGAGGTCGCCCCAGGTCGTCGGGACGAACCGGTAGAAGCAGCCGTCCGTGACGTCCTCGGTCAGGTAGACGACCTTGCGCACCGGGTCGGCCGCGGCGGCTTCGTGCTTGAACCTCCCCATCGCGGGCCGCTGGACCGCGGCCGTGGCAGGCCCGCCCGGCTGGCATTCGTAGACGAAGCCGAGGTCGATCTCCTCACAGGAAAGCCAAGTGTTCCAAGGGGTTTTGCCGCCTGCGCAGTTCTGGCGCGTATTCGCCAGGATGCGGTGGGCGCCGGTGATGTTCCCGCTCGCGTCGAATTTGACCGCGCTGGCACCGCCGCCGGGGGTGATCTCCGAGTTCGACACGTAGATCCAGCCGCTGCCGTCGGCGAACACCGCGCCGCCGTCGGGCGCGCTGTGCCAGGTGTAGCCGGTGCTCGCGACCTGACGGCCGGAGCGCGCGATGACGCGGCTGGTGAATCCCGCGGGCAGCTGGATCCCGTTCGCGTCGGCCGCCTGGAGCGCGCCGTACGGGCTGGGTCCGTTCTGCGCGGGCGCCGCCAGTGCCGCCCCCGAAAGCCTGTTGCCGAACGCCGTGACACCGGCGCCGATCACGGCCGCGCGCAGGAAATTCCGTCGCTTCACTCGTGCCTCCAAGAAACCGCTGATGTGGTGGTGCGGGAAGGAGCGGATCGGAGGTTACGGGTGGAAGGGGGCCGGTAGGTGAATTCCCGACATACTTCGGCGGCGGACCGCGAGCCGGTCCGCCGCCGGAGCAAGATGCGTTACGCCGCCTGGGCGACCGGGGTGGACGCCGGGGTCAGCGCGAGGTCCAGCACGTCGCGGACGTTCGCCACGGCGTGGACGTCCAGCTGTGCCAGCACTTCGGCCGGGACGTCGTCGAGATCCGGCTCGTTGCGCTGCGGGATGATCACCGTCTTCATCCCGGCCCGGTGCGCGGCCAGCAGCTTCTGCTTGACCCCGCCGATGGGCAGCACGCGCCCGGTCAGCGACACCTCACCGGTCATCGCGACGTCCGATTTCACGACCCGGCCCGAAAGCAGGGACGCCAGCGCGGTCGTCATCGTGATCCCCGCGCTCGGCCCGTCCTTGGGCACCGCGCCCGCCGGGACGTGCACGTGGATGCCGCGTTCCTTCAGGTCGCCGACCGGCAGTTCCAGTTCGGCGCCGTGCGAGCGCAGGTACGACAGCGCGATCTGCACCGACTCCTTCATCACCTCGCCCAGCTGGCCGGTCAGCTGCAGCCCGGTCGCGCCGGACTCCGGATCCGCCAGCGACGCCTCGATGTAGAGGACGTCACCACCGGCGCCGGTCACCGCCAGCCCGGTCGCCACTCCCGGGGTCGACGTCCGCTGGGTCGACGCGGGCAGCGACGACTCCGGCAGGTGCCTCGGGCGGCCGAGGTAGGTCTCGAGCCCGTCGGCGTCGATGGTCAGCGGCAGCTCGACCTCGTCCAGCGCGACCTTGGTCGCCACCTTCCGCAGCACCTTCGCGATGGTCCGGTTCGCGTTGCGCACCCCGGCTTCCCGCGTGTACTCGGCGGCGATGCGGCTGAAGGCGTCGTCGGTCAGCTTGACGTCTTCCTTGCCGAGACCGGCGCGGTCCAGCTCGCGGGGGAGCAGGTGGTCGCGGGCGATGGTGACCTTCTCGTGCTCGGTGTAGCCGTCGAGGGTGACCAGCTCCATCCGGTCCAGCAGCGGGCCGGGGATGGTTTCGAGCGCGTTCGCCGTCGCGAGGAACACGACGTCGGAGAGGTCGAGTTCGACCTCCAGGTAGTGGTCGCGGAACGTGTGGTTCTGCTCCGGGTCCAGCACCTCCAGCAGGGCGGCCGTCGGGTCGCCGCGGTAGTCGGCGCCGACCTTGTCGATCTCGTCGAGCAGCACGACCGGGTTCATCGAGCCCGCTTCCTTGATGGCGCGGACGATCCGGCCGGGCAGCGCGCCGACGTAGGTGCGGCGGTGCCCGCGGATCTCGGCCTCGTCCCGGATGCCGCCGAGCGCGACGCGGACGAACTTGCGGCCCATCGCCTTCGCCACGGACTCGCCGAGCGAGGTCTTGCCGACCCCGGGAGGACCGGCGAGCGCGAGCACCGCACCCGAACGGCGGCCGCCGACCGGGCCGAGACCGGACTCCGCTCGGCGCTTGCGCACGGCCAGGTACTCGATGATGCGTTCCTTCACGTCGTCGAGACCAGCGTGGTCGGCGTCGAGGATTTCCCGCGCGGCGGCGATGTCGTGGACGTCGGTGGTGCGCTCGTTCCACGGCAGTTCGAGGACGGTGTCCAGCCAGGTGCGGATCCAGCCGCCCTCGGGGGACTGGTCCGACGTCCGCTCCAATTTGTCCACTTCGGACAGTGCGGCTTTCTTGACGGCGTCCGGCAGTTCGGCGGCCTCGACCCTGGCGCGGTAGTCGTCGTCGTTCGCGGTGCCGTCGAGTTCGCCCAGCTCCTTGCGGATCGCTTCGAGCTGGCGGCGCAGCAGGAACTCCTTCTGCTGCTTCTCCATGCCCTCCTGGACGTCCTTGCGGATGGTGTCGGTGACCTCGAGTTCCGCCAGCTGCTCGCGGCTCCATTCGAGCGCTTTTTCGAGCCTGGTCGAAACGTCGAGCGTGGAGAGCAGTTCGAGCTTCTGCTCGGTGCTCAGGTACGACGAGTTGCCCGCGAGGTCGGCGAGCGCGGACGGATCCTCGACCTCCTGCACGGCGTCGATCATCTGCCAGCCGCCGCGCTGCTGGAGGATCGCGATGACGACGCTCTTGTACTCGGACGCGAGCTTCGCGGAGTTGTCGTCGGTGGTCTCGGCGGCGACCTCGGCGTGGACCCAGCGCGCGGCGCCGGGGCCGTCGGCGATGCGGCCGACGACGGCGCGGCGGGTGCCGCGCAGCAGCACGGCGGTCTTGCCGCCGGGGACGCGGCCGATGCGCTCGACGGTCGCGATGGTGCCGAGTTCGGCGTACTCGCCGTGGACGCGGGGGACGATCAGCACCTCGGCCTTGGCCGTGGCGCTGGAGCGGATCCCCGGGAAGGACGCCTGGGCAGGCGTGTTGGCCTGGGCGGACTCCACCGCGGCCCGCGTCTCCGTGTCGGCGAGGTCGAGCGGGACGATCATGCCCGGCAGCACGACGTCGTCATCGAGCGGGAGGACGGGCAGGAGGCGGTTGTCGGTCATCTGTGCACTCCTCGGTTAGTTGAGTCTGCCTAGCTCAACTCTCCGGTCGACCCGTTTGTTTCCTTTCCGCGTTCGCCGTCAGCGATCATCCACCCCTCCTACCTCTGCTCCCCAACGCGGCGCAGTTAGCCCGCTAAAGGCGACGTGACGGGGGCAGAGATCGGAGGGCTACGGAGCCACCGGGCGCATCCTGTGGGTGCCCCCGGACACAGGGCGCCCCGAAAATGACCCCAGGGGCTGCCGGGTGCCCACTCCTCCGATGTCTGCGCCCCAACGCGGCACGGTTAGCCCGCTAAAGGCGACGCGACCAGGGCAGAGGTCGGACGTCAGGGGTGCGTGGCGACCCCGCACCAGGCGAACGGGCGGGCACCTTCCTCGTCCCGCCGGAGTTCGCGGACGGGCCGCCAGTCGGGCAGGTGCACGATGCCGGGTTCCAGCAGCGGCCAGTCCCCGAAGAGGGGCTCGATCTCTTCGCGGTCCCGCATCCACACGGGGTTGCTCGTCTTCCGGTACTGCTCGACCATCCACTGGAGCCCGTCGGCGTCCTCGCCGGTCTGGCCACCGAAGCTCATATGCGACAGCCCCAGCCAGCTCCCCGGCGCCAGCGCGTTCCGGTAGGTCGCGACCAGCGCGGGCGGATCGTCGTGCGGTCCGGCGAAATGCAGCACCGCCATCAGCATCAGGCACATCGGCTGGTCGAAATCGATCAGCCGCCGCGTCTCCGGATGCCCGAGGACGTCCTTCGGCCGCCGCATGTCCGCCTGGATGATCCCGGCCCAGTCGGTCGCCTCGTGCCGTTCGAGGATCAGTTCCGCGTGCGCCACCGCCACCGGCTCGTAGTCGACGTACACGACCTTCGCCGTATCGCCCGGCTCCAGTTCCTCCTGGACGATCTCGTGCACGTTCCCGGCCGTCGGGACACCGGAGCCCAGATCGATGAACTGCCGGATCCCCGCCGCCAGCGCCGCACGCACGACGCGGTTCATGAACTCACGGTTGTGCCGCGCCCCCGGTTTGACCCATCGCCACTGTCGTTCCAGCTTGCGGGCGAACTCGCGATCGACAGCCCAGTTGTGGGTCCCGCCGAGATACCAGTCGTAGATCCTCGCCGCGGACGGCTTTTCGGTGTCGACCCCGGTCGGCGCCACCGGTGCCGTGTCATCGTCGCTGGTCACCATGAACCCCCTGATCCTCGAAAGATCAGCGTATCGGGATCAGTACACCGCCGGCCGCCGCTGCCAGTAGGTCCAGAGCGGCCGGTAACCCTGCGCGTACCAGAACGGCGTCGAGCGCGGATTGGCCAGCGCGTGGTGCAGCAGCACGGCTTCCGTCCCGCATTCGTCGAAGACCTGGTGCGCGTGCGCGGCGAGCGCGGACCCGACTCCGCTCGATCGCGCCTGCTCGGCCACCGCCAGCGACGACAGATAGCCGACCCGGTCGGCCGCGACCCGGTCGCCGATCCACGAGGTCTCGTCGGGGAACTGCACCCGGACCATCCCGAGCGGACGCCCGTACAGCTCCGCGATCCACAACGTCGGGTTTTCCCGGCCCAGCTGTTTCGACAGATCCGCGGTGATCGCTTCCTTCGCGCCTTCGCGCAAAGTGACAGATCCGAACTGCGCGTCATATCGCTGCAATTCCAGCTCGAGCCCGACGGCGGTTTCGAGATCATCCGCTTCGGCGGGCCGGATGTGCACTCCGGGCGTCGCGGGCGGCCCCGTCACGGCCAGCCGGTCGGCCGGGCGGACCGCGATCACCAGCACCGGCGCGAATCCGCGGCGCAGCAATTCGGCCGAGCCCGGCGAATCGCGGCTGGGCCGTACCACGGTCGCCGCCGTCTCGACATCCCCAGGTGGGGCGACCGCCTTCAGATGTTCATCCCATCGGGTGAGTAATGCGTCGAGGGCCGCTTCCGGGCGAGGTCCGGTGAGCCGGGCCTCGAGGCGATGTTCGACGAGGGCCCGCCACGGAGAGTCAACAGAATCGGGGCCCGCTTCGGTGCGTACCGACAATCCGGCGGCGGCCGAGTCGCCGGCTGTAGCGGAGAGTGACACGGAACCCTCGACAGGCTCCAGTGCAGGCATTTCCGGGAGCAGAGCGTCCACAGTGGCGAGCCGCTCGGCGTGCCCGGCAGCGATCGCGTGGCTATTCATAGGGCTATTCAAGCCCCTACTGACGGGTCCGCGGGGAACTTCACGAGATTGGCCGCGCCGTGGCCCCAGGTGACTTCCGGTAGTCGGAAGGAACGCGAATAACGCTCCCATTTCACCCCTTGGTCCACGCAGGTCAGCGCGACGCGCCCATTGTTAACCCTGGGGTGATCTCATACTGTCTCGAATGGGACTTGGGTACGCCCTCCGGGGTACTGTATTGCCCTCGTCCCCGAGGTCGCGGTAGGACAAGACCGGTTGGGCAGCCGGGAAGGAAGGTCGGATGCCGGACACGAACGGCAGGCCCGGGAGCGCCGCACAGGCGGCACCGGGCAAGGGAGGGGCCGTTACGGAGGCTCGTACCGACGAGCGACGATTCCGCGTCTACACCTTCGCAGTACTCACCATGGGCATCGCCGCCGCGGCCGCGGTCAGCCTCTGGCTGGACTTCGAGGCCTCCGACGATCTGCTGTGGATCGGGCCCATCCTCGCGCTCGCCTTCCTGCTCGCCGAACAACTCGGGATCAACGTCGACGTCCGCAGCGGTATCTCGTGGACGATCTCGTTCACCGAGATCCCGCTGGTCATCGGTTTCTTCGTCGCCCCCTTCGAAGTCGTCCTCGCCGCGCATCTCGCGGCGGGCATCGGAACCTTGCTGGCCCGCAAGGTCGCTGGCCGCGTCCTCTACAACGCCGGCGCCTTCCTCCTGGAGATCACCGGCGCGTTCGCCGTGGCAGGACTGGTGAAACAGGCCTCCGGCGCGCACAGCATGACGTGGATCGCCGCGCTGGCAGGCACTTTGACCGCGCCGCTGGTCAGCACGCTGCTCGCGCTCGCCGCCGTCCGTGTACTGCGCCGCCGCATGCGCGTCAGCACCGCGATCCGGCTGACCGGCCGCATCCTCGTCGTCGGCTTCGTCAACGCTTCGGTCGGTCTTTCCGGTTATTTGGTCATTTCCGGTACCCCGAAGGCCTGGCCGCTCGTGCTGGCCGTCTTCCTCGGACTCACCGCGTTGTACTGGGCGTACTCCGATCTCCTCCGCGAACAGCGCGACATGGAAGCGCTATCCGACGTGAGCCTGATGGTCGCGCGTTCCGGTCAGCAGGCCGCCGCGCGGCCGGCCGGGCGGACCGACGAACTCGTCGGCGGGGTGGACGTCCGCGAGTGGGCGACCATCGCCGAACGCATCAAGGACCAGCTGGCCGCCGGCCGCGTCGTGCTCAGACTGCGGCTGGAACCCAAGGACACCATGCGCATGGTCGTCGCGGGCGACGAACTCCCGCCCGTGGACCCGGCCGCCGACGACCCGCTGTTGCGCCTGCCCGGCGCGCACGTCCGGCATTTCCGGATCACCGAAGCCAATCCCGACGTCCGTTCCGCGTTGCTCGACCGCGGCGCGCAGGAGGCGCTGGTCGTCCCCCTGCGCAGCGCCAACCAGCTTCTCGGCGTCGTCGAAGCGCACGACAGGCTGTCCCGCTGGCGTGGTTTCGGCAAGTACGACGTCCAGCTCCTGGGCACGATGGCCAGCCACCTCGCGACGTCGCTGGACAACCGGCGCCTGCTCGCGACCCTGCGCCACGACGCCTATCACGATCCGCTGACCGGTCTGCTCAACCGGCCGGGCTTCCGCCAGGTCGCCAAGGAACCGTTGCGGGAACAGGTCGACGCCGTCGTGCTCCGGGTCGATCTGGACGTTTTCTCCACCGTCAGCGACGCGCTCGGCTATGTGTGGGCCGATCGGATGGTCATCGCCGCCGGCCGCCGCATCCGCGACGCGCTCGGCCCCGACGTCCCGCTCGCCAGGCTCGAAGGCGCGTCCTTCGCGGCACTCCTCGTCGGCTGCGCGCCGGAACGCGCTCAGGCCGCCGCGGAACTGCTCCGCGCGGAACTCGTCGCCCCGTATCCGGTGGACCGGCTTTCCGTCGAGGCCAACGCGATGATCGGCTACGCGACCTCCTCCGCGGACGACGACGACCAGGTCGACGTCGACGGCCTCCTGCAGCGCGCCGACGTCGCCGTCCGCGCGACCAAGGGCGGTGAAGAGGTCCGCGGCTACATGGCCAGCATGGGCCAGATCTTCATGCGCCGGTTCCAGATGGTCACCCAGTTCCGGCAGTCGCTCGAAGAAGGCCAGCTGAGCGTCCACTACCAGCCCAAGATCACCCTGCCGAACCGGCAGATCCAGGGCGTCGAGGCGCTGGTGCGCTGGGTGCATCCGGAGTTCGGCAGGCTCGGCCCGGACGAGTTCGTCCCCGCGATCGAAGCGGCAGGCCTCATCGGCGTCCTGACGTCCTTCGTGCTCGAAGAATCGTTGAAGCGCGTGCGGAAGTGGCTCGACGAAGGCCTGCGCATCTCCGCCGCGGTGAACCTGTCGGTGCGGAACCTGGCCGACGAGGACTTCCCGACGAAGGTCGCGCGCGAACTGGACCGCTTCGGCATCCCGCCCGAGCTGCTCACCTTCGAGCTGACCGAATCCGGTGTGATGTCCGACCCACAGAAGGCGCTGCCGATCCTGCGGGAACTGCACTCGCTGGGCATCGTGCTCGCCGTGGACGACTTCGGCACCGGCTACTCGTCGCTGGCCTACCTGCGGCAGCTCCCGGTCGATCAGGTCAAGATCGACAAGAGTTTCGTCCTCGGCATGGGCACCGACCTCGGCGACCTCGCCGTCGTGCGCTCCATCGTCGAACTGGGCCACTCGCTCGGCCTCACGGTCGTCGCCGAGGGTGTCGAGGAGGACGTCGCGCGGGATCAGCTGGAAGCGATGGGATGTGACGTGGCACAGGGCTACCTCATCTCGCGGCCGCTGCCGGAGGACCGTCTGGAGGCGTGGCTGCAGGCGCGCACGGCGCGTTCGCCCGGCCGCCACTCCGAGACCGTCCTGACCCTGCTGACCTGAGGTTTTGCGGTAAGAGGACCCCCCTGAACTCCGGGTCTTCCGGCGTTGGTAATCTTTCCAAGTCCTCGCGAGAGGCCAGGCCCCTTTAGCTCAGTCGGCAGAGCGTCTCCATGGTAAGGAGAAGGTCTACGGTTCGATTCCGTAAAGGGGCTCGCGACCTCAGCCGCGTCACGCAAGCGTGTCGCGGCTTGGAGCATGTAAGGGCGGTGTAGCTCAGTTGGCAGAGCAAGCGGCTCATAATCGCTGTGTCGCCGGTTCAAGTCCGGCCACCGCTACGCGGTAACCCTGGGTGTCCCAGGCCTAGTAGAGAAGGAAATGCTGTGGCTGCCACTGACGTGCGACCGAAGATCACGCTCGCGTGTGAGGAGTGCAAGCACCGCAACTACATCACCAAGAAGAACCGGCGCAACAACCCGGATCGCCTGGAGATGAAGAAGTTCTGCCCGAACTGCGGTACGCACCGGACTCACAAAGAGACCCGCTGAGCGTCTGGCGGTTCTACAAGTCTCACCCGAAGCCGTCCTGGTCACACCAGGGCGGCTTCGGGCATTTCCGGGTTCTGTAGCCTGCTCGGGTGGCCTTGGACCAGTCGTTCACCGGGCGGGTGTACCCGCCGACCAGTACCTATGAAGTGAGTCGCGAGAAGATCCGGGAGTTCGCCGACGCGCTCGGCGACACGAACCCGCTCTACCGCGACACCGAAGCGGCGAAGGCGGCCGGATACCCCGACGTCATCGCGCCGCCGACGTTCCTCACGATCATCAACCTCGCCTCGATCAACGCGATCGTCACCGACCCCGAGCTGGGGCTCGACTATTCGCGGATGGTCCACGGCGATCAGCGGTTCACCTACGTGCGGCCGGTGCACGCGGGCGACGTCCTGTCGCTCACCACGCATATCGACAACATCATGGCCCGCGCCGGGAACGACTTCATCAACCTGCGCGCCGAGATCGCCGGCGCCGACGGTGGCCCGATCGCCACCACGCACGCGCAGCTCGTGGTCCGAGGGGAGGGCGCGTGAGCACTTTCACCGCCGGAGAAGAACTGGCGCCGCTGACCGTCGACGTCACCAGGGACCAGCTGGTGCGGTATGCCGGCGCCTCGCTGGACTTCAACCCCATCCACTGGAACGAGGCCTTCGCCAAGGAGGTCGGCCTGCCGGACGTCATCGCGCACGGCATGCTGACGATGGCGCTCGGCGCGCGGCTCGTCACCGACTGGCTCGGCGACCCCGGGCGCCTCGTCGACTACTTCGCGCGCTTCACGCGTCCCGTGGTCGTGCCGAACGACGGTGCGGCGACGATCGAGTTCACCGGGAAGGTCGCCGTGGTTAACGACGACGGCACGGCGCGGATCGACATCACCGCCAAGTTCGACGGCAAGGCCGTCCTGGGGAAGGCTCAAGCGGTCGTCCGGGCCTGACCAAAACGACAGCAAGGGACCTTTGCTATCGCTCGCTTAGCATGCCTAAGTAAGCGACAGCAAAGGTCCCTTGCTCTCTTTGCCCAGGTCAGCGAGCTATCAGCCCGCGCGAACCGGCTCGCGTAGAGGCGCGAAGCGCCCTTCGCGAGCTTAAGAAAGGCTGCTTCGCGGGCGAAGGAGCCCTCAGCCGCCCCGGCCGAGAAGAAGCGTTAAGCGACCTTAAGTAGCTTCTCGATGACCTCCGCCATTCCTGCCTCACCCCGAGCGTTCGGATGCAGCGGCGCCGCGGGCACCGCGGGTGAGGGCCCCTCGACCCACCTCCGGTTCGCGGCGCTGCACATGTCGCGCCCCTTGCTCGCTGTCGACATGTCGGCGAAGCCCGCTTCGTGGCTCTTCGCCGTCTCCTTCAGCACCGTGTTCAGTCGCGCCAGCGAGCCGCGGAAGTAGACGACATCCCCGGAACCGACCGGCAGGACCGGCCAGCAGCCGTTGTCGTCGTCGGGAAGCACCGTCGGGTACCCCACGACCACGATGCGCGCTTCGGGCGCCTTCGCGCGGATCTGGTCCAGGATTCCGCCGAGCCGGTCCGCCGCGGCGGTGATCCGCTCGACGAGCTGGTCGCGTCCGCCCGCGGTCAACTGGGTCTTGCAGGGCGAAGCGGTCTGGTGCTGCGTCGCGCATTGGTTCGCGAAACCGGCGAAGCCCACGTCGTTGCCGCCGATCCCGACGGTCACCAAGGTCGTGTCCCCGTCGATCGCGTCGATTTGCGGAGCGTTGGTGCCGTCGCGGGTCTTCTGCTCGCCGGTGAGATGTTCGGTCGTGGCGCCGCCGCAGCTGACATCGACGAACTCGGCCGGACGCAGCTTCGCGGCGAGCAGGTTCGGGTAGTTGTTGTCCGAGCGGTCGCAGCCGGCGGGCGTGCCCACGGGCCGTCCGGTGCCAGGCGACGCCGTGTAAGAATCACCGAGAGCGACATATCGGCCGGTGCCCGCCGAGGTGGTGACCCCCGCTGGTGTGACCGATGTGCCGCGCTCCCACAGGTGGTAGGCGATCCCCAGGACGGAAAGCACGATCACCAGGAACAGACAACCGCCGCCAGTTCTCCGCTGCGTCACCCATTCGTTGTACGCGACCATGGTCACCTTTGTCACCGGTCGACTGAGACATGGATCACCCGTGGGGAACGAGGGCACGCAGTTCGGCGGCGAGTTCCAGGGCGTGGGTGACGTCGCGCGCGAGGTAGTGCGGATCGACGAAGGCCTCGGCGATCCCGGTTTCGGCGGCCGCGTCCAAGTCCTCGGCGACCTTCTTGAGGTCGGTGCCGGGTTTCGGGTTGATCCGCAGCACCCGCCGCAGCGCACCCGGGTCGCGGCCCGCCTTCTCGGCCGCGTTCGTCACGGTCTCCCACATCTTCGCCAGATACGGCGCGGGCAGTCCGGCGGGCAGCCAGCCGTCCGCGCGACGGCCGACGCGCTCCAACGCCGCCGCCGAAAGCCCGCCCAGCAACACCGGCGGCCGCGGGCTCTGGACCGGCCGCAGACCCACCTTCGACGCGGGAATCCGCCAGCGGTCGCCCTCGTGCTCGACCGGGTCACCGGTCCAGAACTCCCGGAGGACGTCGAGAAGCTCCTCCAGCTGCTTGCCGCGCCCCTTCCAGGGCGTGCCGGTCGCGGTGTACTCGTCACGAAGCCAGCCCGTCCCCAGCCCGACGTCCAGGCGGCCTCCGCTCACCTGATCCAGCGAAGTGAGCGCCCGGGCGAGCAGCACGGCCGGATACACCGTTCCGGTGAGTGTGCTCGTCCCCAGCCGGACCTTCTTCGTGACGCTCGCGGCCACCGTCAGCAGGATCAGCGGATCGGCGAAGGTGACGAATTCGGGCGGATACGGCTGTTCCGGCGTGCCGCCGGGATAGAAGTCCGACGGCGAAACCGGTGCCAGCACGCGATCTCCGACCCACAAGGACGCGTAGCCGAGTTCTTCGGCGGCCGTCGCGAAACCGGCGACGGCGTCCATCTTCGCGAGGGGGCCGTACTGCGGAAGAGCGATTCCCAGGCGCATCGCGGTCACCGTGCCTCCGAGAGCAGACTGCCCATCCTGGTGATCCCTTCGGCCAGCTCGTTTTCGCCCAGCGCATAGGAAATCCGGAAGTACCCCGGCGTCCCGAACGCCTCGCCGGGCACCACGGCGACCTCGGCCTCGCGCAGGATCAGATCGGCCAGCGCCACCGTGTCCGCCGGTCGCTCACCGCGGATCTCCTTGCCCAGCAAGGCTTTCATTGACGGGTAGACGTAGAAGGCGCCGAGTGGCACCGGAGTCTCGACCCCCGGGATCTCGGAAAGCAGCGAGAGCGCGGTCTTGCGCCGGGAGTCGAACGCTTCGCGCATCGAGAAAACGGCGTCGAGCGGGCCGCTCACCGCGGCCAGCGCGGCCCGCTGCGCGACGTTCGAAACGTTGCCGCACAAGTGCGATTGGTACGCCGTCGCCGCCTTGACCACGTCCTGCGGGCCGAGCAGCCAGCCCACCCGCCAGCCGGTCATCGAGTACGTCTTCGCGACGCCGTTGAGGACGACCGTCCGGTCGGCGAGTTCCGGGACCACGACGGGCATCGAGGGCGCTTCGGCGCCGTCGTAGACCAGGTGTTCGTAGATCTCGTCGGTGATGACCCAGAGGCCGTTTTCGTACGCCCAGCGCCCGATCGCCTCGACCTGCTCGCGCGGGTACACCGCGCCTGTCGGGTTCGACGGCGAGACGAACAGCAGCACCTTCGTGCGCGGTGTCCTGGCGGCTTCGAGCTGCTCGACGGTAACCAGATAGTCCGTCGTCTCGTCGGCGGTGACCTGCACTCCGACACCGCCGGCGAGGGCGATCGACTCCGGGTAGGTGGTCCAGTACGGCGCGGGCAGCAGCACCTCGTCGCCCGGGTCGAGCAGCGTGGCGAACGCGGAATAGACCGCTTGCTTGCCGCCGTTCGTCACCAGGACGCGACCCGGGTCGACGTCGAGACCGGAATCGCGGGCGGTCTTCGCCGCGATCGCCTCGCGGAGTTCCGGCAGCCCGCCCGCGGCGGTGTAGCCGTGGTTGACCCTGTCCCGGACGGCCGCTTCGGCGGCTTCGAGCACGTTGGCCGGGGTGGGGAAGTCCGGTTGCCCGGCCCCGAACCCGATCACCGGACGACCCTGCGCCTTCAGCTCCCGGGCCTTCGCGTCGACGGCCAGCGTGGCCGACGGCGTGATGCCGCCGATCCGGGCCGAGACGCGGGAAGCCGGGGACGGTGAGGGTGCGGGAGCGCTCATGGCGACATCGTGGCACGATCATGGGGTCGGCCGTGGGGGAGTTTCCTCGCGGAAGGCTGCTCCGCGCCGCTTTGAGGGGCGCGGTTGCGAAGCTGTTCGGGGGTTGCCGTAGACTTCTGGTCTCGGAACGCACTACGGTCATCCCCGCCACGGCGGTGGGGACGATGGAATGCGTCCTCCGGAGCCCCAGAGCATCGGGGTTCCAAAGGGGTGTAGCTCAATTGGCAGAGCAGCGGTCTCCAAAACCGCAGGTTGCAGGTTCAAGTCCTGTCACCCCTGCGTAAGCGAACTGGTGAAGGCGGAGGAGTGGTCGTGAGCGACAGCGACGCCAGCGGTGAGAAGGCGCAGGACGGCGCCGGGCGGAAGCCCGACGAACAGTCCCGCCCGGTGACCGCCGCTGCCCGGCGTGAGCGCCGTGCGTCCGCGCGCCCGTCCGGTAAGGCCGACGCCAAGTCGGACGACAAGACCCGCCCCGCCGGCAAGGCGAAGGCCGGGGACAAGACCGAGAAAACCAAGGACGCCAAGGGCACGGCGACTCCGAAGCGCGACCGCAAGCCGAAGCAGGCGTCGATCTTCGCCCGGCTCATGCGGTTCATCCGCGAAGTCTGGGCCGAGCTGCGCAAGGTCATCTGGCCGAACCGCAAGCAGATGGTCACCTACACCGCGGTCGTGCTGGTCTTCGTGGTGTTCATGGTGGCGCTGGTGAGCGGCCTCGACCTGGCCTTCAAAGAGGTCGTCGGTGCCGTCTTCGGCAGCTGAGGCAGCCGGTCGCGGCGCTTGAGCGCGCCGCACGGTGGCTGGCGCCACGGCAACCGATCAACTGAGAGGACGGAACGTGACCTCCGACAACGGCACAGCAGCCGGTCATGAGCTGACCGAGCTTTCCGACGAGCAGGTGCACGCGGCACTCGGCGACGAGCAGTCCGAGCACCTGGACTCCGTCGAGGTGCCCGCCGCAGGCGACGAGGTCGACGAAGCCGGAGATGTCGCGGAGGCCGAAGAGGCGTCCGTCGAGACCGAAGACGACGACACCGCCGCCGAGGCCGAGCCCGACGAGTACGTCGACCCGGTCGCGAAGCTGCGCGCGGAACTCAACGCCGCTCCCGGTGAGTGGTACGTCGTGCATTCGTACGCGGGTTACGAGAACAAGGTGAAGACCAACCTCGAGACCCGTACCCAGACGCTGGACGTCGAGGACTACATCTTCCAGATCGAGGTCCCGACCGAAGAGGTCACCGAGATCAAGAACGGCCAGCGCAAGCAGGTGCAGCGCAAGGTGCTGCCCGGCTACATCCTGGTCCGGATGGACCTGAACGACGCCTCGTGGAGCGCCGTGCGCAACACGCCGGGTGTCACCGGGTTCGTCGGTGCCACGTCGCGCCCGTCGCCGCTGACCGTGGACGAGGTGCTGAAGTTCCTCGCGCCCAAGGTCGAGGCCGCCGCTCCCGCGAAGCCCGGCAAGGGCGACGCCGCTTCTTCCGAGTCGCAGCTGGGTGGCCCCGCGGTCGAGGTCGACTTCGAGATCGGCGAGTCGGTCACCGTCATGGACGGCCCGTTCGCGACGCTGCCCGCGACGATCTCCGAGGTAAACGTGGACGGGCAGAAGCTGAAGGTCCTGGTGTCGATCTTCGGCCGGGAGACCCCGGTCGAGCTGTCGTTCAACCAGGTCTCCAAGATCTGACGGCCGCCAGACGGCCGGCAGTCCCCGCGTACTGGCAGGTGTGCGGGGGACTCAAGTCAGTAAGAAGGAACAAACGAAATGCCACCCAAGAAGAAGAAGCTTGCGGCGATCATCAAGCTGCAGATCAAGGCGGGTGCGGCCAACCCCGCGCCGCCGGTCGGCCCCGCGCTGGGTCAGCACGGCGTCAACATCATGGAGTTCTGCAAGGCCTACAACGCCGCGACCGAGTCGCAGCGCGGGGACGTCGTCCCGGTCGAGATCTCCGTGTACGAAGACCGCTCGTTCGACTTCAAGCTCAAGACGCCGCCGGCCGCGAAGCTGCTGCTGAAGGCCGCGGGCGTGGAGAAGGGTTCCGGCGAGCCGCACAAGACCAAGGTCGCCAAGGTCACTTGGGACCAGGTCCGCGACATCGCGAAGACCAAGGAATCCGACCTGAACGCGCACGACATCGACCAGGCCGCGAAGATCATCGCCGGCACCGCCCGCTCGATGGGCATCACGGTCGTCGACTGAGCTTCACCCCGCACCACCGTGGGAGAGCCAGGGCTGGCTCCAACACCACACTGATCCGTTGAAGAGTTAAGGACAGAAGTAATGCCCAAGCACAGCAAGGCCTACCGTCAGGCTCTTGAGCTGGTGGACCGCGAGCGGCTCTACGCCCCGCTCGAGGCCGCGAAGCTGGCCAAGGAGACCTCCAAGTCGAAGATGGACGCCACCGTCGAGGTCGCCATGCGCCTCGGTGTCGACCCTCGTAAGGCCGACCAGATGGTCCGCGGCACCGTGAACCTGCCGCACGGCACCGGTAAGACCGCTCGCGTCATCGTTTTCGCCGTTGGTGACAAGGCCGCCGAGGCCGAAGCCGCCGGCGCTGACGCGGTCGGCACCGACGAACTGATCGAGCGCATCCAGGGTGGCTGGCTCGACTTCGACGCCGCGATCGCGACGCCGGACCAGATGGCGAAGGTCGGGCGCATCGCCCGCATCCTCGGCCCGCGTGGCCTCATGCCGAACCCGAAGACCGGCACCGTGACCCCCGCGGTCGCGAAGGCCGTCTCGGACATCAAGGGCGGTAAGATCAACTTCCGCGTCGACAAGCAGGCCAACCTGCACTTCGTCATCGGCAAGGTGTCGTTCGACACCGAGAAGCTGGTGGAGAACTACGCGGCCGCGCTGGACGAGATCCTCCGCGCCAAGCCGTCGTCGGCGAAGGGCCGTTACCTGCGCAAGGTCGTCGTCTCCACGACGATGGGCCCGGGTATCCCGGTCGACCCCGCCCGGACCCGCAACCTCCTCTCCGAGGACGCGTAAGTCTGAGTCACACATCACTGACGAAGGGGCGGTCCCGCTACAGCGGGGCCGCCCCTTTTTCGTGTTTGCTGGAGGGCATGCCGACTTTCGCGTCGTTCGACGGGCTCCAGCTGAGCTACACCGTGTGGGAGGGCGAAGGGCGTCCGGTACTGCTGCAGCACGGCTTCGCCGCCGACACGAACGCCAACTGGATCGCGCCCGGCGTCGTCGCCACCCTCCAGCAGGCGGGTCTGACCGTGATCGGACTCGACGCGCGAGGGCACGGGCGGTCGGCCAAACCGCACGATGAGGCCAGTTACGGCGACGACGCGATGGTCCGCGACGTGTCCGCGCTCCTCGACGTGCTGGGGCTCGACGAGGTTTCGATGGTCGGCTACTCGATGGGCGCGATGATCGGGCTCGGCGCGGTGGCCGCCGATCCGCGGATCCGGTGTCTCGCGATCGGCGGGGTCGGTTCGGGGATCGTCGACTTCGGCGGCGTGGACACGCGCGTCGTCACGCCGGAGGCGATCAGCGACGCACTGCTCGCTTCGGACCCTTCGACGCTTCCGCCGTCTTCGGCGCCTTTCAGGGCGCTGGCCGACGCCCTCCGCGCGGACCGCGTCGCACTGGCGGCCGTCGCACGCGGGACCGCGAACCCCAAACTGGACCTGACGGCGATCGCCGTCCCGACCCTGGTCCTGGCCGGCGAGGCCGACCCGCTGGCGGCCGAACCCGAACGCCTGGCCGCCGCCATCGCGGGCGCCCGCCTCGTCCGCGTCCCCGGCGACCACATGACCGCCGTCATGCACCCCGCCTTCGGCTCCGCCCTGACCGGCTTCCTGACCGCGCACGACCTCTGACCCGCGTCGCCTTTAGCGGGCTGAACGCGCTCCGGCGGGCACTTGCGTTTCGCCCCCTAATCGCGATCAGCGGGGGGTGGTGGACGGGGCAGGCGGGGGACAGGTTTTGGGTCCGGGTGCGTGTCCGGTGATCAGCCACTGACCGTTCTGCACCGTCGAGACGGTGAAGTCGCCGAGGGCCGGGCCCCCGAGATGGTGAAATCGCAGGACTTCACGAGCACGCTTTCGCCCGGCGGCCATCCGGTTCGCTTGGAGATCGACTCCGCGTAGTCGTTGATCCCGCCGGGCTTGACCTCGGCGTGGAGCCTCTCGACGGCGTCGCGACAGTCTTTGGCGTTGACGTCGATCGCGAACTGCTGCTGAGTTCGTTCTTCGAACTTGCCGCAGACCAGGTCGACCATGCTCTTCTCTCCCACGCCGTGCTGAGCGATCCCGTCATAGACGCTGCGAACGGCTTCGTAGGGGGAGGCACTGGTGAGGATCTTGTTCGTCTTGTAGGTCCCGCCGCCTTCCGCGGCGATCTGCTCCGACGTCTTGCCCTCGCTGTCGGGGAAGATCTGGCGGTAGGCGATGGTGGCCCCGATGCAGATCAGCGCGATCACGATCACCCAGGCGAGAAGCTTTCCGCCCAGTCGTCGCAGCCACCGCGGCATGCGAGGTCGAGGAGCCGGAACGAGCTCGCCGTGAGGCGGTCCCGGAGGCCCTGGAACTTGTCCGCCGTAGTGCTGGGTCACGGGCTGCGCGGGCTGGGACGGCACGAGGCCCTGCTGCTGCGCCTCGGTGAACTTCAGATAGTCCTGGAACTGCTGAAACTGCTGGAACTGGCGCAGTTGCTCCTCGTCCAG
Organism: Amycolatopsis orientalis; assembly: GCF_000943515.2. NCBI lineage: Bacteria > Bacillati > Actinomycetota > Actinomycetes > Pseudonocardiales > Pseudonocardiaceae > Amycolatopsis > Amycolatopsis orientalis. The sequence continues at coordinate 8,713,385 of NZ_CP016174.1, read as the reverse complement.
CCGAGGCGCGGGCTGACCTCCCGCCTTGGGCTCGATGTCCGTGCCGGGCTCGCTTCCCGGCTTTCCGTCATCACGCTGCTCCGCCACGTCACCATGATGCCCCGCGCCGCTCTCCGCGCACTCCGCCGGTCGCGTTTAGCCCGCTAAACGCGACCTGGCAGGGGCCCGGTGCGAAGGCCGGGAGAGGGTCACGTATTCTTGTCAAGGTTCTACCGAAGACCGCTGGTCTTCTCCTGGTCATCTGGCCTGGAGAACGAAGGCCCCGCTAGGGCGGGCGACCCGCGCAGGAGGAACGAGGCTCGCCCGCGCCGTATCACGTCGCGTGCCCTGACGCCCCGCGCCTGTCTGCGCTGGGGCGTTTCGTCGTTTCAGGGCTCTCACGGCCAGTGGACCACTAGCCAAGAGAGGAGGCGACCATGGCGAAGCCCGACAAGGAGGCGGCCGTCGCCGAGATCGCGGAGAGCTTCCGCAGCAGCTCGGCCACAGTCGTTACCCAGTACACCGGCCTCTCCGTGTCCCAGCTGTCCCAGCTGCGCCGCGCTCTCGGCACCAGTGCCAAGTACCGGGTCGCGAAGAACACCCTCGTCAAGCGTGCCGCCACGGACGCCGGTATCGAGGGCCTTGAAGACCTGTTCGTCGGCCCGACCGCCATCGCCTTCGTCGAAGGTGAAGCTGTTGACGCCGCGAAGGCGCTTCGCGACTTCGCGAAGGACAACAACGCGCTTGTGATCAAGGGCGGCTTCATGGACGGCAAGACGCTGTCCGTGGACGAGATCAACCAGATCGCCGATCTCGACAGCCGTGAGGTCCTGCTCGCCAAGGCGGCGGGCGCGTTCAAGGCGAAGCTGTCCCAGGCCGCCGCGCTGTTCCAGGCGCCGGCGTCCCAGGTCGCTCGCCTGGCTGCCGCGCTGGAGGAGAAGCAGCGCAACGCCGGTACCGAAGCAGCCGAAGCACCCGCCGAGAGCTGAACACCCCCCACCCCGAACTTTTAGTTCGTTTCAGAGAGGAAAGCCACCATGGCGAAGCTGAGCACCGCCGAGCTGATCGACGCCTTCAAGGAGCTCACCCTTCTTGAGCTGTCCGAGTTCGTCAAGGAGTTCGAGACCACCTTCGACGTGACCGCGGCCGCCCCGGCTGCCGTCGTCGCCGCCGGCCCGGTGGGCGCTGCCCCGGCCGCCGCCGAGGAGCAGGACGAGTTCGACGTCGTTCTCGAGTCGGCCGGCGAGAAGAAGATCCAGGTCATCAAGGTCGTCCGTGAGGTCGTCTCGGGCCTGGGCCTGAAGGAGGCCAAGGAGCTGGTCGAGGCCGCTCCCAAGGCCCTCCTGGAGAAGGTCGACAAGGAGGCCGCCGAGGCCGCCAAGGAGAAGCTCGAGGCTGCTGGCGCCAAGATCGCCATCAAGTGATCTGGGGCGCGTCAGCGCCTGCCGCAGTACCGCCGAAGGGGCGGGCATCCACCACGGATGCCCGCCCCTTCGCTTTGGCCCACCCCGCCCCCGTGTCGACTTTCGCCCCCTAACCGCGACGCGTAGCCACGCTAAGTACCTGAGTGCGCCCAGGGCCCCGGATCGCGTTTAGCCCGCTAAAGGCGCTCCGGTGGGGCGCCCGGCGGCTGGGAGCGGCACCCCCGCTGACCTGCGTTTAGCCCCCTAATCGTGACGCGCGGCCGCGCCGACCTGGGCGAAGTGGGCGGGCTGTGGACCTGCGCCCAGGGGTGACGTGCACTACGGTGCTGCCAGCGGTGCACGGGCCGGTAGCGGGCTGCGCGAAAAGTTATCCGCGGGTCTGGCCAGAAAAGAAAACTGGTGAGTAACCTGTTCGCACTCAGCTCGTTGCACCTGGTTGACGCGGGTATCGCTGCGCGGACGCGTGCGCTCTCTCGAGCCAGTGGGACGGGAAAGCAGTGCGCGACGACGCGGAACAGCTCCTGGAGGTGCGATGGGTGCCGAGGTGGTCATCGAAGGTCTTTCGAAGTCCTTCGGTAAGCAGGCCATCTGGCGGGACGTCACGCTGACCCTGCCCCCGGGCGAGGTGTCGGCGATGCTCGGTCCGTCCGGAACCGGTAAGTCCGTCTTCTTGAAGTCGATGATCGGTCTGCTCAAGCCCGACAAGGGCCGCTGCATGATCAACGGCGTCGACATCGTGACGTGCTCCGAACACCAGCTCTACGAGGTGCGCAAGCTCTTCGGCGTCCTCTTCCAGGACGGCGCGCTGTTCGGGTCGATGAACCTCTACGACAACGTCGCCTTCCCGCTGCGCGAGCACACGAAGAAGTCCGAGACCGAGGTCCGCCGGATCGTGCTCGAGAAACTCGAGATGACCGGTCTCAACGGCGCCGACAAGAAGCTGCCGGGTGAGATCTCCGGCGGTATGCGCAAGCGCGCCGGTCTCGCCCGCGCCCTGGTGCTCGACCCGCAGATCATCCTGGTCGACGAGCCGGACTCCGGTCTCGACCCGGTCCGCACGACCTACATCTCCCAGCTCTTCCTCGACGTCAACGCGCAGATCGACGCGACGTTCCTGATCGTCACGCACAACATCAACCTCGCCCGCACCGTGCCGGACAACCTGGGCATGCTCTTCCGCAAGGAACTGGTCATGTTCGGCCCGCGCGAGGTGCTGTTGACCAGCGAGGAGCCGGTCGTCAAGCAGTTCCTCAACGGCAAGATGGACGGCCCCATCGGCATGAGCGAGGAGAAGGACTCGGCCCAGCTCGCCGCCGAACGCGCGATGTTCGAGGCCGGCCACCACGCGGGCGGTGTCGAGGACGTGTCCGGGGTGCCGCCGCAGATGCAGCCCACCCCCGGCGTGCCGACCCGGATGGGCGCGGTCCGCCGCAAGGACCGCGTCATGCAGATCCTGCACGGCCTCCCGCCCGAGGCGCAGCAGAGCATCATCGAGTCGCTCTCCCCGGAGGAGCAGCAGCGCTACGGTGTCCGCCCGCAGCGGCTCGCGACCGCGGGCCACCGGTCGGCACCTGCCGAAAGCTCGATCCCGAACCACCATCAGGGCCAGCTGCCCGACGACCAGGTCGCCCACATCCCGCATCCCGGGAGAGCGGGCAACCACCGCTTGCGGCCACAAGATCCGGGGTCAGGTGGCGCGTGAGCTCTTCCGCTTCATCGGCGAAGATTCCAGGGATCGGCATGTTGCGCGAGACCGGGAACCTGTTCGCCCTTGGCCTCGACATCGTTCGTGGCATCTTCCAACGGCCGTTCCAGCTGCGGGAGTTCATCCAGCAGGCCTGGTTCATCGCGAGCGTCACGATCCTGCCGACGGCGCTCGTCGCGATCCCGTTCGGCGCGGTCATCTCGCTGCAGTTCGGTTCGCTCGCCCGCCAACTCGGCGCCCAGTCCTACACGGGCGCCGGGTCGGTGCTCGCCACTGTGCAGCAGGCCAGCCCCCTGGTCACCGCGCTGCTGGTCGCGGGCGCCGGTGGTAGCGCCGTCTGCGCCGACATCGGCGCGCGGACGATCCGTGAAGAGATCGACGCGATGGAGGTGCTGGGCGTCTCCGCCGTCCAGCGCCTGATCGTGCCGCGCGTGCTCGCGATGATGCTGGTCGCGCTCCTGCTCAACGGCATGGTCAGCGTCATCGGCGTGCTCGGCGGCTACTTCTTCAACGTCGTCCTCCAGGGCGGGACGCCGGGCGCATACCTGGCGAGCTTCTCCGCGCTGGCCCAGCTTCCCGACCTCTGGGTCGGCGAACTGAAGGCGCTGATCTTCGGCTTCATCGCCGCTGTCGTCGCCTCTTACCGGGGACTGAACCCGTCCGGCGGCCCGAAGGGGGTCGGCGACGCGGTGAACCAGTCGGTCGTCATCACGTTCCTGATGCTGTTCGTGGTGAACTTCGTGATCACGCTGATCTACCTGCAGATCGTGCCCGGAAAGCTGGACTGACGGATGACCTTCCTCCAAGGCGCCAAGCGGGTCGCCAACCGTCCACTGCAGACTTTGGACACGCTCGGCGACCAGATGTCCTTCTACGGCCGCGCGTTGCTGTGGACGCCGCGGACGCTGCGCCGCTACATGAAAGAGGTCCTGCGGCTGCTGGCCGAGGTGAGCTTCGGTTCCGGCTCGCTCGCGGTCATCGGCGGCACGGTCGGCGTGATGGTCGGCCTGACGCTGTTCACCGGTGTGCTCGTGGGCCTGCAGGGTTACTCGGCGCTGAACTCGATCGGAACGTCGGCCTTCACCGGCTTCCTCACCGCGTTCTTCAACACCCGCGAGATCGCGCCGCTGGTCGCGGGCCTGGCGCTTTCGGCGACGGTCGGCGCCGGGTTCACCGCCCAGCTGGGCGCGATGCGGATCTCCGAGGAGATCGACGCGCTCGAGGTGATGGGCGTCCCGAGCCTGCCGTACCTGGTGACCACGCGGATCATCGCCGGTTTCGTCGCGGTCATCCCGCTGTACGTCATCGGCCTGCTGAGTTCGTATCTCGCGTCCCGGTTGGTCGTTATCTACATCTACAACCAGTCAGCGGGTACCTACGACCATTACTTCGACCTTTTCCTACCTCCACAGGATGTGCTGTATTCGTTCATCAAGGTGCTGTTGTTCAGCGTCCTGATCATCCTGTCCCATTGTTATTTCGGTTACCGGGCCTCCGGTGGCCCCGCCGGTGTCGGCGTGGCCGTCGGCAAGGCGGTCCGGCTGAGCATCGTCACGGTGTCCATCATGAACTTCTTCATCGGTTTCGCGATCTGGGGAACCGACGTCACGGTGAGGATCGCAGGATGATCGTGACAATCCGGCGCAGGCTGCTGGGCCTGCTCTTGGTCGCCGTGATCGTCGGCGGGGTGGCGCTGAGCGTCGCGTTGTACGAAAAGGCGTTCACGCCCGTGGTGAGTGTGAAGCTGCAATCGGACAGCATCGGGAACCAGTTGCTGAAGCAGTCCGATGTGAAGGTCCGCGGTCTCATCGTCGGTTCGGTGCAGGACATCGCCGCGACGCCGGACGGCGCCGAACTCACCCTCGCGCTCAAGCCGGAGTCGGCGAAACTGATCCCGCAGAACGTTTCGGCGCGATTCCTGCCGAAGACGTTGTTCGGTGAGCGGTTCGTCTCCCTCGAAATCCCGGACGCGCCGTCGGCGAGGACGATCGCCGAGGGCGATGTGATCACCCAGGACCGCACGTCCAGCGCGGTCGAACTGGAGCAGGCCTTCGCGCACCTGATGCCGGTGCTGCAGGCCGTCCAGCCGCAGAAGCTGTCGAGCACGCTGTCCGCGATCTCCACCGCGCTCAACGGCCGCGGCGACCAGCTCGGCGACACCCTCGCGCAGCTCGGCACCTATGTCGGCGACCTGAACCCGCACGAACCCCAGCTCCAGCAGAACCTCAAGGAACTGGCGAAGTTCTCGGACAACTTCAGCGCCGTCGCGCCGGATCTGGTGCAGACGCTGGACAACCTGAGCACCACCGCGCGCACCGTGGCCGACCAGAAGCTGAACCTGTCGAACCTCTACGGCAGCGTCACCCAGGCCTCGGTGGACCTCCAGACCTTCCTGCGGAACAACGCCGACAACCTGATCCGCCTCGCCGACACCGCCCGCCCGACGGCGGAACTGCTGGCGAAGTACTCGCCGGAGTACCCGTGCGTGATCGGGCAGATGGCCGACAACCTGCCGAAGATCGACAAGGCCCTCGGCAAGGGCACCGACCGGCCCGGGCTGCACGCGACCATCGAGATCACCGTCAACCGCGGCCCGTACCTGCCCGGCAAGGACGAGCCGAGGTTCGAGGACAAACGCGGTCCGCGCTGCTACGACCTCAAGCAGTTCCCGGACCCCTTCCCGCAGTATCCGCCGGACGGCCCGATCAAGGACGGCAGCACGGTCAAGGCGCCCGCCCGGTCTGCCAACGACGGTCTCTCGCCGTCCAACAACTTCGCGAACTACGGCGGCTACAACGGGAACGGCGGCGGCGCGCCCGCGGGCAACCCGTCCTACGGGGCTTCCGAAGCCGATTTCCTCGCGCAGCTGGTCGGCCCGCAGGTCGGGATGCCCGCCTCGGACATGCCCGGCTGGGGCTCGCTGCTCGTCGGCCCGCTCTACCGTGGGGCGGAGGTGCACGTCCAGTGAGGGGATTGCTCGCGCCGCTGATCAAGCTCTGCGTCTTCGTCGTGATCACCGTGCTGTTCACGACGATCCTCGGGATCAGCATCGCCAACATCAACACCACCAGCACGAACGCCTACAAGGCGCGGTTCAGTGACGCGACCTTGTTGCTGCCCAACGACGACGTCCGTATCGCGGGGGTCAGGGTCGGGCAGGTCAAGGACGTCCGGATCGTCGACCGCCGCCAGGCCGAGGTCGAGTTCGAAGTGGACGCCGGCCGCAAGCTGCCGGCCGGGGTGACCGCGCAGATCAAGTTCCGGAACCTGGTCGGCCAGCGCTACGTCTCGCTCGGGCAGGGCACCGACTCCTCCGGCAAGAACCTGGAGCCGGGCGGGAACATCCCGCTGGAGCGGACCACGCCCGCGCTCGACCTGACGCAGCTGTTCAACGGGTTCAAGCCGCTGTTCACCGCGCTCAACCCGGACGACATCAACAAGCTGTCCTACGAGGTCATCCAGGTCCTGCAGGGCGAGGGCGGCACGATCGAAAGCCTGCTGCAGCACACCGCGTCGCTGGCGACCAAGATCTCCGACAAGGACCAGGTGATCGGTGAGGTCATCGACAACCTGAACTCGGTGCTCGACACGGTCAACGCGCATACGCCGCAGCTGAACGACCTGATCGTCAAGCTGCAGAAGCTGGTCTCCGGGCTGGCCGCCGACCGCGAGCCGATCGGTGACGCCATCGACTCGCTCGGCACCCTCGCGCAGACGACGTCCGGCCTGCTCGGTGAGGCCCGCGAGCCGCTCAAGCAGGACATCGCGGCGCTCGGCACCCTGTCGAAGAACCTCAACGACAGCCAGCCGATCGTCGAGCACTTCATCCAGTTCCTGCCGCAGAAGGTGACCGCGCTGACCCGCACCGCCGACTACGGCTCCTGGTTCAACTTCTTCGCCTGTGAGCTGAAGGGGGCCGTCGCCCTGCCTCCGCTGATCAACGAACCGATCAATCTGCCGCTGCTGCCGGTGAACCGGGCGAGGTGCACGGCATGAAGTCGTTCCAGAAACGCAATCCCATCCCGATCGCGCTGGTCGGCATCTCGGTGCTGCTGCTCGGGTTCCTCGCCGCGCTCAACTCCGACGACCTGCCCGTGATCGGCGGCGGGACGACCTACAGCGCGGACTTCTCGGAGACTTCGGGCCTGCAGAAGGACAACGACGTCCGCGTCGCGGGCGTGAAGGTCGGCAAGGTCTCCGATATCAAGCTCGACGGCGACAAGGTCCGGATCTCCTTCAGGGTCAAGGACGCCTGGCTCGGCGACAAGACCAGCGCGGCGATCAAGATCAAGACGGTGCTCGGCCAGAAGTACCTGGCGCTCGACCCGCAGGGCCAGCGCACGCTCGACCCGAGCACGACCATCCCGCGTGAGCGCACGATGTCGCCGTTCGACGTCCTCGACGCCTTCCGCGGGCTTTCGCAGACCGTCGACAACATCGACACCGCTCAGCTGGCGAAGAGCTTCGACGTCATCTCGGAGACCTTCGCCGACACCCCGGCGGACGTGAAGGGCGCCCTGAACGGCCTTTCGCGCCTCTCGGACACGATCGCTTCGCGGGACACGCAGCTGGCGAACCTGCTCGCCAACACGCGGCAGGTCTCGCAGACGCTCGTCGACCGCGACGCCGAGTTCCAGAAGCTCCTCGCCGACGGCAACAAGCTGCTCGGGGAGGTGTCCCGCCGCAAGGACGCGATCTCCGCGCTGCTGGACGGCTCGCGCAACCTCGCCACCCAGCTCAAGGGCCTGGTGGACGACAACGACGCGCAGCTCGACCCGGTGCTCACCCAGCTCGACCAGCTGACCTCGATGCTGCAGCGCAACCAGGACGCCCTCGGTCAGGGCATCGCGCGGTTCGCGCCGTTCATCCGGGTGTTCACGAACACGATCGGCAACGGCCGCTGGTTCGACAACTACATCTGCGGACTGGTCCTGCCGTCGTTCGGCCCGATCAACGAGAAGGGGTGCTACGAGAAATGAGTACCCGTCTCGGAGAGAGCCTCGCCCGCGGCGTCACCATCGCGATCGTGCTCGCGCTGGTGGTCGCCGGTGCGCTGTGGTGGACGCTCAAGGACGCCGGCCGCAACCACCTGACCGCCTATTTCGCCGGTGCCGTCGGCCTGTACGAGGGCAACGGCGTCCGGATGCTCGGCGTCGACATGGGCACGGTCACCAAGATCCAGCCGATGGGCAACCAGGTCCGCGTCGACCTCGAGTACGACCGTTCGGTGGCGGTGCCCGCGGACGCGAAGGCGATCATCGTGGCGCCGTCGCTGGTCAGCGACCGTTACGTGCAGCTGGCCCCGGCCTACAAGGGCGGCCCGCGGATCGAAGACGGCGCCGTGATCGGCCTCGACCGCACCGAGGTGCCCCTGGAGGTCGACGAACTCGCCGCCAGCCTCTCGCGGGTCAGCAAATCGCTCGGCCCCAACGGCGCCAACAAGAACGGTTCCCTGTCGAACCTGCTCGACACCGCCGCGAAGAACTTCGACGGCAACGGGCAGGCGCTGCACGACACGATCACCAAACTCGGCCAGGCGGCGGGCACGTTGTCCGGGAACAAGGACGACCTGTTCAAGACCGTCGAGAACCTCGGCTCCTTCTCGCAGACGCTGGTGAACAGCGACTCGCAGGTCCGTGACTTCGAGCGGCAGCTCGCCGACGTCAGCGGATTCCTGGCGGGGGAGCGGGAGAACCTCGCGGCGACGGTGAAGCAGCTGTCCGACACCCTCACCGCGGTGCAGGCGTTCATCGAGAAGAACCGCGACCGGCTCAAGTCCAATGTGGACAAGCTGGCCAGTGTGACCAAGGTGCTCGTCGACCAGCGCGGCGCGCTCGCCGAGATCCTCGACGTCGCCCCGGTGGGCCTCGGGAACCTGGTCAACACCTACAACGCGTCTTCGGGCACGCTCGACGCGCGGGCCAACCTCAACGAGCTCACCCAGCCGCCGCTGGTGATGGTGTGCAACCTGCTCAAGCAGACCCCGGACGCGCTCGACGCGCTCGGCGACGCGTGCAAGGGGATCGCCGGGCTGGTCGACGGGCTGGTGCCGCTGCCGTCGATCGCGCAGGTGATCCAGTCGTCGCAGGCGGGCCAGCTGCCGCCGTTGCCGCTCCCCATCGCCGGTCAGCTCTACGGTTCGGGGGCGAAGTGATGCGGAAACTTGCTCTGGTGGCCTGTGGAACCGTCGCCGCGCTGACGTTGAGCGGGTGCGGATTCAGCGGGATCTACGACATCCCGCTGCCCGGCGGCGCCGAACTCGGCGACCACCCGTACACGGTCAAGGTGCAGTTCCGGGACGTGCTCGACCTGACCCCGCAGGCCGGGGTGAAGGTCAACGAGGTGTCCATCGGCCGGGTCGAGGCGATCGGGCTCACCCCGGACGGCTGGAACGCCGAGGTCACCCTGCGGGTCAACGGCGACGTGAAGCTCCCCGCGAACGCCATGGCCAACGTCAGGCAGTCGAGCCTGCTCGGTGAGAAGTACGTCGAGCTGGCCGCCCCCGCGGACGGTCAGGGCAAACTCGCCGACAACGCGGTCATCCCGCTGGCGCGGACGAACCGCAGTGTCGAGGTCGAAGAGCTGCTCGGCGCGCTTTCGCTGCTGCTCAACGGCGGCGGCGTGGAACAGCTCAACACCATCACCAAGGAACTCAACAACGCCACGAGCGGCCGTTCGCCGGAACTCAAGGCGCTGCTGAACAACACCAACCAGCTGGTGACGAACCTCGACCGGCAGTCCGCGAACATCACGCGGGCGCTCGACGGGCTGAACCGGCTCTCGCTCACACTGAACGGGCAGAAGGACAAGCTGGTCGGCGCGGTCGACAACCTCGGTCCCGGGCTCGGCGTGCTGGAGCAGCAGCGCGGTCAGCTGGTGACCATGCTGAACGCGCTCAACCACCTTTCCGGTGTCGCCGTCGACACGGTGAACAAGAGCAAGGAAGACCTCGTGGCCGACCTCAAAGCACTGCAGCCGACGCTGCAGAAGCTCGGCGAGGCGGGCTCGGATCTGCCCAAGGCGCTGGAGATCCTGCTGACCTTCCCGTTCAGTGACGCCGCCTACGACGGCGTCAAGGGTGACTACTTCAACCTGTTCGCGAAGGTCGACCTGAACTTGAACGAGATCCTCAAGAACCTCGGCCGCAGCCGTCAGAACCCGCTCCAGGACGTCGTCCCGGTGCCCGGGCTGACCGGCGGGACCGAGGGGCCCGGCGTGAACCCGCCGCTGCCGATCCCGGACAGCGTCGGGGGTGTCGCCGGCAGTCAGGCGGGCGCGCCGCGGGGCGGCGGACAGCCGCAGCAGACCGGACCCGCCGGGATCTTCGGCCTGCTGGCGGGAGGTGCGGGCTGATGCTGATCCGGAGGACGAAGATCCAGCTGGTCCTGTTCGCGGTCATCTCCGTGGTCGCCATCGTGTACGCGCTGATCCGGTTCGCCGGGCTCGGCTCGGTCTTCGGCGACGAGGGCTACACGGTGAAGCTCGAACTCAAGGAGTCGGGCGGCATCTTCCAGAACGCCGAGGTCACCTACCGCGGCTTCAACATCGGCCGCGTCGGCGAACTGCGCCTGACCAAGACCGGGCTGGAGGCCGACCTCAACATCGCGCCCGACGCCCCGCAGGTGCCCGCCGATCTCGACGCCGTCGTCGCGAACCGGTCGGCGGTCGGCGAGCAGTTCGTCGACCTGCGGCCCAAGAGCGAAAAGGGGCCGTTCCTCCAGCCGGGTTCGGTCATCCCGGCAGGCAAGGTCAAGACGCCGGTGCCCACCGAACAGCTCATCGGCGACCTCGACAGCCTCGCGGCGTCCGTGCCGACCGACTCGCTGCGCAAGGTCGTCGACGAGTCGTACAACGCCTTCAACGGCACCGGCCCGGACCTGCAGCGGCTGCTCGACACCGCGCGCAGCTTCACCACGACCGCGCAGGAGTACCTGCCGCAGACGATCCAGCTGCTGGAAAAGGGCGGACAGGTCCTCGACACGCAGAACGACATGGCGAGTTCGATGAAGTCGTTCAGCGCGGATCTCAACAAGCTGTCCGGCACGCTGAAGAACTCCGACGCCGACATCCGGAAGCTGATCGGGATCACCCCGCAGGTGGCGAACCAGATCAGCTCGGTGCTCGCCGAATCGGGACCCGGACTGGGCGCGCTGACGGCGAACCTGCTCACGACGTCGAACCTGCTCGTGACCCGGCTCGACGGGCTGGAGCAGGGGCTGGTGACCTACCCGATGCTCGCGGCGGGCGCCAACACGGTCGCCAACGACGGCACCGCGCATCTCGGGCTCGCGCTCAACCTGTTCAACCCGCCTTCGTGCACGAAGGGCTACATCGGCCTCGACAAGTACCGCGAAGGCACCGACACGACGCCGCGCGCGCCGAAGGACGACGCGTACTGCGCCGAGCCGAAGGGCAGCCCGATCAACGTGCGCGGTTCGCAGAACGTGCCGTACAACGGGGTCCCGCAGATCCCGTCGCAGGGCGACGTCGCCGCGAACGCCGGGCGGTCGGCCGACGAGCTGGCCAGCCTGCGCGCGGCGCAGGGCATGCCGAGTGTCCTGCAGGGCCCCGGGGTCAGCCTGGCCAGCCTCGGCGCCTTGCTGGGACTGCCCGGCTGAGCCTCAGACCGCATACCTACCCTGGAGTGTCATGAGTTCTTCTCGATCGTGGACCTCGCCGCGAACGCTGGTGCTGGGCGCCGCGGCGTTCGCACTGGCCGCCCTGCTCGCCGCGGCCCTGTTCGGGATCCAGTGGGCGGTGGCGGCCGCGGACGACAACGCCGACCTGGCGCGGACGCGGGACGACGTGGTCAAGGCCGGTGGCACCGCGATCAAGGCCTACACCGAGGTCGATTTCGAGGACCTCGACGGGTACTTCGCCAAACAGAAGGCCGTCTCCGACAAGAAGATGACGGACGAGCTGACCCAGCTGGAGCCGAGTTACCGCAAGGCGCTCGGTGAGGCGAAGACCAAGGTCGTCACCACCATCCAGGACATCGCGGTGGAGGAACTCGACGACCACGAGGGCAAGACGAGCTTCCTCGCCGCCATCTCGACACAGGTCACCCAGGGCGACAAGGTGATCTCCAAGCCGATGCGCCTGGAAGTCTCGATGACCAGGGTCGGCGAGGAGTGGAAGGTCTCCGGGATCAGCAACGTGCCCCTCGTCGCGGCCGGTCAGTAAGAGCGTCACCTAGAACGGAGCCACGTAGTGCCCCCCTCCCGCCGCCAGCCCCCTCGCAGCACCCCGCCGGTGCGCCGCCCCCGGGTGGCCGGTCTGCGCCGGCCCGGCGCGGCCCCCGTCGACGCGGCTCCCGCACCTGAGGTCGAGTCCGTCGAGACGCCGGCGCCGGTCCGTCGTCCTTCGCCGCGGCCTGCTCCGCGTCCGGCTCCTGCTCCTGCGCCCGAGGTCGTCGCTGAGCCCGCTGTCGAAGCCGAGGTGGCGGCTGTCGAGGTGGAGGACGCACCGGAGGCTGTCGAGGCTCCTGAGAGTGCTGAGGCCACCGAAGACGAGGTTGTCGCGAAGCCGAGTCCGCGGGCGAAGGCCCGTACGACCGCCAAGGCGAAGCCGGAGGACCTCGAAGAGGCCGAAGCCGAGGTCGCCGCCGAAGCCGACTCCGAGTCCGAAAAGCCGAAGACGCCGGGATCGCGGCAGCTGATCCTGGCGGGCGCGCTGGTCGTCGTCGGGCTGCTGCTGGCCGGGGCCGCGGTGCTGTTCAAGATCCAAGCGGACGACGTGACCAGCTCGACGAACAACACCGCGCTGCTGGACGTCGCGAAGACGTCGCAGGTCAAGGACCAGGTCTCGAAGGCGACCGAGGCCCTGTTCTCGTACGACTACACCAACATCGCGAAGACCGAGGCCGCGGCGGCCGATCTGCTGGTCAACGACGAGGTGCGGGCGAAGTACAACCTGCTGATGGGCGAGGTCAAGCGGCTGGCCCCGCAGCAGAAGATGGTCGTGACGTGCAAGGTCACCCGCAGCGCCGTCATCCGGCTGGAGGGGGACCGGGCCGACGTGATGGTGTTCGTCGACCAGAGCTCGACGCGGGCCGACACGAACAAGACCACCGCCGGGAGCGCGCAGCTGCACTTGAACGCGGAGCTTCAGGGTGACAAGTGGAAGATCACGGCGATGAACACCTACTCCGCTCCGCCCAACCCGGCCGCCTCCTCCGCGCCCCCCGCCTCCCCGGCCCCCTCCAAGTAGCCCCCCACTTGCGTTTAGCCCCCTAATCGCGACACCGCAGCTCGGCCCCTCCCCAGGCCCACCACGTCGCGTTTAGCGGGCTAAACGCGCTCTGGGCACCCGGGCCCACCCCCACCGGCAAGAGCGCCCCGACCTGCGTTTAGCCCCCTAATCGTGACGTGTCGGCGCGCTGACCTGGGCGTACCTCGACGAGGGGTCAGAGGCCTCGCGACCGCAGTTTGAAGCGGGCCTTCCTCGCCTTCTTGGCCATCACCCGGTCCGGATGGTCCGTGGCGACGACGTCGAGGAGTTCGAGCGTGGCGGGGTGGTCGGAGGACGTCAGCAGGTCGACGATGTCGAATCCGTCGTCCATCTCGGCCAGCTGGTGCACGAAGGCGCCGAGCTGATGCATCGCCGCGAAGTGGTCGGTCATCCCGACGACGACCTCGTCGCGGTCGACCGTTTCGGGACCGATCGCCCCGCGTTCCGACAGCCACATCGCCGCGACAGCGCCGGGCAGGCCGCCCTCCCCGCGGATCCCGGCGGCGGTCTCGAGGCCATGACCTCCGGTTTCACCGAGCGCGATCAAGGCGAGCAGCCGTTCGGACGGGCTCGTCGCCCCCCGGAGGAACTCGCCTGCTTCGGTCGCCGCGTCGACGGGAGACCGGTGCCGAGCCCAGGCTTTGATCTCCGCGTCGATGATCTCCGGCGGGGCGTCGAGGAGGTGCGAACCCAGTTTGTCGAGCCGCTCGCCCGCGACCTCGCCGACGATCGGCGCCGCAACCCCGGCCTCCCGGAGTTCCCGGTTGGTCGCCCACACCGTGAGCGGGGTGAGCTTGATCAGCGTCGGGTCCGGATCCGGGTTGCCGGTGATGTCGGCGACTTTGGCCAGGAAGTCCGGATCCGTCATGGTGTCCTGCTCGATCGCGCCGAGCCGGTCCAGCAGCTCCAGCAGGACGGTCGTCGCGTAGCGGAGACCGGGACTCGGCTCGGGAGCGCGTTCGAACATCTCCGCGAGGACCCCGAGGGCGAGCTCGACGGGCACCGGCACGTCGCCCGACCGGTACAAGGTGAGGGAAAGCGCCGAAACCAGCTGAGGGAACAGCGCCGCGAACTCATCGGACTTCTCTCCGGCGAGGTCGTACGCGGCCGCGCCGACCGTCGAAAACGCCCGTTCCCACAGCGCGAGCGGGTCCTCGAGGAGGCCGGCGTTCTTCTTGACCGGTACGTACGAGCCCTTGATGACGCGGATGAGGCCGCAATCCTCGGCCCAGCGACCGACCGGGCCGGTCCGTGGCTCGCTGTGCTCGGGCAAATCGGCGACGAAGCGTCGGAGTTCCTGGAGTACCGGACTTCGCTCGGCGGCCAGGCGCAGCTCGGCCTCCGGTGGCACGGCTACGGGCGACATCGGTGGGGTGCTGTCGAAGGCCGGCTCGTCCTCGCGCGTCTGGACCATCGGCCCAGTCTGACACCGTCCGGCGGATCGCGTTCAGCCCCCTGATCGCGATCCCGGGGGCGTTCCTGTGCGCCGCCCCAGAAGGCGCACCGGCCACAACGGTCACACGGTCAGACCCCGCGGAAGTCACCTCTCCGGCCGCCCGTCCCCCACCTGGTGACTCTCCGAAACGGACCCCGGCGGCGTCGCGTTTAGCCCGCTAAACGCAGGTCGGCGGGCCGACGCCGTCACCTGCGGGTACCGAGCGGTAACCGGACGCGCGTCCTGTTCGTCACCCTCCGCGCGACCTCTTCGACGCTGCGCCAACCGGCGGGACCACCGCGCGGCATCTTGACTACGAGCCCGCGTGGGGTCACGCTTACTGGCAACGGCGAGAACCGGCGGTTCCCTTGCGGGAGGGACGGCCCCGGGGAAGCCGAGGAGAGGCATACCTGAAGACGTTGCGATGCAGGCTGGGCCCCATCGGGAGCGCCCCCTGGACAGACCGCGACGTTCGGGCTAGACTGCTTCTTTGCGCTGCCCTCTTTCAGGCTGCCCGGAGCCGGTAGTTAGGATAGTGGGCACACGGCACCCTTGACAGACCGCATCAGCTGTTGCTGACGCGGCTGCTCACCGCTCATTGTCCCCGGAAGGACGCATCTTGGCAGTCTCTCCCGCGAACCAGGCCACTGCTGCGACCACCTCGGCTGTATCTCGCTCGGAGTCCACGGGAATCCCGGGAGCCCCCAAGCGGGTCTCCTTCGCAAAGATTCGCGAGCCGCTCAACACCCCGAACCTGCTCGACGTGCAGATCAGGTCCTTCGAATGGTTCACCGGCGACGAGGCGTGGTTCGAACGCCGCGTCGAAGAAGGTGAAGAAAACCCGGTCGGTGGCCTGGAAGAGGTCCTCAACGAGATCTCGCCGATCGAGGACTTCTCCGGATCCATGTCGCTGTCCTTCTCCGACCCGCGCTTCGACGAGGTCAAGGCCTCCGTCGAGGAGTGCAAGGACAAGGACATGACGTACGCGGCCCCGCTGTTCGTGACCGCCGAGTTCGTGAACAACAACACCGGCGAGATCAAGAGCCAGACGGTCTTCATGGGCGACTTCCCGGTGATGACCGACAAGGGCACCTTCGTCATCAACGGCACCGAGCGTGTCGTCGTGTCCCAGCTGGTCCGGTCGCCGGGTGTGTACTTCGACACCAGTGTCGACAAGACCACGGACAAGGACGTCTTCAACGTCCGCGTCATCCCGAGCCGCGGTGCGTGGCTCGAGTTCGACGTCGACAAGCGCGACACCGTCGGTGTCCGTATCGACCGCAAGCGCCGTCAGCCGGTGACCGTGTTGCTGAAGGCGCTCGGCTGGACCACCGAGGCGATCCGCGAGCGTTTCTCCTTCTCCGAGACGCTGCTCGCCACCCTCGAGAAGGACCACACCGCCGGCACCGACGAGGCGCTGCTCGACATCTACCGCAAGCTGCGCCCGGGCGAACCGCCCACCAAGGAGAGCGCGCAGACGCTGCTGGAGAACCTGTTCTTCAAGCCGAAGCGCTACGACCTCGCCAAGGTCGGCCGGTACAAGCTGAACAAGAAGCTCGGCCTCACCACCCCGTACGACACCGGGACGCTGACCGAAGAGGACATCGTCTCGACGATCGAGTACCTGGTCCGGCTGCACGCCGGCGAGGACAAGGCGACCGTCGGCGACCAGGTCATCCCGGTCGAGACCGACGACATCGACCACTTCGGCAACCGTCGTCTCCGCACCGTCGGCGAGCTCATCCAGAACCAGATCCGCGTGGGTCTGTCCCGGATGGAGCGCGTCGTCCGTGAGCGGATGACCACCCAGGACGTCGAGGCGATCACGCCGCAGACCCTGATCAACATCCGTCCCGTCGTGGCGGCGATCAAGGAGTTCTTCGGTACTTCGCAGCTGTCGCAGTTCATGGACCAGAACAACCCGCTGTCGGGGCTGACGCACAAGCGTCGTCTGTCCGCCCTCGGCCCCGGTGGTCTGTCGCGTGAGCGCGCCGGCATGGAGGTCCGTGACGTCCACCCGTCGCACTACGGCCGCATGTGCCCGATCGAGACGCCGGAAGGCCCGAACATCGGCCTGATCGGTTCGCTCTGCTCGTACGCGCGGGTCAACCCGTTCGGTTTCATCGAGACCCCGTACCGCAAGGTCGTCGAGGGCCGCGTCACCGACCAGGTCGACTACCTCACCGCGGACGAGGAAGACCGCTTCGTGAAGGCGCAGGCGAACGCGCCGATCCACGACGACGGCACCTTCGTCGAAGACCGCGTCCTGGTCCGTAAGAAGGGCGGCGAGGTCGAGCTGATCGACCCGCTCGACGTGGACTACATGGACGTCTCGCCGCGGCAGATGGTCTCGGTCGCGACCGCGATGATCCCGTTCCTCGAGCACGACGACGCGAACCGCGCCCTGATGGGTGCGAACATGCAGCGCCAGGCCGTGCCGCTGCTCCGCAACCAGGCGCCGTACGTCGGCACCGGGGTGGAGCTGCGTGCCGCGGTCGACGCCGGTGACGTGCTCGTCGCCGAGCAGGCCGGTGTCGTCGAGGAGCTCTCGGCGGACCTGATCACGATCATGCACGACGACGGCACGCGGAAGAGCTACGGACTGTACAAGTTCCGCCGCTCCAACCACGGCACCTGCTTCAACCACCGCCCGATCGTCAACGAGGGCGACCGGGTCGAGCAGGGTCAGGTCATCGCCGACGGCCCGTCCACCGAGAACGGTGAGATGGCGCTCGGCAAGAACCTGCTCGTCGCGGTCATGCCGTGGGAGGGCCACAACTACGAGGACGCGATCATCCTCTCCGAGCGCCTGGTGCAGGACGACGTGCTCACGTCGATCCACATCGAGGAGCACGAGATCGACGCCCGCGACACCAAGCTGGGCGCCGAGGAGATCACCCGGGACATCCCGAACGTCTCCGAGGAGGTCCTGGCCGACCTCGACGAGCGCGGCATCATCCGCATCGGTGCCGAGGTCCGCGACGGCGACATCCTGGTCGGCAAGGTCACGCCCAAGGGTGAGACCGAGCTGACCCCGGAAGAGCGCCTCCTCCGCGCGATCTTCGGCGAGAAGGCCCGCGAGGTCCGCGACACCTCGCTGAAGGTGCCGCACGGCGAGACCGGCAAGGTCATCGGCATCCGCGTGTTCTCGCGCGAGGACGACGACGAGCTGCCCCCGGGCGTCAACGAACTGGTCCGCGTCTACGTGGCCCAGAAGCGGAAGATCCAGCCGGGCGACAAGCTCGCCGGCCGCCACGGGAACAAGGGTGTCATCGGCAAGATCCTCCCCGTCGAGGACATGCCGTTCATGGAGGACGGCACGCCCGTCGACATCATCCTGAACACCCACGGTGTCCCGCGTCGTATGAACATCGGCCAGGTCCTGGAACTCCACCTGGGCTGGCTGGCGTCGCAGGGGTGGAAGATCGAGGGCAACCCGGAGTGGGCGAAGAACCTCAACGAGGAGCTCTACGACGTCGACCCCGGCACGAACACCGCCACCCCGGTGTTCGACGGTGCGAAGGAAGACGAGCTGACCGGCCTGCTCGGCGCCACCAAGCCGAACCGCGACGGTGAGCGCATGGTCAAGCAGAACGGCAAGGCCACGCTGCTGGACGGCCGCTCCGGCGAGCCGTACCCGTACCCGGTCGCCGTCGGCTACATGTACATCCTGAAGCTGCACCACCTGGTCGACGACAAGATCCACGCCCGGTCCACCGGTCCGTACTCGATGATCACGCAGCAGCCGCTGGGTGGTAAGGCGCAGTTCGGTGGCCAGCGCTTCGGTGAGATGGAGTGCTGGGCGATGCAGGCCTACGGCGCGGCTTACACGCTGCAGGAGCTGCTGACGATCAAGTCGGACGACGTGGTCGGCCGCGTGAAGGTGTACGAGGCCATCGTCAAGGGGGAGAACATCCCCGAGCCGGGTATCCCGGAGTCGTTCAAGGTGCTCCTGAAGGAGCTCCAGTCGCTTTGCCTCAACGTCGAGGTGCTGTCGAGCGACGGCGCCGCGATCGAGATGCGCGACTCCGACGACGAGGACCTCGAGCGTGCCGCGGCGAACCTCGGCATCAACCTGTCCCGCAACGAGTCGCCCTCGGTGGACGACGTCGTGCACTGATCCGCGATGAGGCGGGAGCCACTCAGGCTCCCGCCTCCGCTCGCCAACTCCTCTAGTCGCATCAACCCCAAGGGGATGTAAAGACGTGCTGGACGTCAACTTCTTCGATGAGCTCCGCATCGGCCTCGCTACCGCCGACGACATTCGTCAGTGGTCCTTCGGCGAGGTCAAGAAGCCGGAGACCATCAACTACCGGACGCTCAAGCCCGAGAAGGACGGCCTCTTCTGCGAGAAGATCTTCGGCCCGACCCGGGACTGGGAATGCTACTGCGGTAAGTACAAGCGGGTCCGCTTCAAGGGCATCATCTGCGAGCGCTGTGGCGTCGAGGTCACCCGCGCCAAGGTGCGTCGTGAGCGGATGGGCCACATCGAGCTGGCCGCGCCCGTCACCCACATCTGGTACTTCAAGGGTGTTCCTTCCCGCCTCGGCTACCTGCTCGACCTGGCGCCGAAGGACCTCGAGAAGATCATCTACTTCGCGGCCTACGTGATCACCGGTGTGAACACCGAGCTGCGGCACAACGACCTGCCGACCCTCGAGAACGAGATCGGCGTCGAGCGCAAGAACCTCGAGACCAAGCGTGACGCGGACATCGAGGCACGGGCGCAGAAGCTGGAAGCCGACCTGGCCGAGCTGGAGGCGGAGGGCGCCAAGTCCGACGTCCGCCGCAAGGTCAAGGAGGGCGGCGAGCGCGAGATGCGCCAGATCCGTGACCGCGCCGGTCGCGAGCTGGACCGTCTCGAGGAGGTCTGGACGACCTTCACCAAGCTCGACGTCCGTCAGCTGATCGCCGACGAGCTGCTCTACCGCGAGCTCGTCGACCGCTACGGCGAGTACTTCACCGGCGGCATGGGCGCGGAGGCCATCCAGAAGTTGGCCACCGAGTTCGACGTCGCGGCCGAGGCCGAGAACCTGCGCGACACCATCCGCAACGGCAAGGGGCAGAAGAAGCTCCGCGCGCTGAAGCGGCTCAAGGTCGTCGCGGCCTTCCAGGCCACCGGCAACGACCCGCGCGGCATGGTGCTCGACGCCGTCCCGGTGATCCCGCCGGACCTGCGCCCGATGGTCCAGCTCGACGGTGGCCGCTTCGCCACCTCCGACCTGAACGACCTCTACCGCCGGGTCATCAACCGGAACAACCGGTTGAAGCGGCTGATCGACCTCGGCGCGCCCGAGATCATCGTCAACAACGAGAAGCGGATGCTGCAGGAGGCCGTCGACGCGCTGTTCGACAACGGCCGCCGCGGCCGCCCGGTCACCGGTCCCGGTAACCGCCCGCTGAAGTCGCTGTCCGACCTGCTCAAGGGCAAGCAGGGCCGGTTCCGTCAGAACCTGCTCGGCAAGCGTGTCGACTACTCCGGCCGTTCGGTCATCATCGTCGGTCCGCAGCTGAAGCTGCACCAGTGCGGTCTGCCGAAGGACATGGCGCTCGAGCTGTTCAAGCCGTTCGTCATGAAGCGGCTGGTCGACCTGAACCACGCGCAGAACATCAAGTCCGCCAAGCGGATGGTGGAGCGCTCGCGCCCGCAGGTGTGGGACGTGCTCGAAGAGGTCATCACCGGCCACCCGGTGATGCTGAACCGTGCGCCGACCCTGCACCGCCTCGGTATCCAGGCCTTCGAGCCGCAGCTGGTCGAAGGCAAGGCCATCCAGCTGCACCCGCTGGTCTGTGAGGCGTTCAACGCGGACTTCGACGGTGACCAGATGGCCGTGCACCTCCCGCTGTCCGCGGAGGCGCAGGCCGAGGCCCGCATCCTGATGCTGTCGGCGAACAACATCCTTTCGCCGGCGTCGGGCCGCCCGCTCGCCATGCCGCGTCTGGACATGGTGACCGGTCTGTTCCACCTGACCCGCCTGAACGACAAGGCCGAGGGTGCGGGCAACGCCTACTCCTCGCCCGCCGAAGCGATCATGGCGTACGACCGCAAGGCGCTGAGCCTGCACGCCCCGGTCAAGATCCGCATCACCGACCGTCAGCCCGCCAAGGCCGACGAAGCGGCGCTCGCGGAGAAGGGCTGGGAGCCGGGCAAGGCTTGGCTGGCCGAGACCACCCTGGGCCGCGTGCTGTTCAACGAGCTGCTGCCGGCGGACTACCCGTTCATCAACGAGCCGATGCCGAAGAAGCGTCAGGCCCTGATCGTGAACGACCTCGCCGAGCGCTACTCGATGACCCAGGTCGCGCAGACCCTGGACCGCCTGAAGGACGCCGGTTTCTACTGGGCGACCCGTTCGGGCGTCACGGTCGCGATCTCCGACGTGCTGGTCCCGACGGGCAAGAAGGCCATTCTGGACGAGTACGAAGGCAAGGCCGACCAGGTCGAGAAGCGGTACCAGCGTGGTCAGCTGTCGCACGCCGAGCGCAACAACGAGCTCGTCAAGGTGTGGACGCAGGCCACCGAAGAGGTCCACAAGATCATGGAGACGGCGCTGCCGGACGACAACCCGATCGCGATGATCGTGAAGTCGGGCGCGGCGGGCAACATGACGCAGGTCCGGTCGCTGGCCGGTATGCGTGGTCTGGTGTCGAACCCGAAGGGTGAGTACATCCCGCGTCCGATCAAGGCCAACTTCCGTGAAGGCCTGTCGGTGGCGGAGTACTTCATCGCGACGCACGGTGCCCGTAAGGGTCTGGCGGACACGGCGCTCCGTACCGCCGACTCGGGTTACCTGACCCGTCGTCTGGTGGACGTGTCGCAGGACGTCATCGTCCGCGAGATCGACTGTGGCACCACCCGCGGTATCAACATGCCGATCGGTGAGGACCTCGGCGACGGCAAGGTCCTGCGCGACCAGCACGTCGAGACCAGCGTGTACGCGCGGAACCTGGCGACCGACGCGGTCGACGCCAAGGGCAACGTCGTGCTCAACGCCGGTGACGACATCGGTGACCCGGCGATCGACAAGCTCATCTCGAGCGGGATCTCCAAGGTCAAGGTGCGTTCGGTGCTGACCTGCGAGTCGGCCGTCGGTATCTGCGCCACCTGCTACGGCCGGTCCATGGCGACCGGTCAGCTCGTCGACGTCGGCGAGGCCGTGGGTATCGTCGCGGCCCAGTCGATCGGTGAGCCGGGTACGCAGCTGACGATGCGTACGTTCCACCAGGGTGGTGTCGCCGGTGACGACATCACGACCGGTCTGCCCCGTGTCCAGGAGCTGTTCGAGGCCCGGGTCCCGAAGGGCAAGGCGCCGATCGCCGACGTCGATGGCCGTGTGCGCATCGAGGAGAGCGAGCGGTTCTGGAAGATCACGCTGATCCCGGACGACGGCAGCGAAGAGATCGTCTTCGACAAGCTGTCCAAGCGTCAGCGGCTCGCGAACACCCCGAACGGCCCGCTGGGTGACGGTGACCGCGTCGCGGTCGGCCAGCAGCTGCTCGAGGGCACCCCGGACCCGCACGAGGTTCTGCGGGTCATGGGGCCGCGCGAGGCGCAGATGCACCTGGTGGACGAGGTCCAGAAGGTGTACCGGGCGCAGGGTGTGTCGATCCACGACAAGCACATCGAGGTCATCGTCCGGCAGATGCTGCGCCGGGTGACGATCATCGACTCCGGTGCCACGGACTTCCTCCCGGGCGAACTGCCCGAGCGGACCAAGTTCGAGGCCAAGAACCGGGCGTCGGTCGCCGAGGGCGGCGAGCCCGCTTCGGGTCGCCCGGTGCTGATGGGGATCACGAAGGCCTCGCTGACCACGGACTCGTGGCTGTCGGCGGCCTCGTTCCAGGAGACCACGCGTGTCCTGACCGACGCGGCCATCAACGGCCGCTCGGACAAGCTCGTGGGCCTCAAGGAGAACGTGATCATCGGTAAGCTGATCCCGGCCGGTACCGGGATCAACAAGTACCGCAACATCCAGGTGCAGCCGACCGAGGAGGCGCGGGTCGCCGCTTACGCGATCCCGTCCTACGACGACGGCTACTACACCCCGGATGTCTTCGGCTCCACCCCGGGTGCCGCGGTGCCGCTGGACGATTACGACTTCGGCCGCGACTTCCGCTGATCCACCCCCGCTCCACCCGAAGCGCCCCTGGCCCCCCGGCCAGGGGCGCTTCGCTTTCCCCGCCCCAGCCCCCACCCCACTCGCGTTTAGCCCGCTAACCGCGGCCCGTGCCCCCCACCTGCCGGATCGCGGTTAGCCCGCGAAAGTCGACCTGGCCGGGGGAGCGACGATCGGTGCGGTATCCGCCTGGATGCGCGACGCTTGGCGGGCGATCTCGGGAGCGCCGGCCGAAAGGATGGTCGGCATGGATTCCCTCAAGACAGATGAGAACACGGCGTTCGCGCAGCTTCAGTCCGCTTTGGACGAAGTCCACCGGGCGGGGGTGCCCGGTGTGTTCGCCGAGGTGCGGGTGGGCGAGCAGGTCTGGCGCGGTGCCTCCGGTGTCGCGGACCTCGAGACCGGTCGCCCCGTCGAGCCAGAGATGCTGCAACGCGTCGGCAGCATCACCAAGACCTTCGTCTCCGCCGCGGTGCTGCAGCAGGTCGAGGCCGGGCGAACCGGGCTCGACGTGCCGATCGGGGATCACCTGCCGCAGCTGGTCCCCGGTGAGCGCGGCCGCGAGATCACGGTCCGGATGTTGATCAACCACACCAGCGGCCTCGCCGAATATCTGCCGCACGCCTTCCCTTCGCTCAAGGAATTCGCGCCCGGGAGCCTGGACGACAACCGCTTCCGGAAGTTCCGCCCGGCCGAGTTGATCGCGCTGGGCGTCGGCGCACCCGCCACCGGCGAGCCGGGGAGCACGCCGGGGGTGTACTCCAACACGAACTACTTCCTCCTGGGAGAACTGCTGGAGCAGCTGACCGGCACCCCGGTCGAGGAGCACATCCGCCGCGCCATCATCGAGCCCGCGGGCCTCACGCACACCGGGTTTCCCTCCGTCGCGTGGATCGAGGAACCGCACTCGCGGATGTACGAAGCGCTGTTCGGCCTGATCGACCCGCCCCGTGACTACAGCACTTACGACATGTCCTGGGTGACGGCCGGCGCCGGTCTCGTGTCGACCGTCGAGGATCTCAACCGCTTCTACCGCAAGCTTCTCGGCGGCGAGATCGTCAGCCCGTCTTCCTTGGCCGAGATGCAGCGTCTCGTTCCGGTCATCAGGCAGAACGGGAAGCTGGTCGACTACGGCCTCGGTCTCGACAAGACCGAGATCCCCGGGCACGGCACCTTCTGGGGCCATGACGGAACGGTTTGGGGAGCCTCGACACTGTCCTGGACCAGCGTCGACGGCGAGCGGCAGTTCTCCGCCGCGATGAACCTCGCGCGGTGGCGCAAGCCGGACGCCGAGGGGACGTCGCACCCCATCGACGAGGCAGTGACGGCCCTCAAGCACCTCGCCCTCACCGCCCCCGCCTGACCCCCAGCCCGCTCGCTCCGATCACCTTTAGCCCGCGAAACGCACCTCCCGGCCCCGGAGCGCGATTAGGGGGCGAAACGCAAGTCGCGCCCCTCGCCCCGGGGGATCGCGTTTCGCCCCCTAATCGCGATCGGGCGCCGGCGGCGGGGCGACTTGCGTTTCGCGGGCTAAGCGTGATCCGGGCACCCGGGTGGGCTGACTTGCGTTTCGCCCCCTAATCGCGATCCGTGGGGGAGGGGGCGCAGGTCAGGGAGTGCCGGGCGACGGGGAAGTCGAAGTAGGTGTCCGGGAACGGCTCCGCGTTGAGGGTGTAGTGCCACCACTCCTCGGCGAGGTTCCGGAAGCCGGCCGCCGCGAGGGTGCCCTTGAGGAGTTGCCGGTTCGCCCGCGCCTCGCCGGTGATCCGCGGGTCGTCGGTGTGCGAGAGCGTGTCGAAGCAGTCGTACCCGGTCCCCATGTCGACCATGTTGTCCGGGAACCGGTCCGGCGCGAAGCACGGCACCAGCGCCTCACCCGGGCGATAGGGCCGCTGCGGCCGGGGCGGCAGCTTCACGATCGTCAGGTCCACCGTGCTCCCGCGACTGTGCCCGGACTTCTCCGCGATGTACCCGTCGGCGAACAGCCTGTCCTTCGCCACGTTCGGGTAGAACTCCGCCTTCATCTTCTCGTCGGAGAGGTCCTTGGCCCACCGGACGAAGTGATCGACGGCGCGCTGCGGCCGGTAGCAGTCGTACACCTTGAGCGTGTAGCCCTGCCGCAGCAGCCGCCGCTGGGCCACACGCAATCCCTCTGCGGCTTGCCGGGTCAGCAGGCACAGCGGTTGGACGTACCCGTCGATCTTCCGGCCGACGAAGTTGTGCCGCCCGCGATACCGGATCTCGTGCAAAATCGTCGGCGCCACGTCCGAGAGTGCGACGAACTCCGGCGGCGCCGTCTGCTCCGAAGCCTGCGCGGGCACGGGAAACGTGGTGAGCACGGCGAGGACGGCAACGGCCAGCGCCCGCCTGATCGTCTTGGGCATGGCCCCTGTCTTACCGCGTTGGTGAGTTTCGCGGACCCGCCGATCGTGCGATGCCACGGGCTGGTTCCCGAGAGTTCATAACGAACTCATAACGCCCTCGCGGTCGTCGGGAGCAGGTTACTGGGCCGTTGTGACCTGCTGTAGTGCCGCCAGGTGGCCTAGTTCCCACTACTCGGAAGATCGTCACTCGTTCGGCCTAACGGCTCATCCGTATTGTGGGAATTTCACCCGCCCGTGGCATGTCCCATTCTTTGATCACAAGATTGACACTCCGACGGCTTCGCACGAGTATTTCGCCCATGCAATCCCCAGTCGCCTTGGTGTGGCGCCGGCACGTTGACTTGCGGCAGCAAGCAAGCGCGCTGTGTATGGATTCCTGACCCTTTACGGCTCTTCGCGTTCCGGGCGATTCGAGCATCCGAAACGGATGCGCGACTTCGGCGTGCGCTAACGATTTCTGCTGTGCCGCAACGGTTTCCTGTTCGAACCGGCGGTTGATCGCTTTCCCCTGATCCGTGCCGGTGACGCCTGCGCGAAAGAGGGGAGAGGTATGCCAATTGTCTGGCGCTTCGGTAGTGAAAACAGGGAGAAAGAATGCTATCCAACTCGCCCAAGTGGCGAAAAGTGGCGATAGGCGCCATGGCGGCGGCGCTCGCCGTGGGCACGGTGACCTATACCGGCTCGTCCACGAGTGCCTATGCCGACGTCCAGGTCGTCAAGGACGCGAAGAAGGCGGCGGACGGCAAGGAGTACTGGGTCCAGAACCACCTGGTCACCAAGGATGTCGCGGCGGCTCGGAGTGCCGATGGCAAGCGCAAGAAGTGGCTGCTGGTCTGGGCCGGTGACGAGAACATCGCCGACACCCTGGTCAAGGACATCAAGAACCTGCCGGGTTCGCTCGGCGGCGGCCTGAACAAGATCAAGAACGCGCTGCCCGGTCCGGACTTCCTCGCCGTGATCGACGCGACGCAGGGCTCGCCGACCTACGGCAAGGTCGTCAACACCGCCACCGTCGGACCCCTCGTCGAGAACGAGCCGCACCACATGCAGTACGTGTGGCACAAGGGGGACACGATCTACGCCGGCGCGCTGTTCGCCGCCGCGACGTACGCCTTCGACGTCTCCGCGCTGCCGCAACTGAAGCTCAAGGGCGTCAGCCTCCCGACCCAGACCCTCGGCGGCTCCGTGCCGGACGCGTATTGGGTGCTCAAGGACGGCACGGCATACGGGACCTACATGGGTGGCCCGGTCGTGCCCGGCCCGCACACCTACGCCAACGGGTCCACCGTGGTGGGCAATGGTTTCGCCGGCAGCCCCGGCGAGGTCGTCCGCTTCGACCAGAACGCGCAGGTGCTTTCCGAGTCCCCGGCGGCCACCCCGCAGGGCGACAACAAGAAGCTGTGCGACAACCTCCCGCAACTGGACAAGCCGACCTGCGCCAACCCGCACGGCATCCAGGCCCGCGAGGACCTCAACACCCTGGTCACCAGTGACTACGCCGAGCCTCGCAACATCATCCTCGACCCGGTGAAGCAGCCGTCGCCGTACCTGCGGCGCCCGACCGTCCGGACCTGGGACATCTCCGACCGCAACAAGCCGAAGCTCAAGGCGGTCTCGTACCTGCCGGATGGTCCGCGGGCCGACCCGGCCGACCCGCTGCACGCCGAGAGCCGCGCGGTCATGGAGACCACGGTGACCAACCTGCCCGGCCACAAGGGTGCCTTCGCCCAGACGATGCAGGGCGGCGCGGTGTTCTACACACCGGACATCACCGCCAAGGAACCGCACTGGATCCAGGTGTTCGACGACGGTGCCGCGAACAAGGCCATCCACCCGAACAACGATTCCAACGGCGGTGGTTCGAACGGCGGCTGGATCCAGACCAGCCCCGACGACAAGTACCTCTACCGCGCGATCACCGGACGCTCCAAGGGCGCGCTCGGCCCGGACGACCCCGGCACCACGGGTGGTGTGTACGTCCTCGACATCCAGAAGCTCGTCGCCGCGGGTGACAAGGTCGAGAACATCAACGGCCGGATCGACACGAAGGAGAAGTCGCAGCAGGGCGGTGGCGGCGACCTGCCGACCGTTGTCGGCGCGGCGCCGATCAACCCGGGTACGTCGGGTGGTGGGCCGCACTGGGGCGCGTACGACAACTTCGTGCTCGGTGACGACGGTTATTACCACGAAACCGACAAGCCGCGGCACCTCGCGGTGTCGAACTACTTCGTCGCACGGTCCGGTTTGGACGGTGACCACAAGGTCAACCTGCTGAACCTCGGCGAGGACGGGAAGATCGCGGTCGACCAGAACTTCCGGGACGAGTTCACCGGACAGGTCGGGATCAACTTCAACCGGAAGACCTGGCCGCACGGGTCCTTCGGAAACGCCAAACCGCACTCCGAACTGTTCGTCGTAGCGGACGCGGATCTCAAATAACCCTGCTCGGCGCGGAAGACCGGGGGTGGCGGGTGCACCCCGTCACCCCCGGTTCCGCCGATTCGTTCCGGAAGGTCCCCATGGATCACCACGTCATACCGGCGAGTTCCGGTTCGCCCGGAGTCGGCATCGCCTTGATCCTGCTCCGGCTCGGGCTCCTGCTGACGACCGCTTTCCTTGCCGGAACCGGGATTCTGCGCCCGCTGGTGGGTGAACTTCCCCGACGCCTGTCTCTCACCATCGCCGCGCTCGGCGGGATTTCCGCCACTCTCGCGGCGGTTTCGGCCTTCGCGACCGACGTCAACGCCATCGCGCTGATCGTGCACATCGTGCTGGCGCTGGCCATTCCCGTCCTGGTGCGGTGGCCGTCAACCGTCCGGTGGGCTTCCCTCGCGCTGGCCGCTTTGGTGGTGCTCGAAACCTCGCTCGGGCGGTCCGGTGTCGAGTTCGCCATCGACACCGTCTACGTCGCGGCGGCGGCCTTGTGGTTCGGCGTCACCGTTCTTTCCGTCTGGGTGCCCGCCGAGCGATGGCGCCAGACGAACTTCCGGCTCGGCCCGCTTTCCCTGACACTCGGCGGACTTCTCGTCGTCGCCGGCGCGGTCCAGCTGTTCTCGTCCGGACTCGGGTTCGACCGCCGGGTCTACGAAACCTTCTTCGGGATCACGTTGCTGGTGATCACCGTGCTTCCGGTCGTCGCCACCGCCGTCGCCGGATTCTTCTTGTCGGACAAGGAATCCACCCGTGCCTATCGGTTCGGTGCAGGCGCCGTGGCCGTCGGTTTCGTTGCCTGGAGCGCACTCGCGGCCATTCCCCGACCATCTGAACTTCCGATTCCCGGGGTTCCGCTGCTCGCCGACGCCTCCGTCGGAGACCAGCGGTTCCCGGTACTGGTGAGCCCGCAGCGGCCCGGCAGGAACCTCGTCCATTTCCCGGCGAGCGCGGGGGACGACCTGTCCGCCGGCGTCGAAGGCGGCCTGATCGGCAAGGCCATCGTGCGTCCCGGTGCCGAGGGCACCTGGGCCGAGGTCGACCTGCCGAAGGGGCGCAGTGACCTGATCATCAGCCGTGGCGCGGAAAAGACGACGATCGAGGTCGACGCGGGTGAGGAGCAGGGCCCCGAGATCGCCGACACGGAAGCGCCCGAGTGCGCTTCGGCCGCGTTGGGCGGCCTGATCGCCGACCGCCGCGAGGCCCTCACGTCGTGCCCGTCCGACGCGCTTTTGGGTGAGGACCGTGGTTCGTTGGTGAAACTCGTCGAGTTTCTCGCCGGCCGCAAGCCTTCCGCGCTCACCCTTGTCGAAGACGACTCGCCGCGCGGTGTCGCCGCCGCGAAACTGGTCCGCGAGACCGCCGCTCGTGCCGGGCTCCCGGTTCAGACCGAAGCGGGCCCGAACACCGCGCTGCTGGTGGTGTCCGGCTGGGCGGGCGGCTACACGGCGATGACCCGCGCGGCCGAGTCCCAGCGGCTCAAACCGACCCACCAGTACGGCCTGTACCTCGCGCCGTGGTTGCTCAACGGGCCGATCGTCAACTCGGTCGCGAGTTCTTCGGTGCCGCTGAGGTTCGACCCGCGAGAGCAGGTCGCCGTCAGCTTCGCGGTCGCCGCGAACAACGCCTTCGGCGGCGAAAGCCCCACGCTCGGCGGTTTCCGGAACTGGCTGGGCGGCCAGTGGACGTCGGTGAACGGCGACGTCCAGATCTTCGCCGCGGCGCAGGTCAACGCCATGCCGATGTACCCGGGTGAACCGCACCCCGCCGGGATGATCGCCCACCGCGACTACGCGGGGCAATGGATCCCCGACGGCACGATCGTGCCGGTCAGCTCGGTGCTGCGGTGAAGGATTCCGCTCGATTCCAGCAGCGGTAAGGCTCGATTTCCACGAAAGAAAGGGAAATGAAATGAAGCGAATCGCGGCTCGTGTGCTGCTGCCGCTCGCCGTGGCGGGCGCGTTGTCCGGACTGGCGGGCGGGGTCGCCTCGGCCGACCCGCTGCCGGCCCCGCCGGCCGGTGGCGGCGGTCCGGGGCTCTGGCTGATCCCCGGCGTCGACCTCGGTGGCCTGCTCGGCCCGGCCGTCACGGCGCCGACCGGCGTCCTCGCGCCGATCTTCGGGATCATCACGCCGATTTCGTAAAACCGTTACCAGTAAAGGAGAAACTCATGAAGAAGACACTCGCCCACGCGGTCGCCGGTGTGGCGCTCGCCGGTCTCGTCGTGCTCGGCTCGGCAGCCCCGGCGCTCGCCGCGGAAGCCGCCCCGAACGATGTCGTGGTCGTCGACGAACCCGACACGAGCGACCTCAACAACATCTGGACGTTCGCCCCGCTCGGCGTCCCGGTGTTCGGTCTCATCCAGTCGCTCAACGGCGTCCCCGGCAGGCTGCTGCCGTCCTGATTTCCGTGGCGGCGCGGCTGCCGGGCCGCGCCGCCGCCTTCGGTGAGGAGAACCGATGGCCGACAGACAACTGATCGGGCGCGCCGCCATCGCGGGGATCGTGGTGGCCGCGCTCGCGACCTGTGTGGTGCTGCTCAACGGCGATGAGGAGCCGCGCGCCGAAACCGTGGCCGTCGTCGGTGAGCCGACAGAGAGTGCGCCGTCGCGCGAGCCGGACCGCACGATCACACGGACGCTCAGCCAGGAGCGGCCGCAACCGGTGTCGAACGACTGGCGGATCACCTACGAGCTCGACGGCACGGGGACCGCGACCGTCGTCTACGACTCGAACGGGCTGGGGCTCGTGCACCAAGAACCGCAGGTGACGCTCCCGTGGCGCAAGGAACTCACGTGGAAGAACACCGGCGCGCCGCCGACCGTCCAGCTGCTGGGGCAGGGCGAGGGCGCCGTCGAATGCCGGGTGACCGTGGGCGGCGCCGTCGTCACGTCCCAGAAGTCCGCCCCCGGCGAGGTCGCGACCTGCGCCGGCCGCCTGACCCCCTCCTGACCCCGCCCCCAGGTCGACTTTCGCCCCCTAATCGCGCTCCCGGCCCAGTCTCCCTCCCGTACGCCCCAGGTCGACTTTCGCGGGCTAACCGTGCTCTGGCAGCCATGTCGACTTTCGCGGGCTAACCGTGATCCGGGGGCGGAAATTCGCTGGCCGGGCCAGGGATCATGGAGTCATGAGCTGGAGTTTCGAAGTGACCCCCGTCGACCACCCGGACGCGGCCCAGTTGCTGCGCGAGTACCTGGACGAGATCGCGTCGCGTTACTACGGTCGCCAGGTCCCCGAGGAGGAGCTCGACACCCTTCTCGAGCAACACCACAGCCGGGATCTGGTCCCGCCGACCGGCGCCTTCCTCCTCGCGTACCGCGACGGGGTGCTCGCCGGATGCGCCGGGGTCCGGGGTGCCACGCCCGAAATCGCCGAACTCACCCGTGTCTTCCTCCGGAAGTCCGAGCGTGGCCGAGGTGGGGCGGCGCTGCTCGTGGCCGCCGCCGAGGACGTCGCCCGGGGCCTCGGGGCCACGTCCATCCGCCTGGACACCCGCAGCGATCTGGTCGAGGCGAGGGCCCTGTACGCGCGTCTCGGCTACGACGAGGTCGAGCGCTTCAACGACAACCCCCTTGCCCACTACTTCTTCTCGAAGTCCCTGGTCCAGGCCCTGTCAGATCGCGTTTAGGGGGCTAAAGTCGCTCCGGGGCTCACGCGGGCCCGGAGCGACTTTAGCCCCCTAAACGCGATTTCAGCGGGGGAGTCGGGCGGCGACGTCGATGAGGAAGTCGGCCTCGGCGAGCAGGGTTTCGCGGTCCAGGGACCGGCGCCCGCCGGTGCGGATCGTCCCCCGCTCGACGAACACGGGCCACCGGCCGAACCGCGGCTCGGCGAGGATCCACGCGCGCACCTCGGGCGTGAGCAGCGCCGCCGCCCGGTCCCGGTCGGCGGCGCGGACCTTGATCGCGCCGTCGAACGCCTTGTCGAACGTCTTGACCTGCTCGAACTCCCGCAGCACCCGGGTCGGGAACACGCCGTCGGCGGCCAGGAAGAGCGCCGCGGAATCCGGCACCCGCACCTGGACCGAATGGAAGGCACGCTGCGTCGTGTCCCCGCCCGGCTGATGGCGATCGTCCAGGAAGTCGACCCCGGCGACGTCGTGGTCGCGGTGCCGGAACTCCACCGCCCGCGTCACCGAAGCCTCGGCCAGCGGCCTGTCCCGCCCGACCGGATCGACGCCGAACCCGGGCGAAGTGCCGGCGTCCTCGGCGTGGAACCGGCCGGACCTCTCCGCGGCGAAGCCGCTCATCCAGTGCCCCCGTTCGTGACGGCCGCGCACCTTCCCGGCGAGGAACAGGACCAGGAACAGAAGCCCGACGCCGACCGCGAGCATGAGGATCGCCCCTAGGGTGATCATGACCGGCGAATCGGCGTCGAGTGCCGAGACCATCGTGAATTCCCTTTCCCCGCCAACCAGAAGCCCGGAAGCCTCAGAAGTCCAGATCGTTCTTGGTCTCCTGATCGGACTGCTCCTGACCGCGGTCGCCGTGGTCCGCGGCCGTCTTGAAGCCCTTGGCGTAGCCGATCACCTTGCCACTGGCGTCGAGGATGGCCTTGCCGCGCTTGTCCTGCCAGTCGCCCGTCGTCGCACCGGTCACGCCCTTGACGACGCCGTCCACCGCCGCCTTGCCGACGTCGCGCCGCATCTCGGCGCGCAAAGTCGCGTCGACGTCGACCGCGTCCTTGGTGGCGTTGAACACCGGGCGCGGGGTGTCGAGCCGCTTGCCCAGCATGCCCTTCTCACCCATCAGAGCGTCGACGTAACCCTTGCCGGACTTGGTGTTCGCCATCCGGTCGGCGAACCGGTCGGTCGCCCTGTTGCCGTCGGTGAGGAACTTGCCCATCTTGCTGTCGGCGAGTTTGGCCTGCATCTTCCGCAGCCACGCCAGCACGTCGGACAGGATCTTGCGGAGCCGGTTGACGAACCCCGTCGTCTTCGTCGCCGTGGACGCGACCTTCGGCGGCGTGGCGGCACCCGCGGCCGCCGTCGACGCGCCACAGGTGGGGACGGCCGCCGCGATCGCGGGCACCCACAACGTGATCAGCCAGCTGATGACCTCGGTCAGGATGGCCTTGATCAGCTCCTCGATGAAGGTCATCAGCATGCTGTTGAGCTGCAGCATCTGCGCCATGTCACCGGCCTTCGCCGCGACACCGTTGATACCGCTGGAGAACTCCGCGAGCCCCTTCTTCGCCGCGGTCCCCGCGTCGCCGGCCCAACCGGCCAGCCGCTCGTCCGCGACCTGGTCGAAGTTGACCGACATCTCCTGCAGCGCCTTCGCCAGCGCGCCGAAGTTCTCCGCCGCCTTGCTCAGCGCGGGGCCGTCGCCGCTGACGAAGTGGATGGCGTCCTGCACCGGCTGGACGACGTTGATCAGAAAGCTCAGTCCCTGCCCGATGAGCCAGCCGAGCGGATCCGTCGCGATGTCCACAATGGTCTGCGAACCGGACTGGATCAGTGTCCTGGCGTCCATCGCGATGGTGGTGACGCCCATCGCGATGTCCGCGCCGTCGGCCTGGGTCTTGCTGTCGAACACCTGCTTGTAGGCCGCGACGGAGTCCTTGCCCAGCTGGACGGCGTCGCCGACGATCGGCGTCTTCTTGATCGCGTTCTCGGTGTTGATCCCGGGGATCACGGTGTCGTCCTTGTAGGACTTCATCGAGACGCCCTCGGTCACGTCCTTGACCTCGGCCATTACGGCTTCCCCCCGGTCTTGGGTCCGTCGAGCTTCACTTCGAGCTTGTTGAACGTGGTCACGTGGTCTTCTTCGATGCCCTGGTAGATGTCGGCCGCCTGCGTCATCTTCGAGCCGGCGCTGTCCAGGCCCTTCGCCATGGCCTCCATCAACTCCTTGAGGGAGGCCAAGGTCTGCGTGTAACCGTCCTTGGTGAACAGGCCGACGAGTCCCCAGGACTGGTTGCCGACGTCGGCCTGGCCGACCATTTCCTTCAGCTTCCCGGTCTGGCCCCCGTAGTTGCCGAGTTCGCCGGAGTAGCGGCGGAGCGCGGCGGGATCCACGTTGTAGCCGCCGTTGACCGAACCGTCGGGCATCAGTGGTCACCTTCCTCGAACAGGTGCTTCAGGAACCGGTCACCGTCCGAGCCGCCGGACGACGGCGGTGCCGGTCGCGGCGGTTCCGGGTCGCTCTTGAGGACCGATCGCTCGGAGTAGTCGTCGGGGCTTTCCGGTGAAGGACGCGGGGGCGCCTCCTCCGCCATCTTCGACCGCATTTCCTCGACGGTGGTTCCGAAGATCTCCGCCTGCGTCTCCAGCACCTGGTCGACCAGGTGCAGGTCGTCCCCCATGTGCTCTTCGACGATGGCCGCCTGCTTGCGCGCCGATTCGGCGACGGCCTGCTGGATGGTCGACATCAGCGCGGCCGACAGGGCCTCCGGGCGCTGGCGCAGGGCCTCTTCGGTGAACCGGACGTCCATGATGGCGCCCGCCGGGCCCGCCACGACGGTGACCGAACGGTCCGGAGAGGACGCCGTGGCCTGCAGGGCGCTGAGTTCGCTCTGCATGTCGCCGATGTTCGCGAACCGATCGTCGACGTTCTGGATCCTGGACTGGAACTTCTCGAATTCCGCGACCAGCTGTTCGAACTCGGCTGACATGGAGCCTCCCCGTGAGTACCTGCGTCACCTGGAGCAACGCCCGATCGACGCTGTGACCGGTGTCATCGTGACCTATTCACCGGTTCGACGCGATGGTGTGCTTCCCGGATCCATCCGGCTCACCCGTTGGTGGAATGGGTAGCGTGGTTCGCCGAGTAAGGCGGTATCAGCACAGCGAGGGGAGGGCGTCGTGGACGCCGAGCAGCAGGAAAGCACCGAAGAACCCAGGCGGGGGAGTCACGCGGCGCCGGAGGGGGCACCCGTGCATCCGCTGATCGACCTCGGCCGGGATCCGAACCCGGGCAGGCCGGACCACGCGAAGCCCGACGAGGAATGAAAGCGGCCGAAACGCCGTTCCATCAGGGTGGCCGCGGCGTGACGCCCGGCACGATATAGTTATCGACCCCCCGATTTGGTCGGCCCCGAAGTGGCCGGGTATCTTTGGAGACCGTGCCCGGCAGGCGTCGGGCCGTCCCGTGTGCCGTGCGGCGTGAACGGGGTGCTCAGGCATCCGGTTCGAAGGCTTCGCCCACACGGGATCCGACGGAAAATCCCTACGGGAAGTTACCGGTCGAGAGACCGTGACGCGGGCCGACACGCCCGACCGCGGGGGCCGGAGACAGACACGTAGTAGCAAGATCGCGAACAGAAAGCTGGTCCATTGCCCACGATCCAGCAGCTGGTCCGTAAGGGCCGCCAGGACAAGGCTGCCAAGCAGAAGACCGCGGCCCTCAAGGGGAGCCCGCAGCGGCGTGGCGTGTGCACTCGCGTGTACACCACAACCCCCAAGAAGCCGAACTCGGCGCTTCGCAAGGTCGCTCGTGTGAAGTTGACCAGCGGCATCGAGGTCACCGCCTACATTCCCGGTGAAGGCCACAACCTGCAGGAGCACTCGATGGTGCTCGTGCGCGGTGGTCGTGTGAAGGACCTGCCGGGTGTCCGTTACAAGATCATCCGCGGTTCGCTCGACACCCAGGGTGTCAAGAACCGTAAGCAGGCGCGCAGCCGGTACGGCGCGAAGAAGGAGAAGAGCTAATGCCTCGCAAGGGTCCGGCGCCGAAGCGGCCGCTGATCTCTGACCCCGTCTACGCATCCCCGCTGGTCACCCAGCTGGTGAACAAGGTGCTGAAGGACGGCAAGCGGTCCCTGGCCGAGCGCATCGTCTACGGCGCCCTCGAAGGTGCTCGCGAGAAGACCGGCACCGACCCGGTCGTCACGCTGAAGCGCGCGCTCGACAACGTGAAGCCCACCATCGAGGTGAAGAGCCGCCGTGTCGGTGGCGCCACCTACCAGGTGCCGATCGAGGTCAAGCCGGGCCGCTCCACCACCCTCGCGCTTCGCTGGCTGGTGTCCTTCTCCGCGGCTCGCCGCGAGAAGACCATGATCGAGCGCCTGCAGAACGAGCTCCTCGACGCGAGCAACGGCCTCGGCGCCAGCGTGAAGCGGCGCGAGGACACGCACAAGATGGCCGAGTCCAACAAGGCCTTCGCGCACTACCGCTGGTGATGACCGCCCGGCTGCCGATCAAAGCCTTGCCGGGCCCCATTCTTGAGACAGGGGAACACTCTCGTGGCACGTGAAGTGCTGACCGACCTGAACAAGGTCCGCAACATCGGCATCATGGCCCACATCGACGCCGGTAAGACCACCACCACCGAGCGGATCCTGTTCTACACCGGGGTCAACTACAAGATCGGTGAAGTCCACGATGGCGCCGCCACCATGGACTGGATGGAGGAGGAGCAGAAGCGGGGTATCACCATCACCTCGGCTGCCACCACCACCTTCTGGGCCGATCACCAGATCAACATCATCGACACCCCGGGCCACGTCGACTTCACCGTCGAGGTGGAGCGTTCGCTCCGCGTGCTCGACGGTGCCGTCGCCGTCTTCGACGGCAAGGAAGGTGTCGAGCCGCAGTCCGAGCAGGTCTGGCGTCAGGCGGACAAGTACGAGGTTCCTCGTATCTGCTTCGTCAACAAGATGGACAAGCTCGGCGCGGACTTCTACTTCACCGTCCGCACCATCGAGGAGCGCCTCGGCGCCCGCCCGCTGGTCATCCAGCTGCCGATCGGCGCCGAGAACGAGTTCGAAGGCGTCGTCGACCTGGTCCGCATGAAGGCGCTGACCTGGCGCGGCGAGGTCCAGAAGGGTGAGGACTACGCCGTCGAGGAGATCCCGGCCGAGCTCGCCGACAAGGCGGCCGAGTACCGGGAGAAGCTGGTCGAGGCCATCGCCGAGACCGACGACTCCCTGATGGAGAAGTTCCTCGAGGGCGAGGAGCTGACCGAGGCCGAGCTGAAGGCCGGTATCCGGAAGCTCACCGTGAACCGCGAGGCGTACCCGGTGCTCACCGGTTCCGCCTTCAAGAACAAGGGCGTTCAGCCCATGCTCGACGCGGTCATCGACTACCTTCCGTCGCCGCTGGACGTCCCCGCCGTCGAGGGCACGCTGCCCGACGGCGAGACCGTCGTGTCGCGCAAGCCGTCGACCGAGGAGCCCTTCTCCGCCCTGGCGTTCAAGATCGCCGCGCACCCGTTCTTCGGCAAGCTGACCTACATCCGGGTGTACTCGGGCAAGGTCGCCGCCGGCGCGCAGCTGATCAACGCCACCAAGGAGCGCAAGGAGCGCATCGGGAAGCTCTTCCAGATGCACTCCAACAAGGAGAACCCGGTCGACGAGGCCCAGGCCGGCCACATCTACGCGGTCATCGGCCTGAAGGACACCACCACCGGTGACACCCTCGCCGACCCGCAGAACCCGGTCGTCCTCGAGTCGATGACGTTCCCGGCGCCGGTCATCCGCGTCGCGATCGAGCCGAAGACCAAGGCCGACCAGGAGAAGCTCTCCCTGGCGATCCAGAAGCTGGCCGAAGAGGACCCGACGTTCCAGGTCAACCTGGACGAGGACACCGGTCAGACGATCATCGCCGGTATGGGCGAGCTGCACCTCGAGGTGCTGGTCAACCGCATGAAGTCCGACTACAAGGTCGAGGCGAACATCGGTAAGCCGCAGGTCGCCTACCGCGAGACGGTGCGCAAGACGGTCGAGAAGCTCGACTACGTGCACAAGAAGCAGACCGGTGGTTCCGGTCAGTTCGCGAAGGTCATCGTCAAGCTCGAGCCGCTCGAGTCCACCGACGGTGCCCTCTACGAGTTCGACAACAAGGTCACCGGTGGCCGCGTGCCGCGGGAGTACATCCCGTCGGTCGACGCGGGCGCGCAGGACGCCATGCAGTACGGCGTGCTGGCCGGATACCCGCTCGTCGGGTTGAAGTTCACCTTGTTGGACGGCGCGTACCACGAGGTCGACTCTTCGGAAATGGCCTTCAAGATCGCCGGCTCCATGGCGATGAAGGAAGCCGCGAAGAAGGCCGGTCCGGTCATCCTGGAGCCGCTGATGGCCGTCGAGGTCACCACGCCCGAGGATTACATGGGTGATGTGATCGGCGACCTCAACTCCCGCCGTGGCCAGATCCAGGCCATGGAGGAGCGCGCCGGTACCCGTGTCGTCAAGGCACTGGTCCCGCTGTCGGAGATGTTCGGTTACGTCGGTGACCTGCGGTCGCGTACCCAGGGACGTGCCAACTACTCCATGGTGTTCGATTCCTACGCCGAGGTTCCCGCGAACGTCGCCAAGGAAATCATCGCGAAGGCGACGGGGGAGTAGTTCCCGTCCGTCCGCGGGCATAAGGGACACTCCTGACCGTCCGCAGCACCCACCGAGAAACGAATCTCCGTCCGACGACAGCCACGTTGGCCGGTGAGTAAGCAAAAAAGTCCAGGAGGACATTCCAGTGGCGAAGGCGAAATTCGAGCGGACCAAGCCGCACGTCAACATCGGGACCATCGGTCACGTCGACCACGGTAAGACCACTCTGACCGCGGCGATCACCAAGGTTCTGCACGACAAGTACCCCGAGCTGAACACCGCTTCGGCGTTCGACCAGATCGACAACGCGCCGGAAGAGAAGCAGCGCGGTATCACGATCAACATCTCGCACGTCGAGTACCAGACCGAGAAGCGTCACTACGCCCACGTGGACGCCCCCGGTCACGCGGACTACATCAAGAACATGATCACCGGTGCGGCGCAGATGGACGGCGCGATCCTCGTGGTCGCGGCGACCGACGGCCCGATGCCGCAGACCCGTGAGCACGTGCTGCTCGCGAAGCAGGTCGGCGTGCCCTACATCGTGGTCGCGCTGAACAAGGCCGACATGGTCGACGACGAGGAGATCCTGGAGCTCGTCGAGCTCGAGGTCCGCGAGCTGCTGTCCTCCCAGGACTTCCCGGGTGACGACGCTCCGGTCATCAAGGTCTCCGGCCTGAAGGCCCTCGAGGGCGACGCCAAGTGGGGCGAGAGCGTTCTCGAGCTGATGGAAGCCGTCGACGAGAACGTGCCGGACCCGGTCCGCGAGCTCGACAAGCCGTTCCTGATGCCGATCGAAGACGTCTTCACGATCACCGGCCGTGGCACGGTCGTGACCGGCCGTATCGAGCGTGGCCGCGTCAACGTGAACGAAGAGGTCGAGATCGTCGGCATCAAGGAGAAGTCGACCAAGACCACCGTCACCGGTGTCGAGATGTTCCGCAAGCTGCTCGACCAGGGTGAGGCCGGCGACAACGTCGGTCTGCTGGTCCGCGGTATCAAGCGCGAGGACGTCGAGCGCGGCCAGGTCGTCGTGAAGCCGGGCACCACCACCCCGCACACGGAGTTCGAGGGCTCGGTCTACATCCTGTCGAAGGACGAGGGTGGCCGTCACACCCCGTTCTTCAACAACTACCGCCCGCAGTTCTACTTCCGTACCACGGACGTGACCGGCGTCGTCACCCTCAAGGAGGGTGTCGAGATGGTCATGCCGGGCGACAACACGGACATCAGCGTTGTGCTGATCCAGCCGGTCGCCATGGACGAGGGTCTGCGTTTCGCCATCCGTGAGGGTGGACGGACCGTCGGCGCCGGCCAGGTCACCAAGATCATCAAGTGATTTAGACGCCCCGCCCGGGGGCAATACACCCCCGGGTTAGGGGCGTCAAATCACGTGTGCGACACTATTCAGGTTGCTCGTCCTGGGGCGGCCGAATCCGCGGTTCTTCGGAAACCGGGTTCCGGCCGCCCTGGTATGAGCGGCCACGGTCCGTGGAGCTCTTCCTTCGGGTGAGGCCAGCGGGCGCGGCGGTTGAGACGGCACGGCCGGATCGCTGCCTCCTCACATGA
Source organism: Amycolatopsis orientalis (assembly GCF_000943515.2). NCBI lineage: Bacteria > Bacillati > Actinomycetota > Actinomycetes > Pseudonocardiales > Pseudonocardiaceae > Amycolatopsis > Amycolatopsis orientalis. Next base: position 8,673,849 of record NZ_CP016174.1, on the reverse strand, counting down.
GGAAGACCAGCAAGACGACGATCCCGCGGGATCCGTCTGTGCGTCGGGCGCGACACGCCCGACCGCGTGGACCGGGGACAGGGCCGTTGAACTGCGAGAACCCAGGCCCGTCCGGGGTTTGAAGAGACAAAGCGGCACGAGACGACAAGGAACGCAGCCACCATGGCGGGACAGAAGATCCGCATCCGGCTCAAGGCCTACGACCACGAGGCGATCGACACCTCGGCGCGCAAGATCGTCGAGACGGTCACGCGCACCGGCGCCCGTGTTGTCGGGCCGGTGCCGCTGCCCACCGAGAAGAACGTTTACTGCGTCATCCGCTCGCCGCACAAGTACAAGGACTCGCGCGAGCACTTCGAGATGCGCACGCACAAGCGTCTGATCGACATCCTCGACCCGACGCCGAAGACGGTCGACGCGCTCATGCGCATCGACCTGCCGGCGAGCGTCGACGTCAACATCCAGTAGCGGCTGGCGAGCGGCGGAGAGTAAGAGACTCATGTCTGACAGGCAAGTGAAGGGCATCCTGGGCACCAAGCTCGGCATGACCCAGGTCTTCGACGAGAACAACCGGGTCGTCCCGGTGACCGTCGTGCAGGCCGGTCCGAACGTGGTCACCCAGGTTCGGACCCAGGAAAACGACGGCTACAAGGCCGTGCAGCTGGCTTTCGGCGCGGTCGACCCGCGCCGGGTCAACAAGCCGCGCACCGGCCACTTCGACAAGGCGAGCGTGACCCCGCGTCGTTTCCTTGCGGAGCTGCGTACCACCGACGCCGAGACCTACGAGGTCGGCCAGGAGATCACCGCTGAGGTGTTCGAGGCCGGCATCGAGGTCGACGTGACCGGTACCAGCAAGGGCAAGGGCTACGCCGGTGTCATGAAGCGTCACGGCTTCAAGGGCCAGGGCGCGAGCCACGGTGCCCAGGCCGTGCACCGCAAGCCCGGCTCGATCGGTGGCTGCGCCACCCCGGGCCGTGTCTTCAAGGGCCTGCGCATGGCGGGCCGGATGGGCAACGACCGGGTCACCACGCAGAACCTGACCGTGCACGCGGTGCGTGCCGAGGACGGCCTGCTGCTGATCAAGGGCGCCGTGCCCGGTCCCAAGGGCGGCCTGCTGTTCGTTCGCAGCGCCGCGAAGGGTGGTAACTGAACATGACCAGCGTCGAGCTGAAGACCCCGGCCGGTAAAGCCGACGGCACGGTCGAGCTCCCCTCGGAGATCTTCGACGTGCAGGCCAACGTGCCCCTCATGCACCAGGTCGTGGTGGCCCAGCTGGCCGCCGCCCGCCAGGGCACGCATGACACCAAGACCCGCGGTGAAGTCCGCGGTGGTGGCAAGAAGCCGTACCGCCAGAAGGGCACCGGCCGCGCCCGCCAGGGTTCGACCCGTGCGCCGCAGTTCACCGGTGGTGGCGTCGTCCACGGCCCCACGCCGCGTGACTACACCCAGCGGACCCCGAAGAAGATGAAGGCCGCCGCCCTCCGTGGCGCCCTCTCCGACCGGGCCCGTGCCGGACAGCTGCACGTCGTCACCGAACTGGTGACCGGCGAGAAGCCGTCCACCAAAGCCGCCAAGGCCGCCATCGCCGCGGTGACCCAGGCCAAGCGCGTTCTCGTGGTGCTGCACCGCGACGACGAGCTGAGCTGGAACTCCGTGCGGAACCTGGCCGAGGTCCACATCATCACGCCCGACCAGCTCAACACCTACGACGTGTTGGTCAACGACGACGTGGTGTTCACCAAGGCCGCTTACGACGTGTTCGTCGCCGGTCCCGTCAGGGGCAAGGGCGCGAAGGCTTCGGCTCGGTCGAGCGAGGTTGAAGGGAGTGACGAGCAGTGAGTGCGATCGCCATCCCCGATCCCCGCGACATCTTGCTCGCGCCGGTGATCTCCGAGAAGTCCTACGGGCTGCTCGAGGACCACAAGTACACGTTCATCGTCCGCCCGGACGCCAACAAGACCCAGATCAAGATCGCGGTCGAGAAGGTGTTCGGCGTCAAGGTGGTCAGCGTCAACACGGCCAACCGCCAGGGCAAGCGTAAGCGGACTCGCGCCGGCTTCGGCAAGCGCAAGGACACCAAGCGCGCCATCGTGACTCTTTCGGCTGAAAGCAAGCCGATCGAGATCTTCGGCGGACCCACCGCGTAAAGGACTGAGCTGACATGGGCATCCGCAAGTACAAGCCGACGACCCCGGGTCGTCGCGGTTCCAGCGTCTCCGACTTCGCCGAGATCACTCGGTCGACCCCGGAGAAGTCGCTGCTGCGTCCGCTGAGCAAGTCCGGCGGCCGTAACTCCAGCGGCAAGATCACCACCCGGCACAAGGGCGGTGGCCACAAGCGTGCGTACCGGCTGATCGACTTCCGCCGGAACGACAAGGACGGCGTTCCCGCCAAGGTCGCGCACATCGAGTACGACCCCAACCGGTCCGCTCGTATCGCGCTCCTGCACTACGCCGACGGCGAGAAGCGCTACATCATCGCCCCGGAGAAGCTCAAGCAGGGTGACACGGTCGAGAACGGCCCCCGCGCCGACATCAAGCCGGGTAACAACCTGCCGCTGCGCAACATCCCGGTCGGCACCGTGATCCACGCGATCGAGCTCCGCCCCGGTGGCGGCGCGAAGATGGCGCGGTCCGCCGGTGCCAAGGTGCAGCTGGTGGCGAAGGACGGGCCTTACGCCCAGCTTCGTCTCCCGTCGGGCGAGATCCGCAACGTCGACGTGCGCAACCGCGCCACCATCGGCGAGGTCGGCAACTCGGAGCACTCCAACATCAACTGGGGCAAGGCGGGCCGTAACCGCTGGCGCGGCAAGCGCCCCACCGTCCGTGGTGTCGTCATGAACCCGGTCGACCACCCGCACGGTGGTGGTGAGGGTAAGACCTCCGGTGGTCGCCACCCGGTGAACCCGAACGGTAAGCCCGAAGGCCGCACCCGCCGCCGCAAGGCTTCCGACGCCATGATCGTCCGCCGCCGGCGTACCGGCAAGAAGCGCTGAGCAGGGAGGTAGAAGAACATGCCACGTAGCCTCAAAAAGGGCCCCTTCGTGGACGACCACCTGCTCAAGAAGGTGGACGTTCTCAACGAGTCGGGCAAGAAGACCGTCATCAAGACCTGGTCGCGACGCTCCACGATCATCCCGGACTTCCTGGGCCACACGATCGCGGTGCACGACGGTCGCAAGCACGTCCCGGTGTTCGTCACCGAGGCGATGGTGGGTCACAAGTTGGGCGAATTCGCGCCGACTCGGACCTTCAAGGGCCACATCAAGGACGACCGCAAGTCGCGCCGCCGCTGAGCGGGCACGAGAGAACAAGGAAGCTAGCGATGAACGCCCAGAACGACGTGGCCGAGGCTCTGCCGACGGCTTACGCGCGGGCTCGCTTCGTCCGGGACTCGCCTACCAAGGTGCGCCGGGTGATCGAGCTGATCAAGGGACGTAGCGCCGCCGACGCCTTGGCCGTGCTCCAGTTCGCCCCGCAGGCGGCAAGCGAGCCGGTCGCGAAGGTGCTCGCCAGCGCCATGGCCAACGCCGAGAACAACCTCGATCTCGACCCGGACACCCTCTGGGTCAAGAACGCCTACGCCGACGAGGGCCCGACCCTCAAGCGCATCCGTCCGCGGGCCCAGGGCCGCGCGTACCGGATCCGCAAGCGGACCAGCCACATCACCGTCGAGGTGGAGTCGCGTCCGAAGGCCGAGGCCAAGAAGGCACAGGGCAAGAAGAAGGCAGGTGGCCGGTAGTGGGCCAGAAGATCAACCCGCACGGCTTCCGCCTGGGTATCACCACGGACTGGAAGTCGCGTTGGTACGCCGACAAGCAGTACGCGGAGTACGTGGCCGAGGACGTCAAGATCCGGAAGCTGCTGTCCACGGGCATGGAGCGCGCCGGGATCTCCAAGGTCGAGATCGAGCGCACCCGTGACCGGGTCCGCGTCGACATCCACACCGCCCGGCCGGGCATCGTCATCGGCCGTCGTGGTGCGGAGGCCGACCGCATCCGCGGCGCGCTGGAGAAGCTGACCGCCAAGCAGGTCCAGCTGAACATCCTCGAGGTCAAGAACCCCGAGGCCGACGCCCAGCTCGTCGCCCAGGGTGTCGCGGAGCAGCTGAGCAACCGTGTGGCGTTCCGCCGCGCGATGCGCAAGGCGATCCAGACCTCCATGCGTTCGCCGCAGGTCAAGGGCATCCGCGTGCAGTGCGGCGGTCGTCTCGGCGGTGCCGAGATGTCCCGCTCCGAGCACTACCGCGATGGCCGTGTCCCGCTGCACACGCTGCGCGCCGACATCGACTACGGCTTCTTCGAGGCCAAGACGACGTTCGGTCGCATCGGCGTGAAGGTGTGGATCTACAAGGGCGAGCTCGTGGGTGGTCTCAAGGCCAAGGAGGCGCGTGACGCCGCCGCGGCCGCCGAGCGTGCCCCGCGCCGTGACCGTGGTGACCGTCCGTCCCGCCCGCGCCGTTCCGGTGCGTCGGGCACGACGCCGACCTCGACCGAAGCCGGCCGGGCTGCTGCCGCCGCCAAGAGCGACGACACCGCCCCCGCGGCCACCGAGGCCCCGGCTGCTGAGACTGCAGAAAAGACGGAGGGCTGACACGTGCTCATCCCGCGCAGGGTCAAGCACCGGAAGCAGCACTCCCCGAAGCGCCACGGTGCCGCCAAGGGCGGTACGAAGGTGAACTTCGGCGAGTACGGCATCCAGGCGCTTGAGCACAGCTACGTGACCAACCGGCAGATCGAGTCCGCTCGTATCGCCATGACGCGTCACATCAAGCGTGGTGGCAAGGTGTGGACGACCATCTACCCGGACCGCCCGCTGACCAAGAAGCCGGCGGAAACCCGCATGGGTTCCGGTAAGGGTTCGCCCGAGTGGTGGATCGCCAACGTGAAGCCGGGCCGCGTGATGTTCGAGATCTCGTTCCCGAACGAGGAGACCGCCCGTGAGGCGCTCCGTCGCGCGATCCACAAGCTGCCCATGAAGTGCCGCATCGTAACCCGTGAAGGTGGTGAGTTCTGATGGCGAAGGCAGGTGCTGCCCAGGCATCGGAGCTGCGTGAGCTCACCGCGGAAGAGCTCGTTCTGCGTCTGAAGGAATACAAGGAGGAGCTCTTCAACCTCCGTTTCCAGATGGCGACCGGACAGCTCGACAACAACCGCCGTCTGCGCACCGTCCGTACGGACATCGCGCGGATCTACACGGTCATGCGCGAGCGTGAACTCGGCCTGTCCGTTTCCCCTGACGCCGAGAGTGAAGGTGCCGCATGAGCGAGCAGCCCAACGCTGAGGCGGCCCCCCGCAACGACCGCAAGGTCCGTGAGGGTTACGTCGTCTCGGACAAGATGAACAAGACGATCGTGGTCGAGCTCGAAGACCGCAAGAAGCACCGTCGTTACGCCAAGGTTCTCCGCAGCACCAGCAAGGTCAAGGTGCACGACGAGAACAACGAGGCGGGCGTGGGGGACCGGGTCACCCTGATGGAGACCCGCCCGCTGTCGGCGACCAAGCGCTGGCGTCTGGTGCAGATCGTGGAGAAGGCCAAGTAAGTAGGGCTCTTTGAGTCCCTTAGTTCCGCAAGGCTCGCGTCTCAACGCGAGAACCAGCGCGACATACAGGAGTTGACGTGATCCAGCAGGAGTCGCGGCTACGGGTTGCCGACAACACGGGCGCGAAGGAAATCCTTTGCATCCGCGTTCTCGGTGGTTCGGGGCGGCGCTACGCGGGCATCGGCGACATCATCGTCGCCACCGTGAAGGACGCCATGCCGGCCGCCGGCGTGAAGAAGGGTGACGTCGTCAAGGCCGTCATCGTTCGCACGCGCAAGGAGCGCCGTCGTCCGGACGGTTCTTACATCCGCTTCGACGAGAACGCTGCTGTGCTCATCAAGAACGACAATGAGCCCCGCGGCACCCGCATCTTCGGCCCGGTGGGCCGCGAGCTGCGCGACCGAAAGTTCATGAAGATCATTTCGCTCGCGCCGGAGGTGTTGTAGAGCATGAAGGTGAAGAAGGGCGACACGGTCGTCGTCATCGCCGGCAAGGACAAGGGTGCCAAGGGCAAGGTCATCCAGGCCTACCCCGAGCGCGAGCGCGTTCTGGTCGAGGGCGTGAACCGGATCAAGAAGCACACCCGGATCTCCCAGACCCAGCGCGGTGCGCAGTCCGGCGGCATCGTCACCCAGGAGGCGCCCATCCACGTCTCGAACGTGATGGTCGTCGACTCCGACGGCAAGCCGACTCGCATCGGCTACCGCATCGGCGAGGACGGCAAGAAGGTCCGGGTCTCGCGCCGGAACGGTAAGGACATCTGATCATGACCACCGCAGAGAAGATCGCCCCGCGCCTCAAGGTGCGGTACCGCGAGGAGATCAAGGGACAGCTCCAGGAGGAGTTCTCCTTCGAGAACGTCCACCAGATCCCGGGCGTCGTCAAGGTCGTCGTGAACATGGGTGTCGGTGACGCCGCCCGTGACAGCAAGCTGATCGAAGGCGCCATCCGCGACCTGGCCGCGATCACCGGGCAGAAGCCCGAGGTTCGCAAGGCTCGCAAGTCCATCGCGCAGTTCAAGCTGCGTGAGGGCCAGCCGATCGGCGCGCGCGTCACGCTGCGCGGCGACCGGATGTGGGAGTTCCTCGACCGGCTGCTGACCATCGCGCTGCCGCGTATCCGTGACTTCCGCGGGCTTTCGCCGAAGCAGTTCGACGGCAACGGCAACTACACGTTCGGTCTCAACGAGCAGTCGATGTTCCACGAGATCGACCCGGACGCCATCGACCGCCCGCGCGGTATGGACGTCACTGTCGTCACCACCGCCAACAGCGACGACGAGGGCCGCGCACTGCTTCGCAAGCTCGGCTTCCCGTTCAAGGAGAACTGAGTCGATGGCCAAGAAAGCACTGGTCCACAAGGCCGCGAAGACGCCGAAGTTCAAGGTTCGCGGTTACACGCGCTGCCAGCGGTGCGGTCGCCCGCACTCGGTGTTCCGCAAGTTCGGGCTCTGCCGGATCTGCCTTCGCGAGATGGCACACGCGGGCGAGCTGCCCGGCGTCCGCAAGTCCAGCTGGTAAGAGTCTTTTTTAACTCCCACTTCGCCACAGGCCCCGCAGTGATGCAGGGAACCAGGGCGAGAAAGGTTGACAGGTCACCATGACGATGACCGACCCCATCGCAGACTTCTTGACCCGTCTGCGTAACGCGAACTCGGCTTACCACGACGAGGTCGTGCTTCCCCACTCGAAGATCAAGGCGAACATCGCCGAGATCCTCAAGCGCGAGGGCTACATCTCGGGCTACCGCGACGAGCCGGGCGAGAAGCACAAGAACCTCATCGTGGAGCTGAAGTACGGCCCCAACCGTGAGCGCAGCATCGCCGGCCTCCGCCGCGTGTCCAAGCCCGGCCTGCGGGTCTACGCAAAATCGACCGAACTGCCGTCGGTTCTCGGTGGCCTCGGCGTCGCGATCATCTCGACGTCGTCCGGCCTCCAGACCGACCGTCAGGCCAAGCGAAACAGCGTGGGCGGCGAAGTCCTCGCCTACGTCTGGTAAGGAAGGGGGCACAGACATGTCACGCATTGGAAAGCTGCCGGTCGCCGTCCCCTCCGGGGTCGAGGTGACCATCGATGGTCAGCACATTCAGGTCAAGGGGCCCAAGGGCACCCTTGAGCACACCATCGCCGAGCCGATCACCGTGGAGCGCGCCGAGGACGGCACGCTGCAGGTGAAGCGGCCCGACGAGGAGCGCCCCAGCCGTGCCCTGCACGGTCTCACCCGGACGCTGGTCAACAACCTCGTCGTCGGTGTGACCGAGGGTTACGAGAAGAAGCTTGAGATCCACGGTGTCGGTTACCGCGTGCAGGCCAAGGGCTCGGACCTCGAGTTCGCCCTCGGCTACAGCCACCCGGTGAAGATCGAGGCCCCGGAAGGCATCACCTTCAAGGTCGAGACCCCCACCCGGTTCTCGGTCTCGGGCATCGACAAGCAGAAGGTCGGCCAGATCGCCGCGGTCATCCGCAAGCTGCGCCGCCCGGACCCGTACAAGGGCAAGGGCCTGCGCTACGAGGGTGAGAAGATCCGCCGCAAGGTCGGAAAGACGGGTAAGTGATCATGAGCGACACGACTACGAAGCGCAAGCCGGTCGGCAAGGACATCTCGACCCGCCGCCGCGTCGCGAAGGCCCGTCGGCACTTCCGGCTCCGCAAGAAGATCAACGGCACGGACCAGCGTCCGCGTCTGGTCGTCAAGCGTTCGTCGCGGCACATCGCCGTGCAGCTGATCGACGACCTCGCCGGCAAGACCCTGGCGTCGGCGTCCACCCTCGAGGCGGACGTGCGCGCGCTGGACGGCGACAAGAAGGCCAAGGCCGCCAAGGTCGGGGAGCTCGTCGCCAACCGCGCCAAGAACGCCGGTGTCTCGACCGTGGTGTTCGACCGGGGCGGCAACGCCTACCACGGTCGCATCGCGGCGCTCGCCGACGCTGCCCGTGAGGCGGGGTTGGAGTTCTGATGCAGATGCTCGTGAATGGAAGGACAGCCTGATGCCGGGACGTACACGGCAATTCGGCGGCGGCCAGGGTGGACCCGGCGGACAGGGCGGCAACGACCGCAATGACCGTCGCGACCGCCGGGACCGGCGCGACAGCGGCCGTGGCGGGGCCGGCCAGGAAAAGACCCCGCACCTCGAGAAGGTCGTGACGATCAACCGCGTCGCCAAGGTCGTCAAGGGTGGTCGTCGCTTCAGCTTCACCGCCCTGGTGGTCGTCGGTGACGGCGACGGTCAGGTCGGCGTCGGCTACGGCAAGGCCAAGGAAGTTCCCGCGGCCATCGCCAAGGGCGTCGAGGAAGCGAAGAAGAACTTCTTCCGCGTTCCCCGCGTCGGCGGCACCATTCCCCACCCGATCCAGGGTGAGGAAGCGGCCGGTGTCGTGCTGCTGCGTCCGGCTTCCGCCGGTACCGGTGTCATCGCCGGTGGCCCGGTCCGCGCGGTCCTGGAGTGCGCGGGTGTCCACGACGTGCTGTCGAAGTCGCTCGGCTCCGACAACGCGATCAACATCGTGCACGCCACCGTGGCGGCCCTGAAGGGTCTGCAGCGTCCGGAGGAGGTCGCGGCTCGTCGCGGCCTGCCGCTCGAGGACGTCGCGCCTGCTCGGATGCTGCGTCAGCGTGCGGGTCAGGGGGTCTGACATGACTCAGCTCAAGGTGACCCAGGTCAAGAGCAAGATCGGCACGAAGCACGCTCACCGCGAGTCGCTGCGCACCCTCGGGCTGCGCAAGATCCGCCAGAGCGTCGTGCGTGAAGACACTCCCCAGGTTCGCGGCCTCATCCACACGGTCCGCCACCTGGTGGAGGTCGAGGAGGTCAAGGCATGACTGCCATCAAGATCCACCACCTTCGCCCGGCTCCGGGCGCGAAGCGCGACAAGATCCGCGTCGGCCGTGGTGAGGGCTCGAAGGGCAAGACCGCCGGTCGCGGTACCAAGGGCACCAAGGCCCGGAAGAACGTGCCCGCCGGTTTCGAGGGTGGGCAGATGCCCATCCACATGCGGCTCCCGAAGCTTCGCGGCTTCAAGAACCGCTTCCGTACCGAGTACCAGCCGGTGAACCTGGGCGACATCGCCCGCGTTTTCCCGGAGGGTGGCAAGGTCGGCAACGAGGAGCTCGTCGCGAAGGGCCTTGTTCGCAAGAACAAGCTCGTGAAGGTGCTCGGCAACGGTGACCTGAACGGCGTCAAGCTGGACGTCACCGCCGATGCCTTCTCCGGCTCCGCCAAGGAGAAGCTCTCCGCCGCCGGTGGCTCCGCCACCACGCTCTGAGCTCTCTTCGCTCGCTTCACCGAAAGGCCCGCCTGGCTCCGCCACGGCGGGCCTTTCGCTTGCGCTCGCTGCGCTCTCCCGCCTTCGCTCCGCTCGGCTCCACCGTGTCGACTTTCGCGGGCTAACTGTCATCCGGTCGCGTGCCCCGGTCGACTTGCGTTTCGCCCCCTGATCGCGATCTCGGGGCGGGGAGCCTCACCGGAGGCGGATCACGATTAGGGGGCTAAACGCAAGTCCGCCGGTCGCCCAGGTGCCCGCCGCCCGGATGACAGTTAGCCCGCGAAAGTCGACCAGCCGACCAGGGCAGCGAGCATGGCGCACGGGCATTTGGGCTGGAAGGATCGGGAGGTGGCCACACCTCCCGGGCAGGATCCGCAGCCCTTTCAGCAGCAGCCGGATGCCCCGCCGATGGTCGTATCGATTTCAGGTCCCACGGATCCCGCAGAGGAGCAGGCGCGACCCGGCCGACCGGAGCCCCGCAGACTCGTAGCGGCGGGGCTGGCCACCCTGGCCCTCGTGTTGACCCTCATGGGCTGCTTCTTCCCGATCTTCAGTACTGAGCATCGGCTGGGCTTCGAGGGCAGCGACGCGTTCATGATCGTGGTCGTCCAAGGCGCGTGGGACACGAAGGTCGTTCAGCCCAACGAGCCATCAACGACCATGTCGGCGTCGCCCGTCGGCATCCCGCTCCTGGTCGCCGCGGCGATCTTCCTGGCGGCCGTGATCGTCAGTGCCCGCGCCTCCCGGCTGCGGCAGCCGGGTGTCCTGGACCGATGGCTCACCACCATCGCGGCTGTGTTTCTGGCAGGGGCCGTCTCCACCACCGCGATGGCGGGATTCGGACGTCCGCTCGGGGAACCCACCAAAGCGACAGTGACCTTCGAAGCGGGAATGTGGGCTCTCTTCGCCGCGCTCGTCGCCGCAGCCGGCGCGGCGGTCCTGAGTCACCGTGTCGCCGAGGCTGAGGTCCCGCCGGCCGGGGATCCGAGTCTCGCGGACATGCCCACCCCGAAGGACGGCATTTCCATCACGGTCCTCCCGCCGGAGCCACAGCCCGCGCCGCCGCCGGACTACTCGGCCTTCGCGCCGCCACCGGATCCCGGCCCCAAGGAGCGCGGTTAGCCCGCTAAACGCGCTCGCGCCGGTCGATACGGTGGGGGAGGAGGTGGCCGATGACTTGGGTGGTGGTCTTTTTCGGTGCGGCGGTGCTCGTGGCTTTTACGCCAGGGGCGAACAACCTGCTTGGTCTGCACCACGGCATGACACAGGGCGTCTGGAAGGGGCTTGCCGGCCTGTTAGGCCGATTGGCCGCGTTCACCGTGCTGATCGCCGCTGTCGCCGGAGGGCTGGGACAGCTCCTCGCAGCCTCCGAATTTGCACTCACGGTGATCAAGTGGGCCGGTGTCGCCTATCTGGTCTGGCTCGGCGGCCGGCTGTTGTGGTCGACCTTCCGCGGCGAACGGACGACGCTGGTACCGGGATCGCGAGGCGCCGGGTCCATACCGGCACTGCGGATCGCGAGGAAGGAGTTCGTCGTCGCGATCACCAACCCGAAGGCGATCCTCATCTTCACCGCGTTCGTCCCCCAGTTCATCGACGCAGCTCACGGCTCTTTTCCCGCCCAGATCGCGATTCTCGGCGCCGTCTATCTGGTCGCCGAATTCGTCGCGGGCGCCACGTACATCGGTGTCGGCACGCTCGTGAAGTCGCTCCGGCTGTCCCGTCGCGCCACCCGCAACGTCGACCGCGGCACCGGCGTCGTGCTCCTCGGCATGGCCGGTGCCATCGCCGCGTCGAACTCCTGAACCCCGCGCCTGATCACAGTGCGTTCAGCGGGCTAATCGTGCTCCGCGCGGTCCGGAAAGCGGGGAACGACAGCGTGTTCTGTCAAGGTTCCGGAGCGAGAAGCGGAAGTCGATCAACCTGACGGACCAACCTTCGTTCGGAAAACCCACACGCACTGCGAACACGCCCTGTGAAGCTGTTAGAGTCGGCGACACGCTTCGGGACGAGTGTGCCCCGAAGCGTTCCTGGCTTGTGCCAGAAAGCTGTGTGTTCCTGCCGGTCTCAGGCCGGCCAAGCCGATCGTCGGTAAGACAGCCGACGACGCCGAGGAGGTCCCCCGCGTGCTCAGCGCCTTCCGCTCGGCTCTCGCGACGCCGGATCTACGTAAAAAGATCCTGTTCACGCTAGCCATCGTCGCGGTCTACCGAATCGGTGCCACCATCCCGGCCCCGGGCATCTCTTACTCAGCCGTGCAGCAATGCACGGAGACGGGGTCGCAGGAGGGCGTCTATCAGCTGCTGAACTTGTTCAGCGGTGGTGCGCTGCTGCAGCTGTCGCTGTTCTCGACCGGCATCATGCCGTACATCACGGCGAGCATCATCGTCCAGCTTCTCACCGTGGTCATCCCGCGGTTCGAGGAGCTGAAGAAGGAAGGCCAGGCCGGCCAGGGCAAGCTGACCCAGTACACCCGGTACCTGACGATCGCTCTCGCGGTCCTGCAGGCGACCGGTGTGGTGGCACTCGCCGACCGCAAGCAGCTCTTCCCGCAGTGCGACACCGCGATCATCCCGGACAACAGCGTCTACACGCTGGCCATCATCGTCGTCACGATGACCGCCGGTACCGCCGTCATGATGTGGCTGGGTGAGCTGATCACCGAGCGCGGTGTCGGCAACGGCATGTCCGTCCTGATCTTCCTGAACATCGCGGCCCGCATCCCGATCGAGGGTGGCAACATCCTCAGCAGCGCCGGCCCGGTGGTCTTCACCCTGATCTGTGTGTTCGGCCTGGTGATCATCGCCAGCGTCATCTTCGTCGAGCAGGGCCAGCGCCGGATCCCGGTGCAGTACGCCAAGCGCATGATCGGCCGCCGCATGTACGGCGGAACCTCGACCTATCTGCCGATCAAGGTGAACCAGGCCGGTGTCATCCCGGTCATCTTCGCCTCGTCGCTGCTCTACCTGCCGGACCTGATCGCCCGCCTTGTCGGGGACCCCAACAGCAACGCCGGGTGGCAGGTCTTCATCCAGAACTACATCGTCAACCAGTCCAGCTGGGCGCACGTCCTGCTGTACTTCGCGTTGATCATCTTCTTCACGTACTTCTACATCACGATCACGTTCAACGTGGACGAGCGTGCGGAAGAAATGAAGAAGTTCGGTGGCTTCATCCCGGGTATTCGCCCGGGCCGTCCCACCGCGGAGTACCTCAGCTACGTCCTCGGCCGGATCACCCTGCCGGGCTCGCTGTACCTGGGCATCATCGCGATCCTTCCGAACTTCTTCCTGTCCGTCACCGGCAGCGGGAACAACCAGAACTTCCCGTTCGGTGGCACGGCTGTGCTGATCATGGTCGGCGTCGGGCTCGACACCGTGAAGCAGATCGAAAGCCAGCTGATGCAACGTAACTACGAAGGGTTCTTGAAGTGACGCGCCTGGTTCTCGTTGGCCCTCCTGGCGCGGGCAAAGGTACTCAGGCGGTAGCACTGTCGGAGAAGCTCCGGATCCCGCACATCTCGACCGGCGATCTGTTCCGCGCCCACGTGGGCGAGCAGACGCCGCTGGGCCAGGAGGCCAAGCGCTACCTGGATTCCGGCGAACTCGTGCCCGACTCGGTCACGAACGAGATGGTGCGCGAACGTCTGGCCGAGCCGGATGCCAAGGCCGGCTTCCTGCTGGACGGTTTCCCGCGCAACACGAAGCAGGCCGAGGTCCTCGGCGAGATCCTCGGCGAGGCAGACGCCTCGCTCAACGCGGTCATCCAGCTCCAGGTTTCGGAAGACGTCGTCGTCGAGCGGCTGCTTTCGCGCGGCCGCTCGGACGACACCGAAGAGGTCATCCGTCGTCGCCAGCAGATCTACGTGTCCGAGACGGCTCCGCTGCTCGAGTACTACGCGGACATCCTGGTCACGGTCGACGGCGTCGGCACGGTCGACGAGATCTCCGCTCGCGTGCTGGAAGCGCTGCGCGACCGCACGTGAATCTCGGAGGACTGCGTGTACTGCAACGACTTCGTCGTGGGCGCATGATCGAGCTCAAGACCCCCGGTGAGCTCCAGGCGATGCGGGCCGCCGGACTGGTCGTCTGGCGCACCCTCACCGCGGTGCGCGAGATCGCCAAGCCTGGGGCGACCACGGCCGATCTGGACGAGCTCGCCGAGCAGACGATCCGCGACGCTGGCGCGGTGCCCTCGTTCAAGGGGTACCACGGCTTCCCGGCGTCGATCTGTGCCTCGGTGAACGAGCAGATCGTCCACGGCATCCCGTCGAAGACGCAGGTACTGAACGAGGGCGACATCATCTCCGTCGACTGCGGCGCGATCCTCGACGGCTGGCATGGCGACTCCGCCGTCACTCTCGCGATCGGAGAGGTGTCGAAGGCCGATTTGGCGCTTTCGGCGGCCACCGAGGCGGCGATGTGGGCGGGGATCGCCGCGGTGTCGGCAGGCGGGCGGCTTACGGACATCTCGCACGCCGTGCAGACCGCGGCCGAGAAGGCGGGCCGGGAAGACGGCATCGAGTACGGGATGATCGTCGAATACGGCGGTCACGGTATCGGCCGTCAGATGCACATGGACCCGTTCCTGCCGAACCTGGGCAAACCGGGCAAGGGCCCGCGGCTCAAGACCGGCATGGCGCTCGCGATCGAGCCCATGCTGACCGGTGGCGGGGGCGAGACCGTCGAGCTCGACGACGGGTGGACCGTCGTGACCGCGGACGGCTCGCGGGCCGCGCACTGGGAGCACACCGTCGCCATCACGGACGACGGCCCCTGGGTCCTGACAGCCCCCGAAGACGCCTGACCCCTCCTTGCCCCTCCAGATCGCCTTTAGCCTGCTGATCGCAAGTGCCCCGACGTGCGTTTAGCCCCCTAATCGCGCTCCGGGGAGCGCGATTAGGGGGCTAAAGTCGAGGCCGTGGGCGCCGGAGCGCAGTCAGGCCGCTAAACGCGGGGCGCCCAGCGCGGCGCTCAAGGCCGCCGACGAAGCGTTCGAGCCTTGCTCATCGGGTGGCACCTCGCCCGCCCCGCGCGCCAGGTCGCGGCCCCGCCGGAGCACGGTTAGCCCGCGAAACGCAGGTCGGCGCAGGCGTACGATGGAGGCGGCTGCCATCGACGGGCTCAGGGGTCATCTAACACAGTTACCCCCCGTTTGGGGCTCACGACACGGGTTGCGTACACTGTCAAGTCGGTGTACTCATCGCGCCCGGATCCAGCGTGCTCGTGATTTCTCGCGAACGGACATTGGACTCGGGGAGGAGTGTGCCGATGCACCACCCAGCCAAGCACTCAAGGCTCAATTGATCACACTGCGTAGCGACAGGAAATGCGGAGGACATGGGCAAGAAAGACGGGGCCATCGAGGTCGAAGGCCGCGTAGTCGAGCCGCTCCCCAACGCGATGTTCCGCGTCGAGTTGGAGAACGGCCACAAGGTCCTTGCACACATCAGCGGCAAGATGCGGCAGCACTACATCCGCATCCTGCCCGAGGACAGGGTTGTCGTGGAGCTCTCGCCCTACGACTTGTCTCGTGGTCGCATCGTCTACCGCTACAAGTGATCACGACGAGTTAGCACAAGCAGGAGAGCAGGAGACGTGAAGGTCCAGCCGAGCGTCAAGAAGATCTGCGACAAGTGCAAGGTGATCCGCCGCCACGGCCGGATCATGGTGATCTGCGAGAACCTGCGGCACAAGCAGCGGCAGGGCTGATCACTCGCACTCGTTCAGAGTGGATTGACGGCTACACAATCTCCCCGCACCTGCCGGGCCGTGCGAACGGCCCGGTTCACCCCCGGACTTCAGGCCGGGGCCGGGACACCCGAAGCGCAAGCCAAGGGCACGACAGGCGAGTCGGTCCCGGGACCGGACGGGGAGCAGACCTGAAGATGAATTCTATGAAGGAGCATCAACGCCAATGGCACGACTCGCTGGCGTAGACCTCCCCCGCGAAAAGCGGTTGGAGATCGCGCTGACCTACATCTACGGCATCGGCCGTACCCGCTCGAAGCAGCTCATCGCGGCTGCCGAGCTCAACGCGGACACCCGCGTCAAGGATCTGAGCGATGACGACCTCGCCAAGCTGCGGGTCTACATCGAGGAGAACTTCAAGGTCGAGGGTGACCTTCGCCGTGAGGTGAACGCCGACATCCGTCGGAAGATCGAGATCGGGTGCTACGAGGGCCTTCGCTGGCGTCGCGGACTTCCCGTCCGTGGTCAGCGCACCAAGACCAACGCCCGCACCCGTAAGGGTCCGAAGAAGACGGTCGCTGGCAAGAAGAAGGCTGGCAAGAAGTGAGCGTCCAGGGCAAGAAGGTCGTGCAGATGGGCGGCGTTCACCGCCGCGGCTCGGCATGTGTCTCGCCCAAGGCGCTCTACGCCCGCCCGATGGCGCTCCGCAACCTGTACACCGACGCCGGTTCGATCATCCGGCGCGGCCAGGCCGAAGCGGTCGCCGCTCACCAAGAGAACGCGCGCTAACAGGAGAACCCTCAGAACATGCCACCGAAGTCTCGTACTGCGGCGGGGGCCAAGAAGGTCCGCCGCAAGGAAAAGAAGAATGTCGCGCACGGCCACGCGCACATCAAGAGCACCTTCAACAACACCATCGTCTCGATCACGGACCCGACCGGTGCCGTGATCGCGTGGGCGTCGAGTGGTCACGTGGGCTTCAAGGGCTCGCGTAAGTCCACCCCGTTCGCCGCGCAGATGGCCGCCGAGAACGCCGCCCGCAAGGCTGCCGAGCACGGCATGAAGAAGGTCGACGTTTTCGTGAAGGGCCCGGGTTCGGGCCGCGAGACGGCGATCCGCTCGCTGCAGGCGGCCGGCCTCGAGGTCGGCACCATCCAGGACGTGACCCCGCAGCCTCACAACGGCTGCCGCCCGCCCAAGCGGCGCCGGGTCTGAGGAACGGGGAGGAGTAAGAAGAAATGGCTCGTTACACCGGCCCCGCGACGCGTATTTCGCGTCGCCTCAAGGTTGACCTCATCGGCGGCGACCAGGCTTTCGAGCGTCGCCCCTATCCGCCCGGCCAGCACGGCCGTGGCCGGATCAAGGAGTCCGAGTACCTCCTGCAGTCGCAGGAGAAGCAGAAGGCTCGTTACACCTACGGCGTTCTCGAGCGTCAGTTCGTCCGGTACTACAAGGAAGCCGTCCGGCGTCCCGGTAAGACCGGTGAGAACCTGCTGCAGATCCTCGAGTCCCGTCTCGACAACGTGATTTACCGCGCCGGCATCGCCCGCACCCGCCGTCAGGCGCGTCAGCTGGTGAGCCACGGCCACTTCGTGGTCAACGGCGTCAAGGTCAACGTGCCCTCGTACCAGGTCAGCAAGTGGGACATCATCGACGTGCGGCCGAAGTCGTTCGCGATGCTGCCCTTCGTCGCTGCCAAGGAGTCGTTCGGCGAGCGTCCCGTTCCCGCGTGGCTCCAGGTTGTTCCGTCCAACCTCCGTGTGCTGGTCCACCAGCTCCCGGAGCGCGCTCAGATCGACGTTCCGGTTCAGGAACAGCTGATCGTCGAGCTCTACTCGAAGTGATCCATCACCGGGCCGGGGAAACCCCGGCCCGGTGTGGGCACGGGCGGCGGCGCCCGGAGTGCGCCGCCGTTTCGCCATCCCTTTCGGTGTCATATGGCGGGCGCCGTTTGGAAAGGAATTAGGAAAGATGCTGATTTCCCAGCGGCCGGCTCTCGGCGAAGAGACGGTCAACGAGACCCGCTCCCGGTTCACCATCGAACCGCTGGAGCCCGGCTTCGGCTACACGCTCGGCAACTCGCTGCGGCGCACGCTGCTGTCGTCCATTCCGGGCGCGGCCGTGACGAGCATCCGCATCGACGGCGTGCTGCACGAGTTCACCACCGTTCCCGGGGTGAAGGAAGACGTCACCGACATCATCCTGAACCTCAAGGAGCTCGTGGTCTCCTCGGAAGAGGACGAGCCGGTCACCATGTACCTGCGCAAGCAGGGCCCCGGTGAGGTCACGGCCGCCGACATCGTGCCCCCGGCCGGTGTCACCGTGCACAACCCGGATCTGCACATCGCGTCGCTGAACGGCAAGGGCAAGCTCGAGATCGAGCTCGTCGTCGAGCGCGGCCGCGGTTACGTTCCGGCCCTGCAGAACAAGCAGGCGGGCGCGGAGATCGGCCGGATCCCGGTCGACTCCATCTACTCCCCGGTGCTGAAGGTGACCTACAAGGTCGAGGCGACCCGTGTCGAGCAGCGCACCGACTTCGACAAGCTGATCCTGGACGTGGAGACGAAGCCGTCGATCACGCCGCGGGACGCCGTCGCGTCGGCCGGTAAGACGCTGGTGGAGCTGTTCGGTCTCGCGCGCGAGCTGAACGTCGACGCCGAGGGCATCGAGATCGGCCCGTCGCCGCAGGAGGCGGACACCATCGCCGCCTACGCGATGCCGATCGAGGACCTGGACCTCACCGTCCGGTCGTACAACTGCCTCAAGCGCGAGGGCATCCACACCGTCGGCGAACTGGTCTCGCGCAGCGAGGCCGACCTGCTGGACATCCGCAACTTCGGCGCGAAGTCGATCGACGAGGTCAAGCTCAAGCTCGTCGGTCTCGGCCTCGCGCTGAAGGACAGCCCGCCCGGGTTCGACCCGACCGCGGCCGCGGCCAGCTACGACGGTGAAGGCTGGTCCGAGGGCGTCGACAGCATCACGGACGGAATTTCGGACAATGGCCACGACGATGGCCAGGACTACGCAGAGACGGAGCAGCTGTAAGGCCAGCTACGGCTCCCTCACACCAGTAGGGGTGGGGGAGCGACGGCCTCCAGCTGTGAGCTGAACGAGGAGAACCGATGCCCACCCCCACAAAGGGACCCCGTCTCGGCGGGTCGCCCGCGCACGAGCGGCTGATTCTGGCCAACCTGGCCACCCAGCTGTTCGAGCACGGCAAGATCACGACGACCGAGGCGAAGGCCCGGCGGGTGCGCCCGCTGGCCGAGAAGCTGATCACGAAGGCGAAGCGGGGCGACCTGCACAACCGTCGTCAGATCCAGCGCATCGTGCGCGACAAGGATGTCGTGCACAAGCTGATCGCCGAGATCGGCCCGTTCTTCGCGGAGCGTCCGGGTGGCTACACCCGGATCACCAAGACGATGGCGCGCAAGGGCGATAACGCCCCCATGGCGGTCATCGAACTGGTGGCCGAGAAGACCGTCACCGCCGAGGCCGAGGCCGCGCGCAAGACGAAGTTCGCCAAGGACGAGCCGAAGGCTGCCGCCCCGGCCGCCGAGGAGACCACCGACGCCCCTGAGGCTGCCGACACGGCCGCCACCGAGGCTCCGGAGACCACCGAGGCTCCCGCCGCCGACGAGGCCGCTGAGGCCCCCGCCGCGGACGCGGACAGCAAGAAGGACTGACGTCCTGACAGCACCGAACACCCCGGACGAGCCCGCCACTCCCACCACGGAGGGCGGGCTCGTTCGTCTGCGTCTGGATGTCTCCTACGACGGGACCGATTTCTCCGGTTGGGCGCGACAGCCCGGGCGGCGCACGGTTCAGGGTGTCCTCGAAGAGGCCCTCGCGAAGCAGCCTCCAGGAGCCTCGGTCGCTAAGTCCGTCGTCGTCGCCGGCCGCACCGATGCCGGTGTGCACGCGGCCGGCCAGGTGGTCCACGTCGACGTGTCGCCTTTAGCGGGCGAAACGCGATCCGGTCGCCTGGAGGTCGACGCGCAGGGCATTCCTGACCTGCGCCGGATGTGCCATCGATGGAACCGGTACCTGCCGGGTGACGTGCGGGTGCTGAGCGCCAAGGTGGCCGCCCCCGGGTTCGACGCGCGGTTCTCCGCCGTGCGGCGGCACTATCGCTACCGCGTCTCCGACGCGCCATGGGGCGTGGATCCGTTGAGGCGCCACGACACCCTGGCCTGGGGAAGGCCGCTCTCGGTCGACGCGATGAACGAGGCGTCGGCTTCTCTTTTGGGACTGCAGGACTTCGCGGCCTTCTGCAAACAGCGCGAAGGCGGGACGACCATCCGAGAGCTGCAGCGGCTCGTCTGGCGGCGGACCGGACCGCACGCGGTCGAGGTCGACGTTTCCGCCGACGCTTTCTGCCACTCGATGGTGCGCAGCCTGGTCGGGGCGCTGCTTCTGGTCGGCGATGGCCGCCGCTCGCAGGATTGGCCCGGCGACGTCCTGGAGAGCCGCACGCGCGATAGCGCTGTCGCTCCCGCACACGGCCTCACGCTGATGGCCGTCGACTACCCTCCGGACACGGAACTCGCCGCCCGTGCCGATCAAACGCGCGCCATGCGCACCCCCTCCTGACCCGGGCGCGGGAGAGTCACCGGGCTGATGGCGCCGCGTCGAGCGCGCAAGACGGCCTCGACGATGCCTTCGAAGTCGGTCGCCAGGTCTTCCGCGGTGACGATGACGAAGCGCCAGCCCTCGGCCTCCACCCGTCTTCGGCGTTCGCGGTCAAGGGCGCGTTGCTTCCGGGTGTTGTGCCATCGGCCGTCGTATTCGATCGCGACCTGGGCCTCGTCGTCCGCGAGGTCCAGGCGAGCGAGGAATTCACCTGTCCGGGAGTAGACCTCGACCTGAGGCGTCGTCTTGATGCCCCCGGCTGCCAGCACGATCCGGACTTCCGATTCCCGGGGTGACTCCGCACGGGGATCGGAGAGTCGCAAAGCATGCCTGGCCAGGCGGATTCCCCGATTGCGGCGGCCGTAGAACTCCCTGTTGAGATGCAGATCGGTCAGCTTCTCGGCCCTCATGAACTGGTCCAGATCCGGGACGCCGATGCGAAGCCTTCGCACCCAACCGGATTTGCGGGGTGAAAGCCGGAGAAGCAGGTCGACCGCGATCCGGCTTTTCCGCGCGATGCGGATACCGTTCCACGGCTTTGATTCCTCGGGCTTGATCTCGGTGCGACGAACCTTGATACCGACTATCGGGCCGAAACGGTGCTTCTCCGGCACGACCATCTCGACAGGATCGTTGGGCTGGGCCAGATCGACGCCGTGAACGGTCGCGGCCGACCGGCCGGTCAGCACGGCTTCCGGTGGAGCCAGCAACGCGGCGCCCCGGCAGCGCAGCTCGTGCGTGACCTCCACGTCAGCGCGTGTGTAGACGTCCTGAAACAGCCTCCGGACGCTGGGACCGCGCAGGCGGCTCGCCGTGATGAGGCCCGCTTTGCGTGCCTCGGAACCGCGGAAGACGTCGGGGAGATGGGATGAATCGAAGGGTTTGGTCATGCCTCCACGGTGATCGACAAGACCGACAAGGAATCGTCCTTACCACCTCAGAAGGCCGATTCATCCACAACCCCCCGCTTATCCACAGCCGGGACAATTGCCCCTTGACGTCCCCTTTTCCTGCCCCAGGTCGACTTTCGCGGGCTAACCGCGATCCGGGCCGGGACGCAAAACGGGGGCACCGTCCGATATGGACAGTGCCCCCGCAGAGCACGGTTAGCCCGCGGAAGTCGACGTGCCGGGGTTAGTCGCCGCGCCGGACCGGGCCCAGGATCTGCTGTTCTTTGGCGGTGGTGACCAGGCGAAGGGGACGCCAAAGGTTGCGTCCCAGCGCGACGACCTGGTCGTCCTTCAGCGTCGTGAGCTGCTTCATCATCTGCGGCGGGAGCCGCCAGATCCGCGCGGCCAGTTCGGCCTGACCCGGCGGGAGCCGCTGCATCAGCACCAGGTCGGCCGCGTTCGCGGTCGCCCCGGCCTGCGGGTGCAGGTACGGCAGCACGTAGACCGTCGTCTGCCACGGCGACCGCGGCGGGAACAGGTCCTGCGGCGTCGGGCCGCCGTCGGTCACTACCAGCAGCGGCGCGTCCTCCGACGGGCGCGGCAGGTCCACCGGCGACAGCCGCCGGATCTGGACCAGCGGCGACGGCCTGCCATTGGGCTGGTTACCCGCCGCCTGGGGGAGAACCTGCCACGCGGCCGGCCGTCCGGTCGCCACGACGACCCACGCTCCGACGGCCATCGCCCGCAGCGCCACCTGGCGGGCCAGGTACAGGCCGCCGACCAGCACGATCCGGGTCGGCGTCGAGCGCAGCGCGGAGATCGTCAGCGGCTCGCCCTTGAGCCCGGACCCGAGGACGATGCCGCCCCGGTCGCCGGACGGGCTGATCGCGTCGAGCATCGCCGGGTCGACGGTGAATTCCGGGGCGACACCGGCGTTCTGGCCGGCGTCACGCATACGGGTACTCATGCCGTGCCTCCGATCGGCAGCGTCGCGGAGAACCCGGAGATCTGCAGGCCGCGCAGCGGCGTCAGCGCCACACCGAGCCGGTCCGAGATGCCCTGCAGCCGCTGGTCCGCCGCGTCCAGTTCACGCGGGTTCCGCGCGCTCAAGCGCACGATGCCCCGCAGGCCGATCTTGCCTTCGTCAGCGGACGGCGAGATCGACATCGCCACCGTCGCCGACAGCGCGCGAACACTGGTCAGCGCGTTCAGGCTGCCGCTGATCTTGCCCTTCGGCCAGCTGGTGATCGCGTAGCTCGCGTGTCCGATGCCCGCCGCGGTGACGCCGGTCCAGCGCTCCTGCAGACCGACTTTCGCGGGCGAACCGGCGACCGCGGTCAGTTCCGCGGCCGAGATGCTGGACCGCAGCAGCTCGTCGGGGTCGAGCGGCCGGGTGGGCACGCCCTGCGATTCCAAGGCGTTGCGCACCCGCGACAGCGCACCGATCAGCGCGCGATGGGCACCGACGACGCCGCCGCCGCGTTCGCGGATGGCGGCCGGGCACCGGCGCGGGTCGAGCCGGATGGCCACCCACGTCGTCCGCCGCGCCGCCGCGGGCAGCGGGCCGAGCACCTCCATATAGGAGCTGAGCGCCGGCGAATCCGACGGAAGAGCCGCGCTGCCCGGGTAGCAGTGCCAGATCATCTGGATCGAGTCGAGGACCACGCCGCGGTCTTCGAGACACGGCGCGAGCGCGGACAGCGGCAGGCTCGGCGCGCCACCGGCCTGGGTGATCAGCGCGGGGGCGGGCTCGACGAGCAGGACCGCGGTCCACGTCCCGTCGTGCCACGCGAGGCCGACCTGCTGGCGTTCGTGGTCGACGCCGTGCGCGACGACGAGATCGGGTACGGCGAGGCGGAGCAGGTTCACCCGCGCGTCGTCGGGACCGGTGACGGCGTCCTCTTCGGCGGCGAGCGTCTCGATGCTGCTCGGCGGAAGCGGGTTCGCCACGCGATCATGCGAACGGAACATGTACCGCAGGGTGAGTCCAGCCCATTGGGTGAACCATCGGCCGCCCCAGCGCAGGAACGCGATGATGATCGCGACCCCGAGCACGCCGATCGCGACGTACTTCAGCTTCATGTCGATCGCGAGCAGGACGAGGCCGACCGCGAGCCCGAGTTCGAGGACGACCAGGTTCGCCACGGGCAGCGGACCGAGGTTGATCCCGCCGGTCCGGCGTCGCGCGGGCGCGGAGATCCGTACCGCCGGGGTGGGC
This sequence comes from Amycolatopsis orientalis, assembly GCF_000943515.2. Lineage (NCBI taxonomy): Bacteria > Bacillati > Actinomycetota > Actinomycetes > Pseudonocardiales > Pseudonocardiaceae > Amycolatopsis > Amycolatopsis orientalis. Next base: position 8,650,617 of record NZ_CP016174.1, on the reverse strand, counting down.
GGAGGGCCGGACTGCGGGCTGGGGCCGCCAGGCGGAGGACCGCCCGGGCCGCCGGGCCCACCAGGGCCTCCCGGACCACCAGGTCCACCGGGCCCACCAGGGCCTCCGGGACCGGGGCCACCGGGACCCTGCGGTCCGCCAGGGCCTCCCGGGCCACCGGGTCCGCGAGGAACACCGGGGCCTCCTGGGCCCCCGGCCGGGCCGCCCGGACCACCCGGCCTGCCGGGCCTTGGCGGCGGCCCCGGGGGGCGGCCTGGAGGTTGAGACCCCGGGGGGCCAGGCGGACGTGGAGGAGTGGTGACGGACATCCGCGCTTTCTCTTCCCCTCGTGCGTGCTGCGTACCCGGAAAGCCGGTCCCGAGCGACTCGACCCTAGCTGGAGTTGGTAGAAACCCCACACCAGACGGTCCCCGTACGGCTATCCTGCGGAACCGTACCGCGACGGGGAGGACTGTAGGTCGAGAATGCCATCAACGCCGACTACTAAGTCTCAAGTTCAGGCTTATCAGTTCGTTCTGCGCCGGATGCAATCCGCGCTGGTCCGTCGCGACGCCGTCATGCTCCACGACCCGATGCGCACCCACACGCGCGCCACCATCGTGGGCGTCGTGCTGGCCGCGCTGGGCGTCCTCGTCTTCGTGATCTGGGGCCTCCTGAGCCCGAAGCCCTCCGTGCCGGACGCGGGCAACATCGTCATCGGGGAACAGTCCGGAACGGTGTACGTCGTGGCGGGGAACCCGAAGAAACTGATTCCGACCTTCAATCTCGCTTCCGCGCGGCTGCTGATCATCGCGCAGTCGAAGCAAGGGGCACAGCAGGCGGGGAACAAACCTTCCGGGCCCACGCAGGCTTCCGAAGTGAAGAACCCCACAGTCGTTTCCGACGAACAGCTGAAGAACATTCCCCGCGGTCAGCTCATGGGCATTCCCAACGGCCCGCAGCTGATGCCGACGGAAGGCCAGCGCGTCGCCCCGGACTGGGGCGTGTGCGACGAGGTCATGTACGACCCGACAGTGCCCCGGCCGGATCTCACGAAAACGGAGACGACCGTCTACGCCGGTGTGAAGCAGCTGGGGAACCGTGAGCTGGGCCAGAACGAGGCCTTGCTGGCGAAGGGCGCCAACGGCAGGACCTACCTGATCTACCGGCTGGCGTCGAATCCCAACCTCCCGAACGCGAACGCCGTCAAGGCCGAGATCAAGCCCGACGCCAGTGCCGTGCTGTCCGCGTTGAAGCTGCCGGATCAGCCTCGCGGTATGTCCCAGGGCCTTTTGGATGCGATCCCCGAGGTTCCCGAGCTGAAGCTGCCGGACGTCGCAGGCAAGGGCGAAACCCCCAACTTCGACATCGACGGCCTCAAGGTCGGGGACGTCTTCTCCACCGAGCAGGCCGGCGGGCAGCTGGACTTCCACCTCATCACGCGGGAAGGCATCCAGGCCGTTTCCCCGGCCGTCGCGGACATCGTGCAGACCGGGAAGAACGACGGCAGCACTTCGGTCATGTCCGTGGCGCTGGGCAAGATCCGCAACGTCACGCGGGTGGCCAAGGGGCAGCCGGGCTTCGTCGAGGTCGACGCCTACCCCCAGAGCGTGCCGACGGTGCTCAACGCGACCCAGGGCTCCCGGGTCTCCTGCCTCAGCTGGTCCATCGTCGGTGAAGGCAGCAACCGGGACGGCCACACCGCGGTGTTCGTCGACGACAAGCTGCCGAAGGGCAGGAACGCCGACGGTTCCGCGCCCGGGGTCAAGATCGGTACTCCCGGCCCGGTCGGCGCGCCGATCAACAGCTTCTTCATGGAGCCCGGTTTCGCCGCCGTCGTCCAGTCCGCGACCGGCAAGGAGACCTTCGACAAGGGACCGATCCAGCTGATCTCCGATCGCGGGATCCGCTACGGCGTGCCCGACGCGGTCACGGCGGACTCGATCGGGCTCAACAAGCGGGTGCCCGCCCCGGAGTCGATCGTCAGGATCCTGCCGGTCGGCGCGTCGCTGAACACGCAGGACGTACTCCGCACCTTCGACACGGTGCCGATCGACGACAGGGCGGGTTCGGTCGCGACCCAGTCGCAGCAGGCCCCGGCGGGGAACTGAACGCGGGAACCCCTGGGCAGGCGCGCGCGTCTCAACGCCCAAGCACGATCGGGTGAGTGGAGGGTGCAGTGGCCGGCCTGAAGATCGACGGCGCCGCCGTCGGTGACTATGCGAAGCGGGTGGACGCGGCCGCCGGAGAACTCGAGCTGGCGGCCGCCGAGGTGACCGGGGACGGCGTCACCGTCGAGTCCTACGGCACGCTCGGAGAGGAACTCGGGCTCGGCACGTCTTACGGAAGCGCGGCCGAGGCCATCCGGCGTCAGCTGGTGGAGGGCGCGGCCGCGCTGCGTTCGGCGTCGGAGGCCCTGCACACGGTGACCGCGCGGCACGCCGGGCACGACGACGAGGCCGCCCAGATGATCAAGCGCGCCGTGGAGCTCTGAGCAGCATGATCGCCGAGTCGGAACACCCGACCGATTCCATCCCGCACCCGATGGCGTCGGCGCGCCCTGCCGTTCCCGAGGCGGTCCCGAGTGCGTTTAGCCCCCTAAACGCGACCGGCGCGGGCGAGGATGACCTGGTCGCGGCCGCGGCGCCGCATCTCGCGTTCCTCACCGAGTTGTCCGGCCATCTGGGGCTGATCGATCCGGTCGAGGCCTACCTGACCCCGCTCGCGGGGCGCTGGGAGGACTTGAAGGACGAGGCGGACAGGCTTCGGAAAGCGGCGAAGGCCGCGGGCACCGTTTCGAAGGAACTGGCCGAGGACCTCGGCCGCCTCGACGCCGGATGGTCGGGCAAGGACGCCGATGCGTTCGTCGCGTACATCGGCGACATAAAGGTCGCAGGTTCTGACGTCGAGGACGCCCTCACCGCGTTGGCGGGTTCACTCGACGAGCTGGTGCTGTCGATCCGGCGCATCCTGACCGACCTCGTCGAGGTTCTGGTCGATACGGCCGAGCTGACGTCCGAGACCGCGATGCTGCCGGTCGGCGGTGTCCGGCGGGCGCGGACCCAGCTGGAGGAGGCGCAGGAGTCGGCCAAGGCGCTCTACGAGGCGGCCCGCGACGTGCTTGAGGGCTTCGTGAGGCTTTGCGACGGCGTCGACGATCCTGATGCGGCTTCGCGAAGCATCGAGATCACTCACCGATTCCCGCAGGACGAGTTCAAACTGCACGACAATTCCGCGGTGGCCGGGGCGCCGGTGCCGGAGAAGAACGCCGGTGGCGGAGCGGAAACCGCTGAGCCTGATTCCGAGGAGCAGTCGACGTCGCCGTCCGCGGCCGATCCCGCCGACGGCCGGAAGACCGGATCGCAGGAACCGCTGATCGAGCAAGGGCAGGCGCCGATCCCGGAGGTCGCGCCCGTGCAGGCCTCGCCTTCCGCCGGCCACGCGGGCGCCGGGGCGGGGACCGCGATGATGCCGATGGGGATGGCGCCGATGGGGATGGGCATGGGCGGGGGAGGCGGGACGGCTCACCAGTCGAAGACGCGGCCCGCCTCGAAGCCCTCCGACGTGGTCGGTCAGCCCGGCCAGGTCGTCCCGCCCGTGATCGGCGAGGACGACGCCCCCGCGAAACCGAGCCCGAAGCCCAAGCCCGCCAAGTAGGTGCCCACGGCCGGAGCGACTTTCGCGGGCTAAGCGCGACCCGGCGCGGCAGAGCGACTTTCGCGGGCTAACCGCGATCCGGGGCGGGCAGGGGCGCGCCCCAGATCACGGTTAGCCCGCGAAACGCAAGTGCTACGGGGTCTTGCGGCCAGGTGAGGTGGCCGGCCGGTTGCGCCGGACCGAGTGCACCACGAACAGCGTGATGAGCAGCGCCACCAGGCCCCCGCCCGTTCCGGCGAGCGCGACGATCATCGGAGCGGAGTCGCGGTCGTTCGCGGGCGGCAGGTTCGCGGGCAGCTGGACCGGCTTGGCCTTGTCCGCTTCCGACGGCACGATCGCCGTCAGCGCCGCGATCGGGTCGATGACCCCGAATCCGACGAAGTTGTCGCGCCCGCCCGGCGCCGCGGGGTGTTGCGCCGTCGCCTTGATCCGGTTCATCACCTCGCGAGCCGTCAGCCCCGGGAACTTGGCGCGCACCAGAGCGGCCACGCCCGCGACGTACGGCGCGGCGAAACTGGTCCCTTGGATGGCGCCGGGTTCCCCGTTGCCCTCGATGGTCAGGTTGGCCAGGCTGCTCGACCCTTCAGCCGGGTCCAGCGAAATGATCTTGGTGCCCGGGGCGGCGACGCTGACCCACGGCCCGTTGACGCTGAATTCCGCGACACCGCCGGTGTCGTCGATCGCCGCGACGGACAGGACGTCGTCGGCGAACCACGGCGGCGTGACGATCATCTTGGGGGACTTGGGATCGGGCTGATCGTTCTGCGGGCACTTGTCACCGACGTTGCCCGCCGCCGCGACGACGACCACGTTGTGCTCGACGGCGTAGTTCACCGCGGCCTGCAGCTGCTGCTCGCCCTCGGTGATGCCGCCGTCCGCCCGACGGCAGTTGTCGACGGACATGTTGATCACTTGGGAGCCCTTGTCGACGGCGCGGACCACGGCCTGCGCGAGCGTCTTCAGCGTCCCGGCGGTCTTGCCCTGCTCCTGCTGCCGTCCGCCCTTGTTCTGGCCCGGCGCCGTGCCGTCCGCCGCACCGCCGACGGCGCTGTTTCCCTGCGAGGACGGCGGAAGCTGCGATCCCGGGTTGTTGGAAGAGGCCGGAGGTGCCGCGTTCGACGACGAGGGCGGCGGGGGCGGCGGCTCGGCCTTCTTCTCCGCCTCCTCGTAGTTCTGACTCGACTGCCGGATCGAAAGGATGGTGGCGTCGGGTGCGACCCCGCGGAACCCGATACTCGCGTCGGGCGGGTTCGCGGCGATGATCCCCGCCACTTCGGTGCCGTGGCCGTCGCAGTCCTCGAGCCCCGGCTGCTTGCCGCCGTTGGGATTCGCGACGTAGTCGCCTCCCGATTGGACGCGGCCGTTGAAGTACGGGTGCTGGGTGACGCCGGTGTCGATCACGGCGACCTTGACGTCTTTACCGACCGAACCGGTGGCGCCGCGCATCAACTGGTGCACCTTTTCGATTTGCAGGTACTCCTGGCCCCACGGGCGGTTCTTGATGTCGACCTGATCGCCGCCGAGCTTGCTGCGCTGCACGCACTGCGTCTTCTGCTCGTAGTTCTTGTCCGGCTTGCCCTCGTCGTTCGGCCTCTTGGACTTGTCCACCGGAGGCGGCGTCGCGTAATAGCCACCCGCGTCCGGCGCGGTGCTGCTTTGCTGCGCCCACGCCGGAAGTGCCACCGACGCCGGCGAGAGAACACCGATACCGGCCGCGAGGAGCATCGTTCCGGTGCGCCCGGCGAGGCCGAGGTGGCGGACGCGCGTCCCCCTGGACTTCCGCGCTACGGCCATCAGAGCATCATCCGATCGGGTCGTCACTTGAAGTTGAGGTGGCGCAGCGTCGTGTAGAGATCCATGACGCCGAGCGCCAGCGGGAGCACCGTCGCGATGAAGACGGCCTCGAAGATCTCCACGGTCCGCCGCAGCGGCGGCGAGAAACGCTGGTTCGGGAAGATCACGCCGACCACGAGCGCGCCCGCGCCGATCAGCAGCAGCGCGCCGAACACGAACAGGACGCGGTTCAGCGGGCTCGCCGACCACATCCAGCCGAGCAGGATGCCGGCACCGGACACCATGCCGGTGGTCAGCAGCGCGATGGCCTGCGCGCCGTTCGCGTACGCCCGCGCACGCAGGAGCAAGACCAGCGTGGCGACCACCCCGAGGATCGGGCCGAAGATCGACGACGACGTCGAGGCGATGATCGCGAACAGCGCCGTGGCCGCGCCGCAGCCGGTCAGCAGGCCGGTCATGTACTCGTGGGCGACCGCGGTGCGGCGTTCGATGGCGCGGTAGTCCGGGAAGCCGGAGTCTTCCTTGAGTTCTTCGGCGCTGCCGGGAACGTGCGGCGTCGGCAGGGCGGCGAGTTTGATGGTTGCGCGCGGCAGGATCGAGATGCAGGCAAGCGCGAACGCGGTCGCGCCGGCGGCGATGCCGGGGATCGGGGTGTCGATGAGCGTCGCGGCCAGGAACGTCAGCGCGGAGATCGTGGCCGTCGTCGCGGCGGCGATGAAGGTGGTGATCCCGTGGCCGATGACGAGGATGCAGACCGCCGCCACGATGATCACCAGGGTGCTCGCGAGCAGCAGGTTCGCCCACAGGGACAGCCCCGGCACGATGTAGAACCCGCTGACGAAGGCCAGCGGCAGACCACCGGTCGCGGCGATCAGGACACCGGTCGCCTCGGCCTTGTAGGCCTTGGCGAGCGTCGCGCCGATCGCGACGCACGCGATCGCGCCGACGCCGCCGGCGATCGCGGCGGCGAGGGCGTTGCCGCCGTAGAACGAGCCACTGGTGAAGAGGGCGAGGGCCGCGAAGAACAGGGCCAGGCCGCCCGCGATGTGCCCGAAGCGGCGGGCAGTCTCCTTGGTCCAGGGGCGGAAGCTGTCGGGGGAGGACTCCGCGATCGCGTCGACGACGTCGTCGTACAGCGGCGGAGGCGGGTTCTCGTTGCGCTTGCGCAGCTGCAGCAGTTCGCCGTCGACGACGCCGAGGGACGCGAGGGTCCGGCTCGGGTCGAGCGGTGCGTCGCCCAGCTTCGCCAGCGCCCAGCCGCCATGGCGGGCGCCGCCGTCCGGCGTCGCCTCCTTCGCCATCTCCAACAGCATGGGCAGCAGGTCCGCCACCGCGACGTCAGCCGGCAAAGCCACGTCGATCCGGGTGCGTGGTGCGACCACCGTCACCCTGCTGAATACCGTCGTGCCCGTTGCCACTGCCTTCCCCCTGCCCTGAGAGTCTGCTCCCGGGGGAACTTATACCGAACCCGGGTGCCCACATCATCGACTGTCGGAAAAAGACCGGCAAAAGTAAGGGAGACGACCCGTGGGCCCCCCGCTGCCTTCGCGGCCGGCACGTCGACTTTCGCGGGCTAAAGGTGACGCTTAGCAGTCCTAAGCATCCTGGAGGGCCCGTGGCACCGGAGCACGGTTAGCCCGCGAAAGTCGACGTCGGCCGACCGGGGGCCTGCGGGTTCGTTGGGTCTTGTCGGTCCGGAGCCCTACACTCCCCGGCATGCGTATGGCCCCGGTCGGGGCCGTTCTCGGCGTTGTCCGGATTTTCCCCGGCCACGTTCGATAGGTTGTCTCGCGCACCAGTACGCGCACCAACGGTGGCCGCCATCGTCGAGTTTGAAGAGGGGTCCTTCGATGAGCACGCTGCAGTTCAAGAAGTCACCGCGGCTGGCGGCGCCGCGCCCGCCGGGTGGCGAGGTGCATCTCGAACCGCCACCGGAGGTGCCGCGCACCATCCCGGGCAACATCGTCATGAAGCTGCTTCCCGCGGTGATGATCGTCGCCTCCCTCGGGATGATGGTCTTCATGTTCACCACGGGTGGACGCAACCCCATGATGATGATGATGGGCGGCATGATGGTGCTGAGCACCGTCGGCATGATGGCCGGTGGTGCGGGCAAGGGCGGCGGCGCCAAAAAGGCCGAGATGGACGAGGACCGCAAGGACTACCTGCGCTACCTCGGCCAGATGCGTGACAGGGCCCGCGAGGCCATGGTCGACCAGCGTGCCGCGCTCGAATGGGTCCACCCCGACCCGCAGACGCTGTGGTCGCTGGCCGCGAGCCGCCGCATGTGGGAACGCCGCCAGAACGACCAGGACTTCCTCCACCTCCGTGTCGGCCGCAGTTCGCACCGCCTCGCGACGCGGCTCGTGCCGCCGCAGACCGGCCCGGTCGACGAGCTGGAGCCGATCGCGACGCTGGCCCTGCGCCGGTTCGTCCGCGCGCACTCGATCGTCCCGGACCTCCCGACCCAGATCACCCTCCGCGGGTTCGCCGCGGTCAGCATGCAGGGCGACCGCGGCCTGACCCGCGGCCTCACCCGCGCGATGCTGGCCCAGCTGGTCACCTTCCACAGCCCCGACGACGTCCTCATCGCGGTCGCGACGGCGGGCCGCGCCAAGGAGGAATGGGAATGGGCGAAGTGGCTGCCGCACGCCCAGCACCCCGCGCTCGCCGACGGCATCGGCCAGCTGCGGATGATGGCGGGCTCCCTCGCGCAGATCGAGCAGTGGCTCGACGAAGAACTCCGTGACCGCCAGCGGTTCTCCCGGAACGCGACGCCCGCTCCGGACCAGCCGCACGTCGTCATCGTCATCGACGACGCCGAGGTCACCCGCGAGGAACAGATCATCCTCGAAGAGGGTCTCGTCGGCGTCACCCTCATCGACCTTTCCGACTCCATCGGCAACCTCGCGGCCCGTCGTGGTCTGCGGCTGGTCGTCGAGGAAGACCGCCTCGGCGCGCGCAGCGCCGGCGGCGTCGAGTGGTTCGGCCGTCCGGACACGCTCAGCGTGGTCGAGGCCGAAGCGCTGGCTCGGCTCCTCGCGCCCTACCGCGTCGGCACGGCCGCGCAGGACGCCGCCGAAGAAGAGCCGCTGCTGTCGAACCCCGGTCTGCTCGAACTGCTGGGCATCCCCGGCGACCCGATGACCTTCGACGTCCAGCAGGCCTGGCGGCCGCGCCCGGTGCGGGACCGCTACCGCGTCCCGTTCGGCGTCGGCGAGTACGGCCAGCCGGTCGAGCTGGACATCAAGGAAGCCGCGATGGAGGGCATGGGCCCGCACGGCCTGTGCATCGGGGCGACCGGTTCCGGTAAGTCCGAGTTCCTCCGCACCCTGGTGCTGGGCATGCTGGCGACGCATTCGTCGAGCACGTTGAACTTCGTCCTCGTCGACTTCAAGGGTGGTGCGACGTTCCTCGGTCTGGACGCCGCGCCGCACGTTTCCGCGGTCATCACCAACCTCGCGGACGAGGTCACGCTGGTCGACCGGATGAAGGACGCGCTGGCCGGGGAGATGAACCGGCGCCAGGAGGCGCTGAAAAACGGCGGTAACTTCAAGAACGTCTGGGAGTACGAGAAGGCCCGCGAGAACGGCGCCGACCTCGACCCGCTGCCCGCGCTCTTCATCGTCTGTGACGAGTTCTCCGAGCTGCTGGCCGCGAAGCCGGACTTCATCGACCTGTTCGTCGCCATCGGACGGCTGGGCCGGTCGCTGCAGATGCACATGCTCCTCGCGTCGCAGCGGCTGGAAGAGGGCAAGCTGCGCGGTCTCGACTCGCACCTTTCCTACCGCATCGGTCTCAAGACCTTCTCCGCCGCGGAATCCCGTGCCGCGATCGGCGTGCCCGACGCGTTCGAACTGCCGTCCGTCCCCGGTGGCGGTTACCTGAAGTACGACACCTCGACGCTGGTCCGCTTCAAGGCTTCGTACGTCTCGGGCCCGTACCGGCCCGCCGGTATCAAGGCGGCGGGCCCGGTCGCGACCGTGGTCCGCGCCGACAAGCGCCCGCAGCTGTTCGTCCCGGACTTCGTCGAACTGCCGAAGGAGCCGGAGCCGCAGCAGATCGAGGCCGCGCCGGTGGAGCAGGCCAAGTCGGAAGAGGCCGTCGAACCCAGCGAACTCGACGTGATCGTGTCCCGGCTGATCGGCCAGGGCCCGCCGGCACACGAGGTCTGGCTGCCGCCGCTCAAGGAACCGAACTCGCTCGACACCCTGCTGCCGAACCTGAACCCCACCGACGACCGCGGTCTCTCCCCGGTCGGGTTCTTCGGGAACGGACGGCTTCAGGTGCCGCTCGGCATCGTCGACCGGCCCTACGAACAGCGCCGTGACCTGCTCTGGGCGGACTTCTCCGGTGGTGCCGGGCACGGTGTGATCGTCGGCGGCCCGCAGTCGGGCAAGTCGACCATGCTCCGGACGCTGATCATGTCGATGGCGCTGACCCACACCCCCGAAGAGGCGCAGTTCTACGCGCTCGACCTCGGTGGCGGTACCTTGGCCGGTCTCCAGGGCCTGCCGCATGTCGGTGGCGTCGCCGTCGCCCGGCGTGAGCCGGACAAGGCCCGCCGGATCGTCGCCGAGCTGACCACCCTGCTCACCGAGCGGGAAGGCAAGTTCGGCGCACTGGGCATCGACTCGATGAACGAGTTCCGCAACCGGAAACGGCGCGGCGAGATCAAACCCGAAGACGATGCCTTCGGCGACGCCTTCCTGATCGTCGACAACTGGAAGGCCCTGCGGGACGACTTCGACGAGCTGGAAACCTCGATCACCAAGCTCGCCACCCAGGGTCTTTCCTACGGCGTGCACGTCATCATCGCGGCGAACCGGTGGGCGGACATCCGCCCGGCCATCAAGGACATGATCGGTACCCGGTTCGAGCTCCGCCTCGGTGACCCGAGCGAGTCCGACATCGACCGCCGCGTCGCGGTCAACGTCCCGGCCGGTCGTCCCGGCCGTGGTCTGACCAGGGACAAGCTGCACCTGCTGACCGGTCTGCCGCGGATCGACGGATCGAGCAACCCCGACGACGTCGCCGCCGGTGTCGCCGACGCCGTGGCGAAGATCAAGGGCGCGTGGCGTGGCCGCCCGGCGCCGCAGGTCCGCCTGCTGCCCGAGATGGTCACCTACGACGAGGTCCTCAGCATCGACTCCAAGCGCAACACGAAGCTGGTGCCGATCGGTGTCAACGAGGAAGACCTCCAGCCGATCTACCTCGACTTCATGGCCGATTCGCACTTCTACGCGTTCGCGGACGGCGAGTCGGGCAAGACGAACCTGCTGCGGCAGATCACCCGGGGTATCACCGAGCGGTACACGACGCAGGACGCGGTCATCATCCTCGTCGACTACCGGCGCACGATGCTCGGCTTCATCGGCGGCGACCAGCTGCTCGGCTACGCGGTGTCCGCCGCGCAGCTGGAGAGCATGGTCAAGGACGTCCACGGGTCGATGACCCGGCGGCTCCCCGGTCCGGACGTGACGCAGGAACAGCTGAAGACCCGGTCCTGGTGGACCGGTCCGGAGCTGTTCATCATCGTCGACGACTACGACCTGGTCGCCACGCAGACGAGCAACCCGCTGAAGCCGCTCGCCGAGTTCCTCGCCCAGGCGAAGGACGTCGGCCTGCACATCGTCGTGGTGCGCCGGAGCGGTGGCGCGGCCCGGGCGATGTTCGATCCGATCCTCGGCAAGCTCAGGGAGATCGCGGCGCCCGGTATGGTCATGAACGGCTCGCGGGACGAGGGCAACCTCATCGCCAACGTGAAGCCGAGCCAGATGCCGCCGGGACGGGGAAACCTCGTCACGCGGAAGCACGGCAAGCAGCTCATGCAGGTCTCGTGGATCCAGCCGGACTGACCTCCCGCGGAACCAGGTGAGGTACCGGCCGGGCGTGGGGTGACGACGACGATCTGCGGGAGTGGCTTGTGACAGTGCGGGTAGCGGTGGACTTCGGGACATCGAGCACCTGCGTAGTCGCTTCGATCAACGGCCGCGAGCCGCAGGTCGTCGTGGTGGACGGGCAGCCCTTGATGTCGTCGGCGGTCTACGCCGCGCCGGACGGGACGCTGTTCGTCGGCCAGGAGGCCGAACGGCAGGCGGCGGTGGACCCGTCGCGGTACGAGCCGAACCCGAAGCGCCGGATCGACGAAGGCGACCTGCTGCTGGGCGACAACGTCCTCCGCGTGACGGACGTCGTGCACGCCGTGCTGAAGCGCGCGGTGACAGAGGCGCGCCGGCTCGCCGGTGACGCCGAGGTCGAGTTGCTGGTCCTGACCCACCCCGCCGATTGGGGCGCGACCCGGACCCGCCTGCTCCGGCAGGCAGCCGGACGGCTGGCGCGCCAGGTCGCCCTCGTCCCGGAGCCGGTCGCCGCGGCGGTCTATCACGCGGCGACGTTCGCCCCGGCCGAGCTGAACTCCGAGCGCACCGTCGAGTTCAGCGGCCGGCCCGGGGACGCCCTCGCGGTACTCGACCTCGGTGGCGGCACCGTCGACGTCTCCGTGGTCCAGCGGATGCCCGGCAGCCCGGCGGATCGCAGTTCGCCCGCTAAACGCGCCGGGTTCCAGGTGCTGGCCACCCGAGGGGACCCGAGCTTCGGCGGGGCGGACGTCGACCAGGCGCTCCTGGAGCACGTCGGCTCGCTGGTGTCGTCCGTGGATCCGCCGGAATGGCGGAAGCTGGTCGAGGGCCGCGAACTCACCGACCGGCGACGCCGCCGTGTACTGCGGCAGGACGTGCGCGGTGCGAAGGAAACGCTCTCGCGGCACGCGTACACCGACGTCCCGATGCCGCCGCCGTTCGCCGACGCCCATGTGACCCGGGAGGACCTCGAACGGCTCATCGCGGGCCCGCTGGGGCGCGCGGTCGAGCTGACGGTCGCCGCGATCGCCGACTCCGGGCTGCGGCCGAAGCAGCTGACGGCGATCTTCCTGGTGGGCGGGTCCAGCCGGATCCCGATGGTGTCGCGGCTCGTGCACGAGCGGACCGGTGTCGTGCCCACCACCCTCGACCAGCCGGAGACCGTGGTCGCACGGGGCGCCCTGCGCGCCGTGCTGATCGATCCGGACCGGACGGGCTCGCTGGCGGGCTCCGCGGTCTCCCGCGTCGGCGCCGCTCCCGCGCCGTCCCCCGCCGACCGCCGCCCCGAGGCCCCGCGCCCCCAGTTCCAGCCCGCCCCACCCCCGCAGGTCGCCTTTAGCCCGCTAAACGCGACGCGGCAGGGGCCGCCGTCCCCGCCGATGGGGCAACAGCAGCTGGGGATGGCGCCGCCGCCGTGGCGGCCGGGCGAGCCCTCCCGCGAGCCCAAAGCGGCCGAGCGACGCGGGAAGGGCAAAAAGACGCCCTGGATCATCGCCGCGGCCGTGGTCGCCGTGGCCGCTGTCGTCGGGGGCGTCCTCTTCGCGGTCAACAGTGGGGACGACGAACCGGCGGGCAGGCCGCTCGCCCAGTACGACTACCGCTTCATCGCGCCCATGGACTGGACCCAGACCGACGACAGGGTCGCCCAGCGCCAGGTGGTGATCCATCCGAGCGACTCCCTCACCGGGGACGACCTCGTGGTCGCCCAGGAGTACGTGATGAACTACGACGCGACGGCGGACAGACAGAAGCTCGTCGACGAACTCGGCGCGGAAGCGGCGGCCAAGCCGGAGCAATACAGCGGCTTCAACGGTTCCGCGGGGTACGCCGGGAAGACCGTCATCTACTACCGCGAGACCAAACCGAAGGCACGCGTCGACTGGTACGTCGTCGCTCAGGGAAAGATCCGCGTCCACATCGGCTGCCAGTACGGCACCGGCTCACCGCTCGTACAGCGGGTGAGCGCGGCCTGCGAGCAGGTCGTCAAAACGATGGCGGTCGTCAACTGAAGGGAGGTGGACGACTGATGCCACCCGAACCCGAGACAGCCGCCGAGCATTTCGCGCGCACAGGGCGCGACGCGGTCACTTACGCCCGTCAGGTCGCCCGCACGGCGAAGGCACGGTACGAACGCCTGCGGGGCGAGAACGCCGAACTGGCGAAGCAATTCGGCAGAGGACGGCTCGCGGGCGGGGAGACCGCCCCGACTCCCAGCGACGTCCGGAACGCCGCGAAACGGTTCCGCGCGGGCGCCGGTCTTCCGGTTCCCGCTTTGCCCTCGGCGGCAGAGTTGGTTCCCCTTCGGCCAGAATCGGCGTCCCGTCGGCCACGTGTGAGTGACGACGACGAAGACTTTTCGCAGTCGCGAATCATGATCCGCGGTGAATGATCGAACGCTGTGCACTTGCGAAATCCCGTGGTGAAAGGCCATTTCTTCACGCGATTCGCGCCAGGTGGACGCCTTGCCGCCGACCGGTTCCCCTGGCGAGCGTTCACGCAAGCAACTACTTGAAACCAAACGGCGACAAGGGGGAACCAGACATGGCAGGGTCTCCGTCGTAGGTCCGTACGAAACGAACACACCAAGTGCGGATAACCACGAACGAAGGGGGTTCTTCCCATGGCTGGCGGTTTTCAGGGAGATGTCGAGCAGTTCACCCAGGCCGAGAAGCGGGTGACCGAGGTCCGCGTTTCGATGGACCAGAACTTGGGCACGCTCCGCAGCAACATCGAAGCCACCCAGGCCGGCTGGACCGGCGACGCGGCGATCGCGTTCAACAACGTGATGAAGCGCTTCGACGAAGCGGGCCGGGGACTCAACCAGGCCCTCCAGAACATCGGCGAACTGCTCGAGCAGGCCGGTTCGAAGTACAACGCTTCCGAGCAGCAGCAGCAGGAACTCATCAAGTCGGTCAACGCCGGCTTCGGCGTCCTCGGCTGATCTCGGCTCACCCGCACCAACCCCGCAGACTTTCTTAACCACTGGAGGAAACCATGTCCGACATGAAGGTCGATTACCAGACGATCCACACCGCGGCCGACGACTGCAAGAAGACCGGTGGGGAGCTCGAGTCGCTGTTCGGTCAGCTGAAGAGCGACCTCGCTCCGCTGGTCAACACCTGGCAGGGTGACGCGCAGACCGCGTACCTGGCTGCGCAGCAGGAGTGGGACAACAAGTTCGAGGAGCTCAAGCAGCTCCTCGCGCAGGTCGCCGGCGTTCTGCCGCAGCTGGCCGACGGCTACCAGGCCACGGAGCAGGGCGTCACCGGCCTGTTCTGAGTCTCACGCTCGGAACGAGCAACGGCGGGCAGGCATCTTCGGATGCCGAGCCCGCCGTTTCGTTCTTGCGAAAGAAAAAGCCGCGACGGAGAACTCCATCGCGGCTTTCGGTGTATCGGGCGAAGATCAGTGCGGCGCGCCGACCTCGAATTCCGGCGTGGTGTTCAGCACCCGGACGGTGACCTTCTTCTGCTGCCCCGAAAGGTCGATCGAGCAGTCGAACGTGGTGCCGTTCTCCACCGGTTGGCCGGAAGGGCAGGCCACGTTCTTCACGTCCGGTTCCCCGTAATGCTCGTTGAGCACGCGGACGACACCGTCCTGGACCGACTTCTGATCGAGACTGTCGCCCGCGAACGCGCCGAGCAGCCAAGCGCCGACCCCGCCGGCGACCACGACGGCCGCGGCGATTCCGCCGATCAACAACGTTTTCTTCGAAACCTTCGGCTTCTTCTGCGACTCACCGAAGGCGCCGAGTCCGCCGTATTGCGACGACGACTGCGCGGGCTGGAACCCTCCGCCGTACTGCCCCTGCGGTGGAGTCTGTTGCGGCGCCTGCCAATTCTGCTGCGGCGCGGGCTGCTGCGGCGGTTGCTGCTGCCACGCCGCTCCCGGCGCCGGAGCGCTGCTTTGCTGCCACGGCCCGGAAAACGAGCCGGTGACGCCGGGCTGGCCGGGCTGCTGCCACTGCCCGGTATAGGAGCCGGTGGTCGCGGCATTCGCGTCGTTCTGCTGCCACTGCCCGGAATGCGGGCCGGTGGCCTGACCTTCCTGCTGCCAGCCCTGTTGCTGGTTCGCGGGATTCGCCGGTGGCTGCCACCACTGTTGCGGCTGTTGCGGCTGCTGTTCGGGCGGCTGGCTCATCGGTGGTCACCTCGGGGCGTCGAGAACTTCACAGCGTCGGGATGAAGGCGTTCGGTCATGCGTCAGACGCCTTTCAGCTCGGCGAACCGGCGATTGAAGTCGTCCTTCGCCGCCTTGTCCGGCAGCACGGTGATCTGCGACGCGTCCGGCAGCTTCGGCAGGTCCTGCGCGGTCGCCTTGCCGGTGAAGCGGAAGTCGTAGCGCAGTTCGATCTTGTGGCCGCCGCCTTCGATCTTGGCCTCCATCACGATCTGGTTCAGCGTCCCGTCCGCGTTGAGCGAGACCGTGGTCTGGACCGGCGCCTTCTTCATCTCGTCCGTGATGGCCCCGCTGATCGACGCGGGCAGGACCTCTACCCGCCGCTCGATGAACTTCCCGAACGGGACGTCGGCGGCCAGCTCGATCCGCTTCTCCGGAAGGCTTTTGGCGCCCTTCACGACCTTCCTGTCCGCGTTGTAGGCCACGGCGATGGCGTCGGCCATCTTGCAGGCGGTGATGATCCCGCTCCAAGCGCACGGAATGGTCAGCCCGGCCTCGGACTTCGGCATCGAGACCCAGGGTGTCGGGGCGAGACTCTTGTAGGCGGGGCCGAGGTACGCGTATTCGACGGCCCCTTCGGCCGGGGTGTACCAGTCGACGCTGTCGTCCGGGTTCTTCTGCGAGCGGTGACGGCTGACCCGGCCTTCCGGGGAACCGGTGCGCGCCGAGGAGATCGTGCTGCGGATGTACTTCTCGTCGAAGCGGAAGTAGGCGCCCGATTCGCTGGTGACGTCGCGCTGGTCGCCGATGGTTTCCTGCAGCTTGTTCATCGCCGTTTCGAACTTCGTGCCGACGTAGGTCGCCGCGTCGTCGCCCTTCGGCACGGCGGTGCCCGCACGTCCCTGGCCGCAGGCGGTGGTGAGCGCCAGCACGGCGCCCAGCACGCACAAGATGATCGTTGGCCGTTTGTTCATCGCCGTTCCCCTGAATCGAGTCCCCGCGCGCGGTGCGCGTCCGGATCGTCTCATCCTCTCCCGCCGAAGGTGATGCCGTGGGCGGTTCCGCCACACCGGCGGGGTACGATTGCCGGGCGCCCGCCGGGCGCCGGTCCTAGTATGGGACCCCGGACCGACCCCCGCTTCGCAGTAGGGTCGGGCGTGGGGGTATCTTCATATGTCGTTGTGCGCTGCGGCGCGTAAGCGCTAGGCCCGCACAGAACCCACACGCAATGTTGACGACGAGGTAGACCCTTGCCCACGTACAGCCCCAAGCCCGGCGACGTCACTCGTGCCTGGCACGTGATCGACGCCGAGGATGTCGTGCTCGGCCGGCTCGCGACCGAGGTCGCCACGCTGCTGCGCGGCAAGCACAAGCCGACCTACGCCCCGCACGTGGACACCGGTGACTTCGTCATCATCGTCAACGCCGAGAAGGTCGCGCTCACCGGTAACAAGCGCGAGCAGAAGTTCGCGTACCGGCACAGCGGTTACCCCGGTGGTCTGCGCAAGCGCTCCTTCGGCGAGCTGCTCGACACCAAGCCCGAGCACCTGCTCGAGAAGGTCGTCAAGGGCATGCTCCCGAAGAACAAGCTCGGCCGCGCCCAGGCGAAGAAGCTCAAGGTCTACGCCGGCCCCGGGCACCCGCACGCCGCGCAGCAGCCGCAGGCGCGCGAGATCACCAAGATCGCGCAGGTCGCGCAGTGAGTGAGGAACAGTCTGTGACCAGCACCGAGGAGACCGCGACCGAAGCCGTCGAGGCCGTCGCGACCACGGAGACCCCCGCTGTCGGCGACGCCGTCGCCACCAGCGAGACCCCGGCCGCCGCGCGCCCGTCGCGTGCCGCCGGTGGCAACGCCCAGACCGTCGGCCGCCGCAAGGAGGCCGTCGTCCGGGTGCGCGTCGTTCCCGGTACCGGTGAGTTCAAGCTCAACGGCCGCACGCTCGAGGAGTACTTCCCGAACAAGGTGCACCAGCAGCTCATCCGTGAGCCGCTGGTGACGGTCGACAAGCCCGACTCGTTCGACATCTTCGCCAACCTGCACGGTGGCGGGATCTCGGGCCAGGCCGGTGCGCTCCGTCTCGCGATCGCCCGTGCGCTCGTCGAGGTCGACGCCGACGACCGCCCGGCCCTGAAGAAGGCCGGCTTCCTGACCCGTGACGCCCGCGCCACGGAGCGGAAGAAGTACGGCCTCAAGAAGGCCCGTAAGGCTCCGCAGTACAGCAAGCGCTGATCGCGCCTCTGGCGCAACCCGCGGAAGCGCCCATCCGTCTCTCGGATGGGCGCTTCCGTGTTTCCAGGGTCCGTCGTACCCGCGGACCCCTTTGTCACAGCAGTCCCGCGTGCCCCACCCGTTCGCCTTTCGCGGGCTAACCGCGCTCCGCGCGTCGCGATTAGCCCGCGAAAGGCGACATCGGGGGTGCGGGGAGGCGGGGCTGGGCACTCGCTAGGTTGTCGTGGTGGTTTTTCAAGGAGGTCGACAGATGGCACGTCTATTCGGTACCGACGGCGTACGTGGCCTCGCCAACGAGGAGCTGACCCCGGAGCTGGCCCTTTCGCTCGCCGCCAGCGCGGCCCGCGTCCTCGCCGCGCACGACCGTTCGCACCGTCCGGTCGCGGTCGTCGGCCGTGACCCGCGTGCCAGCGGCGAGATGCTCGAGGCCGCCGTCGTGGCGGGTCTCACGTCCGCCGGTGCCGACGTGCTCCGCCTCGGCGTCCTCCCGACCCCCGCCGTCGCCTACCTGGTCGGCTCGCTCGAAGCGGACCTCGGCGTGATGATCTCCGCCTCCCACAACCCGATGCCCGACAACGGCATCAAGCTGTTCGCGGCAGGCGGCCACAAGCTTCCCGACGGGATCGAGGACGAGATCGAGGCCGGTCTCGCCGCTCCCGTCACCCGCCCGACCGGCATCGGCGTCGGCCGCGTCAAGGACGTCCCCGACGCGGGTGAGCGCTACATCCAGCACCTGCTCTCGGCCACCCCGCACCCCCTCGCGGGCCTGCGCGTCGTCGTCGACTGCGCCAACGGCGCATCGTCCTTCGCCGCCCCCGAGGTCTACCGCAAGGCCGGCGCCGAGGTCATCGCGATCCACGCCGACCCGGACGGCGTGAACATCAACGAGCACTGTGGTTCGAATCACCCGGACGCGCTGCGTGCGGCCGTCGTCGAGCACGGCGCCGACCTCGGGATCGCCCACGACGGTGACGCAGACCGCTGTGTCGCCGTCGACGCCGCGGGCGAGCTCATCGACGGCGACCAGATCATGGCCGTCCTCGCCCTCGCCCTCGCCGAGACCGGCGAGCTGACCAAGAACACCCTGGTCGCGACCGTGATGAGCAACCTCGGCCTGCACCTGGCCATGCGGGCGCACGACATCAACCTCGTCACCACCGCCGTCGGTGACCGCTACGTCCTCGAAGAGCTCCGCGCGAGCGGGTTCGCGCTCGGTGGCGAGCAGTCGGGCCACGTCGTCCTCCCGGCGTACGCGACCACCGGCGACGGCCTGCTCACCGCGCTGCGGGTGATGAGCCGCATGGCCTCCACCGGCAAGTCGCTCGCCGAGCTCGCCGGCGTCATGAACCGCCTGCCGCAGGTGCTGGTGAACGTCCCCGTGGCGGACAAGGCCGCGGTCGCCGTCTCGGAGGCCGTCCGTGACGCCGTCGGTGCCGTCGAGGCCGAACTCGGCGAAGAGGGCCGCGTCCTGCTGCGCCCGTCGGGCACCGAACAGCTGGTCCGCGTCATGGTCGAGGCCCCCGCGCACGACACCGCACAGGCGGCCGCCGACAGGCTCGCGGGCGTCGTCTCCTCGGCCTCGTAAGCCCCCTCACGATCTCCCCAAGTCGCTGCGCACGGGTTACCGGCCCGGTACATTCCGTGTGCGGATACCTAGGGGAGGGTGACGGTGGCGGGTAAAGGGCACAAGGTCGATCCGGCGCAGCTGAACGAGGCCGCCAAGGTGTTGCAGGACCTGCCCAAGCAGGCCTGTGAAGGACCGATCGCGGCGGTCGAGCAGATCAACCTGAGCGCGGCGAGTTTCGGGCCCGCGCACGGGGACTGCTTCAGTGGCTATTCCGCGAGCATCCAACGCATGGCCAAGTGCGCGCGCAGCTATCTCGCGGCGTCGGACGAGTTCGGCCGCAAGCTCGCGGCGTCCAAGGACCTTTACCAGTCCAATGAGGACGCCAACGCGGCCGAGATGAGGAAGCACTGATGGGCCTCGCGGACGTCGGTGGTGACACCGGGCACGACATTCCCAGCCGCGCCGAAGTCGAGAAGATCCTCAACGACCCGAACATCGATCGCGACACCAAACGCGAACTCGCCCTCAACTACATCGACTACATCGAGGACGAGTCCCCGGAAAGCTGCGGCTTCGCCAGCGAAGAGGAGCGGAACCGGTTCCGGGACCACATCAAGTCCATGAACGGTGACTGGATCACCGAGGGCGACATCAATTTCAACGACGGTTCGCTCGACGAAGTCCAAAAGGCATACAAGACCGCGCACGAGAAGTACGACGCGAACCAGGCCGCCGGTCGGCAGGGCGATCGTGACGCGCTGAACAAGGACGCGGCGAAAACGCAGGAGATCGCGGGACGCGCCACCGAGACCGACCCGGGCTGCGCGAATTCGAACGACATCATGGTCCCCGGCCTGTCGGGGTTCAAGGTCTACGAGATCTTCCACCCGCTCTACGTCCGGGCGCTGGGCCTCGCCGGTGGCGGGGCGGCCGTCTCCCTCGACGAACTCCGGCGGCTGTACCACGAACAGGACAACATCCCGTTCAACCTTTTCAAGGCGAGCGCGGACGAGCTGACCGCGGTCGGCACGGCCGTCGCCGGGTCGGCTCAGGACGTCTCCGGGAAGCTGGGGAACTCGCTCGGCACCTGGGAGGGCCCCGCGGCCGATCAGGCGCGCGCCTACCAGAAGGCCTACTCGGACAAGACCGGCAAGGTCGCCGAGGCCTTCAAGGCGGCCGGTGACGGGCTGCTGCGGACCAACGCCTCCGTGGGCAGGTTCTGCCGCGAGAAGGTCGAGTGGCTGCAGAAGTGGTACACCGACAACATCGACGGCGCCACGGCGCAGGACATCGAGCGGATCATTCGCATCGCCGACGGTTCCTGCAGCCAGAACGACATCATCCACTGCATCAAGTTCCTGAGCATCGAGGCCAAGGACGCCTTCAACGACGACGCGGGCGACATCGACCAGAGCACCATCGACGAGGTCCTCAAACCGCAGGCGGTGGCCTGGCTCAAGGGCGTCTTCCTCGGGTGGTTCGGCAAGCACATCGAGAACTTCCAGCTGGTGTGCAAGAACACGCGCGACGCGATCAACGGCGCGTGGAAGGCGTACTTCGATTCGCTCGGTCAGGTGGTCGAAAACCCGTTCGCGGATTTGGGCAAGACCCCGGAGACCGGTGGCGAAAAGCCCGTCGAAAAGGGCGGTGGCGGCAAGGACACCGGCGGTGGCGCCGGCCCCTCCACGGGCGGGGGCGGCGGGAAATCGAGTGGCGGCGGGCAGATGCCGCCGCCCAGCGCCGTCGAATACAAGCAGCCGGAGAAGCCCGAAGTTCCGGAAGTGCCGGGCCAGGAGAAGAACCCGGTCACGGACAAGCCGCTCGACGTCGACCCGGCGACCGGGGAGCCGTATCCGATCGATCCCCGCACGGGCGAGGCGATCAAGGACGGCACCCGGCCCGAGACGATGACGGTCGAGCAGGGCGATCGCAAGATCTCCCTGGCCGAGCCCGGCGCCGACGGCAAGATGGGCATCTCCGTCCAGGACGGCACCGGCCAGGCCAAGGACTACAACCTCGATTTCGGCGACGGCAAGGCCACGCCCGGCACCGGCGACGCGGCGGGCGGGGCCGTGCACCGGGACACCGCCGAGCGGCTGGACCAGCAGGCGGCCTCGCGTCCTGTCGCGAGTCCTGGGCAGGTCCATCAGCCGGGCCCCGACGGCAAGATCCACATCGAGGACGGTGGCCTCAAGATCACCGCGGAACGGCCCGGCGGACCCGGCGGGCCGACGCTGGTGACCGTCGACGACGGATCGGGGCATCCGGCGAAGTACACCCTGGGCGAGGACGAGCCCGCGGCCGGTCGGCACGCGAGCCCGGACCCCGCGTCCCAGGCGGCGAGCAGGCCTGTCGCGGAAGGCGCCGCGGCCCGGCCGGTCGAGGACGTCGCACGTCAGCAGGCCGAGCAGGGCGTTCGTCAGCACGACGTGACGTCCGGCGGTGTCGGTGGCGGAGCACCCGTGGCGACGCCCGAACACCAGGCCGAACCGGTGGCGGCGGCCGCGGACGGGAGTTCCGAATCGACGACCGCCCAGTCGTTGAGCAACCCGTTCGACGGGGACGACAACGGCCTCGGCGACACGTCGGATCCCGCCGGAACCGGTGGCGGCGCGTCCGCGCCCTCGGCGCCGGCGGGACTCGGTTCCGCCCCGGGCGGGGGAGCCCAGGACCCGGCCGCGGCCGGGGCGGGAATGATGGGCGGCATGGGCATGATGGGCGGCGGAGCGGCAGGCGGCGGGCAGGGGTCCGGCGAAGACCAGCAGCGCACATCCAGCGGATACCGCGTCGACGGCGGCCTGTTCGACACCGCGACGACGACGGGCAGCCGGATCAGCGGGTCGCTCGACGACGACGGCGTCATCGGCTTCCGCTAGCGGTCAGGGGAGGGGATCAGTGAATCCTGAGGAGGATCTCGCCAGACTCCGGCACAAGCTGGCCGGGCTGGAACGCGAGAACGGCGACCGGATGTACCTGGTCGACAACCGGGCGAGCAAAGCGCTGGAGGAGACCAAGGCGGCGGGCGACAAGCTCAAGCAGGAGACGAGCGCGGCGTTGTCCGCGCGGCTCGAGCAGAAGCGGCGCGCACAGGCTGCGGGCGGCTGGGCGACCGAGTCGACCCTCGGCGACAAGGTCGAAGACGACGGCGACTTCGGGTTCGAAGAGGACGAGACGGAGAACGAGCGCCGGGCCGGGTACCGGACGGCCGACGAGCCGCCGATCTCCTTCCGGCCGCCGGTGCCCGCGCCGCAGGCGCCCCCTCCTCCTCCGCCCCCGCCCCCGGTCGCCGAGGAACGCCCGGCCGGGCGGCATCGCCGGGCGGCCGCGCGGGGTGACGACGACGATTTCGCCAACACCGACTGGCTGGCGACCTGAGCCGTCAGGTTCGCAGCGTCACGATGGCCCACTCGACGCCGTGGAAGACGGCGTGCGTCTTGTATCGCACGTCTTCCACGACGTGGTCGGGAGTCAGGATCTCGGCGAGGGCGTGCAACGCCACTTCACCCTCGGCGACCGCGACTCGCGAGCCGGGGCAGGTGTGCCGGCCGAGGCCGAACGCGAGTTCGGCGCCCGGGCCGAGGGGGATGGCGAGTTTGTCCCCGGTCGTGAAATCCTTGCCCGCCAAGGAAAAAGGCGCGATCACGCGGCGGGCGGCGAAGCGGGTCGGCGCGATCTCGTGGATCAGGCCGCGGACGTCGTCGAGGGCGTCCGGGCGGCGTAGGAGTTCGAGGCCGGCGAGGGCGAGGAAGTTCATGGAGTTCTCGTACGCCGCGTGGGCGAGCATCACCGGCGTGATCATCAGTTCGTCTTCGGTGATCCGGCCCGCTTCGTGCGCTTCGCGGAGCAGCGCCAGCCCGCCGCCTTCGACGGCTGTCGCCTTGAGGAAGAACATCGCGACCCTGAGCGCCGCGGTGTCGGCTCCGGCCGGGCCGCCCGACCAGACGTCCAGGTTCGCGGCAGTCTCGGACAGGTTCGTCAGCAGCTTCTCGCCGAGCGGCTCGACCGTGCCGAGTACCGCCTCGGTCACCCTGGCCGCCGCCGGCCTGGCGAAATCGGCCACCAGGTCGAACCGGCCGCGCGACTTTAGCCCCCTAATCGTGACGCGGAGGTCGGTGAGCACCTCGTCCGGCAGGGGCTCCACCAGGGCGATGACCTCCTTGACGACCGCGCGCAGCCGACGGTGGTCCGCGCCGTCCATCAGCAGGAGGTTCGGGGTCTCGGCGGCGGCCCCACCGGGGTTCGAGCTGAGCTCGCGGTCGCGCAGGGCCTTGACGCGGTCCGCCGGATCGTCCAGCACGAAGAAGTCGTCCACGTTCGTATGATGCCCATGCCGCGGCTGGAGAAGGTGCCAGTGTCCACAAAAGAAGTGCCCGAGGAAGTGCTGCGGACCCCGCTCGTTCGGCGTCTGCTCGAACGCGCCGACGTCGAGCGCCCGGCCTACACGCACCTCGACTGCTCGAACCGGCACGAGCTCGTCGAAGACACGCTGACCTGGGCCGAACTCCTCGTCCACGTCCGCGCGGTCGCGGCGAAGCTGCGCGAGCTGATCCGGCCTGGAGACCGTGTCGCGATCACCGCGCGGCAGGATCTCTCGTACATCGTCGCGTTCTTCGGCGCGCTGTACGCCGGAGCCGTCGCGGTGCCGTTGTCCGCACCGGACGTCCGCGCGCACCGCGAACGGCTCGTCGGGGTCCTCAACGATTGCGACGCCGACATCTGGCTCACCTCGGAAGCGCTGGTCGAGCGGCTCGGGGAGTTCGTCGCGGCCGAGGCGGTTCCGGCGCCGCGCGAGATCGTCGCCGTCGACACCCTGCCGCTGGATCCCGCGGACCGCTCCCAGCCCGCGCCGGTTTCGCCCGAAGACCCCGCCTACCTGCAGTACACGTCCGGTACGACGCGCTCACCGGCCGGTGTGATCATCACGCATCGGGCCCTTTCGGCGTCGTGCTGGCAGATCTGCGACGCCTACGACGTCGGCGAGCACACCACGTGCGTCGGCTGGATCCCGTTCTTCCACGACATGGGGCTGGCGCAGCTGATCGCGGGGACGATGCACTCCGGCGGCCGGACGGTGTTCATCGCGCCGCTGGAGTTCATCCGGCGCCCGGAGCGCTGGCTGCTGCTGATGTCGGCGTATCCGAACACGCTCACGGCAGCCCCGAACTTCGCGTACGACCTGGTGACCGAGGCCGTGCCCGAGCCGGTGCGCGCCGAGTACGACCTCTCGACGGTGTCGATCGCGCTCAGCGGCAGCGAACCGGTGCGGGCGGCGACCGTCCGGGGCTTCCTCGCCGCCTACGAACCCCACGGCTTCCCGCGGGGCGCGTTCCGGCCGTCCTACGGTCTGGCCGAGGCGACGGTCTACGTCGCCAGCGGCGATTCCGGCGGCCCGGTGGTGACCGAGGTGGACGGCCGGGAGGTCGTCGAGATCGGCTGGCCACGGGGGCAGCGGGTCCGCGTCGTCGCCCCGTCGGATCACGGTTTGCCCGCTAAAGTCGACCTGGGCGGGACGGGCGAGATCTGGGTCAAGGGGCCCAACGTGGGGGCCGGGTACTGGCGGCGCCCGGAGCTGACCGCCGAGGTCTTCGACGCCGAACTCGACGGGGAACGCGGCTGGCTCCGCACCGGCGACCTGGGGACGATCCGGGACGGCAGGCTCTCCGTGACCGGGCGCCTGAAGGATCTGATCATCATCGACGGCCGGAACCACAGCCCGCACGACATCGAAGAGACCGTCGCCGCCGCTCACCCCCTTCTCGGGCCCGAGCGGGTCGCCGCGTTTTCGGTCGACCTGGACGACGGCGAGGGTGTCGTCGTGGTCGCCGAGCGTGCGCGGAAGGCGCCCGACTTCGATGAAAGCGAGATCGCGCGGGCGGCCACCCGTGCGGTCGCTGAACGGCACGACGTCCGGCTCAAGGCCTTCTTCCTGGTGAAACCCGGCGGGTTGCCACGGACTTCCAGCGGCAAGGTCGCCCGTTCCGCGGCCAGAACGCGGTATTGGTCCGCGGATGGGACAGAATCCCCCCATGGCAGCTGACGGGAGCGAGTACGTCGACGAGATCAAGGCCCTCGTCTGCGAGACCTTCGACGTCGATCCGGACACCATCGACGAGAACACACCCTTCGCCGAGATGGGCGTCGACTCCCGGCGCCGGGTCCGGCTCCTGGCGACGGTCGAGGTGGAGTTCGGGATCGACATCGACCTCGACGAGCTGGACCGCCTGGTCGACATCCGGGGCGCGGCGACCGTTCTCGCCGAGGCCGTCGAAGCGGGCGCTAAACCACGAAAACGCGGTCTACCAGGCTTCTTGCGCCGAAATCGTTTGAGTTAGCAAAGGTGTGAATGTCCCTGCGGCCGGGATGACCGGTGGGTACATTCTTGTGTGCATATGCGATGGCACCTGATGCCGCCGGCGTGCGTCGTAGGTAGGACAACGAGGCGGATACAGCGGGACGAAGGGGGCACCGGTCATGCCGGACGGGGGCTACAAAGCCGATTCAGAGGCGATGCTCACGGCATCGACGTCGTTGGATCGCGCGGCCGAGAACACGACGTCCGAGGCGGGGAAAGTAGGGCCGACCCAGGTACAGCCCGCTGACTTCGGCCGGGTGCACAAGGACTACCAAAAGGGCTACGCCACCGGGATCCTCGCCATCTCCGACGCGATGAAGGGCTACGCGGGACAGCTCACCCAGCTCGCCGGCGGGGTCAGTACCGCGTCGACCCGCTACACCTCATCCGACCAGGCGAACGCCGCCGCCGCCAACAAGGCAGGTACCCAGTAATGGCACGGCCCACGCCGCAGCAGATCGCGGAGCTGCAGAAGGATCCGTACATCACCCAGGGGACCAAGGACGCCCTCTGGTTCGGCGGGGAAGAGGCATACAAGAAGGCCATCGCCGAACGCGACGCGAACGCGGCCGGGGACAAGAAGCAGAAGGCCGCCGCCGAAAAGGCGGACAAGGACCTCGACTCGATGGCCCGGCCCGCCGCGGGCGGCTCCACCACCAAATCCGACCAGGTGCTCGACCTCGGGAACCCGGCGCTGGACTTCTTCTCCGAGTGGGCGGATCAAGTCTGGAACAAGATGCCGGACAAGCCGTCCGACATCAATTACAAGACCGACATCTGGGACCGGTTCCACGAGAACCGGGAGATCAATTTCCAGAAAATGTTCGACGAGGTCGAAGATCTCGCTGATGCCAAGAAGGCCGTCGAGCAGACCCGGACCGACGCGACTTCGGCGCTGACCACCCTCTTCCACGACTGGAAGGGGGAGGGCGCGACGGCCGCGAAGGTCAAGTACGAGCAGCGGATCCAGCCTGACGCGCAGGAACTCATCGCGCAGATGGACGGTGTCGTCAAGCTGGTGCCGTCGACCATCGACAAGATCTACAGCGCGCTGAAGCTGAAGGTCGACGAAACGCTGAAACTGCGTGTCGACAAGGTCGCCACCGCTCCGCTGTACATCGCGAAGCAGGTCGTCGACATCGCGAACGGCAAGGTCGGTTCCAAAGAAAAGCTCATGGACGTCGCGTACTGGCTCGATTCCGCGTGTCCTGGCAACAACCTCGCCGAACGGCTGCGTCACGACGACTGCAAGCTGAACGACGAGAACAAGGAATACGCGATCGGCGCCGCGAAGCAGTGGCTGAAGGGTTCTTTCGCCACCGAGTTCGGTGAGCGGTACGAGAACTTCAAAAAGCTCTGCAAGAACGCCACCGACACGATCAACACGCAGTACCACGAACTTTCGCGGTTCATGGAGGACTACACGAACCCGTTCCCGGCCCCGGGCGCGGCGAAGCCGCCGGCTGAGAAGCCGCCCGGCGAGAAGACGCCAGGCGGGAACCAAACCCCGCCCGGTGGCGGGGGCGGGACGCCGCCCGGTGGCGGCGGTGGCACTCCGCCCGGCGGAGGTGGCGGTACACCGCCGGCGGCGGAAGTCCCGAAGCCCGAGGACAAGCCAGCCGAAGGCACGAACCCGGTCACCGGGAAGCCGCTCGAGCTCGACCCTGAGACCGGCAAGCCGTACCCGATCGACCCGGCGACGGGTGAAGCGATCAAGGACGGCCTGGACGGTCAGGACACCATGACCGTCCAAAAGGGCGACAACAAGATCGAGATGACCGAGCCGGATAAAGACGGCAAAATGGACATCAAGGTCGACGACGGCAAGGGCCACGAGAAGGACTACAAGCTCGACTTCGACGACCCGAAGGGCGAGGGCGGCAAGCCCGGCGAAGAGGGCAAGGACGGCAAGGACGGCGACTTCGGCCCGAAAGGCGCGGTCAAGGAAGGCGAGCCCGGGGCCGACGGGGTCTACCGGCCCGGCCCGGACGGCAAGATCCATATCCAGGACGGCAACCTCAAGATCACCGCCGAGCAGCCGCAGGGCCCGAACGGCCCGACCGTGGTGACGGTCGACGACGGCAAGGGCGAGCCGACCACCTACACCCTCGACGAAAAGGGTGAGAAGAAGGAGCTCAAGCCCGGCGACGTCCTCGACAAGGACGACCTGAAGAACGGTCTCGACGACCGGAATCCCGGCAACCCGCAGCCAGGGCGGATGGACGACGTCCGGCCGATGCCCGCACCGGCCGAGGGCGGGGGCTTCAGCGCTCCCGGCGGTGTCGATGCCGGAGTGGCCGTGGGTGGTGGCTCTGAAGGAACCGCCGTGCCCGCGGGGGCCGAGGCATCCGGCGGCGCCGCGTCGGGCGCCAGTGGCGAGGGCACCGTGCCGACCGCGAGTGGCGGCGGAGGAGGCAGCTTCGAAGGCGCGCTCGGCGGGCTCGGTGACGGTGCTTCGGCGGGGTCGCTGAACGAAGCCGGTTCGCTGGAGGCCGGCGTGCAGTCCGGCGGTGGCGCGCAGCCCGCCGGGGCCGAAGGTGGTCTCGGGATGGCGCCCGGCGGTATGGACCCCGCGCCCGCGGGCGCCGGTGCCGGTGCTGGAGGGGCGTCCGCCGGAATGGGCGGCATGATGGGTGGAATGGGTGCCATGGGTGGCGCCGGCGGTGGTGGTGGCGGGGGCGACACGCAACGCGGGTCGAGCCAGTACCGCGTCGAGGGCGGCATTTTCGAGACCAGTGGCGCGGGCGGCCGGATCAGCGGGTCGCTCGACGACGAGGGCGGCGACCGTTCGATCAGTTACGAGCGATGATCGGTAGCCGGGGAACGAGGGAGGACCGATGAGCGCTGTTGACCGGTTGGCGGCCGCCATGTCCAGGCAGGACGCCGCCATCACGGAGCAGTTGGAGCAGCGCGGGCTGCGGGAGCGGCATCTCGCCGACGCCAAGGCCCAGGCGGTGGAGACCATGCAGAAGGACGCCGCCATCCACGACAAGTACGCCGCCCACATGCAGGAGCTGGGGAAGCGGAGCAAGGAGGCGGGCGGCTGGCTGACCGGCAAGACGACCGCCGACCGCAACCACACGATCGGTTTCGACATCGAGGACGACGACAAGCCGGACGCGCGGTTCGCCGAGTTCGGCGCCCGGCCCGCTCCCGACACGTCGCGTGCGGCGCCTCCGCTTCCGCCGCCGCCTCCTCCGGTCGCTCCGGGGGTGCCCGGAATGCCGGCGACGGTGGACGTGCCGTCTGCGGTGCCTCCGGCCGTCCCGGGTGCCGGGGCGCTCGACGCGGCTGGTGCGCCTGGTGCGCCGGCTCGTCGTCGAGGTCGTCATGCCCGTGACGACAAGGGTTTCGACGACGACGACTTCTCGAACAACTCGTGGATGGTCGACTGATCCACTTCGGCAGACTTGGGGCCCGGTTCACCAGAACCGGGCCCTTCTCTTTACCCACTTCCCTGCCCCGCGCACGTCGACTTTCGCGGGCTAACCGTGCTCCGGTGCCGCAGGCGCTCGCTCGGCCCGCGTCGACTTTCGCCCCCTAATCGCGACGCGTAGGCATGCTAAGTAGCCAGGGGGCGGGTGTGGGTCGGATCGCGGTTAGCCCGCTAAACGCAAGTCGGTGGCGAAGCGGGTCAGGCGGCGGGTTCGTCCTGGAGCTCGATCGGGGCGCGCTTGACGTCGGCGTCCAGCAGCGGCTGGTACTTGGTCGTCCCGGTCAGGTGAGTGAGGAAGAAAGCGGTGAACAGCGCCCTCGTCAGCTGCTGCGTCCCGCGGTGCGGCTTCCCGTGCAGCAGGAGCTGGCTCCAGTGCCTGCCCTCGGTGACGCCGAGGTGCGACGACTTCCCGAGCGTCCGCAGCTGCACCGGCCCGCCCCACGCGTCCGCGATGGCCTCCGCGTGCCCCACTGGCGGGGCGACCAGGTCCTCGCCCGCCGCGAGATGCAGGCCGGGCACGGTCACCGACCGGGCGGACACCGTCGCCGGCGGCAACGTCTGTGCGGGAGTGATGGTCGCGACAGCCTGGACCCGCGGCCGGTCGGAGCCTTCCTCCGCCGCCTGCGCGGCGGCGAGGACGGCCGAGCCGCCGCCGGTCGAGTGTCCGGCGAGGCCGAGCTTCGCGGGGTCGACGCTGATGCCGTCCGGCCCGAGGCGGACCGTCGTGATCAGGTCGAGCGTGGTGAGCAGGTCGCCGGCCAGCAGCCGGTGCGACGGCAGCGGTCCGCGTTGGGTGGCCGGGGCCGCCGCGACGATGCCCCAGCTCGCGAGATGCCTGAGCAGGTGCCGGTAGCTCCCGGTGGGCTGCAACCACCCGTGCCCGAACGCGATCGCGGGCAGACCGAGCCCCGAGCGGGGCGTGAACACGACACCGGGGAGCCCGACCAGGGCGAGGTTGCCGCGCAGAACCTCGTGCGGACCTGGGTGGGACAGCTCCGCGAGCAGCTGCTTGGGCTTGCTGGCCATGCTCGTGACCTTACTGCCCGCACCCTCGTCCGGCCCGCGCGCCGCCCCGCCGGTCGACTTTCGCGGGCTAACCGTGACGCCGAGCAGGCCGAAGCGTCGCGTTTAGCCCGCTAAACGCAGGTGCGGGCGCCCGGGCGAAGGGCCTGAAGTTCCCTCGTTAGGCTGGTGGCCGTGTGTGGAATCGTGGGATACGTCGGACACCGCCCGGCCCTGGACGTCGTCATCGGCGGACTGCGCAGGATGGAATACCGCGGCTATGACTCGGCGGGTGTCGCCGTCCTCGACGGCGCCGGCGCGCTGAACGTCGAGCGCAAGGCAGGCCGTCTGGCCAACCTGGAGACCCAGCTCGACACCGTCGGCAGGGAAGCCTTCACCGGCACGGCCGGGATGGGCCACACCCGCTGGGCCACCCACGGCGCCCCGGTCGACCGCAACTCGCACCCGCACCGCGACGCCTCCCAGCAGGTCGCCGTCGTGCACAACGGCATCATCGAGAACTTCGCCGCCCTGCGCGCCGAACTCGAGGCCGACGGCATCGAGATGGCGAGCGACACCGACTCCGAAACCGCCGCGCACCTGATCTCCCGCGCCTACACCGAGGGCGACACGAAGGGCGACTTCCCGGCCAGCGTCGCCGCGGTCTGCCGTCGTCTCGAAGGCGCGTTCACCCTGGTCGTGACCATCGCCGACCAGCCGGACACCATCGTCGCCGCCCGCCGTTCCTCGCCGCTGGTCGTCGGTGTCGGCGAGGGCGAGCACTTCGTCGCCTCCGACGTCGCCGCGTTCATCGAGCACACGCGTGAGGCGGTCGAGCTCGGTCAGGACCAGCTCGTCGTGATCACCCGAGAGGGTTACGAGGTCACCGACTTCCACGGCGACGCCGCCCAGGCCAAGCCGTTCACCGTCGACTGGGACCTCTCGGCCGCGGAAAAGGGCGGCCACGAGTACTTCATGCTCAAGGAGATCGAGGAGCAGCCCGAGGCGCTGGCGAACACGCTGCGCGGCCACTTCGACGGCGGCCGGATCATCCTCGACGAGCAGCGCATCTCCGACCAGGACCTGCGTGACGTCGACAAGGTCTTCGTCGTCGCCTGCGGTTCCGCGTACCACTCCGGCCTGGTCGCCAAGTACGCCATCGAGCACTGGTGCCGCCTCCCGGTCGAGGTCGAGCTGGCCAGCGAGTTCCGCTATCGCGACCCGGTACTGGACCGCGCGACCCTGGTCGTCGCCGTCTCCCAGTCGGGCGAGACCGCGGACACCCTCGAGGCCGTCCGTCACGCGCGCGAGCAGAAGGCCCGCGTCCTGGCGGTCTGCAACACCAACGGCGCCCAGATCCCGCGTGAGTCCGACGCCGTCCTTTACACGCACGCCGGTCCGGAGATCGGCGTCGCCTCGACCAAGGCGTTCCTCGCGCAGATCGCGGCCAACTATCTGGTCGGCCTGGCGCTGGCGCAGGCCCGCGGCACCAAGTACCCGGACGAGGTCGCCCGCGAATTCGCCGAGCTCGAAGCCATGCCCGCCGCGGTGCAGAAGGTTCTGTCCACTGTGGACCAGGTTCGCGACCTCGGCCGCCGGATCGCCGACTCGAAGGCGGTGCTGTTCCTCGGCCGTCACGTCGGTTTCCCGGTCGCCCTCGAGGGCGCGCTGAAGCTCAAGGAACTGGCGTACATGCACGCCGAGGGTTTCGCCGCCGGTGAGCTCAAGCACGGCCCGATCGCGCTGATCGAAGAAGGCCTGCCCGTCGTCGTGGTGATGCCGTCGCCAAAGGGCCGCGCCGTCCTGCACTCGAAGCTGGTGTCGAACATCAGCGAGATCCAGGCGCGTGGCGCCCGCACGATCGTGATCGCGGAAGAAGGCGACGAGACCGTTCGCCCCTTCGCCGACGAGCTGATCGAGATCCCGGCCGTGCCGACGCTGCTGCAGCCGCTGGTTTCGACGGTGCCGCTGCAGGTGCTGGCCGCGGAGATCGCCCGCACGCGCGGGTACGACGTCGACAAGCCGCGTAACCTGGCGAAGTCGGTCACCGTCGAGTAAGGACCGGAGGCGTCGTGCAGGGAATCTGGACCACGGAACGGATTCGCGCGGCGGAGGACAGGCTGCTCGCCGTCACTCCCGACGGCGAGCTCATGCGACGCGCGGCCTTCGGCCTGTCGGTGCACGCCGCCGAGATGCTCGCCGAGCACACGGGTTCGGTGTCCGGGCGGCGGGTGACGTTGCTGGTCGGTTCGGGAAACAACGGCGGTGACGCCTTGTGGGCTGGCGCTTTCCTGCGCCGTCGCAATGTGGCAGTCTCCGCGATCCTGCTGAAACCCGAACGTGCGCACGCCCAGGGTTTGGCCGCCCTGAAGCGATCCGGCGGCAAGATCGTGTCCGTTGAGGACGGTCCACAGTGGATCGGCCGGGCGGATCTCGTCGTCGACGGGATCGTCGGCATTTCGGCGCGAGGGCCCTTGCGGGCGGACGCCGCCGCGCTGCTGGAGCACGTGAGTTCGCCGATGCTGGCCGTCGATCTGCCGAGCGGGGTGGATCCGGACACCGGCGCCGTCGACGGTCCGGCCGTCGTCGCCGACCGCACGGTCACCTTCGGCGCCCTCAAGCCCGTGCACGCCCTCGCGCCCGCGTCGTGCGGCGAGGTCGCACTGGTGGACATCGGGCTGCGGCCGGAACTCGGCGAACCCGATCTGGAGCGGCTCGACACGGCCGATGTCGCCGCGGCGTGGCCGGTCCCCGGGCCTGGCGACGACAAGTACAGCCAAGGCGTGGCCGGGGTGGCCGCGGGATCCGCGACCTACCCGGGGGCGGCCGTACTCGCGGCCGGCGCCGCAGTGCGGGCGACGTCCGGGCTGGTGCGCTACGCCGGGCACGCCGCCGACGTGGTGCGCGGGCGGTGGCCCGAAGTGATCGCGACGGGCTCGGTGACGGACGCCGGCCGGGTGCAGGCGTGGGTCGTCGGGCCGGGGATCGGCACCGGCAACGAGGGCCGGGACGTGCTGCGGTTCGTGCTCGGCCGGGGTGTGCCGGTGTGCGCGGACGCCGACGCGACGACGATCATCGCGCACTCGCCCGACGTACTGGACGCGCGCGATCCGGACACGCCGCTCGTGCTGACGCCGCACGCGGGGGAGTTCGAGCGGTTGATGGGTTCGCCGCCGGGGGCGGACCGGGCCGCGGCGGCGCGGTCGGCCGCGCGGAAGTACGACGCCGTCGTGCTCCTGAAGGGGCACTGCACGGTGGTCGCGGCGCCGGACGGGCGCGCGCTGGTGAACACGCCTCGGGGGTCGTGGCTCGCGACAGCCGGTTCGGGCGACGTGCTCTCCGGTCTGGTCGGCTCGCTGCTCGCCGCCGGGCTCGATCCCTGGCTGGCGGCCGGGGCCGCCGCGCACGTCCATTCGCTCGCCGGCTCCCTCGCCGCCGACGGCGCTCCGACCTCGGCTTCCGGCATCCTCGACGCCGTCCCCGACGCCATCCGGGCCGTCCGCTCGCACACCCTCTGACCAGGGCCCCGTGTCGACTTTAGCCCCCTAAGTGTGCTCTGACGGCGCCCGCCCGCAGAGCACGATTAGGGGGCTAAACGCAAGTGCGTCAGCGCGGGCGGCAGGTGAGGAAAAGTGGGAGAGTTATCGAGTTACGTGTTAACTACGGGCGAATAATCTGGTAAGAAGCAGGTGTGAGCGCCGACACCTACCCCGCCGGGACCGCGATGTCCCAGGTCGTGAACGGTGTCGCCCATGTCTAAGACCAGGCCCTCGGACGCCGCCGTCGAGCACCGGCGCCAGGAGATCCTCGACCACGTCATCGCCACCGGCGAGGTCCGCATCGACGACCTCACCTCGCGCTTCGGCGTCAGCCTGATGACGATGCACCGCGACCTCGACGACCTCGCCGAGCGCGGCCTCCTCCGCAAACTGCGCGGCAAGGTCGAGGCCTACCCGGCCACGACCATGGAGTCGGCCGCCCGCTTCCGCGACACCTTCAACCAGGCCGCGAAGGACGCCCTGGGCGAGGCCGCCGCCGCCCACGTCCAGTCCGGCCAGACGGTCTTCGTCGACGACTCGACGACACTCTTCCCGCTCGTCCGCCGCCTCGGCGCGATCGAAGACCTGACCGTCATCACCAACTCGCTCGAAGCCGCCCGCATCCTCGGC
The DNA here is from genome assembly GCF_000943515.2 of Amycolatopsis orientalis. Taxonomy (NCBI): domain Bacteria; kingdom Bacillati; phylum Actinomycetota; class Actinomycetes; order Pseudonocardiales; family Pseudonocardiaceae; genus Amycolatopsis; species Amycolatopsis orientalis. The sequence continues at coordinate 8,616,451 of NZ_CP016174.1, read as the reverse complement.
CCGGCCAAGAGCGTCGAGGTCGTTCTCGCCGGCGGCCGCTACCACCACGAGTTCGACTCGTGCGCCGGGCCGGACGTCCTCGCGTTCCTCGAGCGCACCCACGCCGACATCGGGTTCGTCTCGGTCGCCGCGGTCGCGGTCGGCCGCCTGTTCCACCCCGTCCAGGACTACGCCGCGCTCAAGAAGGCCGCGCTGCGCACCGCCAGCCACAACGTCCTGGTCGTCGACAACTCCAAGTTCGGCCGCACCGCCACGTTCGCGCACGGCGACATCGGCGACTACGACCTCCTGATCACCGACGACCTGACACCGACCGAAGAGATCGAGGCCGCCCTGAACGCGGGAACGGCCATCGAGCAGGTCGAGTGCGACCCAGAGGGGCCGGAATATGAAATCTGACCTGGTCGCCGGAATCGACTCGTCGACCCAGTCGACGAAGGTCGTCGTCTGCGACGCGGCCACCGGCGAGATCGTCCGCACCGGCCGCGCTTCGCACCCCGACGGCACCGAAGTCGCCCCTTCGGCGTGGTGGGACGCGTTGCGCGAGGCCACCGACGGCCTGCTCGACGGGGTCGGCGCGATCGGCGTCGGGGGGCAGCAGCACGGCATGGTCACCCTCGACGAGGACGGCGAGGTCGTCAGGCCCGCGTTGCTGTGGAACGACACTCGGTCCGCGAAGGCGGCCGAAGACCTCGGAAGCGAACTCGGCGCCGAGAACTGGGCGAAGTCCGTCGGCTCGGTCCCGGTCGCCAGCTTCACCGTCACAAAACTGCGCTGGATGGCGGAGAACGAGCCCGAGCTGGCCGATCGTGTCGCCAGGGTCCTGCTCCCGCACGACTGGCTGACGTGGCGCCTGCTGGGCCAGGGCGCCGAGCCGGTCACCGACCGCGGCGACGCGTCCGGCACCGGCTACTTCTCGCCCGCCGGCGGCACCTACCGCCAAGACCTCCTCGCGCACGCCTTCGGCGGCCGCACCCCCTCGCTGCCCAAGATCCTCGGCCCCGCCGAGGCCGCGGGGCACACGCCGGACGGGATCCTGGTCTCGGCCGGAACCGGCGACAACATGGCCGCCGCGCTCGGCCTCGAACTCGTCCCCGGCGACGTCGTGGTCTCGCTGGGCACCAGCGGCACCGTCTTCGGCGTCTCCGAGACCGCGAGCGCCGACCCCACCGGCATCGTCGCCGGATTCGCCGACGCCACCGGCCGGTTCCTGCCGCTCGCCTGCACCCTCAACGCCGCCCGCGTGCTCACCGCCACGGCCGCGATGCTCGGCGTCGAACTCGCGGAGTTCGACAAGCTGGCGCTCGCCGCCGCTCCCGGCTCCGGTGGCCTCACCTTCCTGCCTTACCTCGATGGTGAGCGGACGCCGAACCTCCCGGACGCCAAGGGCACGCTCTTCGGCCTGACCCGCGCGAACATGACGTCGGAAAACCTCGCCCGCGCCGCCGTCGAAGGCATGCTGTGCGGCCTCGCCGCCGGTCTCGACGCCCTGCGTGAACAGGGACTCGAGGTCCGCCGCGTGCTCCTGATCGGTGGCGGCGCGCAGTCGGCCGCCGTCCGCGCGGTCGCGCCGGTCGTGTTCGGCGTGCCCGTCGTCATCCCCGAAGTCGCCGAGTACGTCGCGGTCGGCGCCGCGCGGCAGGCGGCCTGGGCCCTCGCTTCCAGCAAGGAACCTCCCCGCTGGCAGGAAGACCACGGCAAGACCCGGCTCGAGCTGGCCGAACCGACCGAGGCGGACCGCGCCGAGGGATACCGGATCCAGCAACGGCATCTCGAGGCCCGCGAACTCGGGCACGGCATCCCCGCGAAACCGAAAGAGGACTGAACCGATGGCCACGATCACCTACGATAAGGCGACCCGGCGCTACGCCGGTTCCGAGCGGCCCGCCGTGGACGCACTCGAACTCGAGATCGCCGACGGCGAATTCCTCGTGCTGGTCGGGCCTTCCGGCTGCGGCAAGTCCACCAGCCTGCGGATGCTCGCCGGCCTCGAGGACATCGACGAAGGCGCCGTCTGGATCGGCGACCGCGACGTCACGCAGCTGCCGCCGCGCGCCCGCGACATCGCGATGGTGTTCCAGAACTACGCGCTGTACCCGCACATGACCGTCGGCCAGAACATGGGCTTCGCGCTGAAGATCGCCGGCCGTCCGGCTTCGGAGATCAAGCAGAAGGTGCTCGACGCGGCCAAGCTGCTCGACATCGAGCAGTACCTCGACCGCAAGCCGAAGGCGCTCTCCGGTGGTCAGCGCCAGCGTGTCGCGATGGGCCGCGCCATCGTGCGTGAGCCGCAGGTCTTCCTGATGGACGAGCCGCTGTCGAACCTCGACGCCAAGCTGCGTGTTTCGACGCGTACGCAGATCGCCGCCCTGCAGCGCCGTCTCGGCGTCACCACCGTGTACGTCACGCACGACCAGGTCGAGGCCATGACGATGGGCGACCGGGTCGCTGTCCTCTCGGACGGTCTCCTGCAGCAGTGCGACACCCCGCGCGCGCTGTACGACCGGCCCGCCAACGCTTTCGTCGCAGGGTTCATCGGCTCGCCCGCGATGAACCTCGTCACCGCGAAGCTCACCGCTGACGGTGCCGAGCTCGGCGGTGCGCGGGTGCCGCTGTCCCGCGAGATCCTCGCCAAGGCCGACGGTGACACGGTGACTCTCGGCTTCCGGCCCGAGTCGCTCGAAGTGACCACCAGCGAGGACGGCACCGTGCCGGTCAAGGTCGACCTCGTCGAGGAACTCGGCTCGGACGCGTACGTCTACGGCAAGCTCGCCGAGACCGACGCCGAAGGCACGAAGTCGAACGTGGTCACCCGGGTCGACCCGCGCAAGCCGCCGGTCATGGGCGACACCCTGCACCTGCGGATCCGTCCCGACGAGCTGCACGTGTTCTCCGCCACTGACGGGGCGCGCCTGTCCTGAGCCCGGTTCGTGGGAAACTGGTGGTCGTTATGACCGCCAGTTTCCCGCGTGCCGAGGTCGTCATCGACCTGTCCGCCATCCGGCACAACGTCGCCCTGCTCGCTTCCCGCGGCCCTGGGGCCCAGACCATGGCGGTGGTCAAGGCCGACGGCTACGGGCATGGAGCGTTCGAGGTCGGGCGGGCCGCCATCGAAGGCGGGGCGACCTGGCTGGGAACCTGCTCTCTCGGTGAGGCGATCGCGCTGCGCCGCGCGGGGATCGGTGTCCGGCTCTTCAGCTGGCTCGACACTCCCGAAGCCGACTTCGCGGACGCCGTCGCCGAAGACATCGACGTCGCGGTCAGCTCCCTCGACGAGCTCGCTCGCGTGGCCGAGGGCGCGCGCCGGGCGCGCGACTTTAGCCCCCTAATCGCGACCGCGCGGGTGCACCTGAAGATCGACACCGGACTCTCCCGAAACGGCTGCCCACCTGCGGAATGGCCCGCGTTGGTCCAGGCTGCGGCGGCCGCGAAGCCGCTCGTCGAGGTCGTCGCGATCTGGTCGCACCTCGCCTGCGCCGACGAGCCGGGCCACCCCTCCATCGACGCGCAGGCGAAGCGGTTCGACGAGGCCTACGACATCGCCCGCGCGGCCGGGCTGGAGCCCGTGCGCCACCTCGCGAACTCCGCCGCCGTGCTGACCAGGCCCGATCTGCACTTCGACCTCGTACGCCCCGGGATCGCGATCTACGGGCTGAACCCGGTGCCCGCGGCCGAAGACCTGCGCCCGGCGATGACCTTCAAGTCGTCGGTCGTCCTCACGAAGCGGATCGCGGCCGGCGAGTCCGTCTCTTACGGCCACACCTGGACGGCCGAGCGCGACACCACCCTCGCCCTCGTGCCGGTCGGATACGCCGACGGCGTGCCGCGGTCGCTGTCCGGCCGGATGGACGTCTGGCTCGGCGGACGCCGCCGCCCGGTGGTCGGACGCGTCTGCATGGATCAGCTGATCGTCGATTGCGGAGATGACGAGCCCGCCGTCGGGAGCGAAGTGATCCTCTTCGGCCAGGGCACGTTTGGCGAGCCGACAGCCCGGGAATGGGCGGACAAGCTGGGGACTATCGACTACGAGATCGTGACTTCGATGTACCGCCCGCGTATCCACCGAACGTATCTGGAGGCCGGCTCGTGACACCTTCACGAAGACTGCTGGCCATCGTCGGCGGGGTCGGGGCGGTGGCCACCGGCACCGCCGCCGCGATCGCCGTCGCCGCACAGCAGCGGCGGCAGAGTGAGGATCCGCTCGTGGACGAGCCGTTGGGGGATCTTGAACCGGACCGGACCTCGACCGTGGCGGCCGAAGACGGCACGCCGCTCGCGGTCGAGGAGATCGATCCGGCGGATGGGGGCGAACCGGAGCTGACCGTCGTCGGCGTGCACGGGTTCGCGTTGTCGAAGCGCTGCTGGCACTTCCAGCGGCGAGACCTCGCGTCGCTGAAGTTGCCGCGGGTGCGTCAGATCTATTTCGACCACCGCGGGCACGGGCAATCCGGTGCCGCGACCGCCGAGAACAGCACCATCGAACAGCTGGCACGCGACCTCGACATGGTCGTGCGTTCGGTGGCGCCGGAGGGGCCCATCGTGCTGATGGGGCACTCGATGGGCGGCATGGTGATCATGGAGCTCGCCGCGGAGCATCCTGAGCTGTTCGACGACCGAGTGTGCGGTGTCGCGTTCATCGCGACGGCCGCGGGCGAGGTCGGCGCGCGGGGGCTGCCGAGGTCGCTGCTTTCGAAGTACAACCCGCTCACCCGGGGTGTCGGCGGGCTGGCGGGCTGGCAGCCGGGCCTGGTCGAGTTCGTGCGGGCGGCGGGCGGGCAGCTGACCCGGCAGGCCGTCCGACGGCTGGCTTTCGGCAGCCGGGACGTGTCGCCGCGGCTCGTCGACTTCATGCTGGAAATGCTCGAAGTGACGCCGGTGCGCGGGCTGGTGAACTTCGTCGACACCCTGGGCAGCCACAACCGGTATGCGGCGCTCGCCGGCTTGAAGCACGCGCACGTACTGGTCGTCGGCGGGGATTCCGACCGGTTCACGCCGATCGCGCACGCCGAGCGGATCGCGGCGGAGCTGCCGGACGCGGAGCTGGTGCGCGTGCGCGGCGCGGGACACATGGTGCAGCTGGAACAGCCCGAGCTGGTGAACAGCCACCTGATCGATTTGCTACAACGGTGCACGGGCACCGATGGTGAAACTTCCGACCGGCGAACCTGGTGGTGGCAGCGCTGATGAACTTCGCTTTCCCGACTCCCGAGTCGACCATGGACTTCGGGCGCGCACTGGGACGCTCGCTGCGCGCGGGCGACCTGGTGCTGCTCGCCGGGCCACTCGGGGCGGGCAAGACGACGCTGACCCGCGGCATCGCGGACGGTCTCGGGGTCGGCGGGCGGGTCAGCTCGCCGACGTTCGTGCTGGCGCGGGTGCATCCGGCGGGCGAGGCCGGGGTCGCCTTGGTGCACGTTGACGCGTATCGGCTCGGCGGGGATCTCTCGCAGCTCGACGATCTGGACCTCGACACCGAACTGGAGCGATCCGCCCTGGTCGTCGAGTGGGGTGAAGGAACTGCGGAGCGGCTCTCGGACGACTACCTCGTCGTGCGCCTGGAGCGTCGCGAGGACGACGTCCGTGAGGTCACCTTGGAGCCGCACGGCACCTGGGCGTCCCGCACCCCCGACCTGCGTTTAGCGGGCTAAACGCGATCTGTGCGGCAGGCGGGCCGACCTGCGTTTAGCGGGCTAAACGCGATCCGGCCCGCTCCCGCGCCCCACCCGCGCACGTCGACTTTCGCGGGCTAACCGTGACGCGTAGGCATGCTAAGCAACGGGACCCAGAGCGACTTTCGCGGGCTAACCGTGATCCGCGGGGCCGACCACGGAGCGCGCGATTCCCAGGTCGACCAGGTCTTGGGGGCGTAACCGCAGCCGATCCGCGAGGGCGGGGACCTCGTCGGCGGGCAACTTGAGGATCGCCGCCGCCGCCTCGGGCGAGGTGACCGAGAAGTACGCGTCGGGCGTCACCCAGGTCGAACCCGGCGCCGCGAACGCGAGCGCGCCGCCGGACCCGCCTTCCCCGATCACCAGAGTCGTGATCGGCACGGCAGCGCTCGCGACGGCTTCGAACAATTCCGCGATCGCGGCGCCGGCACCGGCCCGCTCGGCCGCCGCGTCGTTCGCCGCACCGGGAGTGTCGACGAGCGTGAGCACGGGGATCCCCAGCCGCGACGCGAGCCGCACCAGACGGGCCGCCGTCCGGAATCCCGCGGGCAGCGTCGGCGTCCCGCACTGGGCCGCGTACGCGATCGTCCGGCCGTCTCGCCGGCCGAAGCCGCAGAGGACACCGGCGTCGACACCGCCACACCTGTCGCCCGAGATGTCCTCGCGCCACTCGAAGTACCCATCGAGGTACTCGGCTGCCCTGGGACGATCAGCGGAGCGCGCCGCCTGCACCGCGGCCCAGCCGCTTTCGGGCAATTCCAGCGATCCGTATGCGCCGGGAGGCTCGGCGGCTTCGGACGACGGCGAAGTCAGCAAACGCAACCACCGTTCCAGCACGGCGGGAAGATCGGCGGGCGGCACGATCCGATCGACCTGGCCCCACGCGAGCTTCGCTTCCGCCGTGTACGCCTCCGCGGGTGCGTCGGCGGGCCGTACCCGGGAACCGGCGAAACCGACCTGTGCCTCGGGCAACGCGAGAACGACGTCGGCGCTCGCACCGAGCGTCGCCCAGCCGCCGCCCGTGGTGGGATCGCGCAGCACCGAGATCTGCGGCACCGACCGGGCTCCCGCCGCCGCTCGCGCGATGCGCTGCAACTGCGAAAGCGCGCGCATCCCGTGCTGCATGCGACTGCCGCCCGTCGCGATCAGCGACACCACCGGCAGCCGGGACGCCACCGCCCGCGCGAACGCCGCCTCGACGCGATCACCGGTCCGCTGACCGATCGACCCTCCCAGGAAGCCGAACTCGAAGGCGATCACGACCGCTTCGACCTCGCCGATCCTGGCTGTCCCGCAAAGGACGGACTCGTCCTCGCCCGATCGCTCCGCGGCGGCTTCGCGTGCCACGCGGTAGCCCGGCCAGTCGATCGGCCCGTCGTCCGGCTCCTCGGACCGCGGAACGTCCAGATCCACGAAACCGGTCGCGATTTCCTTGATGACGGACCGGGCGGAGGGCCTGCTCACCCGAGCGCCCGCTTCATGACCTTGCCCATGTCATTGCGCGGCAACGCCTCCAGATAGCGGACCACCCGGGGCCGCTTGTGCGGCGACAACAAGCGAGCCACGTGGTCGGCCAGCTCCGACTCCGTCGGGCGTTCCCCGTCGGGCACCACCCACGCCACGATGCGCTCACCGAGGTCGTCGTCGGGCTCGCCGGTGACCGCGACCTCCGCGACCCCGGGATGTTCCATGAGCGCGTTCTCGATTTCGCCCGCGCCGATCTTGTAACCGCCACTCTTGATCAGATCCGTCGCCTTCCGGCCGACGATCTTCACGTATCCGGCCGCGTCGCGCGTCGCCATGTCGCCCGTCCGGAACCAGCCGTCGTCGAAGGCGGCTTCTGTCGCGTCGGGACGGTTGAGGTATTCGGTGAACAGATTCGGCCCGCGAACCTGGATCTCACCGACGGTGTCGGTCTCTTCGACGGGCTTTCCGGCCTCGTCCACGAGACGCAGGTCGACGCCGCTCAGCGGTACCCCGACGGTGCCGGGGACACGCTCGCCGTCGGCGCGGACACTGGTGTTCATCAGCGTCTCGGTCATCCCGTAGCGCTCGATCACACGCTGGCCGGTCGCCGCGGTGATGCGTTCGTGGTCGTGGACGGGCAGCGCCGCCGACCCGGAGACGAGCAGCCGGGCACCCCTGAGCGCCTCGGCGAGCGATGGGTCGTCACCGACTTCGCCCGCGATGCGGTGGTACATGGTCGGGACGCCGAACAGCATGGTCGCCCCGGTCGCGAGCTCGCGTGCGACGCCTTCCGTGGAGAACCGGCCGAGATGCCGGACCGAGCCGCCGCGCCGCAGGGGCCCGAGGATGCCGAGGATCAGGCCGTGCACGTGGAAGAGCGGAAGGCCGTGCACCAGAACGTCTTCGGCGGTCCATTCCCAGGCGTCCTCGAGCACGTCGAGGGTGGCCGAGATCGCCCGGCGGGGGAGGACGACGCCCTTGGGCGGGCCGGTGGTGCCGGAGGTGTAGACGATCAGCGCCGGGGCTTCGGCGTCCGGTTCCGCGGGGAAATCGACGGGTGCGCCTTCGAGAGGGATGTCGCGGCGCGGCAAGCCGGCGAGACCGGCGGGCAGATCGGCGTCCGGTTCGGCGAGCACGAGGACGGGTTCGCTGTCGGCGACGATGTGCGCGAGTTCGCGTTCGCCGATCTTCGGATTGAGCGGGATGGCGGGGACGCCGGCGAGCAGTGCGGCGATCACGGCGACGCTGGTGTGGACCGTCGGCGTCGCCCAGACGGCGACGCGGCCGCTCGGCAGGTCGCGGGCGAGGGTGCCGGCGACGGCGGCGAGGTCGGCGTACGTCAGGGAGGTGTCGCCGAAGCGGAGGGCCTCTTTGCCGGAGCCGCCGTTCGCGAGTGTGGGGAACAACCGATCGGGCACCGCGTGACCTCCTGCTCGACTCCACCGGCCGGGGCACGTGAATCCGAGGGCCCCTCGCTGGACCGTACCGCGCGCCCCTCCGACCCCCCTGCGACCTGCTTCACACCGGCCCCGGATCGCGGTTAGCCCGCGAATGTCGCTCCGCCTGCCGCCGCCCCCGGGGAGCGACTTTCGCGGGCTAACTGTGCTCCGGTGGCAGGGGGAGCAGCTGCGGGACCGGGTCGCGTTCAGCCCCCTAAACGTGACGCGGGGCGCTGGTCGTAGGCTGGGTAACCGTGCTGGTACTGGCCATCGACACCTCGACCCCGGCGGTCACCGCGGGCCTCGTCGCCCTGGACGGCGACGCGCTCGAATCCCGAGGCGACCGCGTCACGGTCGACCCCCGCGCGCACGGCGAGCTGATCACGCCCCACGCCCTCGAAGCGGTCAAGGCCGCGGGCGTCACGCTTCGCGACCTCGACGCCATCGTCTGCGGCGTCGGCCCCGGCCCCTTCACCGGCCTTCGCGCCGGGATGGCCACCGCCGCCTCGCTCGCCCACGCCCTCGGCATCCCGGCCTACCCGGTCTGCAGTCTCGACGCGATCGCCGCCGAAGTCGCCCCCGGCGAAGCGCCCTTCCTCGTCCTCACCGACGCGAGGCGCCGCGAGGTCTACTGGGCCGCGTACGCCGCCGACGGCTCCCGCACCGACGGTCCACACGTCCAGCGCCCGGCCGACCTCGACACCACGGTCAAGGTCGCGGCGGGCGACGGCGCCCTCCTCTACGCCGACGCCCTCGGCGTCCAGCCGATGGAGCCGCGTTTCCCGTCACCCCTCGGACTGGTCAAGGCCGCGCGCGAGGACTTCGGAAGCGAGCCCGCTCCGCTCACCCCCCTCTACCTCCGCCGCCCGGACGCCGTCGAGCCGGCCGCGCGCAAGAAGGTGACCACGCCGTGAGGCTGGAACCCTTACGCCGCAAGGACATTCCCCGCTGTGTCGAGATAGAGAAGATCCTCTTCCCCGGGGATTCGCCGTGGAGCGCCTACGCCTTCCACGCGGAACTCGACGCCGGCGGCCACTATCTCGTCGCGCGCCCGGCCGAAAGCGACGAGGTCGTCGGGTACGCCGGCCTCGCCATCGTCGGCCGACGCGGCGACTACGAGACGAGCATCCACACGATCGGCGTCGACCCGGCATGGCAGCGCAACGGGGTCGGCACCGCGTTGCTGAAGGCGCTCCTCGACCGCGCGGACGAACTCGTCGCGCCGGTGTTCCTCGAGGTCCGCACAGACAACGAAGCGGCGATCGCGCTCTACGAGCGGCACGGTTTCGAACGCGTCGGCCTCCGGAAGCGCTACTACCAGCCTTCCGGCGCCGACGCCTACACGATGGCCCGCCCGCGGGCCCAGGTCCGAGACGAGGTGGCGGGCTGATGCCACGCATCATCATGGGCATCGAGAGTTCGTGCGACGAGACCGGCGTCGGCCTCGTCCGCCTGCACGACGACAACACGGTCGAACTCCTCGCCGACGAGGTCGCCTCCAGCGTCGACCAGCACGCCCGCTTCGGCGGCGTCGTCCCCGAGGTCGCCAGTCGCGCGCACCTGGAGGCGATGGTCCCGACCGTCGAGCGCGCCTTCGGCAAGGCCGGGCTGAAACTGTCCGATGTGGACGCCATCGCGGTGACCGCCGGACCCGGCCTGGCCGGCGCGCTCCTGGTCGGCGTCGCCGCGGCCAAGGCATACGCCGCCGCGCTCGACATCCCGCTCTATGGCGTCAACCATCTGGCCGGGCACATCGCGGTCGACACCCTGCAGCACGGGCCGTTGCCCGAACGCTGCCTTGCGCTGCTCGTCTCCGGCGGGCACACGCAATTGCTGCTGGTGGACGACATCGCGGCCAAGATCACCGAACTCGGGTCCACTGTGGACGACGCGGCGGGGGAGGCCTACGACAAGGTCGCCCGTGTCCTCGGCCTGCCCTACCCAGGCGGCCCACCCATCGACAAGGCCGCCAAGAACGGCGACGGCACGGCCATCGCGTTCCCCCGGGGAATGACCGGGCCGCGTGACGCCAAGTTCGACTTCTCCTTCTCCGGCTTGAAAACCGCCGTCGCGAGGTGGGTGGAAGGCGCCGAGCGCCGTGGCGAGGAGATCCCCGTCGACGACGTCGCGGCGTCGTTCCAGGAGGCCGTCGCCGACGTTCTCACCATGAAGGCGATCCGTGCGGCCAAGGAACACGGCGTGGACACGCTGGTGATTTCCGGTGGTGTGGCGGCGAATTCCCGGTTGTCCGAACTCGCCGCCGAGCGCTGCGCGGAGGCCGGGATCCAGCTGCGGGTCCCACGACCGCGACTGTGCACGGACAACGGCGCGATGATCGCCGCGCTCGGCGCGCATGTGGTCGCCGCCGGACGTCCGCGGACGGCGCTCGACTTCTCGGCCAACCCGGCGCTGCCGGTCCAGATCGTCTCGATCTAACGCGATTCGGCGACCGTGCGCGGCACCGGGGCCAGGTCGAGGAGTTCCTCCAGCGCCGCCACCGTCAACGCGGCGGCATTGCCGTCACCGTAAGGGTTTCCGGTACGCTTCGGGCGGAGATCGCCGCGCAGGATCCTCGCCGCGGTGTCGGCGATGAGCGCGGTGTCCGTCCCGACCAGCCAGGCGCAGCCAGCCTCGATGGCCTCGTGTCGCTCGGTGACATCACGGAGTACGAGGACAGGCGTGCCGAACGTCGGCGCTTCCTCTTGGATACCTCCGGAATCGGTCAGGACGAGTTCGGCCAGCCGCAGCGCGCGCACGAGATCGGGATACTCGAGCGGCTCGGTGATCGTCACCCGGGGCGTGCCGCCGAGCGCGGTCACGACCTGTTCCCGCACCGCCGGATTCGGATGCACCGGGAACAACACGTGGACGTCGGTGTGTTCCGCGACGATCAGTTCGATGGCCGCGAGCGTGCGGCTCAGCGGCTCGCCCCAGGACTCGCGCCGGTGCGATGTGACGAGGACGAGGCGTTCGTTCGCCTCGGCGATCTCCATCTCCAGCAACGCGAGCGCGGTGTCCCTGGCGGGCAGATCGCGTTCGGCGATCGCCATCACGGCGTCGACGACGGTGTTGCCGGTGACCGCAATACGTTGTCGCGCAACGCCTTCCGTGCGCAGCGCGGCCGCCGCACCCGGCGTCGGCGCGAGGTGCAGGGCGGTGATGCGCGAGATCATCTGCCGGGTTCCCTCTTCGGGGAACGGTGCCGCCAGGTCGTGGGTGCGCAGGCCCGCTTCGAGATGAACGACCGGGATTCCCAGCCAGAACGCGGCGAGCGCGCCCGCCAGTCCGGTGGTCGTGTCACCTTGGACGACGATCGCGGCGGGCGCGACCTGACGTAGCAAACGATCGAGCGCGGGAAGCAGCCCGGAAACCAGTTCCGCCTGCGTGCCCGTGGTTCGCGGCGGGGTGTCGAGCCAGGCGTCGACCGGCAGGCCGAACGGGATCAATGCCTGCTCGACCATACCCTGATGTTGTCCACTGTGGACGACAAAAGGCCGTAGGCGCGGGTGTTCCGCCAGCGCCAATGCCAGCGGCGCGAGCTTGACCGCCTCCGGCCGGGTCCCGGCCAGCAACATCACATCCACGCGTTCGCGCTCCTCATCCACGATTTCGAGTGTCCCGGAAATATCTCCGGTGACGGCCGCCGGCGCACGAGGGGCATACGCCGGCGGCCGTTCCGTTCAAGGGAGGGTCAGCTCCCCACCTTGCCGAGCCGTTTCGTGCGGCGGTAGCCGGCGATGACCGCGATGGTTCCGAGAACCAGCAGGATCACCCCGACGGCCAGCCACCAGCCGACATCGGCCCCGGTGGCGGCGAGGGCACCCACCCCGCCACCGGCGACGCCGACTCCGGCGCCAGGCAACTTGTACATCTCGACCTCACTTCACCCTGGTCAGGCGGTGGTCGCCGGACGCCGCTTGCGGGCGACGCGGATACCGACCGGAACGGCGATGGCACCGAGCAGGCCGAGACCGATCCACAGTCCGGTGCCGGAAGCCAGCGGCACGGGCAGGCCGGCCGGACCACAGGTGGCCGACGAGACGATCACGTCACCGGAGCCGAGCGGGTTGAGGGCGCCGCCCAGCAGCTTCACGTGGATCGCGTTGACGGTCAGGCTGCCGTCGCTGTTCTTGATCTGTTCGTTCAGGATGATCGTCGCGACGTTGATACCGCCGAGGCCGACCTTGATCTGGGTGTTGGGGGCTGGTGTCGCGTCGACGGCGCCCGCGCTGCCGAAGCTGGCGCCGACCAGGGTGGTGGCGCCCTGGACGCCCTTCTGGGTCGCCGTGCAGGTGGCCTCCACGGCCTTCGCGCCGACGTCGCCGAGAGCGGTCTTGAGCAGCGGCAGCCCGACGTCCGCGGTGCTCGCCTTGGCCGTCACGGCCCCGGAGTTGTCGTCGCGCTTGGCCTCGGTGTTGATCGCGCCCGCGGTGAGCACACCGGTCAGATTGACCTTCGCGAGGCTGTTGGTGGTCGGCCCTGAGGTCTTCGCCTCGGCGAGTGGCCCGGCCTTCACCGCGTCCAGGCCGAGGAGCTGCACGTCGACCTTGACGCCATACGCGGAGCCGTCGCCGGGGGCCGCCGAGGCGGGCGCCGCACCGGCGAGAGCCACGCTCGCCACCACAGCGGCGAGCAATCCGCCTCGTCGCAAGAGGTGCGTGTTCTTCAACTGGTCCTCCGAATTGATTCGTGGGGTGTTTCTCTCATCTGCGGTCGGCACATGGGCACAACCGTCGCGGACGAATCCTCAGCTGGCCTGACTCGGCTCGCGGATCGTCTATCGCCGAGTGTTTCCCAAATTGCACAGAAAATCGTGAGGATCACCGGATCAGGTGGTTTTGCGGACATTTCCCGCAGGTCGCCGAGGATGTCACCCTTTCGGCCTAGTCAGTTTCTTCACGATCGTGCCGAAAGGCTCCATGATCACTTTCAAAACGTGAACCCGGTCGGAAGGGCCGGTTCTCGCTGACTTACTCTCGTCGGCGAGGTCCCTGTCCGCTTCGTCGAATCCCGTCGTCTGCTGCGCCTTTCCTGAGAGGGTCACCGTGGCCGTTGCGAGCGCTCCCCTGTCGAGTCCCAGCCGGTTTCCGCTGCGTATGGCGGTACTGGCGGTGATCGCCGTCGCGGCGGGACTGGTGCTGGCCGAACGGCTGTACCGGGTCTTCGAAGTGCAGCTCGCGGGGCTGATACTGAGGGTTATCACCACATCGGGTGTCTTCGTCGCCGGTGAACGCGAAACCGTCTACTTTGGGTTGTCGGGCGATACTCCACTCGGGTTGAGAATGACGCCGGAATGCTCGTCGGCATTCATGTTGATACCGCTGTTGTTGGTGACCGCCGCCATGTTGTATTTCCGGCCGAGAAATGCGAAGAGGCTCTTCTCTTCGTTGGCGATCTCCGCGATCGTGGTCATTCTTGTCAATCAGATGAGGGTTTTGGCGATCGTCGGACTCGTGCAGATGCTGGGTGTCGACGAAGGTTATTACTGGGGTCACACTTTGCTGGGTTCGATGGTGAGCGTCCTCGGCGGCGCGATCGCCCTCGTGCTGTTCGTCTGGCTGGGCACCCGGAAGTCCCGGGCCGAGCGCGAGGCCGCCTGATGGGCGGCGGCTCGGTCAAGATCCTGCTCGCGATCACCCAGGCGTTCGCGCTCACCATGAGTGTCGCGTTCATCGTGTACGTGGTCGTGATCGTCGTGCCGTACCTGCGGCGCAAACCCGCGCCCGTCGGCGACGCCGCCGACTTCACCTGGCACTTCTTCGTCCCGTGCCGCGACGAGCAGACCGTCATCCGCGAGACGGTGCGGTACCTGCGCTCGACGTTCCGGCACGCGCATGTCTGGGTCGTCGACGACGACTCGGAGGACCGCACGGCCAGGGTGGTGCGCTCGATCTGGCGGCGTAACGGCGGTTTCGACCCGTACCTGCACCTCGTTCCCCGGCGCCGTCCGGAGGCGAGGACGGGCAAGGGGGACGCCCTCAACGCCGCCTACCAGGCGCTCAACGACTGGATGGGCCCGGACGCGAGCCGGGACGACGTGGTCGTCGTGGTCGTCGACGCGGACGGCCGTCCGGCGGAGAACTGCCTCGAGGTGTGCGCCGCGGACCATCTCTTCGGCGACGAGACGATCGGCGCGGTGCAACTCGACGTCTGGATGGGCAACGCCGACACCCGGCCGCCGGGGAAGAACTGGTTCTCGCGTGCCTTCGGGCTGAAGCTGGCTCAGATGCAGGATCTCGAGTTCCGTACGGCCATCGCGGCGATCCAGACCTCGCGCGGGTTCACCGGCACGATCTCCATGGGCGGCAACGGACAGTTCACGCGACTGTCCGCATTGGACTCGATCGCGGGCGACGACGAGCAGCCGTGGCGCGGTTCGCTGCTGGAGGATTTCGAACTCGGCGTACATCTGCTGACCGCGGGCTGGCGGACCGGGTACACGCCGGATTCCCACGTGAAGCAGGAAGGGCTCTACAGCCTGCGACGATTCCTGGTGCAGCGCACGCGCTGGGGCCAGGGCACGATGCAGTGTTCGCGCTATCTGCGGCGGATCTGGGATTCGCCGCATGTGAGCACGCTGGGCGCGGCGGAGATGATGTACTACCTCGCGCAGCCGTGGATGCAGTTGCTCGGCTCGCTGCTGTACCCGATCCCGTTCATCCTGCTGCTGTTCACCACGGCGGGGGATCCGGCGCAGGTGTGGACGTGGTTCGCCGACGACGGCGCGTGGATCCTGTTCGCGATCTACGGTTCGTTCGGGCTGCTGCCGTTCATCGTGTGGGGCCCGATCTATCAGTTCAAATGCCTGAAGAGCCGCAATCTCCTGCGCGGGCTCGGGATGGGCTTCGCCTACGCCCTGTACATCTACACGTTCTACATCACGTCGTGGCGGGCGCTGTTCCGCCTGGTGCGCGGGCGGAACGGCTGGTCGAAGACGCGGCGGAACACCGAGCACGCTCCCGGGGTCAAGGTCGCCCTGGACTCCTGACCCAGCCCCGCCACGGATCGCCTTTAGCGGGCTAAACGCGATCCGGGCGGGGCCGGGAGCAGGGTCAGAAGGCGGGCAGGATCTGGACGTCGTCCGCCTTCACGAAGGCGATCCGGTGTCCGAACTGGATCTGGACGTACCGCGTCTTGCCCTTGACGACCACGTGGTCCGCCGGGTCGAACGTCGTCGCCGAGTAGTACTCGGAACCGAGGAGGTTGCCGAGCGAGTACCGCTGCCCGGCCGAGAACGTGTACGGCAGCGGGACGACCTGCTGCACCGGCACGTTCGCCGGGTAGGCCTCCGCCTCGGGATACGCGCGCCCGAACACCGGCACGGTCGGCAGGCCGGGCTTCGGCGTGACGACCAGACCGAACGCCGGGCTCGTCGTGCGCTGGTCGCGGAACCAGCCCTTCTGCCCGAGGTACCAGATCGCCGTCCAGCCGTCACGCCGCTCGGCGACCACGTACCGCTGGCCGGTCTCCGCCCGGCTGCCGATGTCGGAAACGGCCATCGTGCTGGCCGAACCATCCGGGCGCAGACCGATGTCCTTCAGCAGCGGCGCCGACTCGTTCGGCTCGCTGCGCAACACCACAGATCCGGAACCCCTTGCCGGACAAGGCTTTCCGGCGGTCTCGCAGCCCGTGAACGCGGGCTGGTTGGTGGCGAAGTCCGGTGTGATGGTCACCAGCGGCGAACCCGGACGGCCGAAACCGGACAGCGGCGCGCCCATCAGGTCGAAGTAGTGCGCCCAGTCCCAGTACGGGCCCGGATCCCAGTGCATGCCCTTGATGGTCGAGGGGATCGTGCCCGGCACGTTGTCATGGCCGAGGATGTGCGCGCGGTCGAGCGGGATGTCGTACTTCCGCGCGAGGTAGCCGACGAGCTTCGCGGAGGTGCGGTACATCGCCTCCGTGTACCAAGTGCCCTTCGCGGCGAAGCCCTCATGCTCGATGCCGACGGACTTCGCGTTGACGTACCAGTTGCCCGCGTGCCAGGCGACGTCCTTGGTCGGGACGTGCTGCGCGATCTGACCGTCCGCCGAACGGATCGTGTAGTGCCAGCTCACGTACGTCGGGTCCTGGACCAGGTCCATCGCCGTGTCCCAGTAGCCCTCGGTGTCGTGGATGATGATGTATTCGACCTTCTGGCTCTTCGGCCGGTCCGCCTTGTCGTGGTTGCCGTAGTCGTTGTTCGGCAACTCCTGGTACGGCGCGGGGACCGAAAGGCACGAGACCTTCTTCGGGCATTCCGTCTTCGAGGTGTCGGCTTGCTCGCGGGCCGGGCTCACCGGCGTCGCGGCGAGAGTGACGGTCTGACCGTCGTCGGTCTTGCGGCTGACGCCCTTGGAGATGGTGTCGAAGACTTCGTCGGCGAAGGAGCGTGCTCCCGCCGTGTCCTTCGCGCCGCTGTAGCGCGCGACGGCGTCGTACCAGTCCTTGCCACCGGTTTCGCGTTGGTACTTCGCCAGCAGGGCGGCGCCACCGCGGATGTTCTGCGTGGTGTTCGTGCGCAGCGTCGCGACGTCCTGGCCGATGAGCGCGGACGCTTCGTCGATCGTCTGCAGACCCGGCGGGGGAGGCTTCGGCGCCGGTGTCGCCGGGAGTTTCGCCCGGCGGGCGTCGTCGCCGCGCGGATCCTCCTCGCCTTCGTCGTGATGCGTGCCGGTTCCCGCGTCGCGCAGATCGGTCAGGTGCATCGGGCCGTAGCCGGCGGACGTGCTCGGCGTACCGGCGTTGAAGTCCCAGCGTGACTCCAGGAAGGAGACGCCGAGCAGGACGCTCTCGGGGACGCCGAACTCCTGCGCGGCGGCCGCGAAGTCCCGCTGACGCTGCTGATCCGCGGGGGCGGCTTCGGCGGGAACGGCGGCGAGGAGTCCGGCGGCGAGGGCGAGGACCGCGAGTCCGGCGGTCCGTCTGGACCGGCGCCGGAGTGGTGCGAGGGCAACAGGATGGAAGGGACGCGGCATGGGCGTAAACCCCCAGTGACTAGGTCTGCTGTACAGGACCGACCCCAATGGTCGGAACCTAACCAGAAACGCGTCTCTTCCGTAAGGTCCCTCCAGATCGCGATTAGGGGGCTAAACGCAAGTCGGTGGCATGGCGCTTCCGCGAGCGATCCGTTCGGCGTCCTCGATGCCGCCGTGAGCGCTCTCGGCACCTCGCCCGCCCGATGCCCTGGTCGGCTCCCGCGCGCACTTGCGTTTCGCGGGCTAACCGCGATCTGGGTGCCCAGGCCGCCCACTTGCGTTTCGCGGGCTAATCGTGATCCGGCGGCAGGTACCCGGTGGCGGGAAGGCCATCGGGATCGACCATCCCGACGCCGCGCCGCTCAGCAGCGGCATCGTCCCTCCCCGACCGCGGCGCGGAACCCTGTGGGAACAAAACGGCCGGTCAGGCGCTCGGGAAGATCATTTTCGCGGCGTGAGCGGACCCTCCTTGCGAAGCTGGCACTCACATGGCTAGAGTGCTAATTGCACGGCCCGAACACGCCCCGGCACCCGCGACGGCGGGGGTGGTAGGAGCCGTAATACATCCTGCCAACGCTTTCGACGACCGTGGAGGTCAACCCGGTGAGCGTGAACATCAAGCCGCTCGAGGACAAGATCGTTGTCCAGACGAGTGAGGCCGAGGAGACGACCGCTTCCGGCCTCGTCATCCCCGACACCGCCAAGGAGAAGCCCCAGGAGGGCAAGGTTCTGGCCGTGGGCCCGGGCCGCATCGACGACAAGGGCAACCGCGTTCCGCTGGACGTGGCTGTCGGCGACGTCGTCATCTACTCCAAGTACGGCGGCACCGAAGTGAAGTACAACGGTGAGGACTACTTGATCCTCTCCGCCCGCGACGTGCTGGCCGTCATCAACTGACGTCCGCTCTCAGCGCATGACGCCCCGGGCCCCGCATTGCCGGGGAACGGGGCGTTCGTGTTTTCCGAGCTTTAGAACTGGAAGGTAAGCGGAACACGCCATGCCCAAGCAGATCAGTTTCGACGAGGACGCTCGTCGCGCGCTCGAGCGCGGGGTGAACAAGCTCGCCGACGCGGTCAAGGTCACCCTCGGCCCGCGCGGTCGCCACGTCGTGCTCGACAAGAAGTTCGGTGGCCCGACCATCACCCTCGACGGTGTCACCGTCGCTCGTGAGATCGAGCTCGACGACCCGTTCGAGAACCTGGGCGCGCAGCTCGCCAAGAGCGTCGCCACCAAGACCAACGACGTCGCCGGTGACGGCACCACGACGGCGACCGTGCTCGCCCAGTCGCTGGTGAAGGTCGGCCTGCGCAACGTCGCCGCCGGTGCCAACCCGACGGCCATCGGCCGCGGCATCGAGGCCGCTGCGGAGAAGGTCATCGCGGTCCTCAAGGAGAAGGCGACCCCGGTCAAGGGCCGCGACAACATCGCCCAGGTCGGCACCGTCACCTCGCGTGACGCGGCCATCGGCGCCCTGCTCGGCGAGGCCGTCGAGCGCGTCGGCGAAGACGGCGTCATCACGATCGAGGAGTCGTCCACCCTGGCGACCGAGCTCGTGATCACCGAGGGTGTGCAGTTCGACAAGGGTTTCCTGTCGGCGCACTTCGCGACCAACCCGGAGGAGCAGAAGGCGATCCTCGAGGACGCCTACATCCTCCTGGTCCGCGAGAAGATCTCGGCGCTCGCCGACCTGCTCCCGGTGCTGGAGAAGGTCGTCGAGGCCAAGAAGCCGCTGCTGATCATCGCCGAGGACGTCGACGGCGAGGCGCTGTCGACCCTCGTGGTGAACTCGCTGCGCAAGACGATCACCGCCGTCGCGGTCAAGGCGCCGTTCTTCGGTGACCGCCGCAAGGCGTTCCTGGACGACCTCGCGGTCATCACGGGCGGTGAGGTCATCTCGGCCGAGATCGGGCACAAGCTGTCCGAGACCACGCTCGCCCAGCTGGGCAACGCCCGCCGGATCGTCGTCACCAAGGACGACACCACGCTCGTCGACGGTGCCGGCACCAAGGACGACATCGCCGGGCGCATTTCGCAGATCCGCAAGGAGATCGAGAACACCGACTCCGACTGGGACCGCGAGAAGCTGCAGGAGCGGCTGGCGAAGCTCGGCGGCGGTGTCGCGGTGATCAAGGTCGGCGCGGCCACCGAGACCGAGCTGAACGAGCGCAAGCACCGCATCGAGGACGCCGTGGCTTCGACCAAGGCGGCCGTCGAGGAGGGCATTCTGCCCGGCGGTGGCTCGGCTCTGGTCCACGCCGTCAAGGAGCTCGAGGGTGGCCTCGGCCTTGAGGGCGACGAAGCGACCGGTGTCCGCATCGTCCGCGACGCGCTGTCCGCCCCGCTGTTCTGGATCGCGACCAACGCGGGCCACGAGGGTGCGGTCATCGTGAACAAGGTCCAGGAGCAGAGCTGGGGGCACGGTTTCAACGCCGCCACCGGCGAGCTGACCGACCTGCTGGCCGCCGGCATCGTCGACCCGGTCAAGGTGACCCGGTCCGCGGTGGCGAACGCCGCCTCCATCGCCCGGCTCGTGCTCACGACGGAGAGCTCCATCGTCGAGAAGCCGGCCGACGAGGAGCCCGCTGCGGCCGGTCACGGCCACGCGCACTAGCTCCACCGTTCCACTAGAAGCGGGGCGGTACTCCACTCGGAGTACCGCCCCGCTTTCTTGTGCCTGGCCCCCTCCAGGTCGCGTTTCGCGGGCTAACCGCGGTCCGGGCCCCGGGCCGAGGGGAGCGACTTTCGCGGGCTAAGCGGGATCCGCGTGGCGGGGTCCGGGGGAGCGACTTTCGCGGGCTAAGTGTGATCCGGTCCCGGGGAGCGTGGGCAGCGGCGGGAGCGACATTCGCGGGCTAACCGCGACGCGCACGGGCCCGGACACGCGGAAGGGCGGCACCCCACCCGGATGCCGCCCTTCCGCGTCGCCGACCCGGCCGGATCAGCCGTTCGACATGCTCAATGTGCGTTTGTCCGCCTTGATGATGTGCTCGCGTTCCGACTCCGACAGCCCGCCCCAGATCCCGTACGGCTCGTGCACGGCGAGCGCGTGGGTCCGGCACATGGCCAACACCGGGCAAGCCAGGCACACGGCTTTGGCCCTCGCCTCGCGACGGGCTCTCGCCGGCCCGCGCTCGCCGTCAGGGTGAAAGAAGGACGCGCTGTCCATGCCTCGGCACGACCCTTCGAGCTGCCAATCCCATACATCGGCGTTGGGCCCCGGGAGCCTGCGTGTGTCCGCCATCCTGACCGCCTCCGTCATCCGGTCGAAGCGTTTACCTGCTCTGCTGCGCTGCGGATACTCCATTCGGTGCAACGGCCGTAACGTTAGAAGCGCGCCAATACTTGTTCAAGAGATTCAAGACGATTCAGCCGTTAGGCATCCCCCGGATGTGTGAGCGGCACTTTCCGTTCCGGTTGCCCCGGCCCCGCCCTGCCTGGATATTGGGTCGAGTGGGATCTCGGATCAGCAGTGAAGAACCCACCCTGCCGGTGGCCTCGGTCGCCCGCCGGCTCGGGGTCGCACCGTCCACCCTGCGAACCTGGGACCGCAGATACGGCGTGGGACCGAGCCGGCACACCAACGGCCGCCACCGCCGCTACGGCAGCTCCGACATCGGCCGCCTCGAACTGATGCAGCGCGCGTTGCTTCGCGGCGCCTCGACGGCCGAAGCGGCGAAGTACGCGCTTGAGCAGATGCCCCGCGCAGCGCCGGAGACCCCGGAAACCCCCTTGGTCCCGGTGGAGGAACAGGCCAGCGCGCAGCCCGCGGAGGATCACGACGTCCCGTCCCGGCTCGCCAGGCGCTTGAGCACGGCCGCGCTCGCGATGGACTTCGGCGCGGTCCAGCGGATGCTCGCCGACACGATCCGCGAACTCGGCGTCCTGCCCGCCTGGACAGGCGTCCTGTCGCCGGTCCTGACGGCCCTCGGCGCACGTTGGCGCGGGGTCAGCGCCGGCGCCGAGGTCGAGTACCTGCTCGCCGAATGCGTGTACGCCGCCCTCATCCGCGCCACGCCGGTCCTCCGCGAACCGCGTAACCAGCGGCCGGTCCTGCTGGCCTGCGTCCCGGACGAACGCGACAACCTGCCGATGTACGCGCTCGCCGCCGCGCTCGCGGGCCGCCGGATCGGGGCCCAGCTGTTCGGCACCTCCCTGCCTGCCGAGGTGCTGGCGGTGACGGTCCGCCGCAGCGTCCCGGCCGCGGTGGTGCTGTGGTCGGGGCGGAACGCGACAGCGGATCCGCGCCTGTTCGCCAGGGTGTCCCGCGGCCGCCAGCGCAGCAGGCTCTTCGCCTGCGGCCCCGGCTGGGATCCGGCGGTGCTCCCGGACAAGATCGAACTACTCGGCGAGCTGACGACGGCCGCCGACCGGATCGAGCACGTTCTTGTCGGTGCGAGGCGCTAGAAAGGACGGATGGAAGCGTCCTTGCGGTCCGCCGCGTTCGGCGACGGCGTGCTGCCACCGTCGTCCTTCGGGGTGCCCGCGTCACCTCGCGGACGGTTGCTCGCCGCGATCGGGCTCGGCGCCCGCGGCCGGTACGCGTCGGCGGCCACCCTGTTGACCGGTTTGCGGGCGAGCAAGGAGCCGGTGCTCGCGTCGCTGGCGTCGAGCACGCTGGCGTCGCATCGACGCCAGCTGGGCGGGCACGCGACGGCGCTCGTCCTCGACGGTGAGGCGCTCGCGCTGGCGATCGCGGAGCCGCGAGGTGAATCCGACCCCGACGGCCTGGACGCGGAGGGGGCCCGTGCGGACGCGCTGCTCGGTCTGGCGGCCGACAACCTCGGGCGGGGCAGGCTGGGCGCCGCCCGGCGGCTGGTGGCCCGCGCGGAGGCGCACACCGGCAACTGGCGGAGCCGGACCAGGGCCGGTTGGGTGGCCGCGGAAATCGAACTGGCGAGTAACATTTCCGAGGCGGCCATCACACCTGCGGAAATGGCGCTCGAAACGGCGCGGGCTCAGGGCGCTTGCCGACATGTCGTCAAATCACAGCTCGTACTCGGTGTGACGTTGGCGAATGGGAGTTCCACTGAGCGGGAGCGCGCGAAGACGCTGGTCAGGAGTGCCCGGGAAACCGCCGAGAAATACGAAATCAATTCACTTTTATGGGTGGCATGCCTGGTCGAGGCCGACTTGGGGGCGGGACACGCCGATGAGTATCGATTCAGAAGTGCCGAACTGTTGCACGCAGTGTTACGGCGCGCAGATCCTTGCGGGAGGCGGCTCGCCCGGGAATCTCCGTGGGTTCCCACCGGGGGCGTCTAGCCTGTTGGAGGGCCCATTCCGGCAACCGGGCTAAGAACTTTCAAAAAAAGCCACCGGATCGTGTCAAGGTTCGGGCTAAAGCGTCCGATAGGGGAAGTGGAATGTCACCCGGCTGCAGGAAGGAAACCCCGTGACGACGGTCTTGATCTGCGACGACCGACGCAGTGTCCGCGAAGGGCTCACTCGAGTGATGTCCGCGGTCCCAGGGGTCAGTCGCATCGACTGCGTAGCGCACGGTGACGAGCTGCTGGCCCGGTACTCCCGTCAGCCGGTCGACGTCGTGCTGGTCGGTACCCAGCGCGCTGTCCCGACTGGCGTCGAAGCCACCAGGCGGCTCGTCTCGGCGAACCCCCAAGCGAACGTGATCGTGTTCGGCGCCCCGGACGACGCCGGCAGCATCGCCGCCGCCATCGCCGGCGGAGCGCGCGGCTACCTGCGCTGGGACGCCTCGCGTCCCGAGCTGGTCGCCGCACTGGCGCATACGCTCGCCAGCACTTCGGTGCCGGCGCCGCGCCAGCCGTCCGACCCCGGCGTCCAGCTCACCGAGCGCGAGCTTCAGGTGCTCCGTGGGATGAGCCAGGGCA
Organism: Amycolatopsis orientalis; assembly: GCF_000943515.2. Taxonomy (NCBI): domain Bacteria; kingdom Bacillati; phylum Actinomycetota; class Actinomycetes; order Pseudonocardiales; family Pseudonocardiaceae; genus Amycolatopsis; species Amycolatopsis orientalis. Next base: position 8,593,076 of record NZ_CP016174.1, on the reverse strand, counting down.
AGAGCAATGGACAGATCGGCCGTGAGCTGTACCTGTCCGAAGACACCGTGAAGACCCACGCGCGGCGCTTGTTCCGCAAGCTCGGCGTGCGGGATCGCGCTCAGGCTGTCGCCCACGGATTCCGCCGTGGACTCGTTTCCTGACAACGCTTTCCTGATTTCGCTGGTGTGACAGCGGCAACGGGTGACAACGGGCCGGGGGCAAGCCCCTGGCCCGTACCTGTGTTCCCTGTCACGCTTCGCACTTTTGTCTTCACTGCTCGGGCACTCTGGCCCGAGCGCGTCCGCCTCCGGGTGGACCGTCGTACCCCACTGTGTTCCGGCTCGTTGAAGGTTCGACTACGAGCGAGGGGAACCAGGAAGTAGACCCCGGTTTTAGCGCGCTCGCCGGATGGGCGGCGCGCCGGTGGCGGCCGTCAGCGAAGGCGGCGGGCCCGGGGCGGTACGGTAGCTGTCACCGGTAGTGGTCTCCGAAGTCACACGCCGGACTCTTTGCACGCCTATACGTAACACTGGGACTGTTGTCTGCGATGGCCAATGTGGGGGACGGACTGGATGAGCCGGTCGCCGCTGCTGTTGAGGGTGATCCTCAAGCGGTCGAGCGGTTGCTGGCGGCCATCCGTCCTTTGGTAGTGCGGTACTGCCGCGCTCGGGTTGGCAGGCAGGAGCGTTCGTTCGCTTCCGCAGACGACGTTGCTCAGGAGGTGTGTCTCGCGGTGCTCACGGCATTGCCTTCGTACCGTGATCAGGGCCGCCCGTTCCTGGCCTTCGTCTACGGGATCGCCCAGCACAAGGTGGCCGACGCGCATCGCGCCGCGGCCCGCAACCGTGCCGAACCGGTCGCCGAAGTCCCCGACGAGATCGAGGGCGGCGTCGGTCCCGAACAGCGCGCCCTCCAAGGCGAGTTGAACGAGCGCATGTCGCAACTGCTGCGCGTCCTTCCCGATAAACAGCGTGAGATCGTGGTTCTGCGTGTCGTAGTGGGATTGTCCGCCGAAGAGACGGCCGAAGCCGTGGGGTCCACCCCCGGCGCCGTCCGGGTGGCCCAGCATCGCGCCCTCGCGCGCCTACGTAAGGTTCTGGCCGCTGAGGAGGTGATCTGAGTGACCGATCGCGACCATCGGTTCTCCCCTGAGACCGATCGTGAACTGACGGCCTTCGAAAGAGGGCTGACGTCCTCCGAGGCCGAGTTCGCCGCTGATCTGTCGGCTGTGCAGGCCGACGACGCGCTGCTCGACGCTCTCGGTGGCTCGGACCCGAAAATGGCCGACGACCTCGGCGATCAGGAGCTCAACGCGCTGTTGCTGGCATGGCGGCGCGACATAGACAGTGAGCCGCTCGCGGAACTGGTGGACGTCGATACCGCCGTCACCACCGTGAAGACAGCCGCGCTCGCCCGTAAACACGGGGGAAGACGCCGGCTGCTGGTCCCGGTGGCCGCCGCCGCGGCCGTCCTGGCCATCGCCTTCGCCGGTACCGGTCTCGCCGCGAAGGACGCGCAGCCTGGTGACACGCTCTGGGGCCTGACCAAGGTGCTTTACGCCGACCACGCCCGGTCGGTCGAGGCCGCCGCCGCGGCCAAACTCGATCTGGAAAAGGCCAACCTCGCGCTCGCCGGTGGGCGCCTCGACGACGCGCGTAAGGCGCTCGACGAGGCACAGGCCGCGCTGAGCCAGGTGACCGACGAAGAGAACCGCGACCAGTTGCTCGAGCAGCACCGTCAGCTGAGCGCGCAGCTGCAGAACCCCACGCAGCCGACGTTGCCTTCGGATCAGCAGTCTCCTTCGCAGACTCCGGTGGCGACCACTCCGCCGCCCACTCCTCAGCCGACCGGTTCGCCGACGTCGCTGCCTGGAGGCGGCAGCCCCGGCACGAGCCTGCCGGGCACCACGACACCCACACCCACTCCGCCGACCTCGTCGAGTGAGCCACCGCCGCCCACCACGTCGACGACGCAGCCGGCCTCAGGTAACGATCCCGGCGGCTCGCGCAACGAGCCGACCCCGGGTGCCGGAGCGCAGGCGCCCGGCGTCGTAGAGACGACGTAGCACCCCGAGAACGCCGAAAGGGCCTGGTGAGAACACTCTCACCAGGCCCTTTCGCGTTGGGCTCAAATCGCCTTTAGCGGGCTAAACGCGACGTGTTTAGCCCGCTAAAGGCGATCAGTAGGCGCTTTCGTTGGCCGTGACACCGTCCGCGAAACCGCGGCAGTAGTCCCAGCTCACGTAGTCACCGGGGTTCGGATCGAACGCGGGCTCGTGCGGCCGCATCCGGCCGTCGGAGAGCAGCTGCTCGAGACTGGCGCGCAGCAGATGCCAGTCGTGGTAGTGCGGTTCATCGCATTCTCCGCAGTCGACCACGATCCCGCGTACTCCGCGCGGTTCGAGAAGCGCCTGGTAGACGGCGAGATCGGAGAGGTCGGCCAGCAACTCGGTGCGTTCCTCGTCGCTGATCGGCTCGTCCAGCCGGTCGGCGTCGTCGATGAACGCGCGGGCCGGGTCCTCCGGGTCATCCGCGAACGGGTCTGGGGGCAACGCATCATGCGGCACGCCTGCACGCTACCGGGCGCCCACCCGGGCCGGGCGGCCGCCCGGCCCGGATATCATGAGGGGCAGGCCCTCGCCGTGATGCCACCAGCCACGGCGGCCCCCATTAGTCACCGCTAGGAAGGCCGTTCGCCTGCTATGACCAGCGACAGCGTCACCGCCCCCGTCCCGAGCAAGTTCGCCATGCTCGGGCTGACCTTCGACGACGTGCTGCTGCTGCCGGCCGAGTCCGACGTGGTGCCCAGTGCGGTCAGCACCCGCACCCGGCTCTCCCGCAACGTCACCCTCAACATCCCGCTGGTCTCCGCCGCCATGGACACGGTCACCGAAGGCCGGATGGCGATCGCGATGGCGCGCCAGGGCGGGATGGGCGTGCTGCAGCGCAACCTGCCGATCGACGACCAGGCGTCCGCCGTCGAGGTCGTGAAGCGCTCCGAGGCGGGCATGGTGACCGATCCGGTCACCTGTTCGCCGGAGGACACCCTCGCCGAGGTCGACGCGCTGTGCGCCCGGTTCCGGATCTCCGGCGTGCCGGTGACGGACGCCGCCGGCACGCTCGTGGGCATCATCACCAACCGCGACATGCGGTTCGAGGTGGACCACACCCGTGCGGTGCACGAGGTGATGACGAAGCTGCCGCTGGTCACCGCGCAGGTCGGGGTCACCGCGGAGGCCGCGCTGGGGCTGCTGCGCCGTCACAAGATCGAGAAGCTGCCGATCGTCGACGGCGCGGGCAAGCTGCGCGGCCTGATCACGGTCAAGGACTTCGTCAAGACCGAGCAGTACCCCAACGCCACCAAGGACACCAACGGCAGGCTGATCGTCGGTGCCGCCGTCGGCGTCGGGCCGGACGGGCACAAGCGCGCGATGGCGCTGGCCGACGCCGGGGTCGACGTGCTGATGGTCGACACCGCGCACGGGCATTCCCGCGCCGTCGTGGAAACGGTCGCGCTGCTGAAGAAGGAACTGGGCGACACCGTCGACATCGTGGGCGGCAACGTGGCGACGCGGGCCGGCGCGCAGGCGCTGGTGGAGGCGGGAGCCGACGGGATCAAGGTCGGCGTCGGCCCGGGCTCCATCTGCACCACCCGCATCGTCGCCGGGGTCGGCGTGCCCCAGATCTCCGCGATCTACGAGGCCGACCAGGCCGCCCGCCCGGCGGGCATCCCGGTGATCGGTGACGGCGGCATCCAGTACTCGGGTGACATCGCGAAGGCGCTCGCGGCGGGCGCGTCCACCGTGATGCTCGGCAGCCTGCTCGCGGGCACCGCCGAATCGCCCGGCGACCTGATCCTGGTCAACGGCAAGCAGTTCAAGACCTATCGCGGGATGGGCTCGCTGGGTGCCATGCAGTCGCGCGGACAGGCGAAGTCCTACTCGAAGGACCGCTACGCGCAGGACGACGTGCTGAGCGAGGACAAGCTGGTCCCGGAAGGCATCGAAGGGCGGATCCCGTTCCGTGGGCCGCTCGCGAACGTCGTCCACCAGCTGGTCGGCGGCCTGCGGTCGGGGATGGGCTACGCGGGCGCGTCGACGATCCCCGAGCTGCAGGAGGCGCAGCTGGTGCGGATCACGGCGGCCGGGCTCAAGGAGAGCCACCCGCACGACATCACGATGACCGTCGAGGCGCCGAACTACACCACTCGGTAGTCCGCCCTTTCGGACACTTACGCAGCCGGTTCCGTTCTCGGGAGACTTGGTCCGCTGATCAAGTCTCCCGGGAGGAATCGGATGTCTTCTTCGCTGACCGTTTCGCGGCGCACCGTGGTGGCCCTCTTCGCCGCCGCGGTCCTCGGGCTCGGTGGTGGGGTGGCGGCTTCGGCTGCGCCAGTTGAGAGCGCTGTCGACACCCAGGCTGCGCCGGGGGAGCCGTGGAAGCGCACCGAGCTGTACTTCGGCGCGACGAAGCCGGGTGGCGGCGAGGTGAGTGACGCGGAGTTCGCGGCGTTCTCGGACAAGGTCGTCACCCCGGCGTTCCCGGACGGGTTCACCGAGCTGGCCGGTCGCGGCCAGTGGCGCGGGTCGGATGGGGTGATCACGCGGGAGAAGTCCAGGGTGATCATCGTCGTGTACCCCTTCAGCGACCGCGACGCGAACCGCGAGATCGAGGAGATCCGGAGCGCCTACAAGAAGGCCTTCTCACAGGAATCCGTCCTCCGGACCGACTCCGTGGAGAAGGTCTCCTTCTGACCCTCCTGTCCCAGCCGCCCCACCGGAGCGACTTTAGCGGGCTAAACGTGAAACAGGTGGGGCACGTGGGGCTGGTGTGACTTCGGTGCCGCTTCGGGAGCCCCGTGCGCAGGTCACCCACGCGGCCTAGCGACAATGGGGTGTAACGGTCGTCGGTGAGAAGGGACTTGACGTGCGGGATCTGGTCGAGATCGGCATGGGCCGCACCGCGCGGCGGGCGTATGACCTCGATGACGTGGAGATCGTGCCGTCACGGCGCACCCGGTCGTCGTCGGTCGTGTCCACCGCCTGGCAGATCGACGCGTACCGCTTCGAGTTGCCGCTGGTCACGCACCCCACCGACGCGATCGTGTCGCCGGGCACCGCAGTGGCCGTGGGCGAGCTCGGCGGACTGGGTGTCCTCAACGCCGAAGGGCTCTGGGCGCGGCACCCGAACGTCGAGGACGCGATCTTCCGCCTCGTCCGGGCCGCGGAGGACACCGAAGACCCGACCGCGATCGTGCGGGAGCTGCAGGAGCTGCACTCCGCCCCGATCCGGCTCGACCTGTTGACCGAGGCGATCAAGACGGTCCGCGAATCCGGTGTCACCGTCGCGGCGCGGGTCAGCCCGCAGCACGCCGCCGAACTCACGCCGGACCTGCTGGCGGCGGGCGTCGAGATCCTGGTCGTACAGGGCACGATCATCTCCGCCGAGCACGTCCAGCGCGACGCCGAGCCGCTGGACCTGAAGGACTTCATCGGACGGCTCGACGTCCCGGTGATCGCGGGCGGCGTCAGCGACTACCGGACCGCGATGCACCTGATGCGCACCGGCGCGGCCGGCGTCATCGTCGGCCACGGGGCCAGCCGCGGCGTGACGAGCACCGACAGCGTGCTCGGGATCGGGACGCCGATGGCGACCGCGATCGTCGACGCCGCGGCCGCGCGCCGTGACTACCTCGACGAGACCGGTGGCCGGTACGTGCACGTGCTCGCCGACGGCGGGATGAGCGTGTCCGGCGACATCGCCAAGGCCATCGCCTGTGGTGCCGACGCGGTCATGCTCGGTGCGCCGCTGGCCGCCGCCTCCGAGGCGCCGGGGCAGGGCCTCTACTGGACGTCGGCCGCCGCGCACCCGTCGCTGCCGCGTTCGCGCGTCGCGCTGGGGCCGGACTACGCCGTCGACCTCAAGACGCTCCTCTTCGGACCGTCCTCGGACGCGGAAGGCGTCGTGAACCTCTTCGGCGCGCTTCGCCGCGCGATGGCGAAGACGGGCTACTCGGACCTGAAGGAGTTCCAGCGGGTCGGCCTGACCGTGCGCCGCTGACCTGCGACTTCGCCCGTCCCGGATCGCGTTTAGCCCGCTAAAGGCGATCCGGGGGCGTATTACTTCGGTGAAGTGAAGTGACCTGAGAGGGCTGGATGACCGTGATGGTCGTCCAGCCCTCTTCTTCGTGCGGCCGGATCGCGTTTAGCCCGCGAAACGCACCTCGGTCCCGCTCACGCCCCACGTGCCCCACCAGTCACACGAACCGCCAGTTTCACCTTTAGCCCGCTAAAGTCGCGCGGCTCGGGGGAGCGGGGGTGTTCGTGCGTCTGGGTGGAAGGTGACTGGCCGGTAACTTACCTCTGGTCAGGAAGGGTGGGCGGGGTTACAGTCCAGGGTGTGACTGCCAGTAACACCACCACTGAAGACGTCTTTGACTACGACGTGATCGTCGTCGGCTCCGGGTTCGGCGGCAGTGTCGCTGCCCTTCGCCTGACCGAGAAGGGCTACCGCGTAGCCGTCATCGAGGCGGGCCGTCGCTTCGCCGACGACGAGTTCGCGAAGACGTCCTGGGACCTTCGCCGCTACGTCTGGGCGCCCCAGGTCGGCTGCTTCGGCATCCAGCGCATCCACATGCTCAAGGACGTCATGGTGCTGGCCGGCGCGGGCGTCGGCGGCGGGTCGCTGGTGTACGCGAACACGCTGTACCGCCCGCTGAAGCCGTTCTACGTCGACCCGCAGTGGTCCCACATCACCGACTGGGAGTCCGAACTCGGCCCGCACTACGACCAGGCCAGCCGCATGCTGGGGGTCGTCACCAACCCCAGCGTCACGCCGTCGGACGTCGTCATGAAGGGCGTCGCCGAGGACATGGGCGTGCCTGAGTCGTATCACCCGACGCCTGTCGGCGTGTACTTCGGCAAGCCAGGGGAGCGCGCCGAGGACCCGTACTTCGGCGGCGCGGGCCCGGCGCGCACCGGCTGCACCGAATGCGGCGCCTGTATGACCGGCTGCCGCGTCGGCGCCAAGAACACGCTGGTCAAGAACTATCTCTACCTCGCGGAGAAGGACGGCGCGAAGGTCATCCCCCTCACGACCGTGAGCGCGATTAGCCCGCTAAACGCAGGTGGGTACGAGGTGAGCATCAAGAAGACCGGGACCACCTCGCGCAAGTTCCGGCACAAGCTGACGGCCGCGCAGGTGGTGCTCGCCGCCGGGACGTGGGGCACGCAGAACCTCCTCCACAGCATGCGCGACACCGCCAGGCTGCCGAAGCTCTCGCCACGCCTCGGCGAGCTGACCCGCACCAACTCCGAAGCCATCATCGGCGCCGCCCGCACCTCGGTCGACGAGGAGCGGAACTTCAGCCGCGGCGTTGCGATCACGTCGTCGATCCACCCCGACGAGAACACCCATATCGAGCCCGTCCGCTACGGCAAGGGCAGCAACGCGATGAGCCTGCTCCAGACCATCGCCACCGAAGGCGATTCGGCGGTCCCGCGCTGGCGCCAGGCCGTGAACTTCATGGTCAAGCACCCCGTCCAGACGGTCCGGCTGCTCAACGGCTACCGCTGGAGCGAGCGCACGGTGATCCTCCTGGTGATGCAGAGCCTCGACAACTCCATCACCACGTACACCAAACGCGGTCTCTTCGGCCGCCGCAAGTACACCTCGAAACAGGGACACGGCGAGCCGAACCCCAGTTTCATCCCCGCCGGCCACGAGGCCAACCTCCGCACCGCCGAACGCATCGGCGGCAAGGCGGGCGGCACCTGGGGCGAGATCTTCGACATCCCGCTCACCGCCCACTTCATCGGCGGAGCCCCGATCGGCACGGCACCGGACAACGGCGTGATCGACCCGTACCACCGAGTGTTCAACTATCCCGGTCTGTCCATTGTGGATGGTTCGGCGATCACCGCGAACCTCGGCGTGAACCCCTCGCTCACCATCACCGCGCAGGCCGAGCGGGCGTTCTCACTGTGGCCGAACAAGGGCGAACCGGACAGCAGGCCGCCGCAGGACTCGCCGTACGTGCGGCTCGAGCCGATCTCGCCGAAGAATCCCGCTGTTCCGGCGGACGCGCCGGCGGCACTTCGGCGCTAAATTGGGGAAATGACCGCCTCCGAACGCGCCCACATCCTGCTGAACCGAGTCCGCGCCCTGCACGACGAATGGGCGCGGGTGGTGCGCGGGCTCGACGAGGAGGCCGTGCACGCCCCCAGTGCACTGCCCGGCTGGACGCGGGCGCATCTGCTGTCCCACCTCGCGCGCAACGCCGACGGCCTGGCCAACCTGCTCACCTGGGCGAAGACGGGCGTCGAGACGCCGATGTACGCCGGTGAGGCGGCCAGGGACGACGACATCGAGAAGGGCGCGTACCGGTCCGCGGAGGAGATCGCCGAGGACGTCGTCGGCTCCGCCGCGCGGCTGGTCGAGGTCGCCGAGAGCCTGCCGGACGACGCGTGGTGGGTCCGGGTGCGTGCCCGGCAGGGGCGCGAGATCCCGGCGGAGTTCGTGCTCTGGCTCCGGCTGTCCGAGACCGCGATCCATCTGGCCGACCTCGACTTCGGCTACGACTTCGACCGCGTCGCCGATCTGCTCGGCGACGAGTTCGACACCGTCGTCGGCAATGCCATCGGAATGTACGCCGGCGAACTGCCCGCTGTGCTCCTGATCGCCGCCGAAGAGAACGGCTACCGGCACGAGTGGCGGATGAGCGAAGGGGAGCTGGAGCCGCTGACAGGTACCCGTGGCGAGGTTCTGGCGTGGATCACCGGCCGCAGCGATGGATCCACTTTGGACGGTGTCGCGCCGCCGCTCCCGAACTGGCTGTGACGACACCGTCCAAAGTGGATCAGGTCAGCCGCGGAACGAGTCCACGCCGAACAGCTTGGCGATGTCGTCCAGCATGGCGTTCGCACCCTGCAGGCTCACCGAGGTGAACCAGGTGGTGTCGTTGACGTCGATCACCTTTCCCTTGAGGGTTCCCCAAAGCGGGCTCGACTGGAACTTCGCCTTGGGGCTCTCGGCCTGCTTGCTTTCGTCGGCGTAGCTGGCGACGAAGATCGCTTCGGCGTCGAGCTTCCCGATCTCCTCCTGGCTCAGGTCGTTGGAGATCTTCGCCTTGTTGTCCGGCTGTCCGGCGGGCCGCTGGAGACCGGCATCGGCCATCACCGTCCCGGGGAACGACGCGCTGCTGTAGAGCCGCACCGTGGGTTCGCCTTCGACGAAGCGGACGACGGAGACGGCGGCGGGCTTGCCGAGCTTGGCCTTGATCGCGTCGCCGACCTTGTGCGCGCGGTCCTCGTAGGACTTGATCTTCTGCTCCGCCAAGGCTTCCTTGCCCAGGGCCTTGCCGAGCATCCGGATGTTGTCCTTCCAGGTGGCGCCGGTGGTCTGGCTGAACACCGTCGGCGCGACCTTGCTGAACTCACCGTAGAACTTCTCGTGACGCACCTTCGCCGACACGATCAGATCCGGCTTGATGTCGTACAGCTTCTCGATGTCCGGGCTTTCGAGCGCGCCGATCTCCTTGGCGCCCTCGGCGTACTTGCGGTCGTCGCCCAGGTAGTCGGGAAGCTTGTCGTAGTTGCGGTACTTGGTGTACGCCACGACCTTCGTTTCGAGCGCCAGCGTCGCGTCGACGTAGCTGGAGTCGAGCGCCGCGACGGTGGTCGGCTGCTTGTCGATCGTGGTCGACCCCATCACGTGCTCGAGGGTGCGCGGGAATCCACTTTGGCCGGTTCCGGTGGAGGCGGCTTCCTGTTCTCCGCCACCGCATGCGGAGAGGGCCAGGCAGGCGGTCACGGCGAGGGTGAGGACTGCGCGCCGGGGTGGGGTCATGGGTGACTCTTTCTGTGCGGTTAGGCTTTCCTAACCGGAGCATAGGATGGCGGATGTCCACAGTGGAAGTTCGTGTTGGGAAGGCGACAGCGGGAGCCCTGCTCGTCGCGCTTCTGGCTGTGATCTGCGTCGCCAGCATCGCCCTCGGTGCGCGATCGATTCCCCTGGGTGTCGTTTGGGACGCGCTTTTCCACCCCACGGCCGCGCCGGATCACCTGATCGTCCGTTCCTTGCGGGTCCCGCGCACGCTGCTCGGCGTGCTGGCCGGGCTCGCGCTCGGCGCCGCCGGAGCACTCATGCAGGGCCACACCCGCAATCCACTGGCCGACCCCGGCCTGCTCGGCGTCACCCAGGGCGCGGCGTTCGCGGTCGTGCTCGCCGTCGTCGTGTTCGGCATCGACGACCTGTACACGTTCATCTGGTTCGGCTTCGCCGGCGCCCTCGTCGCGAGCGCCGTGGTGTTCCTGCTCGGCGCGGTCGGCGGACGCGGCGCGACCCCGGTGACGCTCGCTCTGGCCGGGGCCGCGGTGAGCGCTCTGCTCAACGGTGTCATCTCCGCCATCGTGCTCGGCGACGACCGCGGGATGGAGACCTACCGCTTCTGGCATGTCGGCTCGATCGCCGGCCGCGACCCCGCGATGATCGGCCAGATCGCGCCGTTCGTGGCGGCGGGCCTGCTCCTCGCTGTCGTCAACACCCCCGGGATGAACACGCTGGCGCTCGGCGACGACGTCGCCGTCGCGCTCGGGCGGCGGGTCGGGCGAACGCGGCTGCTCGGGGTCGCCGCCATCACGCTGCTGACCGGTGCCGCCGTCGCCGCCTGCGGGCCGATCGCGTTCCTCGGCCTGCTGGTGCCGCATTTCGCGCGGGCGATCAGCGGCCCGGATTATCGCTGGCTGGTGCCGTTTTCGGCGGTGCTCGGGGCGATCCTGCTGCTGGCCGCGGATCTGCTCGGCCGCGTCGTCGCCTCGGACAGCCTGGAGGTCGGCATCATGCTCGCCGTCCTCGGCGTGCCGGTGTTCGTCCACTTGGTCCGCAAGAAGGGCTTGGCACGGATATGACGGCTCCCAAGGTGATCACGGCCGGCCGGGCGGCCTGGACGGTCCGGCCGAGGACACTCGCCGTCGTGACCCTCGCGGCGATCGCGCTGGTGCTGGTCGCCGCGCTGAACATCGGCATCGGTACCTCCCACATCGGCCTCGCCGACGTCCTGAAGACCTTGTTCGGCGGCGGCACGGCGCGGGAACGCGGGATCATCTTCGATCTCCGGATGCCGCGCACGCTGACCGGGATCGGCGTCGGCGCGGCACTCGGGTTGTCCGGCGCGCTGTTCCAGACCATCGCCAGGAACCCGCTGGCCAGCCCGGACATCCTCGGCATCACCTGGGGCGCGGGTGTCGGCGCGGTCGGCGTGATCGTCGCCGGTGGCGCGGGCGGCCAGGTCAGCGGCCTGGCGAGCACGCTGGGCGTACCGCTCGCCGGACTGGCGGGCGGCGTGATCGCGGGGATTTTGCTGTACGCCCTGTCCTGGCGGCGCGGGATCGACGGCTACCGGCTCGTCCTGATCGGCATCGCGCTGTCGGCCGTCGGCTACAACCTCGTGTACTGGCTCTTGACCGTCGGAGACGTCGACAACGCGGCGCGGGCGACGACGTGGATCGTGGGCAGCCTCGCCGACGTCGGCTGGGAGTCGGTCGGCCCGGTCCTGCTCACGCTGGCCGTGCTCGCGCCGGTCACGCTGATCGCCGGGCACACCATCGGCGGGCTGCAGTTCGGCGACGACACCGCGCGTGGCCTCGGCATCCGGGTCGACGCCGCCCGTGGGACCCTGCTGCTGCTCGCGGCGGCACTGGCCGCCGTCGCCACCGCGGCCGCCGGGCCGATCACCTTCGTCGCGCTGGCCACTCCGCAGATCGCGCTCCGGCTCGTCCGGTCGGCACAGCCGCCGCTGGTCGGCTCGATGATCCTCGGCGCGCTGCTGACCGTGGGCGCGGACTTCGTCGTCCGGGTGACGCCGGGCCTGTCCGGGCTCCCGGTTGGCGTGCTGACGGCGATCCTCGGCGCTCCCTACCTGATCTTCCTGTTCGTCCGCAGCCGTAAGGAGGAGCGCGCGTGAACGCGAGACTGCGTGCCCGGGAACTGGAACTCGGTTACGGCGAAACACCCGTCGTGACCGGGCTCGACCTCGACGTCCTCGACGGGACCGTCACCGCGATCATCGGGCCCAACGGCTGCGGCAAATCGACGCTGCTGCGCGCGCTGGCGAGGTTGCTCAAACCACGTCAGGGCGCTGTCCTGCTCGACGGGGAGCGGATCGACAAACTGCCGACCCGCGAGGTCGCCAAGATCATCGGCCTGCTGCCGCAAACGCCGTCCGCGCCCGAAGGGCTGACCGTCTCCGACCTGGTCCGGCGGGGACGGCATCCGCATCAGAGCTGGTACCGGCAGTGGTCCTCCTCCGACGACGAGGCGATCGAGCGGGCCCTGCGGCTGACCGGGATGGAGGAGCACGCCGGCCGGGTCGTCGACCAGCTTTCCGGTGGTCAGCGGCAGCGGGCGTGGATCTCGATGACGCTGGCCCAGGAGACCGGGCTGCTCCTGCTCGACGAACCCATCACCTACCTCGACCTCGCGCACCAGATCGACGTGCTGGATCTGGTGTACCGGCTGCACGAGGAGCGCGGGACCACGGTGGTGATGGTGCTGCACGACCTGAATCTCGCCGCCAGGTACGCGGACACGCTGGTCGCCATGCGCGACGGCCGGATCGTCGCGCAGGGCCCGCCCGCGGAGGTCCTCACCGAACCGCTCCTCGACGAGATCTTCGGCTTGTCGGCGAAGGTCATGGCGGATCCGGTGTCCGGTACGCCCCTGGTCGTGCCGGTGAGCGCCCACCTTCGGGGGTAGAACGGCAACCTGCCCGCCTCACGGGCGTCTTACGGGCATGAAGTTGGGGCGAAGGACCTTCCTCAAGCTCGCCGGTGCGACAGCGGCCGGGGCGGCCGCGACGGCGTGCTCGGCCGCGCCTCCCGCGTCGGTGCCCAGTTCGGCGCCGGGAACGTCCTTGCCGCCGAGCAGCAGCGTCCCACCGCCGTCCGGGCCGCCGGACTGGGCCGCGTTGCGGAAGAAGGTTTCCCTGCTCCTGCCGGGGGATTCCGGTTACGACAACGCCAAACGCGTGTTCAATCCGGCCTTCGACGGGCGCGAACCCGCCGCGATCGCCCTCTGCGCCAAGCCGGAAGACGTGCAGGCCGCCGTTTCCGCCGCGGCACGGCGGATCCCGATCGCCGCGCGCGGTGGCGGCCACAGCTACGGCGGCTACTCGGTTCCCGACGGTGGCTTGATGATCGACCTCGGTGGAATGTCCTCAGTGGACGTCCAAGGTGAACAGGTCGTGATCGGCGCGGGCGCGAAGCTGAAGGACGTCTACGCGAAGCTCGGCGGTGCGGGCCGGTGCCTGCCCGCGGGTTCCTGTCCCACTGTCGGGATCGCCGGGCTGACGCTCGGTGGCGGGATCGGTGTCCTCGCCCGCAAATACGGTCTCACCTGTGATCACCTGGTGTCCGCGCAGATCGTCACGGCGGACGGGAAGCTGCGGACCGCGTCGGCGGATTCCGAGCCCGACTTGTTCTGGGCGCTCAGGGGTGGAGGAGGCGGCAACTTCGGCGTCGTCACCTCGTTCACCTTTCGCACCGATCCGGCACCCTCGGCCGTTTCGGTGTTCTCGTTGCGTTTCCCGGCGGGCAGCGCGAACGACGTCCTCGCCCAGTGGCAGCGCTGGCTTCCCGAAGCGCCGCCGGAACTGTGGGCGAACGTCGTGCTGTCGGGCGGATCTCCGGTAGGGTGCCGGGTTTCCGGTTGCTATGTAGGGGATTCCGCTTCCCTGACCACGGAACTTTCGCGGCTGACCGACAAGAGCGGTGCCACGCAGACCATGAAGCAGCTCGACTATCTCGGCGCGATGAAGTACTTCTCCGGCAGCGAGAATCGACAGTCCTTTGTGGCCTCTTCGCGGATCCTCGGTGAACCGGCCGATCCGGCCAAGCTGACGTCCGCGCTTTCCGGGAGGCGCGGAATGGACGTCCTGATCGACGGTCTCGGCGGAGCCGTGGCCGAAATCGCCCCGGGGGACACCGCCTTCTGGCACCGCAAGGCGATCGGCAGTGTGCAGATCTACAGCCAGGCGGATCCCCGTAACCGTTCCGCGGCAACGGATTCCGTGGCCGAGGTGGTGACGGGGATCGGGCTGGGCGGGGGCTACGTCAACTACATCGACCCCGCCCTGCCCGACTGGATGACGGCCTACTACGGCGACAACGCCACCCGCCTCAAGCAGGTGGCGAAGACCTACGACCCGGACAAGGTGTTCGGGTTCGCGCAGGGCATCACTCCCGGCTAGAGGTCGATGCCGGTGAAGACGGTGACCCGTTCCTCGGTGAGGTCGTGCATCGCGGCGAGAACGCCTTCCCGGCCGACCCCCGAACCCTTGACGCCGCCGTACGGCATCTGGTCCGCGCGGTAGGAGGGGACGTCCCCGATGATCACGCCGCCGACCTCGAGTTCGGTCGACGCGTAGAAGGCCAGATGCACGTCGCGGGTGAACACCCCGGCCTGGAGGCCGTAGGCGGATTCGTTGACCGACGCGAAAGCCTCGTCGACACCATCCACAATGGACACGGCGAGCACTGGGCCGAAGATCTCCTCCGCCCAGGCCTTTGTGGACGGTGGCACGTCGGTGAGCACGGTCGGCTCCACTGTCGCGCCGTCCCGCTTGCCGCCGGTGAGGAGCTTCGCGCCCGCGGCGACGGCTTCGTCGATCCAGGCCACGATCCGCTCCGCGGCGGCCTCGTCGACGACCGGTCCCACGTCGGTGTTCTTGTCGTACGGGTCGCCGGTCCGCTGGGATTTCACGGCTTCCACCAGCGCGGGCACGAATTCGCCCGCGACCTCGCGTTCGACGATCACCCGCTGCACCGCGATGCACGACTGCCCGGCCTGGTAGTTGCCGAAGGTCGCGATGCGCTCCGCCGCGCCCTCGGGATCCGGCCAGTCGCGCAGCACGACGGCGGCCGCGTTGCCGCCGAGTTCGAGTACGACGTGCTTGCGCGGGGCGGCATCCGCCAGTGACCAGCCGACCGGACCCGAACCGGTGAACGACACGACCGGCAGCCGGGGATCCGCGACCAGCGCCGAAGTCTCCTCGTTTCCGAGCGGCAGCACCGAGAACGCGCCTTCCGGCAGCTCCGTCTCGGCCAGGATCTCGCCGAGGATCAGCGCGGCCAGCGGCGTGCGCGGCGCGGGTTTGACGATGATCGGCGCACCGACCGCGAGCGCCGGGGCGACCTTGTGCGCCACCAGGTTCAGCGGGAAGTTGAACGGCGCGATACCCAGGACGGGGCCGCGCGGGACGCGGCGGGTGAGCGCCAGCCTGCCTTCGCCCGCCGGGTCGGTGTCCAAGCGCTGCAGGTCACCGCTGAACCGGCGGGCCTCCTCGGCGGCGATCCGGAAGACCGACACCGCGCGCCGCACCTCGGCGTCGGCCCATTTGAGCGGTTTGCCGTTCTCGGCGGTGATGACCTCGGCGATCTCCTCGGCCCGGCCGGCGATGACCCGCGAAACGTGGTCGAGCGCCGCGGCGCGGCTGTGCGCCGACGAGCGCCGGAACTCCTTCGCGACACCCGCCGCCGCGCTCACCGCTCGTTCGACCTGCTCCGGACCGGGCACCGCGACGGTCGCGACTTCGCTTCCGTCGTAAGGATGGTGCACGGTGAGCGTCGAAGCGCCCTGCTCGGCGCGGCCGGCGATCCAGGCGGGGCGCGGCTCCGGGGTGATCATGTCCATGGATGACAAGGTATTCCAGTCAGGGCTTGACGAGCACCTTGAGCGCCTCCCGGTCGGCCATCGCGCGGTAGCCGTCGGGGACCTCTTCGAGCCCGATGGTCCGGTCGAACACCTTGCCCGGCTGATACCTGCCCTCGACGACGTCGTCGAGCAGTTCGGGGATGTAATGGCGGGCGGGGGCGACGCCGCCGGTGACGGTGATGTTGCGGCGGAACAGCGGCGGGCCGATCGGGCCCTCGTCGTACTGCGGCACGCCGACGCGGCTGATCGTGCCGCCCGGGCGGACCGCGCCGACACCCATCTCGAAGGCGGGCTTCGTGCCGACGCATTCGAGGACGGTGTGCGTGCCTTCGCCGCTCGTCAGCTCGCGGACCTTCTCGATGCCTTCGTCACCGCGTTCGGAGACGACGTCTGTCGCGCCGAACTCGCGGCCGAGGTCCGTGCGTGCCTGGTGGCGGCCCATCAGGATGATCCGCTCGGCGCCGAGACGCTTCGCGGCGAGGACGGCGGAGAGCCCGACGGCGCCGTCGCCGATGACGGTGACGGTGGTGCGCTCGTTCACGCCCGCCTTGACCGCGGCGTGGTGGCCGGTCGGGAAGACGTCGGAGAGGGTGAGGAGCGACGCGAGGAGGTCGTCGTCCTCGGTGTGCGGCAGTTTCACGAGGGTGCCGTCGGCCTGCGGGACGCGGACGGCCTCGCCCTGGCCGGCGTCGACGCCCTTCGCGCCCCAGAAGCCGCCGTGCAGACACGAGGTGTGGAGGCCTTCGCGGCAGAACTGGCACGTGTTGTCGGAGTACACGAAGGGCGCGACGACCAGGTCGCCCGTTTTGAGCGTGGTGACGTCGGAGCCGACGGCCTCGATGACGCCGAGGAATTCGTGACCGATCCGGACGCCGCGGTCGCGGGCGGGCATGCTGCCGTACGGCCAGAGGTCGCTGCCGCAGATGCACGAGCGGACGACGCGGAGGAGGGCGTCGGTCGGTTCGCTCAGTTTCGGGTCCGGGACGGTCTCGACGCGTACGTCGCCGGCGCCGTAGATGACAGTCGCTCGCAAGACGGGGTCCTTTCCTCGACTGGGCCCAGTATGGGCGCGTCGCGTTTAGCCCGCTAAACGCGACGCGGGCCGCGCGTCGCGATTAGGGGGCGGAAGGCGACCTGGGGGAGGGAGCGCGTTTAGCGGGCTAAAGGCGACGTGGCCTGCGTGTCGCGATTAGGGGGCGGAACGCGACGCGTGTGGAGGTCACGCAGGAGAAGGATCTCGGCGCCGTGGTGGATGGCCTCACGGTTGATGTGCAGGACGAGGGTCGCGAGCGGGTATTCGGAGTACGGGCCTTCGGCCGGGCCGCACGGCCTCGCGAGGTCTTCGATAGTCAGGCCGCGGACGCCGTCACGCCAGCGCGCGTAGGCGTCGTCGAGCTGCTCCAGCGCTTCTTTGGCCGAGCCCGCGTAGGGGAACGTCAGGTAGTCGGCGGGCGGGCCGTCGAAATGCGACGCGTTCCGCATCGCGAAGACGCCCACGATGATGTGGGCGAGGCGCCAGGCGATCGTCGTCACCGGCGGCGGTGACGGCTCCGGGTACGCCCAGTCGATGGTGAAGCGGCCTTCCTCACCCGGCCGCACCGACCAGCAGCCCTCGACGGGCTCCCAGAAGTATTCGCCGTCGGTGAGCGTGTCCAGCCGCGGCCTGAGGTGCCGTGTCCAGTGCCAGTCGAGCTGTTCGGACAGTTCCTTGCTCCAGTCGATGCCCATGCCTTCGGACGGTAGGCCGCCTAGCGGTCAGCGACTGTCCTGAATCGTGTGGGGGTTGGCGGCGGGGTGACCGGGCCCACCTGGGACGATGGTGGGGAAGCGTGCTGTTCTGATCAGGAGGTCTCAGGTGCCCAGTCCCACCGGTCCGGTACTCGTCGTGGACTTCGGGGCGCAGTACGCGCAACTGATCGCGCGCCGCGTGCGGGAGGCCCAGGTCTACTCCGAGGTCGTCCCGCATACGGCCACCGCCGAGGACATCCTCGCGAAAGACCCGGCCGCGATCATCCTTTCCGGCGGTCCTTCCAGCGTGTACGCGGAGAACGCCCCCGCGCTCGCCCCCGGGCTGGTCGAGGCGGGCGTGCCGATCCTCGGCATCTGCTACGGCCACCAGGTGCTCGCGCAGGCGCTCGGCGGCACGGTCGAGCCGACCGGGATCCGCGAGTTCGGCCGCACCGAGGTCCGCGTCGCCGGTGATGGCGGCGTCCTGCACGCCGGCCTCCCGAACCACCAGCCCGCCTGGATGAGCCACAACGACAGCGTCACCAAGGCCCCCGAGGGCGCCACCGTGACCGCGTCGAGCGATGGCGCCGCGGTCGCCGGGTTCGAAGACGTCGAGCGCCGCTTCGCCGGTGTCCAGTACCACCCTGAGGTGCACCACTCGCCGCACGGCCAGGAGGTGCTTCGCCGCTTCCTGCACGACATCGCCGGCATCCGGCCGCAGTGGACGACGTCGTCCATCGTCGACGACCAGGTCAAGCGGATCGCCGAGCAGGTCGGCGACGGCCGCGCGATCTGCGGGCTCTCCGGCGGTGTCGACTCCGCCGTGGCGGCGGCGCTGGTCCAGCGTGCCATCGGTGACCGGCTGACCTGCGTGTTCGTCGACCACGGCCTCCTGCGTTCGGGCGAGCGCACCCAGGTCGAGCGGGATTTCGTCGCCGCGACCGGGGTCAACCTCGTCACCGTCGACGCCCGTGAGCGGTTCCTCGACGCGCTGGCCGGGGTCACCGACCCCGAGGAGAAGCGCAAGATCATCGGCCGCGAGTTCATCCGCGTGTTCGAGCAGGCCGAGCGCGACCTCAAGGCCGAGGGCGACTACAAGTTCCTGGTCCAGGGGACGCTGTACCCGGACGTCGTCGAGTCCGGCGGCGGCGAGGGCGCGGCGAACATCAAGAGCCACCACAATGTCGGCGGACTGCCCGAGGACCTGCAGTTCGAGCTGGTCGAGCCGCTGCGCCTGCTGTTCAAGGACGAGGTGCGCCGCGTCGGGCTGGAGCTCGGGCTGCCGGAGACGATCGTGCAGCGGCAGCCGTTCCCCGGCCCGGGGCTCGGCATCCGGATCATCGGCGCCGTCGACGCCGAGCGGCTCGAGACGCTGCGCGCGGCGGACGCCATCGCGCGTGAGGAACTCACCGCGGCCGGGCTGGACAACGAGATCTGGCAGTGCCCGGTGGTGCTGCTGGCCGACGTCCGCAGTGTCGGCGTCCAGGGTGACGGGCGGACCTACGGCCACCCGATCGTGCTGCGGCCGGTGTCGTCCGAGGACGCGATGACCGCGGACTGGACGCGGCTGCCCTACGAAGTGCTGGAGCGGATCTCGACCCGCATCACCAACGAGGTCGCCGAGGTGAACCGCGTGGTCCTGGACGTCACGTCCAAGCCGCCGGGCACCATCGAGTGGGAGTGACCCGCTCCGCTCCGACTTGCGTTTAGCCCCCTAATCGCGATCCGGGGCCCCTGGGCGAGCGGAGCGACTTTAGCCCCCTAATCGCGATCTGGAGGGCCTCGGGCACCTGGGCGACCCAGGTCGACTTTCGCCCCCTAATCGCGATCCGGTCGCCTTGGCACCTGGGCGACCGGAGCACGATTAGGGGGCTAAAGTCGCTCCCGCCCGCAGGTGGGGGCAAAGGCGAAGGCCCCGGCGAGGGGCCGGGGCCTTCAGAGGGAGTGAGTCGTGAGCGGGGCCGCTACCGGCGGCTCTTGCGCAGCGAAGCGGCGAGCAGCAGGACGCCGACGAAGATCGCCCCGCCCGCCATGACCCACCGGAAGTCGAACTGCGGCAGCCACGAGGAGCCGTCCGAGAGGACGTAACCCGACACCAGCAGCGTCGCGATCCCGACGATCAGGGTGAAGACGTCCACCCCGCGTTTCGCAGGCTGAGCCGACTGGCTCTGCGAGCTGTCGTAATTGTCGTAGTCGTACTCAGCCACGACGCACCTCCACGTCTCCGACACCGTTCTTGACCTGCAGGACGATCTTCTGGCTACCGGTGCCCGGCGCTGTGAAGTCGACCGCGTCCACGCCGAGCCCCGAGCGGGACTGGCCGAGGCAGTCGACGTCACCCGCCCCGGTCTCGCAGGTGACCTTCACTTCGGCGTTCATCGGCACGAGCACCGTCGAGTTGCCCGCCCCAGTGGTGACCTTCGTGGTCACCGAGCTGTCCGCGGGCAGCTTGGTGAGATCGAGGTCGATGTTCCCGGCCGAGCGGTGATACTCCGGCTGTACGTCGGACACCTGGCTCGGTGTCGCGCTCAGATCGCCCATGCCGCCCTTCACGTCGAAGTTCTCGAACGGGATCGTGGTGAGCGCCATCCCGACGATCGCCAGCGGCACCGCCAGCCCGATCAGCCCGCGGCCGCCCCGCACGAACGCCCCGGCGACCAGCCCGATGCCGACCACGCCCAGGGTGAGCCCGACGACGTGCTGCATGGAGAACCACGGTTCGCCGTCGAGGCCCAGGACGGTGCCCACGCCGCCGACCAGCACGGCCACCCCGAAGGTCGCGACGCCGATCTTCGACTTCCGGCCGCGAGGCATCGGCGGCGCGGGAGGCGGCGGAGGAGACTGCGGCGGCAGACCGCCGGACGGCGAAGCGTTCGGCAGATCCCAGGCGGACGGGTCGGCCGCGAGCGGGTCCCAGCCGCCCTCGGTCGCCGTCGTCGTCGAGGAGGAGGCGGTCGATGCCGAGGTCGACGCCGACGCCATCGAGAACGCGGCGGTCGGATACTCCGGCGCGGGCATCGTCGGCCGGTTGAACTGTCCGCGGCTGCGGTGCAGCAGGTACAGCGCGACGGCCATCAGCGCGAAACCGATCAGCCCGGTGCCGTCGGTCATCCAGCCGCCGCTCAAGGTCCAGGTGAGCCCCGGGAACAGCAGGACCAGCAGCAGCACCGCGAACGCCGGCGAACTCGACGCGCGGCCCCGGCCGATCAGGCCTTCGAACGCGGAAACGCGGTCGCCTTCCTGCGGCAGGAACAGCCAGCCCAGCAGATAGACGAAGACACCGAACCCGCCGAACACGGTCCCGGCGACCAGCGCGACGCGGACGACGGTCGGGTCGATGCCGTACCGGTAGCCGATCCCCGCGGCGACCCCGGCGAACTTGCGGCCGTGCGCCGGGCGGACCGGCCTGCTCCGCCAGAAATCCTTGACGGTCTCTTCGAAGCCGGCCGCGGGGCCGCGCTTCGGCGTGTGTGTCTCACTCCCACTCATGCCACAAAGAATGCGCTCCGGCGGGGACGGCCACATCCGGGATCGTCCCTGAGGTTTCCCCAGCGGGAAGAGTCAGGGGTTTCCCCGATGGATCAGTGTCCCACTCCGTGTGACCATGGAGAACGTGCAGGAATCCGCCCCCAGCGACCTCGCCGGACAGGTGAAGCCGACGATCATCGAGCGCCCGCCGGTGCCCGTTCCCGGCAGTCTGTCCCCGGCGCCCTTCGAGCCGCCCAAGATGTACCGCCGCCGCTCCGGCCGCGCCATCGCGGGCGTCGCCGGTGGGCTCGCCGACCACCTCGGCGTCAAGGTGCTCTGGGTCCGGACGGCGTTCGCGTTGCTGGCCGCCATGAACGGCGCCGGCCTGCTCGCGTACGGCCTGCTCTGGGTCTTCGTCCAGCAGCAGTCCGGTGAGATCGCGCAAGAGCAGGAGAAGGCCGCCCCGAAGGAGAAGCAGCAGGCTTTCGGCCTGATGGCGCTCGGGGTCGGGCTGGCTGTCGCCAGCGGCACGTTGACCGGCCTGATCAGCGGCTGGCTCGCCATCCCGCTCGCGCTCGCCATGATCGGTGCGGCCGTCGTCTGGCGGGAGGCCGACGAGTCGCAGCGGAGGCGCTGGCGTCTCGGCGCCAAGGGCAGCGTCGCCGGGGCGTTCCTCGGCGGCGGTGGCTGGTCGGCCGCGATCCGCGTCGTCGCCGGTGTCGCGCTGGTGATGACCGGGATCGGCGTCGTTGTCCTGCAGAGCGGCAGTATCGACCAGGTCAAGTTCGCGCTGGTCGCGGTGATCGCGACGCTGTTCGGGGTCGCCGTGCTGACCGTCCCGTTCTGGCTGCGCCTGGTCCGCGACCTGTCCGACGAGCGCACCGCCCGCGTCCGCACCGACGAACGCGCCGAGATCGCCGCGCATCTGCACGACTCGGTCCTGCAGACCCTCGCGCTGATCCAGAAGCAGGCGGAATCGCCGCGCGAGGTCGCCAGGCTCGCGCGCGGTCAGGAACGTGAACTGCGCGGCTGGCTGTACGGGCCGACGGGGTACGGCAAGAGCCAGAAAACCGAACAGGAAGCGATCAGCGGGCAGTTGTCCGAGGTGCTCGCGGTCGCGTGCGGCGAGGTCGAGGACGCGTTCGCGATCTCGGTCCAGCAGGTCGTGGTGGGGGAGGCGACGCTGAACGAGCCGCTGACCGCGCTGGTCCAGGCGGCCCGCGAAGCGATCGTCAACGCCGCCAAACACGCGGGCGTCGACGAGGTCAGCGTGTACGCCGAGGTCGAGCCGACAGCGGTGACGGTCTTCGTGCGCGACCGCGGCAAGGGTTTCGACCCCGACGTCGTCCCGGCCGACCGGCACGGACTCGCGGACTCCATCCGGGGGCGGATGGAACGGCACGGGGGCAAGTGCAAGCTGCGTACCGCACCGGGTGAAGGAACCGAAGTCCAGCTGGAGATGCCGGTCAAGGCGGGGAAGGGCGCGGCGTGAGGTCGCTATGCTCACGGGACAGGGCGAACGAGGGAGCATCGTGACGGAGAACCAGCAGACGCGGGAGCCGGTCAAGGTCTTCCTCGTCGACGACCACGCCCTCTTCCGGGCGGGTGTGCGCACCGAACTGGACTCGATCACCGACGACGTCCGCGTGGTCGGCGAGGCGGGCTCGGTGGCCGAGGCGGTCGCGGGGATCGCCCGGACCAAGCCGCAGGTGGTGCTGCTCGACGTGCACATGCCGGACGGCGGCGGCGCCGAGGTGCTGCGCCGGGTCCGCCCGGACCTGCCGGACGTCGTGTTCCTCGCGCTGTCGGTCTCCGACGCCGCGGAGGACGTGATCGCCGTGATCCGTGCCGGGGCGCGCGGTTATGTCACGAAGACGATCTCGTCGAAGGAACTCGTGCGCGCGGTCGTGCGGGTCTCCGACGGGGACGCGGTGTTCTCGCCGCGGCTGGCCGGATTCGTGCTCGACGCGTTCGCCGACCGGCCGGGTTCCGCGCCGATCAGCGACCCGGACCTCGACCTGCTGACGCCGCGGGAGCGCGACGTGCTGCGCCTGCTGGCGCGCGGGTACGCCTACAAGGAGATCGCTTCCGAGCTGTTCATCTCGGTGAAGACCGTCGAGACGCATGTGTCGAGCGTGCTGCGGAAGACCCAGCTTTCGAACCGGTACGAGCTTTCGCGTTGGGCTTCCGACCGGCGCCTCGTCTAGATGGCGGCTGTGCTCATCGGCCTGGTGGCCGTGTTCTTCCTGGGAATGGGACTGCTCGGGCTCGTCGCGCCCGGTCGGCTGATCGCGCCGTTCGGGATCACCTTGGACTCCGCGACCGCGCGGACCGAGGTGCGCGCGGTCTATGGCGGCTTCGGGGTGGCGGTAGCCGTGCTGCTCGGTTTCGCGGCTTTCGACGTCGGCGGGATCCAGCGGGGCGTCGCGATCTCGGTCGCCGTCGCGCTGGTCGGGATGGCCTTCGGCCGGCTGGTGGCGCGGTTCGCGGAGCGGCCCGAGCGGTTCTATCCGAGCTGGCTCTACTTCTGGGTCGAGCTGGTCATGGCGGCCCTGCTCGTCGCCTCTGTGCTCTGACGCCGCGTCGCCTTTAGCGGGCTGAACGCGATGCGGTGAGCCCCCGGGCCCCACCGCACCGCGTCGCGTTCAGCCCGCTAAACGCGCTCAGGAGGGGGACGGAATTCGTGCGTGACCTTGATCTTCCCCACGATGTGCGCGTTGAACTCGGCGAGGTCCTCGGCCGGGACCCAGAGTTCGAGGATGGTCTTCCCGCCCGCCTGCTGGACGGGGTACCGCTTGACGAACTCGGTGTCGACCTCGAACCGCGTCACGAAGCCCGCGCCGTCGTAGCGCACGTTCCAGTCCCGCGCGATCTTGATGGCGTAGTCCTCGTTCAGCACCGGGTAGAAGATCGGCTGCTCCGGCAGGCGCGGCGGCCACTCCCGCCAGCCCGACTCGCGGACGAGGTCGAGCTCGGCCGGGCCGGTCGGTCGCCACAACGTCGTCGTCACGGCGTCGCCTCCCCGGCGGTGGCGAGGGGCCGCTCCGCCACCGGGGCGGTAGCAAAGGTCCCCCGCTCCTTCGGCCGGATCCGGGTCAGCGCGACCCCGCCCAGCACGACCACCATCCCGGCGATCACCCGGAAGTTCAGCGGCTCGGCCAGGAACACCGCCCCCAGCAGCACCGACACCACCGGCAGCAGATACCCGACGATCGAAGCCGCGACGGCGCCTTCGCTCGCGAGGAGCTGGTAATTCAGCGCGAACGCGATCCCGGTCGACCCGATCCCCAGGACCACCACCGCGACGATCGCGCCGGTGCTCAGGTGCACCGGTTCGAAGCCGCCCATCGGCATCGCCAGCAGCAGGAACCCGGTCGCGAGCAGCATCTGCCCGCCCGCCAGCGACATCGGCGAGTCGCCGGTGCCGGTCAGGTACTTGCCCTCGTAGACGAACGCGAACCCGTAGCTCGCCGCCGCCGCGAGGCACGCCAGCGCGCCCCAGCTGAGCAGGCCGGAGGCCTCCCACGGCGCGAAGATCAGCAGGATCCCGGCGAGCCCCGCGACGAGCCCGGCGACGCGGACCGCGGTCATCTTCGTCCGCGCGCCCAGCATCGGTGCGGCGAGCAGCACCCACAACGGCGTCGTCGCGTTGAGGACGCCGGTGATCCCGGAGTCGACGGTCAGCTCACCCCACGCGAACAGCAGGAACGGCAGCGCGTTGTGGAAGAACGCCGCGACGGCCAGATGTCCCCAGATCCGCCGTCCCGACGGCAGCCTGTCCCGTCCCAGGTAACAGAGCCCGATGAGCACGGCCGCCCCCAACGCCACCCGCGCCAGCACCAGCTGCACCGGGGAGAACGCCCCCAGCCCCAGTTTGATCCAGAAGAAACTCGATCCCCACATGAGCGCCAGCGCGCCGATCCGCAGCAGGGTCTTGGTCTCACCCACCCCAGTCCTCCTTCGTGCCTGGCCCAGCTTCGCCGCGCCGACGCGTAAGGACAAGCGAAAATAACTGCAGGAAGGCTTAAGAAGAACTGTAAGATCCGACCATGCTGGACGTCCGCCGCATGCAGGTCCTCCGTGCCGTGATCAGCAGTGGCTCGATCACCGCCGCCGCCCGGAACCTCGGCTACACACCTTCCGCGATCAGCCAGCAGTTGTCCACCCTGGAAAGGGAAGCGGGCGTCGAACTGCTCGAGCGCGTCGGCCGCGGCGTGCGGCCGACCCCGGCCGGTTCGCTGCTGTCCGAGCACGCGGAAACGCTGAGCACCCAGCTCGCCAAGGCCGAGGCCGCGCTCACCGAACTCAAGGAAGGCCGCACCGGCAGACTCGCGATCCGCTACTTCGCCACGGCCGGTGCCTCGCTGGTCCCGCTGGCCGTCGCCGCGCTGCGCCGGGACTTCCCGGGGGTGCGCCTCGATCTGAAGCTGGTCGAGCCCGACGATTCGATGCCCGAGATCGAGTCCGGCAAGGCCGACGTCGCGATGATCGTGCTCCCCACCAGCACTCCCCGCGTCAAGGGCGTCGAGTACGTGCATGTCCTCGACGACCCGTACCGCGCGATCCTGCCGAAGAACCACCGGCTCGCCCGTAAGCGCGTACTCGACCTCGGCGAACTCGCGGAAGACCCGTGGGTCGGCGTCGACGGTCTCCCCGGCGCCTGCCGCGACATCCTGCTCGAGGCCTGCGGCGCCGCCGGATTCGCCCCGAACCACGTCGTCGAAGCCGAGGATTACCAGACGGCACAAGGCTTTGTGGCCGCCGGGCTCGGGGTCGCGCTGATCCCGGAACTCGGCCTCGGCGCCCCGCATCCCGGCGTCGCCATCCGCAAGGTCCGCCGCCCCGATCCGGTGCGCTCCATCCACGCGGCCGTGGCCGCGCACGCCAGGGAACACCCGGCGGTGCGGCGATTCCTCAGCGCCATCCGGGAAGGGGCCCTGACCGGACAGGTAAGGGGGAGTGATCAGGTGGGCAGGAAAACCGGCTGAGCTTGAACAGCCGTATCGGCGGTCGACAGCCTGGCAGGGAACCCACGTTTTCCCGCCAGTGAAAGGATCTCCGTGCGTCCCTTGATCGTCCTGCACGGCTCTTGGCACCAGCCCGCCCATTTCGACGACGTCGTGGGGCGCCTGCGCCAGGTCGGCGTCGAGGTCACCGTCCCCGACCTCGGCGGCCTTCCGGTCGCCGAAACGACCCGCATCGTCCAGGATCTCGTCGACGAGGCGTCCGAACCCCCGGTGGTGCTCGCCCATTCCTACGGCGGACTGACCGCCAGCGGACTACAGGGGATCTCGCACCTGATCTACCTGGCCGCCATCGTCTCCGGACCCGGTGAGACCGCCCAGTACTGGATCGAACGGGCGACGGAGGAAACCGGCCGCGAACCCGAATCGGTGGCATTGACCGTCGACGAAGCGGGTTTGACCCACCTCGACCTCTCCACTGTCCGAGAGTCCCTGTACGCCGACTGCACGGACCCTGTCGCCGAGCGCGCCATGGCGCTGCTGCGCCCCGAGCCTGTCACGATCTTCGACGAATCGCCCGAGGGGACCGCGTGGAAGGACACGCCGACCACCTACATCGCCTGCACCGAGGACCGGGCGATCGTGCCCGACGTGTTCGCCCACTACGCCGCCCGCTGTGAGACGACGGTGACCTGGCGGTCCGGCCACAGCCCCTACCTCAGCCGGCCCGTGGAACTGGCGACACTGGTTCGCGAGCGGTTGTAGCTAAATCAGGAACAGCTCCGCGAACAGCACGCCGATGAGGATCGCCGCCACGACGGCACCGGCCGTGATCAGCCACTTCCGGGTGTCGGACGACTTCGTCGCGGCCGGCGCGGCGGGTGCCGGGGGGTACTGCTGTGTCGGCGGCGCGTACTGCTGCGGCGGCTGATACTGCGGTGGCTGCTGCTGGGCGAACTGCGGAACCGGCTGCTGCGGCGCCTGCTGCATCGGCATCGGCATGGAAGCCGGGACCGTGGGCATCGCGGGCGCTGTCGGCGGGATGAACGCCGTCTGCCGCCCCTCGGTGATGGCGCCCAGCGAACGGACCGTGTCAGCCATCGTCGGCCGCGCGTCCGGGTCGGCCCGCAGCATCTTGCGCAGCGCTCCGGCCAGCGGACCGGCGGTCTGCGGTGGCCGCTCCGACGATTCGCCGTCCTCGCCGAACGGTGGCACCCCTTCGACGGCGGTGTACAGCGTCGCGCCGAGCGAGAACACGTCGGACGCCGAGGTCGCCGGTTCGCCGCGCGCCACCTCGGGCGCCCGGTACGCCGGACTCGCGCCACCACCGGTGATGCCGATGTCGGTGAGCTTCACGCCGCCGTCGTCGGCCAGCAGGACCGTGCCCGGCTCGACGGTCCGGTGCACCACCCCGGCCTCGTGCATCGCGGCCAGCGCGCGGCCGAGCATGATGCCCAGCGCGGCGGCCTGTTCCGCGGTCAGCCTGCCGTGCTCGGCCAGGAAGGTCGACATCCCGCGTGACGGGATGTACTCCATCACCAGCCAGACGTCCGGCCCGTCGGGTAGGACGTCGTAGACCTTGATGGCGGTGGCGTGCTCGAACTTGGCCGCGTCCTTGCCCTCTTGGATGACGACGGCCTTGGCCTGCTCCGCCCGGTCCGGCGGCAGGCCGACGGGCAGGTACATGCGCTTCATCGCGACCGTGCGCAGCAGCCGGGTGTCGAACGCCAGCCACACGATGCCCGCCCGGCCGCGCCCGATGGGCTGATCCAGGCGGTACCGGCCGCCGACGATGGAACCTTCAGAACTCACTTGCTGCCTCGGATCACGTTCCGGCTGGTGTCGATGACGGTGGTGTTGGGGTGTCCGTCGGGGTGGGGGTCGGAGTCGGAGTCGGCGTCTTCGTCGGAGTCTTGGTGGGCGTCTTCGACGGCGTCGTCGGATCCGGCTCGTCCGTCTGACTCGCCTTGGTCGACGACTTCTTCGACGAGGACGGCGTCTCCTTGGGCGGCGCGGACGACTCGGTCTCGGTCGGTGTTTCCGTCGTGGCGGGAGCCGAAGACGTCGCCGACGGGGAAGGCTTTGTCGAGGAATTCCCGACCTGCGCGGGCGTCTCCGGGTTGTTCGGGCTCAGCAGCCAGAACCCCAGCGCGGCCAGCGCCACGACCACGACCCCGCCGATGATCGCGGGTTTCTTCCACGCGCCGGGTTTCTCGTCGTCGTCCTCGTCCACCGGGCTGGTCTGCGCCCGGGTGGGCGGCGGCGGAGGCGGCGGCTTGTCGTAGTCGTCGTCGTACGGATCGTCGTCGTAACCGCCCGCGGGCACCGGGACGGCGCGCGTGGGCGCCTGGCCGCGTTCGGACATCAGCGCGGTCTCGTCGTAGTTGTCGTACCCGTCGTAGTCGTCTTCCGGGTACCTCGACGCGGCCGGCTGGTCGTAGTCGTCCTCGTCGTCGTAGTACGGGCCCGCCGCGGCCTGTTCGTCGAGGAGCGAGCCCGAATGCCCGGCCGCCTCGCTGTCGAGGGCCTGGGTCACGCCGGCGCCCGCGAGGCCGCCGGCGATCGGGGCCGCGAGCATGGTCTCGTCGGCGGGGCCGCCCAGCGGCGTCTCACCCCGCGCGACGGCGGCCAGCAGCTCTTCGCATTCTTCGGCGGTGGGCCGGTGCCGGATCTCGGGGTGCAGCAGCACGGCCAGCACACTGGCGAGCGGGCCGGACTGGCGCGGCGGGATGATCTGCCCGGCCGCGACGGCGTGCAGCAGGCTCAGCGTGTTCTCGCTGAGGCCGAACGGGGGCTGGCCCTCGCAGGCCGCGTAGAGCGTCGAGCCGAGCGAGAAGACGTCGGACTCCGGGCCGGGGTCGCCGCCGATGGCCACCTCGGGCGCCAGGTAGGCGGGGGTCCCGGCGATCATCCCGGTCTTGGTGACCGTGACGTCGTCCTTGGCCCGCGAGATGCCGAAGTCGGTGATCTTCACGGTGCCGTTGGGGGCGAGCAGGATGTTGCCGGGCTTGATGTCCCGGTGCACGATGCCGACCGCGTGCGCCTCGGTCAGCGCGGCCGCGACCTGGGCGCCGATCCTGGCCACCTCGATCGGCGGCAGCGTCCGCTCCTCCTGCAGCACCTGGGCGAGGCTGGTGGAGTTCAGGTACTCCATGATCAGGCACGGCTGCCCGTTGTCGTCGGTGACGACGTCGAACACCGAGATGGCGTTCGGGTGGTGCAACCTGGCGGCGATCCGGCCTTCACGCATGGTGCGCTGGCGGGCGTCCTCGGCGCCTTGGGCCTCCAGGCCGGGCTGCAGCAGCAACTGCTTGATCGCCACCGTGCGGCCGAGTACCTCGTCGTGCGCTTGCCAGACAGCACCCATCGCGCCCGTGCCGATCCGCCCGACGATGCGATATCGACCGGCGACCAGGCGACCCTCGTCGCTCACGCGACCTCCCTTTGGGCTCCGTCTTCACGCCGCGGAGTGGTCCGCGCACGCGGTGCGGCCTTCAGCGCGCCACAGCCTTGGAGCGTATGCACATGTAGTGGTCTGTGTGCCGGCTTTTCCGAGACCGACTCGTGACAAGGCTAGGCGCTCACTCTGCGCACACACACGCGGCACGCTCTGATCGCCCTGGGTGGAGGGCGGTTTCACGCCGGGTATCCGTCACATGTGCTGCGCGGACAACAGCCGGGCGTCGGTGATCAGGCCGGTCGTCTGGTCGGCGAACGCCAGCACCTGCGTGACCCGCACCAGGCCACCGTTCGGATCGCGCATGGTCACCACGGCGAGGATCGTGCCGTCGGCCTGCTCCCGGATGTCCTGGATCTGGATGGCGTCCATGGCGCTCCACGCCTGGATCATCCTGCCCGCTTCGGACTCGGCCAGCACCGGCGCGAGCAGTGAGAGCGCGCCGCCGGGATCGGCGTCGACGGTCTGGTAGAACTTCCGGACCGCGTCGATCTTGGCCTCGGCCGTGGTGACCGCGGCCGGTTTGGCGACCGGCTGCGAACTGGGGCTGCTGGACGACGAACCCTGCCGCGGGACCGAACCCGAGCCGGTGCCCGAAGAGGGCTGGGCCGTCGTGCTGGTGCCCGCCGAGGCGGGTGCCTCGTGCTTGCGCAGCTGTTCGGTGGCGTCCGGGACGGCGAGCCCGCCGAGCGCGGCGGCTCCGCTCATCATCTCGGGCGCGGTGGCGCCCGCCACCGGGTTCTGCCGCTGGGTCCCGGCGAGCACGCCCGCGGTGACGACGGCTCCCGCGACCAGCAGCCCGGCGGCGACCAGACCGGCCAGCTTGGCCCGCCGGGCGCTGCGGCTTTCCGGCTCGTCTTCGGGCTCGGGGCGCGGCGACGGCTCTTCGCGGGTGCGGGCGGGGACGAACTTCTGCGGCTCGCGGAAGACCTGCTCGAGGTACTCGCGGTCGACGCGGGTGTCGTTCAGGATCTCTTCCGGGATGACGTCCTCGACACGTACGGCGTCCTCACGCCGTATGCGCTGTCGATCAAGCACGAAATTCCTCGCTCTGGTCCGGGGCAGGCGCTGGGCCGTTCGGCCGACGCCTCTGGTCCGCGCGGCCGTCTTCTGAACGGTGCGGACCCTGCTGTCGTCAGGTAACCCTGTGGAGACGGTCCGCGGCCAGGCCCTGTCGCCGGAATGCCGTCGCGATACGACGAACGGCAGCTTATGTCACCCACCCGGACCAGGGACAACCGCTCGCCGCACCGCACGTGCAGAGGAACGGGACACCTGCACGTGCGTGGCCACCTACATGCCGTCGTCGACGATCTTGTCGTCGTCACCGAAGGTCAGCGTGCGCTGTTCCATGGTCTTCGTCCCGTCTTTGTGGGTTACCTCGACGGTGTTGACCGTGACGCCGCGGCGCTGGTCGATGCTGACCTTCTTCACTTCGAAATAGGCGACGTCGGCGTAGCGCTCACGCAGGCCTTGCGCGCCTTCTTCGTGGAGACCGCCCGAGGTCACGTTGGAGGCCTGGTGCGGGTCGGTGGTGACGGTGTTGAGGAAGAGTTCGGTGTTGTCGCCCATCGCCTGCGCGTCCGGCTGCGACGCGTACCAGGGGGCGGGGGTGGTCGTGCGGTCGGCGGGCGTGACCGGGGGCTTCTGCGGCCGGTCGCTCGACGGCGCCGTGGGCCTGCCGGTCGTGACGGGGCCGCCCGAATCGGGCTGCGAACCGCCGTTGCCGGTGCTCTCGGGATCCGAGGACGTGCCGGAATTGGCGGAACTGCGGTCGTCGCGGGTGGGGGAGTCGGTCTCGACGCCGGACGGGTTGCCCGCCGCGCCGCCCTGCGGCGGTGTGGTCGGGTTGCCGGCGAGCCCTTCGCTGGTCAGCGGGCTGCCACCTCGGTATCCCGGCCAGCCGCCCTGGCTCTGCTGCTCCGGGAGCGGCTTGCCGACCAGGAAGGAACCGGCGAACAGCAGGCCCACGACGACCAGCGCGGACGCGGCGGCGGCGAACCAGGCGGCCTTGCGCCACGTCTTGGGCGGGGTCACCGAAGCGGGCACCGAACCGAGGTCGAAGGTGCTCAGGCCGTCGAGGGACGGGGCCAGGTAGACGCGGACGTCGTCGGTCTCCACCGGCTCGGGGCGCCGCGGGGCGGGCGCCGTCAGCGTCACCTTCGTGCGCTGGGCGGCCTTCGCGCGCCTTTCCTCCACGGAGGGCGGGGCGGGTTCGGTCAATGAGACCTCGACGCGGGCCGGGCGTTCCACGGGGACCTCGCGAGCGGGCTGGGGGAGCGGCAGCCTGCCGCTCGATGGGGCGTAGCCGGGGCTCGGCGCCCTCCTGTTCCGCGGTGGCGGCAGGGGGAGGGAACCGGTGGAGGGCGGGGCGAACTCGCCGTGTGCGCGATGCCCGTGCCCGGTCGGGCGCTGCCGCCTCGGCGGCACGGGTGGGGTCCAGCTCTCGGTGCCACCGGCCCGGTGGCGGCCCGCGTGCGTGGCGCCGTCCCGTCCGGTCCGTCCCTGGTGTTCCGCCCAGCCGTTCATGTCCGAGCGACCCCCTCACGGGCCGGCCCTGACGGCGATGTGACACCGGTTAAGCCGAACGGAGCAACGGTTTCACGGGATCCCTCCCGAGCAGACTCCCGGGCACTCTCGTGAGCAAATGCACGCGCATGCGACTGCGGGCGCGCGGGGCCATTGCCCCCGCGCGCCATACGGGCATCGCCCGACCCAGACGCAAGGGTCCTCACGGGACCCACACTAAAAGCTCGGCCCCCGCAAGTCTTCACCCACTCTGCAAGTTGCAGATGTTTCACTCGGTCGGGCGCGGC
Source organism: Amycolatopsis orientalis (assembly GCF_000943515.2). Lineage (NCBI taxonomy): Bacteria > Bacillati > Actinomycetota > Actinomycetes > Pseudonocardiales > Pseudonocardiaceae > Amycolatopsis > Amycolatopsis orientalis. The sequence goes on along the minus strand of NZ_CP016174.1, from coordinate 8,560,954 downwards.
CGTACGGGCCTCGGCGACGTTACGCAGTGCGATCGGCGCTGGTGAAGCTGTTCAGTTGCCGCTGCGGTACTTCTGCTGGGTCGACTGCAGGGCCTTGGTGGCCGTCACACCGCTACCCGCTGCAAGCAAAATGGCGATGATGTCGAGGGTTGTTCCCCCACTAGTGAGCAACCAGGCGAACAACGAGGCCGCGGTGGTACCCGCTGCGATCGGCCAGCGTGTTTTGACGTACTGGGCGATGGGCGTGCCCCCGGCGCGCTTACCCGCCGCGTTGTTCAACAGGGCGAGATAGCCGAGATGGCCCAAGGCGGCGAGCACGCCGGCGATCGCGATCACGACGGCGATGAGGTTAATCATGGTGTCCAGTTTGCCTGGTCCCGAGCCGTCGTGGCTCGGGGAACACCCTGAGTTTCCCCTCACCGCACGCAATCGTGACGCGGATCGCCTTTAGCGGGCTAAACGCGATCCGGTGCCCCCAGGCTCCTGCGGCACCGAGTCGCGGTTAGCGGGCTAAACGCGATCCGGTGCGGTCAGCGCCCCAGCCTGCCCCGGCCCAGGTTCAGCAGCGCCATCGCGAGCTGCCGTCCCTCCGGCCCGAGTTCGCGGTAGCGGGCCAGCACGTCCATCTCGCGGTTGTAGACGATCCTGGTGCCGCCCGCGGCCATCCTGGCGGCGCCGATCGTCTTGGACACCTCGACCCGGCGTTTGACCAGGCGCAGGATCTCACTGTCGAGCCAGTCGATCTCCTTCCGGAGCTCGCCGATCTCTTCGGCGGTGGCGGCGGGTTCTTCGGCATCCGGCTTCTGCGTGGTGTTCATCGGGACCTCTCTTCGGTCCGGATTCCCTGCTGGCCCCCGGAACGGCGAAAGCCCCGGGTCCGCGTGGACTCCGGGGCTTCGGGTGATGGCGTTTTCGGGCACTACGCGATCACGGGAGCCGGTGTCCGGATCCCGTAAAAAAATCGGAACGCGTGGTGCTGCACGCCGATCATTATGCCACAGCGACGCCGTCACGCGGCCGGAAGCCGCGACGGGCCCCGCGCACCCGCGCGTGCACGAGCACGCTCATCGCGAGCCAGAACATCGGCAGGGCCGGCCAGAAGAACGGCACGCCCGAAACCGTCCAGCGGACGATGAGCAGCACCGAAAGCACCGCGGCGATCGCGAGATGGACCCGCACCGCCGGATGCCCGAAGGCGACCGGACGCCGTTTGAGCGCGGGTCGCGGCAGGTCCGAGGTGAGCGCCTCGAGTTCGTCCGTGTACTTGGTGGAATACACAGTGCCGAGCCGCTCTTCTACTTCTTCGAGGGTGAGCCGGCCTTCGCCGCCGGCGGCCTGGATGAGCGAGGCGACCCGCCCCCGGTCGGTGTCGGCTGCCCTGAGCCGGGAGGGAATTCCGTTGGTGTCCATGGCATCCGATCCTCCGCCGCGAACGCCGCCCGCGCGTCGGACGGCAGGCGACAACAGCGCCTACGCCCGGCGCTGTAGCGTGGACCGGCGATGAACACCCTCTTCGATCTCCCAGCGGACGGTCCGGCCAAGTCCCGGCACACGGACCTGCTCGACGACCTGAACCCGGCACAGCGCGAAGCCGTGACCCACGCGGGCTCGCCGCTGCTCGTCGTCGCGGGCGCGGGTTCGGGCAAGACCCGGGTGCTGACCCGGCGGATCGCCTACCTGCTGGCCGAACGGGACGTGCATCCCGGCCAGATCATGGCGATCACGTTCACCAACAAGGCGGCCGCGGAGATGCGGGAGCGAGTGAGCGACCTCGTCGGCCGCCGCGCGAACGCCATGTGGGTGTCGACGTTCCACTCCATGTGCGTGCGGATCCTGCGTCGTGAGGCCAAAACGCTGGAGATGTCGTCGAGTTTCTCGATCTACGACTCGGACGACACGAAGCGACTGATCACGCTCGTCGCCCGCGACCTCGACATCGACCCGAAGCGGTACGCGGCGCGCACGCTGGCCGTGCACATCTCGAACCTCAAGAACGAACTCGTCGACCCGGAGACGGCGTCGTCGAACGCGGCCAACGACCTGGAGCGCCGGGTCGCCGAGGTCTACGTCGAGTACCAGCGCCGGCTCAACCAGGCCAACGCGTTCGACTTCGACGACCTCATCATGCGGACGGTCGAACTCCTGCAGACCTTCCCGGACGTCGCCGAGTACTACCGGCGGCGGTTCCGGCACGTGCTGGTCGACGAGTACCAGGACACGAACCACGCGCAGTACACGCTGATCCGCGAACTGGTCGGCACCGAGGCGAACGAGGCGGGCATCGAGCCCGCCGAACTGTGCGTCGTGGGTGACGCGGACCAGTCGATCTACGCCTTCCGCGGCGCGACCATCCGCAACATCGAGGAATTCGAACGCGACTTCCCGAACGCTCGGACCGTGCTGCTGGAACAGAACTACCGCTCGACCCAGACGATCCTCTCGGCGGCGAACGGCGTCATCGCGCGTAACCCCAACAGGCGCGCGAAGCGGCTGTGGACCGACGCGGGCGACGGCGAGAAGATCGTCGGCTACGTCGCGGACAACGAGCACGACGAGGCCGCGTTCGTCGCGGGCGAGATCGACGCGCTGGCGGACAAGGGCGAAGCGGACTACTCCGACGTCGCGGTCTTCTACCGCACCAACAACCAGTCCCGCGTCTTCGAAGAGATCTTCATCCGCCTCGGCCTGCCCTACAAGGTTGTCGGCGGCGTGCGGTTCTACGAACGGCGCGAGGTCCGCGACATGCTCGCGTACCTGAGGGTGCTGGCGAACCCGGAGGACACGGTCAGCCTGCGCCGTGTCCTCAACGTTCCCAAACGCGGCATCGGCGACCGTGCCGAAGCGGTCATCGCGACCTACGCCGAGCGCGAGCGCATTTCGTTCGCGCAGGCGTTGCGCGGGGCCGTCAACGGCGAGGTGCCGCTGCTGAACCCGCGCTCCGCCAAGGCGATCACCGGTTTCGTCGAGCTGCTGGACGAACTCGGCGAGGTCGTCGAGAGCGGCGCCGAGGTCGCCGACATCCTCGAAGCGGTCCTGGAGCGCACGGGCTACCGCGCGGAACTCGAGGAGTCCGACGACCCGCAGGACGCGTCGCGGGTGGAGAACCTGACGGAACTCGTCACCGTCGCGCGGGAGTTCACCGAATTCACCGCCGAGGTCGCCGGTCCGGACGGAGAACTGCCCGAGGCCGAACCCGGGGTCCCGGAGCCGGGCTCGCTGCCCGCCTTCCTGGAACGGGTCTCGCTGGTGGCGGACGCGGACTCGATCCCCGCGGCCGACGGCGGCGACGACGGGGACGGGCACGACGCGGGGGTGGTCACGTTGATGACCGTGCACACCGCGAAGGGCCTCGAATACCCCGTCGTCTTCTGCACGGGCTGGGAAGACGGGATCTTCCCGCATATGCGTGCCCTCGGTGACCCGACCGAGCTGGCCGAAGAACGACGGCTCGCCTACGTCGCGATCACGCGCGCCAGGAAGCGGCTGTACGTCTCCCGTTCGATGGTGCGCTCCGCCTGGGGGCAGCCGCAGATGAACCCGGCTTCGCGGTTCCTGGACGAGCTTCCGGGCGAGCTGGTCGATTGGCGCAGGCTCGCGCCTTCGTCGTCCTCCGGTGGTTTCGGTTCTTCGGGCGGCTCGCCGCGCGCCGCGACGACCTGGGGCCGCCGCGGTGGTGGCACCTCGTCGCCGTCGGGTTCGACGGGTACGAGCCCGTTCGGCAAGGGCTGGAAGGACACCGTCGCGCTCAAGCTCGACGTCGGCGACAGGGTCAGCCACGACAAGTACGGGCTCGGGACCGTCGTCGCCTGCGACGGGGCCGGGCCGCGGGCCACCGCGACCATCGACTTCGGTGCCGCCGGCAAGGTCCGGCTAATGCTCATCGGCAGCGTCCCGATGGTCAAACTCTAGCCCTGACCTGCGCTTTCATCCCCGTGTCCGAAAATTGTCGGACCCTTCCCGTATACCTCTGTCATCGAACACGAGTTCGATGCGCTGGGGTATGCTGGACGAGCCGGTGTGCCCCGATCAGGGAGGGGGCGCACGGTGTGGACGGGGTCTTGTTTGGTGTTCTCGCGGGTGGGGTACTGGAGTACTTGCGGGGCGTTGAAGAAGGGGCGGGGCCGGATCGGGGTCCGGAACCGCCGGAAGTGCTCAGGCTGGTCGCGGCCTGGCGCGCGTTACTGCGGATGCACGAGCTGGACGGGGTCGGCCGGTGCGTCGTATGCGGGCACGCGCGGCTGTTCGGGCCGCGGCCAGCCGGGTGCCGGGGTCCTTCGCGGGGAATCTTCGCCGGACGGCTGCCGATCAGACGGCGCCCGGTGGGTCTCTGCACGGTGTGGCAGGTCGCCGTGGGGTACTTCATCCGAAGAGCGCCCGACGGCGTCGCGTGAGGGCGCTGAGGGTGCGGAAAGCCGGACCTGCTCGGAGCCGGAGGACCCACGACGCTTCCTGTGCCCAAAGCCGGAGCACACAGCGGAGATCCTGAAGGCGCGCCAGAGCGCCGTTGCCCGGCGCGCGTGTGCTTCAGGCGGGATTACCGGTGTAGCGGTGGGGAAAGAGGCTCGATCAGCCGACGTTGACGCCGCGGGCGGCGAGCCACGGGCGCGGGTCGATCTTCTTCGTGCCGTTCTGCCACACCTCGAAGTGCAGGTGCGGGCCGGTGCTCTGGCCACGGTTGCCGACCTCGGCGATCTCCTCGCCGCACTTGACCTTCTGGCCTTCGCGGACGGAGAACGAGTTCATGTGGCCGTAGACGTGGATCGTGCCGTCGGCGAGCTGGACCTTGACCCAGAGACCGAAACCGCTGGCCGGGCCGGCCTCGATGACCGTGCCGTCGGAGGCCGCGACGATCGGGGTGCCGATCGGGGCCGCGATGTCGATGCCGAGGTGGCTCGTGCCCCACCGGGCGCCGAAGCCCGAGGTGAAGGTGCCCTTGGCGGGCATGCAGGTCTTGGGCCGCTTGGCCTCTTCGGCCGCCTTGCGGGCCGCTTCGGCCTCACGCTTGACGCGGGCCTGGGTGATGCTGCTGTTCTCCGAGAGCTTCTGGGCTTCGGCGGAGGCGTTCGTCGAGTGGCTGGTCGGCAGCAACTCGGGGGCGCCACCACCGGCTCCGCCGCCGAGGGCGAACGAAGCGCTCGCGTCCTGGGTGCTGGCCAGCGGGGTGACAGCGGCGTCGGAGGATTCCGAAACGGACTTCAGGGTCTGCCCGGCAGCGGCGGCCGCGAAGGCGCCGGCAGCGACGGCTGCGACCACGACACGGCCGCGAAGAGCCGAGGACGGGGGCGACAGGCGGTGCGAGCCCCGGACGCGGACGACCGCACCATCCAGTGCGTTCTCGAGCGCCGGGGAAGGAGCTTGGCCGCCGGGGGAGCGGTGTGAAGCCAAGACGGGGCCTTCCATGTTCGGGGAGTCTGATCAAGAGCCCGGGCGGGGGAACCCGGTGAACGACCTCGGGGGTGGTTCGTTCGTTGCTCTCATTCGTGATCTGACTGTAATGGGGACGCGGGAACAGTAACGAAGCGGTACCCCGATCAGCAAGATCTGAGGCCTTCCTCGGCCGATCGGGCGACGGCGATCTGGCCGTTATCCAGTGAATATTACCCAAAGTTAAAGGAGGTTTACTCGTAACCTTGTGACTTGCGTTACAGGTTCATGCGGCCGTTCGGGGGTACCGGAGGGCCGGGAAGGAGGCGAACGGGGGAAATAACCGGTTGCCGAGAGGTGTTGAAGGAGGTTTATCCGCCGTCGGTCCCCGTGGGACCTGCTGTGTCCTCGTGACGACCCACTGTGACCCGCCGCTGACGTGCCCGGTCTGCCGCCGTGACGCACCGCGACCCCTTCCCGAGCTGCCGCCCCTGCCTGCTGTCGCGCCGGTGCGGGTCCGGCTTGCTAGCGTCGCCGTCGATGACTTCGCGCTCACGGCCCCCTGGTGACGAATCCGCGGAATCCGCGGAACCGGCCGGGCAGTCCGTCCCCGGGACAGCCTCCGCCGAACTTTTCCGGAGCGAACCGGGCGCCCGCCCGCGAGCGCTCGTGCTGTCGGCGGGGCTGGTGTCGGCCGGTGCGGTCGCGCTGACCGCCGGCGCGTTGCTGCCCGTCGTCCGGGCCGGTTCGCCCGGATTCACCGCCTGGCCGGTGCTGGTCGTGCTGGCCTTGGTTCCCGCGGCGGCAGTGCTCCACGCGGTGGTCACGGGACGCGCCGGGCTCGCGTCCGGGCTGGTGCTCGGCCTGACCGCGCTGGCGCCCGGACGGTTGCTGCTGGATCTGCAGCTGCTCGCGGACGGATCGCTCGCCGCGCGGCCGGAACTGTTCCTCGCCGATCGCCTGCTGACACTGCCTCCCGCCGGGCCGGGACTGTGGGCGCTGGTGGTGGGGCACCTGCTCACCCTCGCCGCCGGCGCGTTCGCCGCGGGCACCGCCCGCGACGAGGCGGAACTGGCCGGCGAACTCGACGGGCGGCGGCGCTGGCGGCTGCTCGGGCCGGTCCTCGGCGTGGCGGGCGGGCTCGGGCTGCTGCTCCCGCCGTTGGGGTCGGGCAACGCGTACCTGCTGGCCAAGAACGCCTTCGAGGGCCCGACGGTCGCGATGGCCGGGTATCTGCTGCTCGCGGCCTTGCTTCCGCTGACCGTGCTCGTGGCGGTGAGTTCACCCTCGGCCGCGGTGGGCAAGGGCGGGTTCGCCGGTGCGGCGCTGGCGGCGCTCGCGGTCGGCGTACCGCAGGTGCTCGCGGGGCTGGTCGTGGACAGGCTCTCGGTCGCGCCGGGGTCGGTCGTGGTGACTCTCGCGGGTTCGGCGCTGCTCGGGCTGGCCTTCACCCGGTTCGACGGCGCGGAGGCCGGTGAGGCGGTCACCGGGGATCTGGCAGGCGAGGCCAGGCTGCCCGGACTGTTCTGGTGGCGGCTGGCCACCGGCGCGCTGGCACTGCTCGCCGCCGCGACGGCGGTCGCGGGCGCGCTGACCCCGGTATTGAAGGCCAACGGTGCGACGCCCGTCCCGGAGACGCCGGCGCGCTGGCTGCTGCTCGGCGCCGCCGTCGTACTCGCCGTACCGGCGCTGTTCGTCTTCGTGCCGAGGCTTTCGGCGTTCGCCAGGGGAGTCGTCGCGGCCACGTGGGTGGGCGTCGTCCTCGCGGGCGCGGCCGTGCTGAGCGCGGCCCTGTCCGTGACCGAGGACAAGGCGGTCGACCCCGCGTTGTTCGGTGTCGACCTCCCGGTGCTGCCGGACAAGATCGGCTTCTCGGCGGGCCCCGGCGTCACCTGGACCTTCATCTCCCTCGCGCTGGCGGCCATGGCCGGGCTCGCCGCCGTGATCACCGGGGTGGTGGAGCGTGACGACGACGCCGCCGATGCTGCCGACGACGGCTCACGGACGAGCGGCAACGTGCTCACCCCGGTCGTCGCGGCGGCGGTGCTGGCGGTCGCCGCGTTCGGCACGCCTGTGTTCACTGCCCCCGGCTACACCGCGCCGGGTCTGTGGTCGGACTTCGGCTCGGCGTCGTGGGGTCTGCTCGGCGCGCTCGCGGTCGTGCTCGGCCTGTACGCGCTCGTCGTGCGTTCGCGTCCGGTCGCGGCCGCGTCCGCGCTGATCGGTGCCGCGCTGGTACTCGACCTGCGCGCGGCGGAGTGGGCACTTGTCGGTTCGGAGTACGAGGGCGCGTCGGCGGGTGTCGGGTTCTGGCTCGCGTTGAGCGCAGCCGTCGTCTCCTTCGTCGCGGCCGGGATGGCCGTCGCGGGTTCGAGGCGGTCCAGGTGACCCGTCGTCTCCTGCGCGTCGTGCTGGCCGAGTTCGACATCGCGGATGGTTCGGCCGTCGCGCTCGGGAGGCTGCTGCGCGACGACGGGGTCGAGGTCGTCTACTCCGGGCGTCTCGGCGCCACCGAGCAACTGGTCCGGACGGCTGAACAGGAGGATCCGGACATCCTCGGCGTCGTGCGGGGAGCGAGTGAGCCGGAAGGGCTCGCCGAAGCGCTCCCGGACGTCCTTCTCTTCGCGGTCGGTAACGGGCCGAGCCGGTTCGAGAACGCCTTCGAAACGCTGGAAGAGGCGGCGAACTGGGTCTCCGGTGTGCGGTCTCACACCGTGGAAACACCGTCTGACCGCGTACGGTGACCGACTTCACCAGGTGCGGAGTCCCCTGCTTCTGCGCAGGTCGCTAACCTCGACTGGTCCGACAGCGCGGTCCGGCAACGGACCACCACAGTGGCGTGTCGTCAGGAGACTGGAGTAGTGGACCTCTACGAATACCAGGCGAGGGATCTCTTCGCCGCCCACGGAGTACCGGTTCTGCCGGGTGCCGTGGCAAACACCCCCGAAGAAGCCAAGGCCACCGCCGAGAAGATCGGCAACCAGGTCGTCATCAAGGCCCAGGTCAAGACCGGCGGCCGCGGCAAGGCCGGCGGCGTCAAGCTGGCCCAGACGCCCGACGAGGCCGCGGAGAAGGCCGAGGCGATCCTCGGTCTGGACATCAAGGGCCACATCACGCGTCGCGTGCTGGTGGCCGAAGCCTCGGACATCGCCGAGGAGTACTACTTCTCCTTCCTGCTGGACCGTGCGAACCGCACCTTCCTCGCGATGGCTTCGGCCGAAGGCGGCGTGGAGATCGAGCAGCTGGCCGTCGAGCGTCCCGAGGCGCTCGCGAAGATCCCGGTCGACGCGATCAACGGTGTCGACAAGGCAAAGGCCGTCGAGATCCTGACCGCGGGCAAGTTCCCGGAGAAGGTCATCGACGAGGCCGCCGACGTCGTCGTGAAGCTCTGGGAGACCTTCGTCTCCGAGGACGCGACCCTGGTCGAGGTCAACCCGCTGGTCCGTGACCCGCAGGACAAGATCATCGCCCTCGACGGCAAGGTCACCCTCGACGAGAACGCCTCGTTCCGTCAGCCGGGCCACGAGGCCCTGGTCGACAAGGACGCGGAGAACCCGCTCGAGGCCAAGGCCAAGGCCAAGGACCTCAACTACGTCAAGCTCGACGGCGAGGTCGGCATCATCGGCAACGGCGCGGGCCTCGTGATGTCCACTTTGGACGTCGTGGCCTACGCGGGCGAGAAGCACGGCGGCGTCAAGCCCGCCAACTTCCTCGACATCGGCGGCGGCGCTTCGGCCGAGGTCATGGCGGCCGGGCTGGACGTCATCCTCAACGACACCGACGTGAAGAGCGTCTTCGTCAACGTCTTCGGCGGCATCACCGCTTGCGACGCGGTCGCGAACGGCATCGTCGAGGCGCTGAAGATCCTGGGCGACGAGGCCACCAAGCCGCTCGTCGTGCGGCTGGACGGCAACAACGTCGTCGAGGGTCGCCAGATCCTGGCCGACGCGAACCACCCGCTGGTCACCGTGGTGGACACAATGGACAACGCGGCCGACAAGGCCGCCGAGCTCGCCGCGGCAGGTGCGTGAGATGTCGATCTTCATCAACGAGAACAGCAAGGTCATCGTCCAGGGGCTCACCGGCTCCGAGGGCATGAAGCACGCGACCAAGATGCTGAAGTCCGGCACGAACATCGTGGGTGGCGTCAACGCCCGCAAGGCCGGCCAGACCGTCTCCATCGAGGGCAAGGACCTCACCGTGTTCGGCACGGTCGAGGAGGCCATCAAGGAGACCGGCGCCGACGTTTCGGTCATCTTCGTGCCGCCGAAGTTCGCCAAGGACGCGGTCATCGAGGCGATCGACGCCGAGATCCCGCTCGCCGTGGTGATCACCGAGGGCATCCCGGTGCACGACTCGGCCTACTTCTGGGCGCACGCGGTCGCGACGGGCAACAAGACCCGGATCATCGGGCCGAACTGCCCCGGCGTGATCAGCCCCGGCAAGTCGAACGCGGGCATCATCCCGGCCGACATCACCGGCGCCGGCCCGATCGGCCTGGTGTCGAAGTCCGGCACGCTGACCTACCAGATGATGTACGAGCTGCGTGACATCGGTTTCTCGACCGGTGTCGGCATCGGCGGCGACCCGGTCATCGGCACGACGCACATCGACGCCCTCGAGGCGTTCGAGGCCGACCCCGAGACCAAGGTCATCGTGATGATCGGCGAGATCGGCGGCGACGCCGAAGAGCGCGCCGCGGCCTACATCAAGGAGAACGTGACGAAGCCGGTCGTCGGTTACGTCGCGGGCTTCACCGCGCCCGAGGGCAAGACCATGGGCCACGCCGGCGCCATCGTCTCCGGCTCCTCCGGCACGGCCGCCGCCAAGAAGGAGGCCCTCGAGGCCGCCGGCGTCAAGGTCGGGAAGACCCCGAGCGAGACCGCCGTCCTGGCGCGCGAGCTGTACAACAGCCTCTGACCCTTCGGAGACTGACGCTTACCCCGGCGGGCCGGGCACCCCCGGTGCCCGGCCCGCCTGCTTCTACCCCTCCCTCCCGCCCCCGCGCGTCGACTTTCGCCCCCTAATCGCGCTCCCTGGGGCAGGTCGACTTTCGCCCCCTAATCGCGATCCGGGGGCCGTGTCGACTTTCGCGGGCTGACCGCGATCCGCGGGGGCGCGTCGCGATTAGGGGGCGAAAGTCGAAACGGGCGTCGACGGGGGTTCCGCACGGAACCCGATCGGGTGTACAGACGTCTCAGAGCCCGAGGCGTGGGGTGACCGCGTGTGCGCTAGCGTTCGAGCATCACAGCCGCCTCGTTTGTCCCGGGAGTCCCGCGTGCCCCGGGGTGCCGGTCGAACGACAGGAGAGCATTCGGATGTCCTATCCCAGCGGTGGGCCCGGCTACCCCCAGCAGGGTGGCGGCCAGCAACACCCCAACCCCGGCTCGGGAGCCTTTCCACAGCAGCAGGCGCCGTCGCAGGCGGCCCCGCTGAACCTGGCGCTGCTGCTCGCGCTCGCCGTCACCGTCCTCGGGCTGGTGCAGTTCTTCATCGGTTTCTCCGACGAAGCCGACGCCGCCGGACAGGTTTCGGTCTTCCTCCTGGTCAGCGGTCTGCTCGCGGCCTTGCACGCGCTGCCGCGCGGCCCGAAGACGCTGCCGTTCGCGGCGTTGTTCAGCGTCCTCGGCGCGTTCGGCGGTCTCGACCTGATCATCGGCTACGGGGGCGGTCGTGACGAGGTCTCGGTCCCGGGCATCCTCACCGTGGTGCTGATCCTGGGCATCCTGCAGATGCTGGTCGCGGTCGCCGCGCTGCTCTTCGAGCACGAGGTCATCAAGCTGCCCGCCGCGAAGCCGCAGCAGCAGTCGCCGCAGGGCCCCTACAGCCAGCAGTTCCCGCAGCAGGGCCCGCAGGGTCCGTTCGGCCAGCAGGGGCAGCAGGGGCCGGCCGCCACTCAGGTCCAGCCGTTCCCCGGCGCGGGCCAGCAGGGGCAACAGGGCCAGCAGGGTCAGCAGCAGGGCGAGCCGTCCGGCCCGTTCTCGCAGCCGGGCGGGTTCCAGCCGCCGGTCACGCAGCCGCCGGGCCAGCAGGCCACGACGTACGCGCCGCAGCAGGGCCAGTTCTTCCAGCAGCCGCCGTCCTCCTCCTCGGAGCAGGGCCAGAACCCGGGTACGCCGCCGGGTGGGTTCGGCCAGCAGAGCTGATCTCTCGCACGTAAAAAGCACCCGCTGTGACTCTCCGTGTCACAGCGGGTGCTTCTTTTTCCGGGGTTACCCGACCGGGTGGGTTGGGCCACGCGCGCCGTCCGACGGCGGCGTGCCTCACCCGGACGGACCAGTCCGGATGTCATGGTGCGGATCATGAAGCTGCTCACCCGTGACGAACGCCCGCCGGGCGAAGAGCCGGTGAGCGACCTCGTCCCCGAGCCGGAGGTGTCCAGGGCGAAGCGGGTCCGGGTGTTGCTCGCCGCCGCCTGCGCGCCCTTGCTCTTCTCCTACACCGCCGTCGCGACCGTCCTCGCGGTGGTCGCGTTCGCCGCCGACCGTTCCCGCTTCTCCGGCATCGGCACCCTGCGCGCCGCGGGTCCGGGCTGGCTCGCCTCGTGGCAGGTGGGACTCGAATTCGGCGGCCACCCCCTCAGCGTGCTGCCGCTCCTGCCGACCATCGCCGTCGCGTGGTTCACGGCGCGGACGGCTTCGCGGGCCGTGCGCCGGATCGGCGGCGGGACCCCGGCCGACGCGGTTCCGGTGGTCGCGGTGATCGCCGGGTCGCACGCGTTGTTCGGCGTGCTCATCGCTCTGCTGGCCGGGGGATCGCCGGTCGGGGTGAACCCACTGACCGCCTTCTGTGTGCCAGGGCTCCTCGCCGGGCTCGCCGCCGTCGCGGGAACCGCCAAGCGGTGCGGATCGCCCGCTACGCTGCGGGAGCGATTCGACCCGGTGGCCGTCCACGGGCTGCGGGCGGGCGCGCTCGGCCTCGCCGCGCTGATCGCCTGTGGCGCGGCGGTGTTCACCACCGTCACCGCCGTCTCATGGTCCACTGTGGACGGCTTGTTCGAACCGGGCCTCGGTGCGAGTCTTGGCTTGTTCCTGCTTTCCGTGGCCTATCTGCCGAACGCCGTCATCGCCTCGCTGTCCTTCACCACCGGTCCGGGATTCTCGGTCGGTTCCCTGACCGTCGGCATGTTCGGCTACCGCGAAGGGCAGCTGCCGGGAGTGCCGGTGCTGGCGGGGATCCCGTCGCATCACGCGGTCTGGTGGCCGGCGCTGCTGCTCCTGCCCGCGCTGGTCGGCGCGCTGGTCGGCTGGAAGATCCGCGCGATCGACGAGGATCCGATGCTGCGGATGCGCGCGGTCGCCGTCGCCGGTGCGCTCGTCGCGTTCGGCTGCGTCGTCCTCGGGACCCTCGCCGGTGGCCGGCTCGGTGACGGGCCGTTCGATCCGGTCAGCGTGCCGGTCGGGGTCGCTTCGGTGATCACCTTCTGCTGGATCGTCATCCCCGGCGGGTTCGTCGCCTTCTTCACCGGTGCGCACGAGGCTCCCGAACCGCCTGGGGAACCGGGCGAAGACACCGAAGACACCGAAGACACCGATGCCACCGAAGACATCGACGCCACCGAGGTCGCCGAAGCCGACGAAGAAGTCGTCGAGTCCGAAGAGGGCGAAGCAGCGGAACCGGACGAAGTCATCGAGGCCGAGGCCGAATTCGAGGACGAAGCCGAAGCGGAACTCGCCCGCGAGCTGGGTGAGGACCTCGACGGGACCCCGGCCGAAATCGAGCCCGGATCCGAGCCTGAGCAGGACATCGCTGTGACCGAGTCCACCGACGGGTCCGGCGACGAAAGCTCGCCCGGCGGCGACCGTTAGGGTTGACGCGACCAGGTGAAGCGCCGTACGCCCGAGTGCGTACCGCCGTGGCAAGGAGCCCGTTCTGGCTAGTCGGTTGGACCTGCCCACTCCGGTGAAGCTCGTCGTCCTCGCGTCCGGTTCCGGCACGCTGCTGCAGGCCGTGCTCGACGCCGCCGAAAAGCCGAACTATCCGGCGAAGGTCGTCGCCGTCGGAGCCGACCGCACCGGGATCGAGGCGCTCACGCGGGCCGAACGCTCCGGCGTCCCGTCGTTCGCCGTGCGGATGGCCGACCATCCGGACCGCGCGGCGTGGGACAAGGCGATCACCGAAGCCGTCGCCGCCTACCAGCCCGATCTGGTCGTTTCGGCGGGGTTCATGAAGATCCTCGGCGCCGAATTCCTCGCGCGGTTCCCCGGCCGCGTGATCAACACGCATCCGGCCTTGCTGCCGTCGTTCCCCGGCGCGCACGCCGTGGCCGACGCGCTGGCGATGGCCGTCAAGGTCACCGGGTCGACGGTCCATTTCGTCGACGCCGGGGTCGACACCGGTCCGATCATCGCGCAGGAGGCGGTGGTCGTGGAGGCCGATGACGACGAGAACGTCCTGCACGAGCGGATCAAGGCCGTGGAACGCAGGCTCCTGGTGGAAACGATCGAAAAACTCGGCCGGAGCGGGTGCGCGGTCGAGGGACGAAAGGTGAGGTTTTCGTGAGTACCGCACAGGGACAGCGTCCCGTCCGTCGCGCGCTGATCGGCGTCTCGGACAAGGCCGGCCTGCTCGAACTCGCCACCGGGCTGCACGCGGCGGGTGTCGAGATCGTGTCGACCGGCGGCACGGCGAAGGTCATCGCGAACGCCGGGGTGCCGGTGACGCCGGTCGAAGAGGTCACCGGGTTCCCCGAGTCCCTCGACGGCCGGGTCAAGACGCTGCACCCGCGCGTGCACGCGGGCCTGCTCGCCGACCGTGATCGCCCGGAGCACGTCGAGCAGCTCAAGCAGCTCGACATCGCGCCGTTCGACCTGCTCGTGGTCAACCTGTACCCGTTCACGCAGACCGTGGCCTCGGGCGCGAGCCCGGAGGACTGTGTCGAAAACATCGACATCGGCGGCCCGGCGATGGTGCGCGCGGCGGCGAAGAACCACAACAGTGTCGCCGTCGTCGTCGACCCCTCCCGCTACGAGTGGGTGCTGGAGCGCGTCGCCGCCGGTGGTTTCGAGCTGGCCGACCGCAAGCGCCTCGCCGCGCAGGCGTACGCGCACACTGCCGCGTACGACACCGCTGTCGCCGCGTGGTTCGCCAACGTCTACGCGCCTGCGGACGACTCCGGTTTCCCGGACTTCACCGGTGCTTCGTGGGAGCGCGGCGACGTCCTGCGCTACGGCGAGAACCCGCACCAGAAGGCCGCGCTGTACAAGCATTGGCGCCCTGGCCTCGCGCACGCGGAACAGCTGCACGGCAAGGCCATGTCGTACAACAACTACGTCGACACCGACGCCGCGCGCCGCGCCGCCTACGACTTCGAGGCCCCGGCCGTCGCGATCATCAAGCACGCCAACCCGTGCGGGATCGCCGTGGGTGAGGACATCGCCGAGGCGCACCGGAAGGCGCACGCGTGCGACCCGGTTTCGGCCTACGGCGGGGTGATCGCGACCAACCGGCCGGTGAGCCGCGAGGCCGCCGAGCAGATCTCCGAGGTGTTCACCGAGGTCGTCCTGGCGCCGGACTTCGACGCGGAGGCGCTGGAGATCCTGCAGCGCAAGAAGAACGTGCGGCTGCTGAAGCTGCCCGCCATCACGTCGCCGGATCCGATCGAGTTCCGGCCGATCTCCGGCGGCATGCTGGTGCAGACCGTCGACACGATCGCCGCCGAGGGCGACGACCCGGCGAACTGGACGCTGGCGACCGGCGCGCCCGCCGACGAGCGGACGCTGGCCGACCTCGAGTTCGCGTGGCGTTCGCTGCGCGCGGTGAAGTCGAACGCGATCCTGCTGGCGAACGACGGCGCGACCGTCGGCGTCGGCATGGGCCAGGTCAACCGGGTCGACTCTTCGCGGCTCGCGGTCTCGCGGGCGGGAGACCGGGCGAAGGGCTCCGTGGCCGCTTCGGACGCCTTCTTCCCGTTCCCGGACGGGCTCGAGGTCCTGCTGGAGGCCGGTGTCCGCGCCGTCGTCCAGCCGGGCGGCTCGATCCGCGACGCCGAGGTCATCGCCGCCGCCGAGGCCGCCGGGGTCACCCTGTACCTGACCGGCACGCGCCACTTCGCGCACTAGCCCAGGTCGCGTTTCGCGGGCTAACCGCGCTCCGGTCGCCCCCGGCGCCGACTTGCGTTTAGCCCCCTAATCGTGATCCCGGGGGTGCCCGCGGACAGGACCGCGGGCATTCCCGGTGCCCGGCCCCGGTCGCCGTGCCATGCTGGCCGCGTGTCGACTTCAGCGGGCTAATCGTGACGCGGTGCGGACGCGAGGATCGGTAGGAGGAACGGGTGAACCAGCCGCCGCAGGGGTATGGCCAGGGACCGGGTCATGGCCCGCCACCTGGGCCGGGAGGCCGCCCGGGCTATGGACAGCAGCCTGGGTACGGCGCGCCTCAGCCCGGTGGGCCTGGGTACGGCGCGCCGCCTGGGCCCGGGTACGGCCCACCGCCCGGGTACAGTCCGCCGATGCCCGGCTACGGACAGCCGCCCAAGAAGAAAAAGACCGGGCTGATCATCGGCCTGATCATGGGCGGCGTGGTCCTGCTCGGCCTGGGCATCCCGGGCGGCATCTTCGCGTCGGAGTACTACTCGTCCGTCGGCAAGCCGCCGGTCTCCCAGCAGCCGCCCGCCCAGTGCAAGGTCTCCCCGGAGCTCCTGAACAAGGCCATCACCAACAGCTTCCAGGGCTTCCGCGAGAACGAGATCAAGGCCCTCGACATCGTCACCAAGCAGTACGGCTGTTCTTGGGTGGCGCCGGACGGGGACAACGTCCACGACCGTGCCCTGCAGATCACGGTCTACCGCCACGAAGGGCCGGACGCCGAGAAACGGGCGGCGGAGTCCTCCACCGGATCGGCCGCGCCGTCCGAGCGTCAGCAGCAGGTGCCGGGGATCGGGCAGAAGGCCGTCCTCGTCTCCCTGGACACCGACAGCGCCTTCAGCGGCGCCGAGCTGCGGTTCATCCAGGGCGTGTACGTCGGTGTCATCACCTACAAGGGCTGGGACAAGGGGTTCTTCACGAACTCGCCGATCCCGCCCGCGGAGTCCGCCGAAGTGGCGAAGTCCGTGGGCGCCGAGGTCGCGAAGAACCTGCCCCGCTAGGCGTACAGACCGTTCAGCCAGGCAGTCCACGCCTTCTCGGCCTTGTCCGCGTCGGCCTCTTCGGCGAACAGGTGGTGCCCGATGCCGACAGGCCAGCCCCACACGTTCCGGCCGTAGAAGCGGTACAGCGCGTCTTCGGTCCGGACGCCGAGGAAATTCGACGTCAGGTAGTCGACCACCCCTTCGACACCGGGGACATCGAGGTGCACCCGGTCGCCCACGGCCGTCGCGCCGATCGCCGCCCGGACCGCTTCGAACGCCTCCGGGGCGATCGACGCTTCGGGCGCGTCGGCTTTGAAGTACTTCGCGTCGCGGCGGTTGAAGTGCGTCAGGTACTCGCCGAGCGAGTGGTAGTAGAAGGCCGTGTGACGGCGGCAGGCGTCGTATTCGACGTCCCAGTCGTCGAGGACGGTGGTGTGCTCGTAGCGCAAGTACGTCCCGCCGTCCTTCGGTTCGAGGACGTACTCGAGGGTGTTGAACCAGCCCTCCTCGTTCTCGGCGTAGGTGACGAAGCGTCGTGACGGCTTCCAGACCGTGACCATGCCGCCGTTCGGAGTGAGGCCGGATTCGGCGCCGCCGTCGCGTGGTTCGTACTGGATCGGCCAGAGCCAGCCGCCCGTGCCTTCGGTGATCGCGGCCCAGGTGTCGGCGGGCGGGGTGGGCAGGAAGCCCTCGAAGCGGACCTCGGATTCCTTCGCCATGGCTGTCCTCTCTCGTTGTCTTCATAGAGGCGACGCCTGGCCAGGGGCCGTTTCGACAAACGGAGCGCGGTTAGCCCGCTAAAGGCGACGTGACGCGGGTCACGGTCGTGAGTCAGTCGTGGATGGGATGGCGGGCTTGGAAGGCGAGTCTTCCATCGGCGGCCGCCGCGATGCGGTCGAGTACGTCGTCGAGGGCCATGAAGACCTCCCACGGCGACTGCCCGCTCGCGGCGGTCAGGCGATCGACCAGGAGCTGTTCGAGGTCCGTGACCCGCTTCGCCTTCCACACCTTGTCCGCGGTGCTCACGAGCAGGTCCTCGACGCCGACGTCCGCGCTCCAGGCGGCGTGCGTCCGCGCGAACCGCGCCCGCTCTTCGTCGATCCCTTGGGACAGAAGGAGTTCGTAACCGGCCTGCTCGTGCGCGGAGCCGGGTCCGGACAATTCCTCGGGGTGGACCGTCTTGCCGATGTCGTGAGTGGCCGCGCCGAATAGCGTCGCTTCACGTTCGAAGGCCAGCTCCGGATGCTGTTTCTCCAGCCAGTCGGCCAGGGAACAGGCCACGTCGTGGACCGCCCGGAGATGCGCGGCGAGCCGCGGGGGAGCGGCCAGCTTCTCCAGGAGTTCGCTCACTTCGTCCGGCAGGGGCCGGGGCCCCGGGTCGGTCAGGGCGCGGCGCAGGGCTGGCGAGGGCATGACATCCAGAATGACAGAAAGCGCCGCTCACCCGGCCGGTTCCTCCGCCGCGTCGGGCTGGCTGGCGGCCCACGAGGTGAGGATGAGCAGGGCGTCATGGGAGGGGCTGCCCGGTTCGGCGGTCAGGATCATGAGCCGTTGCCCGGAGCCGTCGGGCCCGGCCCAGGTGTCGCAGTCCAGCGTGAGGTCGCCTGCCAGCCGGTGACGGTAGCGCTTGGTGCCGTAGGTGGCGGTGTTGACATGGTGCTCCGCCCACCACGTGCGGAAGTCCGTGTCCTGGAGCGACAATTCGCCGACGAGCCGGGCACAGTCGGGATCGTCGGCCGCGGCTTCCATGCGCAGCGCGGCGACGGCTTCGCGGGCGTCGTGCGCCCAGTCGACGTGCATCCGCCGGATCTCCGGATGCGTGAACAGCAACCGCAGGTAGTTGCGCCGCGCGGGCGGGATGGCGGCGAAGTCGGTGTAAAGCGCCGCGGCGGCGGCGTTCCAGGCGAGGATGTCGAGACGTTCACCGAGGACCATCGCCGGGGCGCGGGTGAGCTGGTCGAGCAGACGTCGCATCGGAGGTCGCACGCGTTGTGCGGGACGACGGCGGCGGGGACGGGCGTCCGTTCGGCCGGCGAGGTCGTAGAGGTACTTCTGCTGGTCCTCGTCGAGGCGCAGGGCGCGGGCGAGAGTGGCCAGCACGGAAGCGGAGGCGCGGACGCGGCCCTGCTCCAGCCGGGTGTAGTAGTCCACGCTGATGGCGGCGAGCTGGGCGACCTCCTCGCGGCGGAGCCCGGCGACCTTGCGCCCGGCGTCCGTCACGGGAAGACCGCACTCCTGTGGTGACAGCCGGGCCCGGCGGGCTTTGAGGAAGGCGCCCAGCGCTTTGGAGTCGGGGTCGGAACTCATGACTCCAGTGTGGACGGTCGCGGTGCGACTGTGCGGGGGCAAGTTCCTTCCCAGGGAGAAATCTGCTCTGCCACCCGCGTCGTGCCCGGCCGAAAGTGGGAGTCACGACATCCCGCCACCGGCTCAGGAGAGTGACTCATGACCAGGACCACCGTCGGTTTCGACAGTGCCGGCATCCCGATCGCCGCCCACCTCTACCTCCCCGACGCGCCGGGTCCGCATCCCGCGCTCGTGGTCGGCCACCCCGGCACCGGGGTGAAGGAACAGGCTTCCGGCACGTATGCGCGGCGGATGGCGGAGCGCGGCTTCGTCACCCTCGCCTTCGACGCCGCCCACCAAGGCGAGTCCGGTGGTCTGCCTCGCGGTCTGGAAGACCCTGCCCAGCGCGTCGAAGACTTCAAGGCCGCCGTGTCCTTTCTGGGCACCCGCGCCGACGTCGACGCGGACCGCATCGGGCTGCTGGGCATCTGTGCCTCGGGTGGCTACTCTCTCGCCGCCGCGGGCGGGGACCATCGCGTCAAGGCCGTCGCCACCGTCAGCGGCGTCGACGTCGCCCGCCAGTTCCGCCTCGGCGCGGACGGAACGCAGGACCGGGCCGTCTTCCAGGGCCTGCTCGACGCCGCCGCCCACGCCCGGACCGCCGCCGCCCGCGGCGAAGATCCCGGGACGCTGGCCGTGTTCCCCGAAACCGCGGAACAGGCCGGCGCGCTCGGTGGGGAGCACGGCGTCGAGGGCTTCGAGTACTACCGCACTTCACGCGGCGGGCACGAACGCTCCGCGAAGTCCCTCGCCTGGGAGAGCATCGACAGGCTGGCCTCCTTCGACGCCTTCCACGCCGTCCCGCTCATCGCCCCGCGTCCTCTGCTGCAGATCGTCGGCAGCCGGGCCGTCACCGCCTGGATGGCGATCGAGGTCCATCAGCGCGCCACCGGCTCCAAGGAGCTCCACTGGATCGACGGGGCCAGTCACGTCGACCTGTACGACAGGAAGCAGTACCTCGATCCCGCGATCGACAAGCTCGCCGACTTCTTCGCCGGCCACCTCGCTTGACAACCGCTGCGCCGCCCGGTCTACTGGAGGTATCGAACAAGCGTTCGAAGTGCCGCCTTCCCCGTGGCATGCCGGTGCCGTCCACAGAGGACGGTTTAGGTGTCGTGGGGAGGCGGGGTCCGGTGACAGCGGAGGTGGTCGAGGCACGGGCCTTGCCGTTGGCGAGGCTGGCGGCTTTGCCAGGAGTGAGCACGGCCAGTGGCGTGGCTTCCGCGGCCGAACACGCGAGGACGACGGGAAGGGTGCTCCCGGTGTCCCCGGCGTTGTCCGGTCTGCTGCCCGCCGCGGGGCTCCGGCGCGGGAGCACCGTTTCGGTGCTGGGGTCCACGTCACTGATGCTCACCCTGCTGGCCGCCGCGACCGCCGGCGGTGCGTGGGCGGTCGCGGTCGGCCTGCCCGCGCTCGGGGTGGTCGCCGCCGCGGAACTCGGGGTCGAGGTGGGCAGGCTCGCGCTGGTCCCCCGTCCCGGTGCCGAGTTCCCGGCGGTGACCGCGGCCCTGCTCGACGGTTTCGACCTCGTGGTCGTCGGTCCGGGACTCGCCCGGCCCGAGGTGGCGAGGCGGCTGTCCGCCCGCGCTCGCAACCGTGGTTCGGTGCTGCTTTCGCTGGGTTCCTGGCCCGGTGCGGAGGTCGAACTGAGCTGCCGCCGATCCCGCTGGACGGGCTTCACCGGCGGCGGCGCGGGCTATCTGCGCGTCCGCGAGGTCGAGGTGCGGGCCGGTGGCCGGGGTGCGGCCGCCCGGCCGATGTCGGCGTTGCTGCGGTTTCCCGGTGAGGGCATGGTCGAGCGAGCGGACTTTCCCGCGGCCAGGTGGGGGACGGCGTGAACCCGCCCGTGCGCATGCTGGTGCTGTGGTGCCCGGACTGGCCCGCGGTCGCCGCCGCGGCCGTCGCGGGCGAACCCGTCGGCCGCCCGGCCGCGGTCTTCTCGGCGAACCGTGTGGTCGCCTGCACCGCGGTGGCCAGGGGGTACGGCGTCCGCCGGGGGATGCGGCGGCGCGAGGCCCAGTCCTGCTGTCCGGAGCTGGCGGTCTTCGGCGAGGACGACGGCCGTGACGCCCGGCTCTTCGAGTCCGTCGCGCAGGCGGTGGAGGAAGTGGCCGTCGGGGTCGAGGTGGTGCGCCCGGGGATCGTCGCCGTCCCGGTCGAGGGCGCGGCCGGTTATTTCGGCGGTGAACACGGCCTTCTCGAACGGCTGATGGACGAGGTGTCCGTGGCGGCGGGGGGGGAAAGCCAGGTCGGTGTCGCCGACGGCCTGTTCGCCGCGACGCTCGCCGCCCGCCGTTCGACACTGGTCGAACGCGGTGGGACGGCGGAATTCCTGGCCCCGCTGCCCATCCGCGAACTCGACCAGCCCGAAGCCGGTCGCGCCGAATTGGTCACCCTGCTCAAACAGCTCGGCCTTCACACGCTGGGCGCCTTCGCGGCGCTCGACGAAAGCGACGTCTCCGCCCGCTTCGGGATGGAGGGCGTGCTCGCGCACCGGCTGGCACGGGGCCGGTCCGAACGTCCGCCGTCACGCCGTCGTCCGCCGCCGGAACTCTCGCTCGCGAAGGCGTTCGACCCACCGATCGACAGGGTCGACGCCGCCGCGTTCGTGGCGAAGGGCCTCGGCGAACGGTTCCACGCCGGCCTCGCCGCGCACGGGCTGGCCTGCACCCGGCTCGGTATCTACGTCACCACCGAGACCGGTGAACAACTCGGCCGCGTGTGGCGCTGCGCCGAACCGCTGACCCCGCTCGGTGTCGCGGACAGGGTGCGCTGGCAGTTCGAAGGCTGGCTGAAAGCCAAGGAACGCCCTCATTCCGGAGTCGTCCGGCTGCGGCTGGAGCCGGAGGAGACGGTCGAAGGCCGATCACTGCAGCTCGGGTTGTGGCAGGCGGGTGCGGCGGGCGTACTGCGACCGTCCACAGAGGACGAAGACCTGTCCGGCGAGCGCGCCGGTCGCGCGCTGGTGCGGGTGCAGGGCTTGCTCGGCCCGGAGAGCGTCTTCACCGCGGTGCTCGACGGCGGTCGCGATCCCGCCGAACGCGTCCGGCTGGTGCCGTGGGGCGACAGGCGCGAGAAGTCGGCGCAGGCGGACGCGAACTGGGCCGGGAGGCTCCCGTCGCCTTCCCCGGCGACGGTGTTCGCGCGGCCGGTGCCCGCCCAGGTGCTGGACGAGAACGGGCGTGCCGTGGAGATCACCGCGCGGCGCCGGGTCACCGCCGCGCCGTTCCTCGTGAGCTTCGAGGGCGACGAGCCGCGCGAGGTCCTCGGCTGGGCGGGGCCGTGGTTCGTCGGGGTCCGGGCCGGGGCGGGACATGCCCGGTCGGGGACCCGGATGCGCATGCAGGTGCTGCTGGCCGACGGGCGGGACGCCGAGGAGGCGGTGCTGCTCCGCTTCGAGCATCACAAGAATCCGATGTGGACACTGGAAGGGAAGTACGACTGAACATGGACGAGGAGTACACGCGGCTGGTGCGGCGATGGCTGGAGGAACCGGCCGTCCCGGTGCAACGTGCGGAGCTGGACACGGCCTGGGCGGCGTGCGTCCCGCGCGCGGAAGTGTTCGTCCCCGCGCCGAGAAGCTCGGCCGAGAACCGGTGACCGATGGGCTGGAACAACCCTCCGCGGCCTTGGAAGGACCTCGCCCGCGAGCTGGCGGGCGAGGTGCCGCCCGGGGACGGCGGTGACAGCCCGGCGTGGAGCGCCAAGCGGCAGGGGTACCAGCGGCCCGCGGATCTGACCGGGCTGATCGGTGACGACGACGGCGCCACCGCGCGCCGGATGCCGTACGCCGAGCTGCACAGCCATTCGAACTTCAGCTTCCTCGACGGGGCGAGCCATCCCGAGGAACTGGTGGAGGAGGCCGCGCGGCTGGGCCTGGACGCGATCGCGCTCACCGATCACGACGGCATGTGCGGCGTGGTCCGCTTCGCCGAAGCGGCGAGGGAACTGGGCGTGCACACCGTTTTCGGCACGGAACTCAGCTTCGGCCTGTCCGGGCCGCAGAACGGGTTCGCCGATCCCGAGGGTGAGCACCTTCTCTTGCTGGCCAGGCAGCAGGACGGTTACCTGAGCCTGAACCGGGCGATCACCGCGGGCCAGCTGTACGGCTTCGACAGGCAGTCGCTGTCCCCCAAGGAAAGGGCGGAGAAGGGCAGGCCGGTCTACGACCTGCGCGCGGTCGCCGAAGAGGTCCGCGGGAAATGCGTCGTACTCACCGGATGCCGCAAGGGCGCGGTGCGCAAGGCGCTCGTCACCGAAGGCCCCGCCGCGGCCGTCGAGAGACTGAAGGAACTCATCGACTGCTTCGGCCGGGACAACGTCTACGTCGAACTCATCGACCACGGCCTTCCCTTGGACAGCACGCACAACGACCTGCTGAGCGAGATGGCCGGGGAATTCGGGTTGCCGACGGTGGCGACCACGGCCGCGCACTACGCCCGGCCGGAGCGGGCTCCGCTCGCCGACGCGCTGAGCGCCATCCGCGCCCGGCGGGGCCTGGAGGACATGGAGGGCTGGCTGCCCGCCGCGGGGATGGCGTTCCTGCGGTCGGGGGAGGAGATGGCCGAGATCTTCGAGCGGTATCCGGGCGCGGTGCAGCGGGCGGCGCTGCTCGGCCGGGAGTGCGCGTTCGAGCTGCACCACATCGAGCCGAAGCTGCCGCCGTTCGAGGTGCCGGAGGGGCACACCGAAGCGTCCTTCCTGAAGAAACTCACCCGTGAAGGCGCTAAGGAACACGAGAAGAACAAAGACGCCGAATACCGCGAGAAAGCGCGGAAGCTGATCGAGCACGAACTGAAGATCATCGAAGAACTGGGTTTCCCTGGCTACTTCCTGATCGTCTGGGACATCGTGCGGTTCTGCCGGGAGGAAGGAATCCTCTGCCAGGGCCGGGGATCGGCCGCGAACTCGGCGGTCTGCTACGCGCTCGGCATCACCAAGGTCGACGCCGTGCGCTACGACCTGCTCTTCGAACGGTTCCTCGCCCCGGATCGCGACGGCTACCCGGACATCGACCTCGACATCGAATCCGATCGCCGAGAGGAGGCGATCCAGTACGTCTACCGGAAATACGGCAGGCTGAACACCGCGCAGGTGGCGAACGTGATCACCTACCGGGCCCGGTCCGCGGTCCGGGACGCGGCGCGGGCGCTGGGATACACGCCCGGCCAGCAGGACGCGTGGAGTAAACAGATCGACCGGTGGGGCGCGTTGCGGGCCACGGAGAAGGACCACGATCACGACATCCCGGAAGAGGTCGTGGAACTCGCCTGCGCGCTCGAAGACTTCCCGCGGCATCTGGGTATCCATTCCGGCGGGATGGTGATCTGCGCGCAACCGGTGAGCGAGGTCGTCCCGATCGAATGGGCCCGTATGGAGAACCGCAGTGTCGTGCAATGGGAGAAGGACGACTGCGCCGCCGCGGGACTGGTCAAATTCGATCTGCTCGGCCTCGGAATGTTGTCGGCACTGCACTATATGATCGATCTGGTTCGTGACCACAAAGGGGAAGAGGTCGACATCTCCGAATTGGATCTCAAGGATCAGAACATCTACGGAATGCTCTGCCGCGCCGACGCGATCGGCGTCTTCCAGGTGGAGAGCCGGGCGCAGCTGGCCACGCTGCCCCGCTTGCGCCCCACTACTTTCTACGATCTGGCGGTCGAGGTCGCGCTCATCCGGCCCGGCCCGATCCAGGGCGGTTCGGTGCATCCCTACATCCGGCGCAAGAACGGTCAGGAGAAATGGGATTTCGACCATCCCAAACTGGCCAACGCGCTGGGAAAGACCCTCGGCGTCCCGTTGTTCCAGGAACAGATGATGCAGATCGCGCTCGACGTCGCCGATTTCACCCCGGCGGAGGCGGATCGCTTACGGCACGCCATGGGGGCCAAACGGTCCGAGCAGAAGATGGAACGGCTCAAACGGCGCTTCCTCGAAGGCGCCGCGAAGAACGGCATCCAAGGCGAGCTGGCCGAGAAGATCTTCGGCAAACTCAAGGCGTTCGCGAATTTCGGCTTCCCGGAGAGTCACGCGCTGAGTTTCGCCCTGCTGGTGTTCGCGAGCGCGTACTTCAAGTACTACCACCCGGACGCGTTCCTGGCGGGTTTGCTGCGGGCTCAGCCGATGGGGTTCTACTCGCCGCAGTCGCTGGTCGCCGACGCGCGGCGGCACGGGGTGAAGGTGCTCGGCCCGGACATCAACGCGAGCCTCCCGCACGCGACGCTGGAACCCTTGCCGGAAGGGGGAGAACTGCTCGCCGTGCGGGGTGGCCTGTCCACCGTGCGGATGATCGGCGAGAAGCTGGCGAAGGAGATCGTCGAGGAGCGGGAACGCGGGGGCCCGTTCGCGGATCTGGCCGAGGTCGCCAGGCGGATGCGGCTGACCAAACCACAGGTCGAGGCGCTGGCCGCGGCCGGCGCGTTCGGTTGTTTCGGCGAGAGCAGGCGGAGCGCGCTCTGGGCGGCGGGCGCGGTCGCCGACGAAAGCCCGGAGAAGCTGCCCGGGCTCATCACCGGGGCCAAGGCGCCGATGTTGCCGGGGATGGACGAAATCGACATCGCGGCGGCGGATGTCTGGGCCACCGGGGTGTCGCCGGACAGCTTCCCGACCCAGTTCATCCGGGACCACCTCGACGCGCTCGGCGTCGTCACGGCGGCGGGCCTGCGGGAGGTCCCGCACGGCACGGAGGTGCTGACCGGCGGCGCGGTGACCCATCGCCAGCGGCCGGCGACCGCGGGCGGTGTCACCTTCATGAACCTCGAAGACGAGACGGGGATGATCAACGTGATCTGCACGATGGGGGTGTGGCAGCGCTATCACCGGGTGGCCCGCGGCAGTCCCGCGCTGCTGATCCGGGGCGTGGTCGAGCGCACCGGCGAGGTGGTGAACGTCCTCGCCGAACAGATCCGGCACCTGCCGCTGCGGATCACCGCCAAATCCCGTGACTTCCACTGAAACCCTCTTGACGATCACCGGCCGGCCATGCTGAAGTCTCCCCAGCGTCGCAGTGCACCCGGCAAAGAGACCGTCGTGGGCATGGAGGCGCCGGACCATGGGAAATCATGGAAACCCCTTTTCAGACGGACGACCGGTTGACGGCGTTCGGAAATCAACTCATTCAGGTGCACAACTGGCTGCGTAAAGAGCTGGCCAGGCTGGACGACGACCTCGAGTCGGTCGCGGCGGGGCGCGCCGAGCGGCTGCGCGATCTCCGGGCGCATTGCCTCACCTTCTGCTCGGCGCTGACCAGGCATCACACCGGCGAGGACGGCGGCGCTTTCCTCGTGCTGGCGGAGGAATTCCCCGAACTGCGGCCCGCGCTCGAAGAACTCGCGCACGACCACGGAGTGATGACAGGGATCATCGAACGGCTCGAAAAGCTGGTCGCCGGTGTCGGCCCAGGGACGAGTCAGGACGAGATCCTTGACGTCCAACGGGAACTGGACGGGCTCACGGCGATCATGGAGACGCATTTCCGTTACGAGGAGAAGCGGATCGTCGAGGCGCTCAACTCGCTGGACATATCGGAGTGGCGGGAGTCGAAGCCCCCTTTCCTGCTGAAATCGCATTAGGACACGATCTGTCCTATACGGGTTCTAACGTTCTTCTCAGCGCACACGACGACTGAGGAGAATCCCGATGAGCAACCCGATCCCCACCGGATATCACTCGGTGACGCCCTGGATCATCTCGCGTGACACCGCGCGCGTGATCGACTTCCTGAAGCGGGTCTTCGACGCCGAGCCGCTCGGCGAACCGGTGTACGTCGAGGGCGGGAAGATCGGGCACGCCGAGGTCCGGATCGGCGACTCGGTCGTCATGCTGTTCGACGCGCAGGACGACTGGATCGAAACCCCGGCGTATCTGCGGCTCTACGTCGAGGACAGCGTGGAGACGCAGCGCCGGGCCGTCGAGGCGGGCGCCGAAGAGGTCACGAGGCAGACCGAACTCTTCTTCGGCGACCGCGTCGGCCGGGTCCGCGACCCGTTCGGCAACCTGTGGTGGATCCAGACCCGGCTGGTCGACCTCGACCCGGCCGAGATGGAGCGCCGGATGAACGACCCGAAGTTCGTCGAGGCCATGCGGTACGTCTCCGGCGCGAAGATCATCCCGAGCCGCTGAAGTCGGTAGGGTGGTGGTCGCGACGCGGAGGTGAGCAGGTGGAGCACCACCCACTCCGGGGTAACCCCGGGGAGTACGAGGACAGCGAGACAAGGCGCCCCGCGCGAGAGCGGCATGCTTCGCGTACGGGTCCGCGCGGATGACAGGAGAAAGAGTCACCTCCGCGTCGCTCCTCGAACCCATGCCGGTCTGGCGATTTCAGGTGGCTCGCTGGGCGACCTTCGACGACTGCGCCGCCGCACTGGACCTGACACCCGGTGAACTCTCGTGGTTCGCCGACACGAAGGGCTGGAACCGGCGCGCGGCCGGCCCGGTCCGGCACTACACCTATCGCTGGATCCCGACGGCGTCGGGCGGGGTGCGGCTCATCGAACGGCCGAAACCGCGGCTCGCCGAACTGCAGCGCCGTATCGTGCGGCACGTCGTCGGGGCCCTGCCGGTGCACGAAGCCGCGCACGGATTCCGGCGCGGACGTTCGGCGATGACCTGTGCCGCGCCGCACGCCGGCCGGGAGACCGTGGTCAGGATGGACCTCGAAGGGTTCTTCCCGGCGGTGTCCGCGCGCCGGATCTCGGCGTTGCTCGCGCTCGCGGGCTATCCGGCCGCCGTGGCGGAGGCACTGGCGGGCGTGCTCACCACGGCCGCGCCGCCCGAGGTCGTCGCCGCCGCGCCGGACGGGCGGCGGGATCCGGCCCGCGTGCGGCTGCTGAACAGCCTGGCGGCCACGCATCTGCCGCAGGGCGCGCCGTCCTCGCCCGCGGTCGCGAACGCGGTCACGCACCATCTGGACCGGCGGCTGGACGGCCTCGCGCGCACGCTGGGCGCGGCCTACACGCGCTACGCCGACGATCTGGCGTTTTCCGGGGATTCCCCGCCGCTGCACCGGTTGCTGCCCGGCGTCCGGCGGATCGTGACCGACGAGGGCTTCCGGCTACGGGACGACAAGACGTCGATCGCCGGTGCGCACCAGCGGCAACGGGTCGCGGGCCTGGTGGTCAACAGCGCGCCCGCCGCGACGCGCGCCGACTACGACGCCCTGCGCGCACTGCTCCACAACTGCGCCCGCACCGGGCCGGAGGCGCAGAACCGGACCGCGCATCCGGACTTCCGCGCCCATCTGCTCGGCCGGATCGGCTGGATCGCCGCGTCGTCACCGGCGCGGGCGGCGAAACTGCGCGCGTTGTTCGGCGGCATCACCTGGCCGTGAGCGGGTGTGCGATCCTGGACGGGTGATCGAGACCGCCGAGGCTCAGCCGGATGAATTCTCAGCGGGAAGGAGTGCTTCGAATTTCCGTGAAGCCGTCCTTTCCCGGCAATGGTGGGAAAAACGCAGTTTCGTCGGCTGTGATTTCACCGAAGCCGACCTTCGGGGACTGCGGACCCAGGGCTGCACCTTCGACCAGTGCGACTTCACCAAGACCGACTTCGAGGGCTCGCGTCACGAGGCGTCGGCATTCCGGTCCTGCACCTTCGACCGCAGCGTGCTCGCCGGTACCCGGTGGAGTTCCTGCTCGATGCTCGGATCGTCCTTTGTGGACTGCCGGTTCCAGAAGATCGCGTTCACCGACTGTGATCTGTCCCTGGTCTCGCTGAGCCGCAACCGTCTGTCCAAAGTAGACTTCTCCGGCCTGCGGCTGCGTGAGGCCAACCTGACCGAGGCCGATCTCACCGGCGCGGATCTGCGCGGCGCCGATCTCACCGGCGCCCGGTTGGCGGGCGCGAAACTCGACGGCGCCGACCTGCGTGGCGCGCGGATCGACGCCAACGGCCTGGTGCAGGCGAACCTCTCGGGCGTCCACGTGGACACCGAGACCGCCGTGGCCTACGCGGCCGCGCACGGCCTTGTCATCCACTGACTCCTGGCCCTCGCGTGTAGTCGACTACTTGCGCCGCCCCGGCGTGCAATGAAAGGTCCTTTCCTTGCAAAATTTGCGAGGAAAGGACCTTTCATTGCAGTGCGGGCTAGTCGATCGGCGGTTCGCCCGGGTCCAGTTCGATGAGGTCGCCCTCGGCGAGCAGCTCCTCGATGGACGCGGGCAGCAGGTACGCCGACCCGCCACCGGGCTGGTTGAACCACGGGATCGCGACCCCGGCCAGCGCCTCGAGCGGACGCTGCACCCGGTACACGTGGTACGGCCGGTTCACCCACTCCGGCACGAGCGAACGCTCCTCGAACGGCGTCCCGGCCGCGTAGGTCAGGTTGCCGTTCGGGCCGCCGAAGCGGTCCAGCTCGCTGCCTGCGGGCAACTCACGCAGTTCCTTGCCGCGGAACAACGTCAGCGGCGGTTCGCCACTGAGCGGCGAGATCGGCCAGTTCTGCTTGGCGTCGGGCGGTCCGGCGCTCGCCGCGGCCGGCGGGCGGGCCGGTTCCTCGCGCCGCATGGGCGGCGGGGGAGGCGGCGTCACCGGCGGTTCGCGGCGGGGCGGGGCGGGCGGCGGGCTCGACAGTGCCGGGTTGGGCAGGGCCGGGCTCGGCCGTGCCGGGGGCGCGGGCGGGACCGGAGCCGGGGTGGGCTCGTCGTCCAGGTCGTCTCCGAGCAGCTCCTCCGCCGTCGTGAACGCCGTCTGCTCCTGCGGCGGGATCGATTCCCGCGGCGGCACCGGATGCGAACCGGTGGCGACCTCGGGGGAGAGCGTCGCCAGCACGGGCGGGGCCGGAGCGGGCGGCTCCTCGGCGGGCCGCTCTTCGACGGCGGGAGGCTCCTCGACGGGCGGAGCGCCGTTCGGGTTCAGCAGAACCTTGCCGAGCATGAACGCGGCCGCGTCCTCGGCGTCACCGAACACCGCCGGGTTGGTCAGCTTCCCGTCGTACCAGCCGACCCGCCAGCCACCGCCGTCGACCTGCTCGACACTCCAGCCGTGCTCGGCGGGGGCGCCGATGCGGTAGACGTCGTCGGGCACGTCGAGGTCGTCGAACTTCGACTGCAGCTCGTTCAGCACCGGCACGGGGTGCTCGGCGCGGCGCGGCCGCTCCGGGGCCGCACGGCGCGAGGGCTCCTCACGCTGCGGTTCGGGTTCCGGACGGGACACGGGGGCGGCGGTAGCAAAGGTCCCCCGCTCCTGCGGCGGGCCGTCGACCTGCGTGACCTCCGAGTCGGACGGCGGGGGCGGGCTCGGCGGCTCCGCGTCGTGCGTGAGGAGGGGCAGGCCATCCGCGTCGGCCTGCTCGACCGGCGTGTAGCCGGTGGTCGCCTCCTCCTCGGGGGGCGCGTACGGCTGGTCTTCGTCCTGCGGGGCGTAAGCGTCGTGCGTTTCCTCGCGGGGCTGCTCGTAGGCGTCGACGTGCGCGGGCCGCGCGTACGTGGTGGCCTCCGGGTCGGCGGTCTGCGGCTCGGGCTCGGCGCGCTGGTGCGGCTCGTCGTCCTGGCGGGCTTCGTCGGCGTAGACGTCCTGCTCGGACTCGTGGAACTGCGCCTGTTCGTGCGCGTACGGCTCGTCGTAGCCGTCCGCGTACTGCTGCTCGGCGGCGGCTTCGTGGAAGTCCTGCGCCTGGTAGTCCTGGGTGTCGTAGTCCTCTTCGTACCGCTGGGACTGCTCCGCCTGGTCCGGGACGGTGGTCTCGGCGGCGGGGACGGCCGCGGCCGCCGCGACCGGTGCGGCCGCCGCCGCGGCCATCGAGGCGGCGTCGGGACCCTGCTGGTGCGGTGCCGGCGGTGAGACGGGCGGCTGGGCGGCCTGGTTCGGGCCGGGGCCGCCTGGGCCCGCGGGACCGTGGGGTCCCGGCTGACCGGGAGCACCCTGGTTGACCGGTGCCTGCTGCTGCGGCGGCACGGGTCCGTTCTGGGCGGGGCCGTTCTGCGGCGGACCCTGCGGCGGCGGGCCGCCGGGGCCACCAGGGCCACCGGGGCCACCGGGGCCGCCGTTGGGCCCCCCGGGGCCGTTCGGCCGCTGCTGCGGAGGCTGATTCCCCCGGGTGAGGTACCCCGCCGCGGCCTGCAGCGTCGGTTCGTCGACCTCGGGCAGCGTGAAGCCGTTCTGCCGGACGTGGTCGATCAGGTCGAGTTCCGGCGAGACGCCGTACTCGCGCAGGTAGTAGTTGACGGCGGCGGGCCAGATCCACTGCCCGTCGCTGTGGAAGGCGACCGGGACGGTGGCCTCGGGGGTCTGGGCGAGCCGGTCGATGTCGTAGCCGCGCTCGGTGACCACCAGCGGCGCGTGGTCGAGGTATTCGAGCAGCCTGTCCTGCTCCTCGATCTCCAGGTCGGGCCGGTTGATCACCGGACGCCCGGCCGGGCCGATGGTGTCGAAGATGCGGGCGATGCGGAAATGCGGGCCGGGTTGCTCGGGGCCGAGGCCGGACATGCGCCGGATCAGCCATTCGGGCACGTTCTCCTCGGAGCGGGGGAACATGCGGAGTTCGTCGGAGTACGCCTGCGGAGGCGGCGCGAGGCGCCACTGAGGCTCGTCGCGGTTGTACTCGAGGTTGTAGCTCGAGGGGTGGTCGAGCTGGTAACGGGCGTTGAACCAGGTGCCGCGGCCGTCGCGGTACATCCCGGCACGGAGCCTGCCGAACAGCGTCGCGATGTCGTGCGTCGCGACCCACTCGTGCGCGGTGCCGTCCTCGGTGATGATCTCGCCGGTCATCTCGTGGTACCTGCCGACGGCTCGGTACTCGGCGGTCACCTTCCGCCAATCACGCGGTGCGGCCCGCAGCAGGGCGAGGCCGATCTGTTTGACCAGGGTGTCCTGCTCGGTCGCGTTCAGCTGAGTCGTCGGTTGTGCCACGGTCACATTTTGACCGTATCCGCGCCCGCGTGCACCCCGCATGTGGGTTTTGCCGCTCTTGACACCTCGGAAGACGCCCTGACCTGCTGCCGGATAACTCACCCGGGATACTGGCGACGTGAATCGTTTCGCCCGCGAGACCGTGAAGGACGAGGACTGATGGCGGTGGCCGGACAGCGGCGTGACCGTGGGGCACTGCTCCGTCACCTGCCGTTCCTGCTGGTGATGCTGGTGGTGGCGGTCGCGGCCCTGCGGATCGGCCAGTACCACTGGCGCCAGGGGGCCGCGCTGATCGGCGGGGCCCTGATGCTCGCGGGCCTGCTGAGGGCGGTGCTGCCGGACGCGAAGGCGGGGCTGCTGGCGATCCGGGGCAAGCCGGTCGACGTCCTGACTTATGGCGCGCTTTCTGTCTTGATCCTTTTCATCGCCTTCACGATCACCGGCGGTCCCCTGTCCTGATGCGCGTGAAGGCCCCCTTCCCTCGACTCAGCCGAGGGAAGGGGGCCTTCACGCGCTTGAGGGGTCAGGAAGCCATGGCCGGGGTGAGCCGGGCCTCGCGGCGGTCGAGGCCACCGGAGACCGCGGCCAGGGAGAGCCCCAGCACGGCCAGCGACGCGCCGACCCAGTTGGGCGCGACCAGGCCGAGTCCGCCCGCGATCACCAGGCCGCCGAGGTAGGCGCCGATCGAGTTCGCGATGTTGAACGCCGACTGCACCGCGGCGGAGACCAGCGACGGCGTGCCGCCCGCCTTCTCCATGATCCTGGCCTGCATCATCGGGCCGATCATGAAGCCGGCGAGGCCGACGAAGAAGATCGTCACCGCGGCGCCGACCTTCCCGTTCGCGGTGAAGGTGAAGATCGCCAGCACCGTCGCGAGCGCGAACAGCGCGACGTAGAGGCTCGGCATCAGCGCCTTGTCGGCGAGCCTGCCGCCGAGGTAGTTGCCGATCGTCATGCCGACCCCGGCGAGCGAGAGCAGCAGGGTGACGTTCGACGGGGAGTAGCCGGTGACGTCGGTCAGCATCGGGGCGATGTAGGACAGGCAGGCGAACACGCCACCGAGGCCGAAGGTGACGATCGCGAGCGCGAGCCACACCTGCGGACGGCGGAAGGCGCCGAGTTCGCCGCGGAGCGACGGATCGGCCGGTTTGCCCTGGTGGGGGACCAGTTTCGCGATCGCGGCGATGGCGACCAGACCGATCACGGCGACGACGCCGAACGTCGCGCGCCAGCCGACCTTTTGGCCGAGAAGCGTTCCGAGCGGTACGCCGACGACGTTGGCGAGGGTCAGGCCCATGAACATCATCGAGACGGCCTTCGCGCGTTGGCCCGGCTTGGCCAGGCTGGACGCGACGACCGCGCCGGCGCCGAAGAACGCGCCATGCGGCAGGCCGGCGAGGAAGCGGAAGGCGACGCCGAACTCCTGGTTCGGCGAGAGCGCGAAGAGGGCGTTGCCGAGGGTGAACAGCCCCATCATCGCCAGCAGCATGGTCTTGCGGGGCAGCCGGACGGCGGCCGCGGTGAGCAGGGGAGCGCCGACCACGACGCCGAGGGCGTAGCCGGAGATGAGGTAGCCGGCGGACGGGATCGACACGTCGAAATCTGCGGCGGCTTCGGGCAGCACGCCCATCATGACGAATTCGGTGGTCCCGATGCCGAAGGCACCGATGGCGAGCGCGAGCAGCGCGACGGGCACGGCTCTCCTTTCGGGGGTCGTACTGGGTAAACGATTACTCGCCCACCGTCGCGGATGGACTTCTGAATCGATCTAGGTCTCGGACACAAAAGAAGACAGCGCGTTCGGCGCGTGCGTCGACGAGCTGCCCTGCATCCAGTTCAACCGATCAAGGGTGCCTTTGTCATCCCGGTTTCGGGTGAGGCTGCCCACCCTCAGCGGCGGGCGGCGAGCACTCCCTGGAGCAGGCCGGGGAAGAGTTCGTCGAGATCGTTGCGGCGCAAGGAGTTGTAGCGCGTGGTGCCCTGCTGGCGGCCCATGATGATGCCCGCTTCGCGCAGGGTGCGCAGGTGATGGGTGAGTGTGGACTTGGTCACGGCGACGTCGAATCCGCTGCACGAGATCTCGGTGCCGGGTTCGGCCAGTTGGCGGACCATGTCGAGCCGCACCGGGTCGGCGAGCGCGGCGAGGACCGCCTCGATCCGGATCTCGTCCTGCCCGGGGTAGACGTACTGCGGGGTGGTGGTCGCGGCCATGGGTCCATAGTACGACGCCCCTCGAACTTTCGGCGAGTTCGTAGTACGGTCACCATCGAACTACGACAACCATCGAACAAAGACCCCAGAGCGACTTTCGCCCCCTAATCGCGCTCCGGCGCCGGCCGGGGGCCCTCGGCACCGAGTCGCGTTCCGCGGGCTAACCGCGCTCCGGGCCGCACCCGGGCGACAGGGCCCCGGAGCGACTTTCGCGGGCTAACCGTGCTCCGCCGGCAGCCGGGCACCTGCGCCACCGACTTGCGTTTAGCCCCCTAATCGCGATCCGGTGCCGGGGGCGGAAGTGGCGTGAAAAGGGGTCTGGAGCTGGGGAGTCCATGACTTTCGCACCACCCAGGACCTCGGTGCTCGCACTCGGCACCTTCGCGGTCGGCACGAGCGGCTACGTCGTCGCCGGACTGCTGCCCGCGCTGACCGGCGAACTCGGCGTGTCCGAGACGGCCGCCGCCCAGCTGGTCACCGCCTTCGCCATCGCGTACGCCGTCGGCTCGCCGCTGTTCGCCGCGGTCACCGGCCGCTGGGAACGGCGCACGCTCCTGGTCGCCGCCCTCGTCGTCACCGCGATCGGCAACGCCCTCGCCGCCCTCGCCCCCGGATACGTGACGCTGCTCCTGGCGCGGATCGTCACCGCGATCGGCGCGGCCGTGTTCACTCCGGCCGCCAGCGCGGTCGCCGCCGAACTCACCACACCCGAACGCCGGGGCCGCGCCGTCGCGCTCGTCTTCGGCGGCCTGACCGTCGCGACGATCCTGGGCGTCCCGCTCGGCAGTGTCCTTTCGCAGAGCGTCGGCTACCAGGCCGTCTTCGCGCTCGTCGCGGCCTTCGCCCTCCTCGGCGCCTTCGCGGTCCGGCTGGTCCTGCCGCCCGTCCCGGCGCCGCCGCCGGTCCGGCTGGCCGAACGGTTCACCGTCGCCAAGGACCCGCGCGTACTCGCCATGCTCGGCGCGACCGTGCTCGGCTGCCTCGCCGCGTTCTCCGTCTACACCTTCATCTCGCCGGTCCTGTCCGCCACGGCAGGCGTCCACGGCACGACGGTCAGCCTGCTGCTGTTCGTCTACGGCGCGGGCGGCGCGCTCGGCAACGTCCTCGGAGGCCGCGCCGCCGACCGCTGGGGCGCGAAGGGACCGCTGCTGGTGGTGTTCGGCGGGATCACCGTGGTGCTCGCGCTGCTGCCGTTGGTGGCGACCACCGTCGCGGGCGCGGCCGTCGTGCTGTTCCTCTGGGGGCTGGCCACCTGGTCGGTCAACCCGCCGATCCAGCACCGGCTGATCGAGCTGTCCCGGCAGAACGCCGGGCTCGTCCTCTCGCTCAACGCGTCCGCGATCTACCTCGGCGTCGGCCTGTCCGGCCTGGTCGGCGGAGCGGTGCTCAGCGGTGGCGGGCCGCTCCTGCTGCCCGAGATCGCGGCGGCGCTGACCGCGCTCGGCGCGGTCGTGGTCGTGGCGGGCTGGCGGAGCCGCGTTCGGCGGCCCGCGTTGGCGGAGTGAGGACTATTCGGTCCGGGACAGGACTTCGCAGTCGGGGCCGGGGAACACCAGCCCTTCGTGCCCGTCGGCGAACCGGACGAGATACGGCGGTGCGCCGTCTTCGCCGCGTACTTCGAGGATTTCGCCGCGCTGCTCAGCCGAGCCCACCGTGCGTCCGTGCACCTGGATCTCGTCTCCGACGGTCGCGTGCATGAAAACCACCTCCGACGCCTCCAGGTTAGGAGGGGCGGAGGGGTTCGTACAGGTACCCGCCACGATCGGCCGAGGGCTTCGGCGAAATTCGCGGGCTCGCCGTGACAGCCGTCGATAAGCTGCCCGGATGACCGACGTACTCGACGTGGTGCCCGGGAAGAGCGGTGAACTGGTGCTCCGCCGGGCCGGTGACGATTTCGAAGTCATCGCCAACGGGGTGTTCCTGATGGACACCCGCAACGGCGAATCCGAACGGCTGCTGGTCTCGGTGGCGGCGGATCTGGTGCCGGGCAAGGCACGCATGCTCATCGGCGGCCTCGGTGTCGGCTATTCGCTGCGCGCCGCGCTGGATCACCCCGGCGTCGGCGAGATCGTGGTCGTCGAGCGCGAACCCGCCGTGATCAGCTGGAACCGCGAGGGTCCGCTCAAGGACGTCCACGACGACGCGCTCTCCGACGAACGGGTCACCGTCGTCGAGGCCGATCTGGTGAAGTGGTTGCGCCGGACGGAAGAGCGGTTCGACGCGCTGTGCCTCGACATCGACAACGGTCCTGAGTGGACGGTCACGGACGGCAACGCGGAGCTGTACCGGGAAGACGGGCTCGACATGCTGGCCGCGCGACTGCGGCCCGGCGGCGTGCTCGCGGTGTGGAGCGCCGAGTCGGTGCCGTCGTTCGCGAAGCGCCTGCGTGCGCGGTTCGGTCAGGTGCGGGAGCTGAAGATCCCGGTGCCGCAAGGAGAACCGGATGTCCTGTGGTTCGCGCGGGTGTAGCGGACGCGGCGCGGGTCAACGCGAGCTGGTGCGACACGGTGTGCCGCGCGCACGGGCTCGCGGGCGCCTTCTCCCGCCACGTCTGGAAATCGGCGCGCCGGACGCCGCCGCTGTACCCGGACGCGGTGACCTTGACCCCGGACGCGTCGGTCGCGGACGTGCTGGACGGGATCGACACCTCGCCGGGCTGTTCGGTGAAGGACAGCTTCGGCCGCCTGGATCTCGCGCAGGCGGGTTTCACGGTGCTCTTCGAAGCCACCTGGATCACCCGGACGGCTCGGGTGCCCCTCGAACCAGGCTGGTCTCGCACTGACGATCAGTTCGGGGATCCGTCCGTCGCGGTGTGGTCCGACGGTGTCTCCGGCGTGACAGCCAACCGCGACGGCGACTTCGCCGGACTGTCCAATTTGTACACTCAGGGCGACCTCGACGACGCCTGGCGCGGCGCGACCTCGGCGGTCGCGGCGAGCTTCCCCGGTCTGCCGATCACCGGGTACGAACGCGGGGACGATCTCGAAGCCGCCCTGCGGAACGGCTACACGGCGCTGGGGCCGCTGCGGGTCTGGCTGAAATGATCGCCGCATGGAGATCACGACCTGGCACCTCGAACAGACCTCGCCGGACGACTTGAGCGCGGCGAAACCACCTGCCGTCCCGGTGACGATCACCCGCGCCGAGCTGGTCAGCCCGGAGCTGAACCGCTACCTCTACACCGCCGTCGGCGGCGACTGGTTCTGGATCGACAGGCTCGCCTGGACTTGGGACCAGTGGATCGAGTGGCTGGACAGGCCGGGCGTCGAGACCTGGGTGGCGTACGCGCAGGGGACGCCGTGCGGCTACTTCGAACTCGACGGCAGCGGCGAGGGCGGTCTTGAAGGCACTGTCGAACTCGCGTACTTCGGCCTGTTGTCGTCCTTCGTCGGAAAGGGCATCGGCGGGCATCTGCTGACCGTCGCGCTGCGCGAGGCATGGGCGCTCGCCGAGCGCTGGCCCGGCAAGACGGCGACGCGACGCGTGACGGTCCACACCTGCACCACGGACGGTCCGGCCGCGCTCAAGAACTACCAGGCACGCGGCTTCCGGATCTTCCGCACCGAAGTCGGGCAGGAAGAACTGCCCGCCGAGACACCGGGGCCGTGGCCGGGAGCGGCGAAGAGGTAGTTACTTCGCCGGCGCCTTGGCGGCGGCCTTCGCCGCCTTCTTGAACGCCCGCACTTCACCGAGGGTCTTCGCGTCGACGACGTCGGCGATCGAACGCCGGGAGCCGCGGTCGCCGTACGAGCCGGTGGCCGCGCGCCAGCCCTTCGGCTGCACGCCGAGCTGCTTGCCGAGCAGCGCGAGGAAGATCGCCGCCTTCTGGTCGCCGAAGCCGGGGAGCGCCTTGAGTCGTTTGAGGACTTCGGGGCCGTCCGGCTTGGGGCGTCCGGAGGTCCAGATCCCGGCCGCGTCACCGTCGTAGACGTCCATGACGTGCTGCGCGAGATCCTTGACCCGCCGCGCCATCGAGCCGCCGTAGCGGTGGATCGCGGGCGGGACCACGCAGAGTTCGACGAAGGTCTCGGTGTCCATCTCGTGGATCTTCTTGATGTCGAAACCGTCCATCCGGTCCGCGATCTTCTGCGGGCCGCGGAACGCGTGCTCCATCGGGAACTGCTGGTCCAGGAGCATCCCGACGAGCAGGGCGAACGGGTCCTCGGTCAGCAGCCTGTCGGCTTCCTCGTCCCCGACCAGGTGCAATGCGCGCGTCATGCGCCCAGGATCTCACGACCGGGCCGGTGAGCGCGTCCTCATCCGTGTGGGTCGACCAGAAGGTCCGCGGCCGCGGTGGTGACCGCGGCCGACACCGCCGCCAGCGCGGGGGAGTCGAGTTTCCACTGCTGCCAGAACAGCGGTACGTCGATCGGGTGGTCCGGGTCGAGAGAGAGGAACGTCCCGTCGCGCAGGCGGTCGCCGATCTGCGCGAGCGGCACCATGCCCCAGCCCATCCCGGCCGCGACGGCGTCGAAGAACCCTTCGGACGACGGGACGTAGTGCCGCAGCGAACTCGCGATCGTCCCGCGCTCACGCGCGAAGCGGTCCTGGAGGTCGTCACGGCGGTCGAAGACGACGACGGGGGCTTCGGCGAGGTCGAGGTCCGTGCCGAGCGCCGGGCTCACGACGGCCAGATAGCGCATCTGCCCGAGCCGGTGCACCGAACACCCCGCGACCGGATCCGGCGACGACGTCACGGCCGCCATCACCAGGCCTTCCCGCAGCAGGGTCGTGGTGTGGTCCTGATCCTCGCGGTGCAGTTCGAAGCAGATCTTCTGGCCGGCCGGCACCCGGGTGAGCGCCGGCAGGAACCACGTCGCCAGCGAGTCGGCGTTCACCGCGATCGGCAGCCGGACCGGTTCGTCGCCCGCGGTCAGGCCCAGTTCGGCCCGCGTGTCGGCCTCCAGCAAGGCCAGCTGACGGCCGAAGCGCACGACAGCCTGCCCGGATTCGGTCAGGCGCACCGGTTTCGTGCGGATCAGCAGCACCCGGCCGGTGCGCTGTTCGAGTGCCTTGACGCGCTGGCTGATCGCCGACGGCGTCACGTGCAGCGCCGAGGCGGCCGCGTCGAAGGTGCCTTCGTCGGCGACCGCGAGCAGGGTGCGGACCAGGTCGAGCGGCAGATCGGTCATCATGAGCGCTAATGTTACGTAAGAATCTTTAGCTGTACTGTTGACGCTCCGCTTCCTAGTGTCGTCCGTATGGAAGACGCCCTGTTCAGCGCGGCCGCCGGATTCGGCGCCACCATGGCCCTCATCGTCGCGATCGGCGCGCAGAACGCCTTCGTGCTGCGTCAGGGCATCCGGCGGGAAGCGGTGCTGGTGGTGGTCCTGATCTGCATCGTCTCGGACGTCATCCTGGTCAGTCTCGGCGTCGGCGGGGTGGGTGCCTTGGTGGGGACGTCGCCCGAAGCGCTGACCATCGTCGCCCTGGTCGGCGGCGCTTTCCTGCTCTGCTACGGCGCGCTCGCGGCCCGGCGCGCGTTCAAGCCGGCGGCACTGGAGACCGGCGGCCCGGAGACCGGCGGATCGCTGCGCCGCATCGTGCTGACCACGCTGGCGCTCACCTGGCTTAATCCGCACGTCTACCTCGACACCCTGCTGCTCCTCGGCGCGATCGCCGCGGGGCACGGCGGCGGCCGGTGGGCGTTCGGTGTCGGTTCGGTGCTGGCGAGCGTGATCTGGTTCCTCGTGCTCGGCTTCGGGGCGCGGCTGCTCAGCGGGTTCTTCCGCAACCCGGCGTCGTGGCGGGTGCTCGACGGTCTGGTCGCCGCGACGATGATCGCGCTCGGGGTGACGCTGGTGGTCAGCGCCTGATCGGTTGCGGGGCACCGCGGACACTTGTATGCATGAGTCATGCATGAATGTTGCGCGCAGTCCTGCGGCCACGGGGAGGCCGACGGTGGGTGAACTCACCGCACTCCTCGCGGCCCTCTGCTTCGGCACCACGCATTTCGCGGGCGGAATGCTGTCGAGACGGGCCGCAGGGATGACGAACTCGCTGTACGCGCAGGTCGGCGGCACCGTGCTCAGCGTGGCCGTCGCGCTGGTCTTCGGGGGACCGGCCACTGCGCAAGCGCTTGCGTGGGGTGCGCTGTCCGGCCGCGGTCGCCGTACTCGCCTTGGGTGAGCGGCTGTCCGTACCCGCCGCGGCCGGGATCGTGCTGGCGCTGCCGTCGGTGTGGCTGGTTTCCCGCACCGGCGACGGGCACGGTGCGGCCGGGGTGGCCGACGCGCTCGTCGCGGGTGCCGGATTCGCCGTGCAGTTCCTCGCCATGGCCCGGTGCCCGCCGACGCCGGGTTCTGGCCGATCGCGCTCAGCCGGGCGGTGTCGGCCTGCGCGATCGTCCCCCTCGTGCTCCTGTCGTCGGCGGGTTTCCGGCTGCCCGGGGTCACGGCGCTGAAGGCGGCCGCCGTCGGGGCGCTCGGCTCGGTCGCGATCCTGCTGTACTGGTACGCCACGCATCGGCAGCTGGTCGCCGTCGCGACCGTGCTCTATCCGGCGATCCCGGTCGTGCTCGCGATGCTCTTCCTGCGCGAGCGTGCCCGTCGCACGCAGGTCGCCGGCCTGCTCGGCGCTGGCGCCGCGGTCGGCCTCATCGCCGTCGGGTGATCACGGCAGGCGGGCGAGATCACCGGCGGTGAGCACGAGATCGGCCGCGGCCGCCGAATCGCGGATCGTCGCGGGCCTCGTCGATCCGGGGATCGCGATCACCGACGGCGACTTCGCCAGCAGCCACGCCAAACAGACCCGCTGCGGGCTGACACCGTGATCCTCCGCCACGGCGAGGAAACCCGCGTGCGCCGCGCCGATCCGCGAGGCGCCCGAGATGCCGCCGAGCGGACCCCAAGGCAGGTAGGCGAGCCCGAGTTCCGTACACAGCGCCAGTTCCGGCTCGTGTGCCAGGTAGGCCGGGGAGTGTTCGTTCTGCACGGAAACCAGCTTCTCGCCGAGGATCTCGCGCGCTTCGAGGATCTGCGCACTGGACACATTGGATACTCCGGCGAGCCGGATCTTGCCCTCGTCGGCCAGCTCCTTGATCGCGCCGACGGAGTCCGCCCATGGCACGTTCTCGTCGGGCTTGTGCAACTGGTAGAGCCCGATCGCCTCGACGCCGAGCCGCTTCAGCGAGCCTTCGCAGGCGTTCTTGAGGTGCGCGGGTGTCCCGGTGACGGTCCAAGAGCCGTCACCGGGCCGCCCGCGTCCACCCTTGGTCGCGATGAGGACCGCGCCGGAGTCGCCGCCGTACGTGGCCAGCGCGTCGGCGATCAGCACCTCGTTGTGCCCGGTTTCGCCCGCGTGCCAGTGATAAGAGTCGGCCGTGTCGATCAGGGTGATCCCGGCGTCGAGGGCGGCGTGGATCGTGGCGATCGCCCGCTCGCGGTCCGGACGGCCTTCGATCGACAACGGCATCGCGCCCAGGCCGATCGCGCTGACCTCGATGTCCCCGATGCTGCGGTAGCGCATGGTCAAAGTGCCTTTCGGATCTCTTCGATGGCTTCGCTGAGCCAACCGGTGGTGGTGGAGAACGAAAACCCGAGACCGGTCGCGCGTGAGGTGTCCAGGACCGTGTACCGGTCGAAGGAGTACGGCGAGGCGTCCCGCTCGACGACCCGGAACCGCGGCTCGGCCACGACGGCACCGGCGAGGTCCGTCGCGGACAGCTCTCCGTGCGAACCGGCGTTGATTGCCCCGGTGAAGTCCGCTTCCGTGGCCCAGGCGAGGAAATCGGCGATCTCACGCTCGTGGATGAACGTCGTCGGCCGCGGCCGCGCGTGGACGTCGACGGCGTCGCCCGCGTCCAGCCGTTCGACGTAATGCCGCAGCCGTCCGGTGAAATCGTCGCCACCGAGGACATGCGCGGCCCGCACCGAGGCGAACGGCACGTCGCCGGCGGCGAAGACCGCCTCGGCCTGCCGCTTGCCTTCGCCGTAGTGCGCTTCGAGGAAATCCCCGTCGTGCCAAGGAAGTCCGAACTCGGCGGCCGACGGGGTGACCAGCGATTCGACCATCGGAGTATCCGTCCGGATCTGGTCGTAGACCTCGATGGTCGACGTCATCACGTACCGGTCCGCGCGGATCACGCGGCGCGCGATCGCCGCCTGGACCGGGGTGTAGCAGACCTGGTCGAGTACGACGTCGAAGGAGCGGGAACCCAGCGCGGTCTTGAGGCCGTCTTCGTCGTCGCGATCGGCGATCAGGTGGGCGACCCCGGACGGCGCCGGCGTGGAACCGCGGTTGAGCACGGTGACGTCCAGTCCGCCGTCGCGCAGCCGCTCGACCACCCCTCGGCCGAAGTACCGGCTTCCGCCCAGCACGAGCACTTTCTTCATGTCCACCAGTGTTACGGTGGCGATCCAGGTGATTGAAGGGGAAATCATGGGTGTATCGGCGGAATCGGTTAAAGAACGACGGCAGAATCAGGTATCCACTGAAAGTTCACTGGACGTGATCGACCGGCGACTGCTGGAATTCCTTCAGGAGGAGGGCCGCATCACCCTGAGTGAACTCGGCCGCCGGGTCTCGCTGAGCCCGGCCGCCGTCGGCGAACGCGTCAAACGGCTCGAAGCCGACGGCACGATCACCGGCTACGCGGCCCTCGTCTCGCCGTCCGGGATCGGCCTCGGGCTGCGGGCGTTCGTGCGGATGGCGCCGCACAGCGGGTTCACCGTCCGGCATCCGCGCACGCGGAAGCTCATGGACCGCCCCGAAATCCTCGAACTGCACCACGTGGTGGGGGAGGACTGCTGGATCCTCAAGATCGCCGTCCGCGACACCACGCATCTGGAAGACCTCCTCGAAGACCTGTCCACCCTGGGCGCCACGACGACATCGATCGTCATGTCGAGTCCGATCGAACGCCGGGTCCTGCTGCCCTTGTGACGTGTCACAACTGAGGGCCCGGAAGTCTGGTCCTTCTCCCGGTTCTCGACGTCGGTTTGTGACGCATGATGACTCACATCACTTACTGGCGAGTATCGGAGGCAGGGATGCGGGTTCGGGTCACCAACGGCGGTGCCACGAAAACCAGAAGGATCCTCAGCACGGTCATCGCGGCT
This sequence comes from Amycolatopsis orientalis, assembly GCF_000943515.2. Taxonomy (NCBI): domain Bacteria; kingdom Bacillati; phylum Actinomycetota; class Actinomycetes; order Pseudonocardiales; family Pseudonocardiaceae; genus Amycolatopsis; species Amycolatopsis orientalis. Next base: position 8,518,057 of record NZ_CP016174.1, on the reverse strand, counting down.
TTGACGTTCACGATCGCCGCCCCCGCGGTGGCGGGCGCGGCCACGACGAGCGGCTGGAACGACTGGTCGTGCAGGCCGGGTTCGGCGCATCCCGAGCCGGTCGTGCTGGTGCACGGCCTCGGCGGCAACGCGACGACCAACTGGTTCTCTCACGCGCCGAAACTCAAGGACGCCGGTTATTGCGTCTATTCGCTGACCTACGGCGCCACCGTCCTGGGCGGACAGTTGTTCGGCGGACTCGCCTCCATGCGGAAGAGCGCCGTCGAACTCGACGCGTTCGTCGACCGCGTGCGTTCGAGCACCGGCGCGGTCAAGGTCGACATCGTCGGGCATTCCGAGGGCACGACGATGCCCGCGTACTACCTCAAATTCGGGGGTGGCGCGGAAAAGGTGAAGCACTTCGTCGGCTTCGGCTCGAACTTCAAGGGCACGTCGCTCAACGGCCTTTCCGAGCTGGCCAGGGCCGTCCTTTCGCTGCCCGGCATCGACCTGCTCGCCGACGGGGTGTGCGGGGCGTGCCGCGAGTACCTCGCGCCGTCGGACTTCCTCGACGACCTCGCCCGTGGCGGCGTGAGCGTCCCGGGGCCGACCTACACGAGCATCGTCAGCCGCCACGATCGAGTGGTCACGCCGTACACCAGCGGTGTGCTGGGCGAGCCGGGCACGACCGACATCGTGCTGCAGGACCGCTGCGCGACTGACGTGTCCGGGCATCTGAGCCAGGCGATCGACCCGAACGTGACGAGCCTGATCCTCAAGGCGCTCGACCCGGTGAACGCGCCCGCGCCGACGTGTGTGCCGTTCTTCGCGCCGCTGTAGGCCTCAGGGCCTGGTCGCGTGCACCACGAACACCGAACGGGTCCGGTCCGGCGTTTCGACGTCCAAGCGTTTGACCGTCACCTCGGTGAAACCCGCTTCGGAGGCCAGTTCCGCCGCCTCGTCCTCGGTTTCCGGCAGCTTCAGGTCGGTGGGGACGAGGGCGGCGAACGCCGCCGACGGCCGGAACGCCGACGCCAGCGGGAGGCTGAAACCCACCCGGCCGCCGGGGCGCAACGCCCGCAGCCAATCGCGGAGCGCGGCCGCGCCGAGGAAATGCAGTGAGGACGCGCAGAGCACGGCGTCCGCGCCTTCGTCCTCCACCGGGGAAGGGACCGCCGAAGCGACCTGCCAGGTGATGATTTTGCCGGGATCCCGTGTCGCCGCCTTCGCCTCGGCCTGGGCGATCATGCCCGGCGAGATGTCGATCGCGAGCACCTCGCCCGGCTCCAGGCGCAGCGCGGCGAACGCGGCCACGCCGGTACCGGTCGCGACGTCGAGAACGCGTTCGGGAGCCGTGCTGCCGAGGCCGTCGACGAGTGCGTCGGCGACCAGGCCGTGAAAGTCGTCTTCGTCGTAGTGCGCGGCGACGCCGTCGAAGAGGCCGGCCGCGATTTCCTCGCTCACGGCCGCGACCCTATCCGGCAACCGGCGCCGTCCGGCGAACCCCAGGTCGACGCGGTGATACCAGCGGAGTTCCGGATCGCCTTCGAGCCAGCAGAGCAGGACGTCCGCTCCGTCGAGTTCGGCGGGGAAATCGATCAGGAGCGGGGCGAACCCCTTCAGCTCCGCGCCCGTCCGCTGGACGGTGGTCATCAGATCGTCCAGCCTGGCCTGCGCGGCCTTCCATTCCGGCATCCCGCCGAGCGCGGTCTCGCGGCCGCCGGGGCGCAGGGACGCGGCCAGCTCGGCGGCGTCGGCGCGCAGGCGGATCAGCTCGTCGAGCACGGGGCGTAGCCGGGCGAGTTCGGCGCGGGCTTCAGGAACGGTGAACAATCCCATCCGCCGATGGTCCCAGCATGCTCAGCGGCGCCGCCGGGCGAGTCTCGCCGCGAGGCCGGCGCCGATCAGGAGGAACCCCGTCCCGAGCAGGCCGCCGATGAACAGCCAGCTCGTGACGCCGTAGGTGACGTCGTTCTGTGGCAGGTATTTCACCAGCCGGAAGCCCCATTCCGGGACGGCGGCGGTGGCCACGCCGGGAACGACGCCCCAGACGAGGCCGCCCACGATCGGGCCGGTCGCCGAGAGCGCGCCGAGCAGCCCGACCGCGAGCAGCAGGATCCCGCCGCCCACGAGCAGGCCGATGCTGAAGACGTCACGCTGGGTGCTGAGGGTGGCCTGGACGAGCATCTGCTGCCGCAGGCCGCCCCAGGCCAGCAGGCCGAGGGCGACCGGCGTCAGGATCAGGCCGCTCGCGCCGCTGAGCACCCGGCGCACGCCTCGGCCGGCCCGGCTGTCCTCGGAGTCGGGCTCGTCGTCGAAGGGCTCGTAAGGCTCGTACGACTCGACGTCCTCGTAGGGCCTGCGAGGGTCCCTGGGCTGCTGGTCGTACTCGCCGTACTCCTGGTAGTCCTCGTCGTCGTACTCCGCGACGTACCGGTGCGATGACATGGGCGGGCCACCTCCCTTAACCGGACTACGGACGCGAGGCCCACCCGGTTCACATCGATCTCGCCGGGAGCGCGTTTAGCCCGCTGAACGCGACCTGGGACGGCGGCGGGTGAGGGTGCCGACCAGGCCGGCCCCGACCAGCAGGACCCCGCTTCCGAGCAGGCAGCCCATCATCAGCCAGGTCGCCAGGCCGACGCCGAGTTCCCGGCCGCCCAGGTCGTACATGAGGCCCAGGAGGTCCGTCGAGCCGACGAGGGCGGCCAGCCCGGGCAGCACACCCCAGACGAGGCCGCCGATCACCGGGCCGAGCCCGGACAGCGCGCCGAGGAGGGCGACCCCGAGCAGGAGAAGCGCGCCGAGCAACAGCGTGATCAGGCCGAGAGGGTCCTCGCCGACGCCGTAGGCCTGCGCGAACACCCGCTGCAGCCGCGAGCCGCCGTAGATCACCATGCCGAGCGCGACCGGCGTCAGCAGGAACCCGCCGAGCGCGCTGAGCACGCGAGGCACGGCGCGGCTGCTTTGCCTAGGCTGCGGGTAGGGCTCCGGGGCCGGCTGCTGCTGTTGTTGCTCGTATGGCGGTACGGCGTAGGGGTTGGTGGACATGGGGACCGCCCTTCCGGTGGCCGGCTGAGGAGTGCGGTTCGATGATGTCGCGGTTCCGCGGGTCCCGTGACGGCCGGATGGCCGTCGTCCGACCGGGTGACGTCAGTCACATCGGCCTCGTGGAGACTTGATACCGACCACTACTGGAACCATCAAGGACCGTTAAGCAGTACGCTTGTACCGCTACCGGAGACTGAAGAAGAAACGCGAAGATCCGCGGAAGGAGCACCGCTGCTCATGGCCAAGATCAAGGTCCAGGGCACCGTCGTCGAGCTCGACGGCGATGAGATGACCCGCATCATTTGGCAGTTCATCAAGGACAGGCTGATCCACCCGTACCTGGACGTGAACCTGGAGTACTACGACCTGGGCATCGAGGAGCGGGACCGCACCGACGACCAGGTCACCGTCGACTCGGCCAACGCGATCAAGAAGCACGGTGTCGGCGTCAAGTGCGCCACGATCACGCCGGACGAGGCGCGGGTCGAAGAGTTCGGCCTGAAGAAGATGTGGCTCTCGCCCAACGGCACGATCCGCAACATCCTCGGCGGTGTCATCTTCCGCGAGCCGATCGTCATCCAGAACATCCCGCGGCTGGTGCCCGGCTGGACCAAGCCGATCATCATCGGCCGTCACGCGCACGGTGACCAGTACAAGGCGACCAACTTCAAGGTCCCCGGTCCCGGCACGCTGACCATCAGCTACACCCCGGACGACGGCTCCGAGCCGATGGAGTTCGAGGTCGCGAAGTTCCCCGAGGGCGGAGGCGTCGCCATGGGGATGTACAACTACCGCAAGTCCATCGAGGACTTCGCGCGCGCCTCGCTGCAGTACGGCCTCGACCGTGAGTACCCGGTCTACATGTCGACCAAGAACACCATCCTCAAGGCCTACGACGGCATGTTCAAGGACGTGTTCGAGGAGATCTACCAGGCCGAGTTCAAGGCCGACTTCGACGCCAAGGGCATCTCGTACGAGCACCGCCTGATCGACGACATGGTCGCCGCCGCGATGAAGTGGGAGGGCGGCTACGTCTGGGCGTGCAAGAACTACGACGGTGACGTGCAGTCCGACACGGTCGCGCAGGGCTTCGGCTCGCTGGGCCTGATGACCTCGGTGCTGCGCACCCCGGACGGCAAGACCGTCGAGGCCGAGGCCGCGCACGGCACGGTGACCCGGCACTACCGCCAGCACCAGCAGGGCAAGCCGACCTCGACCAACCCCATCGCGTCCATCTACGCGTGGACCCGGGGCCTCGAGCACCGCGGCAAGCTGGACTCGAACCCGGAGCTGATCGGGTTCGCGAACAAGCTGGAGCAGGTCGTCGTCGAGACCGTCGAGAGCGGCAAGATGACCAAGGACCTCGCGCTGCTGATCAGCAAGGACCAGGCGTTCCAGACCACCGAGGAGTTCCTCGCGACGCTGGACGACAACCTGGCCAAGAAGATCGCCCAGGGCTGAGTTTCGCTGTAAGTGCCTGAAGGCCCCCTTCGCTGCGTCTCGCGCGGTGAAGGGGGCTTTCACGTACTTCGGCCCGTGGTGTGACGGTGGGTAGTGCGAAGGCCGTCCGGTTGGCGCCTCCGAGTGGTTGGCGATCCGGGATCTGGGCGACCGCCCCGGCTTCTGCCACTCTGGTCGAGGAAGAAAACGATTCCCTTGTTCGAGGAGTGACCATCATGGCCATCTCGAAACCGGTCTTGTTCATCGGCGGCGGACTGGCGCTGATCGTCGTCGTCGCCATCTCGGGGCAGGACAGGGCGTCGAGCGCTTCGAGCCCGACCGGTTGCCAGGTCGTGGTGACGGCCGACGTGCTCAACGCGCGCGACACCCCCGGCGGGCAGAAGATCGTCGGCAAGTACGTCAAGGACGCGAAGATCGACGCCCAGCCGGTGGTCGAGAACGGCTTCCGCAAGATCGCGGAGGGCAAGTGGGTTTCGGCCCAGTACGTGACCCCGGTCGAAGGCTCGAAGTGCGGCCCGTGACCCCTCCCGCGTCGCGTTTAGCCCGCTAAACGCGACCTGCCGCGCTCCGCCCCTGCCCCGCGTTTAGTCCTCTGGATGCGACGGGGCGCGAGTCCTGCTCGGGTCGGGTTCGGATCGCGGTTAGCCCGCGAAAGTCGACCTGACGTGGGGCACCTGAGGTGCATTTCGTCCTCTGAATGCGAGGGGGCAGGGGCCCGCGCGGATCGCGGTTAGTACTCCAGCTGTAGATCGTGATCTTGGTGTCGTCGCTGGTAGTGGCTTGTTTTGGCTCGGTGCTGGTGTCGGCGTCGCCATTGCGACCAGCCCAGGGTGTCGATGGTGGTGTAGGCCGGTTCGATGACGAGTTTGCTGTAGAGGTGCCTGATCTCGTTGCGTGTCAACGAGATCAGGCCCGGGGTGGTGTCGGCGCGGGCGTGAGCGCTGGCGATGGCGAGGAAGGCGTGCGCGAGCATGACCAGGGTGGTCCAGCGATACCAGGAGGTCCAGGTCCTCACCTGATGCTGGTCGAGGCCGGTGAGTTCTTTGCCGGTCTGGAAGGTTTCCTCGATGGTCCAGCGGCGCCCCGCGATCCGGGCGAGCTCGGGCAGCGACGCCGGATGCGGGCTGTAGCAGCGGTAGAACGCGGTCTCGCCGGTCCGCTGGTTCCGGCGCATCAAGGCCCAGTGATGCCCGGATTTCCCGGCCGGGTTCAGTCGGATCCGTGTCCAGAGGTAGTAGCGATGTCCTTTCGCGCCGGGCCCGGCGGAGAGTTTCTGCCACGCTCGTTTCGGGAGCCGGCCGGCCAGCTCGTCGACGCGGACGTTGCTCGGGCCGGGAACACGGTGGTCACAGGCCACGGCCAGCACATAGGCCTGTTCCCGGGTCTCGAGCGGATCCCGCAGCCCAGCGCCGTCTTTGCCGTAGGCCTCGTCCCCGGTCACCCATTTCGCGGGCGTGCCCGCGTCCAACGCACGGATGATCATCGACAAGGCGAGCGCCGACTTCGTAGCGAACCCGGTTCCGGCCGGGACACCCGCGCGTTCCCGCCGCACCGGGTCCTCGGCCCAGCTCTGAGGAAGGTAGAGCTCCCGGTCGATCAGCGTGTGCCCACGCCGCGCGGAATAGGTCAGAAACACCGACATCTGCGAATTCTCGATCCGCCCCGCCGTGCCGGTGTACTGCCGCTGCACCCCGACCGTCTCGGTGCCTTTCTTCAGATCCCCGGTCTCGTCGATGACCAGCACCGCATCCGAATCGGCGAGGTGCTCCAGCACCCAGCCACGCAGGTCATCACGGACGCCGTCGGCATCCCAGCTCGCCCGCGACAGCAGATGCTGCATCCCGTCCGGGGTCCGTTCCCCGACCCGCTCGGCGATCGTCCAGCAATTCACCCGCGACAGCCCCGACAACAGGCCCGCCACGAACCGGCCCGCTCGCCGACGCGGCTCCACCCGCGCGAACCGGCCCGCAACACGACCTAAACCCTCACCCAGCAACGCCTGCCACCGCACAACCTCTACGCTGACAGCCGCGGCCACCACACGATCTTGAGTTGTCCTCACAAACACCCATGATCACTGCGGTGGCCGCACCCATCTCAGCGGGTCACCCAGCACCATCACGAACTACAGCTGGAGTATTAGCCCGCTAAACGCACGTGGGTGCCCTCCTCAGCCGCCAGCACCTCGCCGCTGAACTCCTCCCGCGCCTCGGCCACCGAGACCTCGCGGTCGGAGCCGGGCCAGAAGTGAGTCAGCAGCAGCCGCCGGGCACCTCCGCGTTCGGCCCAGTACCCGGCCTCGCTGGCCGTCGACACCAGCCGCGGCGTCTCCTCGGGAGACGGACCCTGCAGGGTCGCGTCGGCGATGAGCAAATCGGCATCGCGCCCCAGCTCCGCCAAGATCGGGCTGGGCCCACTGTCGCCGGTATAGGCGACGGTGAGCCCGGGGGCGGTCAACCGGACGCCGTAATTCGGCACATGGTGCGGCAGCAGGAACGTGGTCATCCGGAACGGCCCGACCTCGCGCGGCGGACCGAGGTCGAAGACGTCGAAGATCGTCGTCGGATGCGGCCGCGGTTCCAGCGCCTCCAGTCGCCGGACCGTGCCCGGCGTGCAGTGCAACGGGATCCTCGGCTCGTCCGGCAGCCCATAGGCACGCGCCCGGCCGAGCGCGCTGACGTCCGCGCAGTGATCGGGATGCTCGTGCGTCACCACCACCGCGTCGACCCGGCCGCCGGGGCAGTGTTCGAACAGCCGCGACGCGACGCCGTAGCCGAGGTCCAGCACGAGCCGGAAACCTTCGTGGACCAGGAGGAAGCCGGCGCAGGCGCGGCCCGGTTCGGGCCAGGCGCCGCAGCTGCCCAGCACGGTCAGCTCGCTCATGCGCGCAGTCTCGCAGAGCGCCGCGGGTAACGGCGCGCGATTTCCGGCGACTTTCGTGACCATGGGATCTCACCGCGCGCTCCACCCCTGATGGTTCTGTCGGACCTTCCGGGTAGCGTGCGAAGGGTGCTGACCGTCTCCACTGTGAATGTCAACGGCCTCCGTGCCGCCGCGAAAAAGGGCTTCGTCGAGTGGCTCGGCTCCACCAAGGCCGATGTCGTCGCATGCCAGGAGGTCCGGGCCGAGCTCAAGGAGCTCCCGGCCGGTGCCGCCGCGCCCGAAGGCTGGCACGTGGTGCACGCGCCGTCGGCACAGAAGGGGCGCAACGGCGTCATGCTCTTCAGTCGCGCCGAGCCGGAAGAGGTCCGCATCGGTTTCGGCGAGCCCGAATTCGAGGACAGCGGCCGCTACGCGGAGATCCACCTGCCGAACGTCGTGGTCGCGAGCCTGTACCTGCCCAGCGGCGACGTCGGGACCCCGCGCCAGGACGAGAAGGAGCGCTTCATGGCGGCGTTCCTGCCGTACCTCGTCGACCTGCGCGCCAAGGCCGAGGCCGGCGGCCGTGAGGTCGTCGTGGTCGGGGACTGGAACATCGCCTACGAGAAGACGGACCTGAAGAACTGGCGGGGGAACCAGAAGAGCTCGGGCTTCCTCCCGGAGGAGCGGGAGTGGCTCGGCCGCGTGTTCACCGAGGCCGGTTATGTCGACGTGCAGCGCAAACTCGACCCGGAAGGTCCCGGCCCGTACACCTGGTGGTCGTATCGCGGGAAGGCGTTCGACAACGACTCGGGCTGGCGCATCGACTGCCAGATCGCCACCCCCGGCCTCGCCGAGCGGTGCACCTCGGTCGTGGTCGAGCGTGCCGGGTCCTACGAGCAGCGGTGGTCCGATCACGCCCCCGTGACGGCGACCTACTCCGACTAACCTGGGCCGGTCATGGAGACGAACGAAGCCAGGCGTATCGAGGCGACGAACGCCGAGCGCTACCAGATGTCCGGCCAGTACGGGTGGGAGTTCAGCCCGGACGCGCCGAACCTGCTGGAACGCTGGACGGTGCTGCCGTTCAACCAGCGCGGCGACAAACGGATCGCGTTCGGCGCGCTGAGCGGCGCGTACAACGGGCTCCCGTTCAGCGTTTTCGACTACCACCGCCGCCCGACGGTCACCAGCGTGCACACGCGATGGACCAACAAGAAGGTCAATGAGCTCGACACGATCTCGATCGACACGGTCTGGGTGGTCACCTTGCCCGCGCCGATGCCGAACTTCCAGATCGTGTCGAGCATCGAATCCGCCTGGGACGTCGAGCAGTATCCCGAGCCCGCCACCGCGGACCGGAAGTTCAATCGCTGGTACAAGCTGATCGACACCGATCCGAACATCGCGGTCCAGGTGCTGACGCCGCAGGTCGCCGCCCTGATGCGGTCGTCGAAGCTGCACACCTGGTCGCTGGTGGGGGCGGAACTGGTCTACGTCGAGAATCCGACGTTCGGCCGGACGAAGCCGGACGACATCCTCGCGACGCTGGGCAAACTCGGGCAGTTGGTCTCAGTGCTGCCTTTGCACCTCGGCGGTGGGCAGCCCGCCGCGCCGCCACCGCAGCCCCAGCAGTACCCGCCACCGCCCTATCCGCCGCAGAATCCCGGGTATCCGCAGCAATATCCGCCTCCACCGCAGTACGGCCAGCCGCCGTATCCGCCGCAGCAGCCGGGCTATCCGCCGCCGCCCTACCCTCAGCCCCAGTACCCCCAACCGCAGTATCCGCAGCCCGGGTACCCGCCGCAGGGCTATCCACCGCCGGGTCCCTACGGGCCGCCGCCGGGCTATCCGCCGCGCGGCTACTGACGGCTCTTCGCGCTCTCCGTCCACACTGGACTGTCCACGAAGTGGTTGTCGAATTTTTCCTGGCTGTCCAAGAGTTCCTGGACTGTCGCCGTCCCGTGGCCGACCTTCTCCAGTAGCCGGAAGTAGCCGAATCGTTCCACGCCGGGGATGAACACGATCAGCACGTCCGCGGGAGCGTCCACCGCCGCGCGGAAGGCGTGTGTCGTCATCGGCGGGACGACGAGCATGTCACCCTCGGAAACGGTGACGATCTCTTCCCCCACAAGGACTTCCAGCCTTCCGCCGAGCATGAAGAACATCTCGGAGGAGCCGGTGTGATAGTGCGGCGCCGCGCCGTCGGCGCCGACGCCCAACCGGGTTCTCGCGCTGCTCAGGACTCCGCCTGTGGTCGAGACGTCGGCGAGCAGGGTGACGAGGGTGGGGTCGGCGCCGACGGTCTCCGCTTCGGAGGCGCGGACGAGGACGGGTTCGCGGGTTTCGATGCTTTGCGTCATGGCCAAATAGTTCCACTACGGATAGTTCGCTGTCAAACTATCTCCGATCGAATAGACTTCGCTCGTGAGTGAAGAGCGGAACGCCGACGCGATCGACGCGGTGGTCGGCGCATGGCGCCGGGAGCGGCCAGAACTGGACTTGAGGGCGATCGGGGTCGCGGGGCGCCTCGGGCGCGCGGTGATGCTGACGACGCCGATGGTGGAGGCGGTTTTCGCGAAACATGGCCTGAAACAAGGGGAGTTCGACGTGCTCGCGGCGCTGAGGCGGTCCGGGAAGCCGTACACCCTGATCCCGTCCGAGCTGTCCGCGACGCTGATGATGTCCCGGGCCGGGATGACCAGCCGGATCGACAGGCTCGAGTCGGCGGGGCTGGTCGAGCGCGCGCTCGACCCGGAGGACCGGCGCAGTTTCCGGGTCACGCTGACCGAGCGCGGTTTCGAGGTCGTCGACGCCGCGATGACCGAGCACACCGCGAACGTCGCGAAGCTGCTTTCGCCGCTAGGTGACGATCTCGACGTCCTGGACGCTTCGCTGCGTCGGCTGCTGATGTCCCTCGAAAGCTGAAGGGGGCCTTCGCCGCATGTGACGCGGTGAAGGCCCTCCTTCGGCTCCCTGCCTGGGTCAGCAGTAGAGGTTGCCGCCGGGGTCGACGCCGAGGATGCCGGTGAACTGTTGGTACTTGCTCACGCGGCTCTGCACCTGGGCGGGGTTGCCGCCGTTGCACTCGAGGCTGCCGTTGATGCTGCGGATGGTCTCGCCGAAGCCGCGGCTGTTGACCATCGCGTTGTGCGGGGTCATCGTGCCCGGGCCGTTCTGGGTCATCCAGTACCAGATGCCGGTCTTCCAGGCGACCGCCGCGTCGTTCTGCACCAGCCACGGGTTGGTCAGCAGCGGCAGGCCCAGCGCGTCGCCGGCGGCCTTGTAGTTGAAGTTCCAGCTCAGCTGGATCGGGCCGCGGCCGTAGTACGCGGCGTTGCCGGCCGGGCAGCCGTAGGACTGGCTCGTGTCGCAGTAGTGCGGGTAGTTGGCCTCGTTCTGCTCGACGACGTGGACCAGTCCGCCGGTCTCGTGGCTGACGTTCGCGAGGAAGGCCGCCGCTTCTTGCTTCTTGACGGTGTCGCTGCCGGTGCCCGCGAAGGCGGGGTACGCGCTCAGGGCCGCTACCAGGCCGTTGTAGGTGTAGAACGGGTTCCGGCTGGGGAACATCTGGTTGAACTGGGCTTCGCTGACCACGAAGCCGGACGGGTTCGGCGGGTTGGTCGTGCCGCCGCCGCAGGTGCCCTGATCGGCCCAGACCTGCGCCGTACCGGGGGTTTCGTTCTGTGTCCACCACTTCGCGGACCAGTTGTGCCCGTTGTAGGAGGCGGTGTTGCCGCCCCAGTAGACCGAACTCGCGTTCCACGGCGCCACGCAGTCCGCCGCGGCGGCGGACTGGGCCGGGACGACGACGGCGACCGTGGTGGCGGCGAAGGTGGCGGCGACCGCCGCGAGAATACGTCGAAGAGACATCGGTGGCTCCTTCGTACGAGGGGACCATGCAGGGAGATTGGTCTATACCTTTTAAGGGGTATGGCCAACAGGTATAGACCATTGCAGGCAAGAAACCAACCGGGGAAAGTCGGATCGTGCCTGTTCGGCCCTGTGGTGGCAGCCGAACGGCGTAATGTGCCGCGTTTTGCCGGAACACCTTCAGTCCGCGACATACTTTGAGGGGTAGGGGTGCTCGAAAGATCCCCCCTGTGAGGGGCTAGTCTCGTGCCCCGAGTTGATCAGAACCCACAGGTCTTGACACGCTCGGTAGTTTTTTGACCAGCAACCTGGAAATGCTCACTCGTTCGGGTTAGCGTTCCGGTTCGGCACTGTCACGTCACGGGAGGCACTCCGGTGCGGAACCCAGTTCATCTCCTGATGCGGTCGGCTCTGCCCGCGGCCAGGGCCGCGGCGGTCGTCGCGATCCCCGTCGCGCTGCTCATCGCGGGCGCGGGCCCGGCGTCGGCCGCGGAGTCGACCTCGCGCTCGGAGATGGCGTTCGGTCTTCTGGGCCCGGTCGGCCTGGTCGCCGTCGCCCTCGGCATCGTCGGCATGGCCTTCGGCGTCTTCCGTCAGCGCCGCAAGGCGCGTGCCGCCACCCTCGGCTCAGCCGCTCCCGCCATCCCTGCCGTCCCGGCTGCCGCCACTCCGGTCCAGCCCACCGCCGACGTCGCCGCGATGGCCGAGGCAGTGCTCGCCGATGGCGAGGCCCTCACCCACCCGCACCGCCCCTGACCTGCGCATCCCTACCGCCGGATCGCGATTAGGGGGCGAAAGTCGCTCCGCCCGCGGATCGCGATTAGGGGGCTAAAGTCGCTCCCCTCCGGATCGCGGCGCGCCTCCTCCAGGTCGCGATTAGGGGGCTAAAGTCGCTCCGTCGGATTACTTGGGTAGGTACACCTAGTCCGGCCCGGATTGTTTAGCCGCGCGCTGATCGCCACGCTCAGGTCCATGACGGTGACGCGGCGTCGCAGCCGGCCCGGAGATCCCTTCCCTCGCGCTCTGGACCGGGCGATCACGGACAGCGGTCTCGGTCTCGACCGGATCCGCCATCGGCTCGCCCAGCAGGGTGTCCGGGTCAGTGTCGCGACCTTGAGCTACTGGCGGACCGGAAGAAGCCGCCCCGAGCGGTGCGACTCCCTGAAGGCGGTCGCGCTGCTGGAGCGGCTTTTCGAACTTCCGCGCGGTTCCTTGCTGAACCGGCTGGGCCCGCGTCGCCCCCGGGGACGGTGGGGCGACGCGGGAACCGGATCAGACTCCGGTGTTGGTGCGGATCCAGCTGCGGAAGTAGGGGACGTCGACGTAAATGGACGGCCCGGTCGCGCAGGTGCTGCTGTTGTTCCCGGCGCGGCTCGTGGCGCCGATCAGCTGCCAGACACCGTTGACCTGCTTGATCTGCGGGCCGCCGGAGTCGCCGTAGCAGGCGCCCGAGTTCCCGTTGGGGTTGTTGGTGCAGATCTCGCTGGCACCGTTGATGCCGAGGCACCGGCTGTCGGAGACGATCGAGGTGTTCAGTTCCTGCAAGGTGATCGGGGCGCCACAGCCACCCTGCGGGGCGCAGGTCTGGCCCCAGCCGATGATCCGCGTCGCGGTGCCGACGGCCCCGGACGTGTCGGCGATCGTGACCGGCGCCTGCGAAACCGCCGTCGAGAGGCGCAGCAGCGCCAGGTCGGCGCTCGGGTGGGCGATCCGCTGGGCGACCCGGGCCACGGTGCCGCCGCTGGTGCGGTTCGTGGTCCCGATCCGTACCTGGTACGGCGTGCCACAGTGCTTCGCGGTGACCACCCAGGTCGAGCTGATCAGTGAGCCACCACACTGGTGGCCGCCGGAGCTCGACTGCTGCGACACCATGAACGAGTAGACCTGGGTCGCGTTGCCGCCGCCGACGATGTTCGGCTGGACGCCGCCGGTGGGCTCGGTCGCGGTCGCGACGCCCGGGAGCGAGAACACGGCCGCGGCCGCGATGGCCAAGCCCATCAGCAGGGATCGTGCCTTCATCTGGGTTCTCCTTCGGTGTGGCCGGAAGATCCGGTGCCATGAACGCTAGGAATCGGACTCCCCGCCCAGAACCGTCGGAAGTATGTGGCGTTTAACCGTTTAGACCGTTCGGCCGGGGGCGACCTCGGATGACTCGCCACCGCGCGGCCTGACAGAATCCGGGCGTGTCCGACGAACTGAAGCGCCCGCGCGTGCTCTCCGGGATCCAGCCGACCGCCGACTCGTTCCACCTGGGCAACTACCTGGGTGCGCTGCGGCAATGGGTGCGGCTGCAGGACACCCACGACACCTTCTACATGGTCGTCGACCTGCACGCGATCACCGTCGAGCAGGACCCGAAGGTGCTGCGGGATCGCACGCGCCGCTCGGCCGCGCAGCTGCTCGCGCTCGGTGTCGACCCGGCCCGCAGCGCGCTGTTCGTCCAGAGCCAGGTGCCCGAGCACGCCCAGCTGAGCTGGGTGCTGGAGTGCCAGACCGGGTTCGGCGAGGCCAGCCGGATGACGCAGTTCAAGGACAAGGCCGCGAAGCAGGGCACCGATCGCGCCAGTGTCGGCCTGTTCACCTACCCGGTCCTGCAGGCCGCGGACATCTTGCTGTACCAGGCCAACGAGGTCCCCGTCGGCGAGGACCAGCGCCAGCACCTGGAGCTGACGCGCAACCTCGCGCAGCGGTTCAACAACCGCTACGGCAAGACGTTCACCGTGCCGGAGCCGCATATCGTCAAGGACACGGCGAAGATCTACGACCTGCAGGACCCGACCGCGAAGATGAGCAAGTCCTCGTCGACCGGCAACGGCCTCATCGAGCTGCTCGAAGATCCCAAGAAGTCGGCGAAGAAGGTGCGCTCGGCGGTCACCGACACCGGCCGCGAGATCGTTTTCGACGCCGAGAACAAGCCGGGCGTCTCGAACCTGCTGACGATCCTCTCCGCGCTGACCGACCAGTCCGTCGCCGAGCTGGAAACCTCGTACGAGGGCAAGGGTTACGGCGACCTGAAGAAGGGCGTCGCCGAGGCGTTCGTCGAGTGGGTCACGCCCGTCCAGGCACGCGTCCAGTCCTATATGGATGATGTCGCCGAACTCGATAAGGCGCTGGCCCTCGGTGCGCAACGGGCCAGGGAAGTCGCTTCGGTGACGTTGCGGAACGTCTACGAGAACATCGGGTTCCTTCCCCCGGCGGGCTAGCTCGCGTTGCGGGTCGCCCTGGGCGTGGTTAGCGTCTACTGGTGGCGAAAGATGACGGCGCGAAGCCGGAAGAGGACAAGCTGTTACCCCGGTTGAGGCGGAAGTACGGCTGGCTCGATCACCTCATCCGGGCGAACGACGCCTTCACCGAGCGCTACGGCAACCACTACGCCGCGGCCATCACCTACTTCAGCGTGCTTTCGGTGATCCCGATCCTGATGGTCGCCTTCGCGATCGTCGGGATCGTGCTCGCCGGCGACGCGACGGTGACGAACCAGCTCATCGACGGCATCAAGAAGTCGGTCCCGGAAGGGCTGAGCGAACTCGTCAGCGGCATCATCGGCGCGGCGCTGAAGTCCGGCGGCGGCATCGGGGTGTTCGGTCTGCTGCTCGCGCTGTACTCCGGTGTCGGCTGGATGTCGAACCTGCGTGACGCCCTGACCGCCCAATGGGGACAGGAAAAGCAGAAGCTGCCCCTGGTTTCGACGACGATCAAGGATCTGCTGTCGCTGGTCGGGCTCGGCCTCGCGCTGGTGGTCTCGTTCGGTCTCACGGCGGCGGGCAGTGGCGTCGGCCGGTTCCTGCTCGAACTCGTCGGCCTGGAGGAGCAGGCCTGGGCGGTGTTCCTGCTGAAGGTCGCGACGATCCTGCTCGGCCTGCTCGCGAACACACTGGTGTTCCTGTGGGTCATCGCGAGGCTGCCCCGCGAGCACGTCGCGCTGCGCAGCGCGGTCAAGGGCGCGGTGTTCGCCGCTGTCGGGTTCGTCGTGCTCCAGCAGGCCGCGACCCTCTACCTCGGCAGCGTCACGAAATCACCGGCGTTCACGCTGTTCGGGCCGGTGATCGGGCTGCTCGTGTTCGCGAACCTCGTCTCGCGGTTCCTGTTGTTCGTCACCGCGTGGACGGCGACAGCGAAGGAAAACCTGAAGACGGTCATCGAGCCGCCGCCACCGGTGTCCATCCACCCGAGGGTGACCGTTCAGCAGGGGCCTGGCCTGGGCGCCGTCGGCGGCGCCTTCGCGACCGGGGCGCTGCTGGGCTGGATGGGCCGCCGCAAATCCTGAAAACACGAAGGCCGCCTCTCCGAAGGAACGGAGAGGCGGCCTTCGTCGTGCCTACTCGCCGGCCATGGCTTTCTTCCGCTGATGCCCGATGACGAACGACGCCACGATGATCAGAAAGACGACCAGGGTGATGATCCAGCCGACCGTGCCGAACGGGTCTTCGGCCGCGACGGCGGCACCGCTGTTCGACGCGCCGTCGGCGTTCGGCGCGGGCTTGGCCGCGCCCGCGTCCACGGTGTCCGCCGGCTTGTACTCGATCCGCCCGACCGATTCGGCCTTGTCCTCGCGCAGCGCGATGCCGTAGTCGAGCAGCTTCGCGGCCTGTTCGGTCACCCGCGTCGGACGCTGCTCGGCGCGGAGCATCACGACCGCCACCCGGTGGCCGTTCTGAAGCGCGCCGCCGACGTAGGTGTGGCGCGAGTCGTCGGTGAAGCCGGTCTTCCCGCCGAGGAACCCGGGATAAGACCCGAGGAGCTTGTTGTCGTTGTAGATCGTGATGGCCGGCTTTCCGGCGGTGGGCGGGATTTCGAAGGACTTGGTCTTGACCACCTGGGCGAATTCCGGCTGTTTCATCCCATAGTGGAAGATCAGGCTCATGTCGTAGGCCGAGGTCGACATGCCGGGACCGTCGAGTCCGGACGGCGTCGCGGCCCGTGTGTCCGTGGCGCCGATGCGGGCGGCGAGGGCGTTCATCTTCGCGACGGTCGCGTCGACGCCGCCCAGCACGGTGGAGAGCGCGTGCGCCGCGTCGTTGCCGGAATGCATCAGCAGCCCGTGCAGCAGTTGGTCCACTGTGTACTGACCGCCGGCGGCGATACCGACACAGGTGCACTCCTGTTCGGCGTCCTCCTTGGTCGGGACGACGACCTTGCGTGGCGGCAGTTCGGTGACCACGACCAGCGCGAGCAGGGTCTTGATCAACGACGCAGGCCGCTGACGGGCGTGCGGATCCTTCGCCGCGATGATGTCGCCGGTTTCGAGGTCCTGCAGGACCCAGGAGGCGGCGGTGGTCCCCTCGGGCGGGTTCAGCGCGCGTTTGGGGAGCACCAGCCCGCATTCGGCCATCCGTTCGCCGCCCACCGGGGCGGGCGGGACCGGCAGCGGTGCCGGGGCGGCCGCACCGGGACGCGGTTTCTCGGAGGTGTCGACCGGCGGGGGCGGTACCGTTTTGTTCGCGCACGGCTGCGCCTCGGCTGGTGGCTTCGGGGCGGCTGTGGCCACCGGCGTCACCGCGAGGGCGAGCACACCGGAGACGAGGACCAGGAGCGACCGGGAGATAGCGCTGTGCACCCGAGCAATGTAGCGTCGCCGGGCTCGCTGCATACTCAGGGGCATGCGCATTTCGCGAGGTACTTCGATGTTCCTGCTGGGTTTCGGCGTGTGGTCGTGGATCATCTGGATCACGTTCGCCAAGAACCTCTGGGACAGCGACCGCGCCTGGGCCGCCGACGGCTCGCCCACCGCCTACTTCATCGTGCACGCGGTGCTGACGGTCGTCTCGTTCGTGCTCGGCACCATCATCGGCCTGATCGGTCTGCGCACGCTCCGTGGCGCCAAGTCACAGGCTGCGGAAAAGGCTGACGCCTGATCAGGTTTGTCGTCCTTTTGACGGTGGTGGCCGGGCATCGGCTCGCCTACGTTCACTCCACCGAATCATGGAGGTGGAATGTCCCGGATCAGACGCCTGCTCGTCCCCGCGCTCGTCGCGGCGGCGGCGGGAAGTGTGTTCGCGGCCCCGTCGGCGAGCGCCGCGCCGGCACCGCAGTGCGACACCGCGAGCGCGCCGTTCAACTACGTGGTGCTCTACAACCCGCGCACCCCGGAACGCAAGGTCGACAGCGAGCTGCGCGCCAAGTGCGGCGAGAAGGTCGCGTACTACCCGGAGATCGGGGTCGCCGTGGCGACCTCGCGCAACGCCGACTTCCAGGCGAAGATCGGCGTCTTCCGCGCCTACTCGGGCGGTCGTGACGTCGCGTTCCCGCCGGCGGCCACCGCCAGGGCGACCCGCTCCGCCGTGGTCGACACCAAGGAGACCGAAGAGACCACCAGCGTCGCCGTCGAAGAGGACCTGTCGGCCCAGCAGTGGGACATGCGGGCGATCCAGGCTCCCGAGGCGAACAAGATCTCCGGTGGCAGCAGCTCGGTGACCGTCGGCGTGCTGGACTCGGGCATCGAGCCCACCCACCCCGCGCTGAAGGCCGCGCTGGACCCGTCGGTGTCCGCCGGCTGCAACTCGGGCGCGCCCGACACCACCCCCGCCGCCTGGGCGCCCACCAACTCCGACCACGGCACGCACGTCGCCGGGACGATCGCCGGCAAGGACGCCGCGCGCGGGTTCACCGGTATCGCGCCGGGCGTCAAACTTGCGTCGGTGAAGGTCGTGAACGACGACGGCCTGATCCTCCCCGAAGCCGCCGTCTGCGGGTTCATGTGGGCGGCGAAGCACCGCTTCCCGGTCACGAACAACAGCTACTACATCGACCCGGGCATGTTCTACTGCTCGAAGGAGCCGGGCGACGCGGCCGCGTACGAGGCCGTCCGCCGCGCGGTGGTCTACTCGACCGGCCGGGGCGTGCTGAACGTCGCCGCCGCCGGCAACAGCGGCTTCGACGTCACCAAGCAGACCACCGACCCGAACCGCCCGCACCCCGTCGACTCGAGCTGCGGCATCCTGCCGAAGGCGATCGAAGGCGTCGTGACCGTTTCGGCCATCGGCTACGCGGGCACGAAGTCGTCCTACAGCAACTTCGGCGCCGGCCAGATCGAGGTGACCGCCCCCGGCGGCGACCGCGCTCAGCTGCCGCCGACCGGCCAGGGCGCCGGCTGCCCGCTGTCGACGATCTTCAACGGCGGCTACGGCACCAAGTGCGGCACCTCGATGGCGTCCCCCCACGCTGCCGGTGTCGCCGCGCTGCTGGCGTCCCGCTACCGCCACGCTCCGCCGCGGCTGCTGACCTGGCTGCTGGAGCACCAGGCCGACCCGATCGCGTGCGGCACCGCTGCGCCGGTCTGTGAAGGCCCGGAGAAGGACAACTCGTACTACGGGCACGGCCGCGTCAACGCCCTGGACGCGGTGAAGTAGTTCGCTGAAGTGTCTTCGGGGCCGGTCCGCGTTCGTGGGCCGGCCCCGAATCATTCGTGTCGGAATACCGCGGCTTGCCAGAAAGGAAGATTCGACTGGTGACCACCCGATCGCGTGGCGGCGGGCTTGGATTTCGCTCTCCGCGACCTCCTGAGGAGGTAAGCTTCTTGGGTGAAGCACTATGGGGTGAGGTGCCGAGCAGGATTCGAGTGGGCTGCGTTAAGGTGCCCACTTCCGCATCGCTTGATGGGGATGAACAGTTCAACCTCCTGAATGGATACACGATGACCGGCGGTTCCGAGACGGGTGGCAACTAGCCACCGCCTTGCTCCGGTATGAGGTCAGGAGCTCACCTGGACTCGTGCCGGAGCTTCAGCCGTCGCGCGTGTAGTCCGCGATGAAGCCCATCGGCTCGTTCAGCCGGGGCTCGCGAGCGGAGAACTCCACGATCACGTCGTTGTTCCGCACCTTCTTCTTGAAATTGCGAGCCCCTTGGTTGCGCACGGTGAGCGCCGAGGGGTTCGACACGTTACGGAAGACGACTCGGTGGGTGAACTTGCAGACCTTCTTGTCGAAGGCCACGTCGAACCCCTCGGGCTCCAAGCCGTTCATCAGATCCGCCGACATCTTCGGCCACCACCACTCGACGGTCACCAGATCCCCGTCCTCGACGCGGTTCCCCAAGTGGACGTAGATGTCCAGCCGGGGTTTGCCGCTCTTCGAGTTCTTCCAGACCGAAGTGGCCTTGGCGCGGGTGCGCTCGGAAGCACTTTCAGGCCTCGCGTGGTACGCCTTGCAGGAGATGCGTCGCTTCGCTCTCGCGGTCAACGGAGTGATTCCGTAGTAGACCATCTTGAGCGACACGTATCTCGGCTTGCCGTTCGATGCGGCGTTCAGGATTATGTTCCGTTTGCAGTAAACGTCGCCGTTGTTCTCGACGATGGTTTCTTGCCGCCACTCGCGGAGGACTATCGGTGAATCCGTGTGCATGCTGTCGGCGTAATCGTGGAGAATGGTCTCAACGTTGACTAGTTTGTTGCGCTGTCGTTGCGTTCCGGCGAAGGAAACCAGCGCGGCAACTACGAACAAGGCTCCGGCCGCCGTGGCGAAGACCGTTCGAAGCCAGGCGATACCGAATATCTGGCCGAGCAACCCGACCGTGCCGAGCAGCGTCACCGTACTTCCGAAGACTCGGATATAGCCGTGCTTGTAAACCAGTTCTTCGATTTCCGCGATCAAAGGCACGAGTCGCTGCGAAAGGAGCGCACGCAGCTCCGAACCTGCTGTCATCGCCTCGCCGCCCCTCGACCGCCCGGCTTGGTGACTCTCCAGGCTAACTCAGTCACGCACTGTTTCCAATGTTCTTACTCGGCGGCAAGACCACTTTCGCCGGATTCGCGACCGCGCCCGACTCGCTACGTTGTGAACACCTTCGACAGTGGGGAGTTCACGATGTCGGTGTCCGGTCGGTTGGTTCCCGTGATGGTGGGGCTGGCGATGCTCCCGCTTGTCAGCACGCCCGCCGCGGTGGCGGCTCCGGTGGCCCCTTGCAGTGAGGAGCCGAGAGAGCTGCCGATCACCGAGTTCACCGACTACCGCGAAATGGTGCGGGAACTCGGCAGGCTGGAGCGAGTGAGCAAGGGGCGGGTGGCGGTCAAGGAGGTTGGGCGGTCCAATCGTGGCCGGGTGATTCATCAGGCGACCGTCGGGACCGGGCCGAAGGTCTTCGTGGTGTCCAGCGAGATCCATGGGAACGAGAAGACCGGCACCGACGCGCTTCTGCGCATTCTCGACTACCTCGGTACATCGGAGTCGCGGGACGCCGAGCGGCTGCGGAAGACCATCACCTTCGTCGCGGTCCCGAAGTTGAACCCGGACGGTGCCGAACTCGACCGGCGCGGCAACGACCTGTCATGGGCCGAAGTGCAGCAGAAGTTCCCACAACTGAAGGACCGGCCGCCCGCCTGGAACTACCTCAGCGACGTCCTCCAGGGTGACGACTACCGGAAGCGTCCTGGATTCGACGTCAACCGCGACTTCAATCCGGACCTGAACTACGTCCCGCGTGCGGAGGACTTCCCTGGTGCGCCGGATCAGCCGGGCTGGTTCATCACGCCCGAGGCGCGGGCGCTGCGGTCGGTGTACGTCGAGCTGACCAGGCAGCGGGGAAAGGTGCCTGACGTCTACGTCGATCTGCACCATCAGGGCGCGTGCGTGCGGCAGGAAGGCAGCAACCGGCTCCTTGACGTCGGCATAGATTATCCGCCGCTGCCCGACAAGTTCTTCGAGCCCGGCCAGAAGTACGCGAAGTATCGCGACGTGTACACAAAGGACGAATCGCGGCAGCTGGCGATCAGTGGGTTCAACGGGATGACGTCGCGCGGGTTCGTGGGGGCGCGGTATCCGCACGCGGCCGATCGTGACCTTCCCGGGCAGGCGCGCTGTTCGTTCGCCTTGAACGGGACGGGAACGGTGCTGTTCGAGGTGCGCGGGCAGACGCAGACACTCGGGCAAGAGCACCGCGAGCGGTTCACGCGCGCGGTGATGGCCGGGCTGTACAACATGCTGCGGGACGTGAGTACGGGCGCTGTCGGCTATATCGACCCGGAGGCTTTCGACCTGCTGCCGGGCACCGCTGACTCCGCCGCTCTGGCCCGCGTTCTGGAGTAGAACGCCGTGAAAGCCTCCTTCCCTACCTTGAGAGTAGGGAAGGAGGCCTTCACGGACAGAGCGCAGAAGCGTTAGACGCGCTTGAAGAGGAGGGCGCGCTTGACTTCTTGGATCGCCTTGGTCACCTGGATGCCGCGGGGGCAGGCGTCGGTGCAGTTGAACGTCGTCCGGCAGCGCCAGACACCCTCGGAGTCGTTCAGGATGTCGAGCCGCTCTTCGGCGCCTTCGTCACGCGAGTCGAAGATGAACCGGTGCGCGTTGACGATCGCGGCCGGGCCGAAGTACGAGCCGTCGTTCCAGTACACCGGGCACGAGGACGTGCAGCAGGCGCACAGGATGCACTTGGTCGTGTCGTCGAACCGGTCGCGGTCGGCCTGCGACTGGATCCGCTCGCGCGTGGGCTCGTTCCCGTAGGCGATCAGGTACGGCTTCACCGCACGGTAGGCCTCGAAGAACGGGTCCATGTCGACGTAAAGGTCCTTGAGCGTCGTCAGGCCCTTGATCGGCGCGATGGTGATGACGGTCTTCTTGCCGCCGGTCTCCAGCAGGTCCTTCATCAGGACCTTGCACGCCAGCCGGTTGATGCCGTTGATCTGCATCGCGTCGGAACCGCAGACGCCGTGCGCGCACGAGCGCCGGAACGAGAACGTCCCGTCGATGTAGTCCTTCACGTAGAAGAGCAGGTTCAGCAGCCTGTCGGTGCGCTGCGCCGGGACGTCGTAGGACTCCCAGTGCGGCTCGGTGTCGACCTCGGGGTTGAACCGCAGGATCTTCAGTGTGACGGTGATCGGCGTGTGGTCGGAGGACACGGCCTCCGACTTCTCGGGGGTGGCCGTGGTCATCAGTACTTCCGCTCCATCGGTTCGTAGCGGGTGAAGGTCACCGGCTTGTAGTCCAGTCGGATGTCGGCGGACAGCTCAGAACCCTGCTTGTAGGCCATGGTGTGCCGCATGAAGTTCGTGTCGTCGCGGTTCGGGTAGTCCTCGCGCGCGTGCCCGCCGCGGGATTCCTTGCGCGCCAGGGCGCCGACGACCAGGACTTCGGCGAGTTCGAGCAGGAAGCCCAGCTCGACGGCCTCGAGGACGTCGGTGTTGTACCGCTTCCCCTTGTCCGACACGGTGATGCGGCTGTACCGCTCCTTCAGCGACTGCACGTCGGTCAGCGCCTGCTTCAGCGTGTCCTCCGTGCGGTACACCGAAGCGTGCGAGTCCATCGTCCGCTGCAGCTCGGTGCGGATGTCGGCGACGCGCTCGTCACCGTGCTCCGACAGCAGCAGCGACAGCTGGTCCTCGACGACCTTGGTCGGGTTCTCCGGCAGGTCGACGTGCTCGTGTGCCAGCGCGTATTCGGCGGCGGCGATGCCGGCGCGACGGCCGAAGACGTTGATGTCCAGCAGCGAGTTGGTGCCGAGCCGGTTCGAGCCGTGCACGGACACGCACGCCACCTCACCCGCGGCGTACAGGCCGGGGATGACGTTCTCGTTGTCCCGCAACGCCTCGCCGTGGACGTTGGTCGGGATGCCGCCCATCACGTAGTGGCAGGTCGGGAACACCGGCACCGGTTCGGTGACCGGGTCGACACCCAGGTACGTCCGCGAGAACTCCATGATGTCCGGGAGTTTCGCGTTCAGGGTCTCCTCGGGGATGTGCGTGACGTCGAGGACGACGTAGTCCTTGTTCGGCCCGCAACCGCGGCCCTGCAGCACTTCCTGCACCATCGACCGGGCGACGATGTCGCGCGGCGCGAGGTCCTTGATGGTGGGGGCGTAGCGCTCCATGAAGCGCTCGCCGTCGGCGTTGCGGAGGATGCCGCCCTCGCCGCGGACGGCTTCGGAGATGAGGATGCCGAGCCCGGCGAGACCTGTCGGGTGGAACTGGAAGAACTCCATGTCCTCCAGCGGCAGGCCCTTGCGGAAGATGATGCCGAGGCCGTCACCGGTGAGGGTGTGCGCGTTCGACGTCGTCTTGAAGATCTTGCCCGCGCCGCCGGTGGCGAACACGATCGACTTCGCCTGGAAGACGTGCAGTTCACCGGTCGCCAGCTCGTAGGCGACGACGCCGGAGGCGACCGGGTTGCCGTCCTCGTCCGGGGTCAGCACCAGGTCGAGCACGTAGAACTCGTTGAAGAACTCGGTGCCGTGCTTGACGCAGTTCTGGTACAGCGTCTGCAGGATCATGTGCCCGGTGCGGTCCGCGGCGTAGCAGGCGCGGCGCACCGCGGCCTTGCCGTGGTCACGGGTGTGCCCGCCGAAGCGGCGCTGGTCGATCTTGCCCTCGGGCGTCCGGTTGAACGGCAGGCCCATCTTCTCGAGGTCGAGGACCGCGTCGATGGCTTCCTTCGCCATGATCTCGGCGGCGTCCTGGTCGACCAGGTAGTCGCCGCCCTTGATCGTGTCGAAGGTGTGCCACTCCCAGTTGTCCTCTTCGACGTTCGCCAGCGCGGCGCACATACCGCCCTGGGCGGCGCCGGTGTGCGAACGCGTCGGGTAGAGCTTGGTGAGGACCGCGGTGCGGGCACGCTGGCCGGACTCGATGGCCGCGCGCATCCCGGCGCCACCGGCGCCGACGATCACCACGTCGTACTTGTGGAACTGCATGAGGACTCCGCTTAACGTGTGGTGGGCGTCAGTTGGCCGAGATACCGGGATCGAAGGTGAAGATCACCATCGTGCCGACGGCGAGGATCAGCACCATCGAGACGTAGAGCACGATCTTCAGCCAGAACCGGGTGCTGTCCTTGCGGGCGTAGTCGTCGATGATCGTGCGCAGCCCGTTGCCGCCGTGGATTTCGGCGAGCCACAGCATCGACAGGTCCCAGAACTGCCAGAACGGCGAGGCCCAGCGGCCGGCGACGAAGCCCCAGTTGATGCGGTGCACACCGCCGTCGAGGATGTTCATGATGAACAGGTGGCCGAGCACCAGCACGATCAGGGCGAGGCCCGAGATGCGCATGAACAGCCAGCTGTAGAGCTCGAAGTTGCTCCGGCGGGCGGCGGGGCGCTTCGGGGAGCGCGGCTTGTCGAGTGCGAGAACTTCGGATGCCATGGTCAGTTCCCCCCGAAGAGCGTCTCGACGGTGCGCTTCATCATGAAGAAGGCACCGGGAATCATCACCACGACCCAGATGGCCAGGATGGTCCAGAGCATCGGCTTCTGGAACTTCGGTCCCTTCTCCCAGAAGTCGACCAGCATGACCCGGATGCCGTTGAGCGCGTGGAACAGCACCGCGCCGACCAGGCCGACCTCGAGGAGGTTGACCAGCGGGGTCTTGTAGGTCTCGATGACCTCGTTGTACGTGTCGGGCGACACGCGCACGAGCGCGGTGTCGAGGACGTGCACGAAGAGGAAGAAGAATGTCAGCACGCCGGTGATGCGGTGCAGCACCCAGGACCACATACCGGGGTCGCCCCGGTAGAACGTCCCTTGCCGGCGTGAGGCACCCGCGGAGGCGCTCGCACCTGCCTCAGTGGCGGTGCTGGGCGTAGCCGTGGTGGACATCGGTGAACGGCCTCCAACGTCATGGCTTGGGCCCGCTGACCGCTGGTTTCCGCGCCTGCCGCCGGGACGTCCACTGGGGACGGCTCCGGCGACGGTGCCGAGATCATGGTCATCGAGCGTGGATGAAAAAGATGCTAGACCCGGACCTCACGGTGGGCTCACCTCCGGGTTCGTCTGTGTGATGGACCAGACATCACACCCCGTCGCGAGCGGGGGTGGCTGATCCGTCCGGATTCGTCATCGACGCCCTGATCACCTCCATCTGAGCGGCCGGACATCGGATCTCTCTGAGTGGTACATCCACGCTCGCTCGACAGAATCGGCCGAATGAGTCGTCATCTCTGCGAATCGTTGACGAGTCATATGCCATATCTTATGTTCAAGCCGGACAGACATCCGATCATTCGGCCGAGTTCACGATGGGGTGACCATGGGCCAGCCCGCCGGCTTCCCACGACGCGACCTGCTCGGCGGCGCGGCCGCCGGAGTCCTCTTAGGAGCGCTTCGCCCGGCGACTTCCGCCGCTTCTCCGGCCTTCTCCGAGGCCAGGGCCCTTTGTCACGGAATGGGCACGGACGCGGAGTGGTCGCGGTTCCTCGCCGGGCAGGATCCGTGCTGGGAGCGGCTGCCGCGCACCTGGTACGAGGGGCCGTTCCTGGGCAACGGTTTCGTGGGCACGCAGGTTTATCGCGACCAGGGCGCGCTCAAATTCACCGTCGACCACAGCGAATCCCAGGACCATCGGCCGGCCTTCGGCAACGAGTGGGGTGTCGCGCGGCTCCCGATCGGGAAGGTGCTGCTCACACCAGTGGGTGAACTCACCGGCGCCCGGCTGCGGCTCGACCTCTGGAACGCCGAACTCAGCGGGACCGTGACCACGGACAAGGGCACGCTGGAGATCCGCGCGTTCGTGCACGGCACACGAGACCTGCTGGTGGTGGACGTCGCCCCGAGCGCGGGGGAGCGAGGGTTCGGGCTCACTTTCGCGCCGGTCCCCGCGGTGAGCCAGCGCATCGTCCGCGAGCAGCCACCGAAAGGCTTCGAGCCGAACCCGCCGCCGGTGACCCGTGCCGAGGGTGACCTCACCGTGGTCGTCCAGCCGCTCGTCGCCGGTGGGCAGAACGCGACGGCCTACCGGGTGCGCCGCGCCGGGCACGGTGGCAAGACGCTTTTCCTGTCGACGTCGCACAGCCATCCGGGCACGGAGGCCGAGGGAAAGGCGCGGTCCGTCGTCGGCGGGGTGTCCACTGTGGACGCTCTGGCGGGGACTCACCGGCGCTGGTGGCATTCCTTCTACCGTCGCGGCTTTCTGTCCATTCCGGACTCGAAGCTTCAGGGCTTCTACTGGATCCAGCTGTACAAACTGGCGTCCGCCGCGCGCGCGGAAGCGCCGATCATGGCCACCACCGGGCCTTGGCTGGAGCCGACTCCGTGGCCGTCGGTCTGGTACAACCTCAACGCCCAGCTCGAATACTGGCCCGTGCACGGCTCGAACCACCTCGAACTCGACCCGATCCCGCGCACCATCGCCAAGAACCGGCAGACGCTGATCGACGGCCTCCGGCCCGAGTACCGTGCCGACTCGATGGGCCTGCGGCGCAGCGCGGACGCGCGGTTCGCCGACGCCGGATTCGTCGGCGTGCCGGGGCCGGACGCGGACGCCGAGATCGGCGACCTGCCGTGGCTGCTGCACAACGTCTGGCTGAGCTACCGCCACACCATGGACGTGGCGATCCTGCGCGACGTCCTGTTCCCGGTGCTGCGCAAGGCGATGAACTACTACCTGCACTTCCTGGCGCCCGGTGCCGACGGAAGGCTGCATCTGCCGCCGACGTTCTCACCCGAGTACGGCCGCGCGCCCGACTGCCATTACGACCTCGCGCTGATCCGCTGGAGCTGCCGGACCCTGCTAGACGCGGCGAAGACGTTGCGGATCGACGATCCGCTGGCGCCGAAATGGCGGGAAGTGCTCGACAAGCTGGTGGACTTCCCCGTCGACGAACACGGTTTGATGGTCGGCACCGGCGTCCCGTTCGCCAAATCGCACCGCCACTACTCGCATCTCCTCGCGGCCTACCCGTTGTACCTGCTCAACGTCGACAATCCCGCGCAGGCGGAGCTGATCTCGAAGTCGCTGGCGCATTGGATCAGCTTCGAAGGCGCGCTGCGCGGGTTCAGCTTCACCGGGGCCGCCTCGCTTTCCGCGGCGCTGGGGCGCGGCGACGACGCGCTGAACCATCTGCGCGCGTTCGTCACGCGGTTCGCGCAGCCCAACACCATGTACTACGAAGCCGGTCCGGTCATCGAGACGCCGTTGTCCGCCGCGCAAGCGATCCACGACATGCTGTGCCAGAGCTGGGGCGACACGATCCGGATCTTCCCGGCCCTCCCCGCGATCTGGCGTGACGTCACCTTGCACGATTTCCTCACCCAGGGCGCGTTCCAGGTCAGCGCGGTGCGCGAGGGCGGGGTCACGAAATTCGTCCGCGTCCGGAGCCTGGCGGGCGAGCCGCTGAAACTCAGGCCGTCGATACCGGGAAAGCTCGAGGTCGAAGGCGCGCGGAACTGGCGGCAGCGGCCCGACGGCACGGTCACCATCGAACTCGCGCGCGGCCACGAGGTGCTGGTCTATCCCCGGGGAAAGCGGCCGGACACGACGATCGCGCCGGTCCCGGTCTCCGTGCCCGCGCCGCCGTGGGGGCTTCCCGCGCTGCCGCCCGCCGGTGACCTCGTCCCGGTGGATCTCGCCGCGGTGCTGAACTCCGACGGCGTCACGAGCGAGTTCTACCTCGGGGACGGCGATTTCGACGGCGGCGGGAACACCTATCCCGCCGCGCAGCTGCCGCAGACCGGGCAGGTCACCGACGACGGTGTCCCGTTCCTGTTCGTCAACGGAAGCGAGGGCACGCCGAACAACGTCGTCGGCGCGACGATCCCTTTACCCGCCGGGAAGTACGCCACTCTGCATGTGCTCGGGGCGGCCGACACCGGCAACGCCGTCACCACGCTGAAGGTGTCCTATGTGGACGGATCGGCCGAGGTCCCGCTTCGGCTCACCGGATGGCGTGCCGCCGCCGCGTTCGGCGAAAGCGAGGCCATCACGACGAATCAGCTGCATGCGCGGGCCGGTGTCCAGTCCGTGAAGCTCGCGATCTTCCATCAGCGCGTCCCGCTCGACCCCGCACGCGAGGTCGTGTCGGTCACGCTCCCTTCCGCCGCCACCCCGCGACCGCACGTTTTCGCGGTCACCTTAGAGAAGGGAAAGTAGCCATGGAGAACCTCGATCGGCGGACCGCGCTCGTCCTGGGCGCGGGCCTGCTCGGCGCGGCCGCGTTCGGCACCGGGACGGCGGAGGCGGCCGCCTGGACCTTGAGGTGGAGTCCCGACCCGGCGAAAGACGGCTTGCGCGCGTTCGAGGGGCTGGAAGACGACCGCGCCGGATCGCATCCCGGCGTCAAGCACATCTATCCCGAGGGCGACCACTGGCGT
Source organism: Amycolatopsis orientalis (assembly GCF_000943515.2). Lineage (NCBI taxonomy): Bacteria > Bacillati > Actinomycetota > Actinomycetes > Pseudonocardiales > Pseudonocardiaceae > Amycolatopsis > Amycolatopsis orientalis. The sequence goes on along the minus strand of NZ_CP016174.1, from coordinate 8,489,830 downwards.
TTCGACATGCACACCCGCGACGTCGACACCTCGACCGACCGGCAGCGCAACGAGGCGAAGGGGATGCGCAAGGGCGACACGACCTACAAGATCCTGCAGAACGAGACCTGGCGTATCTCCTATCAGGCCTACTGGCCCACCGAACTGACCGCGACGACGGCCTTCACCCACCTGTTCCAGATGAAGGTCTCCGACGTCGGCGCTCCACAGTGGACTCTCACGCCGCGGCTGAAGGGCGGCAAGGGCGTCCTGACCATCGCCGGTGACTCGGGGGCGGAGGCGGACCTCACCGATTACGCGCCGCTGCAGAACAAGTGGATCGACGTGTCCTGGGAGTTCAAGGCCTCGCACAGCGGATATCTGCGCTGCGTGGTCAAGGACGGTTCCAAGACCGTCGCCGACGTCCGGAAGCCGGCGGATCTGTGGCGGGACAAGAACTATCTGCGGCCGAAGTGGGGGATCTACCGGAGCCTGAACTCGGACGGCCTCAAGAACTGCCACCAGAACATCCGCGGCCTGAAGTCCTACCAGCTCGTCTGAGGGGCGACGACGTGAGAGCACTGATGATGGCCGCCGTCGTCCTGCTCGGGCTGGTGACGGCGCCCGAAGCGCGGGCGCTGCCCGACGGACTGGCGCTGACCCCGCCGATGGGGTTCAACAACTGGAACACGACCGGCTGCGAGGTCGACGAGAAACTGATCCGCGACACGGCGGACATCTTCGTCTCGCGAGGGCTCAAGGCCGCGGGCTACGAATACGTCAACGTCGACGACTGCTGGGCGGAGCCGCAGCGCGACGCCGAGGGCAGGCTGCAGGCGCACAAGACTCGGTTTCCGGGTGGTATCAAGGCACTCGCCGACTACGTGCACTCGAAGGGCCTCAAGTTCGGCATCTACACCAGCGCCGGCACGGTGACCTGCGCCAAGACGATGCCGGGCGGGCTCGACCACGAAGAGGTGGACGCGCGGACGTTCGCCGATTGGGGCGTCGACTACCTCAAGTACGACAACTGCAACAACCAGGGCCGTCCCGCGCTGGAGCGGTACACGAAGATGCGGGACGCGCTGAAGAAGACCGGCCGCCCGATCGTGTTCTCGATCTGCGAGTGGGGCGAGAACAAGCCGTGGGAATGGGGCGCCGGCGTCGGGCATCTGTGGCGGACCACCGGTGACATCAAGGACAACTGGGCGCGCATGCTCCAGCTGATGAAGCAGAACGCGCCGCTGGACGCCTACGCCGGGCCAGGCCGGTGGAACGATCCGGACATGCTCGAAGTCGGCAACGGCGGCATGACCACGGCGGAGTACAGGACGCATTTCGCGCTGTGGTCGATGATGGCCGCGCCGCTGCTGATCGGCGCGGACCTGCGGAAGGTGTCCGCCGAGCATTTCGACATCCTGCGCAACGAGGAGATCATCGCGATCGACCAGGACCGCAAGGGCGTCCAGGCGAAGGTGCTCTCCAACGCGGACGGGAAGTGGGTGTTCGCGAAGCCGCTGGCGAACGGCGACGTCGCGGTGGCGCTGTTCAACGAGAACTCCGCGAACGCGACGATCTCGGCCGACGCGCGAGAAGTCGGGCTGCCGCCCGCGGCCGGGTACACCGCGCGCGATCTGTGGGCCCGTCGGGACCTGCAGACGGCGGGCCGGATCTCGGCGGTGGTGGGCCCGCACGAGACGGCCCTCTACCGGGTCAAGGCCGGTGGCGACTGGTTCCGGCACGAACCGCTGGTCAGCGGCGGACTCGAACTGAGCCGTCCGGTACCCGGTGTTCCGGGCGACCTCCTCCCGCCGGGTGAACCGGTCGAGGTCGCGGTCCGGGCGACGAACGAGGCCCGCGTCCCGGTGTTCGCCCCGGAGGTCTCGCTGAAGGCGCCGTCCGGGTGGAAGGCCGAACCGGTGGCCGGGCCACGTCGCGGGCTCCTGACGACCGGGGAATCCGCGATCGGCCGGTGGCGGCTCACCCCGCCACCGGGCTCGGCGGGTACCAAGGCCGTGCTGACCAGCGAGATCGGCTACTGGACGGTGGGCTTCGGCAAGGTCACGAGAGCCACGGACTCGCCGGTGACGGTGCCCGCGGCGCCGCCGTCCGGCCGGGTCTGGGCCAGCGACGTCGCCTGGGCCGCGGAGCGGAACGGGTACGGACCCGTCGAGAAGGACCTGTCGAACGGCGGGATCCCGGCCCGCGACGGCAAGCCGCTGACCATCGACGGGACGAGGTACGCCAAGGGCCTCGGGACGCACGCGAGCGCCGAAGTGGTGTTCTACCTCGGCGGCCGCTGTTCGGAGTTCAGCGTCGACGTCGGGATCGACGACGAGAAGGAACCGGCCACGAAACTCGGTTCGGCCACTTTCGAGATTTACGCGGACGGGACCAAGGCCGCGGATTCCGGGCTGAAGACCTGGGCGGATCCCGCGACGACCCTGAAGGTCGGCTTGACCGGCGCCCGGTACCTCCGGCTCGTGCTCACCGACGGTGGCGACGGCGTGCAGTACGACCGGGGTGACTGGGCGTCTCCGCTGCTCACCTGCGCATAGCCCCTGAACAGCGCGTGAAGGCCCCCATGCTTCGGCTCGATCGAGGGATGGGGGCCTTCCCGCGAGTACTCCGTCTTGATCACCGTAAGTACTCCATTCGTCGCGCGTACGACTCAGGAGTAAACGTTTGTGTTACGTAGCGTGCCTTTCCTATGGCGGCTAAGCGGCCGTTAGGTACCGTTCCTCGGTCGAACCCGGCAGTAGTGCCGGGTCGTTTCTTCGGACCATCCGCTGGATCAGCGGGGAGGGAGACACACGTTGCGTCGCATGCGTGGAACCGCGCTGGCCGCCGCTGCCATGGCCGGTGCTCTGGTACTGGCTGGGTGCGCGAAGGATTCCGGAGCGGGGAACAACAACAACGCGAGCACGGGGGACCAGTCCGCCAGCTGCGTCACCGCGCCGAAGCCGCCCGCCGCGGCCGCCGCCTCGACGAGCACCAGCCAGGCTGGCGAGAAGGTCGACGGCAGCAAGCTCAAGGTCGCGCTGGCCTTCGACGTCGGCGGTCGTGGTGACGCGTCGTTCAACGACTCCGCCGCCGCCGGCACCGACAAGGCCAAGGCCGAACTCGGCGTCACGTCGGTCACCGAAAGCACCGCCGCCGCGACCGAGGACGAGGCCGCGAAGTCGCAGCGTCTCGACCAGCTCGCCTCGCAGGGCTTCAGCCCGGTCATCGCGGTCGGCTTCGCCTACGCCAAGGCCGTCGGTGCCATCGCGCCGAAGTACCCGAACACCCAGTTCGCCATCGTCGACGACGACTCGGTCAAGGCGCCGAACGTCACCCCGCTGGTGTTCGCCGAGGAGCAGGGCTCGTTCCTGGCCGGTGTCGCCGCCGCCTACAAGTCGAAGAAGTGCCACGTCGGCTTCGTCGGCGGGGTCAACACGCCGCTGATCCAGAAGTTCGAGGCCGGCTTCCTCCAGGGTGTGAAGGCCGCTTCGAGCAAGGCCAAGATCGAAGACGAGTACCTCACCCCGGCCGGTGACTTCTCCGGGTTCCAGGACCCGGCGAAGGGCAACGTGAAGGCCGCCGCCCAGATCGCCAAGGGCGCGGACGTCGTCTACCACGCCGCCGGTGCCTCCGGTAAGGGCGTTTTCGAGGCGGCCAAGTCCAACAACGCGATGGCCATCGGCGTCGACTCCGACCAGTACAACCAGAAGACGGTCGAGGCGTCGAAGGACGTCATCATCACCTCGATGCTCAAGCGCGTCGACGTGGCGGTGTTCGACTACCTGCGCGCACTGGCGAAGGGTGACCTGACGTCGCTGCCGAAGCGGTTCGACCTCAAGGTCGACGGCATCGGTTACGCCACCTCCGGCGGCAAGATCGACGACATCAAGGACGTGCTCGAAGGCTACAAGGCGCAGATTGTCTCCGGGGCGATCACCGTTTCGGACAAGCCGCAGAAGTAAGCTCTCGTTTGCAGCGGGGCTCGGGAGGGCGACCAGCCCTTCCGAGCCCCAACCTGTTTACCCAGAACTGGATGGCTTTTCATGAGCGCTCCCCAGGCCGAGGTCACCGACGCCCCCGACCGGGGTGAACCGGCCGTGCAGCTGACCGGGATCACGAAGCGATTCCCCGGTGTCGTCGCCAACTCCGACGTCAACCTCACCGTCGCCAAGGGCGAGGTGCACGCAGTCTGCGGCGAAAACGGCGCGGGCAAATCGACCCTGATGAAGATCCTCTACGGCATGCAGCAGCCGGACGAGGGCGACATCGCGATCAACGGCGAACCGGTGAAACTGCGCAACCCGCAGGACGCCATCAAGGCCGGTATCGGGATGGTCCACCAGCACTTCATGCTGGCCGACAACCTGACCGTCGGGGAGAACGTCTTCCTCGGCGCGGAGAACCTGCACGGGATCGGCCGTGCCGCCAGGGCCAAGCTGGCGAAGTTCGCCGAACAGGTCGGCCTGCACGTCCGCCCGGACGCGCTGCTGGAGGAACTCGGCGTCGCCGACCGCCAGCGGGTGGAGATCGTCAAGGTGCTCTACCGCGGCGCGCGGATCATCATCCTCGACGAGCCCACCGCGGTGCTCGTGCCGCAGGAGGTCGACGCGCTGTTCGAGACCGTCCGCGCCATGCAGAAGGACGGCTTCACCTTCCTCTTCATCTCGCACAAGCTCGACGAGGTGCGCGCGATCGCCGACACGGTCACCGTGATCCGCCGCGGCACCACGGTCGGCACGGCCGATCCGAAGACGATCACCTCGCGCCAGCTGGCCGAGATGATGGTCGGCTCGGAGCTGCCCAGCCCCGAGACCCGCGAGTCCACGGTCACCGACCGGGACGTCCTCCGCTTGGACGACGTCTGCCTGAGTGTCGAGGGTTCCGAGCGGAACGTGCTCGACCACATCTCCTTCACCGTGCACGCGGGTGAGGTGCTCGGGATCGCCGGTGTCGAGGGCAACGGCCAGACCGAACTCGTCGAGACGATCATGGGCATGCGCAAGGGCGGCGGCCGGATCGAGCTGACCGGGGCCGACGGCGAGACCGTCGAACTGCACAAGCTGGGGACGCTCGCCCGCCGCGAGGCCGGGATCGGCTACATCGCCGAAGACCGCACGCGGCACAGTCTCCTGCTCAGGCAACCCTTGTGGGTCAACCGGATCCTCGGCTACCAGACGCGCGAGCCGGTCGCGAAAGGACAGTTGCTCGACATCGACGGCGCGCGGGAGGACACCCGGCGCATCGTCGAGGAGTACGACGTCCGCACGCCGGGCATCGACGTCCCGGCCGCCGCGCTTTCCGGTGGCAACCAGCAGAAGCTGATCGTCGGGCGCGAGCTTTCCGGGAACCCCGTGCTGCTGATCGCGTCGCATCCGACGCGCGGCGTCGACGTCGGCGCGCAGGCGCTGATCTGGGAACAGATCCGCCAGGCCCGCGCGGCCGGGCTGGCCGTCCTGCTGGTCTCGGCAGACCTCGACGAGCTGATCGGGCTTTCCGACACCATTCAGGTCATGCTGCGCGGACGGCTGGTCGGCCAAGCCGACCCCGCGACCGTGACCCCGCAGCAACTGGGCTCCGCGATGACGGGTGCCTCCGAAGACTCCGAAGAGGACGGTGCAGCGTGAGTTCCTGGCGTACGAGGCTGCTGCCGCCTCTGCTCGCGATCGTGTTCGCGGTCATCCTGACCGCCATCGCGCTGATCATCTCGGGCGCGGACCCGCTGCAGGCCTACGGCACGATGATCGGGCAGCTCTTCAAGGGCTCGACCGCCGTCGACACGGTGAACCTCGCGACGGTGTACTACCTGTCGGGGCTCGCGGTGGCCATCGGCTTCCAGATGAACCTCTTCAACATCGGGGTCGAGGGCCAGTACCGGTTCGCCGCCATCGTCACCGCCATCATCGGCGGGGCACTGCAACTGCCCCCGGTGATCCACGTGGTCGCGATCCTGCTCGTCGCGGTCGCCAGCGGCATGCTCTACGCGGCCATCCCCGCGGTGCTGAAGGTGACCCGCGGGGTTTCCGAGGTCATCTCGACGATCATGCTGAACGCGATCGTCGGCGGCATCGTGGCGTTCCTGGTCAACGCGGACCAGTTCGGCGTGCAGACCGGCAACAACATCGCCACCCGCGAGATCGCCGAGACGGGCCGGATCCCCAGTATCCCGATCGGGTCCGGTGAGCTGTTCGGCTTCGTGATCATCGCGGCGCTGATCGGCGCGGCCTACTGGTTCATGCTCAACCGGACCCGGTTCGGCTTCGAACTGAAGGCCAGCGGCGAGTCGACGACGGCCGCCGCGGCGGGCGGGGTCAACGCCAAGAAGATGACGCTGATCGCGATGCTGCTTTCCGGCGGTGTCGCCGGTCTGGTCGCGATGCCGGAACTGCTCGGCCGCGACTTCACCTACGGCATCACGTCGACCCAGATGTACGGCTTCACCGGGATCGCGGTCGCCCTGCTCGGGCGCAACCACCCGGCCGGGATCGCGCTGGGCGCCCTCCTGTGGGCGTTCCTCGACCGGTCCGCGGTGTCGCTGGAGCAGATCAACGTGTCCAAAGAGATCGCCACGATCATGCAGGGCGTGATCGTGCTGTCGGTCGTCATCGCGTACGAGATCGTGCGCCGCGCCGACCTGGCCGCCGAACAACGCCGCGTGGGTCGCGCGCTGGCGGGTAACGGCCGCAAGGGTTCCAGCGTGTCCGAGGGAGGTGCGGTGTGACCACCGCGGACGTTCTATCGCCCAACACCGGCGGCACCACCATGCCGGTGAAGCAGCCGAAGCGCCGCATCCCCGGCTGGCTCAAGGGCGCCATCTGGGGGCTGCTGGCGGTCGGGGTGCTCGCGATCGCGTCGTACGCCACCGGCGTCAACACGCTGACCTCGACCAACACCGCGCACACCGCGCTGCGGCTGGCCCTGCCGATCCTGCTGTGCGCGCTCGGCGGCCTCTGGGCCGAACGCGCCGGCGTGATCAACATCGGCCTCGAAGGCATGATGATCCTCGGCACCTGGGGTGCGGCGTGGGGCGCGTACCACGGCGGGGTCTGGGCCGGGCTGATCTCGGCGATCGTGTTCGGCGCGCTCGGCGGTCTGCTGCACGCCGTCGCGACGGTGACCTTCAACGTCAACCACATCGTCTCCGGTGTGGCGATCAACCTGCTCGGTCTCGGCGTCGCGAAGTACCTGGCGAACCTGGTGTTCACCCCGCTTTCGGGCAACCCGCGCCAGTCGCCGCCGGTCCCGAAGTTCGACACCTACTCGGCGACGTTCCTCTCGGACTGGTTGTCGGATCTGGAGAAGATGCAGCGCGTCTTCATCTCCGACCTCGCCGGGATCCTCAATGGCCTGGTCACCGAGGTCGCGCCGCTGACGATGATCGCGATCGCGCTGGTCCCGATCAGCTACCTCGTGCTGTGGCGGACGCGGTTCGGGCTGCGCCTGCGGTCCTGCGGTGAGAACCCGGTCGCGGCCGAATCCCTCGGCGTGAACGTCTATCTGCACAAGTACGTCGCCATGATCATCTCCGGCGGGCTCGCCGGAATGGGTGGCGCGTCGCTGGTGCTGCTCGCCGGCGGTGCGGACTACCTGGAGAACCAGACCAACAACCGCGGGTACATCGGCCTGGCGGCGATGATCTTCGGCAACTGGCGGCCGGGCGGCCTCCTCGGCGGCGCGGCGCTGTTCGGGTACGCGGACGGGCTCCAGCTCGCCGGTGGCGGCACCGCGGTGCTCGCGCTGCTGTACGGCGCGGTGATCCTGCTGGCCGTGATCGTGGCCGTGCAGCTGTTCCGCCGTCAGTGGATCGCCGCCGCGCTCGGCGTCTTCGGCGCGGCCCTGCTGTACGCGATCTACTGGACCAACGACGACCTGCCCAGCGACCTCATCCCGTACACCGCGCACTTCGTGACGCTGATCGTGCTGGCGGTGGCTTCGCAGCGGCTGCGGCCGCCCAAGGCGGACGGCGCTCTCTACCGGCGAGGTGAGGACTGACATGGCGGAGTACGACTGGGAAGCCCTGCGGGCTCAAGCCGTCGAGGTGGCGAAGTCGGCGTACGCGCCGTACTCGGGTTTGCACGTCGGTGTCGCGGGTGTGGTGGACGACGGCCGGATCGTGGTCGGCTGCAACGTCGAAAACGCTTCGTACGGCTTGGGAATGTGCGCGGAATGCACGATGGCCGGCCAGCTGCGGCTGACCGGCGGCGGCAGGCTCGTCGCCGTCGCGTGCCGCAGCGGTGAAGGCGATCTGCTGATGCCGTGCGGCCGCTGTCGTCAGATCCTGTTCGAGCACGGCGGAGCCGACTGCCTCGTGGACACCCCCAGCGGCATCCTGCCGATGTCCGCGGTCCTGCCGGACGCGTTCGGACCGGACGATCTGCCATGAGCGCGTTCGCCGCTGTCGACGTCATCCGCGCGAAGCGGGACGGCGGACGGCTCTCCGACGAGCAGATCGACTGGACGATCGACGCGTACACGCGCGGCGAGATCGCCGAAGAGCAGATGGCCGCGCTCGCGATGGCCATCTTCCTGCGCGGCATGGACTCCGATGAGATCGCGCGCTGGACCGGCGCGATGATCTCGTCGGGGGAACGGCTGGAGCTGAAGGTCAGCCGTCCGACGATCGACAAGCATTCGACGGGCGGGGTCGGCGACAAGATCACGCTGCCGCTGGCGCCGCTCGTCGCGGCGTGCGGGGCCGCCGTGCCGCAGCTGTCGGGGCGCGGGCTCGGGCACACCGGCGGGACGCTGGACAAACTGGAGTCGATCCCGGGCTGGCGTGCCGCTTTGTCGACTTCGGAGATCATGCGTCAACTCGAAGACGTCGGCGCGGTGGTCTGCGCGGCGACGTCCGGGCTGGCTCCCGCCGACAAGAAGCTGTACGCACTGCGGGATGTGACGTCGACGGTGGAGTCGATTCCGCTGATCGCCAGCTCGATCATGAGCAAGAAGATCGCCGAAGGTGCGGCCGGGCTGGTCCTCGACGTGAAGACCGGGTCGGGCGCGTTCATGAAGACGCTTCCGCAGGCCCGTGAACTCGCGCGGACGCTGGTGGAGATCGGGACGGCGCACGGCGTCGCGACGACGGCGCTGATCACGGACATGAACGTGCCGTTGGGCTATGCCGTCGGGAACGCGATCGAGGTCGCGGAGTCGGTCGAGGTGCTGCGCGGCGGTGGTCCCGCCGACGTCGTCGAGCTGACCGTGGCTTTGGCCAGGGAGATGCTGGCGCTGGCCGGTCTGCCCGAAGTGGACCCGGCGGCGGTGCTCGCGTCGGGGAAGGCCTACGAGACGTGGTGCCGGATGATCGCCGCGCAGGGCGGGAATCCGGAGGCCGCTCTGCCGCGGCCTAAGCACGTCCACGTCGTCTCGGCGCCCGCGGATGGTGTCCTGACGTCTCTGGACGCTTACTCGGTCGGGGTCGCCGCGTGGCGGCTCGGCGCCGGGCGGGCGCGCAAGGAGGATCCGGTGCAGGCCGCGGCGGGTGTGCTGTGCCTGGCGAAACCGGGCGACGAGGTCAAGGCCGGGCAGCCCCTCCTGGAGCTGCACACGGACACCCCGGACGCCGTGCCGGCGGCGCTCGCCGCGCTCGCTGACGCCTACTCGGTCGGCTCCGAGGCCCTGGCCTCCGCTCCGCTCGTCCTGGAGACCGTGCGCCCCTCCTGATCGCGTTTAGCCCGCTAACCGCGCTCCGCTGCTCGCTCCGCTCGCTCCGCTCCCACCTGGTCGCGTTTAGCGGGCTAAACGCGACGCGCTCCGCTCCCGCGTCCCGCTCCGCGCTCCGCTCACGTGGGTGCCTCGCGCCTTCCGCGTTTCGTCCTCTGGATGCGGTAGTTCGCACTACGCACTACCGCATCCAGAGGACTAAACGCGAGGGCCGGAGCGCGGTTAGCCCGCGAAAGTCGCTCCGGGGCAGGTGACGGGGTCCGCGAAGGGCCCGGACAGCGTGAAGGCCCCCTTCCCTCGGCTCAGCCGAGGGAAGGGGGCCTTCACGCGCTAAAAGGGGGGCGCGGGAGCGCGGTTAGCCCGCTAAAGGCGACGCGCCCGGCCGCGACTCGCGCATTTAGTCCTCTGGATGCGGTCCTTGCGCGGGCAAGTGGCGCATCCAGAGAACTAAACGCGGAGGAGAAGGTGTCAGTCGGAGGTTTCGTCGCCGCCGTCGGCCTTCGCCTTGGCGTCGGCCGCCTTGGGCGCCCGGCCGTTGCGGGAGCTGCGACGCGGCTGGCGCGGCGCGGGCGGCGGCGGGGAGATCTGCTGCAGGGCCGGGCCGCCGCCGAGCATCAGCTCCGCGAAGGTCGCCATGGCCTCGTCCAGCTGGCCGCCGATGCGGCGGACGGACTCGTCGTTGCTCTTGCGCACCAGCGTGTCGACCGAGTCGGTGTCCGGCTGCTTCGACAGCGTGCTCTCGACCTTCGACAGACCGCTGCGGATCGACCCGTCGAGGTCGCCGAGCCGTCCGGTGAAGCCGTCCTCGACCTTGTCGAGCCGCTCCGCCAGATCGTCGAGCCGCGAGGTGACCTTCTCGAGCCGGTCGCCGAGGCCGTCGAGCCGCTCCGAGGCGTCGATCATTTCGCCGGTCTCGGTCAGCGCGGTCTTCAGCGCGTCGGCGTTCGCGGCGAGGCTTTCCTTGGTGGCCTTGTCGAGGTTCTCGACGCGGGTGCGCAGCTCGCGGTCGACGGTGTCGACGCGGTCGCGCAGCACCGACTCGGCCTGCTCGACGCGCTCGCGCACCGGGCCGATCACCGACTGCGGCAGCGAGTCGGTCTTCACGTCCTGCTTGTCGAGGTGCGCGCCGAGCTCGTCGAGACGGCGGTGGATGTTCTGGAGCTTGTCCTCGAGCCCGTCCATCCGGCCCGCGACACCTTCGAACTTCGCGGCCATGCCGTCGAGGCGGCCGTCGAGCTGTGCGAAGGGCTTGGCGAGCTTGTCGACGATGCTCTCGACGGCGCGGGTCAGCGCGGCGAGCGCGTTGTCCTGCGCTTCGAGCCGCGACATGGTCTCGTCGAGCCGCTCGGCGAGCACGCTCACCTCGGTGCGGTCGGGCATCTCCGAGAGCCGCTTGCGGACCGCGCCGAGCGAGTCGACCGGGGCCAGGCGGGCGTAGATGTCGTCGAGGGCGTCGAAGATCTGCTGCTGTTCGCTCTCCCGCACTTCGGCCGCGCGCACCAGCATGTTGCGCATCCGGTCGAAGGACGGGGCTGCAATGTTGTTGTCAGTGGTCACTGCGGTGTCCTTCGGGGGCGGGGAAATGGGAGGGACGTGACATGAAGCTTATCCATTGCGAAATTGCTGTGCGTATGGCCCCCGGGTATCGGACAATGCCGAGCTCTGCCCCTGATGGCCGATTCAGCCCGTGATCGACAAAGCTGAGGGTTAAGTGGACCGCGAGGGTTACCGCCATGTAGGGGAATGACAGGCTGGTTACCGTTACGTATGTCCTCTGAAAGCAGCAGTTCCCGCATCCCGGAGGCGGTACTGAGCCGTGCTCCGAAGGTCCTCCTGCACGACCACCTGGACGGCGGCCTGCGGCCGGCCACGGTCGCCGAACTGGCCGACCGGACGGGGTACCCGGGCTTGCCGACCACCGACCCCGTCGAACTCGGCCGATGGTTCCGCGACGCCGCCGATTCCGGCTCCCTCGTCTCGTACCTTGAGACGTTCGCGCATACCTGCGGCGTGATGCAGACCGAGGAAGCGCTGGTCAGGGTGGCCGCCGAAGCGGTGGAAGACCTCGCCGCCGACGGGGTCGTCTACGCGGAGGTGCGCTACGCGCCCGAGCTCTTCGTCGAACGGGGCCTTTCACTCGATGCGGTGGTCGAGGCCGTTCAGGCCGGTTTCGAGGAAGGTGAACGGAGAGTGGCCGCCGGAGGCGGCCGGATCCGGATCGGGACGTTGCTCTGCGCGATGCGCCAGCACGCCCGCGCCCTCGAGATCGCCGGTCTCGCCGTCCGCTACCGCGACGCCGGCGTCGTCGGGTTCGACATCGCCGGACCGGAAGACGGATTTCCGCCTACCAGAAATCTCGACGCATTCGAGTTTCTCCGCACGAATAATGCGCATTTCACCATTCATGCCGGGGAGGCGTTCGGGCTGCCGTCCATTTGGGAGGCGATTCAGCATTGCGGCGCCGAGCGCCTCGGGCACGGTGTGCGCATCGTCGAGGACATCAAGACCGACAGTGACGGCACGGTCCATTTGGGACGGTTGGCCGCCTACGTCCGTGACCGCCGGATCCCGCTGGAGATCTGCCCCACGTCCAATGTCCAGACGGGAGCGGCGCGCTCGATCGGCGAGCATCCCATCGGCCTGCTCACCCGGCTGCGCTTCCGGGTCACGGTCAACACCGACAACCGGCTGATGAGCGGCTGCTCGATGACCAGCGAATTCGCCGCGCTGGCCGAGGCGTTCGGCTTCGGCCTGGCCGATCTCGAGTGGTTCACCATCAATGCGATGAAATCCGCGTTCCTCGATTTCGACCACCGGCTCGACATCATCAACACGGTCATCAAGCCCGGGTACGCCGCCTTGCGTTCGTTAGCATAGCCAACTATATTTCACTATATAGGAGGACTATCCCATATAGTGAAACGGTGGCGATGATGGCGCAGGTCGTGGACGTGGGGATCGGCGGAAAACGACGCTGGCTCATCCTCGCGCTCGGCCTCGCCGCGCAGACCGCGAGCTGTTCGTTCCTCTATGGGATCCCGTTCCTGGTGCCGTCCATGCAGCGTGCGGAGGGGCTCACGCTGGCGGAGGCGGGAACGGTGGTGGCGGCACCGAGTCTTGGCCTGTTGTTCACGTTGATCTTGTGGGGTGCGGCGGCCGACCGTTACGGAGAGCGTTTGGTGATGGCCACAGGGCTGGGTGCCTCGGGGTTACTCCTCGTGTACGCGGCCCTCGGTGATCACTCGCTCGGGGTGCTCTTTGGGGTATTCCTGCTCGCCGGTGCCTGCACCGCGTCAGTGAACGCCGCGAGCGGCCGGGCCGTCCTCGGCTGGTTCGGCCCGGCCGAACGCGGCTTCGCGATGGGTGTCCGCCAGACGGCCCAGCCGCTCGGCGTGGGTGTCGCCGCCTTCGGTCTCCCGCCGCTCGCGGATCGCTGGGGCTTCCAGGTCTCGCTGATGCTGCCCGCGCTGGCCGCGATCGTCGTCGCGCTGCTCGTCGCCTGGCTCCTGATCGACCCGCCGCGTCCGGAGACCGGACCCGTGACGGGCGGGAAGCCGCCGTCGCCGTACCGCAAGCCGGCGTTGTGGCGGGTCCACGGCGCGAGCGCGCTGCTGGTGGTCCCGCAGTTCACGGTTTCCGCGTTCACGCCGGTGTACCTGGTGACCATGCACCACTGGACGGCGGCGTCGGCGGGCTTGTTCGTCGGCGGCGTGCAGATCCTCGGCGCGGTGGGCAGGCTCGTTTCCGGCCACTGGTCCGACCGCGTCGGCAGCAGGCTGCGGCCGATGCGGCAGCTGGCCGTCGCGAGCGCCGCGGTGATGCTCCTGGTCGCGCTCGGGGACGCGACCTGGCCGTGGCTGGTGCTGCTCGCGCTCGTGCTGGCCGCGGTGATCACCGTGTCCGACAACGGGCTCGGCTTCACCGCCTCGGCGGAGATGGCCGGGCTCGCGTGGGCCGGGCGGGCGATGGGCACGCAGAACACCGGCCAGAACATCGCCGCCGCACTGACCCCGCCGATGCTGGGGCTCGTGATCGGCGATTCGCGGTACGCGCTGGCCTTCTGCGTGGCGGCGGTCTTCCCGGCCCTCGCGATCGCCCTCGTGCCCGTCAAGCAGGAGAACCCTCAAGTGTTATGAACGGGACTTTCATTGCAAAATTTGCAATGAAAGTCCCGTTCATAACATCCCGTAGGTGGCCTAGACGACCGTGAGGCGGTTCTCGAAGGTCTCGACGAGCTTGCGCCACTCGGACTGCTCGGCGTCGAACGGAGCACTCGGCTCGAGGCGCGAGGGGTCCGGCCGCAGCACGAACGACACCAGCCAGCCGAGGCTCTCGTTGGCGGCCAGCGCGGTTTCGACGCTGTCGTCCTCGGCCCACTCGGCGGCGTCGGTGATCAGCTCGACGGCCAGCTCGAGCTGGGTCGGGTCGATCGCCTCGGGGCCCTCGGCGATGTCGTCGGCGATCCCCGTCAGCACGTACGTGTTCTCGGTGTCGACCTCGATCTCGAGTTCGCCCGCGGTGGCCTTCGTGGTCACCTCGTCCCAAGTGGACACTTGGGCGAGGTCGTTGTCCGCCAGTTCCTTGCCGTCCGCGATGGCGCGGATGAGCGCCTTCTCGGAGGTGAAGACGTCGATCTCGCCCTCGCTGCCGAGGAAGATCGGCTTGTCGTCGAGGTAGCAGCGCAGCGTGTAGTACTCGGCGCCGGAGGTGATGATCTTGATCGGGTCGATGCCGACCTCGCCCCAGAAACCGACGGGCTCGTCGTCTTCCTCGTCCTCGTCGACGTCTTCGAGATCCTCGTCGACATCGGCGGCGGCTTCGGCTTCGGCGGATTCCGCGAGGAAGGTCGCGAGTTCCTCCGCCGTCTGCTCCAGCACCTTCTCGTCGACGTCCGGAGCGGTCACCAGACCGTCGATCGCGTCGAGCACGATGTCCCACTTCTCGGAGACGGCCTCGGACAGATCCGCCCACAGGCGCTCACCGTCGCGGCCGGAGAAGGGCAGCGTGCCCTGATCCAGGAGCGAGAAGCTCTCGTGCGCGTCGAGGACCTCGTGGACTTCGTCGAGTTCACACACGTCCGCGAGCGAACGCACGATGCCGATGATCTCGGCCAGCTCGCCGAGCGTCCACTGGTCCGGCTTCTCGGCCACCAGCTCCGGGACGCCGACCAGGTCGTAGGTGTGGTCGTCGTCCGGGATCAGCTCGGGCACGTTCAGCGCGGGCACGACGTCCCACGCGGGGTGGTCGAGCAGGTCGTGCTGCTCCGAGGTCCGAACGAACGCGGCGAGGTGCGCGGCGTCCGGGAAGGCGTACAGGTCCTCCTCGTCGCCGAGGAAGGCTTCCCACTCCTCGCCGTCCTCCCGCCAGCGCGGCGCCCAGAGAGTGACGACGTCACCCTGTGGCAGGCCGAGTTCGATCGGGATGATGTCCTGTGCCATTCCTTAGCCCTCTCGGATTACCGCCTGTGTGCGCGCGACCGGGCGATGCTTGCCCGATAGGTGCGCGGTACCGCGAAGCCTACGGGTTTCCGGCGAAGGGCGCGATCACCCCTCGGCAAGAAGCGACCAACGGATGGCACGATAGGTCCTCTGATGACTCTTACAGACCTCCTGCCTGCGGATCCCGATCCCGACTCGCTGTTCGAAGCCTTCTCCACCTGGACGGCCGAGCGCGGGCTCGAGCTGTACCCCGCGCAGGAGGAGGCCATCATCGAAGTGGTCTCCGGGGCGAACCTGATCCTGTCGACCCCGACGGGGTCGGGGAAGAGCCTGGTCGCCGTCGGGGCGCACTTCACCGCGCTCGCGCACGGCCGCCGCAGCTACTACACGGCGCCGATCAAGGCGCTGGTCTCGGAGAAGTTCTTCCAGCTCATCGAGATCTTCGGCGCGGAGAACGTCGGCATGATGACCGGCGATTCGAGTGTGAACGCCGACGCGCCGATCATCTGCTGCACCGCGGAAATCCTGGCGAACATGGCGTTGCGGTTCGGTGCCGACGCGCCGGTCGGCCAGGTCGTGGCCGACGAGTTCCACTTCTACTCGGAGCCGGACCGCGGCTGGGCCTGGCAGGTGCCGCTGCTGGAACTGCCGAAGGCGCAGTTCGTGCTGATGTCGGCGACGCTCGGCGACGTCTCGTTCTTCGAAAAAGATCTCACCCGCCGGACCGGCCGCCCGACCGCGGTGGTCACCTCGGCGCAGCGGCCGGTGCCGCTCACCTTCCGCTACGCGCTCACGCCGTTGCACGAGACGATGTCCGAGCTGCTCCACGGTGGCCAGTCGCCGGTCTACGTCGTGCACTTCTCGCAGGCCGCGGCGATCGAGCGCGCGCAGACGCTGATGAGCATCAACGTCACCACCAAGGCGGAGAAGGAGGCCATCGCCGAGATGCTCGGCGACTTCCGCTTCGCGGCCGGGTTCGGGAAGACCCTCTCGCGGCTGGTCCGGCACGGTATCGGCGTACACCACGCCGGCATGCTGCCGAAGTACCGGCGCCTGGTCGAGCAGCTCGCGCAAGCCGGGCTGCTGAAGGTGATCTGCGGTACCGACACCCTGGGCGTCGGCATCAACGTACCGATCCGCACTGTGGTCTTCTCCGCGCTGACGAAGTACGACGGCGTGCGGCAACGGCATCTGAAGGCGCGTGAGTTCCACCAGATCGCCGGACGCGCGGGGCGGGCGGGCTACGACACCGACGGCTACGTCGTCGTGCAGGCGCCGGACCACGTCGTCGAGAACGCCAAGGCGCTGGAGAGGGCGGGCGACGATCCCAAGAAGAAAAAGAAGATCGTCCGCAAGAAGGCGCCCGAAGGGTTCGTCAACTGGACGGAGAGCACCTTCGACCGGCTGATCGCCGCCGAGCCGGAACCGCTCACGTCGAGTTTCCACGTCAGCCACTCGATGCTGCTGAACGTCGTCTCCCGGCCGGGCAACGCGTTCGACTCGATGCGGCATCTGCTGGAGGACAACCATTCCGACCGCGCGACCCAGCGGAAGCTGATCCTGCGCGCGATCGCGATCTACCGCGCGCTGCTCGCGGCCGGTGTGGTGGAACGGCTCGACGAACCCGACGAGCAGGGCCGGATCGTGCGGCTCACCGTCGACCTGCAGTTCGACTTCGCGCTGAACCAGCCGCTCTCCCCGTTCGCGCTGGCCGCGATCGAACTCCTCGACGTCGAATCGCCGTCGTATCCGCTCGATGTCGTGTCCATTGTGGAATCCACAGTGGACAACCCGAGGCCGGTCCTCTCGCAGCAGCAGTTCAAGGCGCGCGGCGAGGCCGTGCAGGCGATGAAGGCCGAGGGCATCGAATACGACGAGCGGATGGAACTGCTCGAAAACGTCACGTATCCGAAGCCGCTGGAGGACTTGCTGGAGGCGGCGTATTCCCGCTACCGGCAAGGTCATCCGTGGGTCGACGACTACGAGCTGAAGCCGAAGTCCGTGGTGCGCGACATGTACGAGCGCGCGATGAACTTCGTGGAGTACATCGGGTTCTACCAGCTCGCCCGCTCGGAAGGGCTGGTGCTGCGGTATCTCACCGACACCTACGACTCACTCCGGCACACGGTCCCCGACGAGGCCAAGACCGAGGCGTTGCAGGATCTCATCGAATGGCTGGGCGAACTGGTGCGCCAGGTCGACTCCAGTCTCCTCGACGAGTGGGAAGCCTTGCGGCATCCCGAAGAGGAAGGTCCGGTTTCGGCAAGGCCGCCGTCCGAGCCGCCAGGGGTCACCCGGAACGAGCGGGCCTTCCGGGTCCTCGTGCGGAACGAGCTGTTCCGCCGGGTCGAGCTGGCGTCGCGGCGTTCCTATCACACGCTCGGCGAACTGGACGCCGCGTCGGGCTGGGACGCGGACGCGTGGGAAGACGCCATCGAGGACTACTTCGACGAGCACGAAACCCTCGGCATCGGTCCGGACGCGCGCGGGCCGCAGCTGTTGATCATCGAGAAGGAGACGGAGATCTGGCGGGTGCGGCAGATCTTCGACGATCCGGCGGGCGACCACGACTGGGGCATCAGCGCCGAGGTCGACCTGGCGGCGTCGGACGAAGCCGGGTCGGCGGTCATCCGGGTCACCGCGGTGGACCGGCTCTGACGCGTTCAGGTGGCGGGCACCGGCGCGGTCCGGCGACGGGACTCCCGGCGCCGCCCCGTCAGCCGCACGATCAGCGCGATCAGCGAGAGCGCGGGTAGCGGGAACCCCAGGATCAGGCCCATCGTGATGTCGGCGAGGGGCGCCGCGACGGCGCTGACGAACACCCACGTCGGCGCCGTCGGCAGCTTCGCGCCGGTGCGGACCTTGCCCCACGGTTTCGCGACCGAGAGCCAGGCCTGGAACGCGATCGCGCTCGCCATCAGCGCGGTGCCGGTGACCTGGGCCAGCGGTACGGGGTCGGGGTCGCCCGCCCGCGCCGCCACGACGGAATCCTGAAGGGCACCCGAAAGCAGGAAGATCCCGGCGTAGAGCTGGACGAGCGTGATCACGAACTTGGCCAGTACCCACCAGTGCCGGTAGAAACCCCAGGCGGTCGACGCCGCGAGCATGAACCCGGTGAAGGCCGACGCGTTGGCGAGCGGGGCCAGCAGAAGGGTGTCGATCTCGTGCGCCATCGACGTCGCGGCGATCCGCGTCGCGCCGTCGGCGGCGGTGCGGCTGACCATCAGGAGGGCGAACAGGGCCAGCGCCTGCCCCATCCAGCCCACCGAGGTGATGACGTGCAGCCACACCGTCGCCTGCCGCCAGCGTTGTGACGTTTTCTTTTTCACGCCGGACAGGTTCGCCCGGCCACCCGGCCGGGCGCATCGGGGACGACCCTGAAATCAGACCGGAAGGGGCGGGAAGCAGGCCTGGGCGTCGTGGCCGTCGAACCACAGCCCGACCATGAACGCCATGGTCGCCTCCATGAGTCCCGCCCGGTCCAGTCCGCCGGCCGCCAGCGGTGTGCAGCCGAGGTCGCGGACGAGTTCGCTCACCGTGGCGACCCCTTCCGGCGAACCGCAGAGCGGCACGGCCAGCGGGCGGCCGCCGAACACCGGGGGAGTCATCCGCCAGACTTCCACCGGGCACAGGTTGAACGCCTTGACCACGTGGGCGCCCTTCGCCGCGAGCGCGATCCGGGCGGCCTGGTCCGGCACCGTGAGCACGGCGCCCGGGGCGACCGCGTTGGTGCAGTCGACCAGGGTCTTCCCGGCGAGATCCCCCGCCGCCGCGACGACTTCCGCCACCGAGGCGGCGGGGACGGCGAGCAGGATCACGTCGCTGGCACGAGCGGTTTCCGCCCACGTTCCCACTCGTGCGGAGATCTTGGCCGCCTTGGCCCGGTCGCGGGCGGCGACCATCACCTCGTGCCCGGCCGCCGTCCACTGGCCGCCGAGCGCCTCCGCCATCCCGCCCGCCCCGAAAACGCCGATACGCATGTGCCGCTCCTTAAGATCGAGTTACCACCCGACCGTAGAAAGCGGCGTGGATACCAAGTGGTTACCGGAGGTCCCATGAACGACGTCTTCCTCGCCGACTGCCGGGCCCGGCTGGCGTTCGACCTGATGGCGAACACGTGGAATCCCGTCGTGCTCTGGGCCTTGCGGGACGGCGCGCTGCGGCCGGCCGAGTTGCGGCGACGGCTCGGCGGGATCTCGACGAAGGTGCTCACGGAGACGGTCCGCCGCCTGGAGTTCAACGGCCTGGTCAGCAGGCGTGACTGTGGACGGACGGCGAAGGTCGAGTACTCGCTGACGGACCTCGGGACCAGCCTCCTGGGGCCTATCGAAGCCTTCGGCGAGTGGGCGTTCCGGCACGGTGACGAGGTGATGGCTGCCCAGGACCGTGTGGTGGGTCTCGTGAGTGGCAATGAGGGTTAGAACCGTCATTACCACTCACGAGCCGAGTCAGGAAAGCGGGCGGGCCTCGGCCAGTTCGAGGAGCGGGATGGCCGCGGCGGCGTCGGTGATCAGGGTCGAGACCATGCCGGAGCGGAGGACGGCGTCGATCGCTTCGGCCTTCGGTGCCGTGTAGCCCAGCGCGATCACCTCGGGGACCGCCAGCAGGTCCTCGGCGCTGATGGCCAGCACGTGGTGGGCGAGTCCCGTCGACATCGGTGTCCCGTCGGCGTCGAACAGGCGCGCGGAGACCTCCGCCTTGGCACCGCGTTTCGCGATCGCGATCCGCTCCGGTTCGTCGAGCGCGTCGTAGACCGTCGATTCCTCGGGTTTCCACGCGCCGATGCTGACCACCGCCTTGGTCAGGTTCTTGAACTGCCCGAACGTCTCCGCGATACCGGGCTGCCTGCGCAGCGTCTCGGTGGTGCGACGGTCCGGGAGGACGAGCGGACCGAAGATCGGGTACGCCTGTCCACCGGAGACGGACGCGACTCGGCTGACGGTCTCCACCGACCGGTCCCGCATGTCCATCCCCGCCTGCACTCCGCACAGCTGCACGACCGGGCATTTCGGCAACGACCGGATGGCGTCGGTCATCGCGTTCACGGACCGTGCCCAGGCCAGGCCGAGGACGTCGCCGGGAGTGATGATCTCGGTCAGCAGCCGGGCCGCGAGCGTGCCGATCTTTCGCCGGGCCACTTCCCGCGATTCCGGCTCAGCCGCTCGTTCGAGCACGAGGACCCTGTCCAGCCGGTACGCGGTCCGGACCTCTTCGGACAGCGCCAGATCCACCGGCGCGGGAAGGTGGAACTCGACCTTGACGATGCCGCTTTCCCTGGCTGTGTCGAGCATCCGGGCGACCTTGAACCGGCTGATGCCGAATTCGTCGGCGATCTCGAGTTTCGAGGCGCCCTGCTCGTAGAAGCGCCGGGCCACCGCGGCCAGGCGTAACGACTCCACCAGGCCGGGACCCTGTTTATTCGCGCTCATATGAGCACTATAACGCGAAATCAACCCGAAAGGTTGACGTAACAACAGCGAAAAGTTCACCATGCCTGAACATGCAGTCCGAAGCATAGGCCCGTCCCGCTCATTTGAGCGGAGAAGAGGAGCTGGCATGCGTGCCGCGATCGTGGACAAGCCCGGGGAGATCAGGGTCGGCGAGGTACCCGACCCGAAACCGGGCGATCGCCAGGTCGTCGTCAAGGTGGGTGCCTGCGGGATCTGCGGCACCGACCTCCACATCGCCGACGGGCATTTCCCGCCGACGCCCTATCCGATCGTCCCCGGCCACGAGTTCGCCGGCGAGATCGTCGAACTCGGCGCGGACGTGCCGGGCGGCTGGAAGATCGGCGATCGCGTCGCCGTCGACCCGTCCTTGTTCTGCGGCTACTGCAAGCCCTGCCGGACCGGCCGCGGCAACCTCTGCGAGAACTGGAACGCGACCGGCGACACCGTGAACGGCGCTTTCGCCGAGTACGTCGCCGTTCCGTCCGCCAACTGCTACCGGATGCCGGACACGATGACCTGGGAACAGGGCGCGCTCGTCGAACCGGTCTCTTGCGCCGTCCATGGCGTACGCCGGATCGGCGTCGAGGCGGGGGAGCGGTTCCTCGTCGTGGGCGCGGGCACGATGGGTCTGGTCATGCAGCAGCTGCTGCAGCGCGCGGGCGCCCACGTCACGGTGGTCGATCGCAACACCGCCCGCCTCGGCCGGGCCATGGACCTCGGCGCGGTCGCGGTCGCGGGTGACGTGAAGGACCTGGACGACGAGAAGTTCGACGCCGCCGCGGACTGCACCGGCGCCGCACCCGCCATCGAAGCCGCTTTCGACTCGCTCCAGCGCGGAGGCCGTCTGCTGGTCTTCGGGGTCGCGCCCGCCGAAGCCCGCGTCGCGCTTTCGCCCTTCCGGATCTACAACGACGAGATCACCGTCGTCGGCTCGATGGCCGTCATGAACAGCTTCGGTGCCGCGCTCGACCTGGTCGCCGACGGCGCCATCGACACCGGCGCCCTGCTCACTGACACTCTGCCGCTGGAGCGGTACCCCGACGCGCTCGCCCTCATGCGCAGCGGCGCCGGACTGAAGGTCCAGGTGTTACCGGGAGGCGAAAGTGCGTAAAACCGCCGCTCTGCTCGCGGTTCTCCTGCTGACGCTGACCGGATGCGCCGGTGCGGGCGCGCTCGGGACCGGCGACCGGACGCTCGTCGTCGCGATCGTCGCGAACCCGCAGATGAAGGATGCCATCGCACTCTCGGGCGAGTTCGAGAAGGCCAACCCGGGCGTCACGCTTAAATTCGTTTCGCTGCCCGAAAACCAGGCACGCGCGAAGATCACCGCGTCGACGGCCACCGAAGGCGGCGAGTTCGACGTCGTCATGATCAGCAACTACGAGGCGCCGCAGTGGGCCGCGAACGGCTGGCTCGAAAACCTCGATCCGCATCTCGCGGCGAACCCCTCCTACGATGCCGGTGACTTCATCCCGAGTATCAAGGAATCCTTGTCGCACAACGGATCGCTCTACGCTTTGCCGTTCTACGGCGAGTCGTCGTTCCTGGCCTACCGCAAGGATCTCTTCGAGCAGGCCGGACTCACCATGCCCGCCAGGCCGACGTGGTCGCAGATCGCGGAGTTCGCCGCGAAACTCGACGACAAGGCCAAAGGCGTCGCCGGGATCTGTCTGCGCGGGAAGCCCGGCTGGGGCGAGAGCCTCGCCCCGTTCACCACGGTCGCCAACACCTTCGGCGCGCAGTGGTTCGACAAGGACTGGAACGCGAAGCTGACCAGCCCCGAGTTCAAAGCGGCCGCCGAGTTCTACGTGAACCTCGTGCGGAACCACGGCGAGGTCGGCGCGTCGAGCGCGGGCTTCTCCGAATGCGGCACGCGGTACACCCAAGGCCAGGCAGCCATGTGGTACGACGCCACGGTCATGGCGGGTACGAACGAGGACCCGTCGGCCAGCAAGGTCGTCGGGAAGTCCGGTTACGCCCCGGCCCCGGTGGAGAAGACGCAGTCGAGCGGGTGGCTCTACACCTGGGCGCTGGCGATCCCCAAGGTCGCCAAAGACAAGGACGCCGCCTTCAAGTTCATGGCCTGGATGACCGACAAGGCGTACGTGCGGCGGGTCGCCCAGGAGTTCGGCGACTGGAACCGCGTCCCGCCGGGCGTGCGGAAGTCGACCTACGACATCCCCCAGTACCGCGAAGCCGCCAAGGCGTACGCGCAGCCGACGCTGGACGGGATCGCGGACGCAGACCAGCGGAAGGCGATGGCGAATCCGGTGCCCTACCCCGGCATCCAGTTCGTCGGCATCCCCGAGTTCCAGGATCTCGGCACCCGGGTGAGCCAGCAGCTTTCGGCGGCGATCGCGGGTCAGATCACCGTGGACGAAGCACTGAAGCAGTCGCAGGAGTACGCGCAGACCGTCGGCAAGTCCTATCAGGAGGCGCAGTGATGTCCACGATCTCCGCTCCTGCCCGCCCCGAACCCGCCCACGCCAGGAAGGCGCCGCCGAAACGCGGTACCGATACGCCGTTCAAACGACGGCTGCCGTTGTTGCCAGCGTTGCTGTTCGTCGTCGCCGTGACCCAGTTGCCGTTCCTGCTGACGGTGTTCTACTCGTTCCAGTCGTGGAACCTGGTCCGGCCGGGTTCGCGGCATTTCGTCGGGCTGCGGAACTACATCGACGTCTTCGCCGACTCGACGTTCCTCGGCGCGTTGCTGAACACCGTCGTGCTCACGGTCGTCTGCGTCTTCGTCTCGCTGCTGCTCGGCCTGGGGCTGGCGATCCTGCTGGACCGCAAGTTCCTCGGCCGCGGAGTGGTCCGGACGCTGCTGATCACGCCGTTCCTGATCCTGCCCGCGGCGGGCGCGCTGCTGTGGAAGACGACGATGTTCGACCCGACCTACGGGTTGCTGCACTTCGTCTTCGGCACGGACGTCGACTGGCTTTCGGAATTCCCGCTGGCCGCCGTGATGGCCCAGGTCGTCTGGCAGTGGACGCCGTTCATGATGCTGCTGATCCTGGCCGGACTGCAGAGCCAGCCCAAGGACGTGCTGGAGGCCGCGGCCGTCGACGGGGCGGGCCGCTGGCGGACGTTCACCTCGATCACGTTGCCGCATCTGAGCCGGTTCCTGCAGCTGGCGACGCTGCTGGGCGCGATCTACATCGTGAACAGTTTCGACGCGATCTTCCTGATGACACAGGGAGGGCCGGGTACGGCCAGCACCAACCTGCCCTTCTACATCTATCAGCGGGCGTTCCAGGGTTTCGACATCGGGCAGTCGTCGGCGATGGGCGTCATCGTGGTGATCCTGACGATGATCGTCGCGACCTTCGCGCTGCGCCTGATGTTCCGCACGTTCTCGGTCCAGGGAGGCGCGAAATGAAAAGCCGCTTCGGCCCGGGCGCGCTGACGGTCGCGACCTGGGTGATCGCGATCCTGTTCGTGTTCCCGCTGCTGTGGATGATCCTCACGGCCTTCAAACAGGAGGCCGACGCCTACACCGATCCGCCGCGTCTGGTCTTCTCGCCGACCCTCGACCAGTTCGCCGGCGTCCTCGAACGCGGCTTCCTGCCGTACCTGTCGAACTCCGCGTTCGTCACCATCGTGTCGACGGTTTTCGTGCTGCTGCTGGGCATCCCGGCGGCGTACGCGCTTTCGCTGGCGCCGGTGAAGGGGACGAGCAACGCGCTCGGCTTCTTCCTCTCGACGAAGATGCTGCCGATCGTGGCGGCGATCATCCCGCTGTACGTGATCTCGCAGAACACCCGGCTGCTGGACAACGTCTGGGCGCTGATCATCCTGTACACCTCGATGAACCTGCCGCTGGCCATCTGGATGATGCGGTCGTTCTTCCTGGAGGTGCCGCACGAGATGATCGAAGCCGCCCGGATCGACGGCGCGACCCTGCCGGTGCTGCTGCGGAAGATCATCATGCCGGTCGTCGCGCCGGGGGTGGCCGCGACCGCGCTGATCTGCGTGATCTTCTCGTGGACCGAGTTCTTCTACTCGGTCAACCTCACCGCCGCGCGGGCCGGGACGGTGCCGGTGTTCCTGGTCGGGTTCATCACCAGTGAGGGCCTGTACTGGGCGCAGCTGTCCGCGGCCGCGCTGCTGGCGTCGCTGCCGGTGATGATCGTCGGCTGGATCGCGCAGAACCATCTCGTCCGCGGCCTGTCCATGGGCGCGGTCAAGTAGTGGGTCGTGAGTGGTAATGAGGGTTAGAACCCTCATTACCACTCACGAGCCCGATCGGTTACGCGAGGGAAAGCGCCTGGCTCGGGCAGATGTGCACGGCCGTGCGCGCGTTCTCCTCCGCCTTGTCCCCCTCGGGTTCCGCGACCAGCACGATGACCGTCCCGTCGTCCTCGCTCTGATCGAAGAGCTCGGGGTCGGTGAGCACGCACTGGCCCGCGCCCACACACCGGCCGGTGTCCGCGATGATCTTCATGGCTCCTCCTACCAGGTGACCGGAAGCGCGTGGAGGCCGTAGATCGACGAGTCGTGCTTGAACGGCAGTTCGTCGACCGGAACGGCGACCCGGATGCCCGGGATACGCCGGAACAACGTATCGAACACGATCTGGAGTTCCAGCCGCGCGAGATTCTGGCCGAGACACTGGTGTGCCCCGAAGCCGAACGCCACGTGGTGCCGCGCGCCGCGTTCGATGTCGAAGGCGTCGGGGTTCTCGAAGCCCTCCGGGTCGTGGTTGCCCGCGTTGCTCAGGCCGATGACGCCGTCACCCGCGCGGATGAGCGTGCCGCCGATCTCGACGTCCGCCGTGGCGAAGCGCGAGGTGGCTACCTCCGCGATGGTGTGGACCCGCAGGAGTTCTTCGATGGCGGGAAGAGTCTTGTCCGGGTCGGCCTTGATCTTCGCCAGCTGATCGGGGTTCTCCAGCAGGGTCACCGTGCCGAGCGAGATCATGTTCGCCGTCGTCTCATGTCCGGCGACGAGCAGCAGGAACGCCAAGCCGACGAGTTCCTCGTGATCGGCTTCGCCGGATTCCCGCTGCTTCAGGATCTGGCGGCCGAGGAGGTCGTCCTCGGTGGGGTTCGCTTCTTTCTTGGTGACGAGTTCGTCGAGATAGTTCTCGAGTTGTTCGAACCCCGCCTGCCGTTCTTCGGGACTGGTGTCCCGATTGAGCATCTTGGAGCTGCAGGACTGGAAGAACTCGTGGTCCGCATAGGGAACGCCGAGCAGTTCGCAGATCACCAGCGACGGAACCGGCAGCGAAAGCGCTTTGACGAGGTCGGCGGGCTTCGGGCCGGCGAGCAGGGCGTCGATGTGCTCGTCGACGATCTGCTGGATCCGCGGCTCCAGCGCCTTCATGCGCTTGACCGTGAATTCTCCGACGACCTCACGCCTGGCCCTGCCGTGCTCCGGGGGGTCCATCGCGATGAGGGACGGCCGGAACTTGTTGTCGTCCTGGCGGATCGGCCGCGGCACCATCAGCGGGAACGACGGATTCCGCCGGTCCGAACTGAAATGCGGGCTGCTCAGCATTTCTCGGATGTCTTCGAGCCTGGTCAGCGCCCACGCTGTTTGCCCGGAAGGCAGGCTGACACGCGAAATCGGACTTTCCTCGCGAAGCTTCTGGTACTCCGGAGGCGGCGAAAACGGGCACTTTCGCTCCAACGGCAGAGTGGCGGTGGTTTCCTCGACGTCGGTCATCGGGTCGTCCTTCCCCGGGTGTCGGGTGAGTACGGGTGAAATCGGACAGGGGCCCCATAGAACGTATGCGGATGGTTTTATTCCGCTTATCTCACCAAGGTACTCAAGTGGAGACAGGTCGTCCACTCGCGAAGGGGTGGTTCCGCGTGAAGCGTGAAGTGCCCGTTCGTCCGTGCGAGAATCACGGCGCCGCGACACCCGTGAGAGGCGAGGACCATGACAGCCGACCCCGAGACCCCCTTGCGTGCCGACGCGCGCCGGAACCGGGATCAGATCCTGGCCGCCGCCCGGGTGATCTTCGCTGCTCAGGGCGCCGAGGTCCCCATGGAGGAGATCGCGCGCGCGGCGGGCGTGGGTGTCGGCACGCTCTACCGGCGTTTCCCGGACCGGGACGCGCTGATCCGGGCGGTCGCCGTCGACAACTTCGACAGGGTCCTCAGGGACGCGAAGGCGGCGAAGGACCAGGAGTCCTCTGACTGGGACGCCCTGATCCGGCTGCTGCACCAATCGATGGAACTTCAGCTGAGCATTCAGCTCGCGATGGTGTCCCCGCGGGCGCTGGCGATCCTCAAGAGCGATCCGGCGATCAAGGCCCTGCGTGACGATCTGCTGGTGGTGCTGGAGGGTTTCGTCCGGGGCGCGCAGGCGGAGGGCAGGCTCCGGACGGACGTCGGCACCGGCGACGTCGCGATGTTGTTCGCGACCTTGCTCCGGCAGATGCCGGGCAAGGGCCACGAGGTCGCGCGGATGGCGACCCGGCGCTGCATCGGGATCATGATCGACGGGCTGCGGGCCGATCGGAACGGCTCACTGCCGGGTCGCGCCCTGACCGGCGCCGACCTGGACCCGGACCGCCCCCCGCGCCCCTGAGGCGTCGCCTTTAGCGGGCTAAACGCGACGGCCTCAGGACGGGGCACCGATCGCGTTTAGCGGGCTAAACGCGACACCTTCGGGACGCCACCTCATGCATTTAGAGGACTAAATGCATGAGGTGGGGTGGGGGTCAGACGCCCAGGGGGTGCCAGACGGTCTTCGCTTCCAGGTACCGCCGCAGCCGCGCGATGTCGGCGTCGGCCGTCCAGTCCGGCTCGGTGTCCGGCACGGTCAGGACGCGCTTCACGGTGCCTGCGGCGTCGCGGGCCAGGTCCGCCCAGGCGGACGGCTCCGCGCCTGTCGGGTCGAGGGCGTTGACGTCCCCGTGCGACGCGAGCCACGAACCCAGCTCCGACGCGCGGCCGGTCAGGATGTTCGCCACCCCGCCGGGCAGGTCGGACGTGGCCAGGACCTCCGACAGGGTGATCGCGGGAAGCGGCCGCTCCGCGCTGGAGACGACCACCGCCGTCGAGCCCGTCGCCAGCACCGGCGCCAGCACGCTCACCAGACCCAGCAGCGACGACTGCTGCGGCGCCAGCACCCCGACGACACCGGTCGGCTCGGGCACGGTGAAGGAGAAGTACGGGCCCGCGACGGGGTTGGCCGCGCCGAGTACGGTCGCGATCTTGTCCGTCCAGCCCGCGTACCAGACCCAGCGGTCGATCGAAGCGTCCACAAGGGACTGTGCCTTCTTCGCCGCGACGCCTTCGGACGCCGAAACCTCCGCGACGAACTGCTCGCGGCGGCCCTCCAGCATCTCCGCCACCCGGTAGAGCACCTGGCCGCGGTTGTACGCCGTCGCCGACGACCAGCCGCCGAAAGCCTTGCGGGCGGCCGAAACCGCGTCACGGACGTCCTTGCGGGACGCGTGCGAGGCATTGGCGAGGAACTTGCCCTTGGCGTCGGTGACCGGGTACACGCGGCCGGATTCCGAGCGGGGGAACTTGCCGCCGATGTAGAGCTTGTAGGTCTTCGCCACCGAAATACGGTCAGACATCGAGGTAGGCCTCCAGTCCGGTGCGTCCGCCTTCGCGGCCGAAACCCGACTCCTGGTAGCCGCCGAACGGCGCGGCGGGATCGAAGCGGTTGAAGGTGTTGGCCCAGACGACGCCGGCGCGGAGCTGGTTCGCCATCCATAGGATGCGCGAGCCCTTCTCGGTCCAGATTCCGGCGGAGAGCCCGTACGGCGTGTTGTTCGCCTTGGTGACGGCTTCGTCCGGCGTGCGGAAGGTCAGCACCGAGAGCACCGGCCCGAAGATCTCCTCGCGGGCGATCCGCATCGACTGCTGCACGTCCGAGAACACCGTGGGAGCGAAGAAGAACCCGCGTTCCGGCACCGGGCACGGGCTGGTCCAGCGCTGCGCGCCCTCGGCGTCGCCGGATTCCACCAGGCCCTTGATCTTCGCGAGCTGTTCGGCGGAGTTGATCGCGCCGATGTCGGTGTTCTTGTCCAGCGGGTCGCCCAGCCGCAGCGTGGAAACGCGGTGGTGGAGCTTCGCGAGCAGCTCCTCGGCGATGGACTCCTGCACCAGCAGCCGGGAGCCCGCGCAGCAGACGTGGCCCTGGTTGAAGAAGATCCCGTTGACGATCCCCTCGACGGCCTGATCCAGCGGAGCGTCGTCGAAGACGACGTTCGCCGCCTTGCCGCCCAGTTCCAGGGTCAGTTTCTTCGCACTGTCCGCGATCTGGCGCTGGATGGCCTTGCCGACCTCGGTCGAGCCGGTGAAGGCGACCTTGTTCACGTCGCCGTGGCCCACCAGCGCGGCGCCGATGTCCCCGGCGCCGGGCAGGATGTTGACCACGCCGGGCGGCAGTTCGGCCTGCTGGCAGATCTCCGCGAACACCAGCGCCGTCAGCGGCGTGGTCTCCGCGGGCTTGAGCACCACGGTGTTACCGGTGGCCAGCGCGGGCGCGATCTTCCACGCCAGCATGAGCAGCGGGAAGTTCCACGGGATGACCTGGCCCGCGACACCGAGCGGCTTCGGGTTCGGGCCGTAGCCCGCGTAGTCGAGCTTGTCGGCCCAGCCCGCGTGGTAGAAGAAGTGCGCGGCCGCCGTCGGCACGTCGGAATCCCGCGATTCCTTGATCGGCTTGCCGTTGTCGAGACTCTCCAGCACGGCCAGCTCCCGCGACCGCTCCTGGATCAGGCGCGCGATGCGGAACAGGTACTTGGCGCGTTCGGACCCCGGCATCTTGGACCAGACACCGTTGTACGCCTTGCGTGCCGCCTTCACCGCCGTGTCCACATCGGACACCGACGCGGTGCCGACCTCGGCGAGCACCTCTTCGGTGGCGGGGTTGATCGTTTTGAGCGGCTCACCGGAGCCGTCGACGAATTCGCCGTTCACGAACGGCCGGTACTGCGACTTGAGGTTCGCGAGATCGCGCGATTCGGGCGCGGGCGCGTACTCGAAGATGCCCATGGTCAGTCCACCGTCACGTAGTCGGGACCGCTGTAGTGGCCGTCGGCCTGGGTGCGGCGCTGCAGCAGGAGGTCGTTGAGCAGGCTGGACGCCCCGAACCGGAAGAGGTCCGGCGTCAGCCACTGCTCGCCGGCGACCTCGTGCACCGCGACCAGGTACTTGATCGCGTCCTTGGTCGTCCGGATGCCACCGGCGGGTTTGACGCCGCGCAGTTCGCCGGTCTGGACGAACCAGTCGCGGACGGCCTGCAGCATCACGTGGGTGACCGGCAGGGTCGCGGCGGGCGAGACCTTGCCGGTGGAGGTCTTGATGAAGTCGCCGCCCGCCAGCAGCGCGAGCCAGGACGCGCGGCGGACGTTGTCGTAGGTGGCCAGCTCGCCGGTTTCGAGGATGACCTTGAGGTGAGCACTGCCACAGGCGGCCTTGATGGCCTGGATCTCCTCGAAGACCTCCAGGTAGCGGCCCTCCAGGAAGGCGCCCCTGTCGATCACCATGTCGATCTCGGCGGCACCGGCGTCGACGGCGATCTTGGTGTCGGCCAGCTTGACCTCGCGGCTCGTGCGGCCGGCCGGGAAGCCGGTGGCGACACTCGCGACGTGGATGCCGGTGCCGTGCAGCGCCTCGACAGCCGTCTCGACCATGTCCGGGTACACG
This sequence comes from Amycolatopsis orientalis, assembly GCF_000943515.2. Lineage (NCBI taxonomy): Bacteria > Bacillati > Actinomycetota > Actinomycetes > Pseudonocardiales > Pseudonocardiaceae > Amycolatopsis > Amycolatopsis orientalis. The sequence goes on along the minus strand of NZ_CP016174.1, from coordinate 8,459,683 downwards.
CAGACGGCCGCGACCTTGGGGGTGTCCGGCCGCTCCGGATCCGGCCGCTTGGCCTTCGCGGCGAGCGCGCGGACCTTGCCCCGGGTGTCGGCGCCTTCGAGGGTCGTCAGGTCGACCATCGAGATCGCGGTGTCGATCGCCCAGAGCTTGGCGGCCTTCTTGATACTGCGCGTGCCGAGGCCCGTCGCCCGCTGCTCGACGCCGACCTGGTCGACACCGGGCAGCCCGTGCAGGAACCGGCGCAGGCTCGCCTCGTCGCGAGTCGCGTCCGTCAGCGGCGCCGGGGTTGCCGTCGCCGCTGACGAGCTGGTCGTAGCTGTCATACGGGTGAGTGTAAGCGGCCTACAGGCTGGGCACCGGCGCCTGGGCGACCGCCCTGGTCGGGACCACCGGCGAGCAGAACTCCGAGATCATCGGCAGCTGACGCTTGAGCGAGGCGTCCGGCGACGCGGTGAGGTCCACGGTGGCCAGCGTGGAGATGTCCTTGCCGGACTCGTCGTGGAAGCTGAGGGTGTTGAACCCCGGCAGGTCACCGCCGTGACCCCAGACGGTGATGTCCTCCGCGCAGCCGCCCGCGGCCTTGAGGTTCAGTTTCATCAGGCCGAGCCCGTATTCGAGGGCACCGCCCGCCGGGACCGTCTTCTTCATCTGGGCCAGCAGGTCCGCGGGCAGCAGGCGGCCGCCGAGCAGGGCCTCGAAGAAGCGGTTGAGGTCCTTGCCCGAAGACACCATCCCGCCCGCGCCGAAGTAGCGCGAGTAGTTGTAGGTCGTGACGTCGGTGAGGCCGCGCGGCGCGTCGTACAGCTGCTCGTAGCCGTGCGCGGCCGGTTTGAGCAGGAACGGGAAGTCGCGGGGGAGCCAGGTGTCGCGCAGGTGCAGCGGCCCGGTGACGCGCTCGGCCAGCGCGCGCTCCAGCGGCTTGTGGGTGGTCTTCTCGACCAGCAGGCCGAGGACGTTGTAGCCGGTGTTGGAGTACGCCCAGCCTGTGCCGGGCTTGAACTGCAGCGGCTGCTTCGTCACGCTCAGGCGGATCTGGTCGTCGCTGTCGAAATGCTCGAAGCGCTCGGTGTCCACCTCCGGCCCGGACGCCCAGGTGTCCTCGGGGAGCAGGTCGCGCGGGAGGCCGCTGGTGTGCTGCAGCAGCTGCCGGACGGTGATCGGCTCCGGATACGGCAGCAGCCCCGGGAGGTAGCGCTGGACGGGCTCGTCCAGCCCGACGCGCTTTTCGGCGACCAGCTGCAGCACCAGTGTCGCGACGAACACCTTGGACACACTCGCGATCCGCCAGCGGCCGGACGCGTCGGGCTTACCGGGCCGGGTGATGTCCGCGACACCGCTGACACCGCGGAAGTCGTCGGCGACCGCGACCATGCCGGGAATGCCCGCGGCCACCGCCTCGTCCATCGCGGTCTGGCGCGGATCGGCCTTCCCGGCGGCCGCCGCCGGCAGCGCGGTGACGGAAAGTGTTACGGCACAAGCGATCGCGACAAGTGTTCGGCGCATCGGATGCATCCCCCCAGTTCGGCTCAGGCTTCCAGTTCGGGTGTGTCCCTCTTGCGTGGTTTCCGTTTGACGACGACGCCGCCCCAGAATGCGAGCCCGGTGATCTTCACCGTCGGCGCCGTCGGTGGCGCGGCGGGCGTACCGGCGCGGTCCTCCAGTTCGAAGGCACCCATGAAGCCGATTCCGGTGACGTCCACGTTGATGTCGTCGGGCACGATGATGTCGATCCCGCCCATGATCGCGACCGCGGTGATCGTCGAATGCTTCTCGGCGAACCGCGCGTGCCGCAGGTCGAGCTCGGCGCCGCCCCAGAAGGCGAAACTGTTGTGCTGCGGCGGGACGACCCAGCTGCCCTTGCGCGACGCGCCGGACAGGACGGCGATCGAGGCGCCGGAGCCGGGGTGGCCGCCGATCCGGTCGTCGGGCAGGCCGAGCGCGCGCGAGGCCGACGGCTGGATCGCCGTGCTGGACCGCGGCAGATCCGCGGTGACCGGCTTGAGATCGCCCACCGTCTTGGCCGCGTAGACGGTGGTGAGCCGCTCTTCCAGCTCGTTGATGGTGATACGCCCTTCGGACATCGCCAAGTGCAGCACCTGCGCGACCTGTTCGCGGTCGGCGTCGGAGATGCGCATCTGTTCGGGGCCGGGCAGGGCTGGCTCTTCGCTCACGCGCAGGAGCCTAGCGCCGGGAGGAGGGCCGGGCGTCCATCTTTCGGCCGACAATGGGATTCTGCCGTGATGGGGAACTCACTACCTGGTGCGATCGAACTGCCGGACGGGGTCAAGGTGCGGGGACGGGGCCTGGGGCGCCCTTGGCCCGAGGGACCGGCACCGGATTTCGGGCTGTATCTGGGCGGGGCGAAGCTGCGCCGGAAACACGACCACAAGCTGGACTGGGACCACGAATGGATCCGCTGGCCCGACTTCCTGCTGCCGGCGGACCGGGCGGAGGCGCGGCGGCAGATCGTCGCCCTCCACGCCAGGGCGGCGGCGGGGGAGGCCGTCGAGGTCGCCTGTTACGGCGGGGTCGGGCGGACCGGGACGGTGATCTCGTGTCTGGCCACCCTTTCCGGGCTGTCCGCCGACGAGGCCGTGGCGTGGGCGCGGGCGAACCACCACGAACGTTCGGTGGAGATGCCGTGGCAGCGCCGCTGGGTCGGCTGGTTCGCGCGACAGGCGTGAGGAGATAAGTTGACCGGCATGGATGTGCACGTCGTTGATCACCCGCTGGCCAAGGCCAGGCTTTCCACCATGCGCGACGCGCGCACCGACAGCGCGGCGTTCCGGGCGGCCCTGCATGAGCTGACGGTCATGCTCGTCTACGAAGCCACGCGCGACATCCCTGTCCGTATCGAGCGGATTCACACGCCCGTCGCCCGCACCGACGGTTACGCGCTGGCCAGCCCGCCCTTGCTCGTGCCGGTGCTGCGGGCCGGGCTGGGGATGGCGGATCAGGCGCACAAGCTGATCCCGGACGCCCAGATGGGGTTCGTCGGGCTCGCCCGCGACGAGGAGACGCTCAAGCCGACGCCGTACCTGGAGTCGCTGCCCGAATCGCTCGCCGACCGGCCGGTGATGGTGCTCGATCCGATGCTCGCGACCGGCGGCTCGATGGAGTACACGATCCGGTTGCTCACCGACCGGGGCGCCACCGACGTCACCGCGATCTGCGCGCTCGCGGCTCCCGAGGGCATCGAGCACCTCAAGAAGACCGGGCTGCCGGTGCGGGTGGTGACCGCGAGCATCGACGAGCGGCTCAACGACTCCGGCTTCATCGTGCCCGGCCTCGGGGACGCGGGGGACCGCCAGTACGGCGCCGTCTGACCCGGCGCCGTCTGACCCCGCTGCGCCCGGATCGCCTTTCGCCCGCTAAACGCGCTCCGCCAGGCGACGCGTCCAGAGGACTGAACGCGTTCTACCGGGTGCGCCTTTAGCGGGCTAAACGCGATCTGGCGGGGAGCGCGTCCAGAGGACTGAACGCGTTCTGCCGGGTGCGCGTTTAGCGGGCTAAACGCGACGCGTCAGCGGCGCAGCCAGCCGGAGGCGTTCGCCCGCACCGCGGTCTCGTAGGCCTCGCTCACGGTGAACTCCTCCGGCAGGTTCCCGTTCAGCTCCAGCGACACGAGGCCGTGCACGAAACCCCAGCAGGCCACCGTGACGACCTCGGGCGCGACGTCGGCGAAGACGCCGTCCGCGACGGCCTTGCGGATCGTCTCCTCCAGCGGCGCCATCGTGGCGCGCGCCTGCTCGGACGTCTCGTCCGCCGGCTCGAACCCCGGCACCGACTTCGTGAACATGATCGCGTAGAGGTGCGGATCGGCCAGCGCGCTCTCCCGGTACGCGACGCCGAGCCGCACCAGGTCCTCGACCGCGTCACCCGTCAGCGTGACCCCGGACATCCGCAGGCCGAAGCGCCGGAAGCCCTCGGAAAACAGCGCGCTGACCAGATCCGTCTTCCCGCCGAAGAGTGAATAAACCGCGGTGGTGGAGGTGCCGACGTCGGCGGCCAGCTTGCGGAGGCTGAGCGCCTTCGGGCCGTCGGCCGAGATCAGCTCACCGGCGCGGTCCAGTAGCTTCAGCCGGAGGTTCTCGTCGTGCGTTCTGGGGCGGGGCATGCGCCCAGCGTAACGCAACGCTGTTATCAATCGCTCGGATTCGGAGTTGACCTGGAGCGCACTCCAGGTCGTAGTGTCGTCGACATGAGCTACTCGATAGCGGAAGCCGCGCGACGTAGCGGGTTGTCCATCGACACCCTCAGGTACTACGAGCGCATCAAACTCGTCGAGCCCCCGGCCCGGGACGCCGCGGGGCGCCGCGCCTACTCCGATGAGGACCTCGGGTGGCTCGGGTTCCTGACCAAGCTACGGCTGACCGGCATGCCCATCAAACGCATGCGGGAGTACGCCTCCCTGCGCCATCACGGATCGGCGAGCGCGGGACGGCGCAAGGCGATCCTCGTCGACCAGCGCAAATCGGTCGCCGACCGGATCGCCGAGCTGCAGGCCTGCCTCGACATCCTCGACTACAAGATCGACCACTACGACCAGGTGGAACGCAAGGTGCTCGGCACCGGAGCCACCATGGAGGGAATTTCAGCGTGATCAGCACCAGGAGGCTCGGCGGTCTGGAAGTCGGGGCACAAGGACTCGGCTGCATGGGGATGAGCACCGCCTACGGCGTCCAGGACGACGACACGGAGTCGATCGCCACCGTCCACCGCGCCCTCGAACTGGGCGTGACCCTGCTCGACACCGCGGACGTCTACGGCGCCGGCGCGAACGAAGAGCTGGTCGGCCGGGCGATCGCGGGCAAGCGGGACCAGGTCGTGCTGGCGACCAAGTTCGGCATCGTCTGGGACCAGGACGGTGGGATGTCCGCTCGCGGCGACGCGGCGTACGTCAAGCAGAGCTGCGAAGAGTCTCTTCGCCGGTTGAACGTCGACCACATCGACCTCTACTACCAGCACCGCGTCGATCCGAACACCCCGGTCGAGGAGACCTGGGGAGCGCTCGCGGAGCTGGTGGACGAGGGGAAGATCCGCTTCGCCGGTATCTCCGAGGCCGGCGCCGAGACGATCCGCCGCGCGCACGCCGTCCACCCGGTGACGGCCCTGCAGAGCGAATGGTCCCTGTGGACGCGCGGCATCGAAGGCGAGATCCTCTCGACCGTCCGTGAGCTGGGGATCGGCATCGTGCCGTTCTCGCCGCTCGGCCGCGGTTTCCTCACCGGCGGCGTGACGTCGGTGAAGGACCTGCCCGAGGACGACATGCGCCGCAACCTGCCGCGCTTCGCCGAGGGCAACTTCGAGCGCAACATGGCGATCGTCGAGGCGCTGCGCGCGCTGGCCGAGCAGAAGGGCGTCACCGCGGGCCAGCTGGCCCTGGCGTGGGTGCAGGCCAAGGGCGACGACGTCGTGCCGATCCCGGGCACCAAGCGGCGCAAGTATCTCGAAGAGAACGCCGCCGCCGCCGAGCTGGAACTGTCCGAAGAGGACATCGCGGCCATCGAAAAGGCGGCGCCCGCCGAGGCGATCGCCGGTGAGCGTTACCCGGAGCGGCTCGCCCGCGCCGCCGGCAAATAACCTCCGAAGAATTGCGAGAGAAATCATGACGGGTTCGACGCTGCCCACCCGCAGGCTCGGCACGCTGGAAGTCGGCGCGCAGGGGCTCGGTTGCATGGGCATGAGCGAGTTCTACGGTCAGGGTGACGACACCGAATCGATCGCGACGATCCACCGCGCGATCGAGCTGGGTGTCACCCTGATCGACACGGCGGACATGTACGGCTTCGGCCGCAACGAGGAACTGGTCGGCCGCGCCCTGGCGGGCAAGCGGGACAAGGTCGTGCTGGCGACCAAGTTCGGCATCGTGCGCGACGAGGCGGACCCCATGAAGCGTGGGATCCGGGGCGATGAGTTCTATGTGCGCCAACAGGTCGAGGCGTCGCTGCGCCGCCTGAACGTCGACCACATCGATCTGTACTACCAGCACCGCGTCGACCCGAACGTGCCGATCGAGGAGACCGTGGGGGCGTTGTCCTCTCTCGTCGAGCAGGGGAAGATCCGCCACATCGGGCTGTCCGAAGCCGGTCCGGAAACGATCCGGCGGGCGCACGCCGTGCATCCGGTGACGGCGGTGCAGACGGAATGGTCGCTGTGGTCCCGCGACATCGAGAACGAGGTCGTTCCGGTCTGCCGTGAGCTGGGCGTCGGCCTGGTACCGTATTCGCCGCTCGGTCGCGGCTTCCTCACCGGCCGGTTCAAGTCCAAAGAGGACTTCGCCGAAGGTGACTTCCGGCAGACGGCGCAACCGCGCTTCGCCGACGGGAACCTCGAACGGAACCTGGCGATCGTCGAGGCACTGCGGGCCCTCGCCGAGCGAAAGGGTGTCACCGCCGGTCAGCTGGCGCTGGCGTGGGTGCAGGCCCAAGGCGAGGATGTCGTGCCGATTCCGGGTACGAAGCGGCGGAAGTACCTCGAAGAGAACGTCGCGGCTGTCGGCCTCGAGCTGACGGCCGAGGACGTGGCCGAGATCGAGGAGGCGGTACCGGCCGACGCGGTGGCCGGGCAGCGTTATCCCGACGAGGGAATGCGCCTGGTTTCGCGCTGAGCACGAACGAAAAACCGGCGCCGGGCGGACCGGCGCCGGTTTTTCGTTGTCAGAGAAGGGAAGTGACCGTCGAAACCGCTTCGTCGACGGTCACGGTCCGCTGCTCGCGGGTCGCGAGACTGCGGACCGTCACGTTCCCGGCGTCCCAGTCCTCCTGGCCGACGATCACCACGGCCCGCGCCCCGGCCTTGTCGGCACGCGTGAGTTCCTTGCCCAGCTTGCGAAGCTCGATGGGCGTGGACGTCCGCAGCCCGGCCTTGCGCAGCCGCCCGGCGACCTCGCGCGCGGCCCCGGTGAGCTCTTCGACCACCGGGATCACCACGACATCGGCCTCGCTGCGCGGTTTCGGCGTCAGCTCGTGGGTGTCGAGGAAGTCGATCAGCGTGACATCGCCCATGCCGAAGCCGATCCCGGGGATCTGCTGCGAGGTGAACAACGACGCCAGGTCGCTGTACCGGCCGCCGCCGAACAGCGCGCGGCGGTTCTCCGGAGAGGTGTCGAAGACCTCGAACACGGTCGACGTGTAGTACGCGAGACCGCGCACGATCATCGGATCGAATTTGATCAGGTCCGCGGCGCCGCTGCCGAGCACCTTCACCAGGTTCGAGTTCTCCTTGACCTGCTCGGGAAGCTCGTCGAGCAACGCGGTGCCGGCCGCCAGTACCTCGGTCAGCTTCTCGAACTGCTTGTCGGTCAGGCCCGCTTCGGCCGCGGTGTCGCTCAGCTTCGTGCGGTCCGACTTCTCCCACCGGTCCACCAGGGTGAACACCTGCGGCAGCTGCTCGGGCGTCACGCCGACGATGTCGGTGAGCGCCGAGGAGAGCAGGTTCCGGTCGTTGGCCCGCACCTGGAACATGTCCGGGGTCGCCCCGAGCGCGCCCATCATGTCGTGGACGAGTTCGAAGATCTCGATCTCGGCGTTCGCGCTGTCCGAACCGAAGATGTCCGCGTTGATCTGCCAGTGCTCGCGGACCCGGCCCCGCTGCGGCCGCTCGTAGCGGTGGCAGTTCGGGTGGCTGTACCAGCGCACCGGGAACTGGAGCGACTTCGCGTTGCCCGCGATCATCCTGGCGACCGACGGCGTCATCTCCGGGCGCAGGGCCAGCCGCTCACCGCCCTTGGTGGTCAGCGTGTACAGCTGCTGGTCCGCGATCTCCTGCCCGGACTTCCGCTCGTAGATCTCCGCGGGTTCGAGGATCGGGCCGTCGTAGCGGAGGAAACCGCGCAGTTCGAGCACGTCGTAGAGATGGCCGAACACCTGCGTCCGGACGGACATCTCGGCGGGCAGGAAGTCGCGGGTCCCCTTGACGGGGGTGGTCGGCAGGTATTCAGGCACGTCAGCAAGCTTAACGAGCCGGTCCCAGCCATTTTGTCAGGGGAAGGCCACGCCGTACGCGGTGGTCAGGATCTCGGCCGCGAGCAGGACGGCCCCGGCGCTGGTGACCCGTCCGCCGAGCTTGCCCTTTCCCGGCAGCAGGTGCAGGAAGAAGCCGCCGGACTGGGCGAGCACGCCGAACAGCAGCAGGAAGCACACGATCCACCGCGCGGTGCCGCCGAGCCCGGTCCGGTCGAGGATCTGCAGCGCGACCAACGCCAGGACCAGCAGGACACCGGCGTGGGCGTGACCCGCGCGGAACATCCCTCGCTGGTGCTCGGTCAGTTTCCGGTCGCGCAGGACACCCATCAGGGCGTATCCGCCGTACATCACCGTCGGCAGCGAAACGAGCGCGATGACGGTGAACAGCCTGATCGGGCCTTCCATGGTTCTTCCCTTCGTGGCGGGGCGGGAGGACAACGATAACACTGTTTTAAAACACTGTCACCAAAGTTGGCGTCCCACTTCCGGGATCAGGCCCGGGAGCCGCGCGCGAGGACGAGACGGACGTCGCGAAGAGCGGAAAGGTCTTTGAGCGGGTCGCCGTCGACGACCAGGACGTCGGCGCTCAGGCCGGGCGCGAGGCGGCCCGTGACGTCGCCGAGGCCCAGTCCGGCGGCGCTGTCCTCGGTCGCGATCTCCAGGATCCGGCGACGACCGAACCCGAGCCATTCGTAGAGTTCGAGAGCGCCCACCGGATCGTCGAAGACCGAACCGGGCAGCCCGGCGTCCGTCCCCGACAACAGCGGCACACCCAGTTCTTCCAACCAGGACAGCCGTCCGTAGACGTTCTTCGCGAGGTCTTCGCCCATGCGCTCGGCCAGCATCCGCCAGTTGCGGCTGCTGGTCGAACACGCCGCGATCCCTTCGGCGGCCATGCGCTTGGCGACGCCTTCGCGCCTGTCCTGCCGCTGGGGGCCGGTCATCCAGGTGCAGTGCTCGATCGTGCGGACGCCGGCCTCGACCGACGCTTCGATCGCGTCGGCGCCGTGGGCGTGCGCGGCGACCGGGAGCCCGTGGCGCGCCGCGTGGCCGACGATCAGGCGGAGCGCGCGGACGTCGAACTGGGATTCCCACATGTCGGCGCCGCCTTCGGTGATCTGACCGCCGCTGGCCATCACCTTGATGACGTCGGCGCCGGCGGCGGCGTTCGCGTCGATCAGGGTACGGATGGCGTCGTCGTCGGCGACCTCTCCGCCGAAGAAGTGGCAGTGTCCATTGGGGACGGTCAGCGGCGAACCCGCGGTCAGCAGACGCGGGGCCGTCACGCCATCGGCGTCCAGCTCCGCCCGGACCCGGGCGCCGAGGGCGGCACGATCGCCGAGGTCCCGCACCGTCGTGACCCCGCTGCGCAGCAGGCGATCCAGCCGTTCTCGCGCGCCCGCGCGCAAGGCGGCGTCGTCGCTCGCCAGGAAGTTCGGGAGCATTTCGCGGGTGGCGTCGAACGTCAGATGCACGTGGGCGTTGAACAGGCCGGGCATCAGCGTCGCGCCGGGGAAGTCGAGCTTCTCGGCGTCCGGTGCCGCCTGTGCGGCGACTTCGGCGCGCGGGCCCGCCGCGAGGATCCGGTCGCCTTCGACGAGAACGGCGCCGTCTTCGGCAGGCGTGCCGGGACGCGTCAGTATCCGGCTCGCCGTCAGCAGCAGCTGCAAGGTCACGCCCCGTTCCGGGATACGGCGGCCGAAAGCGCGAGCAACGGCCGTACGTCGGATTCGATGTCCGCGGCGCCGCCCGGGAGCACGAGTTTCGCCCGCCCGTCGGTCTTTTCGCCCGCGGCTTGCCTGGCGATCGCCGTCTTCAACGCTTCCGCCGCGGCCTGGGGATCGTCGACGGCGAGTGCGGTGAGGTCGGTTTCCAGGTAGGGGCTCAGCTGCACGAGCCCGTCACGGATCTCGATCACCCGGCGGTAGTACCGGCGGTGGATCGTGCGCGGACGCCATCGCTCCCACGGCCCCTGCGGCGTCGTCCGGAGCACGATGTTGGGGTAGACCTCGGCCAGCGCGGTCCACAAGGGCGTGAGCCGTTCGTGGTGGAGGCGGTGCTGGCGACGGCGTCGCAGCGCCGCGAACCGGGCGCGTGCGCCGGGATAGGTGATCCCCGCGAGGAAGAGCACGATGCCGAGGAGCACCAACGGGACGGCGACGGTGAGCAGCGGCGGGACCGACGGCCCGAACGCCCACGCGATCACGATGTAGAGCGCGCGGAAGACGCTGCCCGCGGAAAGGCAGAGCAGTCCGGCGGCGCTGAGTTTCAGGCCGGTCCTCAGATGCCTGTCCGCGGTGCGGATGTACCGGAAGATCCAGAGCGCGCAGGCGGAAAGGCCGTAGATCAGGTACAGGCCGGCCCCGAGGTAGAACAACGCCACACCGGGCTCGTGCACGAGCTTCGGGCTCAGCGCGAGCCCGCGGGCTTCGGGTGGCGTGATGGCCATCGCGGCCAGCATCAGCGCGATCGCGGCGGACAGCGGGACCAGCTCGAAGAGGACCCGTCGTGGCCTGCGCGGGCCGAGCGCGGAGCCGAGGAAGACGATCAACAGTGCGCAGACGCCGAAGGCGAGCAAGACGTTGTTGACAAGACGGCCGGTGCCCTTGCCCGTCAGCCCGTCGAGCCAGGTGGAGATGACCTTCTGCTGGGAGAGGAAGGACCCCGCGACGCAGACGATCGTGATGGTGATCGCCCAGTTCGGCAGGACGCGCGGCGCCCGGTACGTCTGGTAGATCCGCCAGGCGAGCGCGGTCGCGAACAGGACCATCGCCACGACGTTGAGAGGGGAGAACAGCGAGTTCACAGCCACCCTTGATGATCGCCCAGCGCGCCTTGGACGCGGCGGACGTCATCGTCGTCGGCGCGACGGGGGATCGTGTAGTTCAAGACCGACGCCCATTCGAGGATGATCGTCGCCACGGTCTCGGCTTCCCATTCGTGGGCCTCATCGTAGGAGGTGCGGCGTAACGCGCGATGGACGGCGTCGCCGTCGAGGCCCGGTGCCGGACCACGCAGGAAGTCGGCGGGTTCGGCGTCGCCGCCGGGGTGGTGATCGGCGAGCATATGCCCGAGTTCGTGCAGGATGATGTGGTCCTGGTGGGACTTCGTGGTCTCCTGCTGGAAGAAGATGTAGTCCGCAGAGCCGGTCGCGATCCAGCAGCCGAACGGGCCGGGCACCTCCAGCGGATACGGCATCAGCCGGATCGGCCTGCCGCGCTGTTCGCCGAGCCGCTCGCACAGCACGCCGACGTCGAGCGGCGGTTCGATGTCGAGGTTGTTCAGCATCTTCCGGCAGCGTTTGCGGAGTTCGCGTTCCTTCATCGCTTCTCGCCGGGGTGGTCGCGTTCGGCGGCGCGTTCGTACCGTTCGACGAGGTCCAGCAGGTCCATGACCTGACGGCGGCCCTGCGGGGAAAGCTCCTGCGCGCGCATGGCCATGAGCTTGGCCTCCCCGACGGGTTGCGGTTCCTGGTCTTCGAAGAAGTAGGTGATCGGGACCCCGAAGAGTCTCGCGAGCGCTTCGACGTAGTGGATCTTCGGATTGATCCGCTTGCCGGTGGCGAGCTGCTGGAGGTACGCGGGCGACATCGCGGGGCCGCCGGCGCGGTCGATCGCCGCGGACAGCTCGCGATAGCTGTGCGGGGCGCCTTCGTCCGCGCGCACCGAGTCGATCAGCGCGCTGAGCTTCTGGGCGAAGGTCTGGTGCGACGACATGACCCCCCGTTCGTTCCCTGGTCCCGTTGCGTAGTTGGAGTGTAACGCGATTCGGCCTGTCCGCAGCTGTTGACAGGCCCTGTATGCAGTGGTTTACAGTTGTCAAGCGGTTTCGTACCGTGTCCGGGCCTCTCTCTCCGGAATCCGTGCCCTGGGGGTGCACGGAGTACGGAGTGAGAGGCGTTTTTCCCGGTGGGTGCACAAGATCGTGCTGGATGTAGTACGCTTCGGTAGCCAAGGTTGATCGCCATCACGGCGAACCCTTGGCCTAGGCCTGTTGCCGGAGGTCGACCCCCAGGGCTTCCGGTGACAGGCCCCTTACTTTTTCCGGCCTTTCGCAGTTAGCGGGCTAAATGCGATCGTTCGGGTCGCTAACCACCGCATCCAGAGGACGAAACGCGTGGTGCGGGTTCGCCGGCCGTCGCGTTTAGCGGGCTAAACGCGACGCGGGTCAGGGCATCAGGGTGGCGGCGAGGGTGCCGCCCAGGTCGAAACAGGCCTCCAGGTCCGCTTTGCCCGGTTCGCCGGTGACGAGCACCGGGGCGGCCGCGCGTTCCCAGCCGAGGCCGGTGGTGATGCCCTCGATCCCGCGCACGGTCCCGGCGGTGTCGTTGTTGCCGTGCACGAAGAGACCGAACGGCCGCCCCGCGTGGAATCCAGGCACGGGTAATAGACGGTGTCGAAGAAGTGCTTCAGCGCCCCCGACATGTAGCCGAGGTTCGCCGGGGTGCCGAGCAGGTACCCGTCCGCTTCGAGGACGTCGGGCACGGTCGCGCCCAGCGCCGGACGGCGCACCACGTCGACGCCCTCGATGTCCGGATGGTTCGCGCCGGAGAGCACGGCTTCGAACATCGCCTGCGTCGAGGGCGACGGCGTGTGGTGAACGATCAGCAGCTTCGCCATGGGCCGATTGTCAGCTCAGCCGGGCCTCGATGTCGGCCCGGAGCGCGGCCAGCCGGGCGTCCGCCGTGGCGCGCGCTTCGGCGAGGTCACCCGCGACAGCCTGCTTCACCTGCAGATACGCCTTCAGCTTCGGCTCGGTCCCGGACGGCCTGATCACGACGCGCACGCCGTCACCGGTCAGGCGGAGGACGTCGGCGTCGGGCAGGAGGTCCTCCATCGTGACGTCGGTGCCGCCGATCGACGCCGGGGGAGCGGCACGCAGCCCGGCCATCAGCTTCTCCCGCACCGACAGATCGGTGACCCGCAAGGAGACCTGGTCCGTCATGTGCACCCCATGCCGGAGGGCGAGTTCGTCGAGGACGTCCAGCGGGCCGCGGCCCGCTGCGCGCAGCGAAGCGGTCAGCCCGGCGGCGAGCACGGCGGCGGAGATGCCGTCCTTGTCACGCACGAAACCGGGGTTCACGCAGAGGCCGAGCGCCTCTTCGTAGGCGAACACCAGTCCCTCGCCCGCGCGGACAAGCCATTTGAACCCGGTCAGCGTCTCCGCGTAGCGCGCTCCGAACTCCTTCGCGATCTCGCCGAGCATCGACGACGACACGATCGTCGTGGCCACCAGCGGATCGGCGTTGTCCACAGTGGACAGGACATGCCAGCCGAGCAGGACGCCGGTTTCGTCGCCCCGCAGCATCCGCCACGAACCGTCCCGCATACGTACGCCCAGCGCGCAGCGGTCAGCGTCGGGGTCGAGCGCGATCGCCAGGTCGGCGTCCACTTCGGAGGCCAGTGCCAGCAGGAGATCCGTCGCGCCCGGTTCCTCCGGGTTCGGGAACGAGACCGTCGGGAAGTCCGGATCCGGAGCCGCCTGCTCGGACACCTGAAGCAGATCGGTGAACCCGGCGCGTTCGAACGCCGCGCGCAGGGTCTCCGCCCCGACGCCGTGCAGCGCCGTCGCGGCGACCTTGACCTCGCGTTCCGGGCCGCGCGGGAGAAGCGCGACCTTGGCGAGATAGGCGTCCAGGAGTTCGTCGCCCAGAACCTCGGCACCCGGCGCGCGCGGCACGCTGATCGCCGGGGTGGCGGCTTCGATGGCCTGCTCGATCTGGCCGTCCGACGGCGGGACGATCTGGCCGCCGGTCGCGTCGTAAAGCTTGTAGCCGTTGTCGGCCGGGGGATTGTGCGACGCGGTGATCTGGATGCCCGCGACCGCGCCGAGTTCCAGTACGGCGAAGGCGAGCACTGGCGTGGGTAGCGGCCTCGGCAGCACCTTCACCGCGAATCCGGCGGCCGTCAGCACCTCGGCGGCGGCCGCGGCGAAGGCCTCCGAACCGTGCCGCGCGTCGCGGCCGACCACCACGACGCCGCCCCCATGTCCTTGCGCGGTCAGCCAAGCCGCGACCCCGGCCGTCGTGCGGGTCACGACCGCCACGTTCATCCCGTTGGGGCCCGCGCGCACCGGACCGCGCAGCCCGGCGGTGCCGAACTCGAGCGGGCCCGCCATCCGGTCCGCGAGTTCGTCCGCCGCGTCGGCTTCGCCGCCCATCGCGCGGGCGAGGATGTTCTGCAGTTCGACGCGGGAGTCGTCGTCCGGATCGTCGGCGATCCAGCGGAACGCCTGATCCCTGAGAACCGGGGTCAAAGAAGTCGTCACCGAGTCAGCCTACGGGTACGTTGGGGAGGGTGCGATTGATCTTCACTTCTCTGGTGAGTCATGGTCATCTCTATCCCCTACTACCGCTCGCCGTCGCCGCGCGCGACGCCGGGCACGACGTCCTGTTCGCCACGGGTGACGACATGCGTCCCGCCGTTGAAAAGGCGGGTCTGGCCACGGAAAGCGCCGGATTCGGGATGCGTGAGGCGTTCGAATCGTTCTTCGGTCCGGATGCCCCGCCTCGTGACCCGAAGGCCCCGCCCGAGTCGTTCTATCCGGTTATCGGGCAGGTGTTCGGAAAGGTACTGCCCCGGCGCTTCGTCGCCGATCTGACGCCGTTGTTCGAACGGCACCGGCCGGATCTGGTCGTTTACGAAAGCGGAAACGCGGGTGGCGCCATCGCCGCCCGGCTCGCCGGGATCCCCGCGATCGGGCACGGTTTCGGCCGCGTTTCGCCGGGCGAGGTCATGGACATCATCAACGGCCGCCTCGTGGAATACGCGAAGGAGATCGGATTCGACGGCCCCGAACCGCCCACGTTCGGGGATCCGTATATCGACATCTGCCCGGAATCGGTGCAGTCGTCCGAATTCCTGGCCCGGACGAACAGGATTCCGTTGCGTCCCGTCGGCTGGGCCGAACCCGGCGATCTCCCGGCCGGTGTGCTGGGGCGCGACAAGAGCCGTCCGCTGGTCTACCTGACGCTCGGCACCGCTTTTGGTGACGAGGGCGTGTTGAAACAGGCCATCAGTGGCCTGGCTCGGCTCGAAGCGGACGTCGTGGTCGCCGCGGGTCCGACGGTGGATCCGGCGCAACTGGGCGAAGTCCCGGGCAACGTGCGGGTCGAGGCATGGGTGCCGCAGGCCGATCTCCTGCCGCATGTCGATCTCGTGGTCCACCACGGTGGGAGCGGGACGACGCTGGGGGCTTTCGGCGCGGCCCTGCCCCAGCTGGTGCTTCCGCAGGGGGCGGATCAGTTCACGAACGCCGAAGCCGTTGTCGCGGCCGGAGTGGGCGCCCAGCTGATCGGCCCGGACGTCACGGGAGACGCCATTTTCGAGAAGGCGCGCGACCTGCTGGCCGACGACGGCGTCCGCTCGGCGACGCGGAAGCTGGCCGACGAGGTCGCCGCGATGCCGTCGCCCGCGGAGGTCGCCCAGCGGCTTCCCGACTACGCGGGCTGACCTGACGGCTCGCGACGGGGATCGCGGTTAGCCCGCTAAACGCGATCCCCCTCGCGAGCACCCGAGGTCAGGCGCGTGCGACGAGTTCCTTCAGCAGGGTCCCCATGCGCGTCGCCGACTGGCGGCCCGCTTCGAGGACCTCTTCGTGGTTCAGCGGTTCCCCGGTCATCCCGGCCGCCAGGTTGGTCACCAGCGAGAGCCCGAAGACCTCGACCCCGGCGGCGCGGGCGGCGATGGCCTCCAGCACGGTGGACATGCCGACGAGGTCGGCGCCGAGCGTCCGCAGCATCCGGATCTCCGCCGGAGTCTCGAAATGCGGTCCGGTGAGCCCCGCGTAGACGCCCTCTTCCAGCGACGGGTCGATGGTCCGGGCGAGGTCACGCAGCCGCTTCGAGTACAGGTCCGTCAGGTCGACGAAGTTCGCGCCGACGATCGGCGAGCGCGCGGTCAGGTTGAGGTGGTCGGAGATCAGCACCGGCTGCCCGACGCGGAAACCCTCGCGCAGCCCGCCCGCGGCGTTGGTCAGCAACACCGTCCGCGCGCCGGCCGCCGCGGCGGTGCGCACGTTGTGCACGACCGGGTCGATGCCCTTGCCCTCGTAGAAATGCGTGCGGCCCAGCAGGATCAGCGCACGCTTGTCGCCGACCTGGACCGACCGGACGGTTCCCCCGTGTCCCACCGCGCCCGGGGCGGCGAATCCGGGCAGTTCGCCCAGCGGGATCTCCGCCTGGGGCTCGCCGATGACGTCCGCCGCCGGGCGCCAGCCCGAACCGAGCACGACGGCGATGTCGTGCTTCTCGACGCCGGTGCGCTCGGCGATGGCGGCGGCCGCCGCGACCTCGTTCTCACTCATGCCGACGAGCGTATCCGGACACTTCGCACGAGCAGGAACGCCACCAGCCCGAACGGGGACAGGAAGATCGTGAGCGCCAGGATCGGGCCGGTCACCAGCGGGTGGATCCGGTGCTCGCGGGACTCGAAGTACATCCATCGCGCGATGAACAGGTCGAAGGCGACCAGGTGGGCCCAGATCGCGGCCGCCCCGTACGGCGAGCCGGTGAACGCGCTGAGTACGTCCAGGTCCGGTCGCCGCACCGCCGTCCACAGTTCTCCGAGATGCGGGATGGCAAGGGCGAAGTACGGCACGAGCGGCAGCAGCGGCACCCATGGCGAGGACATGATCCGGCGCGTCCACGACCAGCCCGGCAGGAAGATCATCAGCAGCCAGAACGGCGTCGCGATCGGGAACGTCCAGGTGAACAGCGTCTCGACGCTCATCGGAGGGACCCCTCCAGCTCCCGGTCCCTCGACGGCCGCCCGATCGCGATTAGCCCGCTAACGGCGACGCCGGCGACGAGCAGGGCGAACGCGGTCAAGGTGAGGCCGTCGGGCGCGACGATCGACTGGCCGCGCAGGGCCTGCCAGGTGAGCAGTGCGAGCAGGCCCGCGTAGCCGGCGCCGGCGATCAGCACCAGGCGTGTCCGGAGGACGCCGTCGCCCAGGCGCGGGTAGCGCGCGGCCAGGACGCCGAGGGCGAGCGCGAGCAACGGAAGTGCCTGAAGGGCGTGCAGGCCGATGAAGTGCGGGATCCGCAGATCGCCGCCGACCGTGCTCCAGCCGAGGATCGGCAGGCCGGGGCCGCCGTCCGGGAGCCCGACGGTGTGCGCGCCGATCATCGGCGAGGTCCCGGTCGCCTTGAACGCGGCCCGCTGGTCGGGGGTGGGGCCGCTCATCAACGTCGCCAGCGAGATCCCGGCCATGCCGAGGATCGCGCCGAGCCGGGCCGCCCACGCCGTCGCGCGGTCCGGGATCCGGGTGAACAGGACGGCGATCGTGAGCACGAGGTTGATCACCCACAGCGTCGCGATCATCACCCCCATGATCTGGAAGATGGAGGCGTCCAGCGGCGTCGCGTTGTTGAAGTGGCTCGCCCGGACCCGGACGGCCTGGAACACCATCAGCACGTACTCGCCCGCGAAGATCGCCACGAGCCCGTTCGTCAGCCAAGACACGGCGCGCCGGAACCTGGGCAGGAGGGAGATGAGCCAGCTCCAGGTGAAGAAGTACAGCGCGCCGGAGACGGCGAATTTGAACGGTTTCGCCCAGATCGGCGCGCCTTGCAGCGTCCGCTGGTCGACCACCAGCAGCAGCACGCACAGCACGGTGATCCCGGCGAGAAGTTGCGCGAACCGATAGGACGGCCGGTGCCAGGTGCGGGCTCTCTCGCGGAGATCGGTCAAGATGGTCACGGGTTCCTCCCAGAATGGATAGTCATGCTCTCCGTTATGGGAAGTTAAACTATCCATCCTGAGAAGTCTTCAGGGTTGTCCCTGAACCGTCCCCGAGATCGGAGCGACCACGCGTGCGGATGGCGGAACTGAGCGAGAGGGCCGGGGTCCCGGTCGCCACGATCAAGTACTACCTGCGGGAAGGGCTGGTCCCGCCGGGGGAACGGACGAGCCCCAACCAGGCCAAGTACGACGACGGGCACGTTCAGCGGATCAAGCTGATCAGGGCGTTGATGGACGTCGGCGGCCTGTCGCTCGCGACGGTCGGCGAGGTGCTCTCCGCGGTCGACGCCGGGAACGCGAGCCCCCACCGCATCCTCGGCATCGCCCAGGAAGGCATCACCGCCACCCGGCAGACCGTCGACGACGAAAGCCGGGAATGGGCGCTCGCCACGATCCGCGACCTCGCCGGGCGCCGGGGCTGGCCCTGCAAGGACGACGACGATCCGATCATCCAGGCCCTGGTCGGCGTCCTGTGCGCGATCCGGGACGTGGGGCACGGCTGGTACCTCGACAAACTCGACGACTACGCCGAGATCGCCGACCGGACCGCCGACCTGGACATCGAAGGCATCGCCGGGGTCGAGTCACTGGAGCGGATCATCGAGATCGCCGTCGTCGAGACCGTGCTCGGCGACAGGCTGCTTTCGGTGCTGCGGCGGCTGGCGCAGCAGCGTGCCTCGAAGGCGCACTTCTCCCGGCTAGCCGTCGACAGCGAGTTGGGTTCCGGCGACTGAAGTACGTGAAGGGGGCCTTCACGTACCGGGGAAGGTGTCGTCGAGTGTGTCTATGAAGGAATTGGGACGTTGAGTGTCCCAATTCCTTCATGGACGCAGGGGATCGCCCCGCGGCTAGCCGTCGACAGCGAGTGACTGCGCGACGGGCTCGAAGATCGCCGTCCTCGCGGACGACTCCTGCTCGATCGGCGCGGTCACCGACACGATCCACAAATCCGTGCCCGCGCCGAACAGGTCCATGAACGTCGTGCGCGTGATGCTCTCATTCGCGGAGTCCCTGGTCGCGGCGGAACGTTCGGTCGTCCGGTAGACGTACCGCATGCTCTCCGTCCCCCGGCCGGGCACGGTGCCGGGTTCGCCGACGAGCGAGAGGTCCGGATGCTGCGACTTCAGCCAGCTGAAGTAGGCGGGCGGCGGGCCGTCGGACAGGAAACCGCCGAGCCGCTCGACCCGGATGACCTGACGGCCGTCGGGGGAGACGTACTGGACCACCGTGCTCGCCAGGCCCTTGGTGACGTGCGGCGCGACGAACTTCTTCCAGCCCTCGGGCACGCCGATGCTGAACCGGCCGCCTTTGACGCCGTTCACGATGCTGGCGTCGCCCTGCTGCGTGAGCAGCTTCGGTGGCTGCTGGGGAACGATCGTGTCGCCCTCCTCCAGCGCGGCCGGTGGCCGCAGATCCTCGCCGCCGACGGCCCTGGCCAGGACGAACCCGCCCGCCGCCGCCAGCAGGAAGACGACGATCGACGCGAACGCCAGTACCACCGTGGCCACCGTCGACCGGCCCGGCGGCCGCGGCGCCGTCGGCGTGACCGTCGGCATCGGCGCGAGTTCGGCAGGCGGTTCCGGGGCGCGGGGAGCCGTCGCCGGCTCGGCCGAGCGCAGGAACGGCAGCGGCCCCGGGTCCGCGGCGAGTTCGGAACTCGTGCCCTCCGACGGTTTCCCGGGGGCGACGGTCTTGATCACCTGGGTGTCGGTCGCGTCCAGATGCGCGGTGGTCTTCTTGCCGTCGGGCGTGTGGAACAGCTCGGCCGGGAAGAGGTCGATCAGCGTCTTGGCCTGCAACGGGTACAGGCGGCGCCGCACTTCGCGCAGGGTGATCCGCTTCGACGGCTCCTTCTTCATGAGCGCGCCGATGACGTCGGACAGCGGACCGGGGCCGGGCTTCGGCACCTTCCCGTTGACGACCTTGCCGACGGTTTCGAGCGGGTCGCCGTCGGCGTCGTAGGGCGGCGAGCCCTCGACGGCGGCGAACAGCGTCGCGCCGAGGCCCCACAGGTCGGCGGCGGGGACGACGGCGCCGCCGGAGGCGACTTCGGGCGCGATGTAGGCGGGGGAGCCCAGCATCATCCCGGTGCGGGTCATGGTGGCTTCGGAGACGTTGCGGGCGATCCCGAAATCGGTGAGCTTGATCCGGCCGTCCCCGGCGACCAGGACGTTCCCCGGTTTCACGTCACGGTGGGTGATCCCGGCGGCGTGCGCGGCCTCTAGCGCGGACGCCACCGCGATGCCGACCGCCGCCGCCTGCTCGACGGTCAGCGGGCCGTGGTCGCGCAGGATGTGCGCGAGGCTGCGCGACGGCAGCAGCTCCATGACCACGAAGGGTTCGTCGTTCTCCCGCGCCACGTCGTGCAGGATGATCACGTTCGGGTGACTCAGGACGGCGATCGCGCGGGCTTCGCGCAGCGTCCGTTCGCGGAGTTCGTCGGCCTGTGAGGCCGGGACGCCGGGCGGGAGCCGCACTTCCTTGACCGCGACCGGGCGGTGCAGGAACTCGTCGTAGGCCGACCAGACCGTGCCCATCGACCCTGATCCGATGACCGAGCGCAACCGATATCGCCCGGCGACGACACGCTTCTCTTCGCCGGGACTCTCGCTGGACTCGGGGGTGTCGGACGGCACGGCCCCAATTGTGTCGTATGCCCCCGTGGCGGGCTTATGCGCCGTGCCCTGGCGGAGTGAACGGGCCACCCCTTGGCGCGACTAGCGTCACAGGTAGGGGCTGTTAGGGGCCGTTAGCATCGTGGGTTATGACGGAAGTGGCCGGAACGGAGTCAGTGCCGACCCCAGCTGAGCCCGACGACCTGGTGCTCGCGGCGGAGTTCCCGGAAGCGAGCCGGGAGCAGTGGCGGGAGCTCGTCGCCGGGGTGCTGCGCAAGAGCGGCGCGATCGACGAGGCCTTCGAAGGGCTGCCCGAAAGCAAGCTGGTCACCCGAACCTATGACGGCTTGGAGATCCAGCCGCTCTACACGGCCGAAGACACGGTCGAGGGAACCGGCTTCCCGGGTCTTCCGCCGTTCGTGAGAAGCGCCCGTCCCGAAGGCGCGGTGACGACGGGATGGGACATCCGCGCCCGCTACGCCCGCCGCGACGCCAAGGTCGTCAACACCGCGATCCTCGCCGACCTCGAAGGCGGCGTCAGCTCGATCTGGCTGCGGGCGGGTGCGGGCGGGGTGCCCGTCGCCGACCTGGCCGACGCGCTGAACGAGGTCTACGTCGACCTCGCGCCCGTCATCCTCGACGCGGGCGACGAATACGAAGCCGCGGCCACCGCCCTGTTCGAGCTGTTCGCGGAACGCGAGATCCCGGCGAGCGCGGTCACCGCGACCCTCGGCGCCGACCCGATCGGCCTGACCGCGCGCACCGGTTCGGCGCATCCGCTCGCCCCCGCCGCTCAGCTGGCGGCCCGGGTCGCGAAGAGTCACCCGAAGGTGCGGACGATCGTGGCCGACGGCCTGCCGTTCCACGAGGCGGGCGGCTCGGACGCGCAGGAACTCGGCGCGGCCATCGCCGCGGGCGTCGCGTACCTGCGGGCGCTGACCGAAGCGGGCCTGGACGTCGACACCGCGGCCGGGCAGCTCGAGTTCCGGCTCGCCGCCACGGCCGACCAGTTCCTCACGATCGCCAAGTTCCGCGCCGCGCGGCGCCTGTGGGCCCGGGTCACCGAGGTTTCCGGCGGCCAGGGTTCCGGTATGCGGCAGCACGCGGTCACCTCGCCCGCGATGCTGACCCAGCGCGACCCGTGGGTGAACATGCTGCGCACGACGGTCGCCTGTTTCGGCGCCGGGGTCGGTGGCGCGGACGCGATCACCGTGCTCCCGTTCGACGCCGCGATCGGCCAGCCGGACGCGTTCTCCGCGCGGATCGCGCGCAACACGCACGCCGTCCTGCTGGAGGAGTCCAAACTCGCCGGGGTCATCGACCCGGCCGGTGGCTCCTGGTACGTCGAGAACCTCACCGACGAACTCGCCAAGGCCGCCTGGCGTGAGTTCACCGCCATCGAAGCGGCGGGCGGGATCGAGGCCGAACTGGCCTCGGGCGCGCTCGCGGGACGGCTCGCGGAGACCTGGGAGAAGCGGTCGAAGCGGCTCGCGACCCGGCGCGATCCGATCACCGGCGTGAGTGAATTCCCCAACCTGACGGAGAAAGCGGTCGTTCGCGACCCGGTCGAAGCCCTCCCGGACGGCGGCCTGCCCCGGCATCGGTACGCCGAAGCCTTCGAAGCCCTGCGGGACCGCGCGGACGCGCATCCCAGCCGTCCCCGGGTCTTCCTCGCCACCCTCGGCCCGGTCGCGGCGCACACCGCGCGGGCGAGTTTCGCGGCGAATCTCTTCCAGGCGGGCGGGATCGAAGCCGTCAACCCCGGCGCGCCCGAAGACGTCGTCGCGGAATTCCGCGCCAGTGGGACGAAGGTCGCCTGCCTCTGCGGAAGCAACACCTCCTACGCGGAAGAAGCCGACAGCGTCGCGAAGGCGTTGAAGGAAGCGGGCGCCACGTCGGTGCTTCTCGCCGGGAAGCCCGGCGACCATCCGGACGTCACGGGCTACCTCTACACGGGCTGCGACGCCTTGGAAATCCTGACCGGCACGTTGAACGAGCTCGGAGTGCAGTGATGACCATCCCGAACTTCTCCGGAATCGAGCTGGGATCGCCCGACCCGGCGGACCGTCCTCAGTGGACGGAGGCGCTGCACGCCGCCACCGGCAAGGGCCCCGACGCGCTCGCGTGGGAGACGCCGGAGGGCATCGGCGTCAAACCGGTCTACACCGCCGACGATCTGTCCGGAGTGGACTTCCTCGGCACGTATCCGGGTATCGCGCCGTACCTGCGCGGCCCGTATCCGACGATGTACGTCAACCAGCCGTGGACCATCCGCCAGTACGCGGGTTTCTCCACCGCCGAGGAATCGAACGCCTTCTACCGCCGCAACCTCGCCGCCGGGCAGAAGGGCCTTTCGGTCGCCTTCGACCTCGCGACGCACCGCGGCTACGACTCGGACCACCCGCGCGTCGCCGGTGACGTCGGCATGGCGGGCGTCGCGATCGACTCGATCTACGACATGCGCCAGCTCTTCGACGGCATCCCGCTCGACAAGATGAGCGTCTCGATGACCATGAACGGCGCCGTCCTGCCGGTGCTCGCGCTCTACGTCGTCGCGGCCGAGGAACAGGGTGTCACGCCGGACAAGCTGGCCGGGACCATCCAGAACGACATCCTCAAGGAGTTCATGGTCCGCAACACCTACATCTACCCGCCGCAGCCGTCGATGCGGATCATTTCGGACATCTTCTCGTTCACCTCGCGGAACATGCCGAAGTACAACTCGATCTCCATCTCCGGCTACCACATGCAGGAGGCCGGGGCGACCGCCGATCTGGAGCTGGCGTACACGCTCGCGGACGGCGTCGAGTACATCCGCGCCGGGGTCGAGGCGGGGCTGGACGTCGACAAGTTCGCGCCGCGGCTGTCCTTCTTCTGGGCGATCGGCATGAACTTCTTCATGGAGGTCGCGAAACTCCGCGCGGCACGGCTCCTGTGGGCGAAACTGGTGAAGGGCTTCGAGCCCAAGAGTTCCAAGTCGTTGAGCCTGCGGACGCACTCGCAGACCTCGGGCTGGTCGCTGACCGCGCAGGACGTCTACAACAACGTCGTCCGCACCTGTGTCGAGGCGATGGCGGCGACCCAGGGCCACACGCAGTCGTTGCACACCAACGCCCTCGACGAGGCCCTCGCGCTGCCGACGGACTTCTCCGCCCGCATCGCGCGCAACACACAGTTGCTGCTGCAGCAGGAATCCGGCACCACGCGCGTGATCGACCCGTGGGGCGGCAGCGCGTTCGTCGAGAAGCTGACCTACGACCTCGCCCGCAAGGCGTGGGGCCACATCACCGAGGTCGAGCAGGCGGGCGGCATGGCGAAGGCCATCGACGCCGGTATCCCGAAGCTGCGCATCGAGGAGGCCGCCGCGCGGACCCAGGCGCGGATCGACTCCGGCCGCCAGCCGGTGATCGGCGTCAACAAGTACCAGGTCACCGACGACGAGCAGATCGACGTGCTCAAGGTCGACAACGCCGGCGTGCGCGCGCAGCAGCTGGAGAAACTGCGGCGGCTGCGCGAAGAGCGGGACGAGGACGCGACGCAGGACGCGCTGCGACGGCTCACGGCCGGTGCCCAGGCCGACGGCAACCTGCTCGCGCTGGCCATCGACGCCGCCAGGGCGAAGGCCACGGTCGGGGAGATCTCCGACGCGCTGGAGAAGATCTGGGGGCGCCACTCCGGCCAGATTCGTACCATCTCCGGTGTGTACCGCGAGGAGGTCGGCAAGGCCGAGAACGTCGAGAGGGCCCGTGAACTGGTCGAGAGTTTCGCCCAGGAAGAGGGGCGGCGTCCCCGGATCCTGGTCGCGAAGATGGGCCAGGACGGCCATGACCGCGGCCAGAAGGTGATCGCGACCGGCTTCGCCGACATCGGGTTCGACGTCGACGTCGGCCCGCTGTTCTCCACCCCCGGCGAGGTCGCGCGGCAGGCGATCGAGGCGGACGTGCACGTGATCGGCGTTTCGTCGCTGGCGGCCGGGCATCTTTCGCTGGTCCCCGCGCTGCGCGCCGAACTCGCCGAACAGGGCCGCGAGGACATCATCGTCGTGGTCGGCGGGGTCATCCCGCCGCAGGACTACGAGGAGCTGCGCGCGGCGGGCGCGGCGGCGATCTTCGGGCCCGGCACGGTCATCGCCGAGGCGGCGATCGATCTCATCGGACAGCTGACCGCTCAGGAGTCGTGAGTCTTGCCGCGCAAGATCGACGTCGGGGCGCTGGCCAAGGGCGTCCTCGCGGGTGACCGCGGTCTGCTCTCGCGAGCGATCACGCTCGTCGAGTCGAACCGCGAAGACCACCGGGCGCAGGCGCAGGAGCTGCTGGTCGAGCTGCTCCCGCACGCAGGCGGCGCGCGGCGGGTCGGCATCACCGGCGTCCCCGGTGTCGGCAAATCGACCTTCATCGACCAGCTCGGCACGGATCTCACCGAAGCCGGGCACAAGGTCGCCGTCCTGGCCGTCGACCCGTCGTCGACCCGGACCGGCGGCTCGATCCTCGGCGACAAGACCCGGATGGCGCGGCTCGCGGTGGACCCGAAGGCATTCATCCGCCCTTCGCCGACTTCGGGGACTCTCGGCGGTGTCGCGCGGGCGACCCGGGAAACGATCGTCCTGATGGAAGCGGCCGGCTACGACATCGTGCTGGTCGAGACCGTCGGCGTCGGGCAGTCCGAAGTGACCGTGGCGAACATGGTCGACTGCTTCCTGTTCCTGACCCTCGCCCGCACCGGCGACCAGCTGCAGGGGATCAAGAAGGGCGTCCTCGAACTGGCCGACGTCATCGCCGTCAACAAGGCCGACGGCGACCACGAACGCGACGCGAAACGCGCGGCACGCGAACTCGCCGGGGCCCTGCGGATGATCTACGGGCGCGACGCCGAATGGACCCCGCCGGTACTGACGTGCAGTGCGCTCACCGACGTCGGGCTGGACGAGGTGTGGGCCGAGATCGGCCGTCACCGTGACGTTTTGACCGCGTCCGGCGAACTGGACGAGCGGCGACGGCGGCAACAGGTGGAGTGGACCTGGGCGATGGTCCGGGAACAGCTTCTCGGACGGCTCGCCGCGCATCCGGACGTGCGAGCGGTCGTCCCGGACGTCGAACGGGCGGTCCGGGACGGTGAACTGACCCCCACCTTGGCCGCGCAACGGATTCTGGAGGCGTTCTCCGGTCCTCCGCGTGGCGGCTGACGCGGGAACGCGGCAGAGTGCAGAATCGGATTCGCGCTCTGTCGACGAAAGGGAGTCATGCCGAAAAGGTCTCGCCTCGGACAGCTGGCCGGGCTGATCGCCGCCGGGCTTCTCGTCTGCGCCCCGGTCGCGCAGGCCGCGCCGGTCACGGCGCTCCCCGCCGCGTCGTCGGTGATCACGCAGGCGGCGGCCGTGCACGAGGTGCCGTCGCAGGCACAGCCGGGACCGGTGCTCGACCCCGCCGAGACGGACAAGGCCAACAGCCAGGAGACCAAGAACAAGGTCATCGCCGGCATCGCCGCCGCGGTGCTCCTCGGGCTCGTGATCCTCGGCCGCCGCTCCCGTTCCAAGAAGAAGAAGTCCTGAACCGCTACCGGTAAGTAGTAGTGCTCTCCGCTTAGCCCGGACCGAACTCTTCGTAGCCGTTCAACGCAGAACCGCTACCGGCCGTCTAGGGCTCGATCACTCGACGAGCGGCTTGTCATCTGCATGGTGCACGATCTATCGCAAATGCGTATCACAGATCGAACGGCACCCAGCGTGTCTTCAGTGACCACTCGTACGGTGGTAGGCGGAGGCAACTGTGTTGCGGGAGGAGGTGCGGCGTGACGGTGCTCGATTCACGTCCGGACATTCCAGGCGACCCCGAGGGTCGCGTCGTTGCCCCTATAGAGGCGTCCACCGCGCTGATCTCCGAGGCCGGCGTCAGCATGGCACCTGTGCATGATCTGGGTGCCGGGCGCGGCCCCTTCTGGCTCGACGACTGGCTCCGCGCGAACGCCACCGACGTCCTCGCGTGGCGCCGGCACATCCACGCGCACCCGGAGCTCTCCCGTCACGAGTTCGCCACGACCGAAATGGTCATGTCCCTGCTCCGCTCGGTCGGCCTCAAGCCGTGGGTGCTGCCGGTGGGCACCGGGGTCGTCTGCGACATCGGCAGCGGCGACCGGTGTGTGGCGCTGCGCGCCGACATGGACGCGCTGCCGCTGACCGAGGCCACCGGACTCCCGTACGCCTCCCAGACCGACGGCGCCGCGCATATGTGCGGGCACGACGCGCACACCGCGATCCTGCTGGGCGCGGCGCGGGCACTGGCGGGCGCGCCGGAACTGCCGGGACGGGTACGGCTGATCTTCCAGCCCGCCGAGGAGGTCATGCCCGGCGGCGCGCTGGACATGATCGCCGCCGGCGCGATGGAAGGCGTCGAGCGGATCTACGGGCTGCACTGCGACCCGCGGCTCGAGGTCGGCAAGGTCGGCCTGCGCGAAGGCGCGCTGACGTCCGCCGCGGACCTCATCGAACTGCGGCTCACCTCGCCGGGCGGCCACACCTCACGGCCGCACCTGACCGCGGACCTGGTGCACGCGCTCGGCACGGTGATCACGTCGCTGCCCGCGGTGCTGTCGCGGCGCGTCGACCCGCGCTCCGGGACCGTGCTGGTCTGGGGTGCGGTGCACGCCGGGCAGGCCGCCAACGCCGTCCCGCAGGACGGGGTGCTGCGCGGCACGCTCCGGACGGCGGACCACGAGGTGTGGACGATGCTGGAGCCGCTCGTCGCGGCTTCGGTGGAGTCGCTGCTCGCGCCGACCGGTGTCGGGTTCTCCCTCGACTACCGCCGCGGCGTCCCGCCGGTCGTCTCCGACCCGGAATCGACCGCGCTGATGCGGGCCGGTGTCGAAGCCGCGCTGGGTGAGTCGGCCGTGGCCGGGACCGAACAGTCGTCCGGTGGCGAGGACTTCGGCTGGTACCTGGAGCACGTCCAGGGCGCCTTCGCGCGTCTCGGTGTGTGGTCCGGCGAAGGCCCGATGGCCGACATCCACCGCCCGACCTTCACCTTGGACGAGCGTGCACTCATGTGCGGTGTCCGCACGCTGGTCCACACCGCCCTGGCCACCCTGGCCTGAACCGAGTTATCCACAGTTCCCAGAGTTGTCCACAGGCCCCCGGGAGAACCGGCCGGGGGCCTGTGCTACGTGCGGATTTCGGGGCAGGAGCAGGCAAAAGCCCGATTTTTCATCAGGTCGGGTGACTCAAGTGAGGGGCCATGGCGGCCCAGGTATCCACAGGGCGTGGATCAGCCGCTGATCCCCCGGCAAGGGCGCGTGCGGAGCGCCTCGACGTAGTCGGCGGGGGCGCCCGCGGCCTCGGCGGCGTCGGCGAGAACGCCGAGGTAGCGCGCCGACGGGAGGCCGCCCTCATAGGCGTCCAGGACGTACAGCCAGGGCAGGACGGAACCGTCCATGGTCTGCACGCGCAGCCGGATCTTGGTGTGGACGCCGAGCTCGCCGCCTTCCCAGCGGTCGAGGCCGTCCTCGTCCAGCGGCGTGACGTCGTACAGCACCACGAAGACCCGGCTGCCCGGGTCTTCGACGATGGTCGCCAGGGCGCCTTCCCAGCCGATGTCCTCGCCGCCGAAGGTCAGCCTCCAGCCCTCCAGCCAGCCGGTGCCGGCCATGGGCGAGTGAGGAGCGCGCTCCAACATCTGGGCGGGCTCCATATTGGATCCATACGCGGCATACAACGGCACGACCACAGCCTAGCGACCCGGCGGTCACCCGGCTGGACGCACATGCCGTGTCCGGCCACTCAATCCGCCCAGCGGTCGCCCGCGTACGGTAAACGCAGTCACAGACACCAGTGCGAGGAGGAGACCAGTGACCAAGATCGTGATCATGGGCGGAGGCCCCGCCGGTTACGAAGCGGCACTGGTCGCGGCCCAGCACGGAGCCGACGTCACCATCGTCGAACGCGACGGTCTCGGCGGCGCGTGTGTGCTCTACGACTGTGTCCCGTCGAAGACGTTCATCGCCTCCTCCGGCGCGCTCGCGAACATGCACGACCTCCGCGAACTCGGCATCAACACCGACATGGCCGACACCAGCGTCGACCTGCCGACCGTCCACGGCCGGGTGAAGGGACTCGCGCTCGCGCAGTCCGCCGACATCCGCGCCCGGGTGCAGCGTGAGGGCGTCCGCGTCGTCATCGGCCAGGGCCGGTTCGACGACGAAGAGCCCGGCCTCGCCACGCACAAGGTCGCCGTCACCGCCGCCGACGGCTCCGTCGAGGTGCTCGACGCGGACGTCGTCCTCATCTCGACCGGCGCCACCCCGCGGGTGCTGCCCGGCGCGGTGCCGGACGGTGAGCGCATCCTCGACTGGCGTCAGCTCTACGACCTGCGCGAGCTGCCCGAGCACCTGGCCGTCATCGGCTCGGGGGTCACCGGTGCCGAGTTCGCCTCGGCCTACACCGAGATGGGCGTCAAGGTCACTGTCGTCTCCAGCCGCGACCGGGTGCTCCCGCACGAGGACGCCGACGCCGCCGCCGTGCTCGAAGAGGTCTTCACGCAGCGCGGCACCACCGTCGCCAAGCAGGCGCGCGCCGACAAGGTCGAGCGCACCGAAAAGGGCGTCGAGATCCACCTCGCCGACGGCCGCGTGATCGAGGCCAGCCACGCGCTGATGACCGTCGGGTCGGTGCCCAACACCACCGACATCGGCCTGGAGAAGGTCGGCATCGAGCCCGGCCCCGGTGGCTTCATCGGCGTCGACCGGGTTTCCCGCACCAGCGCGCCCGGCATCTACGCCGCCGGCGACTGCACCGGGGTGCTGATGCTCGCCTCGGTGGCCAGCATGCAGGGCCGCATCGCGATGTGGCACGCGCTCGGTGAGGGTGTCGCGCCGATCAAGCTCAAGACCGTCGCCGCCAACGTGTTCACCCACCCCGAGATCGCGACCGTCGGCATCAGCCAGCAGGCGATCGACTCGGGTGAGGTGCCCGCACGCACCATCATGCTCCCGCTCGCGACGAACGCCCGCGCGAAGATGGAAGGCCTGCGACGCGGTTTCGTGAAGCTGTTCTGCCGCCCCGCCACCGGCGTCGTCGTCGGTGGGGTGGTCGTGGCGCCGACGGCGAGCGAACTCATCCTTCCCATCGCGCTCGCCGTCCAGAACCAGCTCACAGTGGAACATCTGGCACTGACATTTTCGGTGTACCCGTCGCTCTCGGGGTCGATCACCGAGGCGGGCCGCCAGCTCATGCGGCACGACGACTTGGACTGATCTTCATCGGCGAAGCAACCCTCGCGGGGGTGCCCGCGTCTAGCGCGTGTCGAGTGTTTCGTTGACAGCTAGGGGTTTTTCGTGGTCCGCAGGGTTCTTTTCGGAGTGGTGGCGATCGGCGCGGCGGTGCTGGCGGGTCCGGCGACCGGTCTCGCCCAGCAGCCTCAGCCCGATCCCCAGCCCGGTTCCGGTGTCACGGTGCAGCTCAACGACGACACGGCCTACGACCTCGGACTCGTCAACAAGTACGTCCACGGCGAGTCCAATGTGGCGTTGGCCCAGTGCCCCGGCGAAGGGCTGAAGGCGCCGAAGTCGACGACGTTCTCTTCGCCGGTCCTGACCGTCGGGAAGTACGACCACGGCCCGCTCATCGGCGTCCCGGCGAACGTCAGCGCCGAGGTCGAACTCAAGAAGGGCACCGCGCCGGGCAGCTACCCGCTGACCGTCAACTGCAACGGGAAGTCTTATACGGCAACGTTTTCCGTTCCCGCCCGGCAGGTGAGCGCGGTCCCTTCCGGCGGTGCTCGCGCGGGTGACGGCAGCATGGCTTCCTGATTCCTTTTCCTCGAAACCGCCCTCGGACTTCGGTCCGGGGGCGGTTTTCGTCGGCCGGGTCTGAGCGCGCCGGTGATTTCGCGACCTTTTCGTGATGAAACCGGGCAACCCGGCCCCCGGCGGAGACGTCATGAGGGTGTCGGAAGAACAGAAAACCGCCACTGGGGGAACAGGGGCGCGGGATCGTTCTTTTCCGATTTCCATCCACATTCAGCTTTCAGGGGTAATTCAATGAAGCGCACCATCATGCTCACCGCCGGTACCGTCGCCGGATTCCTTCTTCTCGCGCCGGGTGCCGCTCTCGCGACTTCTCCGACGAATGTCCCGTCGCCTTCTCCGTCCTCCTCGCCGTCGGCGTCCCCGACCCAGGACTCCGACGGCCCCGGCCCGCACGCGTCGCCGGTCGGGATCCTCGAGAACCTGACCGTCTCGCCCGCCAAGGGCAAGCCCGGGGACAAGGTGAAGCTGGACTTCCAGTGCGCCACCCGCGGCAACGAGTTCGGCCCGAAGGTCACTTCGGCGGCTCTCACCGTCGATTCCGCGAAATGGTCGGCGACGGTCAAGGACATCAAGCCGGGCAAGTATCCGGTGACGCTGACCTGCTGGGGCCAGAAGTCGACGGTCACCTTCGAGGTGATCGGCAAGAAGAACCAGGTCGCGAAGGTGCCGGCCGGTGCTCCGCAGACCGGTGGCACCGAGGGGCCCGCCGACCACATCGGCGTCCTCGCCGCCGTCGGGGGCGGTCTCGCGCTGGTCGCGGGCGGTGTCGGGTTCGCGGCGTACCGTCGTCGTGCGGTGCGCGCGTAGCGATCGCGATCATTTCGTGACCTGAATGGGCAACCACCGGGTCGTGCGTGGCGTCTGGCAGGCGTGGGGGTGAACATGAAGTCCACATGGTGGCGAGGACGGCGGGCACCGCTGGTGCTCGCGGTCGTCCTGCTGGCCGTCCTGGCGACACTGGCGTTCGTCCTGTCCGGTCCGGGGGAGACCGGTCAGGCCGCGCCGCAGGTGGCCACGAGCCAAGCGGAGACGCCGTCGGGCGCGCCGGTCGAGTCCGGCGCGCCCGCCGACGACGGGGCCGCCGTCGAGGGGATGCCGAAGGCCGACCCGGTGTCGATCGACGTGCCGAAGATCGAGGCGAAGTCCAGCCTGATCCCGCTCGGGCTCAACGCGGACAACACCGTCGAGGTGCCGCCGGTGACCCAGCCGCTGCAGGCGGGCTGGTACACGAACGGGCCGACCCCGGGGGAGGTCGGGCCTTCGGTGATCCTCGGGCACGTGGACGGGAACAAGCAGAAGGGCATCTTCTTCCGGCTGAAGGAACTGGCGCCCGGCGACAAGGTCTCGATCGCCCGCAAGGACGGCACGACGGCCGAGTTCGCGGTCACGAAGGTCGAGCGGGTGGCGAAGGACAAGTTCCCCACCGAGGCCGTCTACGGCGACACCACCGCGCCGGAACTGCGGCTGATCACCTGTGGCGGGGTCTTCGACAAGGCGTCGCACAACTATCTCGACAACATCATCGTCTTCGCTCGGCTGATCGCGAGGTGAGTTCCATGATCAAGTACCGGTCCGTCTTGGTGGTGGTGGCGTGCGGGGCGGCACTGGGCGCCCCGGCCGTCGCGTCCGCGCATGACGTCTCCACCTCGCCGACCACGTCGTTCACGCCGCCGCCGATGCAGTACCCGTTCATCGCGGTTTCGCCGGCGAAGTCGAAGGCCGGTGAGGAGGTCTTGGTCTCCGTGGGGTGCCCTGTCGCCGACCTCGGCGAGGTGAAGTCGATGGTGCTGGACCACGTCGGGAAGTTCGAAGTCACCTCGGAGGATCCGGTGATCCTCGGCGCCGTCGCGCATATCGACGCCAAGGCTCGCCCCGGTTTCTACGCGGTCACGGCGACCTGCAAGACGAAACCGGTGACGATCAATCTCGAAGTGACGGCGATACCGACTCCGTCGTCCAAGCCGCCGAAGCCGACGGTATCGCCGGTCAAACCCGTGCCGACGGGTCATTCAGGGCCTTCGGCACGGGTGGGGTCGGGACGTCAGGTTTCGAAGATTCCGGTGGGAGCACCGCAGACGGGTGGGGGTCCTTTCTCGTGAGTGGTAATGACGGTTCTAACCGTCATTACCGCTCACGACTTTTTCGCCCGTGAAGGCAACCGATTCCCTTTCCCGGAAGTGTTCTTTGTGCGAGGGCACGCACTGAGGGAGAAAGATCATGGGAATCAAGGGAATCGTCGCCGGCGCGGGTTTGCTCGCGATGACGGCGGGCGTGCTTCTCGCGCCACAGGCGGCGGCGACGGCGCCGCCACCGAAACTGTGGGTCAGCCCGGCGAAGGTCGCTCCGGGGCAGGCCCTGGAATTCACGGCCAGCTGCTACGGCACGCGCACCGCGGTGACGTCGGACGGCTTGGCCGGTCCGGTCACGCTCGAAGTCCAGCCCGGTTCGGGCAACCAGGCGCCGTACATCGGGCACGGTAAGGCCGCCGGGAAGACCGGCAAGTTCAAGGCGAGCTTCCACTGTGACGGTGGCCCGAACCTCCCGGCCGCGAGCGGAACGGCGACCGTCGAGTTCGAGATCGCCTGCCTGCCGCCCACGACACCGCCTTCGAGCACGCCGCCGTCGAGCAGCAAGCCACCGTCGAGCAGCGAACCGCCGTCGAGTTCCAGCGTGCCGCCGAGCAGCGGCGCGCCGTCGTCGAGTCCCGCACCGTCCAGCTCCCGCGCCGTCGTCCCGGCGGCGCTGACGAAACCGTGCGGGACGCCGCCCTCACCCGGCAAGACGCCACAGGTGAAGGTCAAGCCCGCCGGTGCGCCGCAGACCGGCGGTGGCGCTCTCGGCTAGCGCACCAAGCGCGTGAAGGCCCCCTTCCTTCAGGTCAGCCGAGGGAAGGGGGCCTTCACGCGCGAATCAGTCGTCAGTCCTCGTCTTCGACCCAGTCGAAGGTCTTGGTGACGGCCTTCTTCCAGTTGCGGTACTCGGCTTCGCGGCGGGCCTCGTCCATCGACGGGTCCCACTGCTTGTCCTGCGCCCAGTTGTTGCGGATGTCGTCTTCGCTCTTCCAGAAGCCGACCGCGAGACCGGCCGCGTAGGCCGCGCCGAGCGCGGTGGTCTCGTTGACCACCGGGCGGATCACGGGCACGCCGAGGATGTCGGCCTGGAACTGCATGAGCAGCTCGTTGACGACCATGCCGCCGTCGACCTTCAGCGACT
The DNA here is from genome assembly GCF_000943515.2 of Amycolatopsis orientalis. Lineage (NCBI taxonomy): Bacteria > Bacillati > Actinomycetota > Actinomycetes > Pseudonocardiales > Pseudonocardiaceae > Amycolatopsis > Amycolatopsis orientalis. Next base: position 8,426,351 of record NZ_CP016174.1, on the reverse strand, counting down.
TCAGCGGGACACCGGAGTCGGCGTTCATCGCGTCGATGACCTCGCGCGACTGGAACGCCGTCGCTTCCAGGACCGCCCGCGCGATGTGGCCCTTGTTGACGTACCGGGTCAACCCGACGATCGCGCCGCGGGCGTCGGAGCGCCAGTACGGCGCGAAGAGGCCCGAGAACGCCGGGACGAAGTACGCTCCACCGTTGTCCTCGACGGTCCGGGCGTGCTCCTCGACCTCGGCCGCGGAGCCGATCAGGCCGAGGTTGTCCCGCAGCCACTGCACGAGGGAACCGGTGACCGCGATCGACCCTTCGAGCGCGTACACCGTGTCGTTCGAGCCGATCTTGTAACAGACCGTGGTGAGCAGCCCGTTGTCCGACATGACCTTCTCGGTACCGGTGTTGAGCAGCATGAAGTTGCCGGTGCCGTAGGTGTTCTTCGCTTCACCCGGCGAAAGGCAGGCCTGCCCGAACGTCGCGGCCTGCTGGTCGCCGAGGATGCCCGCGATCGGGACACCGGCCAGCGCGCCCTTCTCGCGGACCTTGCCGTAGGTCTCCGAAGACGACCGGATCTCCGGGAGCATCGACAGCGGGATCGTCATCTCCTCGGCGATCCCGGCGTCCCAGGTCAGGGTGTCGAGGTCCATCAGCATGGTCCGCGACGCGTTCGTCGGATCGGTGACGTGCACACCGCCGTCGACCCCGCCGGTCATGTTCCACAGCACCCAGGTGTCCATGTTGCCGAACACCAGGTCGCCCGCTTCGGCCTTCTCGCGGGCGCCGTCAACGTTGTCGAGGATCCACTTGATCTTGGGTCCGGAGAAGTAGGTCGCCAGCGGCAGGCCCACCTTCTCGCGGTAGCGCTCCTGCCCGCCGCCGAGCGCGCCCAGGTCGTTGACGATCTTGTCGGTGCGGGTGTCCTGCCACACGATCGCGTTGTACACCGGCTTGCCGGTGGTGCGGTCCCAGACCAGCGTCGTCTCGCGCTGGTTGGTGATACCGACCGCGACGATGTCGCCGGCGACCAGGTCCCCCTTGGCGAGCGCGCCCGCCGCGACCGCGCGGGTGTTCTCCCAGATCTCTTCGGCGTTGTGCTCGACCCAGCCGGCCTTCGGGAAGATCTGCTCGTGCTCCCGCTGGTCGACGGCCACGACCCGGCCCGAGTGGTCGAAGATCATGCAGCGGGTCGACGTGGTGCCCTGGTCGATCGCGGCTACGTACGAAGTCATCGAAGCTCCAGTCTCAGGTCAGGTTGTGGACGGCGAGGAAAAGCAGGGCGGCCAGGGCGCCGCCGACCAGCGGGCCGACGACCGGGATCCAGGAGTAACCCCAGTTCGGGTTGGCCTTGTTCTTGATGGGCAGCAGGAACGCGTACGCGATGCGAGGGCCGAGGTCTCGGGCCGGGTTGATGGCGTAACCGGTCGGGCCACCGAGGGACTGGCCGATGACCAGCACGACGAACGCTACACCCGCGTAGCCGAGCGCGGAGTTGCCGAACGCCGGCGTTCCGCCTTCGCCGGTGGCGTTGGCGTAGACCGGGCTGAGCAGGATCCACGCGACCAGGACGAAGGTGCCGATGATCTCGGTGACGAGGTTCCATGCCTTGTTCGGGATCTGCGGGGCGGTCGAGAAGATGCCGAGCGTCTCGTCGCGCTGCGGGTGGTCGTCGAACTGCAGTTTGTAGGCGGCCCAGCAGAGCACGGCGCCGAGGATCGCGCCGACCATCTGCCCGGCGAAGTAGATCGGGACGTCCGCCCATTTCGTCTTGTCCGCGATGGCGAGCCCCAGCGTCACCGCGGGGTTCAGGTGCGCGCCGCTCGGCGCGGCGATGCTGGCACCGGCGAACACCGCGAACGCCCACCCGAGGGTGATCATCACGACGCCGCCGTTGTGCCCGTTGTTCTTCCGCAACACGTGGTTGGCGACCACGCCGTTACCCAGCAGGATCAGGACCGCCGTTCCCAGCAGTTCCCAGACGAATATGGCTCCCACACTCACCGTTCGACCTCCACATTGGACATTCCGCGCAGGGTCGAACACGGTGTGCTACGGCGCCCTTGCCGACCCACGTCCGAGGCACGTTACCGTCGCGTATTTGTTCCTTCCAGGCATTCAGGGGGCCAATCCTTCCAAGATCGACGAGGGTTACGCCACATGTGTCACCCGCATAACGGACCGGTCGCGGCCGATCGTGCGATGCTGGAGACACAGCGGCACCAAGGAGGAATGTCACGTGGCAAGCTCTCAGCGCGAAGCCGAAAACAGCCCCGCCAGGCTGGGACCGCTCAAGCGGGAAGAATCGTGGCAGCGCCTGAGCGAGGACAAATTCGACCTGGTCGTCATCGGCGGCGGCGTGGTCGGGGCGGGCACCGCGCTCGACGCCGCGACCCGGGGCCTGCGGGTCGCCCTGGTCGAAGCGCGCGACCTCGCTTCGGGGACGTCGAGCCGGTCGAGCAAGCTCTTCCACGGCGGGCTCCGTTACCTCGAACAGCTGGAATTCGGCCTGGTGCGTGAAGCCCTGCGTGAACGCGAGCTGATGCTGACCACGATCGCGCCGCATCTGGTGAAGCCGGTCAGCTTCCTGTACCCGCTGACCCACCGCGTCTGGGAGCGGCCGTACACCGCGGCCGGCCTGCTGATGTACGACACGATGGGCGGCGCCCGGTCGGTTCCCGGCCAGAAGCACCTGAGCCGCGCGGGTGCGCTGCGGATGGTCCCGGCGCTGAAGCGTTCCGCGCTGATCGGCGGAATCCGTTACTACGACGCGCAATCCGACGACGCGCGGCACACGATGACGGTCGCCCGCACCGCCGCGCACTACGGCGCCGTGGTGCGCACGTCCACCCAGGTGGTGGGTTTCCTCCGCGAGGCGGACCGCATTTCCGGTGTCCGTGTGCGCGACGTCGAGGACGGCCGCGAGACCGAGATCCACGCCTCCGCGGTGGTCAACTGCACCGGCGTCTGGACCGACGAACTGCAGCGCCTTTCCGGTGGCCGCGGCCGGTTCCGCGTCCGCGCGAGCAAGGGTGTGCACATCGTCGTCCCGCGCGACCGGATCGTCTCGGAATCGGGCATGATCCTGCGCACCGAGAAGTCCGTCCTGTTCGTCATCCCGTGGCGCAATCACTGGATCGTGGGAACCACCGACACGGACTGGAACCTCGATCTCGCGCATCCGGCCGCGACGAAGCACGACATCGACTACCTCCTCGAACACGTCAACACCGTGCTCGCGACACCGCTGACGCACGACGACATCGAAGGCGTCTACGCGGGACTCCGGCCTTTGCTCGCCGGGGAAAGCGAAGAGACTTCGAAGCTCTCGCGTGAGCACGCCGTCGCCCGGGTCGCGCCGGGGCTGGTCGCGATCGCCGGCGGGAAGTACACCACCTACCGGGTGATGGCGGCCGACGCCGTCGACGCCGCCGCGGTCGACCTCCCCGGCAGGCCGCAGTCGTCCATCACGGACAAGGTGCCGCTGCTGGGCGCCGACGGCTATCACGCGCTGGTCAACCAGGCCGACCACCTGGCCTCGGAGCACGGACTGCACCCGTATCGCGTCCGGCACCTGCTCGACCGGTACGGCTCGATGGTGCACGAGGTCCTCGCGCTCGGCGAAGGGCGTCCGGAGCTGCTGAAGCCGCTGGAGCACGCGCCGGACTACCTCGGCGTCGAGGTCGTCTACGCGGCCAGCCACGAGGGCGCGCTTCACCTGGAAGACGTCTTGGCGCGCCGGACGCGGATCTCGATCGAGTACGCGCACCGCGGCGTCGACTGCGCCGAGCAGGTCGCCACGCTGGTGGGTGAGGTGCTCGGCTGGTCCAAGGAGCAGGCGACGCGCGAGGTCGAGGTCTACAAGGCACGCGTCGACGCGGAGCGGGAATCGCAGTCGCAGCCGAGTGACGAGGCCGCGGACGCGCTGCGGTCGGCCGCGCCGGAAGCGCGTTCGGGGATCATCGAACCGGTGAGTTGATCCGATCATTGCCCGATCGGGTGAACCTGCAATAGCGTCGGCCTCCCCGAGACGGAAGGCGGCCTTGTGGTGTTTCTCGACTCGTCGACGTGGACGGACCGGATCTTCGCGGGAGGCTCGTGGGTGCCCGGCACCGGCGGCGTCCGTGACGTAGCGGAGCCCGCGACAGGTGCGGTGCTGGGCAGTGTCGGGATCGCGTCGGCCGATGACGCCGCGAAGGCGGCGGAAACCGCGGCCGAGGCGCAGCGGGCTTGGGCGGCGACACCGCACGTCCGGCGTGCCGCCGTCCTGCGCACCGCGGCGCGGTTGTGGGCCGAGCACGCCGACGAGATCAGCTGGTGGAACGTCCGCGAGGTCGGCGCCGTCCCGGGCGTGGCGGGATTCTCGCTGCACGTGGCGGAACAGGAGTGCTACGAAGCGGCGGCCCTGCCGGGCCGCCCGTACGGCGAACTCCTGCCGAGTGAGGAACCGCGGCTTTCGATGGCGCGGCGGGTCCCGGCCGGCGTCGTCGCGGTGATTTCGCCGTTCAACATGCCGATCATCCTGGGCATCCGCTCGGTCGCCCCGGCGCTCGCGCTGGGGAACGCCGTCATCCTCAAACCGGATCCGCGCACCGCCGTCACCGGTGGCGTGGTGCTCGCGCGGATCTTCGAAGAGGCGGGACTGCCGCCGGGAGTGCTGCAGATGCTGCCCGGCGGCGCGGACGTCGGTGAGACCCTGGTGACGCATCCGGCGGTCCGGGTCATCTCGTTCACCGGGTCGACCGGCGCCGGGCGCAAGGTCGGCGAACTCGCCGGGAAGCATCTGAAGCGGGCACATCTGGAGCTGGGCGGGAACTCCGCGCTCATCGTGCTCGACGACGCGGACGTGGACGAGGCCGCCGGGGTCGCCGCGTTCGGCTCGTTCTTCCATCAGGGACAGATCTGCATGACCACCGGGCGGCACCTGGTGCACGAGCGACTCTACGACGATTTCGTCGAGCGGCTCGCGGCCAAGGCGGCCGCGCTGCGGGTGGGCGACCCGGCGCGGGACGAGGTCGCGCTCGGCCCGATCATCGACGCCAGGCAACGGGACAAGATCCACGCGCTGGTCACGTCCAGCGTCGCGGCGGGCGCGCGGGTCGCCGCCGGTGCCGAGTACGAGGAGCTGTTCTACGCCGCGACGGTGCTCGCCGACGTGCCGCCGACCGCGCCCGCTGTCGCCGAGGAGATCTTCGGCCCGGTCGCGCCGGTCGTGCGGTTCTCCGACGCGGAGGAGGCCATCCGGCTCGCCACCGCGAGCGAGTACGGGCTTTCGCTGGGGATCGTCACCCGCGATGTCCTCAAAGGACTGGAGCTGGCCGATCGGGTCCCGACCGGGATCGTGCACATCAACGACCAGACCGTCAGCGATGAGGCGAACAGCCCCTTCGGCGGCGTCGCGGCTTCGGGCACCGGAAGCCGTTTCGGCGGTGCGGCGGCGAACATCGAGGCCTTCACCGAAACCCGCTGGGTCACCGTCCGGAACCCACCCCCCACCTACCCCTTCTGACGACGCGTCGCGTTTAGCCCGCTAAAGGCGACGTGCCTACCCTGCGTTTCGTCCTCTGAACGTGGTAGTTCGCGCTACGTACTAACGCATCCAGAGGACGAAACGCAGGGGGTCGCGCTCCGGACGCGTCGCGTTTAGCCCGCTAAAGGCGACGCGTCAGGCGGTGCGGTGCCAGCGGATGAGGCGTTCCCCGGTCGGGGCGGGGGCCGGTTCGGGACCGATCAGGGTGAACCCGCATTTGCGGGCGACCGAGGCCGAAACCTCGTTCGTCTCCTCGTAGCGGTAGCTGACCTCGCGCAGGCCGAGCCCGCCGAACCCGAACCGCAGGGCCGCGCTCAGCGCGGTGCTCGCGACGCCCTTGCCCCGGGAAGCCGCGCGCACCCAGACCGACGCTTCCGCGTAGCCGAGGTCGAGATCGAGATCCCGCAGGCCGACCTCACCGAGCAGTTCCCCGGTCGTCGGCTCGGCCACCGCCCAGGAGCAGCGTTCGTCACCGGCCCACTGGGCCGCGCGCAACGCGACGTACTCGGTCGCCTCGTCCAGGTCGCGCAAGCGATAGTTCAGGACGTACTTGCGGTGTGTCGGATCGGCGAAGGCCGCGACCAGCGCCGGACGGTCGTCGAGGGCCTTGTCCGCCCGCAGCTGCCGCAGGTAGTACTCGCCCGCGTTGATCTCCACCGGTTCCACCCTTCGAGGGTAACCGGCCCTTCAGCGACGGCGGCTCATGATCAGCGCCACCGCCAGCGGCAGCAGGAACACCAGGAAGGTCCCGCGGGTGAAGAAGAACAGCGCGATCGCGACCACCGCGGCGATCGGCACGGCGCTGGCGGTCAGCCACTTCGACGGCTGGATCTCGTTCTTCACCGACGCCTGGGCGACGCCGGGCATCGGGGCGAGCGGCAGCAGCGCGCTGGGTCTCGGCGACGGCAGGTCCGTGAACAGCGGTTCGAGGTCGCTCACCGTCCTCGCGGCGGTGACCTTCGCCGACCGCGTGCCGAACTCGTCGAGGTCGAGTCTGCCGGTGCGGACATGTTCTTCCAGCGCTTCGAGCGCGTCCTGGCGTTCGGCGTCGCTCAGCCGCATGTCCGGTCTCTCGGCACTCACGTCCCGAGTCTACGGGCGGATCAGCCGTCCAGTTCCCGTCGGCGTTGCTTCGCGAGCTTCTTCGGGCCGCTGTCCCAGCCCTTGCCCCAGATGCCCTCGCCGACGGCGCTGATCCCGATCGGGACGAGGATGAACCACCAGGTGACGTCGGTGGTGACGATGAGCGCGATGGTGGCGATGAAGAGGATCGGCAGGAGCGCGCCCAGGACGCGCTGCGCGGTGGAGATCTCCGCCCATTTCGACGCCGGTTTCGCCGGCTCGCCCACGACCGGCATGGGCCGGTCGTAGAGCGGATGCGGTTCGGGCAGGTCGGCGAAGAGCCCGGACAACTCGCCGCGGGTCTTGGCGGCGGTGACCTGAGCGGACCGCTCGCCGAACTCGTCGATGTCGATCCTGCCCACGCTCAAGTGATCGCCGAGCGCGGTCAGCGCGGACTCGCGATCCTGATCACTGATCCGCAGCTGCGGTGACGGAACCTCGCTCACCCTTTCGATGGTAGTTCGAGCGAGGTGCCGCCGACCACGGCATTCGTCAGTCTTTCAGCTCGAACAGCTGCGTTCCCTGGGTGACCGCCGCGCCGACCTCGACCGAAAGACCGGTCACGGTGCCCGCTTTGTGCGCGGTGACGGGGTTTTCCATCTTCATCGCTTCGAGCACGACGACCAGCTCGCCCGCTTCGACCCGCTGGCCCTCTTCGACGGCGACCTTGACGATGGTGCCCTGCATCGGCGCGGTGACCGCGTCGCCGCTCACCGCGGCCTTGGTGCCACCCGCGCGCTTGCGCGGCTTGGCCTTGACGGCCGTGCCGCCGCCACCGGCGTCGAGCGAGAAACCGCCGGGGAGCGACACTTCGAGACGACGGCCGCCGACCTCGACGACGACGTTCTGGCGGGGCTGCTCTTCCTCGGCCTCGGCGGCTTCGGGGGCGACGAACGGCTCGATGGTGTTCTCGAACTCGGTCTCGATCCAGCGGGTGTGCACGCTGAACCCGTTCTCGTCGCCGATGAAGGCCGGGTCGTTCACGATCACGCGGTGGAACGGCAGGACCGTCGCCATCCCGTCGGCGACCATCTCGGCCAGCGCGCGACGGCTGCGCTCGAGCGCGTTCTGCCGGTCCGAACCGGTGACGATCAGCTTCGCGAGCATCGAGTCGAACTGGCCGCCGATGACGCTGCCGGACTCGACACCCGAGTCGACCCGCACACCCGGCCCGCTCGGCGCGACGAACTTCGTCACGGTGCCGGGCGCGGGCAGGAAGCCGCGGCCGGCGTCCTCGCCGTTGATACGGAATTCGATCGAGTGACCCCGCGGTTCCGGGTCTTCGGTGATGCGCAGCTTTTCGCCGCGCGCGATGCGGAACATCTCGCGCACGAGGTCGAGACCCGTGGTCTCCTCGGACACCGGATGCTCGACCTGCAGCCGCGTGTTGACCTCCAGGAACGAGATCGTGCCGTCGACGGCGACGAGGTACTCGACGGTCCCGGCGCCGTAGTAGCCGGCTTCCTTGCAGATCGCCTTCGCGGATTCGTGGATGCGCTTGCGCTGCTCGTCGGTCAGGTACGGCGCGGGCGCCTCCTCGACCAGCTTCTGGTGGCGGCGCTGCAGCGAGCAGTCGCGGGTGCCGACGACGATGGCGTTGCCGTGGTGGTCGGCGAGGACCTGGGCCTCGACGTGACGAGGCTTGTCCAGGTACCGCTCGACGAAGCATTCGCCGCGGCCGAAGGCGGAGATCGCCTCCCGGGTCGCGGATTCGAACAGCTCCGGGATCTCCTCGCGGGTGCGGGCGACCTTGAGGCCGCGGCCGCCACCGCCGAACGCCGCCTTGATCGCGACCGGCAGGCCGTGTTCGTCGGCGAAGGCGATGATCTCGTCGGCGTTCGCGACCGGCTCCTTCGTGCCGGGCACGAGCGGGGCGCCGGCGCGCAGCGCGATGTGGCGCGCGGTGACCTTGTCGCCGAGGTCGCGGATGGCCTGCGGGCTCGGCCCGATCCAGGTCAGCCCGGCGTCGATCACCGCCTGCGCGAAGTCGGCGTTCTCGGACAGGAAGCCGTAGCCAGGGTGGACCGAGTCGGCGCCCGACCGCTTGGCGGCGTCGAGCAGCTTGTCGAAGACGAGGTAGCTCTCGGCCGCGGTGGTGCCGCCGAGGGCGAAGGCCTCGTCCGCGAGCCGGACATGGGGTGCGTCACGGTCCGGATCGGCGTAGACGGCGACGCTGGTCAGCCCGGCGTCCTTCGCCGCCCTGATCACCCGTACCGCGATCTCCCCGCGGTTCGCGATCAGGATCTTGGTCACCGGACCACCTGTGCCGGCCTGCTCGGTCACGCCGTACCTCCTGCGCTCGTACGTCGGGCCGCCCCGATGCGGCTCCGCAGCAGTTTACGGAAATTCCGGCGCCGCTCAGTGAGAGCAAGGCCACCCAGTGACTTTCGTTTATACCAGCGCGTCGTGGTGCCTCAGTTCTTCTATCAGGCCTTACACCATTGCCTCGCGGTGCCGCAGTTCTTCCGGAAGGTCGGAATCGAGCACGATCAGGTCGTACGGCTGGGCCTGGTAGACGCGGCCGAGGTGCTCGGACTTCACCAAAGCCCACGGCTGATGCGGGCCGCAGCACTCGGCCAGCCGCTGGACCGTGCTGAAGGCGATCAGCGCCATCCGGCCGTCACCGGTCTTGCGGAGTTCGATCTCCGCGCGCGTGAAGTCCTTCGGCTTTTTCGCCGTGGGGAGGAACAGGGCGTTGGGCAATCCGGGGTTCGTCACGGGAACAACATAGACGTGCACTCTGTGCTAGATCACTTACGCTCTCGGATATGCGGACTCAGGAAGCGCGGACGCCGCGATCCGTGCTGTTCACGGCGGTGCTGGCCGTCGTGGTGACGGCGGGGGTCATCGTGGCCGTGATCCTGCTCCGTCCCGGGGCGCCCGCTCCCGCGGACGACCTGCAGCCGCCCGTTCCCGACGCCGCCCCGAGCGCGCCGGGGGTCAGCTGCGGTCACTCGGCCTGCCGGGAGGTCGGCGCGATGACCGTCGGCGGGGTGCCCGTCGTGCTGCTGGCCGACGAAGCGGGCAAGCAGGGCTCGATCCGGTTCGGCGCGGACACGGTGTTCCCGTTGATCATCAACGACCTGGGGGTCACCCTCAAGGGCGATTCTCTGCGCTGTGTCGACGGCGCGACGCCGGTCTGCCTGGTGCGTGGTGACGTCAGCGGCGGCTCGACGGGCGAGGTGTTCGTCGCGCGCGGCGGGATCTGGCGGGACACCGGGAAGCCGTACCTCTCCGATGCCGGGACGATCGCCCTGAACGACGTGACCGCCGACGGGATCGCGGACGTCATCGTCGTGCGGCACGAGTGCCCCGGCGCGCAGTCCGGGTCGGCCCGCTGCCAGGCGGCGCCGGTGCTCGCGGAGGTCTACGACGTCGCCCGCGGCTCGGGGGGCTGCACGCGCCGCTACACCGCGCCCTCGGAACTGCGGGGCTGGCCGGACGTCCGGCTCAGCCGCGCTGACCTGCGCGCTTGCCCCTGAGGGAGAGCAAGGGACCTTTGCTATCGCCCGCGACCCCAAGCGCCTTTAGCCCGCTAAACGCGACCTGTGCGCAGGGAAGCGCGTGAAGGCCCCCTTCCCTCGACTCAGCCGAGGGAAGGGGGCCTTCACGCGCATCGAGGGTCAGGAGGTCGCGCCTGCCGCGACGGGCTCCTTCGGCTGCGTAGCGGCTTCGCCGTCGTGAGTGGGCGAAGGGTCGGTCGGCGCGTTGAGGACGTCGTCGTCCAGCAGGCCCTCGCTCCGGGCGACCACGACCGGCACGACGATCTGGCCCGCGACGTTGGTCGCGGTCCGCATCATGTCCATGATCGGGTTGACCGAGTAGATCAGCGCGATCCCGAGCGCCACCTGCTGCGCGTCGAGGCCGATGAACGCGGTGGTCAGGGTCAGCGCGGTCAGCCAGCCGGTGGTGCCCGCGGTGGCCAGCGCGCCGAGGACGGCGACCACGACGATGCCGACGTACTGCCAGATGTTCAGCGAAACGCCGGACAGGTTCGCGATGAAGATCGCGCCGATCGCCGGAAACACCGCGGCGCAACCGTCCATTTTGGTCGCGCTGCCCAGCGGAGTCGCGAAGGCGGCGTACGCGGGCTGGACGCCGAGGTTCACGGCGGACTGCCGGGTCAAGGGCAGCGTCGCGGCCGAAGACTGCGAAGCGAACGCGAACTGGATCGCCGTGCCGGCCTTGGCGAAGAACTTCAGCGGGCTGACCTTCGCCACGAACCGCAGCAGGATCGGGTAGACCACGAACAGCACGAGCAAGCAGCCGACGTACACCGCGAGCGTGGTGCTGAGCAGCGGCCGGAACAGCGCGTCACCGTAGTTCGACACGGCCGCGCCGATCAGGCCGACGATGCCGATCGGGGCCAGCCGGACGATCCAGCCGAGGTAGCGCTGGATGATCTCGAAGACGCTGGTGGTGAAGTCGACGAACGGCTTGGCCTTGTCGCCGAGGCTGTAGGCGGCGGCGCCGATCAGCACGGCGAGGAACAGCACCTGGAGTGTCTCGCCCTCGGTGAAGGCGGTGAGGAAGTTCTTCGGCAGCAGCCCGTCGACGAAGGCGCTCCAGGAACCCCAGTGGTCCACGCTCTTCGTCGCCTTGTCCGCGTTCTTCGCGGTCGCGGCGACGCCTTCGCCGAGGCCGCCGCTGCCCGGGTTGAACAGCTTGGCGACGGCGATGCCGATCAGCGACGCGATGAACGAGGTGATCGCGAACCACAGGACGGTCTTGCCGCCCAGCCGGGCGGCCTTCTTGCCGCCGCCGAGGTTGCGCAGGCTGTTGATGCCGACCACGATCGCCGTGAAGACCAGCGGGATCACCGCGATCTGCAGCAGCGTCGTGAAGATCGTGCCGATCTGGTCGAGCAGTTCGGTCAGCCAGCTCGTCTCGGTCGTCCTGGCGAGGATGCCGAGCAGGGCACCCACGACGAGCGAGCCGAGGACAGCCGCCGCGAAGACCCTTGGCCTGGTGTAGGTCCGAATGAAAGACACGGGGCGACTCCGGTGCGTGTAAGTTTCCTGATTTGCCGAACGTGAAGAACGTTCGACCGAGCAGGACTCTTCCGGATCACCCGATCGTGTGGGAGCTGTCTCAGGATGCGGGACGGCCCCAAAGATCGACGACGCTCACGCCGACCTCGCTCAGGAGACGCCGGGTCAGCGGCAGGCTGATTCCGATGACGCTCGACGGGTCGCCGTCGATCCCGTCGACGAACCAACCGCCGAGTCCGTCCAGGGTGAAGCCGCCCGCCACCTGGAGCGGCTCGCCGGACGCGATGTAAGCGTCGATTTCTTCCGGCGAGGGCGTACCGAAGCGAACAGTGGTCCCTTCGGTTCCTGACGTTTCCTTCGTCTTCTCGCCGTTCTCGACACGGATGATCGCGTGGCCCGTGAGGAGTTCACCGGTTTTGCCCGCCATCGACGCCCAGCGTTCGCGCGCGGCCTCCGGCGTGATCGGCTTGCCGACCATCTCGCCGCCGATCGACAGCATCGAATCGCAGCCGACGATGACCATGTCGGCGCTTCCTTCGTGGGACCCCACGAGCGCCTCGAAAACCGCTTCGGCCTTGGCGACGGCGAGTGCCCGGACCAGCTCCACCGGGGCCGGGTCGATCAGGGAAGCGGCCACCGCGTCCTCGTCGACGCCGGAGACGACGACGCTCGGATCGAGGCCGGCGGAGCGCAGGACGGCGAGGCGGGCGGGGGACTGGGACGCGAGGACGAAACGCACCTCCGGAAGGTACTCGACGGCCCTCCGTTGCCTAATTGTGACCTGGGACACCCGATCGTGGAGCTAGTTTGTTGTGGCGCGCAACATATGGATTGTTCGAGCTACGGAGGAAACAATGTCGTCCCGCCTCCGCGTCAGAAGATCGCTTCGCACGACGCAAACCACAGTGCTCGCAGGACTGCTCTTGGCCGGTTCGGCCCTGGCGCCGACGGCGTCGGCCGCACCCGGGCCGGTGTACCGGAATCCCCACGCTCCAGTTTCCATGCGGGTCGACGACCTGCTGAAACGGATGAGTCTCGACGACAAGATCGGCCAGATGACGCAGGCCGAACGAGGTGCGGTTACGCCGGAACAGGCCGCCGCCCTCAAACTGGGGTCGTTGTTGTCCGGCGGTGGCTCCGTGCCGGCCAGCAACACGCCGAACGGCTGGGCCGACATGGTCGACGCGTACCAGAAGGCGGCTGTTTCGACGCCGCTCGGTATCCCCACGATCTACGGCGTCGACGCCGTGCACGGCCACAACAACGTCTACGGCGCGACGATCTTCCCGCACAACATCGGCCTCGGTGCCGCCCACAATCCGCGCCTGGTCGAGAAGATCGGCCGCGCGACGGCACTGGAAGTCGCCGGAACCGGGCCGCAGTGGGACTTTTCCCCGTGCCTGTGCGTCGCCCGTGACGACCGCTGGGGCCGGACTTACGAATCCTTCGGCGAATCCCCGCGCGACGCCGTCGCGAACGCGTCGGCCATCACCGGTCTCCAGGGGCGCAGGCTCGGGGAGAAGCCGGGTTCGGTGCTCGCGACCGCGAAGCACTACGTCGGCGACGGCGGCACCACGAACGGTGTCGACCAGGGCAACACCGAGATCAGCGAACGCGAACTGCGCCAGATCCACCTGCCGCCGTTCCGCGAGGCGATCGACCGCGGTGTCGGCTCGGTGATGATCTCGTTCTCCAGCTTCCAAGGGGTGCGCATGCACGCCCAGAAGTACCTCATCACCGATGTCCTCAAGAAGGAACTGCGGTTCTCCGGCCTGGTGATCTCGGATTACAACGCGATCAACCAGATCGACGGCCAGGAAGGCTTCACCCCCGAAGAGGTGCGGCTTTCGGTCAACGCGGGCATCGACATGTTCATGGTCCCGTGGGACGCGCCGCAGTTCATCTCCTACCTCAAGGCCGAGGTCGAGGCGGGCCGGGTCTCCACCGGCCGGATCGACGACGCGAACCGGCGCATCCTGGCGCAGAAGTTCAAGCTCGGCCTGTTCGAGCATCCGTACACCGACCGTTCGCTCCAGAAGACCTTCGGCGGCAAGGAACATCGCGAGCTGGCCCGGCAGGCCGTCCGCGAATCGCAGGTGCTGTTGAAGAACGACGGTGTGCTGCCGCTGGCGAAGAAGGACAACAAGATCTTCGTCGCGGGCAAGAACGCCGACGACATCGGCAACCAGGCGGGCGGCTGGACGCTGACCTGGCAGGGACAGAGCGGCCCGGTCATCCCGGGCACGACCATCCTCGACGGCATCAAGTCGGGGGCGGGGAAGGGAACCACGGTGACGTATGACCGTGAGGGTGACGGAATCGACAAGAGCTACCGTGTCGCGGTCGCCGTGGTGGGCGAAACGCCGTACGCCGAAGGGCAGGGAGACCGGCCCAACGGCTTCGGACTCGACGCGGAGGACCTCGCCACGATCGCCAAGCTGAAGAGCTCCGGGGTCCCGGTCGTCGCGGTGACCGTGTCCGGGCGTCCGCTCGACATCGCCTCGCAGGTGCCGGGCTTCAACGGACTCGTCGCCGCCTGGCTCCCCGGTAGCGAAGGCGCCGGTGTCGCCGATGTCCTTTACGGCGACTACAACCCGACCGGGAAGCTGACGTTCAGCTGGCCCACCAGCGCGGCTCAGGAGCCGGTGAACGTCGGTGACGGCAAGAAGGCGCTGTACCCGTACGGCTTCGGCCTGCGGTACCGCCGGTAGGAAACCTCCCCGGGCCACCCCCCGACGCGTTTAGTCCTCTGGATGCGTCGAGGGGTGGCCCGGCGTCTCGCATTCAGAGGACTAAACGCGGGCTCGGGTCAGGCGGCGGTGGCGGCGGCCTCGGGGGCGACGGCCGGGTGAGGCGATCGCGGGGCCTGACGACGCATTGTCAGCGCCGCGAGCACGCCCAGCAGCAGTACGCCCGCCGGGAGCAGCAAAGTTACCCTGGCCGCGTCCGTCAGTCCATTGTGGACGGCTTCGAGAGCGAGCCGCTGAGCCTGCTCCGCCACCCCGGAGGGAAGTCCCGGGATCGGCCCCTGCCCGGAAGAACCGAACTCGCCGGTCGATTCCGCGGCCTTCGCGACGCCTTCCACGAACGACGCGCGGTACTGCTCGGGCAGCGCGGTCGCCGCGGTCGCGGCCTCCTCGGCGATCGACACGCTGACCCGCGCCTGCAGCAGCACGCCGACGGCGGCACTGCCGAGGACGCCGCCGACCTGCCGGGCGGTGTTGTAGATCCCCGACGCGGTCCCGGTGAGCCGCGGCTCCACCGAACTCATCGTCATATTGCCCATGGGGGCGAAGATGAACCCGATCCCCGCACCCGCCACCACCAGCGCCGGGGTGAGCGCCCACGCGTTCGCGCCGGCCCGGGCCATCAGTGCGACGAGACCCAATCCCGCGGCCAGCGCGAGCAGGCCGATGACGAGCAGGATCTTGCCGTTGACCTTGTCCGACGCCTTGCCCACGAACGGGCCGATCAGCCCGGCCAGCAAGGACATCGGCGCGAACAGCAGGCCGGTCATCGTCGGGGTCTCGCCGAGCACGGCCTGAAGGTGGATCACCAGCGGCAGGAACATGCCGGTCATCGCGAAGCCGACGGTGACCGATGTCAGGGTGCCCGCCGAGAAGTTGCGGTTCGCGAAGACGGCCAGCGGCAGCAGTGGTTCGCGGCGGTTGAGCCGTTGCCACACCACGAAAGCGATCAGCAAGGCGATACCGGCGCCGATGATCTCGAAGACGGTGATCGGGCCGAACGCCCGTCCCCAGTCGTACTGCTGTCCATTTTGGACGCCGTACACGACACAGGCCAGCCCCGCGCCGGACAGCAGGATCCCGGGGATGTCGAAGGAATGCGAGTGTTTCGGCTGCCAGTCCGGCACCTTGAGCAGCGCCAGCGCCAGCGCGACCACACCGACCGGCAGGTTGACGAAGAAGATCCATTCCCAGCCGAGGTGGTCGACGAGCACGCCGCCGAGCAGCGGCCCGGCGATCGCCGCGATCCCGGCGACACCGCTCCAGAGCCCCATGGCCGGTCCGCGTTTCGACGGCGGGAACAGGTGGCTGATGAACGCCAGCGTCTGCGGCGTCATCAAAGCGGCCCCGAGTCCCTGCACCGCGCGGGCCGCGATGAGCATTTCGACCGAGCCGGAGAGACCGCACCACACCGAGGCCAGCGTGAACACCACGAGGCCTGCCAGATAGACCCGTTTCGGGCCGAAGCGGTCGCCGAGGCGGCTGGCGAACAGCATCGGCACCGCGTACGTCAGCAGGTAGACGCTGATCACCCAGACGATGGCGTTCAGTCCGGCGCCGAGTTCGCGCAGCATCGCGGGAATCGCGGTCGAAACGATCGTGGTGTCCAGCAGGATCATGAAGAAACCGAGGCACAGCGCGGAAAGCGCGGCCCAGGGATTAGCTTGTCTTGCGTTCATCGGAGGCGTCCTCGGTGACCAGGTTCAGATTCGGTAAGCAGTGGTCCTGGAACTGGATTCGGCCGGATTCCAGGTCTTCGATGAGTTTCTGGGTCCATTCGAGCTCGAAGGCGCGGTGCGCGGTCGTGTAGGACCAGTCGAGCCAGTAGACCTCCGGAAGGTGCTGCTCGTTGACCAGGCTGTCGAGGACGACCTGGTCCGCCGCGGCGGCCGCCTGCAGCTGGAGCACGCGGTGTTTGAGCTGGGCCACGGAGGTCTCCCGGCCGAGTTCGTCGATGGCGCCGAGCCCGCTGAGGTACTCGGGGTACTCGTCGGCGGGAGTGCTGAGCATGCCCTTGGCCCGGTCGACGAACTCGTCGCGGCCGGCTTCCGTCATCGCGTAGACGGTCCGCTCGGGACGTTTCCCGTCGCGCTGGGTCTCGACGATGTCGACGAAACCGTTCTGTACCAAGCGATCCACGGTGTGGTAGAGCGATCCTGCCTTCACCTTGACGCGCTTGGTGACATAGCGCTCCCGCATCAGCTGCGCCATTTCGTACGGATGCATGGGCCGCTCGTGAAGCAGTTCCAGTACCGCGATGGCGAGCGGGGTGAGCTTCGCGGCCATGACTGATCCTCTCGGAAGATTCCGTACTGATTATTCCGCGTGGACTATATGCCATGAACCGCTGGATACTCAAGGACTCTTCGCGCGCCACGATCGCCGGTGGGTGCGGTGTGCGCAGAGTGAGGGGAAGGTACGCACGAGGGGCAGGGCGTCGCTCTTCTGCGCACAAACGTCATGAGGGGTCCCCATAGGGCAAATTTCGTCCTATGGGGACCCCTCATGACACGCTCTGCAGGCCGCGCGAAGCGAGTTCGTACGCCTAGTTCAGCGGTCTCGGCCCGATTTCGCGGTCGAGGAAGCGGTGGTACTCGATGGCCGCGATCGAGTTCTCGAGCTGTTCGAACGTCGGCGCGGGGAGCGCGCCGTTGAAGACGATCGTCAGGTTCTTGCGTGGGATGTTGATGACGTACGGATCGACATCGAGCTCTTCGCAGTGCTCGCGCAGCACGGCCGTCCAGTGGTCCAGGTCCTCGTCTTCGCCGAGGTGCTCCCACCGGGCGACGATCCAGTTGCCGTTGATCAGCTGTCCCGCCATCTCCCGCGGGTCGTGGACCATGTACGGCTCGGCGACGTCGTTCATCGGCCCAAGTGGTCGATGAACGCCGCGAAGGACTCGGCCGGAAGCACGAGGATCGGGCGGGTCTCGGCGGGCAGTGCCCACTGCTTGGTGTCGCGGATGCCGACCAGGCCGGGCAGCCCGCCGACCTCGACGCAGGCGTTCTCTTCCCAGTGCGTGTAAGTCGACTTGTGCCAGCCGGTCATGCGTTCGTGCCAGGTGGTCATCGGAGTGCCTTTCCCCAGTGACTGTTTCGGCAAGTAGACGGGTTGCGCGGCAGCAAGGTTGGCGATTTCGGATGATCTGTCCCCACGGTTCGCCGAGTGGTTCCCTTGATCGCGTTCAGCGCACGAAAAGGGGCCTTCACCGACAGCTGCTTTACACACGATGCACTCTCGGGGTGCATAGCGCCAAGAGTCCTTGGTCACTGGAGCGGTTCAGCCGGCGAGACTCCGGTAATCGGCCGCGATCCGCGCCAGATGCGAACACGCGACGTCGTCGTAGGTCGCGTAGCGCTCGACTTCGGCGAAGTTCTTCTCGTAATCGGCGACTTCCCGTTCGTCGGTGACGAGGGCCGTCGCCGTCTGCGTCTCGAGCAGCACCGCGCGCGAGTCGTAGATGTCGAAGCCGTGGAGAACCGGCACCGACACCGGCGTGGTCCACGGGATCACGCCCAGCCGCACCCGTCCGTGGCAGGACAGGTCGATGAGGTGGTCGAGCTGGGCCACCATGGTCGCCGCCCCGCCCATGTTCCAGCGCAGGGCGCCTTCGGTGAGCACGAAGTGGAAATCGCGGTCGGATTCGAGGATCCGCTGGCGCTCCAGCCGGGCTTCGACCGTCTGGTCGCGTTCGCCGTCAGGCAGGGAATCGCCGAACAGCGCGGTGATGTAGTCGCTGGTCTGGAGCAGGCCGAACACGATGGTCGGCTGGAAGGCGCGGATCCGGGCGGACGCGGTCTCGATCTTGCCGATGCGCTGCTGCATCCGCCAGGCGCCCCGTTGCAGCACGACGCGCGCCGACGACGCCTCTTCGCGGAGGTCACGCGTGATCGCGACCAGCGCCCGCCGGATCTTCGCGGGCGCGCCGTAGACGCCGCACAGCGCGACGACCTGGTCCTCGGTCGGCATGAAGGCGCCGGTTTCGACCCGCGAGACCTTCGACTGGCTGAGGCCGGTGAGTCTCGCCGCCTCGGTACCGGACAACCCGGCGGCTTTGCGCAGACGGCGCAACTCGGTGGAGAGGTGGTCCTGGTTCGTCACGCACGGCTTTCTGGGGCGTCGCGGATCAAGGTCCGGCGAGCCGCGAAGAACGGTTCGCCAGACCTGACACGATAGTCCGCGGATGCCCGATCCGCCCCGTTCGCCGGGCCGGCTCAGCGAGGAAGCGCCGAAGCCCGCCAGGCACCTTCGCCGGGGGCGAGCGGGGCCCGCACGAGCGAAGCCTTGTCCGCCCACCACGAATCCCGTTTCGGCGCCGGTTCCGGTGCCCGCGCGCTCGCCGCCGCCGCGACGACGGCGGTCAGCGCGGCGAGTTCGGCGTCGCTCGGATTGCCCCGGACGATCCGCAGCAGCGGGGTTTCGGGCGCGCTCACAGCGGGATGTTCCCGTGCTTCTTGGGCGGCAGGGTCTCTCGTTTGCCTTCGAGCAGCGAGAGTGCTTTCGCGATGTGGCCGCGGGTGTGCGCGGGCACGATCACCGAGTCGACGTAACCGCGCTCGGCGGCGGCGTACGGGTTCAGGAGGGTGTCTTCGTACTCCTGGATGAGTTCGGCCCGCAGCGCGTCGACGTCCTTGCCGTCGGCGGCGGCCGCGGCGAGGGTCTTGCGGTGGACGATGTTCGCCGCGCCTTGCGCGCCCATGACCGCGACCTGCGCTGTCGGCCAGGCCAGGTTGATGTCGGCGCCGAGGTGCTTGGATCCCATGACGTCGTACGCGCCGCCGTAGGCCTTGCGGGTGATGACGGTGACGAGCGGGACGGTGGCTTCGGCGTAGGCGTAGATCAGTTTCGCGCCGCGCCGGATGATGCCGTTCCATTCCTGGTCGGTGCCGGGGAGGAAGCCGGGGACGTCGACGAAGGTCAGGACCGGGATGTTGAACGCGTCGCAGGTGCGGACGAACCGCGCGGCCTTTTCGGAGGCGTCGATGTCGAGGCAGCCGGCGAACTGGGTGGGCTGGTTGGCCACGATGCCGACGCTGCGCCCGTCGACCCGGCCGAACCCGACCAGGATGTTCGGCGCGAACAGTTCGTGTACTTCGAGGAAGTCGCCGTCGTCGACGACGCGGTTGATGACCTCGTGCATGTCGTACGGCTGGTTCGGCGAGTCCGGGATGAGCGTGTCGAGTTCGCGGTCGGAGTCGGTGACGTCGTCGAAGAATCCGGGCTTGGGTGCGTCGGTGTCGAAACGCGGTGCTTCGGAGAGATTGTTCGCAGGGAGGAACGAGAGGAGTTCCTTGACGTAGGCGATCGCGTCCTCGTCGTCGGAACCGAGGTAGTGCGCGTTACCCGAACGGGTGTTGTGGGTGCGCCCGCCGCCGAGTTCCTCGAACGAGACCTCTTCGCCGGTCACGGTCTTCACGACGTCGGGGCCGGTGATGAACATGTGGGAGGTCTTGTCGACCATCACCACGAAGTCGGTCAGCGCGGGGGAGTAGACGTGGCCGCCCGCGTTGGCGCCCATGATCAGCGAGATCTGCGGGATGACGCCGGACGCCTTGACGTTGCGGTTGAAGATCTCGCCGTAGAGCCCGAGGGAGACGACGCCTTCCTGGATGCGCGCGCCGCCGCCCTCGTTGATGCCGATGATCGGGCGGCCGGTCTTGATCGCCAGGTCCATCACCTTGACGATCTTCTCGCCGTACACCTCGCCGAGCGAACCGCCGAAGACGGTGACGTCCTGGCTGAACACGCACACCGGACGCCCGTCGACGGTGCCGTAGCCGGTGACGACGCCGTCGCCGTAGGGCCGGTTCTTCTCCTGGCCGAAGTTGACCGAGCGGTGCTTGGCCAGCTCGTCGAGTTCGACGAACGACCCCGCGTCCAGCAGCAGGTCGATCCGCTCGCGAGCGGTCTTCTTGCCCTTGGCGTGCTGTTTCTCCACCGCCCTCGCGGAACCCGCGTGCACCGCCTCGTCATACCGGCGGTACAGGTCGGCCAGCTTCCCGGCCGTGGTGTGGATGTCCGGTTCATCCTCGGGCGGCGTCCCGAGCGGCTCCGTCGCACTGCTCATGAAACCGCAGCCTAGCTACTCGACGGTCACTTCGCGTGTGGCGTAGGCAACGTCCGGGCTACAGCGCGGCGCGGACCAGTCCGGATTCGTAGGCCGCGATCACCAGCTGCGCCCGGTCCCGTGCCGCGAGTTTGTGCAGGAGATGACCGATATGGGTCTTCACCGTCGCCAGCCCGAGGTGCAGGGTCCCCGCGATCTCGTCGTTGGACAGACCGCGCGCGATCAGGCCCAGGACCTCCCGTTCACGGGTGGTGATGTTGTCGAGCGAGGCCGTCACGCGACGACCGGGTTCGGGCAGCCGGGCGAACTCGGCGATGAGCCTTCGCGTGATCGAAGGCGCGAGCAGCCCTTCACCCGCCGCGACGATCCGGATCGCCGTCAGCAGCTCGGCGGGCGGCGTGTCCTTCAGCAGGAAACCGCTCGCGCCCGCGCGCAGTGCGGAATAGACGTAGGCGTCGAGGTCGAAGGTGGTCAGCATCAGCACGTGGACGCCTTCGCAGGCGGCCGACGCGCAGATCCGCCGGGTCGCTTCGATCCCGTCCAGTTCCGGCATGCGGACGTCCATCAGCACGACGTCGGGGCGTTCCTTCTCGGCCAGTTTCGCCGCCTCCGCGCCGTCACCCGCCTCGCCGACGACCTGGAGGTCCGGCGCGCTGTCGACGAGCACCCGGAAACTGCCGCGCAGCAACGCCTGGTCGTCGGCGATCAGCACGCGGATCATCGTGTCCCCACTTCCTCGGCGGCGTACGGCAGCCGCGCGAACACCCGGAATCCCCCAGCGGGCAGTGGTCCCGCTTCGAAGTCACCACCGTAGACCGCGACTCGTTCGCGCATGCCGATCAAGCCATGCCCGCCGACGGTCGCCGGTGAGCCTTCGCCGCGGCCGTCGTCGACGATCTCGACGCTGACCTCACCGGGGCCTTCGGTGATCGTGACGCGGCAGGTGGCCGGCCCCGCGTGCTTCACGACGTTGGTCACCGCCTCCTGCGTGATCCGGTAGACCGAAAGCGCGACACCTTCGGGGAGGTCGTCCACCGCCTCGCCGGTCAGCTCGACGCGCACTCCGGCCTGTCCGGCGCGTTCGGCGAGGGTCCGCAGATCGGCGAGTTTCGGCGCGGGCCCGAGTGCCGCTTCGGGCGTGCCGTCGCCGGAGCGGAGGACGCCGAGCATCCGCCGGAGTTCGACGAGCGTTTCGCGGCTGGTGAGCTCGATGACCCGCAGCGCTTCGCGTGCTTCTTCGGGCTGGTCCTTCGCGACGTGATTACCCACGGCCGCCTTCACCGCGATCAGGCTCATGCTGTGCGCGACGACGTCGTGCATCTCGCGCGCGATGCGCAGCCGTTCGTCCGAAACCGCCTGATCGGCCTGGGTTTCGGCGAGCTGGGCCAGGTTCGCGCGCCGTTGCCGCGTCATCCAGCCCAGTGCCCATGAGCCCGCCACCCCGCCGCCCGCGAAGGCCGTCGACGCGATCGTGTTCGGTCCGAGCCGCAGGAGCTCGAAGATCGCGACGACGACCAGGCCGAGCCCCATCGCGGTCAGCGAGCGGGCACGGGGGTGTTCCAGTGCGACGGTGTACAGGGCGCAAGCGGTGGCCAGGAGCGCGGCCGGGCCCAGCCCGTTGCCGGCGAGCAGGGCCGGGACGAGGCTGCCGAGGCCGAGGCCGTAGGCGGTCAGGGGCCGGTGGCGCCGCAGCGCGATCGCGATCCCGCTGGCGGCGACCGTCGCCCAGGCGAGCCACATCGGGATGGCGATGAGGAAGATCCAGGTCCTCGCGGCCAGGTTCCCGCCGACGGCCACCACGAGCACCAGCGCGAGGAGTGCGTCGATCGTGTACGCCACCCGCTGGGAGAGCGCCGACGGCTGTTTCATACGGCGAACTTAGCCGGACGGGTGGCGCGTGCGCGTCCGTCCGGCGAAGGTCATCCCCAGGGTGGAGATCAGCTTCCGTAGGCCGCCGCGAAGAAGTCCTTCAGCTTCTCGCGCCAGCTTCGCAGCGCCTCGGGCACGACGTCGTCCTGTCCACGCGGGACCGTCTGGGTCACCTCGACCATGGTGCCGTCGAGCGCGGAGTGGGTGAACTCCCAGCGGACGACGCCGCCTCGCGGAAGGGAGAGTTCCAGTAGCCGCGGCGGTTCCTCGCGGAGGATCGTGCCCGCCGCCTTTTCGGCGGTGAGAAGGGGCCAGAGCTTGTCGAGCGGTTTCCAGATCAGGTCACGGCGGAAGCGGATCACCTTGCCGTCGCGGGTTTCCAGGACTTCGCCGTCGGCGAGCCCGAATTCCTCGGTGTAGGCCTCGATGGTGCAGACCCAGTCCTGCGGCGGCTCGTGTTCCTCGCCGTCGAGCAGCGCCGCGAGCGCGACGAGGCAACTGTCCCAGCCGGCGGCCGTGCGGCCTGCCGCGATGCGGGCGATGGCGGGTTCGCCCCGGCCGAACGTATGCGTGAACAACAGACGGCAGCCGTCATCCGCCGGAGTGATCTCCCAGCGGAGGACGTCGTCATTCCAGCTGAAGGCGAACACCCGGGGTGCGTCGGCTTCGAGGACTTCGCCGGTTGTCGGAGTCTCTTCGCCTTCGAAGGTGAACTCGATGGCTCCGCCCGGCCGCAGGTCCACGGTGACCGCCGCGGGGAACCACCGCGCGAGTTCCGGCGGTTCGGTGATGGCCCGCCAGACGCGTTCGGGGCTGTGCGTGAGCCGTCGTTCGACGCGGAGCGCGGGACGTTCCCCGACGGTTTCCAACCGGGCGCGATCGGTCACGGTTACCTCCTAATGTGCCGTCAGGGGAATATAACCGTGAAGGAATACTTGGTCAAACGTCGCGCAGGGCGGCCACCGTGCTCTTCAGTTCGGGGTCGGCGTGGGCCTTGTCGAGAGCTGTCGCCAAGACCTCCTGGTAGGTCGGCTCGGTTTCGGCGTACCGCTTCCTTCCCGTTTCGGTGATGCAGGTGTAGACCCCGCGCCGGTCGTTCTCGCAGGGGTCGCGATCGGTCAGGCCGGCGTCTTCGAGGCGGACGACCATTCGGCTCACGGAACTCTGGTTGAGTCCGATCGCCTCGGCGAGTTCCTGCATGCGCAGGACGCCCTTCTCGGTGGCGGCCAGCTTGCCGAGCGCGCGGAACTCGGACAAGCCGAGTCCATGGCGTCGTTGCAGCGCCTTCGCCAGTTCTTGTTCGATGCGCCCGTGCAGCGTGAGGACGCGATCCCACGCCAGTTCGTCGGCGGTCATGGCGACCTCCCTCGATTCGCTTGACAACAGTTTACATGCAGTGACAGCATCTGTTTGCACATACATGTACTTTGAAATCACTTCGGAGGGGATCGCGATGACGGAGGACCGAAGCTTCCTGTTCCTGCTGGGGAGTGCCCGTGCCGGCGGGAACACGGAGATGCTGGCGAGGCGGGCGGCGAAGGAGCTGCCCCGGAGGGTCAAGCAGCGGTGGATCCGGACGTCCGAGCTGCCGCTGGCGCCGTTCGTGGACCGGAAACACGACGGCGAGGATTTCGTCCCGCCCGCCGGAAACGAGCGGGCGCTGTTCGACGCGACCATGGCGGCCACGGATCTGGTGATCGCGTCACCGGTCTATTGGTACAGCGTGTCGGCGTCGGTGAAGCTGTACTTCGACCACTGGGCGGCCTGGCTGGACCAGCCGGAACTCCGCTTCAAGGAGCAGATGCGCGGGAAGACCCTGTGGGGAGTGAGCGCGCTCGCCGAGCAGCCGGAGCAGGCGGAACCGCTGATCGGCACCCTGCGCAAAACCGCCGGATATCTCGGAATGCACTGGGGCGGGCAGTTGCTCGGCAACGGGAGCCGCCCTGGCGACGTCCTGCTGGACGAGGACGCGCTCAAGGCGGCCGAGACCTTCTTCGCGGGGGCGGACCTCGTGCGCGCCTGAGTTTCAGGACGTGTGGACGCCGATTCCGCTCCGGCCCGGCGCGAGGTGGTCACGCAGGACGAGGGCTTCGTCGTAGTCACCGCCGTTCTGGGAACGGAACGGGATCGGGTCGCTTGTGGACAGTGTCCGCAGTCGTTCGCGCAGCGCGTCGGCGGCGGCGTCGTACTGGTCGGAGCTGACGCGGTCGGCACCGCAGATCGTGAGCGGCGGGAGCACGGACATTCCCGCGTACCACAGGGTTCCGTGCTGCAGCGGGAACAGCAGGTCGTTGATCTCGCCGTTCACGCCACGCGGTCCGATCGTGGCTTCCGGCGCGCCCGCGGTCAGCACGACCATGGCGCGCTTCCCGGCCAGTTTCCCTTCGCCGTAACGCGCCGTTTTGCCGTCGGGCCGCTGGACGCCGTAAGCGAAACCCTTGACGAAGACGCGGTCGAACCAGCCCTTGAGGATCGCGGGCATTCCGTACCACCACAACGGGAACTGGATGATCATCGTGTCCGCCCAGGTCAGTTTCTCGTGCTCCGCCCGGATGTCCTCGCTCAGTTCGCCCGAGGTGAAGGCGTCCTTCGACGCCGCGCCGACGATCAGCCGGTCGCTTCCGGCCGCGGATCCGAAGTCCTCCGCGTTCACGACGGGATTCCACTTCATCGCGTACAGGTCGGATTCCCGGACGTTCGCGCCCTGTTCGCGGAGCGTGCGCACGCCTTCGTCGCGCAGCGAGCCGCCGAGGGAACGGGGTTCCGGATGGGCGAAGATCCACAACACGTTCATGCCCCCACGGTCTCTCGGCCCGTTCGTCGAATCGAGTGGCCCGATGGCCAACATGTGCAAGAATCGAGCCATGGCTTTCTTCACGCGTCCGGGCCGCCACCGGGTGGCCGTGCTGGTCCGCCACGGCATGCTGGTGATGGAGCTGGGCATCGTCGTCCGCCTGTTCGGCACGGCCAAATCGGCCGACGGCGAGCCGCTGTACGAGGTCATCACCTGCACGCCGGAGCCCGGGGAGATCCGGACCGACGCCGACGTCACCATCTCGGTCCCCCGCGGGCCGGAAGTGCTGGCCGAGGCCGACACCGTCGTGATCCCGGCGTCGTCCACCGAGTATGAGCCCTCGGGCCAGGACCTCACCGAACCGCTCGCGCGGGCGATGGAGCTGATCCGGCCGGAGGCCAGGATCGCGTCGATCTGCACGGGTGCCTTCGTGCTCGCCGCGGCCGGCCTGCTCGACGGCCGGAAGGCGACCACGCACTGGCGTTCGGCACTGGACTTCCAGGCGAAGTTCCCGAAGGTCGACCTCGATCCCAACGTGCTCTACACCGATGACGGCAACGTGCTGACCGCCGCGGGGGTCGCGTCCGGCATCGACCTCTGCCTGCACATGATCCGCTGTGATCACGGCGCCGCGATCGCGAACGAGGTCGCGCGCGGCACGGTTGTCTCGCCCCATCGGGAAGGCGGGCAGGCGCAGTTCATCCGCCGTCCGGTGCCGGAACCGCAGTCCTCCTCGACCGCGGCGGCGCGGGCCTGGGCCCTGGAGAACCTCGACCGGCCGCTGACGTTGCGCGAACTCGCGGCGAAAGAGTCGATGAGCACGCGGACCTTCACGCGGCGTTTTCGGGACGAGGTCGGGATTTCCGCGTTGCAGTGGCTGACCCAGCAGCGGGTCGAACGGGCGCGTCAGCTGCTGGAGGAAACCGACCTCCCGGTGGACAAGATCGCGGCGGAGGCGGGGTTCGGCACCGCCGCGTCCCTGCGGCAGCATCTGCAGGCCGCGCTGGGTGTTTCCCCGAGCGCGTACCGGAACACCTTCCGGGAAGCGGTCTAGAAGACGCCCGAGAGTACTGACCTGCTGGTAACTTACCCGGAAATAAGTTCCGGAGGTGGTCAGTGAAGGCCCTCAAACTCGCCGAACGGGTGCTGTTCGGCGCCGCCGCGATCGGCACGGTGTACTCCGCCAGGACCGGCAACCGGCGGTTGCAGCTGGTGACAAAGCCGGCCGCGGTTCCCGTGCTCGCCGCTCGCGTCGCCCGGGCGCAAACGCTTGCACCAGAGGAGAAGGGCTTGCTCGTCGCCGCACTGATCGCGGCCGGTGCGGGCGACCACTTCATGGCCAGGTCGCACGAGGACCGCGAACTGATCAAGGGCGCGACGTCGTTCGGCGTGATGCAGGTGCTGTACTCCGCGTTCTTGTGGCGTCGCGGCGCGCGGCCGCGTGCGGCCACGGCGTCGCCCCGGCTTGGGGCGTGGGCCGCGGCCGCCGTCGCGATGGCGCTCCCGAAGCCGTCGCCAGTGTCTTCGGTGCTCTCGGTCTACGGAGGTCTGCTGAGCACGACGTCGACCCTCGCGGCCGATCCGGTGCTCGCGCCGAAGGCTCGCGTGTCGGGTGGGATGGTCGTCCCGTCGGCTGACCGCCGGACCTGGCTCGCCGCCGGTGCACTGCTGTTTTCCGCGTCCGACCTGGCGATCCTGATCCGTCGCAACTTCGTCACCAGCGAACGCGTGCGGGCAAACCTCGAGACCTTCGTGCTGACTTCGTATCTCGCGTCCCAGTGGCTGCTCGTCGAAGGCATGACCGCGGAGAAGTAGAAAGTTAAGCATCTACTTGAC
Organism: Amycolatopsis orientalis; assembly: GCF_000943515.2. Classification (NCBI taxonomy): domain Bacteria; kingdom Bacillati; phylum Actinomycetota; class Actinomycetes; order Pseudonocardiales; family Pseudonocardiaceae; genus Amycolatopsis; species Amycolatopsis orientalis. The sequence continues at coordinate 8,399,411 of NZ_CP016174.1, read as the reverse complement.
TAACGCTCGGCGTGGGCAGATAGTTAAGCATGTGCCTAACCAAAGGATGGACCAGGTGTTCAAGGCGCTGTCCGACGGGACGCGGCGCGCCATGATCGAGCGCCTCACCCGGGGACCCGCCACGGTGGGGGAGCTCGCGCGGCCGTTGTCGATGTCACTGCCCGCCGTGATGCAGCACCTCCAGGTGCTCGAAGGCTGCGGGCTGGTCCGATCGGAGAAGGCGGGTCGCGTCCGCACCTGCCACCTCGAACCGGACGGACTGCGGACGGCCGAGGACTGGCTCGCCGGGCAGCGCACCGGCTGGGAACACCGGCTCGATCGCCTTGGTGACTTTCTGGATTCCGACGAAGGGAAACTGTCATGACCGTCAAACACGCCACTTTCACTATCGAACGCGTCTACCCCGCGCCGCCGGAACGCGTTTTCGCGGCCTGGGCCGATCCCGCCGCGAAAGCCGGTTGGTTCACCGTGCCGGGCGGCGGGCACTCGCTGGACTTCCGCGTCGGCGGCCGGGAGGTCACCACTGGTCCGTCCGACGACGGGAAGCGGATGGTGTTCGACGCGCGCTACGAGGACATCGCCGAGAACGAGCGGATCGTCTACTCGGGAACGCTTTCCGCGAACGACGTGCTCGCGACCGTTTCGGTCACGACGGTGCTGCTCGAAGCCGCGGACGGAGGTACCCGGCTGACTTTGGTCGAGCAGGGCACTTTCCTCGACGGGCACGAGGAACCGAGCTGGCGTGAGGAGGGGACCGCGACCTGGCTCGATGCCTTGGGGACCGCTTTGTCGGCAGTATGAACACATGCTGACAGCTGAGTCGATCGTCGACAGCCATGTCCCGTCGGAACCCGCGTTGTCCCCGGACGGGCGCCGCATCGCCTACACGGTCGCGACCATCACGAAGGGCGTCCCGGAGATCTGGCTCGCCGCTGTGGACGGCAGTGAAAAGCCCCGGAAACTGGCCGAAGGTTCGTCGCCGAAATGGTCACCGGACTCCACGACCCTCTATTTCCTCCGTGACGGCCGGCTGTACGCGGAGGGCGAGCCGGAGCCGCTGATCGCCTGGCGAAGCGAGATCACCGGTTTCCTCCCGATGCGCGAACAGGTCGTGTTCATCGCCGAGGACGAGACACCGGTCCCGGCCATCCGGGTTTGGAGCGAGAGCCTTCGCCCGGAACGGTTGCGGATTTTCGACCCGCGAACCGGCGAAATCAGGACGCTCACCGAAGATCACGTGGTCGGCGTCGCGCGCAGACAGGATGACGGCGCGCTCGCCGTCCTCACCTGGCCGACCCCCGAACTCGACCCCGGTGGTCTCGAACCCCGGCTCGCCGTGGTGGATCCGATGACGGGCGAAAAGCGGGATCTCGGGCAGACCCCGGTCGAAGCCACCAGTCCCGTTTGGTGGCGGGATCTCGACGGCTGGCATGTCGCGTATCTCGCGACTCCGGAGTTGGTCGGCGGCTGGGCGGTGTTCGACGTTCCCGTGGAAACCGGGGAACACCGGAACCTGACCGCGGAATCGACCTGCCCGATCAGACTCACGCAGGTCGATTCCGGCGTTCCGCTGGTGCTCGTCGCCGACGGTCTCGACACGGCGCTCCATCGGCTCGGGTCCGGCGAAGTGTCGTTCTGGCGCGGCCAAGCGGACACGCTGACTTCCAACGGGGAGATCGTGGCCACCGTGCTGAGCACGGCCCACCGGCCGAAGGATGTCCATTGTGGACCGGTGGGTGGCTCGTTGACGCGGGTCAGCGATACGGCTCCGGAATTCGCCGGGATCTCGTGGGGATCGCAGGAGCGGTTGTCGTATAAGGCTTCCGACGGTCTCGCGCTGGACGGCCTGCTGGTGCTACCACCGGGAAAGAACCGGGAGGACGGGCCGTTTTCGTTGGTCACCTTGCCTCACGGCGGGCCGTACGACCGGAACGCGGATCGGTTCATGCTCAACTGGTACCCGTCCGCGCAGTGGTTCGCCTTGGCGGGACACGCCGTCTTCCTGCCGAACCCCCGTGGCGGGCAAGGCCATGGCCACGAATTCGCCGCTTCCGTCGCCGGCCGGGTCGGGTTGGAGGAGTGGAGTGATCTCGAGACCGGGATCGACCTCCTGGTAGCCGAAGGGGTGGCCGATCCGGAGAGGCTCGGGATCGCGGGCTGGAGTCACGGTGGTTTCGTGGCGGCGTGGGCCGTCGGGCAGACCCGCCGGTTCAAGGCGGCGCTGATGGGTGCCGGGATCTGCGACTGGGGCATGCTCGCCGCGACCGGCGAATTCGGTCCCTTGGAGGCCGGGCTCGGCGGAAGCACCGGCTGGGAAGGGGAAGGACCGCACCGGCACGATCAGCTCAGCCCGATCTCCTACGCGTCGAAGATCGAAACCCCGGTGCTGATCGTGCACGGCGCGGACGACACGAACGTCCCGTACTCACAGGCGGAATTCTTCCATCGCGCCCTACGCCACTTCGGCGTCGAGCACGACCTCGTCGTCTATCCCGGCGAAGGGCACTCGATCCGCGGACGGGAGAACCAACTGGATCTGCTCCGCCGCACCCGCGAGTGGTTCAGCCGCCTGCTCGACCCGGCTTAGCCGTTCTGCGGCACGCCGGGAACGTACGTGCCGAAGGACCACTCGTAACCTTCGAGATCGTCAACGCGGCAACGGTAGTTCCCCCACTCGGTGGCCGTCGGTTCCCAGACCGGTGTCGCACCGGCCTCGATGGCGGAAGCGAAAGTCGCGTCCACGGCCTCCTGCGTCGGAAGGCTGACGTAGAGCCCGTGGCCGACGGTCTCGCCCTTGCGGGTCGCGCGGTCGTAGTCCTCCTCCGCGCTGAACACGATGATGGAGGCGCCGCCCAGCCGCAGTTCGGAATGCTGGATCAGGCCTTTGTCGTCGGCGAACTCCGAGACGGTCTCGAAACCGAACGCGCGTTCCAGCCAGCGAAGCGCCTTCGGTGCGTCGCGGTAGGCGAGGTAGGAGTGGAGGGCTGCGGGGCGATCGATGGTTTCGGTCATGAGCGCAGTCTGGCAACCGATGCGGACATCCACGGTCCTCGATTCCCGGCGCTTTCCGGTTCGCCGGGATCGAGGTCGGTGGATGGCCCGTCCATGCCGGATCACCACTCCCTCTCACCACAGCAACCGGACGGCGAGCACGGCGATCAGCCCGCTCGACGCCAGCGCGGTGACCAACCGGCCACGACGCCCGGTCAACGCCTTGCCGAGGACCGCGCCGCCACCCGCGAGGAACAGTTGCCAGCTGGCCGACGCCGCGAACGCCGCGACCACGAAGACCACATGCTCCGCTCCACTGGCGGCGGCCATGTCCTCGCTGCCGAGCACGAGGGCCGCGAAATAGATCACGGTGGTCGGATTCAGCAACGTGATCCCGAGTAGGCTCACGTAGGCCTTCAGCGGTCCGATCGCCATCGGCCGGGTCACGTCGGACTTCGCGGAGTCGCGGAAATTCCGGACCCCGGTGATTCCGATGTGGACGGCCAGTACGAGCAGGATCACGACCGAACCCCAGCGCAGTGGTACGGCGATCGGTTGGATGATCGGGACGAGCCGGCTGCCGCCGAGCACCGCGATGAGGGCGTAGAGGCCGTCGGCCGTGGCGACGCCCAAGGCGGCGTATGCGCCGACCTTGAGGCCGTCCCGAGCCGTCAGCAACACCAGGTAGGTCCCGACCGCGCCCACCGGGATGGCGATGCCATAGCCGGCGAGCAGGCCCGCGACCAGCGCGGCGCTCACGGTCGGACTGGTGTCGGCCTCCAACCGGCCCCGGCCTGCTGCTGCACCCGCACTCGTCGGAGGACGGAGGGCGATGGCAGGAAGGTGATGGTCGAAGTCATGTGCTGAAGGATGCGAACGGACGGTCTCGCGCGCAACACAATTACCGAATCAGTCGATCCGGGTCCTCCCTTCTCGATGGACCGGGTCTGCCTGTCCACATCGGCCTGTCCAGGTCATGTTCACGAAACCGGCACGCCAATGGCCGGTGACCACCTTGCCTCAAGGGTCCGACAAAAACAGAACTCGCCCAGGTCGGCGGCGATCGTCACGCCTTTCGGCTCACGCTCCCCGACTCAATAGGCCCTTCGGCTCGTGTAAGTCGCGAAAGGACCTTTAAGAACACGAAGCGCCTTAAAGGTCCTTTCGCGACCTGAAGGAAGCCCGATTGATCGCGCATTGTGCAGACCCAACTCGCGCACACTCGCCTATCGGGTGAATTGAAGAAGGAAGGCAATTACGGAATTGGTACTAGCGCATATGTTCGACTGGCGCTAATGTCGAAGGCGAGCAGCAAGGTCGGCAGAGAGGGAGGTGATCAGACGCCGGCAGTCTGCAGAACGGCATCCAGATCGGCCAGCAGCCGGGCCTTCGGCCGGGCGCCGACGGTCGTCCACACTGGACTGCCACCGCGGAAGAGGATCAGCGTCGGCAGGGACATGACCTGGTAGTTCCTCGCGGTCAGCGGGTTTTCGTCGGAGTTGAGCTTGCGGATGATCAGCGCGTCGGCGCGTTCATCGGCGATCTCGGCGAGCACCGGCGCGATCATGTGGCAAGGCGGGCACCACTGCGCCCAGAAGTCCACCAGGACGGGCTTGTCCTGGTCCAGGACGAGTTCTTGGAAGGTTTCATCGGTGACTACGGAAAGGGATGACATCAGGTCTCCTCGTTCATCGGCACGACGACGCACGGTCCCGGCGGCGTTTTCAACGCGCCCGCCAATTTGGCCAGCAGGCTGTCCCGCACGTCGTTGAGCTTGGCCAGACAGGCGTCCACCTCGGCGAGTTTGCGTTGGTAGACCTCGATCGAATCGGCGCAAGAGTCGCCGGTCTGGTGACCGGCACGCAGACACTCGACGAACGGCCTGGTGTCTTCGAGGCTGAGCCCGACCGCTTGCAGGGTCAGGATCTCGTTGACCAGACGGTAGTCGTCCTCGTCGTACTCCCGGTAGCCGTTCGACGCGCGCCGTGCGTCGAGAAGCCCTTGTGACTCATAGAAACGCAGCGCGCGGGTGGTGGTTCCGGTACGCGCGGCGAGTTCACCGATCCGCATGGTTCCGAGCGTAAACCTTGCCCTTGGCGTCAAGGCAAAGCCGATATCCGGGTGCCTGGTTCCGGTTGGAGGCGGGTGCCGCCGATTTATCGGACCCGTCGTGCCCGGTCAGTCGTGTGCCCGGTCAGTCGTCGAGGTCCACCCGGATGGTGAGGAGGTTCGTGCCGATCGCCTGCACCGCGGCGCTGTTGAGCCTGGGCAGGGCCTTCAGGCGGGCGCGAGGGTCGTCGTCCGGGAGCAGATGCGCCGTGCCGGTGTGCCATCGGCCTTTGAGCCGGAGCCGGACGTGCGGATCGGCTTGGATGTTGCGGACGTACTGCGACTTCTCGCCGAATTCCGAGACGATCCAGAACTCGCGGCCGACCAGGCGGCCGCCGATCGGTGTCGGCCGGGGGACCCCGGACTTGCGGCCGATGGTCTCGAGAATCGGCTGGTTCGGCAACCGGCCGAGGAGCGGGTTGCCCACGTGCCGCTGGAAGGTCGTGGCCACCCTGTGCTTGATCTCGTGAAAGCGCGACATGCGGCTCCTGACGGTCGAAGAGGTGGGCACGGTCAAGGGTGCCCGACGGCGGTTCGGCGCACCAGCAGGGCGCAGCGCTCGCTGGGATGTTCGAAACCGGCGTGCGGTCCGCGGTCGAGCCGGGCGGCCAGGTCGAAACCCGCGGTTCGCAGCGCCGAGATCTCGGCGTCCGGATCGAGGTACCGGAAACTCAGGTCGACTTCGTGGTCCCACCAGGTGCCGAGGGTCTTCATCCCGCCGGTCGGCACGTCGGGATCGCGGACATGAAAGGAGAGCAAGGCGTACGCGCCGGGTTGAAGGACCCGGGCGAATTCGCGATAGGCCGCGGCCCGGCGGTCGTCGTCGAGATGGATGACAGCGTAAAGACAGACGAGCCCGGTCAGTGCCGCGTCTCGTACCGGCAAGGCCGTCATATCCGCCGCACAGGCGGGAAGGGAGGTGCGCGAACGAACGGTTTCACACATCGAAGTCGAGAGATCCAGGCCGACGACCCGCCGGCCCCGCGCGGCCAGATAGGCGGCGACATGCCCGGGCCCGCAGCCGATGTCCGCGACCGTTCCGTCCCGGACGAACTCGGCGAAGGCGTCGAGCAGAGCGCGATCGAGCGGTTTGTGCCGGAGTTCGTCGCTGAGTTCCTCGGCGTACCGGTCGGCCACCAGGTCGTAACTGCGGCGCGTCTGGTCGGTCACGGGCACTCCAGGCGACGGCGAGGGCGGACCATCCCGACGGTACAGCGGTTGTCGGATCCGCCGGTTTCTGTCGTTCGTGTCAGTACGCTCGTTCCATGGTGAACGAGTCCGAGGTGGACCTCGGGGACGGGAAGACCCTGCGCACGTACGACACGCGTGGAACCGGACCGGTGGTCTTCTGGCACCACGGGACCCCGAACATCGGCGCTCCACCGGCGCCGCTGCTCCCGGCCGCCGAGCGACTCGGGCTGAGGTGGGTCTCCTACGACCGGCCCGGCTACGGCGGCTCGACGCCTCGGCCCGGTCGAGATGTCGCGTCGGCGGCGTCGGACGTCGCGAAGATCGCCGACGCCCTGGAGATCGAGAGGTTCGCGGTCTTCGGCCATTCCGGCGGCGGGCCGCACGCGCTCGCGTGCGCCGCTCTGCTGCCGGAGCGGGTCTCGGCGGCGGTCGGTGTCGCGAGTATGGCGCCGTACGACGGCGAGGGGCTGGACTGGTTCGCGGGTATGGGTGCGGCGGGAGTCGGATCGCTGACGGCCGCCTTGGCGGGACGAACGGAAAAGGCGAGATACGAGGCCTCGGCCGAATACGACGCCGAGATGTTCACCGCGTCCGACCACGCGGCCTTGAAGGGCGACTGGGCCTGGTTCCTCGATGTCGTCGGCCCCGCCGTCCAGGGTGGGCCGGACGGGCTGATCGACGACGACCTCGCGTACGTCGCGCCGTGGGGATTCCAGCCGTCCGACATCACCGCGCCGGTTCTGCTCGTGCACGGTGGAGCGGATCGGATCGCGCCTCTCGCACACGGGGAGTGGCTCGCCCGGCAGTGCGCCACGGCCGAGCTGCGGACCTTCCCCGGGGACGGGCACATCTCGGTCCTGCGAGAGGGAAAGGCCGCGCTCGAATGGCTGGCCGGTCGGCGATGACGGAGGCCCGCACCTCTGTCGCCAGGTAGTGAAGGCCTCCTTCACTACGTTGAGGTCAGGGTTCCGGCAAAGTCGCAGAGTTGCTGGTCGGTGCTGTTCTTGGTGGTCCGGATGTGGCATCGCTGGTGCCCGCGGGGTTCGAGTGTGGAGGATTTGGGACGTTGCACGTCCCAAATCCTCCACACTCGGCGTGCCGGGTTCCTGAGCATGCCCCTGATCCTGTGTCGCTCAAGCTTCGCCACCCGGGCGCCAACCCCGCGTCCATGAAGGAATCGGGACACTCGACGTCCCAATTCCTTCATCGTCGGCCCGGACCATGACAAATAGTTGCCCGACCTGCACGATGGCGACTTTGCCGAGGCCCTGACCTTGAGGGTAGGCAAGGCGCCCTTCACGGGCAGCGGGCCGATCACGCCGTACGGCGAAGCCGGTAGCTAGGCCGCAGGCCGTCCGGCGCCCGTGTAGTCGTCGCCCTTCGAGTGATACGTGTGGATCTGGATCGCCTGGCCCTCGGTGGGCGCGTTGATCATCAGGCCGTTGCCGAGGTAGAGCCCGACGTGGTGGATCCGCGTCGCCGGGTTCCCGTAGAACACGAGGTCGCCCAGCTTCGGTTCCTGATCGCCGGGCACCCGCGGCAGGGCGCGGAACTGGCTGTCCGCGGTCCGCGGCAGCCCGACTCCGGCTTCGTCGTAGGACGCCTTGGTCAGCCCGGAGCAGTCGAAGCCCGCCGCACCCGCTTCCGGCCCGTTGCCGCCCCACACGTACGGGAGTCCCAGCTGGCCGAGGGCGAACCGGGTCGCCTTCACCGCGGGACTGGAGGCTCGCGCCGGGTCGAGCGAGAGGGTCGCGTACAGCTGCGCGTTGCCCAGGACGCGCTGGCGGAACAGCTCGGCGTCGTTGCCGATCTTCCCGGTCCCCTTGCCGCCCTGGTATCCGGCGATCGCCTTCCACCAGCCGGCGCCGCCGCCGAGGTCGGCTCCGGACGCGCACAGCGCGCGACCGGCGGCGACCGAAGCCGAGTCGGGGTCGGTGAGCGCGGGTTTCGTGATCCCGGGGATCGCCGTCCCGTACTTCTTCCACTGCTGCGCCGACAGGCCGAGCGGGTTGTCGCCGCCGCGCCCGTGGTTCGAACTCGCCGCGCCGACCCCCGCCAGAGTGACCCAGGAAAGGTGACAGTTCGGCTGTTCGCCGCGCAGTGCCAGCTCGCCGTTCGCGTAGCCGATCAGCGACTTCGCCGGGATGTCGAGCGGTCCGGAGAGCTTGGTGGCCCACTCCTCCAGCGGCCGGGCGCCCTTCGGCGTCTCCTGGGCCTTGACCGGTGCGCTGACTTCGAGGACCGAGGGACCCGCGCCGCCGCCGACGGTGGCCGGATCCTGGTTGGCCGCCGGGAGGGGGACCGGCTGGGTCCCGTCGGCGGGTGCCGGATCGTTCCCGCCCGCGAGCAGCCAGCCCGCCGTCGCGAGCCCGGCGACCAGCGGGAGGGCGACCAGGCTGCGCATCGCCACACCATGCGCCCACGACTTCCTCTTCGGGCTGGTTTCGGGCGCGCTCGGGGCGGGCTCGGGCTCAGTCACGCCGTCCAGGCTATTGGAGACCACCTCTCTGTAACGAGCGACCGCCTTGCACGTTAGGGGGACTCTCATATTCTGGACAAATGACTGAGACGGGAGCGCTCGACGCCGGGCGTCTGAGTGCCGCGCTGTCCGGCCGGTACGCCGCGATCCAGGTCGTGGCGAGCACCGGGTCCACCAACGCCGACCTGCGGGAAGCCGCCGCGAAGGGGGGCGAGGACCGCACCGTGCTGATCGCCGAGGAGCAGACGGCAGGGGTCGGCCGCCGCGCCCGGCAGTGGTCCTCGCCGAAGGGATCCGGGCTCTACGTCAGTGTCCTGCTGCGCCCCCGTGAGGTCCCGTTCGCCAATTTGGGTTCACTTTCCGTGGTCGCCGGCCTCGCGGTGCGGGAGGTCGCCGCGGGCCTGGGCGTCGATGCCGTCCTCAAGTGGCCGAACGACGTCCTGGCCGGGCCGGACCGCGGCAAATGCGCGGGCATCCTGGCCGAGGCCGTCGCCGGGGACGACACCACCGTGATCCTCGGTATCGGCCTGAACGTGCTGCCGCTCGGCGAGAGCGTCCCGGCCGGGCCGGGCGGTCTGCCCGCGACGTCGCTGGCCGAGCAGGGGGCGACCGACACCGATCGCGGCGAGATCGCCATCCGCCTGCTCGCCGGTTTCGACGAACTCGAACGCCGCTGGCGTCTGGCGGGCGGCTCACTGGCCGAGGCGGGCCTGCTCGGTGACTACCGGCGGCATTGCGCCACGCTGGGCCAGGACGTCGAGGTCCAGCTGCCCGACGGCTCGGCGCTGACCGGCCGCGCCGCCGACATCGATCCCGCCGGCCAGCTCCAGGTCGACGTTCCCGGTGGTGAGCGGTACACGGTGTTCGCCGGAGACGTCGTCCACGTGCGGCCCGCGCGGTCCTGATCCGGCGAATCGTGACAATTCTCGATTTGCGGCGCCTCCTCTTCCCCCGGGGCTGTTCGCCGGTACGGTGAGGCTCACCAGCGCCGAACACACTTTGGGAGCGTCCGTCGTGGCCTATCCGGACGATTTGCTCAGCGAAAACGAGCACGTCGTGGTGCACAGTCACCCGCATTTCAAGATGCTGATCTTCCCCTTCCTCGCGCTGATCGTCACGCTCGGCGTGGGTATCTGGCTGGGCATCCTGGCGAAGGACGCGACGGCCCCCTGGGACCTGATCTCACTGATCGCGGTCGGCGTGGTCGGGCTCGGCCTCGTCGTCTGGCTCTTCCTCGCCCCGTTCGTCCGCTGGCGCACGACACATTTCATCGTGACCACGGACCGGCTGATCGCCCGTGAGGGCGTGCTCAAGCGGACCGGGATCGACATCCCGATGTCGCGGATCAACAGCGTCCAGTTCGAGCACGGGCTGCTGGACCGGGTGTTCGGCTGCGGCACGCTGGTGATCGAATCCGCGTCGGACGAACCGCTGAGGTTCGACGACATCCCCAAGGTCGAGCGGGTGCACACGGTCATCTACCGCGAGGTCAACGACAACCCGTACGACGACTACGCGCCGCCCGCACCCGGCGCCCCGCAACAGACCGAGCCGCTGCCTCCGCAGGGTCGTCCGCCGCGCGGCGACAGGCGCCGTTGATGGGCACGCGAGAGCTGGGCCTGCCCGACCGCGTCTCGTCTGCCGCGGCGTTGCCGGAACGGGTGACGATCTGGGAGGTCGGCCCCCGGGACGGCCTGCAGAACGAGAAGTCGATCGTTCCGGTCGAGGTGAAGCTCGAATTCCTGGACAAGCTGGCCGACGCCGGGTTGACCACGCTCGAAGCGACCAGTTTCGTGAGCCCGAAATGGGTGCCGCAGCTGGCCGACGCCGAGCAGCTCCTCGCCGGGCTCGAACGCCGCGAAGGCGTCCGTTATCCGGTGCTCGTCCCGAACGAGCGCGGGCTGGACCGCGCGCTGGAGGCCGGTGTCTCGCATATCGCGATCTTCGCCAGCGCCACCGAGACCTTCGCCAAGAAGAACCTCAATTCGACGGTGGACGACCAGTTCGCGATGTTCGAGCCGGTCGTCACCCGGGCGCGGGCCGAAGGGCTCGACGTGCGCGGCTACGTGTCGATGTGCTTCGGCGACCCGTGGGAGGGCGCCGTCCCGGCCTCGCAGGTCGCCGGGGTGGGCAAACGGCTGCTGGACCTCGGCTGTTCGCAGCTTTCGCTCGGCGACACCATCGGCGTCGCCACCGCGGGGCAGGTCGAGGCGCTGATCGGGCAGTTCGCCGACGTCAGCACCCTCGCCGTCCACTTCCACGACACCTACGGCCAGGCGCTCGCGAACACCTTGGCCGCCCTTCGCTGCGGTGTCTCCACTGTGGACTCGTCCGCCGGCGGGCTCGGTGGCTGCCCGTACGCCGAATCGGCCACCGGGAACCTCGCGACCGAGGATCTGGTGTGGATGCTCGACGGACTCGGCGTGGAAACCGGTGTCGACCTCGACGTGCTGGTGTCGGCGAGCAAGTGGATGGCCGGGAAGCTGGGCAGGCCGAGCCCGTCCCGGGTGGTCAACGCGCTCGCGGGATGAGGTTCGCCGAACTCACGGACGACACCTGGCCCCTGTTCGAGCGGTTGTTCGGCCCGGGCGGCGTGCAGGGCGGGTGCTGGTGCGCCTTCTTCCGGCTGACCGGTCCCGAGTTCAAACGGGCGGGCAAGGACGGCCGCAAGGCGCATGTCCGCGGCGAGGCCGCCGCCGGGAAACCGTTGGGATTGCTGGCCTTGGCCGACGACGACGAACCGGTCGGCTGGGTCGCGGTCTCACCCCGGCCGGACAACCCGAGGCTGGCGCGATCGCCGGTCGCGGCTTCGGCGGGAGACCAGGCAGGGGTCTGGTCCGTGACGTGCTTCTACATCGACCGGAAAGCCCGCCGCCAAGGGCTTTCCGGCGCGCTGCTGCGGGCGGCCGTCGAGTTCGCCGCCCGGCGCGGGGCGCGAGCCGTCGAGGGATATCCGGTCGAGGTACTGGGAAAGCGGCCGGGAGCGGATCTGTACCACGGCACGGTGAGCATGTTCGAGAAGGCGGGTTTCGAGCTCGTCGAACGCCGCCCGCCGGCACGGGCTTTGATGCGCTTTCGGGTATCCGCCGACGAGAACGCCGGTCGGCGATAAGGTCTTCACGGGACCTGTCCGCTGCCTCCCCCTTCACCGGTGGGATCGATTCCTTGGGGGAGGTGCGGTGACCGATCCGAGCGAGGCCGGAACGGGCCCGATCCGGCTGCCCGTCCAGTACGCCGACGCCGACGCGCCGACGCCGCCTCAGGGGCTCCGCGCTCCGTACGCGCCTTCGCCGTGGCCGCCCGCCGTCGCGCCGTTGCGCGTGCCCTTCCCACCCGCCGCGCCGCCCCCCGCTCCGTTGCCCCCGGCTCCGCCGCCGATGGGGGCTTTGCGCACCGAGCGGGAGAGCGTGATCGCGCTGTTCCTGGTGCATATGTTCCCCATCGGGCATCTCCCGGTCGCGATGGCCAAACCCGCGCGCCAGTTGCCGCTCCCCGAGGGCGGTTCCGGTCCGCTGGATCACCCCGACGCGGGCGTGCTGGACGACCTGGACGCGTTGTCGCATGTCAGCGGCGGTTTCCGGCGTTCCCCGACGGCTCCGCCCGCCTTCCCGCCACCGGCGTTGACCAGGGGGCACGATCCGTGGGGCGGCGAGTCCCGAGAGGACTGGGAGCGCCGGTTCACGGATGAGACCGGGTACCTGTGGCCGCCCGGCGAGCTCTTCCCCGAGGGGGGTATCGACCCCGCGACACCGGTGATGCTCGAGGTCGGCACCCACCTCGACCGGTTCGGGGACCACCACGGCCGGGTGTTCGCCGAAGACGCGACCCTGTTCTCGATGCGCTCGCTGCCGCCGGACCGGGTCACCGCGTACCGGCGCTACCGCGTCGTCCGGCCGCTGCCGGTCTGGCGATCGGTGACCGCCGAATGGTTCGGCCAGCCGGGCGGCGGGGTGCGCTTCCGCGCGGTCCTCGGCGCGGATGAACTCGTCACGCTGGGCTTCCTGGCGGACGTAACGGGGGAGGTTCGGTGAACACGGGGACGATCCTGCGGTGGCTGGCCGCGCTGGGCGTACCGCCCGAGGTGGTCTCGGTCGGCGCGGAGACGGACAACGCCTGGTGCCTCATGCGCACCGAGGAGGAGGGCGCCGAGCCCGCCTGGGAGGTGTTCTGGCGCGAGCAGGGGAACCGGTACGACTGGGCGCGCTTCACCAGTGAGCAGGTCGCCTGCCACTACCTCTTCGGCCGCCTGGCCTGGTCGCAGGTCGCGCGCGGCGCCGTCGGCCTCCTGCCCGGCGCGCAGTGACTCAGCGCTTCAGGATGGCCAGCGCTTCGTCGTGGAGCAGGCCGTTCGTCGACAGCGCCGAGCCGTTGTCGTAGCGGGCCTCGCCGGAAAGGTCGGTGAACCGTCCGCCGGCCTCGGTGATCAGCACCTGGGCGGCGGCGACGTCCCACGGGTTCACGATGCATTCCGCGGTGATGTCGAGCGCGCCCTCGGCGACCAGGCAGTGGTGCCAGAAGTCACCGAAAGCGCGGCTTTCCCAGCACGCGTTGACGAGGTCGAGGTACTTTTCCCGCGAGTGGTACTCGACCCACGAGTTCAAGTCCGTTGTGGACAGATAGGCGTCTTCGAGAGAGGCCACCTTCGACACCGAAAGACGCCGTTCGCCGCCGGAGTCGCGCAGCCAGGCGCCGTCCCCGGTGGCCGCCCACCAGCGGCGTCCGAGCAGCGGCGCGCTGATCATGCCCACCACCGGGGTGCCGTCTTCGACCAGCGCGATCAGCGTCGCCCACACCGGGACGCCGCGGAGGAAGTTCTTGGTCCCGTCGATCGGATCGAGCACCCAGGCCCGGCCGGTCGCGGCCGAACCGCCGCGTTCTTCGCCGAGGACGGTGTCGTCCGGGCGTTCCGCGGTGAGGATCGCGCGGATCGCGTCTTCGACGGCGGTGTCCGCGTCCGTCACCGGGGTCCGGTCGGGTTTGCGCTCCACGGCCAGGTCGAGCGCGCGGAACCGGTCGGTCGTGATGGCGTCGGCGGCGTCGGCCAGCCGGACGGCGAGTTCCAGATCATTCTCGTAGCCGGGCACGGTCACGATGCTTTCACGCCCGGCGGCCGTAGAGTTGACCAGGTGAGCATGGTGCTACTCGCCGAGGATGACCCGGCCATCGCCGACCCGCTTTCCCGCGCCCTTCAGCGGGAGGGATACGACGTGCGCGTCGTCGGTGACGGGCCCGCCGCCCTCGACGCGACCGAGAGCGACCGTGTCGACCTCCTGGTCCTCGATCTCGGCCTGCCCGGGATGGACGGACTCGAGGTGTGCCGCCGCCTGCGCGCCAGCGGGACGGAGGTGCCGGTGCTGATGCTCACCGCGCGCACGGACGAGGTCGACTTCGTGGTCGGGTTGGACGCGGGCGCCGACGACTACGTCGCGAAGCCGTTCCGTCTCGCCGAACTGCTGGCCCGTATCCGGGCGCTGCTCCGCCGCCGGGCTCCCGAGGTGCTCGAAGCCGGCGGGGTGCGGATGGACCTCGGCGCCCGGATGGTCACCGTGGACCTGCACGAGGTGCAGCTGGCGAACAAGGAGTTCGAGCTGCTGCGGGTGCTGATGAGCCGTGCGGGCCAGGTCGTCAGCCGCGACGAGATCCTCGCCGAGGTGTGGAACGACCTGGAATCGAAGACCTCCAAGACCCTCGACATGCACATGTCGTGGCTGCGCCGGAAACTCGCGATCGCCGCGGACGAGGCGGCGGGCCGGACGAGCAGGCCGGGCGGGAACGGGGACGGCGAACGGCGGATCGCCACGGTTCGCGGCGTCGGCTTCCGCTTCAACGCGGAATAGCATGCGGCGTCGCATCCTCCTGGCGATCCTGCTCGCCGTCGCGGTGACCGCGGCGGTGCTGGGCATCCCGCTCGGGATCACCGCCTGGCAGCTGGTCGAGAACCTCAACCGGGAGAACCTCGCGTCCGCGGCGCGCGGGATCGCGGCCACCCTCGACAACGAGATCGCCAACGGCCAGCCGATCGACCTCGACCAGGTCCGGGTGGCCGTGCCGCCGGGCGGGCTGCTGACCGTCCGCGCCGAGGGGCAGATCGAGAAGCGCTACGGCTCCGATCCCGGCAGCGACGTGGTCTCCGAAAAGGTGCCGATCGCGCTGCACGGCGAGGTCGAGCTGTCCGTGCCGGCCGGGCCCATGCGCACCCGGCAGACGCAGGTGACCCTGCTCGTGGTGCTGCTGGTCGTGCTGTCGGTCGGCACCGGCACGGTGGTCGCGACCGTGACCGCGCGACGGCTCGCGAAACCGCTGAGACACGTCGCCGATCGCGCGGTCAAACTCGGTGGCGGCGATTTCCGGCCGGATCCCAAGCGCTACGGCGTCGGCGAACTCGACATGGTCGCCGAAGCGCTCGACGCGTCCGGTTCGGCGCTGGCGCAGCTCGTCCAGCGAGAACGCCAGCTCGTGGGCGATGTCTCCCACCAGCTGCGGAGCCGGTTGACCGCGTTGCAACTGCGGCTCGAACCGCTCACCGTCCATCCCGATCAGGACGTCGTCGACGAGGCGAAGGCGGCGCAAGAGCAAGCCGACCGGCTGGCCGAGGCACTCGACGAGCTGCTGGCGGCCGCGCGGGCCGCCAGCGAGGTCAGCGCGGAACCGGTGAATCTGGCGGAAGTGCTCCCCGAGGTTTCGGAAGAATGGCGACAGCTGCTTCGCGCCGAAGGCAGGCATCTGCGGCTTCGCGTCACTGACGGGCTGAGGGCCAGGGCCACCCCCGGCCGGCTGCGCGAGGTCGTCGGCGTCCTGCTCGACAACGCCCTGCGCCACGGCGCGGGAACGGTCACCCTCGCCGCCCGCCGCGGCGACACGGACGGCACCGTGGTGATCGAGGTCGCCGACACCGGGTCGGGCGTGCCCGACGAGCTGGCCCCGCACATCTTCGAACGCGGGTTCTCCGGCGGCGGGTCGACCGGCGTCGGGCTCGCGCTCGCCCGCGCGCTCGTTGAAGCCGACGGCGGACGGCTGGAGCTGTCGAGCAAACAGCCCGTGGTGTTCAGCCTCTTCCTGAAGGTCCCCCGGCCGGGCGATGTGGCCGAAGTGCGGTGGCCCGCGGAACGAGTCCCCAGGTAAGACCTCCCCAAGAACTTCCCGATAGGGCAGCGTCGCGGACGCGGACCGACCTACCGTCTGGAGGGTGCGTGCGACGGCGTTCCGGTATCGCCCACCGGTGACTCCGGTGGCCGCGGCTACCGCGGAGATCGGCAAGGTGACGGTTTCCGTGCGCTTGTCCTTCGAAGGCGACCTCTACGCGTGCCGCCGCCCGCCCGGCGTGGTGGAGCGGGTGGAGGCCGAAGCGCTGGACCTGCTCTCGAAGGGTCTGTTCGTCAGCGGGATCGACACCCCGGTCGCGACCGTCACCGGAGCGGCCGGACATCGGTTCGTGCAGGAGACGGCCGTGTTCCAGGCACCGGACCGCTGGGTCTACCGGGGCACCTGCGGGGTCGGCGCCAGCCGGAACGGGCTGACCTTGACCGGCGTGCTCGGCTACCGGCTCGAAGTCCGGGCCTGCTGGGCCCGGCGAGCGGGCGAATGCGGCCCGCCCACGACCGCGGCCGAATGGTGCGAGTGCTTCGGAGCGCAGCTCGCGTCCATCGGCGGGGTGGTCCTGCGGCGGGCCTCCGTGCTCAGTCTCGGTACTCCGCCGTGACCGTGACGACGAACGCCGCGCGGGCGGGCAGGCCGAGGCCCGCCCACAGCCCGGTGAGATCGGTTTCCCCGATACCCAGCCGGAACGGCTGCGCGTCGACCATCAGGAACTCGGTTTCGAGCAGGACCCGCAGTGACCGGTCGAGCAGGGTGTGCTCGTCGCGGACCCGGTCCGCCCGCGCGGTGACCAGATAGGACAGTGCGCACCGCTTCGCCCGCACGGCGCCGTTTCCCGGACCGGCGCCGTGCAGGGCGAAGAGGAACAGGTCGACGCTCGACACCTGCGTCTCCGTCTGCCAGGTGGGTTTCGGCGGATCCAGCCGGACCACCGTCCCCTCCGGCAGATGAGGTGCGATGAGCAGGCACAAGGCCTCGTCGACCTGGGTGATCACGAGCTCAGATCAATCCCTCACGCAGTGCGTAAGCCACCGCGTGCGAGCGGTTCCGGAGCTGGAACCGGTTGGTCACGTCGTGCAGGATGCTCTTCACCGTGCGCTGCGAGTAGCAGAGCTGATCGGCGATCTCCTGCGTCGAGAACCCCGACGCGACCAGCTTGAGCACCTCGGTCTCCCGGTTGCTCATGCCGCCGAGGTGCAGACCGCGCGGCTGCAGGACCTGACGCTGCAGCCGGGAGACCCGGTGCAGGAGCCTGCCGAGCAGGTCGGGCGGGAGCGCGCCTTCCCCGGCGGCGGCCGCCTTGATCAGCCGGACCAGAACGTCGGCGCCGGCGTCCGAGCGGCGGGCGACCGCGCAGACACCGTGCTCGATGGCGCCGAGGATCTCGTTGTCGTCGACCTCACCCGCGATGAGCACGATGCGGGTGAACCCCTGGTGATGCAATGCGGACAGCATCTGCGTCATCGCCTCGTCGAGGCGGTCGGTGACCAGGAGGGCCACCATGCTCGGGTCGGCGGTCTCCCCGTCCACCAGCCAGACGTCGTCACGGGAGCGCAGCGTCATGCAGACGCCGTTGTGCAGGATCGGATCGGTGGCGCGGACGATCACCGGTGTCCTGTTCGGTTCGAACATGTGATTCCCATTCCCCTCGAACGGTGCGAGGGCCCCACCCCTCGCACTACTCACCCTGCCGGGTGAGGTGTCCCGGGCACATGGGACTCCGGTCCCGACATTGCCCGAAAAGCCGCCCTTATTGGGGTCGCCAAGTCGTCAGTGCGCGATGGCGACCGTTCACCGGCCCAGCCCGGCTTCGCGGGCGCGCACGATCGCTTCGGCGCGGTCCGCGACGTGGAGTTTGCTGAACACGTTGGAGATGTGGTTCCGCACCGTTTTCGGGCTGAGGCACAAGGTGCTGGCGATGGCGGTGTTGCTGTGGCCGCCGGCGATGAGGGAGAGGACCTCCCGTTCGCGGACGGTCAGTTCCGGGAACACCGTGTCCGGGCTCGGCTGAGAGTGATTGAAGAAGCCGAGGACCCGTGTCGCTATGTCGGGCCCGAAGATCGCTTCGCGCCTTGCGACGGCGTGGACGGCGCGGATGATTTCGTCGGGCTCCGCGTCTTTCAGCAGATATCCGCGGGCCCCGGCCCGCATCGCGGAGAAAACGGACTCGCTTTCGTCGGCCATCGTCAGCATGAGCACGCCGATGTCCGGCTGCCTGGCGACGATGTGACGGGTCGCTTCGGCGCCGCTGAGGTCGGGCAGGTGCAAGTCCATGACCACGACGTCGGGCCCGAGGACGCTCGCCGCGCTGATCGCGTGCGCCCCGCTCGCGGCCTCGCCGACCACGTCGATCTGTGGTTCGTTGGCGAGCAGCGTGCACACCCCGAACCGGAACAATGGATGGTCGTCGACCACGAGCACACGAAGGTGTTCATTCATCCGGGCTCCCCCTGTCTCCCCGTCGCGGCACGCTAGCGAGCGGGGCGGCCGCGGACAACGCGTGGTCCGTACAGCGGACCGGCAAGAATTCAACGCCTGACGAGTATCGCGTATACCGGCGATCCGCCCAAGTCCTTAACCCTTTCGGCGCAGGCGGGGGAGCAAGGGACCTTTGCTCTCGTCGCCCAGGCAGGCCAAGCGAGCGATAGCAAAGGTCCCTTGCTCTCTTTCCGCAGGTCAGGCGAAGGTGGCGGCGTGCTCGCCTGCCCACTCGGCGAACGTCAGCGGCGCCCGGCCGAGGAGTTCGCGGACGGTGTCGAACACGATCTCCTCGTTCCCGGCGGACTGCCGTTTGAGTTCGAAGAACCCGTCGACCGCCGAAGCGGGCCAGCCGTACCCGAGCATCCGTGCGCGGGCGTCGGCTTCGGGCTCTTCGACGTAGGTCAGCCGTCGTCCGAGGGCTTCGCCGAGGATCTCGACCTGCCGCCGCGTCGTGAGGGCTTCGCCGCCGGTGATCGGGTAGGTCTTGCCCGCGTGCCCGTCGGTGGTGAGCACGGTCGCGGCGACTTCGGCGATGTCGCGGACGTGCACCAGCGCGGACGCCGGATCGCTCTCGGGGACGCGGATGACGCCGTCGCCGCGTACGGCGGGCAGCCAGGCGAACCGGTTGTCCATGAACGTGCCGGGCCGCAGGATCGTCCAGTCCGGCCCGGCCTCGCGCACGGCCTGCTCGGCCGCGGCGTGTATCGAGGAGATCGGATCCGTCTGTCCGAAGTGGACGCCGGTGGTGGAGAGCTTGACGAGCCGTTCGACGCCGGTGGCCGCCTTGACCACCGCGCGTTCCTGGGCGAGAACGTCCGAGCCGTGCCCGGAGGTCAGGATGAAGACGCGATCGACACCGTCGAGCAGCGCGGGATCGAAGGCGTCGAGGTCGCAGGCGGCGACTTCGGCACGCGGATCGAGGCGGGCGCGGGCCGGATCACGGGTCAGGGCGCGCACGCGAGCGCCCTTGTCCAGCAGCGCGGGAACGAGTTCGCGGCCGATCTTGCCGGTGGAACCGAGGACGAGAATCATCGAAGAAGTCCTTCAGTGGTGGCGTCGCAGCGCGACGCGGGGCAGGAAGAGGGAAGCGACGAGGCCGATCACGAGGGCGGGGACCATCACCCAGAACACGCCGTTGAGCGCGGAGGCGTAGCCGGCGGGACTGTCGGTGCCGAACGCACTCGTGAACACCGCGCCGAAAACGGTCAGCCCGGCCGTGGTGCCGAGGGAGCGCAGGAAGCCGACGGTCGCCGAAACGGCGCCGAGGTCGGTCCGGGCCACGTTCTGCTGAGCGGCCATGGAGAGCACCTGGATGTTGAGCCCGGCGGCGATGCCGAATACGACGAGGTAGGCGACGACGAGCGGCAACGGCGTCTTTTCGTCCATTGTGGACATGGCGAGCGCGGCGGCGAGGCCGAGCGTCATGCTGAGGATCGGAGCCCAGCGATAAGCGCCGGTCTTGGCGATGATCCGGCCCGCGACCATCGACGACGCGGCGACCGCGAGCGTCATCGGCAGGAGCAGGAGCCCGGCTTCGGACGGTCCGGCACCACCCGCGGTCTGCAGGAAGAGCGCCAGGTAGTTGACCGAACCCAGGAAGACGAATCCGGCGGCGGCACTGGCCAGGACGCTCAGGCTGAACATCCTGGCGCGGAACAGCCGGAGCGGGATGACCGGCGCGGCGGCCCGGCGCTCGATGGCCAGGAAGGCGACGAGCAGCACCGCGCCGATCGACGCGGAGAGCGGCGTCGCCAGGGTGAGACCGACGATCGCACCGGACAGGACGACGATGCCCGCGAAGTCGAACGGTGCGGCCGTCCGGCGTCGTTCGAGCTGGAGGAAACGCGCGACGGCGCCGAGTGCGACCAGGCCGATCGGCACGTTGACCAGGAAGATCGAACGCCAGCCGGCCAGGTCGGTCAGCACACCGCCGACAACCGGGCCCGCCAGCGAGGAGCCGGCGAAACAGAGCGAGAACCAGGCGAAATAGCGGGCGCCTTCGCGGCCGGGGAACAGTTCGCCGATGATCGCGGCGACTGTGACGAACAGGCCGCCGGAGCCGACGCCCTGCAGGACGCGGGCGGCGATCAGCAGCGGCATCGTCGGTGCGAGCGCGCAGGCGAGGGAGCCGAGGACGAACAGGGCGATCGCGGCGAGAACGACGCGTTTACGGCCGAAGAGGTCGCCGAGCTTCCCGTAGACCGGCGCGCTGACGCTGCCGGCCAGCAGATAGGCGGTGGTGACCCAGGCGAACGACGTGGCGCCGCCGAGTTCGCCGACCATCCGAGGCAGGGCGGTCGCGACGACCTGGGCGTCGAGCATTCCCAGGAACACGGCGGCGAAGAGCCCGACGAGGGCAAGGGTGTGGTGGACGCGCGGAGGCGCGCCGAGAGCGGTGCTCAAGAAAGAGATCCATTCACTGGAAGAAACGAGGGAACGCGAGGGACGCAGAGCACTGCTTTCGAAAGCAGCCCCTGGATCCCCGCCAAGACGGGAAAAGGCTCAACCGTCATCCGAACCGGATGCGGTCCTCTTCGCGCTTGGCGATCACCTCGAATTCGTCCCGCTCGACCGTACGAACCCGGCCGGCGTCATCAGTGAAGGAACGTTGACGTGGATGACTCTAGACAATCACATGCACTTTGACAAGTACTTAGCGGAGCGGGATGACGTCCTCGTCCGGCTCGTCGCTGTCGCGGCGGCGTTTGCCCAGCTCATCCGGGAAGACCCACTTCTTGAAACCCCAGAAGCGGAAAAACATCGCCAGGAGCATGCCGATGATCGACCCGCTCGTGAAGTCCGCGAACTCCTGCACGAACCGCGTCACGTGCGGCACTTCGAGATCGAAGATGTACCGGGAGGTGTACAGCGGGATCAGGTTGACCACCACGGCGATCCCGCTGATCACGAAGAAGAGCGCCGCCTCGTGGTGCCGCTCGCGGCCGCCGCGGGTCCGGAAGGACCACTCGCGGTTGAGGATGTACGACACGATCGTCGCGACGATGATCGCGATCGCCTTCGCCGTGGTCGGCTTCGACTCGAGCACGCTGAGCTTCAGCAGGTACCAGACCCCGTTGTCGACCAGGAACGTCGTGCCGCCGACGATCCCGAACTTCAGCAGCTCGCGGTGCTTGATCAGCACGGAGCGGAACGGCTCGGGCGTCCGGGAAAGGACGGATTCGACCACGGTCACCCGACCAGTCTAATTCGGGTCGGTCCTCGAATGGGCTCGCAGGGCATATCCGGAGCGTTATATGACGCTTTGGGCGATTCATTGAGCCGGGTGTGCCGCCCGGGGGAGCAAGGGACCTTTGCTATCGCTTTGGCGGGTCAGGCGGCCTTGTCGCCGCGGTCGTCCGAAGAGGGACGCCCGCCGCCCCGCAGCAGCCGCGGTCGCGCACCTGCCTCCGGGAACACCCACTTCTTGAACGACCACCAGCGGAAGGCCGTGCCGAGAAGCGTGCCGATGAGCACACCGCTCACGAAATCAGCGATCTCCTGTGTCAGCAGCCCGACGTGCGGCTGCTCCAGGCCGAGCACGTAGCGCGAAACCAGCTGCGGAAGCGCGTTGAGCCCCAGCGCGATCGCGCTGAGCAGGAAGAAGAGCGCCGCTTCGTGGGCCCGCTCACGGCCGCCGCGGGTGCGAAAGGACCATTCGCGGTTCGCCACGTAGGAGAAGACGGTCGCCACCAGGACGCCGATCATCAGGGCGGTCACCGGTTTGTCGGTCAGCACGGTGAACTTCAGCCCGTAGGTGATCGTCATCGTGATGACGAAACTCGCACCCCCGACCACGGCGAAACGCAACAGTTCCCGGTGTTTCGCCAGCATGAGGGCACGCTACTAAAAGAGGCCCCCGAAGACCCCGTCGGGCTCCACGGTCGGCTTCGACTTACCCGGCCGAGGCGGTGCGCTCGTGGTCGCGGGCGGCGGGGCCGGCTCCTGCTTCGCCGGCTCCGAAGGCGTCGCGGACGGCGAAGGCTTCTTCGACGGAGCAGGCCAACCAGGCCGCCCCGGCTTCGTCGTCTCCGAAGTGGCCGGAGGCTTCGAAGTGATCGAAGGCAGCGAAGGCGGAGTGGTCGGCGGAAGCAGCGCGTGGTCGTCACACCAATGGTGCCAGCAGCCGAAGTAGACCGGCACCGGCTTCGCCTTGGCGACGCCGAGGGTGGCGTTCACCGTCACCGGCAGGTTGTCCGCCGGGCGTCCCTTCAACCGGACCCACAGGCTCACCTGACGCCCCGGGGTCAGCGAGCCGCGCGAAGTGCACGACGCGCCTTCGCCGGTCGGGTGGCACGGGATTCCGTACACGCTCCAGGAGCTGAGTACGCGATGGTCGAGAGTGATCGTCACCGGCTTCGTCGTCTTGCCGGTGTTCTTCACGCGGATCATCACCAGCGGGTTGCGGTTCCAGGGGAACGCGGACAGCCCGTCGCTCTCGGCGCTCAGGGTGAGGTCGTCCGGCGGCGGCTTCACGGTGACCTTCACCGCGACCGACACCTTGATCTGCGTGCCCGCCGTCACCGAACCGGTCACCATGCTGCCCGCTTCGGCCGTCGCGTCGGCACGCAGCCGGAACGTCAGCACCGCGGACTGCCCCGGTTCGAGGCCGGTGCCGGTCTTGCAGGTCACCGTTCCGCTGCCGCCGGGGCAGCTCACCGCGATCGGGGCGGGCGCCGCCTGCTGCCGGACGTCGGTGACGCCGCTCGCGCGACCACCGCCGACGGGGACGGCCCGCACGCCCTTGGGCAGGTTCAGCGTGACCGCCACGGGTTCGGACTTCGAGCCACCGTCGTTACGCACGGTGATCGGCAGGTTGGCGTCCTCGCCGGGTTCGAGCTGGATACCGCCGGACGGGGTCGACGCCGTCATCACCGGGGGCGCGGGGATCGCCGGCGACGAGGCGGGAGGCTCGGCGGGCGGCGGGGTCTCCGCGGGTGGCTGGGCCGGAGGCGCCGCGGGCGGCTGGGCCGGAGGCGCCGCGGGCGGCTGGGCCGGAGGTTGGGGCTGCGGCTGCGCGGGCGGAGGCACGGGCGGCGCCGGAGGGACCGCCGGGGGCGCGGGCGGGGGAGCGGCGGGCGCCGGTGCCGCGGCGGGCGGGGCGACGGCCGCGGCGGCGGGGATCTCCTGGGTGCCGCCCCCGGCGGCGAGAGCCACCGCGACGGCGGCGACGATGGCCGCGCTCGATCCGGCCACTCCGGCGAACTGGCGCGGTCCGGCCGCGGCGGCACCGGCCGCCGCCCCCGACCCCGATCCGGCCGCGGCGGCCGTCGCGGCCGCGGTGACCGCGCCCGCCTTGCCCGCCCCGGCGGTGGCCAGGTAGCCGAGCGCCGCGCCACCGAGCACGATCGGCGCGATGATGCCGCGCAGACCGCCGTTGATGTCGGCCAGCTCCGCGGCCAGCGCACGGCATTTCTCGCATTCGTCCAGGTGGTTCTCCACCTGGGCCCGTTCGCGTTTGGACAGCCCGTCACGGGTCCACGCGCCGAGTTTGTCCGCACTCGCGCGGCAGCGTTCGCCGGAGTTCTCGGCCAGGTGGACCTGCAGGTACGCCTGCCGCAGGCCTTCACGCGCCCGGTAGGCGAGCGCGGAGACGCCGTTCGCGGTCAGCCCCAGCAGCGGCGCGACCTCGGCGGGGCTCTGTCCCTCGATCTCGGTGTGCCACAGCACCGCCTGCCACCGTTCGGGCAGCCGGGTGAACGCCTTCGCGGCGAGCGTGCGCTCAAGCCCGGCGACGGCGGTGTCGGAGAAGGGGACCGTCAGCGCTTCGCCGACGGCACCGCCGACGTCGGACATGTCCTCGTTCAGGTCGACACGCTTGTCCTTGCGCGTCTTGTCGTAGGCGGTGTGGCGGAGCGCCGTCAGCAGGTACGCGCGGAAAGCTGTTTCGGGGCCCTTGCCGCCGCGCAGCGTGTCCAGCACCTTCGCGAAGGCCTCCGAAACGAGGTCGTCGGCTTCGGAACTCGACCGGGCGAGCTGGCGGGCGAGGTTGTGCGCCGCGCCGGCGTGACGTTCGTAAAGGGTTCCGTAAGACGCGATCTTCCCGTCACGCACCTCGGCGATCAGCTCGGCGTCACTCTTACCGGTGAGATCGGCGGGAACGGTGGACACGGGACTCCTTCACTGCAGGTTGGGCGGCTCTACTCATCTTCGACGCCCGAACAAGGTCAGTGTGACGGACAGGGCGACGTACGTCACCTCGCGGTCCCGCCGATGACCCGGAGGGCCCAACAGCTTCACCCGCCATGGGTTACCGAAGAGTTCGGAAAGATCCTTGGAAAACGCCGTCACGCCCGCCTCGGACCGGCGTCCCCACCGTGAAGCGATCGCAAGATCGAAAAGATCAGGACGGAAGGGGCGGTGGCCTGTGGACGTACCGGCGACCGGTGCGCCGTCCGGGGGACCCGACGGGCAAGCCGCCTGGAACCGGTTCGAACGAGATCGCTCTCTCCGCGCCCTGCGGGCTCGCTGGCGGACCGCCAGCCTGGCTTCGGGCTGGCGTTTCCCCAGTGACTGGGGCCTCCCCGAGGTCGACGCCGTCTGCGCGGCGGTGATCAAGAACGGCCGGGTGGTGACCGCCGACGTGGCGGAAACCGCGCTCGCGGGCTTGGGTCGCGCACGTGCCGCGGCGGGTGCCGGGCTGGCCGAGACGCTGGCGGATCTCGCGGCGTTGCACGCGGTGCTCGCCGACCCGGACGCGGTGGACGGATTCATCGCACCGGACGTCGACTCGACGCCGTCCCGGTTACTCCGGGTGACGGCGTTGGCATGGGCGGACGTCGCGACCGATCAGCTCGTGAACACGGAGGTCACCGAACCTCTCACGGGGCTGCCCACCGCCGCGTACCTGAGGACCCGGCTGAGTGAGCTGTACCGGCAGGCCCGCCGTGACGAGCGGCCGGTCGCGGAGGCGCACACCCTGCTGGTGGTCGCGATGGACTTCAGTTCGGTCGCGGGCTGGCCCCGGCTGACCGGGATGATCCTGGTGGCGGACGCGCTGAGGCACGTGTTCGACGGCGGCGAGAGCGTCGCTTCGCTCGGGCCGTCCATCGCGGGCGCGCTGGTGCCGAAGGACGTGAGGCTCGCTTCGTCCGGCGTCGCGTTGCGAAGGGCGCTCAACGAACGGCTTTCGGTCGACGCCCAGCTGTGTGACACCGGCCGTCCGCGGATTTCGGCCGTCCGGCTTCCGGCGACTTACGACCAGGCCTGCGATCTGCTCACCTCGCTCGCCCGTTCCTAGCGGGCTACCGTAAGACGTTCTCCTGGTCACGGCGACCCTGTCGACGTGCGACGACCCGGTTCATGATTTCCTGGTTCCGTGACCCGGACTGTTTCCGCCGATCCGAACGGCGACGTTTCGGCGAGCCGACCGCAGCATCGTCTCTCGTTGCGCAAGTCGCTCGCCCGCTTGTCCGTCCGGCCGAGATCGATCCTGATCCTTTCGGTGATTCCGCTGGTCGCGATCGGTTTCGGCATCTGGGGCTGGCAACACGAATGGGTGCTCGGCGTGGACAGCGCGGTTTATCGCGCCGGCGCCGAGACCCTGCTGAACGGCGATCCGCTGTACGACGCCAACACACTTCCGGTGGAACCGTGGTGGGCGCTGCTGCCGTTCACCTATCCGCCGACGGCCGCCCTGCTGTTCGTCCCGCTCGCGCTGGTCCCGACCCAGGTCGCCTGGGGCCTGCTGACCGCGGTCTCGCTGCTCGCCCTCGCGCTGTGCGTCCGGATCGCCATCGGCGCGCTGCCGAAGCCCTCGGCCGACGGCCCCCGCTGGTGGGCCTCGCCCGCCCGCTCGACGATCGCGTTCTTCCTGGTGTTCCTCGGCCTCGAGCCGGTGTGGCGCACGATCTTCCTGGGGCAGATCAACCTGATCCTGATGGCGCTGGTGATGCTCGACATCCTCGTCATCGGCGCCCGGGGCAGCCGCTGGGGCGGGGTGCTGGTCGGCGTCGCGGCCGCGGTGAAGCTGACCCCGATCGTCTTCCTGGGGCACCTGTTCATCACCGGCCGCCGGATGGACGCCGTCCGCGGCCTCATCACGTTCGTCGTGATGCAGGGCCTGATGTTCCTGATCATCCCGCACGACGCGGCGCGGTACTGGACCTACACGCTGCCCGACACCGGGCGTATCGGCCCGGTGCACTGGGCGGGCAACCAGTCGCTGAACGCGCTGATGAACCGCTTCACCGAACTCGCGCCCTGGGCGTCGAAGGCGGCGATGGGGATCGGCGCGCTGCTCGCGATCCCGGCGATCTGGCTGGTGCTGCGCTTCCACCGCAAGGGCCAGGCGCTCGCGGCGATGCTGGTGACGGCGTTCTGGATCCTGCTGATCTCGCCGATCTCCTGGACGCACCACTGGGTCTGGGTGGCGCCGCTGGTCGTGCTGCTGGTGTCGCGCCTGCCGCAGACCACGCCCGCCACCGCGTGGAAACGCTGGCTCGGCACCTTCGCGGTGTTCTTCGTCTTCATCAGCTGCGTGCTGCTGATCCTGCCGAACGGCCGCAACGTCGAGCTGCACTGGAAGGTGTGGCAGAACATCCTCGGCAGCGCGTACATCTTCATGCCGCTGGTGCTGGCGCTCGCGCTCGCCGGGCGGTGGTGGCTCCTGCGGAGGAAGCGGCATTCGGCGTCGGGGGGCAACGCTGTGGGGGACAACGACGAGCATGCTGAAATCGCGACCGGCGGCTGAACCCCGCGTCGTCGGGATCGCGCTGGCGGGTGCGCTCGCCCTGGCGATGCTCGTGCTGGGCGTCGTCGCGTGGCTCGGCGAATGGCACCTCGGCGCGGACAGCGCCGTCTACCGCGCCGGCGCGCTCACCCTGCTGAAGGGCGAACCGCTCTACACTCGCGAGGCGCTGACGACGCTGCCGCCGTGGGTGCTGCTGCCGTTCACCTACACCCCGGCCGCGGCCCCGCTGTTCCTGCCGCTGGCGATCGTGCCGGCCGGCCTGACCTGGGGCGTCGTCGGCGCGCTCTCGCTGGTCTGCCTCAGCGTCGTGATCTCCGCCGTCGCCCGCGCCTGCGGTGCCCCGATCACCCGGTGGTGGGTGCTGCCGCTGGCCACGGCGGGCGCGCTGGCCTTGGAGCCGGTCTGGAAAAC
This sequence comes from Amycolatopsis orientalis, assembly GCF_000943515.2. Taxonomy (NCBI): domain Bacteria; kingdom Bacillati; phylum Actinomycetota; class Actinomycetes; order Pseudonocardiales; family Pseudonocardiaceae; genus Amycolatopsis; species Amycolatopsis orientalis. Next base: position 8,371,965 of record NZ_CP016174.1, on the reverse strand, counting down.
GCTCTTCCTCGGGCAGATCAACCTCATCCTGATGGCGTTGATCGTCCTCGACGTCCTGGTGCTTTCGGCGCGCGGTTCGCGCTGGGCCGGGGTGCTGATCGGGATCTCGGCGGCGATCAAGCTGACGCCGCTGATCTTCGTGCCGCATCTGCTGTTCACCGGCCGCTGGAAGGACGCGCTGCGGGCGCTCGGCACGTTCGTCGTGCTCGAAGCCGTGATGTTCGCGGTGATCCCCGGCGACGCCGTCCGGTTCTGGACCGAGTCGGCCACCGATCCCAGCCGGGTCGGCTCCGTGCACTGGATCTTCAATCAGTCACTCAACGGGCTGGTGAACCGCGCTTCGGAACTCGCGCCCTGGTCGCTGACGGTGGCCATCGCGATCGCCGCGGTCCTGGCCGTCCCCGCGGTCTGGCTGGTCGTGCGCCTGCACCGCAGCGGTGACCCGGTCGGCGCGCTGCTGGTGACCGCGTTCTACGGACTGTTGCTCTCGCCGGTGTCCTGGTCCCATCACTGGGTGTGGACGGTGCCGCTGCTCGTCCTGCTCGTCGTCCGCCGATCGTGGGTTCCGGCCGCGGGTGCCGCGGCGCTGTTCGTGAGCGGCGTGATCATGTTCGTGCCCAACGGCGGGGACACCGAGTTCGGCTGGGGGCTGGGCTGGTCGCTGCTCGGCAACGTCTACGTCCTCGCGGCTGCGACGGCCATCACAGGGCTGGCCGTCCGGGAGCTGCGGCGCGGGTCCGCCCAGGTCGTGGCGGTGGCGGCCAAGTAATCTCATCCGCGGCATCGGCTTTTTCGGAGCGGGAGAGTGCGGCAGTAGTGGACAAGCGAACCGGTCTTCCGATCGTCGGCATGGTGGGCGGCGGGCAGCTGGCCAGGATGACCCACCAGGCGGCGATCTCCCTCGGCCAGTCCCTGCGTGTGCTGGCGGCCGGGGAGAACGAATCCGCCGGCCTCGTCGCGGGCGAGGTCGTGCACGGGCATCACACGGACCTCGAAGCGCTGCGCTCGTTCGCCGCCGGGGTCGACGTGCTGACCTTCGACCACGAGCACGTCCCCGGCGAGCACCTGCTGACGCTCGCGATGGAAGGCGTCACCATCCGGCCCGATCCGGCCGCACTGTCGATGGCGCAGAACAAGCTCGTCATGCGCGAGATGATGGCCGGACTCGAGATCCCCGGCCCCGATTTCGCCGAAGTGTCCTCTGTGGACGATGTGATCTCCTTCGGTGACAAGCACTCCTGGCCGGTCGTGCTCAAAGCGGCGCAGGGCGGCTACGACGGCCGCGGCGTCTGGATGCTCGACACCGCGCAGCACGCGCGCGAGACCGTCCCCGAACTGCTCGACGCCGGAACCCCTTTGCTGGTCGAGGAAAAGGTCGTCATGCGGCGCGAACTCTCCGCGCTGGTGGCGAGGTCCCCGTTCGGGCAGGGCGCGGCGTGGCCGGTGGTGGAGACCGTGCAGTCCGGCGGGATCAACACCGAGGTGCTCGCGCCCGCGCCGGGGCTGAGTTCCGCGCGCACGCAGGAGGCGCAGGATCTCGCGCTGCGGATCGCCGCGACGCTGAACGTGACCGGCCTGCTCGCCGTCGAGCTGTTCGAGACCGACGAAGGCCTGCTGGTCAACGAACTCGCCATGCGCCCGCACAACTCGGGACACTGGACGCAGGACGGCTCGAAGACGTCGCAGTTCGAGCAGCATCTGCGTGCCGTGCTCGATTATCCGCTCGGGGTGACCGATCTGATCGCCCCCGCCTGCGTGATGGCGAACGTCCTCGGTGCCCCCGAAGCGCCCGAAATGGGACCGGACGAGCGGCTGCATCACCTGTTCGCGCGGTACCCGGACGTCCGCGTTCACCTGTACGGCAAGGGAGAGCGTCCCGGCCGCAAACTCGGCCACGTCAATTTCGTGGGCGAACGCATGGAGGAGTTGCGCGACCGCGCGCTGCTCTCCGCGCACTGGCTTTCCCACGCCGTCTGGCTCGACGGCTACGAGATTCACTAGGAGTGTGAGCATGGCGCCGCAGGTGGGCGTGATCATGGGCAGCGACTCGGACTGGCCGACGATGGAGGCGGCCGGGCAGGCGCTGGCCGAGTTCGACGTCGAATACGAGGTCGGCGTCTACTCGGCGCACCGCACTCCGCAGCGGATGCTCGACTACGCGACGTCGGCCGCTTCGCGCGGCGTGCGCGTGATCATCGCGGGTGCCGGCGGTGCCGCGCACCTGCCGGGCATGGTCGCGTCGGCGACGGTGCTGCCGGTGATCGGCGTGCCGGTGCCGCTGAAGTACCTCGACGGCATGGACTCGCTGCTGTCGATCGTGCAGATGCCGGCCGGGGTCCCGGTCGCGACGGTTTCCGTTGGCGGAGCACGGAACGCCGGTCTGCTCGCGGTGCGGATCCTCGCCGCTTCCGACGAGGGACTGCAGGCGAAGATGGCCCGGTTCCAGGCGGATCTCGAGCAACTGGTGCTCGACAAGGACGCGGCCCTGCGCAAACGCGTCGAAGGCTGACGCGTTTCGTCCTCTGGATGCGATAGTTCGAGGTCGAATCACCGCATCCAGAGGACGAAACGCGGGAGATTCAGTCGGCGAGTTGCTTCCGCAGTTCCCGCTTCAGCACCTTCCCGGCGGCCGACACCGGGATCTGGTCGACGAAATGGACCGCCCGCAGTCGTTTGTACGGCAGCACCCGGGCGCCCACCGCCTCCATGAGCTGCTCCGCCGTGACGTTCTCGTCGCTGCGGACCACGAACGCGACCGGCAGTTCACCGACCTCGGTGTCCGGTTTGCCGACGACGGCCGCCGCTGCGACACCGGGCAGGGTGATCAGCAACTCTTCGAGTTCGCGGGGAAAGACGTTGTATCCCTTGTACAGCAGCATGTCCTTCTTACGGTCCACAATAGACAGGTAGCCGTCCTCGTCGAGGACGCCGATGTCGCCGGTGTGCAGCCAGCCGTCGACGAGCGCGGCCGCGGTCTCCTCCGGGCGGTTGCGATAGCCGGTCATCACCTGCGGCCCGCGTATGCACACCTCGCCGCGTTCCCCGGCGGGTAAGGAATCTTCGCCGCCTTCGGCAGGGACGATCTTGATTTCGGTGTCCGGCAACGGAAGGCCGACCGAGCCGACCTTCCGCGTACCGGAACGGTGGGACGGCGCGATGACCGCGCCCATGGTGACCTCGGTGAGGCCGTAGCCCTCGGTGATGATCACGCCGGGGAAGCGGTTCTGCAGCGCGCGGATCATCTCGTGGTTCATCGGCGCCGCGCCGGAGCCGATGGTCAGCACCGACGACAGATCGGCCGTGTGGAACGCCGGGCAGGCGAGCAGCGCCGCGAACAGCGCGGGCGCGCCGCCGATGGTGGTGACCCGCAGCATCTCGGCGTCCGCCACGTACGCGGCCGGGTCGAAGCGGTCGTGCAGGACGATCGTGCCGCCGTCGAGCAGGGGGACGTTGAGCGCGGCGATGGTGCCCATCGCGTGGAACCACGGCGTCAGGTTGAGGGCGATTCCCGTGCCGATCCGGGCGGGCCACTCCTCCGGGCCGCCGAGCTGCTCGACGATCACCTCTCCCGAACCGTCGACCGCCGGGACCGCGCCCAGTCGCCAGCAGGAACTCTGCAGGCTGTTGACCACGACGTTCCGATGCGGCAGGCAAACGCCTTTCGACAGACCCGTCGTACCGCCGGTGTACGCCAGATGGGCCAGATCGCGATAGATGTCGATCTCCACGTCCGGTCGCTCGTCCGGGTGATCGGCGTAGAACTTCGTGAACTCGACTTCGTCCTCGCCCGCTGTCCCGGGTGGGTGCACGACGATGCTCAGCCGTACCGACGTCCGCTCACGGATCGAAGCGAGCACACGCGCGACGGGACCGACGGTGACGGCCGCGACCGCACCGGCGTCGGCGAGCTGGAAGGCGAGGTCCTCCGGCGGGAGCAGGGGATTCGCCGGGGTGAAGGTGGCGCCCGCGAGCAGCGTTCCGTAGTACGCGACCGGGTACGCCAGGCAGTTCGGCAAATGGAGCGCGACGACGTCGCCCCGGCCGATGCCCTCGGCGCGCAGCGCGTTCGCGAACCTGCAGGCCGAGCTGAACGTTTCGGCGAAGGTGAGGCTCTGGTCTCCGTGGGCGAAGGCCGTACGGGAGCCCCAGCGAGCAGCGGCGCCGGCGAGAATCGAGCCGACCGGGACCTCGGGATAGTCGAGCGACCTGGGAAGCTGAGTGAGCTGCATCACCCGAACGTACGGACTTTGCGGCCAAAGACACAAGCGCTCGCGATGTCGCACGATGTGAACGAGCGCTAACATCGGTCAAACTCCCATTCGCGGTTACGAAGAGGTGACGAAGGTGTCTGACGGCCCGGGTCTGTACCAGCTTGCCGAGGAGCACGAAGAGCTGCGGGCCGCGGTCCGTGCGCTGGCTGAGAAGGAGATCGAGCCGTACGCGGCCGAGGTCGACGAGAACGAGCGCTACCCGATCGAGGCGTACAACGCACTGGTCAAGTCGGGTTTCAACGCCGTCCACATCGGCGAGGCCTACGACGGCCAGGGCGCGGACGCCATCGGCGCCTGCATCGTGATCGAAGAGGTCGCGCGCGTCGACGCGTCGGCGTCGCTCATCCCGGCGGTCAACAAGCTGGGCACCCAGCCGATCATTCTTTCGGCGTCGGAAGACCTCAAGAAGCTCGTTCTGCCGTCGATCGCCTCCGGTGAGACTTCGGCGTCGTACGCCCTTTCGGAGCGCGAAGCCGGCTCGGACACCGCGTCGATGCGCACCCGCGCGAAGCTCGACGGCGATCACTGGGTGCTGAACGGCACCAAGTGCTGGATCACCAACGCGGGTGAATCGTCCTGGTACACCGTGATGGCGGTGACCGACCCCAACGCCGAGAAGAAGGCCAACGGCATCTCCGCGTTCGTCGTGCACAAGGACGACCCCGGCTTCACCGTCGGCTCGAAGGAGCGGAAACTCGGCATCAAGGGCTCGCCGACCCGCGAGATCCACTTCGAGAACTGCACCATCCCGGCCGACCGCATCATCGGCGAGCCCGGCACCGGCCTGAAGACCGCGCTGCGCACCCTCGACCACACCCGCCCGACCATCGGCGCGCAGGCGCTGGGCATCGCGCAGGGCGCCCTCGACGCGTCGATCGCGTACGTCAAGGAGCGCAAGCAGTTCGGCAAGTCGATCTCGGAGTTCCAGGGCGTCCAGTTCATGCTGGCCGACATGGGCATCAAGATCGAGGCCGCCCGCAACCTCGTCTACGCCTCCGCCGCGGCGACCGAGCGCGGCGACAAGCGCGGCGGCTACATGGCCGCGGCCGCGAAGGCGTACGCGTCGGACATCGCGATGTCGGTGACGACGGACGCCGTGCAGCTCTTCGGTGGCGCGGGCTACACGCGCGACTTCCCAGTGGAGCGCATGATGCGTGACGCGAAGATCACGCAGATCTACGAAGGCACCAACCAGATCCAGCGCATGGTCATGGCTCGCGCCCTGCTCAAGGGCTGATTTGATCTTGATCCGGTAGTTCGGGCGGCTCTGGCTGCTCATGATCAGGCCGCCTCCAGGCCGTCATGGGCATCAGGCCGCCCGAACACCGCGTCGATCGCCTGCCGAGCCCGCTCGTGGCTCGACGGGACGAGGTGCGTGTAAGTCCGCAGGGTGAACCCGGCATCGGAGTGGCCGAGGTACTCGGCGAGTTCCTTGATCGACACGGCGCGAGACAGCAGCGTCGAGGCGAAGAAGTGCCGCAGCGCGTGCATGCCGTCCGCCCGGCCACGGTAGGCGATCTCCGCCGCCCTGAACGCGCCCTGCCACACGACCTTTGTGAACAGGTCTCCGGTGTAGAGCCGCCCGTCTTCCCCCGTCATCAGGAGCCGGACCGTCACGGGTTCGCCGTCTGGCTTCCGCCAGGGAAGTGTAACCGCGACGGACGGGAACCGGTCCTCATGGTCGTCGATCTCGGCGAGCATGGCGGGGGAGAGTGGCACAGTTCGAGTCTTCCCGCCCTTGGGCGGCGCGAACATCATCACGCCCTTGACGGTCTTGATCTGTCGTTGAACGCGGACGACCATCGCGTCCCGGTCGACGTCGTCCGGCGAGAACCCAAGAATCTCCCCTTGCCGCAGACCCAGCCCGGAGCCCAGCGGCACGGCGATGCGGAACCGTTCGGCGAGCCCCTTCCGCACCTTGTGCACTCGCTCCTCCGGCCACACGACCACCGGCGGGCTTTCGCCAACAGGTCGGCGAACCGTCTTGGCATGACAGGGGTTCTCTCGAATCAGCCTGTCGTCCACCGCTGAGTCCAGCACGCCGGCCACGATGGTGAACAGGACGACCTGATAGTTGGAGGAGAGCCCCCGTTCGTCCATGTCGCCCACCCAGTCACGGATGGTGGACGGCTTGATCTGGCCGAATTTCAGATGCCCGAAGGTTGGGTAGATCTGGCTTTCCAGGCGGCTACGCAGAATCTCGCGGGTGGCCGGGTCGGGTGAGGTGGCCTTGAGCCAGTTCTCGCCCTGCTTACGAAAGACCTTTAACGACGCCCGCGGATCGATGTACTTGTCTTCTCGCTTGTCTGCCTCCACACCGATGAGAAAGTTCTCGGCGCGCTTCTTTTGCTTGTCCGGGAAGGACTTCGAGCGCTCTTCGTTGTCGGGGTCGAGGTAGCGGACCTTGTACCGCATGCCGATGCCGTACAGCTCGGTCTTTTCGAGCACGGGCTTGCCCCGCCCGTTGAGGATGACCTTTCCGGTCTCCTCGTCACGGGCGGGGCGATACCAGCGATCTTGAATGTGTCCCATCAGGCCGCCGCCTCGTCTGTGCTCCAGGCGCGGACCTTGGTCGGGTCGTACCGCAGATGACGGCCGATCTTGCGGACTGGCGGGCCTTCACCGAGCCATTTCCACTGGTAGAGCGTCTTGACCGGTACCCCGAGGTAGGCCGAGACGTCTTCGACCGACCAGAGCCGGTCCACCTTGCTCACGTTGTCCATGTCGTCCCCCTCAGGCTGCTAGTGGAGTTGCCGAAAGATCTGGCGGGTCTTGTGCGGCGAGTAGCGCTCTGTCGTACTCGGCCTTCCATGTGATGCGTTCGGAGATCGCGTGCATCACCAGGTGGTCCCGAGGTGGCACGGACGGATCGCCGGAGTCGACCTTGCGCCACACCAGCCGAGCCGGATCAGGCGCAGGCTTCTCGATCCCGACCGCCGCCAGCGCCTCCAGGACGAACGCCTTTCGATCGGCCTTATGGTCGACGAGCGTCTTCCCCGACCACTTGCGCGACACCAGCACTCGACGCCCCGGCAGGCCGAGGGTGGTTCGCCGATGAGCCCGCCCCTTGCAGTGCCCCGGAGTCGTCTTTCCGTTGGCGCCCTTGGGATTGATCCCGTACAGCAACCAGACCGCGCAGCGAGGCGAGCAGGGTGTCACTGACAGTTCCGCGTGCAGCCGGTCGTGGTGATCGCGTTGCCGCACGGTGTCTGCCTCGACCACCTCACCGGTGGATTTGGTGAGGTATTTGGTCAGGTAGCCGATGTGTCGTCCGGCTTCTTCGGAGCCGCCGAGGATGCCCTTGGAGTGGACCTGGCGTCCGAAGGTGACCACGTGTGCCGGGTCTTCCACGGCTTCGACAGCGTCGTCCCAGTCGGTCAGTGGTTCGCGGGTGTCGGGGTCGACGAACACTCGGCGGTCGCCGTCCCAGAGCGGCATCCGATCGACGTAGACGACCTGGTCATGGTTGGGCCACCAGACCTGGTGATAGGTCGCTTCGGTGACTTGGCGGATCACGTCATGCGGGACCGATCCCCGAACAGCCGCGTGCAAGTGCGGAGCTGCCCGCCGTTGAGGCTCCACGGTCGCGAAGTACTGCGCGTCCCAGCCGACCACGCGCCGCAGGTTCTGCCACCACCGATCGACCAGGGCGGAGAAGTGCACGGCGTCCCGAGCCGCCCGCCGGTAGTCATAGGTCGCTGGGACGACGGGAGCGCCGTCGGAGCGGACCGGGCCGTAGGTGTCGCAGGTGAGCGTGACGAACATCGACGGCCGGAACCGCCCCGCGTACTCCCGGCCCACGGTGGTCTTGGCGACCTTCCGGCGAGGGAGGTTCGGCGCGTCCTGCCGCCTCTTGGTCGACCGCTTCACCGCCTTCTTTGCGGGCAGGTCGATCGACGGAAGGCGGCCCCGCATCCCGAGTTGCCGAAGTTCCTCATCGACACTCTGGATCTCCTCCCGCAGTTCCTCGGCTTCCTCTTGGTCCGTCTGTTGCCGGTAAGCGGCGACGAGATCAGCCCGGAACGCCAGCAACTCCGTCTGGACCTCGGAAGGCGGTTCCGGGGTGAAGTCCGGTTCGGTGTCGATGTGCCAGCCCTCACGGCACTGAACCTGCCGCAGCGCCTTCGCCTTCCGAGCACACGGCAGGCACACCGATTCGACCGTCGAGCCGCAGGGAACGGGGACGTAGCGAAGTTCTCCGGTGTCGGTGTCGCCGACCTCCATCGTGAACGGCCGGACACAGACTCCGTGCTTCTCAGCGGTCGCTTTCACCACGTCCGACGCCAGGGGTTCCCGCATCCGAGCGGCCCGGGTTTTGGCCGGCATGGTCACCGCGGATTCGTGGGTGCTCATTAGGCGGCCACCTCCCCGGGGCTGTTCCACTGCCGCAGTACGAACACCGGCATTTCCTGCCGCATCCCCGCAGGCAGGTCCGGGAAGGTCGCTTCGTCGAACCAGACGCCGCCGTAGACCACCACGGGGATGCCGCAGGGAGTCCGGCCGCTGAGTTCCAGGTGCACCGACCCGCCACCCTCAGGACGCCACAGCGAGGCCGTCACGTCGTCGAGCGAGGCAGCCCAGGTGAGCAGCCCACGGGCTACGTCCTCCAGGCGGTCGGAGTCGAGTTGCACCGTGATCGGATCAGGACCCACCCCAACCCGCACGGACGCGGCCGGAGGCAGAGCGAACGAGTCCAGGTGGTCGCGGATCGCGTCGAGGAACACCATTAGCCGGTTCATGCCGCCCTCCCTTCGGAGAGTCCAACCACGTGAGTGCCACAGTTGGTCACGTAGGTCTCCAGGGCCTTGATCTCCTCGTCGGCGACCCATCCGGCCCGGACGCGCAGGGGCTCACGGACGCCTTCGCCCCAGACGTAGCCGACACCGGCTTCGGAATCACCGATCCGGTTCGCCCACGCCCCGCGCTCGTAAGCGCCGTCGCCGAGGACCATCCCGACATGCGTCTTCGAGGTCACCCGCAGACAGACCCGGCGCGGGAACAGCTCACGAACCGGGACGGTGTCCTTGGTGGGTTCCTGGACGTAGCCGCGCACCGTGATCCCCAAGGCCCTGCCCTGCGTGGTGAGGAGCGCGACCTTTTCCACGATCGCGTCACGGGTCTTGCGGTCGGTGTACTTGGTCAGCGCGCCGATCTCGTCGAACTCCAGAACCTCCAGCGGATGCTCGACGCTGATCGGGATCATCCGCACGCGTCCGGCGAACTCGTGCTTGCGGGCTTCCATCTCCTCAAGCAGGCCGTCGAGGAGTTCGAGCGCCTGCTTGCCGGTCACCGCGTACCGGGCGAAGATCCCGCGTCCGTAGGCGAGTTCCATCCCCTTGGGATCGATGCCGGACACCCGGACCACACCGGACCGGATCGCGGGTGCGGCCGACACCAGCGGGCACCACATGACCGAGTTCTTGCCCGATCCGGTCGCGCCAGCGGTCAGGCAGTGCGCGCCCGAGCCGACCAGCGGAACCCGCCAGTCCGAGCCGTACTCCGTGGTCCCGGACCACACATGACGCAGATCCACGCCGAGCCCATCGGGGGACACCAGGTCAGGAACCGGCAGGGAGGTCACCGCGGATTTGAGTAGGTCACGGCGCTGGAAGTCGATGGAGACCACGTTGGGCTCCAACTCCCGCACCTGGCACCGCTTGACCTTGCGCGCCACAGCCAGCGCCCGCGCGGCTTCGTCGAAGTCCTCGGGCTTCTGCCCCGGAACGAGCTGCACTCGCACCTCATCCCACGACGGACCCGACCGGACCTTCAGCACCTTCGGCACCTGCACAGCGCGAGAGGCTGAAGCGGCCTTGCGGGAGAGCAAACGTCGACGGCCGACCAGGTTCACCGTCACTTCCACCGGCAGCGTCTCGTCCCGGATGCTCAGCCCGCAGGTGTGCAGCCAGGCCGGGAGCTTGCGCGCGTAGACCGCCCAGCGCATCCACCAGGACCGCAGGAACCGGCCGCAGTGCTGGTCATAGGACATCACGTTGATCAGACGCCACGACGTCAGCACGACGACGACCGAGCCCGTCACGATCGCCAGTGACAGCCACCCGAGGTACTGCCACCACGCCATGAACGCCACCACGGCTAGGCTGGTCCGCCAGCGCGTGATGACTTGCTTTCCCAGACACATCAACGATTTCAGCAGCCACCAGAGGGCGATGAACACCAGTGCGGCCGCCGCCAAGACTTCCAAAATCGAGGCGAGAGCACGACCGATCTTGTGCAGCAGCCAAACGGCCACACCGAGCACTCCACCGCCGATGAGAAGAAAGCCGATCCCGTTCATCGGCGACCACCGCCGGTCAGGTCCAGCGGAAGCATTCCCCGGCAGGGAGCACATTCGGTCTCACCGGGCAGGAGCTTCGCGAACCGCTTACAGACCGTGCAGCGCGTTCGGGTGACCCCGTCTAGCGGTCGCTTGTTGCCATCGTTTAGCGTTGTCATTGTTCACTTCCAGAGGTTGTGGACAGCGCAGGAGCGGCAAGGTTGGTAGCCGGATTCCGCTTCTGCGCCTTACAGGACAAGAAAAGCGTTTGAGGACGTGTTTGTACGCCGCACGTCCCCACGTGCGTTTTTCGCTCTGTTGTTCAGTTTCTAGCTGGCTTGCGACTTCTCCTTCTGGATCTGCGCGGCCACCTCGTTGGCCTTTCGTTCCTCATACCCGACCCAGTACTTGAGTTCGTGGTGGTGTGCACGGTCCACATCGGACACGGCTTGATACATGCGCGCGTTCTCTTTGTGGAATTTCAGCCACGTCGCCAGGTTCGAACCGGGTTTCGGGCGGCGAGCGGAAGCGACGGCATGTGCGTCCGCCAGCGTCTGCGGTTCATTCCGGCCCGGGGTCGTCACCTCACACCTCCTCGGCCTTCGCGTGCTTGCCGAGGAACACGGCCAGTTCGTCCGCGCTGTCGCGGATTTGGCGAAGGAGCCGGATGAATTCCGGCCACGCGGCCGGGTCGGACGGCGGCAGGATCGCCAGGCTGTCCGGATCGAGGTAGATCACCAGGGCCGGGTTCGCCGAACCATTGCCCTGCATCCCCGCGACCGCCTGCGGCCCCGGCTTCCACATCGCGTTGAACGCCACGGCCCTGCTCCTCCTCACTGTGAGCGCGGATCTCCCACGACCGCGCGTTCTCCTCGAATCCCTCAGCCGCCGCTGTCACGGCCGCGAGCACCCACCACGGCAACTGGCCTTCCGAAGCGAGGTCCCGCCAGGCCGACGCCACCGCGAGGGAAGCAACGGCCAGGTCATGCGCCGCCACGGAGTCGACCGCGTGCGCCCTCAGTGCGCTGTAGTGGTGGTAGGCCATCTCCCACGCCTGGACCAGGTGCGGAGGAACCACGGCCACACGGTGGCTCCCCGGCACCCCGCCCGGCATCACGCAGCCTTGGGCGTCGACTCAGCGGAACCTGAGGCCCGGCCCGACTTCGACGCACCGCTAGCGGCCGCAGCCTTGAAGCCGGTCGCGCGGAACGTGTACGACTGGTACTTGAACTCGCCCTGACCAGCCACCTTCGGCTCAGCCGTCAGGCCCTCCAGTTCGATCGGCCGCATACCCGGCAGCACCTCCGACGTGGTCGGCACCGGCTGCACATCGGCCAGCAACGTGATCTCGAACGACGCGCGCTTCGCCTTGACCTCGTCCGGGTCGGTCACCGTGACCTTCCACTGACGCTTGCCCGTCACCTCGTCGACCCGCTGCCGCGCCGGACGACCCGACGACCGGTCCTCTCGTGACTGGTACTCGTTGTCCGGCGACACCTCACCGACCATGACCAAGCCCTGGCCGAACGCCTCGTCGAACTCGATGGGGAACCGGAAACCCTTGTAGATAGCCATTTGTTGCTCCTAAGTGCGTGTGATCAGTCGTTCTTGCGCGTGACGGTTTCGTCGGCAGCGTCGGACCATTGGTCATGGAAGGAGGAGGAATGCGAGCGCGTGCGGTGCTGGGTTTCGCACCACTCGCTGAACTCGCTGGCAGCGGCCGCGAGACTCTGCGCGAACCGTGCGGTGTCCATCAGGCCGCCGATACGGGCGGGCACCTGGACAATGAAGGAGGTCTCTTCGCTTCCGGCGACGAGCTGACGAACGCCAGGAGAGGGTGAAACCACCGCCGCGCCGTAGCCGACGAGGGGCTGAATCACCACGTGAATGCCCATGTGCTCTCCCGATGTCTCGGTCTCGGCGAGCCCGGTCGGGCGCGCTGAACACAGGAGACACCCAGTGAGCAGCCTCACCCCGGACAAACTGTCCGGGTAGGGACTAGCGAGGGAGAGCGTCCTCAGAAATGACGGCCCACCTGGCGTGACGTAGCCGGGTTCAGGAGGCCCGGTACTCGTCGAGGAGGCGGAAGAACACCTTCAGCGGTTCCTCACCGTCGGCATGCGCCTCGATGGCAACCGCCCACCCTGCACACATCGACCAGCCAAAGCGAGCCTCGATCCATTGGGCGAACGGACCGACAGCCCCCATCGCGAACGTCTCATCAAGTCCGTGAACGTCCAGGGCGACGCCGTAGCCGAAGAGGATGCTCTCCAAGTCCCGCAAAGACCGCTGCCGCAGCCACATCCCCGGCCGCAGCCGGATCTGGTCGAGGATTTCTTGAACGTCCTGACACTGATCGATGGGTTTCGGCCGTTCCCCAGATGCAGCTGTCACACGTCGATCTTACCGAGCTAGCCCGGCGAGGGGACCGCTGCGTTCACCGCGGAAAGTACGGCTGACCAGGGCAGCTCTCGCCCTGGAGCGCTCCGCGGTTCGTGCAGCGGCCACACGTCGTCCCCGTACACGAGACGCACGCCAGCACGCCGAAGCGCGTCGATGTGGGTTTCCCAGGACGGGTGACGAGCGTGCGCGGCATTCACGCGCGGGAAGACGACGACTGGCAGGTTCAGGGTTCCGATGGCCTCGTTGACCTGCGTCAGAGCTTGATTGTCGGCGATGCCCATTGCGAGCTTGGCGACCATGTTCGCCGAGGCGGGCGCGACCAGGTAGCAGTCCGGCGCAGGATGAGGGCTGGATTCGGCCGGCGAGCGGGACTCGACCCGGACCGGGAACCCGGTGGCCTCCTCGATCTCGGCACGTCCGCCGTTCTCGTCCAGCCAGCGCCCCGCCGTCGGGGTTAAGGTCACCGCGACCGTCCAGCCGTCCGCTTGGAGGGGCCGGATCACGCGCGGAAGAAGATCTTCAACACCACCAGCACCCGAGCCCACCAGGCTCAGAACACGCGATGCCACCCGACCTACCTCACCGCGCCGCAGCGCTCAGCCAACGCCAACAAGGGCGAGGACTTTTTACCAGCCGTCGCCGGAGCACGGCGATACATCGACCGCACGACCTCCCGCACCGCCGTGCTGTGGCGGACGATCCCCGGCGCCTTCTGCTCCGCCGTCAGCAGCGCCGACAACGCCTCGTCATCCTTCGCCACCAGGCTCAACGCCCGCGCGAAGTCGATCAGGTGTGTGACCTGGCGTTCCACGGGGAGGTGGTCGACGGTGATCCTCGGAGCCCACTCGATCACCTGCGAAATGTCGCCCAGATCCAGCGCCGCCGACAACCGGTGAAGCTCGACATTGGCCGGACCGAACCCGGTCTGCCAATGGTTGGCGTCCACGCCGAGCTGATCAGCCGCGCGGCCCGCGTGAGACAGCAGTTCGTTGGCCGTCGACCGGTCCTGTTGCCGAGCAGCGGCGACGGCCGTCCGCAGGTAGAGCATTCCGTAGAGACTCAGAGCTGCCGGATCACCATCGCGCATCCTCGGGACCAGCCACTTCGCGGCGACGTCGCCCAGCTCAAGCGCGTCATCGAACCGGCCGACCGCCAGGAGCGCGTGAGTACCAGAACGGGCAGCCGAGGCCAGCACCAGGGGATCATCGGCCTCGTCGGCTGCTTGCATGGCGCGCTCTGCCGCGATCCACGCGAGGTCAGCTTCACCGATCTTGCTCAAAGTGGTCGCGGCCAGGTGGTGAACGCGTGCCGACACCGCTGCGCAGGCCCGCCGGTAGGCCGCGTCGTCGGCCGAGGCGGACTCCATGCCCTGGCTGGTCTTGATCAGGCCCGGTAGCGCGGCGACGACGCGACCGAGGTCGCCCTTCTGGTAGCTGGACCAGGCACCTTCCACCAGCCGTGCCACGGGGGCCGGGTCGATGTACTCCGGCGACATGGCCGAAGAGAACAGCGTGCGGGACAGACGACGGGGAGCCATGAGCGCGTCTCGGATGGCCGGGACGTCGTCGTTCTTGTCCTCATCCTCCATCAGCACCGGTTCGCCAAGGAGATCTCCCAGCGTCACCCGTAGGCCCCGCGCGACGTCGGCCAGCACATCCAGACGCCGGATCTCACGTTCGCCGCGCTCGATCTTGCTTAACCAGTCCTCAGTACGGCCTACCAGATCAGCAAGAACCGCCTGCGACAGACCACGCCGCCGCCGGTAGAAGGCAATACGCTCCCCGATGCTGAGCTGATCACCCGCACCACGCATACCCCCAGGCTAACAGCGTTGGTCTACGTGCCGTCCGGTCCAGGCTGGCCGCTCTTCCCAACGGCAAAGCCAGGCCGAGTCAACTTGCCAACGCAGCCGCCAGAACCTCATCTATTTCTCTCCGTACTAGCACAGGTAGATCGAGTGCCCCAAGCTCCGCGTCTCGGAGCCACTCTAGGCACTGGTCTGGCTGTAGATCATCAGCCGAAATATATTCGGAAACTCCGACAGCGCTAGTGCGAGATAGACCAATAGTCATCAATGAAAGTTCTGTTACACGCGAAACCCCAAGCTCAAGCATCATGCCAATATCGGGCAACTCTGAAAATGATTCAGGCGCGTTTTCCCCGAAATGATATCGCAGTATGTCTACATAGCATCCCAAAAATTTTGGAGCTTCAAACCTTGCGATTTGCTCTACATCGGACATGGTTGAGCGAATAACAGCGCTTAGACTTTCAGGTTTGGGTCTCTTGATATTGTAAGCGACTCGGCTCGCGATAATCTGAGCTAGAGGCCGGCCTCTCATCCAGTTGATCAATAGTATGGCCAGTTGCATTCGGCGGCCCTGGGGTCCAAAGTTTCCGCCGAGAAACCTTGCCACTCTCGATATCGCCTGAACGTAAACGCTGGCTGCGTCATCGTCCTCTGGTGCCGTCAGGGGCAGTCTTTCTGGTGCATCGTGTTCACGGAAGTAATCAAGAAGGCGCTGCATCGAAAGTGGGCTAATGCCAGAATGCTTGCTCACGATGCTCGGAGGGATATCCACATGAGACAACGCGGTAGTAACTACCGTTTCAAGGCGCTCTGCCGCGGATTCACTTAAACCAAGACCGGATATTTCGGCAATGTGTCGGCCTCGCAAGAGATTGTCGGCCACCAAGTTGAAAACAGATTCGGCAACTGGCCAACGGTTCTTTCGGTCGATCGGTGCCCCGGCTGTGATGAAGTCTATTAGCTTGTCGAATTCCCCAATCACGTCGTCCGAGGCGCGCCGAAGCGGTTGCCGCGATCTTACACGCGGCACCTCCGCCCACTTCCTGGCAACGGTAGTATCAACACAAACTATGTTGCCTTGGAATTCCTTTCCCCAGCGTCCTGCGCGGCCAGCTAAGTTCCAAAAATCAGCTGAAGACATTGGGCGACCGTTTCCTTTTTGAGGGCCGCGCACAAACAGGTTCTGGCATGGAAGGTTGACGCCTTCTAGCAACGTGGAAGTGCACACGAGATATCGCAGCTTGCCTATTCTGAATAGTCGCTCAATTTCTGCGCGAATAATGAGAGGCATGTTTCCATAGTGAAACGCCACGCGTCTCCGTAGTACGGCAGCGAGGGCATAATCTGGATGGATTGTCTTCATTACAAGATCGCGAAGGTTTAGTAGCTCTTGGTCACTGTCGCCGTCAAAATCAGGGTCGCCCACTACTGCGTCCCGAATCTGAAGCGCAGCCTTCTCGGCCTCTGCTGCACCATTTACGTAGACGACATTCCCTGTACTTTTGCGGCCAAGTGTTGCTGCAATTAAAGGAAGTCGCCTGCTCTCGGGGCTCGGTCGGCTGGGAAGCGAAAACTCGCCAATCTGGGTGACTTCTCCGGCAACTACCAGATCTATGGTCCAGCGCGTTGTTTTGCCGCGCTTCTGGTTGACCCAAAGCAGGTTCTGATTTACGGTTGCGCTGCCGCTAGAAACTGCGATCTTTGTGGCGGACAATGGTGCGTAGTCAAGTAATAACTCGGGATTATCCGACAAAGGACTTGCTAGCATTACCTGTGTATCAAGGTTTCTCCTAACAGTCTCAACGAGTACCTTCTGAAGGAGAACGCCACGTGAGTCATCGCCGAATTTTTGTGCCTCATCCACAAATACTACGCCAGGGGCGAATAATGGAAACTTTTGCTGGAGCACATGCAGGCGCTCCTGGGTTACGACGTGGACTTCTCTTGCGTTACTTCCTATGCTCGAATCCCAGGGCAGCGTATGGATGCCAACCCGAGCAAATCCCTGGTCCCTGCGAAGGTCGTTACTTACTTCTTCGATGAGCGCGCGTGTCGGAACTAGATAGACGCAGGTCAAAGCATCGGATATTGTGATTTTCTCTTGAAACCATCGTTTGACAATGTACGATTTTCCAGCAGAAGTTGGAGCGGACACGCTGATCCACGAGCTTCGAAGCGCCGCATTCCAGAACTGGCGCTGAAACAAGTTGGCCGTAATAGATTCGCCGGAGCTGGTTCCAATAGTCAACTCCATGCGGCGTCGTAAAATGTCTAGCTTTAGTGGTGCGGGAGAATTCAGCCAAGAATCTGAATCTACGAGCTCGCGATCGACAGCCAAAGACAAAGCAGGTCGATTTCCCATCCTCTCCAAGAGGATTGCTGCTGCTTCGCGGTGGTGATTCTGTGAAGTGTTGCTCATTAGGCAACCTTGCGCTATCCGCAGCGCGGCATCTTGGGCAGCGTCGGAAGCGTCAGCGCCGATTGCGCTCGCGCAGAATAGTGCAAAGTTCCAGTCTACTTCCTCGCGACTACGAGTAGCCTCGACACCAGACAGGGTATCGAAAACTGAGTTTCTTGCTACCGTAGTCATAGTTGAAGAAAAACGGCGTGATCTCAGTATCTCATTTGCTATCTCGGCTGTCGTCATTTCAGCCCCAGGCTGGATCGCACGTTGGCGCGAAATTCATCAACGGAAGGCACTGGAATGCAGAAGATCTCAATTTCAAACGAGAGTAACTCGTGTTCGGTCACCCGTTTAAGGATTCTTTTTGACCACTTCTGCATTGCTGTGGCAATCTCCTTCCGTATTGAAATCCCATCGGCGTCATGCGGTGTTGGGTAGTTGTCCATATCGAACCCAACGAGGCATGCGCCTCGAAATTCAATTTTTCCAGCCTCCGGGTTGTCTGAGATGAAGTATCTCACAAGAGCGTCGGTCACTTCTTGCGCGCCCATATCCAGGTGGTCTCTTATCAGCAGTAGATCTCGGGTCCTTACATCCGACATCTCGCCCACCAAAAATGGTGCGATGCTTTTAAAGCAGTCGTCCACCGCCGACGATACCGTTGCATGCATTTTGGACTCGCCCCAGTATAATGCAATATTCCCGCCAGGTAATACTTTTGCGTGAAGCCCATCGGTCCCATGTACATGCATCTGTCGGCTGGTCTTCAGTGGCATCTTGCATAGAATTTGCGGCAATTTAAGTATGGCTTCGAGTAAGAAGTAAAGAAGCAGCTCTCCACCCTCGCCGGACTTTTCTAAGCTAGTGAATAGGTTCACAGCTTCCTTGTGGAGCTGCGAGAACTTCTCGGCTGACCTTGTTTGTTCGTAGTAGAGATTTGCTTCTTCTAGTCTAGACCGCGGGATGCAATAGTCTATTGCGAGAGTGGCAAGCTTCTCACTTAGAGCTTTAACTCGCGGATAGCCATTTGCGTCTTTGACTACGAAATGAGTGCGCACAGTAGCCTTTGTTCCATCTAGAAGGATGGGGTCTCCCACTGTGCATAAGAAGTTGCCGACCCCGTCAGGCTGAACACGTGCAGCTCGATCGACGGAGTCAGCTAGCCAAGCGGTCACCCCATTTTGGCGCAGACTCTCGCCTGAGATCTCTGCTGGTATATCCGTCATGCCGTCACCGCTATGCCTTTGCCAAATTGATGGCCTGCCGAACTTGGCTCTATAGGATCAAGGGTGCGCCGCCGCTGGGCGGCGCACAGGGGCGCATCAGTAGCCACTCGCCTGGGCGGCCGCGCCGGTTCCCGACACGGCGGGCTGCCGCTCCGCTCCGCCCACCGGCCGGGCGACGCGGCCGCCAGCGAGTCACTTTGCGCAGCGCCACCCAGCGGCGGCGCACATGTCCCCATTGCCAACGTCGGCCCTCCTCAACGAGCGTCGTGACATACCGGTCGGCGATGTATCGCCACCTGTTACGCGCGGTTGTCGATCTCCTTCACCCCGACGCCTGATCGTGACAACGGCCGGTAACACCGCGTCAAGGCTGGAAGGCGTGCCTTGACCCGATGCCACCGGCCGCATGCTGGCTTCGTATCGGGATGAAGGGAGAGATGTGGGCAGGGTTTCGCCAGGCCGTCTACAGGCCGTCAGACGTCGGGTAGAGCCAAGATCCACCGAGAACTGCCGAGAGACGTTTAAGCAGCTCAGAGGCTGTTTTCAGGCAAGATCGCCAGGAAGCCCGAAACCGGCCGAGAGATCACCCAGATCTACGAAGGCACCAACCAACTCCAGCGCATGGTCATAGCGCGCGCTGCTCGAGGGCTGACGCCCTCGGTCAAGTACGTTACGGCCCCCTTCACTGCGTTTCCGGCGCCGAAGACTTCGCATTTAGAGGACGAAATGCGGTGCTTGCGCGTACAACTACCGCAGTTAGAGGACGAAAGGCGGGTGTGAGATCGCGCTTCGGTGAGATGCTTCACGGAGGGGCGGCGATCAAGCGCGGACCCTGTCACTCTCGAAGGATGTTCTGGTCCGCTCCGGTGTCGTGGACACCGCACGACGAGGCCGAGCTGATCGCCGGCTGGCGGTTGTGGCTCGAACTCGGGGATCGCACGTGGCCGTCGGCCGCGTGGGATGGGACGGCGGCCGACGTGGTGAGGCCGTTGCGCGAGCTGGTCGCGGCCTGCGACGAGATCGAGACGGGTTACCGCAAGGCGGTAACCGAGCCGTCCGAGGAGTTCATCCGCATCATTCAGTTCCTCGTGTTCACCGCCAGTCCGGTGATCGAGTTGTGGGCCGACGACGAGATCCCGCTTGAAGCCGAGCGGATCGCCTTGCTGCACGCGGATCTGGCCGGTTTCGCCGAGCACGCCGAGCGGGTGCTCGAAGTGCTGGCGGTCAGCGGTGGCTGGACGGGTCTGGCCGCGGAGCACCGGCGGACGGATCGCTGACCGAATCCGGCTTCTCGACCCACGCGAACCGCGCGCCCGCCAGGTGCTCGGTCAGCGGGTGAGCCAGCGAGAGCAGGGTCACCGGCGTGCTGTACGGGGCCTCGCCGGGCGCGATCGTGTAGCCGGTCTCGATCACGGATTCTTCTTTCTCGTCTGACTCGACGTCGTGGCGCAGGACACCGTCGTTGTTCGCCCAAGTCCCGCCGAGGGTGCGGTGGAATCTGAAGACCAATTCGCCCGGCGTGAGCGTCGCCCAAGTGAAGCGGGACACCGCGAACTCGGTGCTCCAGCTCGACCAGTAGAGCCATCCTGAGCCGTCGCGGCGGAACACCAGATCGACGGACTCGACACTGCCCGGATGCAAGATTTCATCCGTCCACATGCCGGTCAGACGTTCATCCCTCACGGAGGAGATTCTGCCTGTCGGGGCGGGGATAACGTGGAGGAGATGCCGCCGACCGGGTTCTGTTCCTGTCGGATACCTGTCGATCACGCTCCGGAGGTGCCGTCCGGGGCGCCCGGTGCCCTACCGTGATCCGGGTAAGTTGAATATTCACCGATCAGAAAGCTGATACCCGATGTTCGCTCGTTTCAAGGATGTCGCCCTCCTGCTGGGCCGGATCGGGGTCGGTGTGGTGTTCCTCGCCCACGGCCTGCAGAAGTGGGATAACGGGATCGACGGCACCGCGAAGTTCTTCGAGCAGACAGGAATCCCACTGCCGACACTGGCGGCGATCTTCGCGATCGCGGTGGAGATCGTGGGAGCCATCTTGTTCATCGTCGGTTTCCTGACGCCGCTGGTGGGCCTCGGCTTCGTCGTGGTCTCCGTCGGTGCTCTGCTCTCGGTGCACCTCGACAACGGCTTGACCGGTCAGGGCGGTTACGAGCTGGTCCTCGTCCTGGCGGTCGCCGGGCTCGCACTCGGTTTCAACGCCGGGAAGCTCTCGCTCGACCACGTGCTCTTCGGGCGCAAGCGTGAGGCGAAGCAGCTTCAGGACGCCTGACCCGCGTGCTATGAAAGGACCTTTCCTTGCAAAATTTGCAAGGAAAGGTCCTTTCATAGCGCTTCAGGAGGGGAGATCCGCGGTCGTCCGCTCGGCTTCGCGCCGAGAAGCGAGTTTGGCCGGATCGGCGTTGCTGACCTGGACCAGATGCGCACCGGCCGCCAGCGGGGTCAGGAACCCGGCGAGGATGCCCTCGGCGCCGGTCCATTCCACAGTGGACAGAACACGGTCGTTCGCGGACAAACTCGCCGAAGAGGCCCGGGAACGGGCTTCGGCGAGCACTTCGTCCACAGTGGATGAACCGAGTGCGGGAGTGTCGCCGGGCACGGGGAACAGGGGAGTGAACTGGTCGCCCGAAAGCCGGGCTTCGGTCAAGTAGTCCAAAGCCCCGTCGGGTACGGAAACGGCGGGCAGTCCGAGGCCCATCGGGTGCAGCGAGACGACGGCGGTCGCGGCCGCGTCGAAAACGCCGTCCGGCGCGATGAACGCCACCCGCGCGCCCGCGGTCTCCGTCACCACCCTGGCGCCGCACCACCACGCGCCCAGCAGGACACCGGCGGTCTGCCAATGCGACGGCAGCACCACGGCCACCTCGTCGCCCGGTTCGACGTCGAACTCCTCGACCAGCCAGTTCGCCGTCTTGGCGGCCCAGTTCACCGTGGTCGCCACGGACAGCTCGACCCGGCTGCCCTGCTTGTCGTCGTAGTGCGTGATCAGCGGTTTCGCGGGCGACCCGAGCACGGGCCGCAGCAGCAGTTCGGTGAGGCTCACGCCCCCAACGCTAGTTCACGCAGGGAACGCTCGACGCGGCGAGCAGCGGAGCGGCACCGGGGGCGCCGCCGCCACCGCCCCGGCCCACCAGGCCCGAGACGAAGGTCCGCACGGCGGCGGGGTCGATCTCGACGATGCTCTGGCCGTCTTCGCTGCGGCCGTTGATGTTCACCACCGGGATGGTCGTGAACGTCAGGTCACCCGACGCGATGCCCTTCGCCTGCTGCGCGAAGTCCAGCAGGTCGAGCCCCTCGTCCAGGACGATCGACCGGCGCACGACGTCCATCAGGCCGCTCATCGTCGACGGACTGGTCAGCGTGCCCGCCGAAAGCACCTGGTTCAGCGCCGAGGACAGGAAGGCCTGCTGCCGCACGATGCGGTCGAGGTCGCCCCGAGGCAGGTTCTTCCGCTGGCGCACGAAGGAAAGCGCCTCGCCCCCCGAGACGACCTGTTCCCCGCGCCGGAAGTTCGCGCCGGAGTCCTTGTCCTCGGTGGAGTGGTTCAGGCAGACCTTGACCCCGCCCAGCGCCTCCGTCAGCAGGTAGAACCCGAGCAGGTTGACCTCGGCGTAGTGGTCGATGCGGATCTGCGTCAGGTCCTGCACGGTCTGGACCAGTGCCCGGCGGCCTTCCTGATCGGAGTCGCGTTCGAGTTTCGCCTGGTCGCCCTCGCCGCGGTGCGCGTTCGCGTAGTTGGCCTTCGCGACGCCGTACGCGGAATTGATCTTGTTCTTGCCGCGGCCGGGGATGTCGGTCCAGGTGTCGCGCGGGAGCGAGACGCCGGACGGTTTCCCGCCGTTCTTCGGGATGCGCAGGATGATGATGGTGTCGGTGTTGACGCCCGGCTTCTCCTCGGTGCGCAGTTCCCTGAGCACCTTCAGCGGCAGCGGGTTGCCCTGCGCGTCGGTGCGCGCGTCGCTGCCGACCAGGAGGATGTCGGTCGCGCCGTCGTCGGCGGGCGGGGCGGCGGGGTCGTCGGCCTTGCTCAGGGCGTTCGTCGTGGGGACGTTGTTCTGCAACTGGTCCTTGGTGACGTACGCGTAGCCAGTGGTGCTGAGGGCGAGCAGCGACACGAGCCCGAGTGCGATCCGGCGGGTGATCCGGCCGGCGCGGCGCAGCCGGCGCTCGGGTACGGCGAGTACACCCGAGACCGATTCGTCTTCGGGCGGGGTGGACGGCTGGGGGAGCGGATCCCGCGGGTACGGCGTCGGGACGAACCGAGGCTCTTCGTCACTCTCGGTGTCCGAGCTGGTGTCCTGTTCCGGCTTCGGCTCTTCGGTGTCCGGTGTGTCCGGACGTTCGCTGATGTCCTTGTCCTCGCTGTCCATCCCTGTTCACCCCCCCCTTGGCTGCCCGTCGGTCCGATCGTAGGAGAAGGCTAGGCCACCGGAAGGTCGGCCACGCTGAGTACCCGGAGATTAATTGACGCAGGGCACATTGCCCGCGACGATCGGCGTCGTGGTGGGGGCCGGAGCACTGGACGGCGGCTGAGCGGGCTTCGACGGGGTCGACGTCGTGGACGGCGCCGTGGCCGTGCCCTTGAAGTCCTTGCCGAGCAGGACCCGCACCTTGCCGGGGGCGACATCGCGATCCGCCTCGGCCTGCACCGCGGTGCCGAAGACCTGCTTGATCAGGGCGAGCGCGTCGTCGTCACCCGGCGCGTAGCGGATGACCGTGGAGTTGCGCGTGCTGAGCTTGGTGTCGGCCGCGAGTTTGAAACCCTTGCCCTGCAAGAGGTTACGGGTTTCGGTGGCCACCGTGGGCGAACCCGAGCCGTCGAACAGTTCGACGGTCACCTTCTCCGCGCCCGGCAGGGTGGCCGGGGTCTGGGTGGGCGCCGCCTGCCCGTCGGAGGTCAGGCGGTTGACCTCGGCCTGCACCTGCGCCGGGTCCACCCGGAGCACGGCGGCGCCGCCGATGATCGCGTCGCCCTGGGTCGGGATCGTGTGGAACTCGACGTTGCCGCTGCTCAGCCCGCGCATCTGCGCGGCGAACTCCGGCAGGTCCCAGCCCGCCGACAGCACGACCGACTTCTTCACCGCTTCGATCAGGCTCGAGATCTTCGCCGGGTTGGCCAGGACGTCCGACGAGAGGACCTTGTTCGCCAGCCCGGACAGGAAGGCCTGCTGCCGCGCGATCCGGTCGAGGTCGCCGTTCTGCAGGTCGTACCGCTGCCGGACGAACGCGAGCGCCTGGACGCCCTCGACGGTCTGCCGTCCGCCGGGCAGGTCGACACCGGACTTCCGCTCCTTGACCGGGCCGTTGAGGCAGACCTCGACGCCGCCGATCGCCTTGGTGATCTCGTAGAAGCTCGACAGGTTCACCTCGGCGTACCGGTCGATCATCTTCGGCTTGCCGATGAACTTCTCCAGCGTCGCGATCAGGTTCTTGCGGCCGGCGTCCTTGGCCTTGGCGTCGACGTCCTTGAGGTCGGAGTTGCCCTGCTGCTGCAGCGTCTTCGACGTGTCGTTGTAGGCGTAGACGTACGCGCTGTTGAGCTTGTGCTTGCCGAAGCCGCCGGTGATCTCGACCCACGAGTCGCGGGGGAAGGAGATCGCGATCGCCTTCTCGCCGTTCTGGGGGATGTGCACCAGGATCATCGTGTCGGTCTGGCGCTCGCCGTCGGCGTTGCCCGCGTGGAGCATGTCGAGGACCTCGCGCGGCAGCGGGTTGCCCTGCGCGTCGGTGCGGCTGTCCTGGCCGACGAGCAGGATGTCGATCGCGCCGTCCAGCGGTTTCGCCGGCGGGTGGCCGTTGTCCTCGAAGAGGTTCGTCGTGGCGAAGCCCTGCGCCTGGTCGCCGAGGAGCTGCCAGCCCCACCAGGTCAGCGCCAGGACCGTGATCGAGATCAGGCTGAGGACGACCTTCACCCCGCGACGGGCGAACACCACGAAGCCGCCACGGCGCGCCGGAATGGGTGGCCCGGGCCACTCGGTCACGTGCGGTCCTCCACGAATCTCCCCAGGGCACACGTGTGCCTCGGATACAACTCTACTGATCCTCGTGTTAGACGTCCGTAGGCTGGTGGAAGGTTGCCCCGGTCGTGACACACTCGCCGGGTCCGGGAAGTCGTACAAGGAGGATCGCGGGATGCGGGTGCTGGTCACCGGGGGAGCCGGATTCATCGGTTCGCATTACGTCCGGCAGGTGCTGACAGGGGCGTATCCGTCGCTGGCCGACGCCGAGGTCGTCGTGCTCGACAAGCTGACGTACGCGGGCAACGAGGCGAATCTGGCGGCGGTGAGCAAGAGCCCGCGCTACCGGTTCGAGAAGGGCGACATCTGCGACGCCGCCCTGGTCAGCGAGCTGATGCGGGGGATCGACCTGGTCGTCCACTTCGCCGCCGAGTCCCATGTGGACCGTTCGATCACCGGTGCCGCCGACTTCGTGCTGACCAACGTGCTCGGCACGCAGACCCTGTTGCAGGGCGCGCTCGAGGCCGAGGTCGGGAAGTTCGTGCACGTGTCCACCGACGAGGTCTACGGCTCCATCGAGGAGGGTTCCTGGGCCGAAGACCACGCGCTGGAGCCGAATTCGCCGTACTCGGCGTCGAAGGCGTCCTCGGATCTGTTGGCACGTTCCTTCTTCCGTACCCACGGACTGCCTGTTTGTGTCACCAGGTGCTCGAACAACTACGGTCCGTACCAATTCCCGGAGAAGGTCATCCCCCTCTTCGTGACCAATCTGCTCGACGGCAAGAAGGTCCCGCTGTACGGCGACGGGCTCAACGTGCGTGACTGGCTGCACGTGGACGATCACTGTCGCGGCATCCAGTTCGTCGCCGACGGTGGCAGGCCGGGCGAGGTCTACAACATCGGCGGCGGCACGGAACTGACCAACCGCGGGCTGACCGAGCGGCTGCTGACCGCCCTCGGCGCCGACTGGGAGTCGGTCGAGCCGGTCGAGGACCGCAAGGGACACGACCGCCGGTACTCGGTCGACATCACCAAGATCTCGCAGGAACTCGGCTACGCGCCCCAGGTGTCCTTTGAGGACGGTCTGGCCGAAACCGTCGCCTGGTACGCGGAGAACCGATCTTGGTGGGAGCCGCTGAAGAACCGTTCGGTATAAGGGAGCAAGGGGTGCTGAGCATTCTCGTGCCGGGTGGATCCGGCCAGTTGGGCCAGGATATCGCCGCTTTGGCGCCGGACGCCGCGACGCCGTCTTCGGCGGAGCTGAACGTGCGCGACACCGGGCAGGTCATCGCCGCGGTGACCGAACTGGCGGACCGGGCCCGTGCGGCTGGGACGTCGCCCGTCGTGATCAACGCCGCCGCCTACACCGCGGTGGACGCGGCGGAAACCGATGAGGAACGGGCCTTCGCGGTGAACGCCGACGGCCCCCGGGTGCTCGCCGCGGCGTGCTCGTCGCGCGGAGTGCCGCTCATCCACGTGTCGACGGACTACGTCTTCGCCGGGGACGCGACTTCGCCGTACGAGACCGATGATCTGCTGGGGCCGCTCAACGCCTACGGCCGGACGAAGGCGGCCGGTGAGGACGCCGTGCTCGGATCCGGGGCGCGTTCCTGGATCGTCCGCACGTCCTGGGTGTACGGCAAGACCGGGTCGAATTTCGTGAAGACCATGGCGCGCCTGGAGAAGGAGCGCGAAGAACTGTCCGTTGTGGACGATCAGACCGGGGCGCCGACCTGGTCCCGTGACCTCGCCGCCGGTTTGCTGGAGCTGGCCGGACGCGTGGTCGCGGGTGAGGGGCCTGCCCGGCGGGTGCTGCACTGCACGGGTGGCGGATCGACGACGTGGTGCGGGTTCGCGCGGGCGATCTTCGCGGAACTCGGCGCGGATCCGGCACGGATCAAGCCTTGTACGACGGCGGAATTCCCGCGTCCGGCCGCCCGGCCGGCGTACGGGGTGCTGTCGAACGCCTCGTGGCGCGAGGCCGGTCTCACGCCCCTTCGCGACTGGACCGAGGCGCTCAAGGCGTACTTCTCTAGCGTTTAGTCCTCTGGATGCGGTAGTGAGTAGTGCGAACTGACGCATCCAGAGGACCAAACGCGGGGAGTCAGTGCTGCGTGCTGGCTTGGCGGTAGGCGGCGACGGTGAGTTCGGCGCACGCGCGCCAGGTGAAGTTCGCGACGTGGGCGCGGCGCGTGGCCGAGGTGGCGACGGCGTGCGGGTCGCTGACGGCGATCCGCAGGGCCTCCACGAGCCCGTCGACGTCCTCGTAGGGCACCAGGCTCGCGCAGTTCCCGGCGACCTCGCGCAGCGCCGGGATGTCCGTGCACACCACGGGGACGTCCGACGCCATCGCTTCCAGCACCGGGAGCCCGAAGCCCTCGTCGCGGGACGGCAGCACCAGCGCGCTCGCCCCGGCGACGACCGTCCGCAGGTTGACGTCGGAGAGGTAGCCGAGGTGCCGCGAACGCGAGCCCACCGAGAACGAGCCCGGTCCGGCGAACACCAGATCCGGCAGATCCGGCGCGGCTTCGTGAGCCTGCTGGAGCCAGTGCAGCCCCTTGCGCGGTCCGGGAGCGCCGGCGAAGAGCAGGTACTTGTCCGGCAGTCCGAGTTCCCTGCGGCGTTCCTTGTCCGGCGGCCGCGCGGTGAACCACGCCGGGTTCACCCCGAGCGGGGTGACCACGATCTTGCGGCGGTCCACGTCGAGCCGTTCGGCGATCCGGTCGGCGACGGCGTTGGTCGGCGTGCAGATCACGTCGGAGAGCCGGGCGCCGCGGCGGACCAGCTGCGGCAGTTCGTGATCGCTCGGCGCGAGTTCTTCCGGAGCGTCCAAAAAGGCCAGATCGTGGATCGTCACCACGCCCGCCGCGCGGAACCGTCCCGGCAGGACGAAGTTCGTGCCGTGCACGACATCCGTCGGCCCGGCGAACAGTTCCACCGGCGGCAGTTGCGACCGCAGCCACGCCTTGCGCAGCAACCGCGCTGCCACCGGCATCCCGCGGGCCCGGACGCCGTGCGGGAGCACGTGCCGCAGCCGCCGCCAGCCGCGCAACGTGAACGCGACCGCACGAGTGTCCACTTCGGACATCGAGGCGAGTTCTTCGGACAGGGCGACCGTGTACCGGCCGATACCCGTCCTGGCACCGAGAAGCGGGGTCCCGTCGAGCAGGACGCGCAAGGGGCGGTCAGCCACGGCCGAGCCTCTGCTTGGCGACCTTGACGACCCGGCCGCCGACGCGCCGCACGAGTTCCTTCGGCCCGCCGTCGGCGAGGTACTCGCGGATCAGGTCGACGTCGCGGCGCAGCATTTCCTTGCCCCGCACCGGTTCGGTGACGACGAGATCGTCCGTGCCGGGCAGTCTGTCCGCCGCGGGGCGCGGGTTCCGGCAGAACTCCACGAGCGGTTTCAGCGCCTCCGGCCAGGCGTAACGCTGGGCGACGGCGGCGATCCGCTCGACGCAACCCGCCGCGAACTCCTCGTCGTACAACGCCTTTTCCAGCGCGTCGGCGAGTGCGTCGACATCCTCGGCCGGGACGACGACGCCGAGCCGTTCCTCGCGGACCAGGTCGGCGAACGAGTCGCCGTCGGTGGTGACGATCGGCAGTCCGGCCCACAGGTAGTCCAGCACCCGGGTGCGGAACGCGAACGTCGTCTCGACGTGCTCGTAATGCGTGGTGACGCCGCAGTTCGCGTCCAGCAGCCAGTTCTGGCGCTCCTCGAACGGCACCCACTGCTGGTTGAAGAACACGTGCTTGCCGGTCAGCCCGAGGGTGTCGGACAGCAACATCGTGCGCGCGCCGATGTCCATCTCGGTGACCTCGGGGTTGGGATGCTTCATCCCGAGGAACACCAGCCGGACGTCGCCGCGGCGCTGCCGCAGCTTCTCGATCGCGCGGACCAGGGTGAGCGGGTCGAACCAGCTGTAGACCCCGCCTGCCCACAGCACGACGTGGTCGGTCTCGCCGATGCCGTCCACAGTGGACCGCAGGCCGGGGCCGGTGCGGACCGGGGCCTGCGGCGACAGGCCGAAAGGGACGACCGAGAGCAGCGACTGCGTGGTCGGGTCGGCGTCGTAGAGCCGCGGCGAGAGCCTGCCCATCGCGGCGAGGTGGCCGAGCCAGAAATGGCGCTGCCGTTCCGACGCGCAGAGGAAGAAGTCGCCGCGTTCGAGCTGCGCGTCGAGGACCTTGGTGACCCCGATGAGGTCCTTCGCGCGCTTGTCGTCGGCGACGCCCTTGCCCTGTTCGAGCAGCTCGAGATGCATCGGGTCGTAAAGATCCGCGACGACGATCTTGTGCGCGTACTGCTTCTTGAGCGCGGGCGCGAGTTCCAGCACGTGCCCCTGCAGGATGACGATGTCGGCCCACGCGATCGGGGCCTCCAGCTCACGCCTCGTCGCCGCGCCGACCCGGAACGGCGCGGGCGGCGGGTCCGCGAGCGGGTTGACCGTCACCAGGTGGACGTCGTGTTCGGTGGCCAGCGTCGCGGAGATGTTCCACGCGCGGATCGCCGGGCCCGCCATCCGCTCGGTGATCGCGTCCCCGGTGATCACCAGGATCTTGCGCCGCTGTCCGAAGAGCGCGTCGATGCCGAAGGTCTCGACCAGGATCTCGTGGGCGGCGAGGTAGCGCGGCAGCGGGTACGCGGGCTCCAAAGCCTTGCGCAGCAAGGGAAGCAGATCGACGTCGGTGCGGACGCGGGCGGCCTGCTCGGCGGCGCGCGACTCGGCCAGCGACGGAAGCAGCTCGACGAACTGGTCGATCGCCAGCACGCCTGCCAGCGTCGTCCGCGGTACCTCGACCGGGCCGGTCTCGGCCGGGCCGACCCCCTTGGCGAGGTCGAACCGGGTCGCGTCGAGGTCGCCGCGCGCGGTCGCCCGGCGGACGGCCAGCGCCAGCGCGGCGGGCAGCGCCCGTGCCAGCGTTTCGTCGGAGAGGTTCTTGTACAGCGCCGCCAAGGCGTTGCGCTCCAGCAGGAACGTCTCTCGCCCGGAGTCGGGGGCGTCCACTGTGGACATCGTGGCGTGGTGCTTGTGGTAGGTCAGCGACTCCGGCACGTACCGGACGCGCCAGCCGCGCAGGTTGAGGCGCCAGCCGAGGTCGACGTCCTCGTAGAACATGAAGAACCGCTCGTCGAAGCCGCCGAGTTCGGCGAACACCCCGGCGCGGACGAACATCGCCGAACCGGTGGCGAACAGGACGTCCTTGGCGATCTCGTGGTCGGCGGCCGGGACGTCGGCCAGCGGGCTGCCGGCGTGGCGTTTGTAGCCCATGCCGAACCAGGTCAGCCCCGCGTCGACGAAGTCGGTGCCGGTGCCGTCCCAGTCGAGGACCTTGCTGGCCACCGCGGCGACCGTCGGCTGGGCGCGCAGTTCGGCGACGGCCGCGCGCACCCAGCCCGGTGCCGGGCGGGCGTCGTTGTTGAGGAAGGCGAGGACGGTGCCGGTGGCGTGCTGTGCGCCGAGGTTGCAGCCGCCCGCGAAGCCGGAGTTCACCGGCGACTCGACGAGCTTGACGCCCGGGACGGCGGCCTTGATCTCGGCCACGTCGGAGCCGCCGGAGGCGTTGTCGACGCAGATGACCTCGAGGTTCGGGTAATCGTGTTCAGCGAGCGCGCGCAGGCAGGTGATGGTGTCGGCGGCTCCGCGATAGTTCACCACGATCACCGAGACGACCGGTTGCGTTTCCCCCTGCGCCAAAGCCGTACTCCCTGCACTCGATTGGACGGTGTCCTGAAGAGCCCGCGACCGCATCGCGCCGCCAGGACGCTCGTTCGTCTGCCCGTCACCACTGGTGCTCGGGGCGCCCTGCCACCGCGAAGCGGGGCCTTCGGCCGGGGGCGGGCTCCTGTGGGGCCCCTTCTCGGACTCGACCTTCATCTCCGTCTTCTGTCAGAGCTTAAAGCCCGGCCCACGCCTCCCAGACCGCGCCTCGGCCGAGTGCCGCGCGGCGCCCGATGGCCCGCCGCTCGACCAGCGTGCGCGGCAGCCGGATCGCGACGGCGGCCAGCACCCGGCAGCGGAGGCCGAGACGGAAGTTCGGCGCCGCCGCCTTCCCCCGAAGAGGTAAGACGAGCGTGAGCACGGCGAACTTCACCAGCTGCCGGGCGGCCACCTGTCCCGGCGCACACCGGAGCAGGGTGAGCAGGCGATTGCGTTCGTTCCAGAGGTGGAACCGGACCGAACCCGGCCGCGTACTCGCGCCGTGCCGGTGGACGACGTCGGCGTCGGCGCTGACGACGTCCCAGCCCGCCAGCCTCAGCCGCCACGCGGTGTCGGTGTCCTCGTAGTAGCAGAAGTAGGAGGCCGGGACGCCGCCGACTGAGCGGAGCGCCTCGACGTTCAGCACGGCCGCGCCGCCGCAGAAGCCGAAGACCTCGTCGGCGGATCCGGGCAGGTCGGCGCCGTGGCCGTCCGCGGTGAGGCGGACGCCGGTGGACTGGACGGTCCCGTCGGCCAGCGTCAGCCGGGCGCTCACGGCCGCGGCGAGTGGGGCCTTGCCGAGGGTGTCTTCGCAGGTCGCGAGCCATTTCGGGGCCGGCGCGGCGTCGTCGTTCAGCCAGGCCATCAGCGGAGTGTCCACTTTGTCCAGTGCGGCGGCCATGGCGCCCGCGTAACCGGTGTTGCGCCGCAGCCGGAGCACCGCGGGCTTCGACGGATGGGCGGCGAGGAGCGCGGCCGTCCCGTCGTCCGAGGCGTTGTCGACGACCAGGGTCCGGTGGGGGCGGGACTGCGCGGCGAGCGCGTCGAGGCAGGCGGTGATGTGCGCGGCGCCGCGCCAGGTGACCACGACGACGGTGGTGCTCGGCTCGGCGTCGGTCATGCCAGAGAGAATAGAGACCATGCCCGAACTGGTCGTGCTCGCCGAGCAACTGCTGGCGCCCGTCCCCGGCGGGACCGGCCGCTACACCGGTGAGCTGCTGCGGGCGCTCGCGGAGACCGCGCCGCCCGGCTGGACGGTGTCGAGCGTGGTCGCGCGGCATGCTCACGTCGAGGGCGCGGTGGTCGAAGGTGTCGAGGGGCCGCGGGTACTGCCGATCCCGCCGCGGGCGCTGATCGCGGCCTGGCAGCTGGGCTTGCCGTGGTGGCCGGGCGGCGACGCGGTCCACGCGCCGACGCCGCTCGCGCCCACCAGGGTGCCGAAGGGGCGGACGCTCTCGGTCGCGGTGCACGACACCGTGCCGTGGACGCATCCCGAGACGCTGACGCCGCGCGGGGTCGCGTGGCACAAGGCGATGATCGCGCGGGCCGCCCGTACGGCGACCGCGCTGACCGTGCCAACACGGGCGGTCGCGGACGAACTCGCCGGGCTGGTACCGGTTTCGGTGCCGGTGAGCGTGATCCCGCACGGGGTCCGGCCGCTGCCGGAGCCGGTGGAGATCGAGCTACCCGAGAAGTACGTCCTCGCGATCGGGACGATCGAGCCGCGCAAGGGCGTCGACGTGCTGATCGAGGCCGCCGGCCGGATCGGGGTGCCGCTGGTGCTGGCCGGGCAGCCCGGCTGGGGCGGGATCGACCCGCTCGCGTCGGCGCGCGAGCACGGCGCCGACGTCCGGCTGCTGGGGAAGGTGAGCGACGCGGAACTGGCGTTCGCGTTGCGGGGAGCGTCGGTGCTGGCGATGCCGAGCCGGGCCGAGGGATTCGGGCTGCCGCTGATCGAGGCGATGGCGGCCGGGGTGCCGGTGGTGCACTCGGACGTCCCGGCGCTGGTCGAGGTGGCCGGGGGAGCGGGCGTCGTCGTACCCGTGGGTGATGCGCAAGCGCTTGCCAAAGCCCTTGAAGACGTACTAGACCATCCGGAGCAGGCAGCTGCGCTGCGTGACGGCGGTCTCAGCCGTTCGAGTGAGTTCAGCTGGCGACGCGCGGCCGAGGCCGTGTGGGGGCTTCACCTGCGCGGGGAGTTTGTCGGTTCCCCACCGCGAGGCTAGTGCGCCGCCGTACCCTGCAAGGGTGACCGATGACCCTCGCGTGCTGATCGACGCGACCGCCGTCCCCGCGGACAGGGGTGGCGTCGGTCGTTACGTGGATTCGCTGGTCGCGGCGCTGGACGCGGACGGCGCGCGGATCACCGTCGTCTGCCAGCCGCGGGACGCGGTGCTGTACGACCGGCTGGCGCCCGGCGCGCGGATCGTGCCCACCTCCCCGTCGACTTCGACCCGGACGGCGCGGCTGACCTGGGAGCAGGCGACCCTGCCCCGGCTGGTCCGGCGGCTCGCCGCCGACGTCGTCCACTCACCGCACTACACGATGCCTTTGGCCAGCCCGGCCGCTTCGGTGGTGACGCTGCACGACGCGACCTTCTTCACCGACGCGGTCCTGCATTCTTCGGTGAAAGCGCGGTTCTTCCGCGCCTGGACCGCGACGGCGCTTCGCCGCGCGACGCTGTGCATCGTGCCGAGCATCGCGACGGCGACCGAGCTGGA
The DNA here is from genome assembly GCF_000943515.2 of Amycolatopsis orientalis. Classification (NCBI taxonomy): domain Bacteria; kingdom Bacillati; phylum Actinomycetota; class Actinomycetes; order Pseudonocardiales; family Pseudonocardiaceae; genus Amycolatopsis; species Amycolatopsis orientalis. Next base: position 8,339,186 of record NZ_CP016174.1, on the reverse strand, counting down.
GCGGGTCGGCCAGGTGCGGACGGCCGAACTGGAGATCATCCATCACGGTGTCGAGCCGGATCGGTTTCATCCGCCTTCGCCCGCCGAAATCGAGGCCGCGCGTAAGGCCGTCGGACTCGGTAAGACGCCGTACGTGGCTTTCCTCGGCGCACTGGAACCGCGCAAGAACGTGCCCGCGCTGATCCGAGGCTTCGCGCACGCCGTCACCGGCAGGCCCAACCCGCCCGCGCTGGTGCTGGCCGGGCAGCCGGGCTGGGATTCGCAGGTCGAGCGCGCGCTGGACGCCGTGCCGCACCGGCTGCGGGTGATCCGGGCCGGCTATCTGCCGTTCGGCACGCTCGCCGGGTTCCTCGGTGGCTCGGAACTGGTCGCCTATCCGAGCCTCGGCGAGGGGTTCGGGCTGCCGGTGCTGGAGGCGATGGCCTGCGGCGCGGCCGTGCTCACGACGCGGCGGCTCTCGCTGCCGGAGGTCGGCGGAGACGCGGTCGCCTATTGCGGTGTCGGCGCCGGGGACGTCGCGGCGGCGATCTCGGAGCTGCTCGACGATCCGTCACGGCGGGCGGAACTGGCCGAGGCCGCGCAGCGCCGGGCGAAGGAGTTCTCGTGGGCGACGACCGCGGAGCGGCACCGGGAGGCCTACGCGAAGGCTTGGCACCGGCACGCGCGGCGGCGGGCCGGCTGAGTTCTCGTGAGTGGTAATGACGGTTAGAACCGTCTTTACCACTCACGAGGTGGTGGGGGTATAGTTATCGATGCGAGGCCCCGGTGGGGCCGAGTATGAAAGCCCGTGACGCGTCCGGACGGTCGTCTCGCGGGCTTTTCGCTGTTCTTACCTCGACGATCGATTCGATGAGCGGCGCCGCTCTCCGGCGCCAATCGCCGCCTGCGCCGAAGCACCATCCGGCGGCGTCGGAAATCCAAAGCAGAGGCTCACTCGTCGAGTTCAAATGCTCGTAGGTGAGTTCGGTTTTGGACGGGCGATAGCCGAGGGCTCGCTGCAGGGTCTTGCGGTCGTGGATATCGCGATGATCCCGAGAGTCGAGGACCAGCCGGTGAGCACTCTTGGCCAGCAAATCGGTGACTGCGCGTTCGAGGCATTTCTGCCGGGTGTTTTCTTCTGTTTTCCGGGTGCACGAACCCAGGTAGATGGTCGCCGTGGCTTCCAGCGCGGCTATGCGATCGATCAGCAGCCTTCGGCGAGGTTCCTTCTCCTTCTTGAAATGCAGCTCCCGTGCGCCAGGCAGCAATAACGCGTTCAGTTCTCGTCTTGAGGGTGCGAGCTGAGCCGGGGCGACCAGCGTCATGCACAAGAGGTAGCGCTGGTCGCGCACCGATTCGTCGATGAAGGCGTGCACGGGCATCGGTTCATTCTGCCCGGTGATGTTTGCGCAACGCAGTGGGGTGAGTACTCTCTGTTGCCTTCGCGCAAGGCGGGATGTCCAGGGGTGGGGGCCGGAGTCGCGTTCGGTGACGGGTGGACAATGGCCGCGTGACTGAGCACCCCAGCTACGGCGACGGGCTCGCCGTCGTGACCGTGACGTACTTCCCCGGCGAGACCCTCGAGAAGTTCCTCGACACGCTCGAGAAGGCGACGGACCGGGACGTCCAGGTCGTCATCGCCGACAACGCCTCGACGGACGGCGCGCCGGAGAAGGCCGCCCGCCGCGAGAACGTCAAGCTGCTCAGCATCGGCGAGAACGTCGGTTACGGCACGGCCGCCAACCGCGGCGTCGCGGAACTGGACGACAGCTACGGCTGGGTCGTCGTGGTGAACCCGGACCTCGAATGGGAGCCCGGTTCGCTCGACGCGCTGCTGGAGGTCGCCGAGCGCTGGCCGCGCGGTGGCGCGTTCGGTCCGCTCATCCACGATCTCGACGGCACCGTCTACCCGTCGGCCCGGCTGCTGCCGTCGTTCGGCCGCGGGATCGGGCACGCGGTGTTCGGCAAGATCTGGCCGGGCAACCCGTGGACGCGCCAGTACCGCCAGGAGACCGGCACCCCGGTCGAGCGCACGGCGGGCTGGCTTTCGGGGTCCTGCCAGCTGTTCCGCCGCGAGGCCTTCGACTCGGTCGACGGCTTCGACACGCGCTACTTCATGTACTTCGAGGACGTCGACCTCGGCGAACGGCTGTCGCGCGCGGGCTGGCTGAATGTGTACGCGCCTTCGTCCAGCGTCATGCACATCGGCGGGCACTCGACTTCGCAGGCTTCGGAGAAGATGCTGCGCGCGCACCACGACAGTGCGTACCGCTACCTCGCCGACCGTCACCGCGGTCTCCTGTGGAAGCCGGTCATGCTCGCGGTGAAGGCCGGACTCGCGTTGCGGCTCAAGCTCGAGACGCGCAAGAAGTAGCCGTTCCGGCCACCGGAACTCGCGCGACCCGGCGCCCGGCCGTCGTTACCGTCGGTGCATGGACTTCGCCGAACTGGACACCTGGCTGACCGGCCGCGCCGCCGAGGACCGCTTCTCCGGGGTCGTGCTGATCCGGCGCGGCGACGAGACGCTGTTCGAGCGCGGCTACGGCCTGGCCAGCCGCCGCTGGTCGGTGCCGAACGCGCCGGACGTCCGGTACGACACGGCGTCGGTCACCAAGGTCCTCACCGCGATCGCCGCGCTGCGCCTTGCCGACGAGGGACGGCTGGACCTCGACCGCCCGATCGGCGAGATCATCGACCTCACCGGCACGGCGATCGCGCTCGGGGCGACGACGCGGCAGCTGCTCACGCATACGTCCGGGATCGCCGACGACGCCGACGAGGAAGCGGGCGAAAGCTACGAGGCGCTGTGGGTCGACAAGCCGGTGTACTCGGTCGTGGACACACGCGATCACCTGCCCAATTTCGCTTACCGGGCCCCGAATTTCGCGCCCGGTACGGGCTGCCGGTATTGCAACTCGGGGTACGTCCTCGCCGGGCTGGTGATCGAGGAGATCACCGGGAGGCCGTATCGCGATCACGTCCGGGAAGCCGTGCTCGACCGCGCGGGGATGACCGCCTCGGGTTTCTTCGACCGGCGTGATCCGCGGCCGAGGGTCGCCGAGGGCTGGGACCCGATCCTCGACGGCGAGCGGATCACCGGCTGGAAGCAGAACATCTTCAGCTATCCGCCGATCGGTTCACCCGATGGGGGTGCGTACTGCACGGTCGGTGATCTCGTCCTGTTACTGCGCGCGATCCGGGAGGAACGGCTCCTGTCGCCGGAGCGCACGAAGGAGTTCCTCACGCCGCAAGTACTGCACAGCAGTGGCGTCTGGTACGGCTTCGGCCTCGAATTCGTCCTGGAGCCGGACGGCTCGGTCTGGAGCTACTACAAGGACGGCGGGAACGTCGGGGTCTGCTCACTCGCGCGGCACTATCCGGGCAAGGGGCTGGATGTCGCGCTGCTGTCCAACGCCACCTACGGCGGGGGTGCGGCGATCAAGGAGATCGACCGGGTGATCCTTTCATAGCACGCGCGAGGGGGCTAGATGCCGTCCAGCCGCCGCGAAAGGTTCGACCGCCCCGAAGGGTTCTGCTTGACCGTCGGCACCAGGCCGCCGATCTCGTTCTCGGCCGTCTCCTGTTCCTGCTCCGGCCGCTCGACCAGCGGGCTCTGCACCGGGGCGGCGGGCGGCCTGCGGGTGAGCGGGGTCGTCGCCTGGGGCATCGGCCGCGTCGGCTGGGCGCCGGGCTGCCGGGGATACGGCTGCGGCCGCGTCACCGGTGCCACGTCCAGCCGCGTCGTCGGCTCCGCGCCGGCCAGGTGGTGATCGTTCTCCGCGATCAGCGAGGCCGGTAGCTGAGTGGTGGTGTCCGGGTCCGACGACCGGTCGATCTCCGTGACCACCGATCGGGGGATCTGCTGAGTGTTCGCGGAGTCCATCGGCGACGTCGCGTTGTCCGGTGTCACGACGAAGGCTCCACGCGCGCTGGCACGTGCGAGCAAGGCGTCCGCCCGAGCACGGGGGTCCATCCCCTAGGCCTCCCGACTGACCTGGGGCCCTCTGGGTTCAGGGCCGACTGTGTGGTGTCCAGGGTAGGCCCTCGGAGCGGTCGCCGTCAGTAGACCCGCAAACGTCGTCCGACAAATCTCGGTGTGACGAGCGGTACCGCTCCCGGGGATCAGGCTTCCATGTCCGAAAGGATCCGGGTGCTGGAGTCCGCCTTGTCCGTGCCGCCGATCCCGTAGTGCAACGAGATGCCGTTGCGGGCGCTCGCCTCGATCTCGTCGGCGGGCACGTCGTCGACGCTGCGCCGGTCGCCGCCGTTGCAGAACTCGAGTTCCGTGTCGGGGTACGCCTGGCGGATCAGGTCGAACGACTTGTCGATGCCCGGCCCCTGCTCGACGGCGATGTACACGTCGTCGACGACCCGCAGCGCGCGGACGATCCGGGCGCGGATGTCCTCGGTTTGGATCACCCGGCCCTTCTTGAGGACCTGCTGGTGATCGTTGTTGACGATGACGATGAGGTAGCCGGACCGGGCCTGCGCGTCCTCGAACAGGTCGAGATGACCCTGGTGGAGCGGGTTGAAGTACCCGCTGACGATCGAGGCCTTCGCCGGTCGCTCGGTCATCGTCCAGTCCTCCATAGGCTTACGTTCGGGGGCATCAGCTTAGCGTCGGGAATGCCGGGCGTAACCCTAGCCGAGTGCCGGGTAGGTTCGACGCGTGCTGTTCCGCCCCGGCTACGAACTCGACCTGGACACGGTGCTGGGTCCGCTGAGCCGTGGGTCGCGCTCGCCCAACCTCGTCCGCACCGAGGGCGGGGTCACCTGGCTGGCCGCCAACACCGCCGACGGCGCGGGCACGATCGCGCTGCTGCGGCGCTCGGACGGCGAGATCGAGGCCGAGGCGTGGGGACCCGGCGCGGACAGGCTGCTCGACGGCGTACCGGCGATGCTGGGCGCGCACGACGACGACTCCGAATTCGTGGCGCACCACGACGTGATCGCGTCGGCGCGGCGGCGCAATCCGGGGCTGCGGCTCGGTTCGACCGGCCGGGTGTGGGACGCGCTGGTGCTCGCCGTGCTGGAGCAGAAGGTGACCAGCGCGGAGGCGCTGCGGTCATGGAGTGAACTGTGCCGCTGGTTCGGCGAGCAGGCACCGGGTCCGGGGCCGTCCCGGCTGCGGGTGCCGCCGACGCCCGTCGCGATCAGGTCCATTGTGGACTGGAAATGGCATCGCGCCGGGGTGGACCTGAAAAGGCGGACGACGCTGCTCAACGCCGCCCGCGTCGCGCCCCGGCTGGAAAAGGCCGTCGAGCTGAAGGGTGTCGAGGGCCGGGCCTGGCTGCGGAAGGTCTCCGGCATCGGCGTGTGGACCGCAGCGGAGATCGCGCAGCGGGCCTGGGGCGACCCGGACGCGGTGAGCTTCGGGGACTACAACATCCCGTCGATGGTCGGGCACGCGCTCGTCGGCACGAAACTCGACGACGCCGGGATGTCAGAGGTGCTGGCGCCGTATTCGCCGCAGCGGCAGCGCGCGGTGCGCTACCTGGCGACGGCCGGGTTCCGTCGTCCCCGGTTCGGTCCGAAGATCGAACTCCGCGACTACCGCGCCATGTGACCGGGTCGCTCTAGTTTCCCCAGCCCTGCGGCGGATAGGGCTGCTGCTGGCTCGGGTACTGCGGCGGCTGCTGCGGATACTGGTGGTGGGGCAGGGCGGGCGGCCGCGGTTTGCTGTTCGACTTCACCAGGAAGAAGATTCCGACCCCGACCCCGGCCAGGACCAGGAAGCCGACCACCAGTACCAAAAGGAAGACCATGCCGAGAGACTAACGGCCGGCTCCGGATTCAGCCGAGCGCGGCGTCGACGATCGCCTTGGCCTCGGCGCGGTCGAGCCCCAGCTTCCTGGTCAGCGCCGCGTAGTCGGCCGCCGCCTGCCTGGCCCGCTCGCGGGTCTCGTCGCCGACGGCGCTGACGAACGTCCCCGCCCGGCCGCGGGTCTCGATCAGGCCCGCTTCTTCGAGTTCCCGGTAGGCCTTGGCGACCGTGTTCGGGGCGATGCCGAGGTCTTCGGCCAGTTTCCGCACGGTCGGGAGTTTCGCCCCGACGGGCAGCGTGCCGTCATTGATCCGTGCCGCGTAGGCGGTGCGGACCTGTTCGAACGGCGGGACCGAGGAATTCGGGTCGACCCTGACCATGCGGTTTCTCCCTGCTGGAATGCCGTGAAGGCCTCCTTGAGGGACCCAGGGTCCCTCAAGGAGGCCTTCACGGACAGTCGGGGCTACTGGCGGGGCGGGACCACCTGGGTGGCGTCACCCGCGCCGCCGGATACGACCTGCGTCCGGTCGCCGTCGGCCGGGGAGACGACCTGGGTCCGGTCGGCGTTCGCGGGCGAGACGACCTGGGTGCGATCGGCGCCGGCGTCCGCCTGCTGCTGCGGGGAGACGACCTGCGTGCGGTCGGCGCTGCCGTCGATCGGCGGCCCGGCCTGCGGAGGCGGGGGCGGGAAACCGGGCTGGGACATCGGCGGCTGGGGCATCGGCGGCTGAGCCATACCGGGCGCACCGAACGGACTGGGTGCCGGAGCACCGGGCGGCGGCGGGAAACCTGCCGGAGCCGGCGCCGGCGGTGGCGGGAAGCCGGGCGCCTGGCCGTAACCGGGCTGAGGCGGCGGGAAACCGGGCTGCTGCTGCCAGTTGCCCTGCGGCGCCGGACCACCCGCGGGCGGAGGCGGCGGCGGGAAACCCGGAGCCGGGCCGCCACCGCCGAAGTTCGGGTTCTGCGGGAAGGTCATCGGCGGTTTCTTCGCCTGGTTGACCTTCACGATGATCACCACGATCACGATGATGATAATGATGATCGCCAGGACCAGCAGGACCCAGCCGGCGCCGTCGCCGTCACCGCTGCTGTGTACCCGGACCCGATCCAGGTATGGCGTCAGCGTCGTCAGCATCATTCCCCCTTACGTCAGCCGACACCCTAACGGCCGGACGGCGCGGGGAGGGCGGCTTCCACCAGTTCGGCGAGATCTTCCGACCCTTTCGGCAGGGAATTCACCGGCCACCAGCGAAGATCGTCCGATTCGTCGCTTTGTACGGGCTGGGCGCCCCGGGGTGCGCGCACGGTGAAACGCACGTCGAAATGCCGGGTCGGCACGCCAAGGGAACAGGTGATCGGGTGGACGTCGAGATGTACCGGGGCCGGATCGATGACTAGGTCCGGAATGCCCGATTCCTCCCGCGCCTCCCGCAAAGCCGCGTCCGCGAGGGTCGCGTCACCCGGTTCGCAATGCCCGCCGAGCTGGAGCCAGCGGCCGACTCGCGGATGCAGGGTGAGCAGGACGTTTTCCGCGTCGGCGTCCAGAAGTACGGCCGAAGCGGTGATGTGCCCGGCCGCGCATTCGCGACGGCAGACGTCGTCCCGGGCGGCGAGGAAGCCCAAATAGGCCTGTCGCAGGGATTCCTGGGCCGCGTCCACGGGGCGCCAACTGGACAAAGTGGACACGACGTCTTCATGCAGGGTCACAGCTCGAGAAGTCCTTCACCGGGTTCGCCCGCGCCACGGGCGGGCGGCAGGGCGGCGGGATGTCCGATCGCGACCGCGCCGAGCGGTTCCCAGCGCGCGTCCAGGCCGAGGACCTCGCGGACGACGTCCGCGGCGAAGATGGTCGACCCGATCCAGCACGAGCCGAGGTCTTCGGCGGCGAGCGCGACCAGCAGGCCCTGCACCGCCGCACCGCCGGCGACGGTGAACATCGTGTGCTCACAGGCGTTCCGCCGGTCGTCACGGTAGGTGTGGGCGCCCTCGGCGACGAGGAACGGCACCACGACCTCGGGCGCGTTGTACAGGATGTCGCCGCGGCTGAGGCGTTTCGCGACCTGCTCCGGAGTGAAGCCGTCCCCTTCGAGATCGGCCTGCCACGACGCCTTCATCGCGTCGAGAAGCTTGCGCCGCAAGCCTTCCTCGCGCAGCCACACGAACCGCACCGGCTTCGTGTGGTGCGGGGCGGGCGCGGTCAGCGCCGTCGCCACGGCGCGGCGCAGCACCTCGGGATCGACCGGTTCGCCGGTGAACGACCGGATCGACCGGCGGGCGAGCACGGCTTCCCGGCGGCCCTGCGCGATCGCTTCGTTGGTGCCGAGGCGGAACAGGTCCTCTTCGATCGGCCGGATCAGCGCGCGGGCGGTGGATCCGTCGTCGGTCAGCTGGAGGCCGCGCACGACGGCGACCGGTGTCCCGCCGAGTTTGCCCTTGACCAGATCCGCCGCGGCGGCCAGTTCGTCGGCGATCGCCACCTCGGTGACCGCGAGTTCGTTGCCCTGGCCGTCGATCTCGCCCGCGTACGAATGCAGCACCCGCAGGCCGGACGCGCCGATCGCGGCGTCGGTCTGGCCGATCCGCCACGCGCGGCCCATGGTGTCGGTGACCACGACCGCGACCTCGACACCCAGCCGCTCGCGCAGCCCGTTCCGCAGCGCGAGCGCGGACGCGTCCGGATCGGACGGCAGCAAAGCGACCTCACCGGAGGCCACGTTCGACGCGTCCACGCCGGACGCCGCCTGCACGATGCCGAGTTTGTTCTCGGTGATCACCGTCCGGTTGATCCGCGCGATCACGCGGACGGACTCCTCCTCGACGAGCCGGCGCCGGGCGGCGTCACGCTCTTCGGGGTCGGCCGGGACGCGGATCAGCATGCCCTCGGTCTTGGAGACGATCTTGCTGGTGACGACCAGGACGTCGCCCGAGCGCAGCCACGGGGCCGCCGAGACGATCGCCCCGGTGAGGTCGTCGCCGGGGCGGAACTCCGGCAGCCCTTCGACCGGCAGGATCTCGATCTTCGCCGAAGCGTGGTCAGTCAACGGAAACTCCAGCCAGATCGAAAGCCGCGCGCACCATCGCCTCGGTGGCGTCCACATCGGACATCAGCAGGGGGACGTCGCGCACGGCGACCCCCGGTACGTCGACGGTTTCGCCCTCGGCGACCAGCCAGCCGTCGAGCACGCCTTCCGAAGACTCCTTGCGGGAGCCGTAATGCCGTCCCACGGCTTCCGCGGACGTCTCCACGCCGATCGCGGTCAGGCAGGCGTCGGCCATGCCGCGCAACGCCTTGCCGCCGATGATCGGCGAGACGCCGACGACCTTGGCGCGCGTCTTCCGCAGCGCGTCGCGCACGCCGGGGACGCCGAGGACGGTGCCCACGGACACGACCGGGTTCGACGGCGCGAACAGCACGATGTCGGCACCCGCGATCGCGTCCAGCACGCCGGGCGCGGGTTTGGCCTCCTCGGCACCGACCGCGATGATCGAATGCGCCTTCGGCTCGGCGCGGTAGCGCACCCACCACTCCTGGAAGTGGATCGCCTTGCGCTGCTCCTGGTTCTCGGGATCGTCGATCACGACATGCGTCTCGACGCGGTCGTCCGACATCGGCAGCAGGCGCACGCCCGGCTGCCAGCGGTCGCACAGCGCCTCGGTGACCTGCGAGAGCGGATATCCCGCGCGCAGCATCCGCGAACGGATGAGGTGCGTCGCGATGTCCTTGTCGCCCAACCCGAACCAGGTCGGTTCGGCGCCGTATTCGGCGAGTTCCTCCTTGACCGTCCAGGTCTCCCCGGAGTGGCCCCACCCGCGCTCTTCGTCGATCCCCCCGCCGAGGGTGTACATGCAGGTGTCCAGGTCCGGGCAGATGCGCAGACCGTGCATCCACACGTCGTCCCCGGTGTTCACCAGCGCGGTCACCTCATGCGGCGATTCCGGGGCGGAACCGACCGCGGGCAGACCCAGTGCTTGCTTGACCCCCAGCAGGAACCGGGCTCCGCCCACCCCGCCGACCAAAATGACGACCTTCACGACGGGCGATCCTCGCACGCGCCCGGAGCCGGGGCCCAGTAGCGGTACCTGTGGTGCTCCGTACAGCCCAAGTTCTCGTACAGCTTCAGCGCGCCGGAGTTGCCCAGCGCGACCTGCAGGACGACGCCGGTGGCGCCCTGGGCGGCGCCCCAGGCGCCGATCGCGTTCATCAGCCCGCTCGCCAGCCCCCGCCGCCGGAACTCCTCTCGGACCTCCAGGCGGGCGATGTGCAGCCACTCGCCGACGATCCCGCCGCGCACCGCCCCGGCCGTGCCGCCGTCGGACTCCACGACCCCGAAACCGACCTTGCCGGTGCCGAGGACGTGCCGCGGCGCCTCCGCCGGTTCGGCGCCGCCCGTCGTCAGCTCCCACCATCCGGGCGTCGGCTCGTCGAGGACCACCGCTCCCGCCGAGGTCCCGCGCGGAAGCGGCCCGGTCATCACGCGGACCTCGTGCGCGGGCCGGTGTTCCACATGGTGGACCCATCCGTGGGCGGCGATGGCGTCTTCGGTGGACGTGTTCTGGATCACCTGCACGACGGGCGGGACGCCGTGATCGTGGGCGAAGTCACAGACCGCCCGCAGGGCCTCTGGCAGCGGTTTTCCCGGGTCACCGATCGCCAGGGCGCTGTTGGCGCGGGCGGTGAACCCGTCCGCCCAGCGCAGCCGCCAGTCGCCGATCCGGTCCTCAAGCAGGGGTGGCCAGGCCTGACTACAGGTGAGCTCGAGCAATTCCGCGCTGTTCACGGTTAGATTGTGCCAAGGAAGGCAGTGGAGGGACCCCGATGAGCATCGCGCGCAAGGACGACCGGCACAACGAAGACCTGGTCCGCGAGATCTCAGACGGCTTCAACCGGGCGTTGGGCGCGGAAAAGGCCGTCGAGGACGCGGAGGTGGCGAAGCCCGCCGCGCCGAAATTCGTCATCACTGGGGACAGCAGGGCCACTCCGCCGCCTCGCCGGAAGGACCGCTGAAAGCCCATACCCGGAGTACGGATAAGGGTGGCCTAAGCGGGCCGGTGGCGCCCGTGGGCGCGTAATGTCCGTTGCAGACTGGTGAAGCAGAGATAAAGCAGGAGTGCGCAGTGACCTACGTGATCGCCGAGCCCTGCGTCGACGTGCTCGACAAGGCGTGTATCGACGAGTGCCCCGTGGATTGCATCTACGAGGGTGACCGCATGCTGTACATCCACCCGGACGAATGCGTCGACTGCGGTGCCTGCGAGCCGGTCTGCCCCGTCGAGGCGATCTACTACGAGGACGACGTCCCCGACGAGTGGAACGACTACACCAAGGCCAACGTCGACTTCTTCGACGAACTCGGTTCGCCCGGTGGCGCCTCCAAGGTCGGCAAGACCAGTCACGACCCCGCCTTCATCAAGGCTCTTCCCCCGCAGGGCGAATGAGCCGGGTCGCTCTTCCCGATTTTCCCTGGGACTCCCTCGCCGAAGCCAAGGCGAAGGCCCAGGCACACCCCGGCGGCATCGTCGACCTGTCGATCGGCACGCCGGTGGACCCGGTCCCCGAGAGCGTCCGCACGGCACTCGCGTCCGTGTCGGACATCCCGGGCTACCCGACCACGCACGGGATCCCCGAGCTGAGGGCCGCCGCGGTCGCCGCGCTTTCGCGGCGGCACGGCGTCGAAGGCGTTCCCGAGGCGGCCGTGCTGCCGACGATCGGTTCGAAGGAACTGGTCGCCTCGCTGCCGCGGCAGCTGGGCTTCGGCCCCGGTGATCTCGTCGTCATCCCCGAGGTGGCGTACCCGACCTACGAGGTCGGCGTGCTGCTGGCGGGTGCTTCCCTGCTGCGCGCCGACAGCACGATCGCGCTCGGCCCGCAGCGGCCGTCGATGCTGTGGCTGAACTCGCCCTCGAACCCGACCGGGCGCGTGCTCGGGGTCGACCATCTCCGCAAGGTCGTCGACTGGGCGCGGGAACGCGGCGTCGTCGTGGTCTCCGACGAGTGTTATCTGGCGCTGGGCTGGGAAAGTGAGCCCGTGTCGATCCTGCACCCGTCGGTGCACGGCGGCTCCCTCGACGGCCTGCTGGCCGTCCACTCGCTGTCGAAGTCCGCGAACCTCGCCAGCTACCGCGCCGGGTTCGTCACCGGCGACCCGAAGCTCGTCGCCGGGCTGCTGGAGATCCGCAAGCATTCCGGGCTGATCGTCCCGCGTCCGGTGCAGGAGGCCATGGTCGCCGCGCTGAAGGACGACGAAGCGCTTGCCGGGCAACGGGAACGCTACGCGCGACGGCGGCTGGTGCTGCGGAAGGCGTTGCTGGACAGCGGTTTCGAGATCTCGCACTCCGAGGCGGGGCTGTATCTCTGGTCCACGCGCGGGGAGTCCGCGCTCGACACGGTCGACTGGCTCGCCGAGCGCGGGATCCTCGCCGCGCCGGGCACCTTCTACGGGCCGACGGGTGGACAGCACGTCCGGATCGCCCTGACGGCGACGGACGAGCGGATCGACGCGGCCGCGGAACGCCTCGCCTCCTGAGTTTGACTCGGTTCACGCCCCCTGTAGCGCGCTATGAAAGGTCCTTTCCTTGCAAATTTTGCAAGGAAAGGACCTTTCATAGCGCGCGGGGGTGACAGGGGAGCTCAGGTGACGTCGCGACCTGTGAAGCCCCGGTAGATGAACCGCGTCAGCGCCTCGACGGCCTCCTCTTCGGAGACCGAGGTCGGGTCGAGCAGCCACGTGTGCGCGAAGCCGTTGACCAGCTCCGCCATCATCGCGAGCGTGAGGCGTTCCGACGCGGGCAGTTCCATGCCTGCCTCGGTGATGTACCCGAGGTGGCCGATGATGTCGGCCGCCTGATCGGCGCCGAACTTCGCGAAGGTGTGCGCGAACTCGTCGCTGACCATCGCGGCCTGGCGCAGCGCGAGCATCGTCGCGGCGTTGTCGCGGTGGAAGTTCCAGTACTCGCGGACGTGCCAGCGCACGGCGTCCGGGTCGGTGAAGTCGGCCTTGTGCTCCGGCGAGGTCGCGTTGACGTCGCTCGCCGCCGCGAGGTCCGCGAGTAGCGCTTCGAGCAGCTCTTCCTTGCTCGCGAAGTGGTTGTAGAACGATCCCGCCGCGCGACCGGCTTCCGCCGTGATGTCGGTGATCTTGGTGTTCAGGTATCCCTTCGCCGCGAAAACGCGCTTCGCCGCGTCCTTGAGCGCGGCCTCGGTCTCCGCCGCCTTCTCCTTGCGGCTCGTCACCGTCATCGGCACCTCCTTGACACGGAAGGCTAGCAACGGTCATAGTGAATCTAGATTCACTGAATTCTAATTCACTGGAGGAGAGATGACCGAAGTCCTGATCGCGGGAGCCGGGCCGACCGGGCTCACGCTGGCCATCGACCTCGCGCGCCGCGGCGTCGGAGTGCGGATCGTGGAGAAGGCTGAAACGTTCTTCGAGGGCTCGCGCGGCGACGGTCTGCAGCCGCGCACGCTGGAGGTCTTCGAAGACCTCGGCGTCCTGGACGCGGTGCTGGCCGCCGGGCAGCCGCCCGTGGCGATGAAGATCCATCTGGGCGGCGAGGTCGTCGGCGAGCGGATGATGGCCGAACTCGCCGAGCCGACGCCGGACGTGCCTTACCCGAACGGCTGGTTCCTCGGCCAGTCCCGGACCGAGGGGATCCTCCGCGACCGGCTCGCCGAGTTCGGTGTCAAGGTGGAACTCGGGACCCCGCTGATCGGCTTCGCGCAGGACGCCGACGGCGTGACCGCCGAATTGCCGGGTGAGCGCGTCCGGGTCGATTACCTCGTCGGCGCGGACGGCGGGAAGAGTTTCGTGCGCAAGGCGCTCGGGATCGCGTTCGAAGGCACGACCGACGAATCGATCCGCATGCTGCTGGGCGACGTCCAAGCCGAAGGGCTCGATCGCGCCTACGGGCACTGGTTCGCGAAGCCCGAAGATCCGATGTCGGGGATCGTGCTCACGCCGCTGCCCGGCGTGCCGCACTTCCAGTTCGGCGCGCCGCTGGGCGAGGAAGAGGTCGAGGCGTCGCTGAGCACGCTCCAGGCCCGGCTCGACGACCTGTCCGGCGGCGGGGTCCGGCTGCACGACCTGGCGTGGTCGACGGTGTGGCGGCCCAACATCCGGCTCGCTGCGCGGTTCCGCGAAGGCCGCGTGTTCCTCGCCGGCGACGCGGCGCACGTCCACCCGCCCACCGGCGGGCAGGGGCTCAACACCGGCGTGCAGGACGCGTACAACCTGGGCTGGAAGCTCGCCGACGGGTCACGGGAGCTGCTCGACAGCTACGAGCCGGAGCGCCGTGGGGTCGCCGCGCGGGTGCTGAAGATCAGCACCGAGATCCTCGAGAAGTACCGGGAGGGCGCGGACGACGCCCACGAACGCGGCGAGAACACGCGTCAGCTCGACATCGGATACCGCGGTGGCCCGCTCGCACCCGTGTCGACCGGCCGGATCCGGCCCGGCGACCGAGCGCCGGACGCGCCGCTGGTGGACGGAATCGGCAAACCCATCCGGCTGTTCGAGCTGCTCCGCGGTCCGCAAGAGACGCTGCTGGTGTTCGGCGACGGTCCCGCTCCCGAAGGCGCGCGCCGGATCCTGCCCGCGGGCAGCGCACTGTCCGATGTGGACTTCGAGGACGTCGGCGGGCACGCCTTCGCCGCCTACGAGGCCGAGAACGGTCTTCAGGTGCTGATCCGGCCGGACGGCTACCTGCGCGCGATCACTTCGGGCTGACCGCGCGGGCGGCCTTGTCGACCTCTACCCAGACGTCGTGCCACAAGGCGCGGAGCCCGGCCCGGCGCAGCAGTTCCTTCTCCGCGATCCGGCCCGCGACGAAGGCGGCTTCGGGGTCGACAGAGGTCACGACGCCACGCATGCGATCGGCCGCGACGCAGGCGTCCTGGTGGTCCCCGAGGACGGTCTGGAGGTTCTTCGTGGCCTTGATCAGCCGCTGGATCCGCTCCGCCTGCTTCTTCTTCGCGGCGGGCTTGGCCATCTCCGCGGCGTAGCGCAGCTTCTTGCCGTAGATGCGAAGTGCGTGAAGGTCGTCGTCCGGGGGATCGGCGGGAAGCGCCTTCACGGCTTTGACGAGTTTGCGGTGCGGCTTGGCCAGCCCGGCGACGAGATCCGCCGAGGTGAGCGGCGCCTCGGAGGCGGCCTCTTCGGTGGCGGGCTGCCGGGCGAGACGGCCGATGTCCTGCAGCATCGTTGCGTACCGAGGGCTGGCGAGCGCGCGGGTGAGCCGCCGCTTCGCGACCCCGCGTTCGGTGACGAACTTCGAGACCAGACGGCGCGCGGCGGGCTGGTCGCGCACCTCGAACTCCGCGACGACCTCGCGCAGATGCCTGATCAGGACGTCGTAATCCCGGACTTCCCCGAGCGACTGGCCGAGCCAGCCGAGTTCCGCGCGCACCGGTTCGGCGTCCGGGCCGACGAGGCGGCCCGACAGCTTGAGGACGCTCCGCATGCGGCGCAGCGCGACCCGCATCTGGTGCAGATCCTCGGGGTCGGCGCCGGATTTGGTGCCCGGCTCGTGCGCGAGGAGCGCGCGGATCTCGACGTCGAGCTTGACCCGGACATGGGTGGCCGCCGGATCGTCCGGCCCGGCTTTCGCGGGGCGGTCGCCGAGGCCCAGCGCGGCAGGAGTGGTCGAAGGGACGTTCTTGCGCGGCAGGGTCTCGGCTGTCACGAAATGAATTCTAGGTGAACCGGCAAGGTGGTCCGGGCCGTGAAAGAAGCAAGGGACCTTTGCTATCGCTCTCCGGGGGAGAGTGACAGCAAAGGTCTCTTGCTCTCTCCCGCCTGAATCCCGCCCCGGCCGAGGACGTCGCGAAAGCCACTTTCGGGACATCAGACGTCGCGAAAGTGGCTTTCGCGACACCCGGGGCGAGCCGGGGAGCCAGGTGACAGCAAAGGTCCCTTGCTCTCTTTTCGCAGGTCAGTTGGCGTGCAGGGCCGCGTTCAGCTCGATGCCGACGCCGGTGCGCGCGACGACCTCGACGGCGCCGGTCCCGGAGTTCCGCCGGAACACCGCGCCCGAGATGCCGGACAGCTCCAGCGCCTTCACGACCTTGCCCTCGAAGTTCACCTTCGTGCCGGCCGTGACGTAGAGGCCCGCTTCGACGACCGAGTCGTCTCCGAGCGAGATGCCGACGCCGCCGTTCGCGCCGATCAGGCAGCGCTCGCCGATCGAGATGGTCTCCTTGCCGCCACCGGACAGCGTGCCCATGATCGACGCGCCGCCGCCGACGTCGGAGCCGTCGCCGACCACGACGCCCGCCGAGATCCGGCCCTCGACCATCGAGGCGCCGAGCGTGCCGGCGTTGAAGTTGATGAAGCCCTCGTGCATGACCGTGGTGCCGTTGGCCAGGTGCGCGCCGAGGCGGGCGCGGTCGGCGTCGGCGATGCGGACGCCGGTGGGCACGACGTAGTCCACCATCCGGGGAAACTTGTCCACGCCGTAGACGGTGACGTTGCCCCGCGCCCGCAGCCGCAGCCGGGTCGCCTCGAAGCCCTCGACGGGGCACGGCCCGTGGTTGGTCCAGACGACGTTGGCCAGCAGGCCGAAGATGCCGTCGAGGCTCGCGCCGTGCGGCTGGATCAGCCGGTGCGACAGCAGGTGAAGGCGCAGGTAGACGTCGTGCGTGTCGCCGGGGGCGTCGGCGAGGCGGGCGATGGTCGTGCGCACCGCGACGACCTCGACACCGCGGTCGGTGTCCGGACCGAGCTGGGCCGCGGCGGCCTCGCCGAGGGCCTCGGAGGCCTCTTCGGCGGTCAGCCGCACCGTGCCGGCCTTGTCGTCGGCGCTCTCGGTCAGCTTGGGCAGCGGGAACCAGGTGTCCAGCACCGTGCCGTCGGTCGTGACAGTGGCCAGTCCGACGCCGGTCGCGCCGGTGGTTTCGGGATCAGGGGTCTGCTCGCTCACGCCCTGAACGGTAACCCAGTGACCTGCCTCAACCGCCGACGAGGCTCTTCACACTGGTCAGCGCCGCCGACATGTCCACGAGCGCCTGGCCGCACGCGCCGCCGGGTGCCGGCTGGTCCTGGCAGTTCGCGGTGCGGAAGGCGGAGATCGGGCGATCGAGGACGTCGGCGCTCGCCGAAAGATCCGGCCTGCGCTTGCGGACACTGCCCGCCGCGCTGGAGAGTTCGGTGACGTACTTCTGGCAGCCCTTGGGCGATTCGGTCCCCGGTGCCAGATAGCACCGGTCGGTGGTCAGCGCCTTGAGCTTGATCGGCAGCACGTCCGGCCCGGCGCTGCGGCTGGGCTTCACCGTCACCGGGACCTCGCCCGATCCGCATCCGCTGAGCAGCAGGAGAAGGGCGACCAAGACCACTCGCATGCGCACTCCCTCACGGTAGCCCTGCCGCCCCGCCGGTACGGTGCGGGCATGCCTTCGCTCGATCTGCACGCGGACCCTGTCGACCTCACCGCCGCGCTGGTGGACATCTTCAGCGTCTCGGAGGAGGAGAAGGTCATCGCGGACGCGGTGCAAGCGGCGCTGGAGACACAGGCTCCGCACCTCGAAGTGATCCGCAACGGCGACGCCGTCCTCGCCCGCACGAACCTGGGGCGTCCGACGCGGGTGCTGATGGCGGGGCATCTCGACACCGTTCCGGTCAACGACAACCTGCCCGTGCGCCGCGAGGGGACCGGTGACGACGAGATCCTGCACGGCCTGGGCACCGTCGACATGAAGAGCGGCGACGCCGTCTTCCTCCACCTCGCCGCCGCTCTCCGGGAGCCGAAGCACGACGTCACCTTCGTGTTCTACGACTGCGAAGAGATCGAAGCGACGAAGAACGGCCTCGGCCGCATCGAGCGCGAGCTGCCCGAGTGGCTGCAGGCCGACCTCGCGATCCTCGGCGAGCCTTCGAACGGCGGCATCGAGGGCGGCTGCCAGGGCACGATGCGGATCGAGATCCGCGTCGAAGGCGCCCGGGCGCACACCGCGCGCGGCTGGATGGGCGTCAACGCGATCCACGGCCTCGCCGAACCGCTGCGCAGGCTGGCCGAGTACACGCCGCGGGTGGTCGACATCGACGGCCTGACTTACCGCGAGGGCCTGCAGGCGACCAAGATCGGCGGCGGGGTCGCGGGCAACGTCGTCCCGGACGAGGCCCTGCTCACGATCAACCACCGGTTCGCGCCCGACCGCGGTGCCGACGAGGCGGAGGCGCATCTGCGCGAGGTCTTCGAGGGCTACGACGTCAAGGTCGTCGACTTGTCGCCGGGTGCGTTGCCCGGCCTGAGCGCCCCGGCTGCCGCCGAGCTGGTCGCCGCGGCGGGTGGCAAGGCCGTCGCGAAGCTGGGCTGGACCGACGTCGCGCGCTTCGCGGCTCTCGGGATTCCGGCGGTGAACTTCGGGCCAGGCGACCCGACGCTGGCGCACACGCGTCAGGAGAACGTGCGGGCGGGGGAGATCCGGCAGGTTGCCTCGGTACTGCGCGATTTCCTCAGCGTGAGCGGCGCGTAACGCGCCCGACGTTCCCATCGTGGTCCGTGAAGGCCTCCTTGAGGGACCCTGGGTCCCTCAAGGAGGCCTTCACGGACTTCCGACGCAAGGGCCCTTTGCTCTCGCCAGGCCCTCTGGCCTGCGAAAAGAGAGCAAGGGACCTTTGCTATCGCCCCGGGAGGTCCTCTTCGGCGCCGAGCAGGAGCAGTCCTCGCCGCAGCAGGTCTGCGGCCTCTTCGGAGCGTCCCTGGTCGCGAAGCAACTCTCCCGCTTTGTCCACCGAAGCGGCCAGGACACCGCGAGCGTCGCGAAGAGCGGCGACGTCGATGGCGTGCGCGAAGCCCGCTTCGGCTGCTTCGAGGTCTCCGCGCGCCAAGGCCAGCGAGCCCTGTTGGAACGTGAGTGACGCGGAGTGCGGTGAGTCCGCCGGGATGGCTTCGGCCGCTTCGGTGAGCAGTGCGGCGGCGTCGTCGAGACGGCCGAGTTCGCGGCAGAGGTCCGCGAGCTCCAGGGTGACGGCGTGGTCGGGGGCCGCCGTCCGGGAAGCGCGAAGGTCCGCGAGGGCACCTTCGGGATCTTCGGCGCGCCGGACCAGCGCCCGCGCGTAGAGACACCGGGCCAGCACCGGCCGCAGGGCCCGTTCGTGGAGGAGGTCGTGCAGCACCGCCACGGCGGCGACGGCGTCGGTCACCCGGCCTTCGCCGAGGTAGGTCTCGGTCAGCCGGCGCTGATTCTCGGCCAGTTCGGCCAGGAACTCCTCGCCGCCGCGGGACAGCCGAAGCGCCTCGCCCGCGTGCCGCGCGGCCTGGGTGGTTTCGCCGAGGCGGAGCTGTCCTTCGGCGAGGTACGCGTGCAGCGTCAGCAGGAGCACCGGATGCGGGTGGTGCTCCCGGCTCGCGTCGAGGGCGGTCCGGAGCAGGTGCATCGCGTGGTGCGGCTCGCCCCAGCCGATCAGCACGTTCGCGCGCAGCGCGACGGCCAGCCGCCGGTACGCCGGGATGTCGTCGCCGAGCGCGGCTTCGGCGGCGGCCACCAGCCGCGGCCGGGTGTCGCCCTCGGTGTACCGCGCGAGCCACAGCCAGGCGAGCCCGGCTTGGCGGTGGCGGCCGAGGCGCTCCGCCCGCCGTGCCAGGCGCCGCAGCTTCGGCGCCGAGCCGCGTCCGGTGAGGAAGTCCGACGCGGCCGCCGCGATGTCCAGATCGAGCCGGACGTCGTCGCGGGGCGAGGTCACGCCGAGCAGTTCGCCGGTGTCCACCCCGAGCCGCGCGGCGAAGTGGCGCAACGCGTCGCCGGACGGGGTCCGCGCGCCGGTCTCGACGGAGGAAACGTACGCGGCGGTGTAATGCGGCTCGGCGAGTTCGCGCTGGGTGAGGCCGCGTTCGGCGCGCAGCCGCCGCAGTCGTCCGCCGACCTCCTCGCCCATGCCCCAGAACGATACGGCCGAACGCGCCGAAAGGTTGCGCGCGCGGTCCCACAACTTCTCGCGGCCCCGGTACGTATCTCCCAGTGTGACCGAAGACCTCCTGGGGGACCGATGAGCGCGCGCAGGGCCTTGGCCGTGCTCGTATGCGCTCTCGCGGTGGCCGGCTGTGAAGCTCATTCGATCGCTCCTCCCGCGGTGACGCCGGTACCGGTCGTCACCCCCTCGACCACGCCCTCGACGCCGCCGAGCACGTCCTCGTCGGCACCGAAGCCCGTGCTGGCGCCGCCGTCCGCCACGATCACGTTCCCGCGGGCGGGGTCCGGTCAGTGGCGGTTCCCGACCGGCGAAGGCCCGGTGGCCGGGCAGTCCGGGAGGCTGCTGCGTTACCGCGTCGCCGTCGAAGGTGACATCGTCGGCGTGAACCCGGACGCTTTCGCCGCGGCGGTCGAGTCCACTTTGGGCGATCCACGCGGCTGGACCGGCGGCGGTCGATGGCGATTGCAGCGTGTCGGCCCGGACGGTCCGTACGACTTCACGATCTACCTCGCCACGCCGACGACCCGGGACGTGCTGTGCGGCAGGCCCGACGGCTACACCTCGTGCCGCAACGGGAACAGCGTCGTGCTCAACGTCGCCCGCTGGGCGGACGGCGTCCCCGGTCACGGCGCGCCGTTGGCGGTCTATCGGCAGTACATGGTCACGCACGAGGTCGGGCACCGGCTCGGGCGCGGCCACGAGACCTGCCCCGTGCCGGGCGCGCTCGCGCCGGTGATGCAGCAGCAGACGCTGGGCCTGCACGGCTGTACGCCGAATCCTTGGCCCTACCCGGACGGGTCTCAGTATTCGGGGCCGTCAGGGGAATACGACGATCCGATCCCCCGTGGCGACTCGTGAGTGGTAATGACGGTTCTAACCGTCATTACCACTCACGAGGCGAGCCGCTGACACGCGCCTTTCAGCGGCCCTGCAGTGCCTTCACGTTCTGCCCGAACGTCCAGTTCCGTGAGCCGTCCCAGTTGATCGACCAGGTCATCAGGCCCTTGAGCGACGGAATACTGCGCCACGCCTGGGAAACCAGGCTGGGCGACATGTAGCCGCCACCGGCACCGGGCTGCGCGGGCAGGCCGGGGGCCTGCTTGTCGTAGGGCACGCGGATCGTCTGCCCCTGGATCACCAGGCCCTTGTCGAGGCAGTTCGTCTGCGCGACGAAACCCTGAACCGTCCCGGCCTGATAAGAATCGCCCGAGCAGCCGTACATGCTTCCGTTGTAGTACTGCATGTTCAGCCACCACAGTCTGCCGTTGTCCGCGTACTTCTTGATGATCGGCAGGTACGCGCCCCAGATCGAGCCGTAGACGACGCTGCCGCCCGTGACGTACGCGGTCTCGGGTGCCATGGTGAGCCCGAAATTCGGCGGCATCGCGGCGAGGACGCCGTCGATGATGCGGATGAGGTTCTTCTGCGACGTGGAAAGCGTGGAGATGTTCCCGCTGCCGGTGAGGCCGGTTTCGATGTCGATGTCGATCCCGTCGAAGTTGTACTTCTTCAGGATCGGCACGATGGTCGCGACGAATTTGTCCGCCACGGTGGCCGAGTTCAGGTCGATACCCGCGGTGGCGCCGCCGATGGACATCAGGATCGTCGCGCCCGCGTCCTTGGCGGCGCACATTTCGGCCGGGGTCGCGACCTTCACAGTCGCGTCCATCCCATCCTCCCATTTTGCCGTTCCGTCGGACAGGATGACCGGAAAGGCCGCGTTGATCACGTTGTACCCGTTGGCCTTGATGCGGGCGTCGGTGATCGGGATCCAGCCCAGCGGCGGATGGACGCCGTTCGAAGCGCCGTCCCAGTTCTCCCAATAGCCCTGCAGGACCTTGCCCGCGGGCTTCGATTTGACCGCGCAGACGTCGGCGTCCACCGAGGCCTGTGCCGAGGGCAGGACGACGAGTGTGGTGACGGCGAGTACCGCCGCGCCGGTGATTGCGAGCAGCCGTGAGACGCGACCGAACATACCCAGCTCCCATCTCGAAAGCGGTTTGAACGAACAGGAAGCGGCCGTTCGGCTCAACATAGGTCGCCGTGCATGAGTGGCGCTACCGACGATCGGGTGGTCTAGACCAGATACGGAAAAGTTGTCCGCGAATCGCCCTTCACGCACGAAGGCCATCTCACGAGGCCGGGTGTCCTCGTGAGATGGCCTTCGCCATTCGGATGGTCAGACGGTGATGGTCCAGCTGTCGAGCGTGCCGGTGTCCTGGGCGTACGCGTCGTAGAGCACGAGCGTCCAAGTGCCGGAAGCGGCCTCGTTGGTCACGTTCACCGAGTAGTTCCGGGTACCGAGGTCGGTGCACGGAAGGGAACCGGTGGGCTTGACCGAGTACGTGCTCCCGTCAGGCGCCTTCAGGCTGATCCGCAGGTCCTCGGAGCAGGTGTGCGTCCCGGTGATCGAAACCTTCACCGGCGACGTCGCCGTGCCCGTCGCGGTCGAGGTGATCGGGCTGTTGACCGTGGCGTAGTCGTTCAGCGCGTAGTCGGTGCCGTTGGTGAACGTGCGCACGCCGCCGGTGCCGACGGTCAGCGTGTACTGCGCCGTGCGGTCCACCGAGACGCCGTCACCGGTCACCGTGATCGTGCTGGTGCCGTTGGGTGTGCTCGCCGACGTCGCGATGGTGAGCGTCGAGGATCCGCCCGATTGGACCGACGCCGGGTTGAACGTCGCGGTCGCCCCGGCGGGAAGACCACTGGCGCTCAGCGAAACCGCTTGCGCCGAACCGGAAGTCGTCGTGGTGTTGACCGTGACGGTCGCCGACTGCCCCGCTTCGACGGTGCCCGAGGTCGGCGAAAGCCCCAGCGAGAAGTCGTTGCCCGTCGGTGCGCCGACAGCGAGCTTCCAGAGCGCGTAGGCGATCGCGTCGCTGTTCTTCTCCACCGGGGTGTCCGGGATGTTCGACAGCGTGTCGCAGGCACGGTGGTAGCAGCTGTCGAACGGTCTTCCGGCGGTGCCACCCCATTTCTGTTGCTGCGCGGCGCTCTTCGTGTACCCGGCACCGGTCGCGAGTCCGCCGACCGGGATGCCCGCGCTCTTGAACGACGCGTGGTCCGAACGGCCGTCGCCCTCGGTGTCGCCTTCGGTCTGAATGCCGATCGAGGTGAAGTACTCGTCGAACACGGCCTTGACCGAAGCCACGTCGTCGTAGACGAAGTAGCCCCAGTTGTCGGAGCCGATCATGTCGAAGTTCAGGTAGGTCTTGATCTTCGTGCGCTCGGTCGAGGGCAGGTTGCTGACGTAGTACTTGGACCCGCGCAGGCCGGACTCCTCGTCGGCCCACCAGCCGAAGCGGACCCGCTTGGCCAGCGTCGGGTTCTCGCGGGCCAGCGTCAGCGCGACTTCGAGGATCGACGCCGATCCCGAACCGTTGTCGTTGATCCCGGGGCCCGCGCTCACGCTGTCGAGGTGCGCGCCGAGCATGATGACCTGGTTCGGGTCACCCTGCGGCCATTCCGCGATCACGTTCTGGCTCGAACCCGCGCAGGTCGTGCAGGTCTGCAGGGTCACGTTGTATCCGGCGGCGCGCAGCTTCTGCTCCACATAGGACACAGAGGCCGGATAGCCTGGCCGTCCGGAGGCGCGGTTCCCGCCGTTCTGGTTGGCGATCGTCTGCAGTGCGCTCAGATGTGCCTTGATGTTGGCGAGGGAGATGTCCGGTGCGGCGGTGCTGGTCGCGGCCGTGACCGCTTGCGCGGGCGCCGTGACGACACCCAGTACGGCGGCCATGCCGACGACGGCCGCTCCTATTCGCTTTCCCCACTTCATGCCGGGGTTTCCTTCCGGTAGTGGTCCGTGAAGGCCACCTTGAGGGACTCAGGGTCCCTCAAGGTGGCCTTCACGGATTGTTGGTGCGGAGGAGCTAGAGGGTGATGGTCCAGCTGTCGAGCGTGCCGGTGTCCTGGGCGTAGGCGTCGTAGATCACGAGCGTCCAGGTGCCGGCGGCGACCTCGTTGGTCACGTTCACCGAGTAGTTCCGGGTACCGAGGTCGGTGCACGGAAGGGAACCGGTCGGCTTCACCGAATACGTGCTGCCGTCGGGGGCCTTCAGGCTGATGCGAAGGTCCTCGGAGCAGGTGTGCGTCCCGGTGAGGGAGACCTTCACCGGCGACACGGCGTTGCCCGTCGCGGTCGAGGTGATCGGGCTGTTGACCGTGGCGTAGTCGTTCAACGCGTAGTCGGTGCCGTTGGTGTAGGTCCGTTCGCCGCCGCCGGTGCCGACGGTCAGCGTGTACTGCGCGGTGTGCGTGCCGCTGGCCGCCGTGCCGGTCACCGTGATCGTGCTGGTGCCGTTGGGCGTGCTCGCCGACGTCGCGATGGTGAGCGTCGAGGACGCGCCGGACTGGACCGACGCCGGGTTGAACGTCGCGGTCGCCCCGGCGGGAAGACCACTGGCGCTCAGCGAAACCGACTGCGCCGCACCGTTGACGGTCGCGGTGTTCACCGTGACGGTCGCCGACTGTCCAGGCTGGACGGTGCCGGAGGTGGGGCTGACACCGACCGAGAAGTCGTTGCCCTGCGGGGTGCACGAGGTCGGCTCACCGGACGCCGCGGTGACGCTGATCGCTTCCCACGCCGCCTTGGTGGTGTTGAACTCGGTGCAGGAACCCGGGTACAGCGCGAGCGCCGCTTCCAGGGTCGCCTTGCGGGCGGCCTTGTGGTTCCAGCTGGAGGTCTTCTTCAGAAGGCCGTTGTAGAAGATCTTCGCGGCCTTCTGGATGCCGAGACCGGTGATCGAGGTGTTGTTGCAGGTCGGGCTGGCGGGCTTGCCCACCGGCGCGGTCCCCTCGGCCAGCAGGTAGAACCAGTGGTTCTGCGGGCCCGCGGCCGCGTGCACCTCGGTGTTCGGGATGGACGACGAGTAGCAGTTGGGGTTCCCGGAGATCTTGCTCGGCTGGTACATGTAGCGGATCGGGCCCTGGCCGACCAGGTTCACGCCCTCGCCGACCTCGTAGTCCGGGGTGTCCTTGGCGTTGTTGGCGTAGTGCTCGGTGATGGCGCCGAAGATGTCACCGGTGGACTCGTTCAGCCCGCCGTTCTCGTTGCCGCTGCCCGCGCCGCCCGGCGTGGTCTGGAAGATGGCGTGGCCGTACTCGTGCGCGACGACGTCCATCGAGGTGGCCTGGCGCTGGTTGTCCTGCGAGTGGCCGAAGGTGGTCGAGGAACCGTCCCAGTAGGCGTTGACCTGGTTGAGGCCGACAGAGGCGGGGAAGCCGCCGCCGCTGCCGTTGATGCCGTTACGGCCGAGCCACTCGCCGAGCATCTTCCACTCGGTCTGCACGCCGAAAAGCGTGTCGACGCAAGCGGTTTCGAGGTTGGTGCCGGAACCGTTGCCCCAGTTGTCGTCGGGGCCGCTGTACACCGCGCCGTTCTGCGGCTTGCAGCTGATGTTGGTGCGCTGCGGGTCGCGCATGCTGTAGGTGCCGCCGGAGTTCGTCGTGTCGATGGTGACGTTGCCGACGTAGTAGCTGTTGCCCGCGCCCAGGGTGCTGACGTCGTTCGACGTGCCCTGCGCGTGGGTCGGGATGTTGGACTGCTTGACGTCGTCACGGGTCTCGAGAACGGCGCCGGTGACGCCGTCCACGAACACGTGCAGGTTGCTCGGCGCGGTCGCCTTGGTGCCGGCGACGACGACTTCGTAGGCGAGCTTGGGAGAGTTCCCCGCCAGCACGACGAGCTTCGGCGCGGTCACCTTGTCCACTGTGGACAGCTGGCCGCGGGCGACCTCGGTCGCCTTCGCCGCGGTGATCTTGGCCTTGGTGTCGACCGAGATCGTCGCGGTCTCCGCGGAGCTGGTGCCGCGGACGCGCCCGGCGCCGTCGGCGACCACCACCGCGTCCCCGCCGACCACCGGCAGGCCACGGTAGGTTCGTTCGTAAGCGGCGTAGAAGAGTCCTCCGCCACCCTGGGTCAGTCCGACGCGGCGGAAGCCCTCCTGGGCGCCCTTGCGCAACTGGTCTACACCAGCCGCGGCGGCCTGGTCGGCCGCGCTCGCGGCCACGGCGTCGGGGCTCGCGGGCTGGATGGTGGCGGTGGTCGCGTTCGCCGGGATCGCCGGGAACGTCATGCTCAGGGCGAGGCCGGCGATGGCCGCCAACCCTGTTCTGAGCCCTCGCTGAACGGTCATGGGAACCTTCCATGGGCAGGACCGTGCCCCCGTACGGCCAGCGGCGCGGCGGGGAATCGACCGGAGTGGGGAGCACGGCGGGGGACGGGGAGCGTGTCCGCCGAAGATAACTGGAGTTATCCCGATGGACACGTCCGAGTAAAGGAGCCGGTCACCGGAGGCGTCAATGGGCCGGATGGCCTAGCAAGACGGGTGAAGATCATTTCACGGGGAATAAAATCCCTGTGTAGTAAGGATTTTCCCGCCAGGTGCGATATATGGCGACTTTCGTATGGTTTTCAGTCCGGCGGCCCGGAATCGGACATAGCGGCCGCGCGAACGCCGCGTCGATACGCGGCCGCCGCTTCGTCGAGGAGCCCGCGGGCGCGCAAGGTGTCACCCAAATGCAGCGAGGTCGCCACGAGCGCGCCGCGCAGTTCGGACTTTTCCTGTGCGGTGGCGGCTTCTTCGAGCAGCGCAGTCGCCTCGGGCAGATCACCGCGAGCGCGGGCGATGAGTCCCAGTAAGCGGAGAACCTCGGCCCTGGCTTCGATGTCGGGGGATCGATCCAGAAGCGGGCGGATCCCCTCGGCGAGTGCGGCCGCCTCGTCGAGCGCGCCTTGGCGGCGGCGGACGTCGGCGAGTTCGATCGTCGCCCCGAGTACGCCTTCCCGGGAGCCGGCCTTGGCCAGGAGGTCGCGGGCGAGCAGCAGTTCGGCGTGCGCGTCGTCGAGTTTGCCCAGCCGCCGCCACAGGAAGCCGCGCGCCCAGCGACTCCGGGCGGCGTCGCGGTCGTAACCGATCGAAGTGAACAGTCGCAACGCTCGGGAAAGGTCCTTTTCGGCACGATCGACCAGGCCGATCGCCTGCCACAGTTGCGCGGCCTGCCGGTGGTAGCGCGCCGAGATGTCCTTGCGGTGGGCGGAGGCGAGCGCGCGGCGTCCCTCTTCGGCGGCCCGCCGGGCGCGGCGGAGCGCACCCATTTCGATGAGCGGGTGGATGAGCGCGGTCACCAGGGCGAGTTCGGCGTCGGGATCGACGGGGGCGGCGGCGCGGAGCTGGGCGAGCGCGGTTTCGACGAGGGCCACCGACGCGCCCAGATCGCCGGAGAGCGCGCGGCAGGCGGCGACCCGGTTGACGATCATCGCGCGCAACCGCGGCGACGCCGTTTCGGCCAGTTCCATCGCGTGGGCGAACCCCTTGGCCGCCGACGGGATGTCGTACCGCTGCCACTGGACTTCGCCGAGATAGAACCGCGCGTGACATTGGACCTCCGGCAGCCGGTATGCCGCCGCCAGCCGTTCTATTCGGGCGAACTCCCGCTCGGCCGCGTCTAGGCCGCCCTGCTGCAACTCGCGATACGCCGTCTCGAGCGCGCCGGTGAGTTCCTCGGCCGCGCCCGGCGGCCTGCCGTAACGGAGTTCGTCCGCGGTCAGCCCGAGCCGGTGCGCGAGATGGGCCAGGACGTCGTCGGAGGGCACCCTGCTGCCGGACTCGACTTTGGCGAGGAAACCGCGGTCGTAGCGGGGCTCGGCGAGTTCACGCTGGGTGAGCCCGCGCGCCTTGCGTAACCGCCGGATCCGCGCGCCGAGTGGTTCGGCCTCGGTTCGCAGGGACGGCATCGGACCACGGTAGACGATTTCCGTCCCGGTGCCCGGTTCAGCCGGACAGGTGAGTGAGAAGCGCGGCGAAACCACTCGCGGGTACCACGAGAACCGGCCTGACCTCGGCCGGGAGTTCGCGCTGCTTGGTGTCCCGGATGCCGACGAACGCGCCGTCGGTGCCGACTTCGACGCAGGCGTTCTCTTCGAAATGCGTATAGCTCGACTTGTGCCAGCCGGACAAGCGCTCGTGCCAGGTGAGGGCCATCGGAACTCCCTTCGGTCATCGGTCGGATACCCGCGAACAGTGCTTCGAATCCTGTGGCTTCCCCACGGGGAACCAAACCCTCCTGTCGGGTGAAACGGACATATTGACTCGGGGTGTCCAGCGGGCTAGCGTCTTGCGCAATAAAAAGGAAACTTTCTTAACTAATTACGAGCGGGGCGCCGATGATGGTGAGTTCCTGGTCCCGGGCGGTGGCCGCGGTTTCGGCACTGGTCCTCGGGGGTTTGACGGTGCCGGCGGTTTCGGCCGCGGCGGCGGTGCAAGGGGAGGTCCGGGTCGATCAGGTCGGCTACGGCATCACCGAAACCAAATACGCCTACCTGCTGTCCAGCGCGCCGGGGTCGTTCTCGGTGGTCGACGAACGCGGCCGGACCGTCCATCGTGGACGGACCGGGGCCTCGCTCGGCGCGTGGAACGCGAAGTACCCGGCGGTGTACCAGCTCGACCTGTCGAAGGTCTGGCTGCCGGGCAAGTACCGGATCGAGGTCAGCGGCGAGACCAAGGCGACGTCGCCGACGTTCCGGGTGGACACGAAGCAGCGGCTCTTCACGCCGCTCGTCCGCGCCACCAACGAGTTCTTCCAGGCGCAGCGCGACGGGGACGACATCGTCCCCGGCCGTCTCGACCGCAAACCGTCGCATCTGGCGGACAAACAGGCCACGATCTACGACCGGCCGGTGTTCGTCGGCGAGGGCGGCGACGAGATCGCCGAGCCGCTGAAGCCGGTCGGCGGGCCGATCGACGTCGAGGGCGGCTGGGTCGACGCCGGCGACTTCGTCAAGTTCACCTCGAACACGGCGTACTCGCTGGCGGAGATGGGTTACGTCCTGCGCGAAGGTTACGACCCCGTGCTGGCCAAGGAGGTCACGCTCGGCCTCGACTGGCTGGACAAGATGTGGGACCAGCGGACCAAGACGCTGTACGCCCAGGTCGGGATCGGTACGGGCAGCGACAAGTTCGGTTTCCTCGGCGACCACGACGTCTGGCGGAACCCGCACGACGACGACGCGCTCGACGTGAAACCCGGTGACCCCAAGTACTTCGTGAAGCACCGGCCGGTCTTCCCGGCGAATCCCGGCGGCTCGCCGCTCAGCCCGAACCTCGCCGGTCGTGTCGCCGCCGCGTTCGCGCTCGGCGCGCAGGTCGAGGCGAGGCGGAATCCGGCGCTGGCAAGGAAGTATTTCGCCGAGGCCGTGTCGGTCTTCGCGCAGGCCAAGACCAAGGACGTCGGCGAGCTCGTCACCGCGTTCCCGCACGCGTACTACCCGGAATCGTCCTGGCGAGACGACATGGAACTCGGCGCGACGCAGCTCGCTTTGGCGGGCAAGGCTTTGCGGGATCCGCGGTCGGCGGAGTGGACCCGGCAGGCGGCGCACTGGGCGAAGGCCTACATCGACCTCGAAGAGAAGAGCACGCTCAACCTGTACGACACCAGCGCGCTGGCGCACGCCGAACTGGCGAAGCTCCTGCGGCACGGTGCCCCGGGTGTCGCGCTCGGCCCGAAGGAGCTGATCGGTGACCTCCGGCGCCAGCTCGACGAAGGTGTCGCGAGTGCGGCTCAGAGTCCTTTCCGGACGGCCGTGTCGGTGAAGGACTTCGACGCCGCCAGCAAGAGCTTCGGGTTCGCCGCGACCGAACGGCTGTACGCGGAGGTGACCGGTGACCGCCAGTACGCCGCGTTCGGCTCGCAGCAGCGGAACTTCACCCTCGGCGCGAACGCGTGGGGCATCTCGCTGGTCGTCGGCGTCGGCACGACGTCGCCGAAGTGCCCGCATCACCAGGCGGCCAACCTCGCGGGTGAGGAGAAGGTGCTCTACGGCGCCGTCGTGAACGGGCCGAACGGGGCCGAGCACTTCGCGGACCTGCCGTTCCCGGCCGGGGCGAAGGAGTGCACGAAGCCGTACGACGCCTTCGACACGACCGAGTCGCGCTACACCGACGACCTCGCTTCGTGGCCGAGCAACGAGCCCGCCATCGACTTCACCTCGACGGCGATGCTCGCGTTCGCGCTGGCGGGACGGTCCTGACCGGAACGTGGGGCTCGCGGATCGGCGCGAGCCCCACGTTCGGGTAGGCGACAACTCCTGTTCGCGGCGATGCCACCGCTCCGGACGGTGACGACGTCGTAGTCTTGGCGGGGTGAGTGAGACAAGCGAGTTCCCCGACGGCCAGTACCCGGAACGTCCGATCGAGCGCCACAAGGGCCCGGTCGTGCTGCGGCGGGATCGCCGTGACCAGGGCAGCACCACCGACCAGCGCCTGCTGGACTCACGCGGGCCGAGCGACTGGGTGCACACCGACCCGTGGCGGGTGCTGCGGATCCAGGCGGAGTTCGTCGAGGGCTTCGGCGCGCTGGCCGAGGTCCCGCGCGCGGTGACGGTGTTCGGTTCGGCACGGACCAAACGGGACCACCCGGAGTACGAACTCGGCCGCAAGATCGGCGGCGCGCTCGCCAACGCCGGTTTCGCGGTGATGACCGGCGGCGGCCCCGGCGCGATGGAGGCGGTGAACCGCGGCGCCAACGAGGCGGGCGGGTTCTCCGTCGGCCTCGGCATCGAGCTGCCGTTCGAGCAGGGCCTGAACCCGTGGGTCGACCTCGGCGTCAACTTCCGGTACTTCTTCGCCCGCAAGACCATGTTCATCAAGTACTCGCAGGCGTTCATCTGCCTGCCCGGCGGCTTCGGCACGCTCGACGAGCTGTTCGAGGCGCTCACCCTGGTGCAGACGAAGAAGGTCACGAAGTTCCCCGTCGTGCTGTTCGGCAGCAAGTACTGGGGCGGCCTGTACGACTGGATCGCCAGTTCGCTGCTCGCCGAGGGCAAGATCGGCCAGAAGGACCTCGAACTGCTGCACGTCACCGACGACATCGAAGACGCCGTGCGCGTGGTGCAGGATTCGTACAAGGCTTGGGAGGACACCCACTGATGGCGGCTCCGCGCAGGGTATGCGTCTTCTGCGGTTCGTCGATGGGCTTCGACCCGCGGTATGCCGACGAGGCCAGGGCACTGGGCACGCTCCTGGCGGAGCGAGGGATCGGGCTGGTCTACGGCGGGGCGTCGGTCGGCACCATGGGCGTCGTCGCGGACGCCGCGCTGGCCGCGGGCGGCGAGGTGATTGGCGTGATCCCGGAGGCGCTGGGCAGCGTCGAGATCGCGCACGCCGGCCTGACCGAACTCCACGTCGTCGCCGACATGCACCAGCGGAAGGCGAAGATGGCCGCGCTGTCCGACGGCTTCCTCGCGCTGCCGGGCGGGGCCGGCACGCTGGAGGAACTGTTCGAGGTGTGGACGTGGGCCCAGCTCGGGCTGCACGAGAAACCGATCGGGCTGGTCGACGTCGGCGGGTACTACGCGCCGCTGCTGAAGTTCGCCGACCACATGGTGTCGGAGGGCTTCTTGTCGGCGGGGTACCGGGACATGCTGAAGATCGACTCGGACGCTTCGGTCCTTCTGGACGCCTTCGCGGACTACGTCCCTCCGCCGCGTCCGAAGTGGGCTAAGTAGGGCTTTTTCGGTAGCGCGTGAAGGCGCTGTTTTGGTGACGCCTCGATCCGTGAAGGCCTCCCTCCCTACCTTGAGGGTAGTGAAGGATGCCTTCACGTCACCTCGGCCAGACCGGCTCACGTCGCGCCCGGAATGCGCCAAAAGTCCCTTAGGCCCCACTTGCGCGCGCCAGGAAAGGCTCTTTCCTTGCAAAATTTGCAAGGAAAGAGCCTTTCATTGCATTGGTGAGCCAAGGAGCCCGAGCAGCGGGGGAGCAAGGGACCTTTGCTATCGCGTCGGGTGCGGCCAGGCCGTGAAGGACTCCTTGAGGGACTCAGACTCCCTTAAAGTTCCTCTCACCCGTCGCAGGCCACGAGTAGGTACCTGAGTGAGGTTTCGCACGACCCAAACACTCACGAGGCCCGGCGGTCAGGCAGCGCTCTGATCAGGGCGTTTGTGGTACGAGTCGACGTACTCCTGCCCCGAAAGCTCCAGGATCGCGTACATGATCTCGTCGGTCACCGAGCGCCGGATCGCCGGCGACGAGTCCTGCCCCTCGTACCGCGAGAAGTCCAAGGGCGAGCCGTAGGTGACGGTGATCTTCGCCCGGCGCGGGATGCGCTTGCCCGCGGGCTGCAGGTTCTCGGTGCCGGACAGCGCGACGGGGACGACCTTCGCGCCGGTCGCCAGCGCCAGGGCCGCGACACCGGTGTGGCCGCGGTGCAGCCGCCCGTCCAGCGAGCGGGTGCCTTCGGGGTAGATCGCGAACGCGCCGCCCGCGTCGAGCACCTTCCGCGCCGCCTCCAGCGCGGCGAGACCGGCCTGCGCGTTGCCGCGTTCGACCGGGACGTAGCCGAGGCCGCCCAGGAAGCCCGCCATCAGTTTGCCCTTGAGCCCGCGGCCGGTGAAGTACTCCGCCTTGCCGAGGAACTTGACCTGCCGCATCGCCGTGAAAGTGATCACGCCGGTGTCCAGCGCCGCCCGGTGGTTGGGTGCCAGCAGCACCGGGCCGGAGGCGGGGATGTTCTCCACGCCGCGGATCTCGGGGCGGTACAGCGCCCTGACCAGCGGGCCCAGCACGAATCGGACGAGTAGCGGTAGCAAGGTTCCTCCATCGACGGGGTGTCGGACTCCAGCATGGCACGATCACTACTCATGAGTTGGTTCGAGCGGCGTACGTGGCAGAACCCGGGGTGGACGCTCGACGACATCGTCGCTGCGAAGGGTGACCGGACGGTTTCGGTCGTGCTACCGGCACTCGACGAAGAGGACACCGTCGCCGAGGTCGTGGGCACGGTCCAGCCCTTGCTGGGGACGGTCGTCGACGAGTTGGTCGTGATGGACTCCGGTTCCACCGACGCGACCGCCGAGCGCGCCGAACGCGCCGGCGCGCGGGTGGTGCACCGCGAGGACGTGCTGCCCGCGTTCCCGCCGGTGCCGGGCAAGGGTGAGGTGCTGTGGCGGTCGCTGGCCGCGACGACCGGCGACGTGCTCGTGTTCCTCGACTCCGACCTGGTCGACCCGGATCCGGCGTTCGTGCCGACCCTGCTCGGTCCGCTGCTCTGCGAGGACGGCGTCCACCTGGTCAAGGGCTTCTACCGACGGCCGCTGAGGCTGGAGAGCAGCGGCGGGGGCCGCGTCACCGAACTGCTGGCGCGACCGGTCCTGTCGGCACTGCGCCCCTCGCTGTCCGGGCTGATCCAGCCCCTGGGCGGCGAGTACGCCGCGACGCGCGAGTTCCTCGAGTCAGTGCCCTTCGCGGCCGGGTACGGCGTCGAGATCGGGCTCATTCTCGACGCCGAAGCGCGCTACGGCCTCGATGGACTCGCACAGGTCAACCTCGGCGTACGCAAGCATCGCAACCGTTCGCTGCTTCAGTTGGGCGTCATGGCGCGGCAGATCCTCGGGACGGCACTGGCGCGCTGCGGCATCAAGTCGGACGACCCCGCCCAGCTCACCCAATTCGTGCATTTAGAGGACGAATGGCTGCCGGAGGTGGCCGAGATCTCGGTCAGCGACCGGCCGCCGATGCGGGAGGTACTCGGGTTAACCGAGAGGTGAGCCGAGCGTGATCGGCTCGCTGCCGTGAAGGTCCCTTACCTACCCTCACAGTAGCGAAGGAGGCCTTCATCACCTGGCGACAGGCAAGGGCTTCCCGCGGAGGCAAGGGGCACCTCCCCGTGACTGTCCATAAGGGACAGTTCCCAGCGAATCGATGTTCGATTGATGCCTATATGTACGGTCTTGAAGGGGGTCGTGAGTGGCAATGAGGGTTAGAACGCTATTTGCCACTCACGACCACCTCGCGAGACCGTGCGAACCGCTCAAGTCAGACATCCAGGGCCGGAAATGTCCTTTGTGGACACCCCTGGTCACACCCGGCTTCCGGCAGAGAGGGACCTGCCGGTTAACCGAGTCGTAAGACCTCGTCGAAGCCCGCCACGTGGGCTGCACGGTGCGTCACGAGGACGACGGTGCCACGCGCGGCCGCGAGGACGTCGGCCAGGACGGCGTCGCCGTGCTCGGGGTCCAGGCCCTCGACGGGCTCGTCCAGCACCAGGACCGGCGGTGCGGCCAGCACGGCCCGGGCCAGCACGAGCCGCTGGTGCTGCCCGCCTGAAAGCGTGTCACCGTCCGAGCCGACCTCGCGGTCCAGCGGCAGGTCGAAACCCGCCGTAGCGCAGGCTTCGAGCAGCTCGGCGTCCGAAGCGCCGGGCTTCGCGAGCAGCAGGTTCTCCCGGACCGTCGTGTGGAAGACGTGCGCGTCCGCGAGTGCGCCCGAAACCACCGACGGCAGCAGCGTGGGGTCGTACTCGTCGAGCGGCCTCCCGTTCAGCACCACACGCCCCGACGTCGGCGCCACGGCCCCGAGCAGCACGTTCAGCACCGTCGTCTTCCCGGCGCCGCTGGGTCCCAGGATCCCGATCCGCTTCCCCGGCGGCAGGTCGAGGTCGACGTCTTCCAGCGCCGGCGCCCGGCCGGGGAACCGCACGCCGACCCCTTCGAGCCGCAGATGCCCGGGCTCGGGCACGAGGGTGCCGCGCGGGGGAGCGGGTTCGGTCAGCAGCGCGCGCACCCGCTCGGCCGAAGCCCGGACCTCGGCCCAGCGCTGGGCCGCCGCGGTCAGCGGGAGGACCAGCTCGAACACGGTCAGCGCGCCGAGCGCCAGTGCCGCCGTCAGCGGCGGTGAAACCCCGGCGACCAGCGCGATCGTGACACAGGTGAGCAGCTGGACCAGCATCCCGGCCGCGGTCAGCAGGCTGGTCCGGTTCGCCGTCGCCCGGTCCCGCGCGGCGAGCGCGTCGACGGCGGTGTGCGCTTCGTCCACAGTGGACTCGTGGACGCCGTAGGCGATCAGCTCCCGCCGTCCGGTGATCAAGGCGACCGTCCGCTCGGCGAGGTCGGCCCTCGCCGGAGCGCTCGCTTCCGCCGCCGTGCGGGTGATCCGCACGCACAGCCACGGTAACCCGATCCCCGCGACGGCGAGGCCGAGCGCCAAGGTGAGCCCGGCCGCCGGACTGGCGATCAGCGCGACCGTGACCGAGGCGAGCCCGACGAACGCGGCGACCCCGGCGGGCAGGAGGCAGCGCAGGATCGCGTCCTGTACGGCGTCCACATCGGACACCAGCCGGGTCACCAGATCGCCGCCGGAATGCCGGGAGACCCGGTGCGGCAGCAAGGAGGTGTACACGCGAGTCCGCAACGCGCCGAGGTAGCGCAGGACGACTTCGTGCCCGGCGAGCCGCTCGGTGTACCGCAGGCCGCCGCGCAGCAACGCCAGCGTCCGGACGGCGACGATCGCCACGGTCAGCGACGCCAGCGGCGGCTGCTCGGCCGCCTTCAGCAGCAGCCACGCGGCGGTGGCCATCAGCGCGAGCCCGGCCAGTTCGGCGCCGGAGGCGATCAGCCCGGCCCGCACCAGCCGGACGAAATCCTTTGTGGACACTCCCCAGACGTTCACACCAGTTCCCGTTCCTTTATGGACCCGTCACGCACTTCAAGTACCCGGCCGGCGAGCGCGGCCATCGCCGGCCGATGGGCCACGAGTACCGCGGTCCGGCCGATGAGCAGTTCGCGGGTCGCGCGGAGCACGGCGGCCTCCGTCCCCGCGTCGAGCCGCGCCGTCGGCTCGTCGAGCAGCACCAGTCCCGCTTCGGTGCGGGCCAGCGCCCGCGCGAGGCCGAGCCGCTGCCGTTGCCCCGCCGAAAGCGGCGCGCCCAGCTCCCCGATCCGCGTCCGGTAGCCGTCGGGAAGGCCCCGCGCGACCTCGTCGAACGCCGCCGCGCGGGCCGCCGCCTGGACGTCCGGCACCTGGCCCATGGCGATGTTCTCCTCGACGGTCCCGGTGAACAACGTCGGTCGCTGCGGCACCCACGCCGTCGCGGCCCGCCGCGGCCCCGGATCCAGTTCGCGCAGGTCGACGCCGTCGACGAGGACCCGGCCGGACGTCGGCGTGACGAAGCCCAGCAGGACCGCCAGCAGCGTGCTCTTCCCGGAACCGCTGGGGCCGACGAGGGCGACGTGCTCTCCCGCCCCGATCGCCATGTCCACTTCGGACAGTACGACTTGGTCGCCGTACGCGACGCTGACCTTCTCCAGCACGATCTCGGGCGCACCGGAACGCGCCACCTGTGAACCCCGGACGATGTCCGCCGGCCGGACCGCCAGCGCCTCCCGCAGTGTCGCGAGCCCCTCCGCGCTGGCGTGGAACTTCGCCCCGGCCGCGCGCAGCGGCAGGTACGCCTCGGGGGCGAGCAGCAGCACCAGCACGGCGGTGTGCACCACCATCCCGCCTTCCAGCAGGCGGAACCCGATCGGCACGGCGACGAGCGCCACCGACAGTGTCGCCACCAGTTCCAGCACCAGCGCGGACAGGAACGCGACCCGCAGGGTGCGCATCGTGGCGTCCGTATGCGCGTCGGCCATCGCCCGCACCGTCTTCGCCTGCGCGTCGGCCCGCCCGAACACCTTCAGTGTGCCCAGCCCGCGCACGACGTCGAGGAAATACCCGCCCAGCCGGGAAAGCAGCCGCCACTGCTTGGCCGTCTTCGCTTTCGTGTGCTGCCCGACCAGGATCGCGAACACCGGGATCAGCGGCAGTGTCGCCGTGATGATCAGCGCCGACGTCAGATCCGCGGCGAACAGCCGGACGAGCACCGCGACCGGCACGATCGCCGACAGCACCAGCGTCGGCAGATAGCCGGTCAGGTACGCGTCACCGGCGTCGATCCCTTTGGTCACCAGCGTCGCGACCTTGCCGGGATTCTCCGCTTCCGCGCCGAGCAGCCGCTTGCGGAGGCCCGCCTTGACCGACGCCGCGAACCGGCCGCCGAGTGTGCCCTGGACGGCGGCGAGCAGCACCCGGACCGCGATGGCGGCCGCGAGTGTCCAGCTCACGCCGCCGCCGGTGAGCAGCGTCGCGAGGCCGTCCGCCTGGACGACGATCGCCACGGCGGTCAGCGTGCCGAGGACGGCCAGTACGCCGAAATGGCGCCGCAGTCCGGGAAGGGGTGGCATCACCGGCTCCTAGAAGTGCAGTAGCGAGCGCTGATCGACCCGGTCGGCGTTCCGCCGCCACGTCACCCATTGCACGGCGGCGATCACCACCAGCGCGGGCGGCAGGACGAGGGTGAGCAGGCCGAGCATCTCGGTGCTCGTGGCCGCTTCGGTCAGACTCAACGAGAATCCGTCGTCCACAGAGGACACCAGTGCGTCCGGAAGGCGCATCGTCCCGACCGCCAGCACTGGGGACGCCGACAAGACCATCGTGGCGATCAGCGCGGTCTTGTGCCGTCCGGCGCGCAGTGCCGCGGACGCGCTCCCCAGCGCGCCGAACGCCAGCGCGATCGCGGGCAGCACGGTCCACGACGCGGTGGTCTCGAAGGCGCCCCAGCCGACGGCCACGACCAGGAACGCCAGTGCGGGCGCGAGCAGCGCCTTGGCGATCCGGTTCGCCCTGGCGGTGAAGTCGGCGGGCGCCCGGACCGCGAGGAAAGCCGCGCCCTGCAAGGCGAACAGCGCGACGAACCCGGCGCCCCACAACAGCGCGTACGGGTCGAAGGCGGCGAGGACACCACCGATCGGCAGTCCGGCGGCGTCGAGCGGGAGGCCGAGGACGAGATTGCCGAGGAAGATCCCCCAGGACACCGCGGTCACCCAGGCGCCGACGGTGATCGCCAGTGTCCAGGTGCCGCGTCCGGCGTCCGGCCGCCTGCTGCGCAACTGCACCGCCGCGGTGAAGGTGACCAGTCCGAGCAGCAGGGTGACGACCGGGAGATAGGCCCCGGAGAACACTTTTCCTTCCAGATGCGGGAAAGCGCCGAACAGGACGCCGACCGCGGCCACCAGCCACACCTCGTTGGCCAGGAAGAACGGGCCGAACGCGCCGAGCACGCGGCGCCTCTCGCCCTCGTCACGGCTGAGCCTGCCGAGCAGCATGCCGACGCCGTAGTCGTAGCCCGCCAGCGCGAAATAGCCGGAGATCAGGAAACCGAGTACACACCACCACAAGAACACCATGGGTCAGACTCCGCTCAGGACGGGAAGTTCGGCGCCTGCCGGCGCCGCTTCTTCTTCGGGTTCCGGGCCGCGTTTGGCGACCCGCGACATCAGCACCCAGTCGGCGATCGCGAGTACCGCGAACAACAGCGTGAAAGCGATGAAGGAGAACAGGATCTGCCCCGCGGGGATCGACGCGACCGCGTCGGCCGTGGTCAGGTGCCCGCGGATCAGCCACGGCTGACGGCCGAGCTCCCGCACCAGCCAGCCGAAGATGGCCGCGACGAACGGCAGCGGGATGGCCAGCACCATCAGGTACAGCAGTGGCCGCACCTTGGTGATCCAGTTCCGGTACAGCAGCAGCGTGCCGAGGATCGAGGCGAGGAAGGCGATGAAGCCGATCTGGATCATGAACCCCAGCGGGGCGCCGACCATGGCTCCCGGTGACTTGAGCTTGTCGGGATGGTAGAGCCCGAGCGGGCCGAACTGGGCGAAGCCGAAGCCGATCACCATCGTGCTGCCGACCAGCGAAGTCAGCACGCCGATCCGCATCGAACGCCGGAAGAACTTGATCTCCTTGGTGCGCTTGATGAAGTGGTACGCGCTGACGCCGACCACGAAGAAGCCGCCGGTCATGAGCGCCGCGCTCAGCACGTGCGGCAGCGACATCGCGAGCGCCGGGTTGGTGAACAGCGCACCGAAATCGTCGAGTTCCAGCACCCCGTTCTCGGCGTGCGTGCCGACCGGGTTCTGCAGGAACGAGTTGGCCACCATGATGAACAGGGCCGAGGCGTACGCGGTGAGCGTGACCAGCCAGATCAGCGCCAGGTGGACCCATTTGTTCAGCCGTCCCCAGCCGAAGATCCACAGCCCCAGGAAGGTGGATTCGGCGAAGAACGCCACCAGTGTCTCGATGGCCAGCGGTGCGCCGAAGACGTCGCCCGCGACCGCGGACAGACCGGTCCAGGTCAGGCCGAACTGGAATTCCATCACGATTCCGGTGACGATTCCCAGCGCGTAATTGATCACGTAAAGCCTGCCCCAGAAGCGCGTCATCCGCATCAGCTCGGGCTTGCCGCCGAGTGCGGAGCGTGTCTGCATCACCGCGACGAGTGTCACGAGCCCCAGTGTGAGCAGCACGAACAGGAAGTGGAACGAGGTCGTCGTCGCGAACTGGAGTCTCGCGATCGGGAGTGCGTCCATGCCGATGCACTGTATACGTAGGCTGCCTACATGTAGCCATCAAATCTATGAAATCAGGGTGATCTGGGGGACATTCCCTGAGCCGGATCCGGGAAAGACCCGGCTACCCTGGTGGGCGGCGATGTGTAGACTGTCTATCTATGAAGGCCGACAGCCTGCGCGGGCACCTCGACGCGTTGCTTCTCGCCGTCCTCGACGGCCGGAAGCTGCACGGATACGCCATCATCGAGGCGCTCCAGCTCCGCAGCGACGGCGCCCTCGACCTGCCGACGGGCACCGTCTACCCGGCGCTTCGCCGGTTGGAACGCGCCGGCTTCCTCGCCAGCGAGTGGGACGTCGTGTCCGGCCGCAAACGTCGTACGTACAAGCTGACCCGCTCCGGGCAGAAGGCGCTCGCCGCGGAACGGGCGGAGTGGCAGGAGTTCACCACTGTCATAGGTGGTGTCCTCGGGGGGAGCACGGCATGAGCGCGATCGAGGCGTACGTCTCGGAGCTGGACAGACGGTTGAGCGGGTCGGCGGGGGCCAAGGCCGATCTGCTCACCGAAGCCCGGGACGGTCTGCACGACGCGGCCGAGGCCTACCGCGAAGGCGGGATCGACGAGCCGGAAGCCGAACGCCGGGCCGTCGCCGACTTCGGCCCGGCCGAGTTGATCGCCCGCGCCTATCAGGCCGAATTGGCCTTGCGCGGCGACATCGGCACCTTGTGGAAGGTCATCGTCGGCGTACCGCTGTTCCAGCTGAGCTGGGAACTGGCGCGGATCTGGACTTACGGGGACTGGGGAGGGCTGGGGAAGCCCACCCCGGAGTGGTACCTGGCCGTCGTCGATCTTTCCGGGGTGTTCGTCGTGGTGTCGCCCGTCATCGGGGTCGCCGCGCTGCTGGGCACCCGCTGGCTGGGCCGCAGGCTCGACGGCACGCGCCTGGCGAACTTGGCGCGCTGGACCGTCGGCGCCGCGGCCATCGCGAACCTGGTGGCCATGCTCCTGCTCGCGATCGGCACCGCGGTCCTGGACCCGTCCAGGATGAACATGAGCCTGGCGTGCAACGTGCTGTCCGTCGGCTGGGCGGCGTTCAGTTTCTGGCTGCTGCCGCTGGCCCTCCGGTCCTGGCGACCGCGACCCCTGCTCGCGGCATGAGCGCCATCGAGGTCTACCTCGGCGACCTGAAAAGCCGGTTGAGCGGGTCCGCGGCGGCGAAGGCCGATCTGCTGACCGAGGCGAGGGACGGTCTGCACGACGCGGCCGAGGCCTACCGCGCAGGCGGGGTCGAGGAGCCGGAAGCCGAACGCCGGGCCGTCGCCGACTTCGGCCCGGTCGACGTGATCGCCCGCGCCTACCAGGCGGAACTGGGCCTCCGGCGCGACATCCGCGTGCTGTGGGAGCTGATCGTCGGTGTGCCGGTGCTGATGTTCGCCTGGGATTTCGCCAGGGCGCTGAGCTTCGGTGACTGGTCGCGGTTCGGTGACCCGCCGCCGTCCTGGTACCACCGTGTGATCGACGTGGCCGACACCTTGGCGGCACTGGCCCCGGTCGTCGCGGTCGCCGGGGTGATCGCGGCACGACTGCTCTCCCGGCGCGGCGACGGCGGGCCCACCGCCCGGGTGGTTTCGCTGGCGCTGGCCGCGGCAGTGGGGGCGAACCTGCTCGCCGTCACGATGTACGGCGGCGCGACCGGGGTGTTGGAGCCCGCCCGGCTGGTCGTCAGCGTGCCGTGCGTGGTGATGTCCGCGGCGTGGATCCTGTTCAGCTTGCGGCTCACGGTCGCCGCGCGCCGCCACCGGCGGCCGGCAAGGGCGATCGCGGCCTGACCGCGCGGAGTTTCGGGAGAACTACGGCATGAGTGTGATCGAGGCCTACCTCGGTGATCTGCGGGCGCGGCTGGACGGCCCGGCGTCGGCGAAGCGGGATCTGCTGCGTGAGGCCAGGGACGGGCTCACCGATGCCGCCGACGCCTACCGCGAGGGCGGCTGGAGCGAGCACGACGCGCAGCGGCGCGCCGTCGACGACTTCGGCCCGGTGCACCTGATCGCCCGGGACTACCAGGCCGAACTGGGCATGCACAGCGGCACCCGCACGCTCTGGAAACTGATCATCGGCGTGCCGTTGATGCAGATCGCCTGGGACTACGCCCGCAAGTGGACTTTCGGCGACTGGTCGCAGCTCGATACCCCGACACCGGCCTGGTACCAGTACGTCGCCCACTTCACGCACGGCTCGGTCTTCCTCGTGCCCGTGCTCGGCGTCTTCGTGCTCGTCTGCATGCGCTGGCTCTCGCGGCGGATGGACGGGGTCCGGCTGGTCCGGACCGCCGGCGTGCTGATCGGGGAGGCCGTCGGGCTGAACCTGCTTTCGGTGGCCATGCTGGTGTTCGCCACCGGGATCATCGACGCGTCGAGGCTGTTCCTGTCCGTGCCGTGCGGGATCCTGATGATCCTCTGGGTGGTGCTCAGCGTGCGACTCGCGTTGCTGGCGCGACGATCCTGGCGTTCGTGTGCCACGATCGTGACGTGACGACCGCCCTGATCTACCTCGTAGTCATGCTGCTGGTGGCCGCAGTGGTGTTTCTGCTGGCCGCCGTGGTGTTCGGCCGGGGTGAGGAACTGGCCCCGCTGCCGCCCGGCAGCTCGCCGACCAGGCTGCCCGCCGAGGACATCACCGCCGAGGACGTCTACGCCGTCCGCTATCAGCTGGTGCTGCGCGGCTACAAGATGTCCGAAGTGGACTGGGTGATGCGGCGCCTCGGCGTCGAGATCGACGAGCTGCGGTCGCGGGTGGCCGAACTGGAGGCCGAGCGCGAGGGCGCCAGGTGACCGATGTCGTCGTCTCCGTCGACGTCGCGGTGCCGGCCGGGACGGCTTGGCTCGCGCTGACCGACTGGGAACGCCAGGGCGAGTGGATGATCGGCACCGAAGTCAAGGTCGTCGAGGGCAACGGGCGCAGCGTCGGCTCGAAGCTGTCGGCCTTCACCGGCGTCGCCGGGATCGGGTTCACCGACACCATGGAGATCACCGGCTGGGAGCCGCCGCTGCGGTGCGTCGTGCGGCACCTCGGCAAACTCGTGCAGGGCACCGGGGTGTTCCAGGTGATCGAGAAGGGGCCGCATTCGTCGACGTTCGTCTGGGCGGAGCATCTGCGGCCGCCGTTCGGCGTCGTCGGGAGGCTCGGCTGGCCGGTCGCGAAACCGGGGTTCGAGCTGGGACTGCGGCTGTGCCTGCAAAGGTTCGTGAAGTACGCGGAGGGGTACCGGGTTGGCTGAGGCGGGTCTGCTGGGTTCGGACGGCGTCAAGCGGTGTTCGTGGGGCAATTCGGCCCCGGATTACGTGGAGTACCACGACACCGAATGGGGTGTCGTGCTGCACGGCGACGAGGAGTTGTACGAGCGGCTGTGCCTGGAGTCGTTCCAGTCCGGGCTCTCCTGGATCACGATCCTGCGGAAGCGGGAGGCGTTCCGGAAGGCGTTCAAGCGGTTCAAGCCGAAGAAGGTCGCGGCCTTCACCGACGACGACGTCGCCCGGCTCATGGAAG
Organism: Amycolatopsis orientalis; assembly: GCF_000943515.2. Classification (NCBI taxonomy): domain Bacteria; kingdom Bacillati; phylum Actinomycetota; class Actinomycetes; order Pseudonocardiales; family Pseudonocardiaceae; genus Amycolatopsis; species Amycolatopsis orientalis. The sequence goes on along the minus strand of NZ_CP016174.1, from coordinate 8,296,827 downwards.
ACGCGTCGATCGTGCGGAACCGGGCGAAGATCCTGGCGGCGATCAACAACGCCCGTGCGATCGAGCGACTCGACGGTTCGCTGGACGACCTGCTGTGGTCGTTCGCGCCCGAGTCGCATGTCCGGCCCCGCACGATGGCGGACGTCCCGGCGATCACCGACGAGTCGAAGGCGATGGCGAAGGAACTCAAGAAGCGCGGCTTCGTGTTCCTCGGCCCGACGACGTGCTACGCGCTGATGCAGGCGACCGGGATGGTCGACGACCACGTGAAGGACTGCTTCCGCGCGAAGGGCTAGCTCGCTCGGGTGTGCAGGTCTTCGGCCAGCCGTTGGAGCGTTCGATAGGTGCCGTCGAACTCGATCACGCCACCGTCGCGCAGTTCGACGGTGCATCTCGCGGCGTACCCGAGGGGGACGATGTAGTTGAACCAGTACTCGGTGCTCTTGTAACGCACTGAGCGGACTTCGGCCCACCTGATCGCGTGCGGGACCTTGCGTCCGTAGACCTCCGCGAAACCGCCGGTGAAGACGTAGAGGCCGCCGTCGAGACGTTTCCGCGTCGACACACACCACCACAGGAAAAGCGGTGACCACACGAACAGCACGACGGCCAGCGCTCCGGTCATATCGCCTTCGCGGATGCCGAGGGCCAAAGCGCCCGCGAGTGGCGCGAAGGCGAAGAAGGTGCCGATGACGCCCGGTCTGCGGCGGTAGCGACGAAGGCAGTCGCCGAGGTCGTGTTCCGCGGCTTTCGCCTGGAGGTGGGGCGGCGTCGGGATCACGCCAAGACGCTAGCCGCTGTTGCCCGGTACCTGTCCCGGTAGTGCAATGAAAGGTCCTTTACTCGCAAATTTTGCAAGGAAAGGACCTTTCATTGCACGCCGCGAGGGGGCTACTTGCCCTGGAAGTTCGGCTTGCGCTTGCCCACGAAGGCCTCGACGGCCTCGGTGTGGTCGGCGGTCGCCCCGAGCGCGGTCTGGGCTTCGTCTTCAGCGGCAAGCGCGGTTTCGAGGGACGACTCGGCGGCCACCGAAAGGACGTTCTTGATCTTCGCGTACGCGACCGTCGGACCGGCCGCGAGCTTCGCGGCGACCTTCTGCGCGCGGGCCGCCAGTTCCTCGTCCGGGACGACCTCGCCGACCAGGCCGAGCGTCAGGGCCTCGGCGGAGTCGACCGTGCGCGCCAGCAGCATCAGCTCGGCCGCGCGGCCGAGGCCGATCAGCCGCTGCAGCGTCCACGACGCGCCGGAGTCCGGGCCGAGGCCGACGTTCGCGAACGCCATCAGGAAGTTCGCCGACGTCGCCGCGATCCGGAGGTCGCTCGCGTAGGCGAAGGCGGCGCCCGCGCCGGCGGCCGGGCCGTTCACCGCGGCGATGACCGGCTTCGGCATCCCGATGATCGTCTTGACGATCGGGTTGTAGTGCTCCTTGACCGTGTGTAGCGGCGCCGGGTCACCCGCTTGCAGCAGCCCGACGTGCTCCTTCAAGTCCTGCCCGGCGCAGAAGGCATTGCCCGAACCGGTCAGCACGACCGCGCGGACGCTGTCGTCGGCCGCGGCCTCGGTCAGCCCCGCAAGCAGCAGTTCCTTGAGTTCGACGGTCAGCGAGTTGTACGCCTGCGGCCGGTTCAGCGTGAAGGTGCGCACGCCATCGGCGTCGGCGGTCAGCAGAACGTCGGATGTGGTCACGGGATCTCCTAGTCGGCGAAACTGCGGTCTGATGCGAAGTCTTTCAGCCTCGCGAGCCGCATACCAGCACCGATACGGCGGCAAAAGATCGGTCCGCGTTCGCGCTCGGCCGCTGATGAGGGACAATGGACAGTAGACCCGGCTGGCTTTGACGAGCGCGACCCGGGCGCGCCGGTTGAGACGGAGGGAGCACGCTATGGCGGCCATGAAGCCCCGGACCGGAGATGGTCCCCTCGAAGTGACTAAGGAGGGGCGGGGCCTCGTGATGCGCGTACCACTCGAAGGTGGTGGGCGCCTCGTCGTCGAACTCTCCGCGGAAGAAGCGAAGGATCTCGGCGCGGCCTTGCAGGAGGTCACCGGCTGAGCCGGACCGCACCTACGTACAACCATCCGCACCCCGGTCTCCCTTCGGAGGCCGGGGTCGCGGCTCATCTGCGCCCGGAGGTCGCTCACTGTGCGTAACCCGCTACCCCCCGTTCCGGGGAAGCTGCTCGAACTCGAGGTCTCGGACGACATCCGGCGCGGTACGCCGCTGGCCACGCTGATCGTGGCGCCGTCCGAAGAGGACGGTGACGCCGGACTCGACGAGATCGGCGGCGTGCGGCCCACCGGCAAGGCCGGTGACGTGCAGACCGTGCCGACCGGCGGCGTCCGCTGGCTGGCGGGCGTCGGCGACGGCGAGCCGCGGCACTACCGCAAGGCCGGTGCCGCGCTGGTCCGCGCCGTCACGGCGGCGCTGGACGAAGACGTCGAAGCGGGGAAGAAGGCGTTCCGCACCTTCGCCGTCGAACTGCCCGCAGACGCCGGCGCCGAGCATGTCGAGGAACTGGCGTTCGGGCTGCTTCTCGGCGGCTACCGGTTCACGGTGACGGCCGAGGAACCGAAGCCGGGCCTGCGGACCGTGCGGTTGCTCACCCGCCACGAGCGTGCCGTGCCCGCGTACGACAAGGCGCTGGAGCGGGTCCGCGAACTCGCCGCGGCCGCCGCGTTCGCGCGCGACCTGGCGAACACGCCGTCGAACATCAAGACCCCCGCCTGGCTCGCCGACACCGCCGCCCGTGCGGCGGGCGGCATCGCCGATCTGACCGTGACGGTCCGGGACGAGAAGTGGCTGGGGGCGCAGGGCTTCGGCGGCGTCCTCGCCGTCGGCGGGGGTTCGGCCGCGCCGCCCCGGCTGATCGAGCTGGAGTACCGGCCGCGCGGGGCGGCGACGCATCTGCTGCTGGTCGGCAAGGGCATCACCTTCGACACCGGCGGTCTTTCGATCAAACCGGCCGACGGCATGCACCTGATGCGCACCGACATGGCGGGCGGCGCGGCCATCATCGCCGCGGTCCGCGCGATCGCCGCGCTGCGCCTGCCGGTCAGGGTGACCGGGCTGGTGCCCGCCGCCGAGAACCACGTGTCCGGCTCGTCGTACCGGCCCGGCGACATCGTCCGGCACTACGGCGGCAAGACGACCGAGGTGGGCAACACCGACGCCGAGGGCCGCATGGTCCTGGCCGACGCGCTCGTCTACGGCATCAAGAAGCACAAGCCGGACGCCGTGATCGACGCGGCGACGCTGACCGGTGCCATGAAGGTCTCGCTCGGCGTCCGCACCGGCGGAGTGTTCGCCACCGACGACGCGCTCGCGGAGCGGGTCACGAAGGCGGGCGAGCGGGTCGGCGAGGCGTGGTGGCGGATGCCGCTACTGGAAGACCTTGCCGAGACCGTGCAGGGCTCGCTCGGCGACGTCCGGCAGGCGCCGGGTGGCCCTGGCGGCATCGTCGCGGCGCTGTTCCTGCGGGAGTTCGTCGGCGACGTGCCGTGGGCGCATCTCGACATCGCCGGTCCGGCGCGGGCCGACAAGACCTACGCCGACGTCGTGCCGGGTGCCACCGGATTCGCCGCGCGGACGTTGGTCGAACTGGTCGCCTCCTACGCCTGACCCGCAGGGTCCCGGCAAAGTCGCGGAGCCGCTGGTCAGCGCTGTTCTTGGCGGTCCGGATGTGGCATCGCCGGCGCCTGTGGGGTTCGAGTGTGGAGGATTTGGGACGTTGAACGTCCCAAATCCTCCACACTCGGGGGTGCGCCGGGTTCCGGGGCATGACCCTGCGCCTGACCCGCGGTTCACCTGCGGGGCGGGAGCAAGGGACCTTTGCTATCGCCCCGCAGGTCCACCTTGGGCATGGGCTGGGTCGGCGCGTCACCGGCGTGGGCGGTGAGCCTGCGGGCGAACCTGGTCGTGGGGCCGGTCAGGTACCGGTACACGAGCCAGGCCGTCACGGCGCCGAGGACGAGTCCGGCGAGAACGTCGTGCGGGTAGTGCGCGCCGACGAAGACCCGTGAGAAGCCCATCAACGCCGCACCCGGGAGCACCCACGGCGCGAGTCGCCGCCAGGCGAGTGCCAGCCCGACGGCGGCCGCCGCGGCGATCGTGGAGTGGTTGCTCGGGAAGGACCAGTCGTCGAGCGGCGGGCAGTGGACGAGCGTGACGAGGTTCCGGCACGGCCGGTCCTCCTGGATCACGCTCTTCACCCCTTCGCTGATCAGGTACGCGATCGCGGTCGCGGCGGGCGGCAGCAGCGCCACGGCGAGCCGGACGGGCGAAGTGCGTGCCCTCCACGACATCCAGGCGAAGAGCGCCACGAAGACAAGCAGTCCCGCTTCGGTGAACACGATTCCCGCCGCCTGGAGCCAGCTCGGGCTCTCACCCGCCAACTCCACGATGTCGTCGTACATTCACCCGAAGTTAGCGAAAACATCGCGTGGGCGGGGTGGACGAACGGCAGTGACCGACCCTGACGATCGTCACCGGGGCTGAGCGCGCACCCGTTCCCGGAACCGCAGCACGGCGGGCGGCAGGGCGACATCCTTGCGCCACGCCAGCCCGATGGTCCGCCCGACCGGTGGCACCAGCGGGACTTCGGCGACGCCCGCCGGGCTGCCGGGTTCGAACCGGGGGAGCAGCGCGACCCCGAGCCCGGCCGCGACCAGTCCGCGGACGGTGTCGGACTCCTGCCCCTCGAAGGCGATCTTCGGTTCGAAGCCTGCCGCGGCGCACAGATCGTCGGTGATGGTGCGAAGGCCGTAGCCGGTTTCGAGAAGGACGAACTCCTCGTCCTTGAGGTCTTCGATGGCGGCGCTGGGCCGGTCGGCGAGGCGGTGCGACGTCGGCACGGAGAGGAAGATCTCCTGCTCGGCGAGCACGGCGGTGTCGAGGAGCGGGTCGTCGATGGGGGCGGGCGCGAGCAGGGCGAGGTCGAGTTCGCCGCTGGTCAGCCTGTCGACCATGTCCTGGCGTGAGCCCTGGACCAGCGTAAAGCGCACGTGGGGATGGTCCGCGCGGTAGCCGCGGAGCAGGGTGGGGACCAGCGACCGGCCGAGCAGATGCAGGAAACCGAGGACGATGTGCCCGGATTCGGGGTCGACCTCTTCCCGGGCCTGCCGGACCCCGGCGTCGACGGCGGCGAGGGCGCGCTCGGCGGCGTCGGCCAGCAGTTCGGCGGCGCGGGTGAGCCGGATGCCGCGCCCGTCGGGGACCGTCAGCGGGGCGCCGAGGGCGTCGCCGAGCGCCGAGATCCGGCGGCTCACCGTGGGCTGCGGGACGCCGAGAAGTTCGGCCGCGCGTGTGACGTTCGTCGTGCGGCGCAGTGCGGAGAGGAGTGCGAGCTGCGGAGCTAGCTGGGCGGTCATCCTTTCATTCAGCATGGTATCGATTGTGGCAGATGAGCGTATTAGACGTATCGTTTAGCCAGGCTTAGCTTCGAGGTCGTGCCTGCCACCGGAACCACCCGCCGCGTGACGATCGCCGTCGCCGCGGCCGGGATCTCCTCGTTCGCCCTGCTGTACGCGCCCCAGCCGGTGCTGCCGCAGCTGGCCGAGCAGTACCATCTCGACCCCGGCGGCGCTTCGCTCGCAGTGAGCGTCGCGACCGGCGCGCTCGCGATCGCCGTACTGCCGATCGCGGTGCTCTCCGAGGTCGTGGGACGGCGTCCGGTGATCATCGCCTCGGTGGTCGCCTCGGTCGTGTTCGGTTTCCTGCTGCCGCTGGCGCCCAGTTATCCCGCGCTGCTCGTGCTGCGCGCCCTGCAAGGGGTCGCCATCGCGGGGTTCCCCGGAGTCGCCGCGGCCTACCTCGCCGAACGGCTCGGCAAAGCGGGGGTCGCGGCGGCGGTGGGCGCGATGATCGCCGGGAACACCGTGGGCGGGATGGTCGGCAGGCTGGCGGCGGGGTTCACCGCCGGGCCCTTCGGGTACCACGGCGCGCTGATCGTCGTCGCGGTGATCGGCGCGGTCTGCACGGTGGTCACGGTGCTGGCCCTGCCGCCGGGGGAGCAAGGGAACTTTGCTATCGCTTTCGCCGATCGCCGCAGGTCAGAGGTACTGCGCGAGCAAGGCCGGGCGGTACTGGCGGGGCTCGGGGCGGCTGTCCGCAAGCCGGTGCTGCTGGTCCAGTACGCGGTCGCGTTGCTGGCGATGGGCTCGTTCGTCGCGCTGTACAACGCGGCCGGATTCCGGCTGACCGGGGAGCCGCTGGACCTCTCGCCCGCCGTCGCGTCGCTGGTCTTCCTCGCCTACGCGATGGGCTCGGTCTCGTCGGCGACCGCGGGCAGGCTCGTCGGCCGTTTCGGACGTCGCCGGTCGCTCGCCGGGGCGCTGCTGCTCACGATCGCCGGAGCGGCGCTGACACTGTCGGACGCGCTGCCGCTGGTCATCGCCGGATTCGTGGTGCTGACCGGCGCCTTCTTCGCGGCTCACGCCGTCGCCAACGGCTGGGCGGCCGCGGAGGCGCCCGAGAACGCCCGCGGCCAGGTGGGCGGGCTCTACACGCTGTCGTACTACCTCGGCAGCAGCGTCGGCGGCGCCGTCGGGGCCACCGTGTACGGGAAAGCGGGCTGGACTTGGCTGATCGTCCTCACCGCTTGCTGGCTGGCCCTCGCGGTGGCCGCCGTGGTCTTGGTGGTCCCCAGGTCCGTGAAGGCCTCCTTGAGGGACTCTGGGTCCCTCAAGGAGGCCTTCACGGAACGGGTCTGAGGAGCGGCGATAGCAAAGGTCCCTTGCTACGCGATCGCGGCGACCAGCAGCCCGCCGCCCACCGGCAGCAGGGCCGGGACCAGCCGCTCGTCCTCCCGGAAGGCCCGCGCGACCTCGCGCAGCGCCAGCGTGTCCGGATCGCGGCGTGAGGGATCGGTCACCCTCGCCCCCGAGACGTTGTGGAACGCCAGTATCCCGCCCGGCCGCAGCAGTGCGACGGCCTTCTCGTAGCAACTCGGGTACTCGATCGGCGCCGAATCGACGAACACCAGGTCGTAGCCGCCGGGGGTGAGCCGGGGGAGGACGTCGAGCGCGCGGCCCATGATCAGCCGGGTCCGCCCCGGCGGGTAGCCCGCCTCGCGGAACGCCGCCCTCGCCGCCCGGTGGTACTCGGGTTCGATGTCGATCGAGGTCAGGATCCCGTCGTCGACCATGCCCCTGAGCAGGCACAATCCGCTCACGCCCGCCCCGGTCCCGACCTCGACCACGGCCTTCGCGCGCAGTGTCGTGGCGAGGAAACGCAAGGTCGCGCCGGCGCCCGCGCTCAGCGGACCGCACCCCAGATCGGCCGACCGCGCCCGCGCGGTGGCCAGTACCTCGTCGTCGGGGTGGTACCCGTCGACGATGAGGCCGGCGTCGGCGGTCTCGGCAGGCGAGCCCGCATGCGTCCCGGAATTCACACGCGGAGGTTAGCGCTGCTTATCGACAAAACAGCGAAGACTCCCTGGTACCGACTTCTCAGCCTCCTCTCAGTCCAGTCTCACTAGAAACATAAGCAGGCCGGACAGACTGGTCCTCGACAACGGGAACACCGTGCACATCGCCCGCGTTGGGTGGAGTAGTTGGGAGAGACGCTGATGGAGGTGCCTACTTCCCCGATGCAGGAAACGATGCAGGACGACCAGCTCGTGGGCCAGGTCACGCCGGTGACCGTGGACGAGGCCGCATGGACCCCGCCCTCGTGGGACGAGGTCGTGCGGGAACACGCCGACCGCGTGTACCGGCTCGCCTACCGCCTGACCGGTAACGCCCACGACGCGGAGGATCTGACGCAGGAGACCTTCATCCGGGTCTTCCGCTCTCTCGCGTCCTACAAGCCCGGCACCTTCGAGGGCTGGCTGCACCGCATCACCACGAACCTCTTCCTCGACATGGCCCGCCGCCGCTCGCGCGTGCGGATGGAAGGCCTCCCCGAGGACACCGACCGCATCGTCGGTGACGACCCGAGCCCGGAGCAGGTCTACTCGGACACCCATCTCGACCCGGATCTGCAGGCCGCGCTCGACGAGTTGCCGCCCGAGTTCCGCGCCGCGGTCGTGCTGTGTGACGTCGAAGGCCTCTCGTACGAGGAGATCGGCGCCACCCTCGGTGTCAAGCTCGGCACCGTGCGCAGCCGGATCCACCGCGGCCGCCAGGCGCTTCGCGCTTCCCTGGAGCGTCGTCGCGCCGCGGCGCAGGAGTCTGCGAAGGTGGGGGTATGACCGCACCGCGAGGTTGGGGACTCCCCGAGTCGCATCTGCTTCCGGACGCCATCGTCGCCTTCGTCGACGGCGAGCTGTCCCTCGGCGCCCAGGACAGGGCGTCGGCGCATATCGCCCGCTGCCAGTCGTGCGCGGCCGAGGTCGCGGCGCAGCGCCAGGCCGTCAACGCCGTGAAGCAGGCAGGAGCCCCGTCCATGTCGGCGGGTTTCCTGGCCAGCCTGTGCTCCATCCCGCAGAACACCGAACTTCCCAGCGCGCCGGACAACCTGGCGATGACCGCCGACGGTCAGCTGGTGGCCATCCAGCGGCCCGACAGGGTCGCCGGCCTTCGCGACACCGGAGTGCTGGGCGGCAAAGGGGTTTTGGGAGGCACAGCGCCGTTGGGATCAACGGCGCCACTGGGCCAGTCGCCGAACGTCCTCGGCGGCGGGCGGTTCGGCCTCGCCCGGCGCAAATACGCGCAGGGCGCCGGAGTCGTCGTTTCGGGGCTGGTGCTGAGCGCCTTGGCCCTCGTCGCGACCTCGGGTGACGGCGTCGAAGACCAGCCGAGTCCCGCTCTCGTGCCCCCGCAGGGCGTCAACGCCGGACTGCTGCCCGCGCAGCTGGGCGGCGGCGTCCAGCCGGAACCGCCGCGCAGCCCCGCGCCGAGCACGAGCCCGTCGAGCGCCCCGGTGCCCGTGTCGGCTCGCTGATCCGCTTCGTCAGGGTTTGACGAAGCAGATCGTCGCGCTCTTGAACTTCTGTGTCGCGCCGTATGCCGTGTACGAGATCACCTCTGCTGTGCCCTCTTTGCACGGGCTGGTCACGTAGCTCGCCTGGTCGAACACCTCGCTGATCTTCAGCCGCGCTCCCGAGCAGTTCGCCAGCGGCGGCGGGGTCTTGGTCTCGATGTCGTCGAAACACAGGCCGACCTGGGCGTTGATTCCCAGACAGAGGCCGACGCCTTCACCGCGCAGCGGCGTCGGTACCGAGTAGGTGTAGAAGCCCTTCGGGCAGTCGCCTTCGACCGAGCCCTTCACGCTCACGACGTACGGCGTCTGCGGGTTGTCGCAGGCGGCCTTCACCGCATCGGCCTCTTTCCCGGCGCCGGTCAGCTGGACACAGTCGCCTGCCTCCAGTTTGGTGGCCTGTTTCTCCGGCCCGGCGGCCGCCTTCATCACCAAGATCAGGCCGATTCCGCCGCCGACCACGACCAGTGCGGCGACGAGCAGCAGCACCTTCACCTTGGTGGACAAGCCCTTCTTCTTGGGCGGCTGCTGCGGCCAGCCCTGCTGTTGTGGCCACTGCTGCTGCGGCCATTGCTGGTGCTGTTGAGGGACGTGCTGGGGCGGAAAAGGAGCCCCCGGATTCTCCGACATGCCCGTTAGAATGCCAGAGGTGGGACATGGTTCCCTCAAGTGTCACACTTCTTGGCCGATCCGGGGAATCAACGCGCACTTCACCGTGGTCACGGCAGAATCAAGGGTGAGGCTTGGCGTACTCTCGCGTCCGGCCAACCAGATCTCAGCCCCGGGGAATGATGACCGAGCAGCCGAACGCGAATCCGCAGCAGCCTGGTGACCCGGCGGGGGATCGGCTGGCGCCGCGACCGCTGGCCAGGCCCGCCGTCGATCCGGCGCAGGCGGCCACGTTCGGCAGGCCGCGTGGTGTCGATGGCGCCTTCGACAAGCTGTACCAGACCGGCACGAACGGGCAGACCGCGCCGGGACTGAACCTGGCCCCGCCGACCCCGGAATCGCTCGCCGAGGCCTTCCGCCGCCCGCCAGGCGCCGAAGGTGTCGTGCTGGAGCGGCCGTACGGGACCAACGGCTCCGAGCCGTCCGCGAACGACGCGGAAGGCCCGCTCTGGACCACGACGTCGGATCCGTGGCGCGACCCCGGCTCCGGCGCGGTCCTCGCCGGGCCCGCCGTCCAGCAGGAAACGGAAGAGGCGACGGACGCGAAGCGGCCGCAAGGCGCGCTGCTGAGCCTGCCGGAGGTCCTCTTCGGACGGCGAGTGCAGACGAAGGCGCTGGCGATTCTCGCCGCGGTGGCGCTGCTCATCGGCGCCGCGGGCGGGCTGATCGGCTGGTGGTTCGCCGACACGGGCACCGAACTGACCGGTGAGGCCAGCATCTCCGAGGCCGATGCCGCCAAGGAGCGTCCGGCGGGCTCGATCGCGGACATCGCGCACCGGGTGGCGCCCGCCGTGGTCTCGCTCGAAGTGTTCAAACCCGGCGCCGACGCCGGTCAGCAGGGCTCCGGCGTCGTCATCGACACCCAGGGCTACGTGCTCACGAACGAACACGTCATCTCGGCGGCGACGGCCGACTCGGCCACCAAGATCACCGCCGTGTTCTTCGACGGCAGGCGTGTCGAGGCGAAGGTCGTCGGTGCCGACCCGAAGACCGACCTGGCCGTGGTCAAGGTCAACGTCGAGAACCTGACGGCGCTGCAGGTCGGGAAGTCGGCCGATCTGGCCGTCGGCGATTCGGTGATCGCCGTCGGTTCGCCGCTGGCGCTGCAGAACTCGGTCACCGCCGGCATCGTGAGCGCGCTCAACCGCCCGGTGACCGCGGGCGGCGACGGCGGCAGCGCGCCGGTGATCTACGAGGCCATCCAGACCGACGCCGCGATCAACCACGGCAACTCGGGCGGCGCGCTCGTCGACGCGACCGGCGCGCTGGTCGGGATCAACTCGGCGATCCGCTCGTCCAGCGCCGAGGGCGGCAGCATCGGTATCGGCTTCGCCATCCCGAGTGACTACGCGGTGAAGATCGCGAAAACACTGATCCGGGACGGAAAAGTCGTCCACCCCGACATCGGCATCAACGCTTCGTCGACCGTCGCGGGCTCCAGCACCATGGGCGCCCAGGTCCGCAATGTGGCCCCCGGCGGCCCCGCCGCGGCGGCCGGGATCAAGGAAGGCGACGTGATCACCGAGGTCGGCGGGCGCCTCGTGCGCGACTCGGCGGAACTGCTCGTCGCGGTCCGCGCGCGCGATGTCGGCGAAGTGGTCCCTGTCCGGCTTGTCCGCGATGGGTCTTCCCTTGTCGTGGACGTCAAACTGGCCTCGGACTAGCGAGTTCGGCCGGGTACCCTGAACGGGGAAGACGCCGAGGCGGAGGTTCACACAGGTGTTCGAGAGTGTCGGCTGGGGCGAGATCCTCATCATCGTCGTCGCGGGTCTTTTCATCCTCGGTCCGGAACGGCTGCCCGAAGCCGCGGCGTGGCTGGCGAAGAGCGTCCGCAAGGTCCGCGATTTCGCGACCGGGGCCAAGACGCAGCTGCGCGAGGAAATGGGCCCGGAGTTCGATCAGTTGCGCAAGCCGCTGGAGGATCTGCGCGGGCTGCGGAACTTCGACCCGAAGCGGGTCGTCACCCAGCACCTGTTCGACGGTGACCCGGATCCGCTGGGGCTCAAAGATGTCAACGGCACCAACGGTTCGAACGGGACCAACGGGGCTTCGAAGCCCAACGGCTACCCGGCGACGGCCGCCCAGCCCGAGCCCCTGAAGCCCGGCGAACGGCCGCCGGTGGACCCCGACGCGCCCTGACTCTGACCGCGTTCAGTCCTCTGGATGCGGTCGTCGCCTCCTTCGCGCGTGTTATGAACGGGACTTTCATTGCAAAATTTGCAATGAAAGTCCCGTTCATGACATCGGCGGGGGGAGCCGCGGAGGTCAGCGGCCCGCGGGAGTGACGTTCAGCATCATCCCGGCCAGCCCGCGCGCCCGGACGGTCAGCTTCTTCGCCGCCTCCTTGAGCACGAGCGCCGCCGGCGCGTCCGGCTCCGCCAGCACGATCGGCGTCCCCGCGTCACCGTGGGAGACCACGCGCGGATCCATCGGCACCTGACCGAGCAGCGGCACGGGCGAGCCGACCGACTTCGACAGCGAGTCGGCGACGGACTGCCCGCCACCGGAGCCGAAGATCTCCATCCGCCCGCCGTCGGGCGTTTCGAGCCACGACATGTTCTCGATGACGCCCGCGATCCGCTGCCGCGTCTGCAGCGCGATCGCGCCCGCGCGTTCGGCCACTTCGGCGGCCGCCTGCTGCGGGGTGGTGACGACCAGGATCTCCGCGTTCGGGATCAGCTGCGCCACCGAGATCGCGATGTCGCCGGTGCCCGGCGGCAGGTCCAGCAGCAGGATGTCGAGGTCGCCCCAGAACACGTCGGCGAGGAACTGCTGCAGCGCGCGGTGCAGCATCGGCCCGCGCCACACGACGGGCTCGTTGCCCGGGGTGAACATGCCGATCGAGATGACCTTCACACCGTGCGCCTGCGGCGGCATGATCATGGTGTCGACCTTGGTCGGCTTCTCCCGCGCGCCCAGCATCCGCGGCACGGAGTGGCCGTAGATGTCCGCGTCGACCACGCCGACGGAGAGCCCGCGCTCGGCCATCGCCGCCGCGAGATTCACCGTCACCGAGGACTTGCCGACACCGCCCTTGCCGGACGCGACGCAGTAGACCCGCGTCAGCGAACCCGGCTGCGCGAACGGGATCACCGGTTCCGCGGCGTCACCGCGCAGCGATTTTCGCAGTTCCGTGCGTTGCTCGTCGTTCATCACGTCGAGCTCGACCCGGACGTCGTTGACGCCGGGGAGCTTCGCGACGGCGTCGGTCGTGTCCTTGGTCAGCGTCGCCTTCAACGGGCAGCCGGCGACCGTCAGGTAGATCCCGACGGTGACCACACCGTCCGAGCCCACCTCCACGCCCTTGACCATGCCGAGGTCGGTGATCGGTTTCTTGATCTCCGGGTCGTACACGGCCTTCAGCGCGGTGCGGACATCGTCGACGCTGGGGAGTTGCTGCGTACTGGTCACACGTCCATGTTACGTACCGGTAGGGGCACGGTCGGGTTTGGCCTTGCGCGGCTTGGCATCAAGATCCTCCCGGAGGCGGTCGAGTTCGCCTCGCAGGAAGTCGCGGGTGGCGACCTCGCCGAGCGCGATCCGCAGCGAAGCCAGCTCCCGCGCGAGGTATTCGGTGTCCGCCTTGGTCTGCTCGGCCCGGTTCCGGTCTTCCTCCAGGGAGACACGGTCGCGGTCGTCCTGGCGGTTCTGTGCCAGCAGGATGAGTGGCGCGGCGTAGGCGGCCTGCGTCGAGAACGCCAGGTTCAGCAGGATGAACGGGTACGGGTCCCACTGCAGCGAGACCGCCACCAGGTTCAGCACGATCCAGATGATGACGATCAGCGTCTGCCAGAACAGGTACTTGCCGGTGCCGAGGAACCGCGCGACCCGTTCGGTGAGCCTGCCGAACGTGTCCGGGTCGATGTTGACCCTGAACCGGCCTTGGCCGCGGGGCTGGTCCAGCCGCCGCCCGGACGTCAGTTCAGGCACGTTCGGCCTCCTCGGTCTCCGCAGTGGTCTCTTCGGTGGTCTCGCCGGTGCTGTCGTGCAGGCCGGTCTCGCGCCAGTCCTCCGGGAGCAGGTGGTCGAGCACGTCGTCGACGGTGACCGCACCGAGCAGGTGGTCTTCGGCGTCCACCACCGGGCCGCAGGTGAGGTTGTACGCGGCGAAGTAGCGGGTGACCTCGGACAAGGTGGCGTTCGGCCGCAGTGCGGGCAGCTGGGTGTCCACCGTGCTTGCCACCATCTCCGCGGGCGGTTCGCGCAGCAGCCGCTGGAAATGGACGACGCCGACGAAGCGCCCTGTCGGCGTCTCCGTCGGCGGACGGCAGACGAACACCATGCTCGCCAGCGCCACCGGCAGGTCGGCGTTGCGGATATGCGCGAGCGCCTCCGCGACCGTGGCGTCCGGCGTCAGCACCACCGGTTCGGGCGTCATCAACCCGCCCGCGGTGTCGGAGGAGTACTCCAGCAGCCGTTTCACCGGCGCCGACTCCTGGGGTTCCATCAGCTCCAGGAACCGGCTCTGGTCGGCGGGCGCCAGTTCGGCCAGCAGGTCGGCGGCGTCGTCGGGGCTCATCGCCTCGAGGATGTCGGCGGCCCGTTCCTCGGCGAGGTAGCCCAGCAGTTCCTTCTGGTCGTCCTCGGGAAGCTCCTCGATGACGTCGGCGAGGTGCTCGTCGTCCATCGCGTCGGCGACCTCGTGCCGTCGTTTCAACGGCAGGTCCCGGACGGTGGCGGCGACGTCCGCCGGGCGCATGGTGTCGAACAGCATCAGCAGCTGCGCCGCGCCCTGGGTCTGCCCGGTCAGGTCGGTGAGCCCCAGCCCGGACACCTCCGACCACGGCAGCACCTGCATCGGCGCCCGCCGCCTGCCGAGGCCGAGTCTGCTCGACCGCTCGCGGATCGCGAGTTTCGCGAGGACCCAGTCCCGGGTCCGCGTCGGCTCCATGGCGGCGTCGACGACGGTGACCCGGGTTTCCGAGCCGGCGAGGGTGGCATAGGCGTCGAACAACTGCCCGACCACCAGGACCTCGTTGGGCCGCTGATGGAACCGGCGCATGTTGACCGACCCGGTGGCGAGCGTGATGGCGGTGGGCTCGATCGAGGTCACGCGCAACATCGGCACGAACACGCGGCGCCGCGTCGTGAGCTCGACCACGATGCCCAGGATCCGCGGCGGCTGCTGGTCGAGCCGGAGGCCCGCCACCAGATCCCGCACCTTGCCGATCGATTCACCATCGGGTCCGAAAACCGGCAAACCGGCCAACTGAGCTGCGAATACCCTGTTCACGGGTGCCATGCCCGAAGGTTATCGGCTCCTGGGGCCCCAGACGATTCGTGTGATCACCGCAATGCCCAAGCGGCGATCTCCGGGACGGTGGCGTAGGCCGGATCCTCGGCGAGGATCTCGCGCGGGGTGCCCTCGGCGAGGTCTTCGTAAAGCCAGGTCCAGTTCTGCACCGCGCGGACGAGCGTCCACGCGCGCGTGCGTTCTGCGTCCACCTCCGCCGCCGCGGTGAACCAGCGGATCTTGTCGTCCATTGTGGACTCGCCTGCCCGGTTCCAGAGGATCGAGATCGCGCCGAACTCGAGGTCGCCCGAGAGCGGCTTCGGGTCGATCACCAGCCACGGCTCGCGTTCGCCCGCCAGGACGTTCTCGAAGTGCAGGTCCTCGTTCACCATCAGCTCACCGGCGTCCGGCCCGAGGTTCACGCAGATTTCCACCGCCGCGTCGATGTACTTCCGGTCGAACGGCTCGCCGAGTTCGCTCCAGGTCTCGGCGAGTTCGCTTGCCAGCTCTTCGGCTTCCTCGCGAAGGGACCGCTGCAGTGCTTCGGGCGCCGGGACGGCCAGCCGCCGCGCGAGCGCGCCGACGGTCTCGACGGCCTCCTGGATCGGCTCGGTTTCGAGTGAGCGGGTGGCGTCGAGCCGCTCCAGGAGCAGCACGCCGTCCTCGGGCACGTTGTCGTACATCAGCACGGCACCCTGACCGGCCCAAGTGGACAGTGCGAGCGGCTCGTCGTCGGATTCCTCGTGCGGCCAGCCGAGCTTGAGGATCGCGGCGCCGCCGTCGGCCCGGCGGACTGGCTGCGCGACCCCGACGAAACCGTGCATGGCCTCGCCGTCGTAGTCGAGATCCCACTTGCGGGTGTACTTCTCGGCGAGGAAGGGCAGCGAATCGAGCCACTCGGCGGCTCCGGGGCCGAGTTCGGCGGCGCGGTCGAGGAACTTGGGCGGGATCTTGAAACCGGTCACGAACTCACCTTGGCAGCCGTGTCCACCGTGTTTCCTCCGTGACTCGCCGGGCGTACCGTGAACAGCGAGAACAACCCCGGGAGCAGCCATGGTGGTGGAGATTCTCAGTGCGGTCGCCGTCGCGGGCGGTGCTTGGCTCGCGGCCAGCCTTCGCGTGGTGAAACAGTACGAACGCGGTCTCGTGTACCGGTTCGGGCGGGTGCGCCCGAACATCCGGCAGCCGGGGCTCGCGATGCTGGTGCCGTTCGCGGACAGACTGCAGAAGGTCAACATGCAGATCGTCACGATGCCGATCCCGGCGCAGGACGGCATCACCCGCGACAACGTCACCGTGCGGGTGGACGCGGTCGTGTACTTCAAGGTGATCGATCCGGTGCTGGCCGCGGTGAACGTGCAGGACTACCGCTCGGCCGTCGGCCAGGTCGCGCAGACCTCGTTGCGGTCCATCATCGGCAAGAGCGATCTCGACGATCTGCTGTCCAACCGTGAGCGGCTCAACGAGGGCCTGGAGCTGATGATCGACAGCCCGGCGCTGGACTGGGGCATTCACATCGACCGGGTCGAGATCAAGGACGTCGCGCTGCCGGAGTCGATGAAACGCTCGATGTCGCGCCAGGCCGAAGCCGAACGCGAACGGCGGGCGCGGGTCATCTCGGCCGACGGTGAACTGCAGGCGTCGTACAAGCTTTCGCAGGCGGCCGCGACCATGGCCGACACCCCGGCGGCGCTGCAGCTGCGGCTGCTGGAGACCGTCGTGCAGGTCTCGGCGGAGAAGAACTCGACGCTGGTCTTGCCGTTCCCGGTGGAGCTGCTGCGCTTCCTCGACGCGAACACTCCGAAGCGGGAGACGCCTCCTCCGGACGCTTCGGCGGCTTCATCCGCTTCGGCTGTTTCGGAGGCTAATGGTCAGGTCGCGCCGGCGCCTCGGGAACCGGACGACGCCGCTCCTCGCTCCTGAGGCGATAGCAAAGGTCCCTTGCTCTCTTCCCGCAGGTCAGAGAGCTAGTCCAGTTCGCCGTTGACGCTCAGGATGAACAGGGTGCCGAAGAAACCGGCGTACAGCGCGATGACGACGTAGGCGATGATCACCGCCGCGAGCGCCATGCCGCGCCCGCCCGCTTCGCCGCGATTCGCCTTCGCCAGCCCGATATGCCCCAGGATCAGCCCGACGATCACGGTCACGCACGAGCAGATCCCGACGAGCGAGCACACCAGTCCCGCGATCGCCATCCCGTTGTCCTGCGGCGGGCGGGCCGGCGTCGTCGCGTACGGGTTGTACGGGTAGGAAACCGGCGCGGGCGCGTACTGGGGCACGGGCGCGTACACCGGAGCCGAGGAGTCCGGAACCGCGAAGGCAGGCTGCGGGACCGGCTCGGCCGTCAGCGGGTCGATGGCCTGCGCGTAGGGCTCCGGGGGAGTGTCCTCGGCGGGCTTGGTCCCGAACGGCGCGGGCGGTTCGAACGGCGGCGGCGGCGAGAAGGGCGCGGGCGGCTGGAACTGCTGCGGCTCCGCGGATGCCGGGCTCGCCACCGTTTCCGAAGCCGACGTAGGGTCCGAGAACGCGGTCGAGTCGGTGTAGGACGACGTCGAGTCGTTGGTCGACGGCGTGTCCTGCGAGTCGGAACTGCTCATCCGGTTGGCCCCCTAAGTCGTGCTGGACACCACCGTATCCGGGGACGGCTCACGAGACGCTCGCGGCACCGACCGCCAGCACCACGAACACGAACCACAGGATCACCGGGATCAGCCACAGCGCGGTGACGACGTAGCCGACGACCATCCCCGCCTGCGCCATGCCCTGGCCGCCCGCTTCGCCGCGCTTGGCCTTCGAGAGCGCGATGTGCCCGAAGATGATCCCCAGGATCGCCGGGAAGCACATGACCAGCCCGATCAGCGAGCACACCAGTGACGCCACCGCCATGCCCTGGTCCGGCGGCCGCACATAGCCCTGGTGGCCGTAATACTGCTGCTGCGGCGGCTGATACGGCTGGAGACCGTAAGGCTGCTCGAACTGCCCGGACGGCTGGTACTGCTGCCCGTACGGGTCGTGTGGATTCGTCACTGCGGTCCCCTCGTCGTTCAGGACCGTATCGCTAGCGGAAAGCCCCGTGTTTCGCGGCGATGTTCAACGCGACCGGGATCGCGATGGCGTACAGGATGATGATCAGGTAGCCGATGACGAACGCGGCCAGCGCCATCCCCTTGCCGCCCGCTTCGCCGCGCCGGGCCTTCGCGAAGGCGACGTGGCCCATCACGATCCCCGGGATCACGGACACCAGTCCGATCAGCCCGAAGAGGGAGAAGATCAGGGCGGCGGTCGCCATCCCGGAATCGCGGCTCCGCTGGTCGGGGAAGCCGTACTGCGGTTGCGGCGGGAACCCGGTGAAGGGCTGCTGAGTCATGTTCGTCCCCCTCGGACTGTGATCGGCTTGTCACTGTAGTGCCATGGTCACGGATGGCGTACGCGTGACTGCGCTCATAGCGAGGTCCCCCGCCAGGCGTCATACTCACCGGTAACCCAGCGCCGGGAGCCCGGTGCGCGCGAATTTAGGAGCAGCGATGGCTCGCCTCGCCCAGACCGCCGGCTTGACCGACGTGCAGTCCGAAATCCTGGCCACGGTCCGCCAGTTCGTGGACAAGGAGGTCATCCCGCGCGCGCAGGAACTCGAGCACTCCGACACCTATCCCACCGACATCGTCGAGGGGATGAAGGAGATGGGCCTGTTCGGGCTCACCATCCCGGAGGAGTACGGCGGCCTCGGCGAATCGCTGCTGACCTACGCGCTCGTGGTCGAGGAGATCGCGCGCGGCTGGATGAGCGTCTCCGGCGTCATCAACACGCACTTCATCGTGGCGCACATGATCAAGCAACACGGGACGCCGGAGCAGAAGCAGCACTTCCTGCCGAGGATGGCGACCGGTGAGGTCCGCGGCTCGTTCTCGATGTCCGAGCCGGATCTCGGGTCCGACGTCGCCGCGATCAAGACCCGCGCCCGGCGTAACGACGACGGTGCTCACTATGTCATCGACGGCTCGAAGATGTGGCTCACCAACGGCGGCAGTTCCAACCTGATCGCGCTGCTCGTCAAGACCGACGAGGGCGCCGAGAAGGCCCACCAGAACCTGACCACGTTCCTGGTCGAGAAGCCCGAGGGCTTCGGCGAGGTCGCTCCCGGCCTCACCATCCCCGGCAAGATCGACAAGATGGGCTACAAGGGCGTCGACACCACCGAAGCCGTGTTCGACGGCTACAAGATCGGTGCCGACAAGGTCCTCGGTGAGGCTCCGGGCAAGGGCTTCGCGTACATGATGGACGGTGTCGAGGTCGGCCGGGTCAACGTCGCCGCGCGGGCCTGCGGCATCGCGATCCGCGCGTTCGAACTGGCCGTGGAGTACGCCCAGCAGCGCAAGACCTTCGGCAAGGCGATCGCCGAGCACCAGGCGGTGGCGTTCAAACTCGCCGAGATGGCCACCAAGGTCGAGGCCGCCCACCTGATGATGGTCAACGCCGCCCGCCTCAAGGACTCCGGTGAGCGCAACGACGTCGAAGCGGGTATGGCCAAGCTGATCGCGAGCGAGTACTGCGCCGAGGTCACCCAGGACTCGTTCCGCATCCACGGCGGCTACGGCTACTCCAAGGAGTACGAGATCGAGCGCCTCATGCGCGAGGCGCCGTTCCTGCTCATCGGCGAGGGCACCAGCGAGATCCAGAAGACGATCATCAGCCGTGGCCTGCTCCGCGAGTACAAGTCCCGTTCCTGAACGTTCGCGCCTTTCGCCCGTCCTTGAGAAGATGGACCAGGACGGGCGAGAGGTGATTACGTGAGTGCTCCTTTTGGCGGAAGCGGCCGGGCGGCGGGTGGGTTGCCGAGGCTGCCGACACCGCCTTCCGGCTGGCCGATCGGTTCCTACGCGACGTACGGCGAAGCACAGCAAGCCGTCGGTTTCCTCGCGGAGAAGGAGTTCGGGGTCTCCGACGTGACGATCGTCGGCGTCGACCTGATGCTCGTCGAGCGGGTCGTCGGCAGGCTGAGCTGGGGCCGGGTGCTCGGCACCGGCGCGGTGTCGGGCGCGTGGTTCGGCCTGATCATCGGGCTGTTGCTGGGCATGTTCAACAACCAGGGGTTCGCCTGGCAGCCCTTGATCGGCGGGCTGGTGCTCGGCATCCTGGCGTGGACGGTCTTCGCGGCCATCAGTTACAGCATGTCCCGCCGCGACTTCTCCTCCGCGAGCCAGCTGGTCGCCGGCCGCTATGACGTGCTCTGCCAGCCGCGTTCGGCCGAACAGGGCCGCGAACTCCTCGCCCAGCTCGCCTTGGGCGGCCGCCGCAGCGCCTGATCCGGGTCCCGGACATTCGGCGGTACTGGTTCACCTGTTCGCCGTGCTGTCCGCTGAATCGTTACCGATACTGGTTGCGGGCGGTGATCGCCCGGAATAGGTTGCACAACACCAGTCGGGCGGCCGCGTACTCCAGCGTGTCCGCCCGAGCACTAGCACGTCGGGGTGCTGGCGCGCGGCGTCTTCAGCGCGTCCTAGTGCCGCCGTTCCCCGGGCGTGCGCGGGTGAGGAGGCCTCATGGGGAAGAGGATGAGCGCGAGCCGGAGGGGCCGCTCACCGGGCCGCGCCGGCGCGCTACTCGGCGCGACAGCGCTGACGGCGAGCCTGCTGGCCGGTTGCGGGTCGGCTGCCGGACTCAAGATCAACGTCTACTACGCGCCAGAAGACAACTTCCAGTCCGTTGTGGATGATTGCACCAAGGCCTCGGGCGGGCGCTACGAGGTCGTCTACAACAAGCTTCCGCGTCCGGCCGACGGCCAGCGGGAACAGATGGTCCGCCGCCTGGCGGCTGGGGATGATTCGCTCGACGTACTGGGGCTGGACGTCACCTGGGTTTCCGAGTTCGCCGAAGCGGGCTGGGTCGACGAATGGACTGGGGCGGCGAAGGCCGAGGCGACCGCCGGAGTCCTGCCGGGGCCGCTCGAAACCGCCACGTGGAACGGAAAACTCTACGCGGCGACCAAGAACACCAACGTCCAGTTGCTCTGGTACGACGACAGGCTGACGCCGACACCGCCGAAGACCTGGGACGAGATGATCCAGCAGGGTCAGGCGCTCAAGGCACAGGGCAAACCGGGGAACGTCGTGTTCACCGGCGCGCAGTACGAAGGCCTCGTCGTCATCTACAACACCCTCGTCGAGTCGGCGGGCGGCAAGATCCTTTCCGACGACGGCAAATCGGTCGTGATGGACGCGGGCGCGGTCAAGGCGCTGGAGATGCTCAAGAAGGTCACCACGGCCGGGGTCACCGACGCGTCGCTGACCAACTCGAAGGAGGACGAGGTCCGCCTGGCGTTCCAGCGCGGAAACGCCGCCTTCGAACTGAACTGGCCGTTCGTCTACGCCGCCTACGCCAAGGAAAAGAAGAACGAGCTGCAGCACTTCAAGTGGACCACCTATCCGGAGTTCGAAGCGGGCAAGCCGGCCAAGACCACGATCGGTGGCTACAACCTGGCGGTCAGCTCGGCCTCGAAGCACAAGGCCGAGGCCTACGAAGTCGCGCTGTGCCTGCGCAACGAGAAGAACCAGAAGTTCTCCGCGCTCAAGGACGGTGTCCCGCCGACGCTCGAATCGCTCTACACCGACACGGCCCCGCTCGACCCGACCGCGGCCGTCGGCGACGACAACCCGAGCATGGACACGAAGTACCCGATGCGGGAGACGATCCTGGACGCGCTCAAGGACGCCGCGGTGCGCCCGTTGACCCCGGCGTACCAGAACGCTTCGACCGTGTTGTCGAAGGTGCTTTCCCCGCCTTCTGAAATCGATCCGCAGAAGACGGCGGAGAAGCTGCGGGAGCAGCTCGCCGACGCGCTCCAGTCGAAGGGAGTGATCCCGTGACCGTGCAGGAAACCGCCGGTTCGGCGACCAAGGCCGAACCGGGCAAGAAGACCAAACCCGTGCTCAGCGAAGGAAAGAAGGCCGAGCGCAGACTCGGGCTCTGGCTGTGCGCCCCGGCGGCGTTCGTGATGATCGCCGTCACCGGATACCCGATCGTCTACTCGATCTGGCTTTCCCTGCAGCGCTACGACCTCCGGTTCCCGGCGCAGCAGGAGTTCGTCGGCCTCGAGAACTACATCTCGGTGCTGTCCAACGAATACTGGTGGACCGCGTTCGGCACGACGATGGGCTTGACCATCGTTTCGGTCGCGATCGAGCTGGTCCTCGGGATGGGCCTCGCCCTGATCATGCACCGGACGCTGGTCGGCCGGGGCCTCGTGCGGACGGTCGCCCTGATCCCGTACGGGATCGTGACCGTGGCCGCGGCGTTCTCCTGGTACTACGCCTGGAAGCCCGACACCGGCTACCTGGCCAATATGTTCTTCCCCGACAGCGCGCCGTTGACCGAGTACTGGCCGTCACTCGGGGCCATCGTGCTGGCCGAGGTGTGGAAGACGACGCCGTTCATGGCGTTGCTGCTGATGGCGGGGCTGGCGCTGGTGCCGGACGATCTGCTGAAGGCCGCGGCGATGGACGGCGCGACGGCGTGGCAGCGGTTCACCAAGGTGATGCTGCCGGTGATGAAGCCGGCGATCCTGGTGGCGTTGCTGTTCCGCACCCTGGACGCGTTCCGCATCTTCGACAACATCTTCGTGCTCACCAACGGCGCGCAGGACACGTCGTCGGTGTCGATGCAGACCTACAACAACCTGGTCAAGGGGTTGAACCTCGGGATCGGGTCGACGATGGCGGTGCTGATCTTCCTCACGGTGGCGATCATCGCGTTCATCTTCATCAAGGTGTTCGGCACGGCCGCGCCTGGTAGTGACAACGGGGGTAAACGCTGATGGCCATCGGTGGAGCGGTCACTCCCGGCCGCAAGGTCAAATGGGGCCTCCTCGACATCGTCGTGCTGGTGTTCGCGCTGTTCCCGGTGCTCTGGGTGATCTCGCTTTCGTTCAAGACCAAGGAGACCTTGGACGACGGGAACTTCATCCCGGCGGAGTGGACGTGGCAGAACTACGCGGACATCTTCGCGACCACGGAGTTCATCCGGGCACTGGTGAACTCGATCGGGATCGCGATCATCGCGACGGTGATCGCGGTCGTCCTCGGCACGATGGCGGCGTACGCGATCGCGCGGCTGGACTTCCCCGGCAAGCAGCTGCTGGTGGGGATGTCGCTGCTGATCGCGATGTTCCCGCAGGTGTCGCTGGTGACGCCGCTGTTCAACATCGAACGTGAGCTGGGGTTGTTCGACACCTGGCCAGGGCTGATCCTGCCGTACATCACGTTCGCGCTGCCGCTGTCGATCTACACGCTTTCCGCGTTCTTCCGGGAAATCCCGTGGGAGCTGGAAAAAGCGGCGAAGATGGACGGCGCGACCCCGGCGCAGGCGTTCCGGAAGGTGATCGCGCCCCTGGCGGCGCCGGGGGTGTTCACCACCGCGATCCTGGTGTTCATCTTCTGCTGGAACGACTTCCTGTTCGCGATCTCGCTGACCTCGACCGAGGCCTCGCGGACGGTCCCGGCGGCGTTGTCGTTCTTCACGGGGTCCTCGCAGTTCGAAGACCCCACCGGGACGATCGCCGCGGCCGCCGTGGTGATCACCGTCCCGATCATCCTGTTCGTGTTGTTCTTCCAGCGTCGCATCGTGGCGGGGCTGACGTCCGGTGCGGTGAAGGGCTGACCCATGGCTGAAATTGTTCTCGAGAAGGTGTCCAAGAAATACCCCGACGGCGCCCTCGCGGTGTCCGAAGTGGACATCACGATCGCCGATGGAGAGTTCATCATCCTGGTCGGCCCGTCCGGCTGCGGGAAGTCGACCACGCTCAACATGGTCGCCGGACTGGAGGACATCACCTCCGGCGAACTGCGCATCGACGGGCAGCGGGTCAACGAAAAGGCGCCGAAAGACCGTGACATCGCGATGGTGTTCCAGTCCTACGCCCTCTATCCGCATATGAGCGTCCGGGAGAACATGGCGTTCCCGCTGCGGCTGGCCAAGGTCGACGACAAGATCGTGCGCGCGAAGGTCGAAGAAGCCGCGCAGATCCTCGACCTGACCGGGCATCTGGATCGCAAACCGGCGAACCTCTCCGGTGGGCAGCGGCAGCGCGTCGCGATGGGACGCGCGATCGTCCGTAACCCCAAGGCGTTCCTGATGGACGAGCCACTGTCCAATCTGGACGCCAAGCTCCGCGGCCAGATGCGCACCTCGGTGTCGAAGATCCAGAAGCAACTGGGCACGACGACGCTCTACGTCACGCACGACCAGACCGAGGCGATGACCCTCGGCGACCGGGTCGTCGTGCTGCGCGGGGGCTATGTGCAGCAGATCGGGTCGCCGCAGTTCCTCTACGACAACCCGGCGAACCTGTTCGTGGCCGGGTTCATCGGCAGCCCGTCGATGAACTTCGTGCCGGCGACGCTGGAGAACGGCACGGCGCGCAGCGCGCTGGGCGACATCCCGCTCACCGACCGGGTGCGGCGGCTGGCCGAGGCCGCCGACGCGCCGCGTGAGGTCATCGTCGGCATCCGGCCGGAGCATTTCGAGGACGCGGCGCTGATCGAAGCCTCCGCTCGCGAGGGCGGGGCGAAGTTCACCGCCCACGTCGACGTCCTCGAGTCGATGGGTTCGGAGAAGTTCGCGCACTTCTCGGTCGAGGGGGAGGTCGCGTCGTCGTCCGACCTCGCGGATCTCGCCGCCGACAGCGGTTCCTCGGACGTCCCCGGCTCCGAGTCGCAGATCGTGGCCCGCCTTTCGGCGGCCTCGTCGGCGGCGGAGAACAGAGACGTCGAGCTGTGGTTCGACGCGGACAAGATCAAGCTGTTCGACGGGGCAAGCGGCAAGAACCTGACCTACACCGAGTAACTCACCTCTCGTGAGTGGTAGTGGCGGTTAGAACCGTCATTACCACTCACGAGAACTTTCGGCGGTTTACGATCACCGGCCGATCGTGGATCCTCAGCCCCGAGCCGCAACCGAGCGAAGGGGCGCCCGCCTTGACGAAGAAGCTGCCACGCCGTCTCCTGCAGGGTCTCATCGGAGCAGTCCTCCTCACCGCCCTCGTCCCGGCCGTCGCCTGGGCCGAACCCCCACAGGCCCTGCCGTCGAACGCGGCCGAGGCCGACAGGACCTGGCAGCCCGCCTTCGACTACGACACCGACGGTTGCTATCCGACGCCCGCGATCTCGCCGACCGGCGCGGTGGCCACCGGCCTCAAGAACTCCGGGGCCCTCAACGGTCAGTGCCGCGACCGGTCGGACCTCGACAACACCAACTCCTACTCGCGGTCGAAGTGCAACAACGGCTGGTGCGCTTACCTGTACGACCTGTACTTCGAAAAGGACCAGGCCGTCCCGGGCATCGACTGCTGCGGGCACCGGCACGACATCGAGCACGTCGTCGTCTGGGTCAGCGAGGGTCAGGCCCGCTACGTTTCGACGTCCGCGCACGGGAACTACTCCACTTACGACCGCTCCAAGGTCTCCTGGGAGGGGACCCACCCCAAGATCGTCTATCACAAGGACGGCGTGAGCACCCACTGCTTCCGCATCGCGAGCGCGACCGAGCCGCCGGAGAACCACTACAACGCCTGGCAGTACCCGGACCTCGTCAGCTGGGACGGGTTCCCGCCCGGTATCCGGGACACGCTCGTCCGCGCCGATTTCGGCAGCGCGAGCCTGGCGATCAAGAACGGCTCCTTCGAAGGCAATCTGAGCAAGGCCAAGCCGTCGGGCATCCCATTCGACCCCAACGGCTGAGGCCGGCTCAGTATTCGCTCTCGGGCAGGGCGAGCCACAGCACCAGGTAGACGATGAACTGCGGGCCGGGCAGCAGGCAGGACAGGACGGCGAGGAGGCGGACCTTGCCCGGCGTGGTGCCGAAGCGTTTGGCGATCCCGGCGCAGACGCCGCCGATCATGCGGCCCTGGCGCGGTCGGGTCAGGCGGGCGGCTACGGGGTTGGTCACGGGTTCTTCCCTCTCGGTCGGTTCGGTGTGTACAACCCAGTTTCGTCGCACCGCGCCGCGACCGCATCCCACCGCGGAACGAAACGCACCCCTAGGGGCGTGAAATCACGGTAAAGAACTCACCTGCGGAAACGCGCCGGTCCCTGTGTTCTTCGCCCGTAGGGGGTGGTGTTCCGCGATCTTTTGACGATACTGCTCCGGTGCCCCCGAAGAGACTCATCGCAGTACTCTGTGGCCTGTTCCTCGCCACGGCCTGTGCCACGCCGGATCCGGCCTCGACGCCGTCGCCGACCACGGCGGGCGACGAGGCCCTGACCGCTTCGGAGGCGCTCGGGGAATACTCGTCGCTCGATTACTGCAGCCTGGTCGACCAGCGGAAAGTGATCGGCGCCGGAAACGCGGTCAAGCCGCCGCTGACCTCTTTCGAGTTCTGCCGCCTGGAATTCGTCGAGGGCGCCAATCGCTACACCGTCACCACCGGCCCGATCGCGGCCGGGCAGGATCCGAACAATCAGCCCTACGAATACGGCGGACCGCTGCCGCAAGGCCTCAGCGTCCAGCAGTCGTCGTTCAACGCGAGCACCGCCTGCACGCGGCTGCTGACCTTCGCCGACGGCATCCGCCTGTCCATCGTCGTCACCTCCGACAACGCGGACCCGGCCGACCAGAACGACCGCTGCCGGATCGCCGACGCGACGGTCGGGACCGCGGCGGGCGCGATCACCGCGCGCAAGGTCGGGAGGCTGAACCTCGACCAGCGTTCCTGGGGCCGCGTCGCCCCGTGCGCCCTCCTCGACCAGCACGAACTCGACGCCGCCGCCGGTCCGGAGACCAAGCCGGCCCCGGCGCTGTCCGGGCACAGCTGCATCCGCGGCAAGGTCAGCCTCGTGCTGTCGGTCGGCGCGGACACCACGCCGGGCGCGACGGAGGCGCTGGGCGGGCGGCAGGTCCAGGTCGCCACGTCGGGCGCGTTCTGCCAGGTGACCACGCACCGGCCGATCCCGGGCACCCCGGACCGGGTCGAGCAGGCGATGCTCTCGGTGGTCGGCGTCGACGGGGCCCCGGAGGACGCCACCTGCGCGGCCGCGCGGGAAGTCGCCGTGGCGGTGTTCCCAAAGCTCCCTTGAGCGCGCGTCGCCTTTAGCGGGCTAAACGCGACGCGCGCGGGCGTGTCGCCTTTAGCGGGCTAAACGCGATCAGCGGAGCTTGGGCAGCCGGAAGGAGCACATCGCCTCGTCCAGTGCTTCGAAGTTCAGCGGCGGATGCGGCAGCGGGGTCGCGCGGCCGGGCTCGGCGCGGAGGCCGTCCAGCAGCAGTCCGAGGCACCGGCGCCACAGGTCGGGCTGGATACCGTGCGTGAACTCGATGACCGAGCCGATCATCTGGTGCAGCAGCGGTATGTCCGTCGGCACGAAGTCCGCGCGGAGGGCGCCCGCCGACTGAGCGCGCTCGACGAGCTGTGTGATCAACGGCACCATGCGTGCTTTCGCCTCGGCGACGCGCTCGTGGCCGAAGACGTTCGACAGCATGACCTCTCGTAACCCGCGGTCACCGGCGTGGAGTTCGGCCGCGCGCCAGGTGAAGTCGGTGAAGCCCTGCCAGGGGTCTTCGGCGCGAAGCGCCTCTTCGGCGAACTCGCGGATCGTCTCGAACTGGTCGACGAACATGGCCTCGACCAGGTGTTCCTTACTGGGGAAGCGGCGATAGACGGTGCCGACGCCGACGCCGGCGTGATGCGCGACGTCGTCGAGCGTCGCTTCGAGCCCGCGTTCGCCGAAGACATCGCGTGCCGCCGCGATGATGCGCTGCCGATTGAGTTCAGCGTCGCGCCGCAGCGGCCGCGCCGGTGCGGCGGGAGCGAGGTCCCGAGCCATTCGTCCAGCTTAACAAACGAAGTAGAGGACGCTTCTCCGCTTTTCGGGTAGCTTGGTCGGCGGAAGGGGAGATACCTACTCCACATAGCTTCTTCGTCACTATCCGTGAGGAATCCGCCCGTATGCCTGAGTCATCCACTGCTGTCGTCATGCCGCCGGGGGACGCGGCCACGCAGCACACCAACCCGCACCACGCCAGAAGATGGCTGATCCTGGTGGTGATCGGCCTCGCGCAGCTGATGGTGGTGCTCGACGCCACCGTCGTGAACATCGCGCTTCCGTCCGCGCAGCAAGACCTCGGCTTCTCGAACGACGCTAGGCAGTGGGTCGTCACCGCCTACGCGCTCGCGTTCGGCAGCCTGCTCCTGCTGGGCGGGCGGCTCGCGGACCTCTTCGGCCGCAAACGCGCCTTCTTGGTCGGGCTCGCCGGTTTCGCCGTCGTCTCGGCGATCGGCGGCGCCGCCACCAGCATCGAAATGCTGCTCGTCGCCCGAGCCGCGCAGGGTGTCTTCGGCGCTCTCCTCGCCCCGGCGGCCCTTTCGCTGCTGACCACGACCTTCACCGACCCGAAGGAGCGCGGCAAGGCCTTCGGTGTCTTCGGCGCGATCGGCGGTGGCGGCGCGGCGATCGGCCTGCTGCTCGGCGGCGTGCTGACCGAATACCTCGACTGGCGCTGGTCGATGTACGTCAACATCATCTTCGCCGTGATCGCGTTCGCCGGCGCGGCCGTGCTGCTGAAGAACGCCGAAAGCGACGGCCCGCGGCCGAAGCTCGACATCCCGGGCACGATCACCGCCTCCGCCGGTCTTTTCGCGCTGGTCTACGGCTTCGCGAACGCCGAGCGCGACTCGTGGTCCTCGATCTCGGTGTGGGGTTTCCTCGCCGTCGGTGTCGCGCTGCTCGCCGCGTTCGTGGTGATCCAGCAACGGGCCGCGCATCCGCTGCTGCCGTTGCGCGTCCTGCTCGACCGTGACCGCGGCGGCTCGTACCTCGCGATGTTCCTGCTCGCCATCGGGATGTTCTCGATCTTCCTGTTCCTCACCTTCTACATCCAGCTGAACCTCGGGTTCACGCCGGTGCAGAGCGGGGTCGCGTTCCTGCCGATGGTCGCCACCCTGATGGCGAGCGCGACGTCGGCGACGGCCGTGCTGCTGCCGAAGTTCGGCGCGAAACCGTTGGTGTCACTGGGAATGCTGATCGCCGGAGCGGGGCTGTTCTGGCTCTCGGCCATCGACACCACCAGCACTTTCGCCAACGGCGTGCTGTTCCCGCTGATGATCATGGGCGTCGGCATCGGCCTCGCGATGGCGCCCGCGATGAGCGTCGCGACCTTCGGCGTCGACACGCACGACGCCGGTGTCGCGTCGGCGGCGGTCAACACCGCACAGCAGGTCGGCGGCTCGATCGGGACCGCGCTGCTGAGCACGCTGGCGGGGAACGCGGCGACGTCGTTCCTGGCCGGGAAGGTGCCGACGCCGCAGCTCGCGGCCGAAGCGGCTGTCCACAGTTACACCACCGCTTTCGTGTGGGGCGGGTGGATCTTCGTCGCGGGGGCGGTGATCTGCGGACTGCTGCTGCGGTCCGGTGCCCCGGCTCCGGCATCCGCCGACGGGAACGCTGCCCCGGGCGCCGTGCACATGTAGTCGGGGATGTTATGAACGGGACTTTCATTGCAAATTTTGCAATGAAAGTCCCGTTCATAACACTCGCGGAGCGCGTCAGCGGGACTGTGAGCGCACCGCTTCGAAGACCTCGTCGTCCCACCGGTGCGTCCGGATCAGCCGGTACCGCTCACAAGCGACCCACAGATACGCCTCGGCGTCGGTACGGTCGCCGATCAGGTCCGCCTGCCGCAGCATCGCCACCACCGGCACGAACTCCTCGTCGAACCACCGCTGCGCCAGCGTCGCGCGGTCCGAATAGGTCCCTTCGTCCTGCATCAGCCGGAAACCCCACGCCTCGACATGTTCGCCGAGCCGCGCGTAGTCCCACGGATCGGTGAACACCACCGCGGCCCGCGCCTGCCCGGAAAGCGGGACGCGCTCCAGGAACAGCCGCCGGTAGTCCTTCACGATCAGATCGCCGCGGTACCGGATCCCGCTCGGGTCCAGCTTGGTCCGGACCTCGATGACCATCGCATCTATTGTGGACAGTCGCATCGCGTGCGCCACCGAAACGCGATGGTGCCCGTCGATGATGAAATGCAGTTCGCCGACGCGGTACACCTCGATCGGCGGGATCGACTCGCCGCGTCTGGTCGCGAGCGCCAGGCGTTCCCAGCGTTCGCGCACGCGGCCGGACGTCGGGCGGAAGCGGCGGTCGAAATCGCGGCCGCGGTCGACGCTGCCGACGATCGAATCGAGCCGGATCACCCGCGTCCCGATCCTCCGCTCGCCGAGATAGCCGAGCGCCTCGACCACCTCGTGGAACGGGAGCATGATGTTGACGTCGTCGGGCTCGCGGCGGAGCCAGTTCGCCAGCCTTGACAGCACCTGACGTCGTCGCGCGCGGAGGAAGTCGTGCTCCGCGTCCGCACGGGGAAAACCGGTGTCCTTCACAGTAACTCCATGATCCGGTGCCCGACCACGTTGCGTACCGTGGTCCCGCCGACCACCCGGTCCGGCACGGGTTCGCCGTGCGGGTGGATATGCCCGTGCAGCAACCATTTCGGTCGCAGCAACTCGATCGTGCGATGGAGACAGTCGAACCCGCGGTGCGGCGGATCCTCGCGGTCGCCGCAGTGCCGCGGCGGCGCGTGGGTGAGCAGGACGTCGACGCCGCGCCCGTCCCGCCAGCGGCGGAACCGCGCCCGGCGCACGAGCCGCCGCGCCCGCCGCGCCTGCTGGCGTTGCGTCCACTGGTTCGGGCCGTCGTTGTAGCGCACCGAACCGCCGAGCCCGGCGAACCGGACCCCGCCGATGTCGACGATCCGGCCGTCCGCGTTCACCCCGCCCGCCGGACCCGGCCACTCCGCCGGGAAACCGTCCTTCATGGACAGTCCGCCGTAGCGGGTGTAGCCGGACAGGTCGGGATCGTGGTTACCCGGGACGAACACGCACGGGACGTCGAGCGCGCCCGCCAGGAACTCCAGGTAGTCGTACGGCAGGTCGCCGGCGCCGATGACGAGGTCGGCCGGGTGGTTGTGGACGGCGGACGTCCACAACCGCTCTTCGACCTCGTCCGCGACGACCAGCGCTTTCATACGCTCCAGCGTAATGCCGGACGCGCTACTTCGGGCCGTGTGCGAACGCGGGGTCCTTGGCGATGATCGCGATCACGACGCCCAGCCAGACGACGCAGAAGGCCAGCGCCCAGAACTTGAGGTTGGTCAGGATCCGTGGCATGGGGAACTCCAGAAATACCGAAGGGGAAGAAGGTCAAAGCCAGCGGTTCTTCCTGAATATTCGGTAGAGCAGGATGCAGACGCCGAAGATGACCGTCATCGCCACCGGGTAGCCGAAGCGCCAGTGCAGTTCCGGCATGTAGTCGAAGTTCATCCCGTAGATGCCGGCGAGCGCCGTCGGGACCGCGATGATCGCCGCCCACGCGGTGATCTTGCGCATGTCGGTGTTCTGCTGGAGCGTGATCTTCGCCAGCGTCGCGTCCACCAGGGTGGTCAGCAGTTCGTCGAAGTTCGCGACCCGTTCCGCGACCGTGGTGAGGTGGTCGGAGACGTCGCGGAAATAGGACCGGACCTCGTCCGGGATCAGCCGCGTGTAGCCCTCGGCGAGCCGCTGCAGCGGAGTGCCCAGCGGCATGACCGCGCGCCGCAGCTCCAGCACCTCGCGTTTCATGAAGTAGATCTGCTCGGCGCTCACCTTGGAGCGCGGCGCGAACACGTGCGTCTCCATCTCGTCGATGTCCGACTCGATCGCGGTGGTGACGTCGAGATAGTGGTCGACGACGTGGTCCGCGATCGCGTGCAGCACGGCGGACGGTCCGAGGTCGAGCCGCTCCGGGTCCTGGTCGAGTTCGCGGCGCAGCCGGGCGAGCCCCGAGTGGTTCCCGTGCCGCACGGTGATCACGAAGTCGCGGCCGAGGAACGCCATCAGCTCACCGGTCTCGACGATCTCGTTCGCCGTCGCGGGTGACTCGTGCTCGACGTAGCGGACCGTCTTCAGCACCATGAACAGCGTGTCGTCGTAGCGTTCGAGCTTGGGCCGCTGGTGCGCTTCGAGCGCGTCCTCGACGGCCAGCTCGTGCAGGCCGAAGGTGTCCGCGATGCCCTGGATCTGGACCGCGTCCGGCTCGTGCAGACCGATCCAGACGAATCCGGCGTGCCGCTTGCGCACCTCTTTGATCGCCTCGGAGTGCGACCACCGGCCGGGCAGGCGTTTGCCCTCCACGTACACCGCGCAGTCGACGACATACGCCGAAAGGGGGACGGGCAACGGGCGGTCGGGGACGTTCTTGGCGCGACCGTTGCTCCGGCCTCGAAGGCCGCCGAGCGAGGGAATGGCAGGCATGGGATCTCCTGGGCAGACGTCGTGCGTTGTGCGCGAAGACGACGGGCCAAGCGGTCGGGGGGCCGCTCGGCTAGGCCAGCGTTCCCGGTTTCGTCAGCCCTGCCAGGTGGGGATCCGGCGAGATGTGAAGGCGGGAACGCTGCGACTACTAGGAAGCGGACTATCGCCACTGGACATCGGGTTCCTCACCTCCTCGGCTCGGCGGACGGTTACGCAGTGGTGTTGGTCGCGTTGACGACCCGACACCAATGGTCGAGGGTACTCCTCAACACGAAGGCCTGTCGTTCCAGGCTCACGCCGCGTTACTCGTGCAGGAGGAATGGGTGCAGTTCGGTCGCTATTACGAAGAGTTCGAGGTCGGCGCGGTCTACAAGCACTGGCCGGGCAAAACGGTCACCGAGTACGACGACCACCTGTTCTGCCTGATCACCATGAACCACCATCCGCTGCACCTCGACGCGCACTACGCCGAGGAGACCACCGACTTCGGCAAGAACGTCGTGGTCGGCAACTACATCTACTCGCTGCTGCTGGGGATGTCGGTGCCCGACGTGTCCGGCAAGGCGATCGCCAACCTCGAGGTCGAATCGCTGAAGCACGTGAAGCCGACCTTCCACGGCGACACGATCTACGGCGAGACCGAGGTGCTGGACAAGACGCCGTCGAAGTCGAAGGACGATCGCGGCGTCGTCTACGTCGAGACCCGCGGTTACAAGCAGGACGGCACGATCGTGTGTGTGTTCCGTCGCAAGGTCATGGTGCCGAAACGGTCCTACGGTGACACCAGGGGCGGTGAACAGCCCGGCCGTCCCGTGCCGCACGAATAACGGGTGTCACGAACGGAAGAGGAGCGCGTCGATGCCCATCGGGCTGGATGAGATCAAGAGCCGGCTGCGGAAGTTCGCGACGGTCGAGGCGGCCGGGGTTTCGCCGCTGTACGAGCACCTGGCGGCCAAGGCGGCCGAGGACGACGACGTCGCCGGGCTGCTGACCGACGCCCGCGGTGGCGAAGCACGCGGAACGCTGCTCATGGCGACGGCGCACCGCCTCATCCAGGCCGATCCGATCCACCCGCTTTCGCGGTATTACCCGTCCGTCGGCGGCTTCGACGGCGTGGATTCGGAGACATGGCCGCTGTTCCGCTCGTTCCTGCTGGAGCGGGCGGACAAGGCGCGGGCGATCATCTCGTCGCGGTACACGCAGACCAACGAGGTCCGGCGGGCCGCGCTGCTCTACCCCGCGGTCGCCGCGGCGGCCAAGGAGGCGGGCGGCAAGATCGCGCTGCTCGAGGTCGGGTGCAGCGCGGGCCTGCTGCTCGGCCTGGACAAGTACGCCTACCGCTACCAGTGCGACGGCGGCGAGCAGCTCACCGCCGGGCCCGCGAAGGCCGCGGTCGGCCTGCACTGCGCGCTCGACCTCGCACCCGGTGCCGTCACGCCGAAGGTGCCGAAGAAGCTGACGGTCACCGCCCGCGCCGGGCTCGACCGCGCCCCGGTGGACCTGACCGACGAGGACGAACTGGCCTGGCTCGAAGCCTGCGTCTGGGCCGACCAGCCGGACCGGATCCGGCTCCTGCGCACGGCCGCGGCCGCGCAGGCCAAGCAGCGGCCGGAACTCATCGCCGGCGACGCCGTCGACGATCTCGCCGCGGCCGCCGCGACGCTGCCCGCCGACGCTCCTCTGGTCGTGCTGACCAGTCACGTGCTGGCGTATCTGGGGGAGCGGCGGGCGGAGTTCCTCGACCGCCTGCGTGACCTCGCCGGGAAGCGGCCGCTGTGGTGGGTCAGCGAGGAGTTCTACGGCTCCGCGCTGGAGCCGTTGCTGCCCGGCCGGGCGGACCTGGCCGACACCAACGGCGGGACGGCCGTGCTCGGGCTCGTGCGGTGGGAGGGCGACACGCCGGACGTGCGCGCGCTGGCCAGGACGGCCCCGCACGGACAGCGGATGACCTGGCTCCCGATCTGACCCTCGCCTCGTGAGTGGTAATGACGGTTCTAACCGTCATTACCACTCACGAGCCCCGCGCGCGGTCTGGCCGGAGATGTCGGTAAAGCATCGGCGAGGATAATTTTCACCTCTTGACCTGCTTTATCGACGCGTCATTTGCCAAATCGACTACGGCATTTGTCGTGACGACGGGGCGTACCCGGTCGGCAGCACACCCCAGTCGCGGAGAGTGACGAACAGGAGTTCGGCCAACCGGCCGCGTTCGTCTAGTTCGATCAAGGTCCGCGCGTCGATCCAGCGGGCGTCGTCGGCGTCGTCTCCGGCACGGAGAGTGCCGCCGGTGACCGAGCAGGCGTAGTCGTGGATGTCGTACGGGCCACGCCGGACGTTGCCGACGAATGTGCCCGGTGTCACGTCCAGCCCGGTCTCTTCGCGCATCTCGCGAATGACGGCCGCTTCGTCCGTTTCGCCTGGTTCGACCCGGCCGCCGGGGACCGACCACAGTCCCCGTCCGGGTTCATTCGCGCGCCGGATCAGCAGGATCCGCCCTTGTTCGTCGTGGACGATGCCGCCGACACAGCGGACGGTGCTGCCCGAAACGGTGTTCATTCCCGAATGGTAGACGCGGCCGTCCTGACAACGACTGTCCTATACACGGAGAGTAGCCGTACGGTACACTTCCCCTCGCCGGCTGACCCAAGCGCGGGACTTCCCTCCCGCGCCGGTGGAAGGTGCGGTACAAAATGAATGGTCAGTATCCGCAGTCAGTCACCGTAAGAGACAGGATTGATCGCCGTGAACGCGAAAAAGCTCCTCACTTTCGCAGGAATCGCGTTGGTGCTGTTCTTCGTGATCGCGAAACCAGGTGAGGCCGCCGGCCTCGTGGGAAACATCATCGGGTTCCTGCGTGACTCGGCCGAATCGGTGATCACCTTCGTCAGCAACGTCTTCAGCTAGCGGACGGCGGATACTCTCCCAGTATGTTCGCCCCACGCGATCCAGACGAGTATCTCCTCGACACCGAACGGCGGGTCATCAGGATCCGCCGTCACTGGGCTGTGCTGTTGTGGGACACCTTCGAGGCGATCGCCCTCCTGGCGATCTGCGTCCTGGTGTCCTACCTGCTGCCGCCCGCCGCGTGGGTGATCCAGAACGTCCTCTGGTACGCCGCGTTGCTCGTCATCCTGCGCTTCGCGTACGTGGTGATGGAGTGGTGGGTCGAACGGCTGGTGGTCACGGACAAGCGGTTCGTGATGACCACCGGCGTCTACACCACCAAAGTGCTGATGATGCCGATCACCAAGGTCACCGACCTCACCTACGAACGTTCGGCGTGGGGCCGGATGATGGGTTACGGCACGATGGTGGTCGAGTCGGCCGGTCAGATCCAGGCGCTGAACCGCATCGATTACCTGCCCCGGCCCGAAGAGTTCTACGACACGATCTCCGAACTCGTCTTCGGCGACAAGCAGAAGCAGGCCGAGCGCTTTTCGATGATCAAGGCCCAGCGTGCCGCCCGCGGCAAGAAGAAGGTCGGTTAGCGCAGGTCCCGGTTCCTGAGGTGATCGAGATCTTTTGATCTCTTGGAGTCGCGCGCCTTTGGCCGCCAGGCCTCAGGGCTGCGATGGCAGGGCGCCTTCACCCGCGAAGGCGACGTAGGGCACTTTGTCGCGCCCTGGTAGCGCGGCCCTGACCAGCGCGATAAACAATACAGTCGATGCGCATCGACCTGCACGCCCACTCCACCGCCTCCGACGGTACCGACAGCCCTGCCGGGCTGGTCGCCGCCGCCGCGAAGGCGGGCCTCGACGTAGTCGCGATCACCGATCACGACACCACGGCCGGCTGGGCCCCGGCCGCCGAGGCACTCCCGCCGGGACTTTCCCTCGTCCCCGGTGCCGAGCTGTCCACGATCTCCGTCGATCCGGTGACCGGGCGGCACGTCAGCGTCCACCTGCTCGCGTACCTCTTCGATCCCGGGTCGGCCGCGCTCGTCGCCGAGCAGACCCGGCTGCGGTCGGAGCGGCGCTGGCGGCTGCGCGTGATGGCCGAACGCATGGCCGCCGACGGCTTGCCGGTCGATCCCGACGAGGTCATGTCGCTGCTGCCCGAAGACGGTTCGGCCGGACGGCCGCATCTCGCGCAGGCCCTGGTGCGCGCGGGACTCGTCTCGTCGGTGAACGAGGCCTTCGGCAGCTACCTCGGCAACGGCAGCGGGTACTTCGTGGCCCGGCAGGACACGATGGTGGAGGACGCGATCGACATGATCGCGGACGCGGGCGGGGTCACCGTGATCGCGCATCCCTTCGCCTACACGCGTGGCGCGACCATCACCGTCGACGTGCTCGCCGGACTGGCCGAACACGGCCTGACCGGGGTCGAGGTCGACCATCCGAACCACGACGAGGAGACCCGCGTCCGGCTGCACGGGCTGGCGGGGGAGCTGGGGCTCGTGCGGACCGGGTCGAGCGACTACCACGGCACGAACAAGACCATCGAACTCGGCGACGAGACCACCGATCCGGCCGCGCTGGAAGAACTCGTCGCGCGGTCGACCGGGTACGAGGTCGTGACCCGGTGACGATCACGGACTTCTTCGACGCGCGCCTGTTCATGAGCGCGACGATCACGCTGATCGTCATCATGGACCCGCCCGGCACGGTGCCGGTTTTCCTGAGCCTCACCGGCCGCAAGTCGGTGGCGTTCCGCGCCAAGGCCGCGCGGCAGGCGGTGCTGGTGTCGCTGCTGGTGATCTCGCTGTTCGCCGTCGCGGGACAGGCGATCCTGTCCTACCTCGGCATCGGGATCCCGGCGCTGCAGGGCGCGGGCGGGCTGTTGCTGCTGCTGATCGCCTTGCAGCTGCTGACCGGCAAGACCGGCGGCGAGGCCGAGGCGGCGAGCGACGACGTCAACGTCGCGCTGGTGCCGCTCGGGACGCCGCTGCTCGCCGGTCCGGGTGCGATCGCCGCGACCATCGTCTTCGTGCGGCAGGCCGACGGGCACGTCGGCGCGTACGCGGCCCTCGCGCTTTCGATCGTGACGGTGCACTTCGTGCTGTACCTGTGCATGCGGTACTCGGGCGTGGTCATCCGGCTGATCAAGGAAAGCGGGATCACGCTGCTGGCGAAGATCGCCGGTCTGCTGCTGGCCGCGATCGCCGTCGAACTGGTGGCCAACTCGGTGAAGGGCTTCATCGCGGGCACGTGACCTTCACGCGCCTGGGCGCGTCGCGTTTAGCGGGCTAAATGCGATCCGCGCGCTCGCCCGGGGATCGGCGCCCGGCGATAGCAAAGGTCCCTTGCTCCCTTCCTGGGGATCCCCTCGAAAAGTGTCGGTGGGGGTGCGTAGCGTTGCGGGCGGGGTGATCCGATGGAGCAGATTGGTTTCGACTTCGGCGTCGAGGCGCCGCGCAAGCTGACGAAGGTCTCGCCCGCGCGCCTCGCGACGTTCGAAGATTGCCCGCGCCGCTACCGCATGTCGTATCTCGACCGCCCGTCCCCGACCCGCACCGGGGCATGGGCGCACAGCACGCTCGGCGCGGTGGTACACAACGCACTGCGGGCGTTGTTCGACCTGCCGGTGATCAAGCGGGTGCCGCAGCGGGCGATGGCGCTCGTCGCCGAGCACTGGAAGGACGCCGGGTTCGAGGACACCGACCAGGCCGCCCGCTACCGTGCCCGTGCCAAGGCATGGGTCGCGGACTACGTCGAGCACAACGACGTCAGCGTCGATCCGGTCGGGCTGGAGCGCTGGGTTTCGGCGCCCGTCACGCTCGAACCGGGCAGCGGGCCCAGCCTCATCATCGAGGGCCGCGCCGACCGCATCGACCAGCGCGGCCGGGAACTGGTGATCATCGACTACAAGACCGGCCGCCGTGCGCCGGACGAGTACGAGGCGCGCTCCTCCCAGGCCTTGGCGCTGTACGCGGTCGCGGCCGCCAGGACGCTGCGCACGCCGTGCTACCAGGTCGAGTTGCACCACGTGCCCAGCGGCACCATCGCGGCCGCGGAGCACACCGAGGAGAGCCTCAAGCGGCATCTCCAACGCGCCGACGAGACCGCCGGGGACCTGCGGCTGGCAACGGATACCCTGAACGCGGGCGGCGACGAGGACGTGTTGTTCCCGGCGCGCCCCGGCCGCCGGTGCTCGTGGTGCGATTTCCGGCCCAGCTGCGCGGCGGGCCAGGAGGCCGGACCCCAGGCTCAGCCGTGGGAGCTGCTGGCACCGCTGGATTCCTGAGGTCTCGACGATTGGACAGGCGAGGACGTGTCGTCACCGGACACCGAACAGCTCGCGACCACACCACTGCCCGTGGGCTCGGGCGAGTCCACGGTGCCTGAACGCCGACGGTTCTGGCGCGGGCTGACCGGTTCGCTCGCGGCCGGGATGGTCGTACTCGCGACCTGCGTGCTGGTGATCGCCGGGATCTGTCTCTTCACCGCCGCACCGGGGCCGGGTCCCCTGATGCTGATCGGGCATCCGGTCGCGGCGGTACTCGCCGTGCTGGCGCAGCGGACCGCTGACGCGCGGAACGGCCGCGTCGCGGGCTTCGCAGGTCTCGGTGTCGTGGTGAGCGTGACGGCCGCGCTGAGCCTGTTCTGGTGGAGCTGACAGCGGCAGGAAAATGCCACGCTGACCAAAAACCCCTTCTGTCGCTGGAAACTGGGCGGTATCGGGCACGTCGTGGAAGACCACGCTGCCCAGCAGCGAAGACGAAGGGCACCGTTGATGACCTACCCACCCCAGCCAGGACAGCCCGATCACGGCCAAGGCGGGCAGCAGTACTCAGGGCAGCAGCCCCCACCGCAGCAGTACCAGCAGGGCCCTTACGACCAGAGCGGCGCGTACCCGCAGCCGCAGCAGTACCCCGGCTACGGCCAGCAGCAGTACGGGCAGAACCAGCAGTACCCCCAGGGCTTCGGCGGGCCGCCCGCACCACCGAAGAACAACAAGACCGGCGTGCTGGTGGCCATCGCCGCCGCTGCCGTGGTGGTGGTCACGCTGGCCATCACCGGGTTCGTCGCTCCCGGGTTCTTCCTCGGCGACGACGAGGCCGACAAAACGGCAAGCCCCGAAGCGGTCGCGCGGGCGGTCGTCGCGGGCATCAACGCCCACGACAAGACCGCGTTGAGGGCGCTCAAGTGCGTGAACGCGGACGAGGACATCGACCAGGCCATCGAGCATGTCGACGAAGTGGCGAACGCGACGCTCGGCGAGTTCACGAAGGTCTCCGAAATCGAGTACTCGGTGGTCGTCAAGCTGAGCGTCGACGGGCGCTCCCGCACCGCCGCCGGCACCCTCGCCGGCGAGGGCGGCCAATGGTGCTGGAAGGAACTCGGCCGATCCCGTGCCAAGACCTCGACGACGCGCTGACCTGCGCCGGGGGAGCAAGGGACCTTTGCTATCGCCCGGCGGTCACTTGAGGGCGGCCAGCGTGGGGCCGCGCTGCTCCAACAGCACGGGCCCGACGGAAGCGAGCCGAACCGGGCCGGTGTAGCCGTGCCGGTCGACGCCGACGGTGCGGATCGTGGTGCCGGTCAGCTCGTCGAGGACGGCCAGGCCGCCCTGGATCGGCACGACCAGCTGGTCCCCGAAGGTCACCCCGGGGCCGACGGAATTGTTCAGCGTCCAGCGCGGCGTGAGGTCGTCCCGTGAGAACGCCATGGTCTTCGAGCCGGTGAACCAGTAGACGCCCTGCGCGGTCCACGAGGTCGTCATGATCCCGCCCGCGGGGTCGTTCGCGAGGTCCGCGGCGGGCAGGTCGAGCGGGTACGCCGACTTCTGCATACCGTCGCCGCCGTAGATGACCAGCAGTTTCTGTTCCGGGAGCACGAGCAGCGCGAGATCGCCGGACATCGCGACGAGTTTCGCGTTCTTCCCGGCGAGCACGGTGCTGTAGTCGACCTTCGGTTCGTCGGCCTCGTCGTTGCTCGCGCGGTAGACGGTGAAGCGGTCGGCCGGATCGCCGGGGCAGCGTTCGATCACACCGATCTTGCCCGACGCGGCGGCCACCGTGCCGTACGTGCAGCCCGTCCGGGGTTGCTTGTTCGGCTGGACGACGGCCGGGACCTCGCCGTACTCCATGCTCTTGACCAGGTCGTCACGCCAGGTGTTGAGCAGTTTCTTGCCGGTCGTGGTGACGTGCGAGCCGTCGACGACCAACTGGGTGCCGAGTTCGGCGTCGCCGTTGCGCTGCGCGGTGCGGCGCCCGGTGCCGGTGTCGAGCTGGGTGACCTCGCTGCAGCCGGTGTCCTTGCGGTACACCGCGTCCACCTTGATCCCGGCGAGGGCGACGGTGCACAGCTCGAGATCGCGGGAATAGCGCCAGCGGACGGTGCCGGTGAGCGGATCCCGGCCGAGTACTTCGCCCTTGTCGGCGGTGACGACGCTGTTGGCTTCACCGATCGGGACGGGTGTCGCCGAACTCGGTGCCTGCCACAGCTCGGTCAGGGAGCCGGGCACGGCCGCCGGTGCCAGGGGGAGGTCGGGTGGCAGCGTGGCGGCGACCTGCGCGACCGTTGCCGCGTTGTCGCTGTTCACGCCGATGACGACCCCGGTGACGGCGACGACCACGACGATCGCCGCGGCGAGCACGCGATCCCGCGTGCGGTTCCACGGTGACCGCCGGGCGCGTTTCCCGCCCAGCGGCGGCTCGGCGGCCACCGGCTGGGCGGGTTCGGCGTCCAGGACGTCCTCGGTGCCGATCGCGGCCGTGGTCTCCGGTTCACCGCCGTCCGACGGCTGTTCGGGATCGACGGGCTCGGGCCGCACCGGATCGTTCTCCGGCGCGGCGTCCCAGCGTTCGCTCACGTGCCCCTAGCTCCCCACGTCCGCGGTCCTGAAGGTGCTCAGTCTGCCGACGCAGGTGTATCAGAAGTCGCCGAGGGACGGCGACGGCGGCGTCGGCGAGCCGGACGTTCGGCGCTGTCGCCTGCCTCCTTCTCGACCGCCGGACCGCTGACCTCCGGGCTCGGCTTCGCGGCGCCACGACTGCGGCGGCGCGTGCGAGTGCGGGCCTCCGAAGAACCCTCAGTGCTCTCGCCTTCGGTGCCCTCCGCCGAAGCCGCGGCCGCGGCGTCCGCCGCCTCGATCTCGGCGGCCGCGTTGGCGCCGCCACGGGTCCGCTTGCGCGGCGTGCGGTTGCGCTTGCGGGGCGCCTCTTCCTCGTCGGTGGTGCGGGCCTTGGCCCCGCGGGGACCACGGCGCTTGCCGCCCAGGTCTTCTTCGACCTCGGCCGAAAGGCCGGCGCGGGTCCGCTTCGACAGCGGGAGACGGCCGGTGGTGCCCTCGGGGATCCCGAGGTCACTGAACAGGTGCTTGGACGAGGAGTACGTCTCGGCGGGCTCGGGCATGTCGAGGCCGAGGGTGTCGGAGATCAGCTTCCAGCGCGGTTCCTCGTCCCAGTCGACGAGGGTGATCGCGACACCGGTGCGCCCGGCGCGGCCGGTGCGGCCGATCCGGTGGACGTAGGTCTTCTCGTCCTCGGGCGTCTGGTAGTTGATCACGTGCGTGACGTCGTCGATGTCGATACCGCGGGCGGCGACATCGGTGGCGACCAGCACGTCGACCTTGCCGGAGCGGAACGCGCGCAGCGCCTGCTCGCGGGCACCCTGGCCCAGGTCGCCGTGGACGGCGGCGGCCGCGAAACCGCGCTCGACGAGTTCGTCGGCCACCTTCTGCGCGGTGCGCTTGGTCCTGGTGAAGATCATCGTCAGGCCGCGGCCCTCGGCCTGCAGCGCGCGGGCGATCAGCTCCGGCTTGTCCATCGAGTGCGCCCGGTAGACGAACTGGGTGGTGCGCTCGTGGATGGCGCCGGCGTCGTTCTCCTCGGCGCGGATATGCGTCGGCTGGGTCAGGAACGTGCGGGCCAGCGTGATGATCGGGCCCGGCATGGTCGCCGAGAACAGCATCGTCTGCCGCTTGTCCGGGACCATCCGCAGGATGCGCTCGATGTCGGGCAGGAAGCCCAGGTCGAGCATCTCGTCGGCCTCGTCC
Organism: Amycolatopsis orientalis; assembly: GCF_000943515.2. Taxonomy (NCBI): domain Bacteria; kingdom Bacillati; phylum Actinomycetota; class Actinomycetes; order Pseudonocardiales; family Pseudonocardiaceae; genus Amycolatopsis; species Amycolatopsis orientalis. The sequence goes on along the minus strand of NZ_CP016174.1, from coordinate 8,254,791 downwards.
AGCACCAGGCCGCGGACCTTGCCCAGCACCAGGTGCTTCTGCTCGGCCAGGTCCAGCAGGCGGCCGGGGGTGCCGATGACGACGTCGACGCCGCTGCGGAGGGCGGCGATCTGCGGCTCGTACGGGCGGCCGCCGTAGATGGCCAGGGTGCGGATGCCGAGGTGCTTGCCCGCGCCCTTGAGGTCGTTCGCGACCTGGATGCACAGCTCACGGGTCGGCACGACGACCAGTACCTGCGGGGTGCCGTCGCCGGGGACCTCGACGCGGTGCAGCAGCGGGACACCGAAGCCCAGCGTCTTGCCCATGCCGGTGCGGGCCTGACCGATGAGGTCGTCGCCCGCCATGGCCAGCGGCAGGGTCAGTGCCTGGATGGCGAAGGTGCGTTCGATCCCGGCCTCGCTCAGCGCCTTCACGATCTCCGGCTTGACGCCGAAGGAGGCGAAGGAGGGGGCCTCGGGTTCCACCGGCGCGCCCGCCTGCAGCGGGTGTGACACGTCGAGCGCCGCCGGTCCTGACTCGCTGTGCTCCAGCGCGACGGCCTCCGGGACGCCGGTGGCGGTGTTCTCTTCGGTTGTGGTTTCGTTCGTGGTCAGGGTGCTCGCCTCTCTCGTGACCAGCGCGCACTGCCCTGGTCACCGGATCGACACTCGACCACGAAAATTCGCTCGGCTCCGCGCTACTGGCGCTGAAGCGGCCCTTCGTGGGAATGCCGCAGGATGGCGTGCACGCACATCATTCTTGTGCTGACCGGGGCCGCGCCGGCTGTCCTTCAGCCGCAGCAGCGTTCCGGTCCGGACGGTAGATCCGTCGTTTCCGTCGGCCAGTCTACCTGATCTGCGCTTTTGCGATAGTCCCCGCCGCGCCGAGGAGGGTGGGATCGGTCTCTTCCGCACCTCAGGGGTGTGTTCGGCGATACCCTTTCCGCCGTGACGGAGGCAAAGCAGATCAGTGAGGGCGTAGTCGATTTGCTCGGCGTACTCGCCTATGGGGAATTGTCCGCATTCGATCGCATGGCCGAGGACGCGCGCACCGCGCCGACGCTGTCCGGCCGGGCCGCGCTGGCGTCGATGGCGGCCGCCGAGATCGGGCACTACGACCTGCTCACCAAGCACCTCGCGGCGCACGGCGTCGCGATCGAGGACGCGATGCGGCCGTTCGTCGGGCACATCGACGCCTGGCACGCCTCCACCAAGCCGCGGTCCTGGCTCGAGTCACTCGTGAAGGCCTACGTCGGCGACGGGCTCGCTGCGGATCTCTACCGCGAGATGGCCAGCTGGCTCGACCCGGAGACCAAGGATCTGGTGCTCACCGTGCTCGCCGACACCGGGCATTCGGCGTTCGCCGAGCGCGAAGTCGCGGCCGGGATCGAGGCCGACCGCAAGGCGAAGGACAAGCTGGCGCTGTGGGGCCGCCGTCTGCTGGGCGAGGCGTTGACGCAGGCCCAGTACGTCGTCGCCGAGCGGGACGGGCTCGCCGAACTGATCGTGGAAGGGTCGGGCGACCTTTCGGGAATCGCCGCGCTGTTCCGCCGGTTGCAGCAGGGGCACACCAAGCGCATGCAGGTGCTCGGGCTCGGCTGAGGTTCCTTCGGCTAGCCTTTGGCGGACAAGTAATTTCGAACTTTCTCAGCGGAGGTCCCACGTGGAGGTCAAGATCGGCATCAAGGACACGCCGCGGGAGCTCGTGGTGTCCAGCAGCCAGTCGCCCGACGAGGTCGAGGAACTGGTCGCGAACGCCTTGAGGGCCGGCGACGGGATCTTCCGCCTCGACGACGAAAAGGGCCGCAAGTACATCGTGCCCACCGACCGGATCGCCTACGTCGAGATCGCGCCGTCGGATGTCCGCAAGGTCGGCTTCGCCGTCGGTGGCTGACCCGATCGGGTACTAGTCGCATGTCACAGCGGCGTCACCACCGCGTCTCAGCTCGCTCTCAGATTTGATCGTCACGCTGATGCGGGGACGGCAGGGGGCTAGCCGAGAGATGAGGTGGACGGCGTCACTGTGATGGACCGCGCGCTGGTCGACAGCGCGCGCACTGTTCCCGAACAAGGCAAGCGGGTCGCGGGGCGGCTGACCGGTATCGACGTCGCCCGCGGCCTGGCCGTACTCGGCATGTACGCGGTGCATGTCGGCCCCGATCCGGTCAAAGGCGGCGTCGGGGTGCTGTTCAAGCCTTTCGAAGGCCATTCGGCGGCGCTGTTCGCGGTGCTCGCCGGGGTGTCGATCGCGTTGATGTCCGGCGGGCGGCGGCCGAAACAGGGCCGGGCCCGCACTCGCGTCGCGCTGAAACTGGCGACGCGCGCGCCGCTGCTGGTGGCGCTGGGACTGTGGCTGACCAGCCTCGAAACCGGCTACATGGTGATCCTGGCCTACTACGGCGCCTGTTTCCTCTTCGCCATCCCGTGGCTGCGCGCGAGCGCGAAGGCGCTGGCGATCGCGGCGGTCGTCGTCGCCGTGGCCGCCCCGCTGCTCTCGCATCTGGTCAGGGCCCGGCTCCTGCCGCGTGACCTGCTGTTCTTCGCGCCGGATCTGACCGCGGACGACGTCACGTCGACAGGTCTGCTGAAGGCCGCGACCGTCCTCGTCCTGACCGGTACGTTCCCCGCGCTGACGCTGATGGCGTACGTGTTCGCGGGGATGTCGATCGGGCGGATGGACCTGACCTCGCGCAGCGTCTGCCGCCGCCTGTTCTTCGGCGGGTCGGCGCTGGCCGTCGGCGGGTACCTCGTCTCCTGGATCGCGACCGGGCCGCTTGGCGGGATGCAGGCCGTCTACCGCTCGCTGGAGCCGGCCGCGGCGCAGATGGGCATGACGCCGCCGGAGTTCTTCCGGCTCCACCAGACCTGGATCCACGGCACGCCGCCGACCACCAGCTGGGCCTGGGAACTCTTGCCGACAGGGACCTCGTACACGCCGTTCGACCTGCTGATCTCGATCGGGATCGCGGCGGCGGTGATCGGCGGTTGCCAGCTGCTGATGCCGAGATTCGAGCGCGTGCTGCGGCCGCTTTCGGATCTGGGCGGGCGGGTGCTGAGCGCGTACGTGCTGCATTTCGTGGCGATCGCGCTGCTGTGGGACGCGAGCGACGGCGACGCGATCTTCAGCGTGCTGCACTTCGTCGAGTTCTCGGTGGTCGCGCTGACCGCCGCGGTGCTGTGGCGGAAGTTCATCGGGCGCGGACCGCTGGAATGGGCGATGAACAAGCTGTCGAACTGGCCGAAGTACCTGGGCGCGGTGGTGCGGATACCCGCTCAGCGACGCGGCTGACCTGCGGAAAGAGAGCAAGGGACCTTTGGTATCGCCTCGGCGGTAGCAAAGGTCCCTTGCTCTCTTCTTGTGGGCGGCGGCGCACCCCGCCGGTGCAATGAAAGGCTCTTTCCTTGCAAAATTTGCAAGGAAAGAGCCTTTCATTGCACACGTGGCGAGGCTGGCCGCCTTCGGGCACATCTTCGTCATGGTGCAGGCCGACGATGAAGGATTTGGGACGTTGAGTGTCCCCATTCCTTCATCAACGCGGGGTTCGCACCCGGTCGCCCGGCTCGATCACACGGGAGCAGGACATGTCGCGGAGCCCGGCGCACCCCCGGGCGTGGAGGATTCGGGACGTTCAACGTCCCAAATCCTCCACGCCCGAACCTTGCAGGCGCCAGTGCTACTTCGGAGGTCAGGCGTTGAGTTCGTTCAGCTCTTCGAGGCTGGTGGGCACGTGGAACGGCGGCGTGCTGGTGCCCATGATGCGGTAGCGGTCCCACGGGTCCGGGTCGGAGAGTTCGCCCTTCGCGCTGTACTCGCCCGCGCGGATCTCGACGGCGGTCTTCTTGCCGCCGACGGCGGCGGACACCTGCTCGTTGGTGGCCACGCGGCCGTACCAGCGGTAGAAGCCGTCGATGGGCTGGAAATAGCCCCGCAGCTCGACCGTGGCCGGGACTTCGGCCCCGTCGATCACGAGGACCGCTTCGCCGGAGTAGCCGTCTTCGTCGTGCTCGCTCATTGACCCTCCACCTGTTTGTCCTGGCTCTTGCGCATCTGGACGACCTTGTTCTCTTCGAGCGGCAGGTTCGGGTCGATGACGATGCCCTGCTGCCGGGAGAGGCCGTCGATCGCGGCCCAGATGATCTGCGTCAGGTATTCGACGACGCTGTCGCGGCCCATCGAGCGCCGGTCCAGCCACCATTCACCGGTGCTCTGCACCATGCCGACGATCCCGTGCGCCCACGGTTCGGCGGCGCCGGAGTCCATGTTGAACATCCGCATGTAGTCGCCGAGCAGCGCGGTCAGCGCGGTGGCGATGAGTTCCTTGTCCTCGGCGACCACGTCGGATTTGACGAGCACCTTCTCCTGCAGGCCGCCGCGCGCGAGCAGGCGGTACAGGTTGGGGTGCTCCTCGATGACGCTGAAGAACGCGTCCAGCGCCATCCGGATCCGCGGTACCGGGGCGAGTTCGGCGTTGATGGCCGGGATCAGCCGCTGGAACAGGATCTCCGTGCCGCGCTGCCCGAGCGCGACGTACAGATCGGCCTTGTCGTCGAAATGCCTGTACAGCACGGGTTTCGTGACGCCAGCTTCGGCGGCGACGTCCTCCATGCCGAGATCCGGGCCATGGGTGTCGAGTGCCCGCAGGGCGGCCTCGACGAACTCCGCGCGGCGGGCGATCCGGTGCTTGCGCCAGCGGTCGCGGCGCGCGTCACCCGTGTCGGCTTCGTCCGCCGTGGGGTGCTTGCTCGACTGCTTGCTGTTGCGCTTGACACGTTCGATCACCCAAGTCATGCTACCAGAGGTAACTGTTACCGCGAGTTACAGATAGGGGTGTGTCGGCAATGACGCGGGCGCTGAAGGAAACGGACCGGGAGAAGACAGCCGAGCGGCTGCTCAAGTCCTCCGCCAACAAGTTCTACGACCCCGACGTCGACATCGACTGGAACGCTCCACTCGTGGACGGGAAGCGCTACATCCCCGCCCATCGTTCCTCGCTCTACGGCACGAAGCTGTGGGACTCGTTGTCCGAGGAACAGCGCATCGAACTCGGCAAGCACGAGGTCGCGAGCGTCGCCACGACGGGGCTGTGGTTCGAAATCCTCCTGATGCAGATGCTGCTGAAGGAGGTCTACGACGAAGACCCGACCAGCTCGCACGCGCAGTACGCGCTGACCGAGATCGCGGACGAATGCCGTCACTCGACGATGTTCGCGCGGATGGCGGCGCGGATCGGCTGCCCGTCGTACGGGCCGGTGCCGTGGCTGCGGCGCCTCGCGAAACTGATGCCGACGATCAGCTACGGGCCCGCGCGCTACGGCGCCATCCTGGTCGCCGAAGAGGTCCTGGACCGGCTTCAGCGCGAGCAGATGAACGACCCGGACATCCAGCCGCTGGTGCGTATGGTCAACCGGATCCACGTGCTCGAGGAAGCCCGGCACGTCACCTTCGCCCGCGAAGAGGTCACTCGCGGGATGGCGAAGCTGTCGAAGAAGGAAATCCTCTACCAGCAGTTCATCATCGCGCTCATTTCGTACTTCGTGACGCGGGCCTTCATCAACCCGAACGTCTACAAGGCCGTCGGCATCCGTCCGCGTGACGGCGTCGAAGCCGCCCTGAACAACCCGCACTGGCGCGAAAGCGTGCAGTGGGCAGGCGAGAAGATCATGCCGTTCCTGCAGGAGTCCGGTCTGGTCGGCAAGCCCGGCATGTACTTCTGGCGCAAGTCCTTCCTGCTGCCGGGGAAACGATGAGGGGCGTCAAGCAGCGCGGCGTCGTTTCCTGGGACCCGTCGCGGGAACACCGGTTCGTGACCGGTGACGGCACCGCTCTCCACGTCGAGACGAGCGGTCCGGCCGATTCCGAACTCACCCTGGTTCTGGTGCACGGCTGGACCCAGGACCACCGCACCTGGGACGGCGTGGTCTCGCGGCTCGGTGATTCGGTCCGGATCCTGCGCTACGACCTGCGCGGGCACGGCGGTTCGGCGCCGGCGAAACCGGGGACGGCGACGATCCAGACCCTCGCCGACGATCTCGCCGAACTGATCGCGGACCGCGTACCGAACGGTCCGATCGTGCTCGCGGGACATTCCATGGGCGGTATGACGATCATGGAACTGTCCCGGCGGCACCCCGAACTCGTCGCCGGGCGCGTCGCCGGTGTCGCGTTCGTCGCCACGTCGTCCGGTGAGATGGACCGGATCACCCTCGGCTTGCCGGGGATCGCGGGCAGCGGCGCGGCGAGGTTCGAACGACGGCTCGCGAAGCTGCTCGCGAAGAACCGCCGTGATGCCTTGCCGTTGCCGCTGTCCGTGGTGCGTCCCGGCGCGCGGCTGCTCGTCTTCGGGCGGAGGCCGCGGCGGGAGGACGTGGACTCGGTCGCGGAGCAGCTGCTGTGCGCGCATCCCGCGAGCGTCGCCGGGTTCCAGGACGCGATCTCGCGGCACGACTGCCGCGTCACCCTGGCCGCGCTGGCCGGGACGCCGGTGATCGTGCTGGCGGGGGAGCGGGACCGGCTCTGCCCGCCGCCGCACGCCAAGGTCATCGCCGACGCGCTGCCGGAGGCGGAGTTCGTGCGCTACCCGGGCGCCGGGCACATGCTTCCGCAGGAACGGGCACAGGAGGTTTCGGACCGCATCGCGGCACTCGTCCGCCGCGCCGCGAGGGTCTGAAAGGAAGCAAGGGACCTTTGCTGCCGCTCTCGGTGGGGCAAGCGGTAGCAAAGGTCCCTTGCTCCCTTCAGAGGTTTGTGTAGCCGTTCGCCAGGAGACGGACGCCGACCTCCTGGTAGGCGTCCTGGTCGTCGATGGCGACCGTGGCCAGCCCGTCGACGTAGCGGTTGAACATGCAGAAGGCGGCCGCGATCAGGACCGTGTCGTGGATTTCGACGTCTGTCGCGCCCTCCGCGCGAGCGATCTCGACCAGGTCTTCGCCCACGGACTTCCCGCTTTCGCGAACGGCGAGCGCGATGTGCAGGAGCGCCTTCACCTTCGCCGACACGGGTGCGCCGTCGACGTCTTTCCAAGCCGCTTCGACGACCGGCATGCCGCCTTCGAGCGCTTCGGCGGCGACGGCGGCGTGGCTGCGTGAGCAGAACGTGCAGTCGTTGCCGCGCGAGACGACCGCGCCGATCAGTTCGCGTTCGCCCACGCTGAGGCTGCTCGGACCGCGGAGCAGGACCTCGGCGAGTTGCCCGAGCGGCGCCGCCGTCTCCGGCCGGTAGGCGAACAAGGCGGTGATGCCGGGAAGGTTCTCGTCGAGCGCGATATGGGGCATGGTGACTCCTCGCGGATCGGCAACGCGGTCGCTCGATTCATAGCCGAAACCCGGCTCGGCGCGGTGCCGCTGGATGGCGCAACACGAGTGCGAGGGGGCATTGTGATCGTCAGAATCCGGGGCCGAGCACTTCCGGACGGCGAGTACGTCGATCTCTACGCCGACGGCGACCGTTGGACCACCGATCCGGTCCCGGGTGCGGACCTGGTCGCCGAAGGCTGGCTCTTGCCGGGCCTCGTCGACGCCCACACGCATCCCGGGGCCGAGGAGCCCGGCGACCCGATGGACGAAGAGATCCTGCGCGCCGATCTGCACCGGCACGTCGACGCCGGGGTCACGATGATCCGCTCACCGGGGCTGCCCGGTGAGCCGCCCGAGTGGTTCGGCGCCGAACCCGGCCTGCCCCGCGCGGTGCACGCCGGGCCGTGGATCGCCCAGCACGGCCAGTTCTTCGACGGCTGGGGCCGCCGTGCCACCCACGCCGAGCTGCCCGTGTTCGCCGCGGCGCAGGCGAAACGCACCGGGTGGGCCAAGATCATCGCGGACTGGCGGGTCGGGGACGAGCCGGTGCCGTCCGACGTCATGGCCGCCGTCGTCGAGGCGGTGCACGCGGTCGGCGGACGCGTCGCGGTGCATTCGCAGCATGCCGCGGGTGGTGAGGCCGCGGTGGCCGCGGGAGTCGACTCGATCGAGCACGGAATGTGGCTGGACACCGGGTTCCTGCCGGAAATGGCCGCCGGCGGAACCGCGCTCACGCCGACGCTTTCGGTGTTCCGGTCATCCTTGGTGGCCGCGCGGGAACGCGAGGACAACCCGTGGAAACGGTGGTACGTCGGCGGCGCGGAGGCGCACCCCGCGCTGGTCGTCGCGGCCGCCGAGGCCGGGGTGACGATCCTCGCCGGTACGGATTCCCGGCCGCACGGACGCGTCGGCGTCGAGATCCGCGCCCTCGCCGAAGCGGGACTGCGGCCGCACGACGCGCTCGCCGCGGGCTCGTGGGCCGCGCGCGAGTACCTCGGGTTGCCAGGACTCGTGCCGGGAGCGCCCGCCGACGCCGTCGTCTACGCCGAGGATCCGCGAGCGGACCTGGAGCAGCTGGAACACCCGGTGGCCGTCGTGCTGCGGGGCGTCCGCGTCAGGTGAAAACGAGAGCAAAGGTCCCTTGCTCTCGTGAGCGGTAATGAGGGTTAGAACCCTCATCACCACTCACGAGGCCGTCCTCGGTCCGCTAGCGTGATCTCGCATCGCTGCTTTCGACTGGGGAGTTGGAACGATGAAACAGCGCAGATCCATCCTGTCCGTCTTCACCCTCACCCTCGCCGTGGTCCTCGGCGCCGCCCTGCTCAGCGACCTCGGCGGTCAGCCGACCGAAGCCGGGAACGCGGACTTCACCGGCACCGGCCGGGTCGTCATCCGCGACGCCTCGATGGTGCTCACGATGGACCCGAGCCTCGGCGAAGGACCGCTCGGCGCCCTCGCCGACGCCGACGTCGTGCTGGAAGGCACCAAGATCAAGCAGGTCGGCAAGGACCTCGAAACCGGTGACGCCCGGGTCGTCGACGGCCGCGGCAAAATCGTGCTGCCCGGGTTCGTCGACCTGCACAACCACCTGTGGCAGTCGCTCATCCGCGGTTGCGCGGCAGACAAGGAACTCATCGGCTGGCTCGGCAAATGCGTCATCCCGCTGTACCGAGCGCCGGTGACCGACGCGGACGCGTACGCGGGCACCAAGCTCGCCGCCGCCGACGTCGTCTCGACCGGGATCACCACGGTCACCGAGTGGTCGCACGCGTTCAACACCGATTTCGCCAAGGGCGGCCTCCGTGCGCTCGGCGAGTCGAAACTGCGGTTCCTCTACTCCTACAACGGCACCACCGATCCCGCGCTGCAGAACGAGATCCGCCGGGTGAAGCGCGAAGTCATCGACCCGAACCCGTTGGCCCGCCTGCAGATCGGCACGCATCCGTCCACCGGGAACTTCCCGAGTGTGGAGGCGTCGGAGAAACTCGCGCGCGAACTCGGCGTCTCGCTGAACGTCCACCTGCTCGAATCGAAGGCCGACCTGACCGCGGGCCAGATGGACGCGCTCCGCCGGGCGAACGCGCTGCACCCCGGGCTGGTGACGAACCACGTCATCCAGACCACCGACGCCGACCTCGACGAACTCGCGGCCGCCGGGGTCAGCGTGGCGCACAACCCGCTGTCGAACATGCGGCTCGCGTCGGGCGTGATCCGGCTGCCGGAGATGAAGAAGCGGAACATGAAGGTCGGGCTCGGCCTCGACGGCGGCACCAACGACACGAGCGACATGTTCAACGTGATGCGCGCGGCCGTCGGTCTCCAGCGGGCGACCACGACGGATCCGGCGGTCTATCCGACCACGGCGGACGTCCTGCGCATGGCGACCCTCGGCGGCGCGGAGGCGCTCGGGATGGACAAGGAGATCGGGTCGCTGACGCCGGGCAAGCGGGCGGACCTGCAGGTGGTCGACGCCCAGGCGGTCAACTTCGCGCCGAAGGTGGACTGGGTGAACCAGCTGGTCTTCAACACCCAGCCGGCGAACGTCTCGTGGGTGTTCGTCGACGGCCGCGCGCTCAAGCGCGAAGGCCGCGTTGTCGGTCTCGACACCGCGAAGGTCGTCGCCGACGCCCAGGCCGCGGCCGACCGCATCAAGAAGCTGCTGCCCCAGTGACCCGGTAACCCATGCGTTTCGTCCTCTGGATGCGGTAGTTGCACGCGCAAGGACCGCATCCAGAGGACGAAACGCGGCTTTTAGTGCTGGAGCGGGAAACCGCCGCCGATGCCCCGCCAAGCGAGGTTGGCGGTGAGGGCGACGGCCTCTTCGCGGCTCATCGACTTGTGGTGCGCCAGCCAGAACCGCGCGCTGACCTGCGAGAGACCCACGAGGCCGACGGCGAGCAGCCGCGCCTTGTCCTCGTCGAGGCCCGCGTCCGCGGTGATGGTCTCGGTGATCGCGTCGACGCTGGCCGACGTCGCCCGGTCCACCGCCTCCTGCACGGCGGGCTCGCCACGCAGGTCGGATTCGAAGACCATCCGGAACGCACCGGCGTCACCGTTGACGAAGTCGAAGAAGGCGCCGACGGTCGCCGGGACGCGCTGCTTGTTGTCCGTCGTGGAGTCGAGTGCCTCCTTGACCCGCCGCACCAGTTCGTCGACGTGGCTCTCCAGCAGCGCGATGTAGAGGTCGAGCTTGCCGGGGAAGTGCTGGTAGAGAACCGGCTTGCTGACCCCGGCCTCTTCGGCGATCTCGTCCATCGCGGCGGCGTGGTATCCGTTCGCGGCGAACACCCGCTGCGCGGCGGCCAGCAGCTGGGCGCGGCGTTCCGTCCTGGGCAGGCGGACGCCTCGCGCCTGCAGTCGCGCCATTTCTGTCATCGTTCCTCCAGTTCGAGGCACTCGTCTCCGCCGAGAACGCGTCAGCGCAGTCGAGCGGGGCTCCGCGGGGCGGGGTCACCGCCGCGTGAAGTGAACTCGAGATTACTCGCCGGTACGGCCGGACCGCCAAGGGTCGGGCATCCTTGATGCTGTGTCTTCCTCAGTTTCCCGTGCCACCGGTGACCGCCCGCCGTTGACCCACGTGCCGTTGTCGCGCAGGTCACTGCCGTCGCTGGACCCGGCGCCGTCGCCGTGGCCCGGGGAAACAATAGGTGTCGGCGGGGTGAAATTGCACATCCGCCGGACCCCCGGCGGCCCCGAGACGGCGGTCTATGTCCACGGCCTCGGCGGCTCGTCCACGAACTGGACCGACTTGGCGGCGCTCCTGGCGCCCCAGGCGGCGGGCACCTCCATCGATTTGCCGGGTTTCGGCTACTCGGAGCCGCCGGACGGATTCACCTTCAGTCTCGACGCGCACGCCGAGATCGTCGCGAGCCACATCGAGAGCCTCGACGCCGGGCCGGTGCACCTGTTCGGCAACTCGATGGGCGGCGCGGTCGCGCTGCTCGTCGCGGCCCGCCGTCCGGAACTGGTGAAGACGCTGACGCTGATCTCGCCCGCGATGCCGGACCTCCGCCCCAGCATGAAGCGGCTGTCCGACCCGCGGATGGCGTTCGCCTATCTGCCGCTGATCGGCCCGCGGGTCCGCCGTCAGCTGGCCGCGCTCGGTCCCCGCGAACGCGCCATGCAGGTCATCAACCTGTGCTTCGCCGACCCGGCCCGGTTCGCCGAAAGCAGGCTGAACGAACTGGAGGAGGAGCACAGCGCCCGTGCCGGATTCGCCTGGGCCGCGCCCGCGCTGGCCCGCAGCACCTTCGGCATCTTCCGGACGTGGTCCGCGCGCGGCCCGGCGTCGCTGTGGGCCGTCGCGCCGACGGTCGCCACGCCGACACTGGTCATTTGGGGGCAGCACGACCGAGTGATATCCGTCCGGCGCGCGGAACGCACCGCTCGCCTGATCCCGCACGCCCGGTTGCTCGTTCTCCCCCGAACCGGCCATGTGGCGCAGATGGAACGCCCGAATGTAGTAGCGAAGGCCGTTTTGGGGATGTGGGAATCGGTCGAATCGGGCACCTGGTAGCCCATTCGGGGCAGCAGGACACGCGGTGCGCTGCGCCGGTCGCTCACAACATCACAGTTCGGTTATGGCACCCTGGTGCCCGTGGACCGGGTGAAGCAAGGCGCGCAGGGCGAAGGTCGGCGGTCTCAGTACTCCGCATCCGCCCGTCGTTCGGCGCGTCCACAGCCCCGGGATCCCGACGTTCCGCGCACCGGCCAGTACCGGCCCTCGCCGCCGCCGTCGCAGCGACTGGACGAAGATCGCTACCGCCCCGGCGCCCGCCGGACCAGCGCCCAGCCGCTCAGCGCGTCCTGGAAGCCGCACGAGTCCGGGGCCGCCCGTCCCCAGAGCGCCAAGCGCCAGAGCGGGAGCGGCATCGGCCGCTTCGCCAAGACCTATGGCTGGCGCGTGTACGCGCTGCCGATCCTCGTGGTGATCACCGCGCTGGTCGTGTTCAACACCGCCACCGGCCCGCCCGAGCCGATCGCCTCCGACGGGACGAGCCTGGCTTCGTCCGACGGGGCGGACGGTTCCGCCGGCAACGGCGGCGAGCCGGGGGCGGGTGTCGACGGGGGTGGCGACGTCCTCCCGGAGAACCCCGCCAAACCGGTCGACCTCAAGATCCCGACCGCGGACCTGCCCAAGGGCGGCCCCTTCACCGAGTCGGGTAAGGGCACCTATCACGTGGTGCCGGGTTCCGGGCCCAAGGTGGGGACGGGTCAGCTGTTCACCTACACGATCGAGGTCGAGGACGGCATCGAGCCGGCCAGTTACGCCGGTGACGACAGCTTCGCCACGATGGTGCAGGACACTCTCTCCAATCCCAAGAGCTGGACGTGGGACGGGAAGAAGGCGCTCCAGCGCGTCGACGCGAGCTACCCGAACCCGACGTTCCGCGTGAGCCTCACCACGCCGAACACCACGCACCGCGCGGACGTCTGCATGTTCCAGATCACCTATGAGACCTCCTGCTACCGCTCCAGCTTCGACAAGCGCGTGGTGATCAACCTCGCCCGCTGGGTGCGCGGGGCCATGGCCTTCCAGGGCGACATGACCGGTTATCGCCAGTACGCTATCAACCACGAAGTCGGCCACGCCTTGGGCGGCAAGCACGTCGGTTGCCAGGTGGACGGCGGAATCGCGCCGGTGATGATGCAGCAGACGTTCGGCGTCTCCAACGACTTCGTCGCGCAGCTGAACAACCTGCCCGGCGGGGACCGGGGCAAGGTGCCCGCGGACGGCAAGGTCTGCAAACCCGGTTCCTGGCCGAATCCGACACCTTAGGCTTCGCGGTCTCACCTGCTGGAATTTCCCAGGATATGAAACAAGGGAAGTCGTTTCCGCCTCTTCGTGTTGTAGATACTGGGATGCGACCCGCGATCCACGCGAGATGGAGGACCCGATGTCAGGCACGCTGCCGCCGCTCGTAGAGCCGGCCGCCGAGCTCACCAAGGAAGAGGTGGCCCGGTACAGCCGTCACCTGATCATCCCGGACGTCGGGGTGACCGGGCAGAAGCGGTTGAAGAACGCCAAGGTGCTGGTCATCGGCGCCGGTGGCCTCGGCAGCCCGGCGCTGCTGTACCTGGCCGCGGCCGGGGTCGGCACGCTCGGCATCGTCGACTTCGACGAGGTCGACGAATCGAATCTGCACCGCCAGGTCATTCACGGCCAGTCCGACATCGGCAAACTCAAGGCCGCGTCGGCGCAGGAGTCGATCGCCGAGATCAACCCGTTCGTCAAGGTGCACCTGCACACCGACCGGCTGGAGTCGTCGAACGCGCTCGAACTGTTCGAGCAGTACGACCTGATCCTCGACGGCACCGACAACTTCGCGACGCGGTACCTGGTCAACGACGCCGCCGTGCTCACCGGCAAGCCGTACGTGTGGGGCTCGATCTACCGGTTCGAGGGCCAGGCGAGCGTCTTCTGGGAGGACGCGCCGAACGGCAAGGGCCTCAACTACCGCGACCTCTACCCCGAGCCGCCGCCGCCCGGCATGGTCCCGTCGTGCGCCGAGGGTGGCGTGCTGGGCGTGCTGTGCGCGTCGATCGGCTCGATCATGGTCAACGAGGCGATCAAGCTGATCACCGGTATCGGTGAGCCGCTGCTGGGCAGGCTCGTCAGCTATGACGCGCTGGAGATGAAGTACCGCGAGGTCAAGATCCGCAAGGATCCGGAGACCCCGAAGATCACCGGGCTCATCGACTACGAAGCTTTCTGTGGTGTTGTGTCGGACGAAGCGGCTTCGGCCGCTTCGGGGCACACGATCACTCCGGCGGAACTCAAGGCCAAGTTCGACAACGGCGACAACTTCGCCCTCATCGACGTCCGCGAGCCGCACGAGTACGAGATCGTGAACATCAAGGGCGCGACGCTCATCCCGAAGGACAAGATCCTCTCGGGCGAGGCGCTGTCGGAACTGCCGCAGGACAAGCCGATCGTGCTGCACTGCAAGTCGGGCGCGCGTTCGGCGGAGGCGCTGGCGGCCCTGCACAAGGCCGGGTTCAAGGACGCGACCCACCTCGGTGGCGGCGTGCTGGCCTGGGCGCGGCAGATCGACCAGAGCCTGCCGACCTACTGAGCATCCCGGCCCGCTGACCTGCGGAAAGGGAGCAAGGGACCTTTGCTATCGCTCGCTTGGCCTGCCTGAGCAGGCGATAGCAAAGGTCCCTTGCTGTTCTTAGCGCCTCGCTTGGGACACTCAACGTCTCAAGCGAGGCGCTCGCGCCGGCCTGGTTCGCGGCCGCGGTTCTGTCGCCATTTTTGGTGACGGCCAAGACGACACGGCCGTCGCGGGTCGCCCCGGGTTCGTCCATGAAGGGATCGGGACACTCAACGTCCCAATTCCTTCATGGACGCGGACACCAAGCCGCGGCCACGGGCGCCACATCCCAAGCTCGAAGAACACTGTGCCAATGCCGCAGGTGAAGACGCTCAGCGTCCCCAACGCGACATCGGGAACCAGAGGCACGGTCGGACCGCGAACGCTCGCTGAGCCCAAGGGCTGTGTGGAAATAGGCATACTCGATGTCCCTTTTTCCACACAGGCTCTGCGGCGACCAAGCGATAGCAAAGGTCCCTTGCTGCTTCCCGCGGGTCAGCGGCCGAAGCCGATCGAACCGCCGCTGAAGATCGAGCGCACGAACTTCGCGTACTCCGCGGGTACGTCCGTGCGGTGCCCGCTCTTCGCCTTCGGCAGGGCCGCGATGATCTCGGCGTCGGTCAGCGGATGCGTCTTCGCGGCCAGCTCCCGGAGTTCGTCGGGCTTCCAGTTGTGGTTGCCCGCGACGTGCAGCGAGACCGCTCCGCGTCGTTGGATGAACTCGATCTTCTCGGTGTTCTTGCGCAGAAACTCTCCTTCGCCGACCTGAGCGCACGTCGCGTTGTCGAGCCGCCAGTCTGTCTTCACCGACGTTTCGCAGCTTTCGACGGCGTCGGTCACGAAGGTCCATACGGGCGAGACCCACAGTTGCGGGGCGTACTCGACGATCAGGGAGCCGGAGTCTTCGGTCGCCTTGACCGGAAGACGTTGTGAGCCGAGGTCGGCCGCGAGGGTGCGTTCGTGCGGGACGCCCGCCGAGGCCAGCCGCCGGGCGGCGGTGTCTTCGGGTAGCGCGGCGGGACCGGCGATGCCACCGGCCACCACTGCCACACCGAGGATTCCGGCGGCGGCCCGCACCCGCCAGTCACTCACGAACAGGCCCGCGGCGAGCGCCACCGGCAGCCCGAGGAACGGGATCGCCACCCACTCGACGGGATCGAAGGCTTCCGCCACCTCCACCACGAAGATCGCGCCGAGGACGCCGGAGATCCCGACGGCGAACGCCCAGCCCAGCCTCGGCCACGGGCGCACCGTCAGGGGAGAGACGGTCCGGGCGGTGTAACCGGCCAGGTACGCCGTCCCGATCGACAGGATCGGGGCGGGCAGCGCCAGCCAGGGAACGTGCAGGAACGCGGCGAGCACGACGAGCCAGCCGACGGTGATGGCGCCGAGCGTGCCCACGAGCCACAGCGACACGAGCTGGAGGGCGATGAGCTGCCCATCGGTGAATCGGCCTTGGGCCGTTCGGGGGACCATGGCCGAAGAATGGCAGGTCAGAGTGATGTTGTCTTGAGTATCGCTACTCAGGTGATCAGCGCGTCTTCTCGTTCGTGGCGCGGAAGACGGGGTAACGTCCCGTGCCGTGCGTGCGACCCTCGAAAGCCCTCCGGATCACGTCTGTACGGCGTTCGGCGGACGTATCGGTGAGGCGGAACCGCTGCCCGGCACCACTGCGTGGCGCTACGGCGACCTCGTCCTGAAGCCGGTCGTGGACAAGTCGCGGACGCTGTGGACGGCCCGCGCGCTGGAAGCCGTCAACGAGCCGGGCTTGAGGGTGGCGAAGCCGGTCCGGTCCAGCGACGGCCGGTGGGTGGTCGGCGGCTGGTCGGCGAACCGGTTCGTGTCCGGTACCGCCGAGCACCGGTACGACGAGGTCGTGCACGCGGCGGTCAAACTGCACCGTGCGACGGCGGGGCTGCCGCGGCCGGATTTCCTGGGGCGCCGCACCGATATCGAAGCTTTGGCCGACAAACTCGCCTGGGGCGAAGCGGACATGTCCCTCGACGAGCACAAGGGCGGCCGCTGGTTCGAGGTACTGGCCGGGTCCCGAAGACCGGTCAAACTGCCGGATCAGGTCGTCCACGGCGAACTGCTCGCCGGTGTCCTGTTCGACGGCGACGCGGCCCCCGGGATCGTCGATTTCGTTCCGTACTACCGGCCCGGTGAATGGGGTGCCGCGATCGTCGCGGTCGACGCGCTCGCCTGGGGCGGCGCCACCATCGAACTCCTCGAACGCTGGGCGCATCTCCCGCAGTGGCCCCAGCTTCTCCTGCGGGCCGTCCTCTTCCGCCTCGCCGCCAACGCCCTCGACCCGCGGTCGACGCGAGCGGCGCACGACGGCCTCCGCGCCGCCGCGCGCGATGTGAGCGCCGTGCTGTAAGGCCGTGAAGGCCTCCTTCCCTATCCTCGGAGTAGGGACCCGGCAAAGTCGCAGAGTTGCTGATCGGCGCTGCTCTTGATGGTCCGGATGTGATGACATCACTGGTGCCTGCGAGGTTCGAGTGTGGAGGATTTGGGACGTTGAACGTCCCAAATCCTCCACACTCGGGGGTGTGCCGGGTTCCGGGGCATGTCCCTGATCCTCTGTTGAGCAAGGTCCGCAACCGGTGCGAGCCCGGCGTTCATGAAGGAATTGGGACACTCAACGTCCCAATTCCTTCATAGGCGGCCTGCGCCATGACAAGAGATCCCTGACCTGCACGATGCCGACTTTGCCGGGACCCTGACCCTCAGAGTGGGGAAGGATGCCTTCACGGACCGGCCTATTCGGTCCGCAGGCTTTCCAGCCGCGCGGCCGAACGCACCGCCGGGAACGCGGACGCGGTCACCACGAGGACCACCGCGACCGCCGCTCCGGCGAGCGCCCCCACCCCAGCCCAGTCCACGACCAGCGGATTCGTCAGCAGCCTGGTCGCCAGCGCGGCGATGCCGACGCCGGTCACGATCGCGACCACGGTCAACGGCGAGATGCCGGAGGTCGCGTGAAAGTTCGCGTACGCAGCCTCTCGCGCTGTTGCCTGCTTTCGTAGGCGTTCCCCGCCGACGCAGATCTTCCCGCGCGCTCATCGGGTCACCGCCGGTTCGCGTGTCCGGCCGTCCCGCACGATGACCTCCCGATCGGAGTACGCGGCCACCCGCGGTTCATGGGTGACCAGGACGACCGCGGCGTTCGTCTGCTTCGCGGTCTCCGAAAGCAGCCGCATCAGCAGTTCGCCGCCGAGCGAGTCCAGCGCGCCGGTCGGTTCGTCGGCGAAGATCACCGACGGTTCGGTGATCAGCGCCCTGGCCATGGCGACCCGCTGGCTCTGCCCGCCGGAGACCCGGCCGGGTGTGTTGCCCGCGACGTCCCCGACCTGCAGCCTGTCGAGCCAGGTCCGCGCGAGCCGTTCCGCGGGACGGCGTTTCGTCCCGCCGAGCCGCAGCGGCAGCGCGACGTTCTCCAGGCAGGTCAGTTCGGGGACGAGCTGGCCGAACTGGAAGACGAAACCGAATTCCGTCCGCCGCAGGGCGCTGCGTTCGGCGTCGGACATCGCCGACAGCGCGCGGCCGCGGAACAGGACCGACCCCTCGTCCGGGCGGACGATGCCGGACAGGCAGTGCAGCAGGGTCGATTTCCCGGAACCCGAGGGCCCCATGACGGCGACGATCTCGCCGGGGTCGAGTGCGAGCCCCGCCCCGGCCAGCGCCTGGTCAGGGCCGAAAGCCTTGTACAGGCCCGAGCCTTGTAACAACGATGTTTCCACTGTGAGTCCCCCGGATTGTGAGCGGCTCAGCGCCCGAGCTGACGCGCGAGATCGTCGAGCCGGGCGGCGGTGAGTTCCAGCCACCGCAGATCCGCTTCGAGATGGAACAGCGCGTGATCGCAGATGAGCTGGTCGGCGAGGTCGCCGGTGGTCTTGCGGGCGGTGAGCTCACGCATCGTGCGGAGGTGGGAGCCGCGCTGGGCGTCGAGCAGGTCCTGGGCGCCGCGGCCGGACATCAGCGCGAGCACGACCTTGGTGTAGAGCGTGTTCTGCAGGTAGACGGAGGGATTTTCCGGACTTTTCAGCCATTCTTCGACGTTGGTGACCCCGGCTTCGGTGATGGCGTACCGCTTCCGGTCCGGTCCGCCGCCCGCTTCGACACCGTTCTCTTCGACCAGGCCGTTCTTCAGGAGCCGGTTCAGCGTCGAGTAGACCTGCCCGTAGTGCAGTGGGCGGTCTTGGCGGAACTGTTTGTCGTAGAGCTGCTTGAGGTCGTAGCCGTGCTTGGGGCCGGCTTCGAGCAGGCCGAGCAGGGTGTTCCCGATGGACATGCGGTGACTATACACAGTGTGTATACGCACCGTCTATACATCGAGTGTATAGCCCTCGACCTGGCGACGTGACCTCACGGTGTGACCTTCGCCGTCGGCAGGCAATGTCAAACGCCTGAAACATTCAGGAGTTTTCAGGTAACACGGCCTACCTACCTTCAAGCGCAATCGACGCCTGAGGAGGTGCCCGTGCCGCTCGCCGCCCCCACCACGACCGCGGTGGACACGCACTGCCCGTACTGCGCCCTGCAGTGCGGGATGAGCCTCGACGGCGCCCGCGTCGCCCCGCGCGACTTCCCGGTCAACGCCGGTGGTCTGTGCCAGAAGGGCTGGACGTCGGGAGAGCTCCTCACCTCGCCTTCCCGGCTGACGACCCCGCTGATCAGGGTCGACGGCGAACTCCGGCCCGCGAGCTGGGAGCAGGCCCTCGACCTCGTCGCGCGACGGCTCACCGAGATCCGCGCGGCCAAGGGAGCCGATTCGGTCGCCGTCTTCGGCGGCGGCGGGCTCACCAACGAAAAGGCGTACCTGCTGGGCAAGTTCGCGCGTATCGCGCTGGGCACCTCGCAGATCGACTACAACGGCCGGTTCTGCATGTCCTCGGCGGCCGCCGCCGGGATCAAGGCGTTCGGTGCCGACCGCGGGATGCCGTTCCCGGTCACGGATCTCGCCGACGCCGACGCCGTCCTGCTCGTCGGCGCGAACCCGGCCGAGACGATGCCGCCGTTCACCCAGCACCTGCGCGGCGCGGATCTGATCGTCGTCGACCCGCGCCGCACCGCGACCGCCGAACTGGCCGGACTCCACCTCGCCCCGGCGCCGGGTACCGATCTCGCGCTCGCACAAGGGATCTTGCACGCCGTCGTCGCCGACGGGCTGCTGGACCAGTCCTATGTGGACGCCCGGACCACCGGCTTCGAGGAGCTGTGGCGTTCGGTCGCGGCGTGGTGGCCGGAGCGGGTCGAGCAGATCACCGGCGTCTCGGCCGCCGACCAGCGCAGGGTCGCCGCCAAACTCGCCGCCGCCCGCAACGCCTACATCCTCACCGCGCGCGGTACCGAACAGCACGCCAACGGCACCGCGATGGTGAACGCGTGGATCAACCTGGCGCTCGCGCTCGGCCTTCCCGGCCGGGCGGGGTCCGGATTCGGCTGCCTGACCGGCCAGGGCAACGGACAGGGCGGGCGCGAACACGGCCAGAAGGCCGACCAGCTGCCCGGATATCGCAAGATCGACGACCCCGCCGCGCGCGAGTACGTCGCCGGGGTCTGGGGTGTGCCGCCGGAATCCCTGCCGGGGCCGGGCCGGTCGGCCGTCGAACTGCTGGAAGCGCTCGGCACCGAAGACGGACCGAGCGCGCTGATGGTCTTCGGCAGCAACGTCGTCGTCTCGGCGCCCGGCGCCGGACGCGTCCAGGACAAGGTGTCCTCTTTGGACTTCCTGGTCGTCTCCGACCTCGTGCTGTCGGAGACCGCGGCGATGGCCGACGTCGTCCTGCCGGTCACCCAGTGGGCCGAAGAGGACGGCACGATGACCAACCTCGAAGGCCGGATCCTGTTGCGCCGCAAGGCGATCGATCCGCCGTCCGGAGCGAGGACCGATCTCTGCGTGCTTTCGGAACTGGCCAAGCGCCTCGGCCAGCCCGAGGGGCGGTTCCCGTCCGACGCCGAGACCGTCTTCACCGAACTCCGCCGGGCGTCCAAGGGTGGGGTCGCCGACTACTCCGGCATCACCTACGACCGGCTCCGTGACGGCGAGGCCCTGTACTGGCCCGTTCCGGCGGAGACGCATCCCGGCACGCCGCGGATGTTCCTCGACTCCTTCGCCCATCCGGACGGCCGCGCGCGGTTCGTGCCGGTGGACCACGTCGGCCCGGCCGAGGTGCCCGACGACGAATTCCCCTTGCAGGCCACCACGGGCCGGGTCCTGCAGCACTACCAGTCCGGGGCGCAGACCCGGCTGGTCAAGGAGCTGAACGACGTCGTAGCGGAGGCCTTCGTGGAAGTTCATCCGGACACCGCCGCCCGGGCGGGACTGGCCGAGGGCGATCTCGCGATCGTGCGGTCGCGGCGCGGGGAGACCCACGCCCGGATCCGTTGCGTGCCGTCGCTGCGCCCGGATCTGGTGTTCCTGCCGTTCCACTTCCCCGGCGAGGGCCGGGCGAACCTGCTGACCAACCCGGCGCTCGACCCGACCAGCCGGATGCCCGAGTTCAAGGTGTGCGCGGTCGCGCTCGCCCCGGCCGAGGCGGCCGCGTGAGCCCCCGGTCGGTGGTCATCGCCGGATACGGGATGGCGGGCGCGCGGCTGGCGGACGACATCCGCCGCCGCGATCCCGACGGCGAACGCGTCCGGCTCACCGTCGTCGGCGCGGAGACGCACGCCGCCTACAACCGGGTGCTGCTCTCGTCGGTGGTCGCCGGGACGATGCGGCCCGAGGTCGTCCGGCTCCACGACGACGACTGGCCGTCCCGCACCGGCGCCGATCTGCGCCGCGGGGTCGCCGCGACGTCGATCGACCGGGCGGCGCGGCGGGTGCACCTCGACGACGGGTCCACTGTGGACTACGACGCGCTCGTGCTCGCCACCGGTGCCAATCCGTGGATGCCGCCGGTCGAGGGGCTCGAACCCGGCCCCGACGTCGTCGCGTTCCGCACGCTCGACGACTGCGCCCGCATCCTCGACGCCGCCAAACTCGGCGCCCCGGTCGCCGTCCTCGGCGGCGGGCTGCTCGGCCTGGAAGCGGCGCGGGGCCTCGCGGGGCGCGGAAACCTCGTCACCGTCGTGCATCCGATGCCGCACATCATGGAACGGCAGCTGGACGCGGAATCCGCGCGGGTGCTGACCAGGAAGCTCGAAGAACTCGGCGTCGGGTTCCGGCTCGGGGTCGGGGCGGCGCGCTATGTCAGCGGTGACGGGCTCAAGCTCGACGACGGCACGCACGTCCCCGCGGACCTCATCGTCGTCTCGACCGGGGTCCGGCCGGAGACGAAACTGGCCGTGGACGCCGGATTGACCGTCGAGGGCGGCATCGTCGTCGACGATCTGCTGCGCACCAGCGACGGCCGGATCCACGCGATCGGTGACTGCGCCAAGCATCCCGGCGCGTTCGGCGGGCTTGTGCAGCCCGCGTGGGAACAGGCCGCGGTGGTCGCGGATCTGGTCACCGGCACGAAATCCGCGTCGCGTTACCGCGGCACGCAGCCGGTGACGCGGCTCAAAGCGCGCGGGATCGACCTCACCGCCCTCGGCGAGACGATGACCGGCGCCGACGATCCGACCGCCGAAGTGCTCACCTTCAGCGACCCGGCGGGCTGCCGCTACGGCAAGCTCGTCCTCCGTGAGAACCGGGTGGCGGGCGCGATCCTGCTCGGCCTGCCCGACGCGGCCGCGTCGATCACCCAGCTGTACGACCGGGGCACACCGGTGCCCGAAGACCGGCTCGCCGTCCTTTTGGGACGCGCGCTGCCCGCCGGGGCGCCGTCGGCGTCGAGCCCGGCCGATCTGCCCGCGTCGGCGGTCATCTGCCGCTGCAACGCGGTGACCAAGGGGCGGCTCGTCGAGGCTTGGCGCGCCGGCGCCACCGACGTCCCCGCCCTCGCCGGGGCGACCCGTGCGACGACCGGCTGCGGCGGCTGCAAGGACGCCGTCAGCGGGGTCGCGAGATGGCTGGCCGCGCAGTGATCCGGCTACAGGAAACCCGAAAGACGTCCACAGAGAAGGAGGCCCTCATGACCGCCAGGGCTGTTCACCGCGGCAAGCGCTGGATCGAGCACTGGGATCCGGAGAACGAGCAGTTCTGGGAGGAGACCGGGAAGAAGGTCGCCCGGCGGAACCTCTGGTTCTCCGTGCTGGCCGAGCACATCGGCTTCTCCGTCTGGACACTGTGGTCGGTCATGGTGCTGTTCATGGGCCCGAAGTACGGGTTCTCGGCCGCCGACAAGTTCCTGCTCGTTTCGACCCCGACGCTGATCGGCGCGCTCATGCGGCCGCTCTACACCTTCGCGGTGGCGAAGTACGGCGGCCGGAACTGGACGATCGTCAGCGCGTTGCTGCTGCTGGCGCCCACCATCCTGGCCGCGATCGCGATGGAGCCGGGCACCTCGCTCGGCACGTTCCTGCTGATCGCCGCGCTCGGCGGGGTCGGCGGCGGGAACTTCGCGTCGTCGATGACCAACATCAACGCGTTCTACCCCGAAAAGCA
The DNA here is from genome assembly GCF_000943515.2 of Amycolatopsis orientalis. Lineage (NCBI taxonomy): Bacteria > Bacillati > Actinomycetota > Actinomycetes > Pseudonocardiales > Pseudonocardiaceae > Amycolatopsis > Amycolatopsis orientalis. Next base: position 8,231,926 of record NZ_CP016174.1, on the reverse strand, counting down.
CAAGGGCTGGGCCCTCGGGCTCAACGCGGGCGGCGGCAACCTCGGGGTGGCGGCGATCCAGCTGATCGGCCTGCTGGTCATCGGCACCGTCGGCGCGACCGCGCCCCGGCTGGTGCTGGCGATCTACATCCCGCTGATCGTGGTCGCGGCGGTCTGCGCGTACTTCTTCATGGACAACCTCTCCTCGATGAAGGGCGACACCAAGGCGATGCGCGAGGTCGTCAAGGACCCGCACACCTGGGTGATGTCGTTCCTCTACGTCGGCACGTTCGGTTCGTTCATCGGCTACAGCTTCGCTTTCGGCCTGGTGCTGCAGAACCAGTTCGGCAGGACCCCGCTGCAGGCGGCCGCGGTGACGTTCCTCGGGCCGCTGCTCGGATCCTTCTCCCGGCCGACGGGCGGCTGGCTGGCCGACCGGATCGGCGGCGGCAAGATCACCTTCGCGACGTTCGTCGGGATGGCCGCGGCGACCGTGGTGCTGATCCTGGCGTCGACGTCGAACTCGCTGGCGTTGTTCACCGTCGCGTTCATCGTGTTGTTCGTGCTGACCGGGATCGGCAACGGCTCGACGTACAAGATGATCCCCGCGATCTTCCGTGCCAAGGCGAAGGTCGCGATCAGCGAAGGCGCCGACGAGACCCTCGAACTGCTGAAGGCGCGCAAGCTCTCCGGTGCGCTGATCGGGCTGGCCGGGGCGATCGGGGCGCTGGGCGGACTGTTCATCAACCTGGCCTTCCGGCAGTCGTTCGCGGACACCAAGAGCGGGGTGCCGGCGTTCATCGCCTTCCTTGTCTTCTACGGGCTGTGCTTCGCCGTCACATGGGCGGTGTACCTGCGGAAACAGCAGGCGGAGGTGGCGAGCACCCGAGGTCTGGCGCTCGCCGGGGCGGAGGTCTGATGCGGAAACTCGTCGTCGCGGGATATGGCATGGTCGCGCACCGGCTCGTGGAAGCCGTGCGCGCGGAGGACAAGACCGGCGAATGGCAGGTGGTGGTCCTCGCCGAGGAGGCGAGGCCCGCGTACGACCGTGTCGCTCTGACGTCCTATGTGGACACCTGGGATCCGGCTTCACTGGCTCTGGAAGGGGCCGACTACGCCGACGACCCGCAGGTGGAACTGCGGCTCGGCGACGCGGTGACCTCGGTCGACCGGGACCGCAAGGTCGTCGTCACCGAGTCCGGGCACGTGCAGCCGTACGACGCGCTGGTCCTCGCGACCGGTTCGCGGCCGTTCGTCCCGCCGGTGCCGGGTCACGATCTCCCGGGTTGTTTCGTTTACCGGACGATCGAGGACCTCGACGCCATCCGGGAAGCCGCTCAGCGGCCCGGCCGCGGTCGTCGTTCGGCGGTCGTCATCGGTGGTGGCCTGCTCGGCCTCGAAGCGGCGAAGGCGTTGCGGGACATGGGTCTCTCGCCCCACGTGGTCGAGATGGCGCCGCGCCTGATGCCGCTGCAGGTCGACGAAGGCGGTGGCGGCCTGCTGCGGCGGCTGATCACCGGACTCGACGTGACCGTCCACACGGGAACGTCGACCGACGCCATCGAGCCGGACGGCGAGCGGTACATCGCCAAACTCGGCAACGGCACGGAACTCGACGTCGACCTGGTCGTGTTCTCCGCCGGGATCCGGCCGCGCGACGATCTCGCCCGCTCGTCCGGCCTGGAGGTCGGCGCGCGCGGCGGCATCCTGGTCGACGAGTCCTGCCGGACCTCCGATCCGGCGGTGTACGCGATCGGTGAATGCGCGGCCGTGGCGGGGAAGGTCTACGGCATCGTGGCGCCCGGCTACGCGATGGCGGAGGTCGTCGCCGCGCAGCTGACCGGCGGCGAGGGCACGTTCCCCGAACCGGACATGTCGACGAAGCTCAAGCTCATGGGCGTCGACGTCGCCAGTTTCGGTGACGCGCACGCGGCCACCGAGGGCGCGCTGGAGGTCGCGTTCAACGACGCGGTCGCCGGGACGTACAAGAAACTCGTGATCTCGGACGACTCGAAGACGTTGCTCGGCGGGGTGTTGGTCGGCGACGCGAGCGAGTTCAACACCCTGCGCGCGATGGTCGGCAGGCCGCTGCCGGCCGAACCGGGTGCGATCCTCGCCCCGGCGGGCGGCGGATCGGCGGTCGGGGTCGACGCACTCCCCGACGCGGCGCAGATCTGTTCCTGCAACGCGGTTTCCAAGGGCACCATCACGCACGCGATCACCGAAGAGGGCTGCGATTCGGTCGCCAAGATCAAGGGCTGCACGCGGGCCGGGACGGCGTGCGGTTCCTGCGTCCCGCTGCTCGGCAAGCTGCTGACGGCTTGCGGTGTCGAGCAGTCCAAAGCGCTGTGTGAGCACTTCTCGCAGTCGCGCGCGGAGCTGTTCCAGATCCTGCAGGCCACGCGGATCAGCACGTTCAGCGAGATGATCGACCGGTACGGCACCGGAACCGGCTGCGCCATCTGCAAACCGGCGATCGCCTCGATCCTGGCCACGCTGGGCAACGGGCACATCCTCGCCGGTGAGCAGGCGACCCTGCAGGACACCAACGACAAGTTCCTGGCGAACCTGCAGCGCAACGGCACCTACTCGGTGGTGCCACGGATCCCCGGCGGCGAGATCACGCCGGAGAAGCTCATGGTCATCGCGCAGGTGGCGATGGACTTCGGGCTGTACACCAAGATCACCGGCGGCCAGCGGATCGACCTGTTCGGCGCCACCGTCGACCAGCTCCCGCTGATCTGGCGGCGGCTCGTCGACGCCGGATTCGAGTCGGGGCACGCGTACGGGAAGTCGTTGCGCACGGTCAAGTCCTGTGTCGGTTCGACGTGGTGCCGTTACGGCGTCCAGGACAGCGTCGGGCTCGCGATCGAACTGGAGCTTCGCTATCGCGGACTGCGCTCGCCGCACAAGCTCAAGTCCGCGGTTTCGGGCTGTGCGCGGGAATGCGCCGAGGCGCGGAGCAAGGACTTCGGCATCATCGCCACCGAGGAGGGCTGGAACCTCTACGTCGGCGGGAACGGCGGCGCCACGCCACGGCACGCGGATCTGCTGGTGTCCGCGGTGGACACGGAGACACTGATCCGCACGATCGACCGGTTCCTGATGTTCTACGTCCGCACGGCGGACCGGCTGCAGCGCACCGCGCCGTGGGTCGAGGAGATGGAAGGCGGTCTCGACCACTTGCGCGCGGTGATCGTCGACGACAAGCTCGGCATCTGCGAGGACCTCGACGCGGCCATGGCCAAGCACGTCGGCGACTACGCCGACGAATGGCGCGGGGTGCTGGAAGATCCGGAGAAGCTGGCGAAGTTCACCTCGTTCGTCAACGCGCCGGGCACACCGGATCCGACGATCTCGTTCCGTACCGAACGCGACCAGAAAGTACCCGTGCTGCTGGGCATCCCGGAGGTGAAGCAGTGACGACCTCGATCGAGCGCACCTGGACCGCCATCTGCGCGGCGGGTGCCGTCCCCGAATGGTCCGGCGTCGCGGCCCTGCTCGACGACGGCGTCCAGGTGGCGATCTTCCGGCTGCCCGGCGGCCGGTGGTACGCACTGTCCAATCTGGACCCGATCAGCGGTGCCGCGGTGCTTTCGCGGGGGATCGTCGGCGATGCCGGCGGTGTCCCCGTCGTGGCCTCGCCGGTGTACAAGGAACGGTTCGACCTGCGGACCGGCGAATGCCTCGACGCCGAGGGCGTCTCGGTCGAGGCGTACCGGGTCCGGGTGACCGGGGGCGTCGTGGAGGTGGAATTCTCGCCGTGACAGAAGTCCTTCCCCTGGCGGGATTCGTCATCGGTATCACGGCGGCGCGGCGGGCTGACGAGCTCGGCGCGCTGTTCGTGCGTAAAGGCGCGACCGTGCGGTACGGCCCGGCGATCCGGATCGTGCCGCTTTCCGACGACACCGAACTGCGATCGGCGACGATGCGGCTGCTGGAGGACCGGGTCGACGCGGTCGTCGCGACGACCGGGATCGGCTTCCGCGGCTGGATCGAGGCGGCCGAGGGCTGGGGACTGGGGGAGGAACTGCTGGCCCGGCTGGGGAAGTCCGCGCTGCTCGCGCGCGGCCCGAAGGCCAAGGGCGCGATCCGTGCGGCAGGGCTTTCGGAGGACTACTCACCGGCTTCGGAGAGCAACGCCGAGGTGTTACAACATCTCCTGGAGTCCGGTGTGGACGGTCAGCGGGTCGCGGTGCAGTTGCACGGCGAGCCGCTTCCGTACTTTGTGGACAGTCTGCGGGACGCGGGTGCCGAGGTGATCGAGGTGCCGGTGTACCGCTGGGTCGGGCCCACCGACCCCGGGCCGCTCGACAGGCTGCTGGACGCGGTGCTCGACGGCTCGGTGGACGCGTTGCCGTTCACCAGCGCGCCGGCCGCCGCGTCGATGCTGGCGGTGGCGAAGCGGACCGGGCGGCTGTCGGGAATCGTCCAGGCGCTGGAAAAACGGGTCTTGGTGGCCTGTGTCGGGCCGATCACCGCGGGGCCGCTGGCCGCGCTCGGGATCCCGACGGTGCAGCCCGCGCGGTCGCGGATCGGGGCACTCGCGCGGACCGTGTCCGACGCGCTCGAAGGCCGCTCGCCGCGGCTGACCGCGGGCGGGCGGAACATCGAGCTGCGCGGGCAGGCGGCGCTGGTGGACGGGCAGTGGTGCGACATCGCGCCCGCGCCGATGGCGCTGCTGCGGGCGCTGGCGGAATCGCCGGGGCGAGTGTTCTCCCGGCGGGAGCTGATCTCCGCGCTGCCCGATGGCGGCGAGGAACACGCCGTCGAGACCGCCATCGGGCGGCTGCGGAACGCCCTGGGCTCCCCGAAGGTGGTCCAAACGGTGGTGAAACGGGGCTATCGCCTGGCCGTCGACCCGTGATCCCCCCGCGTTTCGTCCTCTGGATGCGGTAGTTGCGCACGGCAACCGCCGCATCCAGAGGACGAAACGCGGGAGGTGGGAGGGCGTCAGGCGAAGGTGACGCGGTGTTCGGGGAAGTCGCGGGCGGCGGCGACCCGGGCCGCCTCCTCTTCGGCCGCCTTCCGCACGGCCGGGCGGAGGGTGTCGAACGGGGTGACGGTGAAGTCGAGCCGTTTCCGCCCGCTCGCCTTGGCCCGCCAGATCCCCGCGATCTCACCGTCGGCCAGCAGCGCGCCGGGGTTGCCGAGGATCTTCCAGACCTCCTTCTGCCGGGCCTTGTCCGGCACCAGCACGGCGCGGTCCCGCGCCTGCACGAACGGGTCCAGCGGTGGCAGCAGGCGGACCACGTCCGGCTCCGGCGGGTTCTCCAGCAAAGGCAGGCGGTCTTCCGGCAGGAACGCCTTCTTGCCGTCGACCCGGACCTCGACCAGGTCACCGGGCCACATCGCGCCGACCCCGGCGCGGGTCGTCCCGACGTAGGCGGCGGCGTCACCGGGCGAAGCGGGGCCGTTGATCCGCAGGTAGCCCTCGACCACCCGCGTCGCCGCCTTGACGTCGGGAGCGGTCTTCAGGCGGCCACGCTTTTCCAGCGGGGCCAGCGTCGCCGGGGTCGCACCCGGTTCCAGCCGGACCCCGGCATGGAGCGTCGCGACCCGCATCAGCTGCTCGTAGATGTGCACGACACCGCAGCCGCGGCACGCGTACGACAGGCCGCCGGGGATCAGTTTCGTGACCGCGCCGCTCACCGCGCCCTTGGTCAGCACCCCGGTGACGACCTCGCGGATCGCCTTCGCGGCGGTGAACAGCGCGTCCGTCGCGGACATCCCCCCGGCCTCGACCTGCTTGTGCTGCCACAGGATCCGGGCCATCGCGTCCGGTTCGTCGAGCGGTACGAGAGCGGCCCGGACGGCGTCGATTTCCGCGCGGCGATGGAAATGCGGCGCGCCGCGATGCGTCCAGGCGAGGACGAACCGCCCGTCTTCCCAGACGTCCGGCCGGACCTCGCCGTCGAGACGGGCGGCGAGGCCCAGCAGGGCCGTGTCCCGCACGGAATCCTGCAGCCCGAGGTCGAACACGGCCGCCGCGACCGGGTCCGTCACTTCGCGATGCAGTCCGTGCGCCGCGATCCGGTACGCGAGCACCTGCTCACGGTCGACCTCGAGCACCTGTCCTCCTAAAGCGAGTAATCGAACGTGTAGGACATCGTCGGCTCCCCGAGGACACCCGTGGTGGTACCGGAGCCGGTGATCCCGGCGAGTTCACCCGTTCCGGAGCCTTCGACCACCGAGAACGTCGACGTGATGCCCTTCGCGTCGAAACCGGTGTCGTGCTTGATCACGAAGCTGCCTTTGCGTCCGTCCACGCTGCCTTCGACACGTTCGAAGCCCGGCGCGGTCGTCCCGCCGCCCTCGTAGCCCTCACCCACGTAGTACAGCAGGTAGTCGACGATCGACTCGCCTTCGATCAGCCCGCTGTAGGCGAGCGTGGCGTGCGCGTAGGCGACGCGCGGCCCGCCGTCGGTGCCGCTGACGATGTTCTCTTCCCAGTTCTTCATGGCGAACGTGTTCATGGGACTCACCTTGACAGTCAAACCTGTCAGAACATGTCAGGTTTTTCGGGAATACTGGATTCATGCGCGCGAGCAGACTCCTGTCGGTCCTCCTCCTGCTGCAGAACCGCGGCCGGATGACGGCCGAGGAGCTGGCGGCCGAGCTGGAGGTGTCGGTCCGGACGGTCTACCGCGACGTCGAGGCGCTGTCCGCGGCCGGCGTGCCGGTGTACGCCGATCGCGGGCGCACGGGCGGATATCAGCTGGTCGACGGCTATCGCACGCGGCTGACCGGGCTCACCGAGGAGGAGGCGCAATCGCTTTCGCTCGCCGGGCTGCCGGGCGCGGCCGCCGAACTCGGGCTGGGCACCGTGCTCGCCGCCGCGCAGCTCAAACTGCACGCGGCCATGCCCGCGGAGCTGCGCACCGGGGCGAGCAAGGTGTCCGAACGGTTCTATCTGGACGTCCCGGGCTGGCATCGCGGGATCGAGAGCCTGCCGCGGCTGTCCGAACTGGCCGACGCGGTGTGGCACACCCAGCGGATCAAGGTCCGCTACGAACGGTGGGGACAACGGAAGGTCGACCGCGTGCTCGATCCGCTGGGCCTGATCCTCAAGGCGGGGAACTGGTATCTCGCGGCGCGGTGCGAAGGGAACGACCGGACCTACCGGGTCTCCCGCATCGAAGAACTCGAAGATCTCGGCGAGACCTTCGAACGGCCGTCCGGCTTCGACCTCGTGCGCTACTGGCGGGACTGGTCGGAACAGTTCGAAAAGCGGATGTACCCGCGGGTGGCGGTGGTCCGTCTGAACGAGCGGGCCCGCATACTGTTGCCGTTCTATCTGGGCGCGGTCGGCGCGCGGGCGCTGCGGGAAGCAGACGCCGAGCCGGACGAAAACGGCTGGCTGACGATGGACCTGCCCGTCGAGCCGGGAGAACCGGCCGTCGGTGAGCTGCTGCGCTTCGGCGGGAACCTCGAAGTGCTCGAACCGCCGGAGCTGCGCGAGCGGCTGGCGGAGGAGATCAGGAAGATGGGCACGCGTTATGGCTGACCTGGACGGCATCACGATCGGGATCACCGCGGAACGGCGGGCCGACGACTTCGTCGCGGCACTGGAACGGCACGGCGCGACAGTGCTGCACGCGCCCACCATCCGCATCGTCCCGCTGCCGGACGACACCGAACTGCGCGCGGCGACGGACACCGTACTGGCCGCCCCGGTCGATTTCACCGCGGTCACCACCGGTGCCGGGTTCCGTGGCTGGCTTTCCGCCGCCGAAGGCTGGGGCCTGCGCGAACCGTTGCTGGAACGGCTGGCGGCGTCACGGATCTTCGTGCGCGGGCCGAAAGCGGCCGGTGCGGTGCGCGGTGAAGGACTTCGTGAGGAATTCTCCGCGCCGGAGGAGAGCAACGCCGAACTGTTCGAGGGCCTGCGCGACGCCGGGGTGCGCGGGTCGCGGGTCGCCGTCCAGCTGCACGGCACGCTGCTGCCCGAACTCACCGGACTGCTGCGAGAGTCCGGCGCGGACGTCGTCCAGGCGCAGCCGTATCGCTGGCTTTCGCCGGAGAATGTCGAACCTGTGCACGAACTCGTCGAAAGTGTGATCGCCGGGCGGGTGCACGCACTGGCGTTCACGTCCGCGCCCGCGGCGACGAATCTGCTCACCCTGGCGGGCTCGCGGCGCGAGGAACTCCTTGCCGCGCTGCGAGGTCCGGTGTTGTGCGCCTGCGTCGGACCGGTGACCGCCGCGCCGCTGGAAGCCGCCGGCGTCCCGACCGTCCAGCCGGAACGGCAACGACTCGGCGCGCTGGTGAAACTTCTCGTCGCGGAGCTGCGCATTCGGCCGTCTTGACGGGGGTGATCCCCTTTGCCAGGCTCGACATACCGGACGCACGGGAGGGCGGCGGATGTCCGAGTCGCAATCGGTCACCTTCGTGCGCGCGATGTTGCGAAAGGGATCTTCGGTACTGGGCGCCAGCCCGCCCGATGAAGCACCCGACCCCGATTCCGTGCCCGATTGGCGCTATCGCGAGGATTCCGCGGATTCGTTGCTGACGCGCGCGATCCGCTATTCCTCGCTCGGCCCGATCTTCTACCGCGTCGCGGCCTTTCCCAAGGTGTACCTCGGTTTCCTGGTCGCGAACGGCTCGGCCGGAATCGTCCCGGTGCTGAGCACGACGATCTTGGCGGTGCTGCTGAACGTCTTCGCCGTCTGGTGGGTGGTGCGGGGCCGCGGCATCCGGGCGAAGACGTCCGGGCGGCTGACGTACGCCGATCTCGCGGTGGGCGTGGTGCTCGCGACGTTCGTGGCCGCGACGGCGCCCGCCGGGATCCAGCCGTTCGCCGTCGATGTCGCGTGGACGTGGCTGGTCGGCACGGTGGCGTTGTGGACGCTGGCGTTCGGGTTGCCCGCCGCTTTCCTGGTGGTGCTCGGGGCCTTGCCGTTCCGCCTGTTCCTGACCTGGATCGGCGGGCTTCCCCTCGACGACCCGCTCGCGGTGAGCCGTTCGGTGGGCTGCATGGTCGCGCTCCTCGTGGCGATGGTGACCACAGCGGGGATCCTGATCCTGCTCGGCGTCGGGACGCGCTTCGCGCTCGGGATCGGGATGCGCCGCGGGCAGCGCGCCGAGCGGTTGCGGACCCAGCGGCTCATGCACGACAGCGTCTTGCAGACCCTCGAAGCGATGGGCCTGGAAGCGCCGGACGACGATTCCGCGGCGTCGCAACGGCTCGCGGAGATGCGCGCGACCGCGCGGGCGCAGGCCGCCGAACTGCGGCGCGAACTGACCGGTCCGGAAGCGCCATCGGCCCGCGGGCTCGCCGCGGACCTCGCCGAGGTCGCTACCGAAATGGCGCGTGACGGCCTCCGCACCCAGCTCGTCGCGGCGGAGACCGAAGAGGACTACCGCCTCTCGCACGCGCGCCGGACCGCCATCCGCGACGCTGTCCGCGAAGCACTCCGGAACACCGTGAAGCACGCCGGGACGAAACAGGTCGTGCTTCGCGTCGAGGAGCGCGAAGGCGGCATCGCGGTCATCGCGCGGGATCAGGGGACCGGCTTCAGCATGCTGGACCGGCCGCCGGGGTTCGGGATCAGTCAGTCGATCATGGCGCGGCTGGCGGAGGTCGGTGGGCGGGGGACCATCGATTCGCATCCGGGGCGCGGGACCCGGGTGACGCTTTGGGTGCCGCACTGAGTCGTGGCGCGTGACCGCCGAGGGCCGGAGCGGCAGCAGCGATAGCAAGGGACCTTTGCTATCGCTTGGTCCGGACACCGGACTGTTGATCATGATGGGGCTCTACGGCGCGGCGCTCATCGTCGGCGCGAGCATGCCTACGTAAGCGAGAGCAAAGGTCCCTTGCTCTCTTTCCGCGGGTCAGCGCGGCGACCGTGTGGATTTTGGGACATCTGACGTCCTGAAATCCACACGGTCAGCAGGCGTCGCTACGCGGAGTGAGGGGTGTGTGGAAATAGGGACACTCAACGTCCCTATTTCCACACACCCCACCTGCGGTAGCAAAGGTCCCCTGCTCCCTTTTCGCAGGTCAGGAGGGCAAGCCCGCCCGAGCGCAGTCAATCCTCTTCGGAAGGAACCTCGCCGTTCTCGAGCTGCCGCATGGCCTCACGCCCGGCGGCCTCTTCGCTCAGCCCCTGCCGCCAGTACCCGGTGAAACAGATCGCCCGCTTGTCGACCCCGCGCTCCCGCACGAGATGCCGCCGCGTCAGCTTCACCATGTTCGCCTCGCCCGAAATCCACGCGTAGGGCGTCCCGCCCGGCAGATCCGCCTTCCGCACGGCTTCGAGCACCGCGTCGCCGACAGGATCAGAGCCGCGCACCACCCAGTGCAGCTCCACCGCCCCCTGGGTTTCGAAGACCTGCCTGTCCTCACGGTCGCCGATCTCGACGTAGACCACCGCCCTGGTCCCGGCGGGCAGCGCCTCGACGATCGCGCCGATCGCCGGGATCGCGGTCTCGTCGCCGATCAGCAGTTGCCAGTTCGTGCCCTCGGGCACGGCGTAGAGGCCGTGCGGGCCCAGGAACGCGACCTTGTCACCCTCCGAAGCGCGCGAAGCCCAGGCCGAGGCGGGGCCTTCGTCGCCGTGCAGCACGAAGTCGATGTCGATCTCCTGCACCGACGGCCGCAGCGCGCGCACCGTGTAGGTGCGCATCGGCGGGCGGACGTCGTCGGGCATCGCGAGATAGGTCCGGTACCAGGACATCACCTCGTCGCCGCTCAGCGGCGCGGGCAGCACGGGCTCGGCCTGGCCGGGCTGCGGGAAGAACACCTTCAGGTACTGATCGGGTGCCTGGTCCACCAGCGACGCCCCCGAGAAGGTCACCCTGCTCATATGCGGGGTGAGCCGCCGGACACCGGCCACCTTCGCCTCGATATAGCTCATTAGGCGAGGCTAACCTAAAAGAGCGCGCCGGGGCCGGCGTCGTCGTCCGTATCACGCCGCCACCGGTATTTCCGCAGGTCGACGCGCTGGCCGTCCGGTACGACGCCCTCCTCGCGCAGCCGTTGCAGCTGTTCGTCGAGCAGATGCGGCGCCGGTGTCCCGTCGGCGCGCAGAATGCGGTGCCAGGGCAGGTCGTGGCCGTCCTCACCGAGGATCCGCCCGACCAGCCGCGGCGACGGAGCCCCCGAAACCGACGCTATATCCCCATAAGTCGCGACCGAGCCGGCGGGCACGCTCGCGATGACCTCGCGCACCCGCTCGTGCAGTTCGTCATCCATGGGACCACTTTGCCGTGCCGCTGCGAGGTTGTGTCGGCGGGGCGTGGTTCCATCGTGGGCGTGAACGGGCGGCGAACAGCGGCAGGAACCGACGCGCGGCTGGTCCGCACGCCGGTCACCGGCACGCCCTCGTTCCAGTGGGATTCCGCCGCCCGCCGCCTGCTGGCCGCCCCGGACGGCTTCCGCCGGGTCCTCGGCGGTCCGGGCACGGGCAAGACGGCTTTGCTGGCGTCGGCGGCCTCGCGGCGGATCGCCGAGGGCGCGGATCCGGGGAGCGTGCTCATCCTGACCACCTCCCGCAAGGCGGCCGACGTCCTGCGCGCCGACATCACCCACCGGCTCACCACCGATCCGGAAGAGGATCCGCTGCCGCGCACCATCCGCGAACCGCTCGTGCGCACGGTGCACTCGTACGCGTACGCACTGTTGCGGATGGAGGCCCAGGCCGACGACCTCCCGCCGCCCCGGCTGCTGGCCGGGGCGGAACAGGACGTCGTCGTCCGCGAGCTGCTCGCCGGTGACCTCGAAGCGGGCGCGCTCGACTGGCCGGAACAGCTGCGGCCCGCGCTGAACGTGCCCGGTTTCGCCGAGGAACTGCGCGACCTCCTGCTCCGCGCCGCCGAACGCGGACTGGGCCCCGAGGATCTGGCCGAACTCGGCAGGCGGCGCGGCCGCGAGGAATGGATCGCGGCCGGGCACTTCTGGAGCCAGTACGAAGAGGTCACGCTGCTGCAGGGCGCGGGTGGCAACGCGCTCGGGGTCGCGAGCGCGCCCGCGCTGGACGCGGCCGAACTCGTCACTTCCGCGCTGCTGGCCCTGGAGGACGACCCCGAACTGCGGGAACGCGAGCAGCGCCGGGTCCGGCACCTGTTCGTCGACGACGCGCAGCATCTCGATCCGCTGCAGACGCAGCTCATCCGGCTCATCGGGCACGCGGCCGACGAGTTCGTCGTCGCGGGTGATCCCGATCAGTCCGTGTTCTCCTTCCGTGGCGCGGATCCCCGGCTGTTCGCCGACGCGGACGAGGACGGCGAGCGCACGGTCCTGCTGACCACCGCGCACCGGCTCGCCCCGGTGATCCGCACGGCCGTCACGAAACTCGGCTCCGTACTGCCCGGTTCGTCACCGCAGCGCAAACTCGTCGACGCGCCGGACGCCGAGGGCGGCGCCGTGCGGGTCCGCCTGATGCCGACCCCGGCGGCCGAGGCAAGCTGGATCGCCGATCAGCTGCGCCGCGCGCATCTCGTCGACGGCGTGCCGTGGTCGGAGATGGCGGTGCTCGTCCGGTCGCCGGCCCGTACTTTCCTTGTCCTGCAACGCGCGCTCCGCGCCGCCGGGGTGCCGATCGGTTCGGCCACCGAGGAACTGCCCCTCGCGAAACAACCGGCCGTGCGGCCGTTGCTGGCGATGTTGCGGCTCGCCGCCGATCCGGAACTGCTCGACGTCGACCTCGCCGAGATGCTGTTGTCCTCGCCGTTGGGCGGTGCGGATCCGCTCGCCCTGCGGCGGCTGCGGCGCGGCCTGCGCCGGCTGGAACTGGCAGGCGGCGGGCAGCGGTCCAGCGACGAGCTGCTGGTGGAAGCCTTGCGCGCCAACGACGTCCTCACCGGCCTGGCGGAGGCCGAAGCGCTGCCGATGCGCCGGATCGGCGGCCTGCTGCACGCGGCACACCAGGCCGTGGTGCGGGGCGACGGGGTCGAGCAGGTGCTGTGGGATCTGTGGCAGGCCAGCGGTCTGGAACAGCGCTTCCTGCGGCTGGTCGATCGCGGTGGTTCCCTGGGCTCGCAGGCCGATCGCGACCTCGACGCGATCGTCGCGCTCTTCGACGCGGCCGGTCGCTATGTCGACAGATTGCCGAGGGCGAGTGTCGCCTCGTTCGCGGATTACCTGTCCTCGCAGAACATCGCCGGGGGCACGCTCGCGCCCGCGGCGATGAAGAGCGAAGGCGTTTCGCTGCTCACGGCGCACGCGGCCGCCGGTCGCGAATGGACGGTCGTCTCGGTCGCCGGGGTCCAGGAGGGCAGCTGGCCGGATCTGCGGCTGCGCGGTTCCGTGCTCGGCGTCGAGCGGCTGGTGGACCTGATGTCCGGCGTCGACGACGAGAAGGTGTCCGCCACCGCGCCGATCCTCGCCGAGGAGCGACGGCTGTTCTACCTGGCCGCGAGCCGCGCACGGAAGACGCTGCTGGTCAGCGCGGTCGCGGGGGAGGACGAGCAGCCCTCGCGGTTCATCGACGACCTGGAGGAGAACGGCGCCGACGACGGCGGCCTCGACTCGCGGATGAAACCGGCGGGACGTTCGCTGGTGCTCGCCGAACTCGTCGGCGAACTGCGCGAGGTGGTCTGTGACGAGTCGAGCGAGCCGGAGCGACGGCAGCGGGCGGCACGTCAACTCGCCAAACTGGCCGCCGCCGGGGTTCCGGGCGCGCATCCGGACACCTGGTACGGCCTGCTGGAGCCCTCCACCACCGAACCCGTGCACCAGCCGGGCGACCTCATCCGCATCTCACCGTCCACTGTGGAGGTTCTGGTCAAATGCCCGCTGCGGTGGCTGATCGAACGCCACGGCGGCAGCGATCCGGCGCAATTGGCCGCCGTCACCGGAACCCTGGTGCACGGGCTCGCGCAGGCGGTCGCCGGCGGCAGCAGTGACGAGCAGATCCGCGCGGCCCTCGACGAGGCGTGGGTGCGGGTCGACGCCGGGGCGCCGTGGTTCTCGCGCCGCGAACGGTCGCGGGTCGAGCAGATGCTCCGGAACTTCATCTCCTGGCTGGAGACCAGCCGCAAGGAGCTGATCGAGGCCGGGGTCGAGCAGGACATCGAGGTCGAACTCCCCGTCGGTGACGGCGACACCGGCGACATCCGCGTGCTCCTGCGTGGCCGGGTCGACCGGGTGGAGATGGACAAGGACGGCCGCCCGGTCGTCATCGACATCAAAACCGGCAAGGTCCCGATCTCGGCCTCGGACGCCGAACAGCATCCGCAGCTGGCCGCGTACCAGCTGGCTGTGCTGCTCGGCGCGGTCGAGGGCGGGTCGAAACCCGGTGGCGCGCGGCTGGTCTACGTCGCGAAGTCCAACAACAAGACCGGATCCACCCAGCGGGAGCAGGCGCCACTGGACGAGGACGGTGGGAAGCAGTGGCTCGAACTGGTGCGTTCGGCGGCAGGCTCGGCCACCGGACCGGAGTACGGGGTCATCGAGAACCCGGACTGTGATCGGTGCCCGGCAAGGGGTTGCTGTCCGCTGCGGCCCGAGGGCAGGCAGGTGACCGGCCCTTGATCTCCGAACTCCAGCGCCGTCAGGTCGAACCGGGCGAGATCGCCCGCGCGCTCGGCCTGCACAGCCCGACCGACGAACAGGCCGAGGTCATCGCCGCACCCGTCGAGCCTTCGCTGGTGGTCGCGGGGGCGGGCGCGGGCAAGACCGAGACGATGGCCGCGCGCGTGGTGTGGCTGGTGGCCAACAGTGTCGTGCCGCCGGAACGCGTCCTCGGCCTGACCTTCACCCGCAAGGCCGCCCGCCAGCTCGGGGAGCGCGTCCGCACCCGGCTGCGCCGCCTGGTCGGATCGGGGCTGCTCGACAAGATCGACCCGACCGGCGACCTGCGCATGACGGTGACCGCCGGGGAGCCGACGGTGCTCACCTACCACGCGTACGCCGGGCGCCTGCTGTCCGAACATGGGCTGAGGTTGCCGGTGCAGCCCGGGGTGCGGTTGCTGTCGGAGACGTCTTCGTGGCAGTTCTCGCACCGGGTCGTGTCCACTTGGGACAATGATCTCGACACCGATCGCGTGCCCTCCACGGTGACCGCGCAGTTGCTGGCGCTGGCCGGGGAACTCGGCGAGCACCTGGTGGAGACCGAACGGCTGGCGCAGTACACGTCGTGGCTGTGCGACGTCATCGAGAACGCGCCGCGGGCCAAGGGGCAGCGCGCCGCGCTCCCGCAGAAGCTGGCCGAAGTCATGACGGCGCAACGGTTCCGGCTCGCGCTCCTGCCGCTGGTCGAGGCGTACCACGCGCGGAAGCGGGCCGAGGGCGCACTCGACTTCGCCGATCAGATGTCGCTGGCCGCGCAGCTCGCCAGCAGCTATCCGGCGGTGGTCGCGGGGGAGCGAGAACGGTACGGCGCGGTGCTGCTCGACGAGTACCAGGACACCGGGCACGCCCAGCGGATCCTGCTGCGGTCGTTGTTCGGCGGCGTCGAGCATCCGCCGATGCCGGTGACGGCGGTGGGTGACCCGGCGCAGGCCATCTACGGCTGGCGCGGGGCGAGCGCGGCCAACCTGCCGCGGTTCACCACCGACTTCCCGAGGGACAACGGGGAGCGGCTCGTCCCGGCACTGGATTTCGGTCTGCTGACCAGTTTCCGCAACCCGCCGGAGGTGCTGGAACTCGCCAACGCGATCTCGGAACCGTTGCGGGAGCGGGGTCTCGGCGTCGCGCGGCTGCGGGCGCTGGAAGGCGCCGGGACGGCGGACATCGCCGCCGCGCTTCAGCCGGACGTCCGCGCCGAACGCGAATGGGTCGCCGACGCGGTGGCGAAGCGCTGGTTCGAAACCCTGGAGGAGACCGGGAAACCGCCCACGGCGGCGGTGCTGGTCCGGCGCCGCGCGGATATGGCGCCGATCGCGGCGGAGATGCGGGCGCGCGGGCTGCCGGTGGAGGTCGTCGGCCTCGGCGGACTGCTCGACGAGCCCGAGGTCGCGGACCTGGTCAGCACGTTGCGGGTGCTCGCAGATCCGCTCGCGGGCAGTGCGGCCGCCCGGTTGCTGACCGGGGCGCGCTGGCGGATCGCGGCGGCCGACCTCGCGGCGTTGTGGCGGCGCGCGGGTGAGCTCTCCTCGCCGGAGCAGTCGTCCGGGAAGTCCGATGTGGACGAACCGGTGCTGGTGACCGAGCGCGTCGAGCAGGCGGGGCTGATCGACGCCATCGACGACCCCGGTACGCCGGAACGGTATTCGACGGAGGGGTTCCGGCGTATCCAGCGGATCGGCAGGGAGTTGTCGGCGTTGCGCCGACGCCTCGACCAGTCGCTGCCCGAACTGGTCGCCGACGTGGAACGCACGATGCTGCTCGACGTCGAGTCGCTGGCCCGTCCCGGCCCTGCCGGGCGCGCGCACCTGGACGCTTTCGCCGACGTCGTCACGGATTTCGCCGAAACCTCGCCGACGGCGACGCTGTTGTCCTTTGTGGACTATTTGAACACCGCCGCGCACGCGGAGGACGGGCTCACCCCGGGCGAGGTGGAGGTGGTCCCGGACCGGGTCCAGGTGCTGACGGTGCACTCGGCCAAGGGGCTGGAATGGCGCATCGTCGCGGTCCCGCATCTGGTGAAGGAGGTCTTTCCCGGCAGGCGGCGTTCGTCGTCGTGGCTGCGGACGTCGACCTCGCTTCCGGCCGCGCTGCGCGGTGACTCGGAGGATCTGCCGGAGCTGCGGATCTCCGAGGGGTCTGACCGCAAGGAAGTCCAGGAAGCGCTGGAGCTGCACGAAGAAGGGTTCGTGGCGCGGGAGGCGGATGAGGAGCGGCGGCTCTGTTATGTCGCGCTGACTCGCTCCGAGCACACGCTGATCGTTTCCGGGCACTGGTGGAACGAGAGCAGCGCGCGGCCGAAGGGCCCTTCGGAGTTCCTGCTCGAAATCGGCGAGGTGATGCGGGAGAACTCCGTCGGCCGGATCGAGTGCTGGGCCGAGGAGCCGGAGGGCGACGAAGAGAATCCGCTGGTCGCCGACTCACGCCGGTCGCGGTGGCCGGTCGATCCGCTGTGGCCGCGGCGTGAGGGCGTCGCGGACGGTGTCGATCTGGTGCTCGGTGCCATGGAGGCCGCGAAGGACACCGAGGCCACAGAAGACACAGAGGACACCGAGGAAGAAGACGATCCGGACGGCTGGATCTCCGACACCAAGGTGCTGCTGGAGGAGCGCGCGCGGGCGCAGAACCGCGTCCAGCAGGTCGTCCTGCCGCCGCACCTTTCGGTGAGTCAGCTGGTCGAACTGTCGGCCGATCCGGCCGGGCTGGCCAGACGGCTGCGGCGCCCGCTTCCGGTGCGTCCCAACACTTACGCGCGCCGGGGGACGGCGTTCCACGGGTGGCTGGAGCAGCGGTTCGGCGGCGAGCAGCTGCTGGAGATCGACGACCTGCCCGGCGCGGCGGACGTCGACGAGGCGCCCGACACCGAGCTGGAGGCGCTGCGGACGGCGTTCGAGAAGAGCGAGTGGGCGAACAGGGTGCCGCACGCGGTCGAGGTGCCGTTCTCGGCCGACGTCGTCGGCGTGACCGTGCGCGGGCGGATGGACGCGGTCTTCGCCGATCCCGACGGCGGCTGGACCGTCGTCGACTGGAAGACCGGTGCCGTGCCGGAAGAGGGACGGCTCGCTTCGCTGGCCGTGCAGCTGGCGGCGTACCGGCTGGCGTGGGCGGCGCTGAAGAAGATCCCCGTGGAGAAGGTGCGGGCGGCGTTCCACTATGTGAAACACGACAAAACCGTCCGCCCGGCCGACCTGCTGGACGCCGAAGGCCTGCGAAACCTCCTGCGACGCGTCCCCACGATCTAGCGGGAGGGCGGGGTCAGGCGCGGTCGCGGACCTTCAGGGCCCAGGTCACCAGCGGGATCTGCAGCGGCACGCGGGCCCAGAAGGCCGCCCGCCAGTGCTTCGGCGCCTTCCGGCGGTCGGCGTCGACGGCCATCTTCACGTTCCCGGGCAGGACGACGACGAACAGCAACGCGGCCGCGAGCCCGCCGAGACGGCGCGTCTTCGGCGCGGCGATCGCGGCGGCGACGCCCAGCTCAGCGACACCAGAACCGTAGGTCCACGCGCGAGGGGAGCCGGGAAGCTGCTTCGGGATGATGGCGTCGAACGGTTTGGGCTGGACGAAGTGCAGGACGCCCGCCGTGCCGAGGAGGCCGGCGAGGAAATACGCGGGCCGCTGGGACGGCTTGGATTCCGAAGACATGCCCCGAGCTTCGCATACCGCGCTGAACACGCGGTTCGTCGGCTATCCTCGGCGACCGTGAGTTACGCGGACCAGGCCGGAGCCTGTGCATGAGGGTTCTCAAGCGTTTCCCGGTCCGGTTGAGCGACCGCCCGGACCACGAGCTCGTCGGCGTGATCCGGATGCCGGAACTGACGGTCAGCCCGTTGCGGTCGATCCTCAAACGGATCATCGGCGCGATGCTCGCCCTGCTCGCGACCGTCCTGATCGTCTACCTCGACCGTGACGGCTACCGTGACGCCAACGGCGACGGGCTCAGCTTCCTCGACAGCCTCTATTACGCGACCGTGTCGCTGTCGACCACGGGGTACGGCGACATCGCACCCGCGACGTCGTCCGCGCGGCTGGTGAACGTCCTGGTGATCACCCCGCTGCGCGTGCTCTTCCTCATCGTCCTGGTCGGTACCACCCTCGAAGTGCTCACCGAGCGCTCTCGCCAGGCTTTCAAGATCCAAAAGTGGAGGACGAAGGTGCGTGACCACACGGTCGTCGTCGGATTCGGCACGAAGGGCCGGTCGGCGGTCAACGCGCTGCTCGGGGACGAGAACGTCGAACCCGACCACATCGTCGTCGTCGACACCGACCAGCAGGCCCTCGAAGCGGCCACCTCGCTCGGCCTGGTGACCGTGCACGGTTCGGCCACCCGCGCCGACGTGCTGCGGGTCGCCGGCGTGCAGCGGGCCAAGGCCGTCGTCGTCGCCCCGAACCGGGACGACACCGCGGTGCTGGTCACCTTGACCGCGCGCGAACTGGCGCCCAAGTCGCACATCGTGGCTTCGGTGCGGGAGGCGGAGAACGTCCACCTGCTCAAGCAGTCGGGCGCGAACCAGGTCGTGGTGTCGAGCGAGACGGCCGGGCGCCTGCTGGGCATGGCGACGTCGACGCCGCTGGTGGTCGACATGGTCGAGGATCTGCTCACCCCCGAGTCCGGCCTCGCCATCGCCGAACGGCCGGTGGAACCGTCGGAAGAGGGCGGTTCGCCGCGGCATCTGTCGGACATCGTGCTGGGCCTCGTCCGCGACGGCGTCCTGTACCGCGTCGACGCTCCGCAGGCCGACGCGATCGAGCCGGGCGACAAGCTGCTGTACGTCCGGAAGGTGACGTCCGCGGAGACCATCGAGCGCTGACCCGGCGGCGGTAGCAAGGGACCTTTGCTATCGCGGAGAGGGTTGACCTGGCGTTTTATCGCTTTCGTGCGTGAGCCCCGCCGCGGGCAGTTGGCCGCAGGTCCGTGAAGGCCTCCTTCCCTACTTTGAAGGTAGGGAAGGAGGCCTTCACGGACTATGTGCTGGTGCCGGTGAGGCCGAGTGTGGAGGATTTGGGACGTTGAACGTCCCAAATCCTCCACGCTCGGGGTCTTCCTCGGCATGTCCCCCATTCTCTGTTGATCAAGCTTCGCAACGGGTGCGAACCCGCGACGATGAAGGAATCGGGACACTCAACGTCCCAATTCCTTCATCGTCGGCCTGCAAGATGCCGACACTTCAGGGGCGAGCAAGAGGGCAGCCGAGACCCACTCGCCCGAATCCTCAACATCGTCCCGGAGCGAGACCACCGAAGCGGCGCCCGCCGTGCTGAGACCATCGAACGGCGGTAGCAAGGGACCTTTGCTATCACTCTCGCCGCCGGGCGGGTTCGCTGTGTTTTGCCGCGTGGTTCTGGGAGCATGGCGATCGTGCGCAAGCGATCGGACCCCGCCAGAGGGCTCACCCCGGGGTGGAACTCCCTGGCCGTGGCGGCCGGTGCCTGCCTGCTGGTGATCTTTCTGGCCTGGCTCGCCGGGCCGGGTCTGTTCGGCATCAAGAACGAGAAGCAGGGGACGACCGTGCGGGCCGAGGTCGTCCAGCCCGTGCCCTGTGCGGGCGGCGCCACCACCGAGACCGTCAAGTTCGAATTCGGCGGACGGCCGATGGAGGGTTCGCTCAACGCCTGCGGGCACGGCAAGGGGGAGCGGCTCGATGTCGTGGTCCCCGACGGCGCCGCGGGTGACGCGGTCTCCGTGCACGCGGCCGACGCGGCGGCCGGGGCCAGCGACGCACGGCGGCCGGTCGGGCTGGCTCTGCTGGTGTTCAGCTGCTTCGCCGGCGGGATGTACGTCTTCCTCGTCCTGCGCGGTCCACGGAGGCTCGCGACGGCGTGACCGGACTGTGTCTCGTCATCCGGCGCGCTGGTTCCTAGAGTTCTCGCGACACCTGGGGGTGGCGCGACATGGTCGAGCAAGACCGGATCGGCGACGAAGCCGGATCCATCGGTGAGCGGCGGAGCCGGGTACCGTGGCTCGTCGGCCTGATCGTGCTGGTGATCTTGCTGGTCGGCGGTCTCGTCCTCGTCGGCGCCCGCGCGCTCGCGCCCACACAGGCCGCCGAGGAGCCACCGCCGCCACCGCTGCCGTTCTGCGCCGTGGCCCAGGTCAAGGTCGCCGAGGGGAAACCGGTGCGGCAACGGCTGCCCGAGCCGGTGGTCACCCTGCCGACCGGCTGCCGCCCGCCCGATCCGGCGGCCGTCATCACCTTCGCCGACGTGGTCGTCGGCACCGGGCCGGAGAAGGCGCAGGGTAGCGATTACCTGGCCTTTTTCGCGTTGTACGACCTCGCCACCGGCGAGGTGATCGCGTCGAACTGGCAGCCGAGGCATCAGTACGACGGCCTGTCCGGCGGTGCCGTCGAACCGGCCGGGGGTCTCTGGAGCAGTGGTCTCGCCGGGATGAAACCCGGCGGCCGCCGGGTGCTCCTGCTGCCCGCGGTCCCCGGGGAACGCGCCCAGGACCCCGTCGAGATGTACCGCTCGGTGCCGCTGGTCGCGGTCGTCGACGTGCTCTGAGGGGAAGGGAAGGGGTCAGGAGACGGCGCTGGCCGGGGCCGAGAAGGTGTTGCAGTCGGCCACCCGGTTGTTGCTCGCCCCCGCGCGCCACCAGGACGCGTAATGCGCGTTCGTCCCGTGGTCCTGGCTGCGCGAGGTGTTGTCGCCCCGGGTCTCCTGGTCGTTCCAGGCCTTGTTGTACATGTCCCGGGTGACCGTGCCGCCCTGGTCGACGTGCGCGCCGAGGAACATCCCGGAGAAGCACTGCGCCTGCAGTTCCTTGCGCCGCGACATCTCCAGCCCGGCGGGGCTGTTCTGGCCCGCGTCGTAGATCTTCTGCCAGGCCGCGTCCATCAGCCCGGCGACCTCCTGCACGTGATGCCCGTACTCGTGCGCGAAAAGGGCCAGGTAGACGCCGGGGTTGTTGCCGTACTGGTCGGTCTGCAGACCCCGGAACGGCACGTAGAGGTTGTTCTCGCAGTAGTAGGCCGCCGTCGCGATGCCGACCTGGATCGTGCCGCATTCGGTTTCGAAGCTGGCGCCGGTCGGGAAGTGCAGCGCGGGCGGGGTGAACGGCAGGCGGTAGGCCTCCAGGAACGGGCCCCACGCGTTGTCGAGGCATTTGCCCGCCGCGGTGAAGAACGCCTCGGCGGCCTGCTGGCTGCTCTGCCACTGCGGCAGCGTGCAGACGCGGTTCTGCAGGCCGGCATTGGGATCCTGGAGGATCGGGTGATCGGCGAGCTTGAGGATCTTCTGCGGCCCGCTCGGCGAGGACGGCGTCCTGGACGGCGACGTCGGGAACGGGTCCGGTGAGGACGAGGGTGACGACGACCCGCTCGGCGGCAGCGCCGCCGGGGAAGTCGGGTTCGGGGAGTTCTGGTAGCCCGCGTTCGCTACGTGATCGTTGTCGTCACGATTGAGTGAAACGATGGCGACCAGACCGAGGGCCAGGACGGCGACCGCGCCGAGGCAGATCCCGATGATCGCGCCCGTCGACCGGCGTGGCGGCGTCGGGAACCGGTGCGGCGCACCGTGCCACTGCGCAGGGGGCTGGCCGTGCACCGGCGGTGGCTGGACGGCGCCGCGTGGCGGCCACTGGCCGTGGGGCGGTTGCGTCATCAAGTCGGTCCCGGTGGTTCTAGGGGCGAACCGGGGGTACCCGGCCCGATGTTCAGCATAACGAGCTAATGGCACTCCCTCCCACTGCTCGGCTGCAGAGGGTATCCATGGTGAGGCGAGCGGTCACCCATCAGTGTCTTCACCCCAGCTCTCGCCGGGTGTCGGACCCTCTGGAAGAGTGTGCGCAAGCACTGCGCAAGGGGTAAGGGGCTGTCGCGATGACGGAGACCGGTGGATCGTCAGGGCCGGAAGGCACCGAGACGCCGAAGCCGCAGGAAGACACACCGACGCCGCCGCAGGGGGAAAGGTCGTCCTCGACGGCGCCGGAGCAGCAATGGCAGTCCCCGTCGGGAGCGACGACGCCGCCTCAGTCTCCGCCGCCGTCCTATCAGCCCTATCAGCCGCAGGCGCCGCAGCCGAACTGGAAGGTCGGCCTCGGCAGGCCGGGGGTCATCCCGCTGCGCCCGCTGAACCTCACCGACATCCTCGACGGCGCGATCACGGCGATGCGCCGGTACTGGCGCATGGTCTTCGGCGCCGCCGCGGTGACCGCCGTGCTCACCGCGGCCATCAACCTGGTCGGGCTGCTGCTGGTCGACACCGGCGCCGACCTCGAGCGGGTGCGCGATCTCGGCCCCGCGGCCACCGATCAGGAACTGATGAACCAGATGCTGAGCATCCTGGGCGGCACGCTGGCGTCCTCGTTCATCACCCTCGTCGCCACCCTGCTCGGGACGACCGTCCTCACCGGATTCCTGACCGTCCTGATGGGCAAGGCCGTGCTGGGCAAGCCGGTCACCTTCAAGGAGGCCATGAAGGAGGCGACGCCGCGGCTGCTGCCGCTGCTCGGCCTGACCGTGCTCTACACGCTGGCGATCATGGTCGCGGCGATCTTCTGCCTGCTGCCCGCGATCATCCCGTTCACCTTCTGGGCGCTGGCCAGCCCGGCGTTCATCCTGGAGCGCGGCACCGTGATGGAGGCGTTCCGCCGCTCGGTGAAGCTGGTTTCGGGGATGTTCTGGCGGGTCTTCGGCATCCTGCTGCTGGCCACCGTGATCTCCTCGTTCCTGGCGTCGATCATCACGCTGCCGTTCAGCTTCAGCGCGTTCATGTCGATCTTCGGCAACCTGGACCAGGTGTACATCCCGTCGACCGGTGACCTGATCCTGCAGTCGGTGGGCACCGTGGTCGCGCAGACGATCGTCGGGCCGTTCACCGCGCTGGTCACCGTGATCCTCTACATCGACCAGCGCATGCGCCGCGAGGGCATGGACATCGAACTGGCCCGAGCGGCCGGGATCACGCCGCCGCCTCCGCCCCAGGCATGGTGACGCCCTTCCTCACCGACGTCCCGGTCGACATCGACCGGGACACCGCCCGGCTGCGCGCCACCGAGGAGCTTTCCGGCTCGGCGTACCAGGCCGCGAAACCGAGTTGGCTCTCCGAGGCCTTCAACTGGGTTCTCGAAAAGCTGCTGGGTTTCTTCGACACCGTCGACAGCGCCGTGCCCGGCGGGATCTTCGCCGTGGTGCTGCTGCTCGTCGTGCTGATCGTGCTGATCGTGGTGATCCGGCTGCGGTCCGGCCCGCTGGCGACGTCGGCCAGGGCCGAACGGGCCGTGTTCGCCGGGCGGCGCAAGGCCTCCCGCGAACACCGCGTGGCGGCCGAGGCGGCCGCGGCCCGGGGCGACTTCGACGACGCCGTCCGCGAGATGTTCCGCGCCGTGGTGCGGTCCTTGGAGGAACGGGCGCTGCTGGACGAGAAGTCCGGCCGGACGGCCGACGAGGCCGCCCTCGAAGCCGGACGGCTGCTCCCGGACGTCGCCGACGCCCTGCGCGTCGGCGCCCGGCTGTTCGACGATGTCCACTATGGAGGGATACCGGCCGCCGAGTCCGGTTACCGGTCACTGTCCGAATTGGACGAACGCTGCCGTCGCTCGCGGCCCGTCGCACTGGCGGCCGGATGACCTCGGTTTCGCCCGACGCCCGCCGGATCTGGCGCGGGGTACGGCTCCCGCTCGCGGTCGTCTTCCTCATCGTGCTGACCGGGACGCTGCTGGTCCTCGCCCGCGGAGAGCAGACCACCGGCGCGCTCGAACCGGGTTCGTACGAGCCTGGCGGCGGCCGCGCGCTGGCGACCCTGCTGGAACGGGAAGGCGTCAAGATCCCGGTGGTGCGCACCGCCGCCGCGGCCAAGGGTGTCGCGAGGGACGCGACCGTCTTGATCACCCAGCCCGCTTACGTGCCCAAGGAGACCTTCGCCGAGATCCGGCGGAGCGCCCAGCATGTCGTGCTGGTGCGGCCGAGTCCCGGCACGCTCGACGAAGTCCTCCCCGGCGTACGGGCGACAGGCCAGCTCGAAACCAAGACCCGGGCCCCGGACTGCCAGGCGGTGGATCCCGTCGCGGCGGGCGGCGCGACGATGGGCGGCGTGAAGTACGCGGCGACGCAGCCGCGAGCCCAGGAATGTTACGGCGGCTCGTATCTCGAAGTCCCGGGTCCACAAGGGACGGTGACGGTGCTCGGCACGCCGGAACCGCTGACCAACGAGCGGCTCGCGGACGAGGGCAACGCGGCGCTCGCGATGCGGCTGCTCGGGAAGCACGAGCGGCTGGTCTGGTATCTGCCGACGCCGGGGGATCCGTCGCTCGAAGCGGAGAAGAAGCCGTTGTCCGAACTGATCCCGGCGGGCTGGTCGTACGCGGCCTTGCAGGCCGGGATCGCGGTGGTCCTGCTGGCGCTGTGGCGGTCGAGGAGACTGGGGCCGGTGGTGTCCGAGCCGATCCCGGTCGTGGTGCGCGCGGCCGAGGCCACCGAGGGACGGGCCCGGTTGTACCGCAAGGCGAAGGCCGCCGCGCACGCCGGGGAGACCTTGCGCGAGGCGGCCCGCGCGCGGCTTCGGCCGTTGCTGGGGCTGACCCGCGACGCCGAACCCGCGGCACTGGTGCAGACCGTCGCCGCGCGCACCGGCCGGGCCCCGGCCGAGGTCGGCGCGCTGCTGTACGGGGATCCGCCCGCCGACGACGCCGCGCTGGTGCGGCTGGCGGACGGACTCGACGTCGTGGAACGAGAGGTGGAGCGGTCTTGAGTACCGAACAGACCGGACAGTCCAGTGTGGACGGTGCGGCCGAAGCGCGGGCGGCGCTGATCGCGTTGCGCGCCGAGGTCGGGAAGGCCGTCGTCGGCAACGACGCGGCCGTCACCGGGCTCATCATCGCGTTGCTGTGCCGGGGACACGTCCTGCTCGAAGGCGTTCCGGGCGTGGCGAAGACGCTGCTCGTGCGGGCCTTGGCCGCGGCGCTGGACCTGGAGACGACCCGGGTGCAGTTCACGCCGGACCTGATGCCGGGCGACATCACCGGATCGATCGTCTACGACGCGCACAGCGGCGAGTTCTCCTTCCGCGAGGGCCCGGTGTTCACCAATCTGCTGCTGGCCGACGAGATCAACCGCACGCCGCCGAAAACGCAGTCGGCCCTGCTGGAGGCGATGGAGGAGCGGCAGGTCTCCAGCGACGGCAAGACCCGGCCGCTGCCCGATCCGTTCATCGTCGTCGCGACGCAGAACCCGGTCGAATACGAAGGCACGTACCCGCTTCCCGAGGCCCAGCTGGACCGGTTCCTGCTGAAGCTGACCATGCCGACGCCGTCGCGAGACGAAGAGTTCGGCATCCTTTCCCGGCACGCACAGGGTTTCGACCCGCGGAACCTGACCGCGGCCGGGATCACCCCGGTCGCCGGGATCGCCGAACTCGAGGCGGCGCGGCGCGCGGTCGCCGGGGTCACCGTCCGGCCGGAGGTGCTCGCCTACATCGTCGACGTCTGCCGGGCGACGCGGGAACTGCCGTCCGTGCGCATCGGTGTCTCGCCGCGTGGCGCGACCGCGCTGCTGGCGGCGACGCGGGCGTGGGCGTGGCTCGCGGGCCGCGACTACGCCACCCCGGACGACGTCAAAGCCCTGGCGCGGCCGTCGTTGCGGCACCGGCTCGATCTGCGGCCCGAGGCCGAACTCGAAGGCGCGACCGCCGACGGCGTACTGGACCGCGTCCTCGCGTCCGTGCCCGTTCCACGCTGATGGCCGTCACCGGGCGGCTCGGGCTGCTGGCGCTCCTCGCGGCGCCGGTGGTCGGTCTCCTGCTGCCCGGTTGGGCCGGGATCGGACTGGCCGCCGCGGTGCTGCTTCTGCTGGTGGTACTGGATCTCCTGCTCGCCGGGAGTGTGCGGCGGCTGCGGTTCGCGCGGTCCGGCGCGACTTCCGTCCGGCTCGGGGAGGCCTGCGAGGTCACGCTGACCGTGGCCAATCCCGGTGGCCGTCCGGTGCGCGCGAAGCTGCGGGACGCCTGGCCGCCCAGCGCCGGCGCGGACGACCGGCACCGCTTGTCCCTGCCCGCGGGCGAACGTCGCGTCGTGACCACCCGGCTCCTGCCGACCCGGCGCGGCGACCGGCGGGCGGCCAGGGTCACCGTCCGGTCGGTCGGGCCGTTGGGGCTCGCGGCACGGCAGGGTTCGCACGACGTGCCGTGGACCGTACGGGTGCTGCCGCCGTTCCACAGCCGTAAGCATCTGCCGTCGCGGCTGGCGCGGCTGCAGCAGCTCGACGGCCGCAACGCGGTGCTGATCCGGGGCCAGGGCACGGAATTCGACTCGTTGCGCGAGTACGTGATCGGCGACGACGTCCGCTCGATCGACTGGCGCGCCTCGGCGCGCGCGTCCGACGTCATGGTGCGGACCTGGCGCCCCGAACGCGACCGGCAGGTGGTGCTGGTCCTCGACACCGGCCGCGTTTCGGCGGGCCGGGTGGGGGACGCGCCGCGGCTCGACGCGGCGATGGACGCGGCCCTGCTGCTGGCTGTGCTCGCCGCGCGGGCGGGTGACCGCGTCGACCTCTTCGCCTACGACCGTCAGGTCCAGGCCGCGGTCCAAGGTTCGACGGAGCTGTTGCCCGCCTTGGTGAACGCGATGGCGCCGCTCGAACCGTCGCTGATCGAGACCGACGCGCGCGGCATGGTCGCGGAGGTGCTGCGGCGGACCCGGCGGCGCGCGCTGGTCGTCCTGCTGACCGGACTGGACGCGGCGCCGCTGGAAGAAGGCCTGTTCCCGGTGTTGTCCACGCTGACTTCGCGGCACCAGCTGGTGGTCGCGTCGGTGGCCGATCCGCGGGTGGCCGAGATGGCGGCGGGCCGTGGTGACGCGGAGGCCGTCTACGACGCGGCCGCGGCCGAGTGGGTGCTGGCCGAACGGCGCCAGGTCACCGCGCGGCTGGCGCGGCACGGGGTCGAGGTCGTCGACGCCGTGCCGGAGGAACTGCCGCCGCGGCTGGCCGATCGGTACCTCGCGCTGAAGGCGGCCGGGCGTCTCTGAAGTCGTGGGGCGCTGAACCCGATGGTGTGGTGCCGGTTGGCGCCGGGCGGCGCGGGCTGTTAGGTCGGGGAGGGATCCAGACCGACAGGATTGGGGTTCGGCTTGCGCAGGATCGTGCTGTTGTCCGCGTTGCTCCCGCTTGTGCTGCTCGTATCGCCCGCCTCGGCGCAACCCGCCGGCACGCCGGTCTACCTCGCGGAAGGCGGCGGGATCCTTTCGCTGGCCGCGGCCGACGGGAAGCCCGTCCTCGCCGACGCGAAGGACGCCGGGGCGCAGTGGGTGTACGACAAGGCGGCGCTTTCGTACAAACATGTCGCGAGTGGACAGTGCCTGGCGGCGATCAGCCCGGTCGACGGCATCGGGGTCAAACTCGTGGTCTGCGACGGCAAGGACCGCTACCAGCAGTGGCGCCGCAACGCCGGACTGCCCGGCCTGGTCCTGCTGGCGAACGTGGCGACCGCGCGCTGCCTGACCGCGGAGACGCCGACGGCCGGATCGCGGCTGTATCAAGAGGTCTGTTCGCTGCCGGGCCTGGCCAACACCTGGGCCGCCGGGGTGCGGACGCTCGCGATCCTGTCCGGCAACGGCCAGCGGCTGTCGACGAAGACGCCCGGGCAGCCGTTCACCGTCCGGGTGATCGGGGAGAACGGCCAGCCCGCGGCCGACGTGCCGGTGAACTTCTTCGTCCGCGCCGCGCGGCCGAAGAACGTGCTGGTCTTCGAGGGCGGTGCCGAGACGGCGTCGGCGAAGACCGGTGCCGACGGGGCGGCGTCGAGCCCGAAGATCGTCCTGACCGAACCCGGCGAATTCGAGATCCGGTTCGCGGGCAGCGCGAGCCTGGAGGACGGGAACAGCATCGCCTTCGAGGGCAGCTGCACCTGCTGAACCGGCCTCGTGAGTGGTAATGACGGTTAGAACCGCCATTACCACTCACGAGCAGCTGTACCGAACGGCTAGGCGACCAGGGCGAAACTCGCGTAATACTCGCCCGCCGGATCCCGGGGGTCGCTCCGGTCGGGACTGACCTCGGCGCCGACCCAGCCCTGGAACGCTCCCGCGTCGTCGATCACCTGCAGCAGCGGGCGGACGTGGCTGTTGCCGACATAGCACCCGTTGTAGGACAGGCATTCGCACCAGAACTCGTAGCTGTTGCGCCGTCCGCCGAAGGCGTCGCTCAGGTAGTAGAACCGCCGGTCGCCGGTGTCGATGATCTTCTGTGCGCACGCCTCGTAGCCGGGACCGGCGGGACAGCAGGAGGTCGGAGCGCAACCGGAGTCGTATTGCACGTATCCCAGGCACGATCCGTCGTCGCAGTTGTTCCACGCGGGGCCGACGCCCAGCGCGCCGCTGCCGCCGCGGGTCCAGGTGGTGATCGCCCGGTGGTTAACCCCCTGTCCTTCGAGCAGATACGACCGCTGGGTCGCGCGCACCGTGCTCATCGGGGCTTTGCTGGTCTGCGCGAGGGAGGCGTTGCTGCCGTAGGCGATGCCGCTCGTGATCGAGTAGGTGTCGCTGACCAGGCTCATCCGGCCGAGACCTGGCCGCGCCTCCGAAACCGCCCATGTCTCCCCGAGGTTCACGGGTGTGGTGGTGCCGTCGATGGTGCTGCTGGTCCAGGTGATGGTCACTTTCCCGGAGTTCTCGGCGTAGGTGCCGGTGAAGTGGCCGTTCGGTGCACCGGTGAAGCCTGGCGCGGTTTTGATCGGGCAGTTGTTGCGGGGATTGGAACCCGGTGCCGGGCCACCGCAGTAGTAGACGTCGCCGCTGTTGACCGGAACGGGGCGATCCGCCTGATTCCAGGTCCAGAAATTGTGCGCGACGGTGTTGTCGGCCTGGTTGAACACGAGATAGCCGAGCCGGACGTAATTGCGGTCGGCGTCGGTGCGGAATCCGCCGACGCTCACCACCCAGTTCTGTTTGCCCAGCGGCGCGGACGACGTTTGCGCCTGGGATGCGCCGACCAGGAGCGTCGAGGCGAGCAGGGACAGGACGAGGATCGCGAACCCGCGTAAACGTTTTCTCCCCATGGGGGCAGCTAACCAGTTCAGCCAGCTTCTGGTCGAGAATCTCCAGCGTATCGCCAGTCGACATCACCCGTTTCCCCCGCTTTCGCGGCCCTTCGCCCGACCACGAACACGTAGAGCAAGAACGCGACCTCGGCGATTACGCCGATTCCGATCCGCGCCCAGGTCGGCAGGCCCGACGGCGTCACGAAACCCTCGATCACGCCGGAGATCAGCAGCACCACGGTCAGTCCCAGCGCCATCACCACGACCGACCGGCCCTGTTCGCCGAGTGCCGCGGTCCGGGAGCGGCGTCCCGGGTCGATGACCGTCCAGCCGAGCTTCAGCCCCGTCCCGGCCGCGACGAACACCGCGGTCAGCTCCAGCAAGCCGTGGGGCAGGATCAGGCCGAAGAACACGTCGAGCCGTCCGGCCGAGGACATCAGCGCCGCGCCGATCGCCAGGTTCAGCGAGTTCGCCCACAGCGCGTAGATCACCGGGACGCCCAGCACCACGCCGAGGAAAAGGCAGGTCGCTGCCACCCACGCGTTGTTTGTCCACACGCGTGCCGCGAAGGAGCCCGCGGGGTCGGACGAGTAGTACGTCTCGTACTTCCCGCCCGGCGCGGTCAGATCCTTGAACTCCTCCGGCGAGGCCAGCGACGCGAGCACATGGGGGTCACCGGCGATCCACACCGCCGCGATCGCCATCACCGCGATCGACGCCGCCGCCGACGCGAGCCACCAGCGCCTGCTCAGGTACAGCGCCGCGGGGAACCGCCGGGTGAAGAAGAGGCCGACCTCTCGCCAGGCGGGGCTGTGCGAGCCCGTGACGGCCGAGCGGGCCTTCGCGACCAGGCCGGACAGGTGCGCGACGAGTACGGGATCGGGTGCGACCGAGCGGATGATCGAAAGATGCGTCGCGACCCGCTGGTACAGCGTCACCAGCTCGTCGGCGTCCGGGCCGCTGAGCTTCCCGGCGCGGCCGACGAGGTCGCGCAGGCGGTTCCATTCGGCCTGGTGCGCGGCGACGAACACGTCCACGTCCAACTCGGAGCCCTCCCGGCGATCGTCCTTGGTCGCCCAGCCTATTCGTCACTACGCTTGCCGGGTGGAACAAGAGTCCGAACTCGTCACCGGCGAGGCCGTCGTCCTGGACGTGCGCGCGGCGAAGCTGGCCAGCCGCGGGCTCGCCATGATGATCGACGTCGCCCTCCAGCTGTTCGCGTTGTTCGTCGCGGTGCTGGTACTGAGCCAGGTCGCCGCGTTCGGTGACGACGCGCTGGCGGTGACCCTGTTCCTGGTGACCCTGGTGCTGATCATGGTCGGCTACCCGGTGATCTTCGAGACGCTCAGCCGGGGCCGGAGCCTCGGGAAGATGGCGCTCGGGCTGCGGGTGGTCCGCACCGACGGCGGGCCGGTCCGGTTCCGGCACGCGCTGGTCCGCGGGCTCGCCGGGTTCTTCATCGACTTCTGGGCGCTGGGCCTGCTCGGCGTGGTGGCGGTGGTCACCTCGCTGCTGTCGACCAACGGTCGCCGCGTCGGCGACTACCTCGCCGGCACCCTGGTGATCCGCGAACGCATGCCCGCTTCCCGGACGCCTTACGTCGGGATGCCGCCACAGCTCGCGTACTGGGCTTCGCAGCTGGATCTGACCCGGTTGCCGAACGAGCTGGCGCTGGCCGTCCGCCAGTACCTGAGCCGCACGAGCGAGCTTCGTCCCGAAGCGGCCGAAGCCCTCGGATACGGGCTCGCGCAGCAGGTCGCGGGCGTGATCGGGACGCCGGTGCCGCCGGGCGTGCCGTCGTGGGCGTACCTGTCGGCGGTGCTGGCCGAGCGACGGCGGCGGGATCAGGCGAAGCTGCAACCGGCTGTTCAGTACGCGCCGTCCGCGCACTACCCGCCGGCCGTCCAGTACCCGCAACCCACGCAGGCAGCCCAGTACCCGCAGGCCCCCGCCCCCGCCCCGGTCACCCAGCCGCAGGCGGCTCCCCCAGAGCCGACCCCGGAGAACCCCTTCGCCCCGCCAGGCTGACCCAAGCGCGTGAAGGCCCCCTTCCCTCGGCTCAGCCGAGGGAAGGGGGCCTTCACGCGCGGTCAGGACACGTCGGAGGAGTTCGCCGCCCACGTGTTGCATTGCGCCATCCGGTTCTTCTGCGCGCCGTGCTGCCACCACGAGATCGCGTGCGCGTCGGTGCCGTGGTCGCGCGGGCCGCCGTTGTGGTCGCCGCGGTCCTGCGAACCCCACGCGTCCCGGTACATCGCCTGATCGACCGAGCCGCCGCGGCCCACCGTCGACCCGAGGAACGTCCCGGAAAGACACTGCGCCGAAAGCTCGTTCCGACGCGACATCTCCAGCCCCTCCGACGAGTCGACACCGGCGTCGTACCGCGCGTCCCAGTAGGCCTCCATGACCCCGGAGAGCGCTTGGACGTGGTGCGCGTACTCATGCGCGAAGACCGCCAGGTAGACCCCGGGCTTGTTGCCGTACTGATCGGCCTGAAGCCCTTCGTACGGCATGTACAGCGTTTCGTTCTGTGAGCAGTAGAACGCCGCCACCGCACCGCCGCTGGCGTCGCCGCACGGGCTCGACCAGTTCTTGCCGGAGGGGTACTTCACGGTCGGGATCCGGAACGGCAGCTTCGTGTAGCTCATGACCTGCTGCCACACGCTGTCCAGACAGGGACGCGCGCTTTCGAAGAACGCCGACGACGCGCTCGGGTTGCTGGCCCAGCGCGAGAGGTTGCACGGCTGGTTCGGCAGGCCGACGTCGGGATCGAGCCACAGCGGGTTGTCCGCCAGCTTGTGCTGCGCCTGCGGACCGGACGGGGCCCGGCTGGCCGAGGTCTCGCGGGACGAGCCGGTCGACGTCTCGCGCGTGCCGGTCGAGTCACGCGAACTGGTCGCGGTCGTCGTCGACGTGTCGCTGGAGGTGGTCGTGGTCGTCGAGTAGTCCGAAGAGGACGTCGTCGGGTACGCGCCGCTCGTGTACCCGGCGTCCGCGACGTGGTGCGAGCCGCTGTTCGCGATGGCGATCACCATGATCAGCCCGCCCATCACCGCCATCACGGCCACGATCGCGACGGCCGCGATGACCCCGCCGTTCGACTTCTTCGCGCGATATCCCCCGTAAGGCGTGAACGCGGGCTGCGCGAAACGCGGGCCGTAGGGAAGCTGCGGCGGGCCGACGGCACCGGGCTGGAACGGCATCGGGGCACCGATCCTCGGCGGCGGCAGCGGAGCCGCACCCGGTGGGGGCAGTGGCATCCCGCCGCTCGGCGGACCCGGCCGGTACGGCGGCGGGATCGGCGTCGGCTGTGAGATCGGCGGCCGTCCGGCACCAGGAGGACCCTGGTGACCCGGCTGTCCGGGGCGGCCAGGTGGCACAGGTGGAACCGGGCCACCACCGGGGCCCGGCCGGTTCGGCGGCGGCACCGGCGGCCTGCCCTGCGGGCCACCGCGCGGTGGCAGCGGGCGCGCGCCCGGCGGCGGCAGCGGACGGCCGCCCTGCGGTGGTCGCGGTGGCGGTGTGGACGGCGGAGTCGGCCGGCGCCGCGGATCAGGCGGGCCGGGCGGCTGCTGGTTCATCGAGTGGATCCCCCATGCGGTCGGCAACGCCGTTCGCCCAGGTGGCGGTTTCGGCGTTTCGGCGGTCAGCATAGATCGGCTGGCCTAGAGTGTGTGGCTGTGTTGACGAAATGGGGGACGGCGGTCGTGGCCGTCGCGGCGAGTACGGCCTTGATGGCCCCGCCGACGGATTCGAACGTGCCGAAGGCGCCCGAAGCGGGCCCTTCGCTGACCAACGCGCCGCAATTGCCGAAGCCGCCGCCGCTCGGCGCGCGCGGCCAGCTCGGACTGCTTCAGCCGCCGAGCGGTTCGGCCACGAACGTCGCGGTGAAGGTGGAACGCGACGGTTCGGTGTCGATCACCGAGCAGGTGACCGTCCCGGGTGGACAGCACCTGGTGCGGCGGATCCCGTTGAAGGTCCCCGCCACCGACGAGCAGGACCGGGTCTACGGCATCCGTGACGTCTCGGTGGAAGGCGCGGGCAAGACCGAGCTGACCGGTGAGCAGCTGATCGCCACCTTCGACGGCGGCGCGGCCACCCTCAAGTACAAAGTGGACGGAGCGGTCGCCGACATCACCGGCGCGCAGCAGGTGCGCTGGCAGGTCGCGAGCGGCTGGGACGGTGAACTGTCCCGGGTGTCCGCTTCGTTCAGCGCGCCGACGCGGGAAATGCCCACAGTGGACTGTTTCGCCGGGCCGCTCGGCTCGGACCGGCAGTGTTCGCTCGCGGAGACCGACCACAGCGGCGTCGTCCGCATCGAGCAGGACAAGCTCGCGGCCGGGGAGCGGGTCGACCTCGCCGTCCAGCTGCCGCCGGGCACCGTGCCCGCCAACGCGCGGTTCGAGCGGATCGCGTCGGTCGGCGGCGCGTTCGCCCTCACCACGCCCGCCGGCATCGGGTTCGGGGTACTGGCGCTGTTCCTGATCCTCGGCGCGGTCGCCGTCTGGCTGCTGCGCCGTCGCGACAAGGCGGCGCTCACCGCGGGCGCCGGCCCGGTCGACGTCCTCATGCGCGACGGCGATCGAGTGTCCTTCGCCTCGCCGGACGGTGTCCTGCCCGGGCAGGTCGGCACGGTCGTCGACGAGACGGTCGACGTCGTGGACGTCAGCGGCACGGTGGTCGACCTCGCGGTCCGCAACTACCTGTGGATCGCCGAGGTCCGCGGCGCCGGGACCGTCGATTGGCAGATCGCCCGCCGCAACGCGCCGGACGAGCACCTCGCCGGCTTCGAGCGCGAGATCTACACCGCGATCCTCCCCGAGGGCACCGATTCCGTGCTGCTGTCGGAACTTCGCGGCCGCGGCACCGTCGATCTCCGCGTCGCCGGTGAGGCGATGTACGCCGACGTCGTGCGCAAGGGCTGGTTCTCGCGCCGCCCGGACAAGTCCAGGAGCAAGTTCACGTGGGCGGGCATCGGCCTGGTCGCGCTCGGTCTCGTGGGCACCGTGATCTTGACGTTCACCGCCGGGCACGCGCTGCTCGGCGTCGCGGTCGCGCTCGCCGGGGTCGCCGTGTTGCTGGGCGCGTCGTGGGTGCCGCCGAAGACCTCGCGTGGCAGGCGCCTGGTCGGTCAGGTGCGCGGCCTCCTCGAATACCTGCACACGGTCAAGGTCGCCGACATTCCTTTGAGGGACCGGGAAATGGTGTTCTCCCGGTCGCTGCCCTACGCGATCGTGCTCGGCGACACCGAGCACTGGCTCCGGACGTTCGAGGCGCTCGACCCGTCGGCGGACGGTTCGGCCGGGCTGTACTGGTTCGGC
Source organism: Amycolatopsis orientalis (assembly GCF_000943515.2). Lineage (NCBI taxonomy): Bacteria > Bacillati > Actinomycetota > Actinomycetes > Pseudonocardiales > Pseudonocardiaceae > Amycolatopsis > Amycolatopsis orientalis. The sequence continues at coordinate 8,197,150 of NZ_CP016174.1, read as the reverse complement.
GGCCTCGAAGGCGACCGGGACCTGCGCCGGTTCGCCGCGCACCTGCCGTCCTTCCTGTCCGCTTTGGACGGTCTGCTCGCCGAATCCGGTCACCTGCGCTCGATCCGCCCGGAACCGGTCCCCGCCTGACGTGAAGATCTGCTTGCTGGTCGGCCTCCTGCTGGTGCTGGGTGCGGCACCGGCGGGAGCGCAAAGCGAACCGCAACTGCCCACGTTGCCCAACAGCGCGGAGATCTCGCTCAAGGTGGAACGCGACGGCGCGCTGTCGGTCGTCGAGGCGGTCTCCGTGCCGAGCGAAGCGACGATGACCCGCCGCGTCCCGCTGCGGACGGCCGCCCCGCACGCCAGGGACCGGCTCATCGGCATCCGCGACGTCGTCATCGAGGGAGCCGGCGACTCCGAGCTGACCGACGACGAGTTCACCATCCGGCTCAAGGGCGGCACCTCGGTCGTCCGGTACACAGTGGACGGTGCGGTCGCCGAAGCCGACGGCCTGCTGCGGGTCGGCTGGCAGGTCGCGGGCGGCTGGGACACCGGCCTCGAACTCGTGCGCGCCAGCTTCGCCGCGCCCGCCATCCCGAACGCGGTCACCTGCTACGCCGGTCCCGAGGGCTCACGCGCGCACTGCGGGGCCGCGCAGATCGCGCATTCCGGGCTGACCCGGTTCAGCCAGCAGAACCTCGCCGCCGGGCAGCGGATGGAGATCTCGGTCGAGCTGCCGGGCGGCACCGTCCCGGCGAACGCGCGGCTGGAGCCGTCGAAGACCTTCGCCGGGGCCTTCGTGCTCACCGCGCCGGTCGGCTGGGCTTGGGGCGGCTTCGCGCTCGCGCTGGTCGTCGGGGCCGTGGCACTGGTCCTGCTGCGACGGCGTGACGAACAACCGGGCGGCGCCCTCCCGGTCCGCCTGCTCACCGGCAAGGACGAACAGGCCGCTTTCGCCTCTCCCGACGGCGTGCTGCCGGGACAGGTCGGGATCGTCCTCTCGGGTCGCGCCGACGCCGTCGACCTGGCGGCGACGGTCGTCGACCTCGCGGTGCGCAACTACCTGTGGGTGAGCGAGGAGCCGGGCGAACTGACCGACTGGCGGCTGGTCCGCCGCAATCCGCCGGACGAGCAGCTCACCGCGTTCGAACGCGCGGTGTTCGACCTCCTGCTGCCGGACGGGCGGGAGTCGGTGCTGCTGTCGGAGATCCAGTCCGCGGGGATCGGGATCGAAGCGGTCCGGGGCGCGCTGCACGACAGCGTGGTCGAACGCCGCTGGTATTCGCGGCGGCCCGGCAGGCTCACCCGGGCGGGCCTGCGGATCTGCGGCTACGGCCTGTTCCTCACCGTCCTGCTGGCACTGACCGTCGGCTACGCGCAACTCGGGCTGATCGCCATCGCCGCGGGCGCGGTACTCGCCGTCGCCGCCCGGTGGCTGCCGGTGCGCACCGGGGCAGGTGTCACGCTGCACAGGCGGCTGCTCGGCGTCCGTGACGTGCTGCTGGCGACCAAGGCGACGGCCGTCCCGAAGCTCGAACGCGAGGTGCTCCTTTCGCGGGCGCTGCCCTACGCGCTCGCTCTCGGCGAACAAGAGCATTGGGTCGCCGGATTTGCCGGACTCAAGGGTCCGCCCAAGATCTACTGGTACGGCAGGGAAGCCGACGGCGAGACCGAGATCGCGAGGGTGAGCGACTTCACCGCCGCGGTGGTGGGAACCTTCGCCGCGACCCGACAGGGTCGTCGCCTGAAGGCCTGACTAGCCCGTAGGGTGGTGCGCATGGCCGATCCCGAGCTTGTCCGATTCACCCTCGACAACGGTCTGCGCGTGGTGCTCGCGCCCGACGCGACCGCTCCGGTGGTGGGTGTCAGCGTCCACTATGACGTGGGCTTCCGTTCCGAGCCCGAAGGGCGCACCGGTTTCGCGCACCTCTTCGAGCATTTGATGTTCCAGGGGAGCGAGAGCCTGGAGAAGCTCGCGCACTTCCGGTACGTCCAGTCGAGTGGTGGCAGCTTCAACGGTTCCACCCATCCGGACTACACGGACTACTTCGAGGTGCTCCCCGCCGCGGCACTCGAACGCGCCCTGTTCCTCGAAGCGGACAGGATGCGGGCCCCGAAGCTGACGCAGGAGAACCTGGCCAACCAGATCGACGTGGTCAAGGAAGAGATCCGCCTCAACGTGCTGAACCGGCCGTACGGCGGGGTCCCGTGGATCCTGCTCCCGCCGGTGCTGTACTCCACGTTCCCCAACGCGCACAACGGTTACGGCGGTTTCGAGGACCTCGAACAGGCCACCCTGGACGACTGCGCGGCCTTCTTCGACACCTACTACTCGCCCGCGAACGCGGTACTGACCGTCGCCGGTGACTTCACCGTCGAGCAGGCCCGCGAGCTGATCGAGAAGCACTTCGGCGACGTGCCGTACCGGCCCGCCCCCGTGCGCCCGTCGTTCGCCGAGCCCGCCCCCGAGGGCGAGCTGCGCGGTGAAGAGGTGGATCAGCACGCCCCGCTGCCCGCGGTCGGCGTCGGCTACCGCATGCCGGACCCGATCAACGACCTCGACGGCTACCTGGCGAATCTCGTGCTCGCCGGCGTGCTGACCGACGGCGACGGTTCCCGGCTGCAGCAGCGCCTGGTGCACCGCGAGCCGCTGGTCGTCGACATCGGCGCCGGCGCCGGGCTGTTCGGCCCGTTCGAGGCCCGCGACCCGGACACGTTCACCATCACCGCGATCCACCCGCACGAGGTGAGCACCGATCAGGTCCTCGCCGCGCTGGACGAGGAACTGGAGAAGCTGGCGGCCACGCCGCCGGAGGACCAGGAACTGAAGAAGGTCACCGCGCGCTGGGCCGCGAGCCTGCACTCCGAGCACGACAAACTGGTGTCCCGCACGCTGGCGCTGGGCTCGTTCGAGCTGCTGTACGGCGACGCGTCGCTGGTGTACCGGCTCGCCGAGAAGATGTCGGCGGTCACCGCGGAAGCCGTTTCGGCGGCGGCGAAGGCACTGCGCCCGGATTCGCGCGCCGTCCTCGTCATCCGCCCGGGCAGTGGATCTTCAGAGCAGGAAGGTACCGAGCAGTGAGCGCACCGCACCGCACCGCCGAGGAGATCGGCCGCACGGCCACCGGGCCGCGTCCGGTCCCGCCGCTGGGGACGCAGCGCGCCGCCGCCGATCTGTCCCATGTGGACACCACGCTGAGCAACGGGCTGCGGGTGCTCGCCGTCCGCAAGGCCACCGTGCCGCTGGTCGAACTGCGGATGTGGATCCCGTTCGCCGGTGACGACGCCCTGCACCCGGCGACCGCCGAGGTGCTGGCCGAGACCCTGCTGACCGGCACCGCGCGCCGCGACCGCATCGAGATCGACGCCGACCTGGCGCTGATCGGTGGTGACCTGGCCTCGGGTGTCGACCCCGAGCGGCTGGCCATCACGGGTTCCTCGCTGGCCGACGGCCTGCCGACGATGCTCGACGTCCTCACCGACGCGCTCACCGGCGCCTCGTACGCGGACGCCGAGGTCGAGCGGGAACGCGAGCGGCTGATCGAGCGGATCGCCGTCTCGCGCACGCAGCCGAGGACGATCGCCCGCGAAGCCCTGCAGAAGCACCGTTACGGCGACCACCCGGCGACCCGTGAGGTGCCGAAGGCCGAGGACGTGGCGGTCGTGACGCCCGAGCAGGTCCGCGCGCTGCACCAGGCTTCGGTGCTGCCGAGGGGATCCGTGCTGGTGCTCGTCGGCGACATCGACCCGCAGACCGTCATCGGCGATCTGGAGAAGGCGCTCGGCGGCTGGGCTTCGGACCGCTCCGCCGTCCGCCTGCCCGCGCTGCCCGTCCTCACCGGCGGCGACGTCCTGCTCGTGCCGCGCGCCGGTGCCGTGCAGTCGCAGATCCGGCTGTCCGCGCAGACGGTTCCGCGGACGGACCCGGGTTACGCCGCGCTGCAGCTGGCGAACCTCGCCTACGGCGGGTACTTCTCGTCGCGGCTGGTCGAGAACATCCGCGAGGACAAGGGTTACACCTACAGCGCGCACTCCGGATTCGAGTTCACCGACCAGACCGCGGTGGTGAACATCGACGCCGACACCGCGACCGGGGCGACGGCGGCCGCCCTGCTGGAGACGCGGTACGAGCTGGCCAGGCTGGGTCTCGTGCCGCCGACCGCCGACGAGGTCGAGTCGGTGCGGCAGTACGCGATCGGTTCGCTGGTCACGTCGGCTTCGTCGCAGGGCGGGCTGGCGGCGCAGCTGTCCGCGCTCGCCGCGACCGGGCTGGGAGTCGAATGGCTCGCCGGGCATCCGGAACGGCTCGCCGCGGTCACCGCCGAAGACGTGGCCAACGCCGCACTGGAGTACTTCGCGCCCCAGCGCTTCACCGGGGTCGTCGTCGGCGACGCCGATGTCCTCGCGCCGAAGCTGAAGGCGCTGGGCGACGTGACCGTCGGGGAGCCGGCTGAATGAGCACACCGTTCGGGCTGGGGGCGCTCCCGACGCTTTCGCGCTCCACGGCGGACCGTCAGGAATCCTTGCGCACCAACCCGGACAGGCTCATCGAGCGCTGGCCGGACGCCCGGGTCGTGCTGCTCGACGAGCACGCCCGCACCCCGGTGATCGAGGGTTCCGGCGCACTCGCGACCCGCAAGACGCAGGACTTCGGCGCCGAGCCGCCCGCCGACGCGGTCTTCCTGGGGGAGTGGCAGGGCACCGACTTCTGGTCGCTGCCCGGCCACCCCGCCGGGGAGACGGAGACCGTCGAGATGGCGGGAAGCTGGGGCGTCGTCGAACAGGTCCCGCGCCACGAAGGTGAGATCTGGGTCGATCTGCGCGGCTACGGCGACCTGCTCGACGACACGTCGGCCGGGTTGTTCACCACCGCGCAGGCGCTGCGGAACTGGCGTCGGCAGGCGAAGTTCTGCGCGAGCTGCGGGAGCCCGGTCGAGGTGGTCCAGCTGGGCTGGGCGAGCAGGTGCACCGGCTGCGGCCGGGAGGAGTACCCGCGCACCGACCCCGCGGTGATCTGCCTCGTGCACGACGACGCCGGTGTCAACGGTGAGCACGTCCTGCTGGCCCGGCAGCCGATCTGGCCGCCGGACCGGTACTCGATCCTCGCCGGTTTCGTCGAGGCGGGGGAGTCGCTCGAAGGCTGTGTCGAGCGGGAGATCCGCGAAGAGGTCGGCGTCGAGGTGCGTGACGTGCGCTATCTCGGCAGCCAGCCGTGGCCGTTCCCGCGGTCGATCATGCTCGGCTTCTCCGCGCGGGCCGACATCTCTTCGACGATCGTGCCCGCGGAAGGCGAGATCGAAGAGGCCTTCTGGGTTTCGCGTGAGGAGGTGCGGGCCGCGTTCGCGAACAGCCAGCTGCGGAACGCGGGCGCCGTGCCGACGCCGATCGCCGGTGGTACGCGGCAGCTGGTGCTGCCGGGGAACTCGTCCATCGCGCGGGTGATGCTGGCGGCCTGGGCGGGCGTTTAGGCGGAGTTGGTGATTCGCCCACGGGCGCGAAGTTCGTTCGCTAAGCTCCCGGCGTCCACTTTCTGGATCATCGAGTCAGGACACTGGGGAAAGACATGAAGAACGCGTTGCGGCGGTTCGCCGTCGCCGGAGCCGCTGTCGCGGCCATCGCCTCGTTCAACGTCGTCAACGCCGGAGCGGCGCAGGCCTCGGACTACGAGTACTTCGATACGTACGAGAACCAAGATCGGTGCGGATCCGTCGGCTACCACGGCCAGATGGTCGGGGACTGGAACGGGTGGATGTGCTACCCCTCCAACGTGATCCCCTGGGCGTACGACCTGTACGTGCAGCCCAACTGATCAACGCGTAGCCGAAGGGCCGCTCAGGACACTCCTGAGCGGCCCTTTGTCGTCTGGCCGGTCGCACCGCCTCGCTCACCGTGCCCCCACGCGTACCCGCTGTGCGGAACATCGCAAGCGTTACCTCCCCGTTTCCCCACCCCGTTGACGGCTGTGGTTCGGCTCACTACAGTCCCCGGAAACCGTCTGTAAAGTTTCCTAACGAAGTCGGGAGCGAGTCCACGTGCGAGCCGGCAGTCCGCGAATGCTGCGCGAGATCAACGATCGCGCGGCCATCGAGGTCCTCCTCCGGGAGGGCCCGCTGACGCGTTCCGAGCTCGAGGTCGCGATCGGCCTGTCGAAGCCCGCGACGGCGCAGCTGCTCACCCGCCTCGAACAGGACGACATCGTCGGCAAGGCGGGCGTGCGCGGCGGGGGACGCGGGCCGCGGGCGCAGCTTTGGCAGGTCAACGGCGGTGTCGCCTACGTCGCGGCCGTGGACCTCACGCCCCAGCAAGCCGACTTCGTCGTCGCCGACGTCACGGGCGCGGTGCTGGCCGAGTACCAGGTCCCGTTGCCGGTCCACGAGGGCGCGGACGTCGTCGGCACCTTCGGCGCGGCGCTCACGAAGGTCGCGAACGACGCCGGGCTCGCCGCCACCGATCTCCGCCAGGTCGTCATCGGCGCGCAGGGTGCCTTCGATCCGCGGACCGGTCTGCTCTCGTCGGCGCCGCACATCCCCGGCTGGCTCGGCTTCGACGTGCCGAGCAGGCTCAGTGCGGAACTCGGCGTCGAGGTCACCATCGAGAACGACGTCAACCTCGTCGCGATCGTGGAAATGACCGTCGGCCAGGCAGTGGGCCTGGACGACTTCGTGATGATCTGGCTCAGCGACGGCGTCGGCGGCGCGGTAGTGGTCGGACGGCGGCTGCTGCGCGGGGCGACCGGCGGCGGTGGCGAGATCGACTGGATGCGCGTCCCCGATCCGGTTTCGGTCGCCCGGCGAGGAGAAAAACCGCGCGCGGGAGATCGTTTCGGTGACCTCGTCGCCTCACCCGCGGTCGTCGAACTGGCCGCCGCGCACGGGATCGAGGCCGAGACCGGCGCGGACGCCGTCACCCAAGCCCGCGAGAACAAGAACGAGGGCTTCCTCGACGACCTCGCCCGCCGTGTCGCGGGCGGTGCGGCCGGTCTCATCGCGGTCGTCGACCCCGAACTCGTCCTGCTATCGGGTGACACCAGCCGCGCGGGCGGCGAGGAGTTCGCCGCGCTGGTCGCGACCCGGCTGCACGAACTCGTCCTGCCCCGCACCCCCGTCGGGGTCGCTTCGGTGCAGGGCAACGCGGTGCGCGCGGGTGCGCTCCAATCGGCGCTCGCCACCGTTCGCAGGGACGTCTTCGGCGTCAACACCCCTTCGCTCCTCGGGCCCGGGCGGTCCGGGGCGGGAGAGCCCCACCCGATCGTGGCTGTCCCGGATTCACGAACAGAACCACCGTCTCCCGCCCCAACCAACTAGGAGGAGGGTCATGAGTTCCACGACCCAGGTTTCCAGAAGCGGCCGCCGTTGGCGCGGCTCGATAGTGCTCGGCGCGGTCACCGTCGCCGCACTGGTGTCCGCTTGTTCGGGCGCCGCGAGCGGCCCGAACTCCGGCTCGGGTGACGCGGCGGCCGCCCCCGCCGCGGACGCGAAGCTCACACTGACCGTCTACAGCAAGTTCGCCGACCGCGAGTACAACGTGGTCACCGCCGGGCTCAACAAGCTCAAGGCGAAGTTCCCGAACATCGAGATCAAGCACGAAGGTCAGCAGGACGACGACAAGATCACCCAGTCCATCCGCGGCGGCAACCCGCCGGACGTGGCGATCTCGTTCTTCACCGACAACCTCGGTGCGTGGTGCTCCACCGGCAGCTTCCAGGATCTCAAGCCCTACATCGACCGCGACAAGATCGACCTGACGCAGATCCCCGACGCGGTCCGCAGCTACACCGAGTTCCAGGGCAAGCGCTGCGCCATGCCGCTGCTCGCCGACGTCTACGGCTTCTACTACAACAAGGACATGTTCGCGGCGAAGGGCATCACCTCGCCGCCGAAGACGACCTCGGAACTGTTCGAGGCCACCAAGAAGCTGACCGAGTTCAACCCGGACGGCTCGATCAAGGTCGCGGGCTTCCTGCCGTCGATGCCGTTCTACGCCAACATGGCGCAGTACTGGGCCCCGAACTTCGGCGCCAGCTACCTCGGCCCGGACGGCCAGTCGCATCTGGCCGACAGCCCCGAGTGGAAGGCGATGTTCGACTTCCAGAAGCAGCTGGTCGACTTCTACGGCGGCCACGCCAAGGTCGAGCAGTTCAAGGCCGGGCTCGGCGAGGAGTACTCGGCGGACCACGGTTTCCAGCGCGGCAAGCTCGCGATGATGATCGACGGCGAGTACCGCACCGCGTTCATCAAGGACCAGGCGCCGGAACTGAAGTTCGGCACCGCGGCCCCGCCGGTGCTCGACAGCAAGCCGGACCGCTACGGCGGCGCGTTCACCACGGGCACGATCATCGCGATCCCCAAGGGCGCCAAGAACCCCGGTGCGGCTTGGGAACTGATCAAGCAGGTCACCCTCGACACCGCGACGCTGGTCGACCTGTCGAACGGCCTGAAGAACGTCCCCAGCACCAAGGCCGCGCTGACCGACCCGAAGCTCGAGGTCAACCCCGAGTTCAAGACGTTCCTCGACCTGTACAACGGCGGGAAGCTGCTGCCGAACCCGTCGACCCCGATCGGTGACGCGCACCTCAAGGCGGTCAACGACTTCGCGGAGAAGTGGCAGGCCGGGAACATTCCCGACATGGTCGCGGGCCTGAAGCAGGTCGACGCGCAGATCAACGACGAACTGGCCCAGAAACGCGCCGGCGGCTGATCGCATGACATCGACCCTGGAGTCCAGGGCGGCCGCCTCCCCTTCCGCGTCCACCCGGACGCGGAAGGGGAACGCGGCGCGCCGCCGTCGTACGGTCTTCTACTTCATCGCCCCGGCGATGCTCGGGTTCCTGATCTTCTTCGGGTACCCGCTGATCGCCACGGTGTACTACTCGTTCACCCGCTACGACCTGATCAACGCGCCCGAGTTCATCGGCTTCGACAACTACATCCGCATGTTCACCAGTGAACAACTGGTCGGCACCGCCGCGTACAACACGCTGTGGCTGGTGATCGTGCTGACGTTCTGCCGGGTCGTGTTCTCGCTCGGCGTGGCGTCGATCATCTCGCGGCTGAAATCGGGCATCGGCCTCGTGCGGACGCTCTGCTACCTGCCCTCGCTGGCCCCGCCCGCCGCCGCGACCCTGGCGTTCGTGTTCCTGTTCAACCCGGAATACGGCCCGGTCAACGCTTTCCTGCGGGCGGTCGGCATCGACGGCGGGCTGTGGTTCAACGACCCGGCGATGTCGAAGCCCGCGCTGACCCTGCTGGTGATGTGGGGTTCGGGCGAGCTGATGATCATCATCCTGGCGGCGCTGCTCGACGTGCCGCAGGAACAGTACGAAGCCGCCCAGCTCGACGGTGCCGGGCCGGTCCGCCGGTTCTGGCACGTCACGCTCCCGTCGATCTCGCCGGTGCTGCTGTTCGGTGTCGTCAACTCGATGATCTTCGCGCTGCAGTTCTTCACGCAGGCGATCGTCGCGGGTTCGGCGGCCGCGGGCGCGGCCGACGTCGCGGGCAACACGAGATTCATCGGTGCGCCACAGAACTCGACGCTGACCTATCCGGTCTGGCTGTACGTGCAGGGTTTCCGGTACTTCAACATGGGTTACGCGGCGGCGATGGCGGTCCTGCTGTTCATCGTGTCGGCCGGGTTCACCTGGATTCTCGTGCGGCAGCTCCGCAAGTCCCAGCACCAGGAGGAGGGCGGATGACCACCCTGGCCGAGCCCCGGCACACCGCCCCGGCGTCCGAACCGCCGAAGGTGCGGGTGCGGCGCCAATGGGACAAGAAGCTGTACTGGATCGCGACGCACAGCGTGGGCATCGCGATGGGCGTGATCTTCATGCTGCCCATCCTGTTCGTGTTCCTCACCGCGGTGATGTCCAGCGACCAGGCGCTTTCGTCGAACTTCTGGCCGAAGGAATGGCACTTCGAGAACTTCATCGAGGTGTTCGAAAAGGCGCCGCTGCTGCAGTATTTCGGCAACAGCATGCTGTACTCGACGCTGGCCACCCTCGGGGCGCTCATCTCGGCGATCCCGGCGGCGTACGCGCTTTCGAAGCTGAAGTTCCGTGGGCAGAACCTGTTCTTCATGCTCACCGTGGCCGCGATGATGCTGCCGCCGCAGGTCACCGTCGTGCCGTTGTACGACCTGTGGGTGCGGCTCGGGTTCACCGGGACCCTGGTTCCGCTGATCGTGCCGTACTTCTTCTTCGACGCCTTCTCGATCTTCCTGCTGCGGCAGTTCTTCCTCACCATTCCGAAGGACTACCTCGAAGCGGCGAAGATCGACGGCTGCAACGAGTTCCAGGCGATGCTCAAGGTGCTGATCCCGATGGCGAAGCCGGGGATCGCGGCCACCGCGATGTTCTGCTTCCTGTTCACCTGGAACGACTACTTCGGTCCGCTGCTCTACACCGGTGAGACCCGCGACAGCTGGCCGCTTTCGCTGGCGATCGCGTCCTTCCGCGGGATGCACCACGTGGAATGGAACCTCACCATGGCCGCCACCGCGCTGATCATGCTGCCGGTGATCGTGCTGTTCGTGTTCGCGCAGAAGTCCTTCGTCAAGGGCATCACATTCACAGGGGTCAAGGGATGAAACTGGCAGTCGTCGGTGGAGGATCCACTTACACGCCCGAGCTGATCGACGGGATCGCCGGACGACGGTCCACTTTGGACGTCGACGAGATCGTGCTGATCGATCCGGACGCCTACCGGGTGGAGGCGGTCGGTGACTTCAGCAACCGGTTGCTGGACCACGCCGGGCATCCGGCACGGGTCCGTACCACCTCGAATCTCGAAGAAGGTGTCGAGGGCGCGTCGGCGGTGCTGATCCAGTTGCGGGTCGGCGGGCAGCGCGCGCGGCGCGGGGACGAGACGTTCCCGCACGTCTGCGGCTGTGTCGGGCAGGAGACGACGGGCGCGGGCGGCCTCGCGAAGGCGCTGCGCACCGTGCCGGTGGTGCTCGACATCGCCGACAGGGTCCGGAAAATCGCCGGTGACGACACCTGGATCGTGAACTTCACGAACCCGGTGGGCATCGTCACGCGCGCGCTGCTGAACGAGGGGCACCGCGCGGTCGGGCTGTGCAACGTCGCCATCCATCTCCAGCGGACGTTCGCGCATCTGCTCGGCGCCGGGACCGACGACGTCAAGCTCGTGCACACCGGGCTCAACCACCTGAGCTGGGAACGGAAGGTGCTCGTCAACGGCGAGGACCGGTTGCCGGAACTGCTGGCGGAGCACGCGGAATTCCTCGGCGAGCACGTCACCGCGCCGGTCGAATGGATGCGGCGGATGAACGTCGTGCCGTCGTACTACCTGAAGTACTACTACGGGCACGACGAGCAGGTCGCGAAGCAGCGCACCGAGCGGCCGCGCGCGGACGTCGTCAGCGACGTCGAAGAGGAACTGCTCAAGGTGTACCTCGACCCGGAGGTGGTGACCAAACCGGAACAGCTGGAGAAACGGGGCGGTGCCTACTATTCCGAGGCCGCGGTGCAGCTCGTGCACGCGCTGACCTCGGGTGGTCCCGCCGAAGAGCACGTCGTCAACGTCCGCAACGAAGGCACTTTCGACTTCCTGCCGGACGACGCCGTCATCGAGGTTCCGTCCCTTGTGGACGGTAAGGGACCGAGGCCGATCCCGCAGGAGCCGGTGGAGCAGCGGTTCGCCGGGCTCATCGCCGGGGTGACCTCCTACGAGCACCTCGCGCTGGAGGCGGCGATCAAGGGCGGCCGGGACCGGGTGGCCGACGCGCTGCTCGCGCATCCGCTGGTCGGCCAGTACGCCAAGGCGGATCGGCTCGCGGACGAGCTGGTGCGGGTCAACCGCCGGTTCCTGCCGTGGGCGGGGGCATGACGGCCGGCTCACGGGACGTCGTCGTCGCGATCGACGGTGGCAACAGCAAGACCGACGTCCTGATCGTCTCGCGGGACGGGCGGGTGCTCGGACGGTCGCGGGGACCGGGCGCGTCCCCGCAGAACATCGGCGTCGACGCCAGCGTCCGCGCACTGGAGGAGCTGGTCCTGGAGGCCCTTCGCGGGGCAGGGCTTCCCGACGAACGGCCGTTCGCGGCGCATACGTCGGCCTATCTCGCGGGACTGGATTTCCCGCAGGAGGAGGCGATCCTGCACGCGGCGCTGGCCGCACGCGGCTGGAGCGAAACGCTGATCGTCGGAAACGACACGCTCGCGCTGCTGCGCGCGGGGAGTTCCGACGGGACCGGGGTGGCGGTGGTGTGCGGCGCCGGGATCAACGGCGCCGGCGTCAGCGCCGACGGCCGGGAGCACCGGTTTCCCGCGCTGGGCAAGATCTCCGGCGACTGGGGTGGCGGCTACCGGCTGGGCGAGGAGGCGCTGTGGTGGGCCGTCCGCGCCGAGGACGGCCGTGGGCCCGGTACCGCGCTGCGGACCGCCGTCGCCGCGCATTTCCAGGCGTCGTCGGTGCTGGAGGTGGTGCAGCGCCTGCATTTCGAGGAGCTGCACTCCGACGCGATCCACGGCCTGTGCCCGCTGCTGTTCGCCGTCGCGGCGGGCGGTGACGAGGTGGCGCAGGAGGTGGTCGGCCGGTTCGTCGAGGAGGTGGCCGTGCTGGTCGCGGTCATCCTGCGTCGGCTCGAACTGACCGAGGAGGCGCCCGAGGTCGTCCTCGGCGGCGGAGTGCTGACCGGGGTCGGCGCGCAGGTGATCGCGGAGATCGAGCGGCGGTGCCTGAAGGTGGCGCCGCGTGCCGCGATCCGCGTCGTCGACGTCGCGCCCGTGGTCGGGGCGGCTCTGTTCGCGCTGGACACCATCGGTGCTCCCGATACCGCGAAGGCCGCGCTGAAGGCTGCCACCAGACGGGTCTAGAGCGGGCTGAAGGGGCCCTTCACCGCATGCGATGCGGTGAAGGGCCCCTTCGTCGCGTCTTATGCGGGGAAAGGGCCCTTCAGCTCCCGGCTCAGGAGGCGGTGGGGGCGAGAGGAGCGTCCGTCTCCAGCAGCGACTTGAGGTCCGAGAGGATCCACGCCCAGCCACCACCGGCGTTCTCGCCCGGTCCGGCGTTGATGTTCTCCTGCGAACCGTTGACCAGGGCGGCCGTCGTCGGCGCGTCCGTGACGTCGTGGGTGACGGTCAGCCGGGTGCCCGCGGTCTTCGTCTCTTCGATCTCGTAGGTGAGCTTGGTGTATGGCTCCTTGTCGAAGGCCGGGTCCATCCTCAGCTTCCACGTGATGACCAGCTTGCGCGGTGGGTCGACCTCCAGCACCTCACCGTCGACGAGGTCGTTCGTGAAGCCCGCCTCGACGTAATCCGGCGTGGGGTGGGTGGCGTGCTTGCCGCCCGGCCGCAGGTCGAAGTCGACCAGGCCGGTGTAGCCGTACTTCTGCGACCACTCGGGCTTCGTGATGGCGTCCCAGATCTTCTCCGGGGTGGCCTTGATGTAGACGCGGTAGACCTGGGTGTCGGTCATGAGGGCTCCTCGTTCTCGAGTTCGGCTTTGAGGTCGAGCAACGCGGTCACGTTGCGCTCGGTGAACTTGTCGATCCACCTGTCGTGGATCTGCCGGATCGGAACCGGGTTGAGGAAATGCTTCTTCTCCCGGCCTTCCTTGCGCGTGACGACAAGTCCGGCTTCTTCAAGCAGTTTCAAATGCTTCATCACGCCGAACCGGCTCATGTCCACTTCGGACTCGAGTTCGGTCAGCGTGCGGCCGTCACGCGCGAACAGCTGGTCGAGCAGGAACCTGCGGGTCGGATCCGCCAGGGCCTTGAAAACCAGGTCGTCGTCGGGCACGTCGAAAGAATAGGTGACCAAAAGGTCACGTGTCAACCGGGCTCCGGAAATCCGTGAAGGCCTCCTTGAGGGACCCAGAGTCCCTCAAGGAGGCCTTCACGGAACGTCGGGCTAGAGGAGGGCGCCCAGCGGCAGGATCAGCGCGATCGCGACCACGGAGATGACCGTCTCCATGATCGACCAGCTCTTCAGCGTCTGTCCGACCGAAAGTCCGAAGTACTCCTTCACCAGCCAGAAACCGGCGTCGTTGACATGCGAGAAGAACAGCGACCCGGCACCGATCGCCAGCACCAGCAGCGCACTGTGGGACGGGTCCATGGTCGCCGCGAGCGGGGCCACGATGCCTGCCGCGGACACGGTCGCGACCGTCGCGGAACCGGTGGCGAGCCGGATCGCGACCGCGACCAGCCAGCCGAGCAGCAGCGGCGACAGGTTCGCACCGGTCGCGAGGCTGGTGATGACGTTGCCGACCCCGGCGTCGACGAGGGTCTGCTTGAAGCCGCCGCCCGCGCCGACGATGAGCAGGATCCCCGCGATCGGCGGCAGGGAATCGCCGATGGTGGACGACATCTTGTCGCGGGTGAAGCCCGCCGCGCGGCCGAGGGTGATCATGCCGAGCAGGACGGCGGCGAGCAGGGCCACCAGCGGGTCGCCGATGAAGTCGAGTACGCGGCGGAGGTGGTTTTCCTTGTCCAGCAGGATGTCCGCGAGTGCCTTGCCCATCATCAGTACGACCGGCAGCAGCACTGTCGACAGCGTCGCGAGGAAGCCGGGGCGGCGGCCGTCTCCTGAAGTCGATTCCGGGACGAGCCGTTCCGGCGCGACGGCGTCCGGCACCATCTTCGCGGCCAGCCTGCCGAACAGCGGTCCGGCGATGATCACCGTCGGGATGGCGATGAGCAGGCCGAAGGCCAGGGTGAGGCCGACGTTCGCGTTCAGCGCGCCCGCGGCGGCGAGCGGGCCGGGGTGCGGCGGGACGAGACCGTGCAGCACCGAAAGTCCGGCGAGTGCCGGGATTCCCAGCAACAGCAACGGTTTCCCGGTGCGCTTGGCGACCAGCAGGATCACCGGGATCAGCATGACCAGGCCGATCTCGAAGAACATCGGCAGCCCGATCAGCGCGGCGACGAGCGCCATCGCCCAGGGCAGGGTGCGGTCGCCCGCGCGGCGCAGGATGGTGTCGACGATCTGGTCCGCGCCGCCGGAGTCGGCGAGCAGCTTGCCGAGCATCGCGCCGAGCGCGATGAGCACACCGACCGAGGCGACGGTGGAGCCGACGCCGGAGCTGAAGCTCTTGATCAGCTTGTCCACCGGCATGCCGCCGGCGAGCCCGAGCACGCCCGAGCCGAGGATCAGGGCCAGGAACGGATGCAGTTTCGCCTTGGTGATGAGGACGACGATCACGGCGATGGCGAGCACCGTCGCGCCGATGAGGCGGGTGTCATGTCCGGTCCAGGCGGCGGCGAGGGTGGTGGTCATTTGCGGTCCTCGAGAGCGGAGAGGGCGGAGGCGATGATCTCTTCCGGCGTGTTCGCGATGTCGGCGACGAGACCGGATTCGTCCGGCCGCAACTGTTCGAGGTCGGCCAGCTGACTGTCCAAAAGGGACACCGGCATGAAATGGCCGGAGCGGGTCTTCATCCGGTCGGCGAGCAGGGCGCGGTCGCCGTGCAGGTGCAGGAACCAGACGTCGCCGCCGCCGCGCAGGACGTCGCGGTAGCGGTACTTGAGCGCGGAGGAGGTCACGACGCCGCCGGATGACTGGTGGTCGGAGATCCAGGCGGCGATGGCTTCGAGCCAGGGTTGCCGGTCTTCGTCGTTCAGCGGGTGGCCGGAACTCATCTTGTCGATGTTCGCCTTCGGATGGAACGTGTCCGCTTCGGCGTAGTCGACGCCGAGGCGTTCGGCGAGTGCCGTGCCCACGGTCGTCTTGCCCGAGCCGGAAACGCCCATCACCACGATGACGGTCATCCGTACCTCCCACGTCGTTGTAGCCGGGACGAGTACAACTCAAAAGTACTACTTAAGCAATATGAAGTACTACTTAATCGAATCAGAACGCTAGGGTCACCAGGTGGGCAATGACAGGCATGCCGAAATGCTCGACGCGCTCGGCGCCGCGATCGCGAACGGGGAGTTCGCGCCGGGTTCGGTGCTGCGGTCCGAGGAGCTGCAGGAGCGCTTCGGCGCGTCGCGCACCGTGGCGCGCGAGGTCGTCCGCGTACTGGAGACGATGTGCTTGACCAGCAGCAAGCGCCGGGTCGGGGTGATCGTGCGCGACCCGGGGGAATGGAACCACTACGACCCGCGGCTCATCCGCTGGCAGCTCGACGGCACCGAACGGAAGACCGCGCTGCGCACGCTGACCGAGCTGCGTTCCGCCGTCGAGCCGAGTGCGGCCCGGTTCGCCGCGCTGCGGGCGACCCCGGAAGAGGGTGGCCGCCTGCGCGCGCTGGCCAAGCGGCTGGAGGAGACGGCGCACCAACGGGATCTGGTGACCTTCCTCGGCCACGACGTCGCTTTCCATGACCTGCTGCTCTCCTCGTCGCGGAATCCGATGTTCGCGCAGCTTTCCGCGGTCGTCGCCGAAGTGCTCGCCGGGCGCACCGGGCACGGGCTGATGCCGGAGGAACCACAGCCCGAGGCCGTCGCACTGCACGTCGAGGTCGCGGCCGCCGTCGACGCCGGTGACCCTGACCGGGCCGAACGCGCCATGCGGGACATCGTCAGCCAGGCGCGCGACGAGATGGCCGTCCTCCTGGACGGATGATCTTCGAGTAATCTCTGCAGGTCTTCGAGGGAACTGCATGCAGGGGGCGACGGTGAGCGCGGCACGCGCGATCGGTTTGGTGTTGGGGGTGGCGGCCGACGGGGCGATCGGGGATCCCCGGTCCCGGCGCCCGGTGACGGCGTTCGCCAGGGCGGCCGCCGCGGTGGACGCGAAGGTCCGGTCGAAGCATCCGGCGGCGGGCGTGCTCTGGACCGGTGGTCTCGCGGGCTCCGCCGTGCTGGCCGGCGTCCTCGCCGAACGCGCCGGACGGCGAAGCCCCGTCCTGCAGGCGACCACGACCGCCGTGACCACCTGGGCCGTTCTCGGCGCCGCCGGTCTCGCCGCGCACGGCACGTCGCTGGCGCGAGATCTCGAAGAGGGCGAACTCGAAACCGCGCGCACCACACTGTCCACACTGGACCCCCGCGTCGCCGACAGCCTCGGCGTCATCGGCCTTTCGCGCGCTTCGGTGGAGACGCTCGCCGAGAACACCGCGAACGTCGTCGTCGCGCCGCTGGTGTGGGGTGCGCTGGCGGGCGCGCCCGGTCTGCTCGGCTCGCGCGCGATCAGCCTGCTGCGCGGTCTGGGCCGGGGCCGTCCCGAGCGGTACCGGTGGTTCGTCGCCCGGTTGGATGAAATCGTCCATCTCGTGCCCACCCGGGTCGCGGCCGGGCTGACCGTGCTCGCGGCGCCGGTCGTCGGCGGCTCGGCGGGCGGCGCGTGGCGGGCATGGCGGCGGGACACGACCGCGCATCCGAGCCCGAACGCGGGCCGCGTCGAGGCCGCGTTCGCCGGGGCGCTGGAGATCCGGGTCGGCGGGCGGACGGTGTACCCGCACGGGGTCGAGGAACTGCCGGTGCTCGGCATCGGCCGCAACCCGGACGCCGGGCACGTGACGCGGGCCGTGGAGCTTTCGCGGGTGGTGGGGTGGCTGGGCGCGCTCAGCTCGGTGGCGCTGGCCGCTCTCGTCGGCCTTTGGCGGCGGCGCCGGTAGCACCCGCCTGCTCCTGCGGAAGGAGAGCGGGGGACCTTTGCTGTCGCTGGGCAGACGCGAGACCGCCGCGGTGATGGTGCCCGTTGCCGACCGTGTGGATTTTGGGACGTCAGATGTCCCAAAATCCACACGGTCACCGCGAAGGCCCGGCCGCGGAAGCAAGGGACCTTTGCTCTCGCCTGGCCCGTTGACCTGCGGAAAGAGAGCGGGGGACCCTTGCTATCGCTCCCGCCGGGCCAGCTGAGCCCGTGCCCACGCGTCCAGCGGACCGCCGCGCCGCTCCAGTTCCGCGTCGATCCGGGCCCGGTCGGCGGGCTGCTTGTTCCCGCCGAACTTGAACTTCGCCCGCACCCCGGTCACGGTCAGCTCGACCCCGCGGATGCCGGGGAGCAGCCGCTTGTCGGGAGCCTCGGTGGCGCTCACGGCGACACGGTCACCGGAAGGCTCGAAGTGCGCGAGCTGCCGGTCCAGCAGCGCCGCCTTCTCCTCGGCGCCGTCGACCAGCCGGACGTCGCATTCGAGCTGGACGGACGCGTAGTACGACGTCGGGACGCCGTGCGGCGGGTCGGCCGGTGTGTTCCAGTCGGAGCGGATGTAGGTGTGGTCGCCGCTCACCGACAGCAGCGCGCGCGGGTGCTCCTCCAGGAGCGGCCAGACCGGATTGGGGCGCGCGAGGTGCAGCAGGACCGTGCGGGCGCCGTCGTAGACGAAGTGCACCGGGTTGACGATCGGCAGGTCACGGCCCTTGCCTCCGGCGATCAGCTGGCCGAAGTCGTGTCCGGAAAGCCACTCCCGCCATTCGGCGTTGTCGTGGGCGGAGTCCCACGGGTGAATCAGCATGATCGAGTATGAGCACGCGGAATGGCCCTATAAAAGGTCCAGTTTCGCGTCAGATCAGGTGGCCACTTCAGAGCGTTCGTCCTCGGCCAGCAGCTCCGCGACGCTCTTGCGGCGCTGAGGCCGTTCCGTGGTCAGCGCGCCGCCCGGCTTCAGCTCGCGGACGGTGAAGTACAGCCAGCCGAGCAGCGCCATCGCCCCGAACGCGATCCACTGGAGCGCGTAGGAGAAGAACGGTCCCGCGTCGGTCTGCGGCAGCGGCAGCGCGCCCAGCACGCCGGGCTGGTTCACGTCGAGCTGGAAATACCCCGGCCGGATGTCCAGCTTCGCGGCCCGCGCGACGACCTGGGAATCGACGACGTAGCTCTGCGGCTTCCCGCCGGTCGACTCGTCGGCGAAGGCGTCGCGGTTCTTCCCGTCCCTCTCGTCGTGACGTGCCCGCGTGATGATGTCGACGACCCCGGTGGGCGGCGGGGCGAAGGGCAGGGCGCGCGACTTCGCGTCGAGCCGCACGTACCCGCGGTCCACCAGCACCACGGTGCCCTCGACGGTCCGGAACGGTGTCAGGACCTCGAAGGCCGCTTCGCCCTGTACGGAGCGCAGACGGGCCACGACCTCGCCCTCGGGAAGGTACGTGCCCTTCATCGCGACCAGATGCCATTCGGTGCGCTGATCAGGGGCGGCACCGCCGGGAAGCAGTTCCTCCAGCGACTTCGGCTGCCCGGTGAACGACTCCCGCAACGCCGCGTTCTGATGCTCGCGTTCGGTGTTGCGGGAGAACTGCCACGGCGCCAGCAGGGTGAAGCAGCAGACGGCGAAGGTGAACACCACCAACGTCAACGCCAGCCAGCCGGGCCGTAGCAGGAACTTCAACCGCACCCCACCACGGTAAGCGGTCCGCTTCAGGCGTGTGCGCGCACCCAGTCGAGCAGGCCCGGAACGGTCCGCTCGATCATGCCGAGGACGTCCTCGAAACCGTCGTCCTCGCCGTAGTACGGGTCCGGGACCTCGGCACCTTCTGGCGCGGACGGATCGAACTCCCGCAGCAAGCGGACCTTCGCCGGGTCGGCCACCTTGCGCCGGAGGAAGGACAGGTGGCTCTCGTCCGCGGCGAGCAGCAGGTCGGCGGCGAGATGCCCGCGGTCGACCTCGGCGGCGACGTGGCCGGTCGGGTAACCGTGTTCCGCCAGCTTCGCGCGGGCCCGCTTGTCCGCGGCCTCCCCGACATGCCAGCCGCCGGTGCCCGCACTGGACACCTGGACGAGGTGGTCGAGACCGGCTTCCTCGGCCTTCGCGCGGAAGACGAGTTCGGCCATCGGTGAGCGGCAGATGTTGCCGGAGCAGACGAAGACGATGTGCAGCACCTGATCAGTGTGAACGCAGAGCGAGATCGACCGCTCACCGGCTCCGAACGGCTACCGGGCGCGCGAAGCTGGAAAGCCGGGGCGAAGCGGGAGTAGACCTCCTGGAGAGAAACACGCAGGAAGGTCGCGTATGAGCGCACCAACACCCACCGTCGAATCCCCGGCAACCGGGCTTCGCTGGTACCGCATCACCGTCAAGCATCCGCACCCCTACGAGGTCGGGCGGATCCTGTCGGAGCACCACTTCGTCCAGGCGAGATCGCCGAAAGAGGCGCTGACCAGGATGCCGTTGCACCTCCGGTCGAACGCGTCCGTCGCGCCGTATCAGGTCGACCACCCCGACGTCCCCGAGCACGCGACGAAGGCGTACCGGGCGATGATGTGGACGGGCCGGGTCATGCGCGCGGCAGGTCGCTGGGCGGTCAACAAGGACGCGAAGGCGCTGGACTGACCCGGGAGCGATAGCAAAGGTCCCTTGCTCTCTTTCCGCAGGTCAGCGGGTCAGTCGATAGCAAAGGTCCCTTGCTCCCGGGACCGAGGTCACGGCCGCGAGCAGGCCGACCGCACGGCTTCGCCGAGCGCGGCCGAATGCAGCCGGTCCAGCTCGCGCCGCGCGTCCACCAGCCGCACCGCGACCCCGAGCCGCACCTCGCAGGACCGTCGCGCCCGCGCGTCCCGCGTCTGGGCGAGTTCCGCCAGCAGGCCCGCGTTGAGCCGGTCGATCACCGGCCGGACCTCGGTCGCCAGATCGGGCCGTTCGGGCGGCCGCGAGCCGGGGTCCTCGGTCCACCGCGCGTACAGGCCGCGCTGCACGAGCTTGTTCGCCTCGATCTGGTCTCGGAAGAACCGCACCGCGTCGCCCGCGTCGAGACCGAGGCCGGGCGCCTTCGCCGCCACCGAGTCGAGGATCTGCTGTTCGCGCGCCGGGTCGTCGATCGGTGACGGCGTGCCGAACTTCGCTGCCGCGACCTTGTCGGCGATCTCCACGCGCTGAGCGGCCAGGTCGGTCAGCGTCCAGAAACCGGATGACGCCGAGGCGGGGGCGGGCATCGCCAGCGGTCCGGCCACGAGCAGCGCGCAGAGCACCCGAAGTCGCATGCCCGGAAACGCTACATGCGAAAATCCCCGGGTGCCCGCGTTAGCCGAAGTCATCGCCGCCCTGGAGCAGGCGTACCCGCCCGAACTCGCCGAATCGTGGGACGCCGTCGGACTCGTCTGCGGCGACCCGGCCGAGAATGTGGACAAGGTCCTGTTCTGCGTCGATCCGGTCGAAGAGACCGTCGACGAGGCGATCGACGGCGGCGCTCAGCTGATCGTCGCGCATCACCCGTTGCTGCTGCGCGGCGTCCACGGCGTGCCGGCCGACAGCACCAAGGGGCGCCTCGTGCACCGGCTGATCCGCGCCGGCGTCGCCCTCTACTGCGCGCACACCAACGCCGATTCCGCGTCGCCCGGCGTCTCCGACGCGCTCGCCGAGGCCATCGGCCTGACCGTCCTCGGCCCGCTCGACCCTCGCGAGGACGGCGTCACCGGCATCGGCCGCATCGGCGAACTGCCCGCGCCGGAACCGTTCTCCGCCTTCGTCGAACGCGTCGCGAACGCCTTGCCGCGTACGGAACCCGGCGTCTACGGCGCGGGCGATCCCGGTCGCCCGATCCGCCGCGTCGCCGTTTCCGGCGGGTCCGGCGACAGTTATCTCAAGCGTGCCACCGCCGCCGGAGTCGACGCGTACGTCACCGCCGATCTCCGGCATCATCCGGCGGGCGAGCACCTCGCCGACATCGCCGAAGTCCCCGCCCTGGTCGGCGTCACGCACTGGGCGAGCGAATGGCCGTGGTGTGAGCAAGCCTCGGCCGTCGTCCGCGCCGCGTTTGCGGGTAACGTCGACCTTCACGTCTCCACGAGGTGCACCGACCCGTGGACGCTACGGGCCACCCGAACCGAGCACTAAGAATCAAGGAGCACCGTGAAGGCTGACCCCGCCATCCAGCGCCAGCTGCTCGAACTCGCGAAGGTGGACGCCGAACTTTCGCGTACCGCCCACCGCCGCCGCACCCTCCCCGAAATCGCCGAGATCGACGCGGGTGAGAAGACCGTCCGCGAACGACGTGACGCGCTGGTCTCGGTCCAGACCGCGGCGTCCGACCTCGACCGCGAGATCGCCCGGCAGGAGAAGGAGATCGAGTCGGTGCGCGCCCGCGGGGACCGCGACCGCAAGCTGCTCGAATCCGGTTCCGTCGCGGCGAAGCAGATGGCCGACATCGAGCACGAGCTGAACAGCCTCACCCGGCGTCAGTCCGCGCTCGAAGACGACCTGCTCGAACTGATGGAACGCCGCGAGGCGCTCGAACTCGACGCCCAGCGCACCAGCGCCGAGGTCGCCAAGGCCGAGAACGAGGTCGCCGAGGCCATCCGCCGCCGCGACGAGCAGTTCGCCGACTTCGACACCACGCAGGCGCGCCGCGACGAAGACCGCGCCAAGCTCCTGCCGCGCTTCCCGGCCGACCTCATCAAGCTCTACGAACGCGTCCGGGCGCAGAAGGGCATCGGCGCGGCGCTGCTGCGGGCCCGCCGTTGCGGTGCCTGCCAGCTGGACATCGATCGCCGCGAGATCGCCGAGATCAAGGCCGCCCCCGAGGACAACGTCATCCAGTGCGAGAACTGCGGCGCCATCCTGGTGCGCACATTGGAGTCCGGCCTGTGACCGACCACGTGCTCGTCGAGGCCGACGGCGGTTCGCGGGGCAACCCCGGGCCCGCCGGCTACGGCGCCGTCGTCAAGGACGCGGACACCGGTGCGGTGCTCGCCGAGCGCAAGGCCTACGTCGGCATCGCGACCAACAACGTCGCCGAATACTCCGGCCTGATCGCCGGACTCGCCGCGGCCGCCGAACTCGGAGCGTCCACAGTGGACGTCCGGATGGACTCGAAGCTCGTGGTGGAGCAGATGTCCGGGCGCTGGAAGGTCAAGCACCCGTCGATGCAGCCGCTGAACGCCGAGGCCAAGGAACTGGCGGCGCGGTTCTCGCGGGTGCGCTACGAGTGGATTCCGCGCGCGGAGAACTCGCACGCCGACGGGCTCGCGAACGAGGCGATGGATGCCGGGCGTGACAGCGCCAAGACCGTGCCGCAGGCGGAAGCGCCGAAGCCGGTGAAGCCGGTGAAGCAGGACAGGACCAGCCCGGTCGGCTGGACCGGCGCCACCGGGACGCCCACCAAACTGCTCCTCGTACGGCACGGCCAGACGGCGATGTCGGTCGAGAAGCGCTACTCCGGCCGCGGCGACGTGCCGCTCACCGAGCACGGCAAGCAGCAGGCGGCCGCCGCCGCGAAACGGCTCGGCGCGATGGAAGGCCTGGTCGTCGACGGTGAAGCCGTGCCGATCATCGCCTCGCCGCTGATCCGCACCCAGCAGACCGCGCAGGCGATCGCGGACGCGCTCGGCGGCCGGGTCGAGACGCACCCCGGGCTGATCGAGACCGACTTCGGCGACTGGGAGGGCCTCACCTTCAAGGAGGCCATGGACCGCGACCCCGAATTCCAGACCGCCTGGCTTTCCGACACCTCGATCCCCGCGCCGGGCGGGGAGAGCTTCGACGGCGTCCACCGCCGGGTCCGCAAGGCCCGCGACGAGCTGCTCGCGAAGTACGGCGGGCGGACGCTCGTGCTGGTCAGCCATGTCACGCCGATCAAGGCGCTGCTGCGGATGGGCCTCGACGCCGGGCCGTCGCTGCTGTTCCGCCTGCACCTGGATCTGGCTTCGCTGTCGATCGTCGAGTTCTATCCGGACGGCAACGCGTCGGTCCGGCTGGTGAACGACATCTCGCATCTGTCCTAGCGCGGAGAATGTGGCGCGGATCACGCCTGGATATGACGTGTCGCGGGCGGCCGATGGGGTATTGGCTACAGTCTCGGCAACGGCACGTGAGCGAAAAGGCAAAGACGGGGACATGACGGCGAGCGCACTCAGCGAAGCTTCCGAAAAAGACGTGCCCGAACCGGCGAAGACGCCGGCCTCTCGTGGTGCGGCCGCCCGGATCGCGCCCTACCTGGCGATTCTCGCCGGAGTCGCGGCGCTCGCCTGGCACGCGACCCTCTATGGCCACTGGATCGTCGACGACGCGGCCATCACCTTCTCCTACGCGCGCAGCTTCGCCGACGGCCTCGGCCCGGTGCTGCAGCCGGGGCAGCCGTCGGTCGAGGGCTGGTCGAACTCGACCTGGCTGGTGCTGCTGGCACTCGGCAAGCTCGTCGGCGTCTTCGACAGCGGCATGCTGTTCGGCCTGCCCGACTACGTGCTGTTCCCCAAGCTGCTCGGTCTCCTGTTCACCGCCGGGACGCTGGCGGCGTGCCACGTCGCGGCGAAGCAGGTCTTCGAGCGTTTCGCCTGGTTGGCCACGCTGGTAGTCGGGCTGACGCTCGCCGCGATCCCGTCCTTCGTCATCTGGACCATCTCCGGACTGGAGAACTCCCTGTTCGGGATGGCGGTCGCCTGGCTCGCCGTGCTGCTGTTCGTCGCCGTGCGCAAGGACACCGTGCTCACCGCGAAGGTCGCCATCTGGTCCGGGGTGCTGGTCGCGTTCGCCGCGCTGACTCGTCCCGAAGGCCTCATCTACGGCGGCGCGTACCCGCTGGTCGTGCTGTTCCAGCTGCGTAAGCCGCTGCTGGGGCGGAGTGTCAAGTTCATCGTGGTGTCGGTGGTCGCGTTCGCGATCCCGTTCGGCGCGTACCTCGCCTGGCGGATCGCGGAGTTCGGCAGGCTGCTGGCGAACCCGTCGATCGCGAAGGGGCAGGGCCTGCCCGGCCTTTCGGCACTGAAGCAGCCGTTCGAACTGGTCGGCTACGCGGGCGTCGCCGGGACGATCCTGCTGGCGCTGACCATCGGCTACGCGGTGGTCCGCGCGGAATGGCGCCGCAGCCTGATCGCGCTGCTGGTGCCGCTGGCGCTGGGCATCGTCGCGTACGGCGTGATGGTCCCGGACTGGATGGGCCAGCACCGGTTCGCCACCCCGATCTGGATCCTCGCCGTGCTGGCGGGAACGCTGGCGGCGGGCGAACTGCTGCGCCGTTCGCGGGCCGTCCTGCGGAGCGTCGTGGTGCTGGTGCTGGTCGCGGCCGCGATCCCGTCCGGGATGGGTTTCGCGTCGGCGTCGGAGAAGTTCCAAGAGGTCCCGACGGTGCCCGCGTGCCTCATCGCCGACCGCTTCGGCCGCGGCTTCAACACCATGGCCGACATCCTCGGCCTCCAGCAGGCTTCACTGCTGCTGCCCGACCTCGGCGGTTCGTCGATGACCAGCCGCCTGCACCTGGTCGACATGGCCGGACTCGTCGAGGCCGACGTCGCGGACTTCGTCAAGAACGGCGACATGCCGGGCCTGCGCGACTACGTCTTCGAGACGGTCAAGCCGACCTTCATCCACTCGTGGGGCCCGTGGGCGGCGGGGAACGGCATCACCGTCGACCCGCGGATCGACCGTGACTACGAGCCGATCTTCGTGTATCCCGGCACCGGCCCGCGCAACGGTGACTTCGTGCGCAAGGACGCCATCTCCAGCCCGGAGAAGCTGAAGGCGGTCCAGGACTACGCCGCGAAGACCCTTCCGGACGTCGAGAAGGCGCGCTTCGGCGGCCCGCTCAAGGACTGCGGCCCGACCATGCACCCCGGCGAGACCGTCTACCTGCCTCAGTAGCCTCGTGAGTGGTAATGACGGTTAGAACCGTCATTACCACTCACGAGACCTGCGTCGCTTTCGTCAGGTCCGTTCCGTGTATTCGAAGCCCCACGAGGTCCCGTTGGGCCGGTAGCAGGCCTTCACGATCCGGTAGTAGCGGACGTAGGTGTGCTGCTCGTCAAGGCAGACCGACTCCTTCCAGAACGGGCCCGCGAAGTGGACTTCGCCGGCCTGTGCGGAAGGCGCCGAGACAAGCAACGGTGCGATCGTCGCCGCCGTGCAGGCGACGGTGACCGCGATCCGCTGACCGAGTGACCTTCGCGCCGTCGTCCGTTCGACAGGGTGCATGTGATCCCCCAGGATCTTCGAGTTCGGATTACGGCGGGCAGCGTATTCCGAGGCGCTGCCAAAGCTCTGTCGTCGTCTACCTGCCGTGAAACCACGCGTTCAGTCCTCTGGATGCGGTAGTCGCACGCGCATATACCGCATCCAGAGGACTAAACGCGGGAGCGGCCGAGCGCGGAACTCAGCTCGGTCCGTCCGGTGATCCCCAGTTTCCGGTAGGCCCCGGACAAATGCAGTTCGACGGTGCGTCGGGTCAGGTGCAGCGCTTCGGCGATCTCGCGGTTGGTGAGACCTTGCGACGCCATCACCGCGACGCGGTATTCCTGTTTGGTGAGGCCGTGTTCGTTGTCCTTCGCGATCGTCAGGCTGGTCCTGGCGACCCGCAGCGCCTCGGCCGCCCGCCTCGCCAGCGGCCGCGCCCCGCAATGCCTGCTCGACTGCGCGGCCCGCCGCAGCGTGACGACCGCCTTCTCGCCCTGCCCGTGCCGCGCCTGCAGCGCCCCGAGTTCGATCAGTGCCTCGGCCAGCGCCAGTTTCGCGGTCGATCCGCCGAGGACGTCGACGGCCCTGGTGAGCAGGCGTTCGGCCTCGTCGTCGTCGCGGACAAGACCAGCCGTGGTCAGCGCGCCGCCGAGGATTCTCGGCGCTCCCCAGCGTTCCGCTGCTTCGAGATCCTCTTCCGCGAGCCGCGCCGCCGCATCGGTGCGCCCGAGCTCCAGCGCGGCGCGGACGGCATACGCCCGCCAGGGCGCGAACCCGGGAAAACGCATGCCGTGGTGTTCGAGACGACGTCCGCAGCCGCGCAGATCCTCGTAGCCGAGCTCGGGCTCGCCGGTGGCCACTCGGAGTCTGCCGCGCGCGTAGAGCAGGTAGTTGTGCGTGAAAAGTGCTTGCGTGGCCCCGAAATCGAGCTTTTCGAGCAGGGCGTTCGCGACGTCGAACCGGCCGAGGTCGACCGAGGTCTCGATCAGCCTGGCCACGCACAGCACGGCCACCGGGCATCGGCTGGTGGCGCCGCGTTCGTCGAACTGCCGCACCAGGGTTTCGTAGTGGACACTCGCCCGCACCAGGTCGCCACCCGCCTGCAGGGCGATCCCGCGGGCGAGCGTGGCGAGGGCGCCCTTCGGCACATGGAAGTCCCACGGCAGGCGTTTGGTGTCGAGCACCTGGCAGAGCTTGTCGGTGAGGGCGGCCTCGTCGGCGAGCACGGCCGTCGCGAGCGTGAAGAAGTAGGGCTGCTCGAACAGTTCCGGTTGTTCGCCGGACAGCGCCTCCCCGAAATGGCGGACGGCGTTCGCCGAAGAGTTCCCGCTCCGCACCGTGTCGAGCGCGAGCAGCCCCGAGCGGCTCTGCTGCGCGGCGGGGTCGTTCAGTGGCGCCCACTGCTGCTCGAAGTCGCGGAAGTCCGGCGGCGGCCCGAGTCTGCTGCCCGCCTCGGCGAGGTAGGTCATGCACAGCAGCGGCCAGACGGCGTCGGGCCCGCCCGCGTCGAGCCGCGCGGCGAACTGGCCGGCGGAGTTGATCGCCAGCCGCGCGTCCGGGCCGCAGCACAGCGAAAGGATCATGGCCGTCGCGACGAAGGCCGCGGTTTCGCGGTCGTCGATGTGGTCGACGGCCTCGCGCACCCTGGCGGGCGCCAGGTCCGGGTCGCAGTGGAACTCCGCGTGCGCGAGCTGGAGCAGGATCGCCATCCGCTTGCGCTCGCTGAGCCGTTCCTCCAGTGCCCGCAGCAGGAACCGGACCGACAGCTCCGGGTCGCCGTTGACCACCGAGTGCCGCGCCGCGAGCCGCAGGATGTCGATCGCCCAAGGGACCCTGACCGCGGTCGCCTCCAGCAGATGCGCGGCGACCCGTTCGGGCGGGGCGCCGGCCTCGTGTAGGAGCCGCGCCGCTCTGGCGTGACTGACCGCCCTGGTGGCGAGCGGCATGTCGGCGAGGACCGAGTTGCGGGCGAACCGGTAGGTGAGCGCGGGCAGATGGCTGTCGCTCAGCAGGTGTACGCGCACCATCTTGTCGATGGCCTCCAGCGCGGTGATCTCGTCGACGCCGGCGAGCTGCGCCAGCAGGTCGAAACTCGCGTCCTCGCCGAGGATCGCGACGGCTTCGAGCATTTTCGGCGCGGCCGTGTACTCGTGCATGCGGACCCGCAGGATCTCGCCGATCATC
This sequence comes from Amycolatopsis orientalis, assembly GCF_000943515.2. Taxonomy (NCBI): domain Bacteria; kingdom Bacillati; phylum Actinomycetota; class Actinomycetes; order Pseudonocardiales; family Pseudonocardiaceae; genus Amycolatopsis; species Amycolatopsis orientalis. The sequence goes on along the minus strand of NZ_CP016174.1, from coordinate 8,169,266 downwards.
GCCGAGCCCGCGGTTTCGAGGTCCATGCCGGGGACCATGCGTCGGCGCAGCGCGCCGAGCAGGAAGGGGTTGCCGCCGGTCACCTCACGGCATTCTTCGGGGAACCGGCCGGGGGAGACGCGGAGGAATTCGGCGACGTGCTGGGAACTCAGCCCGCGCAGCCGGATCGTCGCCGGGGTGCAGCCCGCCATCTCCAGCAGCGCGACCTCACCGGTCTGCAGATGCCCGATCAACGACGTCAGCACGATCATCACCGGCAGGTGTTCCACGCGGTGCCGGATGTAGGCGAGGCAGCGCATCGACCACGGGTCGGCGAGGTGGATGTTGTCGACGCCGAGGAAGACCGGTCCTTGTTCGGCGGCGTCCCGGACGATGCGGAAGAAGGCGTCGAGTGCCTCGGTCTGCTCGTGTTCGTCCCGTGGCCGGTGGTCCGGCAGGACCTCACTCACATGCGGTGCCCGCGGCCGCGGTGATCCGGGTGCGGCGGGGGCGTGGGTGAGCCCCTCGACGAGCTGACGGCCGACGCCGCCGCTCAGATGTGTCTCCAGCCGGGACGCGGCGGCGATCGCGACGGTGAACCCGGCCGCCTTCGCCAGCTCGCCCGCCGCTGTGAGCACCGACGACTTGCCCATCCCGAACTCGCCGACCACCACCGCGCTGGTGGCGCGCCCGTGAAGCGCGGCGCGGAACAGCCCGGTGATCGTGGCCAGTTCGCTGTCGCGGCCCAGCAACCCGGCGGCGCGGCGCTTCGGTACCGAAGGCCCGCCGAAGGGACTCTCGGGATTTACTTCGGTATGCACCGTAGAGACCTTCGTGTCGGCTTGCGGCAGACTACTGGAACGGAAGCGGTAGTGGGAGTAATCGCTGGTCGGAGTCCTCGGCCGGCCCGTCGTCGAGGGGAGCCGGGAACAAGATGTCCGGATCCGAGGAGGCCCGCCGGTACCGGCCGGACGACCGGTGCGACGACAGCAAGGCCGCGACCACACACGCCAGGAGCACCACCACGAGGTTGGCCGTGATCATGGACGGCCGCCCGCAGCGCCGGACGACCAAGGTCCCGGAACGGCGAGCGCCCTTGGCACCAGGGGACAGGTAGCGCAGATCGGCCTTCGCCAGCGCGCCCTCCACCGACGTGAATTCCGCGACCTGGGCCCCGCACCGTCCGCAGTCCTTCAAGTGCTTTTCGAAGGCGTATGCCTCGGCTTGATCGAGCACACCGAGCACATAGGCCGCGACATCGGTGTGTTTCACCTTTCGCTTCCTCATCGCGAACCCAGCTCTCCTAACGACCGTCGCAATGTCCTCATAGCCGCGTACAGCCGTGATTTGACCGTTCCCTCCGGGATTCCCAATATCACCGCCGCCTCCCGGACGGTATGTCCGGTCAGATACGTCTCGTAGATGACCGCCTGATATTTGCGGTCCAGATATCGTAGCGCTTCGGAAATGACGAGCGCGGACAGTGACTGATCCGTCTGGTCCGCTATTTCGGCGTTTTCGGAACTGTCCAGCTCCACCTCCTGCGGGCGGGCTCGCCGGTTTCGCCAGCCGTCGATCACGATCCTCCTCGCGACCGTGAGCAGCCAGCCGCGCAGCATTCCCGGCTCGCGGTTCAGTGTGTCCGAATGTTGCCAGGCGCGAATCAACGTCTCCTGGACGACATCCTCGGTCCACTGTTGGTCATGGCCGGTCAGGTACATCACCTGGCTGAACAGAGTCTCCCGAAAATCCTTGTACAGCAACGAAATAAGCTCGCCGGACGGATCGTCGGGCATGTCGGCGGCCTGGCGATCGTGGCCGAACCGGCACCCTCTGCCCAGTGCTTCCATAAAGTTTGCAACCTCCCCAGCGGTGGAGGATTTCACGAGTCCGTACACCGTAGCGCAGACTATCGCCGTGGACCATGTGCAGTAGTGGTTCATTTACCATTAGTTGCCCGGTACGTACGGCGGCGATAAACGGTTCTAAATGTGTCGTGTGATGCACGTCACACTGGCCTGCCTGGTGGAGATCGAACCGGCCGCTCCGGTTTCCCGTACTCCCAGTGAGGCACTTTGCTGAACGGGGACGGGTGAAATGATCTATCGACTGCTCGGAGTGGTGATCGCCTGCCTGGCGATATGGGCGGGAACGCCCGCCCATGCCCACGCGGAAATCGACGCCCATGATCGGGAACTGCTCGTCCGCGTCCGGCAGGCCGGTCTGTGGGAAGGCCCGGTCAGCCGTCAGGCGGAACAGCGCGGGACCGGGCAGCGGGTGCGCGAGGTCGGCCGCAAACTCGCGGACGACCACGATCGGCTCGACGTCCAGGTCCGCGAACTCGCGTCGAAGATCCGGGTCGAACTTCCCAGCGAACCCACCGAAGAACAGCGGTCCTGGGTCGAGGAGGTCACCGGTGCCGCCGGCGCCGACTTCGACCGTGTTTACGTCAACCGCGCCCGCGCCGCGCACGGGAGCATCTTCGGGCTCGCCTCCCAAGTCCGGGCGGCCACCCGCGACGACGCGATGCGGTCCTTCGCCCAGACGGCCGTCGACACCGTCATGCGGCATATGACCCTGCTCGAAAGCACCGGTATCGCCGAGACGACCTCGCTGATGGTCGTGCCCACCGGCGGCAACGAACTCGACGGCGGCGACATCGCGATCGGCGTGCTCATGGCGGGCCTCGCCGGGGGCGCGACCTTCGGCCTGGTGCGGGTGCTCGGCTCACCGGGCAGGCGCGCATGACCGCCTCGCTCCTCGCCGTCATCCCGGCCCCGTCGCCACACGACAGCGGGGTGCGGGACATCGCCACGCTCTCGGCCCGGTTCGCCTACGTGACGATGTGCCTGACGCTGGCTTGGGGCGTCTTGAGCGCCACCGGCTGGATCCGGCGGGGCACCGGGCACGAGGCACTGCGCGGCGGCCACATCGTCCTCGCCGCGTTCACCCTCGCCACCGGCGTGGTCCACGGGTTGTCCTATCTCTTCCTCGACGACGATTCCTTCGGTTTCTTCATGCTGCTGATCCCGTTCGCGGGCGGCGGGTTCGCGCGGCACGCGGCCGGGGTCGTCGGGCTGGAACTGTTCGTCGCGGTCTCGGTCACCGCCGCGCTGCGCCGCAGCGTGGTCAACCGCAGCTGGCAGCGTTTCCACCAGGTCAGCTATTTCTCGGTCGGCCTGCTGGCGATCCACTCCTGGCTCGGCGCGGTCGCGAACGGCAGCCTCGCGACGGTGTGGCTCGGCGGGATCACCGTGCTCACCCCGGCCGTCGTACTCACCGTGCTCCGGGTGCTCCCGCCGCGGGCGCTGGTCCGGCTCGGCCTGCTCGACGGCGACACCGGCCGGGCCAAACCGGTCCGGATCTCCGTCGACGACAAGAAATGCCACCGCTACGCGATCTGCCAGGCCGAAGCGCCGCAGGTCTTCCAGCTCACCCGTGACGGGCAGCTGCGGTATCTCCGGAAACCCGGCGCCAAACAGGTGTCGCGGGTCCAGGCCGCGGCCAGAGCTTGTCCGATGCGAGCCATCCAACTGCAAGGGGCGGGACAATGAGCGAACGGATCGTCGTGGTCGGCGGCGGACTCGCCGGGCTGCGGTGCGCGGAACGGTTGCGGGAACTGCGGTTCGACGGCGAACTGGTGATCGTCGGCAACGAGCCGGATCTGCCGTATCACCGGCCGGCGCTGTCCAAGCAGCTGCTGACCGGTGCCACGCATCCCGGCGAGATGATGCTGGCCCGGCTCGACGAGATCGACGCCGAATGGCGGTTCAGCACCCCGGCCACGCATTTGCAGCCGGGCCGCCAGGTCGTCCATCTGCCCGGCGCGGAGGAACTTCCTTACGACGGGCTCGTCATCGCCAGCGGCGTCGAACCGCGGCGGCTGTCCGGGATCCCGCATGGGCATCCGCGTGTGGTCGTCGTCCGGACGCTGGCCGACGCCGCCGCGCTGCGCGACAACCTCGCCGCCGACCGCGGGCCGGTCGCGGTGCTGGGCAGCGGTTTCATCGGCTGCGAGGTCGCCGCGAGCCTGTGCGAGATCGGGCGGGAGGTCACCATCATCGGCCGGTCGGCGAACCTGCTCGGCGAGGTCGTCGGCAAGCACATCGGACAGAAACTCTCGGCGCTGCACCGGTCGCGAGGGGTACGGCTCGCGCTCGGCGCGTCCATCGACAGCTGGCAGACCACGGCGGCGGGGCTGCGGCTGCATTCCTCCGACGGCTGGATCCTCGACGTCTCCTGCGTCGTCGTGGCCGTCGGCACGGTGCCGTCGATCTCGTGGCTGCGGGGCTCCAAGCTGCCGCTCGACGACGGCGTCGTCTGCTCGCCGACCTGTCACGTGCTGGGGATGAGCAACATCGTCGCCGCCGGCGACGTCGCGCAGTGGCCGAACCTGCGGTTCGACGAAACGCCGAGACGGGTCGAGCACTGGCTCAACGCCGTCGAGATGGGCCGCGCGGCGGCGGAGAACCTCCTCGCCGGGCCACAGGCTTCGCGGCCCTTCGCACCGGTGCCGCGGTTCTGGTCCGAACAGCACGGAGTGCGGATCCAGGCGGGCGGCATCCCCAAGCTCGGCACCGACACCGTCGCGCTCGCCTCACCGCTCGGCGGCGAGAAACCCGTCACCGGCTTCGTCCGCAAGGGCCGCCTCGTCGGTGTCGTCGGCCTCGACAGCCCGTCCGCCGTCCTCCACTGGACCAACGAGATCGCGGAGCAGAACCCCGTCAACCACCCAGGAGAAACGGAGAAGCCGGATGCGCCGATCGCGGTTGACCATGCTCGCCGTCATCGCGGCGCTCGTCGTGGGCGCCGCGATGTGGTGGCAGGCGGTTGATTCCGGGGATCAGGCGGCGCTGACGGCCGGGGCTCCGGTCACCGAAGCCCTGCCCAGCCCGCGCGTCCCGCCGTCCAGCACTCCCCGGCGAACCGGCACGAGTCCTCCTCCGGCGACTTCGGAGGCTCCGCCAGGTAGGCAGCTGACCGCCGTCTACATGACGAAGATGGGTCAGGCCGTCCTCGACGACACCGGCGCCGTCCTCTTCCGCTTCGAACGCGACAACCCGCACAAGGCGCGCTCGGCTTGTCTTGGCGACTGTGCCGCGGTGTGGATCCCGATCACGACCTCGGGCACGCCGCGGGTGACCGGCATCGATCCGGCGCTCGTCGGGACCGTCAAACGACCCGAAGGCGTCAAGCAGGTGACGTTGGCGGGCTGGCCGCTCTACAAATTCGCCAACGCGCGGCCCGGCGAGTGGACCGGGCAGGGCACCGACCACCTGTGGTTCGTCGTCAAACCCGACGGGCAGCGCAACCTGAACTGCCTGCCCGCACCCGTGCAGTAGGATTCGCCGACGGACGAGTCGGCGGGGCGGCCGCGAGCCGGGAGACCGGTTCGAGGAAAGTCCGGACTCCACAGGGCAGGGTGGTTGTTAACGGCAACCCGGGGCGACCCGCGGGACAGTGCCACAGAAAACAGACCGCCTCCGTGCGCTTCGCGGGCGGAGGTAAGGGTGAAACGGTGGTGTAAGAGACCACCAGCGTGCTGGGTGACCAGGACGGCTAGGTAAACCCCACCCGGAGCAAGGCCAAGAGGGAGCCGCGAGGCTCCTGCGCAGGCGATCGAGGGCTGCCCGTCCGAGCCTGCGGGTAGGCCGCTCGAGCCCGTCGGCGACGGCGGGCCTAGATGGATGGCCGCCACTCGCGGAGCCGCAAGGCGAAGCGAGGACAGGATCCGGCTTACACGCCGGCTCGTCCGTACTTCTTCCCTGGGACGCAAGTCCGTGAAGGCCTCCTTGAGGGACCCAGAGTCCCTCAAGGAGGCCTTCACGGACTTGCTTCTGGGAAGTGATAGCAAAGGTCCCTTGCTCCCCAGCTCGGCCCCTTTGGCCGCTGCGCCCTCTGTCTACTTGCCGGTAGGGTGCCCACATGGGTGAAGCGAGTCGGGTCACGGGACGGTTCCGCGGGACGTTCGATGTACTGCATTCCCTCACTTACTTCGCGCCCGAGACGGAGGCCGCGCTCACGGACGCGGGTCTCCGGCCGGGGCGCATGACCTACTTCGCGGGCCGCGCGGCGCCGATGGGCCCGGTGAGCCCCGGGGTCGTCGCCGCCACCTTCTACAACTTCAACCCCGAACTGGTCGCCCGCCACATCCCGCGCGCGTGGACGCTGGCGTCCCCCGACCGGATCATCGAGGCCCGGTTCGAAGCCGTCGACGCGGCGCTGACCCGGCTGCTCGGCAAGGACGTTCTGGACTCCGAAGAGGTCGCCGAAGCCGCCGAACTCGCCCGCGAGGCGACAGCGGGCTGCCAGGCCGACGGCCGCCCGCTCTACGCCGGGCACGCCGACCTCGACTGGCCGAGCGAGCCGCACCTCGTCCTCTGGCATGCCATCACCCTGCTGCGCGAGCACCGCGGCGACGGCCACATCGCCGCGCTCGTCCTCCACGGCCTCGACGGGCTCAGCGCCCTCGTCTCGCACACCGCCACCGGAAAGGGCTTCCTCGCCGAGGCGGCCAAGTCGTCCCGGGGCTGGAGCGACGAGCAGTGGAACGCCGCGGCCGACGCCCTCCGCGAGAAGGGTCTTCTCGACGCCGACGGCGGCCTGACCGAGGCCGGGAACGATCTCCGCGAGCAGATCGAAGCCGCCACCAACGCGGCTTCGGCCGGACCCTGGCAGCGCCTCGGCGAGGAGAAGACGAAACGCCTTCACGAACTGTGCGGACCTTTGAGCCGTCGGGCCGTCGAAGCGGGGGCTTTTCCCGCGAATGTGTTCTCGAGCCGCCGGTAATCACGCTATGTAGTGAAAATGCCCGGCCCGATTTCGCGTTGGGTAACGGAAGTGTGACTTTCCCTTGATCGGCACCCATGATTTTTGTCAAAGGCGAGCTCACCCAGCGGACTCGGAAGAAGCCACCGAACGAGTCATGTCACACTGGTCGCGGCCGGATTCTCCTCGGCCGGCCCGTACTCACAGTGAACAGGAACCTCGCAACCGGGTGAGTTCGTCAGCACACTGCGAAATACGGGTGGCCGGGGTTAATCCAGACGACCCTTGCAACGATGATGGAGACCGAGGATGGTCGTGGTGCTGTGCCTCGCTCTGTGATCAGTGGACAAATCGATATCTACAGAGCGCGCTTTGACCACTACCCCTCGTGACGCCATGATGTTCGAAGCACCACCGAGCCAGAACCGCGCGAACCCCCTCTCCGCGCACCGGGAGTAATGCGATGATGACCTTGACCACCCTCGACACGCTGGCCGCCGGCGAGCTCGGCACCGGCAACGTCCGCACCTGGCTGATCGACAACATCATCCCACTGGTGCTGCTGGCCGTCGCGCTCCTTCTGCTGTGGCTGGGCGGTGGCAAAGGGGACAACGCCGGTGTCATGCGCCGTCTCGCCGGTGTCGTGATCGCGCTGGCGATCATCGGCCTCGCGGTGAGCGGTGCCGGAGTCAACGTGGGCCAGTGGATCGCCGGCCTCTTCACGGGCTGAGGCAGGGCTCGCGTTGCGTATCCGCACCGATGACGAGGTTTACCGGGTCGATGCCGTGTGGCTCGGCCCGCCGAAAGCGACTTTTCCCTGGAGAGCCCGCTACGTCGCGTGGCTCGTCGGTATCCCGGTCTTCCTGCTCGTGCTCACCGTCGAACGGTGGGCGGGCTGGAGCTTCGGGTTCTTCTCGACCGCCTGGGCTTTCGTCGCCACAATCGTGATCACCAGATTGATCACGGCCAAGATCAGCCACGAGCGTCCGCTGGGCGCCGTGGCCGCGATGGCGGCGAAAGAGCTCAACACACCTAGAGAACGGACCACGGGCACAGGGGGCGCGGCCAGCGCCTCCCGTGTCCGGGTGCGGGCGACCCGCCCGCTGCCGAAGCACCGCAGGAGACGGCAATACCAGCACCACGGCTACGGCGGCGGCGCCGGAGCTCAGGGAACACCACGAGCGCGTCGGAGCCGCCCTGCGGCTCAGGCCGGGAGGTAGTCGTTGTTCGGTCGCGGCGGAAGCCGAGGAAAACGTGATCGTGACCTGCACCAAGGGGCCTGGAACCCGCCCCAGCAGGTTCGCTCCGCGCAGCCCAAAAAGGCTTCGGGCAAGGGGAGGCGGCTGCCCGGCGAGGCGGCCATACCGACCTATACCCCGTCGATCGCCGCGCGAAGCATCGACGGGCACCTGTTGCGCACCGGCTATGAGGTCTACGCCTGGTACCGGCTCGCGCCGCAGCGCTGGTCGTTCCGGTCGGACTCCCAGCGCCGCGACCTGATCGCGGCCATCGCCGGTCAGTACGCGGAGCTTCAGGGCCGCTGGCTGCACCTGCGCGTGACCAACCGGCCGTATCCGATCCGGATGTGGGCCGAGGCCCACGTCCACAACGCCGTCGGCCGTCCCCAGGATGTCCCGGGCGCGCTGTCCTTCGACGACTACCTCATCGGCGAGCAGCAGCAGCTGATGGGCCGCTCGATGGCCGAGAAGGAGGTCTATCTCGGCGTCCAGGTGCAGACGCGGCGGATGATCGACCGCGCGGTCGAGAGCGCCGCCCCGGTGCTGCGCAAGATCCTGCCGGAGGCCGTCGACGCCGAACTGGCCGCGCTCGACTCCGAGGTCGAGCATCTCGACCAGGTGATCGGCTCGGCGGGTCTCGAAGGCCGCCCGGTCCACGCCGAAGAGATGTCCTGGCTGATGCACCGCTCGTGCTCGCTGGGGCTGCCCGCGCCGCGCAACATGCCCGCGGTCCCCGGCGCCGCCTGGGAGCCGGAAGACCTCGCCAGCTTCACCGACGCGGCGGACTTCCACGCCGAGCCGTACGCGCCGACGGTCACCGTCCGCGGCCGCACCGGCTCGAACGCCGGGGTCTCGCGGCATCTCGCCGTCCTCACCGTCGGCCAGATGCACGGCCTGCAGATCCCCGAGGTCGACGACCCGTGGATCCAGCACGCGGACAGGCTGCCCGCGGCCGTCGAGGTGTCCGCGCGGATCTACGTCCGGCGCCCCGAGGAGGTCGCCGGTGAGCTGCAGCGCCAGATGAACAAGGTGCGCTCGCAGGTCAAGCACTACACCGACGAGCACGAACTGGAGCCACCGCAGTCGCTGGCGCGGCAGGCGGGCCGGGTGCTGGAGATCGACGACGAGATGACGTCGGGCTTCACCGCGCTGGCCACCCGCGTGCGCTCGTGGTGGCGGCTGGCGGTGTCCGGGCCGACCGAACGCGACGCGCTGCGCCTGGCCCAGCAGCTGCTCGACCTCTACAAGCCGAAGATCGCCGTCGAACATCCCGAAGCCCAGTACGCGCTGGCCAGGGAGTTCATCCCCGGCGAGCCGCTGGCCTCGGCGGCGTACATGCGCCGCGGTTCGGTCGTGTGGGCGTCCTCGGCGGTGCCGACGGCGACGGCCGAGGTGGGCGACCGCCGCGGCATCCTGCTCGGCGAGACGGTGACCGCGACCCGGCGCCCGGTGGCGTGGGACCCGTGGATGGCGCAGGAGATCCGCGACGGGTCCGGGCTGACCGCGATGGTCGCCGGACTCGGTGGCGGTAAGTCGTTCCTCGGCGGCGGCATCGTCTACAAGACGCTCCGCGCGGGCGCGCACTGGACGATCCTCGACCCGTCGGGCCCGCTGTCGCGGTTGTGCGACCTGCCCGAACTGCGGCCGTACGCGCGGAACATCAACCTGCTCAACGCGCAGCCCGGCATCCTCAACCCGTACCGTGTGGTCGCCGAGCCGCAGCTCGAACACTTCATGGACGAGGACGACCCCGAGCGCTCCTGGCGGCGGGAGAAGGCCCTCGCGGGTGCGACGCGACGCCGTCTCGTGCTCGACGTCCTCACCGGCGTCCTGCCGTACGAGGTCTCGCGGATGGCGCAGACCCGGATCGTGCTGCTGCGCGCCGTCCGCGCGGTCGGCGGCCGGTTCGAAGCCGATCCCGGCCAGGTCATCGACGCGCTGCGCCGGGACTCCAGCGAGCACCACGAGCACGCCGTCGTCGTCGCGGACTTCCTCGACGAGATGCGCGAGCGGATGGCGCTGCTCATCCCGGAGACCGACGCGGACCCGTACGCCGAGACCCGTGACGACCGGATGACCGTGCTGACCATGGCGGGGCTGACCCTGCCCAAGGACGGCGTCCCGCGCGAATACTGGACGGACGCGGAATCCCTCGGCGTCGAGATGTTGAACCTCGCGGCGTGGCTGACGCAGCGGTCGGTGTACGAGAAGCCGAAGGAACTGCGCAAGGGCGTCTGGATCGACGAGGCGTTCTTCCTGTCCGAGGTCCCGACAGGCCGCGTGCTGATGAACCGCTTCGCGCGTGACTCGCGTAAGTGGAACGTCCGGGTGCTGCTGTCCTCGCAGATCCCCGCGGACTTCCTGAAGATCCAGGGTTTCGTGGCGCTGCTGGACTCGGTGTTCGTCGGCCGTCTCGACGACGACGACGCCCAGGCCGACGCGCTGCGCCTGCTGAAGGTCCCGGTCGGCGTCGGCTACGAACAGGTCGTCGCCGCGCTGGGCCGCCGCCCCGGCTCGTCCCGCGATCTCCAGCGCGACGTCGAGCCGCGCCAGTTCATCTTCGGCGACGGCGCCGGTGGCGTGGAGCGGATCCGCGTCGACTTCTCCGGCCCGCACCTGGAACACCTGCGCCGGGTCATGGACACCACGCCGGGCTCGCCCGACGCCAAACCGTCCCGGCCGGGCAACGAACTGGCCGTTCCGGCGGAGAAGCAGTTCGTGGCGTCGCCCCCGGAGGAAGACGACTTCGAACTCGAAGAGGATCTCGAACTGGCGGCCGAACTCGAGGTCGGCCTCACCGACGAGCAGATGCTCGGCGCGCCCGACCCACTGGCCGCCGAGACGGGCGAAGTGCAAGGCACCGTCCAAAATGGACACAATGGTGACGGAGGAAAAGGCGAGCACGCGCGGGCCGGCAAGGGTGGCACCGGCAGGGATGCCGCATGAACACGGTGATCACGCTGGCGAGCGTTCTCGCGTTCGCCGCCGGTTGGCACGCGCTGCGCCGCCGTCTCAAAGAGGGGCCGAGACCGGGCAAGGCCACGCCGAGCCGCCGCGCGACCATGTTCGTCGTCGTGCTGATCCTGGGCCTGCAGGCCGTGGCGACCGCTCCGGCGGCGTCGGCCGCGGCGTGCGGTGAAGCGCCGAACCCGGAACGACCCGGCGCCGGCATGGTCGGAGCCATCGATCCCGCCGAGGGACATGGCGAGGCCGGAAGTCCCTATCTCGACTACAGCTACGCCGGCTTCGTCTGGCACACCTTCGAGACCGACTGCGGCCCGATGGCCGGGATCACCTCGCCGGATTCGACGATCGACACCTGGGCGGGCGGCCAGCTGTTCAACATCGGCAAGAACATCGTCGGTGCCACGAACTCGCTGCACTACACCGTGCTCGAAGGCGGTCTGCTCAACCCGATCTACAACGCGGTGAAGGCCGGCGCAGAGAAGGTCTACAACAACATCTACGCCCAGCTGTTCGGCTTGGCCGCGCTGATCATGTCCATCATGTTGTTCCGCAACATCTGGCGTGGCGACCTGGCCGCTGTCAGCAAAAAGGCGTTGTACGGCTTGGCCGGGGTGTGGCTGGCGGCGTCGTCGCTGGCCTTGCTGAGGTACTACGACCCGATCGACAGGGCGATCGTCCAGACCACGACGAACATCCAGGCGGGCTTCGTCGACGAGTCCTCGGACCGGGTCGTGCGGCACGTCCTGCCGACCAACCTGCACAACGAGGTCGTCTACAAGAACTGGCAGCGTGGCGAATTCGGCGCGCCCGACTCACCACAGGCGAAGGAGTACGCCCGCAAGCTCCTGGACGCGCAGGCCTTCACCTGGGCGCAGATCCGCAACGGCGATGACGCCAATGTGGCGGTGGTCGACGGTAAGAAGGCCGCCTACAAGGACATCTCGACGAAGCTCGGTCCCGCCACCGGGTACTTCACCGGTGAGGACGGCAGCCGGACCGGCGCCGGTTTCCTCGGCCTCGGCCAGAGTCTCGTCTACTCGCTGTTCCAGTTGCTGGCCAAGGCTTCGGTGCTGCTGGCGCAGGTGCTGATCCGGGTGTTCACGCTGACCGCGCCCCTGATCGGCCTGGTCGCGTTGTTGCAGCCCGAAATCCTGCGCCGGGTGCTCAAGGTCGCGGGCGCGGTGGCGTTCAACCTGATCGTGCTGTCGGTGCTCGCCGGCATCCACTCGTTGTTGCTGCAGGCCATCTTCGACGCGGGCAACAGCCTTTCGATGCTCACCCAGATGGTCATGGCGGGCATCGTCACCGTGCTGCTGTTCATGGTCGGCCGTCCCGTGCGGCGGCTGTGGCAGATGGTCGAGATGTCCGTCGGCATGGTCGGCGGTGCGGTGCCCTCGCCCCGCGGCGGCCTCTTTTCCCGCTTCCGCAGGAAGAACAACGAGCCAACACCGCAGGACGCGTTCTGGCAGAACGTCCGTGACACCGACGACGTCGTCGACGGTGACCTCCGCGGTCCGGTCGGCGCGACGGTCGGTGGCGGCCGGTTCCGGCCCGAGGCGACGATCTTCGCCAGTTCCCAGCGGCTCGACAACGGTTCCGGGGCGATCAGGCCCGCCGCGGCCTGGTCCGGGGCGCCGTGGCCGGGCGCGGTCGGCGGTGGCGGCGGTATGCCCGCGCTTCCCGCCGGTGGTGGCGGCGTACCGGTTTTCGGCCAGTACAACCCGTCCGCCGGTAACCCGGGCGACTCCATGTTCACCTCCGGTGGGCGGAGCCCTGTCCAGGTCCCGAGCCGCCGGGTCGACACCTCACCGGTCGCGGACAGGCGTTGGAGCGACGAGCCGGAGCCGGTCGTGGTGCCGTCGCGGATGAATTCCGCCGGTGGCGGCTACGCCACACCGGACTACTCGGGGGCCGTGCCGGTGCAACCGGGGCCGTCGACGCCGCATCCTCGCCGCGTCGATCCCGAAGTCGTCGCGGGCAAGCCGGTCTTCGTGCTGTACCGGCCCTCGCGCGGGCTCGAAGTCCGCGAGGAAGTCCGCGACACAGACCACGCAGTGGGTCGGTGACCCATGCCGATCCGGACCAATCGCGGGCGTGCCGCGGTCTACCGCAGACTGTGGGGCTGGCCGCTGCGCTCGCCCCGGCACCTCATCGGCACGCTGGTGGTCCTCGCGGTGGTGCTCACCGCGGTGGGCATCCTGCTGCCCAAGGCCATCGACAAACCGGGGCAGACGGCCGGCGGGCCGGGCACTTCGGCGACCGGCACCTCACGTCCCGGCGTCGCCGCGCCGGTGACCGTGACGTCGACGTTGCCGCCGAGGCTGACCACCCAGCCGCCGCCGTCGTCCGCACCGATCGACCAGGACGGGACCAGGGTCGCCAAGGAGTGGGTGACGGCATGGGCGAACCATCCGGACGGTACGACGACCGAACGCTGGCTGGCCGGATTGCGGCCTTACACCACCGAGGAATACCTGGCGGGGGAACTGACGACGGTGGACCCCGCCAACATCACCGCGACCAAGGTGACCGGCGAGCCGCAGGTCGTGTCCTCGGTCGTCGGGTCGATGGACGTGGACGTCCAGACCGACGGGCCCAAGGTCCGGGTCACCGTCGTCAAGACGAACCCGGGGTGGCGGGTCACCAAGTTCACTCAAGCGGACTGACCCGATGAAGATCGGGATCATCGTCGGCGTGCTGATCGCCGCGGTCTTCGCCGCGGTGGTCACCACGGGCACGGTCACCAAGGTGGTGACCGACCATATGGAGGCGCAGGCGGGCGGCGTCGTCAAGACCTCGTGCGACGCGTCGATCGGGCCGACTCTGCCCGGCCAGGTGGACCGCGGTTCTTCGGACATCAACAAACTGGACGAGGAGCAGAAGGGGATCGTCGCGCTGATCATCTCGATCGGCAAGCAGCGGTCGCTGTCCCCGCGCGCCTGGCAGGTGGCGATCCAGGCCGGGATGACGGAGTCCAAGCTGCGGAACCTGAACCACGGCGACCGCGACTCGCTCGGCATCTTCCAGATGCGGCCGTCGATGGGCTGGGGCACCGTCGCGGAGGTCACCCATCCGCCGTACCAGGTCAACAAGTTCTACGACGTGCTGCTCGGGGTGCCGGACTGGGAGAACATGCGTCCCGGCGACGCCGCGCAGCGCGTGGAGCGGTCCGGTTTCCCCGACCGGTATCACAACTGGGAGCCGATGGCGGCGCTCCTCGTGCAGAACGAGGGCCAGATCGTCGACGTCGTCGGCTGCGGTTCGAGTGTGGGCAGTGTGGTGCCGCCGAGCCAGGCCGCCGCGCAGGCCATCAAGTTCGCCCTCGGCGAGCAGGGGAAGCCGTACGTGTGGGGCGCCACCGGGCCGAACACCTATGACTGTTCCGGGCTGATGCTGCGGGCCTACGAGTCGGCCGGGATCGTCCTTCCGCGTGTTTCGCGGGACCAGTACAAGGCGGGCGCGATGCTCCCGGTCCGCGAGGCGCAGCCGGGTGACCTGCTGTTCCTGGCCACCGTCCCGTCGAATCCGGCGACCATCCACCACGTGATGATGTACCTGGGCGACGGCAAGATCGTCGAGGCGCAGCAGACCGGCGTGCCGGTGCACATCCGCGACTTCTCCTTCGACGAGGCCGAAGTGGTCGCGCAGGCGGTCCGTCCTGGCGTTTAGCATGGTGAACGGGTGGTTCCGCGACCGCGGGACCATCGGATTCACCCGAAGTGGCGGCCTGTCCACCGGCGAGCGGCCGCACACTGGCAGAGGATGAAGAACGTGGCACGGAAATTCGGAAGGCGAGGCAAGCCCGCGGCGGGCGTCGGCCCGGAGGTCGATCCCCGCGATCTTTTCGGTACCCCACAGCCCGCGCGGCAGGCCGCGCGGCCGGCGTCGAGCACGCCGCTGGCCGATCACCTGAACCGGGGCTGGCCGGGTGTCGACCCCGGTTACGTCGTGTTGCCGCGTTCCCTCGCCGAGGGGATGTCGCTGCCCTGGCAGCAGCAGATGGCGGCGTTGCTGGCGCAGTTCCACCACGAGAACGCCCAGCTCGCCTGGCCGATCTACCGGGTCGTCCCGTCGCGCTACGAAAAGCTCGTCGACCTCGATGAGGAACAGCTGGCGGAGGCCGGCTACCTGGTCGAGATGGACACCGAAGGCGAGATGATCTACCGCGAGCGCAGCGGGCGGAAGATCGAGGACCCGGCGAACACCACGGTGCTCGTCTCCTGCCTCGACCCGATCCCGAAGCCCGCGCAGCGTCAGGCGCCGCCGCCGTCCCAAGCCGCCCCGCCCGCGGCCGGTCAGCCGCCGAGGGCCCCGGCGCCGATGAACATCGGCCCCGCCCCGGTGTGGCGCACGGTCACCCCGCCCGCCGCTCCGCCGTTGCCGGGTCCCGCCGCATCCCAGGCGCCGCCGCCCGCGCAACCGCAAGCCGGGCCGCCTGTCCTGCCCCAGACGACGGCCGCGCCACCGCCCGCCGTACTCCAGACGCCTCCTCCGGCCGTCACGCCTCCGCCTGTCCAGCCTCCCGCCGCTCAGGCGCCGCCTCCGGCCGTGAGCGCGCCTCCGGCCACGCCGGAAGCGCAGTCCGCCACGCCGTCCCAGGCCGAGCCGCAGCCGGAACCGCCTCCCGCCGCTCCGCCGCCGGTCGCCCCTCCCGTGACCGGGCCGCCGCCGGCGCCCTTGCCACAGCCGGCGTCGCCCGCCTCCCCACCGGAGCCCGCGACCCCGCCGCGTGGCGTCCCGGTGCACCGCGGCTGGTTCGACGAACTGGCCGAGAACCCGCCGGAAAGCTCGAAACTGGACCCGCCGGAGGGCGGCGAGTTCGGCCCGACCGGCGAGCCGACGGAGATCCCGTACCGCTACCGCAAGTGATGACAGGACGCCCCGGTGATGTCAGGCTGGACGTATGTCGAGCGACCCGAACCCGGATCAAGGCTGGTACTACAACACCAAGACGAACCAGGTCGAGCATCTGGAACGCGGCCGGAGCATCGACCTCCTCGGCCCGTACCCGGACGAGGCGACGGCCCGGCGCGCGCTGGAGATCGCCAAGGAACGCACACGGCAGGCCGACGCCGAGGACGCCAAATGGAGCGGCGACTGAGCCGTCTCGGTCACCCTCGTGAGTGGTAATGACGGTTAGAACCGTTATTACCACTCACGAGGATCCGCAGGTCAGTGCGGCAATGCCGGTGACCACTTGGGATGGGCTGCCCCGGTGCTGATGCGCGTGAAGCCGACGCACCCGGAAGTCGCCTTCGGTTCTTACCCGAGCGTCTGTCCGTGAAGGCCTCCTTCACTACCTTCAGGGTCAGGGTCCCGGCAAAGTCGGCATCTTGCTGGTCAGGCACCTCTTCGTCGTGGCGCAGGCAGACGACGATGTAGGAATTGGGACGTTGAGTGTCCCAATTTCTTCATCGTCGCGGGGTGCGCCGGTCGCGTGGCTTGATCAACAGAGGGCGAGGACCTGTCCCGGAGCTCGGTACATCCCTGAGTGTGGAGGATTTGGGACGTTCAACGTCCCAAATCCTCCACACTTCCCTTGGCTCAGCCGAGGAAACTCGACCTTCACAGCTTTCCCAGCACATGAAGGGCCAAGACGCTGACACCAAGGCGCTCAGGCCTCGTGAGTGGTAATGACGGTTAGAACCGTCATTACCACTCACGAGCCACGAGAGGATCCGCAGGTCAGGCGCTTTGCTTGGCCGGTTCCGGGCCCAGCACGAACTCCGGGTCCACCTGCGCAGTGAGGTCTTCCCCGGCGCGCCCGCTGCCCCACGCCCGCGCGTTCCGGAGGTGGAACTCGACGCCCTGACGCTGATAACGCGCCCAGTCGCGCTGCTCGGCGTCGACGGTCGCGAGCATCGAGCCCAGTGTCCCGAGGTTGTGCGCCTCGAGTTCGCCGATCGGGCGTGCGCGGCCGCGTTCGGCGGCGCGGACGTGCCGCGAGTTCTCCATCCAGCCCAGCAGCGCGTCGCCGATCTCGTCGCGCAGGAAGTCGATGTCCTCGTCCTCGGTCACCTTGTTGCCGACGACGACCAGCCGCACCCCGAAGTCCCGCGCGTAGTCGGCGTACTGCCGGTACACGCCGACACTGCGCACGGTCGGCTCGCAGACCAGGAAAGTGACGTCGAACCGGGTGAAGAGCCCGGACGCGAACGCGTCGGCGCCGGCGGTCATGTCCATGACCACGTATTCGCCCGTGTCGTCGATCATGTGGTTCAGCAGCAGCTCCGCCGCGCCGACCTTCGAGTGGTAGCAGGCGACGCCGAGGTCGTCCTCGTCGAACTGCCCGGTGACGCCGAGCCGCACGCCGCCGAACTCGCGGAAGCAGGCCTGGAAGATCGGGTTGTCCTCGAACGGCCGGACCAGCCGTGACCCGCGCCCCGGCGGAGTCGTCTTGATCATCGAAGCCGCGTCGGCGATCCGCGGGTTGTCGCCGCGCAGGTACTCCTTGATCAGGCCCATGTTGTCGCCCAGCGTCGGCCACGCGATGGCCTCTTCCTCGCTCGCGCCGAGCGCGACGGCGAGGTGCTGGTTGATGTCCGCGTCGATCGCCAGTACCGGTTTCCCGGCACCGGCCAGGTACGCGGTGAACAGCGACGCCAACGTGGTCTTGCCGCTGCCGCCCTTCCCGACGAACGCGATCTTCACGCCACGGCCCTTCCTGTCGTTTTGAAAAGGGTATCGGTTTTCATTTCGGTCCGTAACGTACACCCGACCGGCCCGCACCCGAACGGGCGATCAACGGGCCCGGATCGGGATAGGGTTGGGTGGTGCCTCCACTCGTGATCAGGACACACACGGCCGGAGGGGACTTCGGTCGCCTGCGAGCCGAGTTCTTGCTGCCGGAGACGTTCGGGCCCGACGTCCTCGCCGAGGCGGAGGCGGCGGTCGTCGACCCGCTCGAGTCGGCGGGGGAACGCGAGGACGCCACCGGCCTGCCCTTCGTCACCATCGATCCGCCCGGTGCCAAGGACCTCGACCAGGCGATGCTGATCGAGCGCACCGAGGGCGGCGGATTCCGGGTCCACTACGCGATCGCCGATCTGGCCGCGTTCATCCCGCCGGGTGGCGCCCTCGACAAGGAGGCGCGCCGCCGCGGGCAGACGCTCTACCTGCCGGACGGGAACGTGCCGCTGCACCCGCCGGTGCTGTCGGAGGGCGCGGCCAGCCTGCTGCCGGGGGAGACCCGGCCCGCCGTGCTGTGGACGATCGACATCGACGCGGGCGGCGAACCGACGGAGACCCACGTCCGCCGCGCGCTGGTCCGCTCCACCGAGCAGTTCGACTACGAGACCGTCCAGGCCTCGATCGACGCGGGTACCCCGCATCCGTCGGTCGCCGCGCTGCCGGAACTGGGCCGCCTGCGCCGCGAACTCGCGGTCCGGCGCGGCGCGGTCGAACTGCAGTTGCCCGAACAGGAGATCAACGGCGATCCCGACGGCGGCTGGGTGCTGGTCCAGCGGCCGCGCAACGACGTCGACGCGTGGAACGCCGAGATCTCGCTGCTCACCGGGATGGCGGCGGCGAAGCTCATGATCGACGCCCGGATCGGGGTCCTGCGGACTCTGCCCGCGCCGGAACCCGAAGCGGTCGAATGGCTGCGCCGGTCCGCGCAGGCGCTGAACATCGACTGGCCCGAGGGCAAGAGCGTGTCGGAGTTCCTGGCCGCGCTGGACCCCGGTCAGCCCGCTTCGATGGCTCTTTTCGCCGACACGACACGGCTTTTGCGCGGCGCCGGGTACACCGCGTTCGACGGCGAACTGCCCGCCTTGACCACGCACGCCGGAATCGGCGGCGCGTACGCCCATGTCACTGCGCCGATCCGGCGGCTGGTCGACCGGTTCGCCACCGAGATCTGCCTGGCCGTGAGCGCCGGCCGCGAGGTGCCCGCGTGGGTCCGCGCGGCGCTTTCGGAGGTGCCGGAGCAGATGACCGCGTCCGACACGCTGGCGGCCAAGGTCGAACGGGCCTGCATCGACCAGGTCGAGGCCTGGGTCATGGCCGAGCACATCGGCGAGGAGTTCGGCGCGATCGTCCTGCGGGCGGACGAGAACAAGGCGGAGATCCTCGTCGAGAATCCGCCGGTGATGGGCAAATGCGCGGGTGAGCGGCTGCCCGAGGGTGAGCGGATCCGGGTCCGGCTCACCGCGGTGGACGTCGACAAGCGGAAACTGTCCTTCGAGCGCGCATGATCGACGATCTCGGCGAAGTGGTCCCGCTGCGCGCACCGGCGACGCGGGTGGTCTCGCTCGTGCCGTCGCTGACCGAGGCCGTCGAGGTGAGCGCGCCCGGAAGACTCGCGGGCGCCACCGACTTCTGCACCCATCCGGTGGAGCTGGACGTCCCGCGGGTGGGCGGTTCGAAGTACCCGAACGTGGACAAGGTGCTCGAACTCGAGCCGGACCTGGTGCTGGCCAACTCCGAGGAGAACCGGCCCGAGGACGTGGAACACCTGCGCGCCAACGGGATCCCGGTCTGGGTGATGGAGGCGTCGGCGACCGTGCCCGCCGCACTCGGCTCGATCCGGCGGATATTGACGCAGGCCTACGACCTCGCCGAGCCGGATTGGCTGGTCGAGGCCGAGGAGGTGTGGCGGGAGACACGGCCGGAGCGCTTCCGGGCGGTCGTGCCGGTCTGGCGGAAGCCGTGGATCGTGCTCGGCCGGGACACCTTCGGCGGCGACGTGCTGCGTCGCGTCGGAATCGGCAACGCCTACGAGGACCACGAAGAGCGCTACCCGCGTCCGAAGCTCGACGAACTCCAGGCGCGTTTCGCGGACGGAGACGCGAACCTGCTCGTACTGCCTGACGAGCCCTACGAGTTCACCGCAGACGACGGCCCCGAAGCGTTCCCCGGCGCGAAGTACGTTCTGGTCTCCGGACGTCACCTCACCTGGTACGGCCCTTCGCTCGTCGAGGCCCACTCCCACCTCACGCGTTTAGTCCTCTGAATGCGGTAGTTCGCATCACGAACCAGCGCATCCAGAGGACTAAACGCGGGTCGTCAGAGGGTCAAGCCGGTCAGGACGGTGACGCGCTCCTCGGTGAAGTCCGCCATCGCCGACGCGGGGCCCTCTCGGCCGACGCCGGAGTCCTTCACACCGCCGTACGGCATCTGGTCGGCCCGGAAACTCGGCACGTCACCGACGAGCACGCCGCCGACACGCAGCTTCGCGGACACGTCGAACGCGGTCGGCAGGTCGCGGGTGAACACGCCCGCCTGCAGTCCGAAGCGCGAGTCGTTGATCCGCCGCACCCCGTCGTCCACCGATTCGACGCGCGTGATCGACACGACCGGGCCGAACACCTCGTCGGCCATCACCGCCGCGTCCTCCGGCACGTTCGCGAGCACGGTCGGCTCGACGGTCGCGCCGTCGCGCTTCCCTCCGGTCAGCAGTTCGCCACCCGCGTCGACGGCCGCGGCGATCCACGACTCCACCCGGGAAGCGGCGGCGGTGTTGATCAGCGGCCCGACGTCCACGCCGTCCGCCCGCGGGTCACCGGTCCCGAGCGCGCGCACCTGCTCCAGCACCTTCGCGCGAAGCTCGTCGTAGACGTCGGCGTGCGCGTACACCCGCTGCACCGAGATGCACGACTGCCCGGCCTGGTACATCGCGAACGTCGCGATCCGCTGGGCCGCGAAGTCCAGGTCCGTCCAATCAGGACAGACGAGGACCGCCGCGTTGCCGCCGAGTTCGAGCGCGACGTGCTTGCGCGGCACGCTGTCCCGGATGCCCCAGCCCACCGGCACGGAACCGGTGAACGACACGACCGGCAGCCGGGGGTCGGCCACCAGCTTGGCCGATTCCTCGTTGCTCACCGGGAGAATCGACCAGCTTCCGGCGGGAAGATCCGTCTCGGCGAGGATCTCGCCGAGCAGCAACGCGGTCAGCGGCGTCGCGGGCGCGGGCTTGAGCACGATCGGCGCACCGACCGCGATCGCGGGCGCGACCTTGTGCGCCACCAGGTTCAGCGGGAAGTTGAACGGCGTGATGCCCAGCACCGGCCCCTTCGGCACACGCCGCACCAGCGCGAGCCGCCCGGTGCCGCCCGGGTCGGTGTCGAGCCGCTGCAGGTCACCGGAGAACCGGCGGGCTTCCTCGGCGGCCCAGCGGAACGTCGACGCCGCACGCCCGACCTCACCGCGCGCCCACTTCAGCGGCTTGCCGGACTCGGCGGTGATGAGCCGAGCCAGCTCTTCGGACCGCTCACCCAACACTCGGGACACGTGGTCCAACGCGCCCGCGCGGACGTGCGCGGGCAGTGTCGCGAACTCGTCCTGCACGTCGTGTGCCGCCTGAACCGCGGTCTCGATGTCCGAAGTGGACGGAACGTGGTGCGAGCCCGCCTCGCTGTCGTCGAAGGAGTGGCGGACGACGACGGTCTCGTCGCTGGTGACCGGCTTGCCGGCTACCCAGTACGGAAATGTGGTCACTTGGCGGCCTCCGTGCGGACAGCGTGCTCGAGGACGGAAAGACCCTCGTCGAGCAGTTCGGTGGACAGGGACAGCGGCGGCAGCAGGCGGACGACGTTCCCGTAGGTGCCGCAGGTGAGGACGACGACGCCCGCCTGGTGGCAGGCCTGCGCGATCCGCTTGGTCAGGTCGGCGTCGGGTTCGGTGGTGCCCGGCTTCACGAACTCGGCGGCCAGCATCGCGCCACGCCCGCGGACGTCACCGATCACGCCGGTCTCCTCGGCCAGCGCCCGCAGCCGAGGCAGCACCGCGTTCTCGATGCGCTTCGCCGACGCCGCGAGGTTCTCCTGGCGCATGACCTCGATCGAGCCGAGCGCGGCGGCGCACGCGATCGGGTTACCGCCGTAGGTTCCGCCGAGGCCGCCCGGTCCGACGGCGTCGAGCAGTTCCGCGCGGCCGGTGACGGCGGCGAGCGGAAGCCCGCCCGCGATGCCCTTGGCGGTGGCGATCAGGTCGGGCACGACGTCTTCGTGGGTGGACGCGAACCATTCGCCGGTGCGGCAGAAGCCGGTCTGCACCTCGTCGGCGACGAACACGACGCCGTTTTCGGTGCACCACCGGGAAAGCGCGGGCAGGAAGCCGGGCGCGGGCTCGATGAACCCACCCTCACCCTGCACCGGTTCGAGCACGACGGCCGCGACCTGGTCGCCGCCGATCTGCTTCTCGATGCGGTCGATGGCGATCCGCGCCGCTTCGGGACCGGAGAGGCCATCGCGGTACGGGTACGACCCCGGGACGCGGTAGACCTCGGGTGCGAACGGGCCGAAACCGTGCTTGTAGGGGATGGACTTCGCGGTCAGCGCCATCGTCAGGTTGGTGCGGCCGTGGTAGGCGTGGTCGAAGACGACGACGGCCTGCCTGCCGGTCGCGGCGCGGGCGATCTTCACCGCGTTCTCGACGGCTTCGGCGCCGGAGTTGAACAGCACCGAACGCTTCTCGTGGGTGCCCGGCGTCAGCTTGTCGAGCGCTTCGCACACCTCGACGTAACCCTCGTACGGCGTGACCATGAAACACGTGTGCGTGAACCGGCCCACCTGCTCACGTACCCGGTCCACGACGGCGGGCGCCGCGTGGCCGACGTTGGTCACCGCGATGCCGGAACCGAAGTCGATCAGGACGTTGCCGTCGGCGTCGGTGAGCAGGCCGCCTTCGGCCGAGGTGATGTAGACCGGCAGCACCGAGCTCACGCCCGCGGCGACGACGGCGGCGCGCCGCTCCTGCAGGGCGCGCGAGGCAGGGCCGGGGATCTCGGTGCGCAGCCTGCGCTGGGTCTCGGTGGTGACGGTCACGGCCAACTCCTGCGGACGCGAGGGACGGGGTCGCCCTCCAGGATGGGAGTCGCGCCGGTGCGCGTCAGCTCGACATCTTGTCGATATCGGGGCGTAGAGTTGGACAACATGGCACTGACGCTCCGCGCCCTCGCGGCCGAACGCCCGCTCGGGCTGCGCGTGCGGGCGGCCGAGAGCGGGCTCGACCGGCCGATCGGCTGGGTCCACCCCACCGAACTGACCGATCCGCAGGCCTTCCTCGAAGGCGGCGAACTCCTGCTGACCACCGGCCTCGCCCTCGATGAGACCACGTCACCCGCCTACCTCCGGCGACTCGTCGACGCCGGGGTGGCGGGGCTCGGGTTCGGCGTCGGGCTCAGCCACGAGACCATCCCGCGGTCCTTGGTGGAGACCGCGGAGGAGGTCGGGCTCCCGGTGCTCGAAGTGCCGAGGAAGACACCGTTCATCGCGATCACGCGCGCGGTCTCGCGAGCGGTCGCCGCCGACGAGTACGCCTCGCTCGTGCGCACCGGCAAGGGACAGCAGGAACTGACCAGGACCGCCGTCGGCAAGGGTGGTCCCGGCGGCGTGGTGCGCAAACTCGCGAAGCTGGTCGACGGCTGGGTGCTCCTGCTCGATTCGGCGGGCGCGGTCACCGAAGCCTCGCCCGCGTCGGCCCGGCATTTCGCCGACGAAATGCGTGAAGATCTCGTACGGCTGCGCGCGGGCACGTTGGTGACGGTGGCGGGGGAGGACGAGGTCGTCCTGCAAACGCTCGACACCCGCGCCCGCGGCGTGCTCGCCGTCGGCACCCGTGAGCCGTTGGACGCTGCGGGGCAGCACATCGTCAACACCGCGGTGTC
This sequence comes from Amycolatopsis orientalis, assembly GCF_000943515.2. Lineage (NCBI taxonomy): Bacteria > Bacillati > Actinomycetota > Actinomycetes > Pseudonocardiales > Pseudonocardiaceae > Amycolatopsis > Amycolatopsis orientalis. Next base: position 8,145,707 of record NZ_CP016174.1, on the reverse strand, counting down.
GCTGCTTTCCCTTGCGCTGGAACAGAACCGGGAACACAGCGGTGCGCTGCGGCGGCTGAGGTCGGGGCTGTGCGAGCTGCTCGCCGCCGGCCACACCGAACTCGCCACTCGCACGATGAAGACGCTCTGGGGTGGGGTCCCGGAAGGGCCGTGGCCGGTCCTGGCCGTCACCGGTCCCGCGGGCGCGCGCCGGTCACTCGCCGACGCGCTCGACGCCGAAGTCGCCGGAGAGAAGGTCTTCTTCGGTGAATCCGGGGCGTTCGTGCTCGCGCTCGGCGAAGTGGAGGCGGTTCTCCGGCTGGTGTCGAGGATCGGCGGTCTGCACGCGGGTCTCGCCGAACCGGTGTCCACAGTGGATTTCCCGGCGGGGCTCCGTCAGGCGAAGCAGGCGGCGGAAGCGGCGAAGGCCGAGCGAACCGAGTTGGTCCGGTTCGCGGAGCACGCCGGACGAGGCTTCTTGGAACTGGTCGATTGCCAAGCGGCGCAAGCCTTCGCGGACAGTCTGCTGGCGCCTCTGCGGCACCACGACGAAACCGGCCGAGGCGAACTCGTGGCTTCGCTGAGGTGCTGGCTCGAACACCACGGTCACTGGGATCTGGCGTCGGCGCGGCTCGGCGTGCACCGGCACACTCTGCGCAACCGCATGCGCAAGGTCGCCGACCTGACCGGCCGGGACCTCGATTCCCCCGGCGTACGTGCCGAATTCTGGCTCGCGCTGCAGGTCAGCCCCCAGCGGACCTGACCAAGGCGATCGGTGAGTCCCCGCAGCGCCGGAGGTGGATGCCGTTCTCGGTCGTGACCGGTTCCGCGCCGGAGGACCACCAGGCCGGGACGTCGACGTCGCGCACCAGCGACCCGGTCGCCTGGCGCGCGTTGTTCGACACGATCACCCGGCCCTGGGCGTTGACCAGCGCCGCGCGGCCGCCGAGCGCGCGTAGTTTCGGCTGCAGCAGGCGCTCGACCTCGCGTACGTAGATGTCCGCGCCGACGACACCCGCGAACGTCCCGCTTCGCTGGACCGGGACGGTGAACGTCAGCGTGTACTCGTCGGTGCAGAGGTAATCGACGTACGGGCCGTTGATGTGGCGGCGTCCGGTGTCGCGCGGGACGGTGAACCACGACTGGCGGGTGTAGTCGAGGAAGTTCTCGCTGTCCGGATCGAGGCTGATGACCAATCGCGCGGGTTCGGCGTCGCCGGTTTCGGTCCACCACTCGAAGCCGAATTCCTGGTCGGCCAGCGCGTTCGGCGCGCTGATGAACCCGGCGCCGACGACCAGGCCGCCGAGAACGTCGAAGACCTGCGGCCGGAGCCGGGTCAGGTCGTCGGCGAGGGCATCGGAGGATCCGGCCAGCAGCCCTTCGGCCGCGGCCAGAACCGGCTTCAGTCGGCCGAAGACGTCCTCGACCAGGGCGGATACCTGGTCGACGACCTCGGAAGCGGCGGACGGTGTGTCGTTCACGATGCTCACCTCGGATGCGCGGATGCCGCAGCTTAAGGGCCCAGAAGGTCTAAATGCACGTCCGCCAGCCGGTCTATCGCTTCGAGGATGTGCTCCTCGGTGAGTTTCCTGGCCAGCTCGCCGTCGGCCTGCGCGATGGCGGCGGTGATCGCGCGGTGTTCGGCGTAGGCGTGCTCGCGGGTGCCGTGCGGTTCGAGCGGCAGCCACAGCAGCCCGCCCCGTTCGCTCTGCAACTGCACTTCCTCCCTCGTCAGTCGCGGCGACTGGGCGGCCGCCGCGACTTCGAGGTGGAACTGGCGCTCGGCGCGGGACGCCTCCGCGCCTGTCGCGGTGCGGATGTCCTCGGTCGCCAGTTCGAGCCGCTCGATGTCCTCGGGCGAACTCCGCTCGGCGGCGAGTTTGGCCGCGGCGCCGGCGATGGCCAGATAGTGGTCGCCGACGTCACGCAGATCCGACAGCGAAACCGTGCGAAGGCGTTCTCGCCACGAAGCGGCCGAAGGATTCACCGGGGTCTTCACGAAGCTTCCGCCGCCCCGGCCGCGACGGGTTTCGACGAGGCCCTGCTGCCGTAGGGCGACAAGCGCTTCGCGAACGGTCACCGTCGAGACGCCGAACTGGGCGGCCAGCTCGGCTTCGCTCGGCAGCTGTTCGGAGTCGGCCAGCAGTCCGAGCGTGATGGCGTCGACCAGCCGCGCGGTGACCGCTTCGGCCCGGCCGATCTGGTCGAGCGGCGCGAACATCGCTGACCGCGCGCTGTGCGACAACCCCTTACGCATGGTGGCCCTTCGCCCGTACCGCTACCCGATGGAACCAATCTTGCCCCATCGTCTTGTCATCTAACCTATGGAGTTATATGTTTTAGCCGTCCCGCCGCCCCACAAGGGAGCAAGGGACCTTTGCTATCGCCTCACGCCCCCAGGCCCAGTAGCCAGGAGCCCTCGTGCAGCAGTTGAAGCACTTCATCGGCGGTGAGTACACCGGATCCGCGTCGGGCCAGGTCTCCGACATCGTCGATCCCGTCACCGGCCGCCCGTATTGCACCGCCGCCGTCGCCGGCGCCGAAGACGTCGATCGCGCGCTCAAGGCCGCGGCCGCCGCCTTCGAGCACTGGCGCGAGACCACGCCCGCGCAGCGCCAGCTCGCGCTGCTGAAGATCGCCGACGCCGTCGAAGCGCGCGCGGAGGGCCTCGTGCTCGTCGAATCCGCGAACACCGGGAAGCCGATCGCGCTCACCGCGGCCGAAGAACTGCCGATGATCGTCGACCAGTTGCGGTTCTTCGCGGGCGCCGCGCGTGTCCTGGAAGGACGGTCGGCAGGCGAATACATGGAAGGACATACCTCTTTCGTCCGCCGAGAACCGATCGGCGTGTGCGCGCAGGTTACGCCGTGGAACTACCCGCTCCTCATGGCGGTCTGGAAGATCGCGCCCGCCCTCGCGGCCGGGAACACCGTGGTGCTCAAACCGGCCGACACCACCCCCGCGTCCACCTTGCTCCTGGCCGAGATCTGCGCCGAGTTCCTGCCGCCCGGCGTGCTCAACGTCGTCTGCGGCGACCGCGATACCGGCCGGGCGCTCGTCGAGCACGAGATCCCCGCGATGGTGTCCATCACCGGCTCCGTCCGCGCGGGGATCGAGGTCGCCGCTTCGGCGGCGAAGGACGTGAAACGCGTACACCTCGAACTCGGCGGGAAGGCGCCCGTACTGGTCTTCGCCGACGCCGACATCGAAGCGGCCGCGGAGGGAATCGCCGCCGCGGGCTACTTCAACGCGGGTCAGGACTGCACCGCGGCGACCCGGGTCCTGGTCGCCGACGAGGTCCACGACGCGTTCGTCGCGGCGCTCGCCAGGCAGGCGCGGGCGACCACCACCGGCAACCCCGACGACACTTCGGTCAGTTACGGACCGCTCAACAACGCCGCTCAGCTGGCCAGGGTCGCCGGTTTCGTCGACCGGCTGCCCACGCACGCGACAGTCCACTGTGGAGGGAAAAGGCATGGGGACGAGGGTTACTTCTTCGAACCGACGGTGATCTCCGGCGTCCGCCAGGACGACGAGATCAGCCAGACGGAGGTCTTCGGTCCGGTCATCACCGTGCAGCGCTTCGGCTCCGAAGCGGAAGCACTCGCGGCGGCCAACGGCGTCGACTACGCGCTCGCGTCGTCGGTGTGGACCACCGACCACCAGCGGGCGATGCGGCTGGCCGGAAAGCTCGACTTCGGCTGCGTCTGGATCAACACGCATATCCCGCTGGTCGCCGAAATGCCGCACGGCGGCTTCAAGAAGTCCGGCTACGGCAAGGACCTCTCGCTCTACGGCCTCGAGGACTACACCCGCGTCAAGCACGTGATGAGCGCGCTGTGACGACCACCGAAAGGCACGCCATGCCGCATCGAGCACCCATCGCCCCCGCCGAGGGGGAGCAAGGGACCTTTGCTATCACTTCGGCCGAGGACGGGGTTCCCGCGATCCGGCTGCGCGGGCTCCGCAAGGAGTTCGGCCAGGTCAACGCGGTCGACGGCGTCGATCTCGACATCCCGCCCGGCGAATTCTTCTCGATGCTCGGCCCCTCCGGCTCCGGCAAGACGACCGTGCTCCGCATGATCGCGGGCTTCGAACTGCCGACGGCGGGCACGATCGAACTGCACGGCCGCGACGTCAGCCGCCTCGCGCCCTTCGACCGCGACGTCAACACCGTCTTCCAGGACTACGCGCTCTTCCCGCATATGACCGTGCGGCAGAACGTCGAGTACGGCCTTCGGGTGAAACGTGTCCCCCGCGCGGAGCGCCGCCAACGCGCGAAGGAGGCCCTCGGCACCGTCAGGCTCGGTGAGTTCGGCGAGCGCAAACCCGACCAGCTCTCCGGCGGCCAGCGCCAGCGCGTCGCGCTCGCCAGAGCACTGGTCAACCGGCCGAAGGTGCTCCTGCTCGACGAGCCGCTCGGCGCGCTCGACCTGAAACTGCGCCACACCATGCAGACCGAGCTCAAGCAGATCCAGCGCGACGTCGGCATCACCTTCATCTTCGTCACCCACGACCAGGACGAGGCGCTGACGATGAGCGACCGCATCGCGGTGTTCAACGCCGGCCGCATCGAGCAGGTCGGCTCGCCGGTCGAGGTTTACGAACGGCCCGCGTCGGCGTTCGTCGCCGGATTCGTCGGCACCTCGAACCTGCTCAGCGGCGGCGGCGCCGAGAACATCATCGGCGAATCCGGCGTCTTCAGCATCCGCCCCGAGAAGATCCGCATCGACGCCGATCTCTCGAAATCGGCGGAGGACGGCGAAACCAGCGCCACCGGCACTGTCACCGACACCGTCTACGCGGGCGCGACCGTGCGCTACGAGGTCACGCTCGACGCCGGCGGCCAGCTCTCCGTGGTCCGGCAGAACACCGCCGAGCCCGCGGACTTCGAGGGCGGCCGCGTCCGCCTGAGCTGGCGGCACGAACACAGCTTCCGCGTCCCCGAAGCCGGCTAGCCCTCCCCAGCACCGAAAGGTTGTTCAATGAAGAACAGGAAACTCGCGCTCGCCGGGCTGCTCGGCGCCGGCCTGCTCGTGGCCGCCTGTGGCACCTCCGGATCCAGCTCGACCGCCGCGGCCCCCGGCGGTCAGGGCTTCACCCCGCCGAAGCTCGACGCGCTCGCGCAGCTCGGCCAGCCGGAAGGCCAGGTCAACGTCCTGGCCTGGCCCGGCTACGCGGAGAACGGCTCGAACGACCCGGCCGTCGACTGGGTGACCGGCTTCGAGAAGGAGACAGGCTGCAAGGTCAACGTCAAGGCGTTCGGCACCTCCGACGAGGCCGTGAGCCTGATGAAGACCGGACAGTACGACGTCATCTCCGCCTCCGGTGACGCCTCCCTGCGGCTCATCGCGTCCGGCGACGTCGAACCGGTGAACACCGCGCTCGTCCCGAACTACGCCGACGTCTTCGACTTCCTCAAGAACCGTCCCTGGAACAGTGTCAACAACGTGTCCTACGGCGTGCCGCACGGCTGGGGCGCGAACCTGCTCACCTGGCGGACCGACAAGGTGACCCCGGCGCCGACCTCGTGGTCGGTGATGTTCGACGCGAACAGCCCGTACAAGGGCAAGATCTCCGCCTACGACTCGCCGATCTACATCGCCGACGCCGCGCTGTACCTGCAGACGCACAAGCCCGAACTCGGTATCAAGAACCCGTACGCCTTGGACGACAAGCAGTTCCAGGCCGCGGTCGACCTGCTCAAGCAGCAGCGGCCGATGGTGGGGGAGTACTGGTCGGACTATCTGAAGGAGAGCCAGGCGCTCAAGAGCGGCGACTCCGTCGTCGGGACCGCCTGGCAGGTCACGGTTAACTTGACCAAGAGCGAAGGCGCACCGGTCGAATCCGTGCTGCCGTCCGAAGGCGCGACGGGCTGGTCGGACACCTGGATGGTGTCGGCGAAGTCGCCGCACAAGACGTGCTCCTACAAGTGGCTGAACCACATCGTCAGCCCGAAGGCGAACGCGCAGGTGGCCGAGTACTTCGGCGAGTCGCCCTCGAACCCCAAGGCGTGCGCGGAAACCAAGAACAAGGCGCACTGCGAGACCTTCCACGCCGGTGACGCCGCCTACGCCGCGAAGATCGCCTACTGGACGACGCCGATCGCGCAGTGCCTCGACGGCCGCACCGACGTCAAGTGCAAGGACTACGGCGAGTGGACGCGCGCCTGGACCGAGATCAAGGGCTGAGCCTCCCGAACTCCGGGAGCGGACGATGGTGCCCCCCAACTTCGTCCGCTCCCGGTCCCATCCCAAGCCCGGACCCCGCCCCACCACCACCCTCAACGGACAGGCTTCGCCTGACTGTCTGGAACTGTGGAAGATGACGACCACCCTCGATTCGCCGACGCGGAAAGCCTCCGCCTTCCTGTACCGCAAACCCAAGCTACGCCTGGGAATCCTGCTCTCCGCGCCGATGCTGTGGCTCGGCCTCGCCTACCTCGGCGCGCTGGCCGCGCTGTTCGTGACCGCGTTCTGGCACACCGACGTCTTCACCGGTCAGGTCGTCACCGAATGGTCGCTGGACAACTTCACCACGCTGTTCAGTGACGCGGTGTACCGCACCATCACCCTCCGGACGGTCGGGATCGCCGCGCTGGTCACGGTGATCACCGCGGTCCTCGCCTTCCCGATGGCGTTCTACATGGCGAAATTCGCGTCCCCCAGGGCGCGGCGCCTGCTGGTGATCGCGGTGATGACCCCGCTGTGGGCGAGCTACCTGGTGAAGGCGTACGCGTGGCGGACCATGTTGTCCGGCAACGGTGTCCTGCACTGGCTGCTCGACCCCTTCGGCCTCGACACCCCTGGCTACGGCGTTCTCGCGACCGTGATCACGCTGTCGTACCTGTGGCTGCCGTACATGATCTTGCCGATCTACGCGGGCTTGGAACGGCTGCCCGATTCCCTGGTGGACGCCTCCGGCGACCTCGGCGCCCGGCCGTTCAGGACGTTCCGCTCGGTGGTGCTGCCGGTGACCTTCCCGGCCGTCGTCGCCGGCTCGATCTTCACGTTTTCGTTGTCGCTGGGCGACTACATCGCGGTGAAGATCGTCGGTGGCACTTCACAGATGCTCGGCAACGTCGTCTACGACAACATCGGCGCGGCCAACAACCTGCCGTTCGCGGCCACCGTCGCGACCGTGCCCGTGGTGATCATGCTCGCCTACCTCGCCGCCGTGCGCCGCACGGGCGCGCTGGACAACCTGTAGGAGCGCGCGATGCGGCTTTCCCGGACGACCAAATACCTGCTGCTGGCGGCACTCGTGCTCGGGCTCGCGGTCATCTACTTCCCGCTGCTGGTGGTCCTGCTCAATTCCTTCAACGCGGACACCACATTCGGCTGGCCGCCGTCGAGCTTCACCCTCGAATGGTGGGGACGGGCCGCGGAGAACGAAGGCGCGTTGAACGCGCTGTGGACGAGTGTCCAAGCAGGACTCGCGGCCACCGCGATCGCCCTGGTCCTCGGCACGATGGCGGCGTTCGCGCTGCAGAAGTACCGCTTCTTCGGCCGTAACCAGGTGTCCCTGCTGATCATCCTGCCGATCGCGCTGCCCGGCATCGTCACCGGTATCGCGCTGAACAACGCCTTCCGCACGATCCTCGGCATCGACCTCGGCCTCTTCACCGCGATCGTCGCGCACGCGACCTTCTGCATCGTGGTGGTGTTCAACAACGTCGTCGCACGCCTGCGGCGGATGGGCGGGAACCTCGAAGAAGCGTCGATGGACCTCGGCGCCGACGGCCTCACGACGTTCCGCCTCGTGACCTTCCCGATGCTGCGCTCGGCCCTGCTCGCCGGTGGCCTACTGGCCTTCGCGCTGTCGTTCGACGAAATCATCGTCACGACGTTCACCCTCGGGACCGGGCTGGAGACCCTGCCGATCTGGATCCTGAACAACCTGTTCCGGCCGAACCAGGCACCGATCGTCAACGTCGTGGCCGCGGTGCTGATCCTGGCTTCGACGGTGCCGGTCTACCTGGCGCAACGGCTTTCCGGCGACACGACTTCGGGCGGACGGCTGTAAGGCAACGCCGGTGCGACCCTTTGAGGGCCGCACCGGCGTTTTCACTCAGTACCGACGGTCTTCGATCGCTCCCGTCGATCCGTTGTAGGTGATGTAGCCGTACTGGAAGTCACTGCGCTTACCGGTCGGGATGTGGGTGCCGGCTTCGTCTCAGGTAACTGGCCCGCCAAGCCCGGCAACGACCACGGGTACTTCGCCGGAGCGATCGACGAGGTCGCCGTCTACACCAAACCCTTGGGTGACAACGCGGTCCGCGAACAGTTCCAGGCGGCACAGCCGTCCGAGGGGCTCAGCAAGATCACGCTGCCCAGCGGCAAGATCGCCGCTGAGGTGGAATACGACACGGTCAGCGAGCGGGTCAAGAGCTACACCGACCGCAACGGCGGGACCTGGCGGCTCGGCGTACCGGTGATCACCGGTGAAGAGAACAACCTGATCCGCACCGTCCAGTTCTCCGATCCGGGAAACCGTAACCACACGTTCGACTACGACCCGGTTCGAGGCCGGATCCTGCGGACGGTCACTCCGCTGGGCCTCGGCGTCCGTCCGGAAGACCAGCCCGGTCAGCCCGGCGGGGAAGTCGGCTACGGGATCCGGACCTACGACTACGACGACGAAGGCAACCAGAACACCATCGTGTCCGAGAACCTCAACGAGGTCACGCTCGGATTCGATCAGCGGGGCAACGTGATCAGCAAGCGGACGTGCCTGCTCCCCGGCCGCTGCCACACCGAATACTTCGGCTACCACTTCAGCCCGGACAACCCGCTCGATCCGCGTAACGACAAGGTCGTCTGGAGCCGTGACGGAAGGTCCACGAACGCCGAGGACAACCGTTACCTGACAACGTACCTTTACAACGCCAAGGGTGACCTCGTCAGCCAGAAGATGCCCGATGGTGGTGAGGTCGTCCATCGCTACACCACGGGCACCGAGCAGTCGCTCGACAACGTCGCTGTCCCGGTACCGGCCGATCTGCTGCTGTCGACACTCAGCGCGACGGGTGAGAACACGAACTACCGGTACTACAGCACCGGTGATCTCGGTGAGATCCAGCAAGAGTCCGGAATGCGGACCCGGTTCGTCTACGACGCCGCCGGACGGCGGACCTCTTCCACGATCTACGTGGACGCGTTCCCCGACGGCATCACGACAACCTACGAATACGACGCGCTTTCGCGAGTTAAGGCCGAAACAGGGCCCGAGACCACGAACGCCGTCACCGGTGCCAAACATCGTGCCCGGACGGTCACGTCCTATGACAAGGACGGGAACATCGAACGGGAAGAGGTTTCGGACCTCGTCGGTGGCGACCCCAGCCGGGTCACCATCCGCGGGTACGACGATCACGGCCGTCTCGTGCGCGTCGTCAACCCCGAAGGCAAGGAGACGAGTTACGGCTTCGACGTCTTCGGCAACCGGATGTTCGAAATCGACGCGAGCGGTGTGAAGAAGTCCTACGCCTACACGGCCCGCAATGAAGTCGCCGAGGTCCGGCTGCACGGCTGGCACGGTGGTGTGGTCGACCCGGCCGACGGCGACGGCCGTCCCGGCGACGGGGAAGGGGACACCGATCCCGGGAACTCGAAGCCGACTGTGCTCGAGTCCTTCCGGTACGACGAGTCCGGGCGGCAGATCCTGCACGTCGACGCGATGGGCCGGGCGACGCGGAACAACTACTACGCCAACGACCTGGTCGCACAGGTCGTGGCGGAGGGCTACCGCGATCCGGTCACCGGAAACCTGCGCGATCTCCTGCTGGAGAACAACAGCTACGACGGCGCGGGGAACCTGGTCAAGCAGACCACGGCGGGCAACCGGACCACGACCTACGACTACGACACGGTCAACAGGCTCACGCAGTCCATCGAGGACGCGGGCGGACTCGATCGCAGCACGAGGTTCGCCTACGACCGCAGCGGCAATGTGATCCGCACCGAGAAGTCCGGCGATCCCTCGAATACCGGCGGTGGACAGGTGAACACCGCCGAGATCACCGAGTTCGAGTACAACGCCTCCGGTCAGCGCATCAAGCAGACCGTCCACAATGGTCAGGAACGCTTGATCACCACCTGGGCCTACGACGAGCGCGGCATGCCGGTGTCGGTCACCGATCCCCGGGGAAACCCGTCTTCGTCCCAGTACGCCACGACAATGGAGTACGACCAGCTGGCCAGGCCCATCCGGGCCACCGGCCCGCGAGTCCGCGTGGAGTCGAACGGTGGCGCGCCGGCGGACGTGCAAGCGACCATGATCACCGGTTACGACACGTTCGGTTCGGTCACGCACACGAAGGACCCGCTCGGCCGGGTCACCACCGCGGCGTACGACAAGCTCGGGCAGCTCGTGAAGGCGAGCCTTCCGTCCTACACGCCGCCCGGCGCCACGACGCCGATCACCCCGACCAAGGAGATCCGGTACGACGCCATGGGCCGGGTGATCAAGCAGATCGACGCCCGGCAGCATGCCACCGAGATGCGATACGACCAGCTGGGCAGGCTGCTGGAACGGCACGATCCGCAGGACTCCGGCACAGCCGCCGGTGTCTCGAAGTACTCGTACACGTTGACAGGCCTGCCCCTGTCCGCCACCTCTCCGACCGGCGCCCGGGTAGAAGCGACGTATGACGAGCTGGGCCGCAAGGTCACCTCGACGTCGGTCGAGCGGTTCCCGCAACCGGCCGCTTACACCACGAAGTACCGGTACGACGACGCGGGCAACGTCGTGTCGATCGAGAACCCGGCGGGCGAGACGACCAGGAACACCTACGACAAGCTGAACCAGCTGACCACCACGGTCGACCCGGCGGGGGTCGCCACCAAACGGGGGTATGACCGGCAAGGTCGGCTGGTCCGGGCCAGCGACGGCGCGGGTGCCACGAAACGGCTCAACTACGACCTCGCCGGGCGCGTGGTCGCCGAGTTCGACGTCGACGGCCTGTGGACGGGCTCGCAGCCGGTGTTGCGGGAGCGCAAGTTCACCTACGACCCGGCCGGCAACATGCGGACGTCGGAGGACTGGGAGAAGCGCGTCACCACGTTCACCTATGACGCGGCGAACCGCCTGTCCAGCCAGGTCGAGCCGGTCGCGGACGGCAAGACGATCACGACGTCCTTCGGCTACGACGCCGCGGGGAACCGCACCCGGTTCACCGACGGGCGGTCGAACAAGACCGTCTTCACCTACAACACCCTGAATCTGCCGGAATCGGTGATCGAGCCGTCCACCGCGGCCCATCCCGCGACCGCGGATCGAACCTGGACACAGTCCTATGACGCGACGGGCAACGCGACCCGGCTGACCGCGCCGGGGAACGTCAACCGCGACCGGACGTTCGACGCGTTGAACAGGATGCTCACCGAAACCGGGACCGGTGCAGAGACGGCCACGGTTTCGAAGTCGCGTACCTACGACGCCGACGGCCGACTGCGAGTGGCGGGGAGCAACGCGTACACCTACAACGACCGCGGTGGGTTGCTGACCGCGACCGGGAGTTCCGGCGCGGCGTCCTTCGAGTACGACAACGCCGGGCGCGTCATCACCCGGACGGACGCGGCCGGGACCGCCCGATACGGCTACCTCAAGGGACGGCTGGATTCCGTCACCGACGGCGCGACCGGCGGCCAGTTGACCTATCGCTACAACGAGGCGGGGAAGGTCAAAACCGTCGACTACGGCGGCGGCCGGGTCAGGAACTACGACTACGACGAACTCGCACGACCGAAGTCCGATGTCCTGAAGGAGGCGAGCGGGACGGTTCTCTCGTCCATCGCCTACACCTACGACCCGAACGACCGGGTCAAGACGAAGACCACCGCCGGACTGGCCGGAGCCGGTCAGAACAGCTACTCGTACGACTTCCAGGGACGCATGCTCTCCTGGACCGACCCGTCGGGTAAATCGACCGAGTACGGCTGGGACGACTCGGGCAACCGCGTCAAAGCGGGTGAGAAGACCGCTACCTACGACGAGCGGAACCGGGTTCTCGCCGACGGCGACTACACCTACGCGTACTCGCCACGAGGCTCACTGAGCTCGCGCACGTCCTCCGGGATGGAAGAAAAGTACTCATTCGACGCCTTCGACCGGCTGATCAAGTTCGGCTCGGCCGAATACACCTACGACGACTTCGATCGCCTCGCGACCCGAGGTGGCCAGCAGTTCTCGTACTCGGGAATGGAACGAGACGCTGTCAGCGACGGTGTCTCACGCTTCGGCCGCGGTCCCGACGGTTCCTTGCTGTCACTCTCGCAGGGATCCGACTCCCGGCTCACGCTTTCCGACCGGCACGGTGACGTCGTCGGCGCACTGGCACCCGCATCGGGTGGTGTTGTCGATTCGACGGCATATGACCCGTACGGCAAACGGATCGCGTCGACCGGAGCTTCGCGGTCGGTCGGTTTCCAGGGTGACTGGACGGATCCCGACAACGGGAACGTCAACATGGGGGCGCGGTGGTACCAGCCGGGTTCCGGCACTTTCGCCTCCCGCGACAGCATCGACTTGCCGTTCTCGCCGTCGATCAGTGCCAACAGATACTCCTACGTCCTCGGCTCGCCGCTGAACTTCTTCGACCCGGACGGTCACGGATGGTTCAGCGACCTGTGGGACAAGGCGGGCGGCATCGTGCACACCGCGCTGGACGTGGCGGGCATGATCCCCGGCGTCGGTGAGATCGCCGACTTGGCCAACGCCGCGATCTACGCGGCGGAGGGAGACTGGGAGAACGCGGCATGGTCCGCCGCGGGCGCCATCCCGTTCGGTGGCAACGCCGCGACCGCCGCGAAGTGGGCGCGGAAGGCGGGCGACTTCATCGGCGGCAGCCGCCGGGCCGGCCGGTACGCCGACGACGCCATCGACCTCGGCCGTCGTTATGGCGACGATGTCGCAGGTGCGGCCCGCCGAACCGCTGGTGACGCCGCCGCTTCCGCCGCCCGCAAGGCTTCGGCCGTCGCGGCTGCGCGTAAGGCGGCTGCCGCCGCAGCAGCCGCGGCAGCACGGCGCGCCGCGGCGATCCTGGCGAAGAAGAAGGCCGTCGCGGCCGCTGCCAGGGGCGCCGCGGAGAAGACGGCGAAACGGAATCCGATCCCGACGTTGAAGGCGGCGTTGAAGCCGGTCTTCAAGGGGACTGATCTGGTGTCGTCGTCGCCGTTGATGCCTGCCCGGATCGTGCAGTCGTTCAAGGCGAACGTGCAGGACGCCGGCCGAGTGACCGACTTCTTCAAGAAGCAGGTGGTCGGGGACGGGAACGTCATCCAGAACGTCGCCGAGACGGTGACGACGGTGTCGGAGATCGCGCAATCCGGTGCCACCCCTGATGACGCTCTCGATCTGGTCAGCAGCTTGGCCGGGCGCAACAAGGGACGGGGCAAGCATCACGACGAGTCGTCGAGCGGTCCGGATACGAGCTGTGTACGTAAGAACAGTTTCGATCCGAACACGCTGGTTGTGATGGGCGACGGGTCTCGTAAGCCGATCAAGGATGTCAAGGTCGGGGACAAGGTCCTGGCGAAGGATCCGACGACGGGGCGTACCGCGGTTCGGGTGGTGACGGATACCCGTTCGCACGCGAGCAAGCGGACTCTTGTCGAGGTCGGTGTCGCGAATGGCGCTGATCGTGGGTCTGTGGTGGCGACGGATGAGCATCCGTTCTGGGTGGAGTCGGAGAAGCGGTGGTCGAACGCCGTTGATCTGAAGGCCGGTCATCGGCTGGAGACCGGTGACCACCGGGATGCGACGGTCACGGGGACGCGGTCGTGGTCGGAGGTGCGGCGGGTCTACAACCTGACCGTCGACACCGACCACACGTACTTCGTTGTCGCAGGTCAGACGCCGGTTCTCACCCACAACTGCGATGACTCCACTTATCTTTATCGGACGTCGCCGATCGAAAGAGGGCGATCTGAGTTGGACCATGGCTTGGATGAGGCACACTTCCCTCGTAACGCAGACCGTGGAGATGACGGCGCTGCGCACTTTGGCAACGAGAAGGTTGCGACCGAATGGGCTCGTGGCTCTGAGGATACGCACGGCGTTGGGTTCAAGGTCAAGGTGCCGACCGCGTGGCTTCAGGAAAATATCAACAAGGGTATGATCGATGAATGGAACGGCTTAACTGAGCAGCATGTAGAATATGTGGTCTACAAGGAGCTCTTCGAAGAGCTAAACGCGCACCCGAGGTTTCCGTGGAACGGCAGAAGATGAGTAAGTTATTTCCTCGCCTGGAGCGATGGCAGATTGTTATGGGTGTGGTTGTCGAACAGAGGCCGTACGGATTGCGGGTCCGGGTTCCCTCTGGAGAGATTGGGGTTGTGGACCGAATTTTGATCAGCGATTTGCCTATAAAGCAGCCTGAGTGGCCTGCTGTGGGCACCGAGCTGCAGGTTGTATCAGGTGGCTACACTTCTTCGGGTGGGCAATTGAGGCTAAGTTCGAGAGAATCCGACTTGAATCTTGCGAAGGTGCGTCGCAATAAATCTTCCTGATGGCGGGTCTTGTTACTGTGCGAAATTAGAGGAGGGCGCTCTGCGGGAAATTGTGATCTGCTCGTCGAGGTGCTCTCGAAATCTGTTTTCAGTGCTTCGTCTAGAGTTCAATGTCGAGTGTAAGTCGCATGCGAGCGGGCGGACTCTTGTCGACGGTCTGTGGTGGCGACGGGTGAACTTCCTGGTGGAGCGGTCGAGAGAATTCAATTCACTATGCATGAACTGCGCAGGAATTCAGTGCCGCATTTCGCCAAGGTGCGACTTGTGGCCGAATCAAATATAACGAAGCAAGTGCTTCTGAGAAATGTCATCGATGCATTCGGTGATGATTGGGAAGATCGTGACCTTTCGGGCGTTACCGAGGATGAAGGGTCGGAATGTGCTATTGCTCCCCTAGCGAAGTGTGCCGAAAGAGATCCGTCGCGGCCCGAAGCGCCGCCAGCATCCCCGGATCCGTCACCGCGTGCCCGGCCGCCTCGACGAGGTCCAGCTTCGAGTCTGGCCAAGCCCGGTGCAGCTCGTACGCCGTCACCGGCGGGCACACCGCGTCGTAACGCCCCTGCACGATCACGCCGGGAATCCCGGCGAGCTTCCCGGCCTCCCGGATCAGCTGCCCTTCTTCGAGCCAGGCCCCATGGCAGAAGTAGTGCAACGCCAGCCGTGCGAAGGTGACGGCGAAGTCCGGTGACGCGTATTGGTTGTGGAAAGCGGGGTCCGGGCGCAGACACACCGTCGCGCCTTCCCAAGTACTCCAAGCGATGGCGGCCCGCTCCCGGATCACCTGATCGGGGTGATAGACGAGTTCGCGGTAGGCCGACATCGGATCGTCGCGTCGGTCTTCGGGGATCGGCGCGAGGAAGGCCTCCCACTCGCGCGGGAAGAGGTTCGCGGCGCCGCCGTTGTAGATCCAGTCGAGTTCGCTCCGCCGGACGGTGAAGACTCCGCGCAGGATGATCTCGCTGACGCGGTTCGGATGGGCTTCGGCGTAGGCGAGGGCGAGGGTTGCGCCCCACGAGCCGCCGAAGAGCTGCCATTGCTCCAGATTCAGCCGTTCGCGCAGCTTTTCCATGTCCGAGACGAGGTGCCAGAGGGTGTTGACCGACAGATCGACGTCCGGCGCGCTGATCTGCGGAGTGCTGCGGCCGGCGCCGCGCTGGTCGAACAGGATGATCCGGTAGACCTCGGGATCGAAATGCCGTCTGGTCATCGGAGAGATGCCGCTACCAGGGCCTCCGTGCAGGACGACGACCGGTTTTCCGTCCGGGTTGCCCGCCTCCTGGCAGTAGATCCGGTGCCCGTCGCCGACGTCGAGCATGCCCTCGGCGCGCACGTGGATCGGCGGGTACAGATCGTCCATACGGACACTCTGCCCGAATCGGCGAGTGTCCGAAGGGTGGGGGCCCGCCCCCGCCGCCGGGCTGAGCGGGCCCCCGGTCTTCGGTCGCGTCAGCAGCCCGCCGTGGCGGCCACGTTCGCGAATCCCTTCCCGGCGTTGGTCACCTTGTTGCTGGCGCAGACCTTGTTCCCCGTAGCGGCCTTCACCAGGTAGAAGCCGTACGCGTAGCTGGACTGCACGTCCGCGGTGTTGCCGGAGAAGGTGTTGCCGCGGCCCCAGCCGTCGAGCTGGACATGGACTTCGAAGCCGCCGTAGGTCGCGTTGTGCACGAAGACCTTGGTGCCCCGGTTGTCCGCGACCACGTAGTTGTTGCCCTTCAGGTCCACCCAGCTGTCGGCGAAGTGCTCGCCGCTCTGCCCGGTCCCGTCGAAGACGTTGCCGCGCAGTTCGCCGCCGGTGGTGCCTTCCTTGATGTCGATCGACTCGGCGCGCACGTTCGGGCCGATCTTGTTGTTCAATGCCTTGTTGCGGTCGCTGCGGTCGGGGATGCCGCTGGGCCAATTGCCGTTCGCGGAACCGAAGTAGATGCCTTCGCCGTAGCCCGCGTACTCGCGGCCGGTGTCGGTCACCTCGGAGTTCTTCACGACGTTGTCGGTGCTCGTGTACTGGAAGTGGATGCCTTCGTGGCCGACGCCGGTGACCTTGACGCCGTCGACGACAGTGTTCTTGACGCCGGTCGCCATCAGGCCCTTCTGGCCGCCGGTGATCGTGAAGCCGATCAGGTTCCAGAAGCTGCCGGTGAGTTCGAGCGTGCGCCCGGCCGCGGCCTTGATGACCGCGCTTCGCGGCCCCTTCAGCGTGATGCGGCTGCTGGAGGTGCCACTCTTCGCCGCCTTGAAGTTGCCGGTGAAGGTCGTGTCGGCTGCGAGTTCGATGACGGTGCCGGGAGTGACCGAAGCGAGCGCCGCCGACAGCTGCGCCGAAGTCCCTACGCGGACCGTCGCGGCCTGTGCCGGGTACGCCGCCAGGGTCGACAGCAGGGCGGCGCCGGCCGCGAGGGCCAGAACCCGCTCACGAACACGCATCCGTGGTCCTCCTCGTCGAGGGATCGAAGCTTGGTCGTGGCGGCGACGGCTAGACCGTAAAGCAGCTTTCGAACGCTAGTCAAGGACATGATTGAAGTTCATATACGTGAACAACTAAAGGAGGGTCCGCAGTCACCACCCACCCGAAAAGAGAGCAAGGGACCTTTGCTATCGCTCCAGCTGGGGAAGGCGATAGCAAAGGTCCCTTGCTCTCTTTGTGCAGGTCAGAGGCGGGTCAGTCGTGGAAGGAGTGCTCCGGAGCCGGGAACTCGCCTCGCCGGACGTCCTCCGCGAACGCCGACGCGGCTCCGGCCAGCACGCCCGCCAGATCGGCGTACTTCTTCACGAACCGAGGTGTCTTACCGCGCCGAAGCCCGGCCATGTCCTGCCAGACGAGCACCTGCGCGTCGCAGTCCGGCCCGGCGCCGATGCCGACGGTCGGGATCTTCAGCTCGTGCGTGATCCGCTTCGCCGCCTCGGCGGGCACCATCTCCATGACGACCGCGAAGGCGCCTGCCTCCTCCAGGGCGAGTGCGTCGGCGAGCAGCGCGTCGGCCGCTTCGCCGCGTCCCTGGACCCGGTAACCGCCCAGATTGTGTTCACTCTGTGGGGTGAATCCGATATGTCCCATCACGGGGACACCGGCCGACGTCAGTGCCTCGACATGGGGAGCGAACTTCCGCCCGCCTTCGAGTTTCACCGCGTGCGCGCGGCCTTCCTTCATGAACCGTACCGATGTCTCGAGCGCCTGCTGCGGCGAAAGCTGATACGAGCCGAATGGCAGATCGGCGACGACCAGCGCCCGCTTCACCGAGCGGGTCACCGCGCGGACCAGGGGAAGGAGTTCGTCCACGGTCACCGGAAGTGACGTGTCGTACCCGAAGACGTTGTTCGCCGCGGAATCCCCGACGAGCAGCACGGGAATGCCCACTTCGTCGAACAGTGCGGCGGTGTACATGTCGTAGGCGGTGAGCATCGGCCAGGTTTCGCCGCGCTCCTTCATGTCGCGAAGGTGATGTACGCGGACCTTTTTCCCGGGCGCGGCCTGAGGCGCCGCGCCGGTCCCGTACGGTGCGGCGAGTTCGCCGGAATCCTTTTCGCTGGCAGACATCTTTGTCGACCGTCCTTCCCTCGAGGCCTCGCGGAGGTCCCCGGGTCGTGGAGCTGAACAGTTCAAAGCGTGACACGCGCGGATGGGCCCCCCAAGGTCCTGCGACCAGCTTCACACCGCGGTGTCTCCCCCAGGGGCACGCCTGCGGACGACAAGATTCACGACCAGAGGATGATGATCGTTGACAACCACACGGGGTTGTGTGACGTCAAGTAAGGCAGCACCTGTGAGTACCGCGAAAGGCCAGTATGGGAAACCCAGCGAGCCGTGTCTCGCCGTGGAAGGCGAGGGCGGGCGGAATCGTCGCCACCCTCGTGCAGCTCGCGGCCGTGTTCTCGGTGATCCTTCTGATCGCCGGCGACGTGAAGGGGCCCCTGCTCAGGACGGGTGATGTCGCGTTCTCCGCGTTGAGCATCCCGACGAACGCGAGTCTCGTGATCGTCCTGCTGCTCGTCGTCCTCGGCGCCGCCCTCCGCCGCCGCAAACGCGCGGCCCTCTACACGCTGCTGCTGTTCCAGGTCGGCGGTCTCGCGATCACCCTGGCCTGGCAGGCCGCGTTGCTGTGGTGGCCGCACCTGCTGGCGCTGGGCCCCCGTCAGGTCCGGCACATCCCGCACCAGGTGTGGGCGCTGACCATCGCCGACCTGATCTCGATCGGCATGATCGCGTTCCTCTGGATCCTGCGCCCCGCCTTCCCGGCCCGCCTCGCGCCCGGCGCCTGGCGTGACGGCTTCACCGTGCTGTTCGGCGGCCTGGCCGCGGTCATCCTCGTCGGCTGGGGCCTGACCGAGGCATTCCCCGGACGACTCGCCGACACCTGGGAGCGGTTCGCCTGGGTCGTCAACCACACCACCGGCGAGAACATCCAGCTGCGCCGCGTCGGCATCGGCGAAGGGCCCGCGTGGCTCGATCTCCTGCTCGACCTCAGCGCGACCGCCGTCGCGACAGCCGCGCTGTACACACTCTTCCGCGGCGTACGCAGCCGGCGCCTGAGGACGGACGAGGAAGAACTGCGCGTACGCCGCCTTCTCGCCGAACACGGCGAAGACGACTCTTTGGGCTATTTCGCCACCCGCCGCGAAAAGAGCGTCGTCTTCTCGCCGAACGGCCGCGCCGCCGTGGCCTACCGCGTGCTCGCGGGCACCAGCGTCGCGAGCGCCGACCCCATCGGCGATCCCGACGCCTGGCCGGACGCGGTCCGCGCGTGGCTCAACGAAGCCCGCACCTACGGCTGGACCCCCGGCGTGCTCGGCGCCAGCGAACGCGGAGCCAAGGTGTACGCCGACGCGGGTCTGCGCGCGCTTGAGATCGGCGACGAAGCGGTCCTCGACGTCCGCGACTTCAGCCTCGCCGGTCCGGAGCGCCGGTCGGTCCGCCAAGCGGTCAAACGGATCGAACGGGCGGGGTACACCACGAAAGTCCGGCGCCACAGCGAGATCCCAACCGACGAAATGGCCCGGCTCCTGCTGCAGGCGCAGCAATGGCGCGGCGCGGAGACCGAGCGCGGGTTCTCGATGGCGCTCGGCAGGCTCGGTGACCCGAGTGACGGCCGCAGCGTGATGGTGGAGGCGTACGACGCCCAAGGCGAACTGCGCGGCATGCTTTCGTTCGTGCCGTGGGGCCGTCGCGGGCTGTCCCTGGACCTGATGCGCCGCGACCGCGAGGCCGAAAACGGCCTCAACGAGTACATGGTCGCGGAGGTCGTGGCGGCGAGTTCCCACCTTGGCGCACAACGGATTTCGCTGAACTTCGCGATGTTCCGCGCGGTCTTCTCCGAAGGCGAGCGGATCGGTGCCGGCCCGGTCCTTCGCGCGTGGCGTGCCGTGCTGAGCATGGCGTCGCGGTTCTTTCAGCTGGAATCGCTCTACCGCTCCAACGCCAAGTACGGACCCGACTGGGAACCGCGTTTCCTGTGCTATTCCTCGGCTCGGCGGCTGCCGCGGGTCGGCATCGTCGCCGGCGCGCTGGAAGGATTCGTCCCGACAGGACGGTCGGGACGGGCGCTGAAACTGGAGACGGTCACCGAGGAGTTCGTCGCCGAGGTCCACCGCATCGAAGCGAACGCGGCCACTCCCGCGCCGAAACAGGTGCGACGCCCCGACCAGGTCCGGGTACGGATGGCGAAGCTGGATCGCTTGCGGGAAGCCGGAATCGATCCCTATCCGGTCGGTTTCGCCCGGGAAGACCTGCTCGGCGACATCGTGTCGAAGTTCGGCGACCTGAGCCCGGACACCCAGACCGGTCATCGCGTCCGCGTCGCGGGCCGGGTGCTCGCGATGCGCAACCTCGGCGGGCTCTGCTTCGCGCGGGTCAAGGATTTCAGCGGCGAGATCCAGTTGATGCTCGACGCCTCCGTGCTCGACCTCGGTGGCTGGCGGCGAGGCATCGACCTCGGCGACCACGTCGGCGTCAGCGGGCAGGTCGTGACGTCGCGGCGCGGTGAACTCTCCGTGCTCGTCGACGAGTGGACGGTGACGGCGAAGAGTCTGCATCCGTTGCCGGACAAGCGAAAGGGCCTCACCGACCCCGAGACGCGAGTACGGCAGCGCTACCTCGACCTCGCGGTCAACCCGGATTCGACGGCGATGCTGCGGATGAGGTCGGCCGTGGTGCGCGCGGTGCGGGAACGGCTGCACCAGGACGACTATCTCGAAGTCGAGACGCCGATGCTGCAGACCGTGCACGGCGGAGCCAACGCCCGCCCGTTCGTCACCCACATCAACGCCTACGACATGCGGATGTACCTGCGGATCGCGCCCGAGCTGTATCTGAAGCGGCTGTGCGTGGCCGGGGTCGAGCGGGTTTTCGAACTGAACCGGAACTTCCGCAACGAAGGCGTCGACGCGACGCACAACCCGGAATTCACGATGCTGGAGGCGTACCAGGCCTACGCCGACTACAGCACGATGCGGACGCTGACCCGGGAACTGGTCCAGCATGCCGCGGAGGTCGCGTACGGCGCGCAGGTCGTCCGGCGTCCGGGTCCGGACGGGAAGATCGTCGAGTACGACATCTCCGGCGACTGGCCGGTGATCCCGGTCCACGAAGCCGTTTCGGTGGTGCTCGGGGAGAAGATCGACGCGGGTACCTCGGTCGCCGAACTGCAGCGGCTGTGCCGGGCCGCGGGGGTGCCGGTGAACGAGGACGCCGGGCACGGCGACCTCGTGCTGAAGGCGCACGAGCACCTCGTCGAGGGCGCGACCGTGCTGCCGACCTTCTACACCGACTATCCGACCGACGTCTCGCCGCTGACCAGGCAGCACCGGGTGGATCCGCGGTTGGCCGAGCGCTGGGACCTGATCGCGTTCGGCTCCGAGGTCGGCACGGCCTACACCGAATTGACCGACCCGCTCGAACAGCGGCGGCGGCTCGAGGCCCAGTCGCTGCGCGCGGCGAGCGGGGACGTCGAGGCGATGGAACTGGACGAGGACTTCCTGCTCGCGCTCGAACACGGCATGCCGCCGACCGGCGGGCTCGGTATCGGGGTCGACCGGCTGCTGATGATGCTGACCGGGGCTTCGATCCGGCAGACGGTGCTGTTCCCCTTCGTCCGGCCGCAGGGGTAGCAAGGGACCTTTGCTATCGCTTACTCAGCCTGCCTGAGCGAGCGATAGCAAAGGTCCCTTGCTCCCCTCCTGGGCCTTCCTCGCCGAATCGCCTCGGAGAGGCTGCCCCGGATGTAAGGATCCTTCCCAACGGAAGGAGCCACCATGGCTGGAAACGTCCCCCCGGTCGCCGACGAGCGCGAAGGCCTCCTCGCCTACCTCGAGCAGCAGCGGTATGTCCTGCGCATCGCCGCGCACGGCCTGACCGAAGAACAAGCCAGAGCCGTCCCGACGAGAAGCTCCCTGAGCGTCGGCGGCCTGATCAAGCACACCGCCAGCACGGAAAGCGGCTGGATCGACATCGTCCTCCAGAAGCCTTCGAAGCCTATGGACGAGGCGATGAAGGACTACGAAGCCGACTACGTGATGGCTGAAGGCGAGACCGTCGAAGGGCTCCTCGCACGCTACGACGAGGTCGCGCGCCGTACTTCGGACGTCATCGCGGGAATCGCCGACCTCGGACAGCCGGTCCCGGTGCCGAAGGGCGTGCCGTGGTATCCGCAGGACGTCGACGCCTGGTCGGTCCGCTGGGTGCTCTTGCACCTCATCGAGGAGACCGCGCGGCACGCCGGGCACGCCGACATCATCCGCGAGCACATCGATGGCGCGACCGCGGTCCCGCTGCTGGCCGCGGCGGAAAGCTGGCCGGAGACGCCCTGGCTCAAGCCGTGGTCACCCGCCGAGAAGGTCGAGAACGCCTAGAACAACGTCGGTTCGTCCGCCAAAGCGCCTTCGATGACCAGCATCCGGCGCTTGGTGGCGACCCCGCCGCGCGCGGAGAACCCGCCGTCCTTGCCGCCCGCGGCGAGCACGCGGTGGCAGGGCACGATGATCGGGAACGGGTTGCGACCCATCGCCTGTCCCACGGCCTGCGCCCCACCGGGCATGCCGAGGATGTTCGCGATGTCGCCGTAGGTCAGCGTCTTACCGGCGGGGATCGAGCGGATGAACTCGTAGACCCGGTGGTGAAAGTCCGGGACGCCTTCGTAGTCGAGTTCGACACCGGTGAGGTCCGTGCGCTTGCCGTCCATCAACGACACGACGCCGTCGATGGCGCGCTGGACTTCGGCCGGTGGTGCGGATTCGATCGCTTCGGGAAGGCGCGCGGTCAGTCGGGCCCGCGTCTTCTCTTCACTGCCCTCGGGTAGCTGGACCGCCATGACCCCGCGTTCGTTCCACGCGATGCCGCAGTCGCCGATCGCGGTGCCGAACACGGCGTAGCCCGGTGCCGTCATGAACCCAGGGTACGAGACAGGTCCGACAGTTTCGGCTTCACCGCGTTTCGGGCGGGAACACCGTGCCGCGGTGCCGCCGGGGCGCCGTCTGCGGTAGGAGTATGGACATGAACGACCTCGTGCTTGATCACCTCGTCTACGCCGGGCCGGATCTCGAAGAGGCCGTAGCGCGCGTCGCCGATCTGACCGGTGTCACGCCCGTACGCGGTGGCAGGCATGTCGGGCTCGGCACGGCCAACTATCTGGCCGATCTCGGTGCCGGCGCCTACCTGGAGGTGGTCGGGCCGGATCCGGATCAACCCGAGCACGTCGGGCCGCGACCGTTCGGCATCGACGAGCTGGCCGCGCCCGCGCTGGTCACCTGGGCCGCGCGAGTGCGGGACATCGACAACGCGATCGCCGAGGCACGCGAGCGCGGTTACGACCCGGGGGAGGCGTTCGAGATGTCGCGCGCCACCGACGACGGCGAACTGCTGACCTGGCGTCTCACCGGCGCCGGCGGCCTCGACGGGATCGCGCCCTTCCTCATCGACTGGGGGAGCACCCCGCATCCGACGACACGGGGACTCCCGTCGATCCCACTGCTTCTGGTCACCGGTGTCCACCCCGAGCCCGCCGCGGTGGAGACCGCGGTCCGGGCACTCGGGATGGACATGCTCGTCCGGCGTGACGACCGGCCCGGCCTGGTGGCCGTGCTGCAGAACTCAGCGGGGAAGCAGGTCGCGCTGAGCTGACTTGATCACGACCTGACCTTCACGCCAGCCGTTGGTCATCGGCAGCCGCCGGTCCCGGCCGAACGCCTTGAACGTGATCTTGGTGCCCGGCGGGTACTGGCGGCGCTTGTATTCGGCCTTGTCGACCATGCGCACCACCCGGTCGATGGTCTCCGGTTCGAAACCGGCGTCGACCAGGTCGACGTAGCCGCGGTCGCCCTCGATGTAGTCGTCGAGGATGTCGTCGAGCATCAGGTAGTCGGGCAGCGAGTCGCTGTCGAGCTGACCGGGCCGCAGCTCGGCCGACGGCGGCTTCGTGATCGAGTTCTCCGGGATGGGCGGGGTTTCGCCGTTCTTCTCGGCTTCCGCGTTGCGCCATTTGGCCAGATGCCAGACGTGCGTCTTGAACAGGTCCTTGATCGGCGCGAAGGCGCCCACGGCATCGCCGTAGATCGTCGAGTAGCCGACGGCGAGTTCGGTCTTGTTGCCGGTGGCGAGCACCAGGTGACCGTCCTGATTGGACAGCGCCATCAGCAGCATGCCGCGGACCCGGGCCTGGATGTTCTCTTCGGCGAGTCCGGTCAGCTGAAGCTGGTCGACGTAGACCTTGACCATGTCGGCGATCGGCTCGACGCGATAGTGCGCGCCGATGCGGCGGGCGAGGTCCGCGGCGTCGTCCTTCGAGTGGGAGGACGAGTACTCCGAAGGCATCGAAACGCCGTACACGTTGTCGCCGCCGAGCGCGTCCGCGGCCAGCGCGGCCACGACCGCCGAGTCGATGCCGCCGGAGAACCCGAAGGTCACCGACGAGAAGCCGTTCTTGTGCACGTAGTCACGCAGGCCGACGACGAGCGCGTGCCACACCTCGGCTTCGTCCGACAGCGGTTCGCTGATCACTGATTCGGTGCTCGGGGTGTAGGCGGGAACGGGATCGTCGCCGAGCACGCGGCGCCTTACCCGCAGACCGTCGAACTCGCCCTCGGCGGTGTGCCCGCCCGCGTCGAGATCCGTGTCGACCACGAGCAGATGCTCGACGAACTGCGGCGCACGCGCCAGCAACCGGCCGTCCGCGCCGACCACGATCGAGTCGCCGTCGAACACGAGGTCGTCCTGGCCGCCGATCTGGTTCGTGTACACCAGCGGCGCCCCGGCCTCGGCCGCGCGGCGGGCGATCAGCGGCAGGCGGATGTCGTCCTTCGCGCGCTCGTAAGGCGAGGCGTTGGGCGCGACCACGAGATCCACCCCGGCCTTGCCCAGCGCTGAGATCGGGCCGCCGTCCTGCCAGACGTCCTCGCAGATCACCATGCCGACGTCGACGCCGTGGAAGCGGACGATCTCGAGGTCATGGCCGGGCTTGAACCAGCGGTGCTCGTCGAAGACGCCGTAGTTGGGCAGGTGATGCTTGAACTGGCGGGCGACCACTTCGCCGCGGTACAGCGCGGCGGCCGCGTCGCGCGGGCCGGTCTCGTCGAGGTCGAGGTAGCCGATGTAGGTGAGCACCTCTCCGCAGCCCGCTTCGTCGAGGCGGCGGGCGAGGGCTTCGACCATCTGCTTCGAGGCGGAGGCGAAGGCCGGGCGGAGGGCGAGGTCCTCGACCGGATAGCCGGTGAGGGACATCTCCGGGAAGACCGCGATGTGGGCGCCCGCTTCGGCGGCCTTGCGGGTCCATGCGACGGTGAGCTCGGCGTTGCCCTCGAGGTCGCCGACGGTGGTGTTGACCTGGGCCAGTGCGATGCGCAGTTGCGGCATGCCGACATTCTCACCCACCGGCGTCCGCGGGGACGAGTGGATGTGTGGAATCGCCCACCCGGGTCTGGCTCGCCGGGCCGCGGTCAGGAGGGGAGCAAGGGACCTTTGCTATCGCCAGGCCGCTGACCTGGGAACTTGCCGGAAAAGAGAGCGGGGGACCTTTGCTATCGCTCTCCGGAAGAGAGTGATAGCAAAGGTCCCCCGCTCCGTTCCGGGCCCGGACCTACTTCCGCTTGATCATGCTCCGCACCTTCTTGATGGTCTGCTCGAAGTCGGAGTCGAACGGGTTGTCGTGCACCAGATAGGTCCACGTCGTGTTCGCCCGCCGCACACCCGCGTCACCGAGGTCGATCCCGTTCTCGGTGATCTCGGCTTCCTCAAGGGTCTTCGCCGCCCGCTCGGCCGCCTCCGGGATGATCTTGTGGAACTCGGGGATCGCCGCGCGGTGGAACTCGTCGATCGGCGTCTCCCGCGCCAACGCCCGCAGGTGGATGCTCTCCCGCACGTCGGTCAGGAACGCCAGGTGGTCCGACCACAGCTGGTCGATGTGGAACAGCAGCACCTCGCGGCACAGCTGCTCGACGCGAGCCTCGTCGTCGACGGCCTCCGACAGCTCCTTGAACTTCTCCGGGTGCGCCTTCTCCAGCACCTCCGCCGCGTGCGCCGTCCGCAGCACCTTGTCCCGGTGCTCGAGCAGCTCGCCGCGCTGCCGCTCGATCAGCCGCGTGTAGCGCCAGGTGTTCCGGTGGATCTCCAGGTCGACACCCTCGGCGACGCGCTGCGCGTGGTTGATCTGCCGCAGCGCCGCCGGGTCGGTGATCTCGCCGCTGCCCACGTCCGAGCTGATGCCCTCGGGGATGTCCGGCGCGTTCGACAGCACGAGTTCGTCGTTCAGGCTGGCGAAGAACACCGCGCTGCCCGGGTCGCCCTGCCGTCCGGACCGGCCGCGCAGCTGGCCGTCCAGCCTGCTCGACGGGTAGCGGGCGGTGCCGATCACGTGCAGGCCGCCCAGTTCGACGACCTCTTCGCGGCCTTCGCCGTCCTTGCCGCCGAGCCTGATGTCGGTACCGCGACCGGCCATCTGGGTCGAAACGGTGACCGCGCCCTTCTTGCCGGCGTCGGCGATGATCGCGGCCTCTTCGGCGTCGTTACGCGCGTTCAGCACGACGCATTCCAGATCCGCCTTCGCCAGCTTTTCCGCCAGTTCCTCGGATTCGGCGACGTCCTGGGTGCCGACGAGGATCGGCCGCCCGCTCTCGTGCACGCGCCGGATCTCCTCCTCGATCGCGCGCAGTTTCTGCGACGGCGATCCGAAGATCCGGTCCTCCTGGTCCTCACGGATGTTCGGCGTGTTCGGCGGGATGACCGCGACCTCGAGCTTGTAGAACTCGCGCAGCTGCTCGGCGACCGCGACCGCGGTACCGGTCATGCCCGCGACCTCGGGGTAGCGCGCGAGCAGGGCCTGCACGGTGATCGAGTCGAGGATCTCGCCCCGGTCGGTCGCCTTGACCTGCTCCTTCGCCTCGACAGCGGCCTGGAGGCCGTCCGGCCAGCGCTGCAGTTCGGCGACGCGGCCGCGCGCGGCGTTGATCAGCTGCACCTTGCCGTCACGCACGAGGTAGTCGACGTCGCGGGTGAGCAGCGCGTGCGCGTGCAGCGCCACGTTCACCGCGGGCAGCCGGTCCGAGCCGGTCTCGTCGTAGAGGTTGATGTCGTCGCCGAGTGCCTTCTCGACCACCGACGCGCCCGCCTTGGTCAGCCAGGCGTTGCGGCCGTCGGCGTCGGTCTCGTAGTGCAGACCGAGTCGCAGCCGCCGGACGATGTTCGCGACCTCTTCGTCGGCGTCGGTGTGGTCGATCGACCCCGCCATCACCAGCGGCACGCGGGCCTCGTCGACCAGCACGGAGTCCGCCTCGTCGACGATCGCCACCTCGGGAGCGCGCTGGACCAGGTCCTCTTCGCGAGTCACCAGCCGGTCGCGCAGTACGTCGAAGCCGATCTCGCTGACAGCGCCGTACGTGACTTCCTTCGCGTACGCCTCGCGGCGCTCGTCGCGGGAGTGGGCCGGCTCGATCCACCCGACGGAGACGCCGAGCAGGTCGTAGATCGGGCCCATCCACTCCGCGTCACGGCGGGCGAGGTAGTCGTTCACCGTGACGACGTGGACGTGCTTGCCGCGCAGGGCGTATCCCGCCCCGGCCAGCGCACCCGCCAGCGTCTTGCCCTCACCGGTCTCCATCTGCACGATATGCCCGCTGAGCAGGCCCATCGTGCCGAGCAGCTGCACGTCGAACGCGCGCTCGCCGAGTGCGCGCCGCGCGGCCTCACGGCCGAGCGCGCACACCTCGATCAGCTGGTCGTTGCCGAACGAGGCCGCGTCCCGAAGCTTGCCCGCCCGCTCTGTCAGCTCCTTGTCGGAAAGCTTCTCCAACTCGGGCTCGAGCTTCTCGATGGCCGGCAGCAGCGCCTCGTAGCGGGTCAGCTCGACGCTGCCCGGCCGCTGGATGATCCGGCGCAGCTTCTTGCCCACCCGGCTGATCAGTGCTGCCACCCCTGTGCTCCCGTCTGTTTCTTCTGCCGTCCGCACCCGTATCACCAACGCGGTGGTGGTGCGGCCGAGTTCCACGGCCGATGGCACGATCCAACCGTGTCCACTCATGTCAGCGCCAGGTCCCGTGCCCGCCGATTCGCCGCGATCTCGCTGTCCGGCCTGCTCGCCGTCACTTTCGCCGCGTGCTCGTCGGGAAAGGGTAGAACTCAGCCGCCGCCTCCGGCGACCGAATCGCACGCCCCGTCCGGCCAGGTGCCCGCGGGACTCGAAAAGTTCTACGGACAAAGCCTGACCTGGGCCGACTGTGCACCCTACGCGACATCCGATGACGCGAAAGCGGCGTTTCGAGTGAAGGACGCACAATGTGCCCGGCTGACCGTCCCGCTCGACTACGCGAAGCCTGAAGGCGACTCGATCACGGTCGGCCTGCTGCGCCGGAAGGCGCTGGAAACCGACGAAAGGATTGGGGCGCTCGTGGTCAACCCCGGGGGCCCCGGTGCCTCCGGCATGGCGGCCGCAGCCGGTCTGGCCTCCCGGACGGCGACGAACGAGCTGGGCAAACGCTTCGACATCGTCGGTTTCGACCCGCGGGGCATCGGTGCGAGCCAGCCGCAGATCCGCTGCCTGACCGACGCCGAACGCGACGCGGACCGGGCGGACGACAGCGAGACGGACGGCTCACCCGACGGGGTGAAAAAGCAGGAGGCCGAGTCCCAGGACTTCGCGGCCAAGTGCGCCCAGCGGACCGAACACGGCACGGCGATGCTCGCGAACGTGGGCACCCGTGACGTCGTCAAGGACATGGACATCCTGCGTTCGGTGCTCGGCGACCCGAAACTGAACTACGTCGGCTACTCCTACGGAACGCGCATCGGATCCGCCTACGCGGAGGCCTTCCCGGCGAACGTCCGCGCGCTGGTGCTCGACGGGGCCGTCGACCCGGAGCAGGACGCGGTGGAGTCGCTGGTCGCGCAGGGGCAGGGCTTCGGCAAGGCGTTCGGGGAGTTCTCCAACTGGTGTGCCGCGCGGGAGGACTGCGCGCTGGGACGCGACGCCGCAGGGGTGACGAAGGCGTTCCAGGACCTGGTGCGGCCGCTGATCGACTTCCCGGTCCCGGTCGGCGACGGCCGGAAGCTGTCGTACGAGGACGCGACCACCGGCGTGATCCAGGCCCTCTACCAGGAAGATCTCTGGGAAACGCTGAACACCGCGCTCAACGAACTGAAGCGTCAGCGCGGCGACGCCCTGGAAAAGCTGGCGGACCTCTACAACGAGCGCGGCGCCGACGGCCGCTATGGGACGACGCAGGACGCCTTCGTCGCGATCCGGTGCGTCGACGACCCGCGGGTCACCGATCCCGCGAAGATCCTCGACGCGCAGAAGCGGTACGCGCAGGCGGCGCCGTTCCTCGACGACGGCAAACCGGACGGTTCCGCACGCGATTCCTGCGCCTTCTGGCCGGTGCCCAACACCTCCGAGCCGCACCAGCCCCACGTCGAGGGTCTCCCGAAGACGCTGGTCATCTCGACGACCAACGACCCGGCGACGCCCTACCAAGCGGGCGTCAACCTGGCGAAAGCGATCAAGGGAGCTTTGCTGACGTTCGAGGGCAACCAGCACACGGTGTTCCTCCAGGGCGTGCCGTGCGTCGACCAGATCGGCATCAAGTACCTGGTGGACGGCGCCGTGCCGGACGAGGGCACACGCTGCGCGGCGAAGTAACGAGTTCGGCGCGAAGGCCTGCGACAGGCCGGGACGCTGCGAAGATCGCGAGATGAGCCTTCGCCGCGTCCCGGTCGTGCTCGCCGCCGTGCTGGTCGCTTCGTGCACGACGCAGCAACAGCCGCAGCCCGCGCCGTCGGCCCCTCCGCAGGCCCCGACGACCTCTGTGTCGCCGACTCCAGATCCGAAGGCACTCGAGAAGTTCACAGGGCAGAAGCTGGCATGGGGTCAGTGCGCGGGCTTCACGGACAAGGCGTTCGACTGCGCGAAGCTCACCGTCCCACTCGATTACCTGAAGCCGGACGGCGAGACGATCTCGATCGGCGTCCTCCGGCACAAAGCGAAGAAGGCCGATCAGCGGATCGGGTCGCTCGTGATCAACCCCGGTGGGCCCGGTGGCTCGGGCGTTTCGGCTGCGGCGCGCATCGCGAAGTCCCGTCCCGCGGCCACCTTGGCCACGCGGTTCGACATCGTCGGATTCGACCCGCGCGGCGTCGGGACCAGCGACCCGAAGCTCGTCTGCCTCACCGACGCCGAACGCGACGCGGACCGTGCCGAGGATTCGGAGAGCGACACGACCCCCGGCGGGATCGCGAAGCAACTCGCCGACGCCAAGGCGTACGCCGCGAAGTGCGTCGAGCGCACGAAGCACGGCCAAGAGATGCTCGCCAACATCGGGACCAGGGACGTCGTCCGCGATCTCGACGTCCTGCGCTCCGCCCTCGGCGACGAAAAGCTCAGCTACCTGGGCTTTTCGTACGGCACGCAGATCGGGACCGCCTACGCCGAGGCCTACCCGGACAAGGTGCGGGCGCTGCTCCTCGACGGCGCGGTCGATCCCGAACTCGACACCGCCGAATCGCTCGTCACGCAGATGGCGGGCTTCCAGAACACGTTCGCCGAATTCGGCAAATGGTGCGCCGCCCGCCAGGACTGCGCGCTCGGCCGCGACGCCGGCGCGGTGACGAAGGCGTTCCAGAACCTGGTCCGGCCGTTGATCACCAAGCCCGTGCCTGCCGGAAACCGCGAACTCTCGTTCGAGGACGCCGTCACCGGAACCAGCGCCGCCCTGTACTCACAGGACGCGTGGAAGTTCCTCAACGACGGGTTCGCCGAACTCAAGCGGGGGAGCGGCAAAACCCTGGTCGCGCTCGCCGACAGCTACTACGGCCGTGAGTCGGACGGCCGGTACACCGGGATCCTCGACGTCTACTTCGCCGTCCGCTGCGTCGACAGCACGCGGATCACCGACCGCCGCGTCATCGACGGCGCCCACGAGCGGATGTACCAGGGCGCGCCGTTCCTCACCGGTGGCACGCCGGACATGAGCGAACTCGACATCTGCTCGGTCTGGCCGGTCCCCGCGACCTCCGAGGTGCACAAACCGGACGTCAAAGGCCTGCCGCGGCCATTGGTCATCTCGACCACCGACGATCCGGCGACCCCGTACGCGTCCGGCGTGAACCTCGCCCGGGACCTCAAGGGAGCTTTGCTCACGTTCGAGGGCGCGCAGCACACCGTGTTCCTCGACGGCAACGAGTGCGTCGACGGCGCGGGCTTCGCGTACCTGATCGACGGCAAATTGCCCCCACCCGACACGCGCTGCACCTAGCGGGGAGCAAGGGACCTTTGCTATCGCCACACCCGCTGACCTGGCCTTTTCGCCCCCAGGGAAGCAAGGGACCTTTGCTATCGCCCGTCCCCGACGACCACCGCGTTATGCCTGGTCAACGCCAGTTCCAACATCACCGCGAACTCCTCCGGCCGCGTCGGCGGCACCTGCACCCAAACCCGCACCAGCCGCCGCGGCTCGTCCCGCGAAATCCACAGCTTCACGAACACGTCCGACTTGATCTCCGGCACGATCCCGCCGATCACCGCGGCCGGCACCTTCGCGCCGATCCGGAGCGAGTCGGTGTCCTGCACCCGCTCCCACCGCTCGCCCCGCAAATCGGTCGCCCCGAGCAGCAGCCGCCGCAGCCCACCATCGGCCCCGAGCATCGCGCGCGGCGTGTAAGGCGCCGAAGCCGGAATCACCCGCTCCACGTCAGGACCACTGAGCGTGATCTCCGAACCGGACAGCCGGTACTTGGCCTTCACCCGTTCGAAGTCATTCTGCAGATCGGCATTACCGACCGCGCTACCGTCCCGGCCGCCCTCAAGGCTGATCTCGCCGTCGAGCCCGCGCACGGGAAGCCCGGTGACGACGCCGTTCACCCCGAGTTTGAACCGCACACTGCGCAACGAGACGAGGGAGTCGGCCGCCGCGCTCACGAATTCCTGGGCAGGCGGCAACGGGGGAGACCCCGCGCAGCCGCCGATGAGCCCGATCGTGAGCAGCAGCGCCGGCACGAGGTGACGGCAGCGCATGGCCAGAGCCTATGGCCTTGGCCCGAATCTTTCGCATGGTGTCCTTCCAGCCGCTTCCGCCGGAAGCCACCGGCGATGACGCTGTACCCGTGCAACCTGAGACTCGACTCCACCGAGCGTGGTTCGTCGCCGCTGCCGCATTCATCGCCCTCCTCGCCGCCGCCGGTTTCCGCGCTGCCCCCGGCGTGCTCATCGACCCGCTTCACAACGAGTTCGGCTGGTCCCGCGCGACGATCGCGTCAGCCGTCTCCGTGAACCTCGTGCTCTACGGCCTCTTCTCTCCCTTCGCGGCGGCTCTCATGGAGCGCTTCGGCATGCGACGCGTCGCTTCGACGGCGCTCTTCGTCGTCGCGATCGGCGCGGGCGGCACGGTGTTCATGAGCGCGAGCTGGCAGCTCATCCTCTGCTGGGGTGTCCTGGTCGGCGTCGGCACCGGTTCGATGGCGATGAGCTTCGCCGCGACGGTCGCCGCCCGCTGGTTCGTCCGCAGCCGCGGCGTCGTCACCGGCGTCCTCACCGCCGCGGGGGCCACCGGCCAGCTGATCTTCCTCCCGATCGTGGCGAACCTCGCCATCGACGAAGGCTGGCGCACGGCGTCGCTCGTCATCGCCATCGCCGCCCTGGCCGTCGTCCCCGTCGTCCTTCTGGTGGTCCGCGATCACCCGTCCGACGTCGGCACGACCGCGTACGGCGCGGAGCCCGGCGAAGTCGCCCCCACCCCTCGTACGGGTGGTTCGGCCCGTCGCGCACTCTCGGTCCTCGGCTCGGCGGCACGCACGAGGACGTTCTGGTTGCTCGCGGCCGGTTTCGCGATCTGCGGCGCCACGACGAACGGCCTGGTCAGCACCCACTTCGTCCCCGCGGCGCACGACCACGGCATGCCACAGACCACCGCCGCCGGCCTGCTCGCCCTTGTCGGGATTTTCGACGTCGTCGGCACGATCGCCTCCGGCTGGCTCACGGACCGGGTCGATCCGCGGATCCTTCTCGGCGTCTACTACGCCCTTCGCGGTGTCTCGCTCGCCCTGCTTCCGCAACTGCTGAGCGGATCGGTCGAACCGAGCATGTGGGCGTTCATCGTCTTCTACGGCCTCGACTGGGTGGCGACGGTCCCGCCGACGGTCGCGCTCTGCGTCCGCCAGTTCGGCGCCGCCGGACCGATCGTCTTCGGCTGGGTCTTCGCCAGTCACCAGCTCGGCGCCGGTCTCGCGGCCTTCGGCGCCGGCGCGATCCGCGACTCTTCCGGCAGCTACGCGCTCGCCTGGTACATCGCCGCGGGTCTCGCCGTGCTCGCTTCGGTCGCTTCGCTGTCGATCACGAAGGCGGCAAAACCCGAAGCGGTTCTCGTGGCGTGATCAACCACTTCCGGTCGAACGGCGCGTCGCGAAACATGTCGTTAACACGTTCTCGTTAGGGTGCGGCCATGGATCGCCAGCAGGAGTTCGTGCTCCGCACCTTGGAAGAGCGCGACATCCGTTTCGTCAGGCTCTGGTTCACCGACGTGCTGGGGTTTCTCAAGTCCGTCGCCGTAGCGCCCGCCGAGCTCGAGGGCGCCTTCAGTGAGGGGATCGGCTTCGATGGATCGGCCATCGAAGGATTCGCGCGCGTCTACGAATCCGACATGGTCGCGAAGCCGGACCCGGCCACGTTCCAGGTGCTGCCCTGGGAGACCCCGGACGGCGGCCCGTACTCGGCACGCATGTTCTGCGACATCGCGATGCCCGACGGCTCCCCGTCCTGGGCGGACCCCCGGCATGTCCTGCGCAGGCAGCTCTCGAAGGCGGCCGAAGCGGGTTTCACCTGCTACGTCCACCCGGAAATCGAGTTCTTCCTGCTCGCGAGCCTGCCGGACGACGGCAGCGAGCCCGAGCCGGCGGACAACGGCGGGTACTTCGACCAGGCCAGCCACGCGACCGCGACGCACTTCCGCCGTCACGCCATCGAGACGCTCGAGGCGATGGGGATCTCGGTCGAGTTCAGCCATCACGAGGGCGCGCCCGGCCAGCAGGAGATCGACCTCAGGTACGCCGACGCGCTGACCATGGCCGACAACGTGATGACCTTCCGTTACGTCGTCAAGGAGGTCGCGCTCACCCAGGGGGTCCGGGCGACCTTCATGCCGAAGCCGTTCACCAACCAGCCGGGCTCGGGGATGCACACCCACGTGAGCCTGTTCGAGGGTGACCGCAACGCCTTCTACGACGCGGAAGACCCGTACGAGCTGTCCGCGACCGGAAAAGCCTTCGTGGCAGGGCTGCTGCACCACGCGAAGGAGATCTCGGCGGTCACCAACCAGTGGGTGAACTCCTACAAGCGGCTGATCAGCGGCAGTGAGGCACCGACCACCGTGTCGTGGGGCCGGGCCAACCGCTCCGCCCTGGTCAGGGTGCCGATGTACTCGCCGGGCAAGGCCTCGTCACGCCGCGTGGAGATCCGCACGCTCGACTCCGCGTGTAACCCGTATCTGGCCTACTCGGTCATCCTGGCCGCCGGCCTCAAGGGCATCGAAAAGGGCTACGAGCTGCCGCCTCCAGCCGAGGACAACATCTGGCAGCTGTCCGACGCCGAACGCCGCGCGGCCGGATACGCCCAGCTCCCGCAGAACCTCGGCGAGGCGCTGTCCGAGATGGAGAAATCGGAACTTCTGCCCGAAGCGCTCGGAGAGCACGTTTACGACTTCTTCCTGCGTAACAAACGTGTTGAATGGGATAACTACCGCAGCGCGGTGACCCCGTACGAGCTGCGGACCCTGCTTCCGGTTCTCTAGACGAAGGAGACCTGATGGTGCGGCGACCGATGTTCCGAATCTTCACCACATCGGTCGCCGTGGCCATCACGGTGGGCATCGCGCCTGCCGCTTCCGCGGCACCGAAACCCTTCGATCTCGACGCCGCCGATATCCCCGCACTTCAGGCGAGGATGTCCTCCGGAAGGCTGACGGCGGTCGGTCTGACCTCGGCTTATCTCGATCGCATCCGGAAGCTGGACCGGAAGGTCAACGCGGTCATCGCGGTCGATCCGGCGGCGATCGCGCAGGCCGCGGAAAGTGACGGCCGCCGCCGGGCCGGTAAGACGCGAGGCCCCCTCGACGGCATCCCGGTCCTGGTGAAGGACAACGTCGACACCCGCTCGATGCAGACCACCGCCGGATCACGAGCGCTGCGCAGCAAGCCCGCGAAAGACGCCACCTTGATCCGCCGCCTGCGTGCCGCGGGCGCGGTGGTCATCGGCAAGGCGAACCTGTCCGAATGGGCGAACTTCCGCGCCGCCAAACCCACGTCCGGGTGGTCAGGCGTCGGCGGGCAGACGAACAACCCCTACGTGCTCGATCGCAATCCTTGTGGGTCATCCGCCGGATCCGCCGCGGGGGTGGCCGCGTCGCTCGCCCAGGTCGCGATCGGCAGCGAGACCGACGGCTCGATCGTCTGCCCGGCCGGGATGACCTCCACCGTGGGACACAAACCGAGTCTCGGCCTGGTGAGCCGCACCGGCGTGGTGCCGATCTCGGCCGAGCAGGACACCGCCGGCCCGATGGCCAGGCACGTCGTCGATGTCGCGCTGACCCTGTCGGCACTGCAGGGCCGGGACCCGAGCGATCCGGCCACCGGCGAGTACCCGCCCAATCAGCCGACCGATTACGCGTCGCACCTGAGGCCCGGCGTGCTGAAGGGCTCGCGGATCGGCCTCTGGCGGCTGCCGGTCCTCGGCCCCGACGTGGACACGATGATGACGCGGACCAGG
>NZ_CP016174.1:6547500-8105000 GCF_000943515.2 Amycolatopsis orientalis | reverse complement strand
AAGGTAGCGAAATTCCTTGTCGGGTAAGTTCCGACCTGCACGAATGGCGTAACGACTTTCCGGCTGTCTCAACCACAGGCCCGGCGAAATTGCACTACGAGTAAAGATGCTCGTTACGCGCGGCAGGACGGAAAGACCCCGGGACCTTTACTATAGTTTGGTATTGGTTTTCGGTTCGGCTTGTGTAGGATAGGTGGGAGACTGTGAAGCTGGCACGCTAGTGTTGGTGGAGTCGTTGTTGAAATACCACTCTGGTCGGATTGGGAATCTGAACCTCGGACCATGATCTGGTTCAGGGACAGTGCCTGATGGGTAGTTTAACTGGGGCGGTTGCCTCCTAAAGAGTAACGGAGGCGCCCAAAGGTTCCCTCAGCCTGGTTGGCAATCAGGTGTTGAGTGCAAGTGCACAAGGGAGCTTGACTGTGAGACAGACATGTCGAGCAGGGACGAAAGTCGGGACTAGTGATCCGGCACCACCTGGTGGAAGGGGTGTCGCTCAACGGATAAAAGGTACCCCGGGGATAACAGGCTGATCTTGCCCAAGAGTCCATATCGACGGCATGGTTTGGCACCTCGATGTCGGCTCGTCGCATCCTGGGGCCGGAGTAGGTCCCAAGGGTTGGGCTGTTCGCCCATTAAAGCGGCACGCGAGCTGGGTTTAGAACGTCGTGAGACAGTTCGGTCCCTATCCGCCGCGCGCGTAGGATACTTGAGGAAGGCTGTCCCTAGTACGAGAGGACCGGGACGGACGAACCTCTGGTATGCCAGTTGTCACGCCAGTGGCATGGCTGGTTGGCCACGTTCGGAAGGGATAACCGCTGAAGGCATCTAAGCGGGAAGCCTGTTCCAAGATGAGGTATCCCACCCCTTGTGGGTTAAGGCCCCCAACAGACCATTGGGTTGATAGGCCAGAAATGGAAGCACAGTAATGTGTTGTCGAGTTGACTGGTACTAATAGGCCGAGGACTTGCCCACAAAGATGTTACGCATCCACTCTACAGCTCTGAAACACCACACAACCACCAGCAGGATTCGGTGGAGTGGTTGTTTCACAGTGTTTCGGTGGTCATAGCGTCAGGGAAACGCCCGGTCCCATTCCGAACCCGGAAGCTAAGCCTGACAGCGCCGATGGTACTGCAACCGAAGGGTTGTGGGAGAGTAGGACACCGCCGGACTAACATTAGAAAAGGCCCAGATCGGTCGAGAACCCCCGGTTCTCCCGATCTGGGCCTTTTTCCTATACCCCGCCCCCACCCCACGCGTTTAGTCCTCTCAACGCACACCCGAGAGACCTACCTCCCGCATCCAGAGGACTAAACGCAGACCAAGGCCGACCGGTCCACGCGTTCAGTCCTCTGGATGCGTCGACAGGCCAGGCGATACCAAAGGTCCCTTGCTCTCCCGCCGCGGGTTCAAGGGTCAACCGCACTGCCGGCCGACCGCGCGCCGCCGGACCGGCGACGAGAAGACCAGCGAAGTGGTCGTCTCCCCATAGCGTTGCATCCGCTCTACGAGCTCCTCGAGGTCCGCCGTGTTCCGGCACGCGACCCGCACCAGCCAACACTCGTCGCCCGTAACGTGATCGGCGTCGAGCACCTGAGGCAGCGAGAGGATGGTTTCCCGGAAGCGCGGGGTATCGAGGCTCCGCACCTTTGCCCGGACCATCGCCTCAATGGGCAACCCGAGCTTCGTCAGATCCACACTGGCCGAGTACCCGGTGATGATCCCCTTCTCCTCGAGTCGCCTCACCCGCTCGGTCACCGCGGGGGCCGACAACGAAACCCGCCGACCGAGTTCGGAGAAGCTCAGCCGCCCGTCGGACTGGAGAAGTTCGAGCAGCTGCCAATCAAGAGCGTCGAGGTTCACGGAACTCCAGGTCGATCGTCGTGTCCGCCAAGAATCTCCAGGCTAACCGGCGGCAATGCCTGGGTTCGCCACTGTCCTTGACGATCGCTGGACAGCACGATTGAGGCATGACGACCGAACCCCGCGTACTGACGTTCCCGGCCCTGGACAGCGCGACCGCAGCCGCGCTGCTTCGTGCGGAGCTCGCCCTGGACGTGGACCCCGACGACCTTGTCCGCGATCTCGCCGCCGGTACCCAGCACGGATACGTGATCGTCGAGACGCGGGCCTCTGAAGCTTTCTCCTCCGCTCGCATCCCCGGCGCGATCAATCTCCCGTACCGGGACATGACCCCGGAGTCCGTCAGCCGGCTTGATCGAGACCTGGTCTACGTCTGCTACTGCGAGAGCATCAACTGCAACGCCGCGACCAAGGGAGCTCTCAAGCTCGCGGAACTCGGTTTCAAGGTCAAACGCCTGTCCGGCGGGCTCACCGCGTGGCAAGCAGCCGGCTATCCCGTCGACCGGGAGACACCCGCCCTTTCCCTCGCCTCCGCGCCCACCCCCCGCTGCGCTTGCTGACCGGAGGAGCAGGGGACCCTTGCTATCGCCCCCTCCGAGCCGACAGCAAAGGTCCCCTGCTCGCCACGGTCGTAGGCTGGGGTGGTGACCGCTCCCAAGTTGCTCGTCATCCAGCCAGACGAATCAGATCCGATCGGCCCCTTCGGTGATTGGCTCACCGAAGCGGGCGCTGAGCTAGATATCAGGCTGTTGCCCGGCCAGGCCCTTCCCAGCGCTCTTGGCGAGTACGCGGGCGTCGTATGCCTGGGCGGAGGGATGGGCGCGAATGATGACGCCGCCCATCCCTGGCTGGCGGACGTTCGGAAGCTGCTTTCGAAGGCCGTCGGTGCGCGCATCCCGACGCTCGCGATCTGTCTTGGCAGCCAGCTTCTCGCGGCGGCTTTGGGGGGCGCGGTGGCTGAAGGTGATCAGGGACCGGAAGTGGGACCAGGACTTGTGTCCAAGAAGGACGCCGCCTGGACCGACCCGCTCTTCGCGGACCTCCCGCTCATGCAGGATGTCCTTCAGTTCCACAACGACGCGATCACTCGGCTTCCCGCGGGTGCGGAACTTCTCGCTTCCTCGCCCCGGTATCCGAACCAGGCCTTCCGTTTCGACCGTTGTGCCTATGGTGTCCAGTTTCACATCGAGACGACGCCCGAGATCGTCCTCGACTGGGCACGGCAGTCTCCGGAAATGGCGGAACTCACCCGGCCGGACGCACTGACCCCGGAGAACCTGGCCAAGGTGCATGCCGATATCACTGAAACCTGGCGACCGTTCGCGCACCGCTTCGTCCGACTGGTGTCTGGTGACCTCGCTCCGGCTGCGGAACGTCAACGCACGTTACCGATGGCTTAACGGCGTATGTCTCAAATGGGTATGGGTTATTAACGCTGCGGTCTTGCCGTCAGGTACCTTGCGCGAAGGGAGTATCGAAGGGTTCGGAGGTCGGGGTGGAGCCCTCAGTGTTGGTCGTGCTCGTCGTCGTCACGGCCCTAATTTTCGATTTCACGAACGGGTTCCACGACACGGCCAACTCGATGGCGACGTCGATCGCCACCGGAGCGCTTCGCCCCAAGGTGGCGGTGACGATCTCCGCGGTCTTGAACCTGGTCGGAGCCTTCTTGTCGGTCGAGGTGGCCAAGACCATCTCGAATGGACTGGTCGACGACACCAAGATCGGACCGGCGATCGTGTTCGGCGGCCTGGTCGGGGCGATCGTGTGGAACCTGGTCACCTGGTTCGTCGGGTTGCCGTCCAGCTCCTCCCACGCTTTGTTCGGCGGGCTGATCGGCGCGACATGGGTCTCGGCCGGATCCGACTCAGTCCACTTCGGAAAGATCGTCGAAAAGGTCCTCGTCCCCGCGGCGCTGTCGCCGGTCCTGGCGGGGCTTGTCGCGATGATCGTGACGTACTTCGTCTATCGGATCTTCGTCCGTCACGGCCGCACCTCGGGCTTCCGTGTCGGCCAGATCATCTCGGCTTCGCTCGTCTCCCTCGCCCATGGCACGAACGACGCCCAGAAGACCATGGGCGTCATCACGCTGACGATGATCACCGCCGGGACCCTTCCCGCCGGCGCCGGCCCGCCGCTTTGGGTGATCGTCAGCGCGGCGTTCGCGTTGGCACTCGGTACGTATCTGGGCGGCTGGCGAATCACCTACACGTTGGGCAAGGGCCTGACGGACATCGACGGCCCGCAGGGCTTCGCCGCCCAGACGAGTTCGGCGGCGGTCATCCTCGCGTCGACGAACTTCGGTTTTCCGCTTTCGACGACTCATGTCTGCTCAGGCGGCATCGTCGGCTCAGGCGTCGGCAGGCATGAGTCACCGGTCCGCTGGCGCACCGCCGGCCGCATGGTGATCGCCTGGCTGTTCACGCTTCCGGCGGCGGCCATCGTCGGAGCTGCCGCCGGCCTCGTGACTTCCACAGGCACCGTGGGCACCATCGCCGTCGGTGTCGCGGGCCTGTTGGTCGGCATCGGGATCTACCTGCTTTCGCGGCGCAGCCCCGTCAACGCGGGCAGCTTCACCACCCCCGCGCCGACCGTTCCCGAGCCGGAAGTCGGCAGGATCGCCGCTTAGGAGGGCAAGGGACCTTTGGTGTCGCCCCTTCTCGGCGACACCAAAGGTCCCCTGCTCCCTTGCGCGTCCACCTGGTCATGGGCCGCAGGACGACTACGGTGGAAGCCGATGGTTGAGCGCGCCAGGCCGACCGCTTCCGTGGCGAGATACGGCTTCACCGATCCCCGTGCCGACGGGCAGCTCCGTGCTGCCGGTTGGTGGACCGAATCCGGCCCGGACGGCGCCGCCGCCGACGTGTTGTCTGCACTGTCCCGTGCGGCGGACCCAGACCTCGCCTTGAGCGGGCTCGACCGGATCAGGGAGGCCGACCCGGCCGCCTGGACTGAGCTCGACCAAGCGCTTCGTGTGAATCGCACCTTCCGCGGCCGGATGCTCGGCGTCTTGGGCACATCGAGTGCGCTCGCGGATTTCCTGGCCGCGAACACCGACTGCTGGAAGACGCTCCAGGGCGACAAGAGCACTGAGCCGGAACGGTATGTGAGCCGGCTCCTGGACCATTTGCGCTCGGAAGGTGAGTTGCTCACCGGGCTCGAGGCAGAACAGGCCCTCCGCGTTGGATACCGCGAACTGCTCCTCGGGATCGCGGCGGCCGACCTCGGCCATCTCGTCGAACCCGGGCTCTACCACCCACCCTATGCCGAGATCGGAGCTCAGCTCACCACGCTGGCCGAAGCCGCGCTCACAGTGGGCCTACTGGTCGCGGAGTCAGAAGTGGGTGCCGGCGTCGAAGGCCGGCTGGCCGTGATCGCGATGGGCAAATGCGGCGGTCGAGAGCTGAATTATGTGAGCGACGTGGACGTCATCTTTGTCGGAGATGGCGACATCTCCGTCTCGACGCGGCTGGCCAGCACGATGATGCGCGTAGTCGGGAAGGCGTGCTTCGAGGTCGATGCGGCGTTGCGTCCGGAGGGCAAGGCGGGTGCCTTGGTCCGGACCCTCGACGGACACGCGGCTTACTACCAGAAATGGGCCAAGACCTGGGAGTTCCAGGCCTTGCTCAAAGCGCGGCCGGTCGCGGGTGATGCCGAACTCGGGCGTCAGTACGCGGAGATGGTCGCGCCGAAGGTGTGGACGGCCGCCGATCGCGAGAATTTCGTCCCCGAGGTGCAGAAGATGCGGCGCCGCGTCGAAGGCCACGTGCCGTCCGCGCACGCCGAGCGGGAACTGAAGCTGGGCCGTGGCGGCCTTCGTGACGTCGAGTTCGCCGTGCAGTTGCTGCAACTCGTCCATGGTCGGATCGACGCCGAACTACGTTCTCCGTCCACGATGGACGCCCTCGCCGCCCTCGGCGAGGGCGGGTACGTCGGCCGCACGGATGCCGCGGAGCTCGGGTCGTCGTACGAATTCCTCCGGACCATCGAGCATCGGCTCCAGCTCCGCCGACTGCGGCGTACACACCTCTTCCCTGCCGCTTCGGACGCCACCGAGCTGCGAACCATCGCGAGGGCGAGTGGAGTGCGGCCCGCCCGGGGGCGCAGCGAAGGCGACGTCTTGCTCGCCGAGTTCCGTCGGCACCTGCAAAGCATCCGCCGTCTTCACGAGAAGCTCTTCTACCGGCCGCTGCTGCAATCCGTCGCGAACGTGCCGACCGAAGCTCTGCGGCTGACGACGAAACAAGCGGAAAGCCGCCTCGCCGCGCTCGGTTATGCCGCCCCGGACGGAGCGCTGCAGCACATCAAGGCGCTGACCGCGGGAATGTCCCGGCGGGCTGCCATCCAACA
The DNA here is from genome assembly GCF_000943515.2 of Amycolatopsis orientalis. Taxonomy (NCBI): domain Bacteria; kingdom Bacillati; phylum Actinomycetota; class Actinomycetes; order Pseudonocardiales; family Pseudonocardiaceae; genus Amycolatopsis; species Amycolatopsis orientalis. Next base: position 8,098,787 of record NZ_CP016174.1, on the reverse strand, counting down.
GGCGCTGCTGCCGGTCTTGCTGGACCTTCTCGCCGACACCCCGGACCCCGATCGGGGACTTCTGTCGTATCGCAAGGTTTCGGAAGCGCTTGAAGAAACGCCCTGGTATCTCAGGGTTCTTCGGGACGAAGGCGCCGTAGTTGAGCGGCTCGCCTTCTTGCTGGGCACGTCGCGACTGATCCCGGACCTGCTGGTGAGAGCGCCGGAAGTGCTGCAGCTGCTCGGCGACCCCGCCCGGTTGACCGGTCGTACTCCCGCGGAAGTGGCCACGTCGCTACGGGCCACAGTCCGGCGGCAGCCCGGCCTGAACGCCGCGGTCGCCGCTGCGAGATCCCTGCGCCGGCACGAGATGCTGAGGATCGCATCGGCCGATTTGCTGGGGTTGCTCGACGTCCCGTCGGTCTGCGAGTCGTTGTCGAGCGTGTGGGCCGCCGTGCTGCAGGGCGCGTTGGCCGCCGCTTATCGCCAGCGCCAGGCGGAGCTCGGCCGGACGCCCGCGAAGATCGCCGTCATCGGTATGGGCCGCCTCGGCGGGGCCGAGCTCGGCTATGGGTCCGATGCGGACGTCCTGTTCGTGTGTGAGCCCTCCGAGGGGGTGTCCGACTCTGAAGCAGCGAAGTTCGCTTCGTCGGTCGCCGAGACGGTTCGCAAGATTCTCGGTGCGCCCAGCCCAGACCCGGCTTTGGTCGTCGACGCCGATCTCCGTCCGGAGGGACGGAGCGGTCCGCTGGTCCGGACTCTGGAGTCCTACCGCAGCTATTACGGGCGTTGGGCGGAGGTCTGGGAATCGCAGGCGCTGCTTCGGGCCCGGTTCATCGCCGGGGACGACGAGCTCGGTGCTCGGTTCATCGAGATGATCGACCCCATTCGATATCCCGAGGCGGGTCTCGACGCGGTCCGAGTGCGGGAGATCAGGCGGATCAAGGCGCGGGTGGAGACGGAGCGGATGCCCAAGGGGGCGGACCCGACCCGGCACACGAAGCTCGGTCGCGGCGGGCTTGCGGATGTGGAGTGGACTGTGCAGCTCATGCAACTGCGGCACGGGCACGAAGTGGCGGGGCTTCGGACCACATCGACGATCGAAGCGCTGAAGGCAGCGGTGGAGGCGGGGCTGGCGGAGCCCGCCGAAATCGAATCCCTGACCGAGGCGTGGCTGCTGGCGACACGCGTCCGGAACGCCGGGATGCTGGTCAGGGGTAAGGCCGTCGACGAGATCCCCAGCTCCGGTCGTGATCTGGCCGCGGTCGCCCGGGTGCTCGGCTACTCGGCCGACGACGATCCCGGCGAGTTTCTCGATGCGTACCGGCGGACGACGCGACGTGCCCACGCGGTCGTGGAGACCCTCTTCTACCAAGATCGACCGCTCTGACCTGCGGGAAGTGAGCAAGGGACCTTTGCTATCGCTTGGTCTGCGCTGGAGCGGCGACAGCAAAGGTCCCTTGCTCACACTCGGCGTCGCGGATGAGCAGCGGCGCTTACAGTGAACCGGTGACTGTGCGCGAGCCTTTTCGCACCCGGATCAAGGTGCGTCACTATGAGTTGGACACCCTGGGGCATCTCAACCACGCCGTTTATCACTCGTACGGCGAGGTCTCCAGACTCGAGCTGATGGAACTCGCCGGCGGACTCAACGCGGGCATGCGAGACGCGAATCTCGCCTTCGTGCTGCTCGAGTCCCACATCGTGTTCCGGCGTGAGCTTCGGGCCGGTGATGTCGTCGACGTGACCTGCGACGCCAAGTTCGGCACCGGCAAGACCTTCCACATGGACTCGAACATCTACAAGGTCGACGGCACCCTCTCCGCGGAGATCACCTGCACGCTGGGACTGATGGACCTCGAGCGACGCAAGCTCGTGGACGACCCGCGTGGCCGCATCGAGCGCGCCGGCGTCGACCTGAAGGTTCTTTCCACTTCGGAGTAGCCGCCCTTCCGGACCCAAAAAAACGCCGGTGGTGAGGGCGCTTCCGCACCTCACCACCGGCGTGCTCTTGGTGTTGCTACCGCACGATCACACGTCGTAGTACAGCGAGAACTCGTACGGGTGCGGGCGCAGCCGCAGCGGGTCGATCTCGTTCTCACGCTTGTAGGAGATCCACGTGTCGATCACGTCGGGGGTGAAGACGCCACCCTCGAGCAGGTAGTCGTGGTCCGCCTCCAGCGTGTCGAGCACCGTGCCGAGGTCACCCGGAACGAGCTTGACGTTCTGAGCCTCCTCCGGCGGGAGCTCGTAGAGGTCCTTGTCGATGGGCTCCGGCGGCTCGATCTTGTTCTTGATGCCGTCGAGACCGGCCATCATCATCGCCGAGAACGCCAGGTACGGGTTGCCGGACGAGTCCGGGCACCGGAACTCGGCGCGCTTGGCCTTCGGGTTGTTGCCCGTGATGGGGATACGGACACAGGCCGACCGGTTCCGCTGCGAGTACACCAGGCTGACCGGGGCCTCGAAGCCCGGCACGAGCCGGTGATACGAGTTGACGGTCGGGTTGGTGAAGGCCAGCAGGCTCGGCGCGTGCTTGAGCAGACCACCGATGTAGTGGCGGGCGGTGTCGGACAGGCCCGCGTAACCGGACTCGTCGTGGAACAGCGGCGTGCCGTCCTTCCACAGCGACTGGTGGCAGTGCATGCCCGAGCCGTTGTCACCGGCGAGCGGTTTCGGCATGAAGGTCGCGGTCTTGCCGGCGGCGAACACGGTGTTCTTCACGATGTACTTGAACAGCTGCAGGTCGTCCGCAGCGTGCAGCAGCGTGTTGAACTTGTAGTTGATCTCGGTCTGGCCGGCGGTGCCCACCTCGTGGTGCGCGCGCTCGATCTCGAAACCGGAGCCCTGCAGGTTGCGGACGATCTCGTCGCGCAGGTCAGCGAAGTGGTCGACCGGCGGGACGGGGAAGTAGCCACCCTTGAACTTCGTCTTGTAACCCTGGTTGCCGCCCGGCACGTCGGCGCCGGTGTTCCACCAGCCCTCGACGGAGTCGATCTCATGGAACGACGCGTGCTCGGCGGAGTCGAACCGGATCGAGTCGAAGATGTAGAACTCGGCCTCGGGGCCGAAGTACACGTTGTCCGCGACGCCGTACTCGGAGATGTACTGCTCGGCCTTGCGCGCGATGTTGCGCGGGTCGCGGCTGTACGCCTCACGGGTGAACGGGTCGTGCACGAAGAAGTTCAGCGAAAGCGTCTTCGCCTTGCGGAACGGGTCGATGCGCGCCGTCTCGGGGTCCGGGAGGAGCAGCATGTCCGATTCGTGGATCGACTGGAAACCACGCACCGAGGAGCCGTCGAAGGCGAGGCCTTCTTCGTAGGCTTCTTCGTTGAACGCCTTCGCCGGAACGGTGAAGTGCTGCATAACGCCGGGCAGGTCGCAGAACCTGACGTCGACGACCTCTACGTTCTCGTCGGCGATAAGGCGCTGAATGTCGTCTGGAGTAGTGGGCACCCTCGGTGACTCCTTCTCGTTCGTTGCCGGCGGCAGTACTCTCTTCGGCTCACGCTAAGAGCGCGGTGTTGCCCGACCGTCACCCGTATGTTTCGCCGGTGTTAACGGGTCGGCGATATCGGGTAGTCGACCAGGGCGAATGTGGTCCACGCCACCGGCATACCCTGGATGGGTGGCGAGATGGACCGGAGAATGGCTGCCCGGAGCCGGGGACGGAACGACGGCCGGTGGAGAGGGTACTCAGCGGTGGCGCGGTGAGCGACTCGGCTTACCTCAATCGGGTGTTGGATCGGTGGCGGGCGGCGGACCTCGTCTTCTTGGTCTGCTCGTCGACCTGGTCCTCGCCTCATTGGTCACCACGCTGTTCGTGACGCCCAGTCTTCAGGATCCGGCCGTCATGCAGACGTTCAACCTCTGGTCAGTGGGCGTCTGGGCCGCCATCACGATCATCCCCGTGACTTTTTTCGGCTTCACCCCTGGTATGGCGGCCGTCGGAATCCGCGTCGCCAGGCTCGACGGCGCGCAGATGGTCGGAGTGTGGCGCGCCGTCGTGCGGGCGGCGCTGACTTTCGTGATCCTTCCGGCCGCGATCCGCAACATCGACGGCCGGAGCTGGCTCGACCGATTGACCGGAACCGTCGTCATCCGCATGCGGTGACCTCCAGCGGGGGAGCAAGGGACCTTTGCTCTCGCTCGCCCTCCGGGGGCGCGGCTGCTCAGGCCGCCGGTGCCGCGGGAGTACCGCCCAGCTTCGGAGGCGGTCGTTGCTGAGCCCGATGGTGAGCCGCTCGCAACTCTTGGATCACGACCAACGGCTCGTCGCGGAGTTGGGCCGGTCGGACCCGGACGACGATGACACCGTCGACGACCAACGCGGGTGTTTCGGGCCTCTCGGCTGGTTCGAGGGCAACCTCATCGTGGCGGATTTGCAGGGCGACGCACGCCTTCGGCCACCAGACCTCGGCGACACCTATGACCTGTCCGTCGAGAGATCGGAACTCGGCATTTCGCTCTGGCCTGGGCAAGCCGCTGCGCTCGAGCACGGTCTCCAACCACTGCTCCACGGCGGAGTCGACGCCGTCCTGGAGGGCGCCCACGACGAGGCGGGGCAGTGCCGACCCGATCGTGCTTGCCTGAGCCAGCTCGTTCCGAAGTTCCTCTGGAGTGCAGAGCCCGCGATGGACAGCATCGTGGATCATCGCCCGTACAGACGCTAGTTCGTCCATCCGGCGAGCCGCGTCGATGAGGGCCCGGGCGAGTGGCGCTACCGGCAGTCCGTCGATCTCGACCGGCTCCGGCAGGTGGATGGTTCGCTCGACCACGGTGAATCCCCAGGTGGCAACCTTGCTGCGGTGGGGGATCAACGTGTGAGCCCGTCTTTCTGGAGGAAGTCTCCGCACTCCGTACAGTCTGGCCGCCTGGACGCCGGTGAGCATCGCGTCCGGGCCCGCGTGAGTCAGCGCGACCTTCAGAAGCTGCCGCCTGGTCGGCGTGGCGTCGGTCAGGAGGATGACACCGGGAATCGGACGTCGCCACGGGCCGCCTTCACGACAACGGCGAGAGATCCAAGAGTGGGAATGCCCTAGGGCGACAAGTGCCGCCCGGGCGGCCACGCCGTCCGGGAACATCGCTGCCAGCGCCTTCTCCCGGGCGCTCGAGGTTCCGTCCACACAGTGATCATGCGACCACCCACCGACAGTTTTCGCCCGGAAACGATCAGGGGTCCTTTACTACCGCGGGCGGTAGTAAAGGACCCCTGATTCTCGCTCTGGTCAGCGGCGGCGGATGGTGCGCTGAACGTTGCGCATCTTGGCGCCGGCAGGCATCGGGCCCTTGGGCATCGCGGCACCACGGTTGCCGAGGGCGGCCAGCTTCGCTTCCAGCGCGTCGACCTGGGCCGGCTTGAGGTTGCGCGGGAGCTTCATGAGGTAGCCCTGCAGCTTCTTCAGCGGCACTTGCTGCTCTTCGTTCCCGATGATCACGTTGTAGATCGGGGTCTCACCGATCAGGCGGGCGACGCGCTTCTTCTCTTGGGCGAGGAGGGACTTCACCCGGTGCGGCGCGCCTTCGGCGACGAGCACGACACCCGGGCCACCGAGCACCCGGTGCACGGCGTCGAGCTGGGTCGTGGCCGCCACGGTCGGCGTCACCTTCCAGCGGCCTCGCATGTTCTCGAGTGCCCAGGCCGCGGCGCCCGGCTGTCCGTCGGCCTTCGAGTACACGGTCTTCTGGACTCGTCTGCCGAAGATGATCACGGCGGCGAGTGCGCCGAGCAGGATGCCCAGCGGCAGCAAGACCCAGTGGACGTCGAAGATGAACCCGATGCCGAATACGACGCCGGTGATGACCAGGAGCGATCCGGCCATCCAGGGGATGAGCGCCTTGTCTTCCTTGCGCTGCATCTTGAAGGCCTCGAAGATCTGCCCGCGGCGAGCCTTGCTCGCGGCGCGCTTCTCCTTCTTGGCCAGCTTCGCTGCTTCCTTGTCCTGCTTTCCCGCCATGTGACCAGGATACGGCCGCGTGCCCTGCGCCGATCCCGTCGGGCCCTCTGCGAGGATCGGGGACGTGGTTAGCGCATCGTCCCCGAAGAGTCGTCCAGGCCTGCTCGATGGGCTCGATCCCGAGCAACGTGCCGCCGCCTGCGCCCCGAGGGGGCCGGTCTGTGTCCTCGCCGGGGCGGGGACAGGCAAGACGCGGACGATCACGCACCGCATCGCCCATCTGGTCCGATCTGGGCACGTCGCCGCTGGTCAGGTCCTCGCCGTCACGTTCACGACCCGTGCCGCGGGCGAGATGCGCGCGCGCCTGCGGGGCCTGGGCGTCGACGCTGCCCAGGCGCTCACTTTCCACGCCGCCGCTCGTCGCCAGCTTCGGTACTTCTGGCCGCAGGTCGTCGGGGACCGGCCTTGGGAGCTGCTCGAGAACAAGTTCCGTTACGTCAGCCAGGCTGCCAACAAGGCCGGTCTCGGCACCGAGACGGAACTCCTGCGTGACCTCGCCAGTGAGATCGAGTGGAGCAAGGCCTCTTTGGTATCGCCGGACGACTATCCCGCCGTCGCCGCGCGTATGCAGCGGGACACCCCCGCGCCCGCGTCACAGGTCGCCGAGGTCTACCGCAATTACGAGAAGGTCAAGAACGCCGCGCAGGTCCTCGATTTCGACGACCTGCTCCTGCACACCACCGCGGTTCTCGAGGAGCACTCGGTGGTGGCCCAGGAGTTCCGCGAGCGCTACCGCTGCTTCGTCGTCGACGAGTACCAGGACGTCACCCCGCTGCAACAACGCCTGCTCGACGCGTGGCTCGGCGGTCGCGACGACTTGACCGTGGTCGGCGACGCCAACCAGACGATCTATTCGTTCGGTGGCGCTTCCCCCCGGCCGCTGCTGGAATTCACGCGGCGATTCCCCGAGGCGACGGTCGTGAGGCTCGAGCGGGACTACCGCTCGACCCCGGAAGTCGTGGCGCTCGCCAACCAGGTGATCGGTGCCGCGCGCGGCCGTCCCGCGGGGTCGAGGCTGAAGCTCGTCGGCCAGCGTCCGTCGGGGCCTGCCCCGCGTTTCGCCGAGTATGACGACGAGACAGCGGAGGCCGCCGCCGTCGCGCGCAGGATCCGTGATCTGCTCGACAGCGGGGTGGCGGCCAGCGAGATCGCGGTGCTCTACCGCGTCAACGCCCAGTCGGAGGCATACGAGCAGGCGCTGGCGGAGTTGGGCATTCCGTACCTGGTCCGCGGCGGCGAGCGGTTCTTCGCCCGGGCCGAGGTCCGGCAGGCGATGTCCGCGCTACGGATGGCGTCGACCGACGCGGACACAGGCGAGTTGGTGACCAGGGTCCGCTCTGTGCTCGCGAAGGTGGGACTCACCGACCAGCCCCCGGCCGGGGGTGCGGCGAAAGAGCGGTGGGACGCGCTGCTGTCCATCGTCGAGTTGGCCGAGGAGCATGCGTCCACCATCGACGACGCGGATCTGCCCAGGTTCGTGGCGGAACTCGAACAGCGGGCGAGCGCGCAGCACCCGCCGACGGTCGAAGGCATCACCTTGGCCTCGCTGCACGCGGCGAAGGGCCTCGAATGGGATGCCGTGTTCCTCGTGGGGCTCGCCGAGGGGACCATGCCGATCCTTCACGCGGACGGTGACGACGCGGCCATTGAGGAAGAGCGCCGTCTCTTCTATGTCGGCGTCACTCGAGCACGAGAGCATCTCTCGCTTTCGTGGGCGTTGGCCAGGACGTCGGGCAATCGCCGCAATCGACGACGCAGCCGGTTCCTCTACGGACTGATCCCCGAAGACCACCCGGCGGCGAGGGTCGCCCGGTCCCAGCAGCCGAAGCAGTCCGGCAACAAGGCACGGTGCCGGGTATGCGGCGGGCCGCTGCTGGAGACCCTGGACATCAAGCTGGGACGCTGCTCCCGATGCCCGTCCAATGTGGATGAGCAGCTGCTCGAGAAGCTGAAGTCCTGGCGAGGTGAACGTTCCCGCGAGCTCAAGGTGCCGGCCTTCGTCGTCTTCACGGACGCGACACTGGTCGCCATCGCCGAGCAGCGGCCGACCGATAACACAGCGTTGTGCGCCATCTCCGGGATCGGCGCGACGAAGCTCGAACGCTTCGGGGCGGAGGTTCTCGACGTCGTGAGGGCCTCGGTGGAGCCTTGACCGCGTCGTGGGCTTGATCCACGCGGCGAACCCGCTGCTCAGAGCCGATCTTCGTAGCTTCGACGGTTTTTCTGGAAAATAAGTTGCCCCGGTGTGGTCGAGGGCAATAACCTGCAGGTACCGGGCGGCAAGCGCCCGGGACTGGGGAAGAACTTCTACAACACAGCGTAGACCGCAGGGCGGATCGCGCGCGACAGAGAAAGGTGGTGCCGGTGAAATGAGGATCAACATGATGGTCACGAAACCGGGCACCCGTCTGTCCTGCGTCGCGGAAGTTCCGCAGGCTCAGCGTCAGGGCGCCTTCATGCCCGTGAGCATCCTCGCCGCCCGCGGCACTCAGCGTCTCAACCGGCGCTGGGTCACCGCTGACGAAACCTTCACGCACACCGCTGTCTTCGGTGGCGCGTACGTGAACGGTGGCGTCGATCTGCCGACCATCAAGCAGTTCCGTGTTCCGTTGTCCATACGGGAGCGAAGTTCCTGACCTAGTCAGGACTAGAGGCTCACGAAGGCCGCGGAACCGGTATCCGGATCCGCGGCCTTCGTGTTTTTTGCTGCACAAACAAGTTGGCTGCACAACCTAATTGGGGTTCAGCGTTGTCCAGTTCCACCGTCAGTACGAAATCCGTCACGGGACAAAGGAGTGCACACATGTCATCGGCCATAGCTTTCGCGCCGGGGGAGGCCCTGCCCTTCGCCGACGCGGGCGTCGTCGACCTGCTCGACGCCATCGACTCGCCCGAGTCGACGCTTCCCTGCCGTTCCGGCGACGCGGACCTGTGGTTCGCCGAGTCGCCGGCAGAACTCGAGCGCGCGAAGGCGTTCTGCGCGGACTGCCCGGTCCGTTCCGCCTGCCTCGCGGGCGCCCTGTCGCGGCGTGAGCCGTGGGGTGTCTGGGGTGGCGAGATCTTCGAGCGTGGCGTTGTCGTCGCGCGGAAGCGGCCCCGTGGCCGCCCCCGCAAGACCCCGGTCGTCGAGCCCGCCGCAGAAGTTTCTCCCGCGGCGCGCAAGGTCGAGCGGAGCGCAGCGGCATGACCGTCGAACCCATCACCACCAGGGATTACGAGGCGCGGACGGGTAACCGGACTCTCGCGCTGACCAAGTTGAACGAGATCAAGGTCGAGGAGACCAGCGAAATGTTGCTTTATGAAGAACTGTCCAGAGCCCGAATACGAGACCTGGAAGAGGGAGTCCGCGCACAGCGGGCTCGAAGCGGCGCACGCGCCGCGCGCAGGTGGACCCGAGTAGCCCGATGGGCCAGCCGGCGAGCGGAGCGCCTTCAGGCCTGACCGACCCACGGGGGGAGCGGGGGACCTTTGCTATCGCGCCGCGATAGCAAAGGTCCCCCGCTCCCCCTTGGGGGCGTGGTGCCGCCCGGGGTGGTGTTCACTGGGGGAATGGCCGTACACACGCACGACGACATCGACTGGGCGGACCGGCTTCGGTCGCTTCGCATGGCCGAAGCGCTCGATGCCGGACCGACGCGAGCGGCGGCCCGGCGGCTGCTGAAAGGTATGCCGGACGGGCCGACAATTCTCGACGTCGGCTGTGGCGCGGGCGGGATGAGCGTGCACTTCGCCGAGGAGCTCGCCTCCGCCGGCGCCAGGATCGTGCTGGTCGACGCGACCGAGCACCTGCTCGCCGAGGCCCGCCGTGCCGTCAGCGCGGCGGCGGGGGACAAGTCCACCGTCGAGACGATCCACGCCGACGTTGCCGACGACGGCTTGCCCAAGAAACTTCCATCTGCCGACCTCGTCTGGGCTTCACGCGTGGTCCACCACCTGCCCGATCAGCAGGCGGCGATCAACACCTTTGCCCGGCTCGCCCGTCCCGGCGGGCTGGTCGCCATTTCCGAAGGCGGTCTGGACTTCAACTGTCTTCCCTGGGATCTCGGCGTCGGCAGGCCAGGGCTCGAGGAGCGGCTGCTCGCCGCGCGTGGTGAATGGTTCGCCGAGATGCGGGCGGGCATCCCCGGTTCGGTCGCCATGCCCTACGGCTGGAACATCGCGCTGCAGCGGGCAGGCCTCGACGACGTCGATTCCTTCGGGGTGCTCATCCACCACCCGGCACCCGGACCGGAACTGCTGCGCGAGTTCGTCGTCGAGCGGGTGACCTGGCTGGCCGAGGTCGCAGGCGACCGGCTGAGCGGCGACGATCACAAGACCGCGGCCGCCTTGGTGGATCCGGCGAGCCCCGCCTTCCTCGGTGCGCGCCAGGATCTGTTCCTGCAGGGGGCGAAAACAATCCATTGTGGACGGCGGCCGTGAGCGACCGGGTCGGTTGCTCGTTGTGCGGCCGGATACGTGGCGTCGACGAGGATGCCACGCAGACACTCGCCTGGGTCTCCACTCGGGAGAAGAACATCGTGCGGTGGCTGTGTCCCGCCTGTGCCCGCCGCCACACGCGCGACATCGAGGGAAAGCTGCCGGACGAGTACTGGTGAGCCCTCAGGCGGCGTCGTCGATCCGGCCGATCGTGCGCACCTTCGGCCGGGGTGTCCGCGCGGCTTCGCCGTATGCCCTGACGAGTTCCTCCGCCACTTCCATCGGGACCCTCCTCAGCTGGTCGATGGTGCAGCGGACCAACACCGTCCCGGTCGCGGTCAGCGCCAGCGGATGAAAGTTCGCCGTCCCCGCTTTCGGCGCGCGGAACTGCCACGCCAGGCCGATGTCGTCCCACCACGCGTCGGCGGCGCCGATGGGCCGCCCACGCCGGTCGCAGATCGTCATGTTCCACGACGGCATCGGTAGCGGACAGCCGTCGAGGACCTTCTTCGCCAGTCCATGCGCGTAGGTCTCTTCAGGATCGACGCGGCGTAGAGCCGTTCGGACCGCGGCTGAGCCTCGCCGGTTACCGGCTTCGAGCTCCTCGCTGAGTTCGTCGAGCGTGCACAGGCCCCAGTACAGAGGGAGCGAGATCAGCTCGGCGATCCGCGCCGGATCGAGCTCCAGCCTGGCCAGATCGAGTACCGCCCGGGCAGGTGGGGCGAACGGAACGCCATCGATCAAGGTCGGCGCCGGCATCCGCGTGGTTCTTCGGGGCAGCATGCCGGGTTCCGCCGGCATGCGTCGATAGTCCGGGACGAGCAGATGGACCTCCCGCGTCGCCGGGCAGTCGACGCCCAGGGCGCGCAGCGCGTCGGCCCCCGTCACCACCACGTCCGGTCCGAACCGCGCGACGGCGGCCTGTAGCAGTTGATGTCGGGTGGGCGCGGAGTCGCGCAACAGGATCACACCCGGCATCAGCCTTCGCCAGGGACCACCGGGGCCGCAGAGCTTCGTGGCGTAACGCGCTGTCACGCCTGCTTTGCGCAGCTCGCGGCTGGTGATGATCCCGGACTCGCTGGAATTACTGAGCGCTATGAGTCGAGCGCTTCGTGTAGTGGCCATATAAAGAGGATGACCGTTGCGCCGTCCGGGTGGAACCGCTTCCCCAAAGTTGTGGACAACTCCCCGCCGCGACCCCGATTTTGGCTCAGTCCCAACGTTCCCTGTGGATAACTTCTCAGGCGGCGAAGCCCGGCTGCCACCGTTCGACGATCGCGCGGGCGGGGATTTCCGCATCGAGCTGGCAGAGGATGCCGGTCGATCCGGCCGTCACCCGGTGGATCATCAGGTACTCGGGCGGCAGGTTGAGCGAACGGCCGATCCGGAAATCCCGGCCGCGGGTGTCGCCGACCCGGCCCGCCTGACGCTGCATCCAGCGGCGGGTGAAATGGAACGTCTCGCCCGCCAGCGGTTCGGTGAACGGCGCCAGGTAGGCGAGCACGTCGTCGGCCAGCAGATCCGCGTCGGCCCGGATGAAGCCGGACTCCCTGAGCAGCCGCATCAGCTTCGAGGACTCGCCGTCGAGCGCCAGCCTGGTCATCTCGCCCAGATGCCGCGGAATGCCCTCGGGCAGCCGGGACACCCCGCCGAAGTCGATCACGCAGAGCCTGCCGTCGGAGGTCAGCATGAAGTTGCCGGGATGCGGGTCCGAGTGCAGGAGACGGGCCCGTTCGGGCGACGAGTAGTGGAACTCGGTGAGCAGGCGGCCGGCGCGATCCCGGGCCGCTTTGTCCCCGCCGGCGATGATCTTCGAAAGAGGGGTACCGGTGACCCACTCCGTGACGACCACCTTCGGAGCGCTGGCCACCACACGGGGGATCAGGAAGCCGGGAACACCTTCGAACGCCTTCACGAAGGCACGCTGGTTCTGGGCTTCAGCCTGGTAGTCGAGCTCTTCGTTCATCCGCTCGGCGAGTTCGGCCAGGAGGGGTTTCACCTCGGTGCCCGGCACGAAGGCCTGGAACAGCCTGCTGAAACGCTGGAGCTGGCGAAGGTCGCTCCGCAGCGCGTCGTCGGCCCCGGGGTACTGGACCTTGACGGCGACTTCGCGACCGTCGTGCCAGGTCGCGCGGTGGACCTGGCCGATGCTCGCGGCCGCGGCCGGTTCGTCGTCGAACGCGGCGAACCGCTGCTGCCAGGTGCGCCCCAGCTGTTCGGCGAGGACCCGGTGGGTCTGCCGGGCAGGCATGGGCGGTGCCGCGGCCTGGAGCTTGGTCAGGGCCTCGCGATAGGGCTTCGCCATCTCGTCGGGCACGGCCGCCTCGAAGACGCTGAGCGCCTGGCCGAACTTCATGGCGCCGCCCTTGAGCGTGCCGAGGACTTCGAAGAGCTGTTCCGCTGCTTTGGCGGACAATGTCGCGCTGACTTCTTCGGCGCTCTGTCCGGTCAGCCGTCGCCCCCAGCCGCCGACCGCCCGTCCTGCCATGCCGAGGGGGATACTGGCCAGCTTCGCCGTGCGCGCGGCCCCTTTGCGGGGGATGGCGGTTTCACGGTCCTCGGCGCTGCGGGAGTCGGTCACCTTCGCGATTCTGCCTTGATTCACTCCGCGCGCGCAGCCTGTCGAGGGCGTGTGTGTGGGCTACGTCGCTCGCGGTATCACCGGGCACCGCATCCGCAGGCGGTGTGCGGCGGCCAGTCGCGATGGCGGATCGCACCGTCGAAGAAGTCGATCTCGAGGGTGGCGTTCCAGGCGGGCGGCGCCTTGTCGGCGGGCGAGAGGAGCCGGAGCGCCTGGGCGGAGGCCAGCGCGGCGCAGGCCTGTACGGTGCCGAGGTCCGGCCGCTGAACGCGTCCCGCGAGCTGGCTCGCCACCCTGGGCCAGGACCCGTCGAGGGCAGAACGGTGCAGGTCGGCGCAGCGCAGGCAGCTGCTGCGGCCGGGCACGACCAGCGGCCCGACGATGCCGACCCCGTCCCGGACGCGCACCGGCAGGTGGCTGATGCCGTCCCGGACGAGTTCGTCGACCAGTTCGGGGGCGGGCACCACGGCGTCGGTGAGCAGCGCGAGTTCCGGCTGGCGGTCCGCGTAGAGCCGGGTCGTCGCCGTGTCCGTCCCGGCGCGCTGCACCACCTGCGCGATCGCTTCCCTGCGCGGCATGCCGATCTCGGCCTCCGTGTAGCCCGAACCCAGGTCCCGTTCGAGCACCGTTCCCGACGCCCGGATGTCGATATGCCCGATCCCGGCGTTGGCAAGCAGCACGGCGATGGCCACGGCCAGTCTGCCGTCGCCGTGGATGGCCACCGCGGCGCGCTTGCGGCGCGTCGTCATGGCCGCCTGGTGGTGACGGGTGCGGAGCGACCACAATCCCGTCTCCGGCCGCGGCCTCGGATGCCGCGGGGGTTCTCCCGCGTCGGTCAGGAGCCCGCGGGCCGTCAGGTCCGTCATCAGGTCTCGCAGCTGTTCGTCGTGTTCGCTCTGCGCGAGCACGATGTCATCGGCGGCCCGTTTTCCGTCCAGTCCGCGGAGCGCTTCGGCCACCTCAGTGGCTACTCCGGCGATCACCACGGCGTGCGCGGGGTCGAGGCCGATCTGGATGTCGCCGTTCCCGCGTTCCAGCACATCGAGGCCGGGAAGCAGGGCCGGGAAGGCGGGAATGACGATCGACCGGAGATCGGGTTCGCGAAGGTTCATGATCGCAGGATCGCACCGGTCCGCTAACCATCCACTAAGAAAACCCCGAGTTATCCACAGGTGGGTGTCGTTGTGGATAACTCGGGGCTGTGACCTTTCGGCTCTCGGAGTTGTCGGTGACTGGCCTTACCGTGGTCGAGTGGTCGAAGCACGGATGCCCTCATTGAGGAGCCGGGACAAGACGATTCCCCCGTCGGACACTCCCGAACACAAGGTCGAGGTACGGCGTAGCCAGCGCCGTCACCGGACCGTCACCGCGTACTGGGACGAGGACACCCTCGTCGTGCTGATCCCGGCCCGGATGACCCGGGCCGAGGAGAAGCACTGGGTAGCCGAGATGCAGCGCAAGCTGCTGCGCACGGGCCCGCGGCGGGCAGCCCCGCCGAAGGCCTCGGACGAGGCGTTGCTGGCGCGCTGCGCCGTGCTCTCGGCGAAGTATCTGGACGGAAAGGCGATACCGGCGAGCGTTCGCTGGGTGCCGCCGATGCGAACGAGGTGGGCGTCCTGCACGCCGGTCGACGCGACGATCAGGGTGAGTGATCGGCTGCGCCGGGTACCGGCCTGGGTGCTGGACTACGTCCTCGTGCACGAACTCGCGCATTTGAAGGAACCAGGGCACAACGCGGCGTTCTGGGAGCTCGTTCGCCGTTATCCCAAGACCGAACGCGCCATCGGCTACCTGGAGGGCCTGTCCTCCGCCGCCGGATGGGGCATCGCGGCGGAGGACTGACGTGCCTCAGTTCTTGTCTTCGTCGCCCTTGTCGTCGAGCTTGTCCTTCTCGCGCTGGGTGCGTTCGATCTCGGCGATCGGGTCGATGCCTTCGAGGGTCGACTCGCCGTCGCCGAGACGTTCGGCGAAGTCGAGCGGCTCGTCGAGGTCCTCGGCGGTCGGCATCAGGTCGGGGTGCGACCAGAGGCCGTCCCGCTTCTCGATGCCGTGCTGGTCACCGACCAGCTTCCACAATGCGGAAGCCGCCCGCATCCGCCTCGGTCGGAGCTCGAGGCCGACCAAGGTGGCGAAGGTCTGCTCCGCCGGGCCACCCGTGGCCCGGCGGCGGCGCAGCGTCTCCCGGAGCGCGTCCGCGCCCGGGAGGCGATCGCCGATGGCCTCGGCGACCACGACGTCGACCCAGCCTTCGACCAGGGCGAGCAGGGTCTCGAGCCGGTTCAGCGCCGCCTTCTGCTCGGGCGAGGTCTGCGGCTCGAGCAGGCCGGAGGACATGGCCTCTTCGATGCTGGCCGGGTTCGACGGGTCGATCTGGCCCGCGAGCTGCTCCAGCGCCGAGGTGTCGACGGAGATGCCGCTGGCGAACTCTTCGACGGTGGCGAGGAGGCGCTGCCGCAGCCAGGGAACGTGGGCGAACAGCCGCTGGTGGGCGGCCTCGCGCGCGGCGATGAAGACCAGCACCTCGCTGGTCGGCAGTTCCAGGCCCTCGGTGAACTTCTCGATGTTCGCCGGCAGGAGCGCGGAGGTGGCCGCGGGGCCTAGCGGAAGACCGACCTCGGTGGAGGTGAGCACTTCGGAAGCCAACTGAGCGAGGGCGTTGCCGAGCTGGGAGCCGAAGGCCATCCCGCCCATCTGCCCCATCATCGACAGGAGCGGGCCGGCGGCCTGTTTGGCCTCCTCGGGCAGGGCCTGAACCCAGGCACCCGAGACCTGCTGTGCGACGGGGTCGCAGAGGCGTTGCCAGGTGGGCAGGGTCTTCTCGACCCAGGCACGCGCGGACCACGCGACGGTCGTCGAGGCGCCGGCGGGCAGGATCGTCGCGGCATCGAGCCAGAGCTCGGCCAAATGGGCGGCGTCACGCACGGCCGTGCTGGAGTCGCCGCCGCTGGACGACGAAAAGCCGAGCTGGACGTCGCCGCCGCCACTGCTGCTGAGGTTCTGCAGCGCGATCTGTTTCGCCAGGTCGTAGTTGACCGGCCCGGTCGAGCTGCCGGCCTGGCTGAGCATCTGGCCCAGCTGGCTGAGCATCTGACCGAGCTGATTGAAGGCCTCGGCGCCGGAGGGCTGGCCGCCGGAGTCCGACGGCTCGTTCTCGCCTCGTTTGTCGGGATCGGGCGGTCCGAAGCCGAACGGGGGTTTGCTCATGGCACCACCGTACGCGGGTCCTGGGATCCGGAGCTCGTCAACTGGAGTGATGAGCGTGGCCTTCACCGAGAAGCGAACACAGTCACCGTACGCTGTCACGCGTGACAGAGCCCTCGGAGGAGACCACAGCAGCGCGGAGCCGTGCGGGCTCCGCGAGTGACCAGGACCGCTCCGAACGGCGGTTGACCCGGCGTGGCTGGACGATGGTGGTCAGCGGCGCGTTGTTCGTGGTCTTCGCGCTGGTCGGGTTCTTCATCCCGGTGCCGTACGTGGCGATCAGCCCCGGCCCGACCTACGACACACTCGGCAAGGACGTCGCCGGGCAGTCGGTGATCCAGGTCAACGGGCACGAGGTCTTCCAGACCTCGGGTGAGCTCCGCATGACGACGGTCTCCCTGCGCGATGGCGGCATCACGTTGTTCAACGCGCTCGGGCTGTGGGCGAGCGGCCGGTACGCGCTGGCGCCGCGTGAGGAGTACTTCAAGCCGGGTGAGACCAACGAGCAGGTCCGCCAGGAGAACATTCAGCAGCTCCAGGACTCGCAGACCGCTGCCCAGGTCGCCGCGCTGCGCCGCAAGTTCCCGGTCAAGGTGCTCGCGAAGACGATCGTCTCGGGCAGCCCGGCGGACAAGGTGCTCGCCCCGGGCGACCGGCTGATGGTGGTCAACGGGCAGACGGTCAAAGAGGCGACCGATGTGCGGGCCGCGCTGAACGGCACCAAGCCGGGGCAGACCGTGCAGATCACCTTCAAGTCCGACGGCCAGGCCGAGCGCACCGTGCCGCTCACGCTCGCGCAGCGGCCCGACGGCCCGGAAGGCTTCATGGGCCTGACCGCTGTGGACCGCGCGGATGTCCCGTTCGACGTGAAGATCTCGCTGCAGGACGTCGGCGGCCCGTCGGCCGGCTTGATGTTCGCGCTCGCGATCGTCGACAAGATGGAACCCGGGGACCTCGCCGGTGGCAGGCATATCGCCGGGACGGGCGAGATCTCGGAGAAGGGTGTCGTCGGCGCGATCGGCGGCATCTCGTTCAAGGTGGTCGGCGCCCGCGAGGCCGGTGCGACCGACTTCCTCGTACCCGCGCACAACTGCGCCGAGGCGAAGACCGCCGCGCCCGAAGGCCTGAACCTGATCAAGGTGTCCACTCTGGACGAGGCGATCGCGCAGCTCGAGAACCTCAAGGCGGGACGGCCCACCGCCTCCTGCTGACCGCCGGGGGAGCAAGGGACCTTTGCTATCGCCCCGCGAGTACTGAAGAGAGCAAGGGACCTTTGGTATCGCCCGGCTTGCGTCCTGGCCGGCGATACCAAAGGTCCCTTGCTCTTTTCGCAGGTCAGGGGAGAAGGGTCGCCTTCAGGGCTTCGAGCAGGTTAGGGGCCAGCTCCGGGTTCTCGATGATCTCGTCGACAGGGACATCACCGGGCTCTTCGGCCTGTCCGGCGCCGCGAAGCCGCATGACGCACGCTCCGGCGCCGTCCCGCAGCACCGCGGCCACGAGCCGGGCTTCGGTGCGGCGCGGGTGGTCGGCAGCCGCTTGGCGCAGACGCTCGGCATCGGTCTCGGGCACGACCGGAAGCTCGGCCTCCGCGTCCGGCGGCAGCACGATGATCTCTTGTGCGAGCGCGCATCCCAGCACCAGATCCGGCCACGCGATCTGCGCCAGCGCCTCACCGAGATCGCCATCCGGCAGCGCTTCCTGGGCGACCGGCGTCAGCGGGGCCGACGGGTCGAGTTGCCCGGCCAGCTCGGGCTGCTCGTCCAGCAGCGCCGCGGTGGGGACCAGCGCGAACAACTGCGGCGGCTGATCCCATCCTCCGGAGGCGACGAACTCCTCGACTTCGCGGGCCAGGCCGGCCACGCCCTGCTGCTCACTCGGTGCCATTCGCTTATCGTTCCAGGCGGTCAGGACAGCGGCCGTCCGAGTCCGGTTTGGGCGGGTTCCGGGAACTTCTGACGGCATCCGTAGAGTTAGAGCATCAGGGGCCGCACGCGGTACGCGCGCCCCCGCGAAAAGTTCACCAAACCAGGAGCGTGTGCAGTGGCCACTCGGCCCCCCGTGAGCCTGCCGAAGCTGTCCCGGCGTAGCCGGATCCTGCTCATCATCGCCGCCGTGGTCATCCTGGCGCTGCTGCTGGGCGCGAGACTGCTCGACACCTACGTCGACTGGTTGTGGTTCGGCGAGGTCGGTGCCCGGACGGTGTTCAGCACGGTGTTGATCACCCGAGTCGCGCTGTTCTTCGCCGTCGGGCTCCTGGTGGGTGGTGCGCTCGCGATCAGCCTGATGATCGCGTACCGGACCAGGCCGGTCTTCGTGCCGATCTCCGGCAACGACGACCCGCTCGCGCGCTACCGGTCCGCGATCGTCGGCCGGATTCGCCTGTTCGGCATCGGCATCCCGGTTCTCACCGGGCTCATCGCCGGTGCGTCGGCGCAGAGCGACTGGCAGGTCGTGCAGCTGTTCCTCAACGGCACCTCGTTCGGCCAGACCGATCCCGAGTTCGGCAACGACGTCGGCTTCTACGCCTTCGACCTGCCGTTCTACAACTGGCTTCTGGGCTGGCTGTTCATCGCCGTCGTCATTGCGTTCTTCGGCGCGCTGATCTCCCACTACGTCTTCGGTGGCATCCGGCTCGCGGGCAAGGGCGGTCAGCTCGCCGGTCCGACCCGCGCCCAGCTCGCCATCACCATCGGCATCTTCGTGCTGCTGAAGGCGGTCGAGTACTTCTTCGACCGCTACAACCTCCTGCTCTCCGATCGGGGGGCGCCGCTGTTCGTCGGGGCGACCTACACCGACCTGAACGCGGTCCTGCCCGCGAAGCTGATCCTCCTGTGCATCTCGGTGATCTGTGCCGTCGCGTTCTTCGCCGGCGCGTTCCTGCGCAACCTGCAGCTGCCCGCGATCGCGCTGGTGCTGTTGATCCTGTCGAACGTGCTCGTCGGCGTCGCGTGGCCCGCGGTGCTCGACCAGTTCTCGGTGCGTCCCAACGCGAACGAGAAGGAATCCGCGTCGATCCAGCGCAACATGGATGCGACACGCCAGGCGTTCGGTCTCACCAACGTCGAGTACAAGGACTACACCGGCAAGTCCGAGGCGACCTCCGCGGAGATCAAGCAGGACAAGGGGACAGTGCCCAACATCCGGCTCCTCGACCCGAACATCCTCAGCGACACTTTCACCCAGCGCGTCGGCCGTGAGAACTTCTACGGCTTCCCGTCCAAGCTGGACATCGACCGCTACACCCTCAACGGTGTCACGCAGGACTACATCGTCGCGGCCAAGGAGATCAAGACCGAAGGCCTCACCGGCAACCAGACCAACTGGATCAACAAGCACCTCGTCTACACGCACGGCAACGGATTCGTCGCCGCGCCCGCCAACACGATCGACCGCGCGCTGAAGGACACCAACTCCGACGGCGGCTACCCGATCGCCACCACCAGCGACACGCAGAACCCCGCCGGTGCGGGCGCGACCGACGCGAGCAAGCCGGGCATCAAGGTGGACGAGCCCCGTATCTACTACGGCGAGCTCGCGACCGACGCCGCGTACGCGATCGTCGGCGGCAAGGCTGGGCAGGCGCCCGGTGAGTACGACACGGCCGTCGACCGCGCGTACATCTACAAGGGCTCCGGCGGCGTGCCGATCGACAATTGGTTCAACCGGCTCGTCTTCGCCGCCGAATACGGCGAGCGGAACATCCTGTTCTCCGACGCCATCGGCGACGGATCCAAGATCATGTACAACCGCGAGCCGCGGGAACGCGTCGCCAAGGCGGCCCCGTGGCTGACCCTCGACGGTGACCCGTACCCCGCGGTGGTCAACGGGAAGATCATCTGGATCGTCGACGGCTACACGACGATGAACAACTTCCCGTACGCCCAGCAGACCCAGCTCGGCCAGGCCACCAACGACTCGCTCAGCGGCACCACCCGCCAGGCGAACGCCTCGATCAACTACATCCGCAACTCGGTCAAGGCCACCGTCGACGCGTTCGACGGCACCGTGACCCTGTACGGGGTCGATGACAACGAGCCGGTCCTGAACGCCTGGAAGAAGGTCTTCCCGGACCTGGTCAAGCCGAGCAGCGAGATCTCGCCGGACCTGCGGTCGCACTTCCGCTACCCCGAAGACCTCTTCAAGGTGCAGCGGGAACTCCTGTCGAAGTACCACGTGAACAACCCGGCGGAGTTCTACGCACAGCAGGCCTTCTGGAGCGTCCCGCAGGATCCGACGCAGGAAGGCGGTGTGAACGCGTCCGCCTCGGGTATCGCCAACCAGCCCGGCTACTACGTCCTGGCCACCGCGCCGGGCGACAGCAAGTCGCGGTTCCAGCTCACCAGTTCACTGACCGGTCTCCAACGGCAGTACCTGGCGGCCTGGATGTCGGTGTCCTCGGATCCCGAAGACTACGGGCGAATGCGGGTCTTGAGACTGCCCACAGGGGCGAGTGGCGCGACCCAGGTCGACGGTCCCGTCCAGGTCCAGAACAGATTCCAGAGTGACCCCCGGGTCGCGCAGGACCGGACACTGTTCAACAACCCGAACGTCACGGTCACCTACGGAAACCTGATCACGCTGCCCGTCGCCAACGGCTTCCTCTACGTGGAACCGGTCTACATCAGGCAACGGAACCAGCTGAGCTATCCGCAGCTGGCGCGGGTCCTGGTCTCCTACGGCACCAAGATCGGCTTCGCGCCGACGCTCAACGAAGCCCTCGACCAGGTCTTCGGCCCGGGCACGGGATCCGGGGTCACACCGCCGCAGAGCGGTGGCACCCCCGGACCCACGACGCCCGCGCCGCCCGGGACGCCGCCGCAGCAGCCGCCCGCCAGCGGCAACCCGGCGCTCGAGAAGGCGGCGGGCGAGATGCACGACGCCTGGGCCAAGTACAAGGCGGCCCAGCAGGCGGGCAACTACGCGGATCAGGGCGCGGCACTCGCCGCACTCGATGCCGCGTACCGGGCCTACGAGGCGGCCAAGACCAGCACGCCCCCGCCCAGCTCGCCGCCCGCCGGCAAGCCCGGAGGGTGACGTCGCTTACCAAAAGGGCACCTGCTTTGCGCCTGCTCGAAACGCAGGCGTAAGGTAGGTGTCACGACGCGGGGTGGAGCAGCTCGGTAGCTCGCTGGGCTCATAACCCAGAGGTCGCAGGTTCAAATCCTGTCCCCGCTACAGAGGTTGGAGGCGTGTGTCTGCGGAAATCGCAGACCACGCCTCCTTCGCGTTTCACCGGGGGTCGAACCCCCGGGCCCCCGCCGGGGAGGGCTTCGCCCCCCTGGACCCCCCAGGTGAGTTGGTTGCGTAGGTGCCCAGGGGGCGGCCGGGAGCAAGGGACCTTTGGTATCGCCGAGGTGGCGACGGGGAGCAAGGGACCTTTGGTGTCGTCGTGTGGTGGCGGGGGAGCGGGGGACCTTTGCTATCGCGTGGGGGTCGGGGCTACCCAGCAGGCGTAGCCATCGGGGCGGTACAGGACGGCTTCGGTCGAGGGCCAGGGCAGCTCGGTGACGAGTTGCGTGGTCAGCCGGGGCGCCTGGGCCCGGGCGGCGTCGACATGGGCGGGCGTGGTCGTCAGCAGCACGAAATCGCCCGTCCGGAACAGAGTGCTCGGGCGAAGCGGACCGGCCTCGGTGTCGACCTCCTGGTCGGTCAGCCGCGAGCCGAGCGCGGGGTGCGAAGTCCCGTAGGTCGTATAGCGGACCCCGAGACCGGAGACCATGCCTGACAGGTGCCTGCTCACCTGCGGCAGCGTGGCCAGCTCCCCAAAAAGTGCGCGAAGCGCGCGTGATTCGCGAGACCGCGGAGTCAGTCCCAGCTGAGCGGCGACATTGTCCAGTACCTGCGCGCCCACCGGGTGCCGTTCCGCTTCGTAGGTGTCGAGAAGGTCGTCACCGGCCCAGCCGTGCACGGTCGCGGCGAGCTTCCAGCCCATGTTCATGGCGTCCTGTACACCCAGGTTCAGCCCCTGGCCGCCTGCCGGGAAATGGATGTGTGCGGCATCGCCCGCCAGCAGGACCCGGCCGACGCGGTAGTGCTCTGCCTGCCGCGCGGCGTCGGAGAACCGCGACGCCCACCGGATTTCCGACACCGTCGCGGAGTCGCCGTACGAGTCGAGCGCCGCTTGCCGCACTTCGTCGTGGGACACGGCGGACCGCATGTCCGCAGGCCGGGAGGCCCTGTCGCCGTAGATGAAGCGGTAGAGACCCGGTTCCCCCAACGGAATCAGACCCTTGAACGTGGTTTCACCGGTCGGCTCACCGATGTTGCGCATCGTTCGCCACTGCTTTTGCGCACCGTCAGGCACTTTGTCGAACAGGACGTCCGCGACCACGCCGAAACCTTCACCGTCCACACCGGGAAAGTCGACGCCGAGTTCTTTGCGTACAACGCTTCGTGCGCCGTCGCAGCCGACGAGGAACTTCGCGTTCAACTGCGCTTCGCCACCGTCTGTTCGGTACCGAACAGACACAGAGTCCTTATCCTGTACGAAATCGATTACTTCGCTGCCGCGCAGCACCTTGGTTCCTTGTGCGGCAAGCCGTTCCTCCAAGTACGCCTCGACGCTCGCCTGCGGAATCCCCAGCTGGAACGGGAATCGAGTGTCCCAACCGTGGTAATCGACGGGGATCATCGCGAAATGTCCATCCTGCACCGTCGCGAACGAACGCTCCTCGGCGCCGTCCAGAAGTCCGCGCAGCTCCAGCATTTCCGCGGTGCGCGGCTGGAAGTTCAGCGCCTTCGACAGTCCGGTGCGCACGGGAAGCCGTTCCAGTACCACGACATCGACGCCGGCGAGGGCGAGCTCGTGCGCGAGCATCAGCCCGGTCGGTCCCGCTCCGGCCACGACCACGTCCGTCCCCAGGTTGTTCATACCACTCCTTAACGACGTTAAATTGACCTGCGCCCAGCGTGCCCTTAACATCGTTAAATTGTCAAGGTCGTATCGCGGGAAGAAGGTTCGAAGTGGGTCTGACCAGGCAGGACATCGCCCGAGCCGGACTTCGGCTGCTCAACGAGGTCGGGCTCAATGGGCTGACGCTCCGCCTGATCGCGCAGGAACTCGGCGTCAAGGCGCCCGCGCTGTACTGGCACATGAAGAACAAGCAGGAGCTGCTCGACGAGATGGCCACTCGGATGTACGCGGACGCGATGCCGGGCCGGGTGCCGGAAGGTATGGGGGAACGGGAGAGTCTTGAGTGGGCCTCACGGGCGCTGCGCCGGATGATGCTTGCTTACCGTGACGGGGCGAAGGTCTTCTCCGGGACTTTCCTGACCGACGACAGCCTGCTCGGTGACAATCCGTTTCAGGGGCGCGTCGACGCCGGGCTCGAACCGTACCTGGCCGGCCGGGCGCTGTTCACCGTCTACAGCTACGTCGTCGGTTTCACCATCGAAGAGCAGGCCGTCTATCCGGTTCCGGGTGAACGGGACCCGCGTTACGACCTCGTGTCCACGGCGTGGGTCTTCGACGAGGATGTCGAGGGCAGGTTCGGCGACGGGCTGACCATGGTGCTCAACGGCGTCTTCGCTTGGCTGGATGACAAAGTTGTGTCATAAAGCCAGGTCAAACGCCTTCCGGGAAGTTAAGGGTACCCGCCTGAAACCCGCTTCCGGGCCCATGTAATCTATTAACACAACGACGCGGGGTGGAGCAGCTCGGTAGCTCGCTGGGCTCATAACCCAGAGGTCGCAGGTTCAAATCCTGTCCCCGCTACAGAGAAAACGAAGCGCGTGTCTGCGGAAATCGCAGGCACGCGCTTCTTCTATTCCCGGTTCCGCGGCGCGTGCGCCCTCCGGGTCGATCACTCGCTGTCGTTGGTCGGGGCGGGGGACGCGTACCGCTGTCCGTGGCGGAGGCCGGTTGCGCAGCGTGTCCGGTCCATTGTGGACAGGCGTAGCGCGTTGGGCCGAATGAGCGCATATCACTAGCCACAATGGACAGATGTGCTGACCACAGTGGACACAGGTTCCGAAAAGTGGGACCGTAGATGACGTGTCCGAATTGAATGCAACAGCCGCCGCACTGCTCGGTCTTCTCCACGACGGTCCCGCCACGGGCGGGCAACTGGTCGCGGGGGCGGGTGAGCGTTTCGGCGCCTTCTTCAGCGTGACCCGCAGCCAGGTGTACCGGGAGCTCCCCGCCTTGTCGAAGGAGGGCCTCGTCCGCCTCGGCAAGCAGGGCCCGCGGTCGAGCCAGCAGTACCTCATCACCGCGGCGGGCAAGAAGGCGTTCAAGACGTGGCTGTCCTCCGAAGCCGGTCCTGACCACCTCCGCAGCCCGCTGATCCTGCGTCTCGTGCACGCCGGTTCGCTGACGGCGAAGCAGCGCGCGAGCCTGCTCGAGTCGGCGCGGGCCAACTACACGCAGCAGCTCGACGAGGCGAAGGTCGCCACCAAGGCGGCCGACGGTCCGTACGCCAAGGCCGTCGCCGAGTTCGCCCAGGCGCAGGCCAAAGCGGCACTGAAACTGCTGGATTCCATCCCCCAGTCCTGACCCGGACAGGTGCCCACGACCGGTTCCCCGCAACCGGTCGTGGGTTTTGCCGTAACCTTGTCCGACGTGAGTGATGAGTTCGATGCGGCCCTGAAGGACCTGACCGGCAAGCTGACGCAGATCGAGTCGGTGATGGACCTGGACGCGCTGCGTGCCCAGGTGGCCGAGCTGGAGGAACAGGCCTCCAGCCCGAACCTCTGGGACGACCCCGAAGCGGCGCAGAAGGTCACCAGCCAGCTGTCCCACCGGCAGAGTGAGCTGCGCCGCATTTCCGAGCTGCGTCAGCGGCTCGACGATCTGGGCGTCCTCTATGAACTGGCCGAGGCCGAGGGCGACTCCGCCAGTGTGGCCGAGTCCGAGTCCGAGCTCACGGCGCTCACCAAGGACATCGACGGGCTCGAGGTCCGCACCCTCCTGTCGGGTGAATACGACCCGCGCAACGCCGTGGTCACCATCCGGTCCGAGGCGGGTGGCGTGGACGCGGCCGACTGGGCCGAGATGCTGCTCCGGATGTACCTGCGCTGGGCGGAGCGGCACAACTACCCGACGGACGTCTACGACATCTCCTACGCCGAAGAGGCGGGGATCAAGTCGGCCACGTTCAAGGTGACGGCCCCCTACGTCTACGGCACGCTCTCGGTCGAACAGGGCACGCACCGGCTGGTGCGCATCTCGCCGTTCGACAACCAGAGCCGTCGCCAGACCTCCTTCGCGCACGTCGAGGTGATGCCCGAGGTCGAGGAGGTCGATCACGTCGACATCCCCGAGAAGGACATCCGCGTCGACGTGTACCGCTCGTCCGGCCCGGGTGGCCAGAGCGTCAACACGACCGACTCGGCGGTGCGCATCACGCACATCCCGACCGGCGTGGTCGTGTCGTGCCAGAACGAGAAGTCGCAGCTGCAGAACAAGGCGGCGGCGATGAAGGTCCTCCAGGCGCGGCTGTTGCTGCGGAAGAAGGAGGAGGAGCGCGCTGAGATGGACGCGCTCAAGGACGGCGGCTCGAGCTGGGGCAACCAGATGCGCTCCTACGTGCTGCACCCGTACCAGATGGTCAAGGACCTGCGGACCGAGTTCGAGGTCGGCAACCCGTCGTCGGTGCTCGACGGTGAGATCGACGGCTTCCTGGAGGCCGGCATCCGCTGGCGCAAGCAGTCCGGAGCCGCGTAACAACCCTGCGTGAGAGAGCAAGGGACCTTTGCTATCACTTTCCGGGAGAGAGTGATAGCAAAGGTCCCTTGCTCGCTTGGCCGCCGGGACCGGGCTACCCGGGCTTAACGAGCGGCATGGGTAGTATGCCGAACCGTGATCCGGCTCGAAGAGGTTTCCAAGGTCTACAAGACCTCGACCCGTCCCGCCCTCGAAAGGGTGTCGGTCGAGATCGACAAAGGTGAGTTCGTCTTCCTGATCGGTCCCTCGGGATCCGGCAAGTCGACCTTCCTGCGCCTCCTGCTGCGCGAAGAGGTGCCGAGCAAGGGTCGCGTGATGGTCTCCAACTTCGACGTCGCCAAGCTCGCCCGCCGCCGGGTGCCGCGCCTGCGGCAGACCATCGGCTGCGTTTTCCAGGACTTCCGCCTGCTGTCGAACAAGACCGTCGCCGAGAACGTCGCCTTCGCGCTCGAAGTGATCGGCAAGCCGCGCCCGACGATCCGCAAGGTCGTGCCCGAGGTGCTCGAACTCGTCGGCCTCGACGGCAAGGCCGACCGCCTGCCCAACGAACTCTCCGGTGGTGAGCAGCAGCGCGTCGCGATCGCGCGCGCGTTCGTGAACCGCCCGCTCGTGCTGCTCGCCGACGAACCGACCGGGAACCTGGACCCCGACACCAGCCAGGACATCATGTTGCTGCTGGAGCGGATCAACCGCACCGGCACGACGGTGCTGATGGCCACCCACGACCATTCGATCGTGGACTCGATGCGGCGAAGGGTCGTCGAACTCCAGCTCGGCAAGGTCATCCGTGACGACGCCCGAGGCGTCTACGGCATCGGCCGCTGACCGGCCCCGCCCTCCTCCGTTACCCACGACTTCCAAGGGACATCAACCCCGATGCGCGCCAGTTTCGTCTTCAGCGAGGTAGTCACCGGCTTGCGCCGGAACGTCACGATGACCATCGCGATGATCCTCACCACCGCGGTCTCCCTCGCCATGCTCGGCATCGGCCTGCTGGCCGTCGGCACGATCGACAAGATGAAGGCCAACTTCCTCTCCGACGTCGAGGTTTCGGTCTATCTGGTCAACGACATCAGCGCGGGTGACCCGAACTGCTCGCAGTCGGCCTGCCAGTCGCTGCGCCAGAGTCTCCAGGGCAACGACGGCGTCGAGTCGGTCGTGTACGAAAACCGTGCGCAGGCCTTCGAACGGTTCAAGAAGATGTTCGAGAGCCAGCCGGAACTGCTCGCGCTCACCGGCCCGGACGCGCTGCCCGCGTCGCTGCACGTCAAGCTGAAGAACCCCGAACGCAGCCAGGCGATCATCCAGGAGTACACCGGCAAACCGGGCGTCAGCAAGGTCGACGACCAGCAGAAGGCGCTGGACCGTGTGTTCAACGCGCTCAACGCCGTCCGGAACCTCGCCTTCGGCGCCGCGGTCATCATGGCGCTGGCCGCGCTGTTGCTGATCGCCAACACGATCCAGGTGTCGGCGTTCACCCGGCGCACCGAGGTCGGCATCATGCGGCTCGTCGGCGCCACCCGCTGGTACACGCAGCTGCCGTTCCTCCTGGAGGCGGTGGTCGCCGGCCTTGTCGGTGCGCTCATCGGTATCGTCTTCCTGATCCTCACCAAGGTGTTCTTGCTCGACCTGGTGCTCACGGGAGACGTGTTCCCGGCGATCAGCATGCTCGAATTGCTGTTCCCGGTGGCGCCGATCCTGCTCGCCGTCTCGGTCATCATTTCGGCGATCACCGGATACGTGACACTGCGCCTGTACGTGCGCCACTAGCCCGCCCGATAACCACCTGCTCGAACACAGAAACTCACGTAGAGTCGCCACTATGCCCAAGGAACGTGGACACAAGGTGATCGTGTCGAACCGCAAGGCTCGGCACGATTACTCCATCCTCGACACCTACGAAGCCGGTCTCGTGCTCGTAGGTACCGAGGTGAAGAGCCTGCGTGAGGGACGGGCATCACTGGCCGACGCGTTCGCCACGGTGGACGACGGCGAAGTCTGGCTGCGCAACGTGCACATCCCGGAGTACGTGCAGGGCACCTGGACGAACCACACGCCACGGCGCACCCGGAAACTGCTGCTGCACCGGCAGGAGATCGAGAAGCTCATCGGCAAGACCAAGGAGAGCGGCCTCTCGCTGGTCCCGCTGTCGATGTACTTCAAGGACGGCAAGGTCAAGGTCGAGATCGCGCTCGCGAAGGGCAAGAAGTCCTACGACAAGCGTCAGGACATCGCCAAACGGGACGCGGACCGCACCATCAGCCGGGCCATGGGCCGGGCGCTGAAGGGCCGGTACACCGATTGATCCACGGGCCCGCCTCGGACGCCGAAATCCCGGATTGGATCTCGGCGCTGGGCATCGACGGGCTCGTGGACCTTCACCTGCACTTCCTGCCGAAACCGGTCATGGACAAGGTGTGGGCCTACTTCGACCAGGCCGAGGAGCACTACGGCATGGCCTGGCCGGTGCACTACCGCACCTCCGAAGAAGAACGGGTCGAAACCCTGCGTTCGTTCGGCGTGCGCAAGTTCGCGCCGCTGGTCTATCCGCACAAACCCGGGATGGCCGAATGGCTGACGTCCTGGGCGCTGGAGTTCGCCGAGCGGGTCCCGGACGCCGTGCCGACGGGGACGTTCTATCCCGAGCCGTCGGCCCTGTCCGTTGTGGACGGTGCCCTGCGCGCGGGTGCCCGCTGTTTCAAGGCGCATGTCCAGGTCGGCGCCTACGATCCCCGTGACGAGCTGCTGGACGGCGTCTGGGGCGCGCTGGCGGACGCGGGCGTCCCGGTGGTCGTCCACTGTGGACACGGACCGCTGCGGGGCGCCTACACCGGACTGCGGCTCTTCGAGGAGATCCTGGTCCGGCATCCCGGACTGACGCTGGTGCTCGCGCACGCCGGCATGCCGGAGATCGACTTCGCGTTCGAGCTGGCGCGGAAGTATCCGCGGGTGTACCTCGACACCACGATGGTCGGGGTGGAGTTCACCCAGCCCGGCAATCCGCTCCCGCCGGACTGGGCGGACCTGCTGGCGGAGTTCCCCGATCGCGTCGTGCTCGGTACCGACTTCCCCAACATCCCGTACTCCTACGCCACCCAGCTGCAGGCGATCGCCGGCTGGGCGGCCGACGATCGCCTGGGTGAGCCGTTCCTCCGGGCGGTGCTGCACGACACCCCCGCGAAGCTGCTCAGCGTTTGAGCTGCGCCAGCTCGGTGACCGAGACGGCGCGGCCGAGCAGTCGTGTCCCCAGGGCGGCGACCTGGATCTCCTTGCCTGCCAAGGAGAAACCACCCATCGCCAGCGCCACCCACGGCACCGCGCCCTGCGTGAGACCGTCGCTCAGCGGGGCGAAACCGTGCGCGGCCAGCCCGAGCAGGCCGCCGGAGATCGCCAGCCCGGCCAGGACGAGCTGAGGCGTGCGAGCGGTCGACGCGGGGCCGGGGTCCTGCGTCTCGAAGCGGGCGAAGAGCCGCAGGAGACCGAGAAGCACCAGCCCGCAGGCGCCGAGCCAAGCCGGGAGCATCGTCAGCCACAGCACCGAACCAGGTTCGGGAGTCGAGTACCCCAGGCCGTAGACCGCGACCCCGGAGACGACGATCAGCGCCGGCATGTGCCACAGGTAGACGGTCATGAACCGCGGGCCGATCCACTTCAGCGCGGCTTCGAGGTTCGGACGCGCGGCCAAGGCGTTCAGCCGCGGCTTGAAGGCCAGCAGCAGACCGATCTGGCCGATCGCGAGGAAGGCCAGCAGCGCGGTCGGCGGGCTCATGTTCGACACCGGCGCGCCCGGCATGCCGATCATGCTGGCCGGGTAGGGACCGAAGGCGACCATCAGCGCGGTGACGCCGAAGCCTGCGGCGGACATGCCCAGTGCGGAGTTGCGGCCGAGGGAGCCGAGACGGCCCTGTGTGTAGTGGAAACCGAGCTGGTGCACGGCGACCCAGACGAAGATCGCGTTCGCGAAACCGATCAGGCCGAGGTCGTTGAAACGGGCGACGTCGACGAGGACGGCGGCGGCGAGCATCACGAGCGGGACCTTCAGGCCCCAGCGGCGATGTGCCGCGGCCATGAGCGGGGTGAGCAACACGGTGAGCACGTAGACGGCCAGGAACCACAGCAGCTGCGCGGCGATCGCGCCGCCGACCTGCAGCGGCTGATCCGGGATGCCCATACCGCGCAGGATGTCCGGGACGAAGAGCCAGACGGCCACGAGCGGCAGTACCGGGAGCATCAGCCGCTTGAGCCGGGCCGCGAGCCAGGACCGGGAACTCTCCGCGCGGTTGAGCGAGATCAGGTTCGCCGCGCCACCGGCGAAGAAGACCAGCGGCATCACTTGCGAGGCCCACGTGATGACCCACCAGCCGGGCGTCGCGAGGGCGTTGCCGGTGGAGAGGTGGCCGTCGGAGTAGGAAAGCACCGGCATGCCCCAGTGCTGAACGACGACCGCGAGGATCGCGACCGCTCGGACGATGTCGAGGAACCGGTCCCGGCCCCGCTTCTGGCTCGTGTGCATGCCAAGAAGCCTGGTATTTCGGGCCTTCGGACACAGCGGTGCGGGCCGCCGTATCCGTCTTCCTGTTTTCGCCCTTCGAAGGTGGAGTTTTCCCTACCCCACGCCGTCGGGTTCGGGCTCCGGGCGCGGTGCGGGCTCCGGGACCGGGGCGGCGCAGAGCCGGAATTCCCAGCAGTCGTCCTCGGCGAGGCCGAGTTCGTAGCGGGTCTCGATCTTCGGCCCGTCGTGGAGATGGACGTGCTTGAGGACGGTGCCCGCGATCGGCTCGGTGTCACCGAGTTCCTGGACTCGCCCGTCGAGCGGACCACCGAAGAAGCGCGCGCTGTGGGAGGGCCTGTCGGTCATGGGTCCTCCTCGGTCCGGCTCGTCGCTCACCAACAGTCTGCCAATGTTAGGTGAGTGACGGCGTCGCCACCAAGAGCTACTTCAGCGTCGTCGAGAGGCGATAGCAAAGGTCCCTTGCTCTCTTCGCGCAGGTCAGCGCCCCAAGTACGTCAGGACCGCGCGGACCCGGCGGTGTTCTTCGGAACTGGCCTCCAGGCCGAGCTTCGAGAAGATGTTGCCGATGTGCTTCTCGACGGCGCCGTGCGAGACGACGAGCGAGTTCGCGATCGCGGTGTTCGACAGGCCTTGCGCCATCAGCCCCAGCACCTCGGATTCGCGTGCGGTGAGCGCGTCGAGCGGGTTCTTGCGGCCGCGTGCCATCAGCTGCGCGATGACGTCCGGGTCGATGGCCGTACCGCCACCGGCGACCCGCTTCACCGCGTCCAGGAAGTCCCCGACGTCCGCGACGCGCTCTTTGAGCAGGTAGCCGACGCCGCCGGCGCCGCCGGAGAGCAGTTCGACGGCGTAGCTCTCTTCGACGTACTGCGAAAGCACCAGGACGGGCAGTCCGGGGATGGCTTCACGGGCACCCAGCGCCGCGCGCAGGCCCTCGTCGGTGAAGGTGGGCGGCATCCGTACATCGACGATCGCGAGATCCGGCCGGTGCTCCTTGACCGCGTCCAGCAGGTCGTCGCCGTTGTCCACGGCCGCGACGGTCTTGATGTTCTCGTCGGCGAGCAGGCGGATCACCCCCTCGCGCAACAGAACCGCGTCTTCGGCGATGACAACCCGCATGCTGCCCCCAGCGTCGTGAGTGAATGGCAGCGCCTATTCACTCACGAGCGGGTCACCATTGACACGGCAGGTCCGCCCGAATCACCGTCGGGCCACCTGGCGGGCTGACGACGGTGATCACGCCGTCGATCGTGGCCGCCCGGTCGGCGAGCCCGGCGAGACCGCCGCCGGGCCGGACCTCGGCACCGCCGTGCCCGTTGTCGGTGATCTCGACGATCACCATCGAATCGGTACGCCACACCTTCACGCCCGCTTCGGTCGCACCCGAATGCTTCGCGATGTTCGTCAGCGTCTCGCCGACGATGAAGTACGCCGTCGTCTCGACCGCGGCGGGAGGCCGCGGTTCGACGTCCACCTCGACGTCGACGTGAATCGGCGACTTGGCGGCCTGCGCGGACAGCGCGGCGTCGAGCCCGCGGTCGCCGAGTACGGCCGGGTAGATGCCCCGGGCGAGGTCGCGCAGTTCCGACACCGCGAGCTTCGCGTCGAGGTGGGCTTCGTCGATCAGTTCGCGCACGGCGGCCGGATCCTGGTCGAACTTCGACTTGGCACGCCCAAGGCTCATCGCGACGGCGACCAGGCGCTGCTGCGCGCCGTCGTGCAGATCGCGTTCGATGCGGCGCCGTTCGGCCTCGGCGGCGTCGACACCACGGGCCCGCGACGCCTGCAGGTGCTCCGCCTTCTGCTCCAGCCGCTGAGTGCGGTTCGGGCCCAGCAGCGAGAACGCCAGATTGCCGTGCAGCCAGGCGAGCCACGGGGTCACCCAGATCGCCATCGGCAGCAGCACGATCGACGCGATCGCGATCGGGAATTCCACGCAGGCCAACGGGAACGCCACCATCAGGTAGGCGAGGTCGCGCCAGGTCGTCGGATCGGTCAACCGGGTCAGCCAGCGCTTGACCAGTGAAAGTCCCTCGACGGGAAGCCGCTCGATCGGCTCCAGCGGGGTGTCGAGCATCTTCCTCGCCCAGCCCCGTTCGCGGTCGCCGGACCAGCGGATGAAGCTGGTCGTGGCCATGAGGATCGGGAAGCCGATCCACACCACGGCCGTCCCGATGCCGACCGCCAGGCCGACGATGATCAAAATGAACTGGAGCAGCCGGAACAGGAAGCTGACGAACATGTAGACGATCGATCTCAGCGGCCGTGGCCGCGGGATCTCGACGTGCTTCACCTGCTGGTCGATCGTCATCCGCGCACCGCGTCCATCGTCGGAACCTCGCCCCATGAATCCTCCAGGCGGCGGCGCTGGGCGTGGGTGGGCCCGAGCAGCGCCGTCGCCAGCCGGGCGTGCATCCCCGCCAGCGCTTTCGTCAACGCTACCGAGAGGGCGATGCACAGCACTCCGAGAGCCGCCCAAGGCAGCGCCGAAACCGTCGAGTCGACGGTGAACCACGGCAGGTCCCAGCTGGGGAAGCGGTACTCGCCGCCCGGGAGGAAGCGGTAGTAGATCGGCAGGCCGGCGAGACCGAGACTGGTCGACCAGAAGACCGTGACCAGCACGAACTCGATGATACCGACCGGGAACAGCAGCAGGAAGTAGCTCAGGTCACGCCAGGTCGAGCCGTCCTTCAGCCGTGCCTTCCAGCGCACCGACTGGGCGGCGGCGGGCAGCGGGAGGTACGGGAGATCGATGTAGCGGTCCAGCAGCGCGTAGACCCTCGCGCGCTCCATCCGGGCCGCGCCGCGGACCGACAGGATCACCAGCGCGAGGATGGGCAGCCCGATCCAGACGATCGCCGTGCCGATGCCCAGCCAGCCGAACGCCATCAGGAGCGCGAAGGCCAGCACGCCCATCGGCAGGTTCATCAGCAGGTAGACCAGCGAGCCGCCGAACGACGGATCGGACCTGCGCAGCTCCCGCTCGGCCGCTAGCGAACTCATGGTCGTGCTCCTCTCCAGGATCGATGGGACAAGGATCGTCTCCGGAGGGGGCGGATGACATGGTGCCCGCGGGCATCTCCCAGGTGGGGCTAGCCCCACCGCCGGAAATAACCCTGTTGCCGTCCGCGTTATGATGGACAGGTCCCTACAAGGGGGTGAACGGTTTCGACTTTGGACGTTGAATCAGGAGAAGCGTGCCGGTGCAGGCGAGAGACCACCGTAAGCGTCATCGCAAACCAATAAGCGCCGAGCCTAAGAGCCAGCGCGAGTTCGCTCTTGCTGCCTAAGCAGTAGAGCAACTCTGTCGGTCCGGGGTCGCCTCCGACCCGGTCACCGGCATCAGCTAGGAGGCTTACCGTCACACTCGGCTACGGAGTGTGGTTGGGAAACAAACAGTGGCTGGGCTCGTCACTTCAGCTTGTTCGCGTGACTGAAGGGGCCAAGTAGAGACATAGCGGACTGCGCACGGAGAAGCCCTGGTGATACGCCAGAGGACCCGGGTTCAATTCCCGGCACCTCCACTGGTCAGCGGAAGCGGCCCTGCCCCTCGGGGTGGGGCCGCTTCTCGCGTTTAGTCGACTGAGTGCGGCGTTGTCAAATGTCGTGTGAGGACGGCGAGCGCTCGTACAGAGCATTCGCCGTCCGGTGTCACATAGCGTCCAAGCTGTGCTGCTTGAACGTTGACAACTTCACGTGATCAAGGGCCCGGATCCGAAGGCACGGCAGGGTCGGTCCCGTGGAGACGCGAGGGAACTCGATCCATTCAGTCCCGCCGAATCTTACGAAGACTCGACGCATGGCAGGCAGGTAGCGGCAGGTGAACCCCACTGCGTACGGCGTGATCTCGCTGTGAATGTCCTGCCCGTGTAAGAACACTTCATCCAGATTCAAGCCACGGGAGCGCAGGTGGGCGAGTGCTGCACGGGCAGCGTGAAGGAACGGGCTCTGGGGGGACCATCGACGCCACCAGAGGTGATCTTCGATGTGATGCTCGAACTTCGCGTCGCTGGCTGCGTTGATCGTGATTCTCTCCATGCTGATGGCTCCGGACTTCTCGAGCGCGACGAGTTTGAAACGGCTATCGGCGGGGATACTGCGTTCGAACCCGGCGAAGCAGGGCCGGAGCCCTGCGGCCGGGTCGTCCAGATACGCGGCTGCAGCGGCCGGGTTTGCCTGTCGACGTCGGTAGGCCGCCTGCCGGCACGCATCCGAGCAGTATTCACGTGGTCGTCCGGTTCTGCTGAGCATCGGTATCTTCGAATCGCCGCAATGCTGGCATGGCACGAGATGATGAACTCGGTATCGTGCCCCGATGTCGCGGACGGCAGCCGAGTTGTGCCAGTCCAGGTCATCGGCGGTGAAGCCTTCCTGCGCCAGGAAGTCTCTCACCTGGTGGCGTGCGCCTGCCATGATGCCGTGGACGTGGCCGAGATAGTCGAAGTCCGGAAGTACTTGCTGTCTCGTGGCCTTGTAGAGACGAATGATCACGGTCATCGGCACCTCGAATGCTTCGCGGAGCACGATGATGTCCGCGTCGTTGCCCTCCAGTTGGGCAAGAGCCGCCCCGAGGACGTCGCCATTACCGGAGTGGATGGCGGCTCTGGCAGTCGGGTCACTCCCGTTCACGCGGCTCCTCTCATGACCATCCGAAAACGGCTCAATCCGCCGATTGCACCAGGAAGAGCACCTAGAACGGCGGCGAGATCGCAAGGATTGGCCCTGTTGATCGCCGTCACGGAGAGAACGCGCACGGTCCGCATGGCGTACAACGTCGTTGCACACCATGACCACATCGTCAGAGCTGCGATGAGGGTTACGGCATTCTCTGGAAAAGGCATTTGTTCTCCTAGTACGAAAAAAGCCCTCGTGTGGGAGCACGAGGGCTTGGCAACAAAAAATGGCCCTACCGGTGTTGACCGGGGGCCATGAAGACACAGGTGTGTCTGCGGAGCAGAGTCTATCACGTGGCCTGGGAACATGGCTGCCCCAGATGTTGCCGGGTTTTCGCAGGTCAGAGATCTAAAAAACTCAGACC
Organism: Amycolatopsis orientalis; assembly: GCF_000943515.2. Lineage (NCBI taxonomy): Bacteria > Bacillati > Actinomycetota > Actinomycetes > Pseudonocardiales > Pseudonocardiaceae > Amycolatopsis > Amycolatopsis orientalis. Next base: position 8,063,438 of record NZ_CP016174.1, on the reverse strand, counting down.
ATCATACTTTTTGTTTCGTAACACGACTGGCTATGCGGGGCTGAGGCGAACCCTGTGGCGCTTCTGGCATGCTGCACGACCCGTCATGTTGACTGAATCGACGGATATCCTCGGAGTATGCGGCTTCACGTACATCAGTGGGGATCCGGACCTCGTGTCGTGCTCGTCCACGGCGTGCTGCTGGGCGGACGGGAGGCGTGGCGGGCGCAGCGGCCGTTGACCGAGCGGTGGACACTGTTCGCGCCGGACCGGCCCGGCCACGGGAAGTCGCCGGACGGCGTGCAGGACTTCGAAGTCGACGCCGGATTGATCGCGGAACAGTTGCTCGACGAGCCCGCGCATCTGGTCGGGCTGTCCTACGGCGCGATCGTCGCGATGCTCGCCGCCGCGCGACGGCCCGAGATGGTCCGGACGCTCACCGTCGTCGAACCGCCCGCGACCGGGGTCGTGAGAGGAGACGAGGGAGTCGACGCGTGGGACGCCGAACTGAGGCGGCTGCTCGCCGGCTCGCTGGAGGACCCTCAGGAGGTCTTCAAGGTCTTCTTCCCACTCGCCGGGGTGCCGTTGCCGATCCCGGATCCGGTGCCGGAGACGTTGCGGCGCGGTGCCAGGGCCTTGCTCGGGATGCGACCGCCGGGAGACGCGGAATTGCCGCTCGATGTGTTGGCCTCAGCGGATTTCCCGATGCTCGTGCTGACCGGCGATCATCGGCGGGAGTACGAAATCATCGCCGACGAGATCGCGAAACGGACCGGTGCGCGCCGCGATGTCGTGGCGGGAATGGCGCATTTGGTGCCGGACACCGGTGAGCCGTTCAACGCCCGGCTGGAGACTTTTTTGGATCACGGAGAGTAGCAAAATCTAGATCGTTTTCGTCTCAATTCACCCGCGCCGGGAACTGTCGCGGGGAGGGATGTCATGCTGTGTGTCCGACCATGGCCCTCTTTCGAACCGACCCCGTGTCGCCGGAGGGCCGGAAGAAGGTGGCAGATGACCTGGGCTAGGCATTCCAGTCGTCCCGATCCCGCAGAAGACCAGAGCCGGATGGCAGGTGTGCGGGCTGAAGAAGAAATCCGCCTCACCGTGCAGAACGGCCGGGCCGCAAGGACCGTCGCCGGGCACTCTTCGGACGCCCTCGACTGCGCCGAACTGCTGGCGATGCTGGGCCTCGAAGGAGTCCAGAAGAAGCACGCTCAGCGCACCTGACCCCCGATCCGGGTGGTCAGTTCGGCCGCGGTCAGCCGGACCTCTTCCGCGAGGTCAGGCCAAGTTTCCTCGCATCCCTCCGCCCCCGGGCAGAGATGGCGCAGGGTCACGCTGATCGCGGCCATCGGCCGGCCGCCGTGGTCGAAGACCGGGCAGGCCACCGAGGCGAATCCTTCGGTGACATGGCCGTCTTCGACCGCCCAGCCGAGCCTGCCCTCCGCGTTCAACGTCCGGCGCAGTTCAGCGAGGGTCCGCGGGCCGCGGCCGGTGCGCAGGACGAACGCCGACGCGGCCGGGAAAAGCGCGCGGACATGCGGCGACGGCAGGTGCCGCAGGATCGCCCTGCCGGACGCCGTGAGCTGCCCCGGCAGCCGGACGCCGACCTCCGTGACCAGGGTTTCGGGGCGCGTGGGGCGCTCTTTGACCAGGTAGAGCGACTCGTTGCCGTGCAGCACGCCGAGATGCGCGGTGTGCCCGACCCGGTCGGCGAGTTTGCGCAGCAACGGGACGGCGAGCCGCTCCAGCGGGTCGTGCCGCAGGTAGGCCGAGCCGAGTTCGAACGCGGCGATGCCGAGGCCGTACCGGCGCTCGGCGGGTAAGTGCGCCACGAAACCGGCAGCCTCCAGCTCGGCGAGCAAGTGATACGTCGTCGAGCGCGGAAGGCCGAGTTCGCGCGCGATCGCGGCCGCGGACACCGGACCCGGGCGCGCGGCGAGGGCGCGGAGGATGCCGAGGCCGCGCCGGAGGGCCGGTACTTCGCTGCTCTCACCCATGCTGACCTCCTGTTTCGCTCAGCGAGGGAGCAAGGGACCTTTGCTATCGCCTGTCTCAACGTTGAGAGAAGCGATAGCAAAGGTCCCTTGCTCTCTTTCCGCAGGTGGGCGCCGGGGCTGTGTGGATTTAGCTTCATCTAACGCAGCAAAATCCACACGGTCAGCAACCATCGCTACGCAGCGTGGGGGGTGTGTGGAAATAGGGACACTCAACGTCCCTATTTCCACACACCCCCGTCCCGGCGTGGGCGCGATAGCAAAGGTCCCCTGCTCTCTTCCGCTGTGTCTTGGATACCAGACACAACCACCGGTTGGGGCCGCCCACCAGCGGGCATGGCGTTGTCCAATGGGGCTATGCCGGAAACCGTACTTCTGGGGTCCGAACCGCTTCGGCCCGAACAGGTCGTCGCGGTCGCCCGTGACCACTCGCCCGTCGCGGTCAGCGAAGCGGCCGAGAAGAACCTCGCCGCGACGCGTCAGCACATCGACAACCTCGCCCACGCCGAGAAGCCGACGTACGGCGTTTCGACGGGCTTCGGGGCCCTCGCCACCAGGCACATCCCGCTCGAGAGCCGCACGGCGCTGCAGCGGTCGCTGATCCGCTCGCACGCGGCAGGCGCCGGTCCGGTCGTCGAGACCGAGGTCGTGCGCGCGCTGATGTTGCTGCGTCTCCGTACGCTCGCCAGCGGGTACACCGGCATCCGCCCGCAGACCGCGCAAGCGCTTGCGGCCCTTCTCAACGCCGGGATCACCCCGCTCGTCCACGAGTACGGCTCTCTCGGCTGCTCCGGCGACCTCGCGCCCCTGGCCGCTGTCGCGCTCGCGCTGATGGGGGAGGGCGAAGTCGAGTACAACGGCGAAGTCGTCCCGGCCGGCGTAGCGCTGAAGCACGCTGGGATCGAGCCGGTCGTTCTCGCGGAGAAGGAGGGGCTCGCCCTCACGAACGGGACCGACGGCATGCTCGGCATGCTCCTGCTGGCCGCCGCCGATCTGCGCAAGCTTCTCGACACCGCCGACATCACCGCGGCGATGAGCGTCGAAGCGCTCCTCGGCACCGATCGCGCCTTCGCCGCCGACCTCCAGGCCCTGCGTCCGCACCCGGGACAGGCCCGGAGTGCTCTGCGCATGTGGACGGCGCTTCAGGACTCGAAGATCGTCGAGAGCCACCGCGGCCCCGACTGCAATCGCGTCCAGGACGCCTACTCGCTCCGCTGCGCGCCCCAGGTGCACGGAGGCGCACGCGACAGTCTCACGCACGCCGAACTCGTCGCCGAGCGTGAGCTTCACTCCGCGGTCGACAACCCGGTCGTCCTCTCCGATGGTCGAGTCGAGTCGAACGGCAACTTCCACGGCGCGCCGGTCGCCTACGTGCTCGACTTCCTCGCCATCCCGCTCGCGGACGTCGCCAGCATCGCCGAGCGTCGTACCGATCGCATGCTCGACAAGGCCCGTTCGCACGGGTTGCCGCCGTTCCTCGCGTTCGACCCCGGCGTCGACTCCGGCCACATGATCGCCCAGTACACGCAGGCGGCCGTGGTCAGCGAACTCAAGCGTCTCGCGGTTCCGGCGTCGGTCGATTCGATCCCGAGCAGCGCCATGCAGGAGGACCACGTCTCCATGGGCTGGTCCGCCGCGCGCAAGCTGCGCAAGGCCGTCGAGGGGCTCAACACCGTCCTCGCCATCGAACTGCTCACCGCCGCGCGGGCGCTCGACATGCGCGCGCCCCTGGTCCCGTCGCCGGTCACCGGCCGGGTCCGGGATCTCGTCCGTACCAAGGTCGAGGGCCCGGGCCCCGACCGTCATCTGGCGCCGGAGATCGCCGCCGCCGAAGAACTCGTCGCGTCGGGTGCCGTCCTCGCCGCGGCCCAACTGGAGGTCTGAGCCCATGACCCGCACGGTCCGTGCCGCCCGAGGCACCACGCTCACCGCGAAGAACTGGCAGACCGAAGCCGCGCTGCGGATGTTCCACAACAACCTCGACCCCGAGGTCGCCGAGCGGCCCGAGGACCTGGTCGTCTACGGCGGCACCGGCAAGGCCGCCCGCAACTGGGCCAGCTTCGACGCGATCACCCGCGAACTGACCACTTTGGACAGTGACGAGACCCTGCTCGTCCAGTCCGGCAAGCCGGTCGGCGTGTTCCGCACGCACGAATGGGCGCCGCGGGTGCTCATCGCGAACTCCAACCTCGTCGGCGACTGGGCGACATGGCCGGAATTCCGCCGCCTGGAGGCGCAGGGCCTGACCATGTACGGCCAGATGACCGCGGGTTCCTGGATCTACATCGGTACGCAAGGAATCCTCCAGGGCACGTACGAAACCTTCGCCGCTGTCGCGAAGAAGCGGTTCGGCGGCAGCCTCAAGGGCACGCTCACCGTCACCGCCGGCCTCGGCGGCATGGGTGGCGCGCAGCCGCTGGCCGTCACGATGAACGACGGCGTCGCGCTCGTCATCGAATGCGACCCGCAGCGCGCCCACCGCCGCGTCGAGACCCGCTACCTCGACGAGGTCGCCGACGACCTCGATGACGCCATCCGCCGGGTGGAGGCCGCGAAGAAGGAGAAGCGCGCGCTGTCGGTCGGTGTGGTCGGCAACGCCGCCGAGGTGCTGCCCGAACTGCTGCGCCGCGGTGTCGAGGTCGACATCGTCACCGACCAGACATCCGCGCACGACCCGCTTTCCTACCTGCCCAAGGGCGTCGCCGTCGACGAGTGGCAGGACTACGCGGACAAGAAGCCCGACGAGTTCACCGAACGCGCCCGCGAATCGATGGCGGAGCACGTCGACGCGATGCTCGGCTTCCTCGACAAGGGCGCCGAGGTCTTCGACTACGGCAACTCCCTGCGCGGTGAGGCGAAGCTCGGCGGCTGCGAACGCGCTTTCGACTTCCCCGGGTTCGTGCCCGCCTACATCCGCCCGCTTTTCTGCGAAGGCAACGGCCCGTTCCGCTGGGCGGCGTTGTCCGGTGACCCGGAGGACATCGCGGCGACCGACCGCGCGATGCTGGAACTGTTCCCGGAGAACGAATCGCTGGCCCGGTGGATCAAGCTGGCGGGCGAACGCGTCGCCTTCCAAGGACTTCCGGCGCGGATCTGCTGGCTCGGCTACGGCGAGCGGCACCTCGCGGGTCTGCGGTTCAACGAGATGGTGGCCAGCGGCGAACTGAAGGCGCCGGTCGTCATCGGCCGCGACCACCTCGACTCGGGCAGTGTCGCGTCGCCGTATCGCGAGACCGAGGGCATGGCCGACGGTTCCGACGCGATCGCCGACTGGCCGCTGCTGAACGCGCTGGTCAACACGTCGTCAGGCGCCAGCTGGGTGTCGATCCACCACGGCGGCGGCGTCGGCATGGGCCGCTCCATCCACGCCGGCCAGGTCAGCGTGGCGGACGGAACCCTGCTGGCGGCACAGAAACTCGAACGCGTGCTCACCAACGACCCCGGCATGGGCGTCATCCGGCACGTCGATGCCGGCTATGACCGCGCGGCCGACGTCGCCGACGAGCGCGGTGTGCGGGTGCCGATGCGGGACGCCGAGTGACCGCGTCCTCGCTGCTGGAGGAGATCGCGGACGTCGGCCGCGATCCGAAGCGGGGCGGCTACTCGCGCCATGCCTTCGACGCCGCCGAAACCGAACTGCGCGCGTGGTTCGTCGAGCGTGCGGGACGGCTCGGACTCGGCGTCGAGACCGATCGCAACGGCAACATCTGGGCCTGGTGGGGTACCCCCGGTCCGGACGCCGTCGTCACCGGGAGCCACCTCGATTCGGTTCCCGGCGGCGGCGCCTTCGACGGCCCGCTCGGCGTCGCGAGCGCGCTCGACGCGGTGGAGATCTTGCAGGCCAAGGGTTTCCGTCCCGCCAAGCCGTTCGCCGTCGTGGTCTTCGCCGAGGAGGAGGGTGGCCGTTTCGGTGTGCCGTGCCTCGGTTCGCGGCTGCTGACCGGCACCATCGACGCGGACAAGGCGCGTGGCCTGCGGGACCCAGACGGCGTCACGTTCGCCGAAGCGGCGGCGAAATCCGGTCTCGACCCCGAGCGGGTCGGCCGTGATCCCGAGCGGCTCGGCCTGATCGGGCGGTTCCTCGAACTGCACGTCGAGCAGGGGCGCGGGCTGATCGACCTCGGCTCGCCGGTCGCCGTCGGCAACACGGTGATCGCGCACGGACGATGGCGATTCTCCTTTCACGGACAGGGAAACCACGCCGGTGCGACGCTGATCGGTGATCGGCGTGATCCGATGATCCCGGCGGCGGAGACCGTGCTCGCCGTGCGGAAACTGGCGAAGGCGACCGCCGACGCGAGGGCAACGGTCGGCAGGCTCGTGCCGGTGCCAGGCGGGACCAACGTCATCGCGTCCACTGTGGACCTGTGGCTGGACGCGCGGGTGCCGGGTGCCGAAACTCCCGCGCTCGTCGCGGAGATCGCCAAGCTGGCCGAGGAAGCCGCGGGTCAGGAAGGCTGCCGGGTCGAGGTGACCAGGGAGTCGTACTCTGACGACGTGGTCTTCGACGACGCGCTGCGCCGCGATCTGGGCACCTGGCTGGGCGGGCCGCCGGAGCTGCCGACCGGCGCCGGGCACGACGCGGCGATCCTCGCCGGGTTCGTCCCGTCCGGGATGCTGTACGTGCGTAACCCCACCGGTATCAGTCATTCCCCGGAGGAGTTCTCGGAGGCGGAGGACGTCGACCACGGCGCCCGTGCCCTCGCGGAAGTCCTGGAGAAACTGTCGACATGACGACATATTGGTGCGAACGGGCCTGGCTGCCGGACGGGATCGCCGATGCCGTCCGGATCGAGGTCGACGGCGGAACGATCACGTCCGTGACGGCGAACGCGCCCCGCGCCGGATCCGTCCTGAGTGGACTGACGCTGCCGGGGTTCGCGAACGGGCATTCGCACGCGTTCCATCGTGCGCTGCGCGGCCGGACGCATCACGACCGCGGGACCTTCTGGACGTGGCGCGAGCGGATGTACTCGCTCGCGTCCCGGCTGGATCCGGACTCGTATTACCGCCTGGCCCGCGGGGTCTACGCGGAGATGGTGCTGGCCGGGTACACGAGTGTCGGCGAGTTCCATTACCTGCACCACGCGCCGGGCGGAAAGCCTTACGCCCGGCCGAACGCGATGGGCGTGGCGTTGCGGCAGGCCGCCGCGGACGCCGGGATCCGGCTGACGTTGCTCGACACGTGCTACCTCGCGGGCGGCATCGGCGTCGAACCTGACGAAGTCCAGCAGCGGTTCTCCGATGGGACGGCCACGAAGTGGGCGCAACGAGCCAGCGAATTGCGGGAGGACGCGACGTTCCGGGTGGGTGGCGCGATCCATTCGGTGCGCGCCGTTCCCGAAGACCAACTGTCCGAAGTGGACAGCGGGACACCGGAGGATCGTCCGCTGCACATTCATCTTTCCGAGCAGCGCGCCGAGAACGAGCAGTGCATGGCGGCCTATCACTGGACTCCGACGGGACTGCTCTGGGACAACGGAGTGCTCACCGAGCGCCTCACCGCGGTGCACGCGACACATCTGACACCGGGCGACATCAAGTGGCTCGGCGAGGCGGGGAGCCGCGCGTGTTTCTGCCCGACGACCGAGCGGGATCTCGGCGACGGCATCGGTCCGGCGCGGACGTTGCTGGACGCGGGGGTGCGGCTGTCGCTCGGCAGCGACAGCAACGCGGTCGTCGACGCGTTCGAGGAGACCAGGGCGCTGGAACTGAACGAACGGCTCGCCAGCGAGCAGCGCGGCAGGTTCACCGCGGAGGAGCTGCTCGCGGCGGCGACCGATCACGGCGCGATCGGCTGGGACGAGGTGGGCAGGCTGGCCCCGGGTGCGGGTGCGGACCTGGTCACGGTCGGGCTCGGGTCGGTGCGGACCGCGGGGATCGAGCCGTCCGGGGTGGTCTTCGCCGCTTCCGGGGCGGACGTCCGGGACGTGGTCGTCGCCGGGCGTGAGATCGTCCGCGAGGGCGTGCATCAGCTGATCGACCGGCCGGAAACGGTCCTGGCCAAGGAGATCGAGGCATTGTGGCAGTCCTGATCACGGGAATCGGCGAACTCACCACGAACGACCCCGAACTGGGCAAGCTCCGCGACGCCGCCGTCGTCATCGAGGGCGAGGAGATCGCCTGGGCGGGCGCGGCGGCGGACGTGCCCGACGCGGACGAGCGGATCGACGTCGAGGGCCGCGCGGTGCTGCCCGGCTGGGTGGACAGCCATACGCACCTCGTCTTCGCCGGGGACCGGACGGCCGAGTTCGAGGCACGGATGGCCGGGAAGGCGTACAGCGCCGGGGGCATCGCGGTCACCGTCGAGGCGACGCGGTCGGCTTCCGACGAGCAGCTGACGGCGAACCTGCGGCGGCACGTCGACGAAGCGGCGAAGCAGGGAACCACCTGTCTGGAGACCAAGACCGGGTACGGGCTCAACGTCGAAGACGAGGTGCGCTCGGCGCGGATCGCCGCAGGGGTGGCCGACGAGGTCACCTTCCTCGGCGCGCATCTGGTGCCGCCTGGTGCCGACGCGGAGTCCTATGTGGACCTGGTGTGCGGTGACATGCTCGACGCCGTGGCGCCGCTCGTGCGGTGGGCGGACGTGTTCTGCGAGACCGGCGCGTTCGACGAGGCGCAGTCCGGGCGGGTGCTGAAGGCGGCGCGGGAACGTGGCCTGGGGCTGCGGGTGCACGGGAACCAGTTGGGGGAGGGGCCCGGGGTGCGGCTCGCCGTCGAGTTGGGGGCGGCGAGTGTCGACCACTGCACGTACCTGAGCGAAGCGGACGTGGAGGCTCTCGCCGCTTCGGACACCGTCGCGACCCTGTTGCCGGCGTGCGACCTGTCGACCCGGCAGCCGCTGGCTCCCGCGCGGCGGCTCTTGGACGCGGGTGCGACGGTCGCTCTGGCCAGCAACGCGAACCCGGGCAGCTCGTACACGACGTCGATGGCGTTCTGCGTCACGACCGCGGTGCTGCAGATGCAGATGACCGTCGATGAGGCCGTCTGGTCGGCGACGGCGGGCGGCGCTCGTGCTCTGCGCAGGGACGACGTCGGCGTGATCCGGGCTGGCGCGCGGGCGGACCTTCAGGTGCTCGAAGCGCCTTCGGTGACGCACCTCGCGTATCGTCCCGGGGTGCCGCTGACGGCCGGTGTGTGGCGGCGCGGGGAGCTTCTGACCAGGGGTTTCGGCTCAAAACGATAGCAAAGGTCCCTTGCTCCCCCGGCGGGATCAGGAGGCTTGGCCGAGGGTCTCTTCGACGCGCTCACGCAGTGCGGGCGGGAGTTCGCCGAGCAGATGCGACCACTGCTCGATCCGCTTCTCGCTCAAGTGGGTGAGGAGGTCGAGCAGCGGCGGCCACAGGTCCTCGGCGGCGGCCGCGACCCGCAGGAGGCCCCGGAACCGCTCCTCGGACAGCAGGCCGAGGACGTGGTCGATCCGGCCCTTGTCGTCGAGGACGAACGCGATCCGGATCAGCGCTTCGTCGCCGATGACGGCGAGGGCCTTCCGCACCGTCGGGTCGGGCAGGTGGCCGACGAACCGGCCGACGGTGATCCAGTCCTCGCGGCGCACCAGTTCCCCGGCGACCGCGACGACGGTGTCGAGCGGGATCCGGGTGATGATCGCGCTCGCCCGGCGCGGGTCCAGTTCGGCCGCGACATCGGCCAGGAACCGCGGTTGCAGCCGTTTCGCGACGTCGACGCCCCGGGAGACGTCCACCAGCCCGGCGATCCGGGCGCACAGAAGCGGGCCGAAGACCTTCTCGGCGATCTTCGCCAGAATCGGGGAGGGGACGAGCTTGCTCGCCATCGCCATCCGCTCGAGGGCGGCGCGGTTGGCGTCGAACAGCGTGTCCGTGACCTGCTCACGGAACGCCTGGAGTTCGGCGGCGTCCACGTTTTCCAGGTAGGCGAGTCGCTCGGGGGTGGTCCCGAGGACACGCGCGAGTTTGAGGATCTCCGCCTGCGAAGCGAAGTTTTCGGTGGTCACAGGCCCACCGCCTTGCGGACGGCGCCACGCAGCAGCGCGGGCACGTACTTCAGGCCCTCTTCGCCCGCTTCGGCCAAAGCCTTGGCTTGGCGGTGGCGCGCGTCGCGTACCGCGTCGGAGAGGTCCTGTTTCTCGTCGTCGGCCAGCGCTTCGATGCCTGCCGGGACAGGACCGCCTAGCTGACCGGAGAGTGTGCGCTCGGCCATGGTCGATCATCATGCCTCATCGGGCCGCCGAGGGGCGGCGGAAGCGGGGGACCTTTACTTTCGTCCATGGCGGACCGCCCGTCACGGCTTGTAGCGTCCCGTTGCGTGAAGGACGGTGAGGAGCCCGCGCGGCGCGGCTGGCGGGTGGTCATGGACGTCGCGCTGTGGCTCGGCCTCTGCGGGTTCGTGCTCATCGACGCGGGGAACAACCCGAACCGCTGGGAATTGATCGCCGGGTTGAGCGCGGTCACGGTCGCGGTCGTGCTGTGGCGTCGTCATCCGGTGGTCTCGCTCGCCATCGCGATGGTCGCCAGTTTCGTCATCTTGGGCAGCTTCGGCGGGCGGGTACCGATCTGGGAAGGCTTCCTCCTTGTCGCGGTGAGCTATCTCGCCGGCTATCGGCGGCCGATCGCGAAGCCGATGCTGATCGTTTTCGCCACCGTCTCGGTGGTCGCGGTCCCGGTGGCGTTGCTGTGGAGCAAGGACGGCTTCTCGGCGTGGGGCGCCCTGCTCGGGGTCCTGGTCTTCGCGTCGGTGACGCCGTGGCTGCTGGGCCGCTACATCCGCCAGCGTGAGGACATGGCGCGCGACGGCTGGCGGCGCGCGGAGGAGATGGAGAGCCGTCAGCGGCTCGTCGCCGACCGCGCGCGCCTGCGCGAACGCACCCGGATCGCCAGCGACATGCACGATTCGCTGGGGCACGAGCTGAGTCTCATCGCCGTGCGCGCGGCGGCCTTGGAGGTCGCGGGCGGCCTCGACGAGCGGCAGCGGCAGGCCGCGGGAGAGCTGCGGCACAGCGCCGCGATCGCCACCGAACGGCTGCGCGAGATCATCGGCGTGCTGCGGGAGGACGACGCCCCGACCGAGCCGGTGGACGAGAGCGTCGAAGAGCTGCTCGACCGGGCCAGGGCGTCCGGTGTCCTGATCGAGTCCTCTGTGGATGGGCCCGGCGACGATGAGCCGCGGATGGTCGACCGCGCGGCCTACCGCGTGGTCCAGGAGTCGTTGACCAACGTGGTCAAGCACGCGCCCGGTGCCGCCGTCACCGTCCGGGTCACGCGGTCCGCGGGGCGCACGGACGTCCTGGTCGTCAACGCGGCGCCGCCCGCCGGACCGTTGCCCGGCCGGTCATCGGGACGCCGTGGCCTGATCGGCCTGCGGGAACGGGTCCGGCTGGTCGGCGGGACACTGCGGGCGGGGCCGAGCGGTGGCGGGTTCGAGGTCGCCGCGACCCTGCCGCACGACGCGGCGCCTTCGGCGGAATCGCCGGAGAACCAGGCGGCGATGGACGCCGAAGTGGGGCAGTCGACGTCGGCCAGGGAGCTGGAACGAGCCCGCCGCGACGTCCGGCGCAGCCTGATCCAGGCGATCGTGGTGCCGATCGGGCTCTTCGGCGTGGTCGTCGGGATCAGCGGGGCGGTGTTCCTCGTCCAGTGGTACGGCTCCGTTCTCGCGAGCGGGAGCTACGACCGGATCCGGGTCGGCCAGACACGGGCGGAGATCGCGCCCCTTCTGCCGGGCGATCAGCGGATCGCGCGGCCGCGGGTGCTCGAGCCGCCGGTGCCCAAGGGCGCGGTGTGCGAGTACTACGGCACCGAGCGCACCGTGTTCAACTTGAACTACGAGGCCTACAGGCTGTGCTTCGCCGACGGGAAACTGGTGGCGAAGGACGTGATCACCGAAGACGAGCAAAGGGGGAACCCGGATGATCCGGGTGGTGCTGGCCGATGACGAGGCGATGATCCGCGCCGGGGTGTCGGCGATCCTGGCCGCGGACGCCGGAATCGAGGTGGTCGCGGAGGCCGAGGACGGCCGCGCCGCCGTCGAGCAGGCCCGCGCGACCAGGCCGGACGTCGTCCTGCTCGACATCCGGATGCCGGTCATGGACGGGCTCAAGGCCGCCGAGGAGATCCGGCGGCTGCTGCCCGAGATCGGCGTGATCATGCTGACCACGTTCGGCGAAGACGCCTACATCGAGCGCGCGCTGGGCCTCGGCGCGAGCGGCTTCCTGCTGAAATCCGGGGATCCGCGCGAACTGCTGTCCGGGATCCACGCGGTCGCGGGCGGGGCGGCGTTCCTCTCGCCGAAGGTCGCGCAGCGCGTCATCGCCCGCTTCTCCGGCAACCAGGTGTCCCGTGCCGAAGAGGCGAAGGCGCTGATCGGCAAGCTGACCCCGCGGGAGCAGGAAGTGCTGGCACTGCTCGGTTCCGGACTGTCCAATGCGGACATCGCGGGCAAGCTGTTCGTGGTCGAGGGCACGGTGAAGGCCTACGTGAGCACGATCCTCAACCGGCTCGGCGCGCGGAACCGGGTGCAGGCCGCGATCACCGCGTACGAGGCGGGGCTGGTCGGCGAAGGACGGGAGGGGTCCAGCCGCTGACTCCGGCACCGATGCGGGCGGTGAGCGCTCCGGGGAGCAGGCGGAACACGCCGTTACGGACGGCGACAGCGAGCGGATTGCGCAGCTGCGGCCCGATTTTCCCGGCCTGGACCGAGGATTTGACGACCGCCTGGCTGCGCGGACGACGCTGCTCGTCGTACTTCTTCAGGCCTGCGTCGACGTCGTCGGTGGTACTGAGCGCGGCGGCGAGGACGACGGCGTCTTCGATCGCCTGGCAGCCGCCTTGGCCGAGGAACGGTGGCATCGCGTGCGCCGCGTCGCCGAGAAGCGCGACGCGGCCCTGCACATAGGACGGCAGGGGAGTGCCGAGCAGGTAGAGGTCGTGGTGGAGCAGCGCCTCGGGCGGGGTGGCGTCGATGAGATCGGGAATGGGTTCGTGCCAGCCGCCGAAACGGTCCCGCAGATAGGCTTTCGGGTCGTCATACCGGATCCCCGCTTCGGCGACGTAGCTCGCCCACCAGTAGACCCGGCCGTCGTGCAACGGGATGACGCCGATCTCGGCGCCGTCGTCCCAGCTCGTGCTGAGTTCTGTGGAGTGAGGGAGGGTGGTCACCGCGCGGAACGCCGTGCTGCCGCTGTAGACCGGTTCGGGATGCCGTGGCCACAGCCGCTTCCGGAGTCCACTGTGGATTCCGTCGGCCGCGACGACGACGTCCGCGTCGAGATCGTCGATGCCGGTGACCGCGGTGCCGGTGCGGACGCATCCGGCGGGCAGGGCGTCGAGGAGTGCCTCGATGAGGTCGGCGCGGTGGATGGCGGCGAGCGGGCGGCCGTGGTGACGGCGGAAGGCGTCGGCGTCCCAGCGGGTGATGCGGCGGCCGTTCCGGTCGTGGAGGCCGCCGGACGACTGTTCCTGGAGCTTGTCGAGGCGGACGCCCAGCGCTTCGAGTGAGCGCAGGGCGTTCGGCCACAGGGAGATGCCCGCGCCCACGGCGGTGAGTTCCGGCGCTTGTTCCAGGACGGTGACCTCCCAGCCGATGCCGTGCAGTCCGATGGCGGCGCTGAGTCCGCCGATTCCTCCGCCGACCACGATCGCTTTGCGCATGTCGACCTCCTCTACATCCGTAGAGTACTACTACACTTGTAGAGTGCGAAAGGCGATGATCGGAGATGCCGCCATCGAGGTGATCGCGGCCGAGGGGATGCGCGGGCTGACGCATCGCGCGGTCGACCGGTTCGCCGGGCTGCCGCCGGGTTCGACCTCGTATTACGCGCGGACGCGGGGGGCGCTGCTGGAGCTGGCGATCTCGCGGATGGTCGAACTCGACGACGTCACCCTCGACCCGCCGCCCGGGGAACTGGCCGAGTACCTGGCGGGGTTCGCGTACGCGGCGATCACGCGGGGGCGGACGCGGATGCTCGCGCGCTACGAGTTCGCGCTGGAGGCGACGCGGCGGCCGGAGTTGCGTGAGGCCTACGACCGCGGGGGGCTGGTGATCCGGCGGAGGTGTGCCGAGGTGCTGGAGGGCCGCGGGTCTGCGGAGCCGGAGCGGCACGCGCGGGTGCTCGTCGGGTGGCTCGACGGGACGATCTTCGACGCGCTGGCCGGGACCGGCTCGCTGCGGCCGCCGGACCTCGCGGAGCTGACGCGGGACGCGCGGGAGGTGCTGGCGGGGCTCGGGGTGGTGGGGTAGCAAGGGACCTTTGCTATCGCCTGGCGCTCTGACCTGCGGTTCCGGAATGGGAGGTTCCGGAATGGGAGTGTCGCGAAAGCCACTTTCGGGACGTCTGATGTCCTGAAAGTGGCTTTCGCGACGTGTCCGGCGGGCCAGCGATAGCAAAGGTCCCTTGCTCCCTTTTCAGGCGTCGCGCCGGCGGAGCACGGTGGACCCGGCCGCGAGACCGGCCACAGCCCACGCCGTACAGAGCGCGATGCCGACCCAAGGCGCGTAGGGTGCGACGCCGCCGAAGATGGGGTTCGGCTCGCCTGAGGTGACCATCGCGTTGACGCCCGCGAAGCCGGGGAAGTAGTTCACGAGGTCCTCCCAGCCGAGCGATCCGGCGAACATCGGGATCATCACCAGCAGCACGAACACCGACACGATCGTCCCCGCGGTGCTGCGCAACGCCGTCCCGAGCCCGAGGCAGAGCAGCCCCAGCAGCGCGAAGTACCCGCCCATGCCCGCGGCGGTCGCGAGCACGGCCCCCACCGACGAGTCCGGCGCCGGGATCAGCGGCGCGGAAACGGCCACCCCGGCGAGTGTGTTCAGGACCCCGTAGCCGAACAGCACGGGCAGCAGCACGGCCGACTTCGCGGCGAGGACGCGGTTGCGCACCGGGACCCACTGCAGGGTCGAGCGGATGCTGCCGCTGGCGTACTCGCTCGTGACGAACAGCGTCGCCAGCGCCACCACCGCGAACTGCGAGAGATAGAACGCCGCGCCGACCACGACGGCGTGCGGGGCCATCGGACGGTCGCTACCGTCGCGCAGGGCGAAGCCCAGCGCCGCCGAGTAAGCGAGCATCAAGGCCAGCCCGCTGATCAGGCACCACCAGGTCGAGCGGACCGACCAGAATTTGGTCCACTCCGAAGAGATCGCGTTCATCGTGCACTCCACTGCTTGAAGAAGCCGGTCAGCCGGTCGCGGAAGAAGTCCAGCGCCACCCGCGAATCGATCGAGCCGTACTGGTTGCGCACGAGGTCGGCGGGCAACGAGGACCGCAGGCCCAGCTGGTCCACCAGGATCGCGGCGTCGCTCACCGAGGAGTGCCCGCTGTTCTCGAGCAGGTACCGCTCCTTCGGCCCGGTGAGCCGCGGCCAGGTCTCGTCCCAGCTCTTCCCGAAGTTCGTCTCGCCGATCGGGCTGGCCAGCAGCAGCAACGGCCGGTCGAGCGAGACGGTGCCGTAGAACGGGCCGTCGACGTTCACGCCCGCCTTGATCCGCCGGTCGGCGACCATCGACGCGGCCGTCGCCGAACCCCCGGCCGAGTGGCCCGCCATGCCGATTTTCGCCGGATCGATGGACCAGCGCCGGCCGTTCAGGAGGGTGTCGAGGACGAACGACGTGTCGGCGGCGCGGTTCGTGATGGCTCCCGGCCAGGGCTGGCCGGGAAGTCCACAAGGGACACATTGGCGCAGGCCGTCGGGGAACTCCGTTTCCCAGGCTTCGTAGGCGTGGTCGATCCCGGCGACCACGAATCCCCGTGCGGCGAGCCGTTCGGCCACCGCGGTCAGGGTGATCCGGTTGTTGCCCGCACCCGGCGAGAGCAGGACCAGCGGACGCCGTCCTGGCAGGGACGGCGCGTTCTCCCGGGAATGGACCCGCACCTTGCTCAGCGTGTCCGGCGGGAGATCGAGGTTCCGCCCCGCGATCGCCGCCGCCGACTCAGCCCGCGTCATGTACAGCGGCGCGTGCCCGACCGGGGCGGCCGGGTACCAGACGGTGACCATCAGCTCACGCCGCTTCTCCGGCACCCAGGGGTCGGCTCGCCGCTGATCGGTGAGGTGCAGCGTGCGCATCCCGATCGGGAACGGGCCACCCGGCGAGGGCAGCGACAGCTCCGGCGAGGCGGAAGCGGCCGCCGGCACCCCCAGCAGGCCGGCGATCACCGCAACCAGGACCACGAGTGACTTCATGCCGCGACTCCCGTTCCGTATTCGACCGACGACGCGGTCAGTTCCATGTAGGCCTGTTCCAGCGACGCGGTCCGTTCGGTCAGCCCGTGCACACGGATCCCGAGTTCGTGCACCACGTCGCCGACCCTGGCGACGGGCAGGTCGTGCACGATCAGTTCGCCGTCCTCGGCTTCCGTGCTCGCGCCGAGCGCGCGCAGCCGCTTCTCGAGTGCGCGCAGTTCGGCGAGGACGGGCACCCGCACCGCGACCGAAGCCCGCGAATTGCCCGCGATGAACTCGTCGACCGGGGCGTCGGCGAGCAGCTTTCCCTTGCCGATGACGACGAGCCGGTCCGCGGTCAGCTGCATTTCGCTCATCAGGTGGCTCGACACGAACACCGTGCGGCCCTCCGCGGCGAGCGAACGCATCAGCTGCCGCACCCAGCGGACGCCGTCGGGGTCGAGGCCGTTGACCGGCTCGTCGAACATCAGCACGCCCGGGTCACCCAGCAGCGCGCCGGCGATGCCGAGCCGCTGTCCCATGCCGAGTGAGAATGTCCCCGCTCGTTTGCCCGCGACGTCGGTGAGGCCGACCGTCGCGAGCACCTCGTCCACCCGGCTCGCCGGGATCCCGTTGCTGCGCGCCATCGCCAGGAGATGTTTGCCCGCGCTCCGGCCGGGGTGCAGCGCCTTGGCCTCCAGCAGCGCGCCGACCTCGCGCAGCGGGGACCGCAGGTCCGTGTACCGCTTGCCGTCGATGCGGACCTCGCCCGCGCTCGGCGCGTCGAGGTCGAGCGTCATCCGCATGGTCGTCGACTTGCCCGCGCCGTTGGGCCCGAGGAAGCCGGTCACCTTGCCCGGTTCGACGGCGAAGGTCAGCCCGTCGACGACCGTCTTTTCCCCATAGCGCTTCGTGAGTCCTCGAAGCGTGATCATCCGCGTCCTCCTTCGTATGGGGCAAGTTTCCGGCGCGGGGGCCCGGCCGGGCATTACCCCGAAGTCATCGGCCACCCCTTACTTTCGGCAGGTGCCGTTCGGCACGAGTCCTCGTGGAAAGGCAGAATCTGCGCCATGACCACCCGCGAACAACGGCGCGTGAATCCGCTCGACCTGGTGATGCTCGTACTCGCCGTGTTCTCCGTCGGGTTGCTCGTCTACGTGACGTTCTTCCCGCATTCGGACGAGACGGCGCACACCGTCTTCATCATCGACACGACGGTGTGCGGGCTGTTCGCGCTGGAATTCCTGTGGCGGTGGCGGCGTCACCGCTGGGACAAAAGGTTCCCGCTGCGGAACTGGTACGAGATCCTCGGCATGATCCCCATCGCGCATCCGGCGCTGCGCGGATTCCGGCTCCTGCGGATCATCGTGGTGCTGGTCCGGCTCGCCCGCACGGCGGATCGTGCGTTCGGGGAGCGGTTCACGCAGCGGCTGGTCGAACGGCTGTCCCGGCCGATCGTGCTGGCGATCAAGAAGCCGATCACGATCGCGGTACTCGACGAGGTCGTCAAGGTGCTGGAAACCGGCAACTACCCGCAGAACCTCGCGCGTTCGCTGGGGGAGAACCAGACGTTGCTGCGGGGGATCATCGCCGAGAAGCTCAAGAACGACCCGCAGGCGGGGCGGCTTTCCCGGCTGCCGTTCCACGACGAGGTGGTGCGCTCGGTCATCGACACCGCGATGCGCGTGATCCTCGAAGTGCTGACGGATCCACGGACCGACGAGTTCTTCGCGCATGTCGTGCGGGAGAACCGGGAGCAGATCCGGAGCGCGGTGCAGCTGGGGCTGAACGAGCGGCTGGACGACGAGGAGCTGGCGGAGCGGCTGCCGACCAAGCCGCAGCACCAGATGATGGACTGACCACTCACGAGCCGCGGCGGCTGGTCCGCCGGGTGGGAGCGGCGCTCAGCGGGTCGTCCGGCCAGGGATGCTTCGGGTAGCGCCCGCGGAGATCGGCGCGCACGGCGGCGTAACCGTTGCGCCAGAACGATTCCAGATCGGCGGTGACGGCGGCGGGGCGGCCGGCGGGCGAGAGCAGATGCAGGACGACGGGCACGCCCGCCAGCTCCGGCGTCGCGAGCCAGCCGAAGGTTTCCTGCAGTTTCACGGCCAGCACCGGCTGCTCGCCCGAGTAGTCGACCCGGATCCGCGAACCGGACGGCACCTCCAGCCGGTCCGGCGCCAGTTCGTCCAAACGCGACGCTTCGGGCCATGGCAGCAGGCCCCGCAGCGCGGCACCCGCGTCCAGTGAGGCCAGATCCGACCGGCGGCGCGCGGAGCCGAGATCCAGCCATGAGTCCAAAGTAGACAATAGGGTCGCGTCATCGACCGCGGGCCAAGGTGAACCCAGCACCCGATGGAGGAAGGACAAGCGCTCACGCAGCCGCCTGCCGTCCTCGGACCAGCGCAGCAGGCCGAGTCCTTCGGTGCGCAAGCCTTCCAGCAGTGCGGCGCGGATCGCGTCCGGCGCGGGAGAGCGCAACGGTTTCTCCGAGAGCACGATCGCCCCGAGTCGCCGCACCGAACGCGCGACGACGTCGCCGTGGGACCAGTGCACCTCGTCCGCCGCCGTGACCAGATTCGGCGCCGCGCGGACGGCCAGGTCTTCGTCGGCGGGCGCGGCCAGCCGGATGACGCCCTGCGCGCGGCCGGGATCGCGGGTCGCTTCGGCCACCGCCAGCCATTCGACGTCGGCCAGCCCGCTCCCGCGCGGCAGTTCCGCCGCTGTGCCACCGGCCATCAGATAGACCGGCGTCCCCGCGGAACGCCGCCGCGCGAGCCGTTCGGGATGGGCCAGCGCGACGACCAGCGCGGGATCGGGCGCCCCGCCGCCGTCGGGCACCAGCTTGGAAAGCCGCCGCACGTCGGACTTCCAGCGCTCGTCGCCCCGTACCCGCCGCAGTTCGGCTTCGAGGTCGGTCAGCGTGCCGCCGCTGTCGAGCAGGGCGACGACCTCGGCCGCCGAACGCGCGTTGGTCCGCGCCGCGCCGTCCAGCAACGCCCGCGCCAGCCGGGGATGCAGGCCGAGCCCGGCCATCTTCCGGCCGCGTTCGGTCACCGTCCCGTCTTCCGCGGTCGCCCCGAGGGTGACCAGCAACGCGCGACCGGCGGCCAGCGCGCCTTCGCCGGGCGGATCCCACCAGGCGAGGCCGGAACCGTCCGGAGTGGACCAGCAGGCGAGTTCCAGGGCGAACCGCGCCAGCTCGGCCGTCCGGATCTCGGGCTCGGGGTAGGCGGGCAGGGAACCCTGCTCGTGCGCCGCCCAGCAGCGGTAAGCGCGCCCCGGCGCCTCACGACCGGCCCGGCCGGCGCGCTGTTCCGCGACAGCCGCCGAAACCCGGACCGTCGCCAGCCCCGGCAGGCCACGCCGGTGATCGACACGGGGCACCCGGGACAGTCCGCAGTCCACCACCGCGCGTACGCCGGGAACGGTCAGGCTGGACTCGGCGACCGACGTCGAAAGCACGACCCGGCGGCGGGCGCGCGGGCGCAGCGCGTCGTCCTGACTCGCCGCCGAAAGCCGCCCGTGCAGCGGCAGCACGTCGGCGTCCAGACCGCCGAGCCGCTCGCTCACCCTGGCGATCTCACCCGCGCCGGGCAGGAACGCGAGTACGTCACCGTCTCCTTCGGACAGTGCTTTGTGGATGGCGCGGACGACGGCCGCCTCGATCCGCTCGCCTCGCGAAGGCGGGGAGTACGCGACGTCGACCGGGTAGGTCCTCGCGTGCGCGGTGATCACCGGCGCGTCCCCGAGCAGGGCTGCCAGCCGTCCGGCGGCCACGGTGGCGGAGGTCGCGAGCAGGCGGAGGTCGTCCCGCAGCCCGGCGCGCACGTCCAGCAGCAGCGCGAGCAGCAGATCCGCGTCGAGATGGCGTTCGTGGCATTCGTCGAGCAGGACGGTCGAAACCCCGGCCAGCTCGGGATCGGCCTGCACGCGCCGGACCAGCAGCCCGGAAGTGACCACTTCGATCCGCGTCGAAGAGGACACCTTCCGGTCACCGCGCACCGCGTAGCCGACCGTCTCGCCGACCCGTTCGCCCAGCAGGGACGCCATCCGCGCGGCGGCGGCCCGCGCGGCCAGCCGCCTCGGTTCGGCGACGATCACCCGGCCTTCGCCGTTGTCCAGGGCCAGCGGCACCAAAGTGGTCTTGCCGGTCCCTGGCGGCGCGACGAGCACCGCCGTGCCGTGTGCGTCGAGGGCGGCTTGGAGTTCGGGCAGGACGGCGCGAACCGGCAGGTCGGGAAGGGTCACTGCTCGGTGACCTGCGGCGGGGGCGGGATCCGGTAGCCGGACGGGCCGATGTTGCGGTTCAGCGAGGCGAGCCAGTCACCCGACGAGATCATCTTCTGGATGGCCCTGGCCACCGCCGCCCGCCCTTCGTTGTCGCCTTTGCGCAGGCCGACACCGTATTTCTCCTGGGAGAACCGCTTGCCGACGACCCTCAGCAGCTCCGGGTTCTGGGCGACGTACCCGGCAAGGATGACGTCGTCGGTGGTCACCGCGTCGACCTGTCCCGCGAGCAATGCCGTGACGCAGTCCTGATAGCGCGGGTATTCGACGAGCTGGACGGCCTGGGCGAACTTGTCCCGCACCTGCTCGGCCGAGGTGGTGCCGCCCACGGCGCACAGTTTGCGGCCGTTGAGGTTCTCCGGGCCGGTGATGTCGGTCGACCGGAGGCGCACCAGCAGATCCTGGCCGGTGTCGAAATAGGGCCCGGCGAACGCGACCACCTGTTTGCGTTTCTCGGTGATCGAGTAGGACGCCACCATCAGATCCGTGATCCCGGATGTTATGTCCGTCTCGCGCGTCGACGGCTTGCTGTCGTGCCAGGTGATGTGATCCTCGTCGACGCCGAGTTCGCTCGCGACGTACTTCGCCACGTCGACGTCGAAACCGACGTACCGGCCGTCGACCGTGCGTTTGGAGAGTCCCGGCTGGTCGAAGCGGATTCCGATGGTGAGTTTGTTGGAACCGACGGCGCGCGCGACGAGCGAATCCGCCGGAGCGGTCTCGTCGCCGCAGGCCGCCGTTGTGACCAGCATCAAACAGGCCGCCAGCAGGGCGCGTCCCCTCATCGGGTGCCTCCGTCCGCCGCCTCACATTGTTCTCAGGGTCGACGGTTAGCCTAGGCCCGTGCGTAGACCGCCCCAAGTCGTACTCGACGCCGTGGGCACGCTCGCCCGGCTCGGACTGGCCGCCGTCTGGTTGATTTCCGGAGCGCTGAAGATCAGCGATCCGGGGCAGACCTACATCGCGGTGCAGGCGTTCGATGTCCTGCCGGACGGGTTCGTCCGCCCGGTCGCGATCGCGATGCCGCTCGCCGAACTGGCGCTCGGCCTGTTCCTGCTCGCCGGGTTCGTGACCCGGTGGGTGTCGGTGCTGTCGGTGCTGCTGCTCGCGGTGCTCATCGCCGCGATCGCCCAATCGTGGGCGCGCGGGCTGAGCATCGATTGCGGCTGCTTCGGCGGTGGCGGTCAGATCGCCGCGGATCAGACGCGATATCCGCAGGAGATCGCCAGGGACCTCGGGTTCGCGTTACTGGGTGTCTGGCTCATCGTGCGGCCGCGGACGTGGCTGTCCGTGGACGGCTGGCTCGGGAACTCTCGCGGTGCCGCCGACGACGACTATGTGGGTATCGCTGAAGGGAACGAATAATCGTGGGTGGAGCTGAGCGCAACGCTCGGAAACGCAAGCAGCAGCAGACGGCGGCGCGTTCGGTCGCGCAGGCCAGGGGTGTCGCCGGCGGGGACAAGAAGAAGGTCGTCGCGATCACGGTCGCCGTGGTCGTGCTCGCCGCGCTGGTGATCGGTGGCGTCCTCTGGACGACGTCGAGCAAGGACACCACCGAGGGCAAGGTGATCCAGGCGCAGACGACCACGTCGGCGCCCGGTGTCGTCGAGAAGCGCGACGGGGCCGTCGTGATCGTCGGCAAGCCCGAGGCGAAGAAGACCATCGACATCTACGCCGACTTCCTGTGCCCGGTCTGCAAGCAGTTCGAGGAGTCGTTCAAGGGGCAGATCCAGGAGCAGGTGAACAACGGCGTCCTGCAGGTCCGCTATCACATGCTGCCGATGCTCAACCAGCGTTCCGACCCGCCGGGCTACTCGCTGGACTCCGCCAACGCCTCGCTGGCCGCGGCCGACGCGGGCAAGTTCCTCGCCTTCCACGACGCGCTGTTCAAGGACCAGCCGCAGGAGGGCGCGCGTGGCTTCGACAAGGCGCAGCTGATCAAGCTCGGGGCCGACGTCGGCATCACCGACCCGGCCTTCGCGATCGCGGTCAACACCGGCGCCTACGAGCAGCAGGTCAAGGACGCCTACGCGAAGATCTCCAAGGATCCGTCGCTGCAGCAGGACTTCGGCAACGGGCCCGGCTTCGGCACGCCGACCGTCACCGCGAACGGTCAGGTCGTGAAGCTCGAGGACGGGTGGGTGCAGAAGGTCGTCGCCTGACCCGGGAGTTTCAGGGGCGCGAAGCGGAGGCGAGGTGCGCGAAGGCCTGTACGCGGGCCGTCTCGGCGGAGTGCGGCCAGACGAGGCCCCACTCGACGTCGGGTGAACCCGCGAAGGGCACGAAGCGGATCCGGGGATGGCTGAAGTACTCCCGCGCGTGCGCGGCGAGCGGGCAGATCCCGGCACCGGTGGCGATCCCCGCGAGCAGTTCCTGGAAGGTCGTGAAGGGCTTTCCCCGCGTCACCGGATGCCCGGCGGGGGTCAGCCACGGCCTCGGCTCCTCGACCCAGTACGGCTCCGGCGGATGTGCCGCGCGGAGGACGGTGTCCCGCGCGAGGTCGTCCAGTGTCACGGATTCCCGTCGCGCGAACGGATGTTTCGACGACACCGCGAGCACCATCGGTTCGGCGTACACGGCAGGCCCGGTGGTGAGATCGGCTTCGTCGGCCGGGAGCAGGGTCACCAGGACGTCGATCTCTCCCGAGCGCAGCATCGCGAACGGGTCGGCGAAATCGGCCTCCCGGATGAGCAGTTCCGTATCCGGGTAGCGCTGCCGGAAACGGTCCAGCAGGTCTTCGACGAGATCGGCGACGCCGGGCGCCTCGAAGCCCAGCCGTAGCACCCCGCCGACGCCGCGTCCGGCCGCGACGGCGCGTTCGATGCCTTCGTGCAGCGCGCGGTAGGCGGGCCCGAGGTCGTCCCGCAGCCGCTTGCCGATCGGCGTGAGCTGGACCCGCCTGCTGGTGCGGACGAACAACGGCGCGCCGATCCGGCGCTCCACCTGCTTGATCGTCTGACTCACCCGGGCCTGCGAGATGTGCAGCCTGTCCGCGGTGCGGCCGAAATGCAGCTCGTCGGCCAGCGTCAGGAAGATCTCGATGTCCCGCAGTTCCATAATCCCCAGGTTATCGATTGGGGCTCGTGCCGGTCACCGGTAACCGTCTTTCTTCACAGGTCTAGACCACAAGCTCACTGTCATGCGTTAATTCAAGCCTTGAACTTACACTTCCGGCTTGGGTGGTGGGCAAGATGAAGAAGTTCGTGCTCCGGCTCGCTCTACTGTTCGCCTCGTGTCTCGCGCTGGCCATGGCGCCCGTCCCGGCACAGGCCGCGCCCGCGTTCAAAGTACTGGCCTTCTACAACGGCACCTACGACGCGGCGCACATCAGCTTCGTCAAGGAAGCCCAAGAGTGGTTCCCGAAAATCGCTTCACAGCACAACTTCGGCTACACCGCGACCAAGGACTGGAACCAGCTGAACTCGCTGCAACCCTCGCAGTACCAGGTGGTGCTGTTCCTGGACGATCTGCCGCAGACCTCGGCGCAGCGCGCGGGTTTCGAGCGCTACATGCGGGCGGGTGGCGCGTTCTTCGGCTTCCACGTGGCGGCGTTCACCACCAATCCGTCCGCCTGGGACTGGTACCACAACAAGCTCCTCGGCACGGGCGCGTTCAAGTCGAACACGTGGGGCCCGACGACGTCGACACTGCGCGTGGAGAACCGGCCGCATCCCTCGACCACGCGGCTGCCCGCGACGTTCACCTCTTCGGTGAGCGAGTGGTACGCCTGGAACAACGACCTGCGGAAGAACCCGGACATCCGGATCCTCGCGTCGGTGGACCCGGTGAGCTTCCCGCTGGGGACCGACCCGAATCAGTCCTGGTACAGCGGGTACTACCCGATCCTCTGGACCAGCAACAAGTACAAGATGCTGTACGCCAACTTCGGCCACAACAAGATGAACTACGAGACGAACCAGCCGTTGTCGTCGACGTTCGCGAGTGAGGTGCAGAACCGCTTCGTCATCGACGGCCTGCTGTGGCTCGGTGGTGCGAAGACCGCTTAGTGAGGCGTGAGGGCAGACGTCGGCGCTGCTCTGGGCGGTCCGGATGTGGCATCGCAGTGGCTGCGGGGTTCGAGTGTGGAGGATTTGGGACGTTCAACGTCCCAAATCCTCCACACTCGAGGTGCGCGGGGTTCCGGCCCTGAACTGGGCACGTTTTCCCTGGTCAGGCCGCCGGGCGATAGCAAAGGTCCCTTGCTACTCCTCGATGGCGCCGCCCACCGCACGCAGGTGCTCGCGAAACGTCAGCGAGGGCGACTTCGCACGCTCAGCGAGGAAGTCGGCGAAGCGCACCTGTTCGCGAAGGGACTCTCCGGCGCGGATCCGGTCGGCCTGACGCCGCTCGGTGTCGCGGATGGCCTCCGCCAGGTCCAGTACCTCGTCCGCCCGGTCGGCGGGGACGAACAGCACGCCGTCCTCGTCGCCGAACACGAGATCGTCCCGGCTCACCGTCCACTCGCCGACGACGGCGGACTCCAGCGCGCCGTCCGGGCGGGCCGAGACCGAGAGCGGGCCGGTCGGGATGGAGCCGAGGCTGAACACCGGCAGGCCGATCTTCTTGATGTCAGCGGTGTCGCGGTGCAGGCCCCAGATGACCACGCCGCTCAGCCCGGCCGCCTGCGCTTCCAGGACCGCGAGGTCCCCGACGCAGCTTTCGTCGAGCCTGCCGCCGTTGTCGACGACGAGGACGTCGCCGGGGTTCGCTCCTTCGTACGCTTCCAGGAAGACGTCGACGCTGCCGACGTGCCGGGCGGGGGTGACCCGCCCGGCGACGCGGCCGCCCGGCACGACGGTGTGCGTGCCGGCGGGGGCGCAGCGGACCGGGACGCGGGCGCGGACGCAGCCGTCGGTCAGATGCGCGGTGGTCAGCTGGGAGAAGCGCTGTCGAAGCTCTTCAGGATCCATGCCCCGACTTTAACCACGGCGCCACACCACGGGGGTGTTGCCGCCGCCGCTGCTTTCCAGCGTTCCGGCGATCTCGCCGTTGTCGCCCACGACGATGCCGTACGCGTTGCCGGGGGAGGGGAGCGTCGTCACCGGGCCGCCCGGGGACCACACCGTGGGAGTTCTCGGCGAAATCCATCCGGTGACCAGCCCGGAACCGTTGAGCGCCATCGTGTTCATGTTGTCCGGAACCTCCACGGAGGTGTCGAACGCCGTCCAGAGCCGGTCGCCCAGCTGGGTCGAGGCCAGCACCTTCCCGTTCCGGATCGCGATCCCGCGTGATTCCCGGAGACCGTCCGGGAGGACGAGCTGCCGCAGTACCCCGTCCTTCCAGAGCCAGGTGCCGCCGAACTGCTCGTTCAGCAGGATGGTGCCGTCCTGGTCGATGTCGACGGGGGAGAGCAACGGCGGGACGTCCAGCAGCACCGGGTGCTCACGGTCGCCGGACGGCCAGAAAGCGGCGGTGGAGCCGTACCGGATGTCGTTGAACACCGTGCCGACGACGTCGCCGCGGTCGTTCGTGCCGAGGGCCTGCGTGTTGTAGTAGCCCGGAACCTTCCCCAGGAACCGGAAGTCGCCGTTCTCGAAGGCGAAGGCGTGCTTGTCCGGGTATCGGCTCCCGTTCAGGTAGGAGACGGCGTTGCCGAGGACCGAACCGGACGCGGTCTCGTCCACCGCTTCGACCGAGGTGTAGCCGGCCGGGATGCCGTGGTCTTCGAAGGTCCCGCCTGCCCAGGTGATCAGCCTTCCGTCGTAGGTACCCGCGTAGCCCCCGGTGCCGTTCGTGGCGTTCACCCGCGCGGTTCCGCCACCGCCGGACGGCAACGGCAGGTAGCTCATCGTCCAGTCGCTCGCCGACGCGGTGCCCGCCGACAGCAGTCCGGCGGCGACGGTCGCGGCCAGGACCAAGCTCGTTCTCTTCATCGAAGTTACCCCCTGTGAGTGGTGTTCTCCCTGTTTAACGGGGGTGCGAGCCGCTCGTCTGCGTCACCTGACACGCAACGTGCCGCAAGTAACATCCGTGCAGGAATGTATGTAAGGGGTTGATAAATACAAACCTGTCTGTATCTTCAGTCTCAGCAGCGACCCGGCAACGACAAGGAGCGTCGTGGTGGCCAACAAGGTGTACGTCGTCGGCGTGGGCATGACGAAATTCGAGAAGCCCGGCCGCCGCGAAGGCTGGGACTACCCGCAGATGGCCAAGGAGTCGGGGACCAAGGCGCTCTCCGACGCCGGGATCTCCTTCGACGAGGTGCGGCAGGCCTACGTCGGCTACGTCTACGGCGAGTCGACGTCGGGGCAGCGCGCGGTCTACGAACTGGGCATGACCGGGATTCCGGTGGTCAACGTCAACAACAACTGCTCGACCGGTTCGACCGCGCTCTACCTCGCCGCGGAAGCGATCCGGGGCGGCCGCGCGGACTGCGTGCTCGCGCTCGGGTTCGAGAAGATGCAGCCGGGATCGCTCGGCTCGACCTACGACGACCGCGAGCAGCCGATGGGCAGGCATCTCCAGGCGCTCGCGGAGATCTCCGAGGTGCTCTTCCCGCCGGCGCCGTGGATGTTCGGCGCGGCGGGCCGCGAGCATATGAAGACCTACGGCACGACCGCCGAGCACTTCGCCAAGATCGGCGAGAAGAACCACCGGCATTCGGTGAACAACCCGTACGCCCAGTTCCAGGAAAGCTATTCGTTGCAGGACATCCTCGACTCACGGATGATCTACGACCCGCTCACCAAGCTCCAGTGTTCGCCGACCTCGGACGGTTCGGGCGCCGCGATCCTGGCCAGTGAGTCCTTTGTGGACTCACATGGGCTCGCGGGACAGGCGGTCGAGATCGTCGGTCAGGCGATGACCACCGACTTCGCGAGCACATTCGACGGTACCGCGAAGAACATCATCGGCTACGACATGAACGTCCAGGCCGCGCGCCAGGTCTACGACCAGGCGAGTCTCGGGCCGGGTGACTTCCAGGTCATCGAACTGCACGACTGCTTCTCCGCCAACGAACTCCTGCTCTACGAAGCGCTGGGACTCTGCGCCGAAGGGGAAGCCGGGAAGCTCGTCGATTCCGGGGACACCACCTATGGCGGCAAATGGGTCGTCAACCCGTCCGGCGGGCTGATCTCCAAGGGGCATCCGCTCGGCGCCACCGGTCTCGCCCAATGCGCCGAACTTACCTGGCAGCTTCGCGGCACCGCGGACAAGCGGCAGGTCGACGGCGTCGAAGCCGCGCTGCAGCACAACATCGGACTCGGCGGCGCCGCCGTCGTCACCGCCTACCAGCGCGCCGAGCGCTGATCCCGAAAGGAAGAACCATGGGCAAGATCAGTGCCTCCGTCGAACTCCCCGCCTCGCCCGAGAAGGTCTGGGCGGAGTTCTCCAACCCCAACAACTTCGAGAAATGGCTGACCATCCACACCAAGTGGAAGGGTGACGTCCCGACCGAGTTCTCCAAAGGGGCGCAGGCTTCCGAGGTCGTCACGATGCTCGGCATGCCGAACACGATCACCTGGACGGTCGACGAGTTCGAGGCGCCGTCGAAGCTCGCGATCTCCGGGACCGGGATGGCCGGGGTGAAGGTCAAGTTCGAGCTGTCCGTGGCGCCGTCCGGCGACGGCTCGCTCGCCAGCATCGACGCGGAGTTCGCGGGCCAGATGATCGTCGGCGCGCTCGGCAAGGCCGTCGAGAAGGACGGCAAGAAGAACCTCGACGCCTCGCTCGAGAACTTCAAGGCGCTGGTCGCGTGACCGACGAGCGGTTCGATCCCGGCGGGCTCGGCAAGTGGACCGGTGAGTCCCGGTTCGAGGTGACCCGCGAACGGCTGATCGAGTACGCGAAGGCCACGAACGACCCGATCCCGGCGCATCTCGCCGGGGACGTCGCGAGCCCGGTGTTCGCGATCGTGCCGGTGTTCGAGTCGCTGATGGAACCCGCGCTGGAGGTCGTCCCGGTCGGGTTGTTCGGCCGGATCGTGCACGGGGAACAGGAATTCCGCTTCCACCGGCCGATCCGGCCCGGCGACAAGCTCGTGTCCCGGGCACGGATGACCGGGTACGAAGGCCTGCCGAACGGCACCCGCGGCACCATCCACCTCGAATGCCGCACCGAGGACGGCGACCTGGTCAACGAGCAGTACGTGACGTTGTTCGTGCGCGGGTTCGACACCGGCGAGACTCGGGGCGAACTCGGACCGGAGCACAAGTTCGACGAAGCGCTGCGCGCGCGGCCGCCGGTGGCGAAGGTGAGCCAGCACGTCGACGACGACCAGACGTACCGGTACGCGCCCGCGGCGGGCGATCCGATGCCGATCCACCTCGACGAAGAGGTCGCGAAGGCTTCGGGACTGCCGGGGATCATCGCGCACGGCCTGTGCACCATGGCGTTCGCGTCGTGGGCGTTGCTGACCGAGGTCGCCGGGTCCGATGTGGACAGACTGAAGCGGTTCGCCGTCCGGTTCGCCAAACCGGTGCTGCCGGGCCAGGACCTGACGACGCGCATCTGGCACGCGGGCGACGGAAGCCATGCGTTCGAAACCACCGTCGGCGACACCGTCGTGCTCAAGGACGGTCTCGCGGAATTCGCGGAGTAGGAGCAAAGTCATGGGAGCACTCGACGGGCGGGTCGCCGTCATCACCGGCGCCGGCCGCGGGATCGGCCGCGAACACGCGTTGCTGTTCGCGCGGGAGGGCGCGAGCGTCGTGGTCAACGACCTCGGCGGCGCGAACGACGGCAGCGGCGCCGACACGGGACCGGCACAGGAGGTCGTCGACGAGATCCGCGCCGCGGGCGGGAAGGCGGTGGCGAACACGGCCAACGTCGCCGACTGGGCGGGTGCCGAGGAACTGATCGCGCAAGCGGTGGGCGAGTTCGGCAAACTCGACGTCGTCGTGAACAACGCCGGCATCCTGCGTGACGCGTTCCTCGCCGGGATGGAGGAGTCCCACTGGGACGCCGTGATCGCCGTGCACCTCAAGGGGCATGCGGCGGTGCTGCGGCACGCGGCCGCGTACTGGAAGTCCGCGAGCAAGGCCGGGGAGCAGGTCGCGGGTTCGGTGATCAACACCGCGTCGGCGTCCGGCGTCACACTGCCGAACGCGGGACAGGCCAACTACGGCGCGGCGAAAGCGGGGATCGCCGCGCTGACCCTGGTCGCGGCCGAAGAGCTGGAGCGGTACGGCGTGCGGGTCAACGCGATCGCGCCGATCGCGCGCACCCGGCTCACGCTGGCGACGCCGGGCATGGGCGCGATCTTCGCGCAGGAGGTCGAGGAAGGGGAGTTCGACGCGTTCTCCCCCGCCAACATCTCGCCGCTGGTGGCCTACCTCGCGACCGAGAAATGCCCGCTCACCGGCAAGGTCTTCGCGGTGCAGGGCGGGGCGATCTCGGAACTCGCGGGCTGGCACGACGTCAAGGTGATCGAAACCGAGGAAGCCTGGGAGATCGACGACATCGCGGCCAGGCTGCCGTGATCGAGTGGTCCGAGACCGAGCTGCTGATCCGGGACGCGATCCGCGAGTTCGTCGACAAGGAGATCCGGCCGCACCTCGACGCGCTGGAAAGCGGGACGCTGCCGCCGTACGACATCATCCGCAAGATGTTCGCGTCGTTCGGGATCGACGCGCTCGCGCGGGAATCGGTGTCGAAACTGCTGTCGAAGGACCGGGGCTCCGGTGGTGGCGGTGGTTTGGCGTTCGGCGGGCAGGAGGCGATGGCGCTCATCGCGGTGAGCGAACTGGCCGGGGTCAGCCTCGGCATCGTCGCCTCGCTCGGGGTGAGCATCGGGCTGACCGCGCAGACGATCCTGACCAAGGGAACGCAGGCGCAGAAGGAACGCTGGCTGCCCGGGCTGGCGACCTTCGAGAAGATCGGCGCCTGGGCGATCACCGAACCCGACTCCGGCTCGGACGCTTTCGGCGGGATGAAGACGTCGGTGCGGCGTGACGGCGACGAGTATGTCCTCAATGGACAGAAGACGTTCATCACCAACGGCCCGTACGCCGACACGATCATCGTCTACGCGAAGCTCGACGACGGCTCGGAGGTGCGGGACCGCAAGGTGCTGACGTTCGTGCTGGACAAGGGGATGCCCGGGCTCACGCAGGGCAAGCCGTTCAAGAAGATGGGCATGATGTCCTCGCCGACCGGTGAGCTGTTCTTCAGCGACGTCCGGCTTGGGAGGGACAGGCTGCTCGGCGAATCCGAGACCGGCCGTGACGGCGACAGCAAGGCCGAGGTGAAGTCCGGGTTCGCCGTCGAGCGGGTGGGTGTCGCGGCGCTGGCGCTCGGGATCATCAATGAGTGCCATCGGCTTTGCGTTGACTACGCGAAGAACCGGAAGCTGTGGGGCCAGGAGATCGGGCGGTTCCAGCTGATCCAGCTCAAGCTGGCGAAGATGGAGGTCGCGCGGATCAACGTGCAGAACATGGTCTTCCAGCTGGTCGAGACGCTGCGCGCGGGGAAGATGCCGACGCTGGCCGAGGCTTCGGCGATGAAGCTGTACTCGTCGGAGGCGGCGACCGAGGTGGCGATGGAGGCCGTGCAGCTGTTCGGCGGCAACGGGTACATGGCCGAGTACCGGGTGGAGCAGCTGGCGCGGGACGCGAAGTCGCTGATGATCTACGCGGGGAGCAACGAGATCCAGGTGACGCATATCGCGAAGGGGCTGCTGGGGCGGTGAGCGGAGCGGCCGCGGGGAGCGTCAGCGGCGGGCGCGGGGTGGTCGGGGAGCCGGGGCCAGTCGGATACGGGGAAAGCGCCCTTCGGCTCGCGGCCCCGCGTCCTCGGGACCGCAGGATGGGCACGCGTGTTATGAACGGGACTTTCATTGCAAAATTTGCAATGAAAGTCCCGTTCATAACATTGGCGGGGGGCAACGTCCGCAGGGAGTAGGGGTCAGTCGCGTTCGATGAGGTGACCGACGACCTCAGGGCCCGGGTGGGCGTGGCCGGAGCCGTCGCGGCGGACGTCGACCTCGGGCAGTTCCACCGGGTCGCCGTTGCGGGCGGCACCGGCGGGGCGCGGGCCGATCCAGCCGACGATCAGGCGAGTCTCACCCTTGAGGAACCGCTGTGCCCGGACACCGCCGGTCGCGCGGCCCTTGGCCGGGTACTCGCTGAACGGGGTCACCTTCACACTCGCGCCGGTCGCGGTGACGACCATCGGCTCGCCGTGTTCGGCGTCATCGGTGCGGATCGCGCCGAAGAAGACCACTTCCGCCTCGCCGCGTACGGCGATCCCGGCCATGCCGCCGCCCTTGAGACCCTGCGGTCGCACCAGCGAAGCGGGGTAACGCAGCAGCGACGCTTCGGACGACAGGAACGCCAGTATCTCGTTGCCGTCGGTGAGCCAGGTGGCGCCGACGACCTCGTCGCCGTCCTTCAGGCTGATCACGTCGAACTCGTCCGAGCGGACCGGCCATTCCGGCGCGCATACCTTCACCACGCCGAGTTTCGTGCCGAGCGCGAGGCCGGGGGAGCCGGCGGCTTGTTCGCCGAGCGGGGCCAGGCCGATGACGCGCTCGCCCTTCTCCAGCGGAACCAGTTCCTTGGCGGCCATGCCGCCGCGCAGCGAGACGGTGCCCGCCTGCTCGGGCAGCACCGGCAGCGGCAGCACGTCGGTCTTGAACGCACGGCCGCGGTTGGTCACCAGCAGCACCTGACCGCGTGCGGTCGAGTGCACGACGGCGGCCACCGAGTCGTGTTTGACGCGGCCGTTGCGGCGCCGCACTTCCGACGCCTCCTCCGATTCCGCCGCCGTCCGCGCGACCAGGCCGGTGGCCGAAAGGATCACCTGGCACGGGTCGTCGGCGACCTCCAGCGGACCGGACGGCTTCGACGCGGCGAGGACCTCCTTGAGGTCACCGTCGATCAGCGCGGTGCGGCGCTCGGTGGGGTGGTCCTTCGCGATCTTGGCCAGTTCGGCCGAGACGACCTTCTTCAGCACCGTTTCGTCGTCGAGGATCTTCGACAGCTCGGCGATCTCCTCGCGGAGCTTGTCCTGCTCGGCCTCGAGTTCGATCCGGTCGTACTTCGTGAGCCGCCGCAGCGGCGTGTCCAGGATGTAGGTCGCCTGGATCTCCGAGAGCTTGAACCGCTTCATCAGGCCGTCCTTCGCGGCCGCGGCGTTCTCGCTCTCGCGGATCAGTTTGATCACCTTGTCGATGTTGAGCAAGGCGATCAGCAGACCGTCGACCAGGTGCAGGCGCTCTTCGCGCTTGCGGCGGCGATAGCGCGTGCGGCGGGTGACGACCTCGTAGCGGTGACTGAGGAAGACCTCCAGCAGCGCCTTGAGCCCCAGCGTCTGCGGCTGCCCGTCCACCAGGACCAGGTTGTTGATGCCGAAGGACTGCTCCAGCGGCGTCAGCCGGTACAGGTCCGCCAACAGCGCCTGCGGGTTCACGCCGACCTTGCACTCGATGACCAGCCGGGTGCCGTTCTCGCGGTCGGTGAGGTCCTTGACGTCGGCGATCCCGGTGAGCCGCTTGGACTTGTTGACCTCGTCGGTGATCTTCTCGATCACCTTCTCCGGGCCGACGCCGTACGGCAGTTCGGTGACGGTGATCGCCTGGCGGCCGCGGCTGCCCTCCAGCGGACCGGTCTCGGCGCTGGCGCGCATGCGTACCACCCCGCGGCCGGTCTCGTAGGCGCGGCGGACCTCGTCCAGCCCCAGCAACGAACCACCGGTCGGCAGGTCGGGGCCGGGGACAAACTCCATCAGCTTCTCGAGCGTGGCGTTCGGGTGGTTGATCAGCCACCGCGCCGCGCCGATGACCTCGGTCAGGTTGTGCGGGATCATATTGGTCGCCATCCCGACCGCGATCCCGGAAGTGCCGTTGACCAGCAGGTTCGGGAACGCCGCCGGCAGCACCGACGGCTCTTCGAGCGAACCGTCGTAGTTCGGCCGGAAGTCGACGGTGTCCTCGCCGAGTTCGCCGACCAGCAGCATCGCCTCGGGCGAGAGCCGCGCCTCGGTGTACCGCGAGGCGGCCGGGCCGTCGTCGGGGGAGCCGAAGTTGCCGTGCCCGTCGACCAGCGGGACGTTGAGCGAGAAGTCCTGCGCCAGCCGGACCATGGCGTCGTAGATCGCCGTGTCGCCGTGCGGGTGGTACTTGCCCATCACGTCGCCGACCACCCGGGACGACTTCACGTACGCGTGCGTCGGCCGGTAGCCGTTCTCGTTCATCGAGTACATGATCCGGCGGTGCACCGGCTTCAGCCCGTCCCGCGCGTCCGGGAGCGCCCGCGAGTGGATGACCGAGTAGGCGTACTCCAGGTACGAGTCCTCGATCTCCGTCTTCAGCGAGTTGTCGAAGACGTTCGCGCCGGGCCGGTCGAACGCGGAGGGATCGACCTTGGTGGTGGTGCCCTTACGGCGTGCCATTGCTCAAAGCTCCTTGAATAGCAACGAAATCAGGCGTCGATGGCTTCGCGGTCGACCCGGTCGGAGGATTCGACCAGCCAGTTGCGGCGCGGTTCGACCTTCTCGCCCATCAACAGTTCGAGCGCGTTCTCCGCGGCTTCGACGTCGTCGAGGGTGATCCGGCGGACCGAGCGGGTGGCCGGGTTCATCGTGGTGTCCCACAGTTCGTCGGCGTCCATCTCGCCGAGACCCTTGAACCGCGGCACCGGCGTGACGATCTGCTTGCCGGCGCGTTCCAGCTCCGCGAACTTGGTCTCCATCTCCTTCTGGGTGAAGGTGAAGTGGGTCTCCGGGTTGCGGCCCTTGGTGACCAGTTTGTGCAGCGGCGGCATCGCGGCGTAGAGCCTGCCGTCCTCGATCACCGGCCGCATGTACTTGGCGAACAGCGTGATCAGCAGCGTCCGGATATGCGAACCGTCGACGTCCGCGTCGGCCATCAGGATCACCCGGCCGTAGCGCATCGTCGTCAGGTCGAACGTGCGCCCGCTGCCCGCGCCGAGCACCTGCACGATCGAGGCGATCTCGGCGTTCTTCAGCGTGTCGCCGAGCGACGCCTTCTGGACGTTGAGGATCTTGCCGCGCAGGGGAAGCAGCGCCTGGTACTCGGAGACCCGCGCCATCCGGGCCGACCCCAGCGCGCTGTCACCCTCGACGAGGAACAGCTCACTGCGGGAGACGCCGGTGGTGCGGCAGTCGACCAGCTTCGGCGGCATGGCCGCGCCTTCGAGCGCGGTCTTGCGGCGGGCCGCGTCCTTCTGCTGCTTCTGGGTGAGCCGGACGCGGGCCGCGTCGACCACCTTCTGCAGCACGACCTTGGCCTCGGCCTTGGTCTTGCGCTCTTCGGTCCAGGCGCGGATGTGCTTGTCGACGACGCCCTGGATGACCCGGGTGATCCCGGCGGTGGACAGTTCGTCCTTGGTCTGCGAGGTGAACTGTGGCTCCGGCAGCCGGACGTGCACGACCGCCGTCATACCTTCCAGCACGTCCTCGACCGTCGGCATGTCCTCCTTGGGCTTCAGCAGCCCGCGGGTTTTGGAAATGGCGTCCTGCAAGGCTTTCAGTACCGCGCGGTCGAAACCGCGGCGGTGCGTGCCGCCGTGCACGTTGCGGATGGTGTTGGTGAAGCACTCCACCGTGCGTTCGTACCCGGTGCCCCAGCGCAGCGCGACCTCGATCTCCGCGCGACGCTCCACATTGGACTGCATGACACCGCTGGCGTCGGCGGCGTTCTCCTTGTACGTCCCCTCGCCGTTGATGATCAGCGTGCCACAGACGGGCTTCTCGCTGTCCGGGGCGAGGAAATCGACCATGTCGGCGAGGCCGTTGGGGAAGTGGAAGGTCTCTTCACTGATCGAATCGTCGACGGCGGTGCGCAGCACGTACGTGACACCGGGGACGAGGAACGCGGTGTTGCGCATCTTCGCGCGGACGCCTTCGACGTCGAGCGTGGCGCCGGATTCGAAGTAGCGCGAGTCGTACCAGTAGCGGATCGAGGTGCCTGAGCGTTCGCCGCGCTTCATCTTGCCGGTGAGGTTCAGCCCGGACTTGCGGGTGAACTTCGCCTTCGGGCCGGGCCCGTCGAACACGCCGGGGACCCCGTGCGCGAACGACATCTGGTGGACCTTGCCGTTCTGCTTCACCGTGACGTCGAAGCGGTGTGACAGCGCGTTCACCGCCGAAGCGCCGACACCGTGCAGACCGCCGGAGGTCTTGTAGCCCGAACCGCCGAACTTGCCGCCGGCGTGCAGCCTCGTCAGCACCAGCTCGACACCGGACAAACCGGATTTGGCGTGCGTGCCGGTGGGGATGCCGCGGCCGTCGTCGTCGACCTGGACGCTGCCGTCGGCGTGCAGGGTGACCACGATCTTCGTGGCGTGACCCGCCACACCTTCATCGGTCGAGTTGTCCACGACCTCGGAGAACAGGTGGTTGATGCCGCGGCTGTCGGTGGAGCCGATGTACATCCCGGGGCGCTTGCGGACCGCTTCCAGACCCTCGAGATGCGTCAGGTCGTCGGCCCCGTACAGGGTCTCAGCAGTCACTGGGTCTTTCTCCTGGAGTCGTGGCTCGCGAACTTGCTCGTGGAGGTGGCGTTCAACGCGACACCGTACTGGAGGATATCCGCCCCCTCCGACAGCTTCCTCTTCTGAAGCTCCCGGGTGTGGCGGACCCCGCGTCCCGATGGCCGGGTCGCGGGTACCTCAAGCCGCTTTCCCGGAGCTTGGATGAGGCGTTATCGTTTCGGGTGTCACACGGTGACGGGGGGAAGAAGGTGGCCGTCGGAGTCGGTCCCACGCGTGTCTCGACCATACGGCGCGTGGTGAGCCTTTGGTATTTCGTGGTGGTCGTCGCGTCGCTCGGGATACTCTCGCCCTTGCCGTTCGTGCACGCCGCGCTCCGGTTGCGCCGCGCGTACCTGTTGCTCTACGTGGTGCTCTACGGCGCCTGGGCCTACGGGCTGATTTATCTGCTCGCACCCGTGGACCCGGAAAGCGAGCCCGAAACGGTCCCGGCCGTCCTGTGGTTCTTCGGCACGATCGGGCTCATCGCCGTGTCGTGCGTCCACCTCGCCGTGCTGCGGAAGAAGATCCTCTACCCGCCGCGGACGGTGTGGGTGGAATCCGGCATGCACTGCGGGCTGTTCTCGATCGACATCGCCGGCTTCGGCCAGGTCGGGCGCAGCAGCGACATCTTCGTCCAGGTGCGGCGGATGCTCTTCGGCCTGCTGGCCAACGCCTTCGAAGCCAGCGGGATCGGCTGGGACGTGTGCCTCAAACGGGATACCGGTGACGGGATGATCGTCGTCGTCCCACCGCACTTCCCGAAGTTCCGGCTACTGCTCCCGCTGCTTTCGCAACTGGCGGCCGAGCTGGCCAAATACAACGTTGTCACCGATCCGGCGTTGCGGATCCGGGTGCGGGTGGCGATCCACGCGGGTGAGGTCACGCTCGACGAGTACGGCGTGACGGGACGGCCGAAGGTGCTGCTGGCCCGGCTCCTCGACTCGCGAGTGCTGCGTGACGCGCTCGCCGAAGCGCCGGAAGCGTGCCCCGTCGTCGTACTCGTCTCGGACCGGTTCCACGAGGACGTCCAGGACCAGGGCGGACCCGGTCTCGACACGATGAGCTACCGGCAGGTGCTCGTGCGCGAGAAGGAGACCGAGGTCCTTGCCTGGTTGCACGTCCCGACGCCGGTGATCAGAGGGCTGCCGTGAGGACCTCCAGCGCGCTGTGCTGACGGGCCGCGTCGATCCGGTCGACCGGACCGGCCCAGTGCAGGCCGTGCTGATCGAGCGAGGTGCGGTTGTCCGCGATCGTCGCGTTCGCTTGGCGCGTCAGGTAAGCACGGTACGGCCTGCCCGCCAGCGTCCGGTCCAGCTCGCCGAGCCCTCTGG
The DNA here is from genome assembly GCF_000943515.2 of Amycolatopsis orientalis. Taxonomy (NCBI): domain Bacteria; kingdom Bacillati; phylum Actinomycetota; class Actinomycetes; order Pseudonocardiales; family Pseudonocardiaceae; genus Amycolatopsis; species Amycolatopsis orientalis. Next base: position 8,026,269 of record NZ_CP016174.1, on the reverse strand, counting down.
CGTACGCGCCCTTGAAGGACGGCCCGTCGGCGCCACAGTCGCCGGACTCGCACGGGTCGCGCAGGATCCCGTTCGCGTGCAGCAGTGACGTCGTGGTGGAGGCGTCCGCGAGCCGCCGGGCCGTGGTGAGCAGGGCGGCGTCACCGGTCGCGCGGTGCAGTTCGACCAGCGCGCCGAGGACGATGCCCTGGTTGTAACTCCAGACGGCCTGGCCGTTGTTGGCGCAGGAGGAGTTCAGGCCGTCGTTGACCAGACCGCTCCCGTTGATCATGCCGCTCGCGCGGAACCAGTCCCACACCTCGCGTGCCCGCGCCAGTTGGAGGGTGTCGCCGGGGAGGCGGTTGTGCAGTGACGCGGCCACCTTGACGTACAGCTCGTTGGTGACGGCGTTCTTGTACGTCTTCGCCGTCGACCACCACAGGCCGCCGCCGCAGGTCCCGTCGCGATAGGAGTACATGTAGTTCGCCGCGATGACGGCGGTGTCGAGGTAGCGGCGGTCCTTCGTCAGGTCGTAGGCGCGGATCCAGGCGAGCGCCCACCAGCCGGTGTCGTCGATGTATTCGTTGGTGAAGTTGTTGCCGCGGTTGCGGTCGAAGGTGTTGCCGATGGCGTAGCGGTAGTTCTGTGAGCCGGTCCGGGTGCTGTAGTCGAGGATCGCGGTGAGCGCGTTCGCCGAATTCCACCAGCCCGTGGTCTGCCAGAGCCCGGTGCCGTTGTCGTAGAACTGCATGAGCGCGGTGGCGGCGGCTTCGGCGCGGGTGTTCGCGGCGACCGTGGTGCGGAACCACGGTGTGCAGGCGATTTCCGGCCGGTCGCCCGCCTTCCCGCAGGCGCGCAGGGCGCCGAAGCGGTGGGTGGCGGGATCGTCGACGTTGAACATCAGCGTCCGCCAGCCGCGCTGTCCGGACGGGATCTTCGTGTCGCCGATCCGGCTGTCGTTCGCCCAGGTGCGGCCGCCGTCGAAGGACCGGTCGAGCCAGACTTCGTCGCCGGGGCTGCCGTTTTCGATGCTGCCCCAGCCCATGTCGTCGCCGTCGGACAGGTGCAGGACGATGCCGCGGCTCCAGACGGACGCCGTCGCGGGTCTTCTGTCGCCGACGGCCAGCGCGGGATCGCGGGCGTCGCAGTACTTGGCGCAGATCGTCGCCGAGACGGTGGGTTCGGGAGTGGTGGTGGCCGGCGTGAGAGCGAATGTCAACGTTGTCACAAGCAGGGAAGTGAGCCACATGGCTCCGAGTGTGAGGGCGGCCACTTCCGGAGCCGATCAAGTCACTCGTTCAGCCCGCGTCGAAGGTCTGGACCAACGGGCCGACGGCGGGGAATATATCTTCCACGCGTAAGGTTGAACGCTCAAGCAAAGATGATCCGGTGATCGAGGGAGCAGGTCATGCAGTTCGGAATCTTCACGGTGGGCGATGTGACGACCGACCCGACCACCGGGGAGGCGCCCAGCGAGCACGAGCGCATCAAGGCGATGGTGCGGATCGCGCTCAAGGCCGAAGAGGTCGGCCTCGACGTCTTCGCCACCGGCGAGCACCACAACCCGCCTTTCGTGCCGTCCTCGCCGACCACGATGCTCGGGCATATCGCCGCTCAGACGTCGAAACTCATCCTTTCCACGTCGACGACGCTGATCACCACGAACGACCCGGTGAAGATCGCCGAGGACTTCGCGATGCTGCAGCACCTCGCCGACGGCCGGGTCGATCTGATGATGGGGCGCGGCAACACCGGACCGGTGTACCCGTGGTTCGGGCAGGACATCCGGCAGGGCATTCCGCTGGCGATCGAGAACTACCACCTGCTGCACCGGTTGTGGCGCGAGGACGTGGTCAGCTGGTCCGGCAAGTTCCGGACGCCGCTGCAGGAGTTCACCTCGACCCCGCGGCCGCTCGACGGCGTCCCGCCGTTCGTCTGGCACGGTTCGATCCGCAGCCCGGAGATCGCGGAACAGGCCGCCTACTACGGCGACGGGTTCTTCGCGAACCACATCTTCTGGCCGAAGGAGCACTTCCAGGCGTTGATCGACCTGTACCGCGAGCGGTACGAGCACTACGGGCACGGCAAGGCGGACCAGGCCATCGTCGGCCTCGGCGGTCAGGTCTTCCTGCGGCCGAAGTCGCAGGACGCGGTGCGGGAGTTCCGGCCGTACTTCGACAACGCGCCGGTGTACGGGCACGGGCCGTCGCTGGAGGAGTTCACCGAGCAGACGCCGCTGACCGTCGGCAGCCCGCAAGAGGTGATCGACAAGACGCTGACCTTCCGCGAGCACTTCGGCGACTACCAGCGTCAGCTGTTCCTGGTGGACCACGCCGGGCTGCCGCTGAAGACCGTGCTGGAGCAGCTCGACCTGCTGGGTGAACACGTGATCCCGGTGCTGCGCAAGGAACTCGACTCGCTTCGCCCTTCTCACGTGCCTGAGGCGCCTACGCACGCTTCGCTGAAGGCGGCTCTTTCGGAGGTGACCGCATGACGACGATCGCGGTGGTGACGGCGGGGTTGAGCCAGCCGTCCTCGACGAGGCTGCTCGCGGACAAACTCGCCGCGGCCACCCGTGCGGTGCTGCCGGACGTGGAGATCGAGTTGATCGAACTGCGCGACCTGGCCCTCGACGTCACGAAGAACATGCTGACCGGGTTTCCTTCCCCGGCCCTGCGCGCGGCCATCGATACGGTGACCGCCGCGGACGGCCTGATCGCCGTCACGCCGGTGTTCACCGCGTCGTACAGCGGGCTGTTCAAGTCGTTCTTCGACGTGCTGGACCAGAAGGCGCTCGACGGGAAGCCGGTGCTGATCGGCGCCACCGGCGGGACCGAGCGGCACTCGCTGGTGCTCGACTTCGCACTGCGCCCGCTCTTCGCCTACCTACGCGCCGAGCCTGTCGCGACGGCGGTGTACGCCGCTTCGTCGGACTGGGCGTCTCCGGGCGATCTCGACAAGCGGGCTTCGCGGGCCGGGCGGGAGTTCGCCGCGCGGTTGTCGGACGCGCCCGCGGTGGCCGAGAGCAGCGGGTTCGTGCCGTTCGAGCAGCTGCTGGGCGCGGGGGAGTGAGCAAGGGACCTTTGCTCTCGTGAGTGGCAATGAGGGTTAGAACCGTCATTACCACTCACGAGGCCGAGGGGGTGGCGAGGTTCAGGGGGTCGGCCAGATCGGCCGGATCTCGATCGTCGCGACCTTCGTGACCGGGTGTTTCGACGCGACCTCGATGGCCTCGTCGAGGTCGGCGCATTCGATCAGGTCGTAGCCGAGGATCTGCTCCTTCGTCTCCGCGAACGGCCCGTCCGACACGAGCAGTTCGCCGTCGTGGTGGCGCACCGTGGTCGCGGTGGCGGTCGACCGCAGCCTGCTGCCGGAAAGCCGCACCCCGCGGGCGGTCATCTCGTCGACCCACGCCTGCGTCTTCTCGTCCAGCGGGTCGTCGCAGCCGTCCGCGCCGGGCACCGGGGTCCCGCAGATCAGCAACATGTAGCGCATCAGTCCTCCATCACGAGTGCTTTTCCGGGGCGCAGCGCCGAAAGGGCGATCGCCAGCCCCAACGCCGCGAAGCAGGCGGCGGCCGCGAATCCCGCGCGGAAGCCGCCGGTCACGGCTTCCGAGGACGTCGCGGTGCCGGTGAAGGCCGCCGACACGGCCGAGGCTACCGAGACGCCGAGCGCGCCGCCGAGCTGGAAGGCGGCGGTGGTGATACCGGACGCGAGCCCGGTGTCCCCGGCGTCGACGCCGCCCAGCGCGGCCATCGGCCCGGCGACCGTGGCCGCGCCCAGCCCGAGCCCGAAGGCGGCGAGGCCGGGCAGCAGATCCGTCAGGTAGGCACCGTCCGGTGAGACACCGGTCAGCGTCAGGCAACCGGCGCCCAGCAGCACCGTGCCCGCGGCCGCCAGACCCCGGACGCCGATCTTCGGGATCAGCGCCTGCCCGCCGTAGGCCCCGACGACCGCCATCACCGGCAGCACCGCGGTCGCGACGCCGAACAGCAGCGGCGAATAGCCGAGTACCTCCTGGGCGTAGCGCGAAATCAGGAACGAGACGGCGAACGCGCCCATCGCGCTGGTGAGCATCACCAGGTTCCCGCCGGTGAGCATCCGTGACGAGAAGATCCGCAACGGGACCAGCGGCGCCCCGCGCCGGGTGGCGTCACGGCTCTCCTCCAGCAGCGCGGGCGTGGCCACGAGCAGGATCAGCGCGATCGGGACGTTCAGGAAGAACACCCATTCCCAGCCGAACGCCCGCGTCACCGTGCCGCCGATGAGCAGCGCCGCCGTGGCACCGAAGCCGCCGACCCCGGACCACGCGGCGAGCGCCTTGGTGCGTTCGCCGTCGTCGGTGAACGTCGTCATCACCAGCGACAACGCGCTCGGCGCCATCAACGCGGCCGAAACGCCCTGCAGGACGCGGGCGGCGATCAGCACGTCGTCGCTCCAGGCCAGCCCGCACAGCAGCGAGGAGAGCAGGAACAGCGCCGTGCCCGCCGAGAACGTCCGGCGGCGGCCGAGCAGGTCCGCGGCGCGGCCACCCGGCAGGAGCAGGAGTCCGAAGCTCAGCAGGTACGCGCTGAGGACCCAATGCGTCCCGTCGGCGGCGAAACCGAGGTCCCGCTCGATCGACGGCACCGCGAGCACGACGATCTGCGAGTCCAGGATGACCATGAAGTTGGCCGTGCAGAGCAGGGCCAGCGCTCGCCATCGGCGCGGGTCGGGATGCATGCGGTCCTCCGTCCTTCGGGGGTGGTTCACCACCCCGACGAACGGCTTCGCGCGAAACAGACAGGTCCGGGGAAAAGTTTTCGAACCGGCCGTCACCCGGGCAGGACCAGCGCGTTCCCGGCGAGACCGGCACAATCGGGGACAGGAACGACGGCGAGGAGAAAACGGTGGGTATCGGAAAACCCGTGAAGCAGGTGCTGATCCTGATCGCGGGCGTCATTCTCCTGCTGGTCGGCATCGCGCTGCTGGTGCTGCCCGGACCGGGGCTGCTGCTCGTGCTCGCGGGGCTGCTCGTGCTGGCGTCGGAGTTCCCGGCGGTCGAGAAATACGTCGACCCCATCCGCGACAGGGCGATGAAGGCGGCCGAGGACAGCGTTTCGTCGCCGCTGCGCATCGCCGGTTCGGTGCTGGCCGGGCTGGGCCTGCTGGCCGCGGGGGTCGTGTGGTGGCTGGTGCCCGGTCTGCCGCTCGGCGGCTGGAGCACCGGTTCGAGCCTGATCCTGTCCGGGATCATCCTGTTCGCGCTGCTGATCTGGAGCTACAAGCGGGTGCGGGACCGGCGGGCGGCGAAGGCCGAATAACAGCCGGGTGGCCTGGTACCGTGCGGCGCGTGGCCCCCGAATTCCTTCGCGCCCGGCGGCCGGAACAGGTGGCGGCCCGGCGCACGGCGATTCTCGGGGCGGCGCGCGAACTCCTGGCCGAGCGGCCCGTTTCCCAGATCAGCCTGCGGGAACTGAGCGATCGCGTCGGCCTGGCGAAATCGAACGTGCTGCGGTACTTCGACAGCCGCGAGGCGATCTTTCTGGAAGTCCTCGACTCGACCTGGGTCGCGTGGCTCGACGAGCTTGAAGGCGAGTTAGGCGCTCCTCGCGACGCGAAGCCTGGTTACGAGCGTGAAGTGTGCGTCGCGACCGTGATCGCGACGTCGATCTCGCGGCAGCGCTTGCTGTGCGAGCTGATCAGCACGATGGCCGCCGTACTCGAACGCAACATCTCCGTGGAGACCGCCCGGAGGTTCAAGACCAGGGCCGCTGAACGGACCGGACGGCTCGCGGACGTCGTCCGCGGCCAGATCCCGTTGGACGCCGACGCGGCCGGACACTTCGCGAAGGCCGTCTTCATCCTCGTCGCGGGTTTGTGGCCCTACGCGAACCCGGGCGAGGCCGTGGCGACCGTCCTGGCCGAACGGGGTGCGCCCGCCGGCCGCGAGATGTTCGTCGACGGGCTGACCGAAGGATTGGCGAACCAGCTGGTCGGGTTGACTGTTCGCGCAGGTCAGAGCCCTCGGCGATAGCAAAGGTCCCTTGCTCCCTTCCCGGGCGCGCCCCGGCGGCCGACCCTGCCTAAGGTGAGGGCGGGGACCCACTTTGCACAAGGAGCGATCATGAGCCCAGGCGGCACTCTCACCCTCGGCGATCTCACGGTGAGCCGGATGGGCTACGGCGCCATGCGGCTGTCCGGCCCCGGTATCTGGGGACCCCCGAGTGACCGCGAAACCGCCATCGCCGTCCTTCGCGAGGCGGTCGAACTGGGCGTGACCCACATCGACACCAGCGACTTCTACGGCCCGCACACGGTCAACGAGCTGATCCGCGAGGCGCTGCACCCCTACCCGGAGAACCTGCACATCGTCACGAAGGTGGGCGCGAAGCGGACTCCGGACAAGGGCTGGCCTTCGGCGCTTTCGCGTGAGGAACTGACCTCCGCGGTCCACGACAACCTGCGCAACCTCGGCGTCGACGTGCTCGACGTCGTCAACCTGCGGCTCGCGGGCGCGCACGGCGAATTCCCGATCCCGGTTTCGATCACGGAGCCGTTCGAGGTGCTCGCCGAGCTGCAGCAGCAGGGGCTGATCCGGCACCTCGGCCTCAGCCACGTCTCGGCGGAGCAGGTCAAGGAAGCGCGTGCCATCGCGCCGGTCGTCTGCGTGCAGAACGAGTACAACGTCGCGCAGCGCGCCAACGACGGTCTGCTCGACGCCCTCGCGGCCATCAGCGTCCCGTTCGTGCCGTACTTCCCGCTCGGCGGGTTCACGCCACTGCAGTCCGGCGTGCTCGACGACTGCGCCCGCCGCGTCGACGCGACACCGATGCAGGTCGCGCTCGCGTGGCTGCTGCAGCGGTCGCCGAACATCCTGCTGATCCCGGGTACGTCCTCGCCGCAACACCTCCGTGAGAACATCGCCGCCGCGGACCTGGAACTGCCCAAGGACGTCATCGCGGACCTCGACGCCCTCGCCTGATCCCGCGTGAAGGCCCCCTTACCTCGGCTGAGTCGAGGGAAGGGGGCCTTCACGCGCGTTCAGAGGACATCCCGGCGCCGCAGCAGCCAGCCGCCGAGGGCGGCGAAGGCCACCAGATATCCGGTCACCACCAGCGTCGCCTGGGGGATGCCGACGAGCTCCCCGACCCCCGGCGTCGCACCCGAGGCGCCGAGCGACGCGGCCAGCGAACCGGCGTTGGCCCCGGGAAGGGCCAGCTGGAGGGTGTCGACCCAGTCCAGCAGCGGGGCCGCGACGCCGAACAGCAGGTTCTGGACGATGAGCAGCCACACCAGGCCGAGCCCGATCGGCAGCGCCACCCCGCGCATCGCGATGGCGAGCGCCGCGCCGAGCACCGCCCAGGTCATCGCGATCAGCCAGCCCGCCCCGATCCCGGTCACCAGCGAGCCGGGCGACGGCCAGTCCATCGGCTCGCCTTCCGAGGAGGCGATGAGCGCGCTCGTGATCGCGCCGGTCGCGAAGCTCGTCAGCACGACGGTGAGGCTCGCGACGGCCAGTGCGAACAACTTTCCACTGTAGACGGTCAGTCGCGAAGGACCTTGTGTCAGCACGGTCTTCCAGGTGCCCCAGCCGTATTCGGTGCCGACGGCCAGCACGCCGAGCACGAGCAGGATCGCCCCGAGGAACACCGGGAGCCCGCCGATCGAGTTGCCGACGAGGTTCGACGGCAGGGTCGCGGCCAGCCCGCGATCCGTGCCCGGGGCGCCGCTCGACGAGCCCGCCGCGCCCGCGAGCGGCAGCAGATAAGTGAACGTGAGGCCGAGGACGACCGCGATCCCCAGCATGAACCAGTTCGCCGGACGCCGGACGAGTTTCGCCAGTTCGGCCGTGCAGCTACCCCACATGATCCGCCACCTCTCCGGTGAGCTTGAAGAACACCTGTTCCAGATCCCGTTCGCGGACATGCAGTTCCCGCACTGCGATCCCTTCCGTGACGAGTTCGCGGTTCAGCCACGCCGCGCGCTCCGGGTCGACGGTCAGGTCGAGGCCGGTCCCGCTCGCGGCCACGTTCTCCCCGCCGATCCAGCGCTTCGCCAGCTCGGCGGCCCGCGTGACCTCGTCCACCTCGACGTGCAGCACCGTGCCGCCGCGGAGTTCGGCCACCGTGTTCTCCGCGACCAGCCTGCCGTGCGAGACGACGCCGACGCGATCGCAGATCTGCTGGACCTCGCCCAGCAGATGACTCGACAGCAGCACGGTGCAGCCCTCCGCGCCGAGCCGCCGGATCAGCACGCGCATATCGGCCATCCCCGCCGGGTCGAGGCCGTTGGTCGGCTCGTCGAGGATCAGTAGCCGAGGATCCTTCAGCAGTGCCGCCGCGACACCGAGTCGCTGCTTCATGCCGAGCGAGTACGTCGAATACCGGTCTTTGCCGCGCCCGGCCAGATCGACCAGCGCGAGCACTTCGCCGACACGACGCGGATCCGTTCCGCTGTACCGGGCCAGCACCTTCAGATTGTCCGAACCGGACAGATACGGGTAGAACCCCGGCGATTCGATCAGCGCGCCGACCCCGTCGAGGTCGCCGGGCGGCCTGCCGAACAGCCGCACCTCGCCGGAGGTCGGCCGTACGAGACCAAGCAACATCCGCAATGTGGTCGTCTTGCCGGCGCCGTTCGGGCCGAGGAAGCCGTAGATCTCACCGGGAAGCACGGTCAGGTTCATCCGGTCGACGGCGAGGTGCTCGCCGTACCGTTTCGTGAGTTCGTCTGTGTCCACGGGAATGGTCATGGTGACGAATGGTGTCCGCCGCGAGGCGCCGGCACATCCGTTCCCAAGCGGCTTTTCGCGTACGTCAGCGGACGTAGCCGATGGCCGGAATCCTGTGATATCTGTCGAAAACACCGGTACCGGGCGGGTGGGTGACGATCTTAGGCTCGGCAGCGTGTCGAAAGTCCTCTTGATCCTGCATGTACTCGCCGCCGTCATCGCGATCGGGCCGGTCACCGTGGCGGCGAGCATGTTCCCGGCCGCCGCGCGCCGCGCTTTCACCGAACCGGGGTCCGGGCTGTCCGTGTTGCGGGCGCTGAACCGGATCTGCCGGGTCTACGCCGTCGTCGGCATCGCGGTGCCGTTCTTCGGACTGGCGACGGCGGGCAGTATGCGGGTCTTCGGTGACGCGTGGGTGCTCGTGTCGATCGTCCTCACCGCCGCGGCCGCCGGTGTCCTGGCGTTGCTGGTCTTGCCGGGGCAGAACGCGATCCTCGCCGCGCTGGACGCCGAACCGCCATCGGAACCGGTGACGGCCGGACGGGTGGCGATGTACACCGGGATGTTCAATCTGCTCTGGGCCGTGGTGACGGTGCTGATGATCGTGCGGCCGGGGTCGTCCACAAGCTCGTGAGTGGTAATGACGGTTCTAACCGTCATTACCACTCACGAGGCTTTGTGCTGTTACGCCCTCAGCAGCTGGTTGAAGAACGACCGGTAGCGGCGCAGCGCGATCCGGAGGTCCTCGGTGGCCGGTTCGCCCTGGCTCCACGCGGATTCCAGTTCCTTCTTGTGGTCGGCGAACGTCGAGGCCAGGTTCTGGATCACGACGGCGACCAGTTCGTCGGCCTCCTTGACCGCCCGTCGCGGATCGTCCACGAAGGCCGTCTGGATGCCTTGCCAGCTGTCGCGGAAGCGCTCGACGTCGGTGTCGTCGAACAACGTTTGCTCACCGTCGTCCTCTGTGGACTCCGCAGTGGCGGTTTCCGTGGTGGACTCGGGTTCGGCGGCCACCAGGTCCTCGGTGCTCAGCGCCTGGCCCTCGTCCCGGCCGTCGGTTCCGGTGCCGAGGTCGCCGCGGTCGTCAGCGGTCCGATCCCCGTCGAGCCGGTCTGTCGTCCTCGCGACGTGTTCCGTGGTCCGCGGTTCCGTTCCCTCGGTTTCCAGAGGCCTGCTTTCCATGACTTTCCGCTCCTTCGCCACCGTCGGTCAACAGATCTTCGAACACCACGCGGTAATGCTTCATCGCTTCACGCATGTCCTCTGTGGACATTTCGGATTCCCGATGGCGCTCCAGCGTGTCGTGCCCGGCGCGGTAGTGCCGTATCGCGTTCGCGTGCCGGACGGAGAGGTCCGCGAGCTGCTGGTCGTACCCTTCGGTCGGGTAACCGCGCTCGGCCATCAGGGAGACCAGTACCCGGTCCGCCTCGACGACGGCGCCGGACGGGCGATCGACGAACTGTTCCTGGATCAGCGCCCATTCCTGCGCGTACCGGTCCTTTGTGGTCTGCGGCAGCGGGCGGATGTCGAGATCCGAATGGCGTTTCATCCGCGACGAAAGGTCGCGTTCCGCCTCCCGCGGACTCTCGTGTTCCTTGACGGCCCGGTCGTATTCGGGCCCGAACGTCTCACGCAAGCGCCGCCTGCGTTGCTCGGCGACCACGAACCAAGCGGCCGCGCCCACCACCAGGACGGCGGCGATGACGATGATGATGACCAACCACGTGGGCATCGTTATCTCTCCTCCGGATATTTGCCGGTCAACCCCCGACAGGCGGTGGATGCCCCTGCATTCATCTTCGGAAACCCTTGTGGCACAAGAACTTTTGGATCTTAGGCCGGATGGCGCAGTGGAATGACCTCGATTCGCCGCCGGCTCGGCAAACAGTACGGCCATCCGGGCTAAGTCGTGAGGTTCGCTAACTAGGCGTCCCTCTTTCGGGTGCCGCCGATGACTCAGTGTAGGTAAAAACTCCCGATCATTGCTCCGTTGTGGCACTATTGCCCCATTCGCAGGAAGAGGGCCTGCGATCGGAGGGGACCCGGTGCGATGGGGTCGCCTGGCACGGCAAATGAAAGATCATCAGGGGAGGAGATCGACAAATGTCGACGCCTACGGACGTCAAGGACCCCATCGGCGAGGAGGATCCGGTCGACCCGGCCGGACCCAAGCCCGACCAGGGGGAACACCGGCACAGCCCCGACTGTGAGCACAACCGGAACCGTTTCTTCGACTGCGCGGGCGGCTGCATCCAGACGCCGCCCCCGACGCCCTGATCGCGTGAGTCGATGGCCTCGGTCCGCCCGTCGGGGTATTCCCCGGCGGGCGGCGGTCTTTCGGCTACGGACTGTGCTGTCATAGATCAGTGGTTGTAACGGAACTCGGGATGGCCGAAGCCATCCGACAGGCACGTGCCCTGCAGCGGGCCGGGGTCGACGCGGTCTGCTCGGCGCGGCCGCGTGAGGGTTTGAAGCTGCTCCACCGGGGCATGTCGGTACTCGACTCGGTGGAATCCGCCGTCGAAGGCGACCGGTCGGAGTGGCTGGCCGCGCGGATCCGCCTCACGAACTCACTCGTCGCGCTCGGCACGGAAACCGGCGGTGAGGTCGCCGCCGGCCTGGCCGAGCTGGACGAGGTGCGCTCGCTCCTCGCCGAGGTCGGCGATCGGGTACTCCACGCGGAACTCCGCGGCGCCATCGACCACAACTACGGGCTGCTGCTCATGGCGGTGGGCCGGAACGAGGACGGTATCGCCTATTTCGACGCCTCGATCGAGAGCAAGGAATTCGTTCTCGCTTCGGCTCAGGATCCGGTTCCCGTCCTGCATCCCTATCTGGGAACGATGATCACTCGTGGGCTCGCTTATACGCGGTTGGGTGACGTTCGCCGGGCCCGTGAGGATCTGTCCCGGGCGATGGACATCGCGGAGAAGTACGAACTGCGGTTGCAGGCGGCCGATGTCCGGCGACCGCTCGGTTCACTCGAACTGAGGATCGGGAATGTTCCCGCCGCCCTCCGCCTGTACGAGGAAAGCGAACGGATCTACCAGGCCCTGGACGTCGAGGTGCACCCGCTTCTGCGGCTCGACCAGGCCCAAGCACTGCTCGCCGCCGGACTGGCGGACGAGGCGGGCCGGCATCTCGACGAGGTACTGGAGGTCATGCACGCACAGAGCAGCACCACCCGCGAGCTGGGGTACGCGGAGTTGTACCGGGCGTCCGCGGCGCTGCTCGGCGACGACCTCGAACTCGCCCGGCGGTACGCCGCGTCCGCGCGGCGCAGGATGCTCCGCTGGGGATGCCAGACCTGTGTCGCCAACGCGACCATCGTCGGCCTGCGTGCCGACGTGCGGGATGCCTTGCGTACCAACGAAATTCCGCTCACGTTGACCGCCCGCGCGCTGCGCGCGGCGAACGCGATGCCGATGCCGCGGCTGGCCGATCAGGCCGCGCTGGCGCGCATGCTGGCCGTCCGGGTCGAATTGCGGAAGGGGAAACGCAAGCGCGCGGCCGACCTGCTGGCGCGGATTCCGCGGCCGGGCCGGCTCACGTCCGTCGATTACCGGATGTTGCGACGGCTTTGCCGGGCGGAACTCGCGGTGGCCGAGGGGAACAAGACCAAGGCGCTGGCCGAGATCCGGGCCGGGCTCACCGAACTCGACCGCGTCCGCGATCGGATGGGCGGGATCGAACTCGTCTCCGGGACGGCGTTGCACGGCCGGGAGCTGGCGGATCTGGCGGTCAAGATCGTGCTGGAGCGTGCCGACGCGGCCCGGCTGTTCGGCTGGACGGAGCGGACCCGCGCGCAGAGTCACCGGTACGAACCCGTTGCGGCGACCGATCCGGATCTCGCGGAGCGGGTCGCCGAGGTCCGGGGTCTCGATCAGGCCATCCATCAGGCGCAGCACGAAGGGCATCCGACGGCGGCTTTGCGCGCGAAGCACGCCGAGCGCTTGCGTGAGGCGCACCGGCTCGGCTGGCACACCGGACGCTGGGGCAGGCCGCGGCCGGTCGCGGGGCTCGCCGAGGTGGCGGACGAGCTGGGGGAACGCGCGCTGGTGAGTTTCGCGTCCTCCGGGGACGAGCTGGTGGCGATGGTCGTCACCGGCGGACGGTGTGAACTGGTGCGGCTCGGTTCGGCGGCGCTGGCGGCGGAATCCGCGCGCATGCTGAACGTCGACCTCGACGCGCTCGCGCCGGATCAGCTGCCAGCCCCGCTCGTCCGGTCGGTGCTCGGTTCGGCCAGGAAACAGGCGGAACGGCTGGACGTCCAGTTGATCCGGCCGCTGGCGGAGCTGCTCGGGGACCGCGGTCTGGTCGTCGTGCCGACCGGTCCGCTCTACGCCGTCCCGTGGGGTGTCCTGCCGTCGCTGCGGTCACGGCCGATCGTCGTCGCTCCGTCGGCGACGGCGTGGCTGGGGGCGGAGCGTTCGGCGCTGTCACGCGCGCGGAAGGTCGTTCTCGTGCGCGGTCCCGGGCTGGTGGGGAGCAGGGGTGAGCTGGAGAAGCTCGCGACGCATTACCGGACAGCGCATACGCTGACCGGGGCCGAGGCGACGGTGAAGTCCGTCCTGCACGCGCTGGACGGCGCGAAGCTCGCGCACATCGCCGCGCACGGCGCGCACGAACCGGAGAACGCGTTGTTCTCCCGGCTGGAACTGGCCGATGGAGCGCTGTTCGCGCACGAAATGGCCGGGCTCGCGCAGCCGCCGTCGCAGGTCGTCTTCGCGGCGTGCGAACTGGCGCTCAACCGGATCCGGCCCGGCGACGAGGTCCTCGGTTTCGCCAGCGCGTTGCTCGCCGGCGGTTCGCGGACGGTGATCGCGCCGTTGAGCCGAGTCGGTGACGAAGCCGCGGCGGCGGCGATGGACGACTACCACCGCAGGCTCGCCGAAGGAGCAGGACCGGCGACGGCCTTGGCGGACACCATCGCGGTTGACCCGTTCCGGCGGCCGTTCGTCTGTTTGGGTGCGGGCTGATCGCCCGTCTTGACAACTCCTGTTCGATCTTCACCGGGCGAAGCGCCCGGTTGGTTACTCTTGACCGAGTCGTCTGAACCAATTATGGTCTAGACCACGTTCGCCTGCTCGGCGCTTCGGCGGATGTGGTCCCAACCGTCATTGGTTTTCGCTCACTGTGGCCCCAGAACCGCTGGTTCGTGGACGGTTCTGCCACCGGGTCAGCGGTGGGTGTCGAAAGGGGTATGCATGAGCTTCAAACGAAGGCTTTTGACCCTGGCGGCAGGTGCGGCGATGGTGCCGGCCGTGCTGGTCGCGATTCCGGCGGGAACGGCAAGTGCGCACGGCTATGTCTCCTCACCCGCGAGCAGGCAGGCGCAATGCGCGCAGAACACCGTTTCCTGCGGTGATATCAAATGGGAACCGCAAAGTGTCGAGGGCCCCAAGGGGCTCATGAGCTGTAACGGCGGAGTCGGCCGTTTCGCGGATCTCAACAACGACAGCAAGGGCTGGAAGGTGCATTCCCTCGGCCGCACCACCTCGTTCCGGTGGACGCTGACCGCTCGCCACCGCACCAGCACCTGGGAGTACTTCGTCGACGGTGCCAAGGTCGCGACCATCAACGACAACGGCGCGCAGCCGGGTGCGACGGTCACGCACAGCGTGAACCTGCAGCAGAGCGGGCGGCACAAGATCCTCGCCCGCTGGAACGTCTACGACACGGCGAACGCGTTCTACGCCTGTATCGACGCCAACATCAGCTGAGAGTGGGTCTCGTGAGTGGTAAAGACGGTTAGAACCGTCTTTACCACTCACGAGACTTTTTGTGCCAGGCTCACCCCATGAGCGATGACGAACGCGACGGGGTCAAGCTGACCAACCTCGACCAGCCGTTGTTCGAGGGCGCCACCAAACGCGACCTGGTGGACTACCTGGACGCCGTCGCCGGCCACATCCTCCCGGTGCTGGCGGACCGGCCGTTGTCGGTGATCCGCATCCTGCGCGGCCAGGGCCCGTTCATGCAGAAGAACCTGCCCAAGTACACGCCGGACTGGGTGAAGCGGCACGAGATGTGGGCCGAGACCTCGAAGCGGCAGGTTTCCTACGCGCTCTGCGACGATCGCCGCACGCTCCTGTGGTTCGCGAACCAGCGTGCCGTCGAATATCACCCGACATTGATGCGCGCGAGCGACGACACGGGCCCGACCCATCTCGTCCTCGACCTCGACCCGCCACCCGGTGACGACTTCGCACCCGTCGTCAACGCCGCGGGACTGGTGAGGCAGGCACTCGCCGATTCCGGTCTCGCCGGCGCGGTGAAGACCAGTGGTTCCAAGGGAGTGCACATTTTCGTCCCGCTGGTACCGGGACAGGGTTTCGACGACGTCGCGGCCGCGACCCGAGCGCTCGCCGCTCGCGCGGAGGCCGTCGACCCGTCGGTCGCGACGACCGCGTACATCGTGGAAGACCGCGAGGGGAAGGTGTACCTCGATTCCACGCGGGCGGGCGGGAACACCGTCGCGGCGGCGTACAGCCCGCGATTGCGGCCGGGGATGCCGGTGTCGTTCCCCGTCGCGTGGGATGACCTGGAGAACGTCGTCCCCGCCGATTTCACCGTCCGTACCGCGCCCGCGCTGTTGGACGGCAAGGATCCCTGGGCCGAGGCGATGCCCGGACCGCAGACGCTGCCCGCCGACCTCGTCGCGCAGGGGCACACGATCCCGGTCGCCCGGGTGGTGGCGATGCACGAAGGGAAACGACGGGCACGAATGCGTGCCCAGAAGGGCTGAACGCCCACCGTACGAAGGTGTTTTGTGTACCTTGGACCGCAGGGGGCGGCGGAGGTACTGGGGGCTTTCGTGGGAAAGAACGACGCTGATGTACTGATCGCGGGCGCGGGTCCGGCCGGGCTCGTACTCGGGAATCTGTTGCGCGCGGCCGGGATCGAGTGCCTGATCCTGGAGCGGCGAAGCCGTGAGCATGTCGAAAACCGGGCCAGGGCCGGGTTTCTGGCCGCGAACAGTGTCCGTGTGCTCACCGAGAACGGACTCGCCGACGGGCTGCTCCGCAACGGTGCCGAGCACGACACCTGCGCCTTCCGTAATGAGCGGACGGAATTCGAGCTCAAGTACGGCGAACTCGGCAACCGTGAGGTGCACACTGTTTACCCGCAACAATTCCTGGTCACCGACCTGATCGCGGAATTCCTCGCCCGCGGCGGGGAGATCAGGTTCGAGGCCGAGGTGTCCTCGGTGTCGGGAACGGACGCCACCGTCATCGCCGATGATCTTCTCTTGCGTGCCAGGTACATCGCCGGATGCGACGGTCAGCACGGCGTCTCGCGGAGATCTGTGCCCGCGCGGATCTTCCGGCGGGACCACGAGATCTCGTGGCTCGCGATCCTCGCCGAGGCCCCGCCCAGTATGTCCGCGATCGGCTACGCGCTCCACGAACGCGGGTTCGCCGGGCATATGGCGAGGACTCCGACGGTGACGCGTTATTACCTCGAAGTCCCGCGCGGTGAGGACCCGGAAGCCTGGACGGACGACCGGATCTGGGACGAACTGCGGCTGCGGATGGGCGCCGAACGTCACGGCGAGCTCAAACGCGGCCCCGTCATCGAACGCCGGATCGTGGACCTGTCCTCGCGGGTGATGGACACGATCCAGCGCGGGAACCTGTTCCTCGCGGGCGACGCGGCGAGCCTGATCAGCCCGTCCGCGGCGAAAGGCGCGAACCTCGCGCTGATGGAGGCCGAGATCCTCGGCCGCGCCCTGATCACCGCCTTCGAGAAGCGGGACACCACGGCGCTTGACCGCTATTCGGCGGAGTGCCTGCCGCGGATCTGGCGGGCGCAGGAGTTCTCGCACTGGATGATCAACCTGCTGCACAGCCCGGCCGGCTACGGCGACGAGGCCCTGTTCCAGCGGGCCCTGCGGGACGCGCGGCTGGAAAGCCTGCGCGTCTCGCGGGCGCATCAGGACTTCTTCGCCGAGAACTACGTGGGCATCTGACCCTTCCGCGCCGACTTCGGTCCAACGGCTCGTGAGTGGTAAGTGCCGTTCTAGGCACCTACCGGGGTCGGTTCGGTTAGCGGCTGGCCGTGAAGGCCTCCTTGAGGGACTCAGGGTCCCTCAAGGAGGCCTTCACACCTTCCCCAGTACATGATGGCCCCCTTCCTGGACCGACGGCGACTTTCTCGGCGGTCGAATGAACCGGTGGATCAGCACGTCCGTATCTCGGTGCAGAGGCCCGGGGTTTCCGGCCTTGGGCGGTACGGCGGACGGAGCTCGCATGGTGGCGTCTCAGTTTTCCCGTTTCACCGGCTTTCCCGCACAAGCCGGCTTCCCGCGACCGCGGTGACGACGATGCCGGTACGCATCCGTTGGGGGCCATGGAACCCGTGTCCGCATCCGAACGGTCCTGGTCCTTCGGAGGAACCCGAACCCGGGGGACAGGAGCCGTCAACTTGCGCGCACTGTGGACGCGGTCGTCCGCTCGACGGGGACGAGCCGGACGTCGCCTGAGGGCCGGGTGCTTCTCACGGGCTCCTCCTCGGCGACGAAGCTCAGTGCCCCGCTGGCCTCGCGGGTCACCATCCGAGCGCTGGACCACCCCGCCGGTACCCAGCCGGCGCGCAGTTCGCGACGCAGTTTCCCGGCCCTTCTGACGTGACGGGCGAACGAGCGCCACCGGATGACCCGCCCGCGCGCGACTTGGCCGGCGCGGGCCTCCTCCGGTGTCACGTCGAGCCACAGCAGCCGGACCGGGCGGCGGCTCAGCAGGCCGAGCAGGGCCAGCAGCCCGCGCGTCGTCGCCCGGGTCGACGGCTCGTGCACGACCAGCGGGCCGCCGTCCGCCAGCGCGAACCCGATGACGCGCGCGCGGTGCCACAGGTGGACGAGCGGCCGATAGCACCGGTACGGCAACGCCGAGGGCAGCCGCTCGCGCAGTCTGCCGCGGACCTGGTCGGAATCGAGCACCGGCATCGCGCCGGTCGCCGCCCGGGACAGCAGCGTGGTCTTGCCCGCCCCGGGGATCCCCGCGACCACGAGGAGATCGCGGCGCCCGAGCTGGAGTGCGATGCGCTCTGTCATAAGGCGACAACGACCCGGGGAATGGCAAAGGTTCCTTTACCTTCGGGTGTGCGGTCGAAGCCCAGGTCAGGCCTCCGGCAACGGCGCGGACGCGCTCGGCACCCCGGGGACGTCGGCGGGCTTGTCCGGCAGCAGCGTCCCGCCCTTGGTGAGCCAGGCCACGCCGAACGCGAGGATCGCGATGGACTCCAGCCACAGCGCCGGGTAGAGCGACTTCGTCACGTCGTCGAAGAACAGCCCGCAGAGCACGATCAACGCCAGGCACACCAGCATGATCACGCCGGAGGTGACGTACAGCCGGTTCCGCTCGGGTTTGCGGGGGCCGGGGATCGCCTTGTCCGACTTGGTGAACAGCACGATGCAGAAGAACGCCAGTACCAGGAAGAAGACCGCGGCGAAGGCCAGGTGCAGCATGCCGATGATCTCGTCCGCGCGGTCGCCGTTCGCCGGTGTCGTCGGGAAGAGCGCCACCCCGACCGCGGCCACCGCCGCGATATTGCCCGCGATGTCGTCGACCCGGCCGTAACCCCGGTAGGACAACAGGAAGACGCCGATGGCGCACATGGTGCCGACCCAGACGTCGCGCATTCCCGAGTAGTAGTACCCGCTGATCGAGTTGAGCAGCCCGCCACCGTCGACGACCAGTTTCCCGAACACGAGCACGAAGGGCAGCCCGACCCCGAGGAAACCTATGGCACGCCTTAAGAACAGGTAGTTGTGGACGAAAGTGTCGGACGCCGTTCTCGGGCTCATGGCCGCCTCCGTGCTCAGTGCGTGTCGCTACCGGGGAGTATCACCCACCGGACCACGCGAAATGACGGTTCGTGACGACGTTGAGACCGTGTGTTATCGAATTGGTCGGCTGGAAGTCGGCTAGGCGGCGTCCAGTACGACGGCGGTGACGTAGCCGCCCATCCCGATCGACGTCTTGACGGTGAGCCCGCTTTCCGGCCGCGACGGTCCGTCCATCAGCTGCGGATGCCCGTCCGCCACCGGTTTCGGCGCCGGGATGAGGTCACGCCGCGCCGCGAGACAGGTCGCCACGATCTCGGTCAGCGCGCTGCCCGACTGGCTGTGCCCGGTCAGCGGTTTGATCGAGAAGATCTCGGTACTGCCGGGGAAGACCGCTTCGAGGATCTGGGCTTCCGTGCGGTGACAGAGTTTCGTGCCGGTTCCGTGCGCGTTCACGTACCGGACGTCCGCCGCGTCGGCGTTCGCGTTCTCCAGCGCCTCGGTCACCGCCGCGATCGCGGTCGACGGATCGGGGTCGAGCGCCATCGCGTTGTGCGCCTCGTGCGTCATGGCGCCGCCGAGCACGGTGGCGTACGAGTCCGTCTTCCGCCGGGTCATCACGACCGCCACCGACGCCTCGGAGAAGGTGAAACCCCTTGTGCCCTCTTGGAAAGGGCGGCACGCGTCGAGTGGAGGCACATCGGTGACCGCGACGCCGCAGTGCACGAAATGCCGGACGACCTGCCGGGTCGCGGACAGATCGGTGGTGACCACCACGACGTCGTCGGCCATCCCCGCGTCCAGCCACATCTTCGCGGTGAGCACCGCGGCGTTGCCGGTCGCGCACATCGCGGACGCGGTCATCGACGGGCCGTGGAAGCCGAATTCGGCCATGAGCGAGGTGATCGGCGTCGACGGCATCATGCCGATGAACTCGCGCCGGTACGCGAGCCGTTCCCCGAGGGCGTGGAAACCGTCCCAGGTCCGCATGTCGTCGCGGACGCCGCCGTAGATGAGCCCGACCTTGCGGCCGGGAGTCCAGCCGTTCGCCCCGGCGTCCTCGATCGCTTCCCGTGCCGCCGCGAGCAGTGCGCGGCAATGCAGGCTGCCGTCCCTCGGTCTGCCGCCCTCGGGGATGTGGCCGACCCAGCCGGGCAGTTCGCGGGTCTCGCCGAACCCGTCGACGAGCTGGGCGCCGGGGAGGCCGCTCACGAGGCCCTGCCAGAGTGATTCGCGCCCCCAGCCGTAGGCGGTTACGGCTCCGATGCCGCAGATGTCGGTTTTGCTCCGCACGTGTTTCCCTTCAACTACATTCCGTCAACGCTGGGGTGGAAAAGCCGCACCGATCGACTGGCCGAGGAGGACGGCTACGTCGATTTAGTGATCTAATCGGAAGCTACATCAGTCGAGTAGGGGGTTTGGATCACATGGATCCTGACGATCTCGACGGTGGGACTCCCGACACCCGCCGGCCCTCGGATCAGGATTCCTCGCCAGCGAACGGCGCCACGACCTGCACGGTTGGCGTATCCAACCCGCCGGCTGGGACGACCTCCCGGCACGCGTCGCTCGTCCGTCTGCTGACCGAGTTGTCCACCGAGAGGGATCATCGTGGTGACCCGGCTCTCGCTTTTCTGAGCCAGGGGTACCGCCTTTTGGAGCAAAATTCCGACGGCGGGACTTTGGGTACGCAATACCTCACGATGGTCGAGGCGAGTCCGTACGGCATCTGTGTCCATCAGCGCGGCAAGGTCGTGTTCGTCAACTCGGCCGCGATGCGGTTCGTCGGCGCCTCGGTGTCGACCGAACTCGTCGGCCTGCACATCACGGACATGGTCGACACCGGCTCGCAGGACGCGCTGCTCGCCCGGATCGGATCGCTGGCCGCGCCCGGTTCGTTCAGCGAGCCGACCGAGATGACGCTGCTGACCCTCGGCGGCGGCAAGGTCACCGTCGAATCCCAGGCGGTGCTCACCACGTGGGAGGGCAAACCCGCCTACCAGGTGATCATGCGCGACCTGAGCACGCAGAAGGCCGCCGAAGCCGGTCTGCGGTTCCAAGCCGCGCTGGTCGGCCACGCCAGTGACGCGATCATCGCGACCTCGCCCGACGGACTGGTGACGAGCTGGAATCCGGCGGCCGAAGCGGTCTACGGGCACGAACTTGACGAAGTCATCGGGGTGCCGGTGTCGGAGGTCGTCGGCGCGCCGATGGACCCGCGGGAGGTCGTCGCGGCGGGCGGAGTCGTGCAGGCGACGCATTTCAGTGCCGACGGCACCGCGCTGGCGGTACGCGTCTCGGCGGCCGAGATGTTCGACGGTTACGTGCTCCTGTGCGCCGACGAGACCGCGCAGCGCCGGGCCGAAGCCGAATTCGCGACCGTCGTCGAAACGCTCGACGAAGGCGTGCTGGTGGTCGGCCCGAGTGGGCGGATCGAACTGGCGAACTCCGCCGCGCACCGGATCTCCGGCGTGCCGGAGGGCTCCCTGATCGGCCTGGAGAGCCGGACGCTGCGGCTGCACGACGAGCGGGGTGTCCCGGTGCCGGTCGACGATCTGCCGTCCGCGCGGGTGCGGCGTTCCGGGAAGGTCGAGACGGGGCGGGTCGTGCAGGTGCGGCGGCGGGACGGCGCGCACCGGTGGCTTTCGCTGACGTCCGGTCCGCTGATGGCGCCGGGGCAGAGCGTGCCGTCGGTGCTGACGTCGTTCGCCGACATCACCGAACGGCGGGCGATCAGCGAGCGGCTGGCTTACGAGGCGACCCATGACCCGCTGACCAGGCTGGCGAACCGCACGCTCGCGCTGAACCATCTGCGGCGCACGATCGCCGATCCGGCGCTCACCACCACCGTGCTGTTCATCGACCTCGACAAGTTCAAGATCATCAACGATTCGCTCGGTCATACCGTCGGCGACCAGGTGCTGCGCATCGTCGGCGAGCGGCTGCGGGCCGCCGCCGGGCACTCGGACCTGGTCGGACGGCTCGGCGGGGACGAGTTCCTGGTCATCACCACCGGTTATACCGAAGCGGCGGAGGTGCGGGCGCTGGCCGACCATCTCCAGCGGCGGCTCGCCGAGTCGCTCACCGTGCATGGCCGGGAACTGCATATCAATACGAGCATCGGAATAGTGCTCGCCGAACCCGGTGATACCCGCACCGCCGATGAATTGCTGGAAGACGCCGATTTGGCGATGTACCAGGCGAAGACATTCGGACCCGGCCGATATGCGTTCTATGCGCCGATCATGCGGGAACGGGTCCAGGA
This sequence comes from Amycolatopsis orientalis, assembly GCF_000943515.2. Taxonomy (NCBI): domain Bacteria; kingdom Bacillati; phylum Actinomycetota; class Actinomycetes; order Pseudonocardiales; family Pseudonocardiaceae; genus Amycolatopsis; species Amycolatopsis orientalis. The sequence continues at coordinate 8,004,523 of NZ_CP016174.1, read as the reverse complement.
TCGTTTCATTCTCGAACAGGATCTGCGGAACGCCGTCGCGGAAGGCCTCATCGAGACCGTTTATCAGCCCGTCGTGGATTTGCGGACCGGCGACATGGTCGCGGTGAAGGCGAAGTCCCGCTGGGATCATCCCGTCCGGGGACCGATCGATCCGGCGGAATTGGTCGAGATCGCCGACGACGGCGATCTGCTGACGATCATCGGTGCGGAGGTTCTTGCCAAAGCCGCCGGCGAGATCTCCCGATGGCGTGCCGATCATGATGTGCACTGTAATGTGAACGTGAGTCTTTCGGTGCGCCAATTGGGCGATCCCACGCTACTGCAATTGGTCCAGACCACTTTGGACGAAGCGGGTCTGGGCCCGCAGGATCTCAGTCTCGACGTCGACGAAACGGCACTGAAAGACGCGGCCGACGCCGTCGACGCGCTGCGGAAGACCGGGGTCAAGGTCACCGCGGAACGGTTCGGCGCCGGGTATTCCTCGCTCGCGCAGTTGTGCCGTCTCGATCTCAACGTGATCGAAATCGACCGCTCTTTCGTGGCCGATCTCGGAAGGTCGAGCGATGCCGAGCCGATCGTCGCCGGGATCATGGCGATGGCGCACGCGGTCGACCTCGTGGTGGTCGCCGAAGGGGTCGAGACCGAGCGGCAATTGAAGGTGCTGCACGAACTCGGCTGCGATTGGGCGAAGGGGCCGCTGGTGGCCCCGCCGGGTCCGGTGGAGGACCTGAAGTCCGCGTACGAACACGTCGTGCGGTGAACCGGGCGCCGTCCGCGCACGTGGTCCTCGGTGAGAACGTTCCTCGCCGCTGACAGGACCAAAGCCTCCTGTTTCCCCCGGTCTTCGCGGCGCAGTCTTGTCGGTGGGGAACCGAGAAGGAGGCGCGTCATGCCGCTGGTGTTCCTGTGGCGCCGGATCCACCTCGGCCGGAATCCGCTCGCCAGGGTCTGGGACCGGATCGAAGCGGCGATCCTCGTCGGCGGTGTCGCGGCGGCGCTGCTCGGCGTCCCGCTGGCTGCGGCCGCCGGTTCGGAGGCCTACGCGAGCGCGATGGCGCGCTCGGCGCTCGAAACGGCCGGCCGTCATTCGACGACGGCGTTCCTGCTCGAAGACGCTCCGCCGGCCCGTTTCGGCGTCGACGGGACTCCCTCGACTCAGACCGCCGAGGTGGCGGCTCGCTGGGCGTTGCCGGATGGGACCTTCCGCGAGGCGCCCGTCGCCGCCGATCTCGGCGCTTCGGCGGGCGAAGGCGTGACGGTGTGGCTCGACGAGTCCGACGCCCTCGTCGCCCCGCCGGTGACGCCCGCTGACGCGACCAGTACGGGCGTCGGTGTCGGGGTGGGGGTCTGGCTGATCGCGGTGACGCTGCTGGCGGCGGGGTATCTGCTCGCGCGCCACCTGCTGGACCGGGCGCGGCGCGCGGCCTGGGATCGCGAGTGGGAGCGGGTCGGGCAGGACTGGACGCGCTCCTGAGTGCCCCCGCGGGTCGCCTTTAGCGGGCTAAACGCGACGCGGCGGGGGTCTCGCCTTTAGCGGGCTAAACGCGACTTGTCTCTGTACCTACTAGTATGTACGGTGACAGCGTGGACAAGAGGGAACGGCTCATCGAGAGCACTCGCGAACTTCTGTGGGAGCGCGGGTACGTCGGCACCAGCCCGAAGGCGATCCAGGAGCGCTCCGGCGCCGGCCAGGGCAGCATGTACCACCACTTCCAGGGCAAATCCGAACTCGCGCTGGCCGCGATCGGCCGCAACGCCGACGACCTGCGGGCCAAGGCGGAAGCCGAGTTCGCCGGACCCGGCTCGGTCGTCGAGCGGATCGCCGTCTACCTGCGCCGCGAGCGTGACGTGCTCAAGGGCTGTCCGGTCGGCAAGCTCACCCAGGATCCGGACGTGATGGCGGATCCGGACCTGCGAAGGCCGGTCGAGGAGACCTTCGGCTGGCTCACCGGCCGTCTCGCCGAACTGCTCGACGAGGGTCGCGCGGCCGGCGAACTCGACCGGTCGCTCGACCCCGCCGCCACGGCGACCGCGCTGGTCGCGGTCCTGCAGGGCGGTTACGTCCTCGCCCGCGCCGCGGGCTCACCGGACGTTTTCGCGAAAGCCGTCGAAGGGGCCCTCGGGCTCCTCGCCACCAAGGAGAACTGACATGCCCTTCGTCCGCATCGACGCCATCGGGACCGACAAGCTCGAAGCCCTCGGCAACGCCGTCCACGACGCGATGGTCGAAACGCTCGGCATCCCGGCCGACGACCGCTTCCAGGTCCTCAACGGCCGGAGCACCTTGAAATACGAGGACTACCTGGGGATCCACCGCGACGAAGGGGTCGTGTTCGTCGCGATCACCATGCGGCCGGGCCGGACCGACGAGCAGAAGAAGTCGCTGTACCGGCGGATCGCGGAACTCGCGGAGGAGTACTCGGGGACGGAGCCGCGGAACGTGCTCGTCACGATCACCGAGACCGATCTGATCAACTGGTCGTTCGGGAACGGCGAAGCGCAATACGCGTGATCACGCGACGTCGGCCGTCACGCGCCGGCGGGGTTCGACAGGAGCGGTACTGAAGGCGTGCTGCTCCAGCAGCCACCACGTGTCGCGCCCGAAAGACCAGGTCAGCAGGCCGAGCGCGCCCAGCGTGACGGCGTAGGCGGTCCACAGCGGCAAGAGCGTCGAGGCCGCCGTTACCAGCACGATGCCCTGCACGGCCGCGACCGTCTTCCGCGCCATGCTCGACGGCAGCGGGTTGTTCAGCCACGGCCACAACCGGCTCGCGGCGACGAAGACGTACCGCATCGCGCCGATCGTGAGGACCCACGGTCCCAGCGACTGCGCGACGGTGACGCTCAGGATCAGGATCAGATACGCGTCGACCTCCATGTCGAAACGCGCGCCGAGCGGCGACACGGTGCCGGTGCGGCGGGCGACCTGGCCGTCGACGGCGTCCAGCGCCAGGGCCACCGAGGCGATGACGACCATCGCGGCGATCTCCCGGCCCGCGGTGTCGACGACGAGCGCGGTCACGCAGCCGACCAGCGCGGAGCGGCCGAGGGTGACGGCGTCGGCCGGGCCGAGGGAGCGCGCGGTGCTCCGGTTCAGGCCGTAGGTGAGGAATCCGCCGACGGCGACGCCGTAGACCGCTCCGGCGATCCAGCCCAGCGGGCCCAGTCCGACGACGGCGTCCAGTCCGCCGAGAAGGGCCAGCTGGACGAGGACCCCCAGGAAAACTCCGGGGTTGATCACGAGGCCTCCTCGTTATGGTGACGACGACCCCGTTTTCGAGGTCCGACATGAGAGGACACGATGGAACGCGCCTTCTGGTTCAGTGGCTCCGGTGGCGGCGAGCTGAGGCCGGTCACGCTCCCTCCGGTCGGCGACGGCGACGTGCTGGTCCGCACCCTGTGCACCGGTGTCAGCCGGGGCACCGAGACGCTCGTCTTCCGCGGCGAGGTCCCGGCGAGCCAGCGCGAGGCCATGCGCGCGCCGTTCCAGGAAGGCGACTTCCCCGGACCCGTGAAGTACGGCTACCTCAATGTGGGCGTCGTCGAACAAGGTCCGGCCGAACTGGTCGGCCAGGTCGTGTTCTGCCTCTATCCGCATCAGACCCGCTACGTCGTCCCCGCGTCGGCCGTCACGCCGGTGCCGCGCGGGGTGCCGCCGGAGCGGGCGATCCTCGCCGGGACGGTCGAGACCGCGGTCAACGCCGTCTGGGACGCCGCGCCCAGACTCGGCGACCGGATCGCCGTGATCGGCGCCGGCATGGTCGGCGGAAGCGTCGCGAAACTGCTGGCCGGTTTCCCGGCCACCCGGGTGCAGCTGATCGACGTCGACCCGGAGCGCGCGAAGATCGCCGAAGCGCTCGGTGTCGACTTCTCGACACCGGAGGACGCGCTGGGCGACTGCGACCTCGTCGTGCACGCCAGCGCGAGCGAGGCCGGGCTCGCGCGGGCACTGGAACTGCTCGCGCCGGAGGGCGAGGTCATCGAGCTGAGCTGGTACGGCGACCGCCGGATCAGCGTCCCGCTCGGCGAGAACTTCCACTCCCGCAGGTTGACGATCCGCTCCAGCCAGGTCGGCATGGTCTCCCCGGCGCGCCGCGCGAACCGGAGCTACGCCGACCGCTTGGCGATCTCTTTGCGTCTTCTGGCCGATCCGGCCTTTGAGGTGCTGGTCAGCGGGGAATGTGCATTCCATGAACTACCGGACGTGCTGCCGCGTCTGGCCGCGAATGAACCGGGAACGCTCTGCCTCCGTGTCACCTATCAGGTGGAGGACACGCGTTAAGGGCACGATCTGGGAGGTCCGTTGTTCAGTATCACCGTCCGCGACCACGTCATGGTGGCCCACAGCTTCCGCGGCGAGGTCTTCGGGCCAGCGCAGAAGCTGCACGGCGCCACCTTCGTGGTGGACGCGACGTTCCGCCGGTCCGAACTGGACGCCGACAACATCGTCGTCGACATCGGCAAGGCGACCGAAGAGCTCAAAGCGGTGCTCGCCGATCTGAACTACCGCAACCTCGACGACGTGCCCGAGTTCGCCGGGATCAACACCTCGACCGAGTTCCTGGCCAAGGTCATCGCCGACCGGCTCGCCGATCGTGTCCACGCGGGCGCGCTCGGCGAGGGGGCGCGCGGGCTCGAAGGGATCACCGTCTCGCTGCACGAGTCCCATGTCGCGTGGGCGAGCTACGAGCGTGCGCTGTGAGCGGCCTCCATGTGGTCCTTCCCAATGACATCGACGACCTGAGCGCGCCGAGCGGCGGCAACGTCTACGACCGCCGCCTGTGCGACGGCCTCGCCGCCACCGGCGTGGAGGTCCACGAGATCGCCGTGCGCGGGAACTGGCCGCGGGCCGACACCGAGGCGCGCAACGTCCTGGCGCGCAAACTCGCCGAGCTGCCCGACGGTTCGGCGGTCCTGCTCGACGGACTGGTCGCCTGCGGGGTGCCCGAGGTGATCGTGCCGTCGGCGCAGCGGCTGTCGATCGCGGTGCTGGTACATCTGCCGCTGGCCGACGAAACGGGGCTGTCGCCGTCCCTCGCCGCCGAACTCGACCGGCTGGAGCGGGAGACGCTCGGCGCGGTCGAGGCCGTGGTCGCGACCAGCGAATGGGCGGCGCGACGGCTGATCGAGCATCACGGGCTCGCCCCGCACCGCGTACACGTGGTGCCGCCCGGGGTCGACAAGGCCGAAGTCTCGTTCGGCAGCTTGGACGGCACCAGGCTGGTCTGCGTCGCCAACGTGACCCCGCGCAAGGGACAGGGCCTGCTCGCGGACGCGCTCAAGTCGCTTTCGGACCTTCCGTGGATCTGTGAATGCGTCGGCGCCATCCGGCGCGAGACGCGCTACGTCGAGCGCCTGCGGCGGCACACCCTCGGCGACCGGTTCACCCTTACCGGCCCCCGATCCGGCGAAGAGCTGGAAGCGACGTACGCCGCGGCAGACCTCCTCGTGCTGCCTTCGCGTGCGGAGACCTACGGCATGGTCGTCACGGAGGCGCTCGCGCGCGGCATTCCCGTGCTGGCGACCGCTGTCGACGCCCTGCCGGACACTCTCGGCCAGGCGCCCGACGGCAGCGTGCCCGGGATGCTCGTCCCCGGCGACGACGTCAACGCGCTGGCCGCGGCCCTGCGCCGCTGGCTCACCGAACCTGAACTGCGTGACCGGCTTCGCGCCTCCGCTCGCCTTCGCCGCGAGACGCTGACCGGCTGGGACGCGACGGCCCGCGGCGTCGCCGCCGTGCTGCTGAACGAAAGGACGGCGGCATGACGAAGTACGCCCCCAGCTGGCTGCGGTTGCGTGAGGACGCCGACGCCGCGGCCCGCGCGACCGAGTTGCTGGAGCCCGTGCGGACCTTCCTGCGGGCACAGGACGAAGTCGTCATCCGGGACCTCGGCTGCGGCACCGGCTCGCTCGGCCGCTGGTTGGCCCGGCGGCTGCCCGGCCGCCAGCGCTGGATCCTGCACGACCGCGACCCCGACCTGCTCACCCACGCGCTGGCCCGCACCAGCCGTCCGGAGCACGCGCTCGACGGAAGCGAGATCGAGGTCGTCACCGAACAGCGTGACATCACCGAACTGCGGGCGGCAGACCTCGCCGGGACGTCGCTGGTGGCGGCGTCGGCGCTGCTCGACCTGCTCACCGCCGAGGAGATGAGCAGGCTGGCGGAGGCGTGCGTCGAGGCGGGCTGCGCGGTCCTGTTCACGTTGAGCGTTTCGGGCCGGGTCGTGCTGTCGCCCAAGGAGAAGTTCGACATCGAGGTCTCCGACGCCTTCAACGCGCATCAGCGCCGGGTGACCGACGGCCGGTGGCTGCTCGGGCCGGACGCGGTGGACGTCGCGTTCGGCGTGTTCGAACGGCTCGGCGCCACCGTGCGGCGCGCCGCGAGCCCGTGGCGGCTCGGCGCGGATCAGGCCGCGCTCACCGCGGAATGGCTGACCGGCTGGGTCGGCGCCGCGTGCGAGCAGCGGCCCGAACTGGTCCCCGACGCCGACGCCTACCTGCAGTGGCGGCTCGCGCAATGCGCGGCGGGCGAGCTGAACGCGATGATCCAGCACGAGGACCTCCTGGTGGTGCCGTCGTGAAGCGGTTTTGGCCCTGGCTGCGGATCCTCGGCGCGCTCGGCATCCTCGCCGTGCTCGTCCGGGAACTGGGCACCGAGGCGTTCTTGGCCGGACTGCGCGAGGTCGACGCCGGCGGTATCGCCGCCGCGCTCGGGATCGGCTTCGCCACCACGGTGTTCAGCGCCTGGCGCTGGTGCCTGGTCGCGCGGCGGCTCAGCCTCGAGCTGTCCGTATGGGGCGCCGTCGGCGAGTACTACCGCGCGCTGTTCCTCAACGGTGTCCTTCCGGCGGGCGTGCTCGGCGACGTCAACCGCGCGGTGCAGCACGGCCGCGAATCCGGTGACGTCCCGCGGGGTGTCCGCGCGGTGGTGCTGGAGCGGACGGCGGGGCAGATCGTGGTGATCGGCGCTTCGGTCGCCGTCGTGCTCAGTACGCCTTCCGTGGTGCCGCCTCCGCTCGACGGCGTCGTCATGGCCGCCGGGATCGCGGTCGTCGTGCTCGCCCTCGCGGCCGTCGTCACCGGGATGACGGCGGGGAAGCGCTGGATCCACAGTGGATCGAAGTGGCGGCGCGGGTTCGCCGTCAGCCTGGCCGACGTCCGGCTGGGCCTGCTGACCAAGGAGACCTGGCCCGGGGTGAGCCTGCTTTCGCTGGCCACTCTGGCCGGGCATCTCGCCCTGTTCGTCGTCGCCGCGCGGGCGGCCGGGGTGACCGCGCCGGTCGGTGACCTGCTTCCGCTGATGATCCTCGCCCTGCTCGCGATGGGGCTGCCGCTGAACATCGGCGGCTGGGGCCCGCGTGAGGGCGTTTGCGCGCTGCTGTTCGGCACCGCCGGGCTCGGTTCGGCGCAGGGCGTCACCGTGGCCGTCGTCTACGGCGTGCTCGCGCTCGTCGCCTCCCTGCCGGGAGCGGGCGTGCTGCTCGCCCGCTCGGTCAAGACCCACCGCATCGACACGCCTGCCGCACCGCGCCTCGCGGCTCGCGTCGTCAGGACACCCGTACAGATTGGAGACACGCGATGACCGTGGAGAGAGTCGTGGAGACCAGACTGCCGACTCATTACGGCGTTTTCCGAGCGTACGGATATCTGGACGCCGAGGGCACCGAGCAGATGGCGCTGGTGCACGGCGACATCGCGGGCTTCGGCACGCTCGCGCGGGTCCATTCGGAATGCCTGACCGGTGACGTGTTCAGCTCGATGCACTGCGAATGCGGCGACCAGCTGGCCGCCGCGCTGCGGGCGATCGTCGAGGAGGGCGCCGGTGTCCTCGTGTACGCCCAGGGGCACGAAGGGCGCGGCATCGGGCTGCTCGCGAAGCTGAAGGCGATGCGGCTGCAGGAGGAAGGACTCGACACCGTCGAGGCGAACATCGCGCTCGGGCTGCCGGTGGACGCGCGCGACTACCGTGCGGCGGCGGAGATCCTGGCCGACCTCGGGGTGCGGTCGGTGCGGCTGCTGTCGAACAACCCGACGAAGGTCGACCAGCTGAAGCGGCACGGGCTGCGGATCAGCGAGCGGGTGCCGCTGCTGGTGACGCCGAACGACGAGAACCTGCGGTACCTGCGGACGAAACAGGAGCGGATGCACCACTTCCTGCCACATCTGGACGCTGTCGGACCGGTGGGCTCGGTCCCCCACGGCCTCTGAGGTTCAGAGGGTGAGGGGGTCGTGAGTGTTGAGTGTCGTTCTAACGACACTCAACACTCACGACCCCAGGTCTCCCCGCACCGCCGCCAAGGTCGCCTCGAAGCTCCGCACGAGCGACTCCAGTATCAGCCGGCCCTTCTCCGCCGTTCCCAGCGAAGGACGTCCCACCACACCGGACTCCGAGTAGGGCCGCAGCCCCACGGTCAGCAGATGCCGCCGGTCGTCGGCCAGGTGATCGGCCTCCGCGTAACCGGGCCGCACCAGCGACGGATGCGCGTGCAGCAAAAGGGACGTCTCCAGCTCGCCGGCGTGCATGTCGCTGTCGAGCGAGGTCTCCAGCCCGGCCGCGTCGTGCGCCGCCTGCCAGCCTTCGACGCCGGGGAAGAGCGCCATCGGCGACGTCGACTCCTGGACCACATTGGACAGGACGTAGTTGCCGCCGTGCGCGTTGACCAGCACCAGCTTCGTGACACCGGATCGGCGCAGCGAGGCGGCGACGTCGTTCACCACGGCGTACAGCGTCGCGGCCGAGATGCTGACCGTTCCCGGCCAGTCGGCGTGCTCGTGCGAGCAGCCGATCGTGATCGGCGGGAGCCGCAGCACCGGATACGCGTCGGCGAGGGCGTCGGCGATCGTCGTCGCGATCACCGCGTCGGTGGCGAGCGGGAGGTACGCGCCGTGCTGTTCGAAACTGCCGATCGGCAGCACCGCGACGTCGGCGCCCCTGGCACGCTCGTCGGCCGTCGTGGCCGTCGGGAACAGGTTCACCGGGCTACGGTAACCCTATGACCGACCACGCCGCATTGTTGTCCGTCGCCCGCGAGGCCGTCGCCATGGCGACCGGGATCATCCGCTCGATGACGTCGTTTTCCGTTGCGGCCAAAGGTGATCGCGATATGGTGACCGACGTCGACCTCGCCGTCGAGGACGCCGTGCGCGAATTCCTCGCGCGCGAGACGCCGGAGATCGGCATCCTCGGCGAGGAGCGCGGGCACGCGGGTAACGAGGACCTGTGGTGGGCGCTCGACCCGGTCGACGGCACGGCCAACTTCGCGCGCGGCATCCCGTTGTGCGGCGTTTCGCTCGGTCTCGTCGATGGCCTGAAGAGCACTGTCGCGGCCATCTCCCTGCCGTTCCTCGATGTCACCTACACCGCAGCCGAGGGCCAGGGCGCGTACGCGGGCGAAGAACGTCTCGAAGCGTCCAAAGCGACGAAGCTGTCCGACGCGATCGTCTCCGTCGGCGACTTCGCGGTCGGTGAGGGCGCGGAGGTCAAGAACCGGGTCCGGATGGCGTTGCTGGCCGAACTCGGCGGCCGTGTCCAGCGGATCCGGTTCCTCGGCTCCGCGGCGATCGACCTGGCCTGGGTCGCGCACGGCAAACTCGACGCGACCGTCATCCTCGCCAACAAGCCGTGGGACACGATGGCCGGGGTCCTGCTGGTCCGCGAGGCCGGGGGAGTGGTCGTCGACACCGACGGCGGTGAGCACACGGTGCGCTCGGCGGCCACGATCGCGGTCGGCGCCGGGCTGCGCGACGACCTCGTGGAAGCGATCGCGCGCGTGCACGGCTGAAATTCCTCCCAACCGGTGTGAACCGTCCGGGCGCGAGATCCGTGTCCCCTAATAAGGCGTTCGCCGGTTCGTCGTCCGCACCTGGAGGTCCTCCGTGTTCACCTCGAATGTTCGCGGCACCGAGCCGGTGGTGTTCGTCCTGCCGGGCGACGGGGAGGAGGACAGCGGCGAGTACGACCGCCGTATGTGCCAGAACCTTCCCGCCACCGGCCTTCCGCTGCTGGAACTGCCGATCGCCGGCGAATGGCCGATACCGGGGCCGTTGTCCCGGTCGCGGCTGGCGCGTTCGCTCACCGCGCTGCCCGACGACACCGTCGTCCTGATCGACGGCACGGTCGCCTGCGGTGTGCCGGAGATCGTGGTCCCGCACGCCCGGCGGTTGCGGCTGGCCGTCCTGGTACATCAGCCGCTCGCCGACGACCCCGCGTTCGATCCGGCGCAGGCCGCCGAACTCGACGCGTGCGAACGGGAGACCCTGCGGCTGGCGGGCATGGTCGTCGCCACCGGGCCGTGGCTCGCGCGGCATCTGATCGACCGGCACGACCTCGACCCCACCCGCGTCTACGTCGCGACACCGGGCACGGACGCGGCCCCGCTCGCCGCGGGCGCCGACGGCGTCTCCCGCCTGCTCTGTCTCGCGCCGATGACCGCGCGCCACGGCCAGGACGTGCTGATCCAGGCACTCTCGACGGTCGACGAACTGGCGTTCAAATGCGTGTTCGCCGGATCGATGCACCACGACCCCGCCTACGTCGACGAGCTGCGCTGGACCGTCGAGCGGCTCGGGCTCGGTTCCCGGATCAGCCTCATCCAGCCGCCGGACGATCTCGATCTGGTCTACGACGGCGCGGATCTGCTCGTCCTGCCGTCGAGAGGGGGCCCGTCCGGCATGGTCGTCGCCGAGGCACTGGCGCGCGGGATCCCCGTGGTGACCACCGAAACCGCCGGCGCGCACGACGCGCTCGGCATGGCACCCGGCGGCGGGGTGCCCGGCCTCCTGGTGCCGCCGAACAATCCGTCGGCCCTCGCGACGGCCTTGCTGCGCTGGTCGCTCGACGCCGAACTCCGGCACTCCCTGCGGACGTCGGCGCTCGCGCGGAGCAGCGTCCTCGAAGAATGGGACGTCGCCGCGGGAAGGCTCACCGACGTCCTTTCCCGGTTGCAGGCCACGCCGCGTCAGCTGGCGTGATCATCGCCCGGAAGCAGCTATCGGGCCGATCACCGGCTCGGTTGACTGGGCGGCATGCGAATCGTCGATCTTGCCTCCCGTCCCGATCTCCTCGATCCCGCGCTGAATCTCGGTGATGTCGGGGGTGAGTTCATCTACCGCGGCTTCAGCGGCAAGATGATCACGCCGGAGCGATTCCTGCGGCATTGGTCCCGCTACTTCCTGATCGCGCTGGACGACGACGGCGTGCCGATCGCGCGGGCGCTGTCGGTGCCGCTGACGTATCCCGCGGACGACCGCGCCGAGCTGCCGGAACACGGCTGGGACGAGGCGATCCAGTGGGCCGCGCAGGATCTCATGGACGGCCGCGCGCCCGACACGTTGTGCGCGCTCGAAGTCGTCGTCGCCCCGCGTCTGCGCGGGACGGGCCTGTCCACGCCGATGCTGAAGGCGCTCAAGGCCCGGGCGGCCGAGACGGGGCTGAAACGGCTGATCGTCTCGGTGCGCCCGATCGGCAAGGAGGACGAGCCGGACGTGCCCATGGACTCCTACGCCGTCCGTCGGCGCGAGGACGGGCTGTTCGCCGACCGCTGGATGCGCACCCACGAACGACTGGGCGCGCGGATGATCAAGGTCTGCCCGTTCGCCGTGACCATCTCGGGCTCGATCGCGGACTGGCGCACGTGGACCGGCGTCAAACTCGCCGACGGCGACAACGTGATCCCCGGCGGGATCGCGCCGGTGCACGCGAACGTCGAGCGCGACTGCGGGGTCTACGTGGAGGCGAACGTCTGGATGGAGCATCCGTTCTGACCGGCCCTCGTGAGTGGTAATGACGGTTAGAACCGTCATTACCACTCACGACCGTGGTTACGCGAGGGCCGCGCTGAGCGGCTGTCCGGTCGCCTGCTCGGTGCGCGCGACGAACTCCCGCAGCAGGGACCGGGCCTCGGGTACCGCCTCACCGATCGCCGTCGCGGCCTCGGTCAGCTTCGAGGCGACGTCGCTTTCGAGCACCGGATCGTGCTCCAGCTGGGCGACTTCCGTGATCCGTTTCAAGGCGATGGTGGCCTTCACCCTCGCCCGCGGATTCTCGCCGAGAGCCCGCAGGATCCCCGGGCCGTGCGCCACCAGGCCGTCGTACAGTTCCCGCGAAGCTCCCATGTGCCGGGCGAGGACCTCGTCGGCCGCTTGGAGCAACGCGCTGTCAGGACCGGTCGGGCAGTAGATCTCCAGCAGGAACTCCAGTATCGCCGGCCCGATCTCTTCGATCACGTTGTAGACCTCCGCGTACGGAGGCTGGAAAGCACCGAGGTAGTCGCCGCCGACCGGCGGTTTACCGGTCTCGATGCAGAACGTTCGCACCTTGCTCAGCCCGGGGTTCACGAAATGCCGGGAGAAGGTGTAGTCGTCGATGGTCGCCGTCGTCGGGTACAGCCCGACACTCTGCTGGAGGGTGTATGTCCGGCCGTGCGCCTTCGGGATGACGTCCCGCATGCGGCTTCCGGCGCGGAGGAACCAGTTCAGGTCGCCTTCCGGGATGTACTCGCGGTAACGGCCATCGTTCGGAACACCGCGATCCGGATTCGGCACGCGGAAGTTCTGGGCGGGGTCGGTGGTCTGGTTGTCGTCGTCGCCCCACGGGTAGAGGATCAACTCGCTGTAGGAATGCAGGTCCAGCACGGCGGTGATGTGCGGGAAGGTGTCCAGCAGCCAGCGGATGTCGCGGGTCTCCGGTTCCGAGAAGGCGTGCGGCCCGCGGTAGACCTCGCTCGCCGGGTCGGCACTGGTACCGATTCCGCTGTCGAAGAGGAAATCGTAGTTGCGGTTGAGGTCGACACCGCGGCCGTTGCCGCGCCACATCCGCAGATGTTCCGCGGACATCACGATGTCCCGGCCGTCCGGGTTGACCATGGGAACGACGAAGATGTCCAGGTTGTCGACGAGCATTTTGATCGTGCTGTACCCGTACTCGCTGCCCGGGTAGTAGACCGACGTCTGCGACGAGAGGGCGTAGGTCATCCGGAAGATCCAGTTGTACAGCACCTCGGGGTTCATCAGCTCACGCGCGTGCGCGCCCGCCATCAGGATCACGCCCGGCCTGTCGGTCCGGTCGCCGCCTCGCATCCGCAGCGCGGACATGGGTTTTCCCTGTACGGACCGCTCGGGCAGCCGGATCCAGGAGAGGGTGCCCGGCATGGACTGAGCCATGTCGCGGACCAGGCGTTCGAACTGGATGGAGTCCCGGTACCCCGGCGGTACGGCGTCCGGCCCGGCGCCGAGGGTTCGCTCACCTGGTTCCGGCGCGACTTCCAGTGGCGCGGCTTCCACGTCGGGATGGATCAGGACGTCATGTCCGCTCTCGGTGAGTTCGGTGATCTCCGCGTCGCGGAGGTATCCGTCGATCGCCGCACCGTCGGCGATTTCCCTGGCGGTCGAGGGGAACAGGTCGAGTCCGCGGTGAGCGAGCAGGCGGAGCGCGTCGCGGCTCTCGACGGAAACGGTGACGAAATGCCGGGCGGCCTCGGTGTCGGGCATGTGGTGATCCCCTCTGTGGTCGGTACGCCGACGACGCTAGGGACCACCAACCGTCGTGACAGGGTCGGAACGGACCTGCTTTCAGGCGGCCGTAGGGGCATTCCTCGCGACTTTCGGCAGGAAGGTCGCATCGGCCACAGCGGCCCCCGGCCGTGCCGCACAGTGGATCCATGGGTATCTCACGAGTCGGTTTCGCCGGGCTGGGCAGTATGGGCGGGCCGATGGCACTGAACCTCGCGCGGGCCGGAGTCCCGTTGCTCGTCTGGAATCGCACCCCGGGGAAAGCGGACCAGGTCGCCGAGGCCGCCGAAGACGTGGCCGAACTCTTCACGCGGTGCGATGTCGTGATCCTGATGCTGAAGGACGCGGACGCCGTCGACGCCGTGCTCGACCGCGGAGGGCCCGCGTTCGCCGAGCGGGTGCGAGGCCGCACGATCGTCCACATGGGAACGACGGCGCCGGAGCATTCCCGTGGACTCGAGACTGACCTTCTCGCGGCCGGGGCGAAGTACGTGGAGGCACCGGTTTCCGGCTCGCGGGTCCCGGCCGAGGCCGGTGAGCTGGTCGCCATGCTCGCGGGTGATCCCGGCGCGATCGAGGAGGTACGGGAGCTGTTCGAGCCGCTGTGCCGGGAAACCGTGCACTGCGGGCCGGTACCCAACGGGCTCCTGATGAAGCTGGCGGTCAACGTGCAGCTGACCGCGGTCGTGACCGGGCTGGCCGAGACCGTTCACTTCGCCCGTACGCACGGGCTCGATCTCGGCCTGCTCACCGGCGTCCTCGGCGCGGGGCAGCTGGCGAGCCCGATCCTGCGGGTCAAGACCCCCAAACTGGCGGACGAGGATTTCGCGCCACAGGCCTCGATCGCGAACGTCCTGGCCAACGTCGAGCTGATCGCGGCGTCGGCCAGGGAAGCGGGGCTCACGCTGCCGCTGCTCGAAGCCGCCCGCGTCCTCTACGCCGAGACGGCGCGACTCGGCTTCGGCGAGGCGGACATGGTCGCGGTCGTCAAGGCCCTCGAGACGCGTTCAGAGGACGAAACGCGTCAGTGAAACGCGTTCCGTCCTCTGGACGCGGTGGGAGGTCAGCCGCGCAGGGCGGCGGCGATCCGGCCCGCGGCGGCGAACGACTCCTCTTCCGGCTCACCGAGCAAGGGCAGCAGGATGACGGATTCGGACCCGGCCGCGTACAGGCCCCGGATCTGCTCGGCGCACCGGTCGAGCGAGCCGCTGATGCTCAGCCTGTCGATCCACTCCGGACGCAGCCGCCGCGCCAGATCCTTCCGGTCGGTGGCGGCCTTGACCTCGGCCAGCAGTTCGGCGCCGAAGTCCAGCGGCTCCAGCGCGGGGCCCGAGTCCGGCCCGATCGCGGAAGCGACGTCGGCCCGCGCCCGCTCGCGGGCCCGTTCGGGATCGCCGTCGAGGGCCAGCCAGTTGTAGGTGGCGATCGAATGGCCCTCGACACCGATGAGGTCCCGCGTCGCGCGGACGTACTCCGGGGTCGCCGGTTCGGCCAGGAGCGTCCCGTCGGCCACCCGGCCCGCGGCGGCGAGGGACTTCGGGCCGCGGACGCCGGCGATGAGCTTCGGCGGCACCGCGGGCGGGAACTCCAGTTCGACTTCGTCCAGCCGGACATGCTTGCCCTCGAAGGAAACACGCTCACCCGCCAGCAACCGCCGGACGACCGTCAGCGTCTCCTCGAACGCGGCGAGCGGCGACTTCGGCCACGCGTTGATCTGCCGCATCCAGCTCGGCACGCCGTGCCCGAACCCGGCGATGAGGCGTCCCGGGTACAGCTCCGCCAGCGCTGCGATCTCCATCGCCACGATGGCCGGGTTCCTGGCCACGGCGGGCATGATGCCGATGCCGAGGGTGATCTTCTCGGTCGCCGCCAGTACCGCCGACGCCGTGGCGATCCCGCCCGCGTAGAAGCAGTCCTCGACGATCCAGACCTCGTCCAAGCCCTCCTGTTCCGCGCGCCGGGCCAGCCCGACGAGGCGGGCGGCGGGCAGTTCCCGCGGGATCCTGACCCCGAGCCGTGAAACCATGACGTTCTCCGTTCTTTCAGACGCGCCGCAGCACGCGCAGCAGGTATTCCTTGCGGTCCAACGGGTTGTGGTCGGTTCGCGGTCGCGATGGCGCCGGCCCCCGCACGGGCCGGTAGCCGTGGAAGACGGTCTCCATCGTGCCTTCCCCTCGGGTCGCCGAGGGCAGAAGCTGGTGCACCTCATGGATTTTCGCCGCCGGGATCTCGCCGTCGAGTTCGGCCGTCCCGGCGCGGGTGAGCGTCGTCCGCGGGACGGCTCGTGCCTTCGCCAGCAACGCGGTGACCGCGCCGAGTGTGTCGGCCGGGGCCTGGAGGGTGAACCGGTGCAGGGGTTCGTGCACGGTCGTCCCGGCTTCGCGCAGCGCGGCCATCAGCACCAGCGGCGTCAGACCGCGGAAGTCCCCGGCGGTGCTGGACATGCTCTTGTCGAAGGTGCCGTGCGCGTGGCTTTGCCGGGCGTAGTAACCGGAATGCGTCAGCGTGACCACGCAGTCGAGCACCTCCCAGCCGCGGATTCCCTCGCGCAGGGTCTCTTTCACCGTGTCCTCCACGGCTTTGACGAAGGAGTACGGCATCGAGCCGAGTTCGACCTCCAGCCGGAACGAGATCCCGCTCCCCGGAGGACCGGGCTCGACGCGCAGCCCGACCGTGGCCAGGAAGGGATTCGGCGTCTTGCCGATGAGTTCGACGGCGGAACCGGAACCGGAGACGTGTTCGACGCAGATCGTGGTCGTCTCGCTGAACGTGACGGCGATGCCGTACTCGTCGGCGAGCGTCGCCTGGATGACCTCCTTCTGTACTTCGCCGTACAGCGAAACGGAGGTCTCCTGCCGGACTTCGTCGTGCCGCAGGCCGATCAGCGGATCCTGTTCGGTCAGCTGGGTCAGCGCCTGGTGCAGCGGCCCGCGCTCGGCCGGGCGCACCGGCGAGACGACGGTTTCCAGCGTCGGCGGCGAGAACAGGGCCTCCCGCGCGTGACCGGGACGGTTTCCGAGTACGTCACCGATGCGGACGTCGAGACCCGAGAGTTTCGCGATGCGCCCGGCCCCGACCGAGCCCGACGGCACAACCGAGCCGTTGTCGAAGACGCTGATCGCGGTGACCTTGCCCTCGCCGTCACCGAGCGGGACCTTGTCGCGCACGGCGAGGCCGCCGGAGAACAGCCGCACGTAGGCGATCTTCTCGCCACCAGGGCCGCGTTCGACCTTGAACACCGTGCCGGACAGCGGCCCGTCGGCGGTACTTTCCTTGGCGGGCAACAGGTTCTCGATACCGTCACGGAGCGCGTCGATGCCGGCGCCGGTGATCGCCGATCCGAAGTAGACCGGATATGCGAGCCCTTCGGCCACTTTCGCGGTGAGTTCGGAGTGGAGCCGCGACGGGGTGAACGCGTCCGGATCGGTGAGGTAGCCGGTCAGGAAGTCTTCGTCGAGGGTCGCCAGCAGGTCGGTCACCCGCTCGGGTTCGACGGGGTCCATCGCGACGACCGAGGGCGTGAGCTTCGCCGCGATCTCCCGGAACACGCGGTCCGGGTCGGCGCCGCGCCGGTCGAGTTTGTTCACGAACAGCAGGGTCGGGATGCGCAGCCGTCGCAGCGTGCGCATCAGGACGCGGGTCTGGGCCTGGACGCCTTCGACCGCCGACAGCACCAGGACGGCGCCGTCGAGTACGGCGAGCGCGCGTTCGACTTCGGCGATGAAATCGGGGTGGCCGGGGGTGTCGATCAGGTTGACGGTGACGTCGCCGAGCGCGAACGACACGACGGCCGCCTTGATGGTGATCCCGCGGGCGCGTTCCAATGCCAGCGTGTCGGTCTGCGTGCTGCCGTCATCGACGCTGCCCAGCTCACCGATGATCCCGGCCGTATGCAACAGCCGCTCGGTCAGGCTCGTCTTCCCGGCGTCAACATGCGCCAAAATCCCCAGGTTGAGGGTCTTCACGAAGTGTCTTGTCCTTGCGGTAGGCGGAAATTACCTGGTGAAAGGACATAGACACGGGCAAGACGATCATCTCCTAGGCCGGGAACCGATCTTGCCGACTACAACACCCCCGCTTCGCTCCCGCAACTCTTTTTTGCGCGTGAAGGCCCCCTTCCCTCGGCTCAGCCGAGGGAAGGGGGCCTTCACGCGCAATCTCAGGCCAGGTATTCCGCGGCGGCGCGGAGGCTGACGTAGGACCCGCTGAACGTGTCGATCCGCGGGCCGTCGGTGCCGGGGCCGGGCGCTCCGGTCTCGACGCGGATGTAGTCCACGCCCGACTCCCGGAGCCAGGCCAGGAACTCGCGGACCTCGGGGTGCCGGTGCGCCTCGCGCGTCACGATGACGAGGTCGCGCGCGCCGTGGACGGCGTCGATCGCGGTCGCGATCCCGTCCCCGGTGACCTTGAGCGCCCGCGTGCCGGGTACGAGTTCGGTCAGATGCGGGCCGAGCCCCCACGGCATCGGCCCGGCCGCGATGATCGGCTCGGTTTCGATGTCGATCACCAGCGGCGGCCCGGCGAGCTTCGGCGAACCCTGGATCCGCAGCGCCTTGCGCGCCGCCTCCAAACCGAGCCGGTGATCCACCGCGGTGATCGGCGTCGACACCGGGGGAGCGCCGAGCGCGGCGACCCGCTCCGACGCCTCGGCCAGCCGCTCCAGCGGCAGTTCACCGGCTTCGACCGCGGCCGCGATCACCGCCGCGATCCGGTTCAGCTCGTCCTCTTCGAACGAGACGCCGCCCAGGCAAAGCGCGTCGGCGCCGGCGATCAGCGCCCGCACGGCCGCCCGGCCGACCCCCTCGGTCTTGCCGAGTTCACCGGCGATGGCGCCCATGTCGAGCGCGTCGGTGACCACCGCGCCGGTGAAGCCCAGTTCGCCGCGCAGGACGTCGGTCAGCGCCTTCGGGTTGAGCGTCGCGGGCAGGTCGCCCCACGCGGGCACGACGAGATGCCCGGTCATCACCGCGCGCACCCCCGCCGCGATCGCCGCCTGGAACGGGACGAGTTCGATCTCGCGCAGTTCCGCCTCGGTGCGGGGCAGGACCGGCAGCGCGTGATGCGAATCGTCGGTCGCCGCCCCGTGCCCGGGGAAATGCTTGGCCGACGCGGCGACGCCGTACTTCTGCAGGCCGGTGATGTACGCCGCGACATGCGGCGACGCCTTCACCGGATCCGAACCGAACGCCCGGACGCCGATGGAGGGATCCTCCGCGGCCAGGGTCAGATCCGCGCACGGGGCGAAGTTGATCGTGACCCCGCACGCGGCCAGCCGCTCGCCGAGTGCCGCGGCGACCGACGCCGTCAGCTCGACGTCGTCCGCGGCGCCGAGCGCGAGCGGCCCCGGGACGAACGAGCCGGTGGCGACGTCGAGCCGCGTGACGTCACCGCCCTCTTCGTCGATGCCGATGAGCACGTCGGGCCGTTCCGCCCGCAGCTGCGCGCTCAGCGCGGCCACCTGCTCGTCGTCGACCACGTTGCGGCCGAACAGGATCGCGCCGCCGAGGCCGTCGGCCACCTTGCGCCGCAGCCAGTCCGGCGCGGTCGTGCCGTCGAAGCCCGACACGAGAACGGAGCCGGCGAGCTTTTCCGGTGAAGACAAGGATTATCCCTTCACTGCGCCTGCGGTCAGGTTGGACACGAGCTTGCGCTGGACGATGATGAAGAACACCAGCGCGGGTACGGCGTAGATGACCGACGCCGCCATGATGCCGCCCCAGTCCACGGAAAACGCCGTCCGGAACGACGAAAGCCACACCGGCAGCGTCTGCATGTTCTGGTCGCGCATGAACACGAAGGCGAACAGGAACTCGTTCCACGCGGTGATGAAACTGAACACCGAGGTGGTCACCAGTCCCGGCGCGAGCAGCGGCAGCGTCACCCGGCGGAACGCGCCCGCCCGGCTGCAGCCGTCGATCATCGCGGCCTCTTCGAGGTCGTACGGGATGCCGTTGACGAAGCCGTAGAGCATCCAGCACGTGAAGGGCAGCGTCGCCGCGAAGTACACCAGCAGCAGCGAAGGCAGCTGGTTGAGCAGCCCGGCGTCCCGCATCAGCAGGTACATCGGGATCAGCAGCGCCTCGAACGGCGCGAGCTGGGCGACCAGCACCAGCAGCAGGAAACCCTTGCGGCCGCGGAAACGCATGCGGGACAACGGAACCGCGGCGAGCACACCCGCGACGAGCGAGCACAGCACCGCGCCGATCGTGACGATCAGGCTGTTGGCGAGGTAGGTGGTGAAGCCGGGTTTCGTCAGCGCCGAGACGAAGTTGTCGAACGTCACCGAAAGCGGGACCAGGTCGTAGCTCGGCGACAGGACCTCGCCCGGTGTCTTCAGTGAAGAGGTGACCATCCAGTACGTCGGGAAGACGAACAGGAGGGCCACGACCACGCCGAGCGTGCCGAGGCCGATCCGCTGGGTCAGGGACTTCCTCATGACAGGTCGGCCTCCTTCGTGCGCACCAGCAGCTGTACGTACCGGGCGGTGAGCAGGATCAGCACGAGCATCATCAGCAGGGCGGCGGTCGCCGCCAGGCCGAAGTGGTTGCCCGCGAGGCCCTTGAGGTACATGTAGACCGGCAGCGTCGTGCTGGCGCCGTCCGGCCCGCCCTGGCGGATCGCCCACACCTGGGCGAAGACCTTGAAGTCCCACAGGACCGACAGGAACGTGACCATGGTCAGGATCGGCCGGATCGCCGGCCAGCTGACCGCCCAGAACGCCTGCCAGGCGTTGGCGCCGTCGATGCCCGCCGCCTCGTACTGCTCCTTCGGGACGCCGAGAAGCCCGGCGTACAACGTGAACGCCACGAACGGCACGGCCTGCCAGACCACCAGCAGGCCGATGACGGTCAGCGTGCTCGGGCCGGTGGAGAACCAGGAATGCCCGATGAACTCCTCGAACCCGAGTTTCGCGAGCGTCTTGTTCAGGATCCCGTACTGCTGGTCGAAGATCCACTGGAAGATCGTGGTCGTCGCGACCACCGGGGTCGCCCACGCGAGGATCAGCGCGACCTGCAGGATCACCCGGACCACCGGGTTGAGATGCCGCATCAGCAGCGCCATGAACAGCGCGAGCAGCAGGGTGGTGAGCACGACCGCGGCGGTGAACACCAGCGTGCGGACCGTGATCTCCCAGAATTCGGGGTCGGACAGGATCGTGGAGAAGTTCTCGAACCCGACCCAGACCATGTCTCCGGAGACCAGCTCACGGAGGTCGAGCTTGCGAAGACTGATCCCGACCAGCTGCAGCGTCGGCCAGCCCAGCAGGACCAGGATCGCGATCAGCGCGGGAAGGATCAGCAGATACGGCGCCGTCCGTTCGCCGAGACGGAGGCGCCGATTCGACTTCGGCGGCTTGATGCGCGGCGAAGCCGGCGGGGAGGACCCCGCCGGCGTCGTCACATCTTTTGTCGTGGTCATCCGCCGATGAGCTTGTCGAGCGCTGCGTTGGCGTCGGCGGTCGCCTGGTCGAGCGATTTCGTTCCGGTCAGGTACGCGGTCAGCATGTCCTTGATCGGGTTCTGGCCGGACTCGACGTCACCCCACTTGGGGCTGGTCGGCACGGCGCGGCCGTTCTTGGACGCCTCGGCCATGACCTTGGTGAGCGGGTTCGCGTCGAGCGCGGACACGTCGGTCGAGGTACCGGGGACGTAACCGGCCTTGGCCAGCTCGGTCTGGTACTTCGGGGTGGAGAACAGCTTGACGTAGTCCTTGGCCGCGGCCGAGTTCTTGCTGTTGGCCGGGATGACCAGGTTCGAGCCGCCGAGGAAGACCGGGGCCGACTTGCCGGCGGTCTTGCCCGGGATCGGGAAGGCGCCCGACTTCTCCTTGATCGACGGGTCGGTCTTCGCCGCGGTGTCGGCCTCACCCGGGACACCGATCATCATCGCGACCTTGCCCGCGCCGTAGATACCGGCCTGCTGCGGGGTGGCCTCGTCGGCGTCCTTCGGCGCCTTGGTGCCCGAAGCGTCGGTGAGCTGCTTGTAGAACTCCAGCCCGGCCTTGGCCTGCGGGGTGTTCAGCGTGGCCTTGAAGGACTTTCCGTTGGCCTGGGCGATGTCGCCGCCCTCGTCCCAGATGAACGACAGCAGTTCGTACCAGTTCTGGCCAGGCTGGTAGAGCGCCTGGAACTCGGGGTCGCTGCCGAACTTGGCCTTGAGCTTGGTGATCGCGTCGAGCCATTCCGCGCGGGTCTTCGGGGTCGCGGTGATGCCCGCCTGCTCGAACATGTCCTTGCGGTAGATGACCTCACGGTTGGCCGCGTAGAACGGGACGCCGTAGGTCTTGCCGTCGAATTCACCGGAGGCCTTGAGCCCCTGGAGCCACTGGGCGCCGTTGAAGTCGGCGACGCTCGAGGTGAGGTCGGCGAGCACGCCCTGGTTGGCGAACGCGGGGGTCTGGGTGTTGCCCAGCTCGATCACGTCCGGCGGGTTGTCACTGGCCAGCGCGGTGGTCAGCTTCTGCTGGATGCCGTTCCACTGCTGGATCTCGTACTTGACCTTGACGCCGGGGTGCGCGTCTTCGAATTCCTTGTGGAGCGAGTTCGTCAGAGCTTCGGGGGCGGTCCCGGTCATGAGCCAGACCGTGAGCGTGCCGTTCGAGGCCGGGGCGCTCGAATTCGTGCTGTCGCCACTGCCGGAACCGGCGCAGCCCGCCGTCGCGAGGGTGATGGCGGCGGCGCCCGCAGCCATCTTGAGCCAGCGCTTCACTCGTGCCGTCCTTTCGATGCCCGGCCACTGTGCCGGGCTCCCACAAAATGGTGTAGACCAATGCGGGCAGCGTGGTACGTACCACTGCGACTGTCAAGCGGGTGGCCGGTTCGTTGTAAACGAGCCGCAATCTTTCACCTTGTGTGAGCACATGATCACGCTGACGGGCGGATTTCGCGGCCCTCGTCAGGTTGTCGCGAGGCGCGCTGACATGCGGTTTTTCGTTGACTGTTCCGGTGAACGGAGCATTCGGCGGAACGCTCAGGGCTGTTCGGTGGAAGCCGGACCGGCTTATCGGATCAGTAGTCCTCGTCGTCGTCGAGAGGCGGCTCGATGCCGAGGAGCGCCCTGGTCTGATCCTGCAGGAACCACGCCAGCGTCGCGCAGACGATCAGCAGGATGAGGGGGAGGACGGGGCCGCCGTTGGTGAGGATGAACAGCTCGGTGACGCTCGCGCCCACCATGACCCCGGCGAGCAGCAGCGCCGCCGGGCCGCCGAGGCGGGGGACGAGCAGGCCGATCGCGCCGCCGACCTCGAGGACGCCGGTGACGTACCGGAGCCACTGCCCGAGCCCGATCTCGGCGAAGGTCTGTTCGGTGTGGCCGCCCGCGAACAGCAGATAGCCGCTGTAGAGGAACTCGGCGGCGAGCGCGACGCGCACGATCCACACCACGATCGTGCCGATCGACGGGCTTCGGGTGGCGCTGGCTCCTTCGGGCATGCCGGGCATCCTTCTCCAGCCGGTGAGGGCCCGCAAGACCGCGTCGAGAGGACTGAACGCGTTCTCGTTCCGCGCCGTCCAGGCCAAAGAACGCGTTCAGTCCTCTCGATGCGGCGTCAGGTTTCGCCGAGGAGGATCTGTTCGAGCAGCAGGTCTACGTCACGGGCGGACTCGGCCTCGCCTATCCGGTGGAAGGTTTCGGCCGCGCGGAGGGCGCGGCGGGCGGCTTCCCGGACGCGGCCCGCGGCGCTGAGCACGTGCGCGGCGACGTGGTCGAGCTGGGCGACGAGATGCTCCCTGGCCGGCGCGGTTTCGGTTTCCACGGCGTGCACGGCGGTCTCCGCGGCGTCGAGTGCGGTCAGTGCCGCGTCGAGGTCGCCGGACCGCAACCGGGAAAGCGTCGCCGCGTTACGGCAGGTGGCGGCCACGTAGCCGCCGCCGATCGCCACCGCCGCGTCGGCGGCCCGCGCGTAGAAATCGGCGGCGTTCGCGCCGTAGCCGAGCAGGTCCAGTTGTTCGGCGGCGGCCATGCTCACCGAGATGTAGGAATGCCCGGTGTCGCCCGACTTCTGCAGGATCTCGGCGAGGACGGCGTATTCGTCGAAGGCGCGCGAGGATTCGCCGAGCGCGCGGTAGGCGTCGGCGTACATCCACCGGCAGCGGTGTCCCCAGTCCGGGAGCCCGGCGAGCAGGCCGATGGTGCGGGGTGCGACGTCGAGCACATCGTCGTGGCGGCCGGAACCGTGCAGCGCGGTGACGAGGACGTACCAGTGTTCCGCGGTGTCCTTTCCCCTCGATGCGGCGATACCGAGCGACACGTAGGCGTCGTCGACCGCTTCGGCGAACCGGCCGGTGCCGATCAGGGACATCGCCCGGAGCTGGCGGAGGTGCCCGCGCAGCCGCTCCGGGCCGCTCTCGGGCAGCGTCGACAGCAGGTGCTCCACGAAGACGTCCAGTTCGTCGAGCGATCCCGCGCGCTCGTAGGCGATCCGGGCCTGTTCGACGGCTTCGACGGCCTTCTCGCCGACGTTCCCGATGATGAAGGCGTCGATGGCCGCCCGGGCGAGTTCCACCGTGGGCACCGGATCCTCGCCGTCGCCGTTCCGCAGCGACGCCTCCAGGCACAGCAGGGTGCCGAGGAGCAGGGGATCGCCTGCCGAGCGGGCCCGGTCCGCCCCGCGCCGCAAGGCCTCGTACGCCTCGGGAGTGCGGCCCTGTCCGGAAAGTACGTGCGCCAGCCAGTATTCGCCCCAGCAGGCGGCGACGTCGTCGGTCCCGGCGCGCAGCCGCGCCGCGGCCACCGTCGTCAGCGCGACCCCCGTCTCGGCCTGCTCGTCGAAGACCAGCCAGAGGCCGAGCCAGCATTGGTTGAGCAGGAACCGGACTTCGTCGCCCTGGCGCCGGAATCCGGCGGCCGCGCGGCGCAGCCGTTCTTCGGTGTCGCCACCCTGGAAGAAGATCGCGCGCAGTTCGGCCAGTCGCGGGGCGATCCCCTCTTCGACGGTGCCGATCGCGGCGAGACAGGCCCGCGCCTCGTCCGGTTCGCACCGGTGATTGTGGATTTCGGCCCGGACGACGAGTTCCTCCGCCGACAGGTCCGGCGGCGGCAGGATCGGGACCCGGGGGAGTGCGGAAGGCAGGAGCGGCACGAAGTCCGCGACCGGTTCCGCGGACATCTTCTCCTGGGCGTACTCGGTGAAGTGGGTGCTGCCTTCGCCTTCTCCTTCGTCGAGTTCCTCGGCCTCGACGAACGCCGCCGCCCGCATCCGCCGGTGCAGCAGGCGCAGGGTGAGGCCGTCGTACGGTCCGTTGAGGACGAACCGGATCTCGCCGTATCCGGTTTCTGTCAGCCGCCGCGTGAGCAGCGCCGCCGCGGCGAAGAACTCCAGCCTGCCGACGGCGTCACCGTGATCTCCGACACCGTCCAAAAGCGACAGAAGTTCGAGACCGGTGTGCTCGTTGCCGGTGAGCGCGCAGAACTCCAGCCGCAGCGCGTGATCACCGTAGGGGCGCGCGTCCCCGGTCGAGGCCCTGGTCACCCACCGGTAGGCGGCCGCCGCCTCGGCGTACTTGCCGGCGGCCGCCAGCGGCACCAGCGTCCGGCACAGCCGGGTGATCTCGGCCCCGCCGGCGCCGCCCGCGTCCGCGCGTCGTGGATCCACTTCCATGGTTCTGCCCCCAGAACATGACGTCGACGCCGGATCTTAACTCCCGGACCTCCGTCATGGCCCTGCTTTCGGGGGGTTCGTGGCGGACGGGCGGCGGGCTGGACGACAGGGGGAGAGCGGACTGGCTAGGCTCAGCCCATGTCCGAGACTTCGACGGCCGACGACCGGCTCCAGGTGCTCGAAGCCATCACCGACACCGCTTTGGCCAACCTCGGCCCGGGCAAGGTGATCGCGACGATCCTCGACCGGGTGCGTGAGGTATTCGGGGTCGACACCGCCACCGTGCTCCAGCACGAGCCGGAGGCGCAGGTGCTGCACGCCATCGCCGCCTCGGGGATCGAAGAGGAAGTCTTCCAGGACGTCCGGGTCCCCATCGGCGCGGGTTTCGCCGGCCGGGTGGCCGCGGAACGGATCCCGGTGGTCCTCGACCAGGTCGACGAGACCACCGTGGTGAACGCGCTCCTGCGGGAGCGCGGTCTCCGCGCCATGCTCGGCGTGCCGATGCTTTCCGGCGACGAGCTGGTCGGTGTGCTGCACGTCGGCTCGGTGACGCCGCGTGAGTTCGTCGAGGCCGACGTCGAATTGCTGCGACTGGTGGCCGCGCGGCTCGCGCTGGCTGTCCAGCTCGACGTCTCCGCCTCCGATCGCGCGGCCGCGGCGGCGCTCCAGCGGAGTCTCCTGCCGGGGCGGCTGCCGACCGTCACCGGAATGCAGTTCGGCGCGCGGTACGTGCCGGGTACCGAACCCGGGGTCGGCGGTGACTGGTACGACCTGTTCACCCTGCCGGGTGACCGCTTCGGCATCGTGATGGGCGACGTCGCCGGGCACGGTCTCAACGCCGCCGTGATCATGGGGCGGCTGCGCAGCGCGCTTCGCGCCTACGCCCTCGAATCGGACGACCCGGCGGAGGTGCTGACCAGACTGGACCGGAAGGTTCACCATTTCGAGCCGGGGGCGCTGGCCACCGTCGTGTACGGGCTGATGCCGGCTTCGCGCGACAGCATGGCGATCTCGCTGGCCGGCCATCTGCCCCCGGTGCTCGCGGTGCCCGGCCGCCCGTCGGTGTTCGTCGACGTCCCGGTCGACCCGCCCATCGGCGTCATGGGGCCGAAGCGCCGAAGAACAGTCGTGGACCTGCCGCCCGGCGGCTTGATCGCCCTTTACACCGACGGCCTCGTCGAGCGCCGGGATCACCTGATCGACGTCGGGCTGCAGCGGCTCGCCGACGTGGTCACCGCCGACCAGCCGGGCGCGGTGTGCGCGCGGGTGATGGCCGCGCTCGTCGGCACGACGGCCGCGCAGGACGACATCGCCCTCCTCGTCGCCAGGCGCGAGAGGAAGTGACTCACCGGACCGGGTGGTTCGCGCGGCGGTTCACGGCCGCGAGTTCGACGGTCCTGTCGATCCGCCGCGCCCGGGTCTCCGGCCTCTTCGCCGTCAGGATCCATTCCAGGATCAGCCTTTTCGACGAGGGCGGGAACTTCTCGAAATGGGTGCGGGCGGCCTCGTCGGCGTCCAGCCGGACCCGCAGATCCTCGGGGACGCCTTCTCCGTCGGGCACGACCTGCCAGCGGCCCTTCTCCTTCGCCAGCTCGATCATCGCCTGGCCCCGCGCGGTCATCTGCCCCTCGGCGATCAGGCGGGCGGCCCGTTCGCGGTTGACCCGGCTCCACGAACTCCGGGGATCGCGCGGGGTGAACCGCAGCCGGGAGCTGGTGGCGTCGTTCTTGCGGTGCAGTCCGTCGATCCAGCCGAAGCACAGCGCCTGCTCCATCGCCTCGTGGATGCGGATGCCGGGGATCCCGCTGTCCTTGTGCGGGATGATCAGCCAGACCTCTTTCTCGCTGCCGGCGTTCTCCGCCAGCCAGGCACGCCATTCGGCGGGGGTGGTGGCGGTGAAGGTGGTCTCGTCCATGACCGGGTTCCTCTCGTCGCAGGAGTCTGGGTTCATCATCGGAAGCAAAGTGCTCATCGACTGAGCACTTTTCGAGGAGAGGTGGTCCGAGATGGAGATCTGGGTGAACCCGGCGTGCACCAAATGCCGGTCGGCGGTGTCGATGCTGGACGAGGCCGGGGCCGAGTACACCGTGCGGAAGTACCTGGAGGAACCACCGACGGCGAAGGAACTGAAGGCCGTCCTCAAGCGGCTCGGGCTCGAGCCGTGGGACATCACCCGCACCGCCGAGGCGATCGCGAAGGAACTCGGGCTGAAGACCTGGGGCCGTAAACCCGCTGACCGCGATCGGTGGATCGACGCGCTGGTCAGCCATCCGAAGCTGATCCAGCGGCCGATCATCACCGCGGACGACGGCACGACGGTCGTCGCGCGGACGCCGGAGGCCGTCCAGTCCGTTCTTCCCGGTTGAGGGGTCAGGGCACGAACCGCAGGATGGCGCCGACGCCCTCGGGCAGCCCTCCAGGATCGTCGGTTCATTGCCGATCTTCGGATACCCGCGAGGTCCGGGATGAATCATGGAGCGCACGCAGGCCCGGCAGCAGCGCCAGGATCACCGCCGCCGTCATCGCGAACACCGGCCGCAGGCCCACGGCTTCGGCGAGCAGCCCGCCCGCCGCGCTCCCCAGCGGTTTGGTGCCCCACGCGACGAGCCGGTGCGCGCTGGTGCCCCGGCCCAGCAGGTGGTCCGGGATGATCCGCTGCCGCAGGGAGACGACGATGACGTTCCACACCACGACTCCCGCGCCCCCGGCGAAGAACGCCACGCCGATCACGTACGGATTCGTGGTCACCGCGGGGATCCCGACGAGTACGGCGCCGGTGAGCAGGCTGAGGACCAGCGCCCCGGTGCGGCCGAGGGCGCGCTCGATCCACTCGGCCACGAACGAGGCGGCGAAACTGCCCGCGGCGACGACGGCCAGCAGGAAGCCGTAGGCCTGGTCCGTCAGGCCCATCGGTGACGACGGGCCCACCGCGTAGAGCACGAAGAGGGTGAACATCGCGCTCGTGGCGAAGTTGAACCCGCCGATCATGATCGCCGTGACCCGGAGAAACCGGTTCTTCGCAAGGAAACGCAGTCCTGCGGTGAGATCTTCGCGCACGCTCGTCTTCTGGGTCCTTTCGACGCGGAACGATCCCGGGACGAAGAAGAGCGCGCCGATCGCGACGAGCCAGAGCGCCGAGGGGACCGCGAACGCGGCGAATGCGCCCGCGGCCACGAGGAAACCGCCGAGCGGCGGCCCCGCGAACTCGTTGGCGGTGAGTTCGGCGGCGTAGAGGCGGCTGTTGGCCCGCGTCAGCCTGTCGCGGCCGACGACCTGGGGCAGGATCGCCTGCGCGGCCGTGTCGTGGACCGTTTCGGCGAACCCGAGTCCCAGCGCGACCGCGTAAAGCAGCCAGATCGACCCGAAGCCGAGTGCGATCGCCACCGCGAGTACGGCGAGCAGGCCCGCGCGGAGCACGTTCGCGGTGAGCATGGCGCGACGGCGGTCGACGCGGTCGACGAGAACCCCGGCGTGCAGGGCCGATACCAGCCACGGCAGGGACAGGGCGAACGCCAGTCCCGCGATGAGCGCCGGTGAGCGGGTGAACTGGACGGCCACCAGGCTGAGCGCGACCTTGACGATCCCGTCGGCCAGATTCGACAGGCCCGACGAACTCCACAGCCGCCAGTAGGCGGTCCCCAGTGAGGTCACCCGATCGAGGATCGCACATCGATTGAGAAAACTCCATCGATGACTGTTCTCTCCATCGGTCTAGGCTGGCGGGATGGACGATCAGCTCGCGGCGAGGATCGCGGACCGGCGGCGTGAGGCGACGGCGCGTGAAGCCAAGGCGCTCGGCCATCCGTTGCGGCTGCGCGTCCTGCGGCTCTGCGGTGAGCGGGAGCTGACCAACAAGGAACTCGCCGAGCGGCTCGGCAAGGATCCGGGCACGGTGCTGTACCACGTGCGGCAGCTGGTCGAGGCCGGTCTGCTGGAGCAGGCGCCGGTGCGGACCGGTGCGAGCGGCGCGCTGGAGAAGCCGTACCGCGGCGCGGGCAAGAGCTGGTGGCTGAACGGACCGTTGAACGACGAGGACGAGGACACCCGGTTCGGGCCGATCGTGGCGTTCCAGGACGAACTCCGCGAGGCGGGGCCCGGTTCGGTGCGGATCGTCGAGCGGTTCGCGCTGCACCTCTCGCCCGAGGAGGTCACCGAACTCGACAACCGCATCCTCGACATCCTCGACGAGTACGTGGCCACCGACCACCAGCGGCTCGACCGGCCACTGCTGAACGGGATCTTCCTGCTGCACAGCCTGGCCGAAGACTCGTGAGTGGTAATGACGGTTAGAACCGTCACTACCACTCACGAGGCCGTGGGCACCTGCGTTTACTGGGTCACGCCAGCTTGCTGAAGAACTCCCGGATGTCGCCCAGCAGGAGGTCCGGAGCGTCCTGAGTCGCCCAGTGGCTGCCGCGGTCGAATTCCTGCCAGGACACGATGTTCGCGTGGTCCCGGTCGGCGAATCGCCGCAGCGGCCGGAAGTCGTAGGCGAAGCTCGCCAGGCCGGTCGGCGCCGTCGTCGGCTCGGCGGGGTGCTCGGCGTGCTTGTCTTCGTAGTAGAACCGCGCCGCCGAAGCCGCGGTGTTGGTGAGCCAGTACAGCGTGGCGTTGGTGAGGACGTGGTCGTCGTTCGTGCCCGCCAGCAGCTGCGCGCTCCAGGCCAGCTGCCCGGTCGGCGAATCGGCCAGCGCGTGCGCGAGGTTCTGCGGCGCGCTCTCCTGGAGTTTCGCGTAGCCCGACATGTTGTCGTTGAAGTGCTGCAGGAACTGCAGGTACTCCAGTTCCTGCTCCGTCATGCCCTCGAACTCGGCCGGGTCACCGCTCGGGAACGAGAACAGCTGCGTGACGTGCACGCCGATCACGTGCTCCGGGTCGACGCGGCCGACCTCGGGGGCGACGAACGAACCGGCGTCGTTCCCGTGCGTGCCATAGCGTTCGTAGCCCAGCCGGCGCATCAGCTCGGCCCACGCCTTCGCCGTGCGGTAGCGGTTCCAGCCCTTTTCGTGGGTGGGACCGGAGAAGCCGAACCCGGGCAGCGACGGGATCACCACGTGGAAGGCGTTCGCCGCGTCGTCGCCGTGCGAGCGCGGGTCGGTCAGCCGGTCGATCAGGTCGAGGTACTCGAAGACCGAGTTCGGCCAGCCGTGGGTGAGGATCAGCGGCGTCGCGTCCGGTTCCGGCGAGCGGACGTGCAGGAAGTGAATCCGTTGTCCATCAATGACTGTCGTGAACTGCGGGTACGCGTTGAGCTTCGCCTCCCACGCACGCCAGTCGTAGCCATCGCGCCAGTAGGCGACCAGTCGCTGCACGTATTCGAGGGGCACGCCGTACTCCCAGCCCGGCGTGACCGGTCCGCGCTGCACCCCGTCGGTCACCTGGTCGGCGGGCAGCTCGTTCGCCCAGCGGACTCTGGCGAGGCGGTCGGCCAGGTCGTCGAGGTCGGCCTGGGGGATGTCGATGCGGAAGGGCTTGATCTCGGTGTTCTCGTTCATGAGACCAAGGTAAGGTGCCATTAGGAACACTACGTTCCTAATGAGGAGGCAGGCTCGAAGAATGTTGGAAACTTCGGCAAGACTGCTCCGTTTGCTCTCCCTCCTGCAGACTCCCCGTGACTGGACCGGCACTGAACTGGCCGAACGCCTCGAAGTGAGTGCCCGGACGATCCGCAACGACGTCGAGCGGCTGCGCGCGCTCGGCTACCCGGTGAACGCGACCCGCGGCTCCGTCGGCGGCTACCGCCTCGGCGCGGGCGCGGACCTGCCGCCGTTGCTGCTGGACGACGAGGAGGCCGTCGCCGTCGCGATCGGCCTGCGCACCGCGGCGGGCGGCACCATCGCGGGCGTCGAGGAGACGTCGTTGCGCGCGCTGGCCAAGCTGGAGCAGGTGCTGCCGTCGCGGCTGCGGCGCCGCGTGAACGCCCTGCAGGCGTACACGATCCCGGTGCCCAGGGACGATCCCGGACCACGCGTCGACGCGAAGACGCTCACCGTGCTGACGGCCGCCTGCCGCGACCACGAACAGATGCGTTTCGGCTACCGGGCCCACGACGGCTCGGAGAGCGTCCGCAAGGTGGAGCCGTATCGCCTGGTGAACTGGGGGCGCCGGTGGTACCTGGTCGCGTGGGACCTCGATCGCGGCGACTGGCGCACCTACCGCGTCGACAGGCTGACCCCGCGTGTCCCGATCGGCCCCCGGTTCACGCCGCGTGATCTCCCCGAGGACGTCACGGACCGGGTACGGCGCGGCGTCTCGTCCGCGGCGTGGCGGTATCGGGCGAAGGTCACCGTCGACGCGCCGGCGGAGGAGGTGACCGCGCGGATCAACCCGGCCGTCGGGACGGTGGAGGCGGTCGACGAGAGCACCTGCCTGCTGCACACCGGCGCCGACAGCATCGAGACGCTGGCCGTCCACTTAGGACTGCTCAACGCCCCTTTCCGGGTCACCGAACCCCCGCAGTTGGTCGACTACTTGCGCACGCTGGCCGACCGGTATCGCGACGCGACCCGCGTTTAGTCCTCTGGATGCGGGGGCTGGCGAACCCCCGATCGCGTTTAGCCCGCTAAACGCGATCGGTTTCACCGGGCGAAAGTGGTCAGGAAGCGGTCCCGGAACGCGTTCATCCGCCAGACCGGCGCGTTCCGGTCCGGGTTCAGCCCGTCCTGCCAGTTCCACGCGGCGATCCTGTCCAGTACGGCCTTGTCCCGCGTGACGACGGTGATCGGGACGTCGCGGTCCGCGCCCTCCCCGGCGACGATCGGGTTCGGCTGGTGGTCGCCGAGGAACACGAGCACCAGCTCGTCGTCCCCGTACGTCTCCACGTACGAGATCAGCGAGTTCAGCGAGTAGGCGATCGAGTCGCCGTACGCGGCCCGCACCTTCGCGGGGTCGGTGAAGACCTCCTCGGGCGTCTTCCCCTGCGAGGGCATCGGGTTGTAGACCGAGCCGTCGCCGACGGCGTTCCAGTCCACCATCCGGGGGAGCGGTGTCCACGGCCAGTGACTGGTGACGAGGTCGATTTCCGCCATCAGCGGCGGGTGGCCCGGTTTCGCGCGTTCGGCGCGCTGGAAGGCCGAAAGCGTGAACTGGTCCGGCATCGTGGCGTAGGAGAACGGCGGGCCGTGGTAGCCGATGCCGCGCGAGTCGTAGTACCGGTCGTAGCCGTAGACCTGCCCCTCCGGCCAGTCCTCGGTGTGCGCCGGGACGACGCCGACGGTCTCCCAGCCGGCCCGTTTGAACGCCCCGCCGAGGGTGAACCGGTCGGTCTTGACGAAGTCGTCGTAGCGGTGCTGGCTGTCGACCCAGACGCCGGACTGGAACGTCGAGTGCGCGAGCCAGCTGCCCGCGCTCGTCGTCGGCGACGTCAGGAACGCGCTGCGCGAGCCGTATCCGGCGGTCTTCAGCCGTGCGGTCCCGGCGTCGAGGACGGCGTCGACCTTGGGGGCGATGTCGGAGTCCTGGACGGCCACCCGTCCGTAGCTCTCGACGAAGGTGAACAGAACGTCCTTGCCGCGCAACGCGTTCAGCAGCCCGGACGGCGGAGTGCCGCGGAAGGCGTCGGCACCGACCTCCGCGGCGAACGCCTCCCGGTCGCGGATACCGGCCCGCACCTGCCGGAGGTCGTCGTAGGCGTAGGCGGCGGCGCTGCGTGACGCGAGCGGCTGCCCCGGCGCGAGCTGGACGCCGAACACCGCGCAGCCGATCCAGAGCACGCTGAGCACGGCCACCACCCGGGTCGAGGTGGTGCGGCGGCCGGCCACCACCCGGCTCAGCCGCACCATCGACAGCGCCATGAGCACGACGACCGCCACGGCCAGCAGCGCCAGCCCGAAGAACGACGCGAGCGCGCCGGTCCGGCCGATCGACGTGCCGAGCAGGTCGACGCCGTTGCCGACGACGCCCCAGTCGAACACCGGGTTGAACCGCCGGTTCAGCGCGATCCCGAAGCCGATGTCGATGGCCTTCACCACGGTCAGCAGCCCGAGGACAGTGCCCGCGGTCAGCGCGACGATCCGCCGGGCGCCGTCGCGCAGCATGAGCACCACCGCCACCCCGAGCAGCGCTTCGACCGGGAGCCGCACGAACGCCTCCGGCGTCAGCCTGTCCAGGTCGTTCGGCGCGAGCAGGGCGAACAGCACGAGGACACCTGCCAGGGTCGTCACCGCGCTGGACGCGATTTCGCGGGCGGCCGTCCGATCCCCCGGCAGGCCGACCAGAGCGGGGCGCGTGAAAACCGACAAGGCGGGTTCCTTCCAGGGTGCAGGAGCCTTCATCGGGTTACACGGACGGCGGGCGTTCCCGGTTCAGCCCGATCGCCAGGTGCGCAGCGCCCACCACCAGGCGACGGTGTGCCGCACCTGCGATCCGTCGTCGTCTTCCGGCAGGTCGAGCGACGCCCCGGTGATCTCGCCGAGCCTCCCCAGCCGGTACCGGACGGTGTTCGCGTGGACGTGCAGGGCCGCGGCCGTCTGGTCGAGCCGCCGCCCGTGGTCGAGGTAGGCCAGCGCGGTCGAGACGAGCTGTTCGTGAAAGGCGTCGCCCCGCGTCAGCGCGCCCAGCAGGGCGCCGCCGAGCAGCGCGGCGAGCCCCGGCTGGGCGGCGAGCGCGGTCTCGACGGCCAGGTCGGCCACCTCGTGCAGGCCGCGCGCCCGTTCCCGCGCGGCCGTCGGCAAAGCCATCGCGCACAGGGTGTGCATCCCGCGGACCTCGGTGAGCGGGACGGCGGGGGAGACCACCATGAGGACGTCGTCGCCGAGCGCCGACGGCGTGGGCAGCCGCGGCGCCAGCCCGGCCAGCCGCCCCTCCACCAGCCCGAAGATGCCGCCGGTCCCGCCGAGCCGCCGCTCGACCACCAGCGCCTGGTACGGATCGCCGACGTCGGAGAGCAGGCAGTGGTAGCGCCCGTCCGGGTTCAGCCCGGCGTGCGCGACCTCCTCGGCCGACGGCACCGCCGTGTCGCCGGCCAGCAACCGCCGCAGCAGACGGGCCCGGCTGTCGTGGACCGTGCGGGAGAGTTCGAGTTCGGCTTCGTGGTAGCCGGCGATCACCTGCCGTTCGAGCGCGCGGGTGTTCCGGTCGAAGTCGACCAGTGCCGCCAGCATGACGTCGTCCGGGACCCCGGCCGCCTTGCCGCGTTCGACGGCGATCTCGACCGCGCGGCTGCGGCCGGCCTGTACCCCGCGCAGCAGCGCGGCGATCGGCACGCCCTGCGCCGCCCGGTCGGCGCCGAGGACGGCCGCCGCGGCGTAGTCCTGCTCACTGGTCCCGCCCGGCCGTTCGAACGACGCGAGCCCGGCGGCGAGCACGATCGCGACGTGCCGCCGGTTCTCGTGCACCGGCAGCCGCGCCACCTCCGGCGACTCCGTGCGGGCGGCCCGGACGACCTCCTCGACGACGTCGGCGTCGGCCGCCATCGCCCGCAGCACCTCGTGCAGCAACCGGTGCGCCATCGCCACCGCCTTCCCGCGGCCGGTTGTGACCCGTGCACAACGAACGGCGCGGCCCTTGGCGACCGGCCCCTACCGAGGGTGTCCGATCGGTTGGTTTCCTGTGAGCTACCGAAAGGTAACAGGACTTCGCCGAAGGGTGCGCGTGATGCGGAAACGCCGGTTGCTGAACTTCGCCCTCGTGGCCTGCCTCGCCGTCACCGCACTGAGCTCGGTGCCAGGGACCACGGCGGCGAGTGCCGCCCTGCGGCAGGTCCTGTTCGTGGGCAACAACTGGGAGGGGACCGCGGACGTCATCCGGCCCTCCGGCGACTACGCGAAGATCGCGCGGGTCGACATGGTGCCGGACAAGGACGAGCGGCTCGCCGAGATCTACCTGAACCCGATCAAGCTCGCGTTCTTCCTCGGCATCCGCAACGGCGTCGGCGAGGGCCACGACCAGCTCGTCGACGATCTCTACACGACGCCGGACGGCCGGTCGGTCGTCGCGTCCCGCCCGAGCTTCGCCGACGTCGTCTCGATCGACCTCGCCACCGGCCGCGTCAACTGGCGCTTCCCGGTGTCGGGTTTCCGCTCCGATCACATGGCCGTCTCGCCGGACGGGCGCAGTATCGCGGTGTCCGCCTCGACGTCGAACACCGTCCACGTGCTGAACATCGACACCGGGCAGCAGCTGGGGTCGTTCAAGACCGGCGACAAACCGCACGAGAACACCTACACCGACGGCGGACGGCGGCTCTGGAACAGCTCGATCGGTGACGTGAACACCGCACTCGACGCGCCGTGGCAGGACTTCACCAAGGGCGACCGGAAGCTCACCGTCGCCGACGCGACGACCTTCCAGCAGGTCAAGGTCATCGACATGCGCCAGCGGCTGGACGCCTTCGGCCGAACCGATCTGTCCGACGCCATCCGGCCGATGGCGTTCACCCCCGACGAGTCGAAGCTGTACTTCCAGGTGTCGTTCTTCAACGGCCTCCTGGAGTACGACGTCGCCGCCGACCGCATCACCCGGTCGAAGACGCTCCCGAAGAACCCGAACACCAGTGAGGACCGGACGACCTGGGTCAACGACTCGCGGCACCACGGGCTGTCGATGAGCCCGGCGGGCGACAAGCTGTGCGTCGCCGGGACGATGGACGACTACGCGACCATCGTGGACCGCGCGACCCTGCAGGAGGCGCGGCTCGTGACGGCCGCGAAGCCGTACTGGGCGACGGTGAACGGCGACGGAAAGCATTGCGTCATCTCGGAAAGCGGGGCAGACCAGGTGACCGCGATCGACTTCGCGACCGGCGCGAAGGTGAAGTCCGTCCCGGTCGGCGACCACCCGCAGCGGATCCGGATCGGCCATGTGCCGAACGGCTGGACGGGGCCCGCGGCGCGCTGAGCACGGTCCGCTCAGCGCACGATCTTGGCTCCACTGTGGCACCGTGACGGGAATGAGTCTGCTCCTGGGTCCGTTGCTGCGCCACGTCGACGAGACGTCGGCGACGGTGTGGGTCGAGACCGGCGCCGCGAGCGAGGTCGAAGTCCTCGGCGTCACGGCGAGGACGTTCGAGATCCGGGGCCACCATTACGCCCTGCTTGTGCTGACCGGGCTCGAACCCGGCACCAGCACCGAGTACGAGGTGCGCGTGGACGGCGAAAAGGTGTGGCCGCTGGAGGATTCCGGCTTCCCGCCCAGTCGCATCAGGACGCTGCCCGCGCACGAGTCCGGGGTCCGGCTGGTGTTCGGCTCCTGCCGTAAACCGCACGACGGGGACACCTTCGGCCCGGACGCGCTGGCCGCGTACGCCCGCCGGATGGCCGAGAGCGACGAGACCGAGTGGCCGCAGGCGCTGCTGATGCTCGGCGACCAGGTCTACGCCGACGAAACCACCGATGAGACGCAGGAATGGCTGAAGCGGCGTCGCGACACCTCGAAGCCGCCCGGGACCGAGGTGACGGACTTCGAGGAGTACACCCACCTCTACCTCGAAGCCTGGGGTGAGCCGACGATCCGCTGGCTGCTCTCCACCGTGCCCACGTCGATGATCTTCGACGACCACGACGTCCGCGACGACTGGAACACCTCGCATACGTGGCGGGAGCACATGCGGGCGCAGCCGTGGTGGCAGGAGCGCCTGCGCGGGGCGATCATGTCCTACTGGGTCTATCAGCATCTCGGGAACCTGGGCCCCGCCGAACTCGCCGAGGACTCGACCTACCAGAAGGCCCTCACCTCCGGCAGGGACAACGCCGGCCTGCTCGTCGCCTACGCCGACGAAGCCGATAACGAACGCGACGGCACCAAAGGCGCGCGGTGGAGTTATCGGCGCGATTTCGGCAAGGTGCGGTTGCTGGTCATCGACAGCCGGGCGGGGCGGATCCTGGAGCCCGGCCACCGGGCGATGGTCGACGACGACGAGTTCGACTGGGTCGAGGAGAACGCCGCCGACGCCTGCGACCACCTGCTCATCGGGTCCTCGCTGCCGTGGCTGCTGCCGCCGGTCATCTCCCACCTGCAGTCCCTCAACGAACGGGCCTGCGCCCGCCCCGGGTGGCGGGGACGGCTCGCGGAGAAGATCCGGCAGGCGGGCGACCTCGAACACTGGGCGGCGTTCCGCGCGTCGTTCGACCGGCTCGCCGCGATGATCGCGCGCGAGGGACGACGGGAGGAGCCGCCCGCCACCATCGCGGTGCTCTCCGGCGACGTCCATCACGCCTACATCGCCGAGGCGCGGTACCCCGAACCGGTGACGTCGGCGGTGTACCAGCTCACCTGCTCGCCGGTGCACAACGCGATGCCGCGGCCGCTCCGGCTGGCGTTCGCCGCGACCTGGTCGGCCGGGGTGGCGTCACTCGCGCGCCGGTTTGCGGAGCGAGGCGGCGTCGAACCCGTACCTCTCGCTTGGCGAAAGACGTCGGGACCGCATTTCGGCAATGTGATCGCCACGGTCGAGACCACCGGCCGCTCCGCGGTCACGACGATCGAACAGGCCACCGGCGACGGGCTGACCGAGGTGGCCAGGCAGAGGCTGGCCTGACGCGAACCCGCGCTCGGTAATATCGCGGCGTGACCACCTCTGCCGAAACACTCGAGTTCCAGTCGGAGGCACGTCAGCTCCTGCAGCTGATGATCCACTCGATCTACTCGAACAAGGACACCTTCCTCCGGGAACTGGTGTCCAACGCCTCCGACGCACTGGACAAACTCCGCCTCGAAGCGTTCCGTGACAAGGACCTCCAGGCGGACACCGACGATCTCCACATCGAGATCGAGACCGACCCCGAAAACCGCACCCTGACCGTGCGGGACAACGGAATCGGGATGAGCCGGGACGACGTCGTTGCGCTGATCGGCACCATCGCGAAATCCGGCACCGCCGAATTCCTGAAGAAACTGAAAGAGACCAAGGATTCCGCGGCCTCGCAGGATCTGATCGGCCAATTCGGGATCGGCTTCTACGCCAGCTTCATGGTGGCCGACAAGGTCACGCTGCTGACCCGCCGCGCCGGATCGGACGAGGGCGTCCGCTGGGAGTCCGAGGGCGAAGGCACGTACACCATCGAGACGGTCCCGGACCTGCCGCAGGGCACCTCGGTCATCCTGCACCTCAAGCCCGAGGACACCGAAGACCAGCTCTTCGACTACACCTCGGCCACCAAGATCAAGCAGATCGTCAAGAAGTACTCCGACTTCATCACCTGGCCCATCCGGATGACCGAAGGCGACGAGATCGTCACGGTCAACTCGATGAAGGCGCTGTGGGCCCGCTCCTCCAGCGACGTCACCGAAGCCGAGTACAACGAGTTCTACAAGCACGTCGCGCACGACTGGAACGACCCGCTGGAGACGATCCGCCTCCAGGCCGAGGGCACCTTCGAGTACCAGGCGCTGCTGTTCCTGCCCGGCCACGCGCCGCTCGACCTGTTCATGCGGGAGCGCAAACGCGGCGTCCAGTTGTACGTGAAGCGCGTCTTCATCATGGACGACTGCGAAGCGCTGATGCCGGAGTACCTGCGCTTCGTGAAGGGCGTCGTCGACGCGCAGGACCTCTCGCTCAACGTGTCGCGCGAGATCCTGCAGCAGGACAGGCAGATCCAGCTGATCCGCCGTCGCCTGGTGAAGAAGGTCCTCTCGACCGTCAAGACCCTGATGGCCGACGAGAACCCCTACAAGTACGAGACGTTCTGGAAGGAGTTCGGCCGCGCCGTCAAGGAAGGGCTGCTGGACGACTTCGAGAACCGCACCGCGATCCTCGACATCTGCTCGTTCGCCTCGACGAACGACCCGGAGAAGCTGACGTCGCTGCGCGACTACGTCGAGCGGATGAAGGACGGCCAGGAGCACATCTACTACCTGACCGGCGAATCGCGGCAGAGCATCGAGAACTCCCCGCATCTGGAAGCCTTCAAGGCCAAGGGTTACGAGGTCCTCGTGCTCACCGACCCGATCGACGAGATGTGGGTCGACGCGGTGCCCGGCTTCGAGGAGAAGCAGTTCCAGTCGGTCGCGAAGGGCGAGGTCGAACTCGACTCCGACACCACCGACGAGCAGAAGGAGGAGTTCTCCGGGCTCCTGACCTGGCTGACGACGGCGCTCGGCGAGCAGGTCAAGGAGGTCCGGCTCTCGTCGCGGCTGACGACGTCGCCCGCCTGCATCGTCGGCGACACGAACGACGTCACCCCGACGCTGGAGAAGATGTACCGCGCGATGGGCCAGGAAATGCCGCAGATCAAGCGGATCCTGGAACTCAACCCGGGCCACCCGCTGGTCTCCGGGCTGCGGGACGCCTTCGCGAAGCAGGGCGAGAACGAGGGCCTCGCCGAGACCGCCGAACTGCTCTACGGCATGGCTCTGCTGGCCGAGGGCGGCGAACTCGCCGACCCCTCACGCTTCACCAAACTCCTCGCCACCCACCTCCAGAAAACCCTGTAGCCGTTCCGTGAAGGCCTCCTTCCCTCGGCTCAGCCGAGGGAAGGGGGCCTTCACGCGCTCGAGGCACCAGTGCCTCGCGCTGTCGAGACGCCTTC
Organism: Amycolatopsis orientalis; assembly: GCF_000943515.2. Lineage (NCBI taxonomy): Bacteria > Bacillati > Actinomycetota > Actinomycetes > Pseudonocardiales > Pseudonocardiaceae > Amycolatopsis > Amycolatopsis orientalis. Next base: position 7,964,951 of record NZ_CP016174.1, on the reverse strand, counting down.
CGCCGACCGGCCCCGACCTCCCGAGCGGCTCGGACCGCCGGCCCGGACCACGCCTTCGCCCAAATGGCCACTTGCTGTGACTGGTGGCACGCAATTGTGACCGCTAGTGAGGGGTGTGTGGATTTAGAGACGTTCAACGTCTCTAAATCCACACACCCCTCAGCAGCCCTGCGACTTTGCCAGGACCCTGGCGCTAGACGCGGTGAAGGCCCCCTTCCCCGCATAAGACGCCACGAAAGGGCCCTTCACCGCATCGCATGCGGTGAAGGGCCCTTTCGGCTCTACGGCCGGGTACGCCAGAGCACCAGCACGAAGTACGGCGTCCCGACCAGCGCGATGACCAGGCCCGCCGGGATCTGCGCGGGCGCGATGACCGTCCGGCCCAGGGTGTCCGCGACGCTCACCAGCAGCGCCCCGAGCGCCGCCGCCACCGGGATCACCCGGCCGTGCCGTCCGCCGGCCAGCGACCGCGCCAGATGCGGCGCGACGAGCCCGACGAAGGCGACGACACCGATCGCGGACACCGCCGTGGCCGCCAGGATCCCGGACGCCGCCAGCACCACCAGCCGCGACCGTTCGATGCGCATCCCGAGCACTCGCGGGGTGTCCTCGTCGAGGGCGTGCAGGTCGAGTTCCCGGTGCTTCAGCCACAACAACGGCGTCAGCGCGATCAGCGACAGCGCCACGGGCGCGACCTGTTCCAGGGTGCGGCCGTAGGTCGACCCCGAGAGCCACGTCAGCGCCTTCGCCGAATTCCACGGATCGGAGACCACGATCAGCAGCGTGATCAGCGCCATCCCGGCCGACCAGACCGCGATACCGATGATCCCCAGCCGGTCCGAATCCAGCCCCGAGCGCCACGCCAGCCCGTAGACCAGCGCGAACACGACGGCCGCGCCGATTCCGGCGGCGCCCGCGATCTCCCACGCGCCGACCGCCGGGACCATGGTGATCAGCGTGATCGCGCCGAGCCCGGCGCCCGAGGTGATCCCGAGCAGACCGGGTTCGGCGAGCGGGTTGCGGCTGACCGACTGGATCCCGCAGCCGGACACCGCCAGCGCGGCACCGGCGAGCAGTGCGGCGAGAACCCGCGGAAGCCGTTGGTCCAGCACGAAAGTCAGCGCCGTGCCGGTGTTCCCGGTGACCCAGTTCGCGAGGTCGCCGAGCAGCACCACGCGGTCGCCCAGCATCAGGCCCACGACGGGCACCACGGCCAGCAGCACCACCAGCGCGACGGCGACGGCCACGAGCCGCCGCTTCGACCCGGCGACGCCGACCCGCCCCGCCGGTGCCGGACGACGTGAGCCACCGCCCCGGCCGCGGCGCGCCAGCCACACCATCACGACGGCGCCGACGATCGTGGTGACGACCCCGGTCGGCACCCGTACGGCGGCGGCCGACCCCATGACGGCCCGCAGGACGACGTCGGCGCCGAGCACCGTCACCACCCCGACCAGCCCGGACACCGGCAGCAGCACCCGGTGCTTGGCGATCGGCAGCAGCAGCCGCGTGATCACCGGCGCGCTCAGCCCGACGAAACCGACCGGCCCGGCGACGGTCACCGCCGCTGCGGTCAGCGCGACGGTCAGCAGGATCGCGCCGACCCGCGTCCGCCGTACCCGCAGGCCGAGCACGGTCGCGTTGTCGTCGCCGAGGGCGAGGACGTCGAGTTTGCGGCCCATCGCGACGAGCGCCACGACGGCGAGCACCACGATCGGCGTCATCTGCCCGGTCGCCCGCAGATCGGACACCGTCAGCGAACCGCTGCCCCAGGCGAACAGCCCGGACGTCTCCTGCTCGAACATGAGCAGCAGCAGGATGGTCACCGACTGGAGCGCCAGCATCACCGCCGAACCGACGAGCACCAGCCGGGGACTCGCCGAACCACCGCCCGCCAGGCCCAGCACGATCACGGCCGCGGCGAGCCCACCGGCGAACGCCGCCCCGCCCACCGGCACGAGCGGCAGCGAAAGCCCGAACGCGGAAATGGCCATGACGGCGAAATGCGCGCCCGCGTTGACCGCGAGCGTGTCGGGTGAGGCGAGCGGATTCCGCGCCACGGACTGCATTCCCGCCCCCGCGACCCCCAGCGCGACGCCCAGCAGCAACGCGGCGAGCAGCCGGGGGACGCGCGAACCCTCCAGTACCGCGAGGGTCTGCGCGTCCCCGTCACCGAAGATCGCCTTCACCACGTCCAGCGGACCGGACGTCGAAGTGCCCTGGGTCAGATGGAGGCCGGCGAGGACGGCGATCAGCGCCACCAGCGCCGCCGACACCACCGCGGTGCGCACGGCTTGCGGCGCACGCAGGTCCTCGATCATCAGGCGGTGATGGCCTTCACGATCTGGTCGGCGGTGAAGGCGATCGACTTCGGGCCGCCGAAGGTCCATGTCCCGGCCTCCAGCTTGTGGATCTTCTTCGACACCACGAACGGGAGCCGCTGGTACACCGCGTTCTGCGCGAGCCCGGTGGTGAAGACGTCCTCTTCGGACGCGCTGTAGAACAGCACGGTCTTCGGGTCGGTGATCGCGGTCAGGCCCTCGACGTCGGTCTGGCCGAGGCCCCACTGCGGGTCGACCTTGCCGGTCCACACGTTCTTCAGCCCGACGGCCTCGGCGGTGTCGGAGACCAGCGAGCCCTTGCCGAACGGGCGGATGCTGACGGTGCTGCCTTCGAGGTAGCCGTCGGCCATCAGGAACGGCGTGCCCGTGGCGCCCTTGGCCTCGACGGCCTTCTTGCCCTCCGCGAGTTTGGCGTCCATTTCGGACAGTTGTTTGTCCGCTTCGGACTCCTTGCCGACCGTTTTCGCGATCAGCTTGAAGTCCTCGCGCAGCCGGTCGAAGTTCCGGCTCGCGTCACTGGATTTGGTGACCACGACGGGGACGTACTTCTCGATCTGCGGCACCAGGGTCGAGTCGCGTTCCTCGGCCATGATGACGACCTCGGGGTTCAGCCCGACGATCGCGTCGACGCTGGGTTCGTTGCGCTTGCCGACGTCCTTGACCTCGGCGGTCAGCGGGACGGCCTTGTCCCAGACGTTGTAGCCCGCGACGTCCGCGGCGCCGACCGGCATGACCCCGAGCGAGGCGACCATCTCGGCCTCGCCCCACTCCAACGCGACGACCCGCTTCGCCGGGGCCTTCAGGGTGACGGCCTTGCCGCGTGCGTCGGTCACCGTCACCGGACCGCTCGTGGCGGCGGGCTCGCCCGGCGCGGCGGCGGGGTTCTCGGTGGTGCCGCAGGCGGACAGCAGCAACGCCGCCGTCACGAGGAGGGCAGGGGGCAACACTCGCATGGTTCTTCCTGGATCTCTCAGGCGGGCCGGGGCGAATGCCGCCCGAGTGGCCTGCAGTGGACAGCACCCGTGACCGGGTCGTTCGCGACGTGGACGGTGACGCCGTAGGCCTGGGAAAGGTGCTCGGTGGTGAGCACCCGCCCGATGTCACCCGTGGCCACGATCGTTCCCTCGCTCAGCAGCACGACCTCGTCGGCGATGATCGCCGCGTGGTCGAGGTCGTGCAGCACCACGCCGACCGCGACACCCTCGTTGGCGAGATCGCGGACGACGTCGAGGATCTCGACCTGGTAGCGCAGGTCGAGATGGTTGGTCGGCTCGTCGAGCAGCAGCACCGACGTCTGCTGCGCGAGGCAGGAGGCGAGCCAGACCCGCTGGAGCTCACCGCCGGACAGTTCGTCGACACCGCGTTCGGCCATCGGCGTCACACCGGTCAGTTCCATCGCGCGGCGGATCGCGGCGGCGCCGTCGGTGTCCACCCCGCGCCAACCCGAGCGGTACGGATAACGGCCGTAGGAGACGACGTCGCGGACCGAGACCCCGCTCGGCGTGGGCCGGTGCTGGGTCAGCAATGTGACCTGACGGGCGAACTCCTTGCCGGACAACGCGTTCGTGCCCCAAACGGCACGCTCGCCGAGCCGGACGTTGCCCGCGCGGGGCTTGTGCAGCCGCGCCAGTGAACGCAGCAGCGTCGACTTGCCGGAGCCGTTCGGCCCGACCAGCGCGGTCACCGTACCGGCGCGCAGCGACAGGGACACGCCGTCCACCACGGCCCGCTCTTGGTGCGCGAGCACCAGGTCATGGCCGGTGAGCAGCGCGTCTTCCGTAGACATGAGGGCAGCCTAACCTAATGAGATAGCCCGGCCGGTGTCGTGAGTGACACAGCGCGCGGGGTGATTGTCCGGTTACCGGGAGCGCGCGATCCAGAAAACGTCCAGTCGTCGTCCGTAGCCTTCCGAGCGACGAAGGCGGGGGAGACGCATGGAAGGCCTGTACAAACTGCTGTGGGATCGCGTGGACACCAACGCCCGGCGCGCGGTCGACGTCTATCTCGGGGAGCTGCCGGATTTCCGCGTGATGGCCGAGGACGCGGCCGCCCGGACCGCGATGCTGGACTTCGCGGTCCTGCTCAGACGCCGGGAGGCCGAACTCGCCGCCGATGGCGCGGCCTTCGCCGGTGAGGATCTGGCGATGCTGACTGCTTTCGGTGAGCGACGCGGCGCACAGGGCATCTCGCTGGCTTCCGGGCGGCGCGTCCTCGATCTGCACGACGTGCTCACCCTGCGCGAGATCCACGAAGCGGCCGGGTTGCACGAGGTCACCCACGTGACCGAGATGATCGGCTGGCTGCCCGCCAACGGCCTCGCCGGGAAGAAGGCGTACCTCCAAGGGTTCCTGACCGGGCTGCAGCGTGGCTCGTCGTACGTCAAACGGGCCGCGGAACTCGCCGTGACGCTGCTCGACGACGGAGCCGCGCCTCCCGGGCTTCCGGAAAGCCTCGACATGGTCTCCACCGACAGGTACCTGATCACGGTCGTGCGGTTCTCCGGCGGCCCCCTGCCGTCGGGGGAGCGGCGTGAGGAGATCGTCGGCACGTTGCTGAAGCGCCATCGGGTGCCGATGCTCTGGCGTGAGCCCGGCGAGCTGATTGCGCTTTTCCCTTGCGTGGACCCCGAAACGACACGGCAACGCGCGTTGGGCCTGGTCCGCGAATGCGCGGAGGCGACCGGACGGCCGTGCGCCACCGGCGCGGCCACCGGACGCGTTCACGCGCTCCGGGACACCGCCACGCTGGCCCGGCGGATCAGCCGGGTCGCCCCCGTCGAGGCCAGGCCCGCCCGGCTGCCGGTGATGACCGACGTCTTCGTCGAACTCGGTGTCGCCCGGCTGCCCCCGGTCGACGACTGGCTGCGCGGGATCGCGCGGCGGCTGGAGACCGGGCCCGATCTGGTGGCCACGCTCGACGCCTACTACCGGCACGACATGAACCGGCTGCACACCGCCGCGGCGTTGCACATCCACCCGAGGACCCTGGACTACCGGTTCCGCCGGGTCCGCGAACTCGCCGGGCTGGAGCCGGGTTCGTTCCAGGGCGTGCGGGTGCTCGGCGCCGTCATCGCCAGGGTGCTCGCCGGCCGCTGGAGCTGATCTTCGCGACGACCGCCCGCGGTTTTTCCCGAATCCGCGGGCAGGCGAGTCCGTGATCCGGTATCAAGGTGCCGGTCGCGTGAGGACGCGACAGAAACTGGGGATGTAACAAATGAAGAGATTCCGTCACGCGCTGGTCGTTCCGGCCATCGCGGGCCTCATGCTGAGCGGGTTCACGCCCGCCTTCGCGACCATCGATCCGGTCGACGAAACCCTGCCGATCAACTCGACGGGAATTCCCGCGAAGTACGCCGAGCAGCCGATCAACTGGCATCCGTGCGCGGACGACGAGTTGCCGTCCAAACCGCCCGCCGGTGCGGAGAACATCCAGTGCGCGACCTACCTGACGCCGCGCGACTGGACGAACCTCGCCGACACCCGCGATCTCACCATCGCGATCAGCAGGCTGCCCGCCACCGGTACGGCGACACAATCGCTGTTCATCAACCCGGGTGGCCCTGGTGCGGCGGGGCGGATCTGGCCGGTGAAACTGCGCAACCAGCCGCGGGTGCGGGCGAATCAGGAAGTGATCGGCTTCGATCCGCGCGGCACCGGGATGAGCACGACGATCACCTGCGGTGGCGCTCTGGACAACCCCGAGTACCTCGACCCGCGTGACCGGGATCCGGCGAACCTGAGCCGCATTCTCGATGTCACGAAGGAGGCTGTCGGGCTGTGTAAAGAGCGGTCCGGCGACCTCGGGCCGTTGATCACCACCGACCAGACGATCCACGACATCGATCTGCTGCGGGTCCTGCTGAATCGGCCGAAGATCAACTGGGTCGGCTACTCGGCGGGCACCTGGATGGGCGCGTACTACGCCCAGCGCTTTCCGGAGCGGGCCGGGCGGTTCCTGCTCGACTCGCCGGTCGAGTTCACCACCACCTGGCAGAAGGCGTTCGACTGGCAGCCGATGAGCTTCGAGCGGCGCTGGCGTCAGGATTTCCTGCCGTGGATGGCGAAGTACGACAGGCTGTATCACTTCGGCACCACCGCTGACGCGGTCCGGGAGACGTTCGAACAGGTCCGCGCGAAGCTGCGAACGCGTCCGGTCGACTACGGCGGCTTGAAGGTCGGGCCGAACATCCTCGACTCGTTCGCGGCCGAAGGCATTTACGCCAAGAGCCAGTTCCACGGAACGGCGACCATGCTGGTCGACATCCGCACCCTGACCGAGCAGACCGCGTCCGCCGACGAACGGGCCGCGGCGGCGAACCGGATCTCCTCGGCGCGCCGGCACGAGGACGTGCTGATCCCGAGGCTCGGCGCGGCCGCCGCCGAGCCGTTTTCCACCGCGTTCTGGACGATCCGGTGCAACGAGGGCCCGTGGACCGGTGACCGCGACAGCGTCGTCGCGCAGTCACAGCAGTACCTCGACCGGCAGCAGACGTTGGTCGGTGGCAAGTGGATGGTCCAGCCGTGCATCTACTGGGACAAGCCGCGGCCGCCGCTGCCGGTCATCGACGGCAAGGGTGTGCCACCGGTGCTGATGCTGCATTCGGAACACGACCCGGCCACCGCGATCGAAGGAGGCAGGCGCGCGCACGCGGCCTTCGCGGGTTCCCGGATGGTCACCGTCACCGGTGAAGGCGACCATGGCCTGTACGCCACCAGCGGCGCCAACAACAACAAGACGCTGGACAGTGTCGTCCAGGACTTCCTGGCCGATGGTGTGCTGCCACCCGCGGACCTGACCGTTCCGGGGATGCCGCTTCCGGTGCCTCCCGGCGCCTGATCGTTCTATGGCAGGTGAGGCCGCCCTCAGGACAGTGGGACGTCCTGAGGGTGGCCCGCCCGCGCGGCTTCCCGCCTGCGCTTGGCCAGCCGCTTCCCGACGATCCCGTGCCGCGGCCCGAACAGGTACACGAGCGTGAACCCGGCGCCCTGCACCAGCACGATCATCCCGCCGGACGCGGTGTCGAGGTGGTAGCTCAGGTACAGCCCGGTCACCGCCGCGAGCACCGAGAACGACGGCGCGATCACGAGCATGCGGCCGAACCGGTCGGTCAGCAGGTACGCCGTCGCGCCCGGGATGATCAGCATCGCCACCACCAGGATCACGCCCACCACCTGCAGCGCCACCACCGCGGTCAGCGCGAGCAGCCCGAGCAGCGCCGCACCGAGCAGCCGCGGGTTGAAGCCGATGGCGTGCGCGTGCGTGGGATCGAAGGCGTACAAGGTGAAATCGCGGCGTTTGAGCACCAGGAGAGCCAGGGTGATGGCGCCGAGGACGCCGATCTGGATCAGGTCCGCGGTGTCGACGCCGAGCAGGTTGCCGAAGATGATGTGGTTCAGGTCGGTCTGGCTCGGCGTCACCGAGATCAGCACGAGCCCGAGCGCGAACAGCGTGGTGAACACGATGCCGATCGCGGCGTCCTCCTTGACCCGGCTGGTGTCGCGGACCACCCCGATCAGGGCCACGGCGAGGAAACCGAAGACGACGGCGCCCAGCGCGAAGGGCGCGCCGAGGATGTACGCGAGGACGACGCCGGGCAGCACCGCGTGGGAGACCGCGTCGCCCATCAGCGACCAGCCGATCAGCACCAGCCAGCAGGAGAGCACCGCGCAGACCACGGACGCGACGACCGTGGAGGCCAGTGCTCGCACCATGAAGCCGTAGTTCAGCGGTTCGAGGAGGAGGTCGTAGAGGTTCACGCGGGTTCTTCTTCCCGTCGCAGGACATCGAGTCCGAAGGCCAGCGCGAGATTCTCGGGCCGGAGCACCTCGTCGGGGGAGCCGTGCGCCAGCACCTTGCGCATGAGCAGGATCGCTTCGTCGGCGAGGCCGGGCAGCGCGTGCAGGTCGTGGGTGGAGATCAGGACGGCGGCGCCGTCGGCCGCGAGTTCCTTGAGCAGCCGCGTGATCGTGGCCTCGGACCGTTTGTCGACGCCGGCGAACGGCTCGTCGAGCAGCAGGACCCGGGCGCCCTGCGCGATCCCGCGCGCGACGAACGCGCGTTTGCGCTGACCGCCGGACAGCTGCCCGATCTGGCGGCCGGCGAGTTCGGTCAGTTCGACCCGCTCCAGCGCCTGCTCGACGGCTTCGTGGTCGGCCCGGCGCGGCCGCCGGGTGAAGCCGAGATGCCCGTAGCGGCCGGTCATCACCACGTCGCGGACCGAAAGCGGGAACGACCAGTCGACGTCCTCGCTTTGCGGCACGTAGCCGATCGCGCCGGTTTTGCGGGCCCGGGCGGGCGGACCGCCGTCGACCGACACCGTGCCGGTGTCCGGCCGGACCATCCCCATGATCGTCTTGAACAGCGTCGACTTCCCGGAGCCGTTCATCCCGACCAGCCCGCAGACGCGGCCGTGTTCGAGGGTGACATCGACACCGTCGAGCGCGAGGACCTCGCCGTAGTGGACGGTGACGTCTTCGACGCGGATCGCCGCGGTCACGGCTTCGCCCCGGTGAGCGCGGCCACGATCGTCTTCGAGTCGTGGCGGATGAGGTCGAGGTAGGTCGGCACCGGGCCTTCGGGGCCGGACAGGGAGTCGACGTAGAGGACGCCGCCGAACGCGGCACCGGTCGCGGAGACGACCTGGCGCATCGGGGCGTCGGAGACGGTCGATTCGCAGAAGACCGCGGGGACCTTGTTCTGCTTGACGAATTCGATGGCGCGGGTGATCTGCTGCGGAGTGGCCTGCTGTTCGGCGTTGACCGCCCAGATGTACCGCTCGGTGAGGCCGGTGTCGCGTGCCAGGTAGGAGAAGGCGCCTTCGCAGGTGACGAGCGCGCGCTCGTTTTTCGGCAGGCCGCTCAGCGCGCCGGTCATCTCGTCCTGCACCTGCTGCAGTTTCGCCTTGTAGGCGTCGCCGTTGGCCTTGAACACGGCGGCGTCGCCGGAGGAGATCTCGCTGAACGCCTTCACCATGTTGTCGACGTAGATTCCGACGTTCTTCGGTGACATCCAGGCGTGCGGGTTCGGTTTGCCCTGATAGGCGTCTTCGCCGATGGCGATGGGCTGGACGCCTTCGCTGACCACCTTGTGCGGCGCGTCGCTCTCGGACACGAAGCGCGCGAACCAGGCCTCCAGGTTCAGCCCGTTGTCGAGGATCAGATCGGCCTTCGCGGCCTTCTTGATGTCGTCCGGGGTGGGCTCGTAACCGTGGATCTCCGCGCCGGGCTTGGTGATCGACTCGACCCGGAGCTTGTCGCCCGCGACGTTCGAGGCGATGTCGGCCAGGACCGTGAACGTGGTCAGCACGACGGGCCTGCTGTCGCTTTGACCGGCGCTGGGGCCGCCGCACGCGGACAGCACGAGTGCCGCGGCCGCGAGCGCGCTCACGGTCTTGCCGAGATTCGCCATCCCGTGAGTCTAGAGTTCGGTGTGCCGAACTTCCAACTCGCGTGTGCCTTAAATCTCCGTGGTGGTCCGGTCGCGTTCCTTCACCGTTTCCAGCAGGAGCTGGGAGACGTCGCGCACGGTGACGTTCTCGCCACGCTGCTCGCTCTGCCGCTGGACGAGACCGTCGTTCAGCATCACGCGGCAGAACGGGCAGCCGGTGACGATGGTCTCGGCGTCCGTGCCGAGCGCCTCGTCGACGCGTTCGAGGTTGATGCGCTTGCCGATCTGCTCCTCCATCCACATCCGCGCGCCGCCGGCGCCGCAGCACAGTGAGCGGTCGCCGTGCCGGGGCATCTCGCTCAGCGTGGCGCCGGTCGCGCCGACGAGTTCGCGCGGCGGTTCGTAGACCTTGTTGTGGCGGCCGAGGTAGCAGGGGTCGTGGTAGGTCACCGGCCCGGCGTCGACCGGTTTGACCGGCGTCAGCTTGCCCGCGCGGACGAGCCGGTTCAGCAGTTGCGTGTGGTGGAGGACCTCGTAGTGCCCGTCCAGTTGCGGGTACTCGCGGCCGAGGGTGTTGAGACAGTGCGGGCAGGTGGTGACGATCTTGCGCGTGCCCGGCTCGCGGCCCTCGAACACCGCGTTCAGCGTTTCGACGGTCTGCTGCGCGAGCATCTGGAACAGGAACTCGTTGCCGGAGCGGCGGGCCGGGTCACCGGTGCAGGACTCGTCGGTACCGAGGATCGTGTACTTGACCCCGGCCAGATGCAGTAGTTCCGCGGTGGCGCGGACGGTCTTGCGGGCGTTGTCGTCGAAGGCACCGGCGCAGCCGACCCAATAGACGTACTCGACGTCGTCGGCGAGTTCGCCGTCGAAGATCGGGACCTCGAAACCGAGGTCCTTCGTCCAGGCGAGGCGGTCGGAATTGTTCTGGCCCCAAGGGTTTCCCTTGGTCTCCAGGTTCTTGAACAGCACGCCGAGTTCGCTCGGGAACGCGGATTCGATCATCACCTGATAGCGGCGCATGTCGACGACGTGGTCGACATGCTCGATGTCGACCGGGCACTGTTCGACGCACGCGCCGCAGGTGGTGCAGGACCAGAGGACGTCCGGGTCGATCACGCCGAAGTCCTCTTTGGTGCCGACGAGCGGACGCTCTTCGGGAGCTTCCTTGCCGTCGAGGATGTAGGGCGCCTTCTCGAAGAGATGGTCCCGCAGATCCATGATCAACAGCTTGGGGGACAACGGTTTCCCGGTGTTCCACGCCGGGCACTGCGACTGGCAGCGGCCGCATTCGGTGCAGGTGGCGAAGTCGAGCATGCCCTTCCAGGTGAAGTCCTCGATCTTGCCGCGACCGAAGGTGTCGTCCTCGCCGGGATCCTCGAAGTCGATCGGCTTGCCCGCCGATTCCATCGGCAGCAGCGGGCCGAGAGCGTCCGGGAGCCGTTTGGCGGTGACGTTGACCGGCGCCAGGAAGATGTGCAGGTGCTTGGAGTAGAGCACGATGGACAGGAACGCCAGCATCACGCCGATGTGCAGTAGCAGCCCCACGGTCTCCAGTGGTTCGTTGAACGCGGGCCCCAGCGGCTCCAGCAGTTCCCCGACGCCGAGGGAAACCCACGCGCCCGACTCGTACGGGAAGACGCCGACCGCCGCCGACGCGCCGCGGAAGAGGAACATCGTCCAGATCACGTTGAAGATCATGAACAGGATCAGCCAGGCACCGCCGGTGTGCGAGCCGAAAAACCGGGACGCACGGTCTTTGCGCTCCGGGGCCTGCCGGATCCGGATGACCGCGAAGACCGCGAGCGAGACGAGGACCGCGACCGCGATGAAATCCTGCAGGAAGCCCAGTGCCGCCCAGTGCCCGATGAGCGGGATGTGGAAGTCGTGGTCGAACAAGGCGCCGTACGCCTCGACGTACACCGACCCGAGGATCACGAAACCCCAGAACGTGAACAGATGCGCGAGCCCGGGAACGGACCACTTCAGCAGTTTGCGCTGCCCGAAGACCTCGGCCAGATGCGTTTTCGCGCGGACGGCCATGACGTCCGAGCGTTTCTCGTCCGGCTGGCCGGACCGGATCAGCCGGTAGAGCCAGGCGGCGCGGCGGGCGGCGAAGGCGAGACCGACGACGGTGATGAGCAGACCGAGGATGAGACGAACGAGCACGAGTCCTCCGGGGGAGAATCGGCTCAGTGAGAGCCGGTGTAGTACCGGCACGCCTTGCAGGCGTACCGCATTTTGGCCACTCGCCACCGTTTCCGGTAGACCTCGAGATGTCCCGGCCGTGGCGGGTGCACGCCGAGTCTTTGGTGACTTCGCCTTTGGTGGCAGCGGATCCGCCGCCCCGCTTCGAAGAGTTCGGTCGCCAGTCCGAGGTAGGCGCGTCTGAGGGCGACGCCGGTTTCCGTCGTGAGGTTGTCCCGGCAGAACCGGTGCAGGAGGGCGAGGTCCGGCAGGCCGGGCGTGGTCACGCCGGGCAGGTGCTCGACGACGCCGAGGCCGGGATGCCCTGGGGGAAGGGAAAAACGCGTCGGGAGTCCACAATGGACACAGGTGAGCGTGCAACTCAGGCATCGGGTGACATGGCGGATCCGCCGTTCGCGCTGATCCTCGTCGATCACTTCGCGAACGTGCCACCCCATGGAGCCTCCCAAGACCGTGGTGTGTCCTGTGTCACTCTCAATACTGGAGAGTAGGGCTCGCTCCCGGGGCGGCGACAGGTCCAACCGGATGGCGTCGACGCCGCCGGTCGGCGTAACCCCTCTCGCCCCTCGCTCCGCCGCCGCTCTCGCTCCGCATCCAGAGGACTAAATGCGGGCGCAAGGCGGTGCCGCACGGTTGCGCACACCGTGACCCACTCGTAGCCGAAAACAGCCCGCCGGGCGTCACGCGCTGGTTATAGTCCTGACCCGGGGTAATGGGGGAGGGAACGACGGCGATGGGCGGGTTCGTCACCGCGGCTCTGGGGTTCCCGGCCGTGCTCTTCAGCTTCCTGCTGATCGTCGTGATCGGCTACTGGCTGCTGGCACTGCTCGGCGCCGTCGACACCGAAGACTTCGACGGCGGCGACGGGCTCCTGGCGGGCTTCGGTGGGGTCCCGCTGTCGATTTCGCTCTCTTTGCTGATCGCATTCACCTGGTTCGCCAGCCTGGCAGGGACGGTTCTTCTCGATGATCTGGAGCTTTCGACACCTTCGAGGATCGGCCTGGGGACGGGCGTGCTCGTCGTCGCGCTCGTGCTCGGCACGCTCGGGACGAGGGCGGTCATAGTGCCGCTGCGCCGCGTCTTCGGTTCCGCGAAGGAGCCGAGCAGGATGGACTTCGTCGGCCGCGCCGCGGTCATCCGGACCTCGTCGGTGACCCACGACTTCGGCCAGGCCGAGGTCGCCGCCGCCGACGGGTCGACGGCCATTGTGGACGTTCGCCAGGCGGGCGAAGGCAACCTCACGGCGGGGAGCCGCGTAGTTCTCTATGACTACGACTCCGAAGGCGAGTTCTTCTGGGTCGAGTCCTTGGACATCTGAAGCAGAAAAGGAACACTATGGGTGCCATCAGCGTGGGGGCCGGCGTTCTGATCGCCGTGATAGTTGTCATCCTCCTGGTCTTGCTCTTCACCATCACCAGGTTGTTCAAGAAGGTGCCGCAGGGGAAGGCGCTGATCATCTCGAAGGTCCGCCGCGTCGACGTCACGTTCACCGGCGCGATCGTCCTTCCGGTGCTGCACAAGGCCGAGATCATGGACACCTCGGTCAAGGCGATGGAGATCACCCGCACCGGCCGGGAAGGCCTGATCTGCCGGGACAACATCCGCGCCGACATCCGGATCTCGTTCTTCGTGCGGGTCAACAAGACCGTCGAGGACGTGATCAAGGTGGCGCAGGCGATCGGCACCGAACGGGCCAGCCACGAGGCGACCCTGCAGGAGCTGTTCAACGCCAAGTTCTCCGAGGCGTTGAAGACCGTCGGCAAGCAGCTCGACTTCGTGGACCTCTACACCAAACGCCACGAGTTCCGCGACCAGATCATCCGCGTCATCGGCACCGACCTCAACGGGTACAGCCTCGAAGACGCGGCCATCGACTACCTCGAGCAGACGCCGATGGCGCAGCTCGATTCCGCGAACATCCTCGACGCGCAGGGTATCCGCAAGATCACCGAGCTGACCGCGATCGAGCACGTGCGCACCAACGAATTCCGCCGCGGTGAGGAAAAAGAGATCACCCGTCAGAACGTGGACGCCCGGGAGGCGATCCTCGAACTGGAGCGGCGGCAGGCCGACGCCGAGATCAAGCAGCGCCGCGAGGTCGAGACCATGCGGGCGCGCGAAGAGGCGGAGATCGCCAAGGTCCAGGCCGAGGAGCGGCTCAAGTCGCAGGCCGCCGGACTGCGCACGGACGAGCAGCTGGGTATCCAGCACCAGAACCAGCAGCGCGAGATCGAGGTCGCGGGCAAGAACCGCTAGCGCGTCATCGCCATCGAGAGCGAGCGTATCGAGAAGGATCGCCTGCTTGAGGTCATCGGCCGCGAACGCGAGACCGAATTGTCCCGGATCGCCAAGGACAAGGAGGTCGAGACCGAGAAGCGCTCGATCGCCGAGGTGATCCGCGAGCGGATCGCGGTCGAGAAGACCGTGGCGGAGCAGGAAGAGATCATCAAGAAGCTCCGTGTCGTCGAGGAGGCGGAGCGCCAGCGCGAGGCCATCATCATCAGGGCCGAGGCAGAAGCGCAGGAAAGCCTGGTCAAGGACATCAAGGCCGCGGAAGCCGCCGAGGCGGCCTCGAAGCACAAGGCCCGCGAGGAACTGACGCTGGCCGAGGCACGCCAGCAGACCGCCGAACTGGAGACCCGCGCCAAGATCCGCCTGGCCGAGGGGATCCAGGCCGAGGAGGCCGCCGTCGGGCTGGCCGCGGCGCAGGTCAAGGAACGCGACGCCGACGCGCTGGAGAAGGTCGGCCGGGCCGAGGCGATCGTCGCGCGCGAGAAGGCGATCGTGCTCGCCGACGGGATGCGCGACAAGCTCAAGGGCGAGGCCGAAGGTCTCACCGAGAAGGCCGCCGCGATGGCCGCGCTCGACAGCGCCAGCCGCGAGCACGAGGAATACCGCCTGCGCCTGGAAGCCGAGAAGGAGATCCGGCTCGCCGCGCTCAACGTGCAGCGTGAGGTCGCCGAGGCGCAGGCCACGGTCCTCGGGATCGGGCTGGAGAAGGCCGACATCGACATCGTCGGCGGCGAGACGATGTTCTTCGAGAAGGTGATCGGCTCGATCGGGCTCGCCAAGAGCGTGGACGGATTCGTCGAGCACTCCGACGTCGTCCAGACGCTCGGGAAGTCGTGGCTCGACGGTTCGGGCAGCTTCACCGACGACCTGACGAAGCTGGTCGGTTCGGTGAGCACGGAGGACGTGAAGAACCTGACGCTGTCGGCCTTCCTGGCCAAGCAGCTGCAGGCGGGCGGCCCGGACAGCGACAAGCTGCGTGAGCTGCTGTCGATGGCGCAGCGGCTCGGCCTCGCCGACACGTCCGCGGCCGCCCTCGCCCCCGCGAAGCAGTGACGACGACCGAACCGGCGGCAGGAACGGAGCAGCTGGACGCGGGCACCTATGAGGTGCTCCGCGCCCGGCTCGCCGCACAGGCCGCCGAACTGGCCAAACGCGCGGACGAACTCAACACGGCCCGGCTGGGGGTCTTCGGCAGCGCGCAGCTCGCGCTGATCGGCACCGAGCGGATCCGGACCGCGAACAACTGCGTGCCGAGGGACGTCGTCTCGGTCGGCGGGCGGATGTTGTTCGGCTACAACGTCTTCATCGGGCTCAAACCCGAGACGACGGTCGACGACGTCTTCTCACTGCACGGCTTCAGCCACGACGAAGAGGCCTTCCGCTTCGACGACGTGCCGTCCGAAGAACTGCCGGGGCTGTTGCGCGACGAGCAGTTCGTCCGCGACTTCGCCGAGCTGTACCGGTACTACCGGCAGGCGAAGCTGCTGCAGCTGCGGCGGGTCGAGGGCAAGCTGCTCGCGGTGTTCCAGATCGGTCCGCGGACCGAGGACATCCGCGTGCTGCGCTGGGGGATCGCCGCCGACGGCACAGTGTCCTATGTAGACAGCCGGGGTGAACGTGACCACGTCTTCCCGCCGTCGCACGACTTCGAATGGTTCGAGACCAGCCGCGAGCAGCATGTCCTCGGGCGGCATCCGCATATCTCGATCGAGGACGAGGTGTTCGTCGAGACCGTCGGCGGCAACCTGACGATCAAGGTCGAGAACAACACCGAAACCGGCGAGGGCGTCTACTCCGAACCGGTCGACGAGCCACTGCAGAGCCTGGCCGACGCCGAGGTCTCCTACGCCAGGATCGGTCCGCTGATCCTGCTGCGGATGTTGCCCTACAAGGAGACCGAGTACCGGTACCTGGTGTTCAACACCCGCACGCGCGACGTCGTGCGCCTCGACGGGATCGGGCAGGCGTGCCAGCGGCTGCCCGAGGACCACGGGATCATCTTCCCCGGCGGCTACTACCTCGACACCGGTGTCAGCAAGACGTTCGACACCACTGTGGACGGTCTCGAATTCGAGCGCGTGATCCGCTCGCCCAACGGGGAGGACGTGCTCTACGTCTTCCACGCGCGGGCCGAGGGTCGCACGCTTCTCCTGCCGTACAACGTGATCCGCAAAGAGGTCTCGAACCCGATCCCGTGTCACGGGTACTCGCTGTTCGACGACGGCACGATGGTGCTGTTCCGGGCGCTGTCCGACGAGCCGAGCCGCGTGCACCCGATGCAGGTGTGGCGGACGCCGTTCCAGTCCGACACCTACGCCGCGTCGCAGCCGGCCGGGACAGGGCCGCTGGAGCGCGTCGGCAACGCGGATCTGGTCCGCGGGATCTCCGACTGCCTCTCGATCGGCCGGATGGTCGACGAGATGGCGCCGTCGGCGGCGGTGTTCGAGGCCCTGATCGCCGCGTGCTCCCGGGTTTTCGACCACTATCACTGGCTTGGCGAGGCCGAACTCGGTGATCTGCGGTCGCCGCTTTCGGAGGTTCGGGTCACCGCGGAACAGGTGCTCGACGAGTTCGAGACGGTCACCTCGCTCACCGCGCAGGCGGCCGAAGCCGTCGACGAGGCGGCCGCGGAAACCGCGTCGCTCGTGCGCAGGGTCCGCGGCGAGGCACTGAACGCGGCCGACGCGTGGGTGCGGCGCCTCGCCGAAATGCACCGCGCGCGAGGACATCTCGTCACCGTGCGGGAACTGCGCTATGTCGACACCGGCCGCGTGGACAAGCTGATCGCCGACCTCGACACGGAATTCGGCGAGGCCGCGCAGCGGGCCGTGCGGTTCCTGCAGGGCGAGGACGCGTTCACCGGCTACCACGCCGAGGTCGACGGGCTGATCGCCGCCGCGGGCGCGATCTCCACCGTCGCCGAAGCGGTTCCCGTCGCCGAACGGCTGGACGAGCAGTCCGGCGGGCTCGAAGTCCTCACCGACGTCGTCGGCGGACTGGAGATCGCGGACGCCGTGGTGCGGACGCGGATCCTGGAACGGGTCGGCGAGGTCATCGGCGGGGTCAACCGCGCGAGGGCCACCCTCGAAGCGCGGCGAAAGGAACTGCTGGAGACCGAGGGCCGGGCCGAGTTCGCCGCCGAGTTCGCCCTGCTCGCGCAGGCGATCACCGGTGGGCTCGCGGTCGCGGACACCCCCGACCGCTGCGACGAACAGCTCGGCAGATTGCTGCTCCAGCTGGAGAACCTCGAATCGCGGTTCGGCGAGTTCGACGACTTCCTGGTGTCGCTGGGGGAGAAGCGCACCGACGTCTACGAGGCGTTCTCCTCGCGCAAACAGGCGCTGCTCGACGAGCGGGCGCGCCGCGCGGACCGGCTGGTCGATTCGGCGGAGCGGATCCTCGCGAGTGTGACCCGGCGGGTCGGCACGCTCGGTTCGGTCGACGAGATCAACACCTATTTCGCCTCCGACCCGATGGTCGCGAAGCTGCGCAGTGTCGTCACCGAACTGCGTGGCCTCGGCGACCAGGTGCGCGCCGAAGAACTCGAAGGCCGAGTCAAGGCCGCCCGCCAGGAAGCGGGCCGCGCGCTGCGCGACCGGCTCGACCTCTACGGCGAGGGCGGCGAGACGATCCGCCTCGGCCGCAACACCTTCGCGGTCAACACCCAGGACATCGATCTCACGCTGGTCCCGCACGAGGGCGGGATGAAGTTCGCGATCACCGGGACCGACTACCGGTCTCCCGTGCGGGACGAGTCGTTCGAGGCGACGAGGCCGTACTGGGACCAGTTGCTGGTCTCGGAATCGCCCGAGGTCTACCGCGCCGAGTACCTCGCGACGTCGATCCTGCTCGAAGAGCCGGACCTGCTCGACGCCGATCTGCTCGGCGTCGTCCGGCGGGTGGCGGGGGACCGCTACGACGAGGGGTACGCGCGTGGGGTGCACGACCACGACGCCGCCGCGATCCTTTCGGCATTGCTGCGCCTGCGTTCCGCCGCCGGTTTGCTGCGTTATCCGCCCGCCGCGAGGGCGGCAGCGCAACTGTTCTGGGCATTCGGCGCGGAAGAAGCGGCGAAGGGCGCCTGGACGACGCGGGCAGCCTCGCTCGCGCGGGTGCGCGAGGCGTTCGGGCACACCACGGCGATCGACGCGCTGGCACGGGAATTCACCGACGCGATGGCCGAGTTCGCCGAAAACTCGGGTTTGTCGCTCGACTTCGAATTCGCCGGCGAGTACCTGTTCGAGGAATTGGCCGACGCGTCACCCGGGTTCGTCACCAGCGGCGGCGCGCGGACACTGCTCGACAAGTTCCGGCTCGACAGGCGCAGTTTCGCCGAAGACCTGCGCGCGCTCGACGATCTCGCCGATCGTCATCAGCTCGCTGAAGCCTGGCTCTCGTCCTTTGTGGACTCCGCTGGATTACCCGGCGACGAACTGGCGGAGGCCGTCGCGATCGAATTGGCCGACCTGCCGCGCTACGACTCGTCGGCGGAACTTTCGGCCACTGTGGACGGTCTGCTCGGTTCGCATCCGCGGATCGTCAACCGGTCCCTGACCCTGCGGCTCGACGAGACATTGGCCAGGACGCGACGGTTCCGGCGTGACCGGGTGCCGGGCTTCCGCGCGTATCAGCGGCAGCGCAACGAATTGGTGGCGGCCGAGCGGGACAGGCTGCGGCTGACGGAGTACAAGCCGAAGGTGATGAGCGCCTTCGTGCGCAACCGGCTGCTCGACGAGGTCTACCTGCCGTTGATCGGCGACAACCTCGCCAAACAACTCGGCGCGACCGGCGACGCCCGCCGCACCGACCAGTCCGGCTTGCTGCTCCTCATCTCGCCACCGGGGTACGGCAAGACGACACTGATGGAGTACGTGGCGAGCCGTCTCGGCTTGGTCTTCGTCAAGGTCAACGGACCGGCGCTCGGGCACGACGTCACGTCGGTGGATCCGGCGGACGCGCCCAACGCGACCGCGCGGCAAGAGGTCGAGAAGATCTCGTTCGCGCTGGAGCAGGGCAACAACGTCATGTTGTACCTGGACGACATCCAGCACACGTCGCCGGAACTGCTGCAGAAGTTCATTTCGCTGTGTGACGCGCAGCGGCGAATGGAAGGTGTCTGGGAGGGTCGGACGCGGACCTATGACTTGCGCGGCAAGCGCTTCGCGGTCTGCATGGCCGGTAACCCGTACACCGAACAGGGCAAGCGGTTCCGGATCCCGGACATGCTCGCCAACCGTGCGGACGTGTGGAACCTCGGCGACGTACTGTCGGGCAAGGAAGAGCTGTTCGCACTGAGCTACATCGAGAACTCGCTGACCGCGAACACCGTGCTGGCGCCACTCGTCTCGCGCGAACGGTCCGATGTGGACACTCTGGTGCGACTGGCCCGCGGCGACGGTGCCGTCCGGGCGGATCAGCTGAAGCACGCGTACTCGGCGACGGAACTCGAACAGATCCTCGCCGTGCTGCGGAAACTGATCAAGGTGCAGCAGATCGTGCTGAAGAACAACCAGGCCTACATCGCTTCGGCGGCGCAGGCGGACGCGTCCCGTGTCGAACCCCCGTTCCAGCTACAGGGTTCGTACCGGAACATGAACAAGCTGGCCGGCCGGATCGTGCCCGCGATGAACGACGCCGAACTCGAAGCGCTGATCGACGACCACTACGCCGGTGAGGCGCAGACGCTCACCTCGGGCGCCGAGGCCAACCTCCTCAAACTGGCCGAACTGCGCGGCCGCCTGAGCGCCTCGGAGGCGCAGCGGTGGACGGAGGTCAAGGCGGGTTACCTGAGGGCACAGGCGCTCGGCGGGGACGACGAGGACCCGATGAGCCGCGCGGTCGGCGCGGTCGGCCTGCTGGCGGACCGGGTCGGCGCGGTGGAAGCGGCTATCGAGCGGGCTTCGGAGCGGATGGTTGTGCGGGACGTGATGTGAAGGGCTTTCGCGGGAGAACTCCCCATTGCCGGAAAACGGTAACGGCTGTGGTGTGTGCGTGATCGGGAATTGCCGGTGGTCGGTCGTATGTTCGTCGGGTGGATACTTTCAAGGCGCCGGTGGCGCTTCTCGAAGAGCTTACTGATCCTTCCGTTTTGGAGTTGGTCAATGCTTCGGTAGTTTCGTTGGATGACAAGGATTCTGTGGCTGTGGCGCGGGCGGCGTCGGCGGGGATCGCGCGGTTGGAGGCGGTGCGGTTTCGGGCGTTGGCTCAGTTGAGCCGTCATCGTGGGGTGCGCGGAGTGTGGTGCAGGAGGTGGCGTTCGAGTTGTCTCTTGTGGACAGTCACGCGGGTGCGATGGTCGCGGCCGCCGAGGCGTTGACGACGTGGCTGCCGCGGACTCTGGGGTTGATGGAGCGGGGGAGGTTGTGTGGTTTCGGTGCGATGAAGGTGGCTACCGCGACGGCGTGGTTGTCGGATGCCGGTGAGTTGGTGGATCTCTGTCGTCGTGATCATCGGCTCAAGGACGAGCCCGGCTGGAGTTACCGGCTTGGGTCGGATGGGACGTTGACGGTCACCACGCCGACCGGGCACAGCTTCGACAGCACACCGCCGCCGCTTCACGAGCCGCGTCCGCAGGGTCTTTTGGGTGAGGAACCGCCGCCGTTCTGAGCCCTCGTTGCCGGGAAACGGCGACAGCTCAAGCCGGGCTTTCGGGCCGGTGTCCTGATCGGCAGACGCCTCCTGCGAACGGTGAGCACCTCTTGGGCACGTTCCTGGCAGTGACTGGCGTGGCTTGGTTCCTTGCCGGACAGGCCTTTCTGTGCTGCCGGGGCGGAATCCCGTCGTCGAAAAACGGCGACAGTCTAGGTACGCTTTCGCACTCTAGTGTCGAAGTGAATTTCTTTAGCTGTGTTCGTGGCAGTGCCAGTACGGCCGATCTGGCCCTGACGGTTGAAGTTGCGCCGGTTGCTGACCGGCAGGCGTGCTCCGTCGCCGAAAATTGGCGAAAGTCTTCCGTGCCTGAAGCCGAGTCGTTTGCTGTCCAGCAGGCGCACCCCATTGCCGGAAAGCGGCGATAGCTCAGGCTGGCTGCTGCCGGGGTGCTTCCCAGTGGTGGTGGTTCCCTGGCGGACAGTTCTCTTCTGCGCTGCCGAGAGGATCCTGTCGCCGAAAATTGGCGGCAGCTCCTGCGCGCCTGAAGCCGAGCCGTTTCCTGCCAGCAGGGGTACCCCATTGCCGGAAAGCGGCGACAGGTCAAGCTGGCTGCTGCCGGGGCGTCTTCCTAGCGGTGGTGGCGGTGGTGGATGTGGCTTGGTGGTTGGAGCGGCGCCGGTTCCTACCGGACAGTCCGCTGTTGCACCCCCGGGAGAAGATCCCGTCGCCGGATAGCGGCGACAGCGACACCGGGCCGGAGTCCCGTCGCCGAAAATTGGCGACAGCTTCTGCGCGCCTGAAGCCGAGCCGTTTCCTGCCAGCAGGGGTACCCATTGCCGGAAAGCGGCGACAGGTCAAGCTGGCTGCTGTCGGGGCGTCTTCCTGGCGGTGGTGGCGGTGGTGGATGTGGCTTGGTGGTTGGAGCGGCGCCGGTTCCTGCCGGACAGTTCGCTGTTGCACCCCCGGGACAAGATCCCGTCGCCGGATAGCGGCGACAGCAACACCGGGCCGGAGTCCCGTCGCCGAAAATTGGCGACAGCTTCTGCGAACCTGAAACCGAGCCGTTTCCCGACCAGCAGGCGCACTCCATTGCCGAAAAACGGTGACAGTTCGAGCTGCCCCCTGTCAGAGGCGCCTTCCCGGCGATGGCAGCGGTGCTGGACGTGGCTTGGGCGGTTGGAGTGACGCTGGCCCCCTACCGGACAGTCCCCTTCGCACCCCCAGAATAAACTCCCATCGCCGAAAAACGGCAACACCCCTCACCCCACTCACGACTCCAAAGCCGCCATCTGCTCCTCCGTAAGCCGTTCCACCAAAGCAACCGCCCGATACCCACCACCACAAGAATTCACCCGCACCGGCCCGGCGACATGCGGATGCTCCTCCGCCACCCGCAAAGCAGCCGAAACCCGCTCCCCATCCCACCCCAGCGCAGCCGCGAGAGCCGGAACAGACAGCGAGCGTCGAGCGTGCAGTAGGGCGGCCAGTACGGTCAGGGCGTCACCGACGTAGACCGCGACGCGGTCGTCCAGCATGACTTCGTTGATGCGCGCGTGGAATCGGGAGAGATCGTCCATGCGGACCCCGGCGGGGGTGGAGGTGCCGAGGACTTCGGCGCCCTGGCGGGCGATCTTGATCCATTCCTGGTTCGCGCGGACGCTTTCGGCCCAGACCCGCTGGGGCATCTCCTCGTCGATGACGTACTGCTCGCGCCGTCCGGTGCGTTCCCGTTTGAGCAGGGCCTGCGTTTCGAGGTAGCGGACGGCGTTCGAGATCGAGGCGGGGCTCACCTGGAGCCGTTGGGCGAGTTCGGCCGCGGTGTGGACGCCGTCGTCACTGACGGACAGGCATGCGAGCACTCGCGACATCATCCGGGGCAGTCCGGTGGCCACCATCATCTCGGTGAAGTCCGCTTCGAAGCGGCGCACGGCTTCCGGGTCGCGCCCGTAATCGTTCGTGACGACGGGGGCGGCGCGGGGGTGCGGTTTGCGGCGCCGTGCCCGTTCGCCGGTGACCCGGCTCGCTTCGTCGGCGCGGTAGCCGGAATGGCCGCTGTTGCGCGCGACCTCGCGGCTGATCGTCGACGTCGGGCGGCCGAGGCGCCGGGCGATCTCGGCGTATCCGAGGCCGTCCTTGAGCCAGGTCGCGATCAGCCGGCGGTCCTCCAGGGTCAGCCTGCCGCCCGGCATGGGCGCCTCCTGTGCGTTCACTCGCAGGTCAATGCAATGGATCGTTGCATTCATCGACAGCATCGTTGCAACGATTTCCAGAAATCTACCAGCCATTACGTTGAAAAGCACCGGTTATAACTTTGAGCGTCGACTGAATGCAACGTAGCCTTCAGGCATAGCTGAAGATCTGGGAGGAACAGCTGTGACCACGTCAGTACCTCATCTCACGGAACTGCCCCTCGAACGCCCGAAGGGCTGTCCGTTCGACCCGCCCGCCGAACTCGGCCCGCTGCGCGACGAGCATCCGCTCGTCCGCCTGACCTTCCCCGACGGCCACGAAGGTTGGCTCGCGACGGGCCATGCGATCACCCGCGCCGTCCTCTCGGATCCGCGGTTCAGTGCCCGGCAGGAGCTGATGCACACGCCGCTGCCGGGTGCGGCCGCGATGGTGGAGATGCCGCCCGCGCAGCCGGGGATGTTCATCAGGATGGACGGTGCGGAGCACGCGCGGTACCGCAAGCTGCTCACCGGCAAGTTCACCGTCCGCCGGATGCGGCAGCTCACCGAACGGGTCGAGCAGGTGACCGTCGAACACCTGGACTTGATGGAGCGACAAGGAACGACGGCCGATCTGGTGACCGCGTTCGCGCAGCCCATTCCGGCGCTGATGATCTGTGAGCTGCTCGGTGTCCCGTACGCCGACCACGAGTTCTTCCGGCGCAACGTCGCGCCGTTGAACCGGCCGGACGCGCCGTTGGAGGAACAGGAAGCCGCCATCAACGCACTGGGCGGCTACCTCTACGAACTTGTCGTGGCGAAACGGGCCGAGCCGACCGACGACATCCTCGGTGAACTGGCCGCCACCGACCTCACCGACGAGGAACTCACCAGCATCGCGTTCCTTTTGCTGGGTGCGGGCCTGGACACCACGGCGAACATGCTGGCGCTGGGTACTTTCGCGTTGCTGAGCAACCCGGACCAGCTCGCCGTCCTGCGCGAGGACCCGGACAGCATCGACAACGCGATCGAGGAACTCCTTCGTTACTTGACGATCGCGCACACGGGCGTCCGCACCGCGCTCGAAGACGTCGAGATCGGCGGCCAGGTCGTCAAGGCGGGGGAGGTGGTGGCCCTCTCGGCGGGGGCGGCCAACCGCGATCCGCTGAAGTTCCCGGAACCCGACCGGCTCGATCTCCGCCGGAACGCCGCCGGGCACGCCGCTTTCGGGCACGGGGTGCACCAGTGTCTCGGTCAGCAGCTCGCGCGAGTCCAGATGAAGGTCGCCTTCACCGGGCTGCTCGGCAGGTTCCCGGCGCTGCGCCTGGCCGTTCCGGCCGAAGAGATCCCGCTGCGGACGGATTCCGACATCTACGGGGTGTACGCGCTCCCGGTGGCCTGGGGCTGATCGCGATGAGGATCCAAGTGGACCGGGAACGGTGTGTGGGCGCGGGAATGTGCGTGCTGACCGCGCCGGAGGTGTTCGGACAGGACGAAGAAGACGGCCGGGTCCGGTTGCTGGACCCGGAACCGGCGGGGATCGGCGACGCCGCGCAGGTGTGCCCGGCGGCGGCGATCACGGCGGACGGCTAGCGAACCACCCAGGCCAGGGGGTGCCGGGCGGGCACCCCCTGGCACGGGATCAGCCGACTTCCGCGAGAATTTTGCCGCTGTCGGCGTTCCGCACGGCGGTGCCGGCGTAGTTCTGCTGGACCCTCGCCTTCTCCTGGGCGTTGGGGTTCACGTTGGCGCAGCTGACCCCGCCGGTCGAGCCGGACATCAGCGACGAGCACGGCCCGGGCTTCACGTCGGGCAGGCCGAGGCTGTGGCCGAGTTCGTGGGACGCGATCCGGACCTTGTTGTAGCCCTGCTGGACGGCCTGCCTGCCGTACCAGACGGTGACCGTGCCACCCGGGCGGACCGGGCCGAGGGTGGCGCGCGGCCAGCCGTCGTCGGCGACGATCCGGATGTTGACCCGCTGCCCCGGCGTCGCCTTCACGATGCGGACGTTGGTGACGTTGGTGTTCCAGACGTTGACGCCTGCCGCCACCACGTCCTTGAACTCCGCGGCCTGGCTGTCGTCGTAGGTCAGGGTGGTCGCCATGATCTCGGCCGCCCCGGCGGAGGGCGCCGAGAGCAGTGAAAGGGAGAGCGCGGCGCCGGTGAGCACCGCGGCGAAGGTACGTCGAAGCACGTTTTACTCCTCGCGTTAAGGCGTGCTGGAATTGCGGAGCAGTGTCGACACTTTGTTCCGGCGAGAGGGACCTCTGAGTAGTCCTCCGTTGCCTCCGCGTGATGTTAGGACCTGTCAAGGCGGTCACGGAACCCGCCGATAGTCGCCTGTCGTTAACCATGATCTTGACGTGACCGGAAGACTGTGCGGCTATGACGACGGCACGTTTCACCGGACACGAAGAACCCATCCTCGCCGTCGCCGTGCACGGAAACCGGCTGGTCACCGGCGGTACGGACAAGACGGTGCGGGTATGGGACCTGGAGACCGGCGTGCAGCGGTTCGCATTGAGCGGGCACGATCGGCCGGTGCTCGCGGTGGGCATCTCCGGTCAGTACGTGGTCGGCTGCGATGGGGCGACGGTGCGGCGCTGGCGGCTCGCCGGACGCGAGGCGGCCCCCGCGGAGGTCCAGACCACCAAGCGGACGCTCACGGTCGCGGTGGCGAAGGACTTCGCCGTGTCCGGCGCGGGAAGCACGGTCGAGGTCCGGCGGCTGGACGGCGTGACGGTGCGCGGCCTCCGCACCGGCGGCCCGGAGGTCGAATCCGTCGCGGTGACCCCGGACGGCCGGGTCGTGGTCGCCGGCGACGACACCGGCGGCGTGCGGCTGTGGGACGAGGAAGTCGTCACCCACTACCGGTTCGGTGGCGCGGGCTCGGTACACGTGGTCGCGGTTTCGGCCGACGGCGCGCGGGTGCTCTCCGGCGAGGGCGAGACGGTCCGGTTGTGGGGCCGCGAGGGCGATCCCGCCCTCGTCTTCCGTGGCCACGGCGGGGTGGTGCGGGCGCTGGCCTTCAGTCCGGACGGGAAGCTGGTGCTCTCCGGCGATTCCGGCGGCGAGGTCTATGTCCGCGACATCGAGAACCCCGCCGAATACACCCTCCTCAAGGGACATGAGGGAAACGTCCGCGCGATCGCCTGCACCGCGGGCAACGAGAAGATCATCTCGGTCGGGGACGACCGCGCGATCCGGGTGTGGGACCGCTTCGGCAACCAGATCGACGGCACCGGTTTCGTCGAGCCCAAACCGGGCCGGGCACGGCCGCGGATCACGCCCGACGTCGAAAGCGCGATCGATCTCATCGGCTTCCAGGACGACGTGCGCACGCTCGCCGCGGTCATCGCCGACCGTGAGACCAACCCGCCCCTGTGCGTCGCGTTGCTGGGCCCTTGGGGCTCCGGTAAATCGAGTTTCGTGCGGCAGGTGGCGGACCGGGTGGCCGAACTGGCCCGCCGGTCCCGGGGCGACGCCGCGAACAGCGTGTTCGCCGGCGAGATCCGGCAGATCCGGTTCAACGCCTGGCAGTACCACGACGACCATCTGTGGGTCGGTCTCGTGGATCACCTGTTCCGCAACCTCGGCGCGCCCGAGGCGCACGCGGACGCCGACGAGGTCCGTGCCGAACGTGAACAGCTGCGGACCCGGCTCGCGAGCCTGCGGGCCGTCAAGGCGGATTCCCCGCTCACCTGGCGCTGGCGGCTCCTGGTGTCCGGAGTGGACCGGACCGAACGCCGGCGGCGGAGGTTCGCCGTCGCCGGGTACGCGGTGCTCGGCATGCTCGGCCTCGCCGCCGCGATCACCGGCTGGGCCTTGTGGCACAACGCGATCCTCGCCGCGGCGGGGGCCGTCGTCGCGCTCGGCGCCGTGCTGACCCCGGCGCTCACCACCGCCAGGGCCGCGCTCGCGCCGGTGAAGTCCACATTGGACAAGCTGCGGTACGACGTCGAGAAGCGGGCGGAACGGTTCGAGACCGAGGTCCGGGAGACCGAGGAACGGCTCCGGCGGCTGGACGCGGCGACGCGGCTGGGTGAGCTGATCGAAGAGGCGAAGACCGGGAGATACGGGGACTACCAAGGGGTTTTCGCCCGCGTCCGGGACGATCTCACGCGGCTGAGCGCGGATCTGGTGGACGCGCGGAAGGAATGGCAGCTGGCGGGCGGCAAGGGGGAACCGCCGCTGGAGCGGATCGTGCTCTACATCGACGATCTCGACCGCTGCCCGCCGTCGAAGGTGATCGAAGTGCTCGCCGCGGTGCACCTGCTGCTGGCCCTGCCCGCGTTCGTCGTGGTGGTGGCCGTCGATCCGCGCTGGTTGTCGCGCTGCCTCGACCAGCACCATGAGGAGCTGTTCGGGGCCGGGGAGGCGCGACGGGCGGAGTACCTCGACAAGATCTTCCAGATCGTGTTCGCCCTGCGCCCCCTGGGTGCCGCGGCCGACGAGCTGATCGACGTCCTCATGCCGATCGAAGGCCGGGAACCGGAACCGCACGGGCACGAGGAATGGCGGGAGGACGGGGAAGGCGTCCAGCGCGGGGAAAGCGGCGAGCCGGTCGAGGTCATCGTCAAGGAGACGGCCCCGCCCACGTTCTACAACATGCGGCCGGACCGGCTGCGGCTCACCGAGGTCGAACGCGATTTCGTCCACGTGCTGCGGAAACGGCTGAACACGCCCCGGGAGATCCGGAAACTGGTCAACCTCTACCGGCTGGTGCGCATCGGCATTCCCGACGCGGAACTTTCGCGATTCGTCGACGGTCCCTACCGGGCGGTGCTGATCCTGCTGACCCTGCTGGTCGCGGATCCGGAAGCCGCGCGCTCGACCTTCATCGCGCTTTCCGAAGGGGAATCACTGTCCGACGCCTTTCCACCTGAATGGCGGCTAGACGTCGAATCCTTCGATGATCTACAGGTCTATCGGAATTGGGTGGGTACCCTCGCCCGCTTCAGTTTCGAAACCTACGATCTGGTGACCGAGGAAACAGAACCGGGAACCACGTTGTAGCTACACTTGCCCGCTACGACGGCGAGGGGGCGCGCATGCGGAGATCAGGCTGGCTTTCGCTCGCCTTCGGAACGCTGGTCGGGACGCTCGTGATCGTCCTGCTGGCGACGGTCGTCACCGCGCCCTCGAACATGAACAGGGGCGACTGCATCCGGCTGGTCGCCAGTTCCTCCACGGAGAAGGGCGACCTGATCCACGAACTGGCCGAGCGGTACAACAACACCGGCCGGACGTTCGACGGCGGCCGGTGCGCGAAGGTCGAGGCGTTCAAGAAGACCTCGGGTGCCGCGCTCGACCTCCTCGCCGAGGGTTGGAACGACATCGACGCGCAGCAGCCCGAACCCCAGGTCTGGCTGCCGAGTTCGTCGCTCTGGCTCGATCTACTGCGCCAGCGCGGTAAAGGGGACCTGATCGACGACGGCCCGACGACCTCTCTCGCGACGAGCCCGATGGTGATCGCGATGCCGGAGCCGATGGCCAGGCAACTGGGCTGGCCGGAGAAGGGCGTCGGCTGGCGGGACGTGCTCGAGGTGAACCGCAACGGCGGCTGGGCGGCCAAGGGTGCCCAGTACGCGCAATGGGGCAACTTCACGCTGGGCAAGGACAATCCGCGCCGGTCGACCTCGGGACTCGCCGCGACCATCGCGACCTACTTCGCGGCGACAGGCGGGGATTACGGCAAGATCGACACCGCGGACGCCATCCAGTTCGTCCGCGGGATCGAGGCGTCGGTCGCCTACTACAGCGACGATTCGGTGGCCTTCCTCAAGACACTGTACGAAGAGGACCGGAAGCCCACGCCCTACATCAGCGCGATGGCGATGCAGGAACAGATGGTCTACCTCTACAACCACGGCGCGCCGACCGGGGATCCGAAGCAGCTGCAGGACAAGCCCGTCGACCTGAACCGGCCGCTCGTGGCCGTGCACCCGAGCGAAGGCACGATGCTGATCGACCATCCCTTCCTGACCACGGCCAAGGCCACGCCGGACCAGCGGGCGGCGGCGAAGGACTTCTCCGATTTCCTGCGGGAAACCGAACAGCAGGACCGCTTCCGCGATCTCGGCTTCCGCGATCCGGAAGGCAGGAGCAACCCGAAGCTGGCGCAAGGCGCGCACACCGCGGAAACCGGGGAGTCCCGGCGTATCGAGATCCCGACCGGCGAGCAGATCCAGAAGATGCTGGACGGCTGGGAGTACACGCAGCGGCGCGGCCGGATCCTGCTGGTGCTGGACCTTTCCGGATCGATGAACGAACCGTTCGACAAGACCCGCAAGGACAAGCCGTACTCCGAGCGCCGGATCGACCTGCTGAAACCCGCGATCAAGAAGCAGCTGGAATACCTGCATCCCGAAGACCAGGTCGGGCTGTGGACGTTTTCGACGAACGGGTACGAGGAAAAGATGCCGATCGGCAAGGTGAAGGACGTCCGCGGCCCGATGACCACGCTGGTCGAGAGCCTGAAACCGGACGGGGATACGGCACTCTACAAGTCCGTGGTGGACGCCAACGCCAAGATGCGGCGGGAGTTCGACCCGAACGTCATCAACGCCGTGGTGGTGCTGACCGACGGCGTGAACACCGCGGCCGGGACCACCAAGGACCAGATGCTGCAGGCGGTCGACGCCGAGCGCCTCGACAACTCCGTCCGCGTCTTCACCATGGCCTACGGTGCGCAGGCCGACAGCCGCGTTCTCGAGGAGATCGCGCAGAAGTCGAAGGCGCGGCTACAAGGCCGTCGATCCGCAGGGCATCGACAAGATGTTCGTCAACGTCTTCAGTAACTTCTGACATGGCCGGTCCCGACAACCGCCCCTTCCACGCCGTCACCGGAGTGCTCACGGTGATCGCCGGGCTGCTCGGTCACGCGGTGACCCTGCCGCATCCGCAGGCATGGCTCTTCGGCGCCGTCGCGGCCCTCGCCGTGCTGATCCCCGCCGAGGTCGCGTTCTTCGTGTTGAACGCCGAGCGGCCGGTGAAGAAGAGAGAGTTCCGCGCGCCGGAGCCCGACACCGGCTACGACCACTACAGCCTGCTCGGCCGCGCGCTGACGGCCATCGAAAAGGTGCAGCCGGGCGAGACCGAACTCGCGAGCGCCTTCCGGCGCGCGGTGGCGAAACTCGAAGACCGGGCCGGTGACCACGCGACGGCCGTCGTCGAACTGCGGGTGACGGTGAAGCAGACCACCGAGAAGCTGGAACGGCACGCCCGCGACGAGAACCCGGATCCGGTGATGCTCGTCCAGCGGATGATGCTGTACCGGGAACAACTCGAAGACGCGATCGCGGCTGTCGAACGCGGCCAACCAGGCTGAGTCGCGCTGAGTGTTCGGTGCCGAACAGACTACGGCCGTGCGTCATGCTGATCTGACAGCATGCCGTTGATCGGGCGCCGGGTTGTCGAGGGCGTGGAACATGTGGTCGTACCGGTGGAGCACCGGTTCAGCCTGGAGGAGGCCGTGCTGGCGGTGATGGCCGCCAAGAGCACCGTGCGGCCCGCCCCCGGGATCAAGGTCGCTCCGCTGAAGGTGTCAGAGGTACGGTCAGCGTTGCTCTACGCGGCGAAACACGCCGATAGGCGACACCAGATCGTGGACAGCTACTTCGTCGAGGCCGAAGACGGGCCGTTGCACCGGCTTGCCGAGTGGATCAGATCGGAGCTGGTCCGGCTGGGCATCTTCACCGCGTACGACGGTTCCGCCGCCGGATCGGGTGGCCGATTCGGTTACTCTCCGCGATAGGTGTTCACGACTGCCTGGGAGGGTGTTTCGTGGGTTTGGGCCCGGAGGCCGCCGAAGAAAGAGAACGTCCGTTCCTGGAGCGGCTGGACGAACCCGTCCGTGCCCGGCTGCTGGAGATGGGCACCCCGCAGACCTACGAGAGCAGACAGGCGCTGATGCGCGCGGGCGAGCCCGGCGACTTCGTCATGCTGCTGCGGCACGGCTACGTGAAGGTGACCAGTGCCGACCGGATGGGGGCGACGGTCATCCTCGACGTCGGGGTACCCGGTGATCTGCACGGCGAGATCGCGGTGATCGCCGGCGGTATCCGGATGGCCGACGTCGTCGCCATCGAGGAGGTCCATGTCCGGCGGATCGCGGCGAGCGAGTTCAACCGGTTCCTGCTGGACCATCCGTCAGCGATGCGGGAGGTGCTCGTCAGCGTCGCCCGCCGGTTCGTCCTCGCCCAACGGCAGCGGACGCAGTCGTGGAAACCGCAGGCGGTGGCGCGGGTCGCGACGCGGCTGGACTACCTGGTCGACGTCTGCGGGATACGGACGCCGGCGGGCTGGCGGATCGGGATCCCGCTGAGCCAGGACGAACTCGCGCAGTTCATCCCGATGGGCCGGACCATGGTCGCGCAGGCACTGGACAAGCTCCGGAAGGCGGGAGTGGTGGCCAGTTCGCGCCGTGCGATCACCGTCGTCGACCGCGAGGCATTGCGGGTGATCACGGAAAAAGGTGTGACTTAGCTCACTGGCGTTGACCATGGTGAGGTCAGGTTCTGTTCGGTTCCGAACAGAACTTCCGGTGAGGAGTGGGAACACTGCTTCCTGCCGCCAGTTTTCACCGATCAGGGGAGGGGTCGCAGAGATGCAGGTGCTGACCTCAGGCCATTACAACGCGAACACCCATGCCGTGCTCGCCGTCGACATCGTCGGTTCGTCCAAGGCCAGCGATGACCTGCTGGACCCGATGAAGACCGAGATGGAGACGCTGGTCTCCCGCTCCTTCACCGCGGTCGGGCTCGCGCCGGGGGAAGCACGTCACTTCCGGGAGACCGGGGACGGGCTGATGGTCGCGTATCCGGATCAGGCCGTCGGGCAGCTCTGCGAGGTCGTGTTCCATTTGGACCACTTGCTCCGGTCCCGCAACCGCTACGCCCGCGTACCGATGCGGGCGCGGGTGGCCGTCCATATGGGACCGATGGCGGACAATCACCGCTACCACCGCACGTACATCACGCTGACCCGGCTGTTGTGCGCTTCGACCTTCAACGACGCCGTCGGTTACTGGTGCCGTCTCGATCCGACCGGTGACAAGTTCGGCGCCGGGATGATCGTCTCGCAATCGGTGTGGCGCAACGTGGTCGAGCCCTTCGGGGTCGCGTTGATCCCGCCCGCGCGCTGCGGCCGGATCAGTGTCACCACACCGGATTTCGCCGACAGCGCGTGGATCCATCTGCCGGGCCTGGACGCCGACGCCGTACTGGCCGAAGTGAACCCGGCGATGCCGGCGCCGCTCGTGTTCGACCGGGTGAGCCGGTTGTCGACGACGGCTTAGCCCCAGACCGGGCGGCCCGGCTTCCAGGGAGGGAAAGCCGTGTCGTTCGCCGGTTTCTGGCCCGGTACCCCTACGCCGGGCCAGGAACCGGACCCAGCCACCCAAACCTCGTGAGTGGTAATGACGGTTAGAACCCTCATTACCACTCACGAGAGGTGAGTGCGGCTACTGCTTGCAGCGCTTGCCGCTGTTGATGCACTTCACCAGCTGGTTCATCAGGCACTGCGACATGACGTTCGCGAAGTCGTCGTGGTCGGAGCGCGGGTTGTGTTTCTCCTGGTCGAACGCGTCGACCGCGTACTGCCCGGCGGCCTGGATGTTCGGCGGGATGTTGTACACCAGCGTGATCCGCAGCTGCGGCACGTTCTTGAAGCCGCGCGGGCATCGCCCGTCGCGGTCGGAGAACACGATATGCGTGCGGTGGTTGGCGCTGTCGGTGTTCTTCCCGTCCCAGCAGTTCGGGAACGCGTGGACGCGAGCGATCTTGCTGCCCTGCGGGCAGATCGGGTACAGCTCGGTGAGCCGGTCCTCGAAGCCGGTGCAGGTCCAGCTGGGCCGGGCGTTGGCCGGGCCGTTGGTGCTCTGCTTGGCGTCGCCGTAGAGCACGCGCAGGAACTTCGGCATCGCGACGACGCGGCGGGCACCGCCGCTGGTGAAGGTCAGGTCCACCTTTTCGGGGCGCTGGATCTCGCCTTCGTTGTCGCCGACCTCGTTGTTGTCGTTGGCGGGGGGCAGGTCGGCGGCCTTGCCGTCGGACTTCTTCTTCTCGACGTCGCCGCCCGCGTTGACGTTGCTGTTCTCGCCGCCGTTGTCGAGGCCACCCTTGCCGTTCTGCTTCACGGCGCATCCGGCGAGCTGGTCGTCGTTCTTCGCGACCGGCTTGCCCGCCTGCTTCATGCTGTCGGTGATCTTCTTGATCGACGACTTGCGCTTGTTCTTCAGCTCGTCGAGCACCTGGCCGGCCTGTTTTCCTTGCGCCAGCTGGTTGTTCGCGTTGTCGACGTCCGCGTCGATCTTGGTGAGGCCCTCGTTGACCGCGTTCATGGCCTGGTCGGGGACGTCTTCGAGTTCGCTGACCACGTCGGGACAGTCGGCCTGTGGGGAGGCCTCGTCCTTGGCCGCGTTCTTGCGGTCGGCGGCGAGCTTCTCCTCGTTCGCCTTCTCGTTTTCCTCCTCTTCCTCGGTGTTGATCCGGACGACCGGCCAGAAGTAGGCGGACTTGTCGCCGTTCTTGCAGGTGGTGCCCGCGCGCAGCAGGCTCTTGTTGTTCGAATCCGCGTTGGTCGAAAGGTTTCCGACGTAGTCGTGCAGATGCGCGGCTCCATTGCGGACACCGGGCTGCGCGATGAAGTTGTCGCTGTTGAAGTGGCCGTTCTCGTTGCGGCCACAGTCGACGGTGAACGTCCCCCGGGCGCCTCGTTTCGCGAGGTCGAGGTTGACGTTGGTGCCGCGGGGGACCTTCGTGATGTCGATGAAGAAAGACTTGTCCGCGCCGTCGGCCCTGGCCGCGTCGGGGGTTCCGGTCGTGTTCACCACGACGATCCCGCCGACGGCGAGGGAGAGCGCGATGGCGCCGGTGGCGACCTTGGTGCGGCGTGCCATGCGATGGCGGCCGGCGGATCTTTGGTTACGGGGCATGGAATCGTTCACCTCGTTCGGTGTCGTTTCGCGGAGCACGGGGGATGCGCCACCGACGTCGCCGGCGCCACTTACTCCGCGTTGGCTGAAACGGCCCCAGTCCGCACCCGGTTCAAAACGCGATCTCGCCGTTATCCTTTCGTTATCTTCTGTCGAGGTGATGCAAGGCACACGAAGAGCGACGCGAAGCGGTTCACCCGGACAAAAGAAAGACCCGGCCTCGGGGCAGTCGAGGCCGGGTCCGGATCGGGATCGCCGCAGGTCAGACGTCCACCTTGTCCTTCGGTTCGGCTTCGGTGACCGCGGGACGGGTGGGCAGGAAACGCTTGAGCAGCGGGAAGAACACGATCAGCAGAATGATCACGTAGACCACGATCGAGAACGGGGTGTTGAAGAGCCCGCCCAGATCGCCGTCGCTCAGCTGCAGCGCGCGCCGCATCTGCTGTTCGGCGGCCGGGCCGAGGATGACGCCGATGATCGCCGGCAGCACCGGCAGGCCGTAGCGGCGCATCGCGAAGCCCAGCAGGCCGATCACGAACATCACC
Source organism: Amycolatopsis orientalis (assembly GCF_000943515.2). NCBI lineage: Bacteria > Bacillati > Actinomycetota > Actinomycetes > Pseudonocardiales > Pseudonocardiaceae > Amycolatopsis > Amycolatopsis orientalis. Next base: position 7,930,483 of record NZ_CP016174.1, on the reverse strand, counting down.
AGCAGGTCGAAGATGTCCGCGTTGACCGCGTACGCGCCGACGCTGGCGAAGAACAGGATGCCCGCGTAGAGGTACGGCCGCGGGATCCGCAGCAGCTTCGCCCACAGCGGCGCCAGCGGCAGGTTCAGCACCAGCAGCAGCGTCAGGCCGACGAACAGCGAGGCGATCAGGCCCCACACCAGCGACGACTCCCGCTCGAACAGCAGCGGTCCCGGCTGGATGCCGTACTGCTGGAACGCCGCCAGCATGACGGCCGCGACCGCGGTGGTCGGCAGGCCGAGCGTCAGCATCGAGACCAGCGTCCCGGCGGCGGAGGCCGACGCCGTCGCTTCCGGGCCCGCGACGCCTTCGATGGCGCCCTTGCCGAACTCGTCCTTGTGCTTCGAGAGCCGCTTTTCCGTGACGTAGGAAAGGAACGTCGGGATCTCGGCGCCACCGGCGGGCACCGCGCCGAACGGGAACCCGATCAGCGGGCCGCGCAGCCACGGCTTCCAGGTCCGTTTGAGATCGGCGCGTGAGAGCCACGGCCTGCCGACCGGGATCGGCTGATGCGCGTTGCGCCGCAGGTGCGCGGCGACCCACAGTGACTCGCCGACCGCGAACAGGGCGACCGCGACGATCACGACGTCGATGCCGTCGGCCAGATGCAGCGAGCCGAAGGTCAGCCGCTGCTGACCGGTCATCTCGTCCAGGCCGACCAGGCCGATGGTGAGCCCGATCAGCAGCGACGCGACGCCGCGGATCCGGGAGCCGCCGAGCACCGAGGTGACCGCGATGAACGCCAGCACCATGATCGCGAACAGATCCGGCGCGCCGATGTCGACGGCGTGCTTCGCGATCACCGGGGCCAGCACGACCAGCGCGATCGTGCCGAGGATGCCGCCGACGAAGTGCCCGATGGCCGCGGCCGCAAGCGCTTGCGCCCCACGTCCCTTGCGGGCCATCGGGTTTCCGTCGATGGCCGCGACGACCGCCGCGCTCTCACCCGGGGTGTTCAGCAGGATCGACGTCGTCGAGCCGCCGAACATCCCGCCGTAGTAGATCCCGGCGAACATGATGAACGCGCCGGTGGGCTCCAGCCCATAGGTGACCGGGAGCAGCAGCGCCACCGCCATCGCCGGGCCGATCCCCGGCAGCACGCCGATCGCGGTGCCCAGCAGCACCCCGATCGCCGCCATCGCGATATGGGTCGGCGTCAGCGCGGTGCCGAAGCCGTCGATGAGTTGCTGAAGCATCAGAACACCTCCATCAACGGGCCACCGGGGAGCGGGACACCGAGCAGGTTGTTGAAGATCAGGAAGGTCGCGACGGACATGCCCGCCGCGATCAGCGGGTCACGCACCAGGTTGCGGCTGCCGAGGGCGTAGGCCGCGCCCCAGAACAGGATCGCGCCCGAGATCGGGAAGCCGACCAGTCCGATCAGCGCCGCGTTGGCGAGGAAAGCACCGCACAGCAACAGAACCGTGCGCAGGTCGGCGGGGGCGGTGAGGTCGATGTCCTCGCCGCCCTCGGCCTCGCCCTTGCCGCCGCGCAGCACGTCGCGGGCCAGCAGGACGGCTACGATCAGCAGCAGCGAGCCGACGAGGATCGGCACCGCCTTCGGCCCGACCGGTCCGCGCTGGGCGAAGTCGGTGGGAATGCTCAGCGCGTCGGTGAGCACCAGCGCCCCGAGCACCAGAAGTACCACGCTCACCCCGAGTTCGGAGCGCCCTTTCAACCACGTGGTCATGCCAGACCCAGCTCTTTCAGCACCGTTGCCACTCGCGTGTTCTCCTCTTTGAGAAACGAACCGAACTGCTCCCCTGGCGCGAACGCGCCGGTCCAACCGTTGCGCTGCAAGGCTTCCTGCCACTGCGGCGTCTTCTGCAGCCGCTCGAACAGGCCGACCAGCTTCGCGCGGTCCGAGTCGGTGATGCCGGGCGGCGCGACGATGCCGCGCCAGTTGGTGAACTTGACGTCCACACCGGACTCCGACAGCGTCGGCGCGTCGATACCCGGGATCCGGTTCGCGCTGGTCACCGCCAGCACTCGGAGCGTGCCCGCCTGGATCTGGTCGCGATACTCGCCGACGCCGGAGACCCCGAACGCGACCTTGCCGCCGAGGACCGACGCGAGCAGTTCCCCGCCGCCGTCGAACTGGACGTAGTTGACCGCCTTGGGCGCGAGCCCGACGGCCTTCGCCATCAGCATCGGCGCCAGGTGGTCCGGCCCGCCGGGGGACGAACCGCCGCCGACCTGGACCGCGCCCGGGTCCTTCTTCCACGCCTCGATCAGCTGGCCGATGGTCCGGTACGGCGAGTCCTTGCCGACCACGACGATGTCCGACTCTTCGATCAGTTTCGCCACCGGTGTGGTGTCCAGCAGCGAAGACGGCGACTTGTTCGTGAACACGCTGCCGACGACGCCGAGGCCCATGGACATGACGAGTTTGCCGTTACCGCGTTCGGCCACCGTGCGGCCGAGGCCGACCGTGCCGCCGGCACCGGGGAGGTTGAACACCTCCGCGTTGCCGAGCAGGTCGGCGTCCTCCATCGCCTTGGTCGCCGTCCGGGCCGTGATGTCGTAACCGCCGCCGGGCGCGTTGGGCACGAGTACCCGCAACGACCGGATCTGCGAGCCCTCGTCGGCCTCGCTGCCCGGGGTGAGCAACGGTGGCACCAGCAAGACGGCGACGAGCGCCGCCGCGATGGCCAACCAGTTACTGGGCTTCACTGTGATCCCCGCCTCTCTGCCGCGTGGTTGGACATGTTGCACTCGTGTAAACAGAGATGTCCCGCTTGCGGGCCCAATGGTTGTTGTGTTCGTTTTGGTCACACGGAGGTGGCGATGGGTGTCCGGGGTTCCTTGGCCCGCCAGCTCCTCGTGTGGCAACTCGTAGTCGTCACCTGCCTACTGTGCGCGGTAGGCGTCCTGGCCGTCACCCAGGCGGGGAGCAATTTCCGCACCACCGAGGGACGCCGGGTGCTCTCGGTCGCGGAATCCGTCGCCGCTCAGGAGGTCGTGGGCGATCTCGAAAACGGCCCGTTCGAACTCGCCGCGCCCGCGGAGACCGCGCGGAGTCTGTCCGGAGTGGACTTCGTCGTGATCGCCGACGCGGATCGGTACGTGCTCGCCTCGCCCTACCCGGATCAGCTGCGGACCCGGCTCGGGATCGGCGAGAGCACCGTCCTTTCCGGACGATCGTGGGTCGGCGAGCTCGACGGCTCGATCGTGGCGCACGTCCCGGTGCTCGACGAAAAGGGCGGCAAGGTGGTCCGGATGGTCGCGGCGGGCTCGAAGTCGCCCGGTTTCTTCGCGGGCGTGCTCGACTCGCCGGACAACGCCCTGCGGGTGCTGGGGGTCGCGCTGGTGATCGGGGTGAGCGGTTCGCTGCTGCTGGCGCGGCGGGTGAAGAACCAGACGCTCGGCCTGGAACCGCACGAGATCACCGCGCTGGTGGAGCACCGGGAAGCGCTCCTGCACGGCATCAAGGAGGGTGTCGTCGGCCTGGATCCGCAGCACCGGATCACGCTGGTGAACGACCAGGCCCGCGACTTGCTGGGCCTGCCGGAAGACGCGCTCGGAAGGCCGGTCGACGAACTCCTCGATCTCAACGAGCGGATCCGCGACGTGCTCACCGGCCGGGCGACCGGCGCCGACCAGATCGTGTTGCGGCAGGGGAAGGTGCTGACGCTGAACCGGATGCCGATCGACGTGCGCGGCGCCGTCGTCACCCTGCGGGACCGCACCGACCTGATGACGCTGCGGGACGAACTCGACGCCAGCAGGCACGCCACGGACACCCTGCGGGCGCAGGCGCACGAGTTCAGCAACCGGCTGCACACCATCTCCGGGCTGCTGGAACTCGGGGAATACGACGAGGTCCGCGGGTACGTCAGCCGGATCAGCTCGGCGCAGGGGGAGTGGCGGGCGGAGGTCGGCTCGCGGATCGGCGACCCGGCGGTGGCGGCCCTGCTGATCGCGAAGGCGTCGCTCGCGGCGGAACGCGGGGTCGGGCTGCGCATGGCCCCGGACAGCGAACTGGACCGCGTCGAAGACGGGCTGTCCACGGATCTGGTGACGGTGCTGGGAAATCTCGTGGACAACGCGCTGGACGCGCTGGGTGGCGAACAGGGCTGGATCGAAGTCGGCGTATGGCAGGAGGAGGACGAAGTGCGTGTGGAGGTCCGAGATTCCGGGCCCGGTGTCGCCCCGGAGATCGCCGAGGAAGTGTTCGAACACGGCTTCACCACGAAGGCCGCGGCGCACGGCCAGCGAGGTCTCGGGCTGGCGCTGATCCGGCAGGCGTGCGTCCGGCGGGGTGGTTCGGTCGAGGTGCACAACTCCGGCGGCGCGGTGTTCACGGCAAGGCTGCCGCGATGATCCGGGTACTCGTCGTCGACGACGATTTCATGGTCGCGAAGGTCCACAGTGGATACGTGGCGCGCACGGAGGGGTTCGCCGTCGTCGGGGTCGCGCACACCGGCGCCGACGCGATCCGGCTGGCGCGGGAACTGAAGCCGGATCTGGTGCTGCTGGACGTCTATCTTCCCGATCTCGACGGGCTTTCGGTGCTGCGGGAACTCCGCGCCACCGAAGACGTCGACGTCATCCTGATCACCGCCGCGACCGACGTGGAGACCGTGCGGCAGGCGATGCGGGGCGGCGTCCTGCACTATCTGATCAAACCGTTCGAATACGCGTCCCTGCGTGATCAGCTCACCCATTTCGCCACCCTGCACCGGCGGCTGGACCGGCTGGCCGAGGCCGGGCAGGCCGACGTCGACCAGGTCTTCGGCGCCCGGCCGAACGCGAAACCCGTGCTGCCCAAGGGTCTCACCGTGCAGACCGCGCGGCTGGTGGAGACCGCGCTGCGCGGCGCGCCGGGCGGGATGTCCGCGAGCGAATGCGCCGAGGCGACCGGCGTCGCACGGGTGAGCGCGCGCCGGTACCTCGAACACTTCGTGGCGACCGGGCGGGCCGAGGTGAACCTCAAGTACGGCGGGACGGGACGGCCCGAGCGGCGTTACGTGTGGAGCTGACGGGCAGTGGAACGCCGGGCAGCAGATCCTCGTCCGCGGCGCGGAGACGGGCCAGCGGGCCGGTGATCGCGGTGGTGACGACGGCGATCAGCACGATCACCGTGTAGCCGAGCGGGGTGATCAGGCCGTGTTGCAGGCCGACGTTGGCGATGACCAGTTCGGTGATCCCGCGGCAGTTCATCAGCGCGCCGAGCCGCAGCGACTGGCGCCTGCCCTTGCCCGCCAGTGTCGCGGCCCCGGCGGTGCCCGCGAACTTCGAGAACATGGCGACGGCCAGCCCGGCCCCCAGCAACAGCCAGCCCTCGCGGCCCCCGAAGGCGGCGAAGTTCGCTTTCTGGCCCACGCTGGCGAAGAAGAGCGGGAGCAGGACCACCACCGCGAAGTCGTTCAGCTTCGAGCCGGCGCGGGTGACGACGTCCTGGCCGCGGGGGAGGAGCACCCCGAACAGGAACGCGCCGATGACGGGGTGCAGGCCGATGGCGTCGGTGGCGGCGGCGAACGCCACGGCCCCGGTGACCAGGAACGCCGCGATCGCCCGCTCACCGGTGCCGCGCCGTCCGGCCCGCCGCAGCACGGCCGCCAGCGCGGGCCGGACGAGGGCGAACGAGACGATCAGCAGCACGACCGCGATCAGGCCGCGGACGACGACCGTGCCCGGGTCGCCCGCCCCCTTGGCGGCGAGCACGACGGCCAGGATCGCCCAGGCCAGCCCGTCCCCGATCGACGCGACCGCGAGTGCGAGGGTGCCGGTCGGCGACCCCTCGACGCGGTGGTCGGTCAGGATCCGCGCGAGGACCGGCATCGCGGTGATCGAGATCGCGAGCCCGAAGAACACCAGGTACGCCGCGAACGGGACGCCTCGCGGGGCGAACCATTCGCCGACCGAGGCGGCGAAACCGAAGCCCGCCGCGAACGGCACGGTGATCGTGCCCGCCACGACCAGGCCGACGGTCCGCCGGTCGCCGTCGAGCAGATCGGTCCGGAGCTCACTGCCGAGCAGGAGCATGAACACGACCAGCCCGAGCTGCCCGGCGAGATCGATCGTGGTGAGCAGGGCGGGGGTGAACAGCGCGTGCTGCGCACCGGGGGCGAGTGCGCCCAGCAGTGACGGGCCGAGGAGCAGGGCCCCGGCCAGTTCCCCGACCACCGGCGGCTGGCGCAGCCTGACGCACAGCGCGCCTGCCAGATGACAGACACCGAGGACGATGGCCACCACGAGGAGGAACCGGGTGAGCTGCTCGAAGGCGGGCATGACTCTTCTTTCCGTGCGAAGGGATCGGGGCGCTTCTCTCGAATCCCGCATTTAGTCCTCTGGATGCGAGGCGCGCGTCCCCGCGTCTGTCCATAAGGGACGCTTTCGGACGGCGAGGTGTCTGATTGATGTCGATATATACGGTCCTGGGCGGGGTCGTGAGTGGCAATGAGGGTTAGAACGCTGTTTGCCACTCACGACCACGCACCGGGACGCGCCGTATTTGCCTTATCCTGCAATTAGTCCTCTGGTTGCGGGAGCTTGGTGCTCAGGCGGTGACGACCAGTGCGCTGTTGAAGCCGCCGTGCCCGCGGGCGAGTACCAGCGCGGTCCGCAGCGGGACTTCCCGCGGCTGGTCCAGCACCAGGTCCAGGTCCGCGGCGAACGGCGACTGTCCGATGTGGATGGTCGGCGGGATCGCCGAATCGCGAAGGGACAGCAGCGCCGCCGCGACGTCGAGTGGCGCGCCGCCCGCCGAGAGCCGTCCGGTCATCGTCTTCGGCGCGGTCACCGGGACACCGCGGGGGCCGAAGACGGCGGCCAGCACGCCTGCCTCCTCGGCGTCCTGCGCGGGCACCCCGCTCGCGTCCGCGAACACGACGTCGATGTCCGAAGCGTCGAGCCGGGCGTCGTCGAGGGCGAGTTCGATCGCGCGCCGCAGTCCCGGCGGGCGGCCAGAGCCGGGGCGCGGATCGAACGTCGAGGCGTGGCCCGCGATGGCGCCGTACCGGTGCCCTGCCCCGCGTTCCGCCGCGGCCGCCGGGTCTTCCAGCACCAGCAGCGCGCCGCCCTCACCGGGGACACCACCGGAAGCGGCCGCGTCGAAGGGCAGGAACGCCCGCGCCGGATCCGCTTCGGGGCTCACCGTGCCGCTGCGGGTCAGGCACAGCCACGACCACGGGCACAGTGAACCGTCCACCCCGCCGGACAGCATCACCGTGGTGCCGGACCGGACGGCGCGCCGGGCCTTCGCCAGCGCGTCCAGGCCGCCCGCCTGCTCGGCGACCAGCGCCGAACCCGGTCCGCGCATCCCGTGCCGGATGGAGATCTGCCCGGTGTTCACCGGATAGAACCACGCGAACGACTGGTACGCGCTGACATACGCGCCGCCCTTGCTCCACAACGCTTCCAGCTCACGCTGGCCGAATTCGAAGCCGCCTGCCGAGGCCGCGGTGACCACACCGCAGGCGAAGTCCGGCATCCCCGCCGGGCTCACCCCGGCGTCGGAGAGCGCCTCCTCGGCGGCCACCAGCGCGAGCCGGGTCATATGGTCGGTCTGCGGCAGGAGACGGCTCGGCAGATGGTCCTTGGGTTCGAAGTTCACCTCGCCCGCCACATGCGCCCGATAGCCCGACGTGTCGAATCGGCTCACCGGCGCGAGACCGCTGCGGCCTGCCAGCGTCGCCGCCCAGAACTCCTTCACCCCCCAGCCGTTCGGCGCCACCACGCCGAGCCCGGTCACCACCACGGGGTCGCGTTCGTCCTCACCCGGCACCTGAGCGTCCTTTCTCTCGTGCAGCACGGAAGTTCAGTGGTTCTTGACGAAGTCCCACAGGGACTCGGCGAGGTAGGCGACCATCTCCGGGGTGAGCAGTGGATGCACGCCCACCCAGAAGGTCCGCTCGGCGATGATGTCCGAAGTGGACAGATCGCCGGAGACCCGGTACGACCGGCCCTCGTAGGCCGGGTGGCGGGTCAGGTTCCCGGCGAAGAACTGGCGGATGCCGATCTTCCGCGCGTCGAGGAACCGCACCAGTTCGAGCCTGCTGAAGGGCGCGTCGGGTCCGACGGTGATCGCGAACCCGAACCAGCTCGGATCGCTGCCCGGCGTCGGACGCGGCAGCACCAGGTTCGGGATGTCTTCGAGCGCGTCGCGCAGCAGCCGCCAGTTGCGCCGCCGGGCGTCGGCGAACGAGGGCAGCTTCGGCAGCTGGGTCAGCCCCAGCGCGGCCTGGATGTCGGTCGACTTGAGGTTGTACCCCACATGCGAGTAGGTGTACTTGTGGTCGTACCCCAGCGGCAGGGTGCCGAGCTGGTAGGTGAACCGCTTGTGGCAGGTGTCGTCCTCGCCGGGCAGGCACCAGCAATCCCTTCCCCAGTCCCGCATCGACTCCACCACGCGCCCCAGCACCAGGTTGTCGGTCGACACACAGCCGCCTTCGCCGGTGGTGATGTGGTGCGCGGGATAGAAGCTGACCGTGGACAGATCGCCGAAGGTGCCGGTGGTCTTGCCGCGGTAGGTCGAACCGAGCGCGTCGCAGTTGTCCTCGATGAGGAAGAGCTCGTTCTCGTCCGCGATCTGCGCGATTTCCTCGGCAGCGAAAGGGTTTCCGAGGGCGTGCGCGAGCATGATCGCCTTCGTGCGCGGGCCGATGGCCGCGCGGATCTGGTCCGGGGTCGGGTTGTACGTGCCCAGTTCGGAGTCGACGAACACCGGGACGAGCCCGTTCTGCAGGATCGGGTTCACCGTGGTGGGGAACCCCGCCGCCGTGGTGATCACCTCGTCGCCGGGCCGTAGCGAGCGGTCTTCCAGGCGGGGCGAGGTCAGTGCCGCCAGCGCGAGCAGGTTCGCCGAGGAGCCGGAGTTCGTCAGGTACGCCTTGCGCCGTCCCAAGGACTGCGCGAACCGCCGCTCGAACTTCGTGGCGATGGCCCCGGAGGTGATCCGCAGGTCCAGCGCGGCGGCCACCAGCGCGACGCGGTCTTCCTCGTCCAGCACCGAACCCGCCGGATTGATCGGGGTCACCCCCGGCACGAACTTCACCGCCGGACGCTGCTCTTCGTGGTAACTGCGGACCTGATCGAGGATCCGACGGCCTAGCTCGCTCATGCCATGCCCTTTCTCGCTCCGGGTGCGGGCTTCCCGGCAGACGATGAGGCGCCCGGTTCGAGCGCGGGTCCAGCCGTCGCGCTCCATCCGCGCTCGACGCGGCGGACCGAGCATTCGTCGCGTACTGAGCCGAAATCTGAGGAGTGGCGCCATGAAAGCACTCGTGCTGGCAGGCGGAACCGGAAGCCGCCTGCACCCGCTGACCTTCTCCCTGCCCAAACAGCTGATCCCGGTGGCGGGGCGGCCGGTGCTCGAACTCTGCCTGGAGAACATCCACGCGCTGGGCGTGCGCGAGGTCGGACTGATCGTCGGCGACCACGCGGACCAGATCGCCGAGGTGATCGGGGACGGGACGCGGTTCGGCCTGCGCGTCACCTATCTTCGGCAGGATCGCCCCGCCGGGCTCGCGCACTGTGTGCTGCTGGCCCAGGATTTCCTCGGTGACGAGGACTTCGTGATGTACCTCGGCGACAACGTGCTCGTCGGCGACCTGGCCGCCGCCGCGGAGCGGTTCCGGGCCGAACGCCCGGCGGCCCGGCTGATGGTGGCGAAGGTGAGCCAGCCCAGTTGTTACGGCGTGGCCGAACTGGACGCCGCCGACGCGGTGCTGTCGGTGGCGGAGAAGGCCGAGAAACCGCCGAGTGATCTGGCGATCATCGGCGTCTACTTCTTCACCGGCGCGATCATCGAGGCGGCGCGGAAGATCGAGCCCAGCGCGCGAGGGGAACTCGAGATCACCGACGCGATCGCGGCACTGATCGGCGAAGGACTGCCGGTGGTGGCGAGCCGGTTCTCCGGAATGTGGAAGGACACTGGCACCGTCGAGGAACTGCTGGAGTGCAACCGGTCCCTGCTCTCGGAACTGCCGGGCCGGATCGACGGCGACGTCGACGCCGAAAGCGTGCTGCGCGGCACGGTGGTCGTCGAAGCGGGCGCCAGCGTGGTGCGGTCCACGATCCAGGGCCCGGCCCTCATCGGGGCGGGCAGTCAGGTCACCGACAGCCGGATCGGCCCGTCGGTGTCGATCGGCGAGGACTGTGCCGTGACCGGCGCGGGGGTGACCGATTCGATCCTCATGGCGGGCGCGAGTGTCCGCGGACTCGCCGAGGTGACCGGTTCGCTGATCGGGCGGGAGTCCGAATTGGACAGTACGTCGGCACCGTCGACGCACCGGCTGCTGCTCGGCGACCGGTCCCGGCTGGGCCTGACCGCGGGACCGGCGCGATGACCGCGGCCGGTCTGCTCTCCTCGACCGCCGAGCGGTTCACGCGGTCGGCCGAGGCCACCGACAGCCCGATCTCGCCGAACGCCGGGTTCGCGGCATGGTTCGCGGCCCGGTCGGCCGCACATTCCTACACCGTCGAGCGGGTGCCGCTGACGGAACTGCCGGGCTGGGGGTTCGAGCCGGGGACCGGCGACCTGCGGCACACCAGCGGCCGGTTCTTCGGCTTCACCGGCGTGCGGGTGCGGACCGATCGCGGTGACTGGGAACAGCCGATCATCGACCAGCCGGAGATCGGCATCCTCGGCCTGGTGACGCGGGACTTCGGTGGGGTGCCGCATTTCCTCGTCCAGGCCAAGATGGAACCGGGGAACACCAACCTCGTCCAGCTCTCGACGACGGTGCAGGCGACCCGCGGCAACTACCTGCGCGCCCACCAGGGCCTGCCCACCCCGCATCTTGAGCATTTCCTGCCGCCGCGGCCGGGCCGGGTGCTGGTGGACCGGATCCAGGCCGAGCATTCCCAATGGTTCCTCGGCACGCACAACCGGAACATGGTGGTCGAAACCGACCGGTCCGTGCCGATCGGGCCCGACCACCGGTGGCTCACCCTCGGGCAGCTCTGGGGGCTGCTCGGCCACGACAATCTGCTCAACTCCGAGACCCGCACGGTACTTTCGTGCGTTCCCGTAGCCGCTCCGCCCGCGAACACCGGTGACCCGTACCGGGACGCCCTTCGGCGTTCGCTGGCCGGTCCCGGCGTCGACGACGACCTGCTCACCTGGTTCAACGACGGCAAGGGGGCGATGGAGCCGGTCGCCAGGACGTGCGGGCTCGCCGAAGTCGGGGGCTGGCGGCTCGCGGACGGCGGCATCGAGCACGAGAGCGGCCGCCACTTCCGTGTCGTGGGGGTCCGGGTCGAAGCGCCGACGCGCGAGGTGACCCGGTGGAGCCAGCCGCTGATCGAGCCCGCCACGCCCGGGCTGTACGGGTTGCTGGTCCAGCGGTTCGACGGCGTGCTCCGGATCCTGATGCACGCCCGGGCCGACGCCGGCTCCTCCCGGTTCACCGAATTCGGGCCCACCGTCCAGTGCTGCGACCTCGGTGACCGGCCGGTGCCCTTCCGCGCCGAGGTCGTCGCCGAACCGGGACCGGGCGTCGTGCGGCACGACTCACTGCAGTCCGAGAAGGGCGGCCGTTTCCTGAACGCGGTCAACCGCTACCGCGTCGTCGAACTGCCCGCGGACCGGCCGGTGCCCGTCCCCGACGGCTATCGCTGGCTGAGCCTGCGCCAGGCACTCGACCTGATGGCCCAGCCCGATCAGGTCAACATCCAGGCCCGAACCCTGCTCACCGCGCTGCTGAGCACCTGGTGAAAGGAGAAACGATGTCGTTCACCCCGGCCGAATCGGCCTATCTCGACGGCCAGACCTTCGCCCGGCTGGCGACCGTCGGCAAGGACGGCCCGCACGTCGTCCCCGTCGGTTTCCGGCACAACACCGAACTCGGCACCATCGACATCACCGGCCGGGATCTCGCGGCCAGCCGCAAGTTCCGGGACGTGCTGCGCGAACCGAGGGTCGCGCTGATCGTCGACGACGTCCCGCCGGGTTCGCCGCCGTCGCCTCGCGGTCTGGAGATCCGGGGCACGGCGGAGGCGCTGGGCACCGGGGACGCGGCCCTGATCCGCGTCCGGCCCCGCCGGGTCGCCGTCTGGGGGATCGACGCCCACTGGAGCGAGGGCGTCCGGAGCAGGGAACTCATCGTGAAGGAGCACAGCGCGTGATCGGCGAACTGCCCGCGTTCCCCTGGTCGGCACTGATGCCCTTGCGCGCGTTGGCGGCGGAGCATCCCGACGGCATCGTCAACCTCGCCCTCGGCACCCCGGTCGACCCGTCGCCCGCGGTGGCGCGGGCCGCACTGGCGGCGGCGGCCGACGCGCCGGGTCATCCGGCGACCGAGGGCACGCCCGAATTCCGGGAGGCGGCCACCCGCTATCTCAAGCGGCGCCTCGGCGCGGAGGTCGCCGAAACGGCCGTGCTGCCCGCCGTCGGTACCAAGGAGCTGATCGCCTGGCTACCCGCCGCGCTCGGTCTCGGCCCCGGCGACACGGTGGCCTACCCGCGGTTGTCCTTCCCCACTTACGACGTCAGCGCCCGGCTCGCCGGGGCGACTCCGCTGGCGGTGGACCTGACCGCGGGGCCGCCCGCGTCCGCGCCGAACCTGCTCTGGCTGAATTCGCCGTCGAATCCGGACGGCCGGATCCTCACCGCGGCGGAACTTCGCGAATACGTCGAATGGGGCAGAAAGCACGGCGTGCTCGTGGTCAACGACGAGTGCTACATCGAACACGGCTGGACCGCCGAGCCGGTTTCGATCCTGCACCCCGACGTCAGCGGCCCCGGCCACGAGGGGGTGCTCGCGGTGCATTCGCTGTCCAAGCGGTCGAATATGGCCGGGTACCGCGCCGGATTCGTGGCGGGCGACGAACGGCTGGTGCGCACGCTGCTCGAGGTGCGCCGGCACGCGGGACTGATCGTGCCCGCGCCGATCGCCGCCGCGATGACCGCCGCGCTGAACGACGACGACCACGTGCACGAACAACGTCTCCGGTACGCCAAACGCCGGAAACTGCTGCTGGACACCTTGCTCGGCCGCGGTTTCCGCGTCGACGACTCGGCGGGTTCGCTGTTCCTGTGGGCGACCGAGGGCAGGCCGTGCTGGGACACCACGCGGAACCTGGCCGGACTGGGCATCCTGGTGGCACCGGGGGAGATCTACGGCCCGGCGGGGGAGAACCACGTCCGGCTCGCCCTCACCGCCACCGACGAGCGGATCGAGACGGCGGTGACCCGGTTGCGCCGGTGATCACCCGTGTACTCCGATGATGTTACGATTTTGGCTTCACTGAGCCGAAATCCGGAGGCACCGAATGCTGCGAGGGCTGCTGCCGGGCACGACACCGCTGCGCACCTCGAGGGATTTCCGGCTGCTCTGGCTGTCCGGTTTCGTGACGTCGTTCGGGACCGTGCTCACCCTGCTGGCCATCCCGGTGCAGATCAAGGAGCTCACCGGCTCCCCGCTCGCCGTCGGCCTGATGGGCACGGTCGAGCTGGTGCCGATGATCGTCTTCGGTCTCTACGGCGGTGCGCTCGCCGACGCGATCGACCGCCGTCTGATGGTGCTGTTCACCGAAATCGCGCTCGGCCTGCTTTCGGTGGGCCTGCTGCTGAACGTGCTGCTGGACCGGCCGCTGCTCTGGCCGCTCTACGTCGCCGTCGGCGCCGCGGCGGCCGTGGGCGGACTGCAGGGGCCGGCGATGACCGCGATCATCCCCCGGCTGGTGCCGCCCGAGCAGATGACCGAGGCGCTGGCGCTCAACTCGTTGCGCGCCAACACCTCGGCGATCGGAGGTACCGCGGTGGCCGGTGTGCTGATCTCCGTGCTCGGCCTGCGGGCGGCCTACCTGATCGACGTCGTCACCTTCGCGGTTTCGGCGCTGCTCATCTTCTGGGTCCGGCCGCAGCCGGTGGGCGAGCACGCGTCGCCGCCCTCGCTGCGTGCGATGTCCGAAGGTGTCCGTTATGCCCTCAGCCGTCCCCTGCTGGTGGGCAGCTACCTGGTGGATCTGGTGGCCACGGCGCTCGCGCTGCCGTTCGCGTTGTTCGCCTTCCTGGCGTCGGACATCGGCGCGCCGTGGGTGCTGGGCCTGATGTTCTCCGCGACCGCGGCCGGCGGCCTGATCGCGGCGGCGACCAGCGGCTGGTCGTCGCGGATCCGGCGGCACGGCATCGCGATGCTCGTCGCGGCGGCGCTCTGGGGGGTGGCGATGATCGGCGTCGGGCTGAGCCCGTGGTGGTGGCTGACGCTGGTGATGCTCGCTTTCGGCGGTGCGGCCAACTTCGTCGCCGACCTCTTCCGCGGCACGCTGTGGAACCACGTGGTCCCGGACAGGCTGCGCGGCCGCCTCGCCGGGATCGAGATGCTGGTCGGCTCGGCCGGGCCGCAACTGGGTGACCTGCGGGCGGGCCTGTTCGGCGGGCTGTTCGGGATCCGGCGCGCGGTCTGGACCGGCGGGCTGGCCAGCGTGGCGGGCATCGGCCTGGTCGCGGCGGGCGCGCGTTCGCTCGTCCGGTACGAGTACCGGCGGGAAGAGTCGCCGACACCGGCGAACTGACGCCAATGGTGACGCCCGAGGGGCGGGGCGGCGGATCCACCCCTCGGGCGGGTTTCAGGCCGGGACGGGCAGCATGCCGGCGGCCCGCGCCTTGTTCACCGCGTCGATCCGGGAGACCGCGCTCAGTTTCACGAAGATGTTGCGGAGGTGGCGTTTGACCGTGCCGATGGTGATCCGGAGCCGGCTCGCGATCTCGGCGTTGCTCAGCGCCTCGGCGACCAGCAGGATGATCTCCCGCTCGCGGCTCGACAGTCCCAGCTCACGGGGACGCACGATCGACGCGATCCCGAGTCGTGAGGTCACGATGAACACCAGTTCGTGGTCTCCGCTCACCCCGCGGACCACGGAGACCAGGTGCTCCCCCGAAACGTCTTTCGGGAGGTACGCGCTGACGCCGGAGCCGAGGAAGGCTTCCGCCGCTCCCGGCTGTTCACTCTGGCTGAGCACCACCACGCGGTAGCCGTGCCGCTGGCGGAACAGCCGCGCGAGACCCGCCGCCGTGGTCCGGTTCGGGGCCGCTTCCTCCATGCCGTACAGCACGACGTCGACGGGCTGGCGATGCAGGACTTCGATCGCCTGGTCCACGCTGCCCACGGCGGCGCACACGGCGAAGTTCTCCTCGGCGGCGAGGAAGGATTGCAGACCCATACGGAAGACCGGGTTCGGTTCGACGACCAGGATCCTCGTGGCGTTGCTTGCGTACGGCAAAACATCTCCTTCCGGTCAGGAACGAACACGCGGAGTCACTTTCGTGGCCTGTCGGAAGGAATCATTCGGGGCGGAGCCTCCTGCGCCGCGCACCGTTTCTATATGGTTGCTCGAAACCGGATCAACCATTCTCGGAAAATGGTTGGATCGCAATTTTAACCCCCAAGCAATGCCTTCAACCCCAGGAATGCAACTCCCCGTATGCGCTTTTCTATCGGACGCCTCGGGAGGCTCGTAGCTGAGGTTAACGATTCGGCGAAGGCTTGGAATCGGCCATTGAGGTGACCCGGCCGGGCGCCGCGAGTAGTCGTCCCCAAGTGGACAAAGGGGACGAGTGACGCTATTTGGTCTTGGCATTCTGAGTGGTAAAGGACCAGGTAATGTATCCTTTACTCTCTCGTCTGCCTGCTGGGATTCGTCCTCTTGCCCGACGATTAATCGCGAATCGAAGCGGGGAGTCGTACGAGTGCCGAGAGTGATATTCGAATGCTGTTTCGGCTGCTTTCCGTCATGATGCGACGAATGGTCCACAGTGCGGGAAGATTATAGCACGCGAAGTATCCTTGTCGATCGTGGCGAATTCAGGTAATGCGACTCGGGAGTGGCGAAAATTAATCCCGTGAATTAACGGCAAGCGGGTCGATGGTGGCGGAACCATGACGCTTTTCATGCGATTGCTCCCGCTGCGTCCTTTTCGCCTTGCTTCGCAAGTCCGTGAAGGCCTCCTTGAGAGACCCAGAGTCCCTCAAGGAGGCCTTCACGGACTTGAGTCCGGCGGCAGGGTCAGTGCCGAACGGTGGACGGCGTCCTGCCGCGAGGCCGCGCCCAGCTTCGCGACGATGTTGTGCACGTGCCGTTTGACGGTGCCGTCGCTCAGCTGCAGGGTCCTGGCGATCTGCCGGTTGGTCATCGACCGGGCCATGAGCCGGACGATCTCCCGCTCCCGCGGCGAGAGCACGGTGCGCTCACTGGTGAGCAACGAAGGCAGCGAGGCCTGGGGCGCGGAGACGAAGATCCACTCGTCGTTGTGCCCGATCTCCCTGATCACCGAGACCAGGTGGTCGTCGGTGACCTCCCGCGGCAGCCTGCCGCGGACCCCCGGCCGCAACAGCAGCTGCGCCGCGGACGCCCGGGAGTGCCTGCCGACCAGCAGCAGCACCTGCTGGTCGGCGCGCGCGGCCAGGATCCGGTCCAGTTCGGCTTCGACGTCCGCGTCCGGGTCGTCGCTGCCCAGCAGCACGAGATCCGGCAGTTCCCGCATGATCGACGGGGCCGCGGCGGTCGCGTCGGCGGCCGTGCCGACCACCCGCAGTCCTGCGGAGCCGAGCAAGGACTTCAGGCCGCCGCGGAAGACGGGGTTACCTTCGACGATCAGGACGCGTGTTCTCATCGGGCCTCCCGTGCGGTGCGGGACACTAGAGGTCGAGCCGGATCCGGTAGCGGTCCAGCCAGGAATTGAGCCACAGCGCCATCTCCAGTCCGCCGCGGTCGTAGGACCGGCTCTGCTCCCGCAGCGGACGGGCCAGCAGCGCGCGCACCCGTTCCCGGTCCAGCAGCGGCCGGACCGGCGCGTCCGGATCGGCGTCCACCCGCGCCAGTTCCTCCCGGAGCGCCTTCTCGTAGCCGACGTCCAGCGTGGCCGGGTACGGCGTCTTGGGCCGCTCCAGCACCGAACGGGGCAGGAGATCGGCGACGGCGGCGCGCAGCAGGCTCTTTTCCCTGCCGTCGAACGACTTCCACGCCCAGGGCACGGAGAACACGTACTGCACCAGCCGGTGATCACAGAACGGGACGCGGACCTCGAGGCCCGCCGCCATGCTCATCCGGTCCTTGCGGTCCAGCAGGGTCTGCACGAAACGGGTCAGGTTGAGATAGGACAGCTCACGCATCCGCCGCGCCGTCCCGCTTTCCCCAGCCAGGCGCGGAACCTCGGCGAGTGCGTCGCGGTAGGCCCCCTCGCGCCGGGACGGCAGGTCGAGTTTGGCGACCAGACCGCGGTCCAGCAGCGAGGTCCCGCCGAAGTAGCGCGCCGAACCCGAGGTGAGCCAAGGGAAGGTGTCGGCGCCGATCGCGTTCGGGTTGTGGAACCACCGGTAGCCGCCGAAGAGTTCGTCGGCGGATTCCCCGGAGAGGGCCACCGTCGCGTGCTTCCGGATCGCGCGGGAGAGCAGGTACAGCGAGGGCCACATGTCACCCCAGTACGCCGGCGGGAGGTCGACGGCCCCCAGGACGGCGTGCCGGACGGCCGGGTCGGTCAGCTCAGCGCTGTCGAGGAGCACCTCGTGGTGTTCCGCGCCGACATACGCGGCGACCTCCCTGGCGAACGGCGCGTCGGCGCCGCCCCGGACCGCGTCCGGGGTGAACACCGCGGCGGCGTCGGCGAAATCGACCGAGAACGAGCGGATCCTGCCGGTGCTGTGCCGCGCGGCGAGCGCGGTGATCGCCGACGAGTCCAGCCCGCCCGACAGGAGGGTGCACAGCGGCACGTCGGACACCAGCTGGGATTCGACCGCGGCCGAAAGCAGTTCGCGCACCGTGGCGATCGTGGTGTCGAGGTCGTCCGTGTGCTCCTCCGCCTGGAGCGCCCAGTAACGCCGTTGGACGGCTCCGGCGGCGTTGATCCGGAGCGTATGGCCCGGCCGCAGTTCCGCGAGCGCCGAGAACACGGCGTGCCCGGGGGTCTTGACCATGTCCAGCGCTTCGGACAGCCCGTCGGCGTCGACGGTGCGCCGCACCGCCGGATGGGCGAGGACCGCCTTGGGCTCCGAACCGAACAGCACCCCGTCGGAGGTCCGGTGGTAGTACAGCGGTTTGACGCCCATCCGGTCGCGAACCAGCAGCAGTTCCCGGCGCCGGTGGTCCCACACCGCGAACGCGAACATCCCGTCGAGCCGCTCCGCCACGTCCTCGCCCCAGCGAAGGTAGGCATGCAGGACGACCTCCGTGTCGCCGCGGGTGTGGAACCGGTGGCCGTGGCCCTCCAGTTCCGTGCGGAGCGCGGCGAAGTTGTACACCTCGCCGCAAAAGGTGATCGTCGCCAGCGGCCGCCCGTCGGCGTGGGCCGTCATCGGCTGGGTGCTGCCCGCCGGGTCGAGCACCGCCAGCCGCCGGTGGCCCAGCGCCACCGGACCGTCGACGAACAGGCCCTCGTCGTCGGGGCCACGGCACGCCATGGTGGCGGTCATGGCCGCCAGCACGTCCCGGTGGCCCGCGAGATCCCGGTCGAAGCTCGCCCAGCCGGCGATTCCGCACATGTCGTTCCTTTCGGTGGCGCGAACAGGGTCAGCCGACCGCGCGGAGGCGTTCGTTGATCTCCGCGAGCAGCAGTCGCGGCGTCTTCGCGTTGGCGACGATGTCGTCCCCGACGGAGATGCCGTAGTCGCGTTCGACGCGATTCACCGTGTTGAACATGGCGAGGGAGTCGTAGCCGAGTGCTTCGAACTCCATGTCCAGGATGTCGCCGGTGTAGTCGATCGATTCGTCTTCGCCCGCGCTCTCGCTCAGCAGGGCGAGCAGCTTGTCGAGGCTCAGGATGGTGGCCATGGGTACTCCTCGGGAAAGGGTTGTCCGGCCTGGACAGACAACCCTTTTCCCTTTGAGGGCCCTTAGAGCAGCTTCAGAGCGCGGCCGGGGTGGGCACCCGCCGCGGCGGCGGGCCCTGCACCGGCCGGTAGCCGGTGATCTCCGTCGACAGCAGACCTTCGCCGTGGGACAGCCCCGGCAACTGCTGGTCGAACCGGTGTACCTCACCGGTCGGCAGGGTGCCGCCGAGTTCGGCCCTGGCGCCGCGGATGCTGGATTCCGTCACCAGGCCGCCGAATTCGACCAGCCGGGAGAGCGTCGCGCTCACCGCGTCGGCCGGCAGTTCGATCTCGAACCGGCTGACCGGCTCCAGTACCTCGGTCCCGGCCCGCCGCAGCGCTTCGGCGAAGGCCAGCGGGGCGACCTTGCGGAAGTCACCCGCGGCGCTGATCGGACTGAAGTACCCGGTGCGGGTCACCGTCACCGCGCAGTCGACGACCTCCCAGCCGTGCAAGCCCCGCGACAGCGCCATCGCCACCGATTCCTCGATCCCCTTGTGGAACGCCAGCGGCAGGGAGCCGAGTTCGACGTCCAGCCCGAAGGTCAGGCCCGAACCCGGCGCACCCGGCCCGACCCGCAGCCCGAGCGTGGCGAAGAACGGGTTGCGGCCGTCGCCGATCTCCCACACCGATTCGCCGACGCCGGTGGGCCGTTCGACACAGACGGTCTGCGTCCCGGTGAACTCGACGGCGAGCCCGCGTTGCTCGGCGAGGGTCTCCCGGATGACCTCCTTCTGCACCTCGCCGTAGAGCCGCACGGTGATCCGCCGGGTCTCGTCGTCCTGCGCGACGGTGATCAGCGGATCCAGTTCGGCGAGGTCCCGCAGGCCGGCGAACAGGGCCGGGGTGTCCGCCGGATTCACCGGCCGCACCACGGTTTCCAGGCTGGGCGGCGGGAAATGCGCGGCTTCCGACTTGCCCTCCTCGACGCCGATCCGGTCGCCGATCCGGATCTCCTTGAGGCCGCTGACCTTCGCGATCCGCCCTGGTCCGGCCGCGGCCTCGACGGTGTCCAAACCCCGCTCGAAGACTCTCACCGCGGTGATCTTCCCGTCGAAAACGCGTAATCCACCGGGGCCGGGGCGATGAAACCGGACGGTTTCCCGTGCGCGCAATTCCCCGGAGAAAACCCGGACATAAGCGATCTTTTCCCCGGCGTTACCCCGTTCGATCTTGAACACGCTCGCGCGCAATTCGTCGTCGGACGCCGTTTCGGCCGCGCCGCCGAGGAAGTCGCGGATTCCCGCGGTCACCTCGGCGACTCCGTCCCCGGTGCGGGCCGATCCGAAGAACACCGGGGAAACGAGGCCGCGCCGGGTCTGGCGGATCACTTCCGCCCGGTAGTCCTCCGTCGTCAGCGAGCCCTCGTTCTCGAGGTAGGCGGAGAGGAAGGTGTCGCTGTGTTCGGCGAGTAATTCGGCGAGGGCAGGCGACGGCGTGAGCGGTTTCGGCACGCTACGCGCGTCGAGAGTGCCCAAACCGTCCACTTCGGACATCACGACACAACTCAGGCCGAGACGTTCGGTCAGATCCGCGATCAGGCTCTCGTACCGGGCGCCGCCCCGGTCGATCTTGTTCACGAACACCAGGACGGGGATGCGCAGGCGTGCCACGGCGCGCATCAGCACCCTGGTCTGCGCCTGTACCCCTTCCACCGCGGAGACGACCAGGACCACGCCGTCGAGGACCCGCAGGGCGCGCTCGACTTCGGCGATGAAGTCCGGGTGACCGGGGGTGTCGATCAGGTTGACGTGGACGTCGTCGAGCGCGAACGACACGACGGCCGAACGGATGGTGATACCGCGACGGCGTTCCATCTCCATCGAATCGGTCTGCGTGTCTCCGCTGTCGACACGGCCGATCCGGTCGATGACGCCGGCGTGATGGAGCAACCGCTCCGTGAGGCTGGTCTTACCGGCGTCGACGTGGGCGAGGATCCCGATGTTGACGTGCTGCATGGATGAATGGCTCCAGTGCTGTCGAAAGGTCCATACGACTGGGGGACTCGACAGCGCACCTCACACCATTCTCCTTTCAGCGGAACGTCATTCGATTCGCGATCTTACCAGCAGAACACCCCCACCGGTGGCGCGTTCACTCGCCGCGCGCTCGAAGTCCTGTCGAAGGCGGGTTCCTAGCGTCCGAGGTCGAACCGACTCCGGAAGGTAGGCGCGATGCGAATTCTCTTTGTTGCCGCGGCAGGGGCGCACGTCCCGTGGATCGTCCCGCTGAGCTGGGCCTGCCAGCTGGCGGGGCACGAGGTGCGGGTCGCCGTCCGCCCGCTCGGCGTCCAGGCGCTGTCGAACGCCGGGCTGGCGGTGGTCCCGCTCGGTGACGAGAAGGCCATCCAAGAGGCCCAGAACCGGCACGCGGGCCTCGCGTACAAGGGCAGCCCGCGCACCCTCAAGGGCAACTGGGTCACCCAGCCGGATCTGCTCGACCCCGAACTGCGGGTCGACATGGCCAGCCGGATCCTCGCCGCGGCGGAAGGGCAGGCGGCCGACGCCGTCGAGTTCGCGCGGTCATGGAAGCCGGATCTGGTGGTGCACGATTCGGCGGCGACCGTCGGCCTGGTGGCCGCGGCGGCGGCCGGGGTGCCCGCGATCGGCCACACCTTCGGCTTCGCGTTCGGGTTCGACTACCGCGCGCCGGAGCTGACGGCGGTCTACGAACGGCTGTTCACCCCGCACGGTCTCCAGCCGGTCTTCGACGAGGCCTACATCGACCCGTGCCTGCCGAGCCTCCGCGACCCGCACCGCATCCCGTGGGCGCCGATGCGCCTGGTGTCCTACAACGGGCCGCTGATCGAGCCGGACTGGCTCGTGCGGCGGGACGACCGCCCGCGCGTCGTCGTCACCCCCGGCCTCACCACCACGCTGCTGGACAAGCTGATCGGCCGGATCGTCGACGGCGTCGGCGGTCTCGGCGCGGAGGTGATCGTCGCGGTCGACCGTGCCTCGCGTGCGGGCATCGCCGCCCGCGACAACGTGCGGATCGTGGAGAACTTCCCGTTCAGCCTGCTGCTGCCGACCGCCGACGCGGTCGTCCACCACAGCGGCGTCGGCACCGGGATGAACACCGCGTCGAACGGGGTGCCGCAGGTCGTCATGCCGCAGAGCGCGGTGCAGGACTTCTGGGCCGAGAAGATCGTCGGCACCGGCGCGGGGATCTCCGTGCCCGACCCGGACACCGCCCCCGCCGACGCGATCGCCGACGCGGTCGGCGCGGTGCTCACCAAACCCGAGTACCGCGAGAGCGCGCAGGCCCTGCGCCGCGAGAACGAGGCCCAGCCGACGCCCGGCGCGCTGGTCGGGCTGCTCGAAGAGTTCGCGCGGGGAGCCGACGCCTGCAACAGCCCGCTGGTCGTCACGGCGTGAGCGAAGGGAACGAGATGACCGAGTCCACCGAACGCCACGACGTCATCGTCATCGGCACGGGGCTGTCCGGGACGATGCTGTCGTCGATCCTGGCACGCAAGGGTTTCTCGGTGCTGATGCTGGACGGTGCCCACCATCCGCGGTTCGCCGTCGGAGAGTCGACGATCGGGCAGACCCTGAGCGTGCTGAAGCTGATCGCGGCCCGCTACGACGTGCCGGAGATCGCCGATCTGGCGAGCTTCCAGACCGTGCAATCCAAGATCAGCAGTTCGCACGGGGTGAAGAGCAACTTCGGGTTCGCGCTGCACCGTGACGGCGAGGAGCCGGATCCGCGCGAGACCAACATGTTCCGCATCCCGTCGGCGATGGGACAGGCGGCGCACTTCTTCCGCCAGGACACCGACGCGTACATGCTGCACACCGCGATCCGCTACGGCTGCCGTGCCCGGCAGAACTACCGGGTGGACCGCATCGACCTCGGCGAGGACGAGGTCGTCGTGCACGGCGTCGACGGCAGCAGCCATCGCGGCCGCTACCTGGTCGACGCCAGCGGGTTCCGCTCGCCGCTCGCCGCGCAGCTGAACCTGCGGGAGCGGCCCAGCAGGCTCAAGCACCACGCCCGCTCGCTCTTCACCCACATGATCGGCGTCCAGCCCGCCGACGACCACCTCGGCTTCGGCCCGGCGGATCAGCCGCCGGTCCCGTTCAACGAGGGCACCATGCACCACATGTTCGAACGGGGCTGGATGTGGATCATCCCGTTCGACAACCATCCCGGCGCGACGAACCCGTTGTGCAGCGTGGGTATCCAGCTCGACCCGCGCCGCTACCCCGCCCGCCCCGACCTGACCGCGGAGGAGGAGTTCTGGGCGCACGCCAACCGGTTCCCGGCGGTCGCCCGGCAGCTGGCCGGGGCGCGGACGGTCCGGGAATGGGTGCGCACCGACCGGATGCAGTACTCGTCGACGAAGACCGTCGGGCACCGCTGGTGCCTGATGTCGCACGCCGCGGGGTTCATCGACCCGCTCTTCTCCCGCGGCCTTTCCAACACCAGCGAGGTCATCAACGCGCTGGCGTGGCGGCTGATCGAGGCGCTGACCGAGGACGACTTCTCGGCCGACAGGTTCGAGTATGTCGAGACGCTCGAACAGGGCCTTCTCGACTACAACGACCGTCTCGTCAACGGTGCCTTCGTCGCCTTCGAGCACTACGACCTGTGGAACTCCTTGTTCCGTGTCTGGGCGGCGGGCAGTGTGCTCGGTGGCAAGTACGTGCTGAACGCGTTGCGTGCGGCACGGAGCGCCGGGTCCGACGCGCCGCTGCGCGCGCTGGACGACACGAAGTACCCCGGCCTGTGGTGCCCGACGGATTTCTACGCCGAATTGTTCGAGGACGTCGTCTCCGCGTGCGAACGGGTGGACGCCGGTTCGCTCGCCGCGGACGAGGCGGCGGCGACGCTCTCCGCGAAGGTCCGCGCCGCGGACTGGATGCTGCCGCCGCTCGACTTCAACCGTCCCGAGGTCCGGTTCATCGACCCGACCGAGGAACGGATGGCGTTGATCGGTGACTGGGCGGCCGCGCATCCGCGGCCGGAGATCCGCGAGTTGCTCGCGGCTGCCGTCCCGACGCACTGAAGTGCTCACCCGGCCGGCCGCCGGTCCTGCCAGGGACCGGCGGCCGGCCTTTCGTTTCCCTTTGACACGTAAGGAGAACTCGGATGACCGACTATCAGGTGGTGGTCGCGGGCTGCGGCCCCGTCGGCGCCTTCCTCGCCGCCGAACTCCGGCTGGCCGGGACCTCGGTGGTGGTACTCGAACGGCTCGCCGAACCGGATCCGCATTCGCGGGCGTTCCGGCTGCAGACCCGGACTCTGGAGCTGCTCGACCACCGTGGTCTCCTCGGCCGCTTCGAGGCCACGGCGATCAAGATCCCGAAAACGCATTTCGCCGCCATCCGCCCACCGCTGCTGGACCTCGACCGGCTCGACAGCGAGCATCCGTTCACTCTCGGCATCCCGCAGGCCCGGACCGAGGACTACCTCGAAGAACACGCCCGCGGTCTCGGCGCGGAGATCCGGCGCGGGCACGAGATCACCGGGCTCGACCAGGACGACGCGGGCGTCCGGATCGCGGTGAGCGGCCCGGACGGCGACTACGAGCTCACCGCCGGATACCTGGTCGGCTGCGACGGCGGGCGCAGCACCGTGCGCAAACTCGCCGGTATCGGGTTCCCCGGCCGCGCGGGCCAGGTCTCCGCGTTGCTCGGCGATGTCACGCTCGACGCGCCGGACGAGTTCCCGTCCGGGATCCCCGGCACGGTACGCACGCCGGACGGGCTGGTCATGGCCGTCGGCATGCCCGGCGAGGGCATCCGGGTGTTCACCTGCGAATTCGGCCGTGAGGTGCCCGGCAGGGACGTCCCGGTGACGCTGGAGGAACTGCGTGCCGCGGTGCGCCGCGTGACCGGCCGCGACATCGGGATGAGCGAGCCGACGTGGCTGGCCCGGTTCACCGACGCTTCGCGGCTGGCGGACTCCTACCGGAAGGGACGGGTGTTCCTCGCCGGCGACGCGGCGCACGTCCATTTCCCGATCGGCGCGCAGGGACTCAACCTCGGCCTGCAGGACGCGATGAACCTCGGCTGGAAGCTGGGCGCGCGGCTGACCGGCACGGCGGGGGAGGACCTGCTGGACACCTACGACCGGGAACGCCGTCCCGCGGCGGAGCGCGTCATCCTGGAGACCAGGGCGCAGCTGGCGCTGATGGACCCGGCCGAGACCATCGACCCGGTGCGGGAACTGTTCCGCGAACTGCTCGCGATCGAGGAGGTGAACCTGCACCTTTCGCGGCTGCTCACCGGCCTCGACGCGCGGTATCCGGCGCCCGAGGGCGCGCATCGCCTGGTGGGCGGGCTCGTCCCGCCGGTGGCGCTGGACGGCGGGGTGCGGGTGGCCGAACTGCTGCGTTCGGCGAGGCCGGTGCTGCTCGATCTGACCGGGCGGTTCCCGTTGCCGGACGGCTGGGCGGACCGGGTCGAGCGGGTCGAGCACAAGGCGGCTGAGGGGGCAGGCCCCGCCGCGATCCTGATCCGCCCGGACGGGTACGTGGCGTGGGCGGCGGAGGAGGGTGACGGCGACCAGGGCCTCGCCGAGGCGCTGACGGCCTGGTTCGGAACCGCCTGAGCCGAAAGGAAGGCCGCCTTGCCGGTGGGGGATCCGGCAAGGCGGCCTTCTTCATGGGTGTCCTCTGTGGACTGTACACACAGGAGGGACACGGGTCAGGGCTCAGACGTCGATCTCGACGTCCTCGTCGACCTTGATGTTCTTCAGCAGCAAGCTGATCAGGAGGCCGGCGGCGACCACCGGCACGGTCCAGAGGAAGACCTCGGAGATCGCGTCCGCGTAGGCCTGGTGCACCAGCGTCTGGGTCTGCGGCGACAGTGAGCCGAGCGAATCCGCCGAGGCGGTCTTCTCGGTCAGCCCCACCGTGGCCAGCCGTGAGCCGAGCCAGCCCGAGAAGAGCGCGGCCATCACGGCGAAGCCGACCGCGCCGCCGATCCGCTGGGAGAACGTCCCGGCCGCGACCGCGGCGCCCATGTCGGCCTCTGGCGCGGTCACCTGGATCGCCACCAGCAGCGGCTGCATGCACAGCCCGATCGCGATGCCGAACAGCGCCATGTACGCCATCAGCAGGAATTGGCTGGTGTCCGGGGTCATGCTGGCGAACAGCAGGAGCGAAACGACGCCGAGCGCGGTGCCGAGCACCGGGGCCCATTTGTACCGCCGCCACTTGGTGATCAGGTTGCCGCTGACCGTCGAAACCACCATCAGGGCGAGGATGTTCGGCAGCTGCAGCAACGCGGTGTTCGTCGCGGTGCGCCCCATGGCCAGCTGGACGAACAGCGGCACGA
Organism: Amycolatopsis orientalis; assembly: GCF_000943515.2. Taxonomy (NCBI): domain Bacteria; kingdom Bacillati; phylum Actinomycetota; class Actinomycetes; order Pseudonocardiales; family Pseudonocardiaceae; genus Amycolatopsis; species Amycolatopsis orientalis. Next base: position 7,904,406 of record NZ_CP016174.1, on the reverse strand, counting down.
AGGCCGGGACGACGGTGGCCCAGGTGTGCACGAAGACGTTGGCCAGGCAGGCGAGCGTGACCGACGAGACCTTGAACATCCGCGGCGGCATGATCGGTTCCGGCGCCGTCAGCTGCCTCGCCACGAACAGCACCAGCAGGACCGCGGACGCGCCGATGAGCAGCAGGATGGTGGAGGAGCCCCAGGCGTACTCGCCGCCGCCCCACGAGGTGACCAGCGTGATCGCCACGACCAGGCCGGCCAGCAGGGCGAAACCGAGGAAGTCGATCGGCCGGTCGGACCGCTTGGGCGGCAGCTTGAGCGCGCGGAAGATCGCCACCAGCGCGATCAGGCCGAGCGGCAGGTTGATGTAGAAGATCCAGCGCCAGGACAGCGCGTCGGTGAGCAGGCCGCCCAGCAGCGGTCCGGCGATCGCGCCGACACCGAGCACACTGCCGAACATGCCCATGTACTTGCCGCGGTCGGCGGGCGGGACGACCTCCGCGATCACCGTGATCGTCAGCACCGTCAACCCGCCGGCGCCGATCCCTTGCACGGCACGGAAAGCCACGAGCTGGAACATGGTCTGGGCCAGTCCGCTGAGCGCGGAACCGAGGAGGAAGGTGCTCAGCGCGAACAGGTACAGCCGTCGCGTGCCGAACATGTCGGAAAGCTTGCCGTACAACGGGGTGGTGACGCCCGCGACGATCACATAGGTGTTGAAGAGCCAGGAAAGGTAGGGAAGGCCGTCGAGTTCGCCGACGATCTTCGGCGCCGCCGTCGACACGATCGTCAGGTCCAGCGCGCTGAGGACCATGCACACCATGATCGAGACGACGATGACGCGGAGCTGACCTCCCTGGAGTCTGCCCGGCTGCGCTTCTTGCTCTGTGGCCATTGCGGTGCCTTCCGATGGATGAGGGCATGGTCGGGCGCCGGCCCTCCGTGCGAAGGGCCGGAAAGTGCGGTGGAGCTCAGAGACCGCGCTCGAGCAGGTCCAGTGCTTCGTCGACGAGGTCTTCGACGGTCTTGCCCGGAACCGACCACGAAGCCCGTGCCGCGCAGTGCATCGCGCCGAACACCGACGTCACGAGCAGGCTCGGGTAGATCGGATGCGGGGAGTCGTCGCCGAGCCGCTCGGTGACGGCGTCGATCAAGGCCGGGAAGATCTCTTCTTCGTCTTCGGGTTGAGCCAGGGTGAGCAGTTCCGGATGCCGTTGCCAGAGTTCGAGTTCCTCCGGCGACGGCGCGTACGAATCGGCGATCTGCCTCGCCACGCCCCGCAACGACCGCAACGGCGATTCGTCCGCGGGCTGGGCGTTGAACAGGTCCAGCAGTTCCTGCGCCGTCCAATTGCTGTCCGGCGTCAACGCTTCTTCCTTGCTGGAGAAGTAGTTGAAGAAGGTCCGCGGGGCGATGTCGGCCGCCGTGCTGATGGCGTCGACCGTCACCTCGCCGGGACCGCTCGCCAGCGCGAGCCGGACGGCGGCCATCTTGATCTCGTGCCGTTTCCGGGCGCGATGACGTTCCCTGCGGGACATGGATTGCACAGTATGCCAACTTTGCACGGTCTGCAAGTTAGGGTTCGGTGAGTACGTCAGCTTCCCGTACCGCCAGTGCTCAGCCTTCGGTGGCATGGGTGAGCGCCACCGCCATCGTGTCCTCTTCGGCGGGCCAGGTGCCGTAGCGGCGTCGCCAGTACAAGAGCGGGCCCCGCGCCTCGTGCGCCGCGCCCTGCGTGATCGCGCCGAGCACCACGACGTGATCGCCCGCCTCCACCGTCTGGACGACCTGGCATTCGGCGTGCGCGACGGTGTCCCACGGCAACCAGGGAAGTCCCGAGCGCGGCTGGGCCTCCCAGGGCACGGAGGCGAACCGGTCGCCGGTGCGGGAGGCGAACAACGCGGAGGTCTCCGCGCTGTTGTCGCGGAGGAAGTTGACCACGAACCCGCCGCGTTCGACCAGTGCGGCGAGTACGGAACTGGCGCGGTGCAGGCAGACCAGCAACAGCGGAGGCTCCTGCGAAACACTGCAGGCGGCACTGCACGTGACGCCGACGGGCGCGCCCGCACTGTCCAAAGTGGTCACCACGGTGACGCCGGAGGGGAACGCGCTCATGATCGACCGGAAGGTCTCCGGATCGACGACCTGCTGGGGGAGTGGGGTTTCCGTCATACCGCCCACGGTGCCCATCCGGTTTCGAGGGTGGGTGGTGCGGGTCTCGTGAGTGGTAATGACGGTTCTAACCGTCATTACCACTCACGAGCCCCAGCACTGCCGCAGCCTTACAACGGCGGTCCGAACCAGGTCCGGAGAGCCGCGTCGAGGCCCACTCCGTCCTCGACGGGATCGCCTGCCCAGCAGACGTATCCGTCCGGCCGGACGAGCATCGCCGGCCCCTCGACCTCTCCTTCGACGACCGCCACCCGGTCCTTCCATTTCTCCGCGGAGGCCCCGGTCAGCACGCCGAGGCCGTCGTGGAAGTACTCGCTGAGCCGCCGGACGCCGTCCGGGGTCCACACGTCCAGATCGGGCATACGCGCCCCGGTGAGGGGATGCTCGCCGGGCAGGTCGTACCGCACGTCGAGTGCCGAGCCGAGGCCGGTGAAGTAGCGGTTGACCTGGTCGATGCGCAGCAGATCGGTGAAGGTCTCCCGGACGGCGTCCAGCCGGGGATCGGGATCGAACAGCGCGCACTGGGTCCGGGTGTTGCGCAACACCGTGCGCCCCACCGGATGCCGCTCGGTGTGGTAGCTGTCGAGCAGCGCGCCGTCGCCCCAGCCGTTCACCACCGCCGCGAGTTTCCAGCCGAGGTTCATCGCGTCCTGCAGGCCCATGTTGAGCCCCGGCCCGCCCGACGGGAAATGCACGTGGGCGGCGTCGCCCGCGAGCAGGACCCGGCCCTCCCGGTACCGCTCGGCCTGGCGGGAGACGTCGGTCAGGCGCGTGAGCCACTGGATCCCGGTCAGGCCGCAGTCGTGGCCGACGAGTTCGGTGATCGCCGCGCGCATCTCCTCCTCGGTCACCGGCTGATCGCGATCCGGCCAGACGTGGTCGTAGCGGAACACCATGGCGCGGTAGACGCCGGGTTCGAACAGCGGCACCGCCGAGAACCACGCCCGCAGATCGCGCCGGATGACGCCGTACGGGCGCAACGGTCCCATGCCTTCGCCCTCGGGCAGCTCGCCCGAGAACTCGCAGTCGGCCATGAGTACGGCCAGCCCCGGTTCCTGTCCGGGGAAAGGGATCCCGGCCAGTTTGCGGGTCCGGCTGCGGCCACCGTCGCAGCCGACGACGTAGCCCGCCCGCACCCGGTATTCCCCGTCGGGTCCGGTGATGGTGGCCGTGACGCCGTCCTCGTCCTGCGCCAGCGCGGTGAGTTCGTGCCCGCGCCGGATCTCGGTGCCCAGTTCCTCGGCGCGTGCGGTGAGGAGGCGTTCCGTGTCGACCTGTTTCTGGTACAGGCCATAGGGATGCCGGGTTTCCAGCGATTTGTAGTTCAGCCCGACCGGCAGACTGGCGAAGTGCCCGCCCGAAAGCAGCGGGGCGCCCTCCAGGAACCGGTCGTGGATGCCGCGCAGTTCGAGGAGTTCGATGCTGCGGGCGTGGATGCCCAGCGCCTTCGAGAACGGGTAGGGCCGTGCCAGTCGTTCGACGACCAGCGGGCGGACCCCGGCCAGCCGCAGTTCGGCGGCGAGCATCATTCCGGTCGGCCCGCCGCCGACCACCAGGACGTCGTAGTCCACTTCGCTCCCTCAGTTCGGTTTGACCGCGATCACGAAGTGGTCGCGCGTGATGGTGTCGGTCCGGAAGGCCCGTTCGTTCCGGAAACCGGCCGCGGCCAGCCATTCCCGGCAATCCTCGACGCTGTACTGCGAGTTGTCGTCGCGGATGATCGCGCTGTTGATGCGCTGCAGCAACGTGTCGAGCCGCTCGTCGGCGCGGTCGATCATCGCGTCGTAGACGACGATCGTCCCGCCGGGCGGGAGTGCCGCGTACGCGCGGTCGATCAGGTCGAGCCGCGATTCGGTGGGCCAGTCGGCGAGGACGTGGCCCAGGATCAGGACGTCCACCGCGGGCATCAGCTGGGTGAAGAAGTCGCCGCCGGTGAACTTCACCCGGTCGGCGACGCCGAGATCCTTGAGTAGTTCGTCCGCCAGCGGCGCCAGTCCCGGCAGGTCGAAGACCTCGCCGGTCAGATGCGGGTGGGCGAGCGCGATCCGCGCCGCGACGTTGCCCCGTGCGCCGCCGATGTCGGCGAAGCTGCCATAGCGGCTCCAGTCGATCTCACGGGCCAGCTCGTCGCCGGTGAATCCGTTGTGCGCGTCCATATGCGCCATCACGTGCCGGGCCTTGTCGAGATCCTGGTACACCGTCGGGTAGGCGGCGGGGCCGAGACCCGCCACCGGGGACGTCGCCTTGCCCTCCCGCAGCGCTTCGGTGAGTTTGCCCCACGCGTGGTAGTGCATGTTCGCGTGCTGTTTGGCGGTGCCGCCCAGATACGTCGGGGCGCCGGGGACGAGGAACTCCGAGGCCAGGTCACTGTTGCGGTAGCCGGTGCCGTCCTTGTCGAGCAGGCCGAGTTCACACAGGACGTCCAGGAATTCCGGGAACAGCCGGTGTTTCACGCCGAGCGCGAGACTGACGGATTCGGCGGTGGCCGGGGCTTCGGCGAGCAGTTCGAACACGCCGAGTTCCACGGCGCTCTGCATCGCCTTCGCCCGGAAATAGGCGGTGTTCAGCTCGATCACCGCTCGGGCACGAGCCACGGCGGTCGTGGTTTCTTCGGGCATGGAAGCACCTTTCCGCTGGCCGGCGCGGTGGGAACCACGCCGTGGACGGCGTTCACCGTGACAGCGCCGGTTCGTGCGGCCGTCGAGCGCGCCGCGTCCAAGGCGAGTCGAAGCCCGTACGAGCGCGGGCGCGCATCCTCGGCCGGTACCAGCGGCAGAGAGAGGTGGCGGATGCGGCGAGCGCGACGAGTGGTGGTGACCGGGATCGGGGTGGTGGCCCCGGGCGGGATCGGCACCCGGAACTACTGGGATCTCCTGACCGCCGGAAGAACGGCCACCAGGACCATTTCCCTGTTCGACGCCGGCCCGTTCCGGTCGAGGGTGGCCGCGGAATGCGACTTCGACCCGGTGGCGGCCGGACTGAGCCGTCGCCAGATCCGGGCGTGGGACCGGACGACGCAGTTCGCCGTCGTCGCCGCGCGTGAGGCGCTGGCCGACAGCGGGCTCGACGGCGCGGTGACGCCCGAACGCACCGGCGTGATGGTCGGTACCGCGTGCGGGATGACGATCAGCCTCGACCGGGAGTACGCGATCGTCAGCGACGAGGGGAGCGGCTGGCTGGTCGACGACCGGCACGGCGCGCCCTATCTGTACGACTACTTCGTGCCGTCCTCGATGGCGAAGGAGATCGCTTGGGAGACCGACGCGCAGGGTCCGGTCGGCATCGTCTCCACCGGCTGCACCTCGGGGATCGACGTCCTGATCCACGCGAGTGACCTGATCGCCGACGGCGCGGCCGACGTCATGGTCGCCGGCGCCTCCGACGCGGCGATCTCCCCGATCACCGTGGCCTGTTTCGACGCGATCAAGGCCACCACGCCGCGCAACGACGATCCGGCGACCGCGTCCCGGCCGTTCGACCGCACCCGCAACGGGTTCGCCCTCGCCGAGGGGGCGGCCCTGCTCGTACTGGAGGAGTACGAGCACGCCCGGCGCCGCGGTGCGCACATCTACGCCGAGATCGCCGGGCACGCGTCCCGCAGCAACGCCTATTCGATGACCGGTCTCCGGCCCGACGGCGTGGAACTCGCCGACGCGATCACTTCGGCCCTGGACATGGCGCGGCTCGACCCGGCCGCCCTCGACTACGTCAACGCGCACGGTTCCGCGACCAAACAGAACGATCTGCACGAAACGGCGGCGTACAAACGGAGTCTCGGACCGCACGCGTACCGCGTGCCGGTCAGTTCGATCAAGTCCATGATCGGGCATTCGCTCGGCGCCGTCTGCGCGCTGGAGGTGGTCGCCTGCGCGCTCGCCATCGAGCATTCGGTGATCCCGCCGACGGCCAACCTGACCGAGCCCGATCCCGAACTCGATCTCGACTACGTGCCGGTGACCGCGCGCGAGCAGCGGACGAACGCGGTGTTGAGCGTGTCGAGCGGCTTCGGCGGTTTCCAGAGCGCGATGGTCCTCACCCGCCCCTGAGCCGAAGGGAACTTTCCCCGCATGTGACGCGGTGAAGGGCGCTTTCCCCACATGCGACGCGGGGAAAGCGCCCTTCAGCCCCTGCAGGTCAGGCGCCTGGTTGCGAAGCTTGGACCCCCGAGCGTGGAGGATTTGGGACGTTCACCGTCCCAAATCCTCCACACTTGAACCCCGCAGGCGCCGCGCGGGGTCACGGCAGGGACTGGAGCAGGTGCTCGGCCGAACGCGGGCGTGCGACGCCGACCAGCACGTCGTGATGCAGCTGGTGCAGGGGCTGTGAGGGTTCGATGCCCAGCTCGCGGTCGAGAGTGCGCTGCAGGCGCTGGTAGGTCTCGAGCGCGTCCGCCCGCCGCCCGACGGCGTGCAGGGCCACGATGAGCTGTTCGTGCAGCCATTCGTCGTACGGATGCGCGTGGGTCAGGAAGCGCAGCTCCGGGATCAGTTCGCGATAACGCCCCAGATGCGCGTCGGCGAGCGTCCGCATGCGCAGCGCGCGCATCCTGATCTCGTCGAGATGGGTGATGTAGGGCGTGAGCACCGGGCCGGCCGGGATGTCCGAAAGCACCGGGCCGCGCCACAGGGCCAGAGCCGCGCGGAGCCGGTCGGCGGCCCGCACCGCGTCACCGGCGACCAGCGCGGCCCCGCCTTCCTCGGTCAGCTTCTCGAAGACGAACGTGTCGATCTCCGACGGGTCGGCGTGCAGTACGTAGCCGGGGGCGCGGGTGGTGATGAACGGACCGGAAAACCTTGACCGGTACCGTTTTCGGAGCTGGTAGATGTAGGTCTGCGCGGTGGTGAGCGCGCTGCGCGGCGGCTGTTCACCCCACAGTTCGTCGATGATGGCGGACCGGTCGACGACCTGGTTCGCCCGCAGCAGCAATTGGGCCAGTGTCCACCGGATCTTGGTGGCCGAAGGCAGGTCGAGTTCTCCGTCGAAGTGGACCTCGAGCGGTCCCAGCAAGGTGAAGATCATGGCTCCTTGCTACCCGCCTCAACCGCGCTTCCGGAAGCGAAATCGCCTTAAGTGGCAGGGAAAACGGGCTCCTCGACGGGTCCGCATCCGTCCGGGGGAACAGTCCGCCTCAACCCCGGGGTACCCCTCGTGAGGCCCGGCGGCGGGGCATCCGGGAATGCCCCGCCGCCCCCTCAGTCCGCGTCGACGAGTGCGACCGCGCGTGCCCAGCCCGCACCCGCGCCCGCGAGCTTCACCGGCAGGCAGCTGACGGTGAACCCGGTCGGCGCGGGCAGCGCGGCCAGGTTGGCCAGCCGCTCGATCTGGCAGTACTCGCGTTCCCTGCCGAGGAAATGCGCCGGCCACAGCACGCCGTCGTCCCCGGTCCGCTGGTACTCGCGGATCATGTGGCCGAACGGCGCGTCGAGGCTGAACGCGTCGGTGCCGATCACCCGCACGCCCAGGTCGAGCAGGAACGCCGTGGCCGACCGGTCGAGCCCGGTGAAATCGGTGAAGTAGGCCGGGGTACCGGACCGGACGTCCGCACCGGTACGCAGCAGCACGATCTCGCCGGGACCCGGGGTGTGCCCGATGTCCGCACAGGCGCGGCGCAGGCGGGCGGCGTCGACCGTGCCGGTGCCCGCGTCGCTGATATCGAGCAGCACCCCCGGCCCGATGAACCATTCGAGCGGTAGTTCGTCGATGTGGCGCGGTGTCCCGTACGACGTCTTCGTGCCGTAGTGCGACGGCGCGTCCACGTGGGTGCCGGTGTGCGTGGTCAGCGTCATCGTGTCGAGGCTGAGCAACTCGCCGTCGGGCAGCACGGCCGGATCGAAGTCGAGCCCGTGGTTGTCCCGCATGCCTTCGGCCATGTGCACGGCGCCTTCGGCCGGGGAAAGCACCTCGTGCACGACGGGGTTCGGTTCCCAGACCTTCGCGTCGACGGGCGTCGAGAGGTCGATGATCCGCACGTCAGACCTCCTCGGTCCGGATGGCTTTCGCCTGCCGCAGGCCGACGTCGCGCAGGACGGTGGTCAGCTCCGCGGTCACCGAACCCTTGGCCGCCAGATGGCCGTCCGGCCTGATCAGCGCGAATCCGCCGGCGGGGATCCCGACCGTGGTCCGCACCGCGCGGCCGGGGTCGGTGAGCGGTTTCGCCCGGCAGACCGGGACCGGCGCCGCCGACAGCGTGCGGACCGAGACGCCCACCCCGTGCCCGTCGATGACGTCGTCGAGCACCGCGGCCACGGCCGAGTCCTGCCCGGCGTCGGCCAGCAGCGTCCACCGGGGGTCGGTGAGTTCCGCGCCGAGCGCGCGCCAGCCGGGATGCGCGGCGGCCTCCCGCTCGGACCAGGCGACGCGGTGGCCCGGCCGCAGCCCGGTCCCGTCCCCGGCGGCCAGGCTGAGCGGGCTGCCGGCGTAATCCAGCGCCAGCCCGGACATGGTGGTCATGATCTTGCGTTCGACGCGCCGCTTCAGCGGCTTCACCAGGTTCAGGAACCCCAAGCCGAGCGGCAGGGCGACCGGGGCCACGGCGTTGCGCAGGGCGATCAGCGCGGTCGCGGTGCGGGTGGTGCGCAACAGCGTCTCGCCGACCGGCGCCCGCTCGTGCTGGTAGCTGTCCAGCAGTTCCTCGCTCGCGTGCCCGCGGATGACGTCGGCGAGCTTCCACGCGAGGTTGTACGCGTCCTGGACACCGGTGTTCATGCCCTGTCCCGACGCCGGGCTGTGCACATGCGCCGCGTCCCCCGCGACGAAGCACCGGCCCTCGCGCATCCGGTCGATCATGCGCTGCTGGATGGTGAACACCGAAACCCACGTGGGCGGCTCCACGCGGACCTCGCGGCCGAGCGCGCGGGTGATCTTGGCCCGGAACCGTTCGGCGACCTGGCGGGGGTCGGCGGACTGGGCGGTGTCGGCGGTGTCGACCAGCCGCCACTTGCCGGGAGCGGGGAACGGCACCATCAGCACCGTGCCGTCGTCGCCGTGGATCCAGTGCAGGCTGTCGCGCGGCAGGTCGGCGTCGAGGACGGCGTCGGCGATCAGCCACGTCTCCGTCGACTCGCCCGCCAGTTTCAGCCCGAGGGCGCGGCGGACCGTGCTGTGCCCGCCGTCGGCCCCGATCAGCCACGGGACGACACAGCGCTCTTCCCGGCCGGAGGCGTGCCGCAGCCAACCGGTCACCTCGTTCGCGTCCTGTTCCAAGCGGGTCAGTTCGACCCCCCATTCGACTTCGACGCCGTGCCCGGCCAGCGCGGTCCGGAGCACCTCCTCGGTGAGGACCTGGTCGATCTGCAGGGTGAAGGGGTACCGGGTGGGCAGGTGGTCGTACCCGCTGCCGAACCGGATCATCGCGCGGCCGTTGCGGTGCATGGTGAAACCGTCGACACGCTGACCTCGGCCGAGGATCTCCCCGGCCAGGCCCATCTGTTCGTAGATCTCGAGGGTGCGGGCGTGGGTGGCGGTCGCGCGGCTGGTCACCGCGGGGCCGTCGGCGCGGTCGACCACGCGGACCCGCACCCCGCGCCGGGTGAGTTCGAGCGCGGCGGTGAGGCCGACCGGTCCCGCACCGGCCACGAGGACGTCTGGGATCTGCTCCATCAGCGGTTCACTCCTTCTCCGGGCAACCACGGGAGAGTCCAAGGCCGGCTTCGATTCCCGGACGCCGCTCGTTCGAGCAGCGGCTCGGCGGTCACTCGAACCGCGGCCGAACGCCTTGCCGCACCGTCGATCCGACCAAGTCCGGAAAGGAGCCGACTCGATGCCGGAAGAGGAGCACGGGGTGGTGGCGGGTCCGCCGCTCGCGGTACTGGGCGCGCTGCCCGGCGGGCCGCGGGTCGAGCAGCTGCTCGAACGGGCGGTGGGCACCGCGCCCGGCAGGCTCGCGGTCGCCTCGCTCACCTACGCCGAACTCGACCGGGCCTCGACCCGGTTCGCGCTGGCACTGCGGGCGATGGGGATCGGACGGGGTGACGTCGTGGCCCTGCCGATGGCACTCGACCGGCGGTTCGCCATCGGGTTCTTCGGGATCGCCAAGGCGGGGGCGGTGAGCGCGCTCGTCAATCCGCTGCTGCGGGAAGAGGCGCTCGCGCACGTGCTGGCGCTTTGCGCGGCGAGGACGGCGTTCGTCACCGAAGGCCAGCACCGGGTGCTCGCGGTGGTCCGCGATCGGTTGCCCGCGCTGGAGAACATCTTCCTGCTCGGCGACGGCGCGGTGACCGGTCTGTCCTCAATGGACGATCTGATGGCCGCGGCCCCCGAGACCGTGCTGCCGGAACCCGCCGCCGGGCCGGACGATCTCGCTTGCCTGCAGTTCACCAGCGGCACCACCGGGCCGGCCAAGGCGGTGCGGCTCAGCCACCGGAACCTCACCGTCAACGCGGCGCAGACCGCGTGGTGCCACCGGTTGTCGGCGGATTCGGTACTGGTGAACCACTTGCCGACCTTTCACCTGATGCACCTGACGATCGGGGTCACCGTCGCGGCCCGGCACGTGCTGTGCCCCGGAGACGATCTCCTCGGGGCGATCGCGACGGCGCGGGCCGAAGGCGGGACGCATTTCTACAGCCTGCCCGTGCGGCTGGCCAGGCTGGCCGCCCGGCCGGAGCTGCCCACGCTGCGGGTGCCGTCGCTCCAGGCGATCCTCTCCGGCGGTTCGGCGATGCCGCCGTCCGCGACGGACACCCTGTCCGCCGCGTTCGGCGTGCCGGTCGTCCAGGGTTTCGGACTGGCCGAGACGGCGCCGTCGACCCACCTCGGCAGTCTCGACCGGCCCAAGACGGGCTCGTCCGGCCCGCCCGTCCCCGGCACGTTCGCCCGCGTCGTCGACCTCGACACCGGGGTGCCGCTCGGACCGGGCGCGAACGGGGAGATCCAGGTCCGCGGCCCGCAGCTGATGCTCGGCTACCTCGGCCGGGACGCGGCCGAGGATCTGCCCGGCGGCTGGCTCGCCACCGGCGACGTCGGCCATCACGACGAGGACGGCTACCTGTTCGTCGTGGACCGGATCAAGGACGTCTTCAAATGCGACAACTGGCTGGTGACCCCCAGCGAGATCGAGAAGGTGCTGCTCCGGCATCCCGGGGTCGCCGACTGCGTCGTCCTCGACCTGCCCCACGAATTCAGCGGGGCGGTCGCGCACGCCGTCGTCGTCCCCTCGGCCGAACCGGCCACGGCCGGGGAACTGGCGACCTTCGTCAACACCCGGCTGCCCTACTACGAACACCTGCACGGAGTCCATTTCGCCGACTCGGTCCACCGGTCGCCGACGGGCAAGGTGCAGCGGCGTGATCTGCGAGAACAGTTGATGGCGAAGACAAGGAGCTAGCGTGTTCATCTTCATCGACCGGATGACCGTGACCGGTGACCTGGCGGACTACCAGCGGATCATCGGCCGGATCTCCGAGCATATGGCGGCCCAGCCCGGTTTCCGGACCCACCGGCTGTACCGGAACTCGAAGAACCCCCTCGAATACGTGGAAATCGCCGAATGGGAGAATGCGGACCTGCACAAGCAGGCCACCGGGCAGCCGGGATTCCGCGAGCCGCTCGGTGAGCTGCTGAAGCACGCCACCGTGGAATTCGCCACCTACGAACAGGTTTCCGGGCACGACGCCGCCGAGGTGACCCGGTGAGCGCGACGGCCCTGCCGCGTTCGGTGCGGCGCTTCCGGGAGCTGTTCCTGAGCGCCGCCTGCGCGGCCGCCGTCCGCGCGGCGGCCCGGCTCGGGCTCGCGGACGCCATCGGCGACGAAGCCGAGCCGGTGTCCACAGTGGCCGATCGGCTGGGCGTGGACACCGGGGCGCTGCGACGGCTGCTGCGAGCGCTGGCCAGCAACGGCATCTTCGCCGAGGCGCCGGACGACGGCTTCGTGCACACGGACATGTCGAAGCTGCTGCGCGAAGACGCGCCCCGCAGCCTGAAGTACAGCGCCCTCTGGGCGACCGAGCCGTGGACGTGGACGCTGTGGCCGCACCTCGACGAGGCCGTCCGCACCGGCGAGCCGGTCTTCGAAGGCTTGCACGGCAAGGACTTCTTCGGCTACCTCCACGCCGAAGCCCCGGAGTCGGCGGAGATCTTCGACCGCGCGATGACGCAGTCGAGCAGGCTTTCCGCGATCGCCATCGCGGACGAGCTGGACCTCTCCGGCGCCGAAGTGGTCGCCGACATCGCCGGTGGCCAGGGGCATGTCCTGGCGACGCTGCTCGAACGCCACCCCGGTCTCCGCGGTGTGCTGTTCGACCTGCCGGAGGTCGTCGCCAACGCCGATCCCCGCCTCGTCGGCGAGGGGCCACTGGCCTCCCGGACCGCGCTCGTGCCCGGTGACTGCCGCCACGGCGTCGCCGCGGACGCGGACGTGTACGTGCTGAAGAACATCCTCGAATGGGATGACGAAAGCACCATCGCCACGCTGCGCGGGATCGCCGAGGGCCGTCCGGGGGCACGGGTGTTCGTGCTGGAGAACCTGCTCGACGGCAGCCCGGAACTGAAGTTCACCACGGCGATGGATCTGTTGCTGCTGCTGAACGTCGGCGGCCGCAAGCACACCAGGGACGGGCTCGCGGACCTCGTCCGCCGGTCGGGGCTGCGCCTCGACGAGGTGCGCCCGGTGAACTCCTATCTCCATCTGTTCGCCTGTACCGTTCCGGAATAGCGGGTCGTGCCCGCCGGTCCCGAGTGGCCGGCGGGCACCTTGCCGAGAGGACGTCGTGTCCGACATCGCCTTCCTGTTGCCCGGTCAGGGCGCTCAGCACCAGGGCATGGCCGTGGAGCTGTACGGTGAGGAACCCGTGTTCACCGCCGTGCTGGACGAACTGTTCGACCTGCTCGGCGCCGAGGGCGCGGCCCTGCGCTGGGACTGGCTCAGTACGGAACCGTTGGTACCGCTGGAAGACGCGTCGAGAGCGCAGCCGTTGTTGTTCGCCGTCGGGTACGCGCTCGGCCGGACACTCATCGCGCGCGGCGTCGTGCCCACCGCGTTGCTGGGACACAGCATCGGTGAGCTGGCCGCCGCCGCGCTCGCGGGGGTCTTCGACCTGCCGCACGCGGCGCGGATCCTGGCCTGCCGGAGCCGCGTACTGGCCGACGTGCCCGCCGGAGGACTTCTCGCCGTCGCGGCCCGGCCCGAAGCCCTCACGCCGTACCTGACCGGTGAGGTGGTGATCGGCGCGTACAACGCTCCCGCGCAGACAGTGCTGGCCGGTCCGGCGGGGCCGCTCGCCGAGGTGGCCGCCCGGCTCACCGGGGCGGGCCTGGTCCACCAGCGCGTCGCGGCCCGGCAACCGTTCCATTCCCCGGCCGTGGCCGAGGCGGCGACCCGATTCGAAGCCGGGTTCACCGCCGCGGACCTGCGTCCGCCGTCGATCCCGGTGTATTCCACGAGAACAGGTTCGCCGGTGACCGCCGACGAGGCCGTGAGCCCGGAGTTTTGGGCCGGACAGCTGGCCGCCCCGGTACTTTTCCGGTCCGCTTTGGACAGTCTGCTCGACGGCGGCGCGCGGACCCTGGTGGACCTGGGTCCGCGCGGGCTTTCCCTGCTGGCCCTGCGACATTCGCGGGTCCGCCGTGGTGGCCACCGGGTGCTCAGCGCCCTGCCGACCACCGCCACCGCCACACTCTCCACCTGGACCGCCCTGCTCGCCTCCCTGGGCTGAAGTCCGTGAAGGCCTCTCGGAGTCATGGGGTTGTTGCAACACCGTCTGATGGAGGGCGGGGTTGTGGTGGTGCGGGTTCATCGGTGGTTGCCGCGGTCGGTGCGGGTGGCGTTTTGGGATCGGGTCCGGGCCGGGGTGGCGGCGAAGCCGGCGGCCCGGGCGGTGGGCTTGTCCCCGACGACGGGGGTGCGGTTGTTCCGGCAGGCTGGCGGGGTGATCGGTAACGCACCCACCCGGCCTGGTCCGGTCCGGTTAAGCCTGGCCGAGCGGGAAGAGATCGCCTGCCTGACCGCGGCGGGGCAGGGGCCTCGCGCGATCGGGCGGGTGATCGGCCGCCCGGCCTCGACGGTGTCACGCGAGCTGGCCCGTAACACCGGCACCTCCGGTGCCTATCGGGCGGTCAGTGCCCAGCACGCGGCTGAGGAACGCGCGAAACGCCCGAAGGTCGCGAAACTGGCCGCGGACGCCTCGTTGCGCCAGGTGGTGCAGGCCGGACTGGACCGGAAATGGTCCCCGCGTCAGATCTCCCGGAGACTGGTGCTGGAGTTCCCCGACCGGCCGGAGATGCGGGTGTCACACGAAACGATCTACCAATCCTTGTATGTCCAGGGAAAGGGTGCGCTGCGCCGCGAACTGACCGCCGCGTTGCGGACCGGGCGGGCACTGCGGATGCCACGCCGTCAGGCCCAGGCCCGCCGGGAACGCACCCCCGGCGGGCTCAAGGACATGGTCAACATCTCCGCCCGGCCCGCCGAGGCCGCCGACCGCGCGGTCCCCGGGCACTGGGAAGGCGACCTGATCCTGGGCAAGGACAACAAGTCCGCGATCGGAACCCTGGTCGAACGCTCGACCCGGTTCGTGATGCTGCTGCACCTGCCCCACGGACGCGACGCCGCCACCGTCGCTCACGCCATGACCGAGATCATCCACACCCTGCCACCACTGCTGGCCAAGTCCCTGACCTGGGACCAAGGCAAAGAAATGGCCCACCACCAGCAGATCACCCTGGCCACCGGCCTGGACATCTACTTCTGCGACCCTCACGCACCCTGGCAACGCGGCACCAACGAGAACACCAACGGCCTGCTCCGCCAATACTTCCCCAAAAGCACCGACCTCACCCAGCACACCCCAGCCGACCTCGCCCGCGTCGCCACCGAACTCAACGGACGACCCCGGGAGACCCTCGGCTGGCACACACCCGCCGAAGCCCTCGAAGCACTACTCTCAGACCAACAAACAATGCGTGTTGCAACCACCATGTGAATCCGCCAGGCCTTCACGGACTTGTGGATACGGTCAGGGCAGGTCGTCGCGCGTCACGAAGCGCGCCTTCACGCGCAGTTCGCCGTTCTCGCGCACCAGGATGTCCCGGCAGACGCAGGTCCGGCGCAGCTGGGGATCCTTGCCCTGGAACGTCGAGAACACCAGCGCGTAGCACGTCGCCTGGAGGTTCCCGTCGGGCAGTTCCTCGACGTCCACCATCCCGTGCCAGTGCCGCCGCTGCTCGCCGGCGGCCTTCTGCTCGGCCGCGGCCTTGCTCATGGTCGCGATCAATTCGGCACGACCGCGCAGCGGTTCCGGCTCGCCGGGGCCGGTGAAGGTGCCGTCCTCGGTGAAGGTGGCCGCCCACTCCTCGGCGGCACCGGCGTCGAGCAGGTGCATGTGCCGCGCGTAGAACTGCTGGACCTCGACATACGGGCTCACGGTGTCTCCTCATCCTCGGTGTCCACCGAGGATCACCCGGCGGCTTCGATTCCCGTTCGCGCGCGAGGCGTCCAGCCCTGCTGGACGTCTGCTCGAAGCCGGGCCGCGATCGTGGGCGCACCCAGCCGACGAGGAATGGAGACAGCAGTGCGGAAATCGATCGTCGAAGACCAGGTGATGGTGGCGGCTCCCGCCGAACTGGTCCGCCAGCTGATCTGTGACGTGACTTCCTGGCCACAGTGGTACCGACCGGCCGTGCACGCCGAATTCCTCGAACCCGACCTGATCCAGCACTGGATGCTCGTCGACGACCACAGTGTGCAGACCTGGCGTGAGCGGCGCCGTCTGTCCGACGACGGCACGCAGGTCTTCGCGGTCCGCGAGGTCGGCGGCGCGCCGGACGTCACCACCTGGACCGTCGAGGAACAGCCGTACGGCAAGACGGCACTGCGGGTCCGGGCGGAGGTCTCCGCCGGCAGCAGGGAGGCCGACGAGGCGATCGCGGACGGGTGCCGCGAATTCCTGGACGCCGTCCGCGACCGGGCCGAGCGGGCGGAGGAACTGGACCGCCTGGTCATCTCCTTCGAGGACCCGCTTTTCGTTTCCGGTGGACTGGAGGACTGCTACGACTATCTGTTCGAGGCGGACAAGTGGCCGGAGCGCGTTCCCCACGTGCTCGCCCTCGATCTGGAGCAGCCCTCGCCGACGGTCCAGTTCTTCGACATGGACACGCGTTCCGCGGACGGTTCGGAGCACACCACCCGTTCGGTCCGGATCTGCCTGAGCGGCAACAAGATCGTCTACAAACAGATCAAACCGCCCGCCACGATGGACGCGCACACCGGCCACTGGACGTTCACCGAGACGCCGGAAGGGATCCTGCTCGGCGCGCGGCACACCTGCACCATCAGGCCGGAGGGCCTGCACCTGCTGGGGGAGGGGACCACCGTCGAAGGCGCCCGCCGGTACCTGCGGAAGGTGCTCAGCGCCAACAGCATGGGCAACCTCCGCCTGACCAAGGAGTACGCCGAGGAGCGCGCCAAATGACCGGGGGAACGCTCGAACCCCGCACGGACGAGGTGCTCGCCGGCGCGGCCGTCTACAGCCGGAAGCCGATCCTCGCCGCTTATGACCTGTGGGTGCTCGGATTCGTGTGCTCGCGGGTGTGGCGCTGCCCCAGCACCCAGATGAAGCGGCTGTACGACCGCAACGTCGACGGGCGGCATCTCGACCTCGGTCCCGGCACCGGCTACTTCCTCGACAAGGCGAGGTTCCCGGTCCCGGATCCGTCGATCGTGTTGCTGGACCTCAACGAAGACGCCCTGCGCCGCACCGGCGCGCGGCTGGCGCGGTATCGCCCCGAGGCCTACCGGCGTGACGTGTTCGAACCGCTCGACCTCGGCGAGGCGCGGTTCGGTTCGGTGGGCTTGAACTTCCTGCTGCACTGCCTGCCCGGTTCGATGGCGCACAAGGCGACGGTGTTCGACCAGGTGCTGCCCTACGTCGAACCCGGCGGCCGGATCTTCGGCAGCACCGTGCTCGCGCGCGGTGTCGAGCACGGCAAGCTGGCGCCGAAAGCGCTGGAATCGCTCAACGGGGACGGCGTGATGAACAACCTCGAAGACTCCTTCGAGGAACTGGACGCCCAGCTGGCCGCGCGGTTCTCGCGCTATCGCTTGTGGGCGCAGGGTTCGGTGGGGTTGTTCGAGGTGACGGTGCTCTGAACGAGGTCAAGGTTCGAGCGTGGAGGATTTGGGACGTTCAACGTCCCAAATCCTCCACGCTCCCCTCACTAGTGGTAACACTTGCGCGCCGCCAGTCACAGCGAGTGCCTTCATGGGCTCCCGGCTGCGTTGAGGGGTGGCGCTGGTGCCTGCGGGGTTCGAGTGGGGAAGATTCCGGACGTTGAACGTCCGGAATCTTCCCCACTCGGGTTGTGCCGGGTTCTGGGGTGCATGTCCCCGATCAAGCTTCGCAACCGGCGTGTCCCGCGTCCATGAAGGAATTGGGACACTCAACGTCCCAATTCCTTCACGGACCGGCTTCGCGAGCCCCGTCAGGCGACGTCCTGGTCCGGCGGCTCCGCGATGGCGACGTCGGCGCGGAGCCCGGCGATCAAGCGGGAGAGCCCGTATTCGAACGAGGCGGCCGGATCCTCGTCGTGGTCGTCCTCGGCGCGCTGCTGTTCGTCGATCGCGCAGCCGAGGGTGTACCGGCTGATGGCGAGAATCGCGTGCGTCGCGTCTTGTTCGGTGAAACCGGCTTCCAGCAACGGTTTGATCAGCGGCGTCATCGCCGAACGTTCGGTGGGGCGGGAGCCGGCGTGCAGGCGGGCGCCGTCCCGGTAGGACAGCAGGGTGCGGCGGATGGTGCGGGCGCGCCGGGTCAGCCACGCGGCCCAGTCGGCCGCCGCGGGATCGCCCAGCGGCGCGAGTTCGTCGTCCAGCATGGTTTCGGCCATCTGATCGAGCAGCGCCTGCTTGCTCTTGAAGTGCGTGTAGAGCGCGGGGCCACGCACGCCGAGCTTCTCCCCGAGTTTGCGCAGGCTCAAACCGTCGAGCCCGACCTCGTCGAGGAGTTCGAGCGCGGCTCGAACGTAGCCATCCCGTCTCACGACCATGCGCACACTTTCGCCCGTCCGCCACGGACTTGACAACTTAACCGAATCTTATCACTGTTAAGATCTTAACGCTGATAAGATTGGCTGGTGGGATGATCGGGTGTCCGGGGGACGAGCGCATCACGCCCGCACTGTGGGGGATGGCGGCGATCCTGACCCTCGGTGGGTTCCTGTCGATGTTCACGTCGACCGTCGTCAACGTCGCGCTCGGCACGATCGCGGCGGAGTTCCATGCACCGCTCGGGACCGCTCAGTGGATCGCCACCGGTTACCTGCTCGCGCTCGCCGCGATGGTGCCGGTGAGCGGCTGGGCGAGCCGCCGGTTCGGGGCGACCAAGCTGTGGCTGGGGTGCGTCGGCTTGTTCGCGCTGTTCTCGGCGCTCTGCGCGACGGCGACGTCGATCGAGGCGCTCATCGTTTTCCGTGTCCTGCAAGGCGCCGCGGGCGGGCTGCTGGTCCCGGCGGGGCAGATCCTGTTCGCGGTGGCGGCGGGGCCGAAGCGGCTCGGCCGGATGATGACCGTGCTGAGCATCCCCATCTATCTCGCACCGGTGCTCGGCACGCTGTCCGGCAGCCTGCTCACCGAAGGACTCGGCGTGTCGGCGCTGTTCCTGGTGAACGTGCCGATCTCGGTGCTCAGCCTGCTGCTGGGCCGGAAATGGCTGCCGAGGGAAAGCCCGGAAGCGGCGCGGTCGCTGGACCTGCGCGGTCTGCTCCTCACCGTGTCCGGCCTGCCGTTACTCGTCTACGGCGCCGCTGAACTCGCCCCGGTCCCGGCGATCGCCGGGGCGATCCTGCTCGCCGTCTTCGCCGTCACCGCGCCGCGTTCGCGGGCCCCGCTGCTCGATCTGCGGCTGTTCCGCGACGGCGCCTTCGCCGCGGCCGCCGCCGTGATCTTCTGCATGGGGATCGCACTGTTCGGCGCGATGATCGTCCTGCCGCTCTACTACCTCGACGTCCGGCACGAAAGCCTCGTCGCCACCGGCCTCCTGACCGCGCCGCTGGCGCTCGGCACCGTGGTGGCGCTGCCCCTCGCGGGCAGGCTGACCGACCGGATCGGTGGCGCGCGGGTGATCTTCGCCGGGCTGATCGTCACGATCGCCGGCACGGTGCCGTTGGCGCTGCTCACCGGATCCGACGGCTACGGATGGCTCTCGGCCGTGCAGATCGTCCGGGGCTGCGGCATCGGGCTGACCACGACCCCGGCCCTCGCCGCCGGGCTGATCCTGGTGGCCAGGGAACGGATTTCGCATGCCATGCCGATCTTCGCCATGCTGCAACGGATCGGTGCGTCCTTCGGGACGTCCATCCTGACCGCGGTCGTCTCCGCGCGGCTCGCCGCCGCCCCGGGCAGCGCAGAGGCCATCGCGGACACCCACTGGTGGATCGTCGGGGTGACCGCGATCGTGCTGATCCCGTCGTGGATCCTCGCCCGCGCGGAGTCCCGGCACCGGGTGTCTAAAATGGACTGAAGGCGGGCCGGTGGGTTTGTTCCCGTCCGGACGCGTCCGGGGGTCCGTGCTGTCCGGTGCGCGCCGCGGCCGTGGCCTTCGGGACACCGCGTGCGGAACGCCGTAGGCTCAGCTGAATGAGCACGGCATCCACCACGGAGCATCCGATGGTCGAAACCCGGCACCAGACCCAGTTGCTCACCTTGCTGCGGGACGAGGGCCCGATGTCCCGGGTCGAACTGGGGGAGCGGCTGGAGCTGCCGCGTGCCCGGGTGGGTGCGGAGGTCACGCGCCTCGCCGAGGTCGGCCTCGTCGAGACGGCGGGTCCGTCGGCGAGCCGGGGCGGCAGGCGTTCGACGCTGGTGCGGCTGGCGGGAGACCTGCGCGTGCTCTCCGTGGACGTCGGCGCGACGTCGGTCGGGGTCGCCCTCACCGACGCTTCGTGCGAGGTGCTGGTGCACACCGTCGAGGACTGCGACGTCCGGAAAGGGCCGCACGCCGTCCTCAAACGGGTCGTGGAGCTGGCGGAGAAGATCCGTGAAGAGGCGCCGGGCAAACTGATCGCCGCCGGGATCGGCCTGCCGGGGCCGGTGAGCTTCGCCGAGGGCATGGCCGTCGCCCCGCCGATAATGCCCGGCTGGGACCGGTTCTCCGTGCGCGACCATCTCGGCGGGCTGCTGCGCTGCCCGGTCACCGTCGACAACGACGTGAACTCGATGGCCCTCGGCGAACGGCACGCCGGGGTCGCCCGCTCCATCGACGACCTCGTGTTCGTCAAGATCGGTACCGGTATCGGCTGCGGGATCGTGCTCGGCGGCAAGGTGTACCGCGGGGTCGCGGGTACCGCGGGCGACATCGGGCACATCCGCCTCGACGACTACGGCCCGACCTGCGCCTGCGGTGAGACAGGCTGTCTCGAGGCGTACTTCGGCGGCGCCGCGCTGGCCCGCGACGGGCTGACGCTGGCGCGCAGCGGCCGGTCGGCGTACCTCGCCGACGTCGTCGCGGACCGCGGCGCGATCACCGCCCAGGACGTCGGCCGCGCGGCGGCGTCGGGCGACTTCGGCGCGGTCAACCTGATCCGCGACGGCGGACGGCGGCTCGGCCAGGTGGTCGCCTCGCTGGTGAGTTTCGTGAACCCGGGCATGGTCGTGATCGGTGGCGGCGTGGCGCAGCTCGGCCATCAGCTGCTCGCCGAGATCCGCAGCTCGGTCTACCGGCGGTCGCTGCCGCTGGCGACCGGGAACCTGCCGATCGTGCTGTCCGAACTCGGCGACACCGCCGGTGTCATCGGTGCCGCCTGGTCGGCTACGGACCGCGCGTTCACGTTGAGCAGCTGAGGTGAGAGGAACTTCGTTGCGCCGCATCGGGATCACCGGGCACTCGAATCTGTCCACGGCCACCGTGCCGTTGATCGCCGATGCTCTTCACCGGACACTTGCCGTGCTGACGGACGAGCCGCTCGTCGGGGTGACCTGCCTGGCTCGTGGCGCCGACCAGCTCTTCGCCCGCGCGGTGCTCGACCTCGGCGGTTCGGTGGAGGTCGTGCTTCCCGCGCAGGACTACCGCGCCAGGAAGGTCGAGCCGGACAACGCGGCCGACTTCGACGAGCTGCTCGATCGGGCGGTGGTCGTCGACACCCTGCCGTTCCCCGAGTCCGGCCGCGAGGCCTACATGGCGGCCAGCGAACGGGTGCTGGGCGGGATCGAGGCCCTGATCGCGGTCTGGGACGGGGGTCCCTCCGGCGGTCATGGCGGGACCGCCGACGTCATCGAGGCGGCGCGTGAACGTGGGCTGCCGGTGACGATCGTGTGGCCCGACGGTGCCTTTCGCGAGTGACACCGCTAGGCCCTCGGCCACGGACCGCGCGTTCACCCTGCGTAGCTGAGGGTAGGCGCCGCAGCGTGTTATGAACGGGACTTTCATTGCAAAATTTGCAATGAAAGTCCCGTTCATAACACGCGGGGCGTCCCCGGGCCGGGTCGGCAGGTGCCTCCCGGCTGCACTGTGTGACGGACCCAAAGGCGCCCTTCAGTGCACGTTGGGCACTCACCTGATTCCGATTAGTAACGTCAAGATCGTACAGACTTTTGCTCAAAAAGTACGAAAGTCTGTACCGATCCGAACGGCTATTCGGGTGACGGGGGGCATTTCTGTCTTGTTGTCACCTTGACGAGTGACAGCAGTCACCCTACTTTCGCTGGCTAAGTAACAAAGTTTGTTACGGCCGATTCGTAAGTGAGGGCAGTGTGGCCGCGACTGAATCCGGGCAGCTCGACCCGGTCAGCCCACGCACGGCGACCGGCGCCGATGGGTTCTCGGCGGGGAAACGTACCTCGAACCTCGCCGCGCTCCTGCGGGCGCTGCGTGCGGGGCCGCTGTCGCGTACTCAGCTGGCGGCGCGCTGCGGGCTCACCAAGGGGGCCGTCTCCGGGCTGATCGCCGAGCTGTCCGAACGCGGTCTCGTCCGCTCCGCCGGACTCAAGGCGGGCGCCAACGGCAGGCCCAGCCAGCTGGTCGAGCTGAACGGTGCCAGCGCGTACGGGCTCGCGTTGAGCGTCGAGGCCGACCGCTTCGCCGCCGTCGTCACGAACCTCGACGGCCGTGTCGTCGCCGAACGGTCGGAGGCCGCGGACGTCGCCGCGCTCGGCCTCCACCGGAGTATGGACGAACTCGCCTTTCTCGCCGGTCAGGTGCTGCGCGACGACCAGCCGGTCGGGGTGACGGTCTCCGTCCCGGGCCTGGTCGACTCGGCCGCCGCCGTGCTGCGGTTCGCCCCGACACTGCGCTGGCGTGACGCCGAGATCGCCGATCTGCTGGCCGCCCGGCTCGGCCTCGCGGCCGACGCCATCGGGGTCGACAACGAGGCCAACCTCGGGGCGGTCGGCGAGTCGGTCGCGGGCGCCGGGCGCGGGGTCCGGGAGCTCTTCTACCTCAGCGGCGGGATGGGCGTCGGCGGCGGGCTCGTCTCCGGGGGCGCGATCCTGCGCGGTGCCAGGGGTTTCGCCGGCGAGGTCGGGCACATCACCGTCGACCAGTCCGGCGAGCAGTGCCAATGCGGCCGGATCGGCTGTCTGGAGACCAAGGCCGGGCTCAACGCGGTGGTGCGGGGCGCCGCCTCGCCGGGCGACCCGCTGCACGACCCCGCGCTCGGCGTCGACGGCCGGGTCGGGCTGCTCAAGCATCGTGTGCAGCGCGGTGACCAGCGCGCGGTCGCGGCGGTCGCGGAACTCGGGGCCGCGCTCGGCATCGCGGTGTCCACTGTGGTCGATGTACTCGACCCGGACGTCGTCGTACTCGGCGGGTACTTCGCCGAGCTGGGTGAGTGGCTGGTCGAGCCGGTGCGCCGCGAACTGTCCGCGCGGCCGCTCGGCCACGAGCCCTCCTGCCGCGTCGAGCCGTCGCCGTTGGGTACCACCGCGGCGCTGCGCGGGGCCGCGCATCTTGCCACAGAACGGCTTTTCGCCGATCCGACCCTCGTCCCATTCGTCGATTCTTCGGAGAACACAGCGGAGGCGCCGGCATGACCTTGCTCTCGGTCCGGGGGATCGTGAAGACCTTCCCGGGGGTCCGTGCGCTCTCTCGCGTCGACTTCGACGTCGAACCCGGTGAGGTGCATTGCCTGCTCGGACAGAACGGCGCGGGCAAGTCCACGCTGATCAAAACGCTCGCCGGGGCGCACCGTCCCGACGGTGGCGAGATCTTCTGGCAGGGCGAGCCGGTCACGTTGCCCTCGCCGGTCGCCGCGCTGAAGCTCGGCATCGCCACCATGTACCAGGAACTCGACCTGGTGCCAGGGCTTTCCGTGGCGGACAACATCTTCCTCGGCCGCGAGCGGGCCAGCTTCGGCTTCACGAGGATCAGCGAATCCCGTGCCATGGCCGCGAAACTGATGACCCGGCTCGGGCATCCCGAGATCGCGCCGTCGACCGAGGTCGGCAAGCTCTCCGCCGCCGGGCAGCAGCTGGTCTCGATGGCGCGGGCGCTCGCCTACGACGCCAAGCTGCTGGTGATGGACGAGCCTACAGCGGCACTGGCGGGGGAAGAGGTCGACAACCTGTTCCGCATCGTCGGCGAACTGACCGCCGAAGGGGTCGCGATCGTCTACATCTCCCACCGGCTCGAAGAACTGCGCCGCATCGGCCACCGCGTGACCGTGCTCAAGGACGGCAAGACCGTCTCCACCGGCCTCGACGCCAAGGAGACACCGACGTCGGATCTCGTCGCGCTCATGGCGGGCCGCAAGGTCGAGACCGTGTTCGGCCCGCGCCACCAGGAACACGTGAACCCGGACAAAGAAGTGCTCAAGGTGGAGAACCTGACCACCGCGGGCGAGTTCGAGAACGTGAGCTTCACCGTGCACGCCGGGGAGGTCGTCGGCATCGCGGGTCTCGTCGGATCCGGGCGTAGCGAGCTGCTGGAGACGATCTTCGGCGCGCGCAAACCGGACGCGGGCACGGTTTCGGTCGACGGCGAACCGGTACGGGCGGGCAGCGTGTCCGCGGCGGTCAAAGCCGGGATCGGCCTGGCGCCGGAGGAACGCAAGAGCCAAGGGCTGCTGCTGGACCTGCCCGTGGTGCACAACGTGACCCTGGCCAGCCTGTCGAAATACGCGACTTTCGGGTTTTCCGAGCGGTCGAGGGAACTGCAGGACGCCGGGGAAAGCCTGCGGCGCCTCGATCTCCGGCCCGCCGACCCGCACCGGATCATCCGGACGCTGTCCGGCGGGAACCAGCAGAAGGCGGTGCTCGCGCGCTGGCTGGTCCGCGGCTGCCGGGTGCTGCTGCTGGACGAGCCGACGCGCGGGGTGGACGTCGGTGCGCGGGCCGAGCTGTACCGGCTGATCGAAGAACTGGCCGCGACCGGGGTCGCGATCGTGCTGGTCAGCAGCGAGATCCCCGAAGTACTCGGACTGTCCGACCGGGTGCTGGTGCTGCGTGAAGGACATGTCCTGGCTGAAAGGCCGTCTGCGGAGCTGACAGAGGCGGATGTGCTCGACGTGATTCTCGAGGGGAGTGCGGCGTGACTGACCAAGCCGAGTCGGTGCGTACGGGAAACGCCGTGGAACCCGTGCCACCCAAAGAAAAGCGACACTTCGCGCTGGACACCCGGTTGCTCGGGCTGACCGGTGTGCTGGTGATCCTGTGCATCGTCGGCCAGGTGACCCGGCCGGACCAGTTCTTCACCGACGGCAACATCTCCACGATCCTCCGGCTGGCCGCGGCCATAGGCGTGGTCAGCGTCGGGATGACCTTCGTGATCATCGCCGGCGGCATCGACCTCTCGGTCGGGTCGATCGTGGCGCTCTCCAGCGTCTGGCTGACCACACTGGCCACGCAGTCCTACGGCCCGTTCGTGATGATCCTTTGTGGACTCCTGGTCGGCCTCGGCTGCGGTCTGGTCAACGGGATCTTGGTCTCCTACGGGAAGATCGTGCCGTTCATCGCGACACTGGCGATGTACGTCTCGGCCCGCGGGCTCGCGGAACGCATCAGCGGCCGCCGCACGCAGGTGGTGTCGGAAGCGGGCTTCCTGGAGTTCTTCCGCGGCGACCTGCTCGGCATCCCGGTGCTGATCTGGATGTTCGCGCTGGTGTTCGTCGTCGGCTGGGTGCTGCTGAACCGCACCACGTTCGGCCGCCGCACGTTCGCCGTCGGCGGTAACGCCGAGGCGTCGAGGCTGGCGGGGATCAACGTCAAGCGGCACACCGCACTCGTCTACGGCGTCGCCGGACTGTGCTGTGGTATCGCCGCGCTGATGGTCGTCGCCCGCACCACCGCGGGCGCCTCGACCAACGGCATGCTCTACGAACTCGACGCCATCGCGGCGGTCGTCATCGGCGGCACCCTGCTCACCGGTGGCCGCGGCTCGCTCATCGGCACCCTGATCGGCGTGCTGATCTTCACCGTGCTGTCCAACATCTTCACGCTCAACAACCTGGACACCGACATCCAGAACATCGCCAAGGGCGTGATCATCGTGCTGGCCGCGCTACTGCAGTTCCGCTCCGTCAAGAAAACCAAGACGAGTACTTGATCACCGTGGATGGAGAATCGTCATGACCGAACAATCCCTGCATCGCCGCCGCTTCCTGCTGGGAGGCGCGGCCGTCGGAGCGGGTGCGCTGCTGACCGCGTGCACCTCGAACGAGGCGCCGGCGCAGAACAACGCGGCCAACGTCGCCAACGCCGGGGCGAACTCGCAGCCCGGAAACCCCGTCACCATCGGGTTTTCGGCGCCCGCGGCCGACCACGGCTGGATGGCGGCCATCACCAAGAACGCCCGCGCGCAGGCGCAGAAGTTCAGTGAGGTCACGCTCAACGCGACCGAGGGCACCAACGACGTCAACCAGCAGATCTCCCAGGTGGAGACGCTGATCAACGCCAAGGTCAACGTCCTGGTGATCCTGCCCTTCGACGGCAAGGCGCTCACCGCCGTCGGCCAGCAGGCGATGGACGCCGGGATCCAGGTGATCAACCTCGACCGCGTCTTCGACACCCCGCTCGCGTACCGCACCTGGATCGGTGGCGACAACTACCGGATGGGCGTCAACGCCGGGAACTACATCGCCAAGCAGATGAAGGCGAAGAACATCGCGAACCCGGTCATCGGCGAGGTCGCGGGCATCGACTCGCTGCCGCTGACCCAGGAACGCAGCAAGGGGTTCAAGGACGCCTTGGCACGTCAGGGTTTCGCGGTCGGCCCTCGTGTTTCGGCGCAGTTCACGCCGGAGTCCGGTGAGCAGCAGACCTCGAACCTGCTGCAGTCCGCGCCCAAACTGGACGCGCTCTGGAACCACGACGACGACCAGGGTGTCGGCGTCATCGCGGCGATCAACAACGCCAACCGCAAGAACTTCCTGATGGTCGGTGGCGCGGGTTCGAAGAACGCGATGAACCTGATCAAGTCCGACGCCGAGCCGCTGAAGGCCACGGTGCTCTACAGCCCGTCGATGGCGTCGAGCGCGATCTCGCTCGCCCGGCTGCTCGGCCAGAACAAGGGCGCGGGCGATTTCGCCGAGCACGAGATCCCGTCCGAGATCACCACGTACTCCGCGGTGGTCACCAAGGAGAACGTCGACCAGTACATGGACGTCGGTTTCGACTCCTGATCCAGCAATCCCGACACACGTAGGCGGACCTAGGAGGGGCATGAGCACGGCAAAGGAAACCATCGGGATCGGCATGGTGGGTCACTCGTTCATGGGTGCGGTGCATTCGCAGGCGTGGCGCAGTGTGCACCGGTTCTTCAGCCCACCGCTGATCCCGAGACTCGCCGTGCTCGGCGGCCGTGACGAAGGGCGGGCCAAGGCCGCGGCGGAGCGGTTCGGCTGGGAAGACGTCGAGACGGACTGGCGCGCGCTGGTCGCCCGCGACGACGTCGACCTGGTCGACATCTGCACGCCGGGCGACAGCCACGCCGAGATCGCGATCGCCGCGCTCGAAGCCGGGAAGCATGTGCTGTGCGAGAAACCGCTGGCCAACAGCCTCGCCGAAGCCGAGGCGATGGCGGAGGCGGCGGCGAAGGCACGTGCCAACGGTGTCCGGTCGATGGTGGCGTTCAACTACCGCCGGGTGCCCGCGCTCGCGCACGCCAGGACCCTGGTCGCGAGCGGGGCGCTCGGCGAGATCCGCCACGTGCGGTCGGTGTACCTGCAGGACTGGCTGTCGGATCCGGAGTCGCCGATGACTTGGCGGCTGAACAAGGACAAGGCGGGTTCCGGCGCGCTGGGCGATCTCGGCGCGCACATCGTCGACGCCGCCCAGTTCGTCACCGGCGAGACCATCACCGGGGTCTCCGCCTTGACGAACACCTTCGTCTCCGAACGGCCCGACGGCCAGGGCGGTACGGGACAGGTCACGGTCGACGACGCCGCGCTGTTCCTCGGCCGCTTCTCCGGCGGGGCGGTGGCGACCTTCGAGGCGACCCGGTACGCGCTGGGCCGCAAGAACGCGATGCGGCTGGAGATCAACGGGGCGAAGGCGAGCCTCGCGTTCGACTTCGAGTCGATGAACGAACTGTCCTTTTTCGACGGTGGCGGTCCCGCCACCGAGGCCGGGTTCCGCCGGATCCTGGTCACCGAACCCGAGCACCCCTACGTCGGGGTGTGGTGGCCGCCGGGACACCTGCTCGGCTACGAACACACCTTCACCCACGAGGTCGCCGACCTGCTGACCGCGATCGGTGAAGGCGCGGATCCCGAACCGTCCTTCGAGGACGGGTTGCGGGTGCAGATGGTCCTCGACGCGGTCGAACGCAGTGCCGCGGAAGAGGCGCGATGGACCGCTGTGCCCGGCGTCACCACGAGGGGAAGTAACTGAGAAGTAGATCCCGCCGAAAGTCGCATGGACATACCTCACTGCGACTAGGTTCGATCCGAAACGTCCGACCATCCGAGGAAGTAAATCGTGGACGTTCCGGATCTTGGAAAGGTGGAGAAATGCCTGCTCACGAGCGCACAGGCATCTGGCTGATCGGTGCGAGGGGGTCGGTCGCCACGACCGCCGCGGTAGGGCTCTTGGCCCTGCGCGCGGGAGTCACGGACGGTGGTGGCTGCGTCACCGAACTGCCCGCGTTCGCCGGGGTTCCGTTGCCGGGCTGGGACGAACTGGTCCTTGGCGGGCACGACATCGCGCACACCCCGCTGGAGAAGCGCGCCGAACAGCTGGCGCACGCCGGCGTGTTCGGGCACTCGGTGTTTTCGGCGGTCCGGTCCGGACTGGCCGAAGTGGACGCCGAGATCCGCGACGGTTACCACCCGGCGGCGCATACCGGTGCCCAGGCCGAAGCCGCCGCCCGGCTCGCCTCGGACATCCGAGCTTTCGCGGACCGGCACGACCTCGCGCGGGTCGTGGTGGTCAACGTGTCCTCCACCGAGGCTCCGTGTCCCCACCTTCCCGAACACGACGACCTCGACGCTCTCGAAGCGGCGCTCGCGGATCCGGCGAGGGCGGTCCTGCCGTCCAGCTCGCTGTCGGCCTACGCGGCGCTGAAGGCGGGAAGCCCGTACGTCGAGTTCACGCCGTCCGCCGGGGTCACCCTGCCCGCGTTGCGGCAGCTCGCCGAGCGGGAAGGCCTGCCGTACGCGGGATGCGACGGCAAGACCGGGGAAACCCTGCTCCGCACCGTCCTCGCGCCGATGTTCAGCGCGCGGGCGCTGAAGGTCCGCTCCTGGGCGGGCACCAACCTGCTCGGCGGCGGCGACGGCGAGACCCTCGCCGACCCGGTGACCGCGAACAGCAAACTGGAATCGAAGGCGCGCGGACTCGCGGCGCTGCTCGGCGAGGAGGTCACCGCGCCGCTGCACATCGACAACGTGCCCGACCTCGGCGAGATCAAGACCGCGTGGGACCACGTGTCGTTCGAGGGTTTCCTCGGCGCGCGCATGAGCCTGCAGTTCACCTGGACCGGCTACGACTCCGCGCTCGCGGCACCGCTGATCCTCGACCTCGCGAGGCTCGTCACCGCCGCGCACGCCGCCGGGCAGAGCGGCGCGCTGACCGAACTCGGCTTCTTCTTCAAGGATCCGCTGGGCAGCGACGA
This sequence comes from Amycolatopsis orientalis, assembly GCF_000943515.2. Classification (NCBI taxonomy): domain Bacteria; kingdom Bacillati; phylum Actinomycetota; class Actinomycetes; order Pseudonocardiales; family Pseudonocardiaceae; genus Amycolatopsis; species Amycolatopsis orientalis. The sequence goes on along the minus strand of NZ_CP016174.1, from coordinate 7,875,280 downwards.
ACACCGCTTCGCCGAGCAGACCGCCCGCCTGATCGCCTGGGCGGAGGCTCTGTGAAGGCCGCCGCTGTGAATTCATACGTGGAACTCGTCCGCGCCCCCGCCGCGCTGACGGTGCTCGGTGACACGGTCGCCGGGTCCGCCGCCGCGGGGCTCAAGATGACCGGGCGACGGCTGCTGCTGCCGTTGTCCTCGGTCGCCTTCTACTGGGCCGGGATGGCCCTCAACGACTGGGCGGACCGGAAGCTCGACGCCGTGGAGCGTCCCGAGCGGCCGATCCCGTCCGGGCGGGTGAGCGCCGGCGCGGCGCTCACCACCGGCGCCGCGCTGACCGCGACCGGGCTCGGCCTGGCCGCGCTCGGCGGCGGCCGTCAGGCGATGCGCGTCGCGGTCCCGCTGGCGGCCGCGGTGTGGGCCTACGACACCGTGCTCAAACCGACCCCGGCCGGACCGGTGGCGATGGCGGCCTGCCGCACGCTCGACGTCCTGCTGGGCGCTGGTGGCTCTCCGAAGAAGGCCGCCACCGCCGCGGCCGCCGTCGGCGTGCACACGCTCGGCGTCACGGCGTTGTCCACCGGGGAAGTGCACGGCGCGAATCCGGCGACGGCCCGTGCCGCCTTGGCCACCAGCTGCGCGGCGACAACGTTGGCATTGACCGGACCCGCACGTGGGGGCTGGTATCGCGCGGCCTCGGTGGCGGCCGGTTCGGGCTACGCGGGCCTGGTCGGCCGGGCACAGGCGGACGCCGTCCGCGACCCGTCGGCGAAGTCCGTGCGGTCGGCGACCAAGAACGGCATCCACGGCATGGTCCCGCTCCAGGCGGCGGTCACGGCCAAGGGCTCGGTACTGGGGGCCGCGCTGATCGCGGCCGCGCTGCCGATCGCCCGCAAGCTGTCGAGGAAGGTGAGCCCCACATGACTGTGTTCTCCTTGGGATACGGCACCAACGGCTTCTCCAACCACCGTCTCGACGACGCGCTCGCGGTGATCGCCGACCTCGGCTACACCGGGGTGGCGCTGACCCTGGACCACGACCATCTCGACCCGTTCGCCGACGATCTGGCGCGGCAGGTCGACCACGTGGCGTCCCGGCTTTCGGCGCTCGGCCTGAACCGGGTCGTCGTCGAGACCGGCGCGCGCTACCTGCTCGACCCGTGGCGCAAGCACTCGCCGACCCTGCTGTCGGACGACCCCGCGCTCCGGATCGACTTCCTCGCGCGGGCCCTGCGGATCGCCGGGGACCTCGGCGCGGACTGCGTCTCGTTCTGGTCCGGTGTGTCGATTTTTGACAGCACTGTGGATAACGAAATCGCCTGGTCGCGGTTGCGTGAAGGGGTCGCGGCGGTCTTGGAGCACGCCGCGCGGCTGAACGTGCGGCTGGCCATGGAACCCGAGCCCGGGCACCTCGTGCAGCATCTGAGCCAGGTCCTGGACCTGCGCAAGGAACTGGGCGAGCCGGAGCTGTTCGGGGTCACGCTCGACGTCGGGCACTGCGTCGCCGTCGAGCCGGTCAACGCGGCCGAATGCGTCCGTCTCGCCGGTCCGCTGCTGTGGAACGTGCAGTTGGACGACATGCTGCCGAGGGTTCACGAGCATCTGGAGTTCGGCGACGGGCACCTGGATCTGCCCGGCACGCTCGCCGCGCTGGCGGAGATCGGCTACACCGGGCTGGCCGCGGTCGAACTGCCCCGGCACAGCCATGCCGCGCCGGACACCGCCCGGCGGGCTTTCGAAGCGCTCACCGCGGCGATGCCGCAGACGTGGTCGGCCAAGGCGGAACGCCGGATCCGGGAGAAGCCGTCGGCGATCGGCTCGCTCTTCCCGGCCGTCGGCCGCGAGGTCGGCCGTGAAGCGCTGAGGCCGGAGAGCGATCCGCAGGGGCTGGTCCACGGCACCGTGGACGACCGGGCGCGCGTCCGGCTCGTGGCGGTCCTGGCCGAAGTCCTCGACGACGCGGCGCTGGCCGCCGAGCTGCGGGATCTCTACCGCTACGGCGACGACGCCGAGCGGCGAGGAGTGCTCCGCGCGCTCAACGAGCTGGAGTCCCCGGACGCCGAAGTCACCGATGCCGGGATCCTTCTGGTCGAAGACGCCTTGCGCGCCAACGACATCCGCCTGGTCGCCGCCGCGATGGGTGGCTTCGCCGCGCGGTTCCTCGACGACCACACCTGGCGGCACGGTGTCCTGAAATGCGTTTTCGTCGGCGTCCCGCTCGCCGCCGTCGCGGAGCTCGAAACCCGCGCGGACGACGAGCTGAGGCGCATGCTCGCCGACTTCGCCGACGAACGCAGGGCGGCCGGACGTGACGTTCCCGCCGACGCCCTCGAACTCCTCAAGGAGAACTAGCAGTGCGTATCTTCGATCCCCACATCCACATGTCCTCCCGGACCACCGACGACTACGAGGCCATGTACGCGGCCGGTGTCCGCGCGCTCGTCGAACCGGCGTTCTGGCTGGGCCAGCCGCGCACCAGCGTCGGCTCGTACACCGACTACTTCGACGCCCTCATCGGCTGGGAACGGTTCCGTGCCGCGCAGTTCGGCATCCGCCACCACTGCACGATCGCGCTGAACCCCAAGGAAGCCAACGACCCCCGCTGCCGCGAAGTGCTCGACGTCCTGCCGAGGTACCTCGCCAAGGACGGCGTCGTCGCGGTCGGCGAGGTCGGCTACGACTCGATGACCAAGGAAGAGGACGAGGTCTTCTCTCGGCAGTTGGCGATGGCGCTGGAGCACGACCTCCCGGTCCTGGTGCACACGCCGCACCGCGACAAACTGGAGGGCACCAAGCGCACGCTCGACGTCGTCCGTGAGGCCGGGATCGCGCCGGAGCGCGTGGTCGTCGACCACCTCAACGAGGTCACCGTCAAGCTGGTCAAGGATTCCGGCGCCTGGATGGGCTTCTCCATCTACCCGGACACCAAGATGGACGAGCACCGGATGGTCGAAATCCTGCGCCAGTACGGGCTGGACAACATGATCGTCAACTCGGCCGCCGACTGGGGTCGCTCGGATCCGTTGAAGACCGCCAAAACCGGGCAGGCGATGCTCGACGGCGGCTTCACCGAGGCCGACGTCGACAAGGTGCTGTGGCAGAACCCGGTCGAGTTCTACGGGCAGAGCGGGCGGCTCACCCTCGACCCGCTGCCCGGGTTCACCGGCGAGGCGGCGACCTTCGAGGGCAACTCGGTTCTGCGAGGTGCCCGCAAATGATCTCCTACTGCACGAACGTCCATCCCGCCGAGAACGTCGACGGCATCGTCGCGCAGCTGGAGCGGTACGCGCTCCCGGTGCGTGAGCGGCTGGGCGCCGACCGGCTCGGCGTCGGACTGTGGCTTTCAGCGCCGGTCGCGCGCGGGCTCGCCGAAGACGCCGGGGCGCGCAAGCGGTTCCGTGCCGAACTCGACGCCCGCGGGCTGTCGGTGTACACGCTGAACGCGTTCCCGTACGGCGGATTCCACGACGACGTCGTCAAGCACGCGGTCTACCGTCCTGAATGGACTCATCCGGACCGGGTCGCGTACACGATCGACTGCGTGAACGTGCTCTCCGAACTGCTCGCCGAGGACGCTTCCTACGGCAGCATCTCCACGCTGCCGCTGGCCTGGCGTGAACCGTGGACCGAGCAGGACGACCGACGCGCCACCGAGGCCTTCGCCGAGGTCGTCCGCGCGATCGGTGACCGGCCGATCAAACTGGCCGTCGAGCCGGAACCCGGTTGCGTGCTCGACACCGTGGCCGACGCGCTCGCTTGGCTGTCCGGCCGCGTCGACCCGGAGTACGTCGGACTGTGCCTGGACACCTGCCACCTCGCGGTGTCGTTCGCCGACCCGGCGGCGACCCTCAAGGCGATCGTCGAGTCCGATGTGGACATCGTCAAGGTGCAGGCTTCCGCCGCCCTGCACGTGGAAAAGCCCGCCGAAGCCCGTGAGGCGTTGGCCGCGTTCGCCGAACCGCGGTACCTGCACCAGGTCCGGGAGCTTTCGGGCGGTGTCGTGCACAAGGCCGACGATCTCCCCGAGGCATGGACGGAGTTGCCGGGGGAGGGGCCGTGGCGCGTGCATTTCCACATGCCGCTGCACCAGGCCCCGGCCGCTCCGCTGTCCACCACGACCGACGTCCTGCGCACCGTCGCCGCCGGGTTGCCCGGTGAACCGCATATCGAGGTCGAGACCTACACCTGGAGCGTGCTCCCGGACGCGGGTGACCTCGTCGGCGGAATCGCCGCCGAACTCGAATGGGCACAGGCGAACCTCGTCAAGGAAGGGGTTTCCGCGTGAAGCCGCTGGTCGTCATCGACGTCGTCGGGCTGACCCCGAAGGCGTTGCGGGACATGCCGAACCTGTCCGCCGTCGCCCGCGACGGCTGGCAGGCCGAACTGGGCACGGTGCTGCCCGCCGTCACCTGCAGCGCGCAGTCGACCTTCCTCACCGGGCTCATGCCCGCGCAACACGGGATCGTCGGCAACGGCTGGTACTTCCGCGATCTCGGCGAGATCTTCCTGTGGCGCCAGCACAACCGGCTCGTCGGCGGGGAGAAGCTGTGGGAGACCGCGCGGGCGGCGCACCCCGGCTACACGTCGGCGAACGTGTGCTGGTGGTACGCGATGGGGATGAGCACCGACGTCACGGTGACCCCGCGCCCGATCTACCACGCCGACGGCCGCAAGTCGCCGGACGCCTACGTGCGCCCGCCGGAACTGCACGATCAGCTGACCGGGCAGCTGGGGGAGTTCCCGCTCTTCCAGTACTGGGGGCCGACGGCGTCGCTCAAGTCGAGCAAGTGGGTGATCGGCGCGTCGCGGCAGATCCTGCGCGAGAAGCGTCCTGACCTGTTGCTGACCTACGTTCCGCATCTGGACTACGACCTGCAGCGCTTCGGTCCCGACGCACCGCAGGCGGCGTTGGCGGCGCGGGAGCTGGACAAGGCGCTGGCGCCGCTGCTCGACGACGCCCGCAACGCGGGGGCGACCGTGGTCGCGCTCAGCGAGTACGGGATCACCAACGTGCACCGGCCGGTCGACATCAACCGAGCACTGCGGCGCGAGGGTCTGCTGGAGGTCTACACCCAGGCGGGGATGGAATACCTCGACCCGTGGGCGTCGCGCGCGTTCGCCGTCGCCGACCACCAGGTCGCGCACGTCTACGTCCGTGACGAGTCCGATGTGGAGCGAGTCCGCTCCATCGTCGGCGAGCTGACCGGCGTCGACGAGGTCCTCGACCGGGAGGCGCAGGCCCGCTACGGGCTGGACCACGAACGGGCAGGCGAACTCGTCGCGGTCGCCGAGCCGGACTCGTGGTTCACGTACTACTACTGGCTCGACGACGCGCGGAAGCCCGACTTCGCGCGCGGCGTGGAGATCCACCGCAAGCCGGGCTACGACCCCGCCGAGCTGTTCTTCGACCCGGAGGACAAGTTCGCCAAGGCGCGGGCCGGGCTCAACCTGGCGAAGAAGTTCGCCGGGCTGCGCTACGCGATGGACGTCGTCCCGACCGATCCGCGCTGGGTGCGCGGTTCCCACGGACGGCTCCCGGATTCCACTGAGGACGGTCCGGTGCTGCTGTGCAGTGACCCGGCCTTCCAGCCCTCCGGACGCATCGGTGCGACCGACGTCCACCCGCTGCTGTTGTCGCTGCAGGGCCTGAAATAGGAGGAAAAGCTCCACCCGCACCCCTTTCCTGATCGCCGTCGCTCATCGAAAGGATCGCTACTGCTATGTCCTTGAAACGACGACTAGGCGTGCTCGTCACGTCGATGGTCACCGCTCTGACAGGCGTCGCGTTGCCGATGCAGACCGCATCGGCGCACGAAGCGGCCACGGTGCTCGTGTTCTCCAAGACCGCGGGCTTCCGGCACGATTCGATCCCCGACGGGATCAAGGCGATCAAGGAACTGGGTGCGCAGAACCACTTCGGAGTGGAAGCCACCGAGGACGCGGCGGCCTTCACCGACGCGAACCTCAAGCGTTTCGCCGCGGTGGTCTGGCTTTCCACCACCGGTGACGTGCTGAACGCGGACCAGCAGGCCGCGTTCGAACGGTACGTGAAGGGAGGCGGCGGGTACGTGGGTGTGCACGCCGCCTCCGACACCGAGTACGACTGGCCGTGGTACGGCGAACTGGTCGGGGCGTACTTCAAGTCCCATCCGCAGATCCAGCAGGCGAACGTCAAGGTCGAAGACCATGACCATGTGTCCACTCATGATCTTCCGGCGACCTGGCCGCGCACCGACGAGTGGTACAACTACCGCGAGAACCCGCGCAGCAACGTCCACGTGCTCGCGAGCCTGGACGAGAAGAGCTACCAGCCCGGTGACGGCGCGATGGGCGACCACCCGATCGCCTGGTGCCACGAGAACTCCGGCGGCCGCTCCTGGTACACCGGCGGCGGGCACACCAAGGCCTCCTACACCGAACCGGCCTTCCTCAAGCATCTGGCCGGTGGCATCAAGTACGCCACCAGACTGAGCGCGGCGGGCTGCGCCAAAACCCAGGAAGACCCGGTCGACGCGGACTTCGACCAGATCACCCTGGCCAAGGGCGAGGAGAAGACCGGCGAGCCGATCGCGCTCTCGGTGCTGCCCAACCGCGACGTCCTGCACACTTCGCGCGACGGCCGCGTCTGGTACACCAGCTCGTCGGCGACGACCTCGCTGGCCGGGCAGATCCCCGTCTACAACCACGACGAAGACGGCCTCCAGGGGGTCGCCATCGACCCGGACTTCGCCAGGAACCGCTGGGTCTACCTGTACTACGCGCCCAAGTTGAACACCCCCGCCGGAGACGCGCCGGAGAACGGCACCCCGGCCGACTTCGCCCCGTTCAAGGGCTACAACCAGCTCTCGCGGTTCAAGCTGGGCACCGACAACAAACTCGACATCGCCAGCGAGCAGAAGATCCTGCAGGTCCCGGCCGAACGCGGCATCTGCTGCCACGCGGGTGGAGAGATCGACTTCGACGCGAAGGGCAACCTCTATCTGTCCACAGGGGACGATTCCAACCCGTTCTCCTCCGACGGGTACACCCCGATCGACGAACGCGCCGACCGCAACCCGGTCTACGACGCCCAGCGCAGCTCCGCCAACACCAACGACCTGCGTGGCAAGGTGCTGCGGATCAAGGTCGGCGCGGGCGGCAAGTACACGATCCCCAAGGGCAACCTGTTCCCCAAGGGCACGGCCAAGACCAGGCCCGAGATCTACGCGATGGGCTTCCGGAACCCGTTCCGGTTCGCCGTCGACCGCAAAACCGGCTGGATCCACCTCGCCGATTACGGTCCCGATGCCGGTGCGGCCGATCCGAAACGCGGTCCTGGCGGCACGGTCGAGTTCAACCTGATCAAGAAGCCCGGCAACTTCGGCTGGCCGTACTGCATCGGTGACAACCAGCCGTTCATCGACTACGACTTCGCCACCAAGCAGTCCGGTGCCGCGTTCGACTGCGCCAAGCCGAAGAACACGAGCCCGCGCAACACCGGGCTGACCGACCTGCCGCCGGTCGAGAAGGCGTGGATTCCCTACGACGGTGGTTCGGTGCCCGAGTTCGGCACCGGTCCCGAGTCCCCGATGGGCGGCCCGGTCTACCACTTCGACGCGAAGAACCCCTCGCAGACCAAGTTCCCGGAGTACTTCGACGGCAAGACGTTCGCCTACGAATGGGAACGCGGCTGGATCAAGGAGATCACCGTCGGACCGAACGGTGAACGAGGCGCCATCAAGCCGTTCTTCGACTCGATGGACCTCGTCCGCCCGATGAACCTCGAATTCGGCCCGGACGGCGCGCTCTACGTCCTCGACTACGGCACCGGCTACTTCGGCGGCTCAAAGGAATCCGCGGTCTACCGCATCGACTACACCAAGGGCAGGCGGACGCCGGAGGTCAAGGTCGCCGCGGACAAGACGTCCGGTCAGGCGCCGCTGACCGTCAAGTTCGACCCGGCTGGGACGAACGATCCCGACGGCGGAGCGCTCACCTACGCCTGGGACTTCGACGGAAACGGCACGACCGATTCCACCGAGGCCGCACCGGTTTCCCACACCTACTCAGCGAACGGCCAGTACACGGCGAAGCTCTCGGTCACCGATTCCACCGGGCTGACCGGCTCGGCGAGTGTGGTGGTCACCGTCGGCAACACCGCGCCGGTGGTCACGCTGAAGACCCCGGCCAACGGCAGCGTGTTCAGCTTCGGCGACCTGGTCCCGTTCAAGGTCGAGGTGACCGACGCCGAGGACAACCCGATCGACTGCTCGAAGGTGACCGTCGAATACATCCTCGGCCACGAGGGCCACGGGCATCCGCTGAGCCGGGCGACCGGCTGTGAGGGCACCATCGCCACCCCCGCCGACGAAGGTCATGGCGCGGACGCCAACGTGTTCGGTGTCATCAACGCCAGCTACACCGACAACGGCGGCAACGGCGTGCCGGCGCTCACCGGCGAGGCCGAGTCCATCCTGCAGCCGAAGCTGAAGCAGGCCGAGTTCTACAGCCAGTCCAGCGGGATCGAGGTCGTCGCGCATGCCGGGGCCAGTGGCGGCAAACGCGTGGGCCACATCGAATCCGGTGACTGGATCAAATTCGACCCGGTGAACCTCGTCGGCGTGAGCGGCATCGGCTACCGGGTCTCGTCCGGCGGCGCGGGCGGCACGATCGAGGTCCGCTCGGGCGCGGTGGACGGGCCGCTGGTCCAGACGGTCACCGTCGCCAACACCGGTGGCTGGGACACCTATGCCGACCTCCCGGCCACCGCCATCACAGACCCCGGTGGGACCGGCCCGTTGTTCCTCGTGTTCAAGGGCGGTTCCGGTGGCTTGTTCGACGTCGATGCGATCACCTTCGAGGAGCAATGATGAGTCGTCCGATCACTCTGTTCACCGGCCAGTGGGCGGATCTCCCGTTCACCGAGATGTGCAAGCTGGCCAGCGAATGGGGCTACGACGGCCTCGAAATCGCCTGTTCCGGCGACCACTTCGAGGTCGACCGCGCACTGTCCGAAGAGGACTATGTGCCCGGACGCCTGAAGCTGCTGGCCGACCACGGCCTCAAGGTGTGGGCCATTTCCAACCACCTCGTCGGCCAGGCCGTCTGCGACGACCCGATCGACGAACGCCACCAGGCCATCCTCCCCTCCCGGGTGTGGGGCGACGGTGAACCGGAAGGCGTCCGGCAGCGGGCGGCGAAGGAGATGGCCGACACCGCCCGCGCGGCGGCGAAACTCGGGGTGGACACGGTGATCGGCTTCACCGGATCCAAGACCTGGAAGTACGTCGCGATGTTCCCGCCGGTCTCGCAGGCGGTCATCGACGAGGGCTACCAGGATTTCGCGGACCGGTGGAACCCGATCCTCGATGTCTTCGACGAAGTGGGCGTGCGGTTCGCCCACGAGGTGCATCCGTCGGAGATCGCCTATGACTACTGGACCACGAAACGTGCGCTCGAAGCTGTCGGCGACCGTCCGGCATTCGGGCTGAATTGGGATCCTTCGCATTTCATCTGGCAGGACCTCGACCCGGTCGGTTTCATCCTCGATTTCGCCGACCGGATCTACCACGTGGACTGCAAGGACACCAGGAAGCGGTTCGACGGGCGCAACGGCAGGCTCGGCTCGCATCTCCCCTGGGGAGACCCCCGACGCGGCTGGGACTTCGTTTCGACCGGGCACGGCGACGTGCCGTGGGAGGACTGTTTCCGGGCACTGAATTCGATCGGCTATTCCGGTCCGATCTCGGTGGAGTGGGAAGACGCCGGGATGGACCGGCTCCGGGGCGCGGCGGAGGCCGTGACCTTTCTGCGGGGGCTCCTGTTCGACAAGCCGTCGGCGGCCTTCGACGCGGCTTTCAGCAACCAGAAGTGAGGGCGGTTTCATGTGCGGTGAAGAAGCTGAGCAGTTCCACTCTCGACGGGCGCTCCTCCGCGGCGCGGCGACGGCGGCGGTCGCGGTGGGGGCGGCGGTAGCCCTGCCGGGCCTTGCCAATGCCACCACCTCCACCTCGGACGAGGCGGAGCCCCAGGGACACGGCCACCACGGTCGGGGCCGGGTCCCGGTGGACAAGATCAGCATCCAGCTCTACTCCCTGCGCACCGCGCTGCAGGCCGACCTGCCGGGAACCCTGTCCGCGCTGGCGGACATCGGCTACCGGAAGGTCGAACTCGCCGGGACCTACGGCCGCACGGCCGAGGAATTCCGTGCTCTGCTGGACAAGAACCACATCAAGGCGACGTCGACCCACGTCGGCATCGACGGCGATCTCGACAAGACCATCGCGGACGCGAAGGTCCTCGGGAACATCCGCGCCAACGTGCCGTGGGCGAACTTCGACACCATCGACGGCTGGAAGCAGTTCGCCGGACGACTCGACACGGCCGCGCGGAAATTCCGCCAGGCGGGTATTCCGCTCGGCTACCACAACCACGCGCACGAGTTCGCGCCCATCGGCGGCGTGCGCCCGTACGACGTGCTCACCAGGAACACGAACCCGCGTTACGTGCACCTGGAGATCGACCTGTTCTGGGCGGTGGAAGGCGGGATGGACCCGGTTTCGTTGTACCGGCAGCACTGCCCGCGCGTGGTGCAGTACCACGTCAAGGACCGGGCGGCGGACGGGAAGATGGTCGACCCCGGCAAGGGCGTCATCGACTTCCCGCGCATCTTCTCCCACACCCGTCCCCACCTCGCCGAGTACATCGTCGAGCACGACAACCCCACGGATCCCCTGAGCACCGCCCAGACCGGATTCACCTATCTCCGTAACGTCCGCTTCTAGCTGGGGAATCCACAATGGACAAGAACAACCGCGGGCTGTCCCGCAGATCGATGCTCGCGGGCACCGCGGCCGGGGTCCTCGCCCCGGTCGTGGTGTCGGCGAGCGCCGGTTCGGCGCCGGCCGCCGCGGCCGGGATGACCCGCAACATCACCATCTACGCCGACTACGTTCCCGGTTCGACCCGGGTCGGCTACGGGCTGGAGCCCGGTAAGCCGACGATCCCCGGTCCGCTCCTGGAGTGCTACGAGGGCGACACGCTGGTGATCGAACTGGTCAACAACACCGACCAGCGCCTCTCCATCCACCCCCACGGCGTCAACTACGACACCAAATCCGACGGCTCCCCGTTCAACGACTCCTTCAACAAGCCCTACGAGACCAAGACCTACACCTGGAAGACCAGGACCGCCTACCAGGCGGCCACCGGTTTCTGGATGCCGGGCAGCGCGGGGTACTGGCACTACCACGACCACGCGTTCGGCGGTGACCACGGCACGGTGGGCCTGATGAAAGGGCTCTACGGCGGCCTGATCGTGCGCAAACGCGGGGATCTGCTGCCCAGCAAGCAGTTCACCGTGGTGTTCACCGAAATGTGGATCAACCACCAGGTCGCCCCGAACACCCCGATCTTCGAGGCGAACCTCGGCGAACGCGTCGAGTTCATCTGCATCGGGCACGGCAACCTGATGCACACCTTCCATCTGCACGCCCACCGCTGGGCGGACACCCGCACCGGCATGCTCACCAGCGCGACCGACAACGCCCCGATCGTCGACAACAAGACCCTCGACCCCGGCAACTCCTTCGGGTTCCAGGTGATCGCCGGTGACGGCGTCGGGCCGGGCGCGTGGATGTACCACTGCCACGTCCAGCAGCACTCGGACGACGGCATGTCCGGGGTGTTCCTGGTCCGCAACGCCGACGGCGGGATGCCGGCCGGCGCCCAGGAGGCGATCGACCGCTTCAAGGGACACCAGCACAGCACCACGTCCACTCCGGACGCCACCGGCGCTTCGGCCCACCACCACTAGTCTTCGAAAGGAGCGAGAACTTGAGACGAATCTTTTCGCAACGTCGGCTCCGCAGACGGTCACTGGCCGCACTGGCGGTCGGCGCCGTCGTCACCTCCGGGCTTCCGCTGGCCATCGCACCGGTCGCCGCCGAAGCCGCGACGAACGTCCCGGTGAACGTCCTGGTCTTCCACGGCACCGCCGCGGACCAGAAGGACCCCGTCCTGCGCGCCACGGACGCGATCGCGAGCCTTGGCCAGGCGAACGGGATCTCCGTTTCGTCCTCTTCGGACCCGGCGGTGTTCACGCCGTCGAACCTCGCGAAGTACCGCGGTGTCGTTTTCCTGTCCGCGCAGGGCATCACGCTCAACCGTGACCAGGAAACCTCGCTGCAGAACTACATGAAGGCGGGCGGTGGTTTCCTCGGGCTTTCCGACGCCGCGCGGGCCCAGGACGGGTCGCAGTGGTTCTCCGGGCTGATCGGGGCGCGCCCGGTGGGTGCGCGCCCGACGCCGGAAGCGGTCGCCTCGGTCACCGCGAGCGCGGAGAACCCGCCCAACGAGACCAAGGAAAAGCTGGCCGACAACAACGAGAACACCAAGTGGCTGGCCTTCGCGTCGACAGGCTGGGTCGCCTACAAGCTGGCCGCCCCGGTGGCCGTGAGCAGCTACGCGCTCGTCTCGGCGAACGACTTCGCCGGGCGTGACCCCAAGAACTGGACCCTGCAGGGCTCCAACGACGGGACCACGTGGACCGATCTGGACACCCGGGCAGGCGAGACGTTCCCCGACCGGTTCGTGAGCCGGACCTTCACCTTCACCAACACCACGGCCTACTCGAACTACCGGCTGAACATCACCGCCAACGCCGGTGACTCGATCATCCAGCTGGCCGACTTCAAGCTGTTCAAGGACAACTCGACCACTCCGCCGCCGCCCGAGCCCGACCCGGCGCAGGCCACGGTCGACGTCCTCGACAAGGCGAACCCGGCCACCGCCGGCCTGCCGCAGAAGTGGGTCCGCACCGACCGGTGGCTCAACTGGGAGGTCAACCCGGTCGGCACCGTGCACACCGTCGCGCAGGTCGAGGAATCGACCTACAAGCCGGGTGTCGGCGCCAACGGCGCGTTCCACCCGATCTCGTGGTGCCGTGACTACGACGGCGGCCGCTCCTTCTACACCGGTATGGGCCGGACCGAGGCGAGCTACGGCGAAGCCCAGTTCCGCAGCCACATCCTCGGCGCGCTGAAGTGGACCACCGGCATGGTGCGCGGGGACTGCAAGGCGGGGATCGCGGCCAACTACAAGGTCGAACGCCTGACCGGGATCAACCAGACGGGCCAGCTGGACCAGATCGGCGAGCCGCACGGGCTCACCATCGCGCCGAACGGCCGGGTCTTCTACATCGGCCGCGCGGCCTGCGCCGGCAACGTCGTGCCCGCGCCGAACGACTGGACCAACCCCGAGATCGGCGCCGGCTGCGGCACGATCCACCAGTGGGACCCGGTCACCAAGAAGCCGAAGCTGCTCACCACGCTCAAGGTGATGGGCAACCGCGGTAGCGGCGACGAACTGGTCAAGAACGAGGAAGGCCTCCTCGGTCTCGTGCTGGACCCGAAGTTCAGCGAGAACGGCTTCATGTACGCCTACTGGATGCCGCACGCGTCGGTCGACATCGACAAGCGGATCGGCAAGCGCACGGTCTCGCGGTTCACCTACGACCTGAAGAACCAGACGCTGGACCAGGCCACCCGCAAGGATCTGCTGTCGTGGGACGTCCAGGTCCACAGCTGCTGCCACGCGGGCGGCGGGATGGACTTCGACAAGGACGGGAACCTCTACATCGGTTCCGGTGACAGCAACTCGTCGCAGGGCTCCAACGGGTACTCCGGCAACAACTGGACCCAGGACTACAAGGGCGTCTCGTTCCAGGACGCGCGCCGCACCGCCGGGAACACCAACGACCTCAACGGGAAGATCCTGCGGATCCACCCGGAGCCGGACGGTACCTACACCAACCCGGCCGGGAACCTGTTCCCCGAGGCGAACGACCCCGGTAACAAGACCAGGCCCGAGATCTACGTGATGGGCGTGCGGAACATCTCGCGTCTGCAAGTCGACAAGAAGACCAACTGGCTGACCGCCGCGTGGGTCGGCCCGGACGCGACCTCGCCGAGCCCGGAACTCGGCCCGGCCAAGTACGAGACCGCCACGGTCATCACCGAGGCCGGCAACCACGGCTGGCCGTACTGCATGGGCAACAAGCAGCCCTACCGTGACCGCAGCAGTACCGACGCCGCGGTGCTCACCGGCTGGTACGACTGCGACAACCCGGTCAACACCTCGCCGCGCAACACCGGCCTGGTGAACCTGCCGCCGATCAAGAAGAACATGATCTGGTACTCGCCGGACGGCGGCGGACCGGTGTTCCCCAACCGGCCCAACAGCTCCGTCCCGACGTACAACGCGGCCGAGGCCACCTACACTCAGCCCTACCTCAAGGGCGGCGGCCAGGCGGTCATGACCGGGCCGACGTACCACCGCGAACTGGTCAACACCAACAGCGGCGTCGCATGGCCCGCGTACTGGAACGACAAGTGGTTCATCGGTGACCAGAGCAACGGGCAGAACCGGATCGCGGTCACCCTCGACCCGAACGGCGTCGCGAAGCAGGATCCGCCGGTGTTCGCCGAGACGGTGCGGCAGATCATCCCGACCGGTGGTGGCGACACCAAGCTGAACCAGTGGATGGACGCGAAGTTCGGGCCGGACGGCGCGCTGTACGTGCTCGACTACGGCGGCGGCTTCTTCACCCTGACCAACAACCAGAAGCTGCTGAAGATCAGCTACGTCGGCGGCGAGGCGACCCCGTCGGCCGCGGCGGCGTCGACCATGGTGCAGAACAAACCGCTCACCGCGGCCTTCACCGGGTCGAAGTCCGGCGGCGTCTCCTACAAGTGGGAGTTCGGCGACGGCACGATCTCGACCCAGGCCGACCCGCTGCACACCTACCCGCGCACCGGGCTCTACACCGCCAAGCTAACCGTGACCTACGCGGACGGCGAGACGGTGACCACGCGGAACTCGGTGAGCGTCGGCTGTCTCGTGGCGGATCCCGGTGCCACGGTGACCATCGGCGACACCGACACCGGGGTGACCAACCGGAACGCGGGCGGTGGCTGCACGGTCGACGACCTGATCGACGACGAGAGCACGTGGACCTCCCACGCCGGCTTCGTCAACCACGTCACCCAGGCCGTGAACCGGCTGGGCGACCTCGGGGTGCTGAACGGGGCCGAGTCGGACAGGATCAACGCCGCGGCCGCCGCGTCGCCCATCGGCAACCCGGGCGTCACCGGCTACGACGCGATCTACGACGGCACGGCCGCGTCGTTCCGCAACTGGTCGCAGGCGCCGTCCGGGCAGTTCGCCATCCAGCCGGACGGGTCGCTGCGACCGTCGGGCGGGCTGGGGATGCTGTGGTACTCGGCGCGGCAGTTCGGCAACTTCTCGGTGAAGCTGCAGTTCAAGGACATCGCGCCGTCCGGCAGCGCCAACAGCGGGGTGTTCGTCCGGTTCCCGGACCCGCGCACGCCGCTGGAGCAGCGTCCGCCGGGCAGCTGCGGCACGGTCGGTTCGGCGAGGACGTCGCAGGCCTGGGTCGCGATCTACTGTGGACACGAGGTCCAGCTGTACGACGGGGCCACCGGTGAACCGCAGAAGACCGGGTCGATCTACAACTTCGACCCGCGGACACTGGACCAGGCGGGCGTGAAGCCGAAGGGGACCTGGAACGAGTACGAGATCAAGGTCGTCGGGCAGAAGTACACGATCATCCGCAACGGCGTGGTGATCAACGAGTTCGAGAACGCACCGGGGATTCAATCGTCGCGGGCGGGTGACCCGTCGACCGACTTCCGGCAGTTCGTCAGCGGGTTCATCGGTCTGCAGAACCACGGTGACAACGACCTGATGGAGTTCCGCAACATCCGGGTGCGGCAGCTGTAGCGCGAAAGCCGGCCGGGCGCGACCTCCCTCGCGCCCGGCCGGTCTCCCTTGTACGGAAGGTTTCCCTGCGATGTCCCCAAGAACCCTCGTCGTGGCCCTGGTGGCCGCGACGCTCGCACTGGCGGGCCTGGTGTTACCGGGCTCGTCCGCACCCGCCGTCGCCGCACCCGTCCAGACCCTGGAATGGACGGCGGGCGACAGCACCGACCACTACCTCAGCGCGCCGTCCACCGCGGTGGCGGGCGAGACCACGATCCTGTTCAAGAACACCGAAGCCCTCGGCTCGACGATGTCGCACACGCTGACGTTCGACACGTCGACGCCGGGCTACAACCACGACGTCAACCTCAACATCCTCGCGAACCCCTACGACGAGCAGAACGGCGAGCACCAGGCCACGGTGACGCTGACGCCGGGGAAGTACCGGTACTACTGCACGATCCAGGGCCACACCAAGATGACGGGCGAGTTCGTCGTCACCGACGGCGGCGGCGCTGACACCACCCCGCCGACCGTCACCGCGAACGTGACCGGCACCAAGGACACCGCCGGGAACTACGTCGGTTCCGCGACGGTGAACCTGGCCGCGTCGGACAGTCAGTCCGGGGTGGACAAGGTCGAGTACCAGCTCGACGGCGGCGCCTGGACCGCGTACACCGCGCCCGTGGTGGTCTCCGCCGTCGGCTCGCACATGGTGCACTACCGCGCTTCGGACAAGGCGGGAAACGTTTCCCCGGAAGGGATGGCGTCGTTCAGCGTCGTCACCGGACAGCCCGGCGACACGACACCGCCGACGGTGACGGCCGAGGTGACCGGGACCAAGGACGGTTCGGGTAACTACCTCGACACCGCCACCGTGAAGCTGACCGCCACCGACGCCGGCTCCGGTGTCGACAAGGTCGAGTACAAAGTGGACGAAGGCGCGTGGACCGCGTACACCGCCCCGGTCGCGGTCTCCGCGCCCGGAATGCACATGGTCTCCTATCGCGCGTCGGACAAGGCGGGCAACGTTTCGCCGGAGGGCATGGCGCATTTCAGGGTCGTCAGCAGTGACACCACCGCGCCGACGGTGACCTCGGAAGTGACCGGGACCAAGGACATCGCGGGCAACTACGTCGGCAAGGCGACCGTGACCCTCACGGCCACCGACGCCGGATCCGGAGTCGGCAAGGTCGAGTACAAACTGGACGGTGCCGCCTGGATGACGTACTCGGCGCCGCTCGCGCTGACCGTGGTCGGCGCGCATACGGTGATCTTCCGGGCGACGGACAAGGCGGGCAACGTCTCGCCCGAAGGCACGGCGACGTTCACCATCGTCGAAGGCGGCGACAGCACCGCACCGGTGGTTTCCGTGGTGGTGAGCGGTGATCTGGACGGAAGCTGGTCCTACATCGAGGACGCGACCATCAACCTGACCGCGACGGACACCGGTTCCGGCGTCGATAAGATCGAGTACAAACTCGACGGTGGGGCCTGGACGGTGTACACCGCGCCGGTGAAGGTGACCGCGCTCGGCACGCACACGCTGACCTACCGCGCGTCGGACAAGGCGGGCAACGTCTCGGCGGAACAGGGCGGCGCGTTCACCATCGTCGCCGCGCCGCCGGGCCCGGACGCCTGCCCGGACTCCGACGTCCGGGACACCGTGATCCTCGGCTCGGCGGACAGCCAGGTCGAGAACCGCGACACCGGCAACGGCTGCACGATCAACGACGTGCTCGACGACGAGTCGGACTACTCGTCGAACGACCAGTTCGTGGGCTACGTCCGGGCGGTGACGCAAGAACTGCTCGACCGCGAGGTCATCTCGCCCGACGAGCGGGACCTGATCGTGACGGCGGCGATCGAGTCCGGCATCGGCGGCTCGACCGCCGAGCCCGAGCCGCAGAAGCGGCCGGAGACGAAGAACCCCGGTATGAAGAAGGTCGTGAAGACCCCGATCCGGGACGTCTGAGCCTTGTCGCGAAAGCCACTTTCGGGACACCACATGTCCCGAAAGTGGCTTTCGCGACATGAGCCAAGCGCCGTCGGTTACCTTTTCCGCGCCGTGGTCGTCATGTCCATGACGGATCAGGCGCGAGAAAGGTAACGACATGACCGGCGAGGCCCTGGCCAGCGCGTTCGAGGAGCAGCGCGGCCGTCTGGTGGCGGTGGCCCAGCGGATGCTCGGCTCCCGCGCGGACGCCGAGGACGCCGTCCAGGAGGCCTGGCTGCGGCTGGCCCGTCAGGACGCCGAGACGATCGACAACCTCTCCGGCTGGCTGACCACCGTCGTCGGCCGCGTCTGCATCGACGTCCTCCGCTCCCGCAAGACCCGCCCCGAGGACTCGTACGACGAGCCGCCCGAGCTGCTGGTGCTCGAGGACACGCCCGAAGAGGACGCGATGCTCGCCGACTCGGTCGGAGTGGCGCTCGTCGTGGTGCTCGACGCCCTCGGCCCGGCCGAGCGGCTCGCGTTCGTGCTGCACGACCTGTTCGCGGTCCCGTTCGCCGAGGTCGGCGAGATCCTCGGCAAATCGGCGGACGCGGCCAAGATGCTCGCCAGCCGCGCCCGCCGGAAGGTGCAGGGACGGCGTCCGGCCGACGAGCCGCGGCAACGCGCCGTCGTCGACGCGTTCCTCGCGGCCGCGCGCGAAGGGGACTTCGAGGGGCTGCTGGAAATGCTCGACCCCGACGTGACCTGGCGTTCGCAGACCCGGCACGGGGAGGTCGTGCGCCTGGGCGCGGCCGAGGTCGCCACGCGGGTCCAGCGCGGGGCGCGCTCCGTCGTCAAGACCAGTGCCGCGCTGGTCAACGGAAAGCCCGGCGTCGTGTCGTGGAGCCGGACCGGCAAGGTGCTGGGCGTGATGAGCTGCACCATCGTCGACGGCCGCATCGTCGGCATCGACTCCGTGAGTGATCCACGTCGCCTCGCGGCCATGGGTGTTACCTCTCTGGAGGCCCCCTCGTCGAAGTAAGTGAACACCGACGAGAAGGAGAAATCCCATGCAGGCAAGGCTGGAAGTCTTCAAGACCGCTCTCGCGCCGAAGCTCGTGAAGCACCTCGTGGCGGCGGGAAGGGCCCTCGAAGGCAGCGAACTCCCCGCCACGACAAGGGAACTGGTGAACATCCGGGCCAGCCAGATCAACGGCTGCGCCGGCTGCCTGGACATGCACACCAAGGACGCCGCGGCGGCGGGGGAGACCACCGTCCGGTTGAACCTGGTCGCGTGCTGGCGGGAGGCGACGGTCTTCACCGAGGCCGAGCGCGCCGCGCTGGAACTCACCGAGGCGGGCTGCCGCATCGCCGACAGCGCCGGTGTCAGCGACGAGGTGTGGGAGGCCGCCGCCAAGCACTACGACGACGAACAGCTCCTGGCCCTGACGATGCAGATCGCGCTCATCAACGCCTTCAACCGGCTGAACGTCATCACCCGGCAGCCGGCGGGCGACTACACGCCGGGCCAGTTCGCGGGGCATTGATGGACACCGCACTGTGGATCGTCGCCGGGCTGCTGGCCGTCATGTATCTCGCGTCCGGCGTCGGGAAACTGTTCCTGACAAGGGAAACGGTCGCCGGAGTGGCCTCCGGTGCGAGTTGGGTGCTGGATTTCGGCCCCGGGACGGTGAAATTCATCGGGCTGGTCGAGACCCTGGGCGCGGTCGGCCTTGTCCTGCCCGCCCTGCTCGACATCGCGCCGGGACTGGTGCCGCTGGCGGCCCTCGGGCTGGCATTGGTCATGGCGGGGGCGCTCGTCCTGCGACTGCGTCGTCGCGAGCCGCTGCTGGCGCTTGTGGACCTCGGTTACCTCGCGTTGTGCGCTTTCGTCGCCATTGGCCGCGCCTGAAGCGCGTGAAGGCCCCCTTCCCTCGACTCAACCGAGGGAAGGGGGCCTTCACGCGCGATCAGCTCAGGAGCGCTGTTTCGCCCGTCCGAGGAGGCGACGGCGGCCGGCGCCGTTGGTGCGTTCCTCGTGGAGTTCCTTCAGCGACAGCATCATCGCGTCTTCCTGCTTCATCAGCGGGTCGTTGCGCAGGTCCTTCCAGACCGACACGCACAGTCCGACCATCACGAACACGAACGGCACCGCGATCAGGATGGTCAGATTCTGCAGGCCGGTCAGTGCCTTGTCCCCGCCGACCAGCAGCATCACCGCCGCGACGGCCCCCATCAGCACACCCCAGAAGATGACGACGTTCTTCTTGGGATGCACGCTTCCGCGCTGGGACAAGGTGCCCATCACCACCGACGCCGCGTCCGCACCGGAGACGAAGAAGATGGACACCAGGATCATCACCAGGATCGCGATCGGGATGAACCACGGCAGCGTTTCGAGCAGTTCGAACGTCGCCGACTGGGCACTGCCCGCGCCCGCGATGTCCGTACCGGCCCGCTGCCTGCTGATCGCCGCACCGCCGAAGATCGCGAACCAGATCAGGCTCACGATGCTCGGGATCGCGATGACACCGAAGATGAACTGGCGGATGGTGCGGCCGCGGGAGATCCGCGCGATGAACATGCCGACGAAGGGCGTCCACGAGATCCACCACGCCCAGTAGAAGACCGTCCAGCCGCCGAGCCAGGTCTGCATCTCGTTGCCACCGGTCATCCCGGTACGGCCGGACATCTCCGCCAGTTCACGGAAGTAGTCGCCGATCGCGCCCGGCACGATGTTGAGGATCAGCACGGTCGGCCCGACCACCAGCACGAACACCGCGAGTACCGCGGCGAGCACCATGTTGATGTTGGACAGCCACTGGATTCCCTTGGCCACCCCGGAAACCGCCGAGGCGATGAACGCGATGGTGAGGATCGCGATGATCGCGACCAGCAGGCCCTTGCCGGGGTCGTCGATCCAGCCGACGGCGCCCATCCCGCCACCGACCTGCAGCGCGCCGAGACCGAGGGAAGCGGCCGAACCGAACAGCGTGGCGAAGATCGCCATGATGTCGATCGCCTTGCCCAGGGGGCCTTCGGTACGCCGCTTGCCGATCAGCGGCGCGAACACCGAACTGATCAGCTGCGTGCGGCCCTTGCGGAAGGTGCTGTAAGCGATCGCGAGGCCGACGACGGCGTAGATCGCCCACGGGTGCACGGTCCAGTGGAACAGCGTCGTCGCCATCGCGGTGTGGACGGCTTCGTCGGAATTCGGCGCCGCGGTACCAGGGGGCGGGCTCGCGAGGTGGGAGACCGGTTCGTACACACCGAAGAACATCAGGCCGATGCCCATCCCGGCGCTGAACATCATCGCGATCCACGACGACGTCCGGAATTCGGGAAGTTCCTTGTCCCCGCCCAGCGGGATCCGGCCGTAGCGGCTTATGGCCAGACAGACCGCGAAGAGCACGAAACCGCTCGCGGTGAGGACGAAAGCCCAGCCGCCGTAAGGGATGACGGCGTCGTTGAGCAGGGTCGACGCGACACTCGCGAGGCTTTCCGGCGAGAGGACGCCCCAGACGATGATCGCGAGCGCGAGGGCCGCCGCCACCCCGAAAACGGTGCGGTCGGTTTCGGCGGGGCGTTCGGCTGCGAGGTCGAGGGGGACGTGCTCATCGGGCGGGTGCCCCGGACCTGTCGTATCCGGTGCGTGTGCGAGGTCCGTCGCGGTCTCCGCGACGGCCTCTTCTTCCGCTTGCTTACCGTCCTGCGAACTCATGTTCAGCCACGCGCCGATGACGGCGCGTTCTCCTTCCGCCCGAGTTAACCCGTTTGCACCACTGCACCCTAACCAGAAAACTGGTAACCGGCAGAAAATGCGGTCGGAGAGGTTTAAACCGGTGAAGGTGGGCGTGACCTCGGCGAATGCGGGTCTCGTCACCCATCCGGGCGGGGAACGTGTCGCTCGTGACACCGTTGTCAGGAGATCGGGCCGAGCTTCTCGCAGAGAGTCCTGGTGAACCGCGGTTCCTTGGCGAGGATTTCGTCGCAGCCCGCGGAATCGATGTTCGTCACCGGCTGCCGGGCCTCGGGTGCCCAGTGGTAGAGCACGCGGATCGAGGGGCTCCGATGGAAATTGACGCGGTCGACGGGTGGGTCGCAGCCCAGCGTGCCGCAGTGACCCCAGGTGCCGTCGATCGGCAATCGGCGCCGGTCAGCCCGCTGATGACGGTGCCTGCGCAGATGATGCCGTTCTCTTCGGTCAGGCCTTCGATCCGCGGGTCGCGGGCACAGTCCGGCGAGCCTTCCGGTATCCGCACCTGGATCAACAGGGTGCGGTCGTCGGCCCCTTCGCGGAGGCGACCAGAACGGCCGCACTCCACAGGACAGGACGAAGAAAACGCCGTCTACCGGCCATGCAAACCCCCAGGTTCCAACGGGAGCTTAAACCGTGGCACCTCCTCGCCAGAAGGGCTGACCGAGCGGGTCGCCGCCGGCGGCGTCCGGGCGTCCCTGCCGCACGTGGTTGTGGTGCAGGAGGTAGGTGACGAGGGCGATGAGGGCGAGGGTGACGATGATTGCGGTCATGGCAGTAAGTTTGCGCCGCTCGACATCCTGCCAAAAGTGGCAGTTCTGTCGTTGTGCGTCAAAATCCTGCCAGCTATGCTTCGGTCATGCTGAAGAGCGTCGCCGTGGTGCTGATCGATGACTTCGCCGCCTTCGAGTTCGGTGTCGTCTGCGAGGTGTTCGGCTACGACCGCACCGATGACGGAGTGCCACTGCTCGACTTCCGCGTGTGCGGGGAGCGGGCCGGAGTGCCGCTGAACCTCGGACACGGGGTCACCATGACCCCGCCACTCGGTCTCGAAGCCACCGAGGACGTGGACCTCGTCGTCGTCCCCGCCTGTGCCGTGCGTGACGAGTACCCGCCCGCGGTGCTCGAAGCGCTTCGTGCGGCTTCGGCGCGGGGAGCCACGCTGCTTTCGGTCTGTACCGGCGTGTTCGTGCTGGGCGCCGCGGGGCTGCTCGACGGCAGGCGGTGCACGAACCACTGGCGGCAGAGCGCCGCGTTCCGGGCGCGGTTCCCGCAGGCGCAGCTCGACCCGGACGTCCTCTTCGTCGACGACGGCGACATCATCACCAGTGCGGGAACGGCCGCGGGCATCGACGCCTGCCTGCACCTGATCCGGCGTGAACTGGGCACCGCTGCGGCCACCGCGATCGCCCGGCGCATGGTGGTTCCGCCGCAGCGCGAGGGCGGACAGCGCCAGTTCGTCGAGGTGCCGATCCCGGAATGCACCAGCGACAGCCTCCAGCCGGTGCTCACCTGGATGCTCGACACCATCGACCGGGAACATCCCGTCGCCGATCTGGCACGTCACGCCCGGATGTCCGAGCGCACCTTCGCCCGCAAGTTCGTCGCCGAGACGGGGACCACGCCGCACCGGTGGCTTTCGACGCAGCGGGTGCTGCACGCGAGGTCGCTGCTTGAGGCGACGACGATGGGCATCGACGAGATCGCGCGCCGCTGCGGCTTCGGCTCGGGTGCCTTGCTGCGCCACCATTTCCACAAGGTCGTCGGTGTTTCCCCGCAGGACTACCGTCGCACTTTCGCGCCGCAGCGCGTCTAGCCCACCGCCGCCGGTCCACAAAGGACCTCGTGAGTGGTAATGACGGTTCTAACCGTCATTACCACTCACGAGGCCCACCCGTGACTTGGGTCAGTCCTTCGGTGCCTTGTTGAAGAGGCCCAGGGACTGGGCCAGGGCCGCGCCGCCGACCATTGCGGCGATCGGCAGGGTCTTGATCCAGAAGGCTCCCGCGTCGAGCGAGACCAGCAGCGCGATCAACCCGCCTGCCAGCGCGAGTAACACCAGCATCCCCAGCGCGACGCGGGGCTTCGAAACCATGAGTCCTCCAAAAGGATCGGAGGGGCCAGCCTGGTCGCGATCTCGAGGCTCGACGAGGTCATTTTTGCCGGTCGCTCACCGGCAGCGTGAACTTCCGTCGACCGAAGTCCAGATCGGGTGCGGGGTGATCTTGGCGATGTTGAGTTTCACGCACTTCCCCTGGCTCTTGGCCACCTTGGCGGTCACGACGACGATCGCGAACCCTGCCGCGCACGCGCCGTTTCCGGGGGTGGGGATCGCGCTGCACAGGCCCGCCGCGGCGAGGCCGTCCTTGGCGATGGTGTTCGTCGCCGTCTTGCTGAAGACGTAGCTGCAGGTGGCGATCCCGCAGTCGAAATCCCCGGTCACCGCCGTTTCCGCGGCGTTCGCCGGTGCCGCCGAGGCCAGTACGGCGGCGCCCGCGACGAGGGCGGAAAGCAGTCCGAGCTTCCTGGTGGTGTTCATCTCGACCGTCCTTTGTAGTCACTTACTGGGACGGGAACGACGTTAGAGAGGGCCGCTGGGCAGCCACTAAGGATCTTGGACGCGGCGGTGTAGCGCGTCCCTCGATCAGGCGACCGGTGCGGCTCGTGAGTGGTAATGACGGTTAGAACCGTCATTACCACTCACGAGGCCGGGCACCTACGGAATCCGCAGCTCGTTCGACAGTGCCACGTCCAGGGAGAGGTCCAGCTGCCGGTCCAGGAAACCGAAGACCGTCTCGATCATCCCCGCGACGACGTCGTGCTGGTCCGGGGTGACCGGCTCCCCGAGGAAGTCCGGCGCGGCCACCGCGGAACGGCCGGACAGGTAGTCGAGCCGAAGCTCACCGGCGGCCTCGACCTCCGAGGCCAGGACCGCGGTCCCCGCGAGGAAGACGTCCGTCGCGGTCGAGAGGGCCTTGGTCAGCCACAGCCGCGACATCGGGTCGGGATGCCCCGTGGCCAGTTGCGTCAGCACGACCCGGTGGTGCCGGTGCACGTCCATCGTCCGGCTCAGGTAGTAGAACTCCAGGGTGTCGCCGGCGTCCCAGCCGAGGAGTTCGTCCAGGTCGAGCGCCTTCCAGTCACGGAGGAACCCGTCGGCGCGGGCGGTCAGCCCGGCGACCCAGTCGTTCACGGCGTGCTCCAGGCCGGTCGACGGCGCCGCGTAACGGAAGGCGTTGCGCCCGACGTCCGCGTAGCCCATGACGTCCATCGCCCACAGTGGCAGAAACCGTTGCAGCGCCTTGATCGCGGGCACCCGGTCGCCGCGGTGACGGATCCACGTGTAGAACGGATGCGTGGCGTGCCGGTCCCGGCGTTCCCGCAGCAGCTCCGCCAGGGGCTCTTGCGTGGGATGCACGGCACTCCGGCCGGCCGGGACGGAAACGGCGTGGGCGACGGGTTCGAGGGCGCGAGGGCGCGGCGGAATCCCGGTGACGACGTGTTTCAGCACGTAGCCGTGGATCGCGTCCAGGATCTCGCTGAACACCCCGATCATGACGTCGGCCAGTTCACGCGCCCGTTCGCGGTGCGCGTCGTCCAGCACGACGGACTCGAAGACGCCCTCGGCGCCCTCGCCCTCGGCCTCGATGTGGTGGGCGCCGAAGTACAGCATCGTCAGGCCGGTGCGCTCCGCGAGTTGCCCGGCGACCGCGGAGATGTGCTTGAAGAACAGCTCCCGCGCGCACAGTTCGCCGACCTCGGCGTGCGCGAACCGCAGGAGCGGGTCGCCCCCGTCGGCCGCGGCGATCGAGAGGAAGTACAGGCACTTGTCGCGGATGACCTCGTTGACCTCGGCCTGGAACAGCCACCACAGGGTGTCGGAGGCATCCCAGCCCAGACGGCGATCCAGTCCCAGCCGCCGCCAGTCCTCCAGGAACAGCCGCGAATGGGTCTGATCCTCGAAGGTGTGGATGTTGATGCCACGTTCGAGGTCGTTCGCCGCGTTCGGGTAGCGCAGCACCCATTTGTTGACGTCGCGGAACCCCATCGCGACGGTGGCGACCGTCGGCAGGATCATCAGCCGCTCCTTGAGCGGCGTCTCGTCCGAGGCCAGCCAGCCGAACAGCGGATGGTCGTCGAGCGCGGCGACCTTCTCCTCGACGTAGTTCAGGATGTCCTTCACGTCGCGCTCCTCACCGGATGCCGAACTTGTTCGAAAGGGCGACGTCGAGGGAGATCTCGAGCTGTTCGTCGGCCGCGTCGAACACGGTCTCGATCATCTCGGCGGCGATCTCGCGGCCCGCCGCGTCCATCGGACGATCCTTGAACTCGAGCGCCAGCGGCGAGACCGACGGCTGGTGCGCGATCTCGTGGCGGTCGCCGAGATAGTCGAGCCGGAGGTCCGTGTTCGCCTCGACCTCGTCCGCCAAGGCCTTGGTGTGCCGGAAGAACGGCTCACCACTGGTCTCCAGCGCGTGCATGAGCCACAGCCTCGACAGCGGGTCCTCGTTGCCCGCGGCCAGCTCGGTGAACCGGACGATGTTGCGCCGGTGCACGTCGGTCTGCGGGTCCAGGTAACAGAATTCGAGGGTGTCGCTGCTGTTCCAGCCGAGGATCTCGTCCAGCCCCAGCTGCTTCCAGTCGTCGAGGAAGAGCGTGTTGTGCGTGGAAAGGTCGTCGACCCAAGCGTTCACCGTGCGGTGCAGGTCGGACGACGGCGCCGGATACCGGATCGCGTACCGGTTGAGGTCGCGGTAGCCCATGACGTCCATCGCCCACATCGGGATGAACCGCCGCAGCGCCTGCAGGGCCGTGATCCGGTCGCCCCGGTTCTCGAGCCAGGAATAGAACGGGTGCGCCTCGCTGCGCTTCCGGCGTTCGGTCAGCAGTTTCTGCAGCGGCTCCTGGCTGGCGTGCACGACACCACCGGTGCCCGGCCGCAGCCCCGGCAGGCCCGCGGCGGCGCGATTGATCATCGGCCGGAGACCGGGACGCGGGGGATTTCCGGTCGAGATGTACTTTTCCGCGTAGATCATCCACATGTCGAGCTGGTCGGAGAAGATCTCGTAAATCGTGTCCGCCAGTTTCAGTGCTTGTGCGAGCCGTTCGCCGTCCAGTTTCTGCTCGACGAAGAGATCTTCACAGTCCATATGTCCGGATTCGAGGGCGAGGTGGAACGGCCCCATGTACGGGAGTTCGATTCCGGTGCGCTCGGTGAAGCCGATGGCGATCTTCGACGCGTGCTTGAAGAAGACCGATCCCAGTGCTTCCATCATTTCCGACTGGGCGAACCGCAGTAGCGGATCCTTGGTGTCGGCGATGGCCATCGACAAGAAGTACACGCCGTGCCCGCGGGCGACCTCGTTCGCCTCGGACAGGAAGAGCCACCACAGTGTGTCGCTGGCCTTCCAGTCGAGTTTTTCGTTCAATCCCAACAGTTTCCAGTCCTCAAGGAACAGCCGCGAGTGGGTCTGGTCCTCGAAGGAGTGGATGTTGATGCCGCGTTCCAGATCGTTCGCCGCCTTCGGATACCGGAACACCCACTTGTTCACGTCCCGGAATCCCATCGAAAACGTCGCCATGGCCGGCATGATCAGCAACGGATCCGGAACCGGTGTTTCGGCCGAGTTCATCCATTCGAACAATGGGTGCCGATCGAGATCTTCCTGACGTTTCGCCACCAGTTTCAGGACGTTCTCCACAAGACCACCTCATCTCCCCCCGCCAGATGCAGGGCTTGCCTGACTTGGTGACAATTCTCCGGGCGGCGAAGACGGGGCTGCATCTTCGCAGGTGCGCCGGTTTCGAGTGGGTCTCCAGCACGTGAGAGGATGACCGCCGGAACAGTGCCCGATTAATGTTCGGCACCATGCATCCACGTTACCGGCATGCCGCTGCCATCTATGACAAGGCATTTCCGTTCTTCTCATTCGGCGCCGGTCCGAAGATCCACGAAATCGTCGCGCGGACGGTCGTGGTCGGCGACGGCGGCACGGTGGTGGACGTCGGTTGCGGGACCGGCCTGATGCTCGCGATGCTGCGTGAGCGCGTCGGGCCGTCGGGACGGGTGGTCGGGATCGACCTGACCGAACCGATGCTGGACCGCGCGCGGCAGCGGGTTTCCCACGGTGGCTGGAAGAACGTCGAACTGCACTGCGCTGACATGACCGAGTTCGACCCGGGCACCGAGGCCGACGCCGCGGTTTTCGCGCTGAGTCTCAGCGCCGCCGAACCGGCCGCGACGTTCCATCACACGCTCGGCTATCTGCGACCGGGCGGCAGTGTCGTGATCGCCGACGGGATCCCGGCACGAGGCCGCTGGTATCACCCGGCCATCAACGCCTACGCGCGTTTCCGGGCGCCGCTGGTCGGCTCGGATCTCGGCCGGGCCAGGGAGATCGAGCGGCTGGCGCACGAACATCTCGAAGACGTCCGCACCCGGGTCATCTGGGCGGGCCTGTACACGATCATCAGCGGCCGCGTGCCGCGCAAAGGGGGGTAACCGTGTCCGTTCAACCGAAGGAACTGTTCGGTCCCGAGTTCATCCGTGATCCTTATCCGACCTACGCCTGGCTCCGCGAGCACGATCCGGTGCACCGGTTCCTGCTGCCGCAGGGGATGCCGGCGTGGCTGGTCTCGCGGCACGACGACGTCCGCGCGTGGCTCGCGGATCCGCGGCTGGCCAAGGATCTGGAGCGGTTCCTGCCGCCGGACGCCCTGCCGGGCGACCACGTGCGCGACGTGCTCACCAAGAACATGCTCGCCAGTGACCCGCCCCGGCACACCCGGCTGCGGCGGCTCGCGTCGAAGGCGTTCACCGCGCGCCGCGTCCAATCGCTGCGGCCGCACATCACGAGCCTGGCCGACGAACTGCTGGACGGGATGGGCGACGAGGGCACCACGGATCTGATCGACACACTCGGCCTGCTGCCGATCACGGTGATCTACGAACTGCTCGGCGTGCCACGGCGCGACTGGGAGGCGTTCCGCGCGTGGTCGGTCCTCGGCTCCGACGAGCAGTCGACCGGCAGCGAGGACTTCGAGACCTCGACCAAGTCGCTGAAGGAGTACACCCAGGCCCTGATCGCGGACAAACGCGTGACGCCGGGCGAGGATCTGCTCTCCGACCTCATCGTCGCCCGCGACGAAGGTGACGCGCTCTCCGACGACGAACTGGTCGCCATGGTGTTCCTGCTGCTGCTCGGCGGCCAGGAGACCAGCATCAGCCTCATCGGCGCGACCGTCTACCACCTGCTGGGCCACCCCGAACAGCTCGCGCTGCTGCGCGCCGAGCCGGAAAGGCTGCCGTCGGCGATCGAAGAGGTGCTGCGGTTCGACGGTCCGGCGATGAACGCGAGTATGCGGTTCGCCGTCGAGGACATCGAGATCGGCGGCGTGCCGATCCCCGCGGGCGGCATCGTCTTCCTCGGGCTCGGGTCGGCCGGGCACGATTCGGCGCACGTCCCGGACGGCGACAGCTTCGACATCCGCCGGTCCGCGTCCAAGCACCTCGCCTTCGGGCACGGTGTGCACACCTGCATCGGGTCGGCGCTGGCCCGCCTGGAAGGCGAGATCGCGATCGGCAGGCTGCTGGCCCGCTACGGCGAACTGAGCCTGGCCGTGCACCCCGACGACCTGAAATGGCGCCCTGGCATGCATTTCCGTGGTCCGGCCGAACTGCCGGTCAGCTACCGGGTGGAGCCGAGGTGATGCCGGAGATCGCGGTCGCCCCGGAGCGTCCCCGCGGCGATCGGCTCGATACCGACATGTCGACAGTGCTCGAATGGCTACGCGAGTACGTGAGCGCGCCTTCGGAGCACATCGGCAGACCCGGCCCGGTCTGCCCGTTCGTGCCCGGCGCGTTGAAGGCGGGCGCGATCCGGCTCAGCTTCCATTACGGCGTCGACGCGTGCGACGCCGACGAGCTGCGCGAACTCGTCACCGCGGAGCTGAGCGAGTTCAAACGGCTGACGGAGCCACCGAAGCAGTCGGGGATCTCGCTCGACAGCGTGCTGGTGGTGCTCCCCGACGCGGTCGAGGAGGGCTGGCGGCGGATCGACGAAAGCTATGGCGGGCTCAAGGATCTGGCCGTCGGGGAAGGGCTGATGATCGGCCAGTTCCATCCGGCGTGTGCGGAGGTCGCCGTCCGTAATCCGCGGTTCCCGGTGTCGCGTTCGCCGATCGCGCTCTACGCCATCCGGCATATGGCCCCGCACGACGCGTTGTTCCTGCACGTGGAGCGGGGCTGGTTCCGGAAGTACGCGGCGCGGTTCGCCTTGCACGCCAGGCGATCACGTACCGATCCGCTGATCGGCGAGCTGTACCACCAGGCCTGGAACCGTTATGGAGGCGGGAAATGACCGAGAGTGTCCAGCTCCGGCAGATGGTCTTCGGCCAGTTGCTCTCCCGTGCGGTGTGCACGGCGGCCGAACTCGGGCTTTCCGACCGGCTCGCCGCCGGGCCGCTGTCGGTCTCCGAACTGGCCGGGCAGGCGGGTGCCGATCCGAGGCGGCTCGCGCAGCTGATGCGGGCACTCGCCGCGTTCGGGCTCTACACCGCTCGCGACGACGGCGCGTACGAACTCGCTCCGCTCGGCTCCGCGCTGTGCACCGGCGCCCCCGGCTCCGCCCTGCCGACGGCCTTGCTCGCGGCGGGGGAGATCGGCGCCGCGTGGACGGGGATGGCGGAGACCGTGCGCACCGGCACGCCCGCGTTCGACCGGCGGCTGGGGGTGGACTTCTTCACCCATCTCGGCCGTGATCAGCGGCTGCGTGCCCTGTTCGACCGCTCGCAGACGCACGATCAGGAACTCGAGATCGAGCAGCTGACCGCGCAGGTCGACTTCTCGGGATTCCCCCGGATCGTGGACGTCGGCGGTGGCGACGGGGCACTGCTCGCCCGGTTGCTGAGCGAGAACCCCGACGCCGAAGGGGTCCTGCTGGACAGTCCGAAGGTCGCCGCGACGGCGAGTGCGCGGATGCGGAGCGCCGGGCTGGCGGCGCGGTGCACCACCCTTGGCGGCGACTTCTTCGCCGAGGTGCCCGGCGGTGGCGATCTCTATGTGCTGCGCCAGATCCTGCACGACTGGGACGACGAACGCGGGGTCGAGCTGCTGCGTGTCTGCCGCCGCGCGATGCCGAGGGCGGCGCGGCTGATGATCATCGAGCGGGTGGTCGAGGAGGGCGGGACCGGCGAGGACGCGCGGTTCGCGGCGCTCATGGACCTCTACATGATGACCGTGCTGGGCGGTGAGGAACGCTCCGGCCGCGAATTCGGTGACCTGCTCGGGAAAGCGGGCTTCACGGTACGGCGGATCCATCGGCTGCCCACCGCGGTCGCGGTCATCGAGGCGGAGCGCTGACCGGCGCGATCACCAGGTGGGGCGCGCGGACACACCGCCGTCCACGGTCAGGGCGTGCCCCGTGATCCACGCCGCGAGCGGTGAGGCGAGGAAGACGCAGGCGTTCGCGACGTCGGCGGGAGTGCCGAGCCTGCCCAGCGGCGCGGCCTGTTCCCAGCGGCGGACGCCGTCCGGCCAGTCGTCGCCAAGGCCCGGACGGTCGATGAGGCCGGGGGAGACGGCGTTGACGCGGATCCCCCGCGGCCCGTATTCGAGCGCGGCGGCGCGGGCGTGCATGACCAGGGCGGCCTTGGCGCTGCTGTAATGCGCGTGCCCGGGCGCGGGCTGGGCCGCCTCGATGGAGGCGATGTGCACGACGCTGCCGCCGGTCATCACCTCGGCCGCCGCCTGCGTGCAGGAGAACGCGCTGGTCAAGTTCGTGTCGAGGACAGCGCGCCAGTTTTCCGCCGACATCCCCGGCAGCGGCTCGACCGGTTGCACGCCGGCGTTGTTGACCAGCGTGTCCAGCCGTCCGGTCCAGGCCGCGGCGGCGGCCACGAGCCGTCGGCAGCCGTCGTCACCGGAAAGGTCGGCGGCGAACGCGGCGGCGGTGCCTCCCGCCGCCTCGATCCGTTCGACGAGCGCGCCCGCCGACGCCTCGTCGCGGTGGTAGTGCACGGCGACGGCGCTGCCCGCCTCGGCGAAGCGCAGGGCGATACCCCGGCCGATACCGCCGCTGGCCCCGGTGACGAGGGTGGTCGTGCCGGTGAGGTCGAGCATCGAGGTCCTTTCGCGCGCGTTTCGTTTCGCGGACGGCGGGGTTCGTCTGGAGTGCTGCGTCACCCGGTTTCCGGGCGCACCCTTGATCAGGCCGGAAGGCTCCCCGGGCAAGGTGCACCCGGACCCCGTTCCCTGGCCTTGGGAAGCGGGCTCCGAAGCGGTTTTCACTGCTCCGGAGCCCGCTCGCGGGTCATTCGCCGTCGTGCAGCGTCCCCAAGGGTGACCGGCCGCAGGCGGCTCGATAGTAGTGCGCGAACCGGCTCGGATGGAGGAATCCCCAGCGGGCGGCGATGTCGGCGACGGTGATGTCCCGGTGAGCGTCGGACTCGATGAAGGCGACCGCCCGGCGCACCGTCCGCGGCTGGGCGTCCCGGCGGTCCCCGTCCGCAGGGCTTCGGTGACGTAGTCGATGGCGAAGGAACGGCGGTCAGCCTGGTGTGGCGGAAGGAATAGCCCTTCTTGCGGCCGGTCATCCGCACACTGGGGCCGTACATCTTCACGAGGTAGTCGCCGGCGCTGTCGCAGTCGGTGGTCTGGAACGCCCAATGCCGTGGAACCGGCATCGCCCCTGCGTACACCGGTTCACCGGTGCCCGGGAGCCCGCATTTAGGTGACTAAACGCGTTTCCGTAGCGCGAGGACGCCCGAAGCGAGAAGGAAGACCAGGCCAGCCAGGACGTAGCAGTTTCCCAGCCACTGCTGGGCCGTCGTCCACGTCTGGCCGGGCCGGTCGAACGCGGGGAAGTACCGGAACGGCGCGGCGACGAAGACCGTGGCGACGACCCCGGTGACGGCGAGCCAGGCCAGTGCCCGGCGATGGTCGCGGTGGTGGAGGACCGCGCAGGCAGCGGTGGTGAACAGCGCCGGGGCGATCCACACCCAGTGATGCGACCACGACGTCGGCGAGATGAGCAGGGCGAAGGTCGCGTTGAGCAGCAGCGCCTGCACGACGGACGAGCGGTACATCGTCACCGCCACCAGCGCCAGCAGCACGACGGTCAGGACGAGCCACAACGGCTTCGCGGCGGCCGAGTCGACTCCGAACCGCGCCAGTACGGCCTGCAGGGTCTGGTTGGTGTGGAACGACGTGCCGCTGATCCCCGACGCCCCGGCGAACCCGCCGAACCAGTAGCGGGCGGAGGCTTCCGGGGCGATCGCGAACGCGACGGCCGATGCGGCCACGAAGGTGCCCACGGCGGTCAGCGCGCCGCGAAAGTCCTTGCGCACCAGGAAGAAGAGCAGGAACGCCATCGGCGTCAGCTTGACGGCCGCGGCGAGACCGACGCCGATACCCCGGTAACGGCCCCGCGCCAGCAGGCAGTCGGCCGCGACGAGCCCCATCAGCAGCAGGTTGATCTGGCCGAAGCCGAGGGTCTGGCGGACCGGTTCGAGGAAGAGCGACGGCGTGACCGCCAGCGCGGCGATGAGCAGCGTCTTCCGCCGGTCGCCGGACGGCCACAGGACGCGGGTGATCGCGTAGAAGGAGACCCCCAGCGCGGCCAGGCTGAGCGCGAACAGCAGGACGACCGCGCCGGTCCACGGGAGCAGCGCCAGCGGGGTGAGCAGCAGCGCGGCGAACGGCGGATAGATGAACAGCAGCGGGATCCCGGCGTCCGAAAGCGGCAGGGCGCCGTAGAGGTCGCCGCCCTTCCAGAGGGTGTCGACGCCGAAGCGGTAGATCTCGAGGTCGCTGTGGGAGTCGCCCGCCGTCGCCCAGGCCACGGCGCACGCCATCGCCAGTGCGGCGAACGCGCCGAGGGACCACGAGGTCCGCCCGCGCGACGTGGCGGGAAGCATCGCGTGGTGGCCCCTTCAACGGCGGTGAACGCTCCGAACTGTACCTGGACGGTGGACCGGCGCCCGCTGGGTCTGTTCGGGTGGGAGGTGTCGCGAGGGCCCCCTTTGCGACGTTGACCGTCTCAAAGGGGGCCTTTGCGACGTGGCCGTGAGTGAGGGGGTTCCGGTCTCGTGAGTGGTAATGAGGGTTAGAACCGTCATTACCACTCACGAGAAACGACTTCCGTCGGCAGCGGCGCCATCCCGTATTGGTCTAGACTTTTCCTTTCCCGGTGTGGTGAAAGGGACGGTCCATGCGTGGAACGACGGTGTTGCCGAGGACGCCTTGCCTGCAGCCGAAGGCGGGCGAATTGCCCTTGCACCGGCTGGAGGTCCGCGCGCCGGACGCCCTGCCGTTCACGGTCGGCACCTTCGACACGATCGGGCCGATGTCGCGGGCGGATTTCCCGCATCGGCACACCTTCTACGAAATCGTCCACGTCACCGGCGGTACCGGTGACCACGTCGTCGATTTCACCCGCTGGGAATTGGGGCCGCCGCAACTCGCGGTCATCACACCGGGGCAGGTGCATCATTGGGATGCCCGTGATCTCAGCGGGGACGTCGTGCTGTTCACCGACGATTTCCTCCTCGAACATCCGGCGGATCGCGAAACGCTGCGGAGACTGAGTCAGCAGCCGTGGCGGCTCGGTGAACGCGCGGCCGGGGAGACGGCGAGGCTGATCACCGAATTGGTCGAGGAGTTCCGCCATGGCGGTCAGGGCACCGAATCGGTGCTGCGGGCGCTGATGCACGTCCTGATCGTGCGGGCGGGTCGCCTTCCGGGACTGGCCGACGCGCGCCCGCCCGCGCGGGCACAGGCGGTGGGGACGGAATTCGCCCGCCTGCTCGGCCGTCCCGACCTCGGCCTGTGGTCGGTCGGCGCGCTCGCGGAACGGATCGGGGTCACCCCGGGATATCTGACGGACGCGGTGAAAACGGCGACCGGCCGGACGGCGGCGCAGTTGATGCGCGAGGCCAGGACGCGGGAGGCGAAACGATTCCTGCGCGGTACCGATCTCTCGGTACGGCAGGTGGCCAGCCGCGTCGGCTTCGCGGATCCCGCGTATTTCTGCCGGTTCTTCCGGCGGGAAACGGGGTTGAGCCCCGGCGATTATCGCCGGACCGGAGACGCGCCCCCGGAGATTCACCACGACTGACCAAGTCAGTCCATCGTCCGCAGCTGATCTTCTCCATACCGTCGAGGGTGATTCCCGAAGCCCCCACGAGGAGCAGGTATGGACGAAGAGAACAAGCTCAGCCGGAAGACCGTGCTGAAGGCCGCGCTCGCCGCGGGTGTGGCGGCTCCGGTCGCGCTGATCGGTGGCCCCGCCCTCGCACGCACCACCGTCGCGGACGGCAAGGCCCCCGAGCTGACCCCGGCCTGTGACGACGGTGACGACCCGCCCCCGCCGCAGACCGAAGGTCCTTATTTCAAGCCGAACTCCCCGCAGCGCACCTCGCTCGTCACGCCGGGCACGCAGGGGACGAGGCTCACCGTTTCCGGCTACGTCTTCGGTCTCGGCTGCCTGCCGATCGCGCGGGCACTGCTGGACTTCTGGCAGGCGGACGTCAACGGCGCCTACGACAACGTGGGGTACACCTTCCGCGGTCACCAGTTCACCAACGACCAGGGCGCGTTCACGCTGAGCACGATCGTGCCCGGTCTGTATCCCGGCCGGACGCGGCACATCCACGTCAAGGTGCAGGCTCCCGGCAGGCCGGTGCTGACCACGCAGCTCTACTTCCCCAACGAGCCGCGCAACAACACCGACTCGATCTTCGACCCGCGCCTGCTGATGACCGTGCGGGACGCGGGCACGGCCAAGGAGGCCGCGTTCGACTTCGTGCTCAACGTGCCGCAGACGCCGACGTCGACCTCCCGGCCGACCAGTACGACGCCGACGACGTCGACCTCGACCTCCAACCCGCCCGGCGGGACGACCTGGGCGGCGGGAACCGGCTATTCCGCGGGCGCCCGGGTCACTTACAGCGGTCGCGGTTACGTGTGCTTGCAGGGGCACACAGCCCAGCCTGGCTGGGAACCGCCGGTCACGCCCGCGTTGTGGCGCGCGGAGTGACGTACGGCCGCTGTGGAGGGAGATAGACGCGGGCGGACTCCGGCCGCCGGGACCCACACCCCGGCGGCGGGGTCCGCCCGCTTTTCCCGGCGAGGTGGGGTTTTCCCCACCCCCAAGTAGGAGCTTCGCTACAGCGCGCCGGCCCCGGTCCGCGGACGATGATCGGTTTCGACATCGGAGCGAAGGGGTGAACGGTATGACGGACAGCC
Organism: Amycolatopsis orientalis; assembly: GCF_000943515.2. Taxonomy (NCBI): domain Bacteria; kingdom Bacillati; phylum Actinomycetota; class Actinomycetes; order Pseudonocardiales; family Pseudonocardiaceae; genus Amycolatopsis; species Amycolatopsis orientalis. The sequence continues at coordinate 7,839,593 of NZ_CP016174.1, read as the reverse complement.
GGAAGCGTTGGGGGAGAAGGGGAGTGATCGCCGCCGCGGTGGTGCTCACAGGAGCGGTGCTCGCGCCCGTGGCGAGCCCGGCTTTCGCGGCGGAGACGGCCACGGCCTGGCGGGACCCGGTGCGGTCGCTGGACCGGGCGGCGCATCCGCTGCGGTCGACCGAGCCCGGCCGGAACACCGCCGACCTGCGGGCGCTGGGCGGGATGATCGGTGACGCGAAGGTGGTCGGGCTCGGCGAGGCGACGCACGGCTCCCACGAGTTCTTCACCATGAAGGAGCGGGTGTTCCGCTATCTCGTCGAGGAGAAGGGGTTCCGGGCCTTCGCGCTGGAGCTGAGCTGGTCCGCGGGGCTGGAGATCGACGAGTACGTCCAGAGTGGCGATGGCGACGCCCGTGAACTCGCGAAGCGGACGTTGGCCGGTTCCCCCTGGGACCGTGAAGAGTTCGTGAGCCTGATCCGGTGGATGCGCGAATACAACCGCACCCACCCCGGCCGCACCGTGCACTTCGTCGGCGACGATCTCGGCGCGCCTTCGGTGAACGACGCGTTCTTCGCCAGGATCACCGACTACGTGCGGCAGCACCATCCGGAGGCGCTGCCCCGGCTTGAGCGGCTCTACACCGGCCTGCGCCCGATCGACGACGCGTTCGCCTACCTGCGCAAACCGCTCGACGAGCGACTGCGGCTCGCCACCCAGGCCGAGGAGGCCCAGAAACTGATCGAGGGCCTGTCCGGCGCGGACGCCCGGGACTGGGCCGGTCAGCACGCCCGGTTCGTCGCGCAGACCGCCCGCTTCCTCGCCGTCGACCTCGCGGACCCGAAGGGCCTGCCCGCCGCGCAGATCCTGCGCGACCGGGCGATGGCGCAGAACGTCGCCTGGTGGCAACGGCGGACCGGTCACAAGGTCCTGCTCTCCGCGCACAACGGCCACGTTTCCTACGTCACCGACAATCCGGGGCTGTACCCGAAGACCCAGGGCGCCTTCCTGCGCGAAACGCTGGGCCGGGACTACCTGCCGATCGGGTTCAGCTTCGACCGGGGTTCGTTCCTGTCCAAGGACAAGGCGCTCGAGGGCGAGTGGAAACGCTTCTCCGTCCCCGCCGCGCCGTCCGGCTCGAACGAGCACACGCTCGACCAGGTGCGGTTCGAGGACTTCTACCTCGACGTCCGCACCGCGCCGCCGTCCGCGCGCACCTGGCTGGACACCGCCCGGCCCACGCGCACCATCGGCACGCAGTTCCCCGTCGATCCCGCGGCCATCTCGCTCGGGCGCTCCTACGACGTCGTCATCCACCTGCACGACGTCCGCCAAGCCGATCTGAGAAGGTAGTGACACCGCGCCCGTTTAGGGGTTTTTAACCCGGTTTGCCTGGCGGGCCGCGGCGGATCTCGGTAGTAGTCGAAGTGTTCCGGTACCCCCTGTTCCAGTACCCAGCGGAGGAAATCCCTGATGTTCAAACGGATGCTCAGCGCCTTCGGGGTCGGCGGCCCGTCCGTCGACACCGTGCTCGACTCGCCGCACGCCGTTCCCGGCGAGGTGATCACCGGCGAGGTCCGCATCCAGGGCGGCTCGAAGGACGCCCAGATCGAGGAGATCCTGCTTTCGCTGGTCACCCGGGTCGAGGTGGAACGCGGCGACCACGAGCGTGCCGGGACCGCGGAGTTCCTGCGGGTCAGCGCGGGCAACCGGGTGCAGGTGACGGCGGGGCAGCTCACGACGGTCCCGTTCCGGATCGCCCTGCCGTGGGAGACGCCGATCAGCGCGGTGGGCGGGCGGGAGCTGCCGGGTGTGGTCGTCGGCGTGCGCACCGAACTCGTCATCGCGGGCGCGCCGGACAAGGGCGACCTCGACCCGCTGCTCGTCGGGCCGCTGGAATCGCAGGACCGGGTGCTGGAGGCGTTCGGGGAGCTGGGCTTCTCCTTCCGCAGCGCCGACGTCGAAGCCGGGCGGCTGCACGGGGTCCGGCAGGAACTCGGGTTCTTCCAGGAGATCGAGTTCTTCCCGCCGTCGCGCTACGCCGGCCGCGTCGGCCAGGTGGAGCTGACCTTCGTCGCGAGCCAGGACGACCTCGTGGTGGTGCTGGAGGCGGACAGGCGCGGTGGCATGTTCCGTTCCGGCGGCGACTCCTTCGGCCGCTTCCACGTCTCGCACGAGGAAGCGCTGCGCACCGACTGGGCCGCGGCCATCGACGGCTGGCTGGCCAAGGTCGCCGAATCCGGCGGCGGGCACGCCATGTTCGGCGGGCACCAGGAGCACTACGGCCACGACTACGACCACCACGGTCACCACGGCAGGCGCGGTCCCGGGATGGGCGGCATGGTCGCCGGGGCCGCGGCCGGGGTGGTCGGCGGCATGATCCTCGGCGAGGTCATGGAGGACGTCTTCGACGGCGAGGGCTTCGAGGAGTGACCCAGGCTGGTCGTGAGTGTCGAGTGTCGTTAGAACGACACTTGCCACTCACGACCAGCGCAGCATCAGAACCAGTGCAGGCAGTGCGGGGGACGCTCCGCACGAAAAAGCGCGTCGGCGAGCGAAGACGCCTCCGGGTGGTGGGCACGGATGCGGCCCGCTCGCACGAGCGTGCCCGGGGCGGTGCCGCCGAGATAGATCGAGCCAAGGTCGCTCACGTCCAGGGACAGGTCGGGTTCCCGGTCCGTCGGTACGCAGTCCGCCTCGCCGTTCCGGACGGTGAGCAGGTAGCGGCCGTGCTCACCGAGCGCCGGGTCGTCGACGTCGAGGACGAGCTCGCCGTCGGTGAACCAGCCGCGGGCGGTGAGCGCGCGGGGGATGTCGAGCAGCCGCACCCAGAGCCAGTCCGTGTCGCCACCGACCTCGACGGCGCGGAAATCCTCGAGCTGCCACCGCAGCGGATCGTCGGACGGGCAGCGCTGGAACACGACCTCGGTGATCAGGTCGTGGCCGAGCAGGAACCCGGCCAGTGCCGTGGACACCTCGTCGTCGACGGCGATGACCTCGTCGACGGTCAGGGTGCCCGGTTCGGTGAGCGAGTAGGAGGCGTACCCGTCGGGGACGCCGTCGGCGTCGCGGTGCACGGCGATGTGCCGCTGTGCGTGGGAGATCGGTGGCTGTCCGGCGCCAGAGGTCCACCAGTGATGCGGACGCGACAGCGCGCCGGGCCGGGTGCGGCGATACCGGTCGTAGAGCGTTTCCAGGATGTCGCCGCAGTCGGCCCGGCGCAGCAGTTCGATCGAACCGGTGACCGCCGGGGTGACGGCGAAGGCGGCCTGATGGCGTCGCACCGTCAGGTTCCGGGAGTAGGTCGCCGGGCCGTAGCCGAACCGGCGGTAGATCAGGGCCTCCGACGCCAGCAGGACGGAGAGGATCTCGCCGCGCTCGCGGAACTCGGCGAGCTGGTGCCGCATCATCGCGCTGAGCGCGCCTCGCCGCCGGTGCGTGGGGAGGACACCGACCGCGGTCACCCCGGCGGCCGGGACGACGACCTCACCGGGCAGGGTGAGCTCGAACGAGTACGCGGCGGCCGTGCCGACGGGCCGCCCGTCCCCGGTCACCGCGAGCAGGCCGCGGTCCATTTCGAGCGCGGACCAGGTCTGCGCCGCGGGGTCCGGGAAACGGGCGAACGCGGTGAACATGGTGTCGACGAAGACGTCGCGGTCCTCGGCGGTCGTGGAACGGATCTGCATCCGCACAGTGCAGGGCCGTTCCCGCGTGGCGTCAAGCGATTTGCAGGTCGAGGAACCCGGCGTACCGGCCGCCGAGCCGGACCAGCTCCTCGTGGGTGCCGTCCTCCACGATCCCGCCGTCGTCCAGGAAGACCACGCGGTCGGCCCGTCGCACGGTGCGCAGCCGGTGCGCCACCATCACCACGGTCCGGCCGGCCATCAGCCGCTCGATCCCTTCGTGGACGGCGGCTTCGTTCACCGGATCCAGCGCGGAGGTCACCTCGTCGAGCAGCACGATGGGCGCGTCCTTCAGCAGTGCCCGCGCGATCGAGACCCGCTGGCGTTCCCCGCCGGACAGCAGCGCGCCGCCCTCGCCGACGTTCGCCGACCAGCCCCCGGGCAGCCGTTCGATCACCTCGTCCAGCCTGGCCGCCGTCGCCGCGGCCCGTACTGCCGCGTCATCGGCGTCCGGACGGCCGAGCCGGATGTTCTCCTCGATCGTGCCGTCGAACAGGTAGACGTCCTGGAACACGATCGCGATCCGCGACATCAGGTCCTCGGTGCTGATCGCGCGGACGTCGATCCCGCCGACGCGCACCGCGCCCGCATCCACGTCGTGGAACCGCGCGAGCAGCCGCAGCAGCGTGCTCTTGCCCGCCCCCGACGGGCCGACGACGGCGAGCCGCTGTCCTTCGTGGACGGACAGCGTCAGCCCGTCGAGCACCCTGCGGTCGCCGTGGGCGAACACGGTCGCGTCGAACTCCAGATCGTGCCGCTCCGGGCGGACCGGTTCCAGCGGTTCCGGCAGCGGCTCGGTCCGCAGCACCGTGTCGAGCCTCGCCAGCACCGAACGCGCGCCGCGGAGTTTGCCGCCGATGTCCGTCAGCGAAAGCAGCGGATCCGCGCAGCGTGCGGCCAGCACGAGGATCGTCAGCACCTCCACCGTCCCGACCTGCCCGCCGAGCGCGAGGAAAGCGCCCAGTACCAGCAGAACGGTGAACATCGCCTGCACCGTGAAGGTCAGGCCGACGACGCCGGGCAGCGCCGACAACGTGGACCGGCGGTTCGCCCGCTGGAGCTCCCGCAACGAGTCGTCGAGCAGCCGGAACCGTTCCGTGGTCCGGCCGCCCGCCCGCAGCACCGGCTGGGCCTGCAGGTATTCGATGACCCGGCCGGTGGCCTCGTTGCCGCGTTCGGCGCCCTCCTCGTCGGCGGCGGCCGTCGACCGGCCCGTCCAGACCTGGATCGCCGCCACCACCGGGACGGCGATCAGCGCGGCCGACCCGAGTCGCCAGTCGAAGAAAAGGATGACGAACACGATGGTCAACGGGGTGGCGCAGGCGGAGATGAACGGCGCCAGCAGATGCGCGATCACGCTCATCGCCCGCAGCACCCCGGGACCGGCCAGCGCCGACACCTCGCCGACGCGGTTCGTGCTGTACCAGCCGATCGGCAGCCGGGCCAGATGGTCGCCGAGCCGGTGGTACATCCCGCGCAGCAACGTCGTCCCGACCCGGAAACCGGAGAGATCGCTGCGATAGCGCAGGATCGCGAACACCGCGACGGCCGCCCCGAACGCGATCAGCCAAGCCCACGCGTCGCCGGGAGTGCTCCCGAAGAGCGCCTGCAGCAAGGGAACCAGCAGGGCGTAGGACAGGCCCTCGACGATCGCGGTGGTCGTCATCAGGGCCACGGTGCGCCGCACCGGCGGGGCGTACTCGGGGCCCAGCACCCGCAGCAACATTCGGATCATCGGAGTTCCCCCAGGGTTTCGGCCGGGCGGTGGGCGTTCCAGAAGGCGGCGAACTTCCCGTTCCGTGCCAGCAGTTCCGCGGGCTTGCCGCGTTCGGCGATCGTGCCGTTCTCCAGCAGGACGACGGTGTCGGCGTCGACGACGGTTTCCAGGCGGTGGGCGATGACCAGCGTCGTCCGGTCGCCTCGGCCCGCCGTCAGTGCCCGGCGCACGGCGAGTTCGGTCTGCGGATCGGCGAAAGCGGTCGCTTCGTCGAGTACCAGGACAGGTGCGTCGGCGAGCAGCGCGCGGGCGAGGGAGATCCGCTGGGCCTCCCCGCCGGACAGCCCGGTTTCCTCCTGGAGCACCGTTTCGTAGCCGCGTGGCAGTTCGAGGATCCGGTCGTGGATGTTCGCCTGACGGGCGGCGCGGACGACGTCGTCGAGGCCGGCGTCCGGGACGGCCAGCGCGATGTTGTCCGCGACCGACGCGCGCAGCAGGCGGACGTCCTGGAAGACGAAAGAGACGGTGCGGTACAGCTCGCGGCTGCCGAGTTCGCGGAGGTCGACCCCGCCCAGCAGAACCGATCCCTTCGTGGGGTCGAAGAATCGAGGCAGCAAAGTGACCAAAGTGGACTTCCCGCTGCCCGACGGCCCGACGAGGGCGGTGACCGTCCCCGGTTCGAGCACCAGGTCGATCCCGTGCAGGACTTCGTTCCCGGTCTCGTAGCCGAAGTGGACGTCGCGCAGTTCGACGCGGTGACCTCGTGGCGCGACGGGGTTCGACGGCTCCGGCAGCGGCGGCACGCCGAGCACGTCCCGGATCCGGCCGACCGCGCGCCGGGCGGCCTGCAGTTCGTCGAAACCGTGCCCGAGCGCCGCCACCGGCGCGGTCAGCCCGAGCCCGAGTACCAGGAAGGGCAGGAGATCGACCGGGGCGAGGCCGCCGTTAGCGATCAGGACGGTGCCGCCGATCAGGACGACCAGCAGCACGAACGGCGGCGACAACGCCAGCTGCATCCCGGCCGCCGTTCCGGCCATACCGCGCACCCACTGGGTGAAGGTGGCGACGAAGTCGTCCGCGGCGGTGCGGAACCGGCGGTGTGCGCGCCCGGCGCCGCCGAACGCCTTGACCACCGCGATGCCCTGGACGAACTCGACGACCGAACTCGAGATCCCCGCCATCCCGCGGTCGAACTCCTCCTGCTCGCGCAGCCGTGTGGGCGTCATCATCAGCGGGACCAGCGCCACCGCCAGCACCACCGGGATCAGCGTGATCAGGGTGAGCCGCCAGTCGATGGTGAGCAGGTAGACCAGCGACACCAGCGGGACGACGAACGCGGAGACGAGTTCGCCGGGGGTGTGCGCGATGAACGGGTGCACCGCGCCGACGTCCTCGCCGACGACCTTGGCCAGTTCGCCGGTGCGGCGCCGCGAGAACCAGCCCAGCGGCACGCGCCCAGACGCATCCCCAGCAGACGGCGGAAGGCGAGCTGGATCCGGCCGTCGAGCAGATGCCCGATCCCGGACGACGCGGCGGTGAACAGCAACCGGACGAACAACCCGGCCGCGCCCACCAGCACCGCGGTCCAGACACGGCTCTCGTCGAGCGGACCGGGCGCGAGCAGCGTCCGGCCCAGTTCGACGACCGCCAGCAGCGGTGCCAACCCCGCGATGGCACCGATGACCTGAAAGACGACTACGGTGGCGAAACTCCCGGCGTAGGGGCGCAGGAGGCGGGCCAGGGTCGGCGCCTGCTCGGTGGTCGTCATCACGCGGCCAGTGCGCGGCGCAGCGCACCGCCCAGTTCGGCGAGTTGCAGACGCGACACCTCGGCGGACAGGATCGCCTGTGACCCGTGGAAGGTGCCGGGCCACTGGTGCAGTTCGACCGAAACCCCCGACCGCATCAGGCGGACCGCGTAGTCGATGTCCTCGTCGCGGTTGGGGCAGAACTCCGCGGTGGCCACGTAGGCGGGCGGCAGGCCGGACAGGTCGGTGGCCCTCGCCGGGGCGGCGTACGGTGACGGAGCCGGTCCTCCGCTCAGGTAGTGCCGCCACATCGCGGCCACCTTGTCGCGGTTCACCCAGGGCGTGTCGGTGAAGGTGCGCGCCGACCAGGTTTCCTGCCGGTCGTCGAGGCCGGGCTGGTTGAGCAGTTGGAAGTGGATCGGCGGGCCCTGCTCGTCGCGGGTCCGCAACGTCGCCGCCGCCGCGAGACCGCCGCCCGCGCTGTGCCCGCCGATCGCGATCCGGTCCGGGGTGACGCCGAGTTCCGCCGCGTTCCCGGCGGCCCAGTTCAGCACGGTGTAGACGTCGTCGAGCGCGGCCGGGAACGGATTCTCGGGGGCGAGACGGTAGTCCACCGAGATCACCACCGCCCCGGAACCCTCGGCGAGCCGGGCCGCCCACGGGTGCTCGGTGTCCAGATCGCCCATCACCCAGCCGCCGCCGTGCAGCCAGATGATGGCGCCCTGCGCCTCGTGCGGGCGATAGATCCGGATCGCGACGTCCGGGTCGCCGGGGACCGTCCGGTCCTCGACTGTCATCCCGGAGGTGTCCGGCTTCGGCACCGACGCGGCGAGTGCGGCGAGGTTCGCGCGCTCGACGACCGGGTCGTCGAGCCTCGCCGGGGGGAACAGCGCGATGAAGGCTTCCAATTCGGGGTCCATGACGATGATCCTTCCGGTTCCCCGTCCGGAGGTCGCCCGCCAACCGTCGCGCGTAAGCGTTCCTCCGTGCGACGATCGCCGCGTACGCTCGCGTCCATGGAGGCATTGGTCGCACGACTGTCGCATCTGGATCCCGACGTCGAAGGCGTGATCCGGGTCGTGATGTTCTACGACACCCTGATGCGGCGGCGGGTCGACCTCCCCGCGCTCGCCCGTGCCACGGCGGGCCTGGCGGAATGCGTGGCCGGCATCCGGCTCCACAGCACGGGCCGCACGATCCGCATGGCGCCCGACGGCCGGGAGCCCGCCGCCCCGCCCGCACCCGAGTCCACCACCGTGACGATCACCCTCGACGACGAGGAGATCGGCTCGGTGTGGCTGGAACGCGATGGGGCGCCCGGCGCCCTTGACGAAGCGGTCTTGGACCGCCTCGCGATCGCGGTGGCGACCGTCGTCGAACGCTACGGCCCGGCCCGCACCACCATGGCCGACCCGGCGCTCGTGGAACTCGTGATCAGCTCCACCAGCGACGACGCCGCCCGGAACCGGGCCCTGCGCCTGCTGGGGTTCCCCGCCGAGCTGCCGATCAGGGTGGTCGCCGTCCGGACCGGCATCCCGCTCGAGAAGATCGGCGGCCTGATCTGCCCTGGCCGCCTGGTCAAGGCCGCGCCGCTCACGGACGTCGGCATCATCCTGGCCGCCGCGGTGGACGCGGCCCGCTTCCCGGAAGGCGTGCGCGCGGGCATCGGGGCCGCCGGCTGTCCGCAGCGGTCCTGGCAGGACGCCCGGACCGCCCTTCGCTTCACGAACGCACGCCAGCCGGTGATCCACTACGACGACCTCGGCGCGCTGGCGCTGCTCGCCCGGATCCCCGAAGAGGACACGCGGGCCAACGCCGACGTCGTCGCGATCGCGAGCCTGGCGGCGGATCCGGCGGATCTGGAGACCCTGGACGCCTACTGCGCGACGGGTTCCGTGCGCCAGGCCGCCGATTCCCTGCATCTGCACCACAGCAGCGTCGCCCGGCGGCTCGCGCAGATCGGCAAGAACCTCGGCATCGACCTGAACGAGCCCGGCGGCCTGACCCGGGCCAGGCTCGCCCTCACCGCGTGGCGGCTTCTCGAGGACTGACGCGGTCAGCCCCTGCCGTCTCGTGAGTGGCGTCGGTGCTTGCCCGCTGCCTGCTTGCGGCAGAGTGAGGGTCCTGCGGGTTCCGGGGTCGACGATGTAGGAATTCGGACACTCAACGTCCCGATTCCCACATCGTCGCGAAGCGTGCCCTCTCGAACCCGGCGGCCAGCGCCTCAAGCGGGGAAGATTCCGGACGTCAGACGGCCGCGATCTTCCCCGCACACCGACGTCAGCCCCCCCGCGGACACCAAGACGAGACCCGAGGACTACGTAATGATCTTCCTCCGCTACTCACCATTCGCCGCCGTCCGTCACGGAAATAAATAGGTACTCACCGCGAACTTTCGTCGGTGTCCGGCTTCCCTTGGCAGCACACAGAATCAGCGCGTCGATCCCCACTGAAGCGGCCGGAACCCGGCCGCGGAAATGAGTCGGAACATGCGACTGCGCTCCCTTGTCCTGCTGGCGGGCACCGCCTTCATGGCGTTGCTCGGTACGACCGCCCCTGCCGCGACCGCCGCCGAACCCTCCGGCGCGCAACCGATGATCATCGGTGGCCAGTACGCGCAGAGCGCTCCCTGGGCGGCCCGGCTGTTCGTCAACGGCCAGCAGAACTGCACCGCGACGATCATCGCGCCGCAGTACATCCTCACCGCCAAACACTGTGTCGCGAGCAGCGGCAGCTACACCTTCCGGATCGGCAGCCTCGACCAGCAGAGCGGCGGCACGATGGCCACCGCCGCGAGCATCACCCGGCATTCGGGCGCGGATCTCGCGATCGTCCGGCTGACGAGTTCGGTCAACGCCACCTACGCGCCGCTCGGCACCACGAGCAACGTCGCGGTCGGCCAGAACGTCCAGGTCTACGGCTGGGGCGCGACGAGCCAGTGCGGTTCGGAGATCAACTGCCAGTCCCGCTACCTGAAGGTCGCCACCGTCCGGGTCAACTCGGTCAGCTGCAGTGACTACAACGGCGGCGTCGCGGTGTGCGCGAACTGGGTCGACGGCATCACCGCGGGCGGCGACTCGGGCGGCCCGATGTTCTCCGGTGGCCGTCAGGTCGGCGTCGCCTCGACCAGCGACCGCTCGAACAACACCGCGTACACCAACGTCACCCGCTACCGCAGCTGGATCCAGCAGGTCGCCGGCGTCTGACCCGCGGAGCCGAAGGGCGCTTTCCCCGCATGCGACGCGGGGAAAGCGCCCTTCGTCGCTCGGCCCTTGTTGGCACCAGCCCGGATCTTTCGCGCGGGTGAGGGCCTCGCCCCGCGCCGCGGCGTTGGCGGCTCGGTGACCTCTTTTTGTGTTCGGGGTAGGCGGGTTTGCCCTTTGTCGACTGGGGCGTCGCCGGGCTCCACGTGTCCGGTGGTGGTGCTTGTTGGTAGGGACGGTTTCGGGCTGGTCAGGTCGGTGCGGGCAGGGTGGTCAGGCGCTGGTGGGCGATGCGTCGCGGGGTGTGCGCTCGTCGTCGTAGGCCGGGGTCCACGCCTGGTCGGGGATCTGGGCGATGCGCCGCACCGCGTCATCGGGCAGGGTGAACCCTGCCCTCGCGCGCGCGGCGGCGATCGCGGCCAGCGCCTTGTCCGCGTCCAGTGCCAACGTGTCAATCAGCCGCGACACCGTCGGATCCGAGGCAACCAGGCCGAACACCGCCGGCTCCGCCCGCACGGTCGCGATGTCGGCCAGGCAATCGCCGCCCAGGGCCACCGCGACGATCTTTCCCGGGTCGTGGATCGCGGTCGGCCGACACCCACTGGCCCAGTGCCGCCGACAGCGCACGATCAAGCCCTACCCTGGCCATCGTCGCCACCAGCAGCGTCGCGCCCGCATTCGACACCACACCCGTGCCCGCAGTGTCGACCTTCAACAACGGGTACAACCCGGTAGGATTCCTCACCAGAAAGGTGTTCCAGAACTTGTACGGATACGGCCCTCAGTAACCCATATCCTAGCAGTTCAGAGCACCTACCTGCTTGATCGACACCCGTCACACCGAACCGTCATGAATGCGGCGGGTCAGTACACGCCACGGTGTGCACCCCTGGCAAAGTCAGGCGAGGCCGGCGATTTTCGGCACGAGGTCGGCGGGCCTCGGCAGCGTCGCGATCTCGTCGGCCACCTCGGAGGCGGCCCGGCCCAGCCCCGGGTCGGTGAGCAGGCGGTCGATCAGCTCCGCGTCCACCTGATCCGGCTCCGAACGCAGACCGAGCCCGCGCCGCGCCACGGCGTCCGCGTTCATGTACTGGTCGGCGCCGTGCGGCAGCACGAGCTGCGTGACTCCGGCGTCGATCGCGGTCAGCGTCGAGCCGGCCCCGCCGTGGTGCACCAGCGCCGCGCAGGTCGGCAGCAGCGCGGACAGCGGCACCCACCCGGCCGCCCGCACGTTGTCCGGCAGTTCTCCCAGTGGCGACGGGTCCGCGTCGCCGAGGGCGAGTACGAACTCGGCGTCCAGATGCCGTGCCACGTCGACGAGTTTGGTCAACGACGTGAGCGCGCCGACCTGGGTCAGCACCGTGCCGAGTGTCACCGCGACGCGCGGGCGCGCGGGCCGTTCGAGCACCCACTCGGGCAGCACGCCGCCTCCGTTGTACGGCACGTACCGCATCGGCCAGCCGCGCACCGGCCGGTCGACCATGCTCGGCGGCGCCACGTCGATCGACTCGTGCACCTCGGGAAACCCTTGCACGCCATGCCGTTCGCGTTCCTCGACCATCTTCTCGAAGATCGCCTCGGTCATCGGCGCCTCGTCGGCGAACCCGAAACCGTGCGACACGGCCGGCACGCCGAGCTTCGCGGCGACCAGCGGCCCGGTGCCCTCCATCGACGAGTACACGACCACGTCCGGCCGCCACGATTCGGCCGCCGACACGGTCAGGTCCACCGACACGCCGGACAACTTGGCGAAGATCGCGCCGACGAACTCCAACCCCTTCTCGGTGTCGACGTCCGTGCTGTAGTCGAATTCCTCGGATTGCTCGCTGGCCGCCTGCTGGAACACCGCGCCGATGTCGACACCCGGCGCGGTGTCCACGACGTGCAGGCCGGCGTTCGCGGCCTCCTTGCCGCCCGCGGTCGCCATCAGCACCTCGTGGCCGGCGGCACGCAGCGCGTGTGCTAGGGAGATCGTCGGGAACACATGGCCAAGACCGGGGGAGGTCGCGAAGAGTACGCGCACGATTCCCATTCAACACGCGATCGGCGATCTTGTCGAACGTGACGGAACGGTCTCTCGAGCGGCAGGTTCAGCAGCGCGTTCTCGATCAACTCCGGCATCGCCGGGTGAATCCAGCACTGGCCGCGCGCCATGCTTCGCGCGTCCAGACCGAAGCTCAGCGCCTGGATCACCGGCTGGATCAGCGTCGAGGCCTGCGGGCCGATGATGTGCGCGCCGGGCAACTGGCCGGTCGACGGGTCGGCGACCAGCTTGGCGAACCCGGTCGTGTCCTCCATCGCCCAGCCGTAGGCCATCCCGGCGTACCCCTGGCGGGACACCACGTGCCGCGCACCGCGCTCACGCGCCTGCTCCTCGGTCAGGCCGACCGACGCGACCTGCGGCGAGGAGAATACCGCGTGTGGCACGAACCGGTGGTCGGCGGCGACCAGGATCTCCTGCGCCGCAAGGGTTTCGCCGTTGTCGACGCCAGCTCGGTGAAGCGCTGAGCCACGTCGGCGTCCTCGTGTCGCAGCAGCGTGCCGGACCGGGCCACCACGGTCACGTCCACGCCGAACGACGAGAACACGTGCGCCGGTTCGGCGGCGACGAACCCGCCGCCCAGGATGATCATCGTGCGTGGCAGCGACTCCATGCGCAGCACCGTGTCGCTGGTGTGGAAGCCCGCCTCGACGAGCCCGGGGACATCGGGCGCGACCGGCCGGCTGCCGGCGGCGAGCACGAACCGGTCCGCGCGGCACGTCCTGCCGCCCGCGCCGCCCGGATGGCGGTCACCGCCTCACGCGGATCCTCGGCCGGCGCGGTGATCAGCCGCGACACGGTTGGATCCGAGGTCACCAGCCCAAACGCGCCCGGCTCGACCCGTGCCAGGCCGATGTCGGCCAGGCAATCACCGCCCAGCGCGACCGCGACCGCCAAATCCAACACGATCTTGCCCGGATCGTGCACTGCGAGGGGTTTCCGTGATCAGCCCGACCGATTCGACCGTTCTCAGCAGCAACGCCGCCCCGGCCTGCGACACGACACCCGAACCTGACCCGCCTACCACCAGCTGCGGATACGGCGAACTACCCTTGCTCACCTGAATGGTGCTCCTCAAACTACGAGCGATACGACCTTCGACAAGCCGTATCATCGCAGCTCAGAGCACCATTCTCCTTTCACGGCACGCCGTCAGACCCGCACCGCCGTGAAAGACCCGAGCTAGGGATCTTGCAGTTCAGGCGGCTAGGGGTCGCTGTCGAGCACATCTCGCCGACGCACCCGAGAAGCACGGCAACGGCAGCGTCCTGAAGGCCCCCTTTGAGACGCCTTCCGCCGACCGGACCCAGACCTCCCGAGCGACTCGGGCCGCCAGACCAGACCGCGCCTTCGCCCCCCCCCATATGCCCACTTGCTGTGGCTGGTGGCGCGCAAGTGTGACCCCTTCAAGTCTCTCGTCAGGTAGGGCCGAAGCACAGGACGGAAAGGACTCATTTGTCAATTGACACTCAATCCGGCGGCGATTGACGCGATAATGTGGCGGTCGGCGCCGGCGGGTCGGCGCCGTGGACCTTGGGAGGGGGCCAGTGGCGCGACCGACGCAGGCTCTCGACCGCACGATCGTCGTGGTGGACGTCGCGGGATTCACCGCCCCGGACAGGCACCTTCCCGATCGGCTGGCCGTCCGCCAAGGCATGTACGACGTGCTGAAGACCGCGTTCGCCGAAAGCGACGTCGACTTCGATTCCTGCGCGCGCGAGGATCGCGGCGACGGCGCGCTGATCCTGTTACCGCCTGGCACGACCAAAAGCCTTGTCGCCGACCGTTTACCGGATCGGATCACGGTCGCCCTCCGCCGGTACAACCACACCCGGACCCCGCAGGCGCAGATCCGGCTCCGCGTGAGCCTCAATTCCGGCGAGGTGCTGAACGACGGCAACGGCTGGGTCGGCGAGGCCGTCGACACCGCCTTCCGCATTCTGGACGCGCAGCTCGCGAAGGACGCTTTCGCGGAATCAGGCCGGATGGTCGCCTTCATCTCTTCGGACCGCTTCTTCGCCGACGTCATCGAGCGGGACCCCGGCCTCTTACCCGAGTCGTACACACCGATACCGGTTTCGGTGAAGACTTTCACCGGAACGGCTTATTTACGACTACTCGGCGAGCCCGTGGCGTTGATCTCGAAACCGTCCGCTCTCCTGCCGGAACCCCTGGACGACCTGTTTCTCGCCGACGTGAACAGCGTCGTTCTGGATTTGGTCCCGCGCAAGGATCTCGCGGGCCTCCATCACCATTTGACCCGGATGGAGGTCCCCCATTTGGCGGTGATGGTGAGCCGTGCGCTCGGTCCGGCGGTTCCGCTGCCGCGGCTGGACGGCATCACCGACGCGTGGAGCGCCTTCCACCTGCTCACCGACTTCAACGCCGGTCCGGACGGGATCCCGCCCGCCATAACGTTTCTGCGCCTGCTCGCCGAGAGCGCCGAAGGGGAGCCCGGCGCCATGATCGCCGGCTGGGTCGCCGACCAGGCCCGATCGCTGCGCCTCGGCCCCGCCCTCGGCTACCAGCGGCAGAACAGGCCGCCGATTCCGGACCGCCCGCATTTGCATTTGATGATCATGCTCGAACCCGTTTCCGCGGATCCGACGCGATGCACTCTCGCATTCTGGCGTCAGGATGACCCGGAAGTGTGGCCGCCGGCGCTCGGCGGGGTGCGCGAAATCGGAATAGACGAGGTCGAGTTCAGGGTCGATGACGTCATCCTGGAGACTGAGGGCGTCTGGGCAGCCCAGAGTGTGTCCGCTTCGGTGGAATTCCTGCTGCCGAGGACGTTGATCAATTTGCCCGTGCAGCGGTGGGCCAAGGAACATGAGACCGGCCAGCCCCAGCCCCTGCGCTACGGGTACCGGCTGGGAATACGGTCTCTGGAGAGGATGCGGGCGAGGCATTGGCATCGCGCATGGCATGTCCGCTGGGACTCGATGGTGAAGGATCCTTCCGCCGATCGCCTGCACTATTCCGGCGGTTCGGAGTTCGGGGAGCATCCGATCGACGCGATACTGAGCGACGATCACTGGGTCGGCCTGGTATTGGCGAAACCGCCGCCGTCCCAAGCGGAACCGGGCGCCGAACCGGACGAGCTGACCTGCGCCCTCCGCAGTGGACTGCCGGTGGTGCTGTGGCATCCGGACGCCGAGCCGGAGGATCTGCGCGAGTTGCTCGACTGGGTATTGGCCGCGGAGTCCGGATTTATCGAACTTCCGGACCGCCGGAAGTTGGCGAATTCCGGTGCGGCGGTACCGTTCAAGAATTCTCTGGCTCACGATCTGGTGGTAATGTGGGACGATCCGAAACGCGTAATCGTTCTAGACCAGCCGTTGATCCCGAGCCGACAGTGAGGGGATGCCGCGGATGAGCGTGAACGATCAGGACGCGACGGTGGACGGCCGGACGCCGCAACTCGATGCACCCGATTGGTGGATTTACCGGGGCACCGGCAGGCCGATCCACGACATCGATCTCGCCCAGTTGTTGCCCGCGCCGCCGCCGTGGCGTTCCTATCGCGGCGACCCACCGCCGGAACACGACGTGCCACCGCCGGACGACGGTGAGGCGGAGCGCCGTCTCGGCACCGCGTTCACGCTTTCCGAGCAGGACACCGACGCGGGCGAATTGAACATGGTCAACGCCGCCCTGTATTTGCGGCGTCCCTTGCTGGTCACCGGAAATCCGGGCACCGGGAAGTCCAGCCTCGCCTATCGGATCGCCAGGGAACTCGGCCTCGGCCGGGTGCTGCGCTGGGCGATCACCAGCCATACCGCGCTGAGTTCGGGGCTGTACGGCTACGACGCGATCGGCCGGGTCCAGGCCGCGGCGACCAGCCAGGCCCAGCGCGGCGGGGAGGCCGAAGAGCCGCCGATCGGCGATTTCGTCCGGCTCGGCCCGCTCGGCACCGCGTTCCTGCCCAGCAGGCTGCCCCGGGTGCTCCTGATCGACGAACTGGACAAATCCGAGGCGGATCTGCCCAACGACCTGTTGTCGATTTTCGAGGACGGCGAATTCTCCATCGAGGAATTGGCCAGGGTGCGCAACCGGAATCCCGAAGTCACCGTGCACACCGCCGATCCGCAGCGCACCGCCGTCGTCCGTGACGGCCGGATAGCCTGCCACGCCTTCCCGATCATCGTCATGACCAGCAACGGGGAGCGGGAGTTCCCGCCCGCCTTCCTCCGCCGGTGCCTGCAATTGCGGATCGAGAACCCGGATCACGACCAGCTCGCCGCGATCGTGGCCAGTCATCTGGTCAGCGAGAACGGCGAACACCGCGACAAGCTCATCCGCGATTTCGCCGAACGCAGCAAGGCGGAAGGCGGCCTGCCCACCGACAGGCTGCTCGACGCCGTCTATCTGGCCACTTCGGGTGCCTACCAGCCGGATCAGGAGGCATGGCCGCGGCTGGTGGACGCTCTCTGGCAACGACTGACGGTGCGGTGACATGGGCGGGCCGGGCGGTGCCTCCGACTCGCGCTCCGTCCCGGCGGCGGAGTGGCGGACGACCGACTTTCCCCAGCGCGGCAGGCGGTTCACCTTCGAGGACCTGAACTGGACCGACGTCGCGGACATCGTCTGGCTGGCCGCGGCCATCGCGCCCGCGTCTCCCGCGCGCGAGGCGGGACGGCCGGATCCCGTCCAGGAGCCGAATCCGGCGGACGAGGACGGGCGGATCCGCAACACCCCCTCGGAACGCCGGGAGCTCTCCCCGCCGCCCGAACCGCGACGGCCCCCGATCCCCGACGTCCCGTCACCGGGCGAGGCCGGTGGCGAGGAGACCGGGATCGGCGCCGTGCGCGGTGAGCTGCCCGAACCCGCGGTGGACGGCACCGGGCGCGGTGGCGCCGCGCTCCTGGAATCGCTGGAGTACTTCCGGGCGCTGAGAACGTTGAAACGGGAGACGCCTTCACGGCGACACAACAATGTGGTCCTGGACGAAGAGGCGACCGCCGTCCGGGTCGCGGAGACCGGCCGGTGGTGGCCGGTCACCCGATCGAGAAAAGAGCGCTGGCTGGACTTGACGCTCGTCCTCGACAATGGGCCGTCGATGGCGTTGTGGCGCCCCCGGGTGTCCGCTTTCGTCGAATTGCTCCGGCAGGTGGGTGCTTTCCGCACCATTCAGGTCCGCCTGTTGGAAACCGCTAAGGACAACGGCCAGGAGGATCTCGTCCTCCGTGGCGGCACGGCCGGTGCGGCCGCCCGCGACCCGAACGAGATCCTGGACGCGTCGGGACGGCGTGCGGTGTTGCTGCTGACCGACGGGGTCGGGGACGCTTGGCAGAAGAAGGACGCCCTGTACCCGATTCTGGCGCGTTGGGGTGCGGCGATGCCGGTGAGCATCGTGCATCTGCTCCCGCAATGGCTGTGGGGGCGCTGCGGGATGAATCCCCATAAGGCCCGGCTGCGGGTGCCGAACGCGTTGGCCCCCAACGGCCGGTGGGCGTTCGACCTCACCGACTCGTGGCTCGAACCCGGTCCGCCGGTACCCGCCGGTGCCGTGCCGGTACCGGTGCTCGAACTGCGCCCCCGCGCGCTGGCGTGGTGGGCCGGACTGATGACCGGCGAAAACGCCGCCGCCGTCGAAGGCACGATAGTGCTCACCACGGAACGGATTTCCCGGTCCGATTCCCCCGACTCGCCGGTAACTTTGTCACCCGCCGAACGAGTGCACCGATTCCGCAGTGTCGCGTCGCCGCCGGCGCTACGCTTGGCGCAGTTGCTCGCGGCGGTCCCGGTCCGTCTCGACGTGGCGAAGCTGGTGGGACAACGGTTCGTGCCGGAAGCGGGACTGGAGCACCTCCTCGAACTTTTGCTCTCGGGGATCATGTACGCTCCCGGACTCAGGGAAGGGAAGTCCACTTGGGACACAGGTGGGGTCTTCGCTTTTCCCGAGGCAGTCCGGGAATTGCTGCTCAGCGGCGCGCGACGGTCGGAAACGGCCAGTGTCGTCCGAGTGGCCGCCACCCATTTCGGTGGCCGGATTCCGCTGCTCGGTCACCTCCGAGACGCCATCGCCGACCCGAACAACACGCCGGATCCGGTGCTCACCCAGGAGTCCTCGTCCGACGTCGAACTGGAAAGCGTCGTCATGCGCGCGCTGTCCGGACCGTATCTGTCCCGCGCGGACCGGTTGCGGAATGTCGTGCAAAGCCAAAGTGCTGTCCTGTCCGAATCTGAATCAATCAAGACATCAATCAAGAGTGAGAGCCCAAAGATGCCTGAGACGGCCGAACGTCCACCTGCCTCGACACCTGCGACGCAGGGACGCTCGTCTTACCTCAGTGAACCCGATTTGAACGAGCCGACGACCAGGATCGTTCATCCCGCGGCTTCGGGCACTTCGCGGACCTTCCCGACGCGCCAGCCGGACGACCCGCCCTTGGTCTTCGGGAACGTCCCGCCGCGCAACCCCAATTTCACCGGTCGCGACGAGCTGCTCGACCAGCTCACCAAACGGTTGAGCAGCGGTACCACCGCGGTGCTCCCGTCGGCGCTGCACGGTCTCGGCGGTATCGGCAAAACGCAGATGGCCACCGAATACATCTATCGGCATCTCCAGGATTACGACCTGGTCTGGTGGATCGACGCCGCGCACACCACGCAGATCCGCGCGGGCCTCACCGAACTCGCCGGGATCCTCGGTCTCCAGGGCGCGTCCGAGGCGAACATCGCGGTCCCCGCGGTGATCGAGGCGCTCCGGACCGGACGGCCGTTCCGCCGCTGGCTCCTCGTCTTCGACGCCGCGGAAAGCCCGGAGACCGTGCTGCCGTTCTTCCCGCGCAACGGTCCCGGCGAAATCCTGATCACCTCCCGGAACTCCGACTGGGCCGGAATCGCGCGTCCGCTCGAGCTCGCGGTCTTCAAACGCGAGGAGAGCATCGAACTGCTCGGCCGCCGCGGTCCGGAGATCGACCCGCACGACGCCGACGAACTCGCCGAGAAACTCGGCGATCTGCCACTGGCCGTCGAGCAGGCGGCGGCCTGGCGCGCGGTGACCGGGATGCCGGTGCAGGAGTATCTGCGCCTGTTCGACGAATCGGTCGAGGAAATCCTCGACACCGCGTCGGCGCCGGATTACGAGGTCTCCGTCGCCGCGGCCTGGAACGTCTCGTTCGAGGAGCTGAAGACCCGCAACCCGGCGGCACATCAGATCCTGCACATCTGTGCCTTCTTCTCACCGGAACCGATTTCGCGTGATCTGCTGACCGGGGTCAGCCGGGTGTCCATCTCCCCGGAACTCGACGCCGCCCTGCGAGAGCCGATCAAGCTGGCCCGCGCCATCCGCGACATCAACCGGTACGGCCTCGCGAAGATCGACCACGGCAGCAACACCCTCCAGCTGCACCGGCTGGTCCAGCTGGTATTGCGCAACCGGGTCATGGCCCCCCAGGTGCACGCGCGGATGCAGCACGGCGCGCATCAGCTGCTCGCCGCGCTCGACCCGAACGACCCCGAATCCAGCAGGCACTGGTCGCGCTACCGCGAACTCCTGCCGCACGCGTACGCGGCGAACGTGCTGGCCTGCGACGACGACTGGCCGCGTCAGCTCCACATCAACCTGATGCGCTACCTGTTCGAATACGGCGATCACGAGGAAGCCGCTCGTCTCGGCCTTCAAGCGCGGAGTCATTTCACCGAAACCCTGGGCCCGACCCATCCGCAGACACTCGAAGTGTCCTCACGGCTGGGGCTCTACCTGTGGGCGATCGGCCGCTACACCGAGGCCGCCGAACTCAACCAGCGCACGCTCGCGCTGCGCCTGCAGGTATCCGGCGAGGAGAACGAGGAGACCTTCGCTCTTCAGCGGAACATCACGATCGACCTTCGCGCGCAGGGGGATTTCGCCGCGGCGAACAAACTGAGCGAAGAGGTCTACCTCAAGGCCAAGCGCATGTTCGGCGAGGACGACCCGGAGACGCTGAACGCGGCGTTCCAGCACGGGATCAGCCTCCGGCTTTCCGGCACTTACCAGGCCGCGCTGGAATTGGACCAGGAAACGCACCGGCGGCGCATCGAGGTCCTCGGCCGTGATCACGTCCGCACCTTCAGCGCGAACAGCGCGATGATCGTGGACCTGCGCGAGGCGGGCGAATACGGCCAGGCCCGGGTCCAGCAGGAACGGCTCACCGAAAACTTCCAAGCGCGCTACGGCGAGGATCAGCCGGACTCCGTCACCAACGCCTGTCTTCTCTCGGTGGCCCGCCGGAAGGACGGCGACCACCCCGGCGCGCTGGCCCTGTCGACGGACGCGCTCCGCCGGTTCCGGCTCGTCTACGGGGACGAGCACGCCACCACGATGGCCTGCGCCCTCGCCCACTCGATCGATCTCCGGCACGCGGGCGAACTGGCGGCGGCGAAGAAGCTCGGCGAGGAGACCTTCGACCGGTACCGCAACGGCCTCGGCGAGCACCACCCGCACACCCTGGCCGCCAGCGCCGACCTGGCGGTGACGTTGCGGCTTCAGGGCGACATCGCGGCCGCTCGCACCCTCGACGAACGCGCCCTCGAGTACTTCCGTGCCGGTATCGGCCCGGATCACCCGTATGCGGTCATCGTCACGATCAACCTGGCCAGCGAACTGTCCGCGTCGGGTGAACTCGACAAGGCGATCGAGCTGGGCAAGGACGCCGTCGAGCGGGGGAGCCAAGTGCTCGGGGAGGATCACCCCACCACGTTGGCCGCGAGTTTCAACCTCGGCTTGGACCTCGCCGCCGCGGGCCGCACCGAGGAGGCGGCTCCCTTCCAGGACCCGATTCTCGGCAAGTACCGCCGGGTCCTCGGCGAGGCCCACCCGGGAACCCAGGCGGCGGTGCGCGGTACTCGCGCCGACTGCGACATCGACCCCATGCTGATGTGACGTCTCAGCCCGAAACGAGCTTGCCGATCCACGCGGCGATCCGCTCCACCGACGGTGGCGGTGGAGCGAGCGTCCGCAACTGACGGTGCACCGCGCGGACGAGTTCCGGGCGGTGCAGCAGAGCGCGGGCGGCCGGGTCCGGACCTCGCGCGGAGAGCGCGAGGCCGAGCCCGACCAACGAGGCCGGCCGGTCGGGATCCGCGGCGAGTTCCGCGCGATAGCCCGCGATCGCCTCGGTGAATTCGCCTCGGGCGTAAGCAAAATCGGCGGCGGTGGCGCCGGGTACGGCGGGTCGCCCGGCCGGGTCGAGCGGTGGGGCGGCGTCGCTGACGGCGAGCCGGATCAGATCGGTCCGCGCCGGGGACCAGGCGCCGTCCGGCACCGGCGTGGGCGGCAGATCGGTGACGTGCAGGGTGGTGGGCGGTCGTGAACGGCCGCTCAGCCACGCTTCCGTCACCGCGGTGACCAGTGCCGGACTCGGGCGGAGATGACGGACGCGCCAGCCGGCGAGATGGTCGCGGGCGGCAGCGTCGGCCAGTTCGCTCGCCTCGGCCGGGACGCTCTCGTCCTGCCAGGGGCCGAGGCGTTCCGCGATACCGTCGAGGAAACGACGGCCCGCGTCGGTGAGGGTCGAATCCGTCCGCAGCACTTGCAGGGTGCGCCAGGTCTGCGCGCGCCAATAGGCGTACTCGAAGGCCGAACGCCGTGGCCGCAGACCGGCGTTGGCGAGTGCGCGCCAGAAGGCCGTCGCGCCGAAGAAGGCGTAGACCCCTTGCAGCGCACCGCTCAACGGCCGCGGATCGTCTCGCCAGGCGACGTAGATCCGTTCTCTCGGATCCGGTTCGTACAGCTCGACCAGGTGCAGCAGGCCACCGAGCACGATGTGCTGGAATTCGTGGATCAGGGTGTCGGCGAGCGCCGCGCCGTCGGTGGGCAGGGCGACCACCGCGCTGCCGAACGCCTCCCCGGTCGACGCGCTCGGATTCCGGAAGGGCACCCGTGGTTTGGGCACCAGCGTGGCCAGCCCCACCGGCATGATCCGGGCCAGTGACGGCAGCTGGTCGGCGATCAGGCGGCAGGACTCGTCGATCAGCCGCTGCCAAGCCGCGACGTCCTTGTCCGGCAGCCGATCCGGCGGAATCGGTTCGTAGAGCCCGCGGTACGGGTCGAGATCGTCGAGCCACAACGAAAACCGGTGCGCGCCGACCTGGCTCCGTACGCGGCGGATCCCCCACCAGCCCGGGGCGTCGGAACCGGGCGCGGCCGGGAGGCGGACCGTCGTTCCGGCGTTCGAGACGGAGTACCGGCCGCCCACGCCCCGCACGACGGCCGAAGAGAACGTGCCGATGCCAGGGAACCTGGCCATGCCGAGGGAGGGGAGCATCGCGTTGCCGTGCCACACCGGGATGGCGGTCTCGAAGTCCAGCCCCGCCCGGATCGCCGCGGCCGCCGCGATCGCGTGCGCGTGGCCCAGATGCATCCACAAAGGACCGACGCCGTCGATTCCGTTGCGCAGCAAGCGAGTCGTGTACCCCGCCCAGCTACCGGTGTACGGATTGGTGAGCATCCGGTTCACCGTGCGCGGTTCCCTCGCTTCCGCGCGGGCGAAGAGTTCCCAGGCGGAATCCAGGGGCGGCAAGGGCCCCGAGTGGCCCGGCGTCTTCGTGGCGTCTGTCAGCAGCGCGTGGATCAGCAGCTTTCGTCTGCTCCGCTCGGCCCGGCGCAGGCGGCGAGCCATGTCCTCGTCGCCCTCGAGACGGGCGAGTGCGTCGAAATCCCGCCAGGACAGGCGATGGAACGCGGGGCCGGTCTCGGCTGGAGGCGCCATCAGTCGATCCGCTCGCCACCCGCGGCGTTCTGGCTCCGGTAGCGCGCGTGCACATGTCTGGTGCGTTCGACGACGTGGTGCGCCGAATGGCGGAAGGCTTCACTGTCCAGATCCCGTAACGCGGTGAAGGAAACCGCGTCGAGATCGATCAACGCGGATTCGATGTCCGGTTCCGTACTAGCCGAGAAAGAACTCATCGTGCCGATTCCCTCCACCCCGTGAAACGGTTGCGAGAGTTGAACCTTGACAAGGATAGCCGAGATCTCGTGACCGATCAGTCCCCTTCCGGCGGGGGCGGGCGTCCGGCGGCCAGTTCGCGGAGCGCGCGGGGCCGGGTGATGGTGACGCGCTGACGGGAGGTGCGCACCACGCCCAGCCGGCGCAGTTCGTCGAGGCCACGGATCAGGGTGCTGCGCGAGACGCGCGCGAATCCGGCCAATTCCCCTTGGTTGAAGCGGAGTTCGACCTGTTTTTCGGCCGTCCAGTCGAGGTCGTGCTGGAGTGCCAGCTCCAGGAGTACCGCGGCGAGCCGCTGCGGGAAATCGGGTCCGCCGGATTCGAGCCGCAGGCGGTCGGACTGCTGCAGCCGGATCGCCGCGGTCCGGAAGATCTCCTCGGCGATCCGGGGCCGTTCGCGCAATACGCCGAGGAACTTCTCCCTCGGCACGATGAGCGTGTGCACCTCGTCGATCGCCGACATCGTGGCGGAGCGGGGGAGCCCGCTGATCGGGGCGAGTTCGCCGACGATCTCCGCGGGACCGCGGGCGGCCAGTGGCGCGTCCTCGCCGCGATAGTTCGTGGCGCTGATCTTCACCCAGCCGCGCAGGACGACGAACATACTGGTGGGCGCGCTGCCCTGGAGGGCGAGGATCTGGCCGGGACGCCAGACCTTCAGATGACCCGCGGCCCGGAGCGCGGCCTGCTCGCTCACCGTCAGCCGGCGCCAGGTCCCGAGTTCTCCCGGCTCGCCCTCGGAGGAACCGGTCATCCCGGTGCTGCCGCTAGCCGGGGAATCGGATCGGCGCTCTGTTCCATTTGACGCATCAGCAACTCCCCCGACTCGTCACCATGGTCAGTGGGCAGAACGACCCGGAAGTTTCGCACCGCAACCGGTAATTGTGCCAGGCACGGGGTGAGTTCACCAGGCCTCGGGCCGGCGACGGGGGAGGATGTCATGCGCAGTGCCGAAAGTGTCATGGGACCGCCGAAGGAGCACGGCCGGCCGCACGCCGGGTCGGATCCGCTGACCCCCAAGGCGTTCGGGCGAAGACCGGCCTTCTTCGCGCCGCATCCGCCGCTGATGTCCGGCGGGTGGTACCAGGGCGCCGATCACGAGGTCGTCGGCCCGGGGCGGTATCCGGTTCCCCGTCCGCCCGCCAAATCCGTCAAGGCCGCTTTGCTGTGGACACTTTTCTTGGGCCCCTTGGGGTTCTGCTACGTGTCACCCATCGGCGGGCTGGTCGCGACGGCCGTGTCGGTCACGGCGATCACCTTCGGGGGAGCCTCGGTGCTCGCCGTGATCTGGCCGGTCGTGATGGTGCTCTCGCTGGCGGCCCTGCCCCGGCGGTCCGAAGAGAGGGGATGAGCGTCCGGCCGGTTCCGGCCGGATGAGCCGGGTGGGGGCCGCTCAAGGGGGGCGGCCCCCACCGCGGGCTTCTTCCGCCCCGAGTTTGGGGACTTCAGCGTGTTATGAACGGGACTTTCATAACGAATTTTGTTATGAAAGTCCCGTTCATAACACTCAGGAGGCCCACTTCAGGGCGGACCAGCGGCAGCCAGTGGGTCCGGCTCCCGGAGGCGGCCCCACCGCGGGCTCCCGGATCCCGCCGGTCGCGCGACCATCCGAAAGTCGCGTCCTTTGCTCCACAGCCCGATGGGCTCGGGCACCTTCCGCACCAAGGCCGAGATCGAGGAGCTGTTCCACGACCTCGAGATGGTCGAGCCGGGCGTCACCCTGTGCGCCGACTGGTAGCCGGAAGGCATGAGACCGCCTCGTGGTCGTGCAATGAAAGGCCCCTTCATTGCGAAATTCGCAATGAAGGGGCCTTTCATTGCACGCGAGGACACCTCCAGAGCCGGATCAGCGGTAGCCAGTGGGTCCGGCTCCCGGAGGCGGCCCCACCGCGGGCTCCCGGATCCCGCCGGTCGCGCCACCATCCGAAAGTCGTGTCCTCTTGCTCCGTTCATGCAGCCCGCGGTCCGAACTCTTGAACCCGGGCAGCCCTCTATGCTTCCATCTGCTCGTTAGCCGCGCCAAAGGTGCAGTTTCGAACACATTCGAGCGGGTTCAACGCAGTTTCTGGAGGGCTCCGTGCGCCGTCGTACCCTGCTGAAGGCCGCTGGTGCGGCTTCCGCTTTCACCTTGCTCCCGGCGAGTGTCCGGCAGGCGCTCGCCGCCGACGCGCCGACGGGCGGACTCGACGTCATCGAGCACGTCGTCGTCTTCATGCAGGAGAACCGGTCGTTCGACCATTATCTGGGCACGCTGCGCGGGGTCCGGGGCTTCGGCGATCCGGCGGCGATCAAGCTGCCTTCCGGGGCTTCGGTCTTCCAGCAGCCCGACGGCACGGGCACCTTGCTTCCCTACGCGATCGACGACCAGTTCATGGCCGACGTCGACCACAGCTGGTCCGGCGGGCACCGGGCGTGGAACAAGGGCCGTCACGACGGGTGGCGCGCGGCCAAGGGTGTGCGTTCGCTGACCTATCACACGCGATCCGCGCTGCGGTTCTATCACGAGCTGGCCGACGCCTTCACCGTCTGCGACGCCTACCACTGCTCGGAAATGGGCCCCACCAACCCGAACCGGATGTACCTGTTCACCGGCAAACTCGGGTACGAGCCGGACGGGGTCACCCGGGCGATCGGCAACGCGGCCTGGCAGAACCCCGGGCACACCGGTTACACCTGGAAGACCTACGCCGAGCGTCTGCAGACCGCGGGCCGCAGCTGGCGGGTTTATCAGGAATGGGACAACTACGGCGACAATTCGCTGGACTATTTCAGCGGTTTCCTGGCCGTCGGCGCCAAGGCGTTGTCGAAGGTGAAGGATTCCGCGGGCAAGGCCTTCCCGAAACTGGAGTACTTCTACTACGCGTTGGATTCGGCTTCGGCCGCGGAACGGACCCGCCTGCTCGACGGGCTGGCGGCGGGGGTCGCGACCCTGTCCGCGGACGAGCGCGCCCTCTACGACCGCGGCCTGGCCAGGGTCGCGCCGAAACAACTGCTGAACACCTTCAAAAGCGACGTCGACGCGGGCAAGCTGCCGTCGGTGTCCTGGATCGTCGCCCCGGAGACGCAGACCGAACATCCCGCGTGGGGCCCCAACACCGGTGCCGATCTGGTCAAGGGAATCCTCGACACGATCGCTTCCCGGCCCGACGTGTGGAACAAGACGCTGTTCCTGCTGACCTACGACGAGGACGGCGGTTTCTTCGACCACATGCCGCCGCCCGCGCCACCCGCGTCCGACGCGGAGGGCAAGAGTTCCGTCGCCACGACCGACGAATTCGTCTCCGGCGAGCCGATCGGGCTGGGTGTGCGCGTGCCGATGTTCGTCATCTCGCCGTGGAGCCGGGGCGGGAAGGTGTGTTCGGAGGTCTTCGACCACACCTCCGTGCTGCGGTTCCTGGAGCGGTGGAGTGGCGTCGCCGAACCGAACATCTCGCCGTGGCGGCGCACCGTCTGCGGCGATCTGACGTCGGCGCTGGACACCACGGCGCCGAACGCCACCTACCCGGCGCTGACCAAGCCGGTGCCGACGAGCGGTCCGTGGAACACCCAGCCGCAACCACCGTCGGTGCAGAAGGCGCCCGTGCCGGAAAGCGGGGTCCGGACGGCGCGGCCGTTGCCGTATCAGCTGACGGTGTCGGGGCGCGTGACGGCCGAGCGGTTCTGGATCGACTTCGCCAACACCGGAACCGCCGGCGCGCATTTCTACGTCTACGCCACCGCGTACCGGACCGACGGGCCGTGGCGCTACACCGTCGGCGCCGGGGCGACCCTCTCGGATTACTGGCAGGCGGGCACCCCTGCGGGGGCGTACGACCTCACCGCGCACGGCCCCAACGGTTTCCTGCGGCGGTTCGCGGGCAACCGGATCACCGCGACCACCGCGGGCAAACCGAATCCGGAAGTCGTGCTGCGCCAGGGTTCCGGCGTCGTGTACCTGAAGATGACCAACACCGGCGGCGCCGCCTGCGAGCTGACCGTGCGCACCGGCAACCGGGGCGGCGGACCGTGGACGTACTCGGTCGCGCCGGGCGCGACCGTCGAGGACTGGTTCAGCACCGAAGGCGGCATGAGCGGCTGGTACGACCTGACCGCACAGGGGCCCGACGGTTTCCTGCGCCGCTTCGCGGGCCACGTCGAGACCGGCGCCGAGAGCGTCAGTGACCCGGTCATGGGCTCCGGACCGCTCCCGGCCACCGTCCGCTCGGCCGACAGCCAGGAGACCGTTGGCGAATCCGGTGCCGCCACGAACGCCGTCGACGGCGTCCCCGCCACCCATTGGCACACCAAGTGGTCCGGCGGGGCGGATCCGCTGCCCCACGAGCTCCAGCTCGATCTGGGCGCCACCCGCACCGTCACCGGCCTGACCTATCTCCCGCGCCAGGACGGCTCCGCGAACGGCCGCGTCGGCCGTTACGAGGTCTACCTGAGCGCCGACGGTGCGGCTTGGGGGAACCCGGTCGCCACCGGGACCTTCGCCGACGACGCCGTCCTGAAGACTCTGCGGTTCTGGCCGTCGAGGGCCCGCTACGTGCGTTTCCGCGCGCTCACCGAGGCGGGCGGACGTGGCCCGTGGACGGCCGCGGCGGAGGTCGTCCCCCTCGGCTGGTCCTGACCGAACCGGTCTCGTGAGTGGTAATGACGGTTCTAACCGTCATTACCACTCACGAGGGGTCAGGCCCAGGTCACGGGCAGAGCGTGGACGCCGTAGATGTTCATGTCGGTCTTGAGCCGCACGTCCTCGGCGGGCACGGCGAGTTCGAGGGTCGGGAAACGCCGGAGCAGCCCCTCGAAACCCGCGCGCATCTCGATCCGCGCCAGCTGCTGGCCGAGGCACTGGTGGATACCGTGGCCGAAGGACAGGAGACCACGCGCGTTGCGGCGGATGTCCAAGGTGTCGGGGTTCTCGAAGCGGCGCGGATCGTGGTTGGCGGCCAGCAGCGAGACGATGACGGTCGATCCCTCACGGATCGTTTCGCCGCCGAGTTCGAGGTCTTCCGTGGCGTAGCGGAAGAAGATGTCGGCGACGGACAGGTAGCGAAGGAGTTCCTCGACGGCGCCGGGCAGCAGTTCCGCGTCGGCGCGCAGATCGGCCAGCTGCTCGGGGTGTTCGAGGAGCGCGAAGGTGCCCAGCGCGAGCATGTTCGCGGTGGTCTCGTGGCCGGCGAACAGCAGGAGGAACGCGGCGCCCGCCAGCTCTTCGATGGTGAGATCGTCGTACTTGCCCAGGTCGGACAGGATGTCGTCCTCGGGTGTCTCGCGTTTGCGCGTGACCAGTTCGGTGAGGAAGGTGTTCATCCCGATGAACGCGGCCATCTTCTCTTCCAGCGTCTGGTCCCTGACCATGAGCTGCGCGGAATTGGCCTGGAACTTCTCCCGGTCCTCGTAGGGGACACCGAGCAGTTCGCAGATCACCAGCGACGGCACCGGCAGTGCGAACTCCTTGACCAGGTCGACCGGCGGGACGAGGCGGGCCATCGCGTCCAGCTGCCGCTCGGTGATCTCGACGATGTGCTCTTCCAGCTGTTTCATCCGCTTCACGGTGAAAGCGCCGGTGAGCCGCTTCCGCAGCCGTCCGTGGTCCGGCGGGTCCATCGCGACGAACATGCCCGGCATCGGCGGGGAAGGTTCGGTCGGCGCGGGCATCCCCGGCGTCTCGTAGGGCAGGTGGAGGATGCCGATGTCCTGGCGGGAGCTGAACCGGGTGTCGGCCATCATCTGCCGGACCTCGTCGTAGCCGGTGACGAGCCAGCCCTCGTGACCGTCGGGGAAGACCATCGGACTCACCGGGCGGGCGTCGCGCAGCCGGGAGATCTCGCGCGGCGGGTCGAAGGGACCCGCGTCACGCAGCATCGGGAGGCCCTGCGGGACGGGAACCGTCTGAGTCATCGGGTTTCCTTTCGTGGTGGTTGTGCCGACCACCCTCGCTTCCGGACCTGACATCCGGCTGACACGGCACTGACACCGGCGCCGCGGAAGCCGTGTCAGCGGCCGTGTCAGTGGCGTGGCGGGAGCGTGTCAGCCCGGCCGCCCACAGTGGCTCCCATGACAGAAACAGCGATCGCGGTCTCCGGGCTGCGGAAGACCTTCGGCGACAAGGTCGTGCTCGACGGCATCGATCTCGACGTCCCGGCGGGCACCATCTTCTCCCTGCTCGGCCCGAACGGGGCGGGCAAGACGACGACGGTGAACCTGCTGACCACCCTGACGCGGGCCGACGGCGGAACGGCGAGGGTCGCCGGGCACGACCTGGTGACCGAGGCCAAGGCGGTGCGGGCGGCGATCGGGGTCACCGGCCAGTTCGCGGCGGTGGACGAACTCCTGACCGGCCAGGAGAACCTGCGGCTGATGGTGGACCTGAGCCGGGGCTCCGCCGGTGGCGACCGGGTCGTCGACGAGCTGCTGGAACGCTTCGACCTGGTGGAGTCCGCGCGGAAACCGGCGTCGACCTACTCCGGGGGCATGCGCCGGAAACTGGATCTGGCGATGACGCTCGTCGGCGGTCCGCGGATCATCTTCCTCGACGAGCCGACCACCGGACTGGACCCGCGCAGCCGTCGCACGATGTGGTCGATCATCCGCGAGCTGGTGGCCGACGGCGTCACCATCTTCCTCACCACCCAGTACCTCGAGGAAGCCGATCAGCTCGCCGACCGGATCGCGGTCCTCGACCAAGGCCACCTGGTCGCCGAGGGCACTCCCGGCGAACTCAAGCGCCGGATGCCGGGCACCCACGTCCGGCTCCGGTTCACCACCGTCGCCGAACTCGACGCGGCGGCGCGGGTCTTCCCCGGCGCCGACCGGGACGACGAGACGCTGACCCTGCGGGTGCCCAGCGACGCCGGGACGAAATCCCTGCGCGCGCTGCTGGACCGGCTCGACGAGTACTCGATCGCCGCCGACGAGTTCTCCGTCCAAACCCCTGATCTCGATGACGTTTTCCTCGCCCTGACGGGCCACGACACGGAGGCCGCACTGTGAGCACCACGATCATGAACACCAGCGCCACGCGCACTCCGACCGCGCGGGCGAAGTCCCCTTCGATGGTGATGTTGCGCCGCAACTTCAAGCACCTCACCCGCAATCCGACCTCGGTGTTCAACGCCGTCCTCATGCCGGTCGTGATGATGCTGATGTTCGTCTACGTGTTCGGAGACGCGTTCAGCGTCGGCGTCGACTACATCGACTACGCGACACCGGGCTTGATGCTGATGGCCGTCTGCTACGGACTCGGCGCCACCGCGACGGCGGTCAACTCCGACATGACGAAGGGCATCATCAACCGCTTCAAGGTCATGGACGTCTCCCGCGGCGCGGTGCTGACCGGGCATGTGGTGGCCAGTGTGCTGACCAACCTCGTCGCCATCGTGGCGCTCGTCGGGGTGGCCTTCCTGCTGGGTTTCGCGCCGGCGGCGGGTTTCCTCGACTGGCTCGGCGTGGCCGGGATCGTCGTGCTGCTCGGTTTCGCCGCCGGCTGGCTCACGGTCGCGCTGGGATTGGCCGCCAAGTCCCCGGAAACCGCGGGGATGGCCTCCGTGCCGCTGGTCATGCTGCCGTTCTTCAGCAGCGCGATCGTGCCGGCGGAGAAGATGGGCCCCGGCCTCCGGGAGTTCGCGGAGTACCAGCCCTTCACACCGATCATCGAGACCCTGCGCGGGCTGCTCAACGGCGCACCCGCCGCCGGCGACGTGATCCCCGCTCTGGGGTGGATCACCGGGATCGCGCTCGCCGGGTACCTGTGGGCGTCCTCGACGTTCAAGAAGCGAGCGTGACCTCGACCAGCCGCTTCCAGTCCGCCTGGGTGCCTTCCCGCGCCGCCTCCGCGAACTTCGCTTCGCCGAGGCGGCGCAGCACTGTCCGCTCGATCCTGGCCACGTCCGGACGGGAACGATCCGGCAGCCCGCGCAGTTCGTCCGCCGCCGCGAGCAGGCGCGCGGCCTGCTCGGGCTCGTCGCGGCGCAGCGCCTGGTCCGCGACCCCGACGATCATGTGGGCGATCAGGGGCACGTGCTGCGACTCGACCGCCGCCTGGCAGGCCGCTTCGCGGTGCTTGCGCGCCTCCTCGAGATCGTCCGCGAGGTAGGCCAGCAGGTCGTGGGTGATGGCACGGACGTGCCCGAGCTCCGCTTCCTCGCCCATCACACTCGCCGCGACGGCGAGCTGCCGGGACGCCTCCTCGGTTTCGCCGCGCCAGTGGGCGAGTTCCGCCCGCGAAAGGGCCAGCATGCCCAGCGCGTCCGGCCAGGTGACCCGCTCGACGTAGCGCAGCGCTTCGGCGGTGGAGGCCGCGCTGGCCTCCTCGTCACCCAGCAGCCAGTACAGCTGGGCCTGTCGCGACCGCAGCCGGATGAGGTCCTCGACGGCACCGACCTCGGTCACGACCGTGATCGCCTCTTCGTAGTAGTCGCACGCGCGCGCGAACTCGCCGCGCATGGCCATCCGGTCCGCCAGCTCGGTCAGGGCGAACGAGATCCCGAACCGTTCGCCGATCGCCCGGAACTCGGTGAGCGCCTGCTCGAGATGGATCTCCGCGTCCGGTCCGGGGTGGCCGAGCACGATCCGCATCTTGCCGAGGTGCAGCCGGGCCAGTGCGCGCACCCAGGGGTCCGCGTCCTCGAGCACCGGTTCCCACGCGGACAAGAAGTCCGCCCCCTCCAGCATGCGGACCAGCGGCACCACGAGCCCCGTCAGCGGATGGGCCGACTCGCTGAGCCTGCTCAGCCGGTACGACTCGTGGATCCACTTCGCCGCGGTGTGCTCGTCGGCGAAACCCGAGCTCACGAACAGCGAGACGAGCCCGTACACGACGGCCGCGACCTCATCCGGCGACTCGCCGGGTGTCGCGACGGCCGCGCTGACCAGCTCCATGCCTTCGGCCCGATGGCCACTGAGCCACCAGTACCAGCCGGAGGCCGCCGCGAGCCGCATTGCCTCGGGCGCTTCGCCCGCCGCGAGTGCGCCGCGCATCGCGGCACTGATGTTGTCGTGCTCGGAGTTGAGCTTGGCGAGCCATTCCAGCTGTTCCGCGCGGCGGAGCATGGGCTCCGCGGCCTCGGCGAGTTCGGTGAAATAGGTGAGATGCGCGTGGCGCGCCAGTTCCGCTTCCCCCGCTTCGGCGAGCCGCTGCGCCGCGTACTCCTTGATCGTGCCGAGCATCCGGTAGCGCGGTGCCTCGTCGCCCGCGGCGACCAGCAGCGACTTTTCGGTCAGCGCGGTGAGCAGTTCGAGGACCTCGTACTGCTCGACGGCCTCGCTGATGCACACCCGCTCGGCCGCTTCCAGACTCGCGCCACCCGAAAAGACCGAGAGCCGGCACAGGACCGTCCGCTCGGCCTCGGACAGCAGTTCCCAGCTCCAGTCGACCATCGCGCGCAACGTCCGGTGCCGGGGCAGCGCCGTCCGGCTGCCGCCGGTCAG
The DNA here is from genome assembly GCF_000943515.2 of Amycolatopsis orientalis. Lineage (NCBI taxonomy): Bacteria > Bacillati > Actinomycetota > Actinomycetes > Pseudonocardiales > Pseudonocardiaceae > Amycolatopsis > Amycolatopsis orientalis. The sequence continues at coordinate 7,806,879 of NZ_CP016174.1, read as the reverse complement.
CAGGCGGAACCGGTCGTCGAGCCGGTTGGCGAGCTGGTCGATGGACATGGTGCGCAACCGGGCCGCGGCCAGTTCGATCGCCAGCGGCATCCCGTCCAGTACCCGGCAGACGCGCGCCATCGTCGACAGCGTGCCCTCGTCGGCCACGAAATCCTTGCGCACCACGCGCGCCCTGTCGCGCAGCAGCCGGACGGCGGGGGAGGACTCGATATCGCCGGGGGAGGCGTGCTTGTCCGGCAGAGCCAACGGCACGACGTGCCACAGGGCTTCCCCGGTGATGCCGAGCGGTTCCCGGCTCGTCGCCAGGATCCGCAGGCGGCGGCATTCGCCGAGCACCCGGTGGGCGAAGGCCGCGGCCGATTCGATCACGTGCTCGCAGTTGTCCAGGATCAGCAGCACTTCGCGTTCGCGGATCGCGGCGATGACCCGGTCGGCGGGTTCGGCGCCGCTCGAGTCGCCGAGCAGCGCGTCCCGCAGGCTGAGCGCGGCGAGCGTCGCCTGCGCGATGTTGTTCCCGCCCCCCTGCCCTTCGGGCCCACCCCCCTTGTTGTTCCCACCCTTGTCGTCACCGTCCGGGCCGAGGGGGGCGAGTTCCACCAGCCAGGCCCCGTCCGGCAGGTCACCGAGCAGGGTGCGGGCGGTTTCCGTGGCGAGCCTGGTCTTTCCCGAACCGCCCGGGCCGATCAGCGTGGTGAGCCGGTGCTCGGCGACGAGATCGCGGACCGCTGCGACATCGGCGTCCTTGCCGACGAAACTGGTCAGTTCGGCGCGCACGTTGGTCTTGCGGTTCTCCTCGCGCCGTCCCAGTTCGCCACGCAGCAGCGCGACGTGCACCGCGGACAACTCCGGCGAGGGATCGACGCCCAGCGCGTCGGCCAGTGCTTCCCTCGTGCGCTGGTAGACGAGCAGCGCCTCGGTGTCGCGGCCGGTCGCGGCGAGGGCCCGCATCAGCGCGGCGACGAGCCGCTCGCGCATCGGATGCGCGGCCACCAGGTCGGTCAGCTCCGTGACCAGGTCCGCGCCGTGGCCGAGGTCGAGTTCCGCGTCGAACCGGTCCTCCATGGCCGTCAGGCGCAGCCCTTCGAGCCGGGTGACCGCCGCGTCGAACGCGCCGCTGTCCGGCAGACCGACGTCCTGCATGGCCGCACCACGCCAGAGGCCGAGCGCCTCGCGCAGCCGTCGCGGCCCCTCGTCGCCGCGGGCCTGCCCGACAAGCCGTTCGAACCGCACCGCGTCGACGTCGTCGGGCGCCACCTTCAGCCGGTAGCCGTCCGTCTGGCCCTCGACCACGCCGTCCGGAAGCACCTTCCGCAGGCGGGAAACCAAGCGCTGCAAGGCATTCGTCGCGTCGGCCGGTGGCTGTTCGCCCCAGATCCAGTCGACGAGCGTCGCCTTCGGGACCACCCGGCCCGGTTCGAGCGCGAGGGCGATCAGCAACCCGCGCAGCCGGGCGCCCGGCACGTCGGCGAGGCCGCCGTCCGTGCGAACCTCGAAGGGGCCCAGCATCCCGATCTGCATTTCGCCGATTTTGCCACGATGATCGGCCGGTCTTACGACTTACCGCTGATCCTGGCCGAACCGACCGACGCCGCGGTGATCGCCCTGGCCGCGGTCTGGGTCGACGAACTGGAGTTCAGGCTGGTCAGCGACGTCCGGTCGAGGGCGTGCACGACGAATTCGTAGGTGTTCACCGTCGAGGGCGAGCAGGGGCCCTGGTAGCCGTAGAGGCTCGCGCTCCCGCGGTAGTAGACCTGCCTGGCTCCCGCGGGCACCGGCGGGCGGTAGGCGTGCTGGACGTTCTGGGGGAGCGAGGTCGTGCTCACCGGGATGTCGTAGATGACCCAGTGGATGAGGTTGGCGTTGTCGAGGTCGCGCATGACGATCGCGTAGCTCTTGGCGTCGGCGGGGGCGCCTGACCAGGCCAGTGGCGGGGACTCGTTCCGCTTGGCCGGATCGTTCCCGCCGCCGCTGGTGCACTCGTGGACCTTGGGGATGACGCCGCCGTCGGCGAAAGCGGTGCTGGACACGGTGAACGCGCTTTGTGCCGCCGACGCGGCCGGGGAAAGGGCGGTGGCGCCAAGGACGAACAAGGCGCAGAGCACGATTTTTCTCACTGGAGGCTCCCGACGATACTTCGGTCCGTTGGGGTGAGGGCTGCGCGCGCTGGACTTCAGCGTAGGGATCCCGGAATCCGGCGGCTAGCGCACTTTCCGGGGCTAACAAGGTGAATTCGCCGGTTCCGTGGCTCGTGAGTGGTAATGACGGTTCTAACCGTCATTACCACTCACGAGAACTGGACTCAGGGCGTCAGGGGCGTACGAGGACGGAGAAGTAGATCGGCTTGCTGGCGGGGAACAGTTCCCGGTCCTGTTCGTCGACCATCTTCCAGAAGACCTTGCAGTCCACCGGCGCGGTCGGCGGGGTGCTCACGGTCACCGTCACCTGCACGTGGCCCTGCGGGGCGGTGTCGTTGACGGGGATCCGTTCCGGGGTGCGGCAGGCGCCGGGCGCGACCGGGAGGTCCGTGCGCCGCAGGTACCGCTTCCGCCACTCGACCGTGCCGGTGTTCTTGATCTCCCACACCTTCACGAACTGGCTGCCCGGCTTGACCACGGTGTCGTCGGGGATCGTCACGTCGCTGACGAACCGGCTGGAGTCCCCGGGATGTGGTGGCTCGGCGACGTCTTCGCCGCCCGGCGCCACCAGGAGCACGACGACGGCGGCGATCGCGGCGACGAGGACGAGGGTCAGCGGCACCAGCACGCGTTTGGACCGCCACCGCGACCGCCACCGGGCGGGCGCGGGCGCGGGGTCCGGCTCGCGGTCGGCGGAGAGGACGTGCTGGACGCCCTGCCATCGGGCGTGCCATTCCTCTTCGTCACCGTCGCAGGCGCGGACGAACTCGCGGACGGTCTCCCACGGCTGAAGCCGTCTGCCGGTGACGGTGAGGTGCAGTGTCGCGTGGGACACCGCACCGGACTTCGCGGCCATCTTCCGGAAGGACGGCTCACCGGCCCGCGTCCGTAGCTTCCGGAGCTCGGCCATGAACGCTTCCAGCTCCGGTGCCCGTTCTCCCGGCACGCTCCCCCTCGCGATCGTGTCCAACGTGACAACGTTTTCCGTCACTCTGCGCGGCCGCGTAAGCATATCGCGAACCGCGCCCCGATCGCCGTGCCGACCAGCGGATTCGGCCGGGCGACGCGGCTGTCAAACGCTGTCAACCTGCGCTTTTGACGTCAGACGTTCCGTACAGGTGGTTCCGGACGCCCCCTCGCCGGGGCCAGTGTCGATCACGAGCTGTTCACCGGGAGCAGCACCGAGAGAAGGAGCAGTCATGCGCAAGGTGGCAACCGCCGCGATATTCACCGCTCTGTCCGGAGCCGCGCTCATGGGGGCGACGGCGGGACAGCCCGCGGTGGCCGCGCCGTCGGTCGACATGGAGGCCGTCGTCAAGGCCGCCATGTGGGACCCGTACAAGGCCGACCAGTCGATCACGCCGGGTTCCGGTCCGAGCGTCAAGGTGGTCGAGGAAGCGCTGGCGGCGAAGAACCTGCTCGACAAGAAGCAGGTCGACGGTCACTTCGGCACCTCGACGGTGACCGCGTACAAGAAGTACCAGAAGTCACTGGGACACAGCGGCCTGGCCGCGAGCGGTCTGCCCGGCAAGGGCTCGCTGACCGAACTGGGCAAGGGCCGCTACACCGTGTCGGCGCCGATCGGCGTCGGTGCGAAGACCAGCCTGGACGGCAAGACGGTGAACAAGCGCACCGCCGACATGATCGCGGCCGCGGAGAAGAAGGCCGGGGTCAAGTTCACCGTCACCCAGGGTTCGTACAACGCCGGCGGCGTCGGCGCCTCGGGTGGCACGCACGACGGCGGCGGCGCGGTCGACATCTCGGTGAGCAACCTGTCCAACAAGACCGCGGCGGTGAAGGCGCTGCGCGAGGTCGGGTTCGCGGCTTGGCACCGGACCCCGAGTCAGGGGAACTGGGCGGAGCACATCCACGGTATCGCGATCAGCGACACCGACATGTCGCCGCAGGCGCAGGCACAGGCCGGTGACTACTTCGAGGGGTGCAACGGCCTGGCGAGCCACGCCAAGGATGACGGTCCCCAGGTGAAGAAGGTGACCTGGGAGGAGTTCAAGCGCGGATGACCGCGGTGACCCGGGCGGGGCGGGCGGATTCGGCCGTCCGCCCGCTCGCGCCGGGTGAGCGTGAGCCTCAAGGCTCTCGACGCCGTGGTGCTCCTCGCCGTCGGGTGCGGGCCACGCCGACCCACAACAGCACCGACACCAGCGCGCTGGGCACCACGATCAGATAGACGGGCCACGCGCGGAATCCCGACACCCACAGCATCGTCGCCAGGCCGAGGGTGATGAGCGTCCACGCCATCGCGAGGGTGTTGCCCCGTCGCCTCCAGCGGAGGATGAGGCTCCGCACCCCCGCTGTTCTTCTCACACCGCTCGGCTGGTCCACGTCGGCTGGATACCCGTTCTTCGCCTGGTCAACCCCAAAAAATCAGCCGCGGAGGTAACCGGTGATCATCGCCACGAGTTCGTTCTCCAGCCGGGTGGTGTCGATGGAGGCTGGCGCGGCGATGAGCTGATGCACGGTCAGCTCCACGGTCGACGCCACGAGCCGAGCCGCGGTGTCCTTGTCCTCGACGTGGACCTCGGGGTGAGCGTGGAACAGATCGCGCAGATCGGCGATCATCTCCCATTCCAGCCTGGTGACCCGCGCCAGCACCTCTCCGGAGCGGGGCGCCTGCTCGATCATGATCCGCAGCAGTTGCGGATCGTCGAGATGGTTGTCGATCACCACGCGCACGAACTCCCGGACGATGGTCTCCAGCGGTTCCGGCGATTCCTTGTACCGGCGGAGGGTCACGGCGGCCCGGTCACCGTCGAGGTGGCGGGTCAGCAGCTCGGCCAGGATCGCGTCCTTGTTCGGGTAGTACTGATACAGCGAGCCGATCGAGATCCGCGCCCGTTCGGCGATGCGGTTCGTCGTCCCCGCGGCGTACCCGTACTCGGCGAAAATGTGAGCAGCGGCGGTGAGGATGCGCTGCCGGGTCAGCTCGGCCCGGACTTGACGCGGTCGTTTACGTGGCTGAAGCCGTCGTTGCTCCGACGTCATGACACCCCCTGTGAAGTGGCTTGAAAGCGAGTAGCCAGCGCACTGAACAATTGCTCATAATTATGGCATGACCAGCAGTTATCTCGTCCGTGACCGGCGTCCGCGCCGCCTCTCCTTCGACGAGGTGCGTGCCCGGCTCGGCGAGCCAGAGGCCATGATCAAGGCCAAGGTCCACGACCGCCTCGACCGGCACAGCCACCGCTTCATCGCCCATTCCCCGTTCCTGGTGACGGCCACGGCGGACGCGACCGGCCTGCCCGACTGCTCACCGCGCGGCGACTACCCGGGCTTCGCCAAGGTGCTCGGCGAACGCACGCTCGCGATCCCGGACCGGCCGGGCAACAAACTCGCCGACACCTTCCGCAATCTGGCCGAGAACGACGGGATCGGGCTGATGTTCGTGGTCCCCGGCGTGCGGGAAGTGTTGCGGGTCAACGGCCGCGCGTACCCGACCGACGAGCCGGACGTGCTCGCCAGGATGCGGACCGAGGGCAAGGCCGCGGAACTCGCGATCATCGTGGACGTGGCGGAGGTCTTCTTCCACTGTGGACGCGCGCTGATCCGGTCCCGGCTCTGGGATCCCGCGAGTCAGGCGCTGGCGGAGGAACTGCCGTCCGTCGGCGAGATCGCCGCCGACCAGATGGGGCTCGACGTCGAGCCGTCGGTGCTGGAGGACATGCTCGAAGCCGGCTACCGGCAGTTGTACTGAGGGGAACCCGCTGATGCAGCGAACGATTCTCGACCACGTGGAGCCGGTCGCCGAGGGCACCGTCTCGCTCGTCCTGCGTGCTGCCGAAGGCCCATTAGCCGCCTGGGAGCCGGGAGCGCACGTCGATCTGGCGCTGCCGAACTGGCTGACGCGGCAGTATTCGCTGTGCGGGGACCCGGCCGATCGCGAACGCTACCGGGTCGCCGTCCGGTACGACCCGCTCAGCCGGGGCGGCTCGGAGTACGTCCACCTCTTCCTGCGGACGGGCCGCACGCTCGAAGTCTCCTTGCCGCGCAACAACTTCCCCTTGCTACCCGCGCCGGAGTACCTGTTCCTCGCCGGCGGGATCGGCATCACCCCTCTCGTGCCGATGCTGGCGGAGGCCGTCGAGGCGGGCGCGTCGGCGAGGCTGGTGTACGTGGGCAGGTCGGCGGCCACCATGCCGTTCGCCGCCGACCTCCAGGCCACCTACGGCGACAGGGTGCGCGTTTACGCCACCGACGACGACGGCAGGCCCGATTTCGCCGCGTTGGCGGCCGGACTCGGCCCGCGGGCGCTCGTGTACTGCTGTGGCCCCACATCGATGCTCGACGCGGCCGAGGCGGCGTTCCCCTCGTCGCGGCTGCACATCGAGCGTTTCCGGCCCGTCGCCAAGGAGTTCGGGCCCGACGAACCGTTCGACGTTCGGTGTGTCCGATCAGGACGGACGGTGCCGGTCGCCGCGGGGGAGTCCGTGTTGGACGCGTTGACCCACGCGGGATACCCGATTCCCTCCGGTTGCCGAGAAGGGGTTTGCGGCAGCTGTGAGATCGCGGTCGTCGGCGGTGAGCCCGAGCATCGCGACGACATCGGCGCACCACCAGGACGCATGTACTGCTGCGTTTCGCGTGCGTCGTCGTCCACTCTCGACGTCGACCTCTGACCGGGCGGAGATCGACGTTTCGAATTGCCGGGGGCAGGCAGCGGTGTAACCCTGGAGGTACCGAACGACACCACCACCACGAAGTACAGGAGTCGTTATGACCACCACCGAAATGCCCGCTGTCCACGAATGCACCGTCAGTGGCTGTTCGTACAACCACGACGGGTGTCACGCTTTCGCCATCACGGTCGGCGGGGGCAACGGATCGGCCGATTGCGGCACCTTCGTCCCGCTCAACACCAAGGGCGGTCTCGATCGGGTGACCGCGCAGGTGGGCGCCTGTTCCCGTACCGACTGCCGCCACAATTCGTCGCTGGAGTGCACCGCGTCGAGTGTGCGGGTCGGCCCCGGCGAAGGTGACCACGCCGCCAACTGCCTGACTTACGCTCCGTAACGCCGGTCGTGAGTGGTAATGACGGTTCTAACCGTCATTACCACTCACGACCCGCTGGTCAGCCGATCGCCCACGACTGAAGGGCGGAACCGGTATCGGCCCGTTGTGTCACGGCCGCTCCGTCCGAAGTGGACGCCGTGGTCAGCAGCAGGCCGGAGCGCACACTTGTGAGCTTGTACAACCCTGTGGACTGCTTCGCCGCGGTCCACCGTTGGTTGGCGCCACCGGTGCACGTCCACTGGATGACGCGCGCACCCGCGGCGGTGGACCCGCCCTCGACGTCGGCGCACAGCTTCGAATGTACGTTCGTCAGGGTGTAGGAACCGTCGGACTGCCTGGTGAACAGCCACTTCTGGTTGTCGCCCGCGTTCGGCGCCCAGGTGATCAAGGGCGTGCCCGCCGAGGTGGACGAGTCCGGGTCGTCGAGGTTCTTGCCGGACGCGGCCAGGGTGTGGATCCCGTCGAGGGCGTCCGCGCCGAGATCGGTGAACTTCAGCGTCTGCTCGGCCGCGGTCCGGCCGCCGCCGACGGTGTTTCCGGTGGTGTCGGTCCATGACCGCAGCGGGGTGGTCTCCGCCAGGCGCGACGTCTTGCCGGACAGGCCGAGCACGAGCCCGCTGTAGCGGTTCACCAGCCTGAAGGTTCCTGCGTCCACAGTGGACGGGATGACGAACCACTGCTGGCCCACGGTCGTCGACGACGTCACGGTGGGCTTCGCGCCCCAGGCCCGGCCCGCCTGCACGGCGTCGACGCCGAGGAACTGGCCCGTCGCGGCGTTGGTGACGCGGTACGAGCCGTCGCCGTTGGCGGAGAACTGCCACGCCTCGCGGCCGGAGCCGGTCGCCGCCGCGACGGACGTCGCCTCGGTTCCGGCGCCCTGCGCGAGAACCCGGCCGTCGCCGAGGCCGATGCGGTACTTGCGGGAAGTGTCCACAGGGGACGGTGTCGGTGCGGACGACGTGATCGTCTGGGTGGTGTACTCGCCGCCCGCGCCGCCGGAGCACGCCACCGCGCAGTACGACCGGAACTGCTTGCCGACGATGGTGGAGTTCGTCTTGTTCGCGGCGTCGACGAACCAGCGGTACCAGGACTGGTTGGTGTAGCCGCCGGTGTCGCCGATCAGCCGCCATTTCTGGGTCGACAGGTCATCGGTCGCGTAATAGCGCTGCGGGACGACGCTGTCGACGGCCTCCGGCGCGCCGATGTAGAGGCCCAGATGCGCGTTGTAGGCGATGTTCATGATGAACAGATCGGATTTCCGCGGCAGTTGACCCGCCTCGATCTGCTGGCTGACGTTACCGGTGTTGGCGGGGTCGTAGTCGTCCGCGACAGGGGTGTAGCCGGTGTCGCCCGCCGAAACCACGGGCACCATGTTGCTCTCGCGGCCGCCGACGCCGGGCTGGCTCCAGCCGCCGTCGAACCACTTCTGCCACGAGCCGGTCGCCATCTTGCCCGAGATCGGCGCGCGGGCGACGTGGGCCAGCCCGGTCATCGGGCCGCCCGCGCCCGCCTTCGGCACGATGCGCGAGCCGTAGTAGACGTAGAAGTAGCCGGAAGCGGTGTCGACGAACAGGCGCGGGTCGCCGTCGCCGTAGTCGAACGTCTGGTGCGGGAACACCGAGGTGTCCCCGCGTTTCGTGCTGTAGGGCGAGGTGATCGCGTGGTCCTTGATGGCCCAGGTCCGGCCCTGGTCCTTCGACACCGCCCAGTCGATCGCGTCGTAGTGGGAGAACGAATACGCGCCGAACGGCTCGGGGGTGAACTCGTTGTGGATCAGGCCGTACCAGTCGCCGGTGTCGGGATCCACCCAGACGCCGACGAGGTCGCAGAAATTGCGCTGCGAATAGCCCGATCCGGCGGGCGGGTAGGTGGATTCCTTGCCGGTGGGGCTGTTGTTGCACCGCCAGGTCGTGTCGTCGTTGCGGTCGGCGGGGTTGGCCGGGTTCACCGCGTCGCTGATCGCGTTCTTGGTGAAACCGTCGAAATCGCGGCCGCTGTAGAAGTCCCATTCGCGCGGCTGGTCCGCGCCGTAGAGGGCGGCCGCTTGCTGGAAGTAGAAGGTGCCGTCCTTGTCGATGTAGGAACTGGCGGGCGTGTCGGTGGTCGGGCTGAACGACTTCTTGGCGTCGACCGTGACGGTGTACGTCGCGTCCGGCGGCGCGGCGTCAGACGACGCCGGTGCCACCATGGTCGCCGCCACGGCCAACGCCGCGGCGCCGAGAAGAGGCAGGGTCCGCATGACTCTCTCCCAAGGGTGACCCGCACCACAGTTGGCGGGGCGGTCGCCGATGTTATGAACGTTACTGCGCGTAAGTCAACGCGTTCGCTCAACTTCGCGCGTTGTTCATGCACTCAATGCGCGGAAAGTCCAAGCGGTGCCGTGTGAAGTCCAACCTCAGCCGGACTCGTCCGTCGGCACCAGCGGCGGGTCGTCGGGAGAGGGGATCCGCGAGCTCCAGCCGCCGGGGACGGCCTGGGCACGGGACTCGCGGAAGCGGCCGGGGGAGACGCCGACCCGGCGGGTGAAGAGCCTGCTGAAGTAGGCGGCGTCCTCGTAACCGATCGCCTGGGCCACTTCCTGCACCGGCATCCGCGTGGTGGCCAGCAGCTCCTTCGCACGATTCAGGCGAAGTGTCAGGAGGTGATCCTTCAGTCCCGATTCGGTGCTCCGGCGCACCGCCGCGCGCAGTTCGGGCAGGGTCATGCCGCGGCGGGCCGCGATCTCCGCGACGCTGATCGGCAGCAGGGCGTCCCGCGCCAGCGCCTCCAGCAGGGAACCGCCGCTGGGCGTGCTGTCGGCGCGGGCCCGCCGCAGCGCCACCAGCAAGTCGTGCACGGCCGCCGAGGCGTCGACCTGGGCCAGCGGGCTGCCGCCCCGCGCGCAGCGCACGATCCGGCTCACGATGTCGCGGACCGGCACGACGTCGCTCAGCGCCACCACCGGCGCGCCGGGCGTGACATAACCGAGCTCCACATAGGACTCGACGGCACTGCCGTCGAAATCGACGAAGCATTCTTCCCAGCCCTGCACCGGATCGGGCGCGTAGTGGTGCCCGACGCCGGGGACCAGCCACAGCAGTGCGGGCGCGACGACCTCCTGCCGTTCCCCGCCCGCCACCGCGAACCAGCCGCGGCCCTTGGACACCACGACGGCCACGTAGTGGTCGAGCACGCGCGGTCCCACGACGGGAAGGACGCCGTGCTGCAGTCCGACCCCCAGGCACACCAGGCCCAGCCGTCGGTGCACGGCGGAGGGCGTGAAGTACCGCATCCAGGTCCGGTAACCCATCTCCGCATCTTCGCGCAGGGATCCGCCCGCTGCCCGCCTGGCCGCCGAAAACTCCCTTTGGATCTTGTTTCACGGCGAAATCCTCGGCCGTGCTCCGCCGGTGGAAATTCAGGTATATGTGGAAGGAACAGCGTTGCCGGGGAGGACGGCACGCTGATTCAGCAAGGGGGAAATCGATGTACGACACACGTATCGCCATTGATCGACTCAGTCCGGCCGCCAAGCCGAAGATCAGAATCCTGTTCTACACGGATTTCGTCGGTTTCACCGGGAACAATGGCTTCGCACTGGGCATTCTCCGTGATCTGATCTTGGGGAACCAGCCGTTCTTCGCGGAGTTCGAAGTCGATTTGATCAACCGGCACGACGGGGGTCACGCGGCCAACAAACTCACCGCCGACCTGCTCGGCCGGTACCAGCAGGTGTGGTTCTTCGGGGTGCGGCTGTGCGATCTGCCGAATGAGCCGGAGAACGAACTCGTGGACGCCGAGGTCGCGGCACTGCGGTCCTGGATGGACGCCGGTGGCGGTGTCCTCGTCTGTGGCGACCACTCCAATCCGCGTCCGGTGGAAGCGGATCCGTCGCTGCCCGATTACCTGAATCTGGGGCGCGCGCTGGGTCATCGCATTCCGCGCGCGGGTGAATTGCGGGAATGGAACGACCGTCCGGACTCGAGTATCGAATTCAGTCACAACACCCATCAGCCCGACCCGTGGGGCAGCGACGTCAACATGCCCATCCCGAACGATCTCGACCCTTATCCGCAGGAACTGATCCTGCGCAAACGGGGCGGCAGGCCGCACGCGTTGTTCCAGGGCAGACGCGGTCCGATCACCGTCTTCCCGGACCACATGCACGAAGGTCAGCTGCTCATTCCCGAGCGGTATCCGGCCCAGGTGTGGCCGTCGGGACGCGCGGGGCAGCCGAAACCCGAGATCGTCGCGCGCGGCACCGACAAACGCAACGGTCAGGTCTACGGCGTGACCAGCGCGTACGACGGGGCGGCGGCCGGGGTCGGGCGGATCGTCGCGGACGCTACCTGGCACCACTACTTCGACCTCAACCTGTGGGGTTTCCAGAAGGGTGGCGAGGTGCTCGACAGGCTCACCGAGTACTACGTGAACCTCACGCTGTGGCTGACGCCGAAGCCGGTCAAGCAGGAGGTCAACGCGCAGTTGCTGTACTGGCTGTCGCACAGCATGAGCGTCCGCGCGGTGTTGCCGGAGGGCTTCCGGGTGCCGGGGATCACCGCGGCGGGCCTGGTCCGCGAAGTCGGCGGGCAGGGGGTGCTGGACGATCTCGTCTGGCCGCTGGAAGGGACACCGGCGGTGCCCGGGGAGCTGCTGCTCGGTGCCGTCGTCAAGGAATCCGTCGCCGCGCTGGACGGTGGGGACGTCGAGTCGTTCGACAGCGTCGGCGTCGTCGAGCGGGGCCTGCGCGCCGGGGCCGGGGAGTACGCCGCCGAACTGCGGGCGGCGCTCGGCGAGCTGGACGGCCTGGACGAGTTCATCTCGCAGGGGCTTCGCTGATCCACCGGACGGCGGCCCTGGCGCATCCGGTGTGTCAGGGCCGCCGTGCCGCGCGGTCCCCGGCCGGTTCGAGGCCGAGCGCGAGGTGCAGCTGACGTGCCCACCAGCGAACCTGGGCGGCCGGATCGTCCGCCGCCTCGCCCGTGAACCCGGCGCTGCGCCGGAAGTCGCTTCCGTACAGGGCCTCCATCGCCATCGCCTGGTGCAGGGCCGCGACCGCGAGCCGGGTGTCGTCGATCGGACTGCCGGGTGGCCGGAGTCCGTGGAGGGCGTCGACGAGCGGGGCGAGCATGCCGCTGCCCGGGTCGCGCCAGCCCGCCGCGTGCAGTGCCACCGCCAGCTCGCCGAAGCCGTCTTGGTACAGGGAATGGAGCGCCTCGACGAGTTCGAGCAGGTCGGCGTCGTGGTCCAGCCAGCCGGCGAGGAGTTCCCGGAGCGCGTCACGAAGGCGACGGCCCCCGTGCCGGAGGAGTTCGGCGAGCAGTTTCTCGCGATTGCCGAAGTGGTGCGCGACGCCGGCGTCGGTCATGCCGACCCGCGCGGCCACCGCGCGCATCTGGACGGCGGCCACCCCGGACTCGGCGAGCAGCGAAGCCGCGGCGTCGAGGATCTGACGGCGAGCCTCCTCGGGCGTCCTCCGTGCTCGGGGTGTCGTCACGATCGGCATCCTACCTTGAGCCGCCAAGGTGTCTGCGCTACCTTGACATCTCAAGGTAGCGGCGGCGGAAGGGTTCCCCATGACTCGATCAGCGACGGCCGAAGTCAGTCTCGACCTGGGCGAAGTCACCCTGCGGGGCACGGTGACCGGAGCCGGTCCGACGATCCTGTTGCTCCACGCGGGCGGGGAACGCCGAGACGTCTGGGTGCCGGTCGCCGCGGTGCTGGCCCGGCACGGGCTCCGGACGGTGGCCTTCGACCTGCGCGGCCACGGCGAAAGCTCCGGCCGGGCGACCACGCTCCAGGCCCTCGCCGGCGACGTGGTCGCGATGATCGGCCGCGAACCGGCGCCGATCGTCCTCGTGGGCGCCTCGATCGGCGGACTGGCCGCCATCGCCGCCCTCGCGGATCCGGCCGTCGCGGCCCGTGTGGCCGGTCTCGTTCTCGTCGACGTCGTCCCGGACCCCGCTCCGGCCCGGGTGCGCTCGTGGCTCGACTTCCATGGCCTCAGCGGCCGCTACACCCAGATCGTGGAGGACGTCCTCGGCTCGGGTCCGGCTCTGTTCGCGACGGCCGGGGCGCTGGACCTGCCGATCCTGGTCGTGCACGCCGGGCGGGATTCGCCGCTCAGCGAGTCCGACGTGCGCCGTCTGCGCGCCGCCAACCGCCGGGTCTCCGTCGCCCGCATTCGGGCCGCCGGGCATCTCGTGGCCAGGGACGCGCCGGAGGAACTCGCGAAGTTGGTGCTGGAGTACGCGGCGTTGTGGCGGGGTCACACTGGGTCGCGCAGCTAGGTCGGCGCTTGAGGTGCATGTGACCCGAGGCACGAGGCTCGCGGGGCGCTGATCGTGACCGTCAGTGACGACTCATGGCCGCCCGTGATCGACAACGCCGATGACCAGGCGTGTGACCACCGGGTTGTCGACGCCCCGAGTTCGTCACTCTACCGGTCGGTAACCTACCGTTGGCCTATTGAGAACCACGTAAGGGCCGGGATCGGCGCGCTGCTTACACTGCTGGGCATGACCTACAGCGAACCAGCACCGGCCGCGGACAGCCGCACGCGTTCGCTGGCGTCCGCGTCCTCCTCGGCCGTCCTGGCAATGGGGATCACGATTTACGGATGCGGACAGGACGAGGCCGCCTTGTTCCGGGAGATGGCACCCCGTTTCGGTGTGCTGCCCACCATCGTGGACGCGCCGGTATCCGAGGCCAATATCGATCTGGTGGCCGGAAACCGGTGCATCAGTGTGGGTCACAAGACTCGAATCACGAACTCCACGCTTCGCGCGCTCAGTGAGGCGGGCGTGGCGTATGTCTCCACCAGGAGCATCGGGTTCAACCATATCGACGTGGACTACGCCGCGAGCGTCGGCATCACCGTCGGAAACGTCTCCTATTCGCCGGACAGTGTCGCCGACTTCACGTTGATGTTGATGCTGATGGCGATCCGGAACGCGAAATCCATCATCCGCAGGGCGGATGTGCACGATTACCGGCTGCAGGACGTACGCGGGAAAGAACTGCGCGATCTGACGGTCGGCGTGATCGGAACGGGGCGCATCGGCGTCGCTGTCCTCCAGCGGCTTCGAGGCTTCGGCTGCGAGGTGCTGGCCTACGACAAGTACCCCCAGGCCGACGCCGATTACGTTGCCCTCGACGAATTGCTGCGGCGGAGCGACATCGTCACGCTCCATGCCCCACTCGACGCGGACACCTACCATCTCCTCGATCGGCACAAGATCGAGGAGATGAAGCACGGCGCGTTCATCATCAACACGGGACGCGGTGCGCTGATCGAAACCGAGGCCCTCATCGCGGCTTTGGACAGCGGCAAACTGGGCGGTGCGGCGCTCGATGTCGTCGAGGGAGAGGAAGGGATTTTCTACGCCGACTGCAGCGACAAGGCCATCGACAGCAAGCCGTTGCTGCGGTTGCAGGAGCTGCCGAACGTGCTCATCAGTCCGCATACCGCCTATTACACGGATCACGCACTGAGTGACACCGTTGAAAACTCTATCGTCAATTGCCTGAAATTTGAAAGCGGGAAACAGCATGGGTAGGTTGAAACTCGGCATCATCTTCGGGGGAACTGGCGAAGAGCACCCTATCTCCGTCAAATCCGCGCATGAGGTCGCGAACAGCCTCGACATCGAAAAGTACGAGCCGTACTACATCGGTATCACCCTGAACGGCGAATGGAAGCTCTGCGACGGCCCGAGCGCGGACTGGGAGTCCGGCAACTGCCGCCCCGTCATCGTGTCGCCGGACCGGAGCGCGCACGGCCTGCTGGTCCTCGACGAGGGCAAGTACGAAACGATCGCCCTCGACGTGGTGCTGCCGGTCCTGCACGGCAAGTTCGGCGAAGACGGCGCGATGCAGGGCCTGCTGGAACTCTCCGGCATCCCCTACGTGGGCTGCGACGTCCAGAGCTCCGCCCTGTGCATGGACAAGTCCCTCACCTACACCGTCGTCCGGAGCGCGGGCATCGCCACGCCGAACTTCTGGATCGTCACCGCGGACAACGACGTCAACCCCGACGAACTCACCTACCCCGTGTTCGTGAAGCCGGCCCGTTCCGGTTCGTCCTTCGGTGTCAGCAAGGTGTCCAGCAAGGAAGAACTGGCGGCCGCGCTGGAAACCGCGCGCGAGTTCGACTCCAAGGTGCTGATCGAAGAAGCCGTCATCGGCAGCGAGATCGGCTGCTCCATCCTGGGCAACGACGGGGATCTGCTGGCCGGTGAGGTGGACCGCGTCGCGCTGACCCACGGCTTCTTCAAGATCCACCAGGAAGAGAGCCCCGAGACCGGCTCCGAGAACTCGACCTTCATCGTGCCCGCCGACATCCCGGCGGAGTCGCGCACGCTCGTCCAGGAGACGGCGAAGGTCATCTACCGCACCCTGGGCTGCCGGGGACTGGCCCGCGTGGACCTCTTCCTCAAGGAAGACGGCAGCGTGGTGCTCAACGAGGTCAACACCCTTCCGGGCCTGACCTCGTACAGCCGTTACCCGCGGATGATGGCCGCCGCCGGTATCCCGCTCGGTGACGTGATCGACCGGCTGGTGGCGCTGACCCTGGCGGGCCGTAACGGATGAAGGATGATTTCGTCTACGTAGACGAGGTCGTGCCCGGAATCCGCTGGGACGCCAAGTACGCCACTTGGGACAACTTCACCGGCAAGCCGGTGGACGGGTACCTGGTGAATCGGATCGTCGGTACGAAGGCGCTGTGCGCGGCCTTGGAAAAGGCGAGGGACAAGGCCGAGTCGCTCGGCTTCGGCCTGCTCCTCTGGGACGGTTATCGTCCTCAGCGTGCCGTGAACCGCTTCATGAGCTGGGCGGAAGAGCCCGAGGACGGCCGGAAGAAGTCCCGGCACTACCCGAACATCGACCGGCCCCAGATGTTCGAAAAGGGCTACGTGGCGACGAAGTCGGGGCACAGCCGGGGTAGCACGGTGGATCTGACGATCTACCACCTGGCCACCGGCGAACTCGCCCCGATGGGCGGCGACCATGACCTGATGGACGTCGTCTCGCATCATGGCGCCGAGGGGGTCACGCCGGAAGAGGCGAAGAACCGCCTGCACCTCCGCGCCATCATGGAGGACTGCGGCTTCAACTCGTACGAGTACGAGTGGTGGCACTACAACCTGAAGGACGAGCCTTACCCGGACACCTACTTCGACTTTCCGATCGAATAGCCGGTCGGTTCGGAGCAGAGGGCCGAAGGGCGCTTTCCCCGCATGTGATGCGGGGAAAGCGCCCTTCGTCGCGTGAGATGCGGTGAAGGCCCCCTTCGGCCCGCGCCCACCCTCACCGCGCGGTCTGCGCGTGGGTCCGCTGGCCGTGAAGGACTCCTTAAGGGACTCAGGGTCCCTCAAAGTTCCCCTCACCCGGCTCGGACCAGCGCGACCAGGCTCAGTGACACCACCAGCCACAGCGGTAGCGCGTGAAGGCCCCCTTCGGCCCGCGCCCACCCTCACCGCGGCCTGCGAGGGTGCCCGCGGGCGGTGTTGACTGGACGGCATGATCAGCAGTGAACGAGTACGGACCACGGCCCGCCGGGTTCCCGGGCTCCTCGTCTCGGTGTTCCGCCGGGTCCGGAGGATCCTCTCGGCCGAGCGGCGCGGCGCGCTCGGCAAGGAACACGGAGCCGTCCCCCGCGGCACGACCGTTTTCGACGACGGGGTGCCCGGCGTGGCCAACCTCGATCCGGCTCTCCTCGCCGCTCTGCGCAAGGCCGCGAAGGACGCCGCGGACGACGGTGTCGAGTTGTTCGTCAACAGTGGCTGGCGCTCACCGGAGTATCAGACCAAGCTTCGCCGCGACGCGGTCTCGAAGTACGGATCCGAAGAGGAAGCCGCCCGGTGGGTCGCCACGCCGGAGCGGTCCATTCACGTGGCGGGCCGCGCGGCGGACATCGGGCCGCCCGCTTCCGCGGCGTGGCTGTCCGAGCACGGCGCCCGGTACGGGTTGTGCCAGATCTACCGCAACGAACCCTGGCACTACGAACTGCGCCCCGAGGCGATCGAGCACGGCTGCCCGCCCATGTACCCCGACCCCAGTCACGACCCGAGGCTGCGAGACTGATCCGAATGGGTGGCGGGTGAATCCCGTTGGAAGATTACCCACCACGCACCGCGACGTCGGACGGCTGCCCATCACGGGCCGCTAATCCGAAATCCACGCAGGGGTCGGGCAACGTCGGGAGGAAACACCACATGCCATCGCCGCAGGCCGGCCGCTCACGGCACCGAACAGGGCATCCCGAATTTCCGCTCGGCGAACTCGGGTAAAAACACACCGACGGGACGTTTGTTGTCAATCCCGGAGACACCTCGGCGCCATTCGTCACCAATGACGCTCTGCGGTATCCGCGTTTTCACTCACGCAGAGTGTCCATTCTTGCCGGACCGGACCACCTTTCGCGGCGCTGCCGCACGATCAGCCTGTGCCCACCCTGTGCCGGACGGGCCGGGAACGCCGGCACCCTGCCGACCACGGCGTCGCGGATGCCTCATCTCCCTGTCCAGCATGGCATCGACCGCTTTGCTCGTGGCATTCGACGGCGCACGGGAGCCCCTGGCCGTCCGGAGCCGCCACCTGGGGATTTCGTGCTTCCGGAACTCGATCGGCGTAAAGGACCGAGGAATGGAACGCCGATTCGACCATTCGTGTGAATAATTGTCGATGGACGGAACGTGGCCGACAGGTGCCATGATCATCACGCCCGGAAAAGCAAGCCCTGCGAACGGAGCAATCTGCCCTGCGAACAGCCTAGCCGGGTGACTCGGGGCTGCGCGGGTATCGCGCGGGGGCGTTGTACTAAAAGGGCGGGGAACGAGTCAATAGCCGAGAGAAAAGTTCCGGAAAGTGATCTTGTAAGCCGACCTGGCTGCGGAAATCACACTGTTTGTCAATTGCCGACAACGATTGATCATGTCATGCTGCCATGGTGGGCACTCACTGGGGCTGTGCGCACTAACTGGGGCTGAGGGGGTGCGACGGTGACTCGCGACCATGAGGAAATCGTGGATTTCCCACGGTGAGACCACTGATTCGAGCGCGAGGCCGGGTTTGTACCGCGATCTTGTCCAGCAGTGCGCGTTGGCTTCGTCCAACAGAACGTAAGACGGCTTGCCGAGCTGAGGCAGTCGAGTAGAACTGAAGGTGGCCCGGGTGCATACGGGGCTGCCGACGCTTTTCGAGGGGGGATCCTCAACGTCGAGGACACCCCGCCGCGCAGCCGAGTCCGGCGCCGGAGGCGGATCTTGGTGTCCAACCATCGAGGCTGAGCACTTGGACTGCGGGGTTTTCCATGCCATACCGCGAAGTTGCCGTATAAAAGATTCAATGGGGGCTAGGTGGATCCGACGAGAGTTGACCTATCCGCTCTCCCGATCGTCGAGATCGAGCTGTCCAGGCTGTCCTCCGTACGTTCGCCGCGAACCTCGGGCGAGGATCCGGAGCACGTCGAGGCGCTGTTGTCGGCCGAGTGGGAGCTTCCGCCTATTCTCGTGCACCGTCCAACGATGCAGGTGGTCGATGGTCTGCACCGGTTGAAGGCGGCGCGAGTCAGGGGCGACACGAAAATCCGCGCCAAGTTCGTCGACGGCACCGAATCCGATGCCTTCGTCCTGGCCGTGGAAGCGAACATCCGGCACGGCCTGCCGCTTTCGCTCGCCGATCGCAAACGGGCGGCCGTCCAGATCATCGGGACGCATCCGCAGTGGTCCGATCGGCGGGTGGCCTCGGCGACCGGTATCTCCGCCGGCACGGTGGCGGATCTGCGCAAACGTGGTGGCGAAGGCGGGAACGAGGCCAGGATCGGGCGGGACGGTCGGATCCGGCCCGTCGACAGCACGGAGAGACGAAGACTCGCCGCCGACCTGATCCGCAACGATCCCGGTCTTTCGCTCCGGCAGGTCGCCAAGCGGGTCGGCATCTCGCCGGAGACGGTCCGGGACGTCCGCGGACGGCTGGAACGCGGGGAGAGCCCGACCCCGGACGGGAGCAGGAGGCTGCGGACCAAGACACATCCGCTGAGCCTGACGGAGTCCGAACTGGGCCACGCGCTGGATCGCGAGCGGGTCGCCGTGCTGGAGCGGCTCAAGGCCGATCCCACCCTGCGGCTGAGCGAGGTCGGCCGGATCCTGTTGCGGATGCTCGCCATGCACTCCATCGACGGACAGGAGTGGGAGAGGATCCTGCGCGGGGTCCCGCCGCACCTGTACGGCGTGGTCGCCGGTTTCGCCAGGGATCATGCCCGCGTCTGGGCGGGTTTCGCGGATCATCTGGAGAACCGGGCGACCGATCTGGCCGCCGGCTGAGCGGGCACCCCGGCGGACGTCGTGGTCCACAGTGGACATAACGGCCCTTTCCGCCGCGGTGCCCGGTCAGTCGCTCGACATCGGCCGGTGCGCGGCTTAAGAAGTAGAGGTGACCATCGAGAAGGTGCTTGTCGTCGGGACCGGGCTGATCGGTACCTCGGTCGCGCTGGCCCTTCGCGAGAAGGACGTGGCGGTCCACCTCTCCGACGTCGACGTGCGGGCCGTACGGCTCGCACGGGACCTCGGCGCCGGCCGGGAATGGGCGGGCGAAGAGGTCGACCTGGCCCTGATCGCCGTTCCGCCGCATCTGGTGGGGGAGCGGCTGGCCGCGCTGCAGAAGCAAGGGGCCGCACGGGCTTACACCGACGTGGCCAGCGTCAAGGCCGATCCGATCGCCGACGCGGAACGGCTCGGCTGCGACCTGACCTCTTACGTGCCCGGCCATCCGCTCGCCGGCCGGGAGAAATCCGGACCGGGGGCGGCTCGCGCCGATCTGTTCGTCGGCCGTCCCTGGGCACTGTGCCCCGGCGCGCGGACGGACGCGGATGCCTTGCGGCTGACCGGGGAATTGGTGTCGTTGTGCGGGGCGAAGGCCGTCACGGTGGATGCGCGCGAGCACGATTCGGCGGTGGCGCTGGTCTCGCACGTCCCGCATGTGGTGGCGTCGGCGATGGCGGCGAGCCTGGCGGGCGGTGACGACGTCGCGCTGGGCCTGGCTGGGCAGGGATTACGCGACGTGACGCGGATCGCGGCCGGGGATCCCCTGCTGTGGCGGATGATCCTCGCGGGGAACGCCCTGCCGGTCGCGGCAGTGCTCGACCGGATCGCGGGCGAACTCGCGGCGGCGGCCTCGGCGTTGCGGTCCGGCGACCTGGACGGGGTGACCGATCTGCTGCGGCGCGGCGTCGCGGGACAAAGCCGGATCCCGGCGGGTTCCCCGGGACGCTGAGACGGCAACCGCCGCCTTCGTATTTTCGGTGTACAGCAAGCGAATTCCGTGCTGACCGGGGTCACCGGCGATTCCCCGGAAGGGCGATCCCCGACGCGTCCAAGTGTCGAAAATGCTCGCTTGGACCCACTCGTGGACATCGACTCGATTAAGCACGATTGAGATCGCCGACTTGGCTTACGAGAGAGGTGACCGGATGGAAGTGGTGTTGCGCTTCGAGGGGGTGGACAAGAGTGAGGACGACCCCGATCCCTGGGTGACGAAGGTCCGCAAGGGGACGGTGCGCCGGGTACTCGCCTACTTCCGCCCGCACATCGGCAAGGTGGCGCTCTTCGTTCTCGTCGCCGTGCTGGAGTCGCTCATCGTCGTCGCAACCCCCTTGCTGCTGAAGGAACTCATCGACGGCGGCATCGTCAAGAACGATCCCGGGGTCGTGGTCCTGATGGCCTCCCTCACGGCCGGACTCGCCGTGCTGGCCGCGGCGCTGGCGCTGCTGTCCGGCTACATCTCCGGAAAGATCGGCGAAGGGATCACCTACGACCTCCGGGTGCAGGCGCTCGACCATGTCCGGCGGCTGCCGATCGCGTTCTTCACCCGCACCCAGACCGGTGTCCTGGTCGGCAGGCTGCACACCGAACTGATCATGGCGCAGCAGCATTTCACCGGTTTGCTCATGGCGGCCACCAGTTTGGTCATGGTCGTGGTGGTGCTGGCCGAGCTGATCTACCTTTCGTGGCTCGTCGCCGTCATCTCGCTGCTGCTCATCCCGATCTTCCTCGTGCCGTGGATCCGGGTCGGGCGGGCGATCCAGCGGCGCAGCATCAAGCTGATGGACGCGAACACCGGCCTCGGCGGACTGCTCCAGGAGCGGTTCAACGTCCAGGGCGCGATGCTGTCCAAGCTCTTCGGCCGTCCGGACGAGGAGATGACCGAGTACGCGGACCGCGCCGGGAAGATCCGCGAGGTCGGCGTGAGCCTTTCCGTCTGGGGCCGGATGGCCTTCGTGATGATGGGGCTGATGGCCTCGCTCGCCACGGCGCTCGTCTACGGGATCGGCGGCGGGCTCGTGCTCGCGGGGGCCTTCCAGCTCGGCACGCTGGTCGCCATCGCCACGTTGCTCTCGCGGCTGTTCGGGCCGATCACCCAGCTGTCCGGGATGCAGGAGCTCGCGCAGACCGTCGTGGTCAGCTTCTCCCGGGTCTTCGAGCTGCTCGATCTGAAGCCGCTGATCCAGGAGCGCCCCGACGCGGTCGAACTCGAAAAGGACGTGGCGCCGGACATCGAGTTCGAGGACGTGGTGTTCCGCTATCCCACCGCGGACGAGGTCTCGCTGGCGTCGCTGGAACACCTGCGCGGCGAGCGGGAGCGCGGGGAGGTGTCGCCGGATGTCCTGCGCGGCGTGAGTTTCCAGGTGCGGGCCGGAACCCTCACCGCGCTCGTCGGCCCGTCCGGCGCGGGGAAGAGCACCATCACCCACCTGGTGTCCCGGCTGTACGACCCGAACTCCGGAAGTATCCGCGTCGGCGGACACGATCTGCGGGACCTCAGCTTCGCCTCGCTCCGCGACACGGTGGGCGTGGTCAGCCAGGACGCCTACCTGTTCCACAACACGATCCGGGAGAACCTTCTCTACGCGCGCCCGACAGCCACCGAGGAGGAGCTGATCGAGGCGTGCAAGGGTGCCCAGATCTGGGACCTGATCGAATCCCTCCCGCTCGGGTTGGACACCGTCTCGGGTGATCGCGGCTACCGCATGTCGGGCGGGGAGAAGCAGCGGCTGGCCATCGCCAGGCTGCTGCTGAAGCAGCCGACGATCGTCGTACTCGACGAAGCCACCGCTCATCTGGACTCCGAATCGGAGGCCGCCGTCCAGCGGGCGCTCAAGACCGCGTTGCGCAGCCGTACCTCGCTGGTGATCGCCCACCGGTTGTCCACGATCCGCGAAGCCGACCAGATCCTCGTGATCGACGGCGGCCGGGTGCGGGAGCGCGGGACGCACGACGAGCTGCTGGCCGAAGGTGGTCTCTACGCCGAGCTCTACCGCACGCAGTTCGCCGACCCGGCGAACGACGCGCCCAAGCCGGAAATCGAAGAAGCCGAGCTGGACGAGCCTGAGCCTCAGCCGGCGATCCAACCCATTGGCTTCGGAGGATGACGATGAATTCCGCAGCGCGGACCGCCGTGACGGTGCTGGAGCTGTTCGCCTCGCAGGTGGAGCGGATGCCCGGCGCGGTGGCCGTGGTCGACGGCGACCGGGTGCTGACCTACCGGGAACTCGACGAGGCCGCGGGCCTGCTGGCCGGACGGCTGGCGGCCCGGGGCATCCGCCACGGCGACCGGGTCGCGGTGATGATGGGCCGCTCGGCGGATCTGCTGGTGGCGTTGCTCGCCGTGTGGAAGGCGGGCGCGACGTACGTACCGGTGGACGCCGCCTATCCGGCGCCGCGTGTGGAATTCATGGTGCGCGATTCGGCGGCCGCGCTGATGGTGTGCTCGGTCGCGTCGCGTGACGCCGTGCCGGAGGGCATCGATTCGCTCGTGGTGGACGCCGCCACGGACGAGGACGGGCGTGCGGCGACGGCCACGGTGCGCCCGGAGGACCTGGCGTTCGTGATGTACACCTCCGGCTCGACGGGCAGGCCCAAGGGGGTGGCGATCACCCAGGGCAGTGTCGCGGACCTGGTGCGGGATCCCGGTTGGGCGATGGGGCCGGACGACGCCGTGCTGATGCATTCGCCGCACGCCTTCGACGCGTCCTTGTTCGAGGTCTGGACGCCGCTGGCCTCGGGTGCGCGGGTGGTGATCGCCGAACCGGGTTCGGTGGACGTCCGGCGCCTGCGCGCCGCGGCCGCGGCCGGGGTGACGAGGGTGTACCTGACCGCGGGGAGTTTCCGCGCGGTGGCGGAGGAGGCGCCGGAGTCGTTCGCGGCCTTCCGTGAGGTGCTGACCGGCGGTGACGTGGTGCCCGCGCACGCCGTGCAGCGGGTGCGGCAGGCCTGTCCCGAGGCGCGGTTCCGGAACATGTACGGGCCGACGGAAGCGACGATGTGCGCGACGTGGTACCCGCTGGAACCGGGTGAGGTACTGGGTTCGGTGGTGCCGATCGGGCGTCCGCTGGTCGGCCGCCGGGTCCAGGTGCTCGACGAATCGCTGCGCCCGGTGGGGCCGGGTGTGGTCGGCGACCTGTACCTCTCCGGATGTCTGGCGGAGGGCTACTTCAACCGGCCGGGGCTGACGGCGGAGCGGTTCGTCGCGGATCCCTCCGCGCCGGGACAGCGGATGTACTGGACGGGTGACCTCGCCCAGTGGACGGCGGACGGTGTGCTGCTGTTCGCGGGCCGCGCCGACGACCAGGTGAAGGTCCGCGGGTTCCGGATCGAGCCCGGCGAGATCGAGGCCGCGCTGATCGCCCAGCCGGAGGTCCACGACGCCGTGGTCGCGGCGATCGAGGGACGGCTGATCGGCTACGTGGTGGCCGAGGAGGGCGTGGATCCCGTTCTCGTCCGCGAGCGCCTACGCGCGGAATTGCCGGAATACCTGGTGCCCGCGGTCGTCCTCACGCTGGACGCGTTGCCGTTGACCCGTAACGGAAAGGTGGACAGGGCGGCGCTGCCCGCGCCCGAGTTCGCGACGGGCGCCGCGGGCCGTGAACCCGCCACCGAGGAGGAACGCGTCCTTTGTGGACTGTTCGCCGACGTGCTACGGCTCGACCGGGCCGGGGTCGACGACGGCTTCTTCGATCTGGGCGGGGATTCCATCTTCGCGATGCGCCTGGCGGCACGGGCGGCCAAGGCGGGCCTGCTGGTGACACCCGTCCAGATCTTCGAGGAGAAGACGCCCGCGCGGCTGGCGGCGGTGGCGCGTCCGGTACCGGCCGACGAGCCGCTCGACGGCCCCCTGCTCAGTTTGACCGAGGCCGAAGAGGCGGAGCTGGCGATCGCCGCTCCGGGTGCCGAGGAGATCTGGCCGCTGGCGCCGTTGCAGGAGGGGTTGCTCTTCGAGTCGATCCTGGACGACCAGGGCTCCGACATCTACCAGGTGCAGGTGATCCTGGAGCTGAACGGACCGCTGGACGAGGCCCGGCTGCGGGCCGCGTGGGACACGGTCGTCCACCGGCACCCCGAGCTTCGGCTCACCTTCCACCGGCTCGAGTCGGGAAAGACGGTGCAGGCCGTCCACGGCGACGTCGCCGTGCCGTGGCGGGCGGTGGATCTGGCGGGCGCCGACGACGTCGACGCGGCCGTCGAGGCCTTGGCCGGACAGGAACAGGGGAAGCGGTTCGATCTCGCCAAGGCACCGCTGGTCCGGCTGGTGCTGATCCGCACCGGCGAGGACCGGCACCGGCTGCTGTTCGTCATCCACCACATCCTGGTCGACGGCTGGTCGGTGGCGGTGATCCTCAACGAGGTCGCCGACGCGTACACGGCGGGCGGACGGCTGCCGGCACAGCGCGGCGGCGCCTCCTTCAAGGACTACCTGGCGTGGCTGGACCGGCAGGACAAGGACGCGGCGCGGGCGGCCTGGCGCGACGAGCTGGCCGGTCTCGACGAGCCCGCGCTGATCGCGACGACGTCCGTCGAGACGGACTACGACTACCGCGCCACCCACCTCACCTCGGCGCTGCACACCAGGTTGCTGGAGTTCGCCCGTGAGCACGGGCTGACGCCGAGCACGGTGGTGCACGCCGCCTGGGCGCTGGTGCTGGCGCGTCTCACGCGGCGGACCGACGTGGTGTTCGGCACCATGGTCGCGACCCGCCCCGCGGAACTCGAGGGTATCGAGTCGATGCCGGGCCTGCTGATGAGCGCGGTACCGGTGCGGGTGCCCCTCGACGGCGGCCAACCGGTCGTGGACCTGCTGACCGACCTGCACACCAGGCAGACGGCCCTCAAACCGCATCAGCATCTGGGCCTGCCGGAGATCCAGAAGGCGGCCGGACCCGGCGCGGGCTTCGACACGCTGCTGGTGATCGAGAACTACCCGCGGGAGTACGCCGCTCAGTTCACGCATCTGCGCACCATCGAAGGCACGCACTATCCGCTGACCCTCGGCATCACGCCGGGGGAGCGGTTCAAGATCCAGCTCGGCTACTGGCAGGGACAGGTTCCCGACGCCGTCGCCGAATCGCTGCTGGAGTGGTTCGTCGGCGCGATCGGCGCGCTGGTCGCCGATCCGGCCCGCCCGGTGGGGCGGATCGGGGTGGGCACCGCCGAGACGCGCGAGTGGGCCGCGCCGTTGGTGGCGGGAGAGCCGCTGCCGACGCTGGTCGGGCGGATCGCGGCGCGGCTGCCGGACAACGTGGCGCTGGTGGACAGCGCGGGTGAGCTGTCCTACGCGGAGTTGTGGGAGCGGTCGCTGAAGCTCGCGGCCGTGTTGCGGGACAACGGTGTCGGGTCCGAGAGCCGCGTCGGCCTGGTGGTGGGGCGCTCGTCCTGGTGGACGGTCGGCATGCTGGGCGTGTTGCTGGCCGGTGGCACTTTCGTGCCGGTGGACCCGGCCTATCCGGACGAGCGCAAGGAATGGATCTTCCGGAGTGCGGATCCGATGCTGGTGGTGTGCGAGGGGACGACGCGGCGAGCGGTGCCAGTCGAGTTCGCGGACCGGCTGCTGGTGGTCGACGACGTCGACCTGTCGGCGAGGCCGGAAGCGGAGCTGCCGCGAGTGGATCCGCGCAGCGCCGCGTACGTGATTTACACGTCGGGGTCGACGGGAACTCCGAAGGGGGTCGTCGTCACCCATACCGGACTGGGAAACCTGGCGCTGGCGCATATCGACCGGTTCCGGGTGACGCCGTCGTCGCGGGTCCTGCAGTTCGCCGCGCTCGGCTTCGACACCATCGTGTCCGAGGTGATGATGGCGCTGCTGTCGGGCGCGACGCTGGTCGTGCCGCCGGAGCAGGAACTGCCGCCCCGGATGGCGTTCTCCGAAACGCTGGAACGGTGGGGCATCACGCAGGTGAAGGCGCCGCCGTCGGTGCTGGGCACGGTCGACGCGCTGCCGCCGACCGTGGAGACGGTGGTGGCGGCGGGCGAACTCTGCCCGCCGGGTCTGGTGGACCGGCTGTCCGCGGACCGGCGGATGATCAACGCCTACGGGCCGACCGAGACCACGATCTGCGCGACGATGAGCCTGCCGCTGACGCCGCGCCAGCATCCGATCCCGTTCGGTGGCCCGGTTCCGGGGGTGCGCGGATACCTGCTGGACTCGTTCCTGCGTCCGCTGCCGCCCGGGGTGACCGGTGAGCTGTACCTGTCCGGGATCGGGGTGGCCCGCGGCTATCTGGGCCGTCCGGGGCTGACGGCCGAGCGGTTCGTGGCCGATCCGTTCGCCCCCGGCGAGCGGATGTACCGGACCGGGGACCTGGCCTACTGGACCGACCAGGGTGAGCTGGTGTCCGCCGGGCGCGCCGACGACCAGGTCAAGATCCGCGGGTTCCGGGTCGAACCGCGCGAGATCGAGTTCGCCTTGTCCGCCTATCCCCGGATCACTCAGGCCACGGTGACCGTCCGCGAAGACCGCCTGCTCGCCTACGTGACACCGGGCGACATCGACACGCAGGCGGTGCGGAAACATCTCGCGTCCCGGATGCCCCAGTACATGGTGCCCGCGGCGGTGGTGGCGCTGGACACCCTGCCACTGACGGCGCACGGGAAGATCGACCGGCGCGCGCTGCCCGATCCCGAATTCACCACCGGGGCGCCCGCCAGGGAACCGGCCACCGAGACCGAGCGGGTGCTGTGCGAGTTGTTCGCCGGTGTCCTCGGTCTGGAGCAGGTCGGGGTGGACGACAGTTTCTTCGATCTGGGCGGGGACTCCATCCTTTCGATGCAGCTGGCGGCGCGGGCACGGCGTTCGGGGCTGACGTTCTCCGCAGCCGACGTCTTCGACGGGAAGACCCCGGAGCGGATCGCGCGGCTGGCGGAGGAGTCGGCGCCGCCGGAGCCGGGGCGTCCGGCGAAGTCCGACGGTGTGGGCGAAGTCCCGTGGACGCCGGTGACGCGGCTGCTGGGCGAAGGCGTCACGGGATCGGCGTTCGCGCAGTGGATGGTGGTGGGCGCGCCCGCGGATCTGACGGAGGAGACGGTGGCGGCCGGGTTCGCGGCCGTGGTGGACGCGCACGACATGCTGCGGGCGCGGGTCGTCGACGAGGAGGGCGGCCGTCGCCTGCTGGTCGGCGAGCGTGGGTCGGTGACCGGGTCGGTCACCCGCGTGGGACTGGACGGCCGTCCAGTGGACGAGGTCGTCGAGGAGGCGGCGCGAGACGCCGTGAGCAGGCTGGATCCGTCGGCGGGCGTGCTGGCGCGGGCGGTGTGGGTGGACGCCGGACCGGACCGGATCGGGCGGCTCGTGGTGGTGGTGCACCACTTGTCGGTCGACGGTGTGTCGTGGCGGGTGCTGCTCTCGGATCTGCAAGCCGCCTGCGAGGCGGTGGCCGCGGGCCGGGAGCCGGTGCTGGAGCCGGTGGGGGTGTCCTTCAAGCGGTGGGCGGGCCTGCTCGGTGAGTGGGCGGTCTCCGCGGAGCGCGTCGGCGAATTGGCGGCGTGGCAGGCGATCCTCGGACAGGAGCAGCCGGTCGCCACCCGTGAGCTGACCACGAGTCAGGCCGCGAAGGGTGCAGTGCGCTCGCGGTCGTGGGTGGTGCCGAAGGCGGAGACGTCGGCACTGACCGGGCGGGCTCCCGTGGTGTTCCACTGCGGCGTCCACGAGATCCTGCTCGCCGGGCTGGCCGGAGCGGTGACGCGGTGGCGTGGCGGGGACACGGTCCTGGTGGACGTGGAAAGCCACGGCCGCCATCCGGCCGACGGGATGGATCTGTCCCGGACGGTGGGCTGGTTCACCAGCGCGCATCCGGTCCGGCTGGAAGTGGCGGGGACCGAGCTGGCCGACGTGCTCGCCGGTGGCCCGGCGGCCGGGCGTCTGCTGAAGACGGTCAAGGAGCAGTCGCGGGCCGTGCCCGGCGACGGGCTCGGCTACGGACTGCTGCGCTATCTCAATGACACGACCGCGCCGGTACTGGCGGAACTGCCGTCGGCGCGGATCGGGTTCAACTACATGGGCAGGTTCGCCACCGGTGAGGACAGCGGGGTCCGGGCGTGGCAGCCGGTCGGGGACATCGGCAGCTCGCTCGAACCCGGAATGGGCTTGCCGCACGCGATCGAGGTCAACGCGATCGTCCAGGACCTGCCGGACGGTCCCGAACTGACGCTCATGCTGGAATGGCAGGAGGATCTGCTCGGCGAGGCCGAGATCGACCAGCTGGGCCAAGGGATTCTGGCCGTGCTGGCCGGGCTTGCCCGGCAGGCGGAGGATCCCGCCGCGGGCGGGCACACCGCGTCCGACTTCGATCTCGTCGCCTTGGGCCAGGACGAGATCGAGGCCCTCGAAGCCGAATTCGCGGACGCCGGTGGGGTGGCCGACCTGCTGCCGCTGTCGCCGTTGCAGCACGGTCTCGCCTTCCACGCCGGTTTCTCCGGTGACGGCGTCGATGTCTATACCGCGCAGGCGGTCCTGGAGCTGACCGGACCGCTGGACATGCCATTGCTGCGGAAGTCCGTCCGCGCGCTGCTGGACAGGCACGCGAACCTGCGCGCCGGCTTCCGGCACGCCGCCGACGGGTCCGCGTACCAGGTGATCCCCGGTGCCTTGGCGGTGCCGGTGACCCTGGTGGACGTGACCGGGTCGGCGGATCCGGAAGCGGAAGCGGCGGCGGTGGCCGCGGCAGACCGGGCCCAGCCGTTCGATCTGGCCAAGCCCCCGCTGCTGCGGTTGACGGTGGTGGCCTTGGGCGAGAACGGCCACCGGCTGGTGCTGACCAACCACCACATCCTGCTCGACGGCTGGTCGACGCCGCTGCTGCTGGACGAACTGCTCACGCTGTACCGCGACGGGGCGGTTCCGTCCGCGCTGGCGCCGGTCAACCCGTACCGGGAGTACCTGGCCTGGGTGCGCGAAACCGATCGGGACGCGGCGATCACCGCCTGGCGCGACGCCTTGGCGGGGCTGCCGGAACCGACGCTGGTCGCGGCCGACCGGACGGTCCCGGTCCAGGTGCCCGGGCAGATGTGGGCCGAACTGGGCGAGGCGTTCGCCGGTGCGCTGGCGGCGCGGGCCCGCGAATGCGGGGTCACCGTCAGCACGGTGCTGCAGGCGGTGTGGGGCATGGTGCTGGCCGCGATCACCGGACGCGACGACGTCGTGTTCGGGGCGGTGGTGTCCGGCCGCCCGGCGGAACTGCCCGGGATCGAGACCATGGTCGGGCTGTTCATCAACACCGTCCCGGTCCGGGTCCGGATGGACCCCCGGCACACCTTCGCCGAACTGGTGAAGGAAGTGCAGGACGAGCAGATCGCCTTGCTGGCCCATCACCACGTCGGCCTCACCGACATCCAGCAGGCCGCCGGGCTGGGCAGGTTGTTCGACACCCTCGTCGTCTACGAGAACTACCCGCGACCCGCCGAGGCCGCCGACGCGGAACCGGATCGGTTGCGGGTGCTGGGAATGACCGCCGCCGACGCCACGCACTATCCGCTGGCGCTGGCCGTCGTCCCGGGCGAAAGCCTGCGGCTGCGGCTGGAGCACCAGCCCGCGCTGTTCACCACCGAGCAGGCGGCCGCCGTGCTGGAGCGGTTCACGCGGGTGCTCGAAGCCGTGGTCGCCGCTCCGGGGACGCCGCTCGCGGCGGTGCCGATCCTGTCCGAGTCCGAACAGCGAGAGCTGCGGGCGCGCAACGACACCGCGGTGCCGGTGCCGGACCGGACGCTGCCGGAGTTGTTCGCCGCGCAGGTCGCCGCCACCCCGGAGGCGACCGCGGTGACCTTCGAGGACCGGTCGCTGTCCTACGCCGAACTCGACGCCCGTGCCGATCGGCTGGCACGCCGGCTCATCGAGCGGGGTGTCGGTCCCGAAGGCCTGGTCGCGGTGATGCTGCCCCGGTCGCTGGACCTGGTCGTCACGGTGCTGGCGATCACCAAGACCGGCGGTGCCTGGCTGCCGATCGATCCGGTCTATCCGGCCGATCGTGTCACCTACATCCTCGACGACGCCGAACCGGCATTGGTGATCACGAGCGCCGCGCTGGCGGCCTCGCCCGCCGGTGAGGTGCTGGCGGCACGGCCCTCGACGGTGGTGCTCGACGATCTCGCGATCGCGGGCGGCGAGCACGTGCCGGTCGCCGACGCCGATCGGGTCCGGCCGCTGGATCCGCGTCATCCGGCCTACCTCATCTACACCTCGGGCTCGACCGGCCGTCCCAAGGCCGTCGTCGTCACCCACCGGAATCTGGCGAACTATCTGTTCCACTGCGGGACGAAGTACCCGGGGCTGCGGGGACGGTCGCTGCTGCATTCGTCGATCGCCTTCGATCTGACGGTCACCGCGATGCTCACCCCGCTCACCGTCGGGGGAACGGTCCAGGTCGGTGCGCTGGAAGACCTGATCGGCACGGTGGGAAGCGCCCCGGCGCTGTTCCTCAAGGCCACGCCGAGCCATCTGAAGACGTTGGAGACCGGCTCCCGGGAGATCGCCGTTCCCGGTGATCTCCTGCTCGGCGGCGAACAGTTGTCCGTCGAGACGGTCGCCGACTGGCGCCGGACGTACCCGAACACCGTGGTGGTCAACGAATACGGCCCGACCGAGGCGACGGTCGGCTGCGTCGAATACCGGCTCGAACCCGGGCAGGCGGCGCCGTCCGGCGACGTGGTGCCGATCGGCACCCCGATGACGAACATGCGGGCGTTCGTCCTGGATTCGTGGCTGCGGCCGGTGCCGCCGGGCGCGGTGGGCGAGTTGTACGTGTCCGGCGCGGGCGTGGCCCGGGGCTATCTGGGGCGGGCGGGGCTGACCGCGACGCGGTTCGTGGCCGATCCGTTCGGTGCCGGTGGGCTGATGTACCGGACCGGGGACCTGGTGCGGTGGAACACGGACGGGGAACTGGTCTTCGCCGGCCGTGTCGACGACCAGGTGAAGGTGCGGGGATACCGCATCGAACCCGGTGAGATCGAGGCGGCACTGGAGGCGCACGAATCGGTGGGGCAGGCAGTTGTCTTGGCCCGCGACAGTGCCTCCGGCAAACGGCTGATCGGTTATGTGACGCCTGCCGGGGTGGACGGGGCCGCGGTGCGCGCGGCCGTGGCGGCCCGGTTGCCGGAGTACATGGTGCCCGCGGCGGTGGTGGCGCTCGACGCGCTTCCGTTGACGGCGAACGGGAAAGTGGACCGGGACGCGCTGCCGGATCCCGACTTCAACGAACGCGTCTCCGGCCGGGAGCCGGTCACGGAGGCCGAACGGCTGCTGTGCGCGCTTTTCGCCGAGGTGCTCGGCCTGGAGCGGGCAGGCGCGGACGACAGTTTCTTCGAACTGGGCGGGGATTCGATCCTGTCGATGCGACTGGCGGCGCGGGCGCACCGCGAGGGAATGGCCTTCGGCGCACGCGAGGTGTTCGAGCTGCGGACGCCCGCCGGGATCGCGGCGATCGTCGAGCGGGCACCGGCTGTTCCCGCCGCGGCGGACTACGCCGCTTCCGACGTCGCCCTGCTGGAACTGAACCAGGACGAGATCGACGAATTCGAGGCGGAGTTCGACGCCTCGTGAGTGGTAATGAGGGTTAGAACCGTCATTACCACTCACGAGACCCCTCACGCCTCCACCGGTCTGGCCGAGGTGACCGGGCCGATCGCGCGGGACTGTGTGGATTCTGTTCATCTAACGGAACAAAATCCACACAGTCGGCGCCCTTCGGCCCGGTCCCTTCGCCCAACCAAGGCCGAGTTCGGTGGGTCGTGAGTGGTAAGTGTCGTTAGAACGACACTTACCACTCACGACCCGCCAGACCCACTACTCACGAGGCCGCGGGGCCGACTGGACATGTTGTCCGGCAAGGCCTTTCAGGCGGATGATTCTGCTGCCGGGGGACAGGCGGGGTCCGATGCCGCCCTCCTCGCGCCGAATCGAGACGGGATCGTCGAATTCGAACCCGAATTCGACGACGTACTTCAGGCCCTTCGCTGATTGAGGGAGATATCGATGAACCAGTCGCGGATTGAGGAAATCTGGCCGCTGTCGCCATTGCAGGCCGGGTTGCTCTTCCACGCGGTTTACGACGGCGAAGGGCCCGACGTCTACATAGGACATTGGATCCTGGACCTGACCGGACCGGTGGACGCGGCCAGGCTGCGCGCGGCCTGGGAGACGCTGCTGGCGCGGCACGCCCCGCTCCGGGCCTGTTTCCGGCAGCGCAAATCGGGTGAGACGGTGCAGATCATCGCCCGGCAGGTCGACCTGCCGTGGCGGGAGGTCGACCTCTCGCACCTCGACGACCCCGGGAAGGCCGTGCGGGAGCTGGCCGAAGAGGACCGGACGACGAGGTTCGACCTCGCGCAGGCGCCGTTGCTGCGGCTGACTTTCCTCCGTCTCGGCGACGACACGTACCGCCTGGTCGTGACCTGCCACCACACGATCATGGACGGCTGGTCGCTGCCCATCGTGCTGGACGAGATGTCGAGGCTGTACGGCGAATCGCCGGACCTGCCGGAAGTGACGTCCTATCGCGACTATCTCGCGTGGCTGGGCAGGCAGGACAAGGAGAAGTCGCTCGCCGCCTGGGCGGAACGCCTGCGCGGGGTCGACGAGCCGACGCTGGTGGTGCCCGCCGATCCGGGCCGTGCGCCCGCCGAACCGGAGAGCGTCGAGGCCGGGCTGCCGGAGAACCTCACGCGATCGCTGGGCGAGCTGGCCCGCGCTCACGGGCTGACGCTGAACACCGTGGTGCAGGGCGCGTGGGCGCTCGTGCTGGCGCAGCTCGCGGGCCGGACGGACGTGGTGTTCGGTGCGGCGGTCTCGGCGCGTCCGCCGGATCTGCCCGGCGTGGAGGGCATGGTCGGGCTGTTCCTCAACACCGTTCCCGTGCGCGTGCGCCTGTCCGGCTCGACGCCGGTCGTCGAGCTGCTGACGGAGGTGCAGCGGCGGCAGTCGGCGCTCATCCCCGACCAGTACGTGGGCCTGGCGGACATCCAGCAGGCCGTCGGTCCCGGCGCGGTCTTCGACACGTTGATCGTCTTCGAGAAGTTCCACCATGATTCCGGCGAACTGGGCTCCGCGGAGACCTTCGGCATCCAGGTCCATCAGGGCCGGGTCGCCGCCCACTATCCGCTGACGCTGGTCGCCGTCCCCGGTGAGTCGATGTACTTCAAGCTCGACTACCTGACGGAGTTCTTCGACCGCGACACCGCCCTCGCCATCGCCGAACGCTTCACCGGCGTACTGCGTCAGCTGACGCTTGCGGGCGACCTCACGGTGGCCGACGTCGAGGTGACGAGCGCGGCCGAGCGGGCCTTGGTGGTCGACGCGTGGGGAGTGACGTCGCAGGCGGCGCCGGGCGTGCCCGCGCTGGATCTGTTCGACGGCCAGGTAAAGCGCCGCCGCGACGAGGTGGCGGTCGTCGACGGCGACCGGACGCTGACCTACGGAGAACTCGCCGAGCAGGCTGAGCGGCTCGCCGGATATCTGCACGATCGGGGAGTGCGGCGCGGGGACCGGGTGGCCGTGGTGCTGGACCGCTCGCCCGAGCTGATCGCGACCCTGCTCGCGGTGTGGAAGGCGGGCGCGGCGTACGTGCCGGTGGATCCCGCCTATCCGGTGGACCGCGTGCAGTTCATGCTGGCGGATTCCGCGCCCGCGGCGGTGGTGTGCGCGGAGAGGTACCGGGACGCCGTGCTGGACACCGGCCTCGCCCCGATCATCCTGGACGATCCCCGCACACGGCGGGAGGTGGCGGACTCCGCTCGCCTGTCGGTCGTCACCAGTGCCGAAGACCTCGCGTACGTGATGTACACGTCGGGTTCGACAGGAACGCCGAAGGGTGTCGCGGTTTCGCACGGCAACGTCGCGGCGCTGACCGGTGAACCGGGATGGCGGGTGGGTCCCGGCGACGCCGTGCTGCTGCATGCCTCGCACGCGTTCGACATCTCGCTGTTCGAGCTGTGGGTGCCGCTGCTGTCGGGCGCCAGGGTGGTACTGGCCGGATCGGGTGCGGTGGACGGCGCGGCGCTGGCCGCCCACGTGGCCGCCGGTGTCACGGCCGCCCACCTGACCGCGGGGGCCTTCCGGGTACTGGCCGACGAGTCGCCGGAATCGGTCGCCGGGCTGCGCGAGGTGCTGACCGGTGGCGACGCGGTGCCGCTCGCGGCGGTGGAACGCGTCCGCCGGGTGTGCCCGGACGTGCGGGTGCGCCATCTCTACGGCCCGACCGAGGCCACGCTGTGCGCGACGTGGTGGCTGCTCGAACCCGGTGACGAGACGGGTGCGGTACTGCCGATCGGCCGTCCGCTCGCGGGACGGCGGGTCTACGTCCTCGACGCGTTCCTGCGGCCCGTGCCCGCCGGGGTGGCCGGCGAGCTGTATGTCGCCGGAGCCGGTGTGGCACAAGGATATCTGGGCCGTCCGGTGCTGACGGCGGAGCGGTTCGTCGCCGATCCGTTCGTATCGGGCGGCCGGATGTACCGGACCGGGGACCTGGCGTACTGGACGGATCAGGGCGCGCTGGCCTTCGCCGGACGGGCCGACGACCAGGTGAAGATCCGCGGCTACCGGGTCGAGCCCGGCGAGATCGAGGCGGTCCTCGCCGGTCTGCCGGGGGTCGGCCAGGCCGTGGTGCTGGCCAAGGGTGAGCACCTGATCGGTTACGTGGTCGCCGAAGCGGGACAGGACGCCGACCCGGTGCGGCTGCGCGAACTGCTCGGCGAGACGCTGCCCGAGTTCATGGTCCCGGCCGTCGTGCTGGTGCTGGACGAATTGCCGTTGACGGTCAACGGGAAGGTGGACCGGCGGGCGCTGCCCGAACCGGATTTCGCGTCGAAGTCGGTGGGCCGGGAACCG
Source organism: Amycolatopsis orientalis (assembly GCF_000943515.2). NCBI lineage: Bacteria > Bacillati > Actinomycetota > Actinomycetes > Pseudonocardiales > Pseudonocardiaceae > Amycolatopsis > Amycolatopsis orientalis. Next base: position 7,771,591 of record NZ_CP016174.1, on the reverse strand, counting down.
GTGACCGAAGCCGAACGTGTCCTTTGTGGAGTTTTCGCCGACGTGCTGGGTCTCGACAGGGTCGGGGTCGAGGACAGCTTCTTCGAGCTGGGCGGCGACTCGATCTCGTCGATGCAGGTCGCCGCGCGTGCGCGTCGCGAAGGGATTTCCCTTACCCCGAGGCAGGTTTTCGAACACCGGACGCCCGAACGTCTCGCTGCCCTCGCCCAGGAGGCCGTCACGGCGCCCCGCGTCGAGGCCGTCACCGGCGTGGGGGAGATCCCGCGGACGCCGGTGATGCGTGCCCTCGGGGACGACGCGCTGCGGCCCGGCTTCGCGCAGGCGAGGGTCGTCGTCACTCCGGCGGGGATGAACCCGGACGCGCTGGTGGACGCCCTCCGAGCGGTGCTGGACACGCATGATCTGCTGCGGGCGCGGGTCGAGCCGGACGGACGGCTGATCGTGCGCGAGCGCGGTGCGGTGGACGCGGCCGGTCTGGTCGCGCGGGTCGCCGGGACGGGCGACCTCGACGAGATCGCCGAGCGCGAGGTCAGGACGGCGACGGGCACGCTGGACCCGGCGGCGGGGATCATGGCGCGGGTCGTCTGGGTCGACGCCGGGGACGCCGAGCCGGGCCGGCTGGCCTTCGTGGCGCATCACCTCGCGGTCGACGCGGTCTCGTGGGGAATCCTCCTGCCGGATCTGCGGGCGGCCTACGACGCGGTGGTCTCCGGCGGAACCCCCGCCCTGGAAGCCCCGGCGACGTCGTATCGGCAGTGGGCGCTGCGGCAGACCGAACAGGCGCTCAGCGAGCGCACCGTGGCCGAACTCGACCAGTGGGTCGCCCTGCTGGACGGCGCGGACCCGGCACCGGCGGGGGACTCCGGGCAGGCACATTCGTGGTCCACGAGGCTGTCCGGCACCGAAGTGCGCACACTGGTGGCCCAGTTGCCGGGCGCGTTCCACTGCGGGATCCAGGATGTCCTCCTGGCAGGTCTCGCGGCCGCGGTGGCGCGGGTGCGCGGTACCGGCGCCGGGCTGCTGGTGGACGTGGAAGGGCATGGCCGCGAAGCCGCCGACGGCGAGGACCTGCTGCGCACCGTGGGCTGGTTCACCAGCGTCCACCCGGTCCGCTTCGAGCTGTCCGATGTGGACCTCGCGGCCGCCGGACGGTTGCTGAAGACCGTGAAGGAACAGATCCGCGCCGTACCCGGCGACGGAGCCGGCTATGGGCTGTTGCGTCATCTCAATCCCGACACCGGGGCGAAGCTGGCCAAGTCGCCGTCGGCGAGGATCGGCTTCAACTATCTCGGCCGGACCGTCCTCGCCCCGCGGGCCGCCGCGTGGGAGCCGGTGGGCGAAGGTCCGCTCGGCGCCGGCCCGGACATGGTCCTCGCGCACGCCGTCGAGGTCAGCGCGGAGGTCCAGGACACGCCTGCCGGACCTCGGCTGGGGCTGGCCATCGACGCCCGGGACGCCGACCCCGCCACGGTGGAGCGGCTCGGTGAAGCCTGGCTGGAGACGCTGACCGCCCTCGCGGCCCTCGCCGGGGATCCCACCGCGGGCGGGCACACGCCGTCCGACTTCGAACTCGTCGGCCTGACCCAGCGGGACGTGACGGAGCTGGAGGCCGCGGCACCGGGGCTGACGGACATCTGGCCCCTGTCGCCGCTGCAGGAAGGCATGCTCTTCGAACGGGACTTCGACGCCGACGGGGTCGACGTCTATCAGAGCCAGCGGATCCTGGACCTCGACGGGCCACTCGACGCGGAACGGCTGCGTGCGGCCTGGGACCAGGTCCTCGCCCGGCACGCGTCGCTGCGCACCGGTTTTCACCAGCTGGGGTCCGGCGAAACGGTGCAGGTCGTCGCCGGTGACGTCGAACTCCCTTGGCGGACGGTGGATCTTTCGTCTCTCGACGAGGCGGCCGCGGCCGCGGAGGTCGAGCGGCTGCTCGCGGAGGACCAGTCCCAGCGGTTCGACGTGACCGAGCCGCCGCTGCTGCGGCTGTCGCTGATCCGGCTCGGCGCCGACCGGCACCGGCTCGTGCTGACGTCGCATCACCTCGTGCTGGACGGCTGGTCGACACCGCTCGTCGTGGGCGAGGTCTCGATCGCCTACGCGGGTGAGCAGATCCCGTCGTCGGCACCGTCCTATAAGGACTATCTGGCCTGGCTGGGCGAGCAGGACGAGGAGGCGGCGCGATCGGCGTGGCGGGCGGAGCTCGCCGGCGCGGACGAACCGTCCCTTGTGGACGCCGAAGCGGACAAGACGCTGGTGATGCCCGGGGACCACGCCGAATGGGTGTCCGAGGAGACGACGCGCGCGCTCGCCGAGCTGGCCAGGGGCAACGGGCTGACGACGAGCACGATCCTGCAGGCCGCCTGGGCGCTGGTCCTGGCGCGGCTGGCAGGCCGGACGGACGTGGTGTTCGGGTCGGTGGTGTCGGGGCGCCCGGCGGAGGTGCCGGACGTCGAGCGGATGGTGGGGATGTTCATCAACACCGTCCCGGTCCGCGTGCGGCTCGACGGCGCCCGGCCGGTGCTGGAGCTGTTCCAGGATCTGCAGGCGCGCCAGGCGGCGTTGACCGAACACCAGTACCTGGGCCTGCCGGAGATCCAGAAGGCGGCGGGGACGGGGGCGGTCTTCGACACCATCGTGATGATCGAGAACTATCCGCACACCGCCGACGGTCTCGGCGACGACGGCGGGGTCGCGATCAGTTCCGTCGTCACCCGGACCGGCACCGGCTATCCGCTGACCATGAACGTCAGCCTCGGGGACCGGTTGCGGATCAACGTGGCCTACCGCCCGGACCGGATCGACGGCGCGACGGCCGCCGAGGTCGCCAGGCAGCTCGTGCGGGTGCTGGACCAGGTGGTCGCGCGGCCGTCGCTGCCGGTGGGCCGCCTCGGCGTGACGAGCGAAGCGGCGCGCGCGTCGGTGGTGGAACGCTGGAATGCCACCGGTGAGGCGGCCAACGAGACGTCGGTGCTGGAGTTGTTCCGGCGTCAGGCCGTTGCCTCGCCGGAGGCGGTGGCGGTCACGGACGGGGAACGCACCCTGTCCTACGCCGGCCTCGACCGGGAATCCGATCGGCTGGCCGGGCAACTCGCGGACGCCGGTGTGCGCCGTGGTGATCGCGTCGGCGTGGTGATGGACCGCGGCGCGGACCTGATCGTCGCCTTGCTCGCGGTCTGGAAGGCGGGTGCCGCGCAGGTCCCGGTGAACGTGGACTACCCGGGCGAACGGATCGAGCGGATGCTGGCCGACGCCGGCGCGTCGGTCGCGGTCTGCCTCGAAGCGAGCCGCAAGGCGGTGCCGGACGGCGTCTCGCCGGTGGTCGCGGACGTCCCGGCGATCGACGGCGGGCGGCACGAGGCGCCGCCGGTCGCGATCGGAGCGCAGGACGTCGCCTACGTGATGTACACGTCGGGGTCGACAGGCGTGCCGAAGGGCGTCGCGGTGCCGCACGGCAGTGTGGCGGCATTGGCGAGTGATCCGGGCTGGGCGCAGGGGCCCGCGGATCACGTACTGCTGCACGCGTCGCACGCGTTCGACGCGTCGCTGGTCGAGATCTGGGTGCCGCTGGTCAGCGGGGCCAGGGTGGTGGTCGCGGAACCGGGCACGGTCGACGCGGAACGGCTTCGCGAGGCGATCTCCCGCGGCGTGACCACCGTCCACCTGACGGCGGGCGCTTTCCGTGCGGTGGCCGAGGAAGCACCGGAGTCCTTCCGCGGCCTGCGCGAGATCCTGACCGGTGGGGACGCGGTACCGCTCGCCTCCGTCGAGCGGATGCGCCGGGCGTGCCCGGACGTCCGGTTCCGGCAGCTCTACGGCCCGACCGAGATCACCCTCTGCGCCACCTGGCTCGTCCTCGAACCGGGGGCGGAGACGGGCGGCATCCTGCCGATCGGCGGTCCGCTGGCCGGACGGCGGGCCTACGTGCTCGACGCGTTCCTGCAGCCGGTGGCACCGGAGGTCACCGGCGAGCTTTACCTCGCCGGGGCCGGATTGGCGCACGGCTATCTGGGCAACACCGCGGCGACGTCGGAGCGGTTCATCGCCGACCCCTTCGCCGACGGCGGGCGGCTGTACCGCACCGGCGACCTGGCGCGCTGGACGGCCCATGGCGAGCTGGTCTTCGGCGGGCGCGCCGACTCCCAGGTGAAGATCCGGGGCTACCGGGTCGAACCCGGCGAGATCGAAGCGGCGCTGACCGAGGTCCCCGACGTCGCACAGGCTGTCGTGGTGGCCAGGGAAGAACGTCCCGGCGAAAAGCGGCTGATCGCCTACGTGACCGCGGAATCGGGGCGGGGACTGGACTCCGCCGCGGTCCGCGCGCAGCTCGCGGCGCGGCTGCCGGAGTTCATGGTGCCCGCGGTGGTGCTGGTGCTGGACGGTTTCCCGTTGACGCTCAACGGGAAGATCGACCGCGCGGCCCTGCCCGCCCCCGAGTTCACGCCGAGGGCGGCCGGTCGCGAACCCCGCACGGAGACCGAGCGGGTGCTGTGCGAGCTGTTCGCCGAGCTGCTCGGACTGGACCGGGTCGGCGCCGACGACGGTTTCTTCGAACTGGGCGGGGATTCGATCCTCTCGATGCGGCTGGCCGCCCGCGCTCGTCGCGAGAATCTCGTCTTCGGGGCGAAGCAGGTCTTCGAGCACAAGACTCCCGCTGGGATCGCGATGGTCGCCGAGCAAGGCGGACAGATTCGGGACGAGGACGCCGAAGGTGTCGGCGAAGTCCCGTTGACGCCGGTGATGCGCGCGCTGCTCGAACGCGATCCGCGCGGGCTGACCCGCGAGGGTATGGCGCAGTGGGTGATCGTGGAGGTGTCCGGCGACCTTTCCGTGCCCGCGCTGGCGGCCGGTCTGGGCGCGGTGCTCGACACGCACGATCTGCTGCGGAGCCGGATCGTCGAGACCGAGGGCGCGGAGCCCCGGCTGATCGTGGCCGAGCGGGGAACGGTCGACGCGGCGACGCTGGTCGAACGGGTCGACGCCACCGCGGCTGACCTCGGTGAGATCGCGCAAGCCGCGGCGGCACGCCTCGATCCCCTCGCCGGGGTGATGGTCCGCGCGGTCTGGGTGGACGCGGGCGAGGGCCGCGCCGGGCGGCTCGTGGTGGCCGCGCACCACCTCGTGGTCGACGTGGTGTCGTGGCGAACCCTGCTTCCGGACCTGCAGACGGCCTGTGAAGCCGCGATCGCGGGCGTGCGGCCGTCGCTCGACCCGCCGGACGTCTCGTTCCGGCGCTGGTCGCGAACGCTGACCGAAGAAGCGGCGACGAGGACCGCGGAACTGCCGTCGTGGACGGAGATCCTCGGCGGGGCCAAGTCGCGGCTGGGTGAGCTCGACCCGATGCGCGACACCGTGTCGACCGCGGGACGCCGGTCCTGGACCGTGCCGCCCGGCCACGCGGGCACGCTCGCCGAGAAGGTCACTTCGGCCTTCCACTGCGGTGTCCACGAGGTGCTGCTGGCCACCCTGGCCGGTGCGGTGGCGAGCTGGCGCGGCGGCGCCGACGTCGTGGTCGACGTCGAAGGGCACGGCCGTCAGCCGCTCGGGGAGCTGGACCCGTCCCGGACGCTGGGCTGGTTCACCGACATCCATCCGCTCCGGCTGGACACGACGGGCGCCGACCCGGCCGAGGCGATCGCGGGCGGGCCCGCCGCCGGGCGGTTGCTCAAGCAGGTCAAGGAAAACGTGCGAGCCGTACCCGACGGCGGGCTCGGTTACGGACTGCTGCGCCACCTCAACGCCGAGACGGCGCCGGTGCTCGCGGCGCTGCCGAAGGCGGAGATCGGGTTCAACTACCTCGGCCGCTTCTCGTCGCGGTCCGGCGGTGACGCGAAGCCTTGGCAGATCACGGGAATCGCCGGTGGCGCGGCGGAGCCGGACACGCCGTTGCGGCACGTCCTGGAGATCGACGCCGTCGTGGTGGACGGCGCGGACGGCCCCGAGTTCAGCCTGACCGTGACCTGGGCACGGCGGATCCTCGACGACGCCGGGGCGGAGTCGTTCGCCGAGGCGTGGCTGGCCATGCTGACCGGGCTCGCCGTCCACGCCGGCCGCGAAAGCGCCGGTGGGCACACGCCGTCGGACTTCCCGCTCACCGCGCTGACGCAGCGCGAGGTGGCGGAGGTCGAGGCCGCCGTGCCGGACCTGTTCGACATCTGGCCGCTCTCCCCGCTCCAGGAGGGCTTGCTGTTCCACGCCACCGACGAGCGCGGCCCGGACGTCTACGCGAGCATGCGGAAACTCGTCCTCGACGGTCCGCTGGACGTCGCCCGCTTCCGCGCGTCCTGGCAGGCCCTGCTCGACCGGCATCCCGCCCTGCGGGCGAGTTTCCGTCAGCTGGAGTCCGGCAAGTCCGTGCAGGTGATCGCCCGCGAGGCGACGCTGCCCTGGCGGGAGACCGATCTGTCCGGGCTGCCCGAGGACGAGGCGCTGGCCGAATTCGACCGGCTCGCGGCGGAACTGCACGCCGAACGTTTCGACCCGGCGCAGGGACCGTTGCTGCGCCTGCACCTGGTGCGCCTCGGCGACCGCAGGCACCGGCTGATCTTCACGTCGCACCACATCGTGGCCGACGGCTGGTCGCTGCCGATCATCGCCGACGGGGTGCTGACGGCGTACGAAGCGGGCGGTGACGTCCGGGCGCTGCCCGCCGCGACGTCGTATCGCGACTACCTCGCCTGGATCGCCCGTCAGGACAAGACGGCCGCCCGGGAGGCGTGGCGGGACGAACTCGCGGGTCTCGACGAGGCGACCCACGTCGTGCCGCCGGACTCGATCATCACGCCGGTCGAGCCCGAACGCGTCGGGTTCGAACTCGACGACGAGACGAGCAGGCGCCTGGTGGAGTTCACCCGGCTCCACGGCGTCACGGCGAACACCCTCTTCCAGGGGATCTGGGCACTGCACCTGGCCTGGCCCGCCGGACGGAACGAGGTGGTCTTCGGCGCCGCGGTCGCGGGGCGCCCGCCGGAGATCCCCGGCGTCGAGTCCGCGGTCGGCCTGTTCATGAACATGGTGCCGGTCCGGGCCCGCCTCACCGGCGCCGAACCGGTCGTCGAGATGCTGAAGGACCTGCAGGAACGGCAGGTTGCGATGATGTCGCACCAGCACATCGGACTGTCCGAGATCAAACAGCTCGCCGGTCCGGGGGCGGCGTTCGACACGATCGTGGTGTTCGAGAACTATCCGTACTCGCCGCCCAGGTCCGGCGGCCCCGACACGCTCGTCATGCGCTCCACGGGGATTCCCAACGACACCGGGCACTATCCGTTGTCCCTGCGCGCGTCCGTGGCGGGCGGTGCCGTCCGCGGCGAGTTCATCTACCGGCCGGACGTCGTCGACCGGACCGGGGCCGGGGAGATGCTCGCGACGCTCCTGCGCGCACTCGACCAGGTGCTGGCCGAGCCGCGGACGCCGGTGGGCCGGATCGGCCTGATCGGCCCGGAGCAGCGTCGTCTGGTGGTGGACGAGTGGAACCGGACCGACGCGCCGCTCACCACGGACACGCTGCCGGTGGTGTTCCGCGGGCAGGCGGAGCGGACACCGGACGCGATGGCCGTCCAGGACGGGACGCGGAGCCTGTCCTACCGCGGCCTGCTCGACGAGGTGGAGGCGCTGGCGCGCCTGCTCGTCCGCTCGGGCGTGCGGCGTGAGGACCGTGTGGGTGTCCTGGTCGAACGCTCGGCCGAGCTGGTCGTGACCCTGATGGCGGTGTCGTTCGCCGGTGGGGTGTTCGTGCCGGTCGACCCGGACTATCCCCGGGAACGCGTCGAATTCATGCTGGCCAACTCGGCACCCGGGGTGCTGGTGTGCACGACGACGACCCGGTCGGCCGTCCCCGCGGAGTTCGCGGGCACGGTGCTGGTGCTCGACGAGCTGCCCACCGCCGGTCCGGCCGTCGCGTTGCCGCCGGTGGCACCGGAAGACGCGGCGTACGTCATCTACACGTCGGGGTCGACGGGGGTGCCCAAGGGTGTCCTGGTCACCCACTCCGGGCTCGTCAACCTGGGGTACGCGCATATCGAGCGGATGGCCGTCACGTCGTCGTCGCGGATCCTGCAGCTGTCCGCGATCGGCTTCGACGCCATCGTTTCCGAGCTCTACATGTCCTTCCTGGCCGGCGCGACCCTGGTCCTGCCGGACGCGGCGAACATGCCGCCCCGGATGACGCTGGGCGAAACGATCCGCCGGGCGGACATCACCCACCTGACCGTTTCGCCGAGTGTGCTGGCGAGCGAGGACGATCTGCCGGACACCCTGCGGACCGTGCTGACCGGCGGCGAGGCACTGCCGCCCGCGCTGGTGGACCGCTGGTCGCCGGGCCGCCGGGTGATCCAGGCCTACGGGCCGACCGAGACCACCATCTGCTCGACGATGAGTGCCCCGTTGTCCCCGGGACACGAGCAGGTGCCGCTCGGCGGCCCGATCCACAACGTGCGGCACTACGTGCTCGACACCTTCCTGCGGCCGGTGCCGCCGGGCGTGGTCGGCGAGCTCTACATCACGGGTGTCGGACTGGCCCGCGGCTACCTCGGCCGCCCCGGCCTGACCGCGGAACGGTTCGTCGCCAGCCCGTTCGCGCCCGGTGAGCGGATGTACCGCTCCGGCGACCTGTTCCGCTGGACCAGGGAAGGACAGCTGCTCTTCGCCGGCCGGGTCGACGCGCAGGTCAAGGTGCGCGGATACCGGGTCGAGCCCGCCGAGATCGAGGCCGTGCTCGCGGAGCATCCGGGGGTCGGCCAGGTGGTGGTCTCGGTCCGCCGGGACGGGCCGGGTGACAAGCAGCTGGTCGCCTACGTCGTGCCGTCGGCCGACACCGAAGGTGAAGAACTGATGTCCGCGCTGCGCGAACTGGCGGCCGAACGCCTGCCGGAGTACATGATGCCGGCGGCCTTCGTGGCGCTGGAGCAGATGCCGCTCACCCCGAACGGCAAACTCGACCACCGGGCGCTGCGGGCCCCCGACTTCGCCGGGATGTCCTCGAAACGAGACCCGCGCACGGCCATGGAAGCGCGGCTGTGCGAACTGTTCGCGGAAGTGCTGGGGCTCCAGCAGGTGGCTCCCGACGACAGCTTCTTCGAACTCGGCGGCGACTCGATCACCTCGATGCAGTTGTCGGCCAGGGCCCGCCGGACGGGACTGGAACTGACGCCGTGGCAGGTGTTCGAAGAGAAGACACCGGAACGGCTGGCGGTCCTCGTCAAGGACCTCCCGGCCGAGGGCGCGGAACCCGCGGCGCCGGAGCCCGCCGCGGGCACGCTCGTGGAACTTTCCTCTGACCAGATGGACCAACTCGTGGCCGGACTGGCCGGTGACTAAGCGCTTCAAGAGCCCGTTGGCGGAGCTGAAGACGTATCTCGAAAGGGACCACATGTGTGAACCCGCCCGGCCGGAGACTCGGCCCGGCTCTCGTCTGTCCATAAGGGACACTTCTCGAGACGGAAGTGGCCGGTTCGCGCTGTTTGCGCGCTTTGCCAAGGGGGTCGTGAGTGCTAATGAGCGTTCTAACCCTCATTAGCACTCACGACCCCGTACCTAACCGGACATAGAGAAATTAATCGGACACTCAACTGGGAGGAAGTGTCTCTTGTGGACACTGAAGCCCCGTCGGCGCGTCGCGTTTAGCCCGCTGAACGCGATCTCGGCGCGACAGGCGCCGCCCCGCCTCTTCGCGTGACCACTAAGGAGCAGATCGTGACCGTTGACGACACTCGTGCGAAGCCTCGCTCCAGCGTGGAAGACGTCTGGCCGCTTTCCCCGCTGCAAGAAGGGATGCTCTTCCATACCGTCCTGGACAAGGAGGGGCCGGACACCTACACGGTCCAGACCGTCTACGGGATCGACGGCCCGCTCGACGCGGGGCTGCTGAAGAGGTCGTGGCAGGCGCTCGTGGACCGGCATGCCGCGCTGCGGGCCTGTTTCCGCTACGTCAGCGGCGCCCAGATGGTGCAGGTCATCGCGCGAAACGCCGAAATCCCGTGGCGAGAGACGGATCTTTCCGGGCTGCCCGGCGACGGTGCCGATGACATCGAGAGCGCGGTGGACCGGCTGGCCGCGGACGAGGTGGCCGAACGGCTGAGCATCGAGTCGGCGCCGCTGATGAAGCTGCATCTGATCCGGCTCGGCCCCGAGAGCCACCGGCTCGTGCACACGCTGCACCACGTCCTGGTGGACGGCTGGTCGATGCCGATCCTGCACCGGGAACTCGCCGAGATCTACGCCGCGGGCGGCGACGCCTCCGGGCTCCCGCCCACCGTGTCCTATCGGGACTACCTCGCCTGGCTGGGACGGCAGGACAAGGAAGCGGCCCGGGCGGCCTGGCGGGCCGAGTTCGCCGGGCTGGAAACCCCCACCACGGTCGTCCCCGCCGATCCCACCCGGATACCGGACATCCACACCGAAGTCGTCGAGCTGTCCGCGGAGCTGACGGACGGCCTCGCCCGGCTGGCGCGCGGCAACGGGCTCACCCTGAACACCGTCGTGCAGGGCGCGTGGGCCGTCGTGCTGTCGCAGCTCGCCGGCCGCACCGACGTGGTGTTCGGCGCGACAGCCTCGGGGCGGCCCGCCGATCTGCCCGGCGTGGAGTCGATGGTCGGCCAGCTGCTCAACACCCTGCCGGTGCGGGTCCGGCTCGACGGCGCGAGGCGGGCCGTCGAGCTGTTCGCCGAACTGCAGCGCGACCAGGCGGCGCTCATGGCGCACCAGTATCTCGGCCTCCAGGACGTGCGGACCGTCGCCGGACCCGGAGCGGTCTTCGACACGCTCGTCATCTACGAGAACTTCCCCCGCACGGGACTCGACCGGCCGTCGGACGGCGGCCTGAACCTGCGCCCGGTGAAACGGGGGAGCAACTCCTCGCACTATCCGTTCACCCTGGTGACCGGTCCGGGCGAACGGATGCCGCTCATCCTCGACTACGACCACGGCCTGTTCGACCGGACGGCTGCCGAATCGGTCGTCGGCGCGATGGCGCGCGTACTGGAGCGGCTGGTCGCCGAACCCGACGTCCTCATCGGCCGTCTGTCGCCGGTGAGCGAGGCCGAGCGCGCGCTGGTGGTGAACGACTTCAACGCGACCGCGGGGCCGGTGCCAGGGGAGTCCGTCCCCGCCTTGTTCGCCCGTCGGGTGGCCGCGGCGCCGGACGCGGTGGCGATCGTCGACGCCGACGGCGCGAACCTGACCTACGCCGAGATCGACCAGGCGTCGGATCGGCTGGCCGGCCACCTCGCCGATCGGGGCGTCGGCCGCGGTGACCGCGTCGGCGTGGCCATGGAGAGGTCGCCGGAGCTGATCATCGCGTTCCTGGCGATCTGGAAGGCGGGCGCCGCCTACGTCCCGGTGGACGTCGAGTACCCGGCCGAGCGGATCTCGTTCATCCTCGGCGACTCCGGCGTCTCGACCGTCCTGTGCACCGAAGCCACCCGCGCGGTCGCGTTTAGCGGGCTAAACGCGATCGTGCTCGACGCGCCGGAAACGCGCGCGGCCGTCGACGGCTGTGCCGCCCCGGAGATCCGGCTGTCCGCCGACGACCTCGCGTACGTCATGTACACCTCCGGATCCACCGGTCTCCCGAAGGGCGTGGGCATCCCGCACGGCGCCGTCGCCGGTCTGGCGGGCGACGAGGGCTGGCAGATCGGCGCGGGCGACGGCGTGCTGATGCACGCGACGCACGTCTTCGACCCGTCGCTCTACGCGATGTGGGTGCCGCTCGTCTCCGGGGCGCGAGTCCTGCTCACCGAACCGGGAGTGCTGGACGCGGGCGGGGTCCGGCAGGCCGTGCGCCGCGGCGCGACCTACGTCCACCTCACCGCCGGTACCTTCCGCGCGCTGGCGGAGACGTCGCCGGAGTGCTTCGACGGCCTGGTCGAGATCGGCACCGGCGGCGACATCGTCCCCCTGCAGTCGGTGGAGAACCTGCGGCGGGCCCAGCCCGGTTTGCGGGTGCGCAACACCTACGGTCCGACCGAGACCACCCTGTGCGCCACGTGGCTGCCGATCGAACCCGGTGACGTACTCGACCGGGAGTTGCCGATCGGGCATCCGATGACGAACCGCCGGATCTACATCCTCGACGCCTTCCTGCGCCCGGTCGCGCCGGGCGTGACGGGTGAGCTGTACATCGCGGGCACGGGCCTGGCCCGGGGGTACCTGAACGCGCCGGGCCTGACGGCCGGCCGCTTCGTGGCTTGCCCGTTCGCCGCCGGGGAACGTATGTACCGCACCGGCGACCTGGCGCGCTGGACCCGTGACGGCGAAGTCGTGTTCCTCGGCCGGGCCGACGACCAGGTGAAGATCCGCGGTTACCGGGTCGAACTCGGCGAGGTGGAGGCCGTGCTGGCGGCCCAGCCGGGAGTGGTCGAGGCCGTCCTGCTGGCACGGGAAGACCAGCCGGGCGAGAAGCGTCTGGTCGGCTACTTCGTCTCGGACGGCAGCGACGCGGGACCGGAGGAGATCCGGCGGCAGATGGCCAAGGTCCTGCCCGACTACATGGTCCCGATCGCGGTCGTCGCGCTGCCCGGTCTGCCCGTCACCCCCAACGGGAAGGTGGATCGCCGGGCCCTGCCCGCCCCGGATCTCGCGGGAGGTTCGTCGGAGAAGGCGCCGGAGAACGAGACCGAAAAGGTGCTGTGCGCGCTGTTCGCCGAGATCCTCAGCGTCGACCAGGTGGGCGTCGACGACGCCTTCCACGACCTCGGCGGCAGTTCGGCGCTGGCCATGCGGCTCGTCGCGCGGATCCGGGAGGAACTCGGCGAGGACCTGCCCATCCGGCAGCTGTTCTCCTCGCCGACGCCCGCGGGGCTGGCGAGGGCGCTCGCCGCGAAGTCCCGCCCAGTCCTGGAAGTCGCCCAGCGACCGGACCGGGTGCCGCTCACCTCCCGGCAGCTGCGTGCCTGGCTGCTGGCCGATCCGGGCGGGGAGACGGCGGGCCTGACCACCTCGGTCGCGCTTCGCCTGCACGGCAAGCTGGACGTGCCCGCGCTGACGGCGGCGCTCGGTGACGTCGCGGCCCGGCACGAGCTTCTCCGCACGACCTTCCCCGGCGACGCGCAGAGCGTCCACCAGCACGTCCACGACACCCTGGCGATCGAGCTGACCCCGGTCGCGGCCACCGAGGACGACCTTCCCGGGTTGCTCGCGGAGCGACGCGAGTCGGTCTTCGACCTCACTCGGGAGGTGCCGTGGCGGTGTGACCTCTTCGCGCTCTCGGAGAAGGAGCACGTGCTTCATCTGCGGGTGCACCGGATCCTCGCCGACGACGACTCGCTGGACGTGTTCTTCCGCGACCTGGCGGCCGCCTACGGCGCGCGGCGGGAGGGCCGGGTCCCGCAGCGGGCGCCCTTGGCCCTGCAGTTCGCCGACTACGCGCTCTGGGAGCGGCGACTGCTCGAGGACGAGAACGAGCCGGGCAGCCTGGTCGGCGAGCAGGTCGCCTTCTGGCGGGACAACCTGGCGGGCATCGACGGGGAGACGGTGCTCCCGTTCGACCGCCCGCGGCCCGTCGTCCCGTCGCGGCGGGCGGGTTCGGTGGCGCTGCGGCTGGACGCCGGTCCGCACGCCCGGCTGGCGGAGACGGCGGAGTCGGCGGGCGCGGAGACGCTCCAGGTGGTGCACGCCGCGCTCGCCATGCTGCTGACCAGATCCGGGGCGGGCGACGACGTGGTGATCGGCACGACGCTGCCGCGGGACGAGGAACTCTTCGACCTCGAACCGATGGTCGGCCCGTTCACCCGGCCGCTCGCCCTGCGGACGGACGTCTCGGGCGACCCGACCTTCCTGGAGGTCGTCACCCGGGTGCAGGAGGCCGTCCAGGCCGCGAACCAGCACTTGGACGTGCCTTTCGAGCGGATCGTCGAGCTGCTGGACCTGCCGGCCTCGCTCTCCCGCCACCCGGTGTTCCAGGTGGGACTGGAGGTGGACGAGGAGGACATCGACGGCTGGTCCACGGCGGAACTGCCCGCGCTGCGCACCGGTGTCGAACCCGCCGGGACCGACGCGATGGAGCTGGATCTCGCGGTCAAGCTCACCGAGCACTTCGATGACGACGACGAAGCGGGCGGCCTGGAAGGCGCGCTGCGCTACGCCACCGATCTGTTCGATCAGGCCACGGCCGAGTCGGTCGCCCGGCGGCTGGTCCGCGTCCTCGAACAGGTGGCGGAGGATCCCCGGCGGCGGGTCAGCGAGCTGGACCTCTTCCTGGACGACTTCGAACGCGGCCGTCCGCCGATCGCCCCGGCGCGGTGGGCGGATGCCGTCCCCGCGGTGGTCGCCGAGCTGGCCGGGGACGACCCGGTCGGCGCGCTGGTACTGGACGAGCGGATGCGCCCCGTCGCGCCGGGCGCCGTCGGCGATCTCTACGTAACCGGTCCGGCGGTGGACGCGGCACCGGCGGACCTGCCGACCGTCCCGTGCCCGTTCGGTGAGGAAGGGCACCGAATGCTGTCGACGGGCCTGCTCGCCCGCAAGACCCCCGCGAAGACCTTGGTCGTCGTGGGGGAGCGGCGGCGGGCGAGCACTTCGGTGAAGACGGGTGACTTCGAGATCCTGTTGCCGCTCCGCGTCGGCGGCGATCGCCCGCCCCTGTTCTGTGTCCACGCGAGCGGTGGCCTGAGCTGGAACTACGAACCGTTGCTGCGGTACCTCCCGGCGAACCAGCCGGTCTACGGCGTGCAGGCCCGCGGCCTGGCCAGGACGGAACCCTTGCCGGGCAGCGTCGAGGAGATGGCGGCCGACTACCTCGCGCAGATCCGTGCGGTGCAGCCGTCCGGGCCGTACCACCTCCTCGGCTGGTCCCTCGGCGGCCGGATCGCACAGGCGATGGCCAGGCTGCTGGAGGAGGAGGGGGAGAAGGTGGGCTTGCTGGCCCTGCTCGACGCCTATCCCGTCTACATGGGACGCAAGACGACCGGTGCTGCGAGCGAGGAAGCGGCCCTGTCGAAGCGAAACCAGGCGGACCTGGACCTCGCGGGGCAACTGGTGAAGAGCGAGGCCGCCCGGGCGCGCCTCGAAGCCGTCATGCGGAACCTCTGGGACATCGGGCCACGGCACGTTTCCACGCCCTTCGCAGGCGACATCCTGCTCTTCGTGGCCACTGTGGACCGTCCCGAACATCTTCCCGTCTCGGTGGCGAAAGCCAGCTGGAAGGACTTCACCACCGGGACCATCGAGGCCCACGACATCCCGTCCAACCACTACGACATGGTGCAAACCGCGGCGCTGGGCCAGATTGGAGCCATCGTCGCCGAGAAACTCCGGCAGCGGCCGGAAGGTGAAAGGACACAACGATGACCAACCCCTTCGACAACGAAGACGGTTCCTTTTTCGTTCTGGTCAACGACGAGGGGCAGCACTCCCTGTGGCCGTCCTTCGCCGAGGTGCCGTCGGGCTGGACCCGGGTGCTCGGCGAGACCACCCGCCAGGAATGCCTCGCCTATGTCGAGGAGAACTGGACGGACCTCCGGCCGAAGAGCCTCATCCAGGAAGCGGGCGCCTGAGCGAACGGGTGTCCAGCCGCTCAACGCGGACGGTTGGACGGTGCGGTGGCGTAGTTGGGCTGTGAAGGCCTCCTTGAGGGACCCAGAGTCCCTCAAGGAGGCCTTCACGGACCACCCCTGCGAAAGGACCTTGTGCAGTGTTCGAGGAGAAGAACGCCCTCCGGGGAACGGAAATCCACCGGAGAGAGCGATTCGACCCGGGACCGGAGCTGCGTGCCCTGATGGCCGAAGGACGCATGTCCGTGATGGAGTCGGAAGATTCCCCCGGCGGGCGGACCGGGTGGCTCGCCACCGGGTACGAGGAGACCCGCCAGGTGCTCGGCTCGGACAAGTTCAGCGCCAAGCTGCTGTTCGGCGGGACGGCGGCGGGCCGCATCTGGCCCGGCTTCCTCAACCAGTACGACCCGCCGGAGCACACGCGCCTGCGCCGGATGGTGGCCTCCGCGTTCACCGTCCGGCGGATGCGGGACTTCCGGCCGCGGATCGAGGCGGTCGTCAAGGCCACCCTGGACGACATCGAGGCCACCGGCGGCCCGGTGGATTTCGTGCCCCGGTTCGCGTGGCCCATCGCGACGACGGTGATCTGCGACTTCCTCGGCATTCCCCGTGACGATCAGGCGGAGTTGTCGCGCGTCCTGCACGCCAGCCGGTCCGAACGATCGGGCAAACGGCGGGTGGCGGCGGGGAACAAGTACTGGACGTACATGGGCCAGGTCGCGGCCAAAACGCGGCGCGATCCCGGTGACGACATGTTCGGTGCCGTGGTGCGCGAACACGGCGACGACATCACCGACGCGGAACTGCTGGGCGTGGCGGCGTTCGTGATGGGCGCGAGCGGGGATCAGGTGGCCCGGTTCCTCTCGGCGGGTGCGTGGCTGATGGTCGAGCACCCCGAGCAGTTCGCCGTGCTGCGCGACGACCCGGACAGCGTCCCGGATTGGCTGAACGAGGTGGCCCGCTACCTCACCAGCGACGAGAAGACGACGCCGCGCATCGCGCTGGAGGACGTGCGGATCGGTGACCAGCTCGTCAAGAAGGGCGATGCCGTCACCTGTTCCCTGCTGGCTTCGAACCGGCACAAGTTCCCCGACCCGGAGGACCGGTTCGACATCACCCGGGAAAAGCCCTCGCATGTCACGTTCGGGCACGGTATCCACCACTGCCTCGGCCGCCCGCTGGCGGAAATGGTGTTCCGGACGGCGATTCCGGCGCTGGCACACCGTTTTCCCACGCTCAGGCTGGCCGAACCGGATCGCGAGATCAAACTGGGCCCGCCGCCGTTCGACGTGGAAGCCCTGCTGCTCGACTGGTAGCGCCGGTTGGTCGTGAGTGGCGATTCGGGTTCTAACCCGAATCGCCACTCACGACCACCGGTACCGAAGCCTCGCCGCCGCGGCCCCACCCTGCACCAGCAAAGGAGTTTTCCCGTTGAGTGAGGACGACCCGCGCCCGCTGCACATTCGCAGGCAGGGCTTGGACCCGGCGGACGAACTGCTCGCAGCCGGAGCGCTGACGAGGGTCACCATCGGATCCGGAGCGGACGCCGAGACCCATTGGATGGCCACCTCGCACGCCGTCGTCCGGCAGGTGATGGGCGATCACCAGCAGTTCAGCACCCGGCGCCGCTGGGACCCGCGAGACGAGATCGGCGGGAAGGGCATCTTCCGGCCGCGGGAACTGGTCGGCAACCTGATGGACTACGACCCGCCCGAGCACACGCGGCTGCGGCGGAAACTGACGCCCGGCTTCACACTGCGGAAAATGCAGCGGATGGCGCCGTACATCGAACAGATCGTGAACGACCGCCTCGACGAGATGGAGCGGGCGGGATCCCCCGCGGATCTGATCGCGTTCGTCGCCGACAAGGTGCCCGGCGCCGTGCTGTGCGAGCTGGTCGGCGTGCCGAGGGACGACCGCGACATGTTCATGAAGCTCTGTCATGGGCATCTCGACGCCTCGCTCAGCCAAAAGCGCCGGGCGGCGCTCGGCGACAAGTTCTCGCGCTATCTGCTGGCGATGATCGCCAGGGAACGCAAGGAGCCGGGTGAGGGGATGATCGGCGCGGTCGTCGCCGAATACGGGGACGACGCGACGGACGAGGAGCTACGCGGTTTCTGCGTTCAGGTGATGCTGGCGGGCGACGACAACATCTCCGGCATGATCGGGCTCGGTGTGCTGGCGATGCTGCGGCATCCCGAGCAGATCGACGCTTTCCGCGGCGACGAGCAGTCGGCGCAACGGGCGGTCGACGAGCTGATCCGGTACCTGACCGTGCCGTACAGCCCGACGCCCCGGATCGCCAGGGAGGACCTCACCCTCGCGGGGCAGGCGATCAAGAAGGGGGACAGCGTGATCTGCTCGCTCCCCGCCGCCAACCGTGATCCCGCGCTGGCACCGGACGTGGATCGCCTCGACGTCTCCCGCGAGCCCATCCCGCATGTCGCCTTCGGGCACGGAGTCCACCATTGCCTGGGCGCCGCGCTGGCCCGCCTCGAACTGCGCACGGTCTTCACCGAGCTGTGGCGGCGTTTCCCGGCGCTGAGGCTCGCGGATCCCGCACAGGACACCGAATTCCGGCTGACCACTCCCGCGTACGGATTGACCGAGCTGATGGTCGCCTGGTGATCGGCGGCTTCGTCCACGCGAGGTCGCTGGACGTGCCGCCTGATTACCGGTGAAATTGGGACGTCGGCGTGTTCGGGTCGATAAAGCCGAACGGCACTTTCCCGGTCAACCAAGGAGCTTCCAGTCGGATGGGGCACGATATCGATCAGGTCGCGCCGCTCCTGCGGGAGCCGGCGAACTTTCAGCTGAGGACGAACTGCGATCCGCACGAGGACAATTTCGAGCTCAGGGCGCACGGCCCTTTGGTGCGGATAGTCGGCGAATCGTCCACCCAGCTGGGCAGGGACTTCGTCTGGCAGGCCCACGGCTACGAGGTCGTGCGCAGGATATTGGGCGATCACGAGAATTTCACGACGCGGCCGCAATTCACCCAGTCGAAATCCGGGACACATGTGGAGGCCCAGTTCGTCGGGCAGATCTCCACTTACGACCCACCCGAGCACACCCGGCTGCGGAAAATGCTCACCCCGGAGTTCACGGTCCGCCGGATCCGCCGGATGGAGCCCGCGATCCAAGCCCTTATCGATGATCGTCTCGACATGCTGGAGGCCGAAGGGCCGTCCGCGGATCTCCAAGGCCTGTTCGCCGATCCGGTCGGCGCGCACGCCCTGTGCGAACTGCTCGGCATCCCGCGCGACGACCAGCGTGAGTTCGTCCGGCGGATCAGGCGGAACGCCGATCTGAGCCGGGGACTCAAGGCACGGGCCGCCGACAGCGCGGCGTTCAACCGGTATCTGGGCAACCTCCTCGCCCGGCAGCGCGCCGACCCCGACGAGGGTCTCCTCGGCATGATCGTGCGGGACCACGGCGACAACGTCACGGACGAGGAGCTGAAGGGCCTCTGCACAGCGCTGATCCTCGGCGGGGTCGAAACCGTCGCCGGGATGATCGGTTTCGGCGTCCTCGCCCTCCTGGACAATCCCGAACAGATCGAATTGCTTTTCGAGTCCCCCGAAAAGGCCGAACGCGTCGTCAACGAACTCGTCCGGTATCTGTCCCCGGTGCAGGCGCCGAATCCGCGCCTCGCCATCAAGGACGTGGTCATCGACGGGCAGCTGATCAAGGCGGGGGACTACGTCCTGTGCTCGATTCTCATGGCCAACCGCGATGAGGCGCTGACCCCGGATCCCGACGTCCTCGACGCGAATCGCACCGCGGTGTCGGACGTCGGCTTCGGGCACGGCATCCATTACTGCGTCGGCGCGGCCTTGGCCAGGTCCATGCTGCGTATGGCCTATCAGACTTTGTGGCGGCGATTCCCGGGACTGCGGCTGGCAGTGCCCATCGAAGAAGTGAAGTACCGCAGCGCGTTCGTTGATTGCCCTGATCAGGTACCGGTCACCTGGTGACCACAGGCCCGGCGAAATGACACACGACAGAGGAATGGTGGGAAATGTCGGTCGAAGATTTCGATGTGGTGGTTGCCGGTGGCGGGCCGGGTGGTTCGACCGTGGCCACACTGGTCGCGATGCAGGGCCATCGGGTGCTGTTGCTGGAGAAGGAGGTCTTTCCCCGGTACCAGATCGGTGAGTCGCTGCTGCCCGCCACGGTGCACGGCGTGTGCCGGATGCTCGGCGTCGCCGACGAGCTGGCGGGGGCGGGGTTCCCGATCAAGCGGGGCGGCACGTTCCGCTGGGGTGCCCGGCCGGAGCCGTGGACGTTCCACTTCGGCATCTCCGCCAAGATGGCCGGTTCGACGTCGCACGCCTACCAGGTCGAGCGGGCGCGATTCGACGAAATCCTGCTGAACAACGCCAAACGCAAGGGCGTCGTCGTGCGGGAAGGCTGCTCTGTCCACGATGTGGTGGAAGACGGTGAGCGGGTCACCGGCGCGAAGTACACCGACCCCGACGGCAACGAGCGTGAGGTGTCGGCGCGTTTCGTGATCGACGCGTCGGGCAACAAGAGCCGCCTCTATTCCAAGGTCGGCGGTTCGCGGAACTATTCGGAGTTCTTCCGCAGCCTCGCGCTGTTCGGCTACTTCGAGGGCGGCAAGCGGCTGCCGGAGCCGGTGTCGGGGAACATCCTGAGCGTGGCCTTCGACAACGGCTGGTTCTGGTACATCCCGTTGAGCGACACGCTCACCAGTGTCGGCGCGGTGGTGCGCCGGGAGGACGCCGACAAGATCCAGGGTGACCGCGAGAAGGCCCTCAACGCCTTGATCGCCGAATGCCCGCTGATCTCGGAATACCTCTCGAACGCGACCAGGGTGACGACCGGCAAGTACGGGGAACTGCGTGTCCGCAAGGACTATTCGTACCAGCAGGAGACCTACTGGCGGCCGGGCATGGTCCTGGTCGGCGACGCCGCGTGCTTCGTGGACCCGGTGTTCTCCTCCGGGGTGCATCTGGCGACCTACAGCGCGCTGCTCGCGGCCCGGTCGATCAACAGCGTCCTCGCCGGCGATCTCGACGAGAAGACCGCGCTGAACGAGTTCGAAGCGCGGTACCGCCGGGAATACGGCGTCTTCTACGAATTCCTCGTTTCCTTCTATCAGATGAACGTCAACGAGGAGTCGTACTTCTGGCAGGCCAAGAAGGTCACCCAGAACCAGAGCACCGACATCGAGTCGTTCGTCGAGCTGATCGGCGGGGTGTCCTCGGGTGAGACCGCGCTGACGGCCGCCGACCGGATCGCCGCGCGCAGCGCCGAATTCGCCGCCGCCGTGGACGAGATGGCCGGTGGCGACGGGGACAACATGGTGCCGATGTTCAAGTCGACGGTCGTCAAGCAGGCGATGCAGGAGGCGGGCCAGGTCCAGATGAAGGCGCTGCTCGGCGAGGACGCCGAACCCGAGCTGCCGCTGTTCCCCGGCGGACTGGTGACCTCGCCCGACGGCATGAAGTGGCTGCCGCACCACCCGGCCTGAACCCACGGACCCAGGAAACAGGGGAAGCGAAATGCGTGTGCTGTTGTCGGTGTGCGGAACCCGCGGGGACGTCGAAATAGGGGTGGCGCTGGCGGACCGGTTGAAGGCGCTCGGCGTCCAGACCCGGATGTGCGCGCCGCCCGCCGCCGAGGAGCGGCTCGCGGAGGTCGGGGTGCCGCATGTGCCGGTCGGCCTGCCGCAGCACATGATGTTGCAGGAGGGCATGCCGCCGCCACCGCCCGAAGAGGAACAGCGGCTGGCGGCCATGACGGTCGAGATGCAGTTCGACGCCGTCCCCGGGGCCGCCGAAGGGTGTGCCGCGGTGGTGGCGGTCGGCGATCTGGCCGCCGCGACCGGTGTCCGGTCGGTGGCCGAGAAACTGGGCCTGCCCTTCTTCTATTCCGTCCCCAGTCCGGTCTATCTCGCGTCCCCGCACCTCCCGCCGGCTTACGACGAGCCGACCACGCCGGGCGTGACCGACATCCGGGTGCTGTGGGAGGAGCGGGCCGCCCGGTTCGCCGACCGGTACGGGCCCACGCTCAACCGCCGCCGGGCCGAGATCGGCCTGCCGCCGGTGGAGGACGTCTTCGGCTACGGCCACGGTGAGCGGCCCCTGCTGGCGGCGGACCCGGTACTGGCACCTCTGCAGCCGGACGTCGACGCGGTGCAGACCGGTGCGTGGCTCCTGGCCGACGAGCGGCCGCTTCCCCCGGAGCTGGAAGCGTTCCTGGCCGCCGGGTCACCGCCGGTGCACATCGGTTTCGGCAGCTCGTCCGGCCGCGGGATCGCCGACGCCGCGAAGGTGGCCGTCGAGGCGATCCGGGCCCAAGGCCGCCGGGTGATCCTCTCGCGTGGGTGGACCGAGCTGGTCCTGCCCGACGACCGCGAAGACTGTTTCGCCGTCGACGAGGTGAATTTCCAGGCACTGTTCCGCCGGGTGGCCGCCGTCATCCACCACGGCAGCGCGGGTACGGAGCACGTGGCCACGCGGGCCGGTGTCCCCCAGCTCGTGATCCCCCGGAACACGGACCAGCCGTACTTCGCCGGGCGGGTGGCCGCGCTGGGGATCGGTGTGGCGCATGACGGCCCGACCCCGACCTTCGAGTCGCTTTCGGCCGCGCTCACCACGGTGCTCGCGCCGGAGACGCGGGCGCGGGCGGAGGCCGTGGCGGGCATGGTCCTCACCGACGGCGCGGCGGCGGCCGCGGATCTGGTGCTCGCCGCGGTCGGCCGGGACAAGCCGGTCGTTCCCGCGTGAACCACGCCGAGCGGGCCCGCCGGGACTCCGATGACGGCCCAGAACCCAGGAAACGGGGAAATACGTGATGCGTGTGCTGTTGGCGACGTGCGGAAGCCGCGGGGACGTCGAACCCTTGGTGGCGCTGGCGGTCCGGCTGCGGGCGCGTGGTGCCGAGGTGCGGATGTGCGCACCGCCGGACTGCGCGGACCGGCTGGCCGAGGTCGGGGTGCCGCATCTGCCCCTCGGCCGGTCGGCGCGTCCGGCGGCGGCGGGGGAGGCGAAGCCCCTGACGGCCGAGGACATGCTCCGGTTCACCACCGAGACGATCGCCATGCAGTTCGACCAGATCCCGGCGGCCGCCGAGGGCTGCGACGCGGTGGTGACGACCGGACTGCTGGCCGCCGCGCTCGGCGTGCGGTCGGTGGCCGAAAAGCTGGGTATCCCGTACTTCTACGCCTTCCATTGCCCGAGCTACGTGCCGTCGCCGTACTACGCGCCGCCGCCGCCACTCGGCGAGCCGCCCGCGCCGGAGGGGACCGACATCCGGGCGCTGTGGGAGCGGAACAATCAGAGCGCCTTCCGGCGGTACGGGGGCCCGCTCAACGACCAACGCGCCGCGATCGGCCTTCCGCCGGTGGAAGACATCTTCGAACACGGCTACACCGATCACCCGTGGATGGCGGCGGACCAGGTCCTGGCCCCGCTGCAGCCGACGGATCTCGACGCGGTCCAGACCGGCGCCTGGATCCTCCCTGACGAGCGGCCGCTTTCCCCGGAGATGGAAGCGTTCCTGGACGCCGGGACGCCGCCGGTCTACCTGGGATTCGGCAGCCTGCGGGCCCCCGCCGACGCCGCGAAGGTGGCCATCGAGGCGATCCGGGCCCACGGCCGCCGGGTGATCCTCTCCCGCGGCTGGGCCGATCTGGTCCTGCCCGACGACCGTGACGACTGTTTCGCCACCGGTGAGGTGAACCAGCAGGTGCTGTTCCGCCGCGTGGCCGCCGTCATCCACCACGGTGGCGCGGGGACGACGCATGTGGCCACGCGGGCGGGCGCACCCCAGATCCTGGTGCCCCAGATCGCGGACCAGCCGTACTACGCCGGCCGGGTGGCCGAACTCGGGATCGGCGTGGCGCATGACGGCCCGACCCCGACCTTCGAGTCCCTTTCGGCCGCGCTCACCACGGCCCTCGCGCCGGAAACCCGGGCGCGGGCGGAGGCCGTGGCCGGCACCGTCCTCACCGACGGGGCGGCGGTGGCCGCGGATCTGCTGTTCGCCGCGGTCGGCAAGGAGAAGCCCGCCGTTCCCGCGTGAACCGCCCACGAATTCTTCGAGCACAAGCACAGAGGAGACCCATGTCGACCACGTCCCAGTGCCGTATCTGTGACGGCACCGTCACCGAGTTCATCGACTTCGGACGTCAGCCGCTTTCGGACGCGTTCGTGGTTCCCGGTGACGAGAAGAAGGAGTTCTTCTTCCGCCTCGCCACCGGGATCTGCGAGTCCTGCACGATGGTGCAGCTGATGGAAGAGGTCCCGCGGGACCTGATGTTCCACGAGGCCTACCCCTACCACTCGTCCGGTTCGGCCGTCATGCGCACGCATTTCCACGAACTGGCCAAACGCTTCCTGACCACGGAGCTGACCGGCGAGGACCCGTTCATCGTCGAACTCGGCTGCAACGACGGCATCATGCTCAAGGCCATCGCGGAGGCGGGAGTGCGCCAGCTCGGCGTCGAGCCCTCCGGCGGTGTCGCGGATCTGGCCGCGGCCAAGGGAATCCGCGTCCGCAAGGACTTCTTCGAAGAGGCGACGGCGGCCGACATCCGGAAGAACGACGGCCCCGCCGACGTGATCTACGCGGCCAACACCCTGTGCCACATCCCTTACATGGACTCGATCCTCAAGGGCGTCACCACCTTGCTCGGCCCGAACGGCGTGTTCGTGTTCGAGGACCCGTACCTCGGTGACATCGTGGAGCGCACCTCGTTCGACCAGATCTACGACGAGCATTTCTTCTTCTTCACCGCCCGCTCGGTGCAGGAGATGGCCCGCCGCAACGGCCTCGAACTCGTGGACGTCGAGCGTATCCCGGTGCACGGCGGCGAGGTCCGCTACACCCTCGCCCTCGCCGGGGCCCGCAAGCCGACCGAGGCCGTGGCGGAACTCCTGGCGTGGGAGGCCGAGCGCAAGCTGTCCGAGTTCGCCACGCTCGAACGGTTCGCCGCCAACGTGAAGAAGGTCAAGGAAGACCTCATCGCGTTGCTGACCAAGCTCCGCGCCGAGGGCAAACGCGTCGTCGGCTACGGCGCGACGGCCAAGAGCGCCACGGTGACCAATTTCTGTGGCATCACCCCGGATCTGGTCGAGTTCATCTCGGACACCACGCCGGCCAAACAGGGCAAGCTCAGCCCGGGGCAGCACATCCCGGTCCGCGAGTACCGGGAGTTCGCCGACGATCACCCCGACTACGCGCTGCTGTTCGCCTGGAACCACGCCGACGAGATCATGAACGCGGAGCAGGCTTTCCGTGACGCCGGTGGGCAGTGGATCCGGTACGTGCCGAACGTGCACGTGAGCTGATCGCCATGTCCCAAGACCCTTACCCAGGCCGGATAGTGGCGATCTCACCGCATCTGGACGACGCGGTCCTGTCCTTCGGGGCCGGTCTCGCCAGGGCCACGCGGGACGGCGCGAAGGTGACCGTCCACACGGTTTTCGCCGGTACCGCGGTGGCCCCCTTCTCACCGGCGGCGGACCGGCTGCATTCGATCTGGGGCTTCTCCCCGGAGCAGGACGCGTCGCTTCATCGCCGGAACGAGGACATCGCCGCGCTCGGCCACCTCGGGGCCGAATACCGGCACGGCCGGTTCCTGGACGCCATCTACCGCAGACTCCCGGACGGCCGGTGGCTGGCGGACCACGTCCCGGGACGGCAGAAGCTGGCCATCGGCGAGTTGTCACCGCAGAGCCATCCGGAGCTGTTCTCCGCGGTGAAGGACGACATCGAGGCCGTCGTCGAAGAATGCGAGCCGACGCTGATCCTGACCTGTGGCGCCATCAGCGGTCACATCGACAACAAGATCGCGCGGGACGCCACGCTGCTCGTCGCACGGGAGAAGGACATCCCGGTGCGGCTGTGGGAAGACCTTCCGCACGCGATGTTCTCACCGGACACACCGGAACTGCCGGAGGGCTTTCAGCTCGGGTCTCCGGTCCGCGCCTCCGTCGAACCCGACCTTCGGACGCGGAAATTCGAGGCTCTGCGGCGCTATCCGTCGCAGATGTTGATGCTTCACGGACCCGACAAGGATCTTTTCGCTCAACTGGACGGGCATGCTCGGAAGAGCTCGGCACAGCCCGGATACGGCGAACTGACCTGGCCTGTCGTCTCTCGCTGAGACAACGGCCGAATCATTCCGGAGAAGAACATCGATCAGGGGGTTGTCCTCATGAGTGAACAGTTGACGCGTAGCCCGTTGCGGACCGCGTACGCCGACGTCCTGCTGGCTTCGACAGGCGAGCGAGGCGTGCTGTGCGATTTCTACGGCGAGGCCGCCGCGGAAATCTACCGGGATCTGGTACAGGCCGGGGAGGGCGGCCCGGAAGTGCGGGCGATCGCCGCCCGCGTCCGCCCGGGCTCCGGGCCAGTCTTGGAACTCGCGGCGGGTATGGGCAGGCTGACGTTCCCGTTCCTGGAGCTCGGCTGGGAAATGACCGCGCTCGAACTGGCTCCCGCGGTGGTCACCGCCTTCCGGGACCGGCTGGCCGCAGCGACGGCGGACGTCCGTGATCGATGCACGGTCGTCCAGGGCGACATGAGCGATTTCGCGCTGGGCAAGCGTTTCGGCACGGTGGTCATCAGCGCCGGCTCGCTCAACGTCCTGGACAGATCCCGCAGACCCGGCCTGTACGCGTCGGTCCGGGACCATCTCGAGCCCGGCGGGAAACTGTTGTTCGGCGTGCCCAAGCCGCCGCCGGCCAAACCCGAGCCCGAGCCGCTGGAGCGCAGGCAAGAGTTCACGGGCCGGAGCGGACGGCGGTACGTGCTGCACGCGAGGAACATTCCGGCGGAGGAGACCCAGGAGATCACCATCCACTACGCCGACGTGACGGCGGATCCTCTTCTCGTTTGCACGCACCGAATCTGGCATATCGGTGTGGAGCAGGCCATGGAGGAACTGACGCTGGCGGGCTTCGAGGTGACCGCGCCGAGTTCATTCGGGTCCATCGAGGGAAGCAGCGACGACATGGTGCTGGTGGAGGCGGTCGCCCGCGAAATCACGGAAGGCGCGGAGTGATGAGCGCCGCGAGCCGTGAGACGCCTTCTTCGATCAGTTCCGGCGTGAGCAGGCTGATCGAGAGCCGGAGCTGGTGGAATCCGCCCTTGCCACCGAAGAAATGATGCATCGGCGTGAACAGCACGCCGTGATCGCGGGCGGCGCGTTCCAGCAGTTCGTCGTCGACGACGAAGGGCACGGTGACGGTGACGAAGAAGCCACCGGTCGGCGTGTTCCAGGTGACGTCGGGGAACGCGCCGAGCCTGCGGTCGAGTTCGCCCAAGGTGAGCCGGAGATTGCGCTGGTAGATGTCGATCTCGCGGGCGTTGGCCTTGACCAGGCTGAAACCGTTGAGAAGGAGCTTTCCGGCGATCACCGCCTGCGCGATGGGGGAGGTGTTCACCGTGAGCATGCCCTTGAGCTTCGAAAGCTGGTCGGCGAGCAGACCGCCCCCGGGCACCTGCTGATCCGCCACCACGTAACCGACCCGGGCGCCCGGCATGCCGGTCTTGGCGAAGGAACCGATGTAGACCACGCTTCCCGACCGGTCGAGGGATTTCAGCGAGGGGAGCCGCTCGGCGCCGAAGAGCCCGTACGCGTTGTCCTCCAGGAGAAGGATTCCATGCGCTTCGGCGACTTCGAGGAGACGGTGGCGGGAGGCCAGGTCCATGCTCGTGCCGGTGGGGTTGGCGAAGTTCGGCGTCACATAGCAGGCCCGGACCCGCTTTCCCTGTTCGTCGGCGCGCTTCAGCTGGAGGGCGAGGTCGTCGGGGTCGATGCCGTTCTCGCCTGACCGGACCGGCCAGACCGGGGTGTCGGTGAGCAGCGCCGCCCCGGTCAGGCCGACGTAGGTGGGGGCGGGGGCGAGCAGCACGTCCCGCTCGCCCGCCCGCAGCGTGCGGAGGACCAGGAACATCGCCTCCTGGGCGCCCACGGTGACGACCACGGATTCGGGGGCGGCGTCGATGTCCTCGTCCTCGGCGAGATTGCGGGCGATGAGATCGGCGATGACACCCTTGGTGGTCCCGTATTGGAAGAGCGTGCGGGTGACCGCCGCTTCGTTCAGTTTCCGGTCACCGCGGAGGTGTTCACAATAAGCGTCGATGTATTCGTGAATAAGCCGCACGTCGAAGAACTCTTCGTACGGGCGGCCCGCCGCCATGGAAATGGCGACAGGATATTCGTCGATCAGCTCGTTGAGCAGGTTCATCGACGAGATGGCCGGATCGGTGAGCGATCCATGCAGGGTTTCCATGCTCAACTGAGTGGACAAACCGTTCGAATCCATAAATACTAGGATTTCCATCCGCCGCCGAAGTGTCAAGCGAGGTTCGTGGACGAGGCGTGCGTTGGTCGTGAGTGTCGTTGGTCGTGAGTGTTAAGTGTCGTTAGAACGACACTTAACACTCACGACCCGAGTACGCGGGCAGTGCCTGTCCATCACCGGCTTCTCCAGATAATCGATATCCGAAGGTACGGTCACACCTGTGCGCGGTAGACCGGGGAGAAAACGTTCTCCACGGTCACCGGCCGAGTAAGCGGCGCTGGACGCACGCTCCACATCAGACAGAACCCGGTGCCGGCGGCATTCGCCGGCGGTCATGTTGCTGCGCGCCGCGAATACGCGGTGAGCGGGGAAGGACCATCATGCTGATGACAACCGAGAACGGGATCCGGTTGTCTTACCACGACCAAGGCTCCGGTCCGGCTGTCCTGTTGCTGACCGGGACCGGGGCGCCGAGTTCCGTATGGGATCTGCATCAGGTGCCCGCGCTCCGCGCCGCCGGATTCCGGGTGATCACCATGGACAACCGCGGGATCCCGCCGAGCGACGACGGTGAAGGCGGGTTCACCATCGAAGACCTCGTCTCGGACGTGGCCACCCTGATCGACTACCTCGACGCGTCGCCGTGCCACGTGATCGGCACGTCGATGGGCTCGTACATCGCGCAGGAACTGGCGCTCGCCCATCCGGAGCTGCTGGATTCCGTGGTGCTGATGGCGGCGTGCGGCCGGAGCAGCCTCGTCCAGCGGGTGCTCGCCGAGACCGAGGCCGAACTGATCGAGCGGGGGACCGAATTGCCGCCGGGGTATCTCGCCGCCGTGCGCGCCATGCACAACCTGGGGCCCGCGACCCTCGCCGACGACGATCTCGCCGGCGACTGGCTCGACCTGTTCGAGGCGTCGGGGAACTGGGGGCCCGGGGTCCGCGCGCAGTTGTTGCTGAGCGCGCTGCCCGACCGCCGTGAGGCCTATCGCGCGATCAAGGTGCGCTGCCACGTCATTTCCTTCGAACACGACCTCGTGGCGCCGCCTGCCGCGGGACGGGAGCTGGCCTCCGTGATCCCTGGCGCCACGCACCACACGATCCCGGGTGGTGGGCATTTCGGCTATCTGGAGAACCCGGAGGCGGTGAACCACGAGTTGCTCGGGTTCCTGCGCTCCGGGTCCGGCGCACGCCTGGGGGAGACCGCATGACCGAGACGACCATGTCACCCGATCTCGCCGTACCCGCGGCGGGCACGACACCCGCGCTGTTCGAGGCGACCGCCGCCGCGGTGCCGGACAGGCCCGCCGTCGCGATGGGCACCACCACTCTGACCTACGCCGAGCTGAACGGGGAAGCCAACCGGCTCGCGCGGCGGCTCGTGGCGCACGGGGTCGGCCCGGAGCGGCTGGTCGCGCTGGCCATGCCGCGGTCGATCGAGTTCGTCGTCGCGATGCTGGCCGTGCACAAGGCGGGCGGCGCGTACGTGCCCGTCGATCCGGACTATCCCGAGGAACGACGGCGGCACATGCTGGACGACACGTCCGCGCACTGTCTGCTGTGCCTGCCTGGACAGGATGTCTCGGGTGCCGGGGACATCATGAGTGTGGTGCGCGAGCCGGGCGCGTCCGAGCCGAACCTGGACGATCAGGACCGGCTCGGTCCCTTGCTCCCCGATCACCCCGCCTACGTCATCTACACCTCGGGCTCGACCGGACGGCCGAAGGGCGTGGTGGTCACCCATCGCGGTATCCCGAATCTGGCCGCGGACTACGTGCGCCGTCAGCGACTGGGGCCGGACGACCGGTTGCTCGCCTTCGCGTCGCCGAGTTTCGACGCCGCCGTCGCCGAGTTCTGGCCGATGTGGGCGGCCGGTGGCTGCCTGGTGCTCGCGCCCGCGCCGGATCTCGTCCCCGGCGAACCGCTCGCCCGGCTGGTCCGGGAGCAGGCCATCTCCCACGTCACGTTGCCGCCGTCCGCCTTGGCGCCCCTGGAGGACGCCGGCGGCCTGCCACCGGGGGTGACGCTCCTGGTCGCGGGCGAGGCGTGCCCGGCACCGGTCGCGAAACGCTGGGCGAGCGACCGCGTCATGATCAACGCCTACGGCCCCACCGAGACCACGGTCGCGGTGACCGCGAGCGACCCGCTGACCGGCGACGGCACCCCGCCGATCGGGAAACCGATCACCGGCGTCCGCGCGTACGTCCTCGACGACCGGCTGCGGCCCGTCCCGGACGAAGACGAGGGTGAGCTTTACGCGGTGGGTCCCGGCCTCGCCCGGGGTTACCTCCACCGGCCGGGCGCGACCGCGGTGCGGTTCCTGCCGGATCCCTTCGGTGAACCGGGCGGCCGCATGTACCGCACCGGTGACAGGGTGCGGAGGCGGCCGGACGGCCAGCTCGTCTTCGTCGGCCGCGTCGACGACCAGCTGAAGGTCCGCGGTCACCGGATCGAACCGGGGGAGGTCGAGACGGCGCTGCTCGCGGCCGGCGGGGTGGCGCAGGCCGTCGTGACCGAGCACGAGAACAGGCTTGTCGCCTACGTGGTCGGTACCGCGGGTGAACGGGTTTCGGCCGAAGAACTCTTGCCACCGCTGCGAAAGCGGCTGCCCTCGTATCTCGTCCCCGACGTGGTCGTCAGCCTGCCGAGCCTGCCGGTCTCGCCGAACGGCAAGGTCGACCGGACCGCCCTGCCCACTCCCGAAGAGGAGCACGCCGGGCGGTCGGCCTCGGGCCGGGCGCCG
The DNA here is from genome assembly GCF_000943515.2 of Amycolatopsis orientalis. NCBI lineage: Bacteria > Bacillati > Actinomycetota > Actinomycetes > Pseudonocardiales > Pseudonocardiaceae > Amycolatopsis > Amycolatopsis orientalis. The sequence goes on along the minus strand of NZ_CP016174.1, from coordinate 7,741,076 downwards.
CTCACCCCCACGGAGATCATCCTGGCCGAGTTGTTCGCCGAAGTGCTCGGCGTCGGCAGCGTCGGTGTCGAGGACAGCTTCTTCGAGATCGGCGGCCACTCGCTGCTCGCGACCCGGCTGGTGAGCCGCATCCGCGAACGCCTGAAGATCCGGCTGAGAGTGCAGGCCTTCTTCGACGCGCCGACCGTGGCACAGCTCGCCAAGGTGCTCGACGGCGCACTCACCTGACCAGGAGACCCTTGATGCAGACGACCACAGCCGTCGACCTCGGCAACCCCGATCTGTACACGACCTTGGATCGCCACACCCGCTGGCGTGAGTTCGCGACGGAAGACGCGATGGTGTGGAGCGAGCCGGGCAGTTCGCCCACCGGCTTCTGGTCCGTTTTCTCGCACCGGGCGTGCGCGGCGGTCCTCGGGCCGTCCGCCCCGTTCACCTCCGAGTACGGGATGATGATCGGCTTCGACCGTGAGCATCCGGACACCTCGGGTGGCCAGATGATGGTGGTCTCCGAACAGGATCAGCACCGCAGACTGCGCAAGCTGGTCGGCCCGCTGCTTTCGCGGGCCGCCGCGAAGAAACTCGCGGAGCGGGTGCGGACCGAGGTACGCGGTGTGCTCGACAAGGTGCTCGACGGCGAGGTGTGCGACGTCGCCGCGGCGATCGGCCCGCGTATCCCCGCCGCGGTCGTCTGCGAGATCCTCGGTGTGCCCGCCGAGGACGAGGACATGCTCATCGACCTGACCAACCACGCGTTCGGCGGTGAGGACGAACTGTTCGACGGGATGACGCCGCGGCAGGCGCATACCGAAATCCTCGTCTACTTCGACGAACTGATCGCCGCCCGCCGCGAGCGTCCCGGCGACGACCTCGTCAGCACACTGCTGACCGACGACGAGCTCTCGATCGACGACGTGGTGCTCAACTGCGACAACGTGCTGATCGGCGGCAACGAGACCACCCGGCACGCGATCACCGGCGCGGTGCACGCCTTCGCCACGGTGCCCGGCCTGCTCGCGCGGGTGCGGGACGGCGACGAGGACGTCGACACCGTCGTGGACGAGGTGCTGCGCTGGACCTCGCCCGCGATGCACGTGCTGCGGGTGACGACCGGCGAGGTCACGATCAACGGACAGGACCTCGCGCCCGGGACACCGGTGGTCGCGTGGTTGCCCGCCGCGAACCGGGATCCCGCCGTGTTCGACGATCCGGACACGTTCCGCCCCGGGCGGAAACCCAACCGGCACATCGCTTTCGGGCACGGGATGCACCACTGCCTCGGGTCCGCGCTCGCCCGGATCGAACTGGCGGTCGTGGTGCGGGAACTGGCCGAACGGGTGTCGCGAGTGGAACTGGAGAAGGAACCGGCCTGGTTGCGCGCGATCGTCGTGCAGGGCTACCGGGAACTCCCGGTGCGGTTCACCGGGCGCTGAGCCCACGTCCGTCCGATGTGGACGGAACTGTCAAACGGACAGCGTTGATGCGAAATGGGGTTCGCGTCATCCTGGCCATGAGGATCACATCTATTCCACGGAGGAATGTCTTGTCTTCTCAAGAGAGCACGCAGAATTTCGAGATCGACCAGGTGGAAATGTATGTGGCCGACCTCGAGGCGGCCGCGTCCGGCTGGATGGACAAGTACGGGTTTTCCGTCGCCTCCACCGACCGGTCGGCCGACCACCGGAGCGTGACGCTGCGGCAGGGCCCGATCGCGCTGGTCCTCACCGAGCCGACGTCGGACCGGCACCCCGCGGCCACCTATCTGCAGACCCACGGTGACGGCGTGGCCGACATCGCGCTGCGGACTTCCGACGTGGCCGCCGCTTTCGATGCCGCGGTGCAGGCCGGGGCACAGGCCATCCTCGAGCCGGGGGAGCGCGCGGAAGGGGTCATCACGGCCACCGTCGGCGGTTTCGGCGACGTCGTGCACACCCTGATCCAGCGCGACACCGTCGAATCGCCGGAAGCCTTCCGCGGCAGGGGCGGCGTCGACCTGCTCGCGATCGATCACTTCGCGGTCTGCCTGAACGCGGGGGATCTCGGCCCCACGGTGGCGTACTACGAGCGGGCGCTGGGGTTCAAGCAGATCTTCGAGGAGCACATCGTCGTCGGTGCGCAGGCGATGAACTCCACCGTCGTGCAGAGCGCGTCGGGAGAGGTCACCCTCACCCTGATCGAGCCCGACAAGACCGCCGACCCCGGCCAGATCGACGACTTCATCAAGGAGCACCACGGTGCGGGCGTCCAGCACATCGCCTTCACCAGTGCGGACGCGGTCCGCGCGGTCAAGGAGCTTTCCGCGCGGGGAGTGGAATTCCTGAAGACCCCGGACACCTACTACGACCTGCTCGGCGAGCGGATCCAGCTGGAGACGCATTCGCTGGACGATCTGCGGGAGACGAAGCTGCTCGCCGACGAGGACCACGGCGGCCAGCTGTTCCAGATCTTCACCGCGTCCACGCATCCGCGTAAGACCATCTTCTTCGAGATCATCGAGAGGCAGGGCGCCGGCACCTTCGGCAGCTCCAACATCAAGGCCCTGTACGAGGCCGTGGAGCTGGAGCGGACCGGGCAGAGCAAACTCGGCCCCGCCCGTCGATGACCCATCTCTGTCTGGACGACCTCGAGCGGGCGGCGCGGACCGCCCTCCCCGGCGAGATCTGGGACTTTCTCGCCGGGGGCAGCGGCGCGGAGGCCTCACTGGAGGCCAACCGCGCCGCGCTCGAGCGGATCTTCGTCATCCCCCGGATGCTGCGGGACCTGACCGGCGCCACCGGCGAGGCCGACGTCCTCGGACGGCCGGCCGCCGTGCCGATGGCGGTCGCTCCGGTGGCGTACCAGCGGTTGTTCCATCCCGAGGGCGAACTCGCGGCCGCCCGCGCGGCACGGGACGCGGGTGTGCCGTACACGATCTGCACTCTGAGCAGTGTCCCGCTGGAGGAGATCGCGGCCGTCGGCGGACGGCCGTGGTTCCAGCTGTACTGGCTGCGTGACGAGAAACGCTCGCTGGAACTCGTGCGCCGCGCGGAGGACGCCGGCTGCGAGGCGATCGTGTTCACCGTCGACGTGCCGTGGATGGGACGGCGGCTGCGCGATCTGCGGAACGGCTTCGCGCTGCCCGATTCGGTGACCGCGGCCAACTTCGACGCCGGGGACGCCGCGCACCGCCGGACCCGCGGTCAGTCGGCGGTGGCGGAGCACACCGCGCGCGAATTCGCGCCCGCCACTTGGGAATCCGTGGAAGCGGTCCGGGCGCACACGAACCTTCCGGTGGTGCTCAAGGGGATCCTCGCGGTCGAGGACGCGACCCGCGCCGTCGACGCGGGTGTCGGCGGCATCGTGGTGTCCAACCACGGAGGCCGTCAGTTGGACAGTGCCGTGCCGGGCATCGAAATGCTGGGTGAGATCGCCGCCGCCCTCTCCGGATGGGACGGCGAAGTGCTGCTGGACGGGGGAATCCGGAGCGGTGGCGACATCCTCAAGGCGATCGCGCTGGGGGCGTCGGCCGTTCTGGTCGGGCGGCCCGTGATGTGGGGGCTGGCCGCGGGCGGCGAGGACGGCGCCCGGCAGTCGCTCGAGCTGCTCGCCGTCGAATTCCGGAACGCGCTGGGCCTCGCGGGCTGTGACTCGGTGAGCGCGGCCCGGCGGCTCGGTACGAGGGTCCCCGGCCGCTGACGTCGATCAGACCTTTCCCGAAGGAGGAAAGTGCTTCTCTCGCTTCCCGCGCCGATCGCGCCGATCGCCGCCCACAGTCTCCTGGTCTTCTTGCTCCAGGTCGGCTTGCTGCTCCTGCTCGCCGTCGTCTTCGGACGGCTGGCCGCCCGGTTCGGGATGCCCGCCGTCGTCGGCGAATTGTTCGTCGGGGTGCTCCTCGGTCCTTCGTTGCTGGCCTGGGCCGCACCAGGGGTGCACGGCTGGCTGTTCCCGGCCGTCGCCGAGCAGTACCACCTGCTCGACGCGGTGGGGCAGATCGGCGTCATCCTGCTGGTCGGCCTCACCGGTATGCAGATGGACATGAAGATGATCCGGCGGCGCGGCGGCGCCGCCGCGGGGGGCAGCTTCGGCGGCCTGATCATCCCTCTCGGCCTGGGGATCGGCGCCGGTTTCGTGCTGCCCAAGATGCTGATCCCCGACGGCACCGACATCACCGTCTTCGCGCTGTTCCTCGGCGTGGCGATGTGCGTCAGCGCCATCCCGGTCATCGCAAAGACTCTCATCGACATGAACCTGTTGCACCGCAACGTCGGGCAGCTCACGCTCGCCGCGGGCACGATCGACGACGCGTTCGGCTGGTTCATGCTGTCGGTCGTCAGCGCGATGGCGGTCCACGCGGTGACCACCGGCACCGTGCTCCTTTCCCTCGCCTACTTGATCCTCATCGTCGTCTTCGCCCTCACCCTCGGCAGGCCGCTGGCCAGGGGCGTGGTGCGGATCGCCGCCAAGTCCGAGGGAGCAGGGCCCACGGTCGGCGCCGTCGTCGTCCTGGTGCTCCTCGCCTCGGCAGGTACGCAGGCTCTCGGCCTGGAGGCGGTCTTCGGGGCCTTCGTCTGCGGCATCCTGATCGGCACCGCGGGCAAGGTGGAGCCTGCCAAGCTGGCCCCGTTGCGCACGGTCGTCCTGTCGGTGTTCGCGCCGGTCTTCTTCGCCACGGCCGGATTGCGGATGGACCTCACCGCGCTCATCCGGCCTCAGGTCCTCCTCACCGGCCTGGCGGTGCTCGCACTGGCCATCATCGGCAAGTTCGTCGGCGCGTACGCCGGCGCGCGGCTCAGTGGCCTGAACAAATGGGAAGGCTTGGCGCTCGGCGCCGGGCTGAACGCGCGGGGCGTCATCGAGATCGTGGTGGCGATGGTCGGCCTGCGGCTGGGGATTCTCAGTGTGGAGGTCTACACGATCGTCATTCTCGTCGCGATCGTCACCTCGCTGATGGCGCCGCCGATCCTGCGGTTCGCGATGAAGAGAGTCGAGCAGACCGCCGAAGAGCAAGTGCGCGAGACCGAACAGCGGGCCTGGCAACCACGAACGACGACGAGTGAACAGGAACAGCCGCTCCATTGAGGAGTGGCCTGGTGTCGCGGCTCCATTGGGGTCGTGAGTGGTAATGAGGGTTATGGAGGGGTAAGGCAAACGTGGCGTGATCGGCTCGCTGCCGTGAAGGTCCCCCTTGTCTGCCCTCACGGTAGTGAAGGAGGCCTTTACTACCGTGTGCCCGGCGAGGGGTTCCCCGAGGAGGCGGGGCGGGCCTCCTGACTGTCCATAAAGGACAATTTCCAGCGACTCGGTGTCCGATTGGTGCTTATTTGTCCGGTTCTGGACGGGGTCGTGAGTGGCAATGAGGGTTAGAACGCTATTTGCCACTCACGACCACCTCGCGAGGCCGGGCAAACTGCTCAGGTCGGACATTGATCGCCGGGAAAGTGTCCCTTGTGGATACCCGTGGTCACGGCCCGGCTTCCGTCAGCCAGTCCGGACCCGCACCGGGACGCGCCACATTTGGCTTACCCCTCAATAGAACCCTCATTACCACTCACGACCCCTCTCGCCGTCTTTGTCTTGTCCCTCAAGGGGATTGGACGATCTGGACCACTGTGATCGCTCGAAGCTACCTTTCAAGGGACACGGGGGTGACGTGGCGATGACGGTCAGTACCCGCGTCGAAAGCCCGAGTACCGCGAAACGGTCATGGCGAGGAGCCCTGTGATGCTGTCTTGGCTGGAGCCTCCCGGTACGGTGCGTCCCCGCGACGATCGCGACCACGAGGAGCGCATCGCCTTGTCGGCCGCGAACACCGACGGTGTGCAGATGCGGACCGAGGACGTCCGCGCCTGGATCGCGGAACGCCGTGAGGCCAACGTCTTCCACGTCCAGCACATCCCGTTCGCGGAACTGGACCAGTGGCGCTTCGAAGGCGGGACGGGCAATCTCGTGCACGCCAGCGGACGGTTCTTCACCATCGAGGGCCTGCACGTCGTCGAGCACGACGGCCCGCACGGTGACGGCCCTTACCGCGAATGGCGGCAGCCGGTCATCAAACAGCCCGAAGTGGGGATCCTCGGCATCCTCGCCAAGGAGTTCGACGGCGTCCTGCATTTCCTGATGCAGGCCAAGATGGAGCCGGGAAACCCCAATCTGGTACAGCTTTCCCCGACCGTGCAGGCCACCCGCAGCAACTACACCAAGGCGCACGGCGGTTCGAACGTCAAGCTGATCGAGTACTTCGCCCCGCCCGACCCCGACAGGATCATCGTCGACGTCCTCCAGGCGGAGCAGGGATCGTGGTTCTACCGCAAGTCCAATCGCAACATGATCGTCGAGACCGTCGACGACGTGCCGGCCTGCGACGACTTCTGCTGGCTCACCCTCGGCCAGATCGCGGAACTGATGCACGAGGACGAGACGATCAACATGAACGCCCGGAGCGTGTTGTCGTGTCTTCCTTACCGCGACACGGCTCCCGGCGCGGTGCTCTCCGACGTCCAGCTGCTGTCGTGGTTCACGAACGAGCGTTCGCGGCACGACGTACGGGTCAGCCGCATTCCGCTCAAGGACGTCCACGGCTGGAAACAGGGCGCCGAAGCGATCGAGCACGAGGACGGCCGCTACTTCAAGGTCCTCGCGGTCGCGGTGAAAGGCAGTAACCGCGAGAAGGTCAGCTGGACCCAGCCGCTGCTCGAATCGGTCGGGCTGGGGGTCGCCGCTTTCCTCGTACGCGACTTCGGCGGCGTACCGCACGTTCTGGTGCACGCCCGGGTCGACGGCGGTTTCGTGGACACGGTCGAGCTGGCACCGACAGTCCAGTGCACGCCCGAAAATTACGCGCACCTGCCACCGGAAAGCCAACCGCCCTTCCTCGACACCGTCCTCGACGCTCCGCCGTCGCGGATCCTTTACGAGGCCATACATTCCGAAGAGGGCGGTCGCTTCCTCAACGTCAGGGCCCGTTATCTCGCGGTCGAGGCGGACGACACGGTCGAGGCGCCGCCCGGCTACGCCTGGGTCACCCCGGCCCAGCTCACCGCGCTCACCCGGCACGGGCATTACGTCAACGTCGAGGCGCGCACGCTGCTCGCCTGCCTCCACGCCGCGGCGGCGCAGCCCCGGATGGGCGTGTGAGATGAAGACGATCACCGTCCTCGGCGCGTCGGGCTTCGTCGGCTCGGCGGTCACGCGCGCGCTGGTGCGGCAGCCGATCCGCCTGCGCGCGGTGGCGCGCGGGCGTTTCACGCCGCCGTCGGGCCGGGCCGAGACCACCGTCGTCGCCGTCGATCTCACCGACCGCGCCGCGCTCGCCGAAGCGGTCGCGGGATCGGACGCGGTCGTGTACCTGCTCCTCGCCGACGGCGGCTGGCGCGCGGCCGAAACCACGGCTGCCGCCCGCGTGAACGTCGGCGTGATGCGGGATCTCGTCGAGGTCATCGGAAGCGGCGGCGGAACGCCCCCGCTGGTGGTGTACAGCGGCACCAGCATGCAGGTCGGGGTGCCCCCTCGGGAGCCGCTCGACGGCAGCGAGCCCGACCTCCCGGTGACTGCCTACGCCATGCAGAAGCTAGCGGCCGAAGAGATCCTCAAGGAGGCCACGGCGAACGGCCGGGTGCGCGGTATCAGCCTGCGGCTGCCGACCGTTTTCGGGGAGAACACGGTGGAAGGCGGCAAGCACGACAGCGGTGTCGTGTCCGCCATGGCGCGGCGCGCGTTCGAAGGTCAGGCGCTCCCCATCTGGGGCGACGGCACGGTGCGGCGCGACCTGGTCCACGTCGACGACATCGCGGCGGCCTTCACAGCCGCGCTGGCCGCACCGGATTCACTGGTGGGTGCCCATTGGCTGCTCGGCGCCGGCCGGGGCGATCGGCTGGGGGAGGTTTTCCGGCTGGTGGCGAGGGAAACGGCCGAGCACACCGGACGGGACCCGGTCGAGGTGATCCGCGTGGAACCACCCGCACACGCGCCCACGACGGATTCCCTGAACCTCGTCGTCGATTCCACGCCGTTCCGGAGGATCACCGGCTGGCGCCCGGAGATCTCGCTGTCCGACGGAGTACGCCGCACCGTCGCCGCTTTGACGTCATCAGTTGAGGGAAAGGTTCGCACATGACCACGCGTGTATGGGACTACCTGGCCGAATACGAGGCCGAGCGGCTCGACCTGCTCGACGCGGTCGAGACGGTCTTCAACTCGGGCCAGCTCGTTCTCGGCGCGAGCCTGCGCGGCTTCGAAGCGGAATTCGCCGCCTATCACGGGGTCGGTCACTGTGTCGGCCTCGACAACGGCACGAACGCGATCAAGCTCGGCCTGCAGGCCCTCGGTGTCGGACCGGGCGACGAGGTGATCACGGTGTCGAACACCGCCGCCCCGACCGTGGTCGCCATCGACGGCACCGGCGCCACCCCCGTCTTCGTCGACGTCCGCGAAGACGACTTCCTGATGGACACCACACAGGTCGAGGCCGCGATCACCGAGCGCACCAAATGCCTGCTGCCCGTGCACCTGTACGGCCAGTGCGTGGACCTGGCCCCGCTGAAGGCACTCGCCGCGAAGCATGGACTGTCCCTTTTGGAGGATTGCGCCCAGGCGCACGGAGCCCGGCAGAACGGGACGATCGCCGGTTCGACCGGTGACGCGGCCGCGTTCTCCTTCTATCCCACCAAGGTGCTCGGCGCCTACGGTGACGGCGGCGCGACCATAACCTCCGACGAAGCCGTGGAGCGCAAGCTGCGGAGGCTGCGGTACTACGGCATGGAAGAGCGTTACTACACGGTGGAGACGCCCGCGCACAACAGCCGTCTCGACGAGGTCCAGGCCGAGATCCTGCGGCGCAAGCTCAAGCGGCTCGACACCTACATCGACGGACGCCGTGCCGTCGCCCGGCGTTACGAAGAAGGTCTCGGCGACACCGAGCTGAAACTGCCGAAGACCACCGCCGGCAACGAGCACGTGTACTACGTGTACGTGGTACGCCACCCGCGGCGCGACGAGATCCTCGAACGCCTCAAGGCGTACGACATCCACCTGAACATCAGCTACCCGTGGCCGGTGCACACCATGACCGGGTTCGCCCACCTCGGCTACGGGACGGGTTCGCTGCCGGTCACCGAAAAGCTGGCGGGCGAGATCTTCTCGCTCCCGATGTATCCCGCGCTTTCCACCGATCTGCAGGACAAGGTCGTCCACGCGGTCCGCGAAGTGCTGTCCGCCCTCTGACCGCTCCACCATCAGGAGTAGCTGTGCAAGCACGCAAACTGGCCGTCGAGGGCGCGATCGAGTTCACTCCCCGGGTCTTCCCCGACGACCGCGGCCTGTTCGTCTCGCCGTTCCAGGAAGAGGCCTTCGCCGAGGCCCGCGGCGGCCCGCTCTTCCGGGTGGCGCAGACGAACCACAGCATGTCCAAACGCGGCGTGGTGCGGGGAGTCCACTACACCATGACGCCGCCGGGGATCGCGAAGTACGTCTACTGCGCCCGCGGCAGTGTCCTGGACATCGTGGTCGACATCCGGGTCGGTTCGCCGACGTTCGGCCGGTGGGACGCGGTCCTGCTCGACCAGCGCGACCACCGGGCGATGTACTTCCCGGTGGGCGTCGGTCACGCGTTCGTGGCGCTCGAAGACGACAGCGTCATGTGGTACATGCTCTCCGCGAGTTACGTACCGCGGAACGAACTCGCCCTCTCGGCGCTGGATCCCGCGCTGGACCTGCCCATAGATCCCGGTGTCGAACCGATCCTGTCCGATCGGGACAAGGTGGCCATCACCCTAGCCGAGGCCGAACGACAGGGCCTGCTGCCGGATTACGCCACCAGCCTGGAACTCGAGCGACGGCTTTCCGAAGTCCCGCTCACCGCCTGACTTTTCCCGCCGAACGCCCATTTCGATCCGAAAGGTGAGATCAATGCCCGCTGCGCAGGTCAAGCAGCTGCTCCGAAGCAAGCTCAGAACTTGGGGATGGATGTATCGATGACTACCGGAATCGAACTCACCGAAGAGCTGTCCGTCCTCAATGGACTGACCGAGATCACCAGATTCGCCGGCGTCGGGACCGCGGTCTCCGAGACGTCCTATTCGCAAACCGAGCTGTTGGACATCCTCGACGTCGAGGATCCCAAGATCCGCTCGGTCTTCCTGAACAGCGCGATCGACCGGCGTTTCCTCACCCTCCCGCCGGAGAACCCCGGCGGGGGCCGCCTCGCGGAACCGCAGGGCGACCTCCTCGACAAGCACAAGAAGATCGCCGTCGACATGGGATGCCGCGCGCTCGAAGCGTGCCTGAAGTCGGCGGGGGCGACGCTTTCGGACCTGCGTCACCTGTGCTGCGTCACCTCGACCGGCTTCCTGACCCCCGGCCTGAGCGCGCTGATCATCCGCGAGATGGGCATCGACCCGCACTGCAGCCGCTCGGACATCGTGGGCATGGGCTGCAACGCCGGACTGAACGCGCTGAACGTGGTCTCCGGCTGGTCCGCGGCCCATCCGGGCGAACTCGGCGTCGTCCTGTGCAGCGAGGCGTGTTCCGCCGCCTACGCCCTGGACGGCACCATGCGGACCGCGGTGGTCAACAGCCTCTTCGGCGACGGCTCCGCGGCCCTCGCCGTCATCTCGGGCGACGGCCGGGTGGCCGGCCCGCGTGTCCTCAAGTTCGCGAGTTACATCATCACCGACGCGGTCGACGCGATGCGGTACGACTGGGACCGCGACCAGGACCGCTTCAGCTTCTTCCTCGACCCGCAGATCCCCTACGTGGTCGGTGCGCACGCCGAGATCGTCGTCGACCGGCTCCTGGCCGGGACGGGACTGCGCCGCAGCGACATCGGCCACTGGCTGGTGCACTCCGGCGGCAAGAAGGTGGTCGACGCCGTCGTCGTCAATCTCGGCCTGAGCAGGTACGACGTCCGGCACACCACCGGGGTGCTCCGTGACTACGGGAACCTGTCCAGCGGCTCCTTCCTCTTCTCCTACGAGCGACTGTCCGAAGAGGACGTCACCCGCCCCGGAGACTACGGCGTGCTCATGACCATGGGGCCCGGGTCCACGATCGAAATGGCGCTGATCCAATGGTGAGGCAAGGCGAAATGAACGGCGAACTTGTCCTGCGTCTCGACGGCGCCCGTCCGCTTTCCCCCGCGTCGGTCGAGGAGCTGAGCGCACTTTGTGACCGCGCCGAGGACGACCGGGAAGCGGGCCCGGTCACCGTCCACGTCACGGGGGTGCCGTCGGAGGGATGGACCACCGGGCTGACGGTCGGGCTGGTCTCCAAATGGGAACGGGTGGTGCGGCGGTTCGAGCGGCTCGGCAGGCTCACGGTCGCCGTCGCGTCGGGCGAGTGCGCCGGAACGGCCCTGGACCTCCTCCTCGCCGCCGACCTCCGGATCGTCACCCCGGGGACCCGGTTGCGGCTCGCCGCCGTCGGCGGTTCGACCTGGCCGGGGATGTCCGTGTACCGGCTCACCCAGCAGGCCGGTGCGGCGGGGATCCGGCGGGCCGTGCTGCTCGGAACCCCGATCGAGGTCGACCGCGCGCTCGCCCTCAACCTGGTGGACGAGGTGTCCGAAGACCCGGCGAAGACGCTGGCCGGACTGGCCGAGGCGGCCGCCGCCCTCGACGGCGCGGAGACCGCGATCCGCCGTCAGCTGATCTTCGAAGACGGCTCGACCACCTTCGAGGACGCGCTCGGCGCGCATCTGGCCGCCGCGGACCGGGCGTTGCGACGGGAAGCCACCTCGTGACCACGGATTCCCCGACGCTGTCGCTTTCGCCGGGGCTCGACCATCGGGCCCTGGCGAAAGCGGCCCAGCGTGTCGACGAACTGCTCGACGGCCTTCCCTTGCCCTCGGCCAGGACGCCCGCCCAGCGCGAGGCCGCGTCCTCGGCGCTGGACGAGATCAGGGCGGCGCGGACGGAGTACGTGGAAGCGCACGCCGAGGAGATCTACGACCGGCTCACCGACGGCCGCACCCGCTCTCTGCGCCTCGACGAACTCGTCCGGGCCGCCGCGTCGGCCTATCCCGGCCTGGTGCCCACGGAAGCGCAGATGGCGGCCGAGCGCTCCCGGCGGCAGGCGGAGAAGGAGGGGCGCGAGATCGATCAGGGCATTTTCCTGCGCGGGATCCTGAACGCGCCGAAGGCCGGGCCGCATCTGCTCGACGCCATGCTCAGGCCCACCGCCAGGGCGCTGGAGCTGCTGCCGGAGTTCGTCGAGACCGGTGTGGTGCGGATGGAAGCCGCCTCCCTGGAGCGCCGCGACGGCGTCGCGTACCTGACCCTGTGCCGCGACGACTGCCTGAACGCCGAGGACGCCCAGCAGGTCGACGACATGGAGACCGCGGTCGATCTGGCGCTGCTCGACCCGGCCGTCCGGGTGGGGATGCTGCGGGGCGGCGTGATGAGCCATCCCCGGTACGCGGGGCGCCGGGTGTTCTGCGCGGGGATCAACCTCAAGAAGCTGAGTTCGGGCGACATCCCGCTCGTCGATTTCCTCCTGCGACGGGAATTGGGCTATATCCACAAGATCGTGCGCGGGGTGGCCACGGACGGTTCGTGGCGCTCGCGCGTGATCGACAAGCCCTGGCTGGCGGCCGTCGATTCCTTCGCCATCGGGGGCGGGGCCCAGCTCCTGCTCGTCTTCGACCACGTGGTGGCGGCGTCCGACGCCTATTTCTCCCTGCCCGCGGCGACCGAGGGGATCATCCCCGGGGCCGCGAACTACCGGCTTTCCCGGTTCACCGGGCCGCGGCTCGCCCGGCAGGTGATCCTCGGCGGCCGCCGGATCAGGGCGGACGAGCCGGACGCCCGGTCGCTCGTCGACCAGGTCGTCCCGCCGGAGGAGATGGACGCGGCGATCGAGAGCGCGCTCGCCGCCCTCGACGGCGACGCGGTGCGCGCCAACCGGCGCATGGTGAACCTCGCCGAGGAACCGCCGGACGGATTCCGCCGGTACATGGCCGAGTTCGCCCTGCAACAGGCTTTGCGCATCTACGGCGCCGACGTGATCGGCAAGGTCGGCGGCTTCGCGGCGGGGTCGCGATGAGTGAAACCCGGGTGCGGTACGAGAAGAAGGACCACGTCGCCTACGTGACGATGGACCGGCCCGCCGTGCTGAACGCGATGGACCGGCGGATGCACGAGGAACTCGCCGGGATCTGGGACGACGTCGAGGCCGATGACGACGTCAGGGCGGTGGTGCTCACCGGCGCCGGGGACCGCGCGTTCTCCGTCGGACAGGACCTCAAGGAACGCGCCCGGCTGAACGAATCGGGCGTCGCGCCGACGACGTTCGGCAGCGGGGGACAGGCGGGGCATCCCCGGCTGACGGACCGGTTCACGCTGTCCAAACCGGTGGTCGCCCGGGTGCGCGGGTACGCGCTGGGCGGCGGTTTCGAGCTGGTGCTCGCCTGCGACATCGTCATCGCCGCCGAGGACGCGGTCTTCGCGCTGCCGGAGGTCCGGCTCGGCCTGATCGCCGGGGCGGGCGGCGTGTTCCGGCTGCCCCGGCAGCTGCCGCAGAAGGTGGCGATGGGCTATCTGCTGACGGGGCGCCGGATGGACGCGGCCACGGCGCTGCGCCACGGGCTGGTCAACGAGGTCGTCCCGGCGGCCGAGCTGGACCAGTGCGTCGCGGGCTGGACCGACAGCCTGGTGCGGGCCGCCCCGCTTTCGGTCCGCGCGATCAAGGAGGCCGCGCTGCGGTCGGTGGACCTCCCGCTCGAAGAGGCGTTCACGACGTCCTATCACTGGGAAGAGCGCCGACGGCGGAGCGCGGACGCGATCGAGGGCGTCCGTGCCTTCACCGAAAAACGCGATCCGATATGGACGGGACATTAGTGACTGCCCGAAGCAGGGCGACACTGGACACGGCCTTTTCCGATATTTTGAATGCTGGATGACCGGTAATGCCGGAATCGAAGTCCGTTGTGGCTTTTCCACGTTCCTTCTTCGTCGTTCACCCGAGACCGCCGGCCGGGCCGGCAGAAACCTTGGATATCTGTGATGACAACCATTGCCGCGGTCGATCTCGACAACCAGCGCATCGACCGGATGGTCCCCTTGGTCACCCCCGCCCTCCTGCACCATGAACTCCCGCTCAGCGCCACCGCGGCCGACACGGTGCGGGAAGGCCGCGAAACCGTCGTCCGTGTCCTCAACGGTGAGGACGACCGGCTGATCGTGATCGCCGGGCCCTGTTCCATCCACGACCCCGCCGCGGCACTCGAGTACGCCGACCGCCTCGCCGCCATCGGCGCCCGGTTCGTCGACGACCTCGTGATCGTCATGCGCGTGTACTTCGAAAAGCCGCGGACGGTCGGCGGCTGGAAGGGGCTCATCAACGATCCCCATCTCGACGGCAGCGGCGACGTCAACCACGGGTTGCGCATCGCCAGGGACCTCCTTCTCGAACTCGCGGAAGGCGGCCTGCCCACGGCGAGCGAATGGCTCGACACCACCATTCCGGCCTACCTCGCCGACACCGTCTCCTGGGGCGCGATCGGCGCCCGCACCGTGGAAAGCCAGAACCACCGCATGCTCGCCAGCGGTCTGTCGATGCCCGTCGGCTTCAAGAACCGCCGCGACGGCGATGTCACCGTCGCGGTCGACGCGATCCGCGCCGCCGAGGCACGCCACGTCGTCCCCGGCGTCGACCCCAGCGGCCTGCCCGCGATCCTGCACACCGTCGGCAACCCCGATTGCCATCTCGTGCTGCGCGGCGGGAACAGCGCGCCCAACCACAACCCCGCCTCGGTCCGGGCGGCGCTCACCACGCTCCAGAACGCCGGGCTGCCCCGCCGGGTCGTGATCGACGCCAGCCACGACAACAGCCGGAAGGACCACCTCCAGCAGCCCGTCGTCGCCGAGCAGATCGCCCAGCAGATCAGGACCGGCCAGCGCGGGATCGCCGGTGTCATGCTGGAATCCAACCTCAAGGCGGGCCGCCAGGACCTGCACCCCGATCAGCCGCTCACCTACGGCCAGTCGATCACGGACGCGTGCATCGACATCGCCGCCACCCAGAACGTGCTCCAGACCCTCGCCACGGCGACCGCCGCCCGCCGCCGGAGCGGCAAGCGGGCGGACGACCGGTAGCGGGCCTCAGGTCCCGACGGCGTCGAGCAGCGCCAGCTCGTCCTCGCCGAGCCGGAGCGCGCCCGCCGCGACGTTCTCCTCCAGGTGGGCGGGGTCTCCGGTGCCGGGGATGGCGAGCACGTGGTCGCCGCGGTGCAGCGTCCAGGCGAGCCGGATCTGGGCCGGGGTCGCGCCGTGCGCGGCGGCCACCTCGGCGACCGCGGCCTCGCCGGGAACGGTGTCGCCCGCTCGCGGAGTGGCGCCGGGAACCTCGGTCGTGACGGCGAAGAAGGGCACGAACGCGATGCCGTGCTCGGCGCACAGTGCGAGCAGCGCGTCGTCCTCCCGGTCGGTCAGGCCGTACCGGTTCTGCACACAGACCACCGGCGCGATCGCCATGGCCTCGGTCAGCTGGTCGGCCACGATGTTGGAGACGCCGAGGTGCCGGATCAGCCCGGCCTCGCGCAGGTCCGCGAGCACGCCGAAGTGTTCGGCCAGCGAACCGGTTTCCTTGCCCATCGCGGCGCCCCAGCGCAGGTTGACGACGTCGAGGTGATCGAGCCCGAGCTGGCGGATGTTCTCCTCGACCTGACCGCGGAGCCGGTCGGGCCGCGCGAACGCGAACTCGCCGTCGCGGTCACGGCCGGGGCCGACCTTCGTGGTGATCACCAGGTTTTCGGGGTAGGGCTGGAGCGCGGTGCTGATCAGCTCGTTCGCCGAACGCGTGGGGGTGAAATAGAACGACGCGGTGTCGATGTGGTCGACGCCGAGTTCGATCGCGCGGCGCAGGACCGCGATCGCGCCGTCGCGGCTCTTGGGTTTCTCGTCCCAGGGCATCCCGGTCAACCGCATCGCGCCGAGGCCGACGCGGTTGACGGTGAGGTCGCCGAGCCGCCAGGTGCCGGCGTCGGCGGACGGTGCGGTGTCGTGAAGGTTCGTCATGCCGACCAGAGTCGTGACGGGGAAGCCGGAAGTCAGGAAATGGCAACAAGCTGCCACCTGGTCGCGGACGACGACACTGGGGCAGTATCGGGGTATGCGGACGAATGACGGCCTCACTCGGGCGGGCGACGCGGTCACGGTCGTACAAGGCGAGGAAGAGCTGTTCCGGCGGGTGGGGCATCTGTTCGCCACTGTGACGGACCTCGCGTGCGCCGCCAACGACCTCGCGACCTGGGTGGCCGACCGCCGGTCGGACGAGGTCCCCGCGGCGGCGGAACGCCGTGCGGGTGACCTGCGGATCCGCAAGATCTACCGGTCCGGCGTGCTGCTCGACTCGGTGTCCGCGCAGGAACTAGCCCGGCGGCGCGACCGGTTCGGCGCGCAGATCCGCATCACCACCGAGGACCTCAACGAGACGATCATCATGGACGGCAGGCTGGTGATCCTGGCCGGTGACCTCGTCGCGGGGCAGCGCGGCTACAGCGTCATCACCCAGCCGGAAACCGTTCAGGGCGTGATTTCGCTGTACGAGACGGCCTGGCGATCGGCCACCGATCTCGCCGTCTTCGACGCGCGCGTCTCCGAAATCCGGCAGCTCGCGCCCGCGGTGCTGGACCTGCTCGGCAGCGGGGTCAAGGACGAAGCCGCCGCGCGGTCCCTCGGCCTCGGCGTGCGCACCTACCGGCGCCGGGTCGCCGAGCTGATGGCCGCGCTGGGCGCCGAATCGCGGTTCCAGGCGGGCGTCCGGGCACGGGAACTGGGCCTGGTCTAGGCCGCAAGCCGGGTCGTGAGTGGTAATGACGGTTAGAACCGTCATTACCACTCACGAGTCCGTCAGCCGTTCGGAGCCGTGATGACCGCGAACTTCGAGCCCTGGCTGGCGATCCGCTCGCTGAGATCGGTGATGATCGTCTCGATCGGCGCGTAGTTGTTCAGTTCCCCGGCCTGGCACGGGCCCGACCGGGACTGCTGGTTGCCGATCAGGATGCCCAGCGCCGTGTGATCGGCCTGGCTGAACAGCGGTCCGCCGCTGTCGCCGGGACGGGCGCACAGATCGGTGTTGATGCCGACGTCCGTGGACAGGACGCGGCCGCAGCGGGTGCCGACGAGGTAGCCCGCGCCCGCGCCGCTGTCGACGGAATCGGGGTAGTTCACCGCGCTCGACGCCGTCCCGCCGGCGCAGACGACCCAGCCCGCCTTGATCTCGGCGAGCTTGTGGGTGCCGGTGATGTACTCGTCCACCGAGGTGGCTTGCTGGCCGCACGGGGTGTCACTGTTGCTGTCCATGCCACCGTTGCGGCAGTACTTCAGCACCCGGTTGCGCCCCGTCTGGCCTTCGAGCCATTTCGTGGCCGCCGCGTCGTTCACGTACGGCAGCGCCGCGTAGTCGTACGGGTAGGAACTCTTCTCGATACCGTGCTGCTGCACGACATCGTTGCCGTTGTGCTGGGTCGGCGTGTTGTTGGTCTTGGTCCGCATGCAGTGACCGGCGGTCAGAACCCAGCCCTTGCCGGGGAAACCGCCCCCCGTGGACCGCAGGTTGAAGGCGCTCGTGCAGCCACCCCAGGTGCCGTCGTCCCGCTTCATGTCCAGCCGGAGGCCACCCCGCATGGGGCCGTATTTGCTGCAGTAGAGCGGATGGCAGAAACCGAGGTCCACATTCGGCGTGGACAGCGCGTTCGGATTCGCCAGGACACGGGAGACGACCATGCCGGATTCCGCCGCCGTCGCCCGGCGAGCGGTGTCGGTTTCGGAAGCCACGCGCGTGGACACTCTTTCCCGCGCCACCCAAGCGCGTTCCCACAGCACGACGCGGTTCTCGGCTTC
Source organism: Amycolatopsis orientalis (assembly GCF_000943515.2). NCBI lineage: Bacteria > Bacillati > Actinomycetota > Actinomycetes > Pseudonocardiales > Pseudonocardiaceae > Amycolatopsis > Amycolatopsis orientalis. The sequence goes on along the minus strand of NZ_CP016174.1, from coordinate 7,723,263 downwards.
ACTCACCGCCGGCAGATAAACCGCTTCCGGCCCCGCACCGACCTTCGCCGCGACGCGTTCCTTCGCCGCCGTCAGCTGCCGCAACGAATGCTGGACCCGTTGCGTACGGACGCCGGACCGATCGGGCATCGCCTTCAGATACGGCTCGGCCGCCGCCGGCTCGGTCATGGCCACCACGAGCTCGCCCTTGCCCTGGTCGAGCCACATACCCCCGTACTCCGCGCCGCGATCACGGCTCAGCAGCTCGTCCAGTTTGATACCGTCCGTCTGCAATTCGAGGCGGCGTAACGCTTCCTGCTCGTCCACCTGGTAGGTCCGGACGAGGTATTGCACAGATTCCCGCACCGCGGCGGGGTCGAGCGAGGTATGGAACGACGGCACGGTCTCGGCCGACGCGGGTCCGCCCAACGCGGTCGTCGCCGCCAGTACCGAAACGGCCAGTGCCCCCAGCCTTCTAGCTCTCCGCACGAGATCTCCTCACCTGTCGGGGACTTCGTGACCATTCAACCGGAGGACACCCGGCGGAAGGGTGGTTTTTCCCGGGACATTTAAGCGGAAGGCAGATGTGGCGCGATCGGCTCAATGCCGTGAAGGTCCCCTTACCTACCCTCAAGGTAGTGAAGGAGGCCTTCACTACCTTGACTGCCTCATGAGGCAGGGGTGGACCAGTGTTGTCCACAAAGGACAAGTAAAGCCGAGTCGGCGTCCGATTGATCGCCGGTGCGGTCGGCTGGGGAACCGCCACCCCGTATGGGTCAGGCGTGGTGACGAAGATCACGATCGCCGCTGCGGTGGCGAGGTTTCCCGAGGCGAACCAGGCGCGGGCGGGAAGCCGGTCGATGAGGACACCGCCGAGGAGGGCCGAATTCCCCCGCCCCTTTCAGGTTATACCAGATTCGCGCACCTCATGAAGCGCCGGAATTTGTTCCATACTGCCCGTCGCGCGACCGACCGACGAACGATGGAGCTGGCGAATTGGGTTATGTGATGGGTTTCGGGCAGATCGACCGGACGAACCTCGCGGAGGTCGGCGGAAAGGGAGCGCATCTCGGTGAACTCTCGCGGATCGACGGTGTCCGCGTCCCGGACGGATTCTGCGTGACGACGGACGCGTACCGGAAGATCCTGGCCGGGACCCCGGCGATCGGTGATCGACTCGACCGGCTCTCCCGCGTGTCGCCGGACGACCGCGCGGCCATCGCCACGGTGAGCGCGGAGATCCGCGACGCAGTCGAAGGCGTCACGATGCCGGACGACCTGGTGGCCGAGATCGGCGAAGCGGTCGCCCGGCTGGGGGAGGGGGCCGCCTGCGCGGTGCGGTCGAGCGCGACGGCCGAGGACCTGCCGACGGCGTCGTTCGCCGGCCAGCAGGACTCGTATCTGAACATCGTGGGCACCGAGGACGTCCTCCGGCACATCCGGCGGTGCTGGGCCTCGCTGTTCACCGAACGGGCGGTGACCTACCGGCTGCACAACGGCTTCGACCACCGGAGCGTGTTCATGGCCGTGGTCGTGCAGCGGATGGTGTTCCCCGAGGCGGCGGGCATCCTGTTCACCGCGGACCCGGTGACGTCGAACCGGAAGGTCGCCACCGTGGAGGCGGGCTGGGGGCTCGGCGAGGCGCTGGTCTCCGGTCTGGTGAACGGGGACGTCTACACGGTGCACGACGGCGAGGTCGTCTCGACGTCGATCGCCACGAAGCAGCGGGCCGTCCAGGCGTCGCCGGACGGCGGCACCCAGGACACACCGGTCGCACCGGAGCGGCAGACGCGGCCGGCGTTGACGGACGCGCAGGTCGTGCGGCTGGTGGCGCTGGGACGACGGATCGAAGCGCACTTCGGGCGACCTCAGGACATCGAATGGTGCCTGACGGGCGAAGACATCGACGTCGTCCAGAGCCGCCCGATCACCACGCTGTTCCCGCTCCCGCAGGTCGATGACCAGGAGAACCACGTCTACATCTCCGTGGGGCACCAGCAGATGATGACCGACGCGATGAAGCCGTTGGGGCTGTCGCTCTGGCAGCTGACGACCCCGCGGCCGATGGCCGAGGCCGGTGGCCGGCTGTTCGTCGACGTGGCCCCCATTCTGGCGACGTCCGCCGGTCGCGCGAGCATCATGGGGACGCTGGGCAAGTCCGACCCGCTGATCCAGGACGCGCTGCGGACGGTGCTCGACCGCGGCGACTTCATCCGTTCTGTCCCGGACGAGGGCGGTCCTGCCGGACCCGGCGGCGCCGCGCCCACCCCGATCGAGACGGATCCGGCGATCGTCACCGACCTGATCGCGCGGAACCAGGAATCGGTGGCCACGCTGCGCCGGGAGATCCAAGGCCTGTCCGGCCCGGCGCTGCTCGACTTCATCTTCGACGACCTCACCGAACTGCGGCGGCTTCTGTTCGAGCCGCGGAGCCACCAGGCGATCATGGCCGGGATGGACACGTCGGAGTGGCTCAACGACAACCTCGGGGAGTGGCTGGGGGAGAAGAACGCGGCCGACGTGCTCACGCAGTCCGTGCCGCACAACGTCACTTCGGAGATGGGGCTGGCGCTGCTCGACGTCGCGGACAGGATCCGGCCGCACGGGGAGGTCGTGGAGTTCCTGCGGAAGGTGGCCGACGACGGCCGGGACGATTTCCTGGACGACCTGCCGAGCCTGGCAGGCGGGCAGGAGGCCAGGGACGCCATCCAGGAGTACCTCGACGAGTACGGCATGCGCTGCGCGGGCGAGATCGACATCACCAGGACGCGCTGGAGCGAACGCCCGGCCACGCTCGTGCCGCTCGTCCTCGGCAACATCAAGAACTTCGAACCCGGCGCGGGCAAGCGACGTTTCGAACAGGGACTCCAAGAGGCACAACGGAAAGAACAAGAACTGCTGACGCGGTTGCGGGCACTGCCCGGCGGGGAGGAGAAGGCTGCGGAGACGAAGCGGATGATCGACCGCGTCCGCACCTTCGCCGGTTACCGGGAGTATCCCAAGTACGGCATGGTGAGCCGCTACTTCGTCTACAAGCAGGCGCTGCTGCGGGAAGCCGAACGCCTTGTCGGGAAGGGTGTCCTTCGGGAGCGGGAGGACCTCTACTACCTGCGGCTGCAGGAATTCCACGACGTCGTGCGCGCAGGAGAGGTGGACCACGAACTCATCCGGAAGCGGCGGGAAGCGTTCCGGTCCTACGAGGCGCTCACCCCTCCCCGGGTCCTCACCTCCGACGGCGAAGCCCTCACCGGCGACTACCGGCGTGACGACGCCCCGCCCGGCGCGCTGGCCGGTCTGGCGGTCTCGGCGGGCACCGTCGAAGGCCGGGCCCGGGTCGTCGTGGACATGGCGCAGGCCGACCTCGAAGCGGGCGACATCCTGGTCACCGCCTACACCGATCCCAGCTGGACTCCCCTGTTCGTCGCCGTTTCCGGCCTGGTGACCGAGGTCGGCGGCCTGATGACGCACGGGGCGGTGATCGCGCGGGAGTACGGCCTTCCCGCCGTCGTGGGCCTGGAAGGGGCCACCCGGCTGATCCGGGACGGGCAGCGGATCCGCGTCAACGGCACCGACGGATACGTCCAGATCCTCGACTGACGGCCCCCGGCACAGCCGCTGCGCCTGTGGCGATCATCAAGTCCGTGAAGGCCTCCTTGAGGGACCCAGAGTCCCTCAAGGAGGCCTTCACGGACCGGGCTGGGGAGTGGGCACCTGAGACACGGTTCCAACGTAAGTACCGCTCACGACCCGCCTCACTTCGTGTGCCGGTACGGCCGGGTGTGGCCGGTTTCGGCGTTGTGCTTGGTGATGTGGTCGATCCCGCTCGCCTCGAGCCGCGGGTACTCGGTCACCTTGAACACGTTGTCGTCGCGGCGGTGCGGGTAGATGTCGTGTCCCTTGCCCGGCCAGCTGGGGAACACCACATGGGTGTCCTTGTTGGAGTTCTTGGCGAAGGTTTCGGAGACGTAGTCCCATTTCTCCTGGACGAGCGGCTTCCTCGGGTCCTTCGGATCGTTGATCCACCCGGGCATCGTGATGTTGTTGTCCTTGAGGGTTCCCTCAAGGGTGTTGCCACCGTTCTGCTTCGCGATCTTGGTGGCCTTCTCCTCGACCGAGCCGAGGTACTCGTCCTCTTCCCCGCGCTTGCGCTTCTTGTGGCCGCCGGACCAGAAGAAGTGCTTGTCCGCCTTCAGTATCTCGTCGAGCTTCGGCTTGAACTTCTCGAATTCCTCTTTGGACATCTTGTCGACGCGGACAGGCGGTTTCCGCGGGCTCCTCCGCAACGGCGGATTCTGCCCGCCGGAACCGACCGGCTGTGGCCGCGACTGGCTGCCCGGCCCGTTCTTGCCGCAGGAGCCGACAAGGCCGAGCGGGTCGCCGGCGAGCAGCGGCTGGCCGACATAGCCGACGGGGTTGGGCGCGGCCGCGAGCCCGAGCGGATCCTGGCTGAGGTAGCGCGCGGTCCGCGGGTCGTAATACCGGAAGACGTTGTAGTGCAGCCCGGTTTCCTCGTCGCGGTACTGGCCGGGGAACGCCAGCGGCATCGCCGCGGGATCGGCGCCGGGCACCGGCGCGCCCCAGAAACTGCTGCGATCCCGCCAGACCGGGGTGCCCCGCTCGTCGAGCAGTTCGGTCGGTGTCCCCGCGGGCGACGTGATCACCGCCCGGAACCGCGCCTGGCCGACGGCGCCGGTGTGCTCGACCTGCACGACCGGGCGATCGTCGTCATACCGTTCCCAGGTGAGGAACCGATAGGACCCGTCGGCGGGACGGTGTTCCACCCGCTCGACGAGGGTCATCTCGCTCCACAGGAACCGGACGTCCACGGTGAGCTCGGGTTCGCCGTCCGGCCCGGTCGTCCAGCGGCGCTTGGCGAACCGCCGCCCCAGCGGGTCGTAGTGGTAGGTCCAGAGCGCGCCGTCGGACGTCTGGGAGGAGCGCAGCCGGTCGAGGTGGTCCCAGGTGAGGACGCAGGACCCGTCGGCGTGCTGCCAACCGGTGACCCTGCCCTGTTCGTCGGCGCCGTAGCGGGTCTCGCCGGCGGAGACGAGCAGGTTGCGGTCGTAGATCCGCGGTCCCGGCAGCGACGGCGTCACCGCCGAGGTGATGTTGCCCGCCGCGTCGTGGGTGAACCGCTCCACACCGGCGGGGCCGCGCGCCTCGCTGACCCTTCCGGCGCTGTCGAAGGAGAACCGCCACGGCCGGATCGCGTCGCCGACCGCGGCGAGCCTGCCGTCCGGGCGGTAGCCGTAGGTGCGGGTCCCGACGCCCGCCACGTCTTCCTCGGCGAGCCGGTCCTCCGCGTCGAATCGACGCCGGAGCACCACGGACCCGTCGACATCGCGCCTGATCTCGCGTCCGGCGTCGTCGTAAGTGAAGGCGACCTCGTGCCCGGCGATCCGTAGAGACCGCGGCAGCCCCGAAGCGTGGAAGCGCCACTCACTGTCCACTCCGGACGATGTCCGGCGGACGAGCGTCTCGCCGTCGTAGCGCCAGCACACGCCGAGCCCGTTGATCGTGTCGGCGACGACGGAGTCCGTGCCGTCACGGAGGATTTCGACCCGCGACTCGGCGTTCTCGGCAACGGTCAGCCTGCCGAGCGCGTCGTATTCGTACCGCGTCACGTCGTCCGGGGTACGCCGTGCCACGACGTTGCCCAGGAGGTCGTAGTCGTACTCGGTCACCTGGCCAAGGCCGGTGGTCATGCGGCGCAGCTGCCCCGCCGCGTCGTAGGCGTAACCGATCCGGCGGCCGTCGTAGTCGACCTCCTCCACGAGCCTGCCCGCGGCGTCACGGACATACCGCCAGACGAGGCCGTTCGGATTGGTCACCGAGCTGAGCCGCAACTCCCCGTCGTAGCCGTAGAGCGTGCGCCCGCCCGCGGCGTCGGTCTCCTCCAGCACGAGGCCGAACGGGCCGTACTTCCGGCGCCGCGCGGCACCCGTCGCGTCGCGGTACTCGACGACCTGGCCTTCCGCGTCGTGCACCCACGTCTCGCGCTCGCCGTGCGGCCCGAGCCGCCAGGCACGACGGCCGTCGATGGTCCAGCCGAGTTTCACCGTGCCGCCGGAGGCCGTGTGCACCACACGAGGGCGGCCGTACGGATCGCGATCGCCGGGGCGGACCGAGCGGTCCGTCACGGGCGCGTCGCCGAGCGGATCGGGCGCGTCGGGGATGGCAACCGGCAGCCCGGCGCCGACGAGGGTGGTGGCCGGGTCGAACGCCGGGACCACCCGTTCGGTCTCCCCGTCGCCCGCCCGCAGCCGGACCTCGCCGCCGTCGGCGGGCGCCAGCCGCACCGTGGATCCCCCAGGGCGGTTGACGGCCACCAGTTCGCCGTCCTCGTCGTACTCGTAGCCGGTTTCCCGGCCGAGTTCGTCCACTTGGGACAGCAGTTCGCCGCGGTGGTTCCACTGGTAGCGCCGGGAATTGCCCAGTGGGTCGATGCGCTCGATCAGCTGGTCGGCGTCGTTGAGGCGGTAGGTCCACGTGTGGCCGACGGCGTCGGTGTGCCGGGTCACGCCGGGCTCGTAGGCGAACGTGGCGTTGTAGTACCCGTTCGCCCCCACGGCACGGACGCAGCGGCCGGCGTCGTCGTAGACGTACCGGTACCAGGTGCCCGTGCGATCCCGCCAGCCGACGAGCCGGTGGCCGAAGTCGTAGTCGAGGGTCATCGGACGGCCTGCGAAGTCCAGGACGGCGCTCAGCTGGCCGTGCCGGTTGTACGAGAACCGCGCCAGCGGTACCTGTTCCGGCGCGCCGAAGGCGACTATCCGCCCGTTCGCGGTGCTGATCACGAGTTCGACACCGTCGTCACGGCGGAGCTTCACGGGCGTGCCGTCGGCGGCGTAGTCGAATTCGGTGCGGGCGCCGTCCTGCTCGATGGCCGTGAGCGGCAGGATGCCGGCGGTACCGGCGAAGTGCAGCTCACGATCGCCGGTCGAGAGCCGGTAGCCGTCCGGCGTGCGGTGCAGCCGGTGGCGTGGGCCTTGCCGCGGCAGCACAGGTTCTCCCGCGGGGAAGGGAAAGTCCAGCACCATGCCGTCTTCGGAGTGTAATCGGATCCGGTCGCCGCCGATTTCCAATCGCTGGTCCACTGTGGACGTCCATGATGGACCAAACCACCGGCCAGCGGTGTAGGACGACAGATGCGTGCGGGACAGCTCCAGGTCCGCCGCGTCGCCGGGCAACGTCACGTCGACCTGGGTCATGACGACCTCGCCGGTCGCGACGTCGACGGGGTCGCCGCAGTAGTTCTTGGAATCCGACGGGATCGAGCGGTCGGCGTCGCCGTCCTTCTTGGTGGAGTCGTCGCGGCTGCCGCCCCGCCCGCCGCTGCCGCCATTGCCACCGTTGCCGCTGCCGCTGGCGTTCGTCTGCTCGTTGTCGTGCTTGGTGTTGCCCTTGTCGCCGGTGTTGCCACCGCCGTCGTTCTTGCCGCCACCGTCGCCCTTGCCGTCGTGGCCGGCGCCGGAGGAGGTGGTGCTCTCGTCGTTCTTGTCCTTGCCGTTGTCGAGCCCGCGGTCCTTGGTCTTGACCGGGGGAGGGGTGTCCACCTTGCCGCCCTGGAGCTTGCGCATGGCCTTGGCGGCGTCGTCGAAAAGCGTGTCGGCCCGCTTCAGCAGCGGCATCAGGCCCTTGAGCGCCTTGACGAGCTTGGTGGTGATGTCGGCGATCTTCGAGGCGGTCTTGGCGACCGCGGTCACGACCTGCGGCACCACCCAGGTCAGCCCGATGCCGAGGGTGAACAGCACTTGCAGCGCCCAGCTGATCAGGTGGCCGACGAGTTCGGCGATGATGTCGCGGACGAGGGTGCGGACGGCCGCGACGACCTCACCCGCGGTCTTGACCCCGCTGGACGCCCCTTCGCAGCCCTTCTGCGCGGCCGTGAGGACGTCGGTCATGTCCTTGGTCCGCTGCCGGTACTGATCGGCGGCGGTCCCGGTCCACGACTGCAGGTCGGCCTCGACCATGCCGGTCAGGTCCGTGCCGATGGCGCCGAGTTCCTTGGCGGCGTTGGCCCAGGTTTCGGCCTGTGCCCTGATCTGGTCCGCGTCGCCGGTCAGGGCGTCGAGCGCGTCGGAGAGCGGGCCGACGTGCTCCAGCAACCAGCCGACACCCGCGGCGAGGATCGAGCCGAACGGGTCCATGGCCATCGACAGCGCGTCGAGGGCCGTGCCGACGGCCCCCATCGCGACCGACGCCCAGTCGCCCTTCTCGATGCCTTCCTTGAGGTCGTTCGCCGACTCGAGCAACGGCACGCCGGAGTAGCCCTTGGTGGAATCCTGGCGTTCAGCGATCAGGGGGTTCGCCATGCGGTGTCGTCTTCTTCCTCGGGATCCTTGACCGACATCCTTACCATCCCCGGGAGCGCTTCCCTTCGACGCGCGGAAGATCATGCCCCTTCACCGGGAAGGATGGAACTGAAGGGCAACGCCCCGAGGATCTCCCCTGGCCGGGCGGGCCGATCAGCGGCTCACCACCGACAGGCCGTCCGCCACGACGACGCCGTCGTGCAGCACCGTGCGATCCTTGCCGCGGTCCATCACCGCGCTCGTCGGCGTTTCGCCGTCCACCAGCAGCAGATCGGCGCGGTCACCCACGCCAACGCCGGGACGGTCGGCGATACCCATGAGCCGCGGGACGTCGTGGCTCATGATCGACGCGCCTCCCGTCGTCGCGACGGCCAGTGCCATTTCGATCAGGTCGTCGCGGCGGAAACCGTGCGTGAAGGCCAGCTGCCAGGTGCGGTCGAGCAGATCGCAGTTGCCGTACGGGCTCCAGTAGTCCCGCTGGCCGTCTTCCCCCAGGCCGACGCGCACACCGGCCGTCGTGAGGTCCGCGAGGGACAGCTGGCCGTCGACGGACGGCGCGACGGTCGCCATCGCGATGTCCAGCTCCGCGAACGTGTCGATCAGGCGGCGGCTCACCGCCTCCGAGACCGAACCCAGCCCGTACGCGTGCGACAGGGTCACCTTGCCGCGCATGTCCAGGGCACGCACCCGCTCGATCACCAGATCCGTCGAGAACACGCCCAGGTGCCCCGGCTCGTGCAGGTGGATGTCCACCTCCACGCCGTATTTCTCCGCGAGCCCGAACACGATGTCGAGATGTCCCTTGGGGTCCCTGTCCAGCGAGCACGGGTCGATCCCGCCGACGACCGCGGCACCCGAGCGCAGCGCGGCCTCCAGCACGTCCGCGGAGCCGGGCTCGCGCAGGATCCCGGCCTGCGGGAACGCGATCACGTCGACGTCCGCGTGCCCGGCGAACCGCTCCTTCGCGGCGAGCACGGCGTCGAGCCGCTCCAGCCGGCAGTCGACGTCCACCTGCGCGTAGCTGCGCACCCGCGTGGTGCCGTTGGCGATCATGCGCTCCAGCGTCCCGGCGACGCGCTCGGGCAGCGGAACCTCGGCGTCGCGCCAGTTCTCGCGGTCGTTGAGCATCATCGCCCATACGCCCGGCGCGCCCGTGTGGGGCCGGAACGGGAGGCCGATGCGGGTGGAGTCCAGATGGACGTGCACGTCGCTGAACGACGGGAACAGCAGCCGCCCGCGCCCCTCGACCGTGTCCGGCGCGGGGGTGACGGCGGGATCGTGCGGCCGCACCGCGGCGATCCGGCCGTCGGCCACCTCGACGTCGCTGCGCTGTCCACCCCACGGGCGGACGTCACGGATCAACACGGGGAGCACCTTTCTCGACGGGGCCAGGTCTCGTGAGTGGTAATGATGGTTCTATTGAGGGGTAAGGCAAAGTTGTCGTGACCGACACCCCCGACTGCGCGTTCTCCCGAAGCCGCGGCACCTCGGTGAAGACTCCGGGAGCCGAGCATGTCTCCAATGTGGCATTGGAGACGCTGAGCGCCCCCAATGCCACATTGGAGACATCAGACCGCGGCGCGAGCCGATAGCGCACGCAACACGCCAAGTTTGCCTTACTCGCCAACAACCAACCCTCACTCGCGCTCCCGCTGAGCCTGGTGGCGATGGTCCGAGCTGGCCGTGAAGGCCTCCTTGAGGGACTCAGGGTCCCTCAAGGAGGCCTTCACGGCCAGCCGCCAACGAACTCACCCCGTCGGGTCAGGGGCGGTAGATCTCCTTGACCATGGTGATCTCGTCGTCGCCGTTCACGCTGATCTTCGCGAGCACCGGGTTACCTTCCCGCAGCTGCTGGATCAGCTGGTCCTGCCCGCACGGCAAGTCGCCGTAGCCCTCGTCGTCGACGGTGACCGATTCGCCAGGGCACAGGGTGGCCGCGCTGAACACTTGGCCGCCCTCCTGCAGCGGAAGCCGGTAGGTCTGGCCGCTCCGCGTGTCATCGATCAGCTGGAAGCGCACCATCCGCACGACGGCGTCGTACCCGCTGAACCGCACCCGCTGCGTGGAGTTCGGGAACTTGCGGGCCTGCTGGTCAGGTGCCTTCCCGGTACCGCCCGAGGGCCTGGTCTCCAGCTGCAGGGAATCGTTGGGCACGCCGCAGACCACCGCACCCTGGCCACCCGCGGAACCCGCTTGCCGGGCACAGGTCCACTTCCCCTGGACGTCCAGCACCCGCTCGCCGGGCCCCTCGGCCTGCGGAAGCTTCTGGTAGTACTCGGTGATCACGGTGAACGCCTCGGTGCAGCCCGGTTTGGTGCCGTCGGTGGCGGCCACCGCGATCAGGTTCATCTTCGGCCGCCCCGGCGCGCCGACCTGGCCGCCTTGCTCACTGCAGTTGACGTCGCCCTCCGCCGCGCCGCCGGTTCCGCCGGTGGCCGCACCCTGGGCGCCACCCACCGGTGCCTGCCCGGCGACCGCCGCGTTCTTCACCGGAGAACCATTCCCGGCGACATTGTTCCCGCTGCACGCGGAAAGGAGTGCGGCAGCGGAGACAATCCCGCCGACAAATCGGGTTGCTCTGGAGTCTCGGCTCGCCGCGGAGTTGCTCGCAGGTTCGATCCGGCCTGCCCACTCGTGCAGAACCTCGGCCGGCCGAGCAACCCCTGGTGGAACCCACAATCTCGACGCTCGTAACCTGCGACGAGCAGCCGGTGCGCCGCCCGGGGATCCCGGGCGACACACCGGCGACGGTGTGGATCGTGCCGCGACGGGTTACGGAATGACGCGGTTGCGCAGGTTGTTCGGGTACGGTCCTTCGCCGTGAATGTTCAGCTCGTTGCCCACCTCGAAACTGTAGTACGGGTGCGAGGTGAAATAGCTGTCCAGATTAGTGCCGCCGAAGCAGATCAGATCCGCCCCGCCACCCGAATTGGGGCCGTTGCACAGGCTCAGCGTCGGATAGCGGAACGAGTCCAGCGGCCGGAAACCGGCGCCGCCGGGCCCGGGCACGGGCAGATGCCCGATCAGCCCGCCGGGGTCACCCGGCCAGTTCGACTCCACAGGCTGCCGCCGCCCGTCGGCGAACAGGACACCCTGGATGTTGCGCCCGGGCGGCTCGGTCTCCAGCACGGTCCCCGCGACGAGCGCGCCGAGGCTGAACCCGACGATGTACACCTTGGTGTCGAGGTCGCAGCCGAAGGTGACGTAGAGGTTGTAAAGCGCGGTCCTGAGGTTCGCGACGCCGGCGTCGACGTCGGCGTACAGATTGATGTCACCCGCGCCGTTCGGGTACGGGATGCGCACCGGATCGGCGCCACCGGGCGCCAGCGCCGGGTCCAGCAGCTTCTGGGCGCCGCCGTCCTGGTACCCCGGCACGACGAACATGACCGGCCCGCACGGCCCGTCCGGCCGGGCCGCGGCCGCCTGCGCCGCCCCCGCACCGGCGATCGCGCCTGCCAGGGTGACGACGGACAGGACGGCCGTCGCGAGTAAGCGTGCTCTGCCTTTTTTCATCGGTTTCTCCCCGCTGTCGAATTACCGGATGAACGGTAATGAGCGCCGATGAAATACCGATGAAACAGAATAATTCGAGCGGCAGTCCGCCCAACGCAAGGTCGAGAACCGATACGGTTGGCGGGCCGGCCTGCCGAAGACGCTGCCGTGCGGGACCGACCCAGGGGGGCAAATGAACGAGACGCTGGACGAGACCGTCGCCGACATCATGGCGAAGGTCAGCACAGCGATCGCCGACGGAGACAGCATGTTCGCCGGCAACAACATCGACCACTACATGAGCGTGTCCAAGGACGCGTTGCGCGCCGTACTCGCCGCGTTGCAGGTCAGCGGGCGGCCGGAGCCCAAGCGGATCCTGGACTTCGGGTGTGGTTACGGCCGGGTGATGCGTTCGCTGCGCGCGGCCTTCCCGTCGGCGGAGCTGATCGCGTGCGACATGGACCCCGCGGCGCTGGCCAGCTGCGCCGAGGCGTTCGGAGCGCGGGCGGTCATCGGTGCTCCGGACGTCGACCACATCGAGCAGGTCACCGATGTGGACCTGCTCTGGTGCGGTTCCGTGCTCACCCATCTCGATGCCCCGAATTGGGGTCCGCTGCTGCGGTACTTCTCTCGCGCGCTCGCTCCCGGCGGTGTCGCGGTGGTCACCACGCACGGCCGCCGGATGGCGATGCGCGCCGAGGCGGGCAAGGACTACGGGCTGGACGCGCGTGCCACCGACCGCATGCTCGCCGCGTACAAGGCCTGCGGGTTCGGTTACAACGACTACGCCGGCAACGACGGGTACGGCATCTCGCTCAGCTCGCCCGGCTGGGCGGTGCAACGCGCACTGGAGGCGCCCGACCTGCGCCTCGCCGGATACGACGAGGCCGCATGGGATCTCCATCAGGACGTGATGGTGCTGGTCAAGGACGCCAACGCGAAGCTGAAGGCGGACCTCTGAGCAAGGGGCCGGAGGTCGCCCGATCTGCCGCTGGGCTGGTGGCAGGATAGTACCCAAAGATGTCTTTTCAGACTCTCGGCCGTGAGCCGGGCTCCGGTCACAGTGGGCCTATGAGCGGAACCACCGAAACAAGCGTGCGAAGGAGCGAAGTCCAGGTCGACGGCGAATCGGCCAGCTACCTGACCGCCGGCGGGGACGGCCCTGTCGTGCTGTTGCTGCACGGAACGTATTGGAGCCGGGTCTGGCTCCCGGTGCTGGGCCGCCTCGCGGAGGCGGGGCTGCGGCCCATCGCGGTCGACCTCCCCGGACTGGGGCGCTCGGGAGGCGAGCTCACCCTGGAAACGGCCACCGTCCCCGCCCTCGCGGAGTGGGTGGCGCGCTTCGCGTCCGCGATGGGGATCTCCAGGCCGATCGCCGTGGCGGCGCATGACATCGGCGGCGCCATCGCCCAGCATCTCCTCGTCCGCGGGCAGCTGGAGGTGTCCCGGCTGGCCTTGGTCAACTCGGTCACCTACGACTCCTGGCCGGCGCCCCATGTGGCCCGGTTCCGCGACCCGGCGGTCACCGGCGACGATCTCCTCGCCGCCCGGCGGCGGGCCGTGGCGTCGGCGCTGGGCGGGGCCGCCACCGAACAGCTGATCGCCGACTATCTGGACCCGTGGACCGACCCGCGGGTCCGCCGCTCCTGGGTGGCCCTGGCGGGTGCGGCCGAAAGTCGCTACACCCTCGAACTCATTCCCGCGCTGAAGCGGTCCACGACACCCAAGTTGCTGATCTGGGGCGAGGACGACGAATTCGAGACGGTGGAGTACGCCGAGAAGTTCGCTTCGGAGATCCCGCACACCACGCTCATCCGGATTTCGGAAGCGGACCACATTCCCACGGAGAACGCTCCCGGCCGGATCGCCCGCGCACTCGTCGACTTCTTCACGGCTTGACGAGCTATCCGTCGATCGCCTTTTCGATCGGGGTTTCGCCGCCGACCACGACGTAGATACGGCGGGCGGTGTCGGGCCGGTCTAGGAGGGCCACGAGCACGGCGGCGACGTCGTCCCTGGCGACCTGGTCGGACCGGATCCGTTTCGGCCCGATCCTGTCCCCGGCGGTGAGTTCGACGGTGCCGTCGCCGTCTTCATCGGTGAGCACGCCGGGCCGCAGTACCGTCCAGTCGAGGTTCTCGCGGGCGAAGATGTGCTCTTCGGCGGCGCGCTTGGCCCGCAGGTAGGTGGCGTACCCCTCGCCGATGCCGCTGTCGTCGGCACCGCCCACGTTGATGGAGCTGACGTGCAGGAACCGCCGCACACCGGCCTTTTCGGCCGCGTCCATGACCAGCACGACGGCGGCCCGGTCCATCTTGTCCCGGCGTGCGGAGGCGGCGCTGTTGCCCGAGCCCGCCGAGAAGACGGCGGCGTCCGCGCCGGCCAGGGCGGCCGCCACCTCGTCCACCGTGGCCTGTTCGAGGTCGAGCACGACGGCTTCCCCGCCCGCCCGGCCGATGTCGTCGACGTGGCGCGGGTTGCGCACGATGCCCACGACGGAGTCGCCGCGTTCGGTGAGGAGCCGGGTCAGCCGCAGAGCGATCTTGCCGTGGCCGCCGGCGATGACGATCTTCATGGTGTTCCCGATCGGGTTCCGGGGCTACAGCGGTCGAACGAAGACCGGTTCGCCGTAGTGGGTGCGGTCGGTGCCCTGAAAACCGCAGCGGCGCCAGAAGCCTTCGGCGCCGCCCTTGACCGGTACGACGCTGGTCTCCAGGGTCTTCCAGCCACCCGCGCGCAGTTCGTCCACCAGTAGTTCGACCGCGCGGCCGCCGATGCCGCGGCCTTGGTGGTCCGCGTCGACCATGAACCTGACCAGGTGCGGGGTTCCGTTCTCGACCTCGACGAGCAGGACGCCGACCGGGGTGTCGTCGTGGTAGATGGCCCGCAGGATCGCGTCCGGCTCGTAATTGCCTTCGGCGACGGTGTAGGCGGCAGGAGCGACGAGATGGCGTTGGTCCTCGGCCAAGCGAAGCTCGCAGACCGCGCGGACGTTCTCACGGGACAGCGGCATCAACGACACGGGCATCGCCCGACTCTATGGCACTCTCCGGGTTCCCGGGCCATTTCGGGCAACCCCGGCGCGCTCACCCCCGGTTGTAGGAGGTGTGAGGGAAAACCATGGGAGGCCTGGGTGAAGCGGTCCGACGAAACGGCGTACCGGGAGTACGTCACGTCCCGGATGGAGGTACTGCGGCGGACGGGCTATCTGCTCTGCCGCGACTGGCATCTCGCGGACGATTTGGTGTCGATCACGATCGCCAAGCTCTACCGGCATTGGAAGCGGGCGAGCGGCGTCGACCACCTCGACGCCTATGTACGCCGGATCCTGGTGCGCACCTGGCTCGACGAGCGCGGCAGGCCGTGGCGGCGGGAAGAGCTGTCGGGCGATCTGCCCGAACCGGCGATGGAGCCGAATTCGGCGGTACTGGACCGGGCGCAGCTGTTCGCCCTGCTCGAAGCCCTGCCGCCGCGGCGCCGGGCCGCTGTCGTACTGCGCATCTACTGCGACCTGTCGGTCGAGGAGACGGCCGCGATCCTCGGCTGTTCGGCGGGAACGGTGAAGAGCCAGACCGCGCGGGGCCTCGTCACGTTGCGGGCGCGGCTGGCCGAAACCACTCTGAGCTGAAGGAGATCGAGATGACCAAGGAACGGATCGACGAGATCATCGGCGCGGCCCCTCCGTCCACTGTGGACGTCGATGCAATTATGGCGCGGGAGCGGAAGACGGCCTGGCTCCGGCCGAACCCCTGGGTCGTGACGGCCGCGGGCGTGGCCGCCGTCGCCGTCGGAGCGGCTTTCGTTCTCGCACCCGGATCATTCGGCACGGTGCGCGCGGCGGCTCCACCGTCCTCGGCGCCGGAACTGCCGGAACCCTGCAAGATCCCCACCCTGATGGGCCCGGTGCCGACGGAGAAACCGGCCGACGCGACGACGCGGCTCACCGGAGTGCTGTCCGCGGCGGTGACCGCCCGGCTCGCGGCGGGCACGACACTGGCGCCCAACGCGGTGGCCTACCCCGTGGGAGAACCCGGGCGCGGACCGCTGCAGGTCGTGCATTCGGCGAGGCCGGTGAGCAACGACGGCGGTGGCGTGTGCAGTGGCGGCGAGGACGAGTTCCTCGCGGGGGCGGCCACGGTCCTCTCGGGGAAAAAGGGGAGCGTCCAAGCGATTCTGGGGCGGATGGGCGGCCGCCTGAACCTGCCCGCCGACTGTGCGGACCAGGCACCCGTGGATATGGAACAGGTGTGCCGGCGGTCGTTCGGTCCGAAGGGTGAGGTCATCGTGGCGGCCACCTTGACCGTGCGCGGCGGGCCGACGATCCACCGGGTCGACGTCTCCCGCGCCGACAAGATCGGGGTGGTCCTGGAGGCCGCGAACACCGTCGACGCCAAGCGGGACCGGAAACCGGACAGCCCGGTGCCGCCCCTCACCCTGGAACAGCTGACCGAGATCGCGCTCGATCCCGGGATGACGCTCTACCCGTGAGCCGTCACGAGTTCCGCGCCGTCCCGGTGGAGGCCGGGACGGCGCGGCTCGGGGCAGGGCGCGGTCGCGTAGTGGGGGCGGGGTGAAGGCATCGTGGAAACGAGCGGTCCCGAGCGCGGATGTCTCATGCGCCTCGTTGGGGACGATCAGCCTCTCAAGCGTGGCGCTCGCGACCCTTCCGTCCGCCGGGACTCAGTCGATGAGGACGTTCTTGTAGAACAGGTTCGCGTAGCGGTTCGGACTGTCCATGCTGCTGCGCGAACCGAAGCCCAGGTACAACCGGGTCTCCCCGGCGAGGCTCCGGTAGATCCCGAGCCCCTCCGGCTCGCGGAACACCAGTGATTCCCCGGCCTTGGTCAGTGCGCGGCTCTTCACCTTGCCGGTGTTCATGTCGATGCACGTGACGTAAGAATCGATGTCGGCGGGGTCGGCATGGCCGTTACCGTCCAATGTGTACAGATATTGGCCATGAATGGTGTATCCCTGGAACGTCACCGGCTCGGCGGCCAGCGCGGGCTGCGGGAAGTGCACCAGCGGCGCGCTGAAGTCACCGGCGGCGGCGGAGGCGAGCGGGTAGACGCTGATGAACATCTTGCCACCCTCCTTGCGGCGTACCGCGATCCGCTTGGTGATCGGATCGGTGGCGCAGGTGATCGTGTCGCTGCCGGTGAGGAACTTCTTCACCGACGGCGTGCCACCGTTGACGAACTTGAACCTGGCCAGCGCCGTGCCGCGCCCGGCGCTGGTGGGGTCGTCCGAGTCGCATTCCATCCAGATGTAGGAGTCGGTGCCCACCGGTTCGACGCCGATCGACACCCCGTGCCCGGCGTTGCCGAGATGCATCGAGCCCTGGATCTCCCCGGAGAAGTTGACCTGGGTTATGCACAGGTCGTCCCCGGTCCCGCCATCGCGGGCGTTCACGATGAAGATGCGCACGTTCTGGTTGTCGAAGGCGAAACCCTGCATGACGTGGTGCGCCTCGTGCAGGATCTTGCCGCGGAACTCGTCGTAGGACGGCTTGGTGAGGTCGAAACGCTTGGACACCGGCATCGCGGCGGAAGCCGGACCGGCGAACACCGCGCCGGTGCCGAGCAGTGCCGTCGTCGCGGCGAGCCCACCGCCCATGCGCAGCAGCGAACGGCGAGAAACGAGATCCCGGGACACCTGCTCGGACATGAACGCTCACCTTCGTCGATTTTCGCGGTCCGATCGAAAATTCTTCAAGCTCGTACAAGATTCGTACAAAGTGGCCCCGAACCCGCGGTGTCACGGACAGCGAGCGGGCCGCCATCAGATCGGGTTCGACCTTTCCCCGGACGGCGCTAGCGCGGCGTTCCGGTATGGATGAGGCTGACCCGATGCCGGAAACGCTCGAACCGCCGGGGCTTTCCGCCCTGGAAAGACTGAAATACCAAGGTGATCCGCTCGCCGATGCCGTCATCGCCGAGTTGGTGGCCGATGAGCGGACGAGTGCGGTGAACGAGGTGCTGGCGCAGTTCAGGGACAACGACCAGCCCATTCCGGAGAACCTGCCGGAATCGGTCCGCCGGTACCTGATCGAGACCGACACACCACCGGATTGGGTGGACCTCGACCGGGTCGCGCGTGCGTACGAATTCTTCGTTGACGACGGCGTGCACGTCGCTTCGGTGCTGTCGTTCGGGGCGATGGTGAACTGCTACGCCCAACCGCGGCCGTCCCGCGTCCTTTCGCTGACCCACCGGCTCAATCAGCCGCACCGCCGGCTGTCGGAGACCTCCCAGTTCGTGCTGAACCTGATGGGCCCCGACCCGTTCGGCTCCGGTGGTGGCTTCGTGCCCACGATCCAGAAGACCCGGCTGATCCACGCGGCCGTCCGGTACTTCATCACCCGGTCCGGTGACTGGGATGTCGAGGCGGACGGCGTCCCGTTGTGTCAGCAGGACATGCTCGGAGCCCTGCTGATCTTCTCGGTTCAGGTCATCGACGGGATGCGCCGCATGGGCATCACGGTGACCGACCGCGAAGCCGAGGACTATTACTATGTTTGGCGGGTGACGGGCACGATGCTCGGCATCCCCGCCGAAGCGATGCCCGAAACACTGCGAGAGGCCCAAGAACTGAACGCCGGACTCGTCGAGGCGAGCTACGGTCCCTCCGCCGAAGGCATCGAACTGACCCGTAACCTCCTGCGCCTGTACGAAAACATGGTGCCCGGCAAAGCCTTCGACGGCGTGGTCGCCGCGATGGTCCGCCAAGTCGTCACCGAGGACGTCGCCGACTGGCTGGAGGTGCCACGCTCACGCGGCTGGGGCCGCGCGGTCGGCGCGGGCGTGCGGGCCATGCGACTACTCGAACGGTCGGAAGACCGCAGCCGGATGGCCACGGCGGTGCTCGACAAGGCCGGTGATCTCCTGCTCGGGGGCAGCGTCCGCACGCTCACCGATGGACAATCCACCACATTGACCATCCCGGCGGACCTCCGGGAGAAATGGCTGGCCGCGGGCGTCTGCCCCGTCACGGGCCGTCGAGATCGAGCGGCGGCATCGCCGTGATGCCTGGTGCCCAGGTGTCGCGGAATCCCGGCTGGACGGCCAGGTCGACCAGTTCGATCCTGGCTCCGATGCTGTCGAGACGGTGGTAGGTAAAGGAGCGACCGTACGGGCATGAGTCGAACTCGATCGGTGCGCCTCGGCTCGCCAGGGTCTGTTTGTCCGCCGTGATGTCCTGTGACCAGTAGCCGATGTGGTCGAAGCGGGAACCGCCGGTCGCTGTCTACCAAATCCGCGGTGTCACAAGCCACAGCATTGGTGCCCACGTCCATGAAGGAATTGGGACACTGAACCTGGATCCACCGGTGTTGTTGGCGGGGTTGACGTGTCGTGGGCGCGCAAATGCCCTCTGGCTTGGGATGATTGTTCTTGCGACGAAACAAATCCACCTAGCGAGAGGGCATCTGCTGGATGCGATCTTCTCATACCGCCGGATCGGTGTCGGTGAGGTTCGATGATGCGGGTCTCGTGTCGTGCGCGGGGCTGGTCCCGGTGCTGCGGCTGGCCGAGGACATCGGCCTGGGCGGCCTGATCGAACAGCGGGTTGACCTGGGGATCCCGGTCGGTGCGAACACGGACGCGAAAGCACTCTCGGTCGTGGCGGGCATGGTCGCCGGCGCGGACTCAATCGAGGACCTGGACGTGATCCGGCATGGCGGGATGCGCCGGTTGTTCACCGGTCTCCGCGCGCCCTCGACGTGTGGGTCGTGGCTGCGCGGGTTCACCCACGGCCACGTCCGTCAGCTCACCTCGGCCGCCTCCGAGGCTCTGATCCGGCTGGCCGGGCGGGTGCCGTCGCTGCTGGCCGGCGTCGAGCAGCTGGCGTTCATCGATATCGATTCCAAGATCAAGGAAACCTACGGTCACGGCAAACAGGGCAGCGGGTTCGCCTATAACGGGATCCGCGGCCTGAACCACCTGATCGCCACCCTGTCGTCCCCGGTCTGCGCGCCGGTGATCCTGACCGCCCGGCTGCGCGGCGGGAACGCTGATTCCCGCCGCGGAGCGGCGTCGATGATCACCGAGGCGATCGGTCTCGCCCGCCGGTCCGGCGCGACCGGGACGCTCGTGGTCCGCGCGGATTCAGCGTTCTGCACCGGCCCGATCATCACCGCGATCCGCCGGACGGGCGCCTCATTCTCGGTCACCGCCCAGAAAAACGCGGCGGTGATGGCCACGATCAACGCTATCGGCGACGACGACTGGGGCCAGGTCGCTTACCGGCACCCGATCCCCGACCCCGAGACCGGTGAGTGGATCACGCACGCGGAGATCGCCGAAACAGTCCACACCGCGTTCACCAATGCCACCACCAACCCGGGCCAGATCACCACCGCGCGGCTGATCGTGCGCCGCACCCCGAGATTCACCACCACCGAGCAAGGCGAGCTGTTCCGCACCTGGAACTACCACGCCGTGTTCACCGACACCGGCTTCGACCTGCACACCGCCGACGAGTACCACCGCAAACACGCGATCATCGAACAGGTCTTCGCCGACCTCAACGACGCCGCCCTCGCCCACTTCCCCTCCGGCCGCTTCGCCGCCAACCAGGCCTGGCTCACCCTGGCCTGCCTCACCCACAACCTGCTCCGCGCCACCGGCAGCCTCACCAGCATGTTTCACGCCAAAGCCCGCACCGCAACCCTCCGCCGACATCTCATCACCATCCCCGCCCGCATCACCCGCACCGCCCGCCGCATCACCCTGCGACTACCAGCCAACTGGCCCTGGCAACACCACTACCAAGCACTCTTCACCGCAACACACCAAAGACTCTGACCCCCACCCCAACAACCAGGACCACAGTGGACACACCGGATGAGACGTCCGGCACCCCACCCTGCCACCAGCGAAAACACAAGATCGACAACATTGGCGAGATCAACACCCGCATCCACCGGTGGATCCAGGCTGAATGTCCCAATTCCTTCATGGACGAACCCGTCCCTTGAGCGAGGTGGGACACTCTTGTCCTGCCGGAATCCGGCCGCGTGCCTCTGCGCCCCTGTCCGCACGTCTGACGCGTCCCCGGCATGGTGTCGCTACGTGTGGTTCGCGGCCCGCTTGACGGTTCTGATCACCGGTGCGGTTTCGATATGGGTGATGGCGGGCAGCATGGCCACCCGGGTGGTCAGATACCGGTACAGCTCCCGTTGGTTCGCGCACACCACGCTCGCGTACAGGTTCGTCGGCCCGGTTGTGGCGGCGGCGAAGGCGATCTCGGGGTGCCCGGCCAGCGCCGCGCCGGCCTCTTCCAGGTGCGTGGGCGCGACCGAGAGCCAGAGCAGGGTTCGGGGGCCGAGGCCGAACAGGCTTCCGTCGACGTCGATGTCCAGGTACAGCACCCCGCGTTCGCGAAGTTCGGTCATCCTGCGCCGGACCGTCGTCGGCGACCAGCCGGTCACCGCGGCCAGCTGCTCGAGTTCGGCCCTGCCGTCGGTGGCGAGTGTGGCGAGGAGTTCGCGGTCGCCGTCGTCGAGTCGTACCGGTCCCGGGCGGTGTGGCACCGGGACGGGCCGCAGCCGCGCGATCGCTTCCTCGTCCAGCGACCCGAGCTTGGCGACCAGGCTGTCCGGGCCGCCGTAGAACGCGTGCAGCACGGAGTGTGCGGTCACGCCCTCCACCCGTGGGGTGCGCGGGAGCTTGGCCAGCAGCAGCGTCTCACTGTCGGTCTCGCTCTCGGTGCGGACCGTGCAGGTGATCTCCGTTCCTCCGGAAGTGAGGCTCACCCAGGACGTGTCGGGTCGCCGGGCCAGCGCCTCGGCGACCTGGACCGACGCGGTGGGCGCGCAGCGCACCCGCAGGAACCACAGCACCGCGCCCAGCGCGGTCGGGTCGACCCCGCCGAGCACCCGCAGCGCCCCGGCCGACCGCAACCGGGCGTAGCGGCGGGCGATGGTGCGATCCGACACGCCGAGAACCTCGGCGATCGTGCTGAACGGGGCCCGGCCGTTGATCTGCAAGGCGTGCGCGAGACGACGATCCAGCTCGTCGAAGTCGGATTCCACCGGTCCGAGCCTAGCTCGTGTCGTATATCGGCACAATCAAGCCTGTTTCTGGCGTGACCGCGTCGGCGGGCGGAGCGTTGCTCTCGTCTTGATCCGCACAATCAGAGGAGAACCGATGGACACCGATGTGCTCATCGTCGGCGCGGGCCCGACCGGACTGACGCTGGCCAACGAACTGCGGCTGGCGGCGGTGTCCACCGTGCTGGTCGACAAGCTGCCCCAGCGCAGTATGTTGTCGAAGGCGGGTGGCGTGCAGTCCCGCACACAGGAGGCATTCGACCAGCGCGGCCTACTGGAACCGTTGCTGGCTCTCGGAAATCACCCGGTCGGCACCGCCCACTTCGCCGGTATCGCGCTCCCGCTCACCCGGGACAGGCACCGTCATCCGTGGCGCTCCATCCCGCAGGTGGTGATCGAGGGGTTCCTCGAGCAACACCTTGCGGCACAAGGCATCCAGATGCGGCGCGACCACGAACTGACCGGCATAGCCCAGGACGTGGACGGGATCACCGCGACCTTCGCGGACAGCGACGTCGTCCGCTCCCGTTACCTGGTCGCCGCGGACGGCGGCCACAGCACGGTCCGATCACTGCTGCGGGCCGAGTTCCCCGGCAGGGCGGGCACACTGACCACCGTCGCCGCCGACGTGCGGTTGAGCGGTGACGACCAAGCGATGACGCACGCCCGGAGCGAGGACGGGCATTGGGCGATGGTGTTCCCCCTCGGCACCGATCCGCAGGGCAGGCCGCTGCGCCGGCTCTCGCTGGGCGGGCCGGGCCGGTCACTGCCCAGGGAGGCTCCGGTCACCGAGGACGAGATCCGCGAGGGGCTGCGCGCCGTCTTCGGCTCCCGGGTGAAACTGCTCGAAGTCCGCTACGCACGCCGCATCACCAACGCGGCCCGGCAAGCCGCGCGCTACCGGCACGGGCGGGTGTTCCTCGCCGGTGACGCCGCCCATGTCCATCTCCCGATCGGCGCGCAGGGCATGAACACCGGGATCCAGGACGCGCTCAACCTCGGCTGGAAACTGGGTGCCGCGGTGCACGGCTGGGCTCCGGAGCATCTGCTCGACACCTACCACGCCGAACGTCATCCGGTCGCGGCCGCCGTACTGCGCAACGTCCAGGCACAGAGCCTGCTGATGGATCAGGAAGGCACCCGCGACCCGGATCTGATGGCCGTCAAAGAACTGTTCGCGGCTCTGACGCGACTGCGGGACGTGCAGTACCACCTTGACGACACGCTGTCCGGGATGGGCATCCGCTACCCCATGCCGGGCGCCGGAGAGCATCCGCTCGTCGGCCTTCCCTCGCCCGATTTGGACCTTGGCCCGGTCCGGTCGCACGAGCTGCTGCGGCGCGGACGCGGCGTCCTGATCGACCCGGCCGACAGGTTCGCCGAGGTCGCCGCCACCTGGGAGGACCGGGTGGACCGCGCGGGTCAGGGCGCCGATGCCGAGCCGATGCTCATCCGGCCGGACGGCTACGTGTGCTGGGCAGGAGACCCGGACGCCCTCGAACCCGCGCTCGGGCACTGGTTCGGCGAGCCGCGCTGATTGTCGTCACGTGGCGGGTGGGAGCCCTTGGTCGACGTCGGCGGGTTCTTCGGTCGCCGCGGTTCGGTCGGATGCGTCGGAGAAGGCGGCTTCGTAGGCGAGCAGGGTGTCGACGAAGGTTCGTCGTTGCGCGGGTGTCAACGGCGCGAGGGCCCGGCGCCATGCGTGCGCACCAGGGGTGAGCCACTCGGAGATGGCCGGGCGGCTGTCGGGGCTGATGTCGATGATGCGCCGGCGCCGGTCGGCCTCGTCCTCGCGCCGCTCCAGGACCCCTTTGCGGCTCAGGTCGCTCACGATCAGGCTCACGGTGGTCGGGGCGACGTCCAGTTTCCCGGCCAGCTGGGAGACGGTCAGCGGACCGTCGAGCAGCAGCAGGGACAGCAGCGAGAGATGTCTGGGGGCCAGGTCGAACGACCGGAGCCGCTCGGGCACCGGCAGCCGCTTGGCCCGGCCGACCAGTCGCGGCATCAGCAGCAACAGCTCCCGGACGGCGTCGTCCGCGGCATCAGGCGTTGACATGCACCGACCTCACCTATTACCTTTGTTTACAAAGGTTGTTTGATTTCAAATGTAATTCTTGGGGGCATCATGCCGCATCTGACCGTGCACGTCCTTGAAGACGACCTGGTCGGCCGAGAGGCCGAGTTGATCGAAGCGCTGACCGACGCGGTCGTCGCCGTGTACGGGGACTGGGCGCGGGACATCGTGGATGTGCGCCTGATCGGTCTGCCGCCAGGCCGATGGGGCATCGGCGGCAAACCGGCGCAAGCGCCGTCGCCGAGCGTGTTGTTCGGTATCAAGGAGGCCGCGTTCGGCCGGCCGGACGCGGAGGACATCGTGGCCCGGCTGGTGTCCGGAGTGACCGATGCGATCGTCGCCGTATTCGGTGAACCCGTCCGTTCCGGCGTGAGCGTCGAACTGGTGGGTTCGCCTGCCGGTCGTAGCGGCATCGGCGGTGTGGTGATCACGTCGTAGACCAGCCGCGAGAAACCGCTGTGCGCCCTGCCGCCGGGGATCAACGCCAGGGCATGTGCTGGAGGCACCAGGTATTGCCGTCGGGGTCGGCGAAGTACGCGTAGAACACTCCGCCGAGGTCCTCGACCTTACTGACCTCGACGCCGCGTTCGACGAGTTCGGCGCGGGCCGCTTCGATGTCGGCGACCACCAGGTGCAGACCGCGCAGTGTTCCCGGAGGCATGTCGAGGGTGGGGAGACCTTCGGCGAGGGTGATCGAACATGCCGAGCCGGGTGGGGTGAGCTGGACGACGCGGACACCGGGCTTCGGGTTGACGTCGACGTCGAGGCGGAACCCGATCTTGTCCCGGTAAAAGGCTTTGGCCCGTTCGATATCGGTGACCGGCACCGGCACCAGTTCCAGCAACAGCGTGCCGGGCGGGACGGGTGGGTTGCCGGAATCCTGGGTGATCTCGGTGGCGGGGGCGGGCGTGTCGGTCATGGTTGACGCCTTTCTTGGATGAGGGTGGCGAGCAGGGCGGCGAGCCGGTCGTATGCTTCGCCGGCGCCGCGTTCCATCGGGCTGCGCACGACCGCGTCGCGGATCTCGGACGAGGAATATCGCGCGGTGACGGTCATGGCGGTGCGTCCGGCTGTCTCGTCCAGAACCGTGGTGACCAGTGCCTCGCCTTCGGCCCAGTCGCGGTGGATCTCGGTCTGGACGAGGCGCGCCGGCGGCACGACCTCGTGGAACAGCCCATGGAGTTCCATCTCGGCGCCGCCCGGGCCGGTGGAGACGAACCGCCAGGCACCGCCGGGGCGCGGGTCGACCTCGCAGACGGTGAGCTGCCAGCCGCGGGCGCCGTGCCAGCGGCGGAGCAGTTCCGGTCGGGTGAGCGCGGCGAAGACCAGCGGCGCGGGAGCGGCGAAGGTGCGGGTGAGGACGAGGTCGGTGGTCCCGGACGCGACGACCCGCAGCCCGAGGCCGGGGTGCGGAGATGTCACGTTCCGCCGCCCTGCAGGTCGTCCAGCAGCGCATCCAGTCGCTGGTAGCTCGTTTCCCAGTAGTCGCGGTAGTCGGCCAGCCAGTCCGTGGCCGTCTTGAGCGGTTCGGCCACCAGGCGGCACGGCCGTCGTTGCGCGTCGCGGCCGCGACTGATCAGGCCGGCTCGTTCAAGCACCCGCAGGTGTTTGGAGACGGCAGGCTGGCTCATCGCGAAGGGTGCGGCCAGCTCGGTGACCGTGGCATCACCGGTCGCGAGCCG
Source organism: Amycolatopsis orientalis (assembly GCF_000943515.2). Classification (NCBI taxonomy): domain Bacteria; kingdom Bacillati; phylum Actinomycetota; class Actinomycetes; order Pseudonocardiales; family Pseudonocardiaceae; genus Amycolatopsis; species Amycolatopsis orientalis. The sequence goes on along the minus strand of NZ_CP016174.1, from coordinate 7,697,673 downwards.
GGCCAGGATGGCCCGCCGGGTGGGGTCGGCCAGTGCCGCGAACGTGGCGTCCAGCGTGGCGCTTGCAACCATGTAGATAACCTTCCGGTTCGATAACCAGATGGTTTTATATACGTCAGGGTTCGGGTTGTCAAGATCGCGGACGTTCGGCGTTGGGCATCGCCGCAGTGATGGCGTCCGTCAAGGTGGGTCGTGAGTGTTGAGTGTCGTTCTAACGACACTCAACACTCACGACCCGCAGTCAGCCGGGCCCCGCCATCACCCGGACAGTCCCATGGTGCCTGCCCACTGTGTGACGGCTCGGTGGTAGTCGGGTGCGTTGGGTGCGTAGTTGATCGAATGGCCGTAGCCGGGCAGGACGTAGGTCCGCAGTCGTGCCGCCGCGGAGTAGTACGGCGCCTCGGACCGGAGCAGACCTTCCGAGGAGGTGCAGTCGGTCGCGAGCGGGCCGCAGAGCCCGGCGTCCCCGCCGCCGAGGACGACCAGCACCGGCACCGTGATCCGCCAGCTGTACGGGAGCACGGTGGCGAGGGCGGCGGCGTCGAGCAGTTCGCCTGGGGCGACGACGTCCTTGCTGGCCTCGTCGTAGGCGGTCATCTCGGGGACGTCGGGTCCGGGGGCGTGGAATGCCGTGTACCGGGTGCCTGGCTGGGTGGTCAGGTAGGTGGGGTCGAGCCCCAGCCGCGACAGTTTCGGGTCGAGTGCGACGGGAATGAACGAGCCGAAGATGATCAGGGCGCCGGGAGGATTGATGTGGTGTGCCAGTCCGGTGATCAGCACGCCGTCCACGTCGTGGTAGGTGCCTGCTTCCAGCACGGTGATGGCGGAGCCGAGCGAGTGTCCGCCGAGAATCACCTTGTCGAACCGCGGGCCGACGTCGCCGTGCCGGATCGCTTGGATCACTTGGTGTACGACGTCGGCTTCGGTGAACGCGGTCAGCAGTGCGCTGGGCGGTTTGGAGCTGGCGCCGGTGCCGAGCCGGTCGAGGGCGAGGGTGGCGTAACCGGCCTTGTTCATCGCGAGCCGGAACGAACGGGTTTCCGGCGCGAGCGCGGCGTCCCAGTACACATTGTTGTAGGTGGCACCGGGAACCAGCACCTGGACGGTTCGCGCGCCTTGCGGTGGTGCGCACAATGTCCCGTGCACGAGCTGGGGAAGCAGTGCGTCCAGCCACACCGGGATGGTCACGTCCTGGCAGGACGCCGCATCGGGCTGAGCCTGCGCGGGCGCCGGGAGTGACCCGGCCAGCAGGATGGCGAACAACACCGCGCCGGCACGACGCAGCGGACGGCGATTCGCTCTGCTGTGACGCCAAGGCATGAAACAAACCTCCACTGGAATAGTGTTCCGTCGATCATGGGAAGCGTGGGACCGCTGTCATCGGCATCCTGCTCGGATACGCGGTGGTCGTGTATTTCACCCGGATCGGCTTGCCCGGGACGGGAATCAGCCGCCACGCGGCGGCGATCGTGGCCACGACGATCGCGATTTCGGTCAGGGCGAAGGAATTCCCGATGCATTGGTGGGCACCCGCGCCGAACGGGATGTAGGCCCCGCGGGGCAGCTCCTTGGCTCGCCCGCCCGCCCAGCGGTCCGGGTCGAACCGTCCGGGGTGGTCGTGGAACCTCGGATCGAAATGCATGGCGTGCGGGCTGATGATCACCTCGGTGCCCGGTGGCAGGCGCACACCGCCGAGATCGACTTCCGTGGTGACGCGGCGCATGAGGATCCACAGTGGATACATCCGCAGAACCTCGGTGATGACCTGCCGCGTGTAGACCAGTCGTGGCACGTCTTCGGCGGTGGCCTGCCTGCCGCCGAGCACCTCGTCGATCTCGTCGTGGAGCTTCTGTTCGACCTCGGGGTGGCGGGCGATTTCGTGGAACAGCCAGGACAACGCCAGCGCACTGGTCTCGATCCCCGCGGTGAGCAGGGTGATGACCTCGTCGCGCACCTGCTCGTCGGTCATCCCCTCCCCGGTTTCGGCGTCCCTGGCCAGCAGCAGCATGGACAGCAGGTCGCTCCGGCCGGGCTGCTCGGCACGCCAGTTGTCGATGAGTTCTTCGACGATCGTGCGCATGCGATGGATGGCTCCGTCGAACCGCCGGTTGGCCGGAATGGGAAGCTTTTCCACAAAAGCGGGCGAGAGCACGCGGATCATCCCGTACTTGAGGATGACCGGGATCGACCGGCGGGCCTCCTCGATCGCGGCCTTGCCCAGTTCGGTCGAGAACAGCGCCTCACCGACGATGGCGACCGCGAGTGCCTGCATGTCGTGGTCCACCTCGCGCACCTCGCCCGGCCTCCACGAGCTGACCAGTTCGGCGGCCGCGCTCGTCATGATCTCGGCGTACCCCGCGATGCTGGCGTGGTGGAAGGAGGGTTGCATCAACCGGCGCTGCCGCCGGTGGAGAACACCGTCGGAGAGAGCGAGTCCGTTGCCGACGAACGGGCGGAACTTCTCGAACATCGCGCCCTTGCGGAAATCGCTGCCGTCGGTGACCAGTACCCGGTACGTCAATTCCGGGCTGGTCACGAAATACGTTTCCATCGGGCCGAGGTAGATCCGCACCACGTCACCGCGGGCGTACAGCGTCGACGTGAATCCGAAGCGACGCCGGAGCATCGCCGGAGTGTGTCCGAGCAACGGCCATCGACCGGGCGCAACCGGTACAGGCATCCGCACTCCATCGCCGACGCGGAAGGGAACAGAACACGCTAGCGCCATTCGGCGGCGGCCCATAGCACTCGATCAGGTGACTACGCGGCCGCGGCCCGATCACCGCGCCGGACTGGGTAAGCTCGGCGGCCTCCCGAGGAAAAGCGATCGGATTGGGGTGTTGACACTGACGCGACGGCCGGACTGGGTCCCGCCGGGCACCGACGACACGGTCCCCAGCGCCGCCCGGATCTACGACTACATGCTGGGCGGCGGCCACAACTTCGCGGTCGACCGCGAGGCCGCCACGCGGGCCGAGCAGTTCATGCCCCACGCGCGAGGGGTGGCGAGGCTCAACCGCGCGTTCCTCCGGCGGGCTGTCCGGTTCATGATCGACCAGGGCATCCGCCAGTTCCTCGACATCGGTTCGGGTGTGCCGACCGTCGGCAACGTGCACGAGATCGCGCAGGACGCCAACCCGGAATGCCGGGTGGTGTATGTGGATCACGACCCCGTCGCGGTCGCGCACAGCCAATTGATCCTCGACGGCAACGACCGCGCCACCGCGCTGAAGGCCGACGCCCGTGACCCCTCACGCATCTTCGGCGATCCTCAGCTGCGTCGGCAGCTGGATCTCGACGAGCCGATCGGCATGCTCTTCCTGTGCATGCTGCACTGGATCCCGGACGAATACGACCCGGCCGGCCTCATGCGCCACTACATCGACGCGATGGCTCCCGAAAGCTACCTGGCGATCACGCACATCACCGAGGACTACCTGCCCTACCAGGTCCGGGAAGCACTCAGGATCGCGACAAGGGGCGGCGACCAGGTCACGTCACGCCCCTACGAAGAGGTGCTCACCATGTTCGGCGACCTCGAACTGCTCGAACCCGGCCTGGTCGGCTGCGGCACCTGGCGCCCCGCCGGGCCCGGCGACATCGCCGAGGACCCGAAGCTGAACCAAGTCCTCTACGCCGGAATGGCACGCAAACCCTGAAGCGGAACGCCGGGTGACTGTCCACTCAGGACACACGACTTCACCGGCCTTGTGGCGGACCGGCCCGTCCACCGCCGATGAGGGATCCGATGTCGGTCGCGGGGCCCTTGCCGCCGGTGAAAAGCGGGCCCGTCCCCAGCTCGACACCCGCTCGCTGCCACCACCGTGCCTGCTCGCCGGTTTCCAGATCACCGGCGAGCACAGTGATCCCGGCCTGACGGACCAGTGCGATCATGGTCTTCGCCCCGGCGAGGACGAGCGAATCCTCATCGACGGCGTGCCGTACGAGACGGGAGCCGAGGCGTACGGCGTGGACCGGGAGGTCCTCCAGCAGCGCCAACTCGCCTGGTGTCACGCCGAAGTCGAGCAGTACCAAGCTGATTCCCAGGCCGGCGAGCACGCGCGCGTTGTCGGCGATCTCGTGCCCGCCCACGAGCAGTGCCCCGGACGGCAGGCCGAGCCACAATCGGTCGGGGGCCGGCGCGGCGCTGTCGAGAATTCCCCGGATCGCCTCGGCGGGCCGGGGATCGGCCAGCTGGTTCGGTGTGAGCGGGACCAGCAGCGGCAGGTCCGCGCCGCCCGCGACGTCCGTCCAGCCACGCTTGACCAGCCACGCGCCGAGCGCGCCGATCAGCGCGGTGTGCTCGGCGAGTTCGAGGTAGCGTTCCCTGGGCAGCAGGCCCAGCTCAGGGTGTTCCCACCTCAGCCGCGCTTCGGCCCCGACGATCTCACCGTCGGCCAGACGTGTCAGCGGCTCGTAGGCGATGCCCAGCTCGCCGTTCTCCCAAGCGCCGGGCATGGTGGCCACCAGGCCGATGGTCTCCCTGGCCCGGCCGTCCCGTGTCGGGTCGTACCGTACCCACCGGCCGGGCCCCTTGCTCTTGGCCCGCCGCAGCGCCAGATCCGCCGAACGCAGCAACTCGGCTGGTTCGACGGTGCGGGGAAGGTCTTCGACCACGCCGAAACTCGCCGTCACCGCCAGGCCCTTGCCGTCGATGTAGACCGGCTCGGTCAGCGTCTCGTCGATCCGCTCGATCATCGTGACGACGTCCGGCGTGTTCGCCGAATTCTCGATCAGGATGCCGAACTTGCCGCTCTCGAACCGGGCGACCATCGCGTTCTCGCCCGCCACCACGGATCTGAGCCGGTCCGCGGCGGTCCGCAGCAGGCTGTCTCCGGTCTTTCTGCCGAGACCATCGGTGACCAGCGACAATCCGTCGAGATCGACGTGGTACAGCGTCGCCGGATTCGGCTGGTGCAGCACGTGTTCGAGGTGCGTGCTGAAGAACTGCCGGTTCGGCAGGCCGGTGAGCATGTCGTGCAGCAACTGGTGCCGCAGCTGGTTCTGCAGAAGCATCAGCTCCGCTTCGTCGGCCACGATCGTGACGTAGCCTTGTGCACCGCGTAAGAGCGAAGCGGTCAGCGTGGCCTGGAACAGGTCGCCGTCCTTGGTGACGAAGCGCGGGCGCGATCGCAGCCTGTCGATCTTGCCGTCCCGGAGATCGCGGTAGCCGTCCCACAGGAGCCGCCGATCCGTCTCGTGGACGAACTCGAACAGGTTGCCGCCCGCGACCTCGTTCGACGCCCGGTCCAGGATCCGGTGCAGGGCGGGATTCGTGCGGACGAGTTCCCCATCGGGCCCGGTGACCGCGATCCCGCTCGGCGAACCGAGGAAGATCTCGTCCAGCTGGGCCTCACTGGCCCGCCACTCACGCTGCGACTCCCGGACCGCGTTCAGCAACGCCTGATCGCTCGTGTCCCGCTGCTCGACGGCCTCGGAACGGATCGCCTCCACGTAACCGGACGCGAGTGCGCCGAGCAACCTGGCGACGCGCTCTGGGAACCGATCGGCGGGGCGCGGATCCGACGGCGCCAGCAATGCGGCGGCGAGCACGTCCACCGTGCACTGCAGGCTCGTTTTGCCGACACAGTGCAGCCGGACCAGTTCGGCGCCGACCTCCGCCGCGCTCTCGGTGTCGGGCCGGTCCCCGGCCACCGCCTCGAGCAGCCGATCGAGCAAGCCGAGCAACTCTCGTTCGATCTGGTCGTGCGAAAGGGGGAGGTAAATGGTGCTGCTGAGGAGATAGGCCCATTTCCGCGCGACCTTGACGCGCTCCCGCCGTGACGCGAGAGGCCGCGTTCCGGCGGGCCGCTCCTGACCGTCGGAAGGTAGTGGCCTGGTCATGAAGCTCGACCCCTTGATCTCCGTGTCCTCGACCGGCCGCCCGCGCCGATTCCGCTTTTCGTCCGAGGCCGATCAGGGTACGGCAGGTCCACCACCGGGTGATGCCCCAACGGATCCTCCTGGTGGCGCCGTGGATCTGCGAATCGAGTTCGGAATTCCCCGAAATATCGCCTGTTCTGCCGAGCCCGCGGGCCGTCGCCGCGTAGCTCGTTCGCCTTGAGACGAAAAGCCTAGTCGTTACCGCCGAGTTCATGACTGGTCCATCGGTGTGACGGCGCATCAACCGATGGGGTGCTGGAAATATTTCCCGATGAGCCCGGAGTTGGTTAATCGCGACTTCGCCGACCATCAGAGCGCTGCCTGATCCTGGGGCGATAGCAAAGGTCCCTTGCTCTCTTGCGTCCTATGGGGACCCCTCATGACATCCCGGAGCACTTAGCAGCTCGTTTCGGCGGGAAGGAGCACGAGTCGCTTCCGGACGATGACGTGATGGACGGCGACCGGACGCGGTCCCAGGCCGATATGGCCCTCGCCGAGGCGCTCGCCGGTCTGCGGACCGTGCCCTGACCGTGCTGGAGGGCCTGGTGGGTCTCGCGCACCTCATCGCCCGCCGCGATCACGGGGGAGTTCGGAGCCGGGCAGTTCGTATGCGCGGGCGAGACCTTCCAAGTAGCCGACGTATGGGCGGCCTTGACCCGCGTCAGGTGCGTAGCGCGGCGATTCGCCGCACCAGTCGTGATTGCCGCGCATGCACGCTCGCAGTGCTCCGGCGTACCGGCACAGCCGCGCCCACTCCGTGTCGGAGAGGTCGAGTTCAGCGCGCACCGCGGGCAGGGAGCGCTGCAGTACGACGAACGAGTCGGTCCAGTCCTGGACCATCGTCCGGCAGTGGTCCACCGCCTGCCTTGTTTCCCAGCCATGGTGCCGGCACAGGACCAAGACGATGTTGTGCAGGTCGCCGTCGGCGACCTCCTTGTCGAGTGACAGCACGTCCTGGACGACATCGATCACCTGGGTGGAGAGGTGGCAAAGCCGCCGGACGGTGTCATGGCCGGCCACACGTCGGGGGAGTTCGCAGTCGTTGATCCGCTCCGCCGGCATCATGATGATGTCCGTGGCCCCGGTCCGGATCCGGAGATCAAGATAGGTTTCGGGGCGCAGGATCGCTTCGTTCCGGCGATTGGCCGCCTCCTCGATGTAGCTTTGCAGAAATCAGGTGAAGCAGGCGGCGGCGCGGGCCCGCCAAGCCGGACTCATTCCCTCGATCAACCGCTCCCAGACATCGGTGAAGGCTTTCTCCGCTGGAGACAACGGTGAGCGGCCATCGGCCTCGAGAATGGCGACATGGCGCCGAATGAGCCGGCGTACGTGATCCGGGCGGTCGGCGAGCGGACCGTCGAACTGCCCGTCGGCCGCCATCATCCAGCCGTAGAAGTCGGTGGCCAGCAGTAGTTCGGGACCGCGCGCGTACGGGTGGAAATGTGCCGCGCACCGATGCGGAGCCCAGGACATCACGCGGTCGACAGCGGCCGGGCTGTCCAGCAGGCCGGAGTCCACCAGCCAACGACGATGCCACTGTGCGGCTTCGGTCAAGACCGGCAGCTCAGCCGCGGGAAAAGGCAGATCGAACACGACGCGTTCCATGGCGGCTCCTTGTCGGCCGGGTCTGCGCGGCAGGACTCCGTAGTACATCGTGGGCGTTTCGTGGCATAAGCGCGGTGTTCACCTTGGCGTTGATTGTGTTGAACGGCCGGATGCTCGACGGCATGGAGCACGACCTGATCCGACGTTGCTCTCACCGCGTGGTCGGCCCGGTTCATTCGGGTGAAGCCAAGAATCCTTCTACGTGAAACCGGCGATGGTGGCCTAACGTTTGATCGTTGGCCTCATCACGAAGGAGGATAACGGGACACAGGTTCGCGACATTTGTCGTTTTGGGAAGAGTGCTGCTCCGCGCGAAACAGGCGCGACCATTGCGGCAGCTCGAATACCGGTTTGAGCACTCTGATCGTCGCAGTGCTGAACATCGGCAGCGCTTCACCCGGACCCTGTGAGGAGACATCATGCCGCGCCGTGCCCGCAATGACCGGCTCCGCGCACTGTTGACCACCGCCCAGTGGAGTTACGACAATCTGGCGCGCACGGTGAACATGGCAGGCGCGGAATCCGGCTTGCGGTTGCGCTACGACCGCACCGCTGTCGCGCACTGGCTCTCGGGAAGTTGCCCACGGGCCGAGGTGGTGCTGCTGATCGCCGAGGTGCTGACCCGCAGGCTCGGCAGGCCGGTCACCCGCACCGAACTCGGTTTCGCGGTGACCATGGCCGAGGAGGAGGCCGCCGGGTCGGCCGGCGCGCTGACCGTGCTCGCCGATCTCGTCCGGACCGATCTGAGCGTCGTGGGCCGCGGCAGGCTCGCACGTTCCGTGTACCGGCTCGACGTGCTGGCGGTACCGATGTGGCCGGAGCGGGCAGCGGAGGACCGCCGTCACGATCGACCGACTTGGCGGACATCCGGCACGGTCGGCATGGCGCAGCACATGGTGCGGGTCTTCGCCGCGGCCAATCATCAGTTCGGCAGTGGCCACGCGAGGACCGCGCTGACCACCTACCTCGCCGACGACATTCTCCCGCAGCTGGCGGGCGGGAACAGCGATGCCGATCACCACGAGCTTCTGGGGTCCGTTCTCGACCTGACGTTGCTGACGGGATTCGCTTGTTTCGACAGCAACGAGCACGGGCTGGGGCAGCAGTACTACCGGATCGCGCTCGATCTCGCGGTCCTGATCCTGGACCCGGTCCGGTACGCGATCGTGCTCCGGGCGCTCAGTCTGCAGGCCTGTCACCTCGGGCACGGAACCGCCGCGTTGGGCCTGGCCCTCGCGGCGCTCACGGTGGGGGATCGTCATGTCGAGCCGCACACCAGTGCCTTCCTGCACGCACAGGTGTCGCTGAGCTACGCCGTCCTCGGCCGGAGCCAGGCCGCGCTCGCCGCTCACCAACGCGCTCGGGAGAACCTCCGCCGGGCGACCGGGGCGAGACCGGTCTTCGGCTCGTACAACCGGGGCGAGCTGAACTATCACGCCGCGTCGATTCACGTGTTCGACGGCGACATCGCGGGAGCGGTCACGGCGCTTCGCCGAGCGCTGCGCCACTATCCACCCGGTGAGCGCCGCTCGCTGGCACTGACACTGGCCGAACTCGCCGAACGGCAACTGGACCTCGGTCTGCTCAGCAGAGCCTGCACCGTGACGCATCGCTTTCTCGATGTGTACCCAGGTCTGCGTTCCGGCCGCGTCACAGCCGCGTTGGAGGATTTGCGGAAGCGCCTTCAGACGTTCGGGCGGCACCCGGAGGCGCGTGTCCTGATCCAGCGATGTGCCGCAGTGCACGGCCCCGCCCCGATGGCGCAGGCGTTTGATCCAGCAACCCGCAGGGCATGAGCGCAATCACCCGGAGCGGGGCCCAAGGCTACGCGAATGGGTGGAGATCGATTCATTCCGGCCGGAAACCGAGCAGTCTCCATCAGGTCCAGGCCACGACCAGAACGGATCTCCCCGATGCGCTCACACACAATTCGCGTCGCCCTCGCGAGTGTTCTCGCCCTGGCCTCGACGCCGGCCGGCACCGCGTCCGCGGACGAGCAAGAATTCCTCTATCGCTACTACGACGATCAGCAGGAACTCCAGGCGGGCTCCCTGGTCGATCCGCCCGAAGGTGAGTGCATCGAGATCCCGGAAGTCGCGGCGGGCACCGGTTCCGCCTTCCGGCCGGAGAACTGGACCGAGAGTATCGCGAAGGTGTATGACGAGAGCGGCTGTGCGGGGATTCCTTCCTTCAGCCTGCGCCCGAGCGGCCAGGGTTCGGATCTCGTCACCTTCCGTTCGGTGGTGTTCATCTAGGCCCGTCAGCCGTTGGTGATCCTGGCCGCGTTTCCGAGCATGACGCGAATCGCCGCCTTCACGTTTTGCAGTGCACCGGCGTTTTCGCCGATCTTCCGTTCCTGGTAGGCGGTCTCCACGGAGGCCCAGATGCCGACGAGGTTCACCTCGCGTTTGCATCGCACGTCCGCGGTCGCCGTCGCGATTTCCCTGGCGTTCGCTTCCAGTCCCTGGAACTCGGGATTGTCGTTGGGCTGCCACGGATCGGTGTAGTCGAATCCGGCTCGCGCCATGCACGCGCTCCAAGCTCGGAAGGCCGCCTTCACCCGGCTGTCGGCCTCCGCCTGCTTCCCCGCCTCCTCACCGAGCCGCAGGACCAGTTTCTCGTCGTGGGCCGCACCTTCCGAGAGCTTGCGCCGCGCTTCGCCCTGACAGCCGCCCTCGGGAACGGGTTTTCCCTGGTAGGTGCGCTCACCTTTACCGGAGGCGATCGGACGCCCCTCAGGCGGGATTTCCGGCTGCGGAGGCTTGGGTTGCGGGGGCACGGTGTAACCGGAGGCCTTCGCCTTGGCCTCGTCGGTGAGGCCGTACCGGAATTCGTTCACCCCGGCGTTCTCCGGCGGCGCGTCCGGCAGTGGACCGAGGTCGAAACCGAACCCGAGCATGCAGTTCTTGAACGCGGTGTTCCGCGCCTTGCCGATGGCCGCATTCTCCGCCCGCGTCGGCGAATAGGCGTCCAACGGCAGCGCGAACTTCGCGAGATCGGCGGTGTCCACCCGTGCGGGTACGGGCTCCACCGGCTGTGAACTCCCGGCGGAGGCGGAACAACCCGCACACGACAACACCGCACCCACGAGAAGCGACAAAGACCAGCTACGCGACATGGTTCATCCCCCCGGTGCCTGCCCGCCGTCGCCGGTGAGCAGGCACCACTACGACGGTTTCCGTTATCCGGTGAAGAACTCGTGAGAACTGGCCGTGTTGTCGTAGCCGGGCAGGGTCCACTTCTCGGTGTTCTGGTTGATGACGTCGAGCAGCCTTCCGCTGTAGTTGGCGTGCTCCCAGATCCGCACCCGGAGGATGTTGCCCTCGTTCTTGACCGAGGACACATTGTCGTTCACCGTCGTGCTGGAACCATAGAAAGTCCACTGCGAGTAGTCACGGGCGCCCCACTCGTAATCCGCGACACCTCCGCTGAGGTACGCGTCCCGATACACGCAGAACTCGCTGTCTTCGCAGACACCGTTGAGCTGGCCTGCCTGCGCGGGCGCCGAAACCAGCACACCCGCACCACTCGCGATCAGCGCGGCCAACGCGCCGATTGCCATCCTTCGCATATTTCACCCCAGTCTGATGATGCTTGACCGGGATGTTCTAGCAAGATCCGCTGTCAGCGCACTGTCACGTCGTTCGCCGTCTCGCGCATCGCCGACGACGTGTCGAGACGGCCGGGCTTGGGCCATTCGAGTGAGCAGGCGGTCTGTTTGTGATGCCGCGTGGTCGCGTTCCGATGCTATGGCAGTGAGAAGGCGACAAAGTTTGCTGTTCGGCCTCGGGTTGCTCGCCGTGGCGCTGGTGTGGTGGGTGGTCCAGGTCGCCTTCCTGCCCTCGGACTCCCGGAGCACCGCCGCCACCTACGGACAATTCGTCCTCGCCGCGGTGGGGCTCGCGGTCAGTGTCGCCGCGCTGTGGAGGACGATTCTCCCGCCGTCGTCCGTGGGACTCGACGAATTGTCGGACCGGTTCGCGGCGGCAATGCGCGCTCAGGCCATGACGGCGGCGATGGAACGCGGCCTGATGCAACCTCTGCCACTGCCGCTCAAGTGGACAGGCGTCTCCAAGGGGATCACCGGCAGTGTCGCGGGCGCGACGGCACCCCGTGGCGCGGGAGCGTGGTTCCCGCCGTTGCCAGGTCTGGACACCATCACCTCGGCGGACCTTCGGATGGGCAACCGCGACAAGCTGCACAGAATCTACGGCGCCCTTCCGTCGGGACGCTTGATCCTCGTCGGACCACCGGGATCGGGCAAGAGCTCGACCGCCGTGCTGCTGCAACTGGACGCCCTGCGCCACCGGGACGCCGCCGCCGACGCCCACGACCGCCGGAGAATCCCGGTTCCGGTGATCCTCACCCTGCACGGCTGGGATCCGGAATCCACTCCGGTCATGGACTGGCTGGTCAGCAGGCTGACGCTGGTGCCCATGCTCCGCGGCCGGGCGGGTGCGCGTCACGCGCGGGCTTTGCTGCAGGGGCACATCACCGTCATCCTCGACGGGCTCGACGAGATCCCGGAGCACCTGCGGCCGACCGCGCTGCGTGTGCTCAGCGAGCAGGCGACGTTCCGCTTGATCCTGCTCAGCCGCACGAAGGAGATGGCCGACGCGGCGCGACAGCACCTGCTCGTCGGCGCGGTCGCGGTGCGGCTGGAACCGTCGACGCCCGCGGCCACCGTCCGCTATCTGCTCGACCCGCTCGCCGCTCCGGCACCCTCCGCGTGGAAGTCGATCGCCGCGACGGTCAAGGAAAAGCGCCCCGGTCCGCTGGCGTCGGTGCTGAGCAGCCCGTTGTGGGCGAGCCTTCTGCACGACATCTACCCGCCGCTGGGAAACCTGGACGCCACCGTCGACGAGCTGCTCGACACCGAACGCTTCGCGGACTCGCGGACGATCACCCAGCACCTTCTCGACCAGGCTGTCGCGGCCGCCTACACCAGCCGTCCCGCACAGAAACCGTCTCCATACAAGCCGGCGACGGTGCGGCGCACCCTCGGGGTCATCGCGAGCAGACTCCACCGAGACAGCACCCGAGACTTCACCTGGTGGGGGATGATCGCGTGGTCGCCGTTGTCCGGCCGACTGGTTTCCGCGATCCCGACGGTGCTCTTCACGATTCCCGCGATCCTGGCCGCGGCGGCGCTGATCGCGGTACTGGCGGGCGACCTCGTCTGGGTCACGCTCGGCGCCGTCGCCGGGATCGGCCTCGCGGCGAAGTTCTTGGCGCCCGCGGCCAGATATCCCCTCACGCTGGGGGGCTCGTTCAAATCCCGGAACCTCCGGCGAGGCATCCTGCTCGGCCTCGGTCTCGGCCTGGGGTTCGGGCTCGTGGCTGGCTCTCAAGGAGGATTCGCCGGGGGTTTCGCGTCCGGCTATGTCGGGGGACTCGGGGTGTGCCTGCCGGTCGGCCTCGTCGGCGGCTTGACGGTCGGCCTTCTCGATCAGCTGGCTCAGCAAGGACGAAACGACGTAAACCCGCCCAGTCCGGTGAAACTCTGGCACGCCGAAGTGGCGACCGCCCCCTTTCTGATCTTGACCTTCGCGTCGGCGGGCGCGCTCGTTTTCGGGCTGATCGGGGGAGTGATCGGCGGCGCCGATAGCGTGCTGGAAGAAGGCGCCATGGGGGCGTTCATCGGGACGGCCATCGCCGTCGCGGTGTGGACGGCCCTGTCGAAGACGATGCGAGCCGCCTGTGGCCAGCTCTACCTCACGGTCCGGTACCGGACCCCCTTCCGGCTCGTGCGGTTCCTCGAGGACGCGCGTTCACGGCACATCCTCAGAACAGTGGGCCCGGTCTACCAATTCCGGCACGCCACACTCCAAGATCATCTCGCGGCGCGAAGTCAGCCGGCGTCGCCCGCGTCCACCGCGACCGCGTCCGCCGCGGCTTCGCCCGAGCGCACCGCGCCGTCGATGTAGCCGTACCAGCGCGCCGAGGTTTCCGTTCCGGCCCAATGGATCCGGCCGACGGGAGCGCGTAGTGCGGAGCCGGCGCGCGTCCACGCGCCCGGCGGGAACACGGCCGAGTAGCCACCACGGGCGAACGGTTCCTGATTCCAGTCCCGTTCGACGAAGTTCGAGGGGGTGGCGGCCCGCGGGCCGAACAGACGCGCCAGCGCGCCGAGGAGGATCGCCCGGCGGTCACCGGGAGAGCGGGCGGCGAGGTCTCGGGCGGCCGCGCCGTTGACGAAGGCGAGCAGTACGCCGCGCCGGCCGGAGGGTGGGCTGCTGTCGACGGTGAGTGCGATCGGGGCGCGCAGACTGAGGGCGGCGCCGGTGAGGCCCGCCGATCGCCAGAACGGTTCCGGATAGGTGGCGACGTATTTGATCACGCTGCCCATGGGGAGTCGTTGCAGCAGGTTGTCGCGTGCGGCCGGTAACGGCGGGTGGTAGACGATCCGGGACGCGAGCGGGGGAGGGACCGCGACCACCACCCGGCCCGCCCGCCATGCGGTGCCGTCGTCGACGGTGACCACGACACCGGAACCGTCCTGCTCGATCCGCCGGACCGGCGCGTCGAGCCGCAAGGCGCCGCCCAGCCGATCGGCGAGCTTGGTGGCCAGGCCGTACGCGCCGCCGTCCAGCCGGTCTTGCTGCGCGCCGCCCTCGACGTCGGTCAACGCCGACAGGTCGCCTCCGGACTTCACGTAGAAGAGGGCGTGCAGCAGCGACAGTTCGCTCGGTTCACAGGCCCAGATCGCTTGGCAGGCAAGGGTGAGGAACCGTCGCCCGCCCCGGGTCCTCGCTGTGCGGTCGATCCAAGAACGCAGGGTCTGCCCGTCGAGCGCCAGTGCGTTCGGGCTGCGCCAAGGTGTCCGGGTGTCGATGGCGCGGGCGAGCCTGTCCAGGCGGGACTGGGCTTGCGCGACGTCGAGCAGCGTCACCGGGCCGAGTTTCGGCACCATGCCCCGAAACCGTCGTAACCGTCCCGTCTCGGTCTGCAGCAGGTTTTCGCCGTCCGTGTAAGTCGGTACGGTGGCCACCCCGAGTTCCGCGGCCAACGCGTACACCCGGTCTTGGCCCGGTCCGATGAACTGGCCACCGAGGTCGACGATCTCGCCGTCGAGCTCGATTCCGGCCGTGCGGCCACCGACTTGAGGACAGGCTTCAAGGAGAAGAACTTCGGCTCCGCGAGCACGGAGACGATCGGCGCAGACGAGACCGGCCATACCGGCGCCGACGACGATGACGTCGGGATCATGGTGGGACACTTGACCTCCTGGGTGTGTTGGACGTGTTCGCGGCCTGCACGAACACGCCAGCGCACCCACCTGCCACCACGGCGCTGACTTCGTCTTCAGTTGTGGGCGTAGATCCTTCCCGTCCATTGGTGCGGATGTCAACAGGGAGACCGAAAGAACGTCCAACCCCCGGCCCGTCACTTGTCCCTGTCGAGCCCCGGTGGGGTGTTCAACGCGTCCAAGAGGAGACGCGTGCTGCGAGCGTAATCGGCGTAGGACACGCCACTGCGTCGCACCAGGCCGCGGAACCGGCGCTCCAGCAAGGCGCGGCACTGCTCGACCATCTGCTCGCCTTCGACCGTGAGGCTCAACCGGCGCCGGTTCCCGCCTGCCGGATCCGGTCGCGCGTCGAGCAGGCCCATGCGGGCGAGCACGCCGGTCATCCGGCTCGCCGACGGTTCCGAGACACCCAGTTCCTCGGACACCGCCCGCTGGGTGGCCTCGCCCAGTTTGCCCACGATCAGCAACATCCGGAACCGGCGGTACGAGAGTCCGTGCTCGGCCCGCAATATCCGGTCGGCCGACCGGTCCAGCCGGGCCGTCAACGCATGCAGATCGAAGCTCAAATCCTGCGGCACGAACAACCTTAACATGCTAACTTAGTGAGACAAGTCACGGCTGCCGGTATGCCGGTCGCGAAAGGTGAAGCGCATGGTCCACCTCGCCCTGCTGGTCATCCATATCGCCACCGGCACCGTCGGCTTGCTGCTCGGCCCGGTGGCCATGCGTCAGGACGTCCGGCGCTTCGTCTCCGCCGAGCGTTCCACCGGCGTCATCAGTGCCTGGTATCGCGCGATGGTCCTCCTCATCTGCCTCTCCGCGACAGGGCTGGTGATCGAACGCCGTACCGACCTGTGGTGGCTGGTGCCGGTCTCCGTGCTGACCTATGGCCTGGCCGTACTCGCCAAAGTGTCGGCGAGACGTCGTCACCGGGCCTGGATCCATGGCTACGTGCACGGTCAGGGCGGCTCGTACATTGCACTGGTCACCGCGCTGATCGTGGTCGCGCTCGTGGTGGACGGACCGGTCAGCGGCCCCGCCGAACTGATCCCGTGGCTCGCGCCGACCGTGATCGGCACCGTCCTCATCGAGGTGTGGCGCCGTCGGCTGAGCGCGGCATTGGTCGTGAGTGGTACGTGCCGTTATTGAGGGGTAAGCCAAATGTGGCGCGTCCCGGTGCGGGTCCGGACTGGCTGACGGAAGCCGGGCCGTGACCACGGGTGTCCACAAGGGACACTTTCCCGGCGATCAATGTCCGACTTGAGTAGTTTGCCCGGTCTAGCGAGGTGGTCGTGAGTGGCAAATAGGGTTCTAACCCTCATTGCCACTCACGACCCCGCCCAGGACCGCACAGATCGACATCAACCGGACACCGAGTCGCCGGAAACCGTCCCTTATGGACAGTCGCGAGGCGTGTCCCGCCTCCTCGGGGAACCCTTCACCGGGCACACGGTAGTGAAAGCCCTCTTCGCTACCGTGAGGGCAGACAAGGGGGACCTTCACGGCAGCGACCCGATCACGCCACGTTTGCCTTACCCCTCTATAGAACGGCACTTACCGCTCACGACCGTTACGGGGGCTCTCACCCACGCAGGACGTACCCGACACCGCGGACGGTGTGGATCACCGGCGGTCTGCCGAGCTTGTGCCGCAGCTGCGCGATCAGCACCTCGAGCACGTTGGGCGCCGGGGGCACCTGTTCGTCCCAGCCGGCGTCCATCAGGTCGCGGCGCCGGACGGGCTCGCCTGCCGTGGTCATCAGCCGGTGCAGGACCGCGAATTCCTTACCGGTCAACGCCAAAGTGACGCCGCCGCGTCGCGCCTCGTGCCTGCCGACGTCCAGTTCGAGGTCGAGGAAGTTCAGTACCGGCGGCGCCCCGGGGTCGCCGCGGCGGCACAGGCTGCGCACTCGCGCGATGAGTTCGGCCATCGCGAAGGGTTTGACCAGATAGTCGTCGGCCCAGGCCAGCCCGGCGATCCGGTCGGCGACCGTGTCCCGCGCGGTCAGGAACAGCACCGGGACGTCCCAGCCGTCCCGGCGGCGTTCGCTGACGTAGCCGAGGGAATCCCCGGCGGGCAGCATCCGGTCGAGCACGACGCAGTCGTAGGCGTTGACGCTCAGCGCCTCGTCGGCGTCGGGGAGGTCCTTGGCGACGTCGACGGCGAACCCGGAGCCGCGAAGTGACGCTTCGACGGCCAAGCGGAGATCCTCGTCGTCCTCGGTGACCAGTACGCGCACACCTCGACCGTAGCGTGACGCGCCCGGGGCCTCACCCCGCCCGCTCCAGCAGCCAGCCTCGGTCGGCGGCCTTCGCGCCGGCCTGGAACCGGCTGCGCGCGCCGAGCCGGTTCATCAGCTCGGCCACCATCCTCCGGACGGTCCGGACGGAGACGCCCAGCCGGGCCGCGGCGGATTCGTCGGTGTGGCCGTTCACGAGCAGCTCCAGCAGGTCCAGCTCCCGCCCGGTCGGCCCGGGCCCGGAAGAGCGCGGTGTTCCCGCCGTGAACGGCGTGCCGGTGCGCCACAGCCGTTCGAACAGCTCGGCCACGGAGCGGACCACACCGGGCAGGCGGAACGCGGTGAGTTCGTGGTGGCCGTCTCCGCGCTGCTCGCCCGGCAGCAGCGCGAGCCCGCCGTCGACGACGAGCGCGGCCATCGGTACGGCGGCCACGGTGCGGATTTCGGCGCCCTGGCGGACGAACGCGTCCAGTTGTCCGGCGACGTCCGGGATGGTCCTCGCCCGCGCCGGTGCGAGTACCCGGTAACGCACGCCACGCCGCAGGTTGTCGCGGTCGGCATCGCGGAACGCCGTCACCCGCGCGGTCGTGCCGGTCAGCACCACCGCGACGAGCACCTCGCGGGTCGCCGCCGAAATCGTGACGTCGATCCCCTCATGCGGGGATCGGCCACCCAGAAGCGAAAGGTGACGCTGATTGAGTCCATAGTGGATGGTGGTCATGCGACACGCTCCAACTGTCCGGACCGCGCCCGCTCGGCTCCCAGGTGGACGGTCCTGGCCCCGGCAAGCGAGAAGTCGTGCCCGCGCGTCGTGATGATGGCGGCGCTGTGGCCGGTCGCGGGCAGCAGGGCCTCGACCTGGCCACGGGTCGCGGCGTCGTCGAAGACCAGCAGGAGCCGCCGCCCGGCCACTTCGGAGCGCCACAGTGCGGCCCGTTCGTCCACATCGGACGGGATCAGCGCGGGCGGGAACCCGATGCCGCGCAACAGCCGCTCCAGCACCGCCGAGGTGGTCAGTGGCCGGGACCCGCCGTGCAGCTCGACGAAGAACTGGCCATCGGGAAAGCGCTCGCTGATCCGATGCGCCACGGCCACCGCGAGCGCCGTCTTGCCCGACCCGGCCGCACCGCTGACGACGACGGCGGGTGCGCATCCGGTCAAGGCCCGGCCCAGTGCCACGAGTTCCCGGCCCCGGCCCACCAGCGGTTCGACCGCCCTCGGCAGTTCGCGCCGCGGCCGGTCCGGTGTCCCACCGCCGTGCACCGCCCGGAACGCCTTCATCAGCTCGGGACCCGGGCGCACCCCCAGTTCGGCGGCCAGCGACCGCCGCGCCCGGTGGAAGGTGGCCAGTGCCTGCGCAGGCCGCCCCATCTCGTGCTGGGCCCGCATCAGCCGCGCCCAGACGTCCTCGCGCAGCGGGTCGTCCGTGGCCAGCGCCTGCAGCGTGGCCACCGCCTCGGCCGTCCGGCCGAGCCCCAGCTGGGCGTCGGCCAGCGACTCCCGCAGCTGCCGGTGCAGCTCGTCGAGCCGCTCGACGGCGTCGTCCGCGAGGACGTCCAGTCCCTCGAACGGCCGCCCCCGCCACAGCCGCAAAGCCTGCTCCACCAGCTTCAACGCGGTCCCCGGCGCTCCCTCGGCCAAGGCCCGCGTGGCGTCGTCGGCCAGCGCCGCGGCACAGTCGGCGTCCAGCTCACCGGGTCCGACGTGCAGCCGGTAGGCCCCCGCCCGGCCCTCGATGCGCGGGCCGTCGTGCTCCGGCAGCAGCCGCCGCAGCTGCCACATGTAGGTCTTCAAGTTCGCTTCGGCCGAAGCCGGCGCGGCCTGTTCCTGCCACGTGTTCTCGATCAGCCGGTCCACCGCCACCCACGCGTTAGGCTGCACCAGGAGCGCGGCCAGCACCGCGGCGGGTTTCCCGCCGGCCGGCCGCCTCGTGACGCCGTCGCGGCCACACACCTCGAGTGGCCCCAGGACCTGGAAGAGCACCATGCTCACACCCCCCTGCTTCGTGTGTCCCTACGATCGCGCCATGTACCTGAGGTTCCGATGACAGCGGCGCGCGTGCTGGTCGTGGAGGACGACGAAGACCTGCGTGTGGCGATCACCGCCGAGCTGAACGGGAGCGGCCTGAGCGTCCGCGAGGCCGGTGACCTGGCGCAGGCCGACGCCGAGCTGGCCGTGGGCGGGTTCGCCTGCGCGGTGTTCGACCGGATGCTGCCCGACGGCGATTCGATCGGTTACGTCCACCGCCGCCGCCAGGAGGGCTGGGCGGTACCGGTGCTGTTCCTGACCGCGCGCGACAGCCTCGCCGACCGGGTCGCCGGATTCGAGCACGGCGGCGACGACTATCTCGTGAAACCGTTCGCGGTGGCCGAGATGAGTGCCCGCGTCCACGCGCTGTACCGCCGCGCGGGCGGCGGGCGGCCGTCGGTGCTGCGGCACGGGGACCTCGAAATGGACTGCGCCCGGCGGCAGGTGCACCGCGGCGGCAAGCTGCTCACCTTGAGCGACAAGGAGTTCGCTGTGCTGGAGTACCTGCTCTCCCGGCCGGATCAGGCCGTCGGGCGCGACGAGCTGATCGAGCACTGCTGGGATACGAGCACCGACCCGATGTCCAATGTGGTCGACGTGGTGATCCGCCGTCTGCGGGTGAAGCTGGGCGAGGCCGAGATCATCCACACCGTCCGCGGCCGCGGCTACCGGATCGCGGCCCGGTGAAGGGCGCCGCGGCCGATCGCCTCCGCCGGCTGAGGTGGCTGCTCACGTGGCTGTTCACCGGGCTGAACGCCGCCGGGCTGGTCGTGTTCGCCTGGCTCGCCGTGAGCGCCGACCTGCAGCAGCGCGAAGTCCAGCTGGACAGCGAACTCGTGCGCGTCACCGCGCCGGTCAAACGGCTGATCATGGGCGAGGGCGACGCCATCACCACCACCTACGTCGGCCAGGACGAAGTGAACCGGCAATGTCCGCAGTTCGTGATCCTGCCCAGCGGCGCGGGCGGGTTCGCGCCGTACACGAGCGGCCGGACCTGCGTGCCCGTCGACCCCAAGCGGTTGCAGACCTTCGCCGACCTGGCGGTGCGGAACGGGGCCGTGCTCAACGGTTACAGCAGCGGGACCGCGGGCGAGATGGTCCGCGTCGGCGTCGAACCCTTTCGCAACCGCAACAACCAGGAGTCGGGCGCCATCGTCGCGGTCGCCGACGCGCGGGACGCCCTCGCCGCGCACGAACAGCTGAAACTGATGGTCATCGGCGGATGCGTGCTCGTACTGGGGGCGCTCGGCGTGGCCGGGCATCTGCTGTCCGGCCGCGCGATCCGGCCCGCGACCGCGGCGCTCGAACAGCAGGAGGTGCTGCTCGCCGAGACCGCGCACGACCTGCGCACGCCGGTCGCGGCACTGCGCGCGCTGGCCGAAGCGGCGCTGCGCAACCCGGACGAAAGCGACGAACTGCTGCCGCGGACCGTCCGGCTCGCCGGGCGGATGGGCGGCATCATCGACGGCCTGCTCGTACGTGCGCGGCTGGCGGCAGGCGTCGAGTCACTGGCCATCCAGCCGGTGAGACTGGACCAGCTGGTCGGGAGCGTCGTGGCGGAGACACCCGCCGAGGGCGCGCAGGTGACGCTGGTCGCGGCGCCGTCGACGGTTTCGGCCGATCCGACGCTGGTCCAGCGTGCGGTGGCCAACCTGCTCGACAACGCGCTGCGCTACGGACGGCGTCCAGGTTTCGAGGCCGTCGTGCACGTCACCGTCGCCGGTGGTCAGGTGACCGTCGCCGACAGCGGACCGGGGATCGACGCGTCGGTCGCGGAGGAGACGTTCGACCGGTTCACCAGCGGCGGCGGATCGAGCGGGCTCGGCCTGTCGATCGTGCGGTGGGTCGCGCTCGCGCACGGTGGCAGGCTCCGCGTCTACAACGCCGAAGAGGGCGGCGCGATCTTCGAATTGAGGCTGCCCGAAGTATCCTGACCGGCGAATGTATCCGAGTGGCTACATTCTGTACCACGGTCTTCTATGATCGGGTGGTGCCGGAGAGGGGATTCAAGCGGCGTCTGCCGCTCACCGTGCTGGTCACCACCTGCGTGGCGATCGTGGTCGCCGTCGCCACCGGGGCGGTGAAGCCGGTCCCCGGACTGGGACTCACGCAGGCCGGGCACTGGGTCGCCAATCCCGCTCTCGGCCTCGTCTTCTTCGTCAACGGCGCCAACCGGAGTGTCGACGCCCAGGCCGCCGTGCCGGGCCTCGAACCCGGCTCCGACGTCGTCCAGGGCGACAAGAGCACGTACGTGGTCGGCGAGCGGCGGATCATCGAGTTCGGCAAGTCCGATCTCACGGTGAGCCGCACGGTGGACCAGCCGGTGACCGGCGAACGGCCGGTCCTGCTCGAAACCGCGGGCGGGCCCTACCTCGTCTTCCGCGAGGCCGGGCGGGTCGTCCGGCTGGGCGACGAGTTCGCGTCGATCGACACCGGTGGATCGCTCGGCGATCCGGTGGCGACCTCGGACGGCACGGTCTGGCTGCAGCGCACGGGCGACGGGATGCTGTGCCGGCTGCCGAAGGGCGCCGCAGCCATCGGGTGTCCGGTGCAGGCCGTCCGCGGGCACACCGGAGCGCTGACCGTCGTCGGTGACACCCCCGCGTTCATCGACACCACGGCGAGCACCCTGCACTCGGTCACCGAGACGGGGCTCGGCAAGCCGCTGGCGCTGAACGCGTCCTTCAGTCCCGCCGCGCAGATCGCCCCGGCCGACGCGGCGGGCCGGGTCGCCATTCTCGAACCGGGCTTGCGCAAGCTGTACTTCGTCGACGCGAGCGGCCTGAGCAGCGGACGCGAACCCGGCCGCCCCAAGACGATCGACCTGTCCGAAGGCCAGTACTCGCGGCCGACCGCTTCGGCGTCGTCCGTCGTCCTGCTCGATCTGACCCGTGGCACGGTGCTCACCTACACCCCGGACGGCGCCTCGCGGCACACGATGCCGATCCCGCCGGAGAACGGGTCGCCGAAGCTCTCGCGCGGGGAGGACAAGCGGGTCTACATCGAAGGCGCGCAGGGCAACCACGTCCTCGTGGTCGATCAGGAGGGCACGGTCGGGCAGGTCGCGGTGACCGCGGACAAGCCGCCGGTCCCGCGACCGACGACGCCCCCGCCCTCGACGGTCCAGCTCCCCCCGCAACGGGGCGACGCCGAGGGCCAGCCGAAGCCGCCGAAATCGCAGTCGCAGGCGAAGCCGCCTCCGCCTGTGACGCCCCCCAAGGCGCTGGCGGCGAGCCCTCCAGGCCTTCCCGGTGGCCTCCGCGCCACTTTGGCGGGCACCACGGCGAACGTCACCTGGGACGCGGCGACGCCGAACGGTGCGGCGGTGACGGGCTATCGCGTGTCGTGGACGCCGTCGTCCGGGGCGGGCGCGGGTTCGGCCGCGCTCGGCGAAGGCGCGCGGTCGACGTCGATCCCGAATCTGCGCGACGGCGTGACGTACACGATCACGGTCGTGGCGGAAAACCGCGCGGGGCGGGGCGCCCCGGCCACGACGAGGGTCTCCCGGCCCGCGGTGCCGAAGCCGACGATCACCATCAGCCGCGGCAAGACCGGCACCTACAACGAGACGTGCGAAGCACCGGCGTGCGCCAAGATCCACGTGGTGATGAAGGGCTTCAAACCCGGCACCCGCGTCCTCGTCAGGCCATGGTCGAGCGATCCGGATTACGACAACGAGGGTCACACGTGCGTCATCCCGGCCAGTGGCAACTGCACTTTCGAGGCGTTCGACTTCGGTCAGGTCGGCAACCAGGTGTGGGTGGAATCCGACACCGGCGTGAAATCCAACGTCATCACCTGGAGGTCGGGCTAGGCGGTCCGCTCACTAGCGGACGCAACGGGCGCCGCGGATGCCCTTGCTCTCGCTTTCGTAGGGCTGCAGGCCATCGGTCGCCTGGACGACGAAGCAGTACTGGCGGCCGCGTTCGACTTCGATTTTGGAGGTCGTCGCGCCCTCGACATAGCGCGTCTTCCGCGGCAGGTCCATACCCGCGACGATGACGGCGTAGTGCAGCGTGGAGTCGGTGCCGCTCCAGGAAAGTTCGACGTAGTCGCCATGGTCGACGGGATTGGCGAGTTCGATCCGCACGGGTTTGGCGGTCGTGGTGGGTCCGCTGGTCACGGGGGCGCCGCTCGCGGGCGGCACGTTCAGCTCACTGGGCCGGTTCCGCAGCACCAGGACCGCCGCCGCGGCGAGGACCACGACCCCGGCCGCGATACCCGTGATCAGCCAGGTCTTCCCCTTGCGGCGGGACCTCGCGTGTTCCGGGCCGAAGTCCAGGATCGGCGCGCCGAGGGGGCGCGGAGTGGCCGCGGTACCGGGCGTCGCGCCGAGCCTGGTGGCGACCAGGGTGGCGTCGATCGGGCGGGCGCCGGGGTCACGTGCCAGCAATGAGGTCACGAGCGGGGCGAGCCCGGAAGGAAGGCCGGGCCGATCGATCGGCGGCACCGGCCCGCTGAGCACGCGCAGCGTCAGTTCGTCCACGGTCTCGCCCGGCTCTTCCCGCGCCGGGGAACGACCGGTGAGTGCGAAGTACAGCAGCGCGCCGAGTCCGTAGAGATCGGTGCGTTCGTCGAGGACGCCGTCGGTGATCGTTTCCGGCGCGAGGAACCCGACTTCGGAGTCGCCGGGGAACGCTTGGCGCAGCGCCAGTCCGAAGTCCGCCAGCACCGGTGCGCCGGACGCGCGGAACAGGACGTTGCCGGGCGTCATCCCGCCGTGGACCACACCGGCCTGGTGCGCCGCGGCCAGCGTCGTCGCGAGGGCTTCGCCGAGGGAAAGCACGTCCTGGAGGGAAAGCGGCCCGAACGTCCTGACCAGGTCGGCCAGCGACTGGGTGCAGAGTTCCATCCGGACACCGAACCGGCCGTCGGGCAGTTCCTTCGCTTCGGCGGGGATGAGGACCGTGCCGAGCTCGCTCAAGGAGTTCAGCGCGGAAAGTTCCTTGTCCAGCTCGCCGCGGACGCGGCGGTCCACGCGGCCGGGATACACCTTGAGCGCGAAGGCTTCGCCGGTCGCCTCGTCCATTCCGGCCAGCACGGTGGCCACCGGGCCCTCGCCCAGGGGCACCAGCTCGTCGTCGTCCATCGTCCCCAGTCTGTCATCCGCGGGCCTCCGACGGCGAGCATGTCCGGTTATTGCCGCCTCCGCCGATGTACCGCGGATGTATTCGCCATGGACCCCGTGAAGTCACTCTTACCGCCACGGCGGTGGTTCTTCCTCGCCCATGACCAAGGAGGCGAACATGAAGCGGAATCTGCGGCGCGCGGCCGTTTACGGAGTGGCCGGGCTGGCGACCGCCGCGCTCGGCGCGACGACGGCGAACGCGCTGGTGGACAGCTCGGCCGACAGCGCGGCTCCGGCACCCGCGCCCGCTCCGGCGGCGACACCGGCTCCCGCTCCGGCGCACGTGCCCGGAGCCGCGCCGGTCGCGCCGAAGCCGGTGAACGTCCTGCCGAAGACGCACACGGCGGCGGCCGCACAGCCGGCCACGCCGAAGCGCGCGCACCACGTCAACCCCGCCGCGGCCCATCGCGCCGCCGTCCCGGTCGCGTTGTCCAAGCCGCAGGTGAAGAAGGTTCGGCAGGCCCCGCAGCAGAAGATGTTCGTGGTGCAAGCGGCCGCCCAGACCCCGGCGGCGGCTCCGGTCCGGATGGCTCTCGCTCCCGCCGCGCCGAAACTGGACGCCGCGGTCAAGGCGGTCGACGACGCGCGCAAGTCCGTCAAGGGTGCCGAAAAGACGTTGCGTGATGCCAAGAAGCGCCTTGTCCAGTCCGAAAAGGACCTGAAGAACCTGCTCGACTCGATGAAGCCGATGCCGGGCAAGAAGCCCTGCCACGACCACCACGGCGCGCACGACCGGATCAAGAAGGCCGACCTGCCCGACGACCTGGCGAAGCGGCTTGCCGCCCTTCGCGCGGAAGGCAAGACCGTTTCGAAGACCACCCACAAGTCGGGCAACACCGTCACGAAGACGGCGAGCTCGTCGGGCAAGGGCGCTTCCTCGTGGTCCAGCGCGACTTCGACCAACGGCACCGTCTCCGCCGACGCCTGGTGACGCCATGACCGCCACGCTGGAACCCACCCGGTACATCGTGATCCCGCAGGACGTCTGGGAACACCAAGACGCGCCGCCACCGCCTGACGACGAGTTCGAGCCGGATCCGGAAGACGACGCGGAATACCTGGCATGCGAACCCGAACCGTTGAGCCTGGGCGCATACACGGGCCTCGGTGGCGCTACGGGCTCGCTGGCCTTCGGCATCGCGGCGGGCGCGCTCGTCACCTCGCCGCTGGGCCTGGCGATCGGCGTGGTGGCGGGCGTCTTCGGTGGCCTCATGGGCCACTCACTGGCCGAAGAAGTCTACGAGCGAACGCACTGAGCCGAGGTCGTGAAGGACGCCGTTCAGGCCGCAGGGGGTCCTGAACAGCGTCACTTCACGACCGCCAGGCACCCGTTCAGACAGCGGTAGGGCGGGGGTACCTACGACGGAAGCGAGGACTGTGGTGACCAACAAAGCAGACCCGACGCGGGTCGTCCTCTGCTCGGTGGCCGGCGGTGTGCTGACCGCGGTGTTCGGCGTGCTCGGTGCGACGGACGCGCATGCGGAGCCCAGGAACACCGCCGGTCAGCCTTCCGGTGCCCCAGTCAAGAAAGTGCAGCCGCGCAAATCGAACAACAGCGGCTCCGCGAACGCGGCCGAGAAAAAAGTAGAAAAGTATGACAAGTTCAAGAAGGACACCGAGGAGAAGAAGAAGGGTCAGGGGGGTAGTTCGTCGGCGATTGCGGATCGGGATATCGCGAAGCGGGATAAGGATGCGGATGAGCAGCGGCGTGGTCGGACGGCGGGGTCGTCGGCTATCGCGGATCGTGAGGTGAAGAGGGAGGATGAGAAGAAGGAGCAGGCGAAGAAGGCGAAGGCGCTCAATTTCAAGAAGGATACCGAGGAGAGGCTGAAGGGTCAGGGGGGTAGTTCGTCGGCGATTGCGGATCGGGATATCGCGAAGCGGGATAAGGATGCGGATGAGCAGCGGCGTGGTCGGACGGCGGGGTCGTCGGCTATCGCGGATCGTGAGGTGAAGAGGGAGGATGAGAAGAAGGAGCAGGCGAAGAAGGCGAAGACGCTCAAGTTCAAGAAGGATACCGAGGAGAGGCTGAAGAGCCAGGGGGGTAGTTCGTCGGCGATTGCGGATCGGGATATCGCGAAGCGGGATAAGGATGCGGATGAGCAGCGGCGTGGTCGGACGGCGGGGTCGTCGGCTATCGCGGATCGTGAGGTGAAGAGGGAGGATGAGAAGAAGGAGCAGGCGAAGAAGGCGAAGACGCTCAAGTTCAAGAAGGATACCGAGGAGAGGCTGAAGAGCCAGGGGGGTAGTTCGTCGGCGATTGCGGATCGGGATATCGCGAAGCGGGATAAGGATGCGGATGAGCAGCGGCGTGGTCGGACGGCGGGGTCGTCGGCTATCGCGGATCGTGAGGTGAAGAGGGAGGACGAGCAGAAGGAGCAGGCGAAAAAGGCGGAAGAGGCTGCTTTCGAGCGGTTTTTGAACGGCGATGGACGGATCACCAAAGATGGTGGCGGGCTCCGTGACATGGTTCGCGACGTGCTGACCGCCGGTCCTGTGTCCAAACCGACCGATGAAATCCCTGGGACATCACCTCAGGTCCCGCCAACTTCCGATCGGGAACCGGGCAGAGGCGATCCGAACGACCACTTGGTCGGCAACGTGGCCGACGAGGCACGGGAAAGCATCGTGGATCATCTGGAGTCTCTCGGAGAATCCATACAGACAGCCGCAGACCTCTCGGCGATGACCAGAATCCCTGTGCCCAAAATGGACCCGTGGACGGCGGCGTCGACTGCCACTGTCCCCGCACAGGAGCGGAAGGCGGCAGAGGAACGCAACGAGCAACGCGCTAAGGCACTCGTTGACGCGCTGCAAGACCCCGGCAAAGTGCTCCGGGAGATCGTCCGCCCTTACGAGGAAGACTGGAACAGTGACAAGCCGGAACGTGTCATCGGCCGAGGGATCGTCGACGGTGGCAGCGTAATCCTCAGCGGTGGTCTGAGTGCTGTCGTCAAAGTGTCCAAAGCTATTGACGCGTTGACTGGAGGGCGGAGCCCCGAATCCGGTCCCAGCGCCGGCTTGCCACGATCGGACGGTGAACCCGGTAGCGGAGAACTGGCGACGGAAAGTCCCCTGCCAGGCAACCCCACGCCCAATCCGGACAGTGCTCCCACCGCACTGGACCCACAGAACCCGCCCGAACGTGCCGGCAACGCGGCGCCGGACGCCCATGCTCCGGCGAATGACCAGGGCGCCAAGGGCGACACGACCACACCAGGGACACCTTCCCGCTCGACGAACGATGGTGACAGGCCCGGGACCACGGTGCTGCCGACCCAGGCGACGCACCTGCCTACGCTGCCCGGTAAAAACCGCGGCGAAACCCAGGCTCGCCGCTCAGGCGACACACCTCGCGGGGACACCTCCGACAAGGACGGCTCGAGGCGCGGGCCCACCCAGCGGGACACCGGCACACCGTCCTCGCGGACAACCGACGGCAGCGAATCCAAGCAGCGGACGAACGACCGTGCGCCGGAATCAGCCACGAAAACCTCTCCGGAATCGCGGGAGTCGGCCGACGCGGCGAACCGGTGCCCCACGCCGAACAGCTTCGTCCACGGCACCCCCGTCCTGCTAGCCGACGGTACCTATAAACCGATCGAGCAGGTCAGGCTCGGCGACCGGGTACTGGCCACCGACCCCGGCACAGGCCTGACCCAGGCCCGGCCGGTGATCAACCTCATCCCCGGTCAGGGCCTGAAGGAACTGGTACGGATCACCGTCGACACCGACGGCGACCAGGGCGACGCCACCGGCACCGTCACCGCCACCGACGAGCACCCCTTCTGGGTTGCCAACACCGGCCACTGGACCGACGCCGAAGACCTGGACCGCGGTGACCTGCTCCGCACATCCGATGGCCGCCTCCTGCAAGTCGTGGCCGTACACGAGTGGGCACAGCAGCAACAGGTACACAACCTCACCATCGAAGGCCTGCACACCTACTACGTCAGTGCAGGTGGGTCTTCGAGCGGCGCTGATATGTTAGTGCACAATGCTTCGAAATCCTGTCGAAAACCAGCAAACCTGCTTGCGGCGGAAAAAGTGGACATCGACATGGTGCATGTTCTCGACCGTCATACAGCTGGCGGAAAGACGTATCAGCAAAGCGGAAAGAAAGACAAGTTCTTTGATCAAATGTCGCCACGAGAGATCGCCAAGACGATTCGAGAGGCGTATGCATCCTCTACAATGGCTGGGTCATCGCAAGGTCCTCGAGTGTTTCTTCGAGGCACGGCGAATGGTTTGACCATCGAGATGTGGTTCAATAAAGAGACGGGTATTATAGAGACCGCATACCCAGTCGGGAGAGGCTGATGAGATTTCGAATCTTGCAAGACTTCGCGACGCTTGAGCTTAATGAGAAATCAAAGACGATTTGGGGTTCCATTTGGGTGGAACTCGGCGGTCGCTCATTTCCAGAAGTGCAGTGGAGTGACATGTCAGTAGCTTTTCTTGTGGATCTTTTATTGGTTGCAAACGAGGTTGACGAGGGGTCAGTCAATCTGTATCGTGTACGTTTTTTTGACGGCCCATACTGGGTGACTATTGGCGGCGCGAGAGAAAACGCGATCGAGGTACACGCGAACGATCCTGACGAACAAGGGGCCGCTACCATAACCAAAAGTGAATTTGTAGCCACCGTGCGACGCGCGGCAACTTCGCTACTCGAAGCTTGCCAGGAGCGAGGCTGGTCGGAGTACAGCGATGTCCGAAGGCTTGCAGCCAACCTGTAGCTGACCGTCGTCACACATGGATGACATGCCGTAACGGTATCTGGTCGCCGCCAGCTCCAGCGCGGCTCTCCTCGGTTGTCGACTGAGACGCCGTTGTAGGCCAGCACCTTTACGATCAATAGGTTCCTCGCCGCGCGACTGAGGACGATCCTGCCACAGGAGGCGAACCTATGACGGCGAAGTACTCACAGGGCAACGCGAACCTCCCAGTGAGAGAATTCGTCGTTCTCCGGACACGCGGCAACGACGGTGCCGCTGTCACAGTCGGCATAAGTGACAGTCCGCGGCCGAGCAAGCCGCCGATGTACCGCGGAAAGACCGTTCCTGTACCTAGCCGGTTACGCTGAGCAGGTGGCATGATGAGCCGAACGGTCCAGTGGGATCGACTTCGCAGGGGGCAAGGTGAGCAAGTCCAGGGCCGGGGAGGCCTATGAACTGATCGCGGCGAACATCCAGGGGGTGATCCGCGGCAAGCCCGAGGTCGTCCGGCTAGCCATCGCCGCGCTCTTCGCCGAAGGCCACTTGCTCATCGAGGACGTCCCGGGTCTCGGCAAGACCACGCTGGCCCGCTGCCTCGCCCGCAGCATCGGCGGGAGCTGGAGCCGGATCCAGTTCACGCCGGATCTGCTTCCCGGCGACATCACCGGCGTCACCGTCTACCACCAGAAGGACGAGCGGTTCGCTTTCCATCCCGGCGGCGTGTTTTCGAACATCGTGGTCGCCGACGAGATCAACCGCGGGACGCCGAAGACGCAGTCCGCGTTGCTCGAGGTGATGGCCGAGCGGCGGGTCACGGTCGACGCCGTCGGGCACGAGGTGCCGCGGCCCTTTCTCGTCATCGCCACCCAGAACCCGATCGAGATGGAGGGCACCTACCGGCTGCCCGAGGCCCAGCTCGACAGGTTCCTCATGCGGATTTCCGTCGGTTACCCGGATCTGCAGTCCGAGGTCATGGTGATCATGGGTGACTGCGCCGGTGTCTCCGCGGACGAACTGCCGGCGGTGGTCGACATCCCGATGCTGCTGGACGCCATCGCCGAGGTCCGCGCCGGTCACCTCGATCAGGCCGTCTGCGAGTACGCGGCCCGGCTCGCGGCGGCCACCCGTGAGCATTCCGCCGTGCGGTTCGGTGCGAGTCCGCGTGGGAGCATCGCGCTCGTCCGGGCCGCGCAGGCGATCGCCGCGACCGGGAGCCGTCAGTTCGTCACCCCGGACGACATCAAGGAGGTCGCCGTCCCGGTCCTGGCGCACCGGCTCGTGCTCACCGCGGAGGCCGAGATCAATCAGCGCGGTCCCGCGGACATCGTGGCCGAGGTGCTCGCGGCGGTTCCCGCACCGGCGATGAACCACGCGGGCCGCTGACCATGCGGCTGACCGCCCGCGGAGTGGTCCTGCTCGTGGTTTCGGCGCTGCTGCTCGCCGCCGCCGAGTGGGCGGGCTATCCGCTGTTCCGCGTCCTGGGCGCGGTTGGGCTGGCCGCGGTGGCCGCCGCGGTCGTCGTCACCGCACGCGGCCTGCGTGTCGACGTCGCCCGCGCGGTGTACCCGGACCGTGTCGAACGCGGACGTCCGGCGCTCGCGAAGCTGACGGTCCGCAATCTCGCCAAGCATCGCCAGCGCGGGTTCGACGCGTGGGACAGAGCGGGCGCCGACGTCCAGACGGTCCGGATCCGGCCGCTCGCGCAAGACGCCGAAGCCACCTACCGCTACGAACTGCCGACAGGCCGCCGCGGCAGGCTCCCGGTCGGACCGCTGACGTTGCACCGCGTCGACCCGTTTGGCCTCGCGAGGAACCGGCTTTCGGCGGGGGAGACCGCGGAACTCTGGGTGCATCCGCGGCGGCATCCCGCGCGTGCCCTGATCGGCGGCTACCCGCGCCACCACCACGACGGCAGCACGACCGACGACTCCCTGCGCGGCTCGCTCGATCTGCGCGACGTCCGCGAATACCAGCCCGGCGACGAAGTCCGGCACCTGCACTGGAAGGCCACCGCGCGCACCGGCCGGATGATGGTCCGCGACTACGCCGATCCCCAGCAGCCGCGGTTCACGCTCCTGCTCGACACCCGCCGCGTGTCCTTCACGGCCGAGGTCTTCGAAGAAGCCGTCGACGTCGCCGCGTCGCTGCTGCACGCGTCCGCGATGGCCGGGAACCACACCCGGCTCGTCGGTTCCGGCGGTCTCGACCTCGCCACCGCCGGTGGGCCGCTCGCTTCGCGGCTTCTGCTCGACGAGCTGTGCCAGATCGGCCAGGACGCGGGGGAGGCGCTCGTGCCGCGCGAGCTGGCGGCCGCGCGCGACCAGGGCGGCTGCCTGATGGTCGTCACCACCGGCGGGCTCGACGGCCTGGCCGTCCTGCGGCCGCGCTATTCCTCGCTGTTCCTCGTCGACCTCGCCGCGACCGAGCCGATCGTCGTCCCGGGCGTCCGTGTGATCACCGCCGAGGACGCCGCGCACGCGGTCCGCCGGTGGAACGAGGTGGTGGGATGAACCGCCTCACCGTCGCGTTGATCCTGCTGGCCGCCGCGGTCGCGGGACTGTTGTTCGTCCCTGTTTTCGGCGTGACGGCACTGCTCGCGCCCATCGGTGTCCCGCTGATCCTGGCCTTCGGCGTCACCGAACTGTGTGCGCGCTGGGAATCCCTGGTGCCGTGGCGGGCGTTGCTGCTGCTCATCGCCGGGCTGATCGGTGTCGTCGAAACAGTCCTCTATCCGACGACGGCCGCCGGATTTCCCACCGGGGCGACGTTTTCCGCGCTCGCGGACGGCGTCACCGAATCCTGGCGGCTCGCGCTGCAGTCCACCTGGCCGGCGCGGCCGGAGCCGTCCGCGCTGCTGTTCGTACCGCTGCTGACGCTGCTGGCCGGGGTGCTGGGCGTGGAGCTGCTGCGGCTGAGGCGGCCGATCCTGGCACTCCTCCCGAGCTTCGCCGTCGTGGTGGTGAGCCAGCTTTTCCAGGCTGTATCAGGGTTCTCCGCGTTGTTCGGCGGGCTCGGGTACGCGGCTGTCGCGGGTGGGGTGCTCATCCTGATGCCGCAGGCGGACGTCGAGGGGCACCGCCGGAAGATGCCCGCGCTGATGCTGGCCGTGCCCGCGTTCGTCCTCGGCGTCGCGGGCGCGCTCGTCGCAAGCCTGGTCCTGCCCGTGCCCGGCCCGGCGTACTCACTGAAGCAGGATCGGCTGGCCGAACTCAACGCGCGGGTCGCGAGCCCGCTGGACGACCTGGCCTACCGGCTGGAACACCCGGACACGCCGGTGTTCTCCTTCCGCGGCGACGCCGACACCGACCGGTGGCCCCTTGTCGTGCTCGACGATTTCGACGGCGTCAACTGGACCCCTGGCAGCCGCTACCGGCGGCTCGGCACCGAACTGGCGCCCGGCCCGGCGGTGGCGGTGCCCACGCACCGGAGGTCCGCGACGATCACCGTCAGCGGCCTGTCCGGACCATGGCTGCCCAGCCAGACCTGGCCCGCTGCGGTCGGCGGGATCGCGCCGCTGATCGAGGAGTCGCAGGGCACGCTCTGGCTGCCGCGCCCCGATGACGGCCCACGGCAGTACAGCTTGAGCTGGTGGTCGCCCGAGATCCGCCCGGCGGAACTGCTCGACGCGGAACTCGACTCGGCCGCGCCCGGTGGCCTGGCTGGCATCGGTGACGTGCCGCCCGA
Organism: Amycolatopsis orientalis; assembly: GCF_000943515.2. Taxonomy (NCBI): domain Bacteria; kingdom Bacillati; phylum Actinomycetota; class Actinomycetes; order Pseudonocardiales; family Pseudonocardiaceae; genus Amycolatopsis; species Amycolatopsis orientalis. The sequence goes on along the minus strand of NZ_CP016174.1, from coordinate 7,665,139 downwards.
GGTCGGCAGACTCGCCAGGGAAGCCGTCGGCGGGCTGCGTCCGAGCTTCCGGATCGCGCTCGCGCTGGAACGGTTCCTGCGCGAGAACTACCGGCAGGCCACCGGAACCGACCTGCCGAGCGGGCACAGCTGGCCGCAGCTGCGGAAGTTCCTCTTCGAGACCAAGCTGGGCACGAGCGAGCAGTTCGCGAGCGCGTACGTCGCCCTCGCGCGGACGCTCGCCATCCCCGCGCGGCTGGTGGTCGGCTTCCGGACGCCGGACAAACCGGATGCCAGCGGCGGTTACACCGTCCACAACGGCGATGTCGTCGCCTGGCCCGAGGTCGCCGTGTCCGGCGTCGGCTGGGTGGCTCTGGATCCGACGGGCTCGGCGCGGACCGGGACAGGCAGCGCGAGCAGCCTCGCGGCGGTGACCGCGCAGGCGCGCACCCAGCTGCCACCGGCCGAGCAGTTGCAGGACCAGCCGCTGCCCGGTGGCGATTCCGGGTCTGGCGACGGCGGCGCCGGGGACGGTGGCTGGACGTTCCCGTTCGGTCCGGTCCTGATCGCGCTCGTGGCACTGGTGGTGGCGTGGTTCGCCGGGATTCCGCTGGCGAAGGGCGTACGGGCGTGGCGACGGCGGCGTCAGCCCGGCGTCGCTGCGGTGCTCGGCGCCTGCCGGGAGGTCAAAGACCGGCTGCGCGAGCACCGCGTCCCCTGTACCGCGGGGATGACGGTTCGCGACCTGGCGACCGTCGCGCACGACAGCGGCCACCAGTCCACAGTGGAGGGACTGCACCTCCTGGCGTCCACAGTGGACGTCGCATTGTGGTCGGGGGTGGGCACCGGCCCGCATTCCGGTACGCAGGCATGGGCGGCGGTCCGGGAAGTCCGGCGCGGCCTGGCCCGGCGTGGCCTCCGTGCGCGGCTCCGTGCCGCGGTCGACCCACGGACGTTGTTGCCCGCGAGATGACCTGAGCATGGACGAGGCGGCCCGGCTGAGCGCGGCGGTGGACAAGGTGTCAGTGGGGCGGGTTTCATGGTCGGGCAGGGGATCCGGCAGTTCGTGGACATCGGTTCCGGCCTGCCGACGCAGGGCAACGTGCACGAGGTCGCCGACGAGGTGGCGCCGGGTGAATGCCGGGTGGTCTACATCGACAACGAGCCGATCGCCCGGCCGCATGCGCAGATCCTGCTCGAGGAGACCGCGGACCCGGCCCGGCACGCCGCGCTGGGTTTCCACCGCGCGATGCTGCCGCCGGGCAGCTTCCTGGCCCTGTCGCATATCCATGTCGCGCCCGAGGACGTCGAGACGCAGAACGCGGGCAAGCGGGTGGCGCGGGAGTACGGGCGCCGGACCAACCACGCCGCGATCATGCGGACACGTGAGCAGATCGCCGAGTTCTTCGGAGACCTGGAGCTGGTCGAGCCCGGTCTGGTGTGGCTGCCCCAGTGGCACCCCGACACCGCGGGCGCCGACAAGGACGCCGCACTTTCGCGCGGCCTGGCCGGCGTCGCACGCACTCGCTGACTACTTCGGCTTCGATCCGCTCAGGCTGGTTACGCACCGGAGGCCGGGGTCTACGCCCGCAAGCCCGCGATCGCGGCGTCGACCGCGGCCAGGGCCGCCTTCCTGTCGACACCTGCCCTCGATACGAGCGAGAGGCCTTGGACCACGTACAGCAGTAGCTGGGCCTGGGCCTCGGGACTGGCGCCATCGGTGACTTCCCCGGCGGCTTGTGCGCGGCGCAGCGCGTCGGTGACGATGTCGGTGAACCGGCGATAGGAGCGCGCGACGATTTCCGTGGCTTCGCTGTCGTGCGGTACGAGTTCGGCGGTCGTGTTGCCGACGAGGCAGCCGTTCGGCGTCCCGAAGTCGGAAATCAGTTCGTCCAGGCGCGCCGGGTGGGTCAGGATCTCGCGAAGCGCCGGGAGCAGGGGATCAGTGTCGAGCGCGGCGGTCAGGCGCCGCTCGTACACCTCCCAGTAGGCTGGACGAGGTCGCCCGGCAATTGGAGGGGCCGCTGCTGACCATCGTCAGCGACGCCGGCGACATACCCGGTCAAGCGGCGCTCGCGGCGAGGCTGCGCGCTGAATGGCCCAAGCTCGACATCCTGATGAGCAACGCCGCCGACATCACCCATCTCCCGATCGGGGAATGGACCGAGGAAGCGTTCGACAGGCTCGTCGCCACTAATCTCAAATCGCCGTTTTCCTGATTAAAGAGCTGCTCCCGCTCTTCTCCCGGAAATCCTCGGTCATCCTCGTCGGTTCGGTCTCCGCCTTCATCGGACACGAGAACGCGACGGTCTACGGTGCGGCCAAGGCGGGGCTGCTGTCCTATGCCCGTGGACTGACCTACGAGTTGAAGCACCGGGGTATCCGCGTCAACGGACTGAGCCCGGGGCCGACCGTCACCAACGCGTTCGCGCCGCTCGGGCCCGAGCGCCAAGCCGCCGTCTACGAGGAACTCCGCCGGACCGTGCCCCTCCACCGCCTGGGAACGGCCACCGAACTGGCCAAGGCGGCCGTCTATCTCGCCTCGGACGAGTCCGCCTACACGGCCGGCACCGTGTTGCGCGTCGATGGCGGCATCGGAGAACTCGCTTACTGACGATCCTCACCGACGGCTCTTGAGCTACACGGATGCATTTAACGGCACGTACAGGGGCTCTCCTTATCATTTTTCGTTCGCGTGCGGGCGGTAACCCCTAATTACGCGAAAGCACCCCTATCTTTGCCCACTCCCATGGTGGTGAATGCGATCCTTGGTCGCGTTCACCGATACTTTCTGGAGGGAAACGTGCACAGATACCGTTTACTAGGTGGCGCATTGCTGCTCGCGGCGGCCTTGCTCGTCCCGACCTCGACCGCATCCGCCGCGGCGGCCTGCACCTGGCGTCCGACGGCGCTTCCCGTGCCGGGCAAGGGCGGGCTGCCGACCGCGACCGACCACCAGGGCGGCTTCGCCGGCACCGCCGGCACCGCCGACGGCCAGCGGGCGATCACGTGGAAGAACGGCGCGTACTCCGTCTTCCCCGAGATCGGCTTCAGGCGCAGCTACGAGGTGACCGACGAGAACCGCGCGGGCACGATCGTCGGCACCGCACAGTTCCACCTCTGGGGGGGCTACTACCAGAGCACGGCGTTCCGCTCTCGGGACGGCGTGCTGGAGGAGCTGCCCAAGCTGGGGAACAACACCAAGGCCGCCGCACTCGGCATCAACGACGCGGGCGACATCACCGGCTACGTCTGGGAGGACGGCCTCGGCCTGAAGACGGTGGTGCGTTGGCCTGCCGCACAACCGGGCACCGTCACCACACTCCCCGGTCTGCCTCCTGACCCCACCTGGCCCCAGGCGGTCGACGAGGACGGCTCGGTGCTGCTGCTGCGCGACTCCGGTCTCGCGATCTGGCGGGCCGGCACGATCACGCAGCTCGGCACGTTGCCGGGCCTGCGCCATCCCAGCGGCGACGCGTTCTCCAACGGGCGCGTGGTCGGCTACGCCGTGTACAACGACAAGAAGGTCGGCGTCTACTGGGACCAGCAGGGCGCCGCGCACGTGCTGCCCAACTCGAGCTACAACCTGTCCAATGGCAACCCGCGTTTCGACATCAATCGGGACGGCCTGATCACCGGCCGGATCGACGAGGAGCACGGCGGCAACGACCTCAAGGGCACCGGCTACGGCGTGTGGAAGCTGGGCGCGTGGGTGTCGAACTTCGGCGACATCACGGTCGACCTCCCGTCCCGGATCGGCGACGACGGCACGGTGGCAGGGGCACGCATGGACGCCGAGCGGATCTTCCACCCGTACGTCTGGCGCTGTTCCTGATCACCGGCCGGGCGTCCTGACCGGGCTTGGTCGGACGGCTGGTGCAGCAGCACACCGACGCCCGCGTCGGCCCCGGTCGCCTTTCACATGCGGCCGGGGCCGACGCGGTGTGGTGCGGTGATCAGCACGTCCGCACGGGCCGGCGTCACTTGTCCGGGTGTGGTCAGTGCAAGGTGCGGTCGAGGAAGTCTCGGATGAGTGCGGTGATTTCCGGGCCGTGTGTCTCCAGTGCGAAGTGTCCGGCGTCGAGAAGGTGCAGCTCGGCGTCGGGCAGGTCGCGAAGGAACGCGCGGGCTCCGTCGGCGCCGAAGATCTCGTCGTGCTCACCCCAGGTGATGAGCGTCGGCGGCCGGTGCTCGCGGAAGTATTGCTGGAAGGCCGGGTAGGCGTCGAGATTGAACTGGTAGTCCCAGAACAGCTGCAGTTGCGCCTCCTTGTTGCCGGGGCGGTCGAGCAGGGCCTGATCGAGGGTCCAGGTGTCCGGGGTGAGCCGGTCCAGCCGGTCGGCGGGGACGCCGTGGGTGTACTGCCAGCGGGTCGCGTCGAGGTCCAGGAGCTTGCGCACCTCCGCCTCGTGGGATTCGCGGTCCTTGGCGTGCGCGAACAGAACGTCCCAGAATGGTGTGAATCCTTCGACGTAGGCGTTGCCGGATTGCACCAGCAGCGCGCTGACCCGTTCCGGGTGACGGCTCGCGATACGGAGCCCGATGGGTGCGCCGTAGTCCTGGATGTACAGGGCGAAGCGGTCCAGGCCCAGCGCCTCGATGAGGCCCATGGTGATCGCGGTCAGGTTCTCGAACGAATAGTCGAACTCGTCGACGGCCGGGGCGTCCGAGTGCCCGAAGCCGATGTGGTCGGGGGCGATGACGTGGTAGCGGTCGGCCAGTGCGGGGATCAACGTGCGGAACATATGCGACGACGTGGGGAAACCGTGTAGCAGCACCACGGTTGGCGCGGCCGGATCACCGGCTTCCCGGTAGAACACGCCGCAGCCGTCGATGGTCGCCGTGCGGTGCAACACGGGCTGGGTGGATTCGGACATGGGTGAGTGCTCCTCGCGACTGGTTCTAACCGGCTAACTACTTGAGAACGGTTAGAGATAAGCAGGAGGGGACCTAACCTGTCAAGCGTTCGACGGAGGGTAGGATGACGCTGTGCTGCAACGCCCCCTGGTCGGCGAGCCGATCGCTCTGGACCTGCTGAACACCACGTGGCCCGATCGTGGTGAGCAGCGGGACGTCTTCGACGAGCCTGGTGGGGTCGGCACCTGGCTGGCCGAACGAGGCCTACCGGATACGCCGGGGGCTGAGGAACCGTTGCGGCACACGCGTTCCGTCCTGCGCGAGGTGCTCGAACGCCCCAGTGCTTCCGCCGAACGCGAGCTGAATGAGGTGCTGGCGCGCGGCCGTTTGCGGCCGGAGCTGCGGCAAGGCGGCCCCGAAGAAGTGATCGAGGTCGAGGAAGCGGCTTGGCGACCTGCGTGGCTCGCGGCGTACGGCTACTTGAGCCTGCTTCGCACGCGCCCGGAACGGATCAAGCGATGCTCGGCGTATCCGGCGTGCACGCTGTACTTCGACGACACGACCCGGAACGGCACCAGGCGATGGTGCTCCATGGAAACCTGCGGCAACCGGGCGAAAGCCGCTCGTCACTATCGCCGCGAACGTTCGACCTAGGCGTAGTGTCCGGGGTCCGCACCCGGTTCGCGTGGCGGCGGCTGCCCGGTCACCCAGTCCTAGTGTCCCGAACTTGAAGGACCGGCGCCCTCACCCGATGAGCGGTGAGGGCGCCGGCCCGACGGTCGAGACGGTCCTGTGTCAGACGATCAGCGCTGGAGCGTCAGCACGGCCGGCCGCCAGGGCAGGGAGTTGTACGGGCCACTGGAGCCCGGGGGAAGTCCCTGGTAGAGCAACTGGAGGTTGCAGGGGTCGACGGTCTTGGTCTGATCCGGGTTGCTCCGGACCAGATCGCCGTGGCTGATGTCGTTGGACCACGTGGCGCCGCTGTTGGCCTTGCCGGCGAACGGGTTGCTCTCGGTGGCGGCCTGCGGGGTCCACGAACCGTTGAGGCTGCTGGAGGTGAACGAGCGGAAGTAGCGTCCGTTGGCCCCCATCGCCTCGACGATCATGAGGTATTGGTTCTGGTCCTTGACCTTGTACACCTCGACGGCCTCGAACAGGTTTTCCCTGGTGTCGCTCATGATCGTCGTGTACGACGTGCCGAAGCTGCCGGGGAAGTTCCCGATCGGCATGCTGGCGCGGTAGATGTTGCCGTTGTCACCGGCGAAGAACAGGTACATGTTCGTGCCGTCGCCGATGATGGTCTGGTCGAGGGCGCCGCCGCCGGGGATATTGCCCGAGAAGAGCTCCTGCGGCGCCGACCAGCCGTTGGCGTTGGTGGGATCGTTGGTGGTCCGATAGCTGAACGTGGTCGGACCCCACTGGTAGGCGAGCACCCAGATGTTCTTCGGTGCGAAGTAGAACAACGTGGGCGCGACGGTGCCGATGTTCATCGTGTTCTGCGGGGCGGAGGCCATGTCCGACCAGTTGGTGAACGTCCCGAAGTTCATCGAGCCGTAGTGCTGCCCCGACGCGTCGACCGTCGAACCGTAGACGAGGTGCTTACCGTTGTAGACGACGTTGGTGAAGTCCTTGAGCGAGATCCAGTCCGACTTGGGGTTCGCCAGCGCGCCCGTCGACGACCAGCGATAGCTCGACGGGAGCCGGCACGATCCGCCCGGCGTGTCGCCCACGCGGACGAGTTTCCACTGCTGGTTGGCCCCGTTCCAGTCGCCGTACTGCACGACCGCCGCTCCGTCCGCGGTGGAGAGGCCGGTCACCTCCACGGCCTTGCCGCTGTTGTTGTTGAGCAACCTGACGTAGCCGCTGTCGGAGTCCGCGAGCCGGAACTGCTGGTTGGTGCTGTTGTTGTCCGTCCACTGCTGGATCTTGCCGCCGTCCGCGGTCGACCAGTTGCCGACCTCGAGGACCTTGCCGGAATTCTTGGATTTCAGCCGGTAGTAACCGTTTCCGGAATCCACGAACTGCCACTGCTGGTTGGCCCCGTCGTGGCGGGACCACTGATGGACCACCGCCCCGTCGGCGGTGGAAGCGCCCGCGACGTCGATCGCCTTGCCACTGTTGCGATTGACCAGCACGTACCACGCGTTCGTGTCGACGGTCGCCGCCGACGCCGTACCGGTGTCGAGCGCGACCGCCGTGGCGGTCGCGAGAATGGTCACGAGCAAGGTGCTCAGCGCGGACGCCCAACGACCGCGCCGGACGCCGGCCGCACGGTGACGCGCTACCTGGCGCCGCCCGCTCGGGGGAACTTGGCCCATCGAATCCACAGTGATTCTCCTTCAGAGTCAAGGCCACATCGGGCCCGATATGCGCGACAAGGAGACCCGATCCCCGCACTCACGATTCGGTCCGATGAGAGCACGGGTCGGATCTGTTCCCTTGGCCGTACTGGACGACTTATTCCGTACGCGGCCGAAAGGCCCTCGATCTCCGCGGCATTGCCGTTGTTGCGTTCTACGGCTTAGCCGCTGTGGCTAGGCGACGCGCCGCCCACGCGGTTGACGGTCCTGCTCGGATTCGCCGTTGAATCTCATGACAGCTCCTTGTCGAGACAAAGGTTCAGCAGAGACAGCACCATAGTGTTAGCGCTAACATTCGAGCCACAAAACGCGTTCACGCCACAGGACTTCGAGGGAAACGGTGAACATCGCCGCTTTGTGAGGCTGCCAGATTCCTCCCGAACCTTCAAGAGGCAACTGTGCGAAGGTGTCCGCGTCGAACGGAAGAAAGATGCGCTGTCTCGCCGGAACGGAAAGTATTCGAAGACAAGCCGGGCCCGGGGTCGGCGGGTGGAAACAGGATGTCTCGGACTGCTGAGGCAACCGCGACAGCGTTCTGGGCGTGCTGAGGGCATGACGTCGTCGAGGTCCTGGCTGCCCGGAATGGCCGTGTTGTGGCTTCCCTGATGTTGCTGGTCTGCGGGCTCGCGGTGCTGTGGCTCGGTGTTTCCCTCGCCGCGGATGTCAACCGGTCGGCAGGGCTCGTCCCCGGGCGGGTCGTGGCGACCGGGGTCCGGATGACCTTGACCGCGGACGTCCAATACACCGGACCCGACGGCGTGACGAGGACGGAAACCTTCGAGCATCACATGCCGCGCAAGATCCACCAGGGGAGCCGGGTACAGATCCGGGTGTGGCCGGACGAGCGACGCGCGGAATTGGACGAAGGTGACAAGCACACCGACGTGATCGTCATGGGCAGTGCGCTGACTGTGCTCAGCGCGGGCGCCCTCGTCTTGCTGCTGCTGTGGCATCACGGCGTGCGGATGGAGAAATCCCGAGCGCGGTTCCACCTGTGGTGGTGCTGGTTGGTTTCCTTCTGGCGGTGACGGTTCGCCGACCCTCCGCCGGGCTGGTTGCTCCGGCTACTGGGCAGTAACTGAAGTTCGCCACGCCAATTCTCAAAGTAAGTGGTGTTTCGTGACTGTGGAGCTAAGGGGAACTTACTGCAACACAAAACCCCAGGTAGAAGCCCTGGAGGCGCTGCTCCGGAAACTCCCCGATCCGTCCCCGCCCGCTGACCGGCCGAAACCAGGTCGTGCCCGGCAACTCGACGCGTTCCACCTCTACAACCTCGGCTGGTCCCTCGCCCGGGTCGGCGAACACCTCGGCGTCGACCACACCACCGTGCTGACCAAACTCCGCGAACGCGGCATCCCACCCGCGACACCCACGGACGACCACGATCGTGAGGTCCATTGTTCTTGTCTCGATGTCGAGGGGCATGCCCGTGGCCATGGTTGATTAGTCCGCGTCGACGTAGTGTTTCTCTCGGCAGTGTCCGACGCCGCCGAGAGTCACGACTCGAAGAAGGTCAGGGCTTCGTCGACGAACTTGTCGTGATATTGGAAGATGCCGCCGTGTCCGGCATCGGGGTAGAGCGTGAGCTGGGCATTGGGCAGGCGCCGGGCCAGGTCGGCGGAGTTGCCGCTGGGCACCATCCTGTCGTGGTCGCCGTTGGCGACGAGGACCGGATGGTGGATGACGCTGAGGTCGGATGGCTGCTGGCGTCCCCAGGTGTGGATGGCTTTGAGCTGGTTGCGGAATGCGGTGACGGAAATCGTTTTATCCCGGTTTTCCGTGCGTTCCTTCAGTCGGTTCACGAACTGCCGGGCCGTGGCCTTTCCGTTGGCCGTGCGGGTGAAGAAGAGGTATTCCTTCGGGTCTTTGAAGGTCAGCACGGCTTTCAAGGTGTCGAGCAGCGTGATCGGAGTGACCTTGTCGATGCCTTCGCCGCCGGCTGGGCCGGTGCCCGCGAGGATCAGCTTGCGGACGAGTCGTGGTTCCTCTTCGGCGATCACCTGGGCGACGAAGCCGCCAAGTGAGAATCCGAGGAGGTCAACCTGATGGTAGCCCAATGCCCGGATGAAGGCGACGGCGTCGCGTGCCATCGCGGTCACCGAGCGCGGCGTTGTGCCTTGTGAGGCACCGACTCCCCGGTTGTCGAAGGTGATCACGTGGTGTCGCGCGGCGATGCCGTCGACGACCCTGGGGTCCCAGTTGTCCAGGACCGCGGCCAGGTGGTTGAGGAAGATCACCGGGGTGCCGGTGTCCGGCCCCAGTTCCCGATAGGCGAACTTCGCTCCGCCGATGCCGACGGTCTTGGTCGGCGCGTCCTGGTAAGTGGTGAGCACGCTCATGGTTCAGCTCCTGCCTGATGGTTTATTTCACCTTGATGACGACTTTGCCTTTGGTGCGACCCTTTTCGACGTACGCCATGGCTTCGTTGGTCGATTCGAACGGGAAGACGCGGTCCATGACCGGCCGGATGATCTCGGAGTCGATGAGCGACGTGATCTCGCGGAGCTGGGCTCCGCTCGCCCGCATGAAGAGGAACGAATAGCTGATTCCGCGGCGCTTGGCGGCTTTCCTGACCCGATGACTCAGGACACGCGTCACCGGCCGCAGGATCCATGGCTTTCCGATCTCCCTCGCGAAGGCGGGGTCCGGTGGGCCGGAGATCGAGATGAGCTTTCCGCCGGGCTTCAGCACCCGCAGGGACTTCATGAGCGTCGCGTTGTCGAGGCTGTTCACCACTACGTCGTAGTCGCGGAGAACGGTTTCGAAGTCGTCCTTCCGGTAGTCGATCACGACATCCGCGCCGAGACTGGTGACCAGGTCGATGTTGGCCGCGCTGGTCGTCGTCGCCACGCTCGCGCCGAGATGCTTCGCCAGCTGGATCGCGAAGGTTCCGACGCCACCGGATCCAGCGTGGATGAAGACCTTCTGCCCCTTCTTCAGGCCGGCGATTTCGATCAACGCCTGCCAGGCGGTCAAGCCGACCAGCGGGACGGAGGCCGCTTCCTCCATCGTGAGGTTCTTCGGCTTCGCGGCCAGGTCGTCTTCGTGGATGGCGATGAATTCCGCGAAGGTGCCGATGCGGTCCTTGTCCGGTCGCGCGTAGACCTCGTCGCCCGGTTTGAACTTCCGGACCCGGGCCCCGACTTGGACCACGACGCCGGCCACGTCGTTGCCCAGGACCAACGGCAGGCGGTAGGGCAGGATCAGCTTGAACTCCCCATCCCGAATCTTGGCGTCCAGCACGTTGACGCCCGCGGCGTGAATCTGGACCAGCACGTCGTTTTCGCACACCTCGGGCTCGGGCACGTCGGCTGCCCGCAGGTCGTTGCCGGTCTTTCCGTAGCGATCGAGCGTGAATGCCCGCATGTCAGCCCGCCATCCGGTGGAGTTTGCGGACGCTCTTGTCGAAGGCCTGCGCGGGGGCGATGCGGCGCAGCACGCTGACGCGTCCGGCCGTCGAACCCGCCGTGTAGCGCAGTTTCGGTTTCGGATCGGTTGCCGCCGCGGCGATCACCTTGGCGACGACGGCGGGATCGTCGCCGCCGCGCATCGACTCCCTCATGACGTCTTCGAAGACGCGCCGTCGGTGCGCGTAGACCGCCAGCGGAGTGTCTGCCTGCACCTGGTTGGCGTCGAACGGAGTGTTGACCGGGCCGGGCTGGACCCGCAGCACCCGCACGCCGTATTCGCGGACCTCATGGTCCAGTGATTCGGAGTACCCCTCGACCGCGTGCTTGGTCGCGACGTAGTTGGCCATGAAGGGGTTGGGCACGAAGCCGGCGACGGACGAGACGTTGATGATGCGGCCGCTGCCGCGGGTGCGCATGTGCGGCAGGACGGCCTTCGTCATGCGGATGAGGCCGAAAACGTTGACGTCGAACACGTTCTGGGTCTGGGCGACCGAGAACTCCTCGGCGGCGCCGTTGGCGCCGATCCCGGCGTTGTTGACCAGCACGTCGAGCCGTCCAAAGCGGTCGAGCACCTGCTCGACGACGTTGGCGACCGACTCGTCCCTGGTCACGTCGAGGTTCAGGAACGTCACGCCGTTGCCGGGGGCGATGTGCGAGGTGTCGCGGCTCGTTCCGATCACCGTGAAGCCTGCGGCAGCGAGGGTGAGCGTGGTGGCCTTGCCGATGCCGGATGATGCGCCCGTCACCAGCGCCACCTGCGGAGATGTTGTCTTCATGGCTCCCATCCCTTTAAATTACGATCGTACTACCATAGGCACGACGAGACCTCGCACGCAAGGGTTCGGGGGGATTTGAATTATGACCGTACTAACATGGGTGACAGGCTGAGCGGAGGAGCGAGTGGTGCGGTACGGGAAAGAGCACAAGCTGGCGACGAGACAGCGGATCGTCGAGACGGCCGGTCGCCGATTCAAGCGCGACGGCATCGACGGCTCCGGTGTCGCCACGCTCATGAAGGACGCGGGCCTGACCAACGGCGCCTTCTACGCCCACTTCGAGTCCAAAGAGGGTCTCGTCGCCACTGCGGTCTCCGAGCAACTACGCGGCCAGCGCGAGTGGCTCACCTCATTCGAACCCGGCCGCGCCGGGATCGAGGCGATGGTGCGCACCTACCTCTCACCCGAACATCGCGACAACCCCGAGGACGGCTGCCCGTCCGCCGCCCTGCTCGACGAGATCAGTCGGTGCACGGATCCGACCAAGCAGGCGTACACGGACAGCGTCCTCGGGATCATCGACGACATCGCCACCCGACTGGTACCGCACGATCCACAGTCAGCACGCACCACGGTGCTCAGCGTCTACGCCCTGATGGTCGGAACCCTGCAACTCGCCCGCGCCCTCGCCGACCGGCAACTCGCCGACGACGTGCTGGAACAAGGCATCCGCAACGCCCTGACGGTGCTGGACGCCGCATCCGCGAACTGAGCCACCGCATCGCCGAAAGTGTTGCCTTCACGGGTGTAACGAAGTCGCATTGCCAGGATGAAACGAGATTTGGCAAGTCAGCGGGTGGTGGTCACCGGCGCGGGGAATCGGGGCGCAGGCGACGTCGGCCACCTCGACACCGACGCGGCTACCTGACCCTGTGGGGTTCCAGAAGTCGGCTCATGTATCCTGGCCTGGGGTAATGGCAGGCTCGGCGGGCAGGGCATGATCGGCAGCCATGGCGTTGCGTCTGCTCTATCTGATCTTCCTGCGGCTTGTGGGTCTGCTGGTGTTGCTTGGGCGCTCGTCGGCATCCAAGGACGTCGAGTTGCTGGTGCTACGCCACGAGGTCGCCGTGTTGCGCAGAGGCAACCCGAAACCTCCTCTGGACTGGGCCGACCGGGCTGTTTTCGCGGCGTTGGTCCGGCTGTTGCCCAAGACGCTGCGGATACATCGGCTGGTTACCCCGGGCACGATCCTGCGCTGGCACCGTCGGCTGGTAGCCGCGAAGTGGACCTATCCACACCGGCACGGGCGTCCGCCCGTCGACGACGCGATCGCCGGGCTGATCGAACGGATGGCCAGGGAGAACCACAGCTGGGCTATAAGAGGATTCAGGGTGAGCTGCTCAAGCTTGGACACCAGGTCGGTTCCTCGACGATCCGGCGGATCCTGAAGCGTGCGCGCATACCTCCCGCGCCGGACCGGCACACCGACACGACCTGGCGGCAGTTCCTGCGTACACAGGCCTCGACGATGCTGGCGTGCGACTTCTTCCACGTCGACTGCGCGCTTACTCTCAAGCGGATCTACGTGTTCTTCGTGCTGGAGGTCGGCAGCCGCTATGTCCACGTCCTCGGCATGACCACGAATCCGGACGGCAGGTGGACCACTCAGCAGATCCGCAACCTCGTGCTGGATCTCGGTGATCGAGTCAATGAGTTCAGATTTCTGATCCGCGACCGGGCCGGCCAGTTCACGGCCTCCTTCGATGCCGTCCTGGCCGACGGGGGCATCGAGACGATCAGGATTCCGCCGCGTTGCCCACGGGCGAACGGCTACGCCGAACGGTTCGTGCTCACGGCCAGAACCGAGCTCACCGACCGTATGTTGATCCTCAACGAGCGGCATCTGCACGCCGTGCTCGCCGAGTACGTCCGGCACTACAACGGTCGACGACCGCACCGCTCCCGCGAGCTTCGCCCACCCCGGCCGACCCACCCCGTGGCAGACCTCAACTCTCAGCGGATCAAACGACAGCGGCTTCTCGGAGGCATGATCAACGAGTACGAGCGAGCCGCGTAAATCCACTGGTCAGCACCGGTGACCGACTTTTGGAACCTCACAGGTTTTCCGCGACGATAGCTGCTCCGATCGCGAGGAGATGCCCAAGACCCGCTCGCACCGGATTCGGCTGCTGGCTGTCGTCGATGAACACCAGTCGCATCATGACTCCGTTCCGATCACTGCATTGACTGTGTCGTCGAATCGTCATAGTCGTAACACCGGAGCCAAACTGATTCCGCTCATGTGACCCGGCGCAGGCGGAGGACAACGACGATAGAACCACCCGAACGGGTTACGGGACTGGGGCAGTGTTGATGACCCCGTTTCAAACGGGGTCATGAGCGTGCCCCAGTTTTGCCCCAGTTACTGAACGGTAGCCGAAGTTCGGCGCGGCGTTTCTCAAAGTGTGGCGAAACGAAAAAACCGCCCGACCTCGGCAAACTTGCCAGGTGGGCGGTGTTTCGTCACTGTGGAGCTAAGGGGACTCGAACCCCTGACCCCCTCACTGCCAGTGAGGTGCGCTACCAGCTGCGCCATAGCCCCGGAGCGAAGTTGTACTCCGCATCTCGTGTGTCCATACATTACACCGCCCGCGAAGGCCGTTCACGCGGGGGTCACCTTGTGTGGGCGCGACCGACCGAAACCCGGCTGACCTGCATCTTTGAGGCTTATTTTTAGTTGTGTATTGACTCCGCGTGTGACCGCCGTTACGTTTTCGACCATCGTGACGCCGAGGTCCCCGCCCGCTACGCCGCGTCTCCATTGGGCTCCGCCTCAGCTCGCCCTGCCCCAATGACGCGGAGGAGGTCCGGATGCGGGCCAGAGCAGCTCTGTTAACCCTGTTTTCCCTGGTCGGAGCGCTGATCGTGGTGGCTCCGGCGGCGCAGGCGGCCATCGTGCCCGACGCTTGGTACACGGTGACCGCCACCAGCGGGAAGTGCGTGGACGCGCGGGCCGCCGGGACGGCGAACGGGACGGTCGTCCAGCAGTACGCGTGCAACCAGACCTTCTCCCAGCAGTGGCAGTTCCAGCCCACGTCGGGCGGCTATTACCGGGTCAACACCCGCAACGACCCGGCGCGGGTGTGGGACGTCGCCGACGTGTCGACGGCCGACGGGGGACTGGTCCATCTGTGGGCCTACGGCGGCGGGAACAACCAGCAGTGGCAGCCGGTCGAGGAATCCGGTGGGGCGTATCACTTCGTCAGCCGCAACAGCGGTAAGTGCCTGGACGTCCCGGGAGCCTCGACCGCGGACAGTGTCCAGCTCCAGCAGTACGCGTGCAACGGTTCCGGCGCGCAGTCGTTCCGGCTCACGCCGGTTTCCGGCACCGCGAACCCCGATCTCGGGCCGAACGTGCTCGTCTTCGACCCCGGTATGGCGCAGTCGGCGATCCAATCCCAGGTCAACAGCGTGTTCTCGCAGCAGGAGACCAACCAGTTCGGGGCGAACCGCAAGGCGTTGCTCTTCAAACCGGGCGTGTACAACGTCGACGTCAATGTCGGGTTCTACACGCAGGTGCTCGGGCTCGGGCTTTCGCCGGACAACGTGACGATCAACGGCGCGGTGCACGCGGAGGCCGACTGGTTCCAGGGTAACGCGACGCAGAACTTCTGGCGTGGCGCGGAAAACCTCTCCGTCAACCCCAGTGGCGGAACGGATCGTTGGGCCGTTTCACAGGCCGCGCCCTACCGGCGGATGCATGTCCGCGGCAATCTGCAGCTCGACGACGGCGGCTGGTCCAGTGGCGGCTGGATGTCCGACTCCAAGGTCGACGGCCAGGTCCGGTCCGGTTCGCAGCAGCAGTGGATCTCGCGCAACTCGCAGTTCGGCGGCTGGACCGGCTCCAATTGGAACATGGTGTTCGCGGGCGTCGACGGCGCGCCGGCGACGAGTTTCCCGAATCCGCCTTACACCACGGTTAACACGACGCCGGTCGTGCGGGAGAAGCCGTTCCTCTACGTCGACAACACGGGCGCGTACCAGGTTTTCGTGCCTTCCACGCGCACCAACGCGTCGGGCATCACGTGGGGCGCCAACCAGCCGGGGGCGTCGCTGCCGATCAGCCGGTTCTTCATCGCGAAACCCGGCACGACGGCGTCGCAGCTCAACGCGGCCCTCGCCGAGGGTAAGGACCTCCTGATCACGCCGGGCGTCTACCACCTCAACGAGACGCTCCGTGTGACCAGGCCGGACACCGTCGTGCTCGGCCTCGGACTGGCGACGCTGGTCCCGGACAACGGCATCACCGCGATGACGGTGGCCGACGTCGACGGCGTGAAGGTGGCGGGCGTGCTGATCGACGCGGGCACCACGAACTCGAACACGCTGATGGAGGTCGGCCCGGCGAACTCCGCGCAGGATCACGCGGCGAACCCGACTTCGCTGCACGACGTGTTCTTCCGCGTCGGCGGGGCGGGCGTCGGCAAGGCCACGAACAGCCTGGTGGTCAACAGTGACGACGTCATCGGCGACCACCTGTGGATCTGGCGCGCCGACCACGGCAGCGGGGTCGGGTGGGCCACCAACACCGCCGACACCGGCCTGATCGTCAACGGCGACGACGTCACGATGTACGGCCTGTTCGTCGAGCATTATCAGAAGTACCAGACGATCTGGGCGGGCAACCGCGGCCGGACGTACTTCTACCAGAACGAAATGCCTTACGACCCACCGAAACAGGCCGCCTGGATGAACGGGTCGACCCGGGGTTACGCGGCCTACAAGGTGGCGGACTCCGTCACGGCCCACGAGGCGTACGGGCTCGGCAGCTACTGCTTCTTCAACGTGAACCCGAGTGTGGTCGCGGATCGCGCGATCGAGGTACCGAACACCCCGAACGTGCGGTTCCGCAGCATGGTCACCGTCTCCCTCGGCGGTAACGGGACCATCGCCAGGGTCATCAACAACACCGGCGGACCGTCGAATTCGGGGACGAACGTGGCCAACCTGGTCGCGTATCCCTGAGGAACCCCGGTGCGCGCCGTGATGGCGGTCGCGGCGCGCACCGGCCCCCGAACGGGTGGTGTGCCGCGCGCACGCCCTCCGGCGCTTCGATACTCGGAGCATGCCTCTCGTCGGTTTCACCGCCATCGAACCCCGCCTGGCCTGGCCGCTCGCCGCCCTCCGCGGGGTCTTCGCCGTCTTGTTCGGGGTGCTCGCGCTGATCTGGCCGGGCACGACCGTCCTGGTGCTGGCAATCCTCTACGGCGTCTACGCGATTTTCGACGGCATCGGCGGCGTGATGCAGGCCTTCCGGCCGGGCGACGCCGCCCACCGTGCCGCCTACGGGGTGCTGGGCCTGCTCGGCATCATCGCCGGGGTGCTGGTGCTGCTCTGGCCGGGGATCACGGTGCTGGTGCTGGCGCTGCTCGTCGGTTTCTGGGCGATCTTCACCGGCATCGTCGAGATCGTCGCCGCGATCCGGCTGCGCAAGCAGATCGAGGGCGAGGCCTTCCTCATCGCGGCGGGGGCGCTCTCGCTGATCGCGGGCATCGTGATCGTGTTCAACCCGGTCGCCGGCGCGTTCGGGATCGCGCTGCTGGTCGGGATCTACGCCCTGATCTACGGCGTGATCCTGCTGGTACTGGCCTTCCGGCTGCGCAAGCTCGCGCGAGCCTGAGCGCTTCCGGAGCGGCGAGTCCGGTGAACGCGGGATCGCTTAGGCTGATCCGGTGAGCCAGCCGATCCTGTTGACCGTCGACGACGATCCCGCCGTATCCCGTTCGGTCGCCCGCGACCTGCGCAGACGGTACGGGAAGGACTACCGGATCATCCGGGCCGATTCCGGGGCCGACGCCCTGGAAGCACTGCGCGAGATCAAGCTGCGCGGCGACGCCGTGGCCGCGATCCTCGCCGACTACCGGATGCCGCAGATGGACGGCATCGTCTTCCTCGAGAAGGCGATGGACCTGTTCCCGAACGCCCGTCGCGCGCTGCTGACCGCCTACGCCGACACCGACGCCGCGATCCAGGCCATCAACGTGGTCGACGTCGACCACTACCTGCTCAAGCCGTGGGATCCGCCGGAGGAGAAGCTCTACCCGGTCATCGACGCGCTGGTGGAGACCTGGCGCGCGGTGGGGGAGCGGCCGGTCGACGAGATCAAGCTCATCGGCCACCGGTACTCGTCGCCGTCGTTCCACCTGCGTGACTTCCTGGCGCGCAACGCCGTGCCGTACCGCTGGTACTCGGTCGACGACGACGAGGGCCGCCGGATCCTGGAGGCCGCGGACGCCGCGCCGCAGGACATCCCGGTGCTGGTCACGCCGGACGGCACGGTGCTGCGCCAGCCGTCCGGACCGGAACTCGCCGACGCCGTCGGGCTCTCGACGCGGCCCGCGCAGGAGTTCTACGACCTGATCGTGATCGGCGGCGGGCCGGCCGGGCTCGGGGCGGCCGTGTACGGCGCGTCGGAGGGGCTGCGGACGGTCATCGTCGAGCGCAAGGCCACCGGCGGGCAGGCGGGCACCAGCTCCCGGATCGAGAACTACCTGGGCTTCCCCGACGGGGTTTCCGGCGCGCAGCTCACCGACCGCGCCCGCCGCCAGGCGTTGAAGTTCGGCGCGGAGGTGCTCACCACCCGCGACGTCGTCGGCCTGGAGGCGCGCGGTTCGGCGCGGGTGGTCATGTTCGGCGACGGGACCGAGATCGCCGCGCATTCGGTGGTGCTGGCCAGCGGCGTCACCTATCGCGCCCTGAACGCCGAGGGGATCGAGAAACTCACCGGCCGCGGCGTCTACTACGGCTCGGCCGCCACCGAAGCGCCCGAGTGCAAGGGCGAGCACGTCTACATCGTCGGCGGCGCGAACTCGGCGGGCCAGGCGGCGGTGTTCTTCTCCAAGCACGCCGCCGACGTCACGATCCTCGTCCGCGGCGAGTCGCTCGAAGCGTCGATGTCGCACTATCTGATCGAGCAGATCGCCGGGATACCGAACATCCACGTCCGCACCCGGACCACGGTGGTCGAGGCCCACGGCGACGACCATCTCGAACGGCTCACCCTGTGCGAGAACGGTGGCGCGACCGAGACCGTGCCCACCGGCCATCTCTTCATCTTCATCGGCGCCGCGCCGCGGACCGACTGGCTGGGCACGGAGATCCTGCGGGACGACCACGGTTTCGTCCGGACCGGACCCGATCTGCTGACCGACGGCGCGCAGCCGCCCGGCTGGCCGCTGGACCGCGACCCGCACTACCTGGAGTCGTCCATCCCC
Organism: Amycolatopsis orientalis; assembly: GCF_000943515.2. NCBI lineage: Bacteria > Bacillati > Actinomycetota > Actinomycetes > Pseudonocardiales > Pseudonocardiaceae > Amycolatopsis > Amycolatopsis orientalis. Next base: position 7,646,543 of record NZ_CP016174.1, on the reverse strand, counting down.
GGCGTGTTCGTCGCGGGTGACGTCCGGGCGGCGTCGGTGAAACGTGTCGCTTCCGCCGTCGGCGAAGGCGCCATGGCGGTCACCCTGGTTCATCGTTATCTGGAGGAGCAATGAGCGTTCTGCCCCGGGAGGAACTGCGCGGGCTCTTCCTCTTCGAGCACCTCAGCGAGGAACAGCTGGACTGGATCGACGAGCACGCCGTGCTGGAGCGGTACGCCGGCGGCACGACGGTCATCCGCGAGGGCGAGCCGGCCACCTGTTTCTACCTTCTGCTGTCCGGCGCGCTGCGGATGACGCGGCTTGTCGGCGGCACCGAGGTCGAGACGATCCGGTCCGACCAGCGGGGCGCGTACTGCGGCGCGACGCAGTTCTTCGTGCACCAGGAGACCGAGCACACTTACGGCGCTTCGGTGCACGCGGTCAGCGACCTCACCTTCCTGACCCTGCCCGCGGCCGAGTTCGCCACCGAGTTCCGCCGCTGGTTCCCGATGGCGACGCATCTGCTGGAGGGCATGTACCTCGGCTGGCGCAACAGCGACACGGTGATCGGCTCGCGGCGGCGTCTGCTCGCGCTCGGCGAGCTGTCCGCCGGGCTGACCCACGAACTCAACAACCCGGCCGCGGCCGCCGTACGGGCGACGGCCGCGCTGCGGGAGCGCGTCGCGGGGATGCGGCACAAACTCGCGCTGCTGGCGAAGAAGAACGTCGATCCCACGTTGCTGGAGCAGTTGCTCGACATCCAGGAGCAGCTGGTCAAGCAGGTCGCCTCGGCGCCGAAGCTGACCGCGATGCAGCAGGCCGACCGCGAGGACGAGATCGGCGACTGGTTCGACGACCACGGCATCGACCAGGGCTGGGACCTCGCCGACATCTACGTCCGCGCCGGGCTGACCGTGCCGGATCTCGACCGCCTGCTGGAATCGGTGGGGGAGACCTTCCTCGACGGCGCCGTCCGCTGGCTGGCGTACGCGCTCGAGACCGAGATGCTGATGGGCGAGATCGAGGATTCGACGACGCGGATCTCGGTGCTGGTCGGCAAGGCCAAGCAGTACTCCCAAATGGACCGTGCGCCGCACCAGTGGATCGACGTCCACGAAGGACTCGACTCCACGCTCGTCATGCTCGCCGGCAAGATCGCGCCGGGCATCCGGGTCGTGAAGGAATACGACCACACGGTGCCGAGGATCCCGGCGTACGCGGGCGAACTGAACCAGGTGTGGACGAACGTCATCGACAACGCGCTCGGCGCCATGGGTGCCGAGGGCACGCTGACGCTGCGGACCTCCCGGGTGGACGATCACGTGCACGTCGAGATCGGCGACACCGGCCCGGGGATCCCGGTGGAGATCCGGCAGCGGATCTTCGAACCGTTCTTCACCACGAAACCGGTGGGGCAGGGGACCGGGCTCGGCCTGGACATCTCCTGGCGCATCATCGTCGAGCGGCATCAGGGCGATCTGCGGGTCGATTCGGAACCCGGGAACACGCGATTCACCGTCTGCCTGCCGGTCTCGGAGCAGTCCGTGATCTGATTTTCCTTCTACCCCAACGGTTCGCCAGGAGTTGACGACTTCCTCCGTTCACGCATCGTTCATTTCGAAATGGCTCGCCCGCGCGTCAAAAGAGGTGAACGGGCTGAAGGATCGGGCCTGTGAACGAGGGGGTGGGCTCGGTGAAACGCCGTCTGTCGATCGGCCTGGCCATGGTGCTGCTGCTGGCCGTGGTGGCCGTGATCGTCTGGGGCCGGGGAGGCGACGAAGACACCGCGCGAGGTACCGGCCTGACCACCGTGCGTGGTGTCATCGGTTCGGAGAAACTCGCGTTCTTCTCCGACAAGCGGGTGACGGACGCCTTCGCGAAACACGGCCTGAAGGTGGAGGTCGACACCGCGGGGTCGCGGCAGATCGCGAACATGGACCTCGGCGGGTACGAGTTCGCGTTCCCGTCCTCGTCACCCGCCGCGCAGCGGATCCAGCGTGACCGCAAGGTGACGGGCGTGCACACGCCGTTCCAGTCGCCGATGGCGGTCGCGACCTTCGAACCGATCGTGAACCTGCTGGCCGCCAACGGGATCGTGCGCAAGGGGGCCGGCGACTACCAGGTGCTCGACATCGCGAAGTACCTCGAACTCGCGCAGAAGGGCACCCGCTGGGACCAGCTTCCCGGTAACACGGCCTTCCCGGCGCGCAAGAACGTGCTGGTCACCACCACGGACCCGCGCGAATCGAATTCGGCGGCGATGTACCTGTCGATCGTGTCCTTCGTCGCCAACGGGAACAACGTCGTCAGCACGCCGGAAGCCGAAGCGAAGGTGCTGCCCGGGGTGTCGAAGCTCTTCATCGACCAGGGATACACGCAGAACAGCACGGAAGGGCCGTTCGAGGACTACCTCGCCGCCGGGATGGGCAAGACACCGATGGCGCTCATCTACGAATCGCAGTTCGTCGACAGGCTGGTGCGCGCGGACGGCTCGATCAGGCAGGACATGCGCCTGCTCTACACCGCGCCGACGGTTTACTCGAAGCACACGCTCGTCCCGCTGAAACCGAACGGCGACCAGGTCGGCAGGCTGCTCGCGACCGACCCGGAACTGGGGAAACTCGCCGCCACCTTCGGGTTCCGCACCGGTGACCCCCGGCTGTTCGCCGACGTCGTCACCGCGGCCAAGGCGCCGGTGCCCGCCGATCTGGTGGACGCCGTCGAACCGCCGTCGTTCGAAACCCTGGAGCGTCTGCTCGACGCCGTGAAGAAGCAGTACTGATGGACGAGTTCACGCTCACTCCACCCGAACCGGTGGAGGCGATCCCGGCCGAGCGGGCGGCAGGCCTGGTCACCCTCGGCCCGGAGGTGCACGCCGAAGTCGCCCGGCGCGCCGAGGAATTCGCGCGGCGGCTCGAAGCCCTCGACGTCCGATCGCCGGAGTTCACCCGGGTCTTGGACGAACTGCTCGCGGTCGGCGAGTCCGACATGCGCGCGGCGGCGTCGGTCGCGGGCGCGCTGCTGGACCGCTCGACCCGGGCCATGGGGGACCTCTCGTCGCCGCGACAGCAGGCGACGGTCAGCCTGGCCGGGCTGCGGCGGGCCGTCGCGGAGATCGATCCCGCGAAACTGCCGATCACCGGCCGGAAACTGATGGGCCTGATCCCGGTCGTGGGGAGCGCGAAGAAGGCGCTGGAGCGCTACCGCGCCGCCAACGAGCCGGTGAACGCGCTGGTCCTGGATCTGCGCGCGCGGCAGGACGTGCTGCGACGGGACAACGCCGCGCTCAAAGGTGAGCGGGAGCGGCTGTGGGCGACGCTCGGCAAGCTGTCGGAGGCGGCCGCGTTCGCCGAGGCCGTCGACGCGGCGATCGACCGGCAGGCGGGGATCTTCGACCTGACCGATCCCGCGCGGGCCAGGTCGTTGCGGGCCGACGCGCTGCATCCGATCCGGCAGCGGCACCAGGATCTGCTGACCCAGCTCGCGGTGAGCGCGCAGGGCTACCTGGCGCTGGATCTTTTGCGGCGCAACAACGACGAGCTGATCCGCGGGATCGAGCGGGCGGTGTCGACCACGGTCGCGGCGCTGCGGGTCGCACTGCTGGTGAGCGGGGCGCTCGCCGGGCAGCGCGACGTCCTCGACGAGGTGCGGGCCGTGCAGGCCACCACCGACGGGCTGATCAGGGCCAACGCGGAAATGCTGGAACTGCGCAGCGCCGAGATCCAGCGCGCGGGCAGTGATCCCGCGGTGGCGGTGGAGACGATCCGCGAGTCGTTCGAGCGGATTTACCGGAGCATCGACGCGATCGACGAGTTCAAGGCGGGGGCCGTCTCGACGATGGCGACGACCGTGGAGGCGCTGTCCGGGGAGATCCGGCGGGCCGAAGACCATCTGCGCCGGTCTCACGAGACGGCGACGGCCGAGGGGGCATCGTGAAACGCTGGGCGGTACTGGCGATCAGCGCGGTTTGCGCGCTGTCACTGGTTTCCTGTGACTCGGGCGAAGGCGAGGAACGGGGGCTGGGGGAGGCCGAGCCGGGCACCTTGCGGGTGCTCGCGGGCAGCGAGCTGGCGGATATGCGACCTCTGCTCGAACAAGAGGCGGCGGCCACCGGGGTCAAGGTCAAATTCCAGTTCACCGGCACGCTGGAAGCCACCGAGTCGCTCGCGGGCGGGAAGGCGGACGGCCAGTACGACGCCGTCTGGTTCTCGTCGAACCGCTATCCCGCGGCCGTTCCCGAGGCCGCGAAGCGGTTGGGCGAGCAGGTGAAGATCATGAGTTCGCCGGTGGTGCTCGGTCTTTCCGCCTCGGCGGCGCAGCGGCTCGGCTGGACCGGGCGGCCGGTGGGCTGGGGCGAAATCGCCGAACAAGCGGGGAAGAAGGCCTTCACCTACGGCATGACCGATCCGTCGGCGTCGAACTCCGGGTTCTCGGCCCTGGTCGGGGTCGCCTCGGCGCTCGCGGGCGCGGGCAACGCCGTCGACGCCCGGCAGATCGCTTCCGTCACCCCGAAGTTGACCGAGTTCTTCAGCGCCCAGGCGATGTCGGCCGGCTCTTCGGGCTGGCTTTCCGAGGCCTACCAACGACGCGCGACCGGCCAGGATCCCGGCAAGAAGGTCGACGGCCTGATCAACTACGAGTCCGTCCTGCTGTCGATGAACGCGAGCGGGAAGCTTCCCGAGCCGCTGACGCTGGTGTATCCCTCCGACGGTGTCGTCACCGCGGACTATCCGCTGACATTGTTGCAGAGCGCGAATCCCGACGCGCGGGACGCGCATCGCAAACTGGCCGAGCGGCTGCGCACGCCGGACACGCAGCGCAAGATCATGGAGACCACGCAGCGCCGTCCGGTCGTCCCGGGTGTCCAGCTGGGACAGCAGTTCGCGCCGAAGGACCTCGTCGAGCTGCCGTTCCCCGCGACACAGCAAGCGGTCGACGCGTTGCTGGGCGCGTACTTCGACAAGATCCGGCGTCCCTCGCGGACGCTGTACGTGCTCGACACGTCCGGTTCCATGGCGGGGGACCGGATCGAGGCGCTGCGGGCCGCGCTGATCGGGCTGACCGGCGCCGACGGTTCGCTGACCGGGCGGTACCGGCGGTTCCGCAGTCGCGAAGAGGTCACGATGCTGCCGTTCGACACGGTGCCCGGCCGCCCGGAGACCTTCGTCGTCCCGGAAGGCGATCCCCAGCCCGCGTTGGACAGGATCAAGCACTTCGCCGAAGACCTCGACGCGAACGGAGGTACGGCGATCTACGACAGCCTGGAGCGGGCATACGGCATCATGGGGCCGCTGGTCGCGCGCGATCCCGACCGGTTCACCTCGATCGTGCTGATGACCGACGGGCAGAACGCGAGCGGTTCCACGTTCGCGGACTTCCAGCGGAAGTTCCCCTCGCTGCCGGAGGCGGTGCGGCAGATCCCGGTGTTCACCGTGATCTTCGGTGAGGGCGACTCCGCCGAACTGGGCGAGGTCGCGAAACGCACCGGCGGCAACGTGTTCGACGCACGCGGCGATGTACTGCCCAAGGTGTTCCAGGAAATCCGCGGGTACCAATGATCCGGTACCTAGGCTCCACGAAGAACCTCGCCGGCTGCGTCGGCGGGCTGATCGGGCTCGTGCTGTACCTGACCGGCGTCGTCGATGGACTGTGGCCGGTGGTCGTCGCGGGGCTGTACGCGGTGTTCGCCCTGCTCGCGCCGCCCGAGCGGGTCCGGTTGGTGCCGGTGGACGCGGTCACCGAAGCCGGGCGGCTGCGCGCGGACCTCGCCTCGGTGGTGGGCAAGGTGACCGCACAGGAGCAGCGGATGCCGGAGTCCTCTGTGGACGGTGTGCGTCGGATCGCCGAGGTCCTCGACGATCTGCTCGCGCGGCCGGACCGGCTGGCCGCCGATCCGGACGTCCGGCACGCCATCCTCCGGCTGGCACGGACGGATCTGCCGCTTTCCGTGCAGACCTACCTCAACCTGCCGTGGTGGTTCGCCGCCAAACGGCGGGCGAGCGGCGAGCGGAGCGCGTCCGAAGAACTCCTCGCGCAGCTGGATCTGCTGGAGACCGAAGCACACCGGGTCGCGGAACGGTTCTACGCCGGGGACGTCACCCGGCAGGCCGACCACACGCGTTACCTGCGGGAACGAGGCGACGGGGGCTAACGGCCGCCGAGCCGCGGCAGGGTCAGCGTGGTCACCGCCGTCATCACCCAGCCGACCAGGTCGCCGAGCGGGATGGTGGACAGCTTCTCGGGCCATTCCTCGGCCAGCGCCTGCAGGACGAGGTGGCCGTCGTGCGCTTCGACCGCGGTGAGCCGGATCCCCCTCGGCAGTTCCGGCAGGGGGAGCACGATCGGCTTGAGGCGGGACGGCGGGCCGAACCGGCGGCGTCCGATGTGGACGGACATCGGCCGCAGGACGACGGAGTCACCCTCCACAGTGGACTCCAGGGCGAGATGACCCCAGCGGGGGCGTTTCTCCCAGCGGATATGGAAGTGCCCGTCGTCGCCGGGGGTCACGATGATGCCCGGCCGGGCTGCGGCGACGCGCTCCCGCAGCACCTCCGGGGAGACCCGGATCGCCATCCGCACCTGCTCGGGGATGGCCGCCGGGGAGGGGAGGGAACGGAGCCGGACGTTCGACGCCAGCACGGTGATGCGTTCCAGCCGGGTCTCCGGCCAGTCGACGTCCTCCACCACGATGCGGACGTCGCCGACCCGGCCGGTCGCGGCGAGGCTGAGGCTGTCGGTCTGGTAATCGAGTTCGGTCAGGGTGAGCCCGACGTCGTGCCCGTCCACCTTGGTCGTCAGCCGCCGCCCGACCAGCTGTTCGGTCACGGTCTTCAGTACCGCGGCCGGGGTCACGGGCACGTTCGGCAGCAGCGCCCGTCCGGCGGCGGCCAGTCCGAACAGCTCGGGAAGGGGGTTCAGATCGAACCGTCTGCCTTCGCTCATCCGTCCAGTGTCGCCGAACGGGACGCCGGTCGCCGCCGCAGGGGGTCAGCGGGCCGCGAAACGGGCGATGACGCCCGCCAGGATCACCCAGAACGCCGCGGCCAGACCGTAGTCGAGGATGACCGCGAGATTCGGGTCACTCACCGGGAAGAGGCCAGGCCAGAACAACGCCAGCGGCCGGGCCAGTGCCTGGATGAAAATGAAGAAACCGTTGCCCGCGTTGGCACCTGCGAGCACCATGACCATGTACAGCAGTTCGATGAAAGCGAACAACGCGCCGATACCGGTGATGACCCGCACGGCCGTGTTGCTTCTGCTGGTGGTTCGCCATCTGGACATGCCTGAAAAGTTCCCGGATTCCGCGATGACAAACGTTTCAGCGGCCAGGTTGCGCCGATTGGCCGCACCCCGTCTACTCCCCGGAGGCGGCTCGTGACCGAGCGCTCGCAAAGTTGATATCGATTATCATCTTCAGTATGACTGTCGAGCACTGGAGTGAGGGCTGGGAACGCCTCATGGCGCGGTATCAACCGGGACGCGCGCGGGCGATCGAGCGGCTGATCGAGCTGGTCGAGACCCGATGCGCGGGTCCGGCGCCGCGGATCCTGGACGTGGGAGGCGGGACGGGCACGCTCTGCGCCCGCCTGCTCGAACGTCTGCCCCGGGCGGAGCTCACCCTGCTCGATCTCGATCCGGTGATGCTGACAATCGCGGCCTCGTCCCTGCCGTCCTCGGTCGAAGTGGTCCGGGCGGACCTGCGTGATCCGGGCTGGCCCGAGCGGCTGCCGCGAACCGGTTACGACGCCGTGCTCGCGGTCATGGCGCTGCACTACCTGCCGCCCGGCCGGCTGGCCGAGCTGTACGCCGAACTCGCCGGGCTCGTCCGGCCCGGTGGTCTGCTGGCCACTGTGGACGACATGCCGGACGCCTCGGCACCCGGAACGCCTCCCGTGGTCCCGGGCGACGGTGAAGTCTCCTGGGCCGCGTGGTGGGAACAGGTCGCGGAGGATCCGATCCTCGGCCCGGCGGCCGTGGTGGCCTTCAAATCCCGCTGACCGGCGCGGTGCTCGCGCGCAGGACGACACGGCCGCGCACCCGCTCGATCCGCGCGCGTCCGGCCCGCTCCGGCAGCATCGCCAGTTCCAGCACCCGTTCGCCCAGGCCCTCCAGCGGCAGCGCGACCGTGGTCAGCGGCGGCGTGAGGTCGCGGATCATCTCGATGTCGTCGAATCCGGCCAGCGAGACGTCGCCGGGCACGCCGATCCCGTGGTCGCGCAACGCGGCGAGCGCCCCGGCGGCCATGACGTCGGTCGAGGCGAAGACGCAGGTGACGCTCAGGCCGCGGTCGATGAGCCGCTGAGCGGCCGCGTAGCCGCCGTCACGGGTGAAGGGGCCTTCGACGATGTTCTTGCGCTCCACCGTGACACCGGCGTCGGCGAGGGCTTCGAGGAAACCGCCGACGCGGTCGACGACGGTGGTGAGCAGCCGCGGTCCGGACAGTACGGCGAACCGGCGGTGCCCGAGGCCGAGCAGGGCCCGCGCCAGGTCGGCGGCGCCTTCACGGTTCTCCGGCAGGACGGCGTCGGCCCGCAGCCCGCGATGTCTGCTGATCACCGCGACCCGGCCGCCGGTCGCGCGGTAGCGGTCCAGCTCCCGGCGCAGGCCTTCCTGCCGTCTCCGGTCCTCGAAGCCGGACCCGATCAGCAGCATCGCCCGCACGCGATGGCCGCGCATCATCGAGGTGTAGGCGACTTCGCGATCCGGGTCGCGGAACGTGCTGCCGAGGACGACCTGGAGGTCGTGGCGGTTCGCCGCGCGCATCACGCCGCGCGCGATGCCGGCGAAGTAGGGATCGCCGACGTCGTGGCAGATCACCCCGACCGTCCGGCTGGACGAACGGGCCAGCGCCTGCGCGTGCGCGTTGGGGGAGTAGGCCAGCAGTTCGGCCGCCCGCAGCACCCGGTCGCGCAGGGCCGGGCCGACGCTCGCGGTGCCGTTGAGCACCCTGGACGCGGTCGCGAGCGAGACCCCGGCCGCCCGCGCGACGTCACCGAGGGTGCTCTGGGCCTGTTGGACCATTCGTGCTCCCTCCCTTGACCGTGTGGCGGGCGGATTCTACGGTACGCCAGAAAGCGCTTTCAGAAAGCGTTTTCATCCTGGGGTCGGTGCGGGAGGTTCGATGAAGATCACTCGCCGGGGCAAGAGGGCCGAAGGCCTGCTCGAACGGACGTGGCGGCCGGTCGTCCTGCTCGTCGTACTGGTACTCCTCTGGCAGCTGGCGACGGCCACCACCGGCTTCATCGAGCCGTACCTGGTGCCCTCACCCGCGGCCACCTTGGACGTCCTGCTCGGTCAGTGGCCGTATCTGTGGCAGCACACCTGGGTCACCACCTACGAAACGGTGCTGGGCTTCGTACTCGCCGCGCTCGTCGGCGTGCTCACCGCGGTGACGCTGGTGTCGTCACCCACCGTGGAGCGGACGGTCTATCCGATCCTGCTGTTCGCACAGGTCATCCCGAAGATCGCGATCGCGCCGCTGTTCGTGGTGTGGCTGGGGTTCGGGCTGGAGCCGAAGATCCTCGTCGCCGTCCTGATCGCGTTCTTCCCGGTGGTGATCTCGATGGTCACCGGGCTGAAATCGGTCGACCCGGAGATGCTGCAGCTCGCGTCGGTGATGGGCGGCGGCCCACTCAAGACGTTCTGGAAGATCCGGTTCCCCGCCTCGCTGCCGCATTTGTTCTCGGGGCTCAAGGTCGCCGTGACGCTGGCCGTCACCGGCGCGGTGGTCGGCGAGTTCGTCGGCGCGAACGAGGGCCTCGGTTACCTGATCCTGCAGGCCAACGGGAATCTCGACACCCCGATGCTGTTCGCCGCGCTGATCGTGATGGCAGGCGTCGGCGTGGTCCTGTTCGTCCTGCTCGAAATCGTCGAACGCCTGGTGCTGCCGTGGCACGCGAGCCGCCGGGCCGAGGCCGTCACCACCACCGTCTAGCAAGGGGTTGCGATGAGGAAACCAGCGATACTCGCCGTTCTGCTCGCCGCGACCCTGGTGCTCGCCGCTTGTGGCGGCGACGGCGGACAAGGCGCCAGGGCGGTCACCCTGACCCTAAACTGGTACCCGTACGGCGAACACGCGCCCTTCTATTACGGTGTCGCACAAGGGATCTTCGCCAAACACGGGATCGACCTGAAGATCCAAGCGGGCCAGGGTTCCGGGAAGACCGTGCAGGCCGCCGCCGCGAATCAGACGGACTTCGGCTGGGCCGACACCTCGGCGCTGGCCGTCGCCGTCGAACAGGGCGTCGCGGTGAAGAGCGTCGGAGTGTTCCTGCAGACCACACCCGCGTCGGTGCAGTTCTTCCAGGAGAAGAACATCAGGAAACCGCAGGATCTCAAGGGGCTCAAGGTCGCCACCACCGCCGGTGACGCGCTCACGAAGACGTTCCCGGCCTTCCTGAAACAGAACGGGATGGCCGAGACCGACGTCCAGATCCAGAACATCGATCCCGCAGGCAAGATGGCCGCGGTCCTCTCCGGCCGCGCGGACGTCCTGCTCGGTTTCGCTTCGGACCAGGGGCCGACGATCCAGGAGAAGGCCGGGAAACCGGTGTCCTACCTGAGGTTCTCCGAATTCGGGCTGAACTACTACAGCAACGGCCTGATCACCTCGGGCGGCAAGCTCGCCAAGGATCCGGACCTGGTGAAGCGCATGGTCACCGCCACGGCCGAAGCCTGGTCGGCCGCGGAGAAGGATCCGAAGGCCGCCGTCGACACGATGAAGGGGGCGTCGCAGCAGCTGCCGTCGCCCGCGGTTTTGCTGGAGCAGTTCAAAACCACGGTGACCCTGTTGCACACCGACGCGACGAAGGCTTCCGGGCCGGGCGTGAACTCCGCCGCGGACTGGAAGTCGACCATCGACACGTTCCTGCGGACCGGCGTCATCACCAAGGCGCAGGATCCGGGCGCGTACTGGGAAGAAAGCGTGGCACCCCAGGGATGACCGTGACACTCGGGACGGCCGCGGTCGAACTCGACGCCGCCGCCGTCCGCTTCCGTTCCAAGAAGTTCGACGTCACCGCGATCCGCGAGGTCTCGCTGGCGGTGGAACCCGGCGAGTTCGTCTCGATCGTGGGGCCGTCGGGCTGCGGGAAATCGACCCTGCTGAAGCTTGTTTCCGGCCTGCTCAAGCCGTCTTCCGGCGCGGTGCGGCTGCTCGGCGAGCCGGTCACCGGGCCCCGGCACGACATCGGCTACGTCTTCCAGCGCGCGGCACTGCTGGAATGGCGTTCGGTCCGGCGCAACATCCTGCTGCAGGCCGAGATGCGCGGTATGCCCGCCGCCGGGGCGGCACGCCGGGCGGACGAACTCATCGCGATGACCGGACTCGCCGGTTTCGAGACCGCCTTGCCCCATGAGCTTTCCGGCGGGATGCAGCAGCGGGTCGCGTTGTGCCGCGCGCTGCTGCACCGGCCGCGGGTGCTGCTGATGGACGAACCGTTCGGCGCGCTGGACGCGCTCACCCGCGAGCAGATGAACGTCGAACTGCGGCGGATCTGGCGTGAGACGGGCACGACCGTCCTGCTCGTCACGCATTCCATCGCCGAGGCGGTCTACCTGGCCGACCGGGTGGTGGTGATGACCGCGCGGCCGGGTTCGGTGCGGGACCTGATCCCGGTGGAGCTGCCGTCGGAGCGGGAGTACTCGGAGACGTTGGCCCGTCCCGAATTCAGCGCCACCGCCGCGCGTATCCGGCGGCTTCTCGGCTAGCGCGAGTCTCTAGTCCGCGAGCGGAGCCCCTCGCCACTGCCAGCCCGCGCGGGACGGCCGCCCGGGCAGGTCGACGCGGTCTGTCGCCCACAACAACGCGATCCAGGGATCGACGCCGGCGGCGTCCACCTCCGGGAACATCCGCGCGAGCACGCGGGAACAGACCTCTCGGGGCGGGTCGAGGGTGACGCCGAGCCCTCTGGCCATGTCCTCACCGTGGACCAGGGCCTCGACGCAGCCCATTCCGGCGAAGCCCTCGATGTCGGCGTGGCCGCTCGGGTGGTACGCGCGGACGTCCGGGGCCGCCGTCCGCAGCACAGCGCCCAGGATGCCGCCGCCGACGGTGATGAACTCCAGCAGTTCCGAGGGCGTCGCGGCGCTGTCGGCGACGGCTTCGAAACGGACGAACCGCGGCGTCGACGGCCGGGCGAGCACCAGTCCGGCGTAGGAGATGAGACAGTCGCCGAGGTGCTCGGCCGTCCGCCAGGCGTTCAGTTCACCGGTGCCCGGCGCGGCGGGCCAGTCACCGTCCGATGCCCGGCGAAGTCCTTCGACCACACTCGCGATCGCCGCGTCGAGATCGTCGGGCGTCACTGTCATCAGGCATCAGCTCAAGGGCGTCGGGAAAGCCACCGGACCGCGGCGGCCGTTCTTCCCGACCGCGCGCACACCGAAGAACACGTTGTCCTTCGACAGATCCACCCTAGCCTCCGTCCTGTCACCGACCGCGATCACGTGGGTCCATTCGGCCGCCGTCGTCTCCCGCCAGACGACCTCGTAGCCGCCGAGATCCGGGTCGGTTCCGCGCCGCCACACCAGATCCGTGTCGTTCGTCAGCCGGTTCGTGCGGATCCGGACGTCCTCCGGGGCGCCGGGCGCGGTCGCCAGCGACCACAGGGTGGCGGCGTTCACCCGCGCGACCCTGGCGATGAACGGGAAGTCGCAGAACTCCGGCAGGTCACCGAACTGCTTGCCGTTCTCCACCCGGACGTCCTGGTGCTGATGCGCGTAGTCCTCGTGCGGTTCGGTGAAGCGCGCGGCCGGATATCCCTGTTCCAGGAAGGGGATGTGATCGCCGCCCCGGAGGTAGCGGTCCCGCCGGTAGACCACCCGCACGGACATCCCGGTCGCGTCGTTCTCCGCGACCGACCGCACGAACCGGGCCAGCTGGCGCGACGGCGAATCGTTCTCGCCGCCGACCGCGCGCCGGATGTCGGCCTGTGCCGGGGTTTCCGACGTCGGCACGCCCTCGGCGAACAACCGGATCGTATGCGGGTCCCGCGTCCCGTCGTCCGCCCGGCTCGAACCGACGATGTCGTTGGTGAACATCGCCCGCACGTCCGTCCCCGCCGCCTTGTAGCTCGTCGCCAGATGCCGCGCGCCGAACAGGCCCTGTTCCTCGCCCGCGACCGCGGCGAACACGATGGTCGCGGCCGGGCGGCGCGTGGCGAGCACACGGGCGAGTTCCATTACGACGGCCACCCCGGACGCGTCGTCGTCGGCCCCCGGCGCGTCCTTGGTCGCGTCGAGCGGATCCGAACACCGCGAGTCGTAGTGCCCCGAAACGACGTGAACGCGTTCGGGCGTGGTGGATCCGCGCAGGGTGGCGACGACGTTGGTGATCGTGGTGGCCACCGGGATCCGGGGCGGGGCGGGCGGCTGAAGGTACGACTGCAACTCGACCGTCATCCGGCCACCCGACTTCGCGGCGGATTTCTCCATTTCCGCGAAGATCCAGGCACGGGCCGCACCGATCCCGCGGACCGGATCGGTCTGCGAGGACAACGTGTGCCGCGTCCCGAAGGCGGCGAGCCTGCGCACCGTGGCCTCGATACGGTGTTCGTCGATCTCCCGCAGAATCGCCCGCAGTTCCGGGTCGGGCCGTTGCGGCCGGACCGCTCCGCCGGGCCCGCGATCGCCCGGTTCCTCGGCACCGGCCGGGACTCCGGTGAGGGCGACCGCCGACAACGCGGCGGACGTGGACAGGAACACTCGTCTGGACCTCTCCTCAGCCATCCTTCGTTCCTACGCGCCCCTCGATCGGGCGTCTACCCGCGAAAAGGATGAGCGCGGCGGGCGGTGGATGGGGGAGGATCGACGGGTGATCTTCGCGAAAAGGAAGTCAGTGGCCGAGGCGCTCCAGGAAACGCTGGAGAGCCGGGGGTTCGCCGTCGACGTGCTCGTCGAGGCGCTCGTCCGTGTCGACAAGTCCGGCGACGCCTCCGAAATCGCGGCCGCCTTCGCGCTGATCACCGAGACCCCGGCGCTCGTTTCCCTGATCGACGACTATTGCCGCCCGGCGTATTGGACTTCCTCCCACTACCCGCGCGTCTTGAACGAAATCGCCGACAGGCTGAAGGCGAGAAGGACGGGTCCGCTCACGACGGTGATCGCCGCTTCGCATGGTGACGGCCGTGTCCGGGAACTGGCGGTCAGAAGGCTGCTGGAAGATCCGCGTCCGGAGCAGCTTCCGTTTCTGTTGCTGCGCATGACCGACTGGGCCGAGCCGGTCCGCGACCTCGCCCGGGCGGGCGTGATCGCGTTGCTGCACGATCGGACGGCGACGTTCTTGGTGGTGGCGGCCGAAACGATGCTGCACCTCCGACGGCGGCAGCGCGGGGAGTTCGGCGTGAAGCAGCTGTACGCGGCCGCCTACGACGCTCCGGACGACGTGCTCGGCAAACTGAGCCGCTCGGTGAGTCCCGCGGCGCAGAGGTTCTTGTTCGAGGTGCGTACCCGGCGTGGCGACCTCACACTCGACGACCTGGTACGGCTGGCCCTGCGGAACATCGACAAGAGCATCCGTGCGCGTGCCGGCGATGCCGCGGCCCGCGACGCCGTCTGGACCGGCCGCGTCGACGTCCTGCGCAAACTGGCCGCGTGCCGTCACGACGAGGTCCGGATCAGCGCGCTGACCGGGCTCTCACGGCTCGGCCACCTCGACGAGATCGTCACGCTGCTGGACGACCGGTCGACCCTGATCCGCGCCCTCGCCCGGGACGCCGCCCGGCGCACGGGGGTGGACGCCGTCGCCCGGTATCGGGCGATCGTCGCCGCTCCGGCGGAGAGGCCTTCGCTGGGCGCGATCGCGGGGCTCGCCGAATCGGGGCGCGCCGAGGACGGGCCGCTGTTGTATCCGTTGCTGAGGCATCCGATGGCCAAGGTGCGGGCATACGCCGTCGGGGCACTGCGGATCCTCGACGCGGTGCCGGTCGATTTGGTGAAGCCGATGGTCGACGATCCTTCGAAGCGGGTCGTCCGGGCGGCTTTGCGGGCTTTACAGACGCGAGGTTCCGCGATGCGGTGACGGGTTTCGACTGCTTGTCAGGAGTGACCTGACGACATGACCTGTTGTCAGGCCACTCCTGACGAAAGGTGAGACGGTGAACCGCTGCTCCTTCTGCAGGCGCTCCGCGGAGAGTGTCGACACTCTGGCTGCCGAGACCATCGCGAACAAGCCTGCGGGGCTGAAGCGGGCCACGCCGGTGTGGGAGAGCCTCGATGATGAGGCGCTGCTGGCTCATCTGCCGCGCATCGAGGCGATCCGTCATTCGGTCGACGACGACTTGCGGGCCTGGGTCGGCGAAGCGCGGAATCGCGGCATTTCTTGGGATCGGGTCGGTGCTTCGCTCGGCATGCGTCGTCAGTCGGCTTGGGAACGGTTCTCGTAAGTATTTCGGGCGTGGTTCGGACGTGGGCTTGTAGGTTTGGGCGGCCATCACTCTTTAGTAGTAAATGTTCCCCTTTGCCACTGCGGCGAACATGCGTTCGATTTATTTGGTATTATGGAGTCGTGTCCGAGACGATCCTTCCCGAGTTGCCGCAGGAGTTGTGGCGCGCCGGCAAGCTGGAGCTTGCCCATGGCGTGCAACAGTTCCTGCAGGTGATCAGGGTCGCCACCGCCGGACTGGGACAGTATCTGGCGGAGATCGAATCGCGGGGCGCGAAAGACTTGTACGGCTACGGGTCGACGATCAAGTGGTTCGCTGATGTGGCCGGTCTTTCCTTCGGTGAAGCGCGGCCGGTGGTGAATCGGGCGATCGCATTGAATCCCACGCGTGGTTTGGATGGGACCGAGCTTCCGGCTGTGGCACCTGCTACCGCTGCTGCGGCCGCTGAGGGGGCGGTCGGGGACGAGCGGATCGATCAGATCCTGACCTTCCTGGCGAACCTCCCTCTCGATACATCGGTGGAGGACCGGGAGCACGCTGATAAGACCCTGGCCGAGCTGGCCCGGCACGCCGGTCCCCGGCAGCTGGCGAAAGCCGAACAGAACATACTCGGCTGGCTGGATCCGGACGGCGCTGAGCAGAAAGAGCCTGAGCCGAAGCAGCCGCGCCGGGAACTCACTCTGGAACGCCGCAAGGACGGGTTCTGGAAACTGAAAGGGCTCCTCGACGACGAGGCCGGTGCGCGCACGGCGGCCGCGCTGGAGGCCTACGCTGCGCCGCGCCCGGTGGACGAGTTCGGACAGGCCGATTTGCGGACGAAGTCCGAACGTCTGGGTGATGCGTGGGTGGACCTGGTCGACCTCGCGATCGCCTGCCCGGACCAACCGGGCACTTCCGGTTACCGGACGCTGGTGCACGTCACCATCGGCCTCGACAAACTCAAGTCGGGCCTCGGGACCGCGTGTGTGGACTACGTCGGGACGATGACCGCCCGCGAGGCCCGGATGGCGGCCTGCGACTGCCTGATGCTGCCGGTGGTGTTGAACGCGGCTGGTGAGCCGCTGGATGTGGGGCGTCTGAGACGGTTCGTCACTCCCGGTCAGCGACGGGCGTTGAACATCCGCGACGGGGGCTGCGCGTTCCCGGGCTGTCATCGGCGGCCGAAGAACTGTCATGCCCACCACATTCACCACTGGGCAGACGGCGGACCTACTGACCTCCGGAATCTCACGTTGCTCTGCGGCTTCCACCACCGGCTGATCCACCACGGCGACTGGCAAGTCCGCATGGCAGCCGACGGCCTCCCCGAGTTCATCCCACCCCAGTATCTGGATCCGCTCCGAAGAACCCGGCGCAACATCCTGCACCGCGCCGCCGCCTAACCCCTGCATCCCCCGAGGAGCCCGCGCCAGCCACACCGGCGACGGGCCCCTCGCCATGCCCACACCCCTCCCGCCGCATTTAGCCGACTAAACGCGCACCATCCCCAGAGCGCACCGGCACACACAGGTCACGAAAGCGTCCCTCGCCGCCCACTGCCCCCCCGGAACCTCGCACTCCTGAAATACGCGGTGACGCTGCAACTGTGTGGATTTCAGATCATCCGCGCACCAAGACCCACACAGTGACAGCCCCACCCGTACCTCTGGGACACGCGAACCCCACTAGGGCAGCCCGACCGCACCCCACCAACGCTCCGAGCGGCCCGCATTTAGCCGACTAAACGCGACGGCCGACCCCCCACGGCGTGTTCGCGGGTTGGCGGGGTGAGGCGATCGTCCCGGTGTTGTGTCGTGAAGGCCGTCTTGAGGACGTTCAACGTCCTGTAGGGCCCTTCGGGACACGCGAAATCCCACTCGGCCGACCGACCGCACCCACCAACGCTCCGCGCGGACCGCATTTAGCCGACTAAACGCGAAGGTCGCGTCGCCAAGGATCCCGCATTTAGTCGGCTGAATGCGAAAGGCAGGTCAGGCGTCGCCGGACGAGAGCAGGTCCCGCAGCATCGCCAGCAGCTCCCGCCGGTCCCCGGCACCGAGCTTCCCCCGGATCCGGGCCATATGGTGCTCCACCGTCTTGCCCGAAATGAACAGCTTGCTCCCGGCCTGCTTGTACGTCAGCCCGTCGACGACCAGCCGGGCGACCTCCAGCTCACGCTCGCTCAAGGCGCTCAGGCCGGTGGTCGCGGCGGGTTCCGGGGCCCGGCCCTGGAACTGCCGCGCCGCTTCGAGCAGTTGCACCATCGCCTTCCGGTCCGAGGTCCGGATCGCCGCCTGGCCGGCCAGCCGCGACGCGTCCCAGCAGAGCCCGAGTTCGTGCAGTTCCGCCGCGGACGCGGTGATCGGCTCGGGATCGAAGGTCCCGGTCAGCACCGCGAGCCAGCCCGCCGCGGCGGCGGCGAGGGCCGCCGGATATCGCCCGCACGAGGCGAAATCGTTCAGGGCGGCCAGATGGTCCTCGGCCAGGGAATGATTTTCGACGGTGATGGCGGCGTGCAGCTCGTGCCACCGTAGGGTCGCCGTCCACAGTGGAGGGTTGCCGAGAGCGTCGAGCACCGTATGCGCCCGTTCCAGCTGTCCGGCCAGTTTGTCGCTCGCACCTGCCCGCGCGGCCGCGATCGCGAGTTCTCCCAGCGGCAGCAACGAAAACAGATCCGGCTGCTGCCGCATCGAAGCCTGATACGCCCGATCCCAGGAGCGTTGCAGACCGGGAAGGTCGCTCGCCCGTCGCGCCAAGCCCAGCTGAAGAGTGGCGGCGAAGAGTTCGTCGCGGGCTTCGAGGCCGTCTGGCGGCATCAGGGATTCGGCGGCGGTCTTGAGGTCGCCCCCGGTCATCGCGACCCAGCCGAGCAGCAGCCGGTGCCGTTTCGCGAGCAGGTCGCCGCCGATCCGCCCGCTCACCGCGCGGCTCAGCACCGACTCGGCCAGCGCGAGTTCGCCGGAATGCAGGCCCACCAACGCCGCGAGGGCCGCCGGACTGTCCGGGAGCGGCGCGGGCGCCCCCGCCGACTCCAGCATCGACGCCGCGCCGAGCAGAGCCGACAGCGTTTCGGCGCCGCAGCCGGAGACCGAGTCGGTGATCGCGCGGGCCGTCCGTGAGGCGGCGCCCGCGAACAGGGTCGGGACCTCGGGGGTCTCCAGCACGCCACGGGCGGCTTCGAGTTTTCCGGTGCCCGTCAAGGCGATCGCGGCGAACGCCTTCGATCCGGCCCGGCCGGACCATTGATACAGCTCCGCGCTGTGCGCGAGTTCGCCACGGTGCGCCAGGACGGTCGCCGCCACTTCGGCGCCCGCGGCCCTGGCGTCCGTATCCGAGGTGCTGCCGAGCATGCCGTCGCCGAGCCGGAGAGCGGTGTCGAGATCCCCGGCCAGTGCCGCGGCGTGCGCCCAGCCGACGGTGAGCGCCGCGCCGCGCCCACCGGCCTCGGACGCGGCTTCGTAGAACCGCGCCGCGAGTTTCGTGTCATCGGGCATCGCCTCACGCGCGGCCGCCTCGAAGGCCGCCGCCGCGCTCGCGCCCGAACTTCCCGTCCCCAGCAGTGAACGGGCGAGATCCAGTACCGGAAGTCCGTCGCGCAGCTGGAGTTCCACCAGCCGCTGCAGCACGGTCAGCCGCCGCCCGGGGGGTCCCCACGCGCGGACGGCTTCGGCGGCGATCGGCAGCAGCGCGTCGTCCTCGCCGAGCAGTCCGGTCGCCCTGGCGCCGTCGAAGACCTCGGCCAAACCGTCCCGGTCGCGGTTGAGCAGGGCCGCCAGGAGGTCCAGATTCCGGCCCGCCCCGGCTTCGGCCGCGATCAGGTAGCGGTGCACGTCGTCGTCGAGTTGTTCCAGCTCACCGCGGAAGTCCGCGAGCTGCCCGGTGACCGCGCGGAGCACGAGTCTCGGCACACCACCGGTTCTGGCGTGGACGGCTTCGGCCGTGGCCGCGTCGCTGCCGGCGTGCTGGACGAGCAGCCGGACCTCGTCGACGCCGAAAGCGCCCAGCGACACCGATCTGCCGAAGGAGTCGGTGAGCGCGCGCAGCGCTTTGGTCCGCGTCGTCGTTCTACAGGTCAGGACGACGGGCGCGGTCGTTTCCTCCGCCCGCGCCCGGAGCTTCGCGATCTCTTCGTCGTCGAGCTGGTCGGCATCGTCGACCAGCAGGGCCTCGACTCCGGCACTCGCGTAGTGGCGTCCGAGCAGGCCGAGCAGATGGGTTTTCCCGTGCCCGCCGGGGGCGACGACGGTGACCCGCACCGGAAGCTCCGGGGCGGCGGTCACCTCGTCGAGCAGACGCCGGGCACCCGGATGGACGATGCCGGGCTTGTCGAGCAATGCGTTCAACAGCGACCTTCGGGGGATGTCGTGGCAGCGGCGGGGGCGGCCGGCGCGCAGGTGCTGGCGGCGGGCGGGGGCTGGTGGCCCTTGTCCGCGGTGGCTTCTCGGGTGGTCAGGGTGAGCAGCAGGGTGGTCGCGGCCAGCACCACGACCGCGGCTCCGGCGACGAGGGGCTTGCGTCGGCTGAGCAGTTTCGCCGCCCCGGTGCGTTCTGGCAAGGGGAACGGGGTGATGTCCACCGGCGGCCGTTCGGGCCGTTCGGTGAGCTCCTCCGGCGCGTCGACCCGGGGCAACAGGGTGGTTTCCACGGTCGCGACGGCGTCGGATCGCGGGCCACCGGGTTGAGGAATGTCACGTCCCGCGGCGATGTTGGCCGCGCCGGTCGCGATCGTGAGCGCGGGGTCGCTCGAAACGAAGAGGGGGCACGGCGTCCGGCCCGGCACTCCGGGAGCGTCGCCGGTGAGCACGATCCCCGCCAGCGCCTGCGGCTGGACCCCGGCGCCGTGCGCGAGTTCGAAGACCTTGCCCACGGCCTCGGCGGGGTCGACGCCTTCGACCGATTTGACCGGCTGCCAGCCGTTGATCCCGGCGGCGGCGATCGTGACCACCGCGCCGTCCGGGCCGAATTCGCAGACACCGGCGGTGACGCCGCCTTGGGGGGCGAGGTACGCGTGCAGGGCGGCGATGGGCGCGGCGACCAGCGCGGCGCGGGGGAATCCGGCTTCGGCCAGCGCCCGGCGCAGCAGCTCGCGGCGGAACGAGCCCCAGCCCCCGGGGTGGGTGAGCACGAGGTGCCGCGGTTTCTCGCCGAACCGTTCGGCCGCCTGGTCCACCGCGGCGTCCACGAGGACGGCGCTGAGTGATTCGGCCGGGAAGCGTTCGCCGCCGACGATGACCGGGACGTCGTCGCCGACCCGGTCGTGGAACCCGGTCAGCAGCCGGGCGGGCGCGGACCGGCCCGCCTCGAGGGCCGCGTCACCGGTGAGCAGGTAGCCGTCGTCGTCGAGGAACACCGCGGACGCCGCCGCCGGACCGTGCGCGCCGAGCCACAACGGCTCCGGCATGCCCCAGCCGTCGCCCTGGTCGACGCAGGTGGCGGCGGTGGTGCGGGTCGAGGCGATATCGATGCCGAGGACGTAGGGCAACGAGCATCCTCCTTCGCTTGACCAGCCCCTAAGGACCAAGTGAGCCCCTAAAGACCAACTAGGGCCGTTCACCCGTACGGCTTGACCCTTATGGGTGAGAGCTGGCATTAAACCCAACAGGGCGCGTCTCGGTTAAGCCCCTAACGCCCTAACGATGTCATACCGATCCCCTATTGGCTGAGTGAGCGACGACCGGGAGTGATCCCCGATGTGCGGGGAGGCACCCCCTCACTAGCTTCGGTGACCTGCGATGAGCCGTGCCCTCCGGGCGCTGCGCTCGCTCCATCGACCTAGACCCCACAGGAGAGTCCTTTCATGGGTTCCGTCCAGACCCTGCACGACTTCACGCTGAACCTGCTGAACGACACCGCGGCCCGCGCTGCGTTCGCCAACGACCCGCAGCAGGTGCTGGCCGACGCCGGCCTCGGTGACATCAACGCCGCCGACGTGCACGAGGTCGTCCCGCTGGTCCTCGACTTCGTCCCGGTCGACGCCGCCACCGGTGTCACGGGCACCGCCGCCTCCACCGCCGACAACCTGGCGGGCTTCGGCGGCGTCGCGAACGTCGTCAACGGCACCGACGGCGAGTGCGCCGACGGTGTCCAGGGCGCGATCGACCAGCTCACCGCGCTGACCGCCGGTCTCCCGGTCGACGTCCCCGCCCTCCCTGCCGTGCCGAGCCTCGGTGACCTGCCGGGTGAGCTGCCCGTCGACGTCCCGGGCCTGCCGGGCCTGCCGGGTGAGCTGCCCGTCGACGTTCCGGGTCTCCCGGGCCTGCCGGGTGTCCCGGCCGTCTCCGACGTGACCGACGTGTCGAACGCCGCCGCCGGCGTGACCGCCCTCGCGCAGAACACCATCGGCAGCTTCGGCCTGACCGACGACCTTTCGCGTGGCCTCGACTCCGCGTCGCTCGGCCAGGCCGGCGGCATCGCCAACGGCGCCGTCGACACCGCGACCGGCCTCGTCCACGACGTCCCGGCCGTGGACGCCGTGCAGGTCCCGGCCGTCGACTCGGTCCCGGCCGTCGGCGACCTGACCAGCGACCTGCCGCGCGCCGACGGTATCGCGGGCGGTGCCCCGAACTTCCTCTCCGAGGTGGGCGACCTGACCAGCGCCATCGGTCACGTCGACGTCGCCGACGTCACCACCAAGGTGCACGACATCGCGGGCAAGGCGCACGACATCGGCAACGGCAACGGCATCGTGAACGACGTGACCGACAACGTCGCGACGGACGTGACCGACAACGTCGTGAACGACGTCGCGAACCACGCGGGCGTCAACGACGTGCACGACGTCGTTTCCGGGGTGGCCAACAACATCGGCCACGTCGGCGACATCAACATCGGTGCCGGCGACATCGCCTCGGGCAACGACATCCACATCGGCTGAGCTGAATATCCTTCATATCTCACCGGGTGAACGGGCCCCGCGACCACACCAGGTCGCGGGGCCTCCGCCGCGTGTTGGCCCATGCCACATTGATTCCGCGCTTGGTTAAGGGAACACTGCATCCCCGTGACAGCCCCCGCCTGGCTCGACGTGCTCAACGAGACCTTGGACGCCTGTGTCGTCCACGGTCGCGCCGACCTGGCCGAACGACTCCGGCGCAGACGTGACCAGCAGGCACCGGGCACCCGGATCGCGGTGGTCGGTTTTCCCAAACAGGGCAAGGGTTACCTGCTCAACGCGTTGCTGAACGCCCCGGTCTGCGCGGTCGGCGACGCGAGTACGCCCGCCGTCCCCACCGAGATCGGCTACGCCCACGATCCCGCCGCGACGCTGGTCGGGCACGCCCGTGAACGGGTGCCGGTCGGCGAGCTGGCCAAGGAACTCGAGGTGCGCCCGCCCGGTTCACTGCGCCGGGTCGAGGTCGGCCTGCCGCGCGAACTGCTCGGCACGGGTCTCGTCCTGGTGGACACCCCCGCCATCGGGGATCCCCGGTCGCCGCGGACGGCCGCCGCCCTCGACGTCCTCGCCGACGCGCACGCGGTGATCCTCGTCTCCGACGCCACGCAGGAACTCCAGCCCGCCGAACTCGCGCTGGCCCGGCACATCCGGACCTGGTGCCCGGCCTTGGTACTGGCGCTGACCAAGATCGACGTCAGCCCGGACTGGCGGGAACTCGCCGCCCGCAACCGGGCCGCGCTTTCGGAGACCGGCGTCGTCGCCGAGGTCTTCCCGGTCTCCGCGACGGTGCGCCAGGCCGCCGCGAAGGCCGGTGACGTCGACCTCAATGGACGGTCCGGTTTCCCGGAACTCCTGAACTGGGTGGGGGAGCAGGCCGCGCGCGGAGGCGAACGCACCCGCGCGCTGGCCGCCGCGGTGAGTGTCCGCGCGGCGGCGGTCGAGCTGGTCGAGACGTTGCAGACGCGGCTCAACGCCGTCTCGCAGGACAGCGGGATCGACCAGGTCACCCTGCTGCACCAGGCACAACGGCGGACCGAGGAACTGCGGCGCCAGAACGTCCGCTGGCAGAACCTGTTGTCGGACGAGATCACGGATCTGATCTCCGACGCCGAATACGACCTGCGCGAGCGGACCCGGGTGATCGTGCGGCATATCGACCGCACCTTCGACGAGGGCGATCCGGTCCAGATCTGGCCGGATTTCCAGACCTGGCTCGAAGACAACCTCGCCGAGGCCGTCGAGACGAACTACAACTGGGTGTCCGACCGGTCGACCTGGATCGCGCACGCGGTCGCCACCGTCTTCGGGCAGCGGTACGGTCAGGCGCCGGAGCTGCCGCTGACCGGATCCGGGGTGGACTCCATCCCCGAAGTCGGCACCCCCAAGATCGAACGATTCAAGATCGGCCAGAAACTCTTCACCGGATTGCGCGGTTCCTACGGCGGTGTCCTGATGTTCGGCCTGGTCACCAGCCTCGCCGGGCTGCCGCTGATCAACCCGGTGTCCCTCGGCGCCGGTGTCGCGTTCGCCACCAAGAGCGTGCGCGACGAAGGCGGGATGCGGTTGCAGCGGCGGCAGGCCTTGGCGAAAGCCGCCGCGCAGCGCCATGTCGACGACGTGTTCATCCGGTTCAGCAAGGAGATCAAGGACGAGATCCGCCACGTCCAGCGGCGGCTGCGCGACCATTTCGCCGCGCTGTCGGACGAACTCGCGGAAGAGCTGACGCGCCAACGGGAACTGATCGTCGCCGGCTCCGCCGAACGGGAGCGGCGCACGCAGCGGGTCAAGAAGGAGATCGACCGGCTGGCCGCGCTGCACCGGAAGGCGGGAGCTTTAGGAGTGACCGCCCGTGATATCCGGGAACTCTCCGCGTGACAGCCCTGGATGTCCGTGAACTGCTGACCGACGCCGCGTCGCTCTACCGGGACCGTCCGCACGCGGTGGCGATGCTGCAGGAATGCCTGGAGCGGCTGGAAGAACCGCTGCGGGTCGGCTTCGTCGGCACCCCGGGGACCGGGAAGTCCACTTTGGTCTCCGCGCTGGCGGAATGGCCGACCCGGGCATTGCGGGAACTCGAGTTGTTCGACACCCCGGCGCTGGCGGAACACGTCGACGCGACGGTGCGCCTGGTGCGCCACCTCGAACCCGACGAACTCGCCGGTGCCCGGCAGGCGGGCGGTTCGGCGTTCGCGCGGCAGAGCGCGGTGAACTCGGTGCTGGTGCTCGGCCGGGCCGACGAGGTCGGCGCGGGCCGGATCGACGCCCTGCTCACCGCGAAACAACTGGCGCGGCGGGCTTGGCGTGAAGACCCGCGGTGCGCGGGATTCCAGGGCGTCATCGCGGTCGCCGGGCAACTCGGGTACGCCGGGCGCGCGCTCCGCGACGACGAGTTCGAGGTCCTGCGCGCCCTCGCGTCGGTCTCCCGGCAGGATCTGGAGCGCTACCTCCTGTCCGTGGATTCCTTCGTGGACGACCCGTTCCCGGTGCGGATCCCGCCGGAGTCACGGAAACACCTGGTGACACGGTTCGGGCTCTACGGCGTCCGGCTGGCGATCACGCTGATCCGCACCGGCTGCGAGAGCAGGCTGAAACTCTCGGCGGAACTCGTGCACCGCAGCGGTCTCGGCGACCTGCGGGACACCCTCGCCGGATGCTTCGTCGCCAGGGCCGAAGCGCTGAAGGCACGCACGGCGGTGCTGCGGCTGGAAAGCCTGCTGGCCGCCGAACCGCGTCCGCACGGCGACCGGCTGGCCGCCCGCGTGGAGCGGTTCGCCGCGGCCGCGCACGACTTCCGGGAACTGCGGCTCATCGCCGACATCCGGGGCGGCCGCACGGCGTTGTCCGGGGAAACCGCCGAGGAGGCGGCAAGGCTGCTGGGCGCACAGGGACTCGCGCCCACCGAACGGCTCGGTCTCGAACCCGACGCGGACCCGGCCGAGATCCACGAGAGCGCCGAGGGCGCGCTCGTCCGCTGGCGGCAGGAGGCGGAACGGCCGGACGCCGCGCACGCCGAACGCGCCGCCGCGCGGGTGATCGTGCGTTCGGTGGAGGGGCTGCTCACCCTGTTCGTCGCCTAGAGCGGTTTCCCGTTCACCTTCACGTTGCTGATCACGACGTTCTTCGCGTTGCTGATCTGCGGTTTCGGGATGTCGATGTTCGTGAACGCCGAATCGGCGAGCCGGAACCCGGTGAGCGGGCTCTCCGGCGAGCCAGCGATCTTCAGCGCGAACGGCGAGTCGTCCAGCCGGATGTCGCGGGCGTCGATGTTCCGGATCACCGGATGCACGATGTCCCCGAACCCCGGCCCGGTCAGGCTGTAGTTCATGTCGACGAAGATCGCGCCGCGGTCGACCGGGCCGCCGCTCAGATCGCGCACGTGGATGTTCTCGATCACGCCGCCGCGGCGTTTGTTCGTCTTGAGGTACAGGCCGTAGAAGGCCTTGTAGGACGAACCCTGGTGGATCCGGTTGCGCTGCGCGAAAACGTCGCGCACCCCGCCGGACATCTCACTGCCGATGGTGATCGCGCCCCAGCGGCCGTGGTAGTCGTTGTCCTCGATGACGATGCGCTCGCTCGGGACGCCGACCCGGCGCCCGTCGGTGTCCCGGCCGGATTTGATCACCGTGCCGTCGTCGCCGGTGTCGAAGGAACAGTGGTGGATGTGCACGTCCGCGCAGCTCTCGGGGTCGACGCCGTCGACCATCGCGCCCCGGCTGTGGATCTTGATATCGCGGACCGTGACGTTCTCCGACAGCACCGGATGCACCGTCCACATCGCCGGGTTCCGCAGTGACAGGCCTTCGACCAGGATGTTCCGGCAGCCGTAGAACTGGATCATGTTCGGCTTGAGGTAATGCCCGTCCCCGAACTTTCGTTTTTCCACCGGGACGCCGTCGACGGCCATCTGCTGGAGCCGGTCCCAGTCCGGCCCGCGTTGGCCGTCGTAGTCGAACCACGGGCCGGCCTGCGCGTTCCCGTCGATCGTGCCCGCGCCGGTCAGCGCAAGGTTCGCCTGCCCGCGGGCGTAGACGAAGGGGGAGAAGTTGACACATTCGATGCCCTGCCAGCGGGTGTACACCGCGGGAAAGGCGGAAGCACTGGCGGAGAACTTGATCGTCGCCCCGGCGGCGACATGAAGGTCCACATTGGACCTTAGGTGGATCGCGCCGGTGCGGTAGGTGCCGCCGGTGACCAGCACGCGTCCGCCGCCCGCCGCGGTACAGGCGGAGATAGCGGAGGCGAACGCCTTCGTGTTGTCCTTCTTGTCGTCGCCCACGGCGCCGAAGGAGCGGAGGTCGAAGGTCCGGTCCGGGAAGCGCGGCGGGACGATCCGGGCGAGGATCTCCGGGACCCGGTCCCACGGATCCGCGGAAGGCCCCGCCGAAACGGCCGCCGGAGCCAGGGCCGCGCCGGCGGCGAGGAGCCCGCCCGTCAGTCCGGCCGTCTTCAGGAAGTCCCGCCGTGAACCAGCCATGGTCTCTCCTCCGCCGTGTCATACATCATGTACAGGATGTGATGTGACACGGCGGCGGTCAACAAATGTCCCGCTCAGCGGCTGAAGGATCCTCCTCAGGCGTTGCCGAGGACGCGTGTCACGGTGATCTCGATGACCACGCGTTCCGGGTTGGGCTTGGGCTGCCGGTAGCGCGCGGCGTACCGGTTTTCGGCGTCGCGCACCGACTCCGGGTCTTCGCGCAGCACCGCGCGTCCCTCCAAAGTGGACCAGCGGGGCCCGTCCAGCTGGCAGGCGGCGACCGGTATGCCCTTTTCGCCCGCTTCCTTGACCATCCGGGCCTTCTTGGACGAGCGGAAGGTGATCACGCGGGCGATCCCGGCCTCGAAGTCCACCGTGACCCCCACGGCGACCACATGCGGGGTCCCGTCGGGGCGGACGGTGGTCAGGGTGGCGAGATGCCGCTCGGTCCAGAAGTCCCGGAAGGTCTCGCCGCGCGTGCTCAGGTCGATCGTCATGATGCTCACGCTAGGACACCGTTCACGTGAGCGACATCCGAGGTAATAGTAAGGAAACTTTCTTAACGCTCTTGTCTTTGCCCGATCCGGATGTCACGCTCGGAACGCGCCGCCGCCACCAACGACGTTTCCGGAGGAGCAATGAGAAAGACCGTTCGGACAGTGCTGGCCGCGGCCGCGCTGACCGCCGGGCTGGTCGCCACGACCGCCCCCGCCACCGCGGCCACCACTCAGGGAACCCCTTATCTTCCCGGCGTGCTCCGCCCGTCGGTGTCCCAGGCGACGCAGGACGCGGCCCTCGCCAAGTACTACGACTACTGGAAGAAGAACTTCCTCACCACCAAATGCGGGACCGGCACGTACGCGGTGAAGGCGCCCGACGCCGACCACGCCTTCGTCGCCGAAGGCCAGGGCTACGGGATGACCATCGCGGCGATGATGGGGGACAAGGACCCGCAGGCCCGCACCGTCTTCGACGGCATCCTGAAGTTCGTGAAGGCGCATCCTTCGTCGATCGACAAGGATCTGCACGCCGCCGAACAGGACGAGAGCTGCAAGAGCGTCAACGGCACCGACTCGGCGACGGACGGCGACCTCGAAATCGCCTACGGCCTGCTCATCGCCGACAAGGTCTGGGGCAGCGGCGGTTCGGTGAACTACAAGGCCGAGGCGCTGCGGATCATCAAGGCCATCAAGCGCAGCGAAGTGCACCCCACCACCAAGTTCATGCGGCTGGCCGACTGGGCGGACGAGGGCAAGTACATCAACAGCTCGCGTTCCTCCGACTGGATGCCGGGTCACCTCCGCGCGTTCGAGAAGGTCACCGGGGACTCCTTCTGGGGTCAGGTCCGTACCCGGCAGGAGCAGGCCGTCAGCCAGCTTCAGCAGCAGTACGCGCCGAAGACCGGGCTGATCCCGGACTTCGTCGTCAACACCAACTCCACGCCGAAGCCCGCCCCTTACAACTTCCTCGAAGGCAAGGACGACAAGTACAGCTACAACGCCTGCCGTGACCCGTGGCGGCTCGGCGTCGACGGCGTCACCGTGGCGGGCAGCCCGGCGCAGGGCCAGGTGCGGAAGATGAACACCTGGATCCAGCAGAACACCGGCGGCGACCCCACCAAGATCACCACCGGCTACACGCTGTCGGGTGCCAAGATCTCGGGCGAATCCGGCCAGCATCCCTGCTTCACCGCGTCGTTCGCCATCGCGGCGATGAACGACCCGGGCAGTCAGGCCTGGCTCGACAAGCTGTGGACCTCGATCACGACGTGGTCGCCGAACGCCAAGGACTACTACGGCACCGGCATCACCGTGCAGGTCCTGTTGATCCTCTCGGGTAACTACATCGCCGTCTGAGCAAGGACGGCCGCCGGTCGGTCAAGTGTCATAAGGGGTCCCCATAGGACGAAATTCGTCCCATGGGGACCCCTTATGACATCTCTGGACAAGATTTCAACTGCGTGTTGACCTCTTAAACAGCCAGTTGTAGCGTCGGCCACCACCCGAGGCACCGTGGAGGTCCGTCATGCCGTCGACGCCGCACACCCTGACCCGAACCTGGCGCTTGGCCGTGCTCACCGGCCTGGCCACGCTCGTCACCGCGGCCTGCGGAGGCGGGCCCGACGGGGCGGGCGGCCAGGAACCCGCCGCCGGCGCGCCCGCCGCGATCCCCGACACCGCCGCGCTGATCGCCGGGATCCAGAAGGACGCGGGAGTCGCCGGGACACTGCCCGCCAAGTACGCGCAGGCCGGGATGGTGCACCTGGCGTCGAACCTGCAGTCCGCGCCCAACAACTTCTACGCCGCCGACGGCAAGACCCCCATCGGCTACGAGGTCGACCTCGCCAAGGCCATCGGCGCCAAGCTGGGCGTCACCGTGCACCACCAGGACATGGCGTTCGGTTCGCTGATCACCAGCCTCCAGTCCGGCCGCGTCGATCTCACGATGGCCGCGATGAACGACACGAAGACCCGCCAGGCGCAGATCGACTTCGTCGACTACTTCTCCTCCGGCATCACGATCATGGTCCGCAAGGGCAATCCCGACCGGATCGCGGGCCCGGACACGCTGTGCGGCAAGAACGTCGCCGTCGTCCAGGGCACCAGCCACCAGAAGTTCGCCGAAGAGCAGAACGGCAAATGCGCGCAGGCCGGGAAGCCCGCGCTGACCGTGACCGCGACCGACAGCGACACCCAGAACCAGAACCAGCTCCGCACCGGCCGCGTCGCCGCCATCCTCAACGACCTGCCCAGCGCGGTCTACATCTCGCGGACCGCGGGTGAGGGCAAGTTCTTCGAGGTCGTCCCGGGTGAGCCGATCAACGGCGGGCCGTACGGGATCGGCGTCAACAAGGACAACAAGCCGCTGGCCGAGTCCGTCCAGAAGGCACTGCAGTCGCTGATCGCCGACGGCACCTACGGCAAGATCCTGCAGGCCTGGGGCGTCGAGCAGGGCGCGGTCAAGGAGGCGAAGCTCAATGGCGGAAGTTGAGCCGTTGCCGATCGTCCGGCTGCGCCACTGGGGCCGGTGGGTCAGCGCCGTCGTCATCCTGGCGTTGCTGGTCCTGCTCGGGATCGCGCTCGGGAACGCGCAGATCCGGTGGGATTCGGTCCCGGAGTTCCTGTGGTACCGGGTGATGGCGGTCGGTCTGCTCAACACCGTGCTGCTCGCGGTGATCGCCCAGGGTTCGGCGATCGTCCTCGGGATCGTGATCGCGCTGATGCGCCGGTCGGTGAATCCGGTGGCGCGCTGGTTCGCCGCCGGTTACATCTGGCTGTTCCGCGGTCTTCCGGTGCTGCTGCAGATCCTGATCTGGTACAACCTGGCGCTGGTCTTCGAGTTCATCTCGATCCCGCTCCCGTTCGGCGGCTACCTGCTCCACGAGCAGACCAACGTGCTGATCACGGCGTTCACCGCGGCGCTGCTCGGCCTGGCGCTCAACGAGAGCGCGTACATGGCGGAGATCGTCCGCGCCGGGTTGAACAGTGTCGACAGTGGACAGACAGAGGCGGCGAAGTCGATCGGGATGACCCCGGGCGCGACGCTGCGCCGGGTGGTGCTGCCGCAGGCGATGCGGGTGATCATCCCGCCGACCGGCAACGACTTCATCAACATGCTCAAGGGCACGTCGATGGCGTCGGTGATCGGCGTGACCGAACTGATCCACGCCGCCAACAACATCTCGTCCAACAACCTGCTGGTGATGGAGACCCTGCTGGCCGCGGCGGTCTGGTACATGGTCGTGGTGACCGTCGCCGGGGTCGGACAGCACTATCTGGAGCGAGCCTTCGATTCCGAGGACCGGGCACGCGGGCCGTTCTCCCGTGCCGCCAAGGCCTTGCGCACCGCGCCGCTGGTGAGGAGTGAACGTGTCTGAACCACTGCTCAAGGCCGTGGGGGTCCGCAAGAGCTACGGGCACACCGAAGTGCTGAGCGGGATCGACCTTCAGGTCCACAAAGGACAGGTGGTCTGCCTGCTCGGCCCATCCGGCGCCGGAAAGAGCACGTTCCTGCGCTGTATCAACCATCTGGAGACGATCGACGCCGGAGAGGTCTGGGTCGACGGCGAACCGATCGGCTTCCGGCTCCGTAACGGGAAACTGTACGAATTGAAGGAACGCGAGGTCGCCCGGCAGCGGCGCGACATCGGCATGGTGTTCCAGCGGTTCAACCTGTTCGGCCACCGGACGGTGCTGCAGAACGTCGTCGAAGGACCGGTGCGGGTACTCGGCGTCGCCTCGGAGGAGGCGCGGACGCAGGCGCTCGACCTGCTCGACCGGGTCGGCCTCGCGCACCGGGCCGACGCCTATCCGGCCCAGCTTTCGGGCGGGCAGCAGCAGCGGGTCGCGATCGCCCGATCGCTCGCGATGAAGCCGAAGCTGATGCTGTTCGACGAGCCGACGTCGGCGCTCGACCCGGAACTGGTGGGCGAGGTGCTGGCGGTGATGGGTACGTTGGCCGCGGAGGGGATGACGATGGTCGTGGTGACGCATGAGATGGGGTTCGCGGCCGAAGCCGCGGACGAGGTGGTGTTCATGGCCGACGGCGCGGTCGTCGAAACCGGACCGCCGGGGCAGCTCCTGAGCACCCCGCGACACGAGCGGACCAAGCAGTTCCTGGCACGGGTCCTCGCATGACGCGGATCTCGCCGCGGTACCTGCTGCAGTTCGACGAACCGGCCGGGTACCTCGACTTCGCCCGGTTCGGCCCGCCGTCGCACGCCGTGCTCGACACGACGGCGAGCCTGCTCCACTCCTCGACCAGGGCCGGTCCGTCCACTGTGGACGACCTGATGCGGCAGGAGACGAGGGCCAAGGCGGCCGCGGCGCGCCTCTCCGGCAGCGACACCGACCACACGGTGCTCTTGCCGCACACCAGCCTCGGGCTGTTCCAGGCCGCGTTCAACGCCCCGCCCGGCGAGGCGCTGGTCTCGGCGGCGGAGTTCCCGGCCAACACCTACCCGTGGGCGCGCGCCGAACAGGCGGGACGGCTGACCGTGCGGCGGCTGCCACTGGGACACGTCACGGCGGACGCGGTCAAAGCGGCACTGACGCCGAAGACTTCGCTGGTCAGCGTGAGCGCGGTCGACTTCCGCACCGGCTACCGCGCCGATCTGGCGGCGATCCGGGAAGTGGTGGGAGACCGGCTGCTCGTCGTCGACGGCATCCAGGGTTTCGGCGTCACCGAGGCGCCGTGGGAGGTCGCCGACGTGCTCGTCGTCGGTGGCCAGAAATGGCTGCGGGCGGGCTGGGGCACCGGCTTCGCCGTGCTGTCCGACCGCGCGCTGGAGCGGATGGAACCGATCCTGTCCGGCTGGACCGGCGCCCGTGACCCGGGACTGTTCGACGACGAGATCCATCCGGCCGACGACACCGCGGCCGCGTGGTCGCTCTCGAACCTGAGCCCGATCACCTCGGGCGCGTTCGCGGCGGCGCTGGAACTGGTCGAAGAGGCAGGCGTCGCGGCCATCTCCGGCCGGATCGCCGAACGCGTCGGCGAACTCGAAGAAGTGGTGAAATCCGTCGGGGGAGAGGTGGTTTCGGCCGTCGGACGCCGCGCCGGGATCCTCGCCTTCACCTGCGATGGGCACGCCGCCGAACAGGTGGGCGCCGCACTGGCGGATGCCGGGATCGCCGCGACCGTCCGGCCCGAGCACGTCCGGCTGTCCCCGCACGCGTCGACGCCGGCGAGCGCGGCCGAACAGGTGCGGACGGCGTTGGAACGCCTGAGGAAACCGGCCACCGTGATCGCTCCGGGCGTTCCGGCGGCCGGGGTGGCGTCGAGCGATCTGCTCACGGCGCTCGTCCCGGCGGTGCACGCGCTCGCCGCGATGCTGGGGCCGGGCAACGAGGTCCTGCTGCACGACCTGAGCAGGCTGCCGGACTCGATCGTCGCCATCGCCGGGGACCTCACCGGCCGGACGGTCGGCGGCCCGATGACGGATCTGCTGCTGGGCCTGGTCCGCCGCGGTACCACGCAGGACCTGACGAACTACGAGACCCACGGCCCCGACGGCCGCGCGATCCGCTCCTCGACGCTGTTCCTCCGGGACGCCGACGGGGTCGCCATCGGCTGCCTGTGCGTGAACCGGCTGACCGACGGCGCGCCGAAGGCCGACGGGCACGAACCCGAGACGTTCCCGCCGGACGTCGACAGCCTGCAGCGGTTCCTGGTCGGGCGCGCGGTGGCGAAGGCCGGGATCCCGGTGGACCTGATGAAGAAGCGGCACAAGGCGGCCGTGGTCCGCGAACTGGACGAGGCCGGGTTCTTCCTCATCAAGGATTCGGTGGACCACCTCGCCGGGGAGCTCGACGTCACGCGGTACACGATCTACAACTACCTGAACGAGATCCGGGGCACCTAGCGCGTGTTATGAACGGGACTTTCATTGCAAAATTTGCGATGAAAGTCCCGTTCATAACGCTTCTTTCATCCTTAAGCAGCTATGTGGGCACAGTCGTGAGTGGTAAGTGCCGTTAGAACGGCACTTACCACTCACGACCAGACCTGACCTCGCAAGTAGCCGACTACTTGCGACGGCCGCACGCCTACTTCAGGAAGGACTCGACGGCATCGGCCGCCCGGTCGGTCCCGCCGTTCGCCCGCGTCTCGGCCTGGATCTCGGCGAGCCGCGCGGCCACCGAGGGCGACCCGGCCACCCTTTCGACGGCGGCCCGCAACGTCGAGGCGGTCACGTCCGAAGCCGCGAGTTCCTCACCCACGCCCAGTTCCGCCAGCTTCGCCGCGTTGCCGAAACCGTCGGTGGCCAGCGGGATCGCGACGGTCGGCACGCCGTACCACAGCGATTCCGTACAGCCGCCCATGCCGGCGTGCGTGATGAACGCCGACGCGGCCTCCAGCACCGCGAGCTGCGAGACGAACGGGTGCACCTCGATATGCCCCGGCAGTGGCCCGAGTTCGGCCGGATCGGTCTGACCGATCGAGATGACCACGTGCCAGTCCGTATCGCGGAACCCGTCCACACACGCGCGGAACAGGTCGATCTGGTCGGTGAACGCGGTACCGAGCGACATCAGCAGGACCTTCTTGCCGTTGTCCGGCGGGGTCCAGCTTCGGTCGGCCAGCCGTTCCGGGTCCAGTGCCGGGCCGACGAAGCGGACCGACGGCGGAACCCGGTCGACGTTGGGCTGCATGGCCCTCGGGAGCAACGCCAGCACCTGCGGCGGATGGGAGATCCATTCCCAGGCGTCGGCCTCGATCCCGTTTTCCTTCAGCCACGCGGTGTAGGTGACGTGATAGTCCATTCCGGACGGTGAGGTCCGGATCGACGTCAGCATCTCGGCCAGATCCTCTTCGTAGCCGTCCCAAGCGACGTACGTCGGGGACAACTGCACGGCCGGGACGCCGTAGCGCCTGCCCAGGATCGGGGCCGGGAGGCCGCCGATGTCGTACAGCAGCAGGTCCGGGCGGTTCTCGTCGTAGAAGCCGGTCAGCACCGGCATCGCCTGGATGCCCTCGTCGAGGAAGACCCGCATCTGCGAGGCGGGATCCTCCGGCCACGCGGCCTGGTCGCCGAGCGGGAGGATCGACGGATGCGGGACGACCTCGGCCCCGGTCGGTGCGATCAGCCCGGTGAGCGGCTCGCCCACGGCGTAGCTGACCCGGTGCCCGCGAGCGACCAGCTCACGGATGACGGCCAGCGACGGGTAGATGTGACTCGGCGCGGTGCAGCCGATCATCGCGATGTGTTGCTTCTGCATGATGTCCTGTCCGGGTCCGTGAAGGAACGTCAGACGGCGCGCAGAAAAGGGGCCGCCCGATCGCGGGCGGCCCTGCGGTCACGCCGTCTCAGGCGGTGCGCATCCGGATGTGGTAGGTCATGATCGACACCGTAGCGCCCGCCGCCTGCCCGCCCAACCGATTAACCGGTTGCCCGGTTTGCCGCGATCGGGACCCGCCGTTGGTAGGGACCTTCGCCGGAGGGGTTCCCGTCGGCGCGGTCGTGGATAGGGTTTCTGGGCTTTCACCTTGGAGGGAAAGGGAGAAACCGTGAGACGTGTTCTCATCACCGCGCTGGCCGTGGCCACCCTGGCTTCGGTCGCGGTGACCGCTCCGGCCGTCGCCGCGGAAGAGGCGCAGCCTGCCGAGACGATCACCTGGGGCGCGTGCACCGACCCGGCGCTCGTCACCGCCGGCGCCGAATGCGGCACCCTGTCCGTGCCGCTGGACTACTCGAGGCCCCGCGGCGAGAAGATCCAGCTCGCGCTCAGCCGTGTCAAGCACAAGACGCCGGAGGCGCAGTACCAAGGCGTCATGCTCACCAACCCGGGCGGGCCCGGCGGATCCGGGCTGCTCCTGGCGACCCGCGGGACGCGGGTGCCGAACCACGCCGGTGACGCCTACGACTGGATCGGTTTCGACCCGCGCGGCGTCGGCGCCAGCAAACCCGCGCTTTCGTGCATTCCCGACTACATGGACTACAACCGGCCGAACTACGTGCCGACGACGCCGCGGCTGGAGAAGACCTGGTTGCAGCGCTCGAAGTCCTACGCCGAAGCGTGCGCCAAGAACAACAGCCGCGCGCTGCTCGACAACATCAAGACGACCGACACGGTCAAGGACATGGAGAGCATCCGCAAGGCGCTCGGCGCGGAACAGCTGAACTTCTACGGGTACTCCTACGGCACCTACCTCGGCCAGGTCTACGGAACGCTGTTCCCGCAGCACGTCCGCCGGATGGTCCTCGATTCCACTGTGGACCCTCGTAATGTCTGGTACCAGGCCAATCTCAACCAGGACGTCGCCTTCGACGTCAACCTCAACATCTGGTTCGGCTGGGTCGCGCAGCACGACGACGTCTACCACCTCGGCAAGACGCAGGCCGCGGTCAAGCAGGTCTTCGACGAGCAGCTGAAGAAGGTCGCCGCCGTCCCGGCGGGCGGGGTCATCGGACCGGACGAGCTCCTCGACGTCTTCCAGCAGGCCTCCTACTATCAGCTGCGGTGGACGCTGCTCGGCAACGCGTTGGCGAAGTTCGTCAACAACGGTGACTGGCAGACGATGAAGGGGCTGTTCGAGACCTTCGGCGGTCGCGGCGACGACAACGGCTACGCGGTCTACCTCGCCGTGCAGTGCACGGACGTCAAGTGGCCGCAGAGCTGGCAGCAGTGGAAGTTCGACAACTGGCGGACCTATCAGAAGGCGCCGTACTTCACCTGGCAGAACGCCTGGTTCAACGCGCCCTGCCTGTATTGGCCGTCGAAACCGGGCAAGCCGGTCAAGGTCGACGGCAAGAAGGTGCCGAGTGTGCTGATGATCGGCGAGACGCTCGACGCGGCGACGCCGTACGAAGGCAGTCTTGAGGTGCGCAGCCGGTTCCCCGGCGCTCGCCTGATCGGTGAGCCGGGCGGCACGAGCCACGCGATCACCCCGCGCGGCAACGCCTGCGTCGACAACCGGATCGCCGACTACCTGGCGACCGGGGCCCTGCCCGACCGCAAGCCGGGCCGCACGGCCGACGTCGAATGCGCGCCGCTGCCGCTCCCGGTGCCGCCTCCGGCACCCGCCGCTGCTTCGGCCCCCGGCGCGGCGCTCTCCCGCGTCCCCGCCTAGCGCAAATCCGTGAAGGCCTCCTTGAGGGACCCAGAGTCCCTCAAGGAGGGGCGGATTCACATGGTGGTTGCAACACGCATTGTTTGTTGGTCTGAGAGTAGTGCTTCGAGGGCTTCGGCGGGTGTGTGCCAGCCGAGGGTCTCTCGGGGTCGTCCGTTGAGTTCGGTGGCGACGCGGGCGAGGTCGGCTGGGGTGTGCTGGGTGAGGTCGGTGCTTTTGGGGAAGTATTGGCGGAGCAGGCCGTTGGTGTTCTCGTTGGTGCCGCGTTGCCAGGGTGCGTGAGGGTCGCAGAAGTAGATGTCCAGGCCGGTGGCCAGGGTGATCTGCTGGTGGTGGGCCATTTCTTTGCCTTGGTCCCAGGTCAGGGACTTGGCCAGCAGTGGTGGCAGGGTGTGGATGATCTCGGTCATGGCGTGAGCGACGGTGGCGGCGTCGCGTCCGTGGGGCAGGTGCAGCAGCATCACGAACCGGGTCGAGCGTTCGACCAGGGTTCCGATCGCGGACTTGTTGTCCTTGCCCAGGATCAGGTCGCCTTCCCAGTGCCCGGGGACCGCGCGGTCGGCGGCCTCGGCGGGCCGGGCGGAGATGTTGACCATGTCCTTGAGCCCGCCGGGGGTGCGTTCCCGGCGGGCCTGGGCCTGACGGCGTGGCATCCGCAGTGCCCGCCCGGTCCGCAACGCGGCGGTCAGTTCGCGGCGCAGCGCACCCTTTCCCTGGACATACAAGGATTGGTAGATCGTTTCGTGTGACACCCGCATCTCCGGCCGGTCGGGGAACTCCAGCACCAGTCTCCGGGAGATCTGACGCGGGGACCATTTCCGGTCCAGTCCGGCCTGCACCACCTGGCGCAACGAGGCGTCCGCGGCCAGTTTCGCGACCTTCGGGCGTTTCGCGCGTTCCTCAGCCGCGTGCTGGGCACTGACCGCCCGATAGGCACCGGAGGTGCCGGTGTTACGGGCCACCTCGCGTGACACCGTCGAGGCCGGGCGGCCGATCACCCGCCCGATCGCGCGAGGCCCCTGCCCTGCCGCGGTCAGGCAGGCGATCTCTTCCCGCTCGGCCAGGCTTAACCGGACCGGACCAGGCCGGGTGGGTGCGTTACCGATCACCCCGCCAGCCTGCCGGAACAACCGCACCCCCGTCGTCGGGGACAAGCCCACCGCCCGGGCCGCCGGCTTCGCCGCCACCCCGGCCCGGACCTGCTCCCAAAACGCCACCCGCACCGACCGCGGCAACCACCGATGAACCCGCACCACCACAACCCCGCCCTCCATCAGACGGTGTTGCAACAACCCCATGACTCCGAGAGGCCTTCACGGATTTACGGGGTTTCCGCAGCAGGGGACTTTGTGTTACAAAGTGCGTATCGACTTTGTAATTCAGAGTGCTCGAAGGGGGAGAGTCATGGCGGACGCGTTCAGCCTCGAAGGGCTGAGGAAGCGCTTCGGAGACGTCCTGGCCGTCGACGACGTCAGTGTGCGGGCCGCACCGGGGAAGGTGGTGGCGCTGCTGGGGCCCAACGGCGCGGGCAAGTCGACCACGATCGACATGCTGCTGGGCCTGACCAGGCCGGATTCGGGCCAGGTGCGGGTCGCCGGGCTCCGCCCGGCCGAGGCGATGGACCGCGGCGTGGTCGGCGCGATGGCGCAGAACGGGACGCTGCTGAGGGACGCCACGGTCGCCGAACTCGTCGGCCTGTTCGCCTCGCTGCACCGGAACCCGCTGCCGGTCCGCGAGGTGCTCGAGCGGGCAGGCGTCACCGAGTACGCGAACCGCCGCTGCGGGAAGCTTTCCGGCGGCGAGCAGCAGCGGGTGCGCTTCGCGCTCGCCCTGGTCGGCGATCCGGATCTGCTGGTGCTCGACGAGCCGACGGCGGCGATGGACGTCGACGGGCGGCGCCGGTTCTGGGCGTCGATGCGCGAGTACACCGGGACGGGCCGGACGGTCCTCTTCGCGACGCATTACCTCGCCGAGGCCGAGGACTACGCCGACCGCGTCGTGCTCATGCGCCACGGCCGGGTCGTCGCGGACGGACCGGTCGGCGAAGTGCGCGCCGCGGTCGCCGGCCGGGTGCTGCGGGCCGTCGTCCCGGACGCCACCGAAGCCGCGCTGGCCGCGCTGCCCGGGGTGTCCCGTGCGGTGCTGCGGGCCGGGCACGCGGAGCTGAGTTGCGCCGATTCCGACGCCGCCATCCGCGGTCTGCTGCGCGAGTTCCCGCTCGCCGCGAACATCGAGATCACCGCCGCCGGGCTGGAAGAGGCTTTCATCGCGCTCACCGCCGACGAGGCCGAAGGAGCGTTGAAATGAACCTGGACTACCTCGCGCTGGAGATCAAGCGCATCATCCGCAGCCCGCAGTTCGCGGTGTTCACCATCGGCATGCCACTGGCGATGTTCCTGGTGTTCGGCGGGATCTTCGGCGCCCGCGAACTCGCGCCCGGGATCTCGACCGCGACGGTCACCATGGTGAACATGGCCGCGTACGGCGCCATGACCGCCGCGCTGTTCACCGGCACCCGCGTCGCCACCGAACGTACCGACGGCTGGCAGCGCACCTTGCGGCTGACGCCGATGCGGGCGCCCGGCTATCTGCTGGTGAAGGTGTCGGCGGGGCTGTTCGTCGCGCTGCCCGTGCTGCTGGTGATCTTCGCGGCGGGGATGATCCGCGGCATCCGGCTCGAAACCGGCCAGTGGCTGACGATCTTCGGCGCGCTGTGGCTCGGCACGCTGCCGTTCGCCGTACTGGGCCTGATGATCGGCCTGTTCGGCAAGGGCGACACCGTCCAGGCGGTGGCCGGCGCGCTGATGCTGCCGCTGGGCATGTTCGGCGGGCTGTGGATCCCGCTGCAGGTCCTGCCCGGCTGGATGAACACCGCCGCGCACCTCATGCCGACGTACTGGCTTGGCGAGATCGGCCGCGCGCCGGTGCTGGGCTCACCGGGTCTGCCGACCGCCGTACTGGTGCTCGCGGCCTGGCTGGTGGTGCCCGCACTCGTGGTGATGGCGAGGTTCCGGCTTGACACGGCGAGGCTGTGAACCCGTGTTAGCTTTCCGAGGTGCCGGAGGATGAGCGGGCTGTGCCTGAGCGGGAAGACGACGCGCGGCCGATGACGCCCGAGGAGTCGCTCGCGCTCATCGCCAAGCAGACGGAGGAGACCCGGCGTGAGATCGGGCCGAATCCGGCCGTCCTGCTCGCCGTCTGGGGACTGGTGTGGCTGCTCGGTTTCGGGCTCGTCTTCCTCTCGGCCCCACCCACTTCGTTGCTGCCGTTGTGGGCGGCCGCCGCGATCGCCGTCGCCGCCTTCGCGGGCGCCATCGCCTACTCGGCCATCTACGGCATCCGGACGAGCCGTGGTGTCCGCGGCCCGTCCCGGCTCGTCGGGGCGATGTACGGCTGGAGCTGGATGATCGCGTTCGGCGGGCTGACCGTCGTGAACACCGGTCTGGTCCGGCTCGGCCTCGACCCCGAACTGATCCCGCTGCTGTGGTCCGGCACCTCGCTCATGCTCACCGGCCTGCTGTACCTGGCGGGCGGGATGCTGTGGCAGAGCAAACTCCAGTACGGGCTCGGTGT
Organism: Amycolatopsis orientalis; assembly: GCF_000943515.2. Classification (NCBI taxonomy): domain Bacteria; kingdom Bacillati; phylum Actinomycetota; class Actinomycetes; order Pseudonocardiales; family Pseudonocardiaceae; genus Amycolatopsis; species Amycolatopsis orientalis. The sequence goes on along the minus strand of NZ_CP016174.1, from coordinate 7,606,693 downwards.
GTGGATCATCCTGTGCGGCGCGGCGAGCGTGCTGGCGGGCGGGCCGCACAACTTCCTCGTGCTGAGCCTGGCGGGCGGTGGTGGCTTCCTGGTGGCGTCGCTGGTCTTCCTGGTGCGGTCGCGATGAGCGAAGACGGGCTGCCCCAGCTCGATCCGGTGATCCACGCGCAGGCGCGGCTGCGGGTGACAGTGGCGCTGTCGAGCCTGGGGCCGGGCGACAGCATCACCTTCCCGCGGTTGCAGCAATTGCTGGACATGACGCCCGGCAACCTGTCGACGCATCTGCGCAAACTCGAGGACGCCGGCTACGTCGGGATCACCAAGGCCTTCGAACATCGCACGCCGGTGACGCTGGTCGAGCTGACCACCCGCGGCCGGGCGGCGTTCGAGGAGTACACGAAGGCCCTGCATCGGCTTCTCGAGGTGCCGGGCGATGGGCGGGCATGACCGGTGGGTCATCCACCTCGACATGGACGCGTTCTACGCCTCCTGTGAACAGCTGACCCGGCCGACCCTGGCCCGCCGTCCCGTCCTGGTGGGCGGCGCGGGCCCGCGCGGGGTGGTCGCCGGGGCGAGCTACCAGGCACGCGAACACGGGATCAAATCGGCGATGCCGATGTCGCAGGCCCGGCGGCTGCTCCCGCCCAACGGGGTCATCCTGCCGCCGCGGTTCAAACTCTACGAACTGCTGAGCACGCGGGTGTTCGACCTCGTCGCCCGGTACGCGCCCGTGCTGGAACGGATCTCCCTCGACGAGGCCTTCGCGGAACCGCCTTCGCTGGCCGGGGCGTCGTCGGAGCAGGTGCGCGAGTTCGGTGCCCGGCTGCGGGAGCACATCCGGTCCGAGATCGGGCTGGTCGCCTCGATCGGGGCGGCGTCGGGCAAGCAGGTCGCCAAGGTCGCGTCGGATCTGGCGAAACCGGACGGGCTGCTCGTCGTCGATCAGGGGACCGAACGCGAGTTCCTCGCGCCGCTGCCGACCAGGGTGCTGTGGGGCATCGGCCCGGTGGCGGAGGGGAAACTGCGCGCGATCGGCGTCCGGACGCTGGGGCAGCTGACCGCGTTGTCCGACGCCGACGCGGTGTCCACTTTGGGCAGTGTGGTCGGGCGGGATCTGCGGCGGCTGGCCACCGGCGTCGACGACCGGCCGGTATCCGATCGCGCCGAACTCAAGCAGGTCAGCGCGGAGACGACCTTCGACCGCGACCTGATCGACCTGGTGAGCCTGCGGCGCGAGGTCCGCGACCTCGCCGTCCACGCGCACAAGCGGCTCGTCAACGCCGAACGGGTCGCGCGGACGGTGGTGGTGAAGCTGCGGCACACCGACTTCAGCACGGTGACGCGTTCGGAGACGATGGCTTCGCCCACCGACGAGTTCGACCAGCTCGCTTCGATGGCGGAACGACTGCTGATCGACCCGTCGGACTTCGGCGGGGTGCGGCTGGCCGGGGTCGCGTTTTCCGGGCTTTCGGTGCCGCATCAGGATCCGCTGTTCACCCTGTCCGTCCCGGTGGCCGACGCGCCCGTCGTCTCGCGGGCGCCCGCGCCGGTGCCCGTGGTCTCGTCGAGCTGGCGTCCGGGGGACGACGTCGTCCACGAGGAGCACGGGAGCGGGTGGGTGCAGGGTGCCGGGCACGGGCGGGTGACCGTCCGGTTCGAAACGCGGTCCAGCGGGCCGGGGGTGGCGCGGACCTTCCTCCAGGAAGACCCCGCCCTCCGCCGGGGCGACCCCGCCGATTGCCTCGCCTGACCCCGTCTGACCTCGCGTTCCGTCCTCTGGGTGCGGTAGTTGCGCGCGCAACTACCGCACCCAGAGGACGAAACGCGAGGAGATCGGAGGGCTTAAGGCAGGATGGGGAGGGATTGTCACCCGAACGAGGGAATCGATGTTCAGCACCCATGCCCGTCCGGTCCGTGCTCGCGCCGGGGCGGCCCTCCTCGGCGTCGCCCTGCTGCTCGGCGCCTGCAGTCCGGCCCCCGAGCAGCCGCCGGGCGCCCCGCCCGCCGCGTCTAGTGCCCAGGCGAGCCAGGCGCCGGGGGAGTCGTTCACCGTGGTCGCGACCGGCGACGTGCTGATCCATCCCGCGCTGACAGACCAGGCGAAGCAGGACGGCAACGGCGAGATCGACTACCGGCCGCTGCTGGCCGGGGTGAAGCCGCTGATCTCCGGAGCCGACCTCGGCATCTGCCACCTCGAGACCCCGCTCGCGCCGAAGGGCGGCCCGTACAGCGGCTACCCGTCCTTCAGCGCGCCACCCGAGATCGTCGACGCGCTCAAGGACACCGGATACGACACCTGCTCGACGGCGTCCAACCACACGATCGACCAGGGCGCGGAGGGCGCGGGCCGGACGCTCGGCAAACTCGACGAGGCCGGGATCAAGCACACCGGTTCGGCGCGCTCGGCGGAAGAGGCGAAGAAGCCGCTGATCATGGACGTCAACGGGGTGAAGGTCGCCCAGATCTCCTACGCCTACGGGTTCAACGGCATCAAGGTGCCCGCGGGGAAACCCTGGCTGGTCAACCAGATCGACGCCGAAGACGTCATCGCCGAGGCCAAGGCCGCGCGCAGGGCGGGGGCGCAGATCGTGCTCGCGAGCCTGCACTGGGGCACCGAATACCAGCACGATCCGACCGCGGAACAGCGCTCACTGGCGAAGAAACTCCTCGGTGACGACGCGATCGACCTGATCATCGGCCACCACGCGCACGTCGTGCAGCCCTTCGAGCAGATCAACGGCAAATGGGTCGCCTACGGCCTCGGCAACAGCGTCGCCCGGCATTCGGAACCGAAGGGCTCGACCGAACAGGGGGCGGCAGCGCGGTTCCGGTTCGTGCGGGACGGTGAGCGCTGGAAGGTCGACAAGGCCGAGTACGTCCCCACGCTGGTCCAGCTCGGCCCGCCGATCCGGCTGCTCGACCTGACCGCGGGCCAGGGCGGCGACGACGCGCTCAAGGCCGCCGCGCTCAAGGACACCGACGAGGTCGTGCTCAGCCGCGGCGCCGGTGAGCAGGGGCTGACCCGCCCCGGCCGCTGAGACACGGGTGGGCCGGGCACCGCGCCCGGCCCACCCCTGCCCTTCTCCGCGCCCGCCTTCAATATCGTCGCCGCACCACAAGTTTCGCGAGGGCCGCGAGTTCGGCGCCTGGGCGGGGCGCCGGATCCGCGACGGAGAGATGATGCAGCGCGCCGGTCAGGAGCGCGTCGGCCTGCTCCTGGCTCCACGCCCGGCCGCCCGCCCGTTCCACCAGATCCGCCGCGTGGGGCAATTCCGCGGCGTCGAGGTTTTCCTTGCGGTACAAGGCGTCCAGCTCTCGTCCGGCATCCGTCCCGGAGTGGAGCGCGGCCACCACCGGCAAGGATTTCTTCCGGTTGGAGAGATCCGAGTGGACCGGTTTCCCGGTCACCGCCGGATCACCCCAGATCCCGAGGAGATCGTCGATGTGCTGGAACGCCAGCCCGAGTGCCCTCCCGTACTCGGTCAGCCGGTCGACCTGGTCCTGCCTCCCTTCCCCGGCGAGCGCGCCGAGCGTGCACGACGCCCCGAGCAACGCGCCGGTCTTCCCCTCGGCCATCCGGACGCATTCGGCGGTGTCGACGTCACCGCGTTCTTCGAACTTCAGATCCGTGCTCTGCCCTTCCAGCAGGTCGATCACGGCCGTGCTCAGCACGCGCAGCGCGGTCTGCCCGAACGGCGAAATCACCTCGAAAGCCTGGGACAGCAAGGCGTCCCCGGCGAGGATCGCGGCGCCGGTGCCGAAGATCGTCCACGCGGTCGGACGATGCCGCCGGGTGGTGTCGGAGTCCATCACGTCGTCGTGCAGCAGGGAGAAGTTGTGCACCATTTCCACCGCGACCCCCACCGGGACGGCGATTTCGGCGTCGCCGCCGACCGCCTGGGCGGCCAACAGCGCCAGCGCGGGTCGCAACGCCTTCCCGCCGTCCGAAGTGGACGGACGGCCGCGCTCGTCCCACCAGCCGAAGTGGTAGCCGGCGATCAACCGCATCGATTCGGGTAGCCCGCCGACGGTTTCGCGCAGCGCCGGTTCGATCAGGGTCCGGCTCCACGTCAGGACTTCCCCGGCAGGCCGGGCGCCGGTGCGGGTGTCGATGGTCGTCAACGGAGACTCCCTTTCAGCCTTCGCGCCCGATTTCGGGAATGATCCGCAGTGCTCGCAATTCGCGGATGCCCATTCGAGTGGGGTGGACGCAAAATCAACATAGCAAGCGGTAATGCCCGCATAAACACACGATCGGGTTCCGGGCTATGTTCACCTGTTTGCCGCGTCGGCCGGTCCGTGGCCGCCCGCGACGGCCGTTCGGGCGACGAAGCCGCACGTGAAGCCGGGACGCGGCACGCTGGTGACGTCTCGTGTCGGCGGATCACCCGGTCGTGAAGCCTTCTTCCCTGACCGGTGACGCGCCTTTCCTGCCTGTGGCGAAAAATGTTTCGAGTACTGAGAAATTGGGCCACCCGTATGAATTGATTCAATTACCCTTTTCGCCGCGTCGAACGGTGAACTAGCTTCAGCAGTCTTCACGGGGTAGGGAGTCGAATGGGTATTTACCTGACCGGCATCGCCTGGGTGGTCGGCGCGGCGATCGGGGCGGGCTTCGTCGGCTATCTCGTCCGCAAGTTCGGTTGGGACGAGGGGCGGCGTGACAACAACGACGCCGCGGGCCAGGTGTTCACCATCGTCGGCGGGTTGCACGCGGTCCTGGTCGCGTTCATCCTGATCTCCCTCTTCGACTCCGCGAGCGCGGCGCGCGACGGCTCCTATCACGAGGCGGACAGCCTGGTCGCCGCCGTCTGGGCCGCGGATTCACTGGGGCCCGAGGTCAAGGACGAGGTCCGGAAGCTGAGCGCTGAGTACATCACCACGGTCGAGCAGCGGGAATGGCCGCTGATGGCGGGCGGCGCCGAGGCCGTCCCCGACACCGGGTGGACGCAACTCGACCGGTTGCGCAAGGCGGTCGAGAAGGCGTCCTCGGACGACGACTGGGTCCGTGAGCGCAAAGCCGAAGCGGCCACCCAGCTCTGGCAGGTCTACGAGGCCCGGCAGAATCGGCTCAACGCGGTCGAGGGCGGCCGGGTCGGTGGCGTCGTCTGGTTCGCGCTGATCCTGGGCAGCCTCATCTCCGTACTGCTGCCCAACCTGTTCGGCGGCACCCGGCTGGCCGCGCATCTGGTCATCGTCTCCACCCTGGCCGGCACGATCACCCTGCTCCTGTTCGCGATCTACCAGCTGCAGAACCCGTTCGGCGGCGGGGTGCGGATCCCGCCCGACGCGTTCACCTCCGCGCGGGCAAGGATCGTTTGAGCACCGTGGACGGGGTGACGCGGGCGGCGGCGACGGTGGCCGTCGCCGGGCTGGTCGGCGCCTCGGCGCTGCTGGCCCCGATGGCCGCGCGCGCCGCCGAAACCTGCCTGGTGGTGCAGGCCGAGACCCCGTCGCACGGGACGTCGAAGCTGCGCTGGCTCGACGTCGGTTCGGGGACCACGCTGCGGGTGACCGACGCGGGATACCGGCTCAACGCGCTCGGCTACTCCGCGACGCGGGATCTGGTCTTCGGTATCACCGACGGACCGCGCCGGGGCGCGCACGCGGTGACGATCGATCGCGACGGGGAGGTCCGGGACCTCGGCCTGGTCACCCGTGCCGGGAACCGGCTGCCGGTGTGGAGTCCCGTCGCGGGGGTGACCGCCGGCGCGATCGGCGGGAATCACTGGTACCTGCTCAGGAACGGCACACTGTACACAGTGGACTTGACGCCGGGGGAGCGGTACCTGCGGGTGATCAGGACGGTGTTCCTGAGGCCGATCACCCTCGCCCACGACGTCAACGACTTCGCCTACCACAACGGACTGCTCTACGGCGTTTCCACCACCTGGCGCGGAAAAGGCGCCGTGATCACCATCGACCCGTCCTCCGGCAAGGTCCGTGAAGCCGAGAACGCCCGGTTCCCGCCGGCCGAGGTCTACGGCTCCGTCGTCCTCGGCCGCGACGGTGCCTTGTACGCCACCGCGAACCGGATCGGCGGGCGCAGCGTGCTCTACCGCCTGGACCGCGGAGGGCAGGTGACCGAGGTGACTTCGGGCCCCCCGCTGGCGGGTTCGGACGCCGCCGGCTGTCTCAGCGCGCCCGAAGTCCCCGAGCCGCCGAAACCGGAACCGCCCAAGCCGACGCCCACTCCCACACCCACTCCGACGCCTGCGCCCACCCCGGCGCCGACGTCCGCTCCCACGCCGACACCGGCCCCCACACCCACACCGACGCCCACTCCGGCGCCGACGCCACCACCGAGTCCCACGCCGACGCCGACCTCGGCTCCGCGGTCCATTCCGGCGCCCAAAGTGGACGAGTCGCCCATCCCCGTGCCGAAACCGACCCGGGCGGCCGCTCTCCCGGACCGTGAGAAGGCGGCGGAGACCGACTCGCACGCGCGCACGAAGGAGAAGCGGCGCTGGGGCCTGACCGCGCTGGTCCTGATCCTCGGCGGTGGCGCGGCGGCGGGCGCCGTCCGGCGGGCCCGGTGAGTCAGTACTTGAACTGGTCCACGTTCTCGCGCGTGATCAGCAGCGGGTCACCCAGCAGCACGGTCTTCGTGGCGTCGTCGTACTTGATCGCGGGGAGTTCGAGGTTGACCTTGTTCGACGGGCCGAGTGGCTTGCCCTCGGCGATCTGCTTTCCCGCCCACGCGGTGAGGTAGCCGAGTGATTCGACGTTCCACAGCACCGAAAGCGAGGCGGAACCGTCCAGCAGGTACGGCTTGATCGCCTGCGGGGTCCCGACGCCGACGGTGAAGACGCGGCCGATCTTCTGCTGCGAGCGGACCGCTTCGGCGACCCCGGGCGCGGACGTCGTGCACTCGCCGACGAGGCCGGTGAGGTCCGGGTACTTCACCATCAGGTCCTTGGCCAGCGTGGTGGCGGTTTCCCGGTCTTCGCCGGCGTAGACCGTCTCCACGAGCTGCGCGTGGGGGTACCGGGTAGCGGTATAGGTGCGTTGGACGGCGATCCACGCGTTGAGGTTCTCGGCGGCCTTGCCACAGGAGACGATCGCGTACTTGCCCGCGCCGCTCATCTTCTTCATCAGGGCGTCGGTGAGTGCCTCGCCGATCCCTTCCGGCGTCGCCTGGTTGACGAAGAGTTCGCGGGCGGTGCCCGGCGCGTCGGTGTCCGAGGTGATCACGTGGACCCCCTTCGCCCGCGCGTCGGAGATCACCGGTGCCATCGCCTTCGGATCGTTCGGGGCGATCGCGATGACATCGACCCGCTGGTCGACGAGGTCGCGCACGATCGAGACCTGCGCGGCGGGGTCCACTGTGGGCGGCCCGACGGACACCCATTCGACGCCGAGCTGCTTGGCCGCGGCGTGCCCGCCGGTGTTCATCGCCTCGAAGTACGGGATGCCCGCGACCTTCGGCACGAACGCGATCCGGATCGGCTTGGCCGCCGTCCCGGCCGGTTGCTCGCCGTCGCAGCCCGCCATTCCGAACACCATGCCCATCATGAGCACAACGGCCACCACGAGCGTCTTCGTCGGCCCTCGCATCTCCACCCCATAGTCACGGAACTACCTGAAACCAGCCGATCGGTCTGCGCGCGGTGGAGACCTCCGGCGAAACTAAGGGTCCCCGGTTACCCCGGTCAACCGGATGAGCGCAAAGGGTTACGGAAGTGAGTTCATCGACCTGGCCCGATTACCGGGTCGGCCTACGGGGGTGACGGTGAGCGACCGGGGAGACGCGGGTCACTGCGCCAGCTATACGGGTGGGGGGTATATTGCCCGTATGAACGAGACACGGCATGGAGCAAGCTGGTCGATGGCGGCGTCGGCGACCCTGCACTGCCTCACCGGCTGTGCGATCGGTGAGGTCCTCGGCATGGTGATCGGCACGGCGTTCGGCCTGCACAACGCGGCGACGGTCGTCCTGTCGATCGCACTGGCCTTCGTCTTCGGTTACGCGCTGACCATGCGCGGCGTGCTGAAGTCGGGCCTGCGGTTCGGCGCGGCGCTCAAGGTGGCGCTGGCCGCCGACACCGTCTCGATCGCGGTCATGGAGATCGTCGACAACGGGGTCATGGTGGTGGTGCCGGGCGCGATGGACGCCGGGCTCACGAGCCTGCTGTTCTGGGGCGCGCTGGCGGCCTCGCTGGCCATCGCGTTCGTGCTGACCGTGCCGGTGAACAAGTGGATGATCGGGCGCGGCCTGGGGCACGCGAAGGTTCACGCGCACCACGGTGGCCACGAAGGACACCACGCGCACTGAACCTCATGAGACGCTGGAGAGGTCGATCGCCTGGTCGATCTCCTTCGGCATCAGCACCCGCAGGAGACCTTCGAGCAGGTAGTAGTCGGCGTAGGGCAGTGAAACCTCGACGCCGTCCTCGGCTGGACGGTGCCGCGTGGCCCGCGCCACGATCGCCTCGGCGCGGGTGGACCTCGTGGTCAGGCAGGTGTCGCACAACGCGGTGAGGATCCGGATCGCGGCCTCGCGGTAATGGGGCCGGTTCGCGGCCTTCGCCAGGTCGAGCAGGCCGCACGCCATCACGGCTCCGGCGGAGGAGTCCTTGATGTCGTGCGGTGCCTGCGGCGCGAGGTAGTCCCACACCGGGACGTTGTCCGGAGTCAGCGCGCGCAGTGCGAAATCGGCCAGGCGTTGGGCGGTCCGCAGGAACAGCGGGTCGCCGGTGCGGCGGTACATCGTGGTGAAACCGTAGATCGCCCAGGCCTGGCCGCGCGACCAGCACGACGACGGGCCGTAGCCCTGCACGGAGTTCGGGCCGATCTCGGCACCGGTACCCGGATCGAAGTCGAACACGTGCGGGGTCGAGCCGTCCGGGCGCAGGAACACCCGCTCGGTGGTCTTCGCGTGCGCGACGGCGATATCGAGGTACTTCCGGTCGCCGGTCTGTTCACTCGCGAAGGTCAGCAAGTCCAGGTTCATCATCGTGTCGACGATGACCCGGCCGGCGTTGCCCGGCGTGCCGAGCGCGCCCCACGCCCGGATGAAACGCCCCTTTTCGTTGTAGCGCTGGATGAGCGACGCGGCGGCGTTGAGCGCGCCGGTGCGCCACTTCTCGTCGCCGGTGAGCCGCCAGCCGGTGACCCACGAGGGGTAGAACAGGAAACCGAGGTCGTGATGGGTCGTCTCGTACTGGCGCGGCGCGAGCTTTTCCGCGGACGCCATCGCCAGTTCCCGGAATCGCCGATCTCCACTGTAGAGCGACGCGAGCCACAAGGTGCCCGGCCAGAAACCGCCGATCCAGCCACCGTTGGCGGAATAGGTCCATTTCTCGAATCGGGTGATCTCCGGAAACGCCGTCACGCCGGGGGCGACGGCCCGCAGTTTGGCGACCGCGTAGTCGGCGGCGCGACTGAAAGTCCTTGGCACGGCGGCCTCCGAGTCCGCCGCGAGGGCGACCGGAGGGATCGCCGTCGCCGCCACCGCGGCACCGGCGGCGGTCGTCAACAGGGTGCGCCGGGAAACGCTCACGAGGCCCGCCATTCGTCCGTGGGAATTGCGTCACGGGAGTTTCGCACGACGATTACGCGCTTGTGAATAACTGTGTCGTTCAGTGGGAAGGACGCGAGTGGTGGTCGTGAGTGGTAAGTGTCGTTAGAACGACACTTGCCACTCACGACCAGGTGCCCCCCCCCGGAAAGGGCGAAGGCCCGGCGCAATGGGGGTGCGCCGGGCCTTCGCGTTCAGGGGGTCACGCGCATTTGGGCGCGACGGGCAGGTCCGATCCGGTCTGCAGGTAGGTGTCGGAGATGTAGTGCCCCGGGCCGATCCGGTCCCAGATGTTGCTGGTGCCGAACTTGCCGGTGACGGTCTCGCCCTCGACGTAGCATTCGATGGTGACCTTCGCGTAGTTCGCCGCGAGGCCCTTGACGGCCGCCGTGGTGCTCGCCGAAGCCCGCACGTTCATCGGGTCGCCCGCCGTGCTGACGACGCCGGTCGGGCCGGAGCCGGTCCACAGGTAGGAGACGTTGACCCAGCCGTTGTCGGTCATCTTCAGGCCGTCCCAGAAGGTGCCGTCCGCGAGGTCGATCCCCGCCGGGTTGGCCACCTTGCGGCCGAACTCGTCCTTGCCGCCGTTGTAGCCGTCCACGTACGCGGCCTGCGCCTCGGGCTTGCCCTGCGGCAGGTTCTTCCACATCTGGCGGGTGTCCGACGGGTTCCAGTAGTCGTCCTTGGTGTTCCACGGGCCGACGTCCCACACCGGCGCGTACTCGCACCGGCTGTTGTCGGTGCGGCAGATGCGGACCGTGTAGTTGCCGGTGTTCTTGGGGGCGAGGCCGCGGCCCGAAGGCAGGGCGACGAAGTGGTCGCGCGACTTGATCACGTGCCCGTTGGCAGTGGTGCCCCCGGTGAGGCCTTCGCGGGTGCCGTAGACCTTGTAGGTCAGCGGGGCCGCGGCCGCGCCGATCGCGTTGGCCTGCGGGCCGAGTTCGCCCTGGAGCGTGACGTCGCTGACCTTCGCGGTCACGCCGTCGGTCAGGGTGCGCAGTCCGATGCGGACCTGGACGGTGGAGACCGAAGTGGACAGCTGGGCGGCGCCACCCTCGGTGGGGGTCCACTCGGTCCAGTCGTTGCCGTTGAGCTTTCCGCGCACGTCGACCTCGACGGCGGTGCCCTTCGGCGCGTCGGCGGTCACCTGCGCGGTGACGCGGTTCACCGGCTTTCCGAGCCGCTGCTCGGCGAGCAGCAGGTAGCCCTGGCTGCCGATGGAGTCGGGCTTTCTGTGCCAGGCGGCGTTTTCCAGGCTGAGCACGCCGCCGTCGCTGCGGACGTTGACGTCGTCGCCGTCCACAGTGGACAAGTCGGCGCGCCAGGTTCCCTCGGGCGCCGCGTTCGCGGGGCTGGCGGCCAGCGCGGTGACCGCCCCCATGGCCAGCACGGCCGCCATCACGCGGCGGGCCGTTACGGTCCGGACCATTCCGGTCTCCCTTCGAGCACTGTCGGTTGCTACGAAGGGAGCTTCGCCGGGCCCTGTACACGATCGATACAAACGCGATTCGGCACCTGGTCGCGCTGCGTACTCGCGCGTCCAAGTGCCGAATTTGTTAAGTCAGGCGCTCGCGGAATCGTCGTAAGAGGCTTCAGCGGATTCCTGGAGCCGCGAAGCGAGCGCGGATTCCTGTGGCCGCGCGGAGAGTTCCCGCCACAACGCCAGCGCGCGTTCCGAATACGTCCGCGACCGCTCCGGCTGGCTCAGGGCCTCGTGCAGTTCGCCCAGCAACTGCGAAACCTCCGCCTCGGACCGGCGGTCCCCGTTACGCCGGTGCACGCTCAGCGAATTCACCAGGAGCAGTTGCGCGTGGGCCAGATCGCCGCTGTGCAGATACAACTCGCCGAGATTCTGGTTCGCGTAGCCGACGCAGTGGTCGTCGCCGAGTTCGTTGAAGATCGCGATGGCCCGGTCGACCCGCTCGCGCGCGCCCGCGAGGTTGCCCTGATGCTGCCGCAGCATCGCAAGCCGTTTGAGCGCGTGCGCCTCCCGGTGCCGGTCGCCGATCGCCGCGGACTGTTCGAGCGCTTCGGTGAACCAGCGTTCCGCGTCGGCGAACCGGCGTCGTGCCAGCCACACCGCGCCGATCGCGATCCGCGCGACGGCCTCGCCGTGCGGATCACCGGCCGCCGAGAACTGGTCGAGCGACGCATGACAATGCTCCAGTGCGACGGTGTCCTCGCCCTTGATCCGCAGCACGGTGCCGAGCCCGGCCAGCGCGATCGCCGCGCCCCGCGCGTCGCCGATCTTGTCGAACAGCAGTTGCGACTGCTCGAACGCGATCAGCGCTTCGGCGTAACTGTCCTGGTACAGCTGGATCTGCCCGAGGTTGCGCTGGATGACCGCCTCCCCGCGGATCTCGCCGGACCGGCGGGCGGCGGCCAGCGCCACGGCATGGGTCTGCAGCCAGTCGTCCTGGTGTCCGCGCTGGTCGAAGTACGGCGCGAGGGCGGCGGCGAGCCGCCACGCCAGCGCGTCGAACCCGAGTTCGGCGGCCAGCGAGACGGCGGCGACGCAGGTGTGCCGCTCGGCGGCGAACCACGCGGCCGGATCCTCGATCAGCCGCTCCGTCCCCGGCGGGAGGGCGGGCTGGACGGCGGTGTCGTCCCGGTAGAGCCCGAAGAAATGGATCGGCAGCCGGTCCGCGGCTTCGACCGCGAGCGCGAGATAGCCCTCCAGTACCCGTTTCGTGGCGTCGCGGGCCTTCACCGGGACGTCCTGCGCCCGCAGCTCGACGGCGTAGCACCGCAGCAGGTCGTGCAGGCGATAGCGAGGTTCGCCGGTGCCGTCCGAGCCGGTGAGTTCGACCAGGTGGGCGTCCACGAGCACGTCCAGGACGTCGTCGGCGTGCGGCCTGCCGAGCAGGGCCGCGACCACCCAGGCGGGGAACTGGACCGAGCCGAGCCCGCCAAGGCCGCGGAAGGCGGCCGCCGCGGACATCGGCAGCAGGTCATAGCTGAGGGTGACACTGGCCCGGACGGCCAGATCGCCGACCCGGAGTTCGTCGAGTCTTCGCCGCTCGTCCCGGAGCCTGTCCGCCAGGACGCGCAGCGTCCAGCCGGGCCGGTGGGTCAGCTTCGCCCCGGCGACCCGGATCGCCAGCGGCAGATGGCCACACTGGCGCAGGATCGCGGTCGCGCACTCCGGCTCGGCGGTGACCCGCTCCGTGCCCACGATGCTTTCGAGCAGCCGCGCGGCCTCGGCCTCGGGCAGGAGATCGACGTCGACCGGGGTGGCCCCGGCCAGATCCGGCATACGCACCCGGCTGGTGATCAGCACCGCGCAGGTGCCCGCGCCGGGCAGGAGGGGCCGGACCTGCGCCGCGCTGCCGGCGTCGTCGAGGACGACGCACATCCGCATGCTCGCCAGGCGGGAGCGCAGCAGTGCCGCGCGTTCGGGAAGATCACGCGGCAGGCCCGCGTCCGGGACGCCCAGCGCGCGGAGCAACTCGGCGAGCACGGTCATCGGGGGCCGCGGCGAGGACGACGTCCCGGCGAGATCGACGTGCAGCTGGCCGTCCGGGAAGTCCTCCCGGACCGCGTGCGCCACCCGGATCGCGACCGAGGATTTCCCGACCCCCGGTGCCCCGGAAAGCACCACGATCGCGGGCTTTCCCTGTTCGCGACGGCGGTGGAAAAGGCCGACGACGTCGCCGACCACCCCTTCGCGGCCGGTGAAGTCCGGCAGGTCCAGCGGCAGCTGGCAGACCGACGCCGTCTGCCGGGCGGGGGAGACGGACACGGCCTCCGGGGCCACGGAGGGCGCCGAGACCAGCGAGGCCCGCAATTCGCGCAGTCGCGGTCCCGGTTCGGTGCCGAGTTCGTCGGCCAGCACCTTCTCGGCCGCTTCGTAGGCCTCGATCGCGTCCGCCGTGCGGCCGTCGGCCCGCAGCGCGACGATCAGCTGCCGCCAGAGTTCCTCGCGCAGCGGATGCTCGGTCACCAGGCCGCGCAGTTCCGCGACGGCTTCGGCGGTGCGGCCGAGTTCGATCCGCGCTCGCAGCCGCTGTTCGGAGACCACGAGCCGCGATTCCGACAGCCGGGCGACGGTGGCGCCCCAGCCGTGGTCGTGGGGCAGCCCTTCGAGAACTTCCCCGCGCCACAGCGCTTCGGCTTGATCCAGCAGGTCGAGAGCGGTTTCGGCCTCGCCCCGGCCGAGGGCGTCCTGCGCCAGCGTGGCCAGTTCGCCGAACCTGATGTGGTCGATTTCCTCAGGGGTGGCCTTGAGGATGTATCCGGACGCCCGGCTGCCGATCCGTTCCCCGAGGGCGGGATCGCGATCGGCGAGGCGTTTGCGGAGTGAATGGACGTAGGTGCGGATGTTCGCCGCCGCCGAACGGGGCGCCGACGAAGGCCACAGGACCTCGATCAGCAGTTCGGTGGAGACGACGACATTGGGCTGGAGCAGGAGCGCGGCGAGGAGCAGACGGGGTTTGGGGCCGCCGAGCGGCACCACCTGTCCGTCCACCGCCACTTCGAGCGGACCGAGAACGCGAAACCCGAGAATAGTCACCTAAACCGCCAATACGGCAGGAGCCCCATATCGGCTGATCGTATTGCCGTACGGCCATGGTTGGCTAGATCCATTCGCATGCACGTGCAGACAGTGCTTGGCGTTTGTACGGGATGTGTACGACTCCGGTCGACGCTGCGGCCATGAAACGTTCAGTTCACCGGCGGCTCGCCGGTTTCTTCCTCGTGCTGGCGACGGCGGGTGCCTTCGGTCTCGCCGCCGCGACCCCCGCGCTGGCCGCGGCGACCGGGACCGTGAAGACGGCGGGTGATCCGCTGAACGTGCGCCGTGCGCCGAGCACCTCGTCGTCCGCGGTGCGCACGGTGGCCAACGGTGCCTCGGTGACCATCGACTGCCAGACGATCGGGACCGAGGTCACCGGTCCGCTGGGCACGACGACGTTGTGGGACTACGTTCCCGCGCTCGGGGGTTACATTTCGGACGGATATGTCTACACCGGCTCCGATCAGCGGATCGCGCCCGACTGCGGCGTCGGATCCGGCAGCGCCGAATGTTCCACCGGTGTCTGCGCGGGTGAAGGACAGTTCCGTTCCTCCGATGCTCATTTCCTGGTCTACGACAAGGACGCCGACGGCAAGTCCGCCGTGGTCGCCTACTGGCTGAAGGGCGGCGCGGGCCCGTTCTACGTCTGGGCGTCCGGCGGTAACGGCACGCACGTCGACAAGGCCGTGCCGGTCGCGAAGGGTTCGTGGGTCTATTACAAGGTCTGCGTCGCCAACGCCGCCGCGAATCCGGTTCTCGAGGCATGCAGTGGCGGCATCACCGATTACGCCGCGTGAAATCCCTCCCCGTTCTTCCCCACTTCGAAAGGTTGAATTCTCATGGGTCAGGTGAACCGGCGGGCGGTACTCCTCGGTGGAGCCGCGGCGGTTTCGGCGGCGGCGTTGTCGTCGACGTTGCCTTCGTGGGCGAACGCGAGAACGATGGCGGCGGCACCCGCCATCCACGATCCGTTCCAGCTCGGGGTCGCCTCGGGTGATCCGTTGCCGGACAGTGTCGTGCTGTGGACGCGGCTCGCCCCCGCCCCGCTGAACCCCGACGGTTTCGGCGGGATGCCGGACGCTTCGTACACAGTGGACTGGGAGATCGCGAACGACCAGGCGTTCTCGTCGGTCGTCCAGAACGGCACCGCGACCGCCGCCCGTGCCTCCGGGTACAGCGTGCACATCGAACCGGTCGGGCTCCAGCCGGGCCGCGAGTACTTCTACCGCTTCAAGACCAGCGGTTACATCTCGCCGGTCGGCCGGACCCGGACCGCGCCCGCGGCCGGTGCGGCGGTCAGTCAGCTGAAGTACTGCTTCTCCTCCTGCCAGCACTGGGAGGAGGGCTGGTACCACTCGTACAAGGGAATGCTCGCCGACAACCCGGAGCTGGTGCTGTTCCTCGGCGATTACATGTACGAGCGGAAATCCGGCCGCGCCGCCGCGGAACTGAATCCGCGCCGGCTCGCCTTCACCGAGGACGTGCAGACGCTCGCGCAGTACCGCGCCCGGCACGCGCAGCACAAGACCGACGCCGATCTGCAGGCCGCGCACGCGATGGCGCCGTGGATCGTGGTCTTCGACGACCACGAGGTGATGAACAACTGGAACGGCACCACCAGCCCCGCCACAGCCGAGCGGAAGGCCAACGGATTCCAGGCGTTCTACGAGAACATGCCGATCCGGTCCACCGCCAAGCCGAGTGGTTCGACCATCCGCCTGTACCGACAGTTCTCCTGGGGCAACCTCGCCCGGTTCCACATGCTCGACACCCGGCAGTACCGCAACGCGCAGGTGCCCGACCCTTCCGGCGACGCCGGACCGGCGTGCACCGACATGCGGTCGACGTCGCGCAGCATCCTGGGCACCACGCAGGAGGCCTGGCTGCTGAAGGCGCTGGAGACCCAACCGGCGAAGTGGGACTTCCTGGGCCAGCAGGTCTTCTTCGCCACCCGTGACGGCGACGGCAACAAGGCGACCTGTGAGAGTCCCGACTCCTGGCAGGGTTACGAGGCTTCCCGCGACCGGATCGCGAAGGGCATCGTGGACCGCAAGGTGCCGAACCCGATCGTGCTGACCGGCGACGTCCACCGGCACTGGGCGGCCGATCTGCGCCGCGACTACTTCAACCACAGCGACCCGGTGTTCGGTTCGGAACTGGTGACGACGTCGGTGACGAGCAACAGCGACACCGCGACCGATCCGTCGTCGACGTGGCTCTCGAACAACCCGCACATCAAGTACTGCCGCGGGAAACGTGGCTACGTAAGGGTGACGGCGTCGCAGTCACAGATGCGGGCGGACTTCATGACGGTTTCGGACACCGCCGAGTACGACTTCTCGAAGGTGACCTTGGCCGCCGACCGCAGCTACGTCGTGGAGGCCGGGAAGCCCGGGCTGCAGCGGGTTTAGGGGCTCGTGAGTGGTAAGTGTCGTTCTAACGACACTTACCACTCACGACCAGATCCGACTCCGCTCCCTCGCGACCTGGCGTCGGGTGTGAGGTGGCTGAAGGGGCCTTTCCTCTCATCTCATGCGGCGAAGGGCGCTTTCCTCTCATCGCATGCGGGGAAAGCGCCCTTCAGCTCCTGCCAAACCCCCGGACCACGGTCCGTGAAGGCCCCTCACGACTCAGGCGAGCAGATCCACGAGTGCGTCACCGCGGGGCGTCCGGACCACGAGGACGACCTGACCCTCGCGGTGACGCTGGATCAGCCCCGCCGAGACGAGCTGCTCGCAGTGGTAGGTCGCGGTGCTCGCGGCGCAGGACAGCAGATTCGCGATCTCCCCCATTCGCGCGGGCTTTCCCAAGTGCCGCAACAGTTTCGCGCGATGGGCGCCGACGACGAGATCGAGCCCTTCGACACCGGGGCGTGCTTCGGACCGGCCGTTTTCGAGCAGGCCGTCCAAACCCGGGAGGGGATACGCGATCCAGATGGCGTCCTCTTCGTCGAAATTGGACACCACCGACCGGCCGCCCGCGAGCATCGGGACGAGGATCAGTTTGCGGCCGCGGGTGGTGTAGCGCGCCGGTTCGGCGTCGGGCAGCAGCAGTGAGCCGTTGCTGAACCGGAAATGGGGCCGCAGCAGGCCGAGGACCGCGTCGGTCCCGCCGCGGACGGAGGCGACGCCGATCCGTTCGATCTCGCGGTCGAGCAGGGGCCGGGCCTTGGTCCACAGGTTCTCGGTCGCCACCCTGGTCGCGGTGAAGGCGTCCGCGAGCGAGGCGACCCAGCGTCTTGGCTGATCGGCCGCCTGCCGCCACTGGGCGGGCAGCCGGTCGCCGAAGACCTCTTCGATGCCTTTCAAAACGTCGGCCTCCGTGAGATCCCGCAGCATTTCCGCCTGGTAGACGGCGGAAGCGTCCTCGGTGGGACTGATCGGCACGATGAAATCCGGCTGGACGGAGGTGCCCCGGCGGGCGAGCGCGCTCGCCGCGCGGTATCCCTGCTCCGGGATCGCCGAACCCACCTGGCGGCGCCAGGGGCCGGGTAGCCCGCGGTCGTACCCGCCGACGACCTCGACGAGCATCGAAACCAGTGAGATGTGCGGTGAAACCGTCACACCGACCGGGATCGTGCTGGTGTCACCGAGTTCGAGCCGGGTATAGGAGGCCTGGGTCGGCGTCTCGCGCATCCGGTCGTCCCTCCTGGGAGTGGGCGTCGCAGCACGCGATGTTAGCGCCTCCGGTCAATACCCGGCACCGCCCGCGAACGAACCGAAGGGCGCTTTCCCCTGGTCAAGACCCGGGAAAGCGCCCTTCGGCCGGTGCGGCGACCTCAGAAGGCGAGTTGCTCATTCATGATGAGAAACGCGCCGAGACCATGGAAATCGTTGGTGTTGCGCTTACGCGCGTAGTAATACGCGGTATCGCCGACATTCGTGCCCTCGGAAATGTTCTTGATATCGGTCAGCCCGTCGGAACCGGTGGAAACCTGGGAGAGGACCCCGGCGTAGCCCTTCGCGGAGACCGGTCCGTACTCCGTGCCGACGTATCCGCGCTCGACGGCACGGGAGAGCAGGAACGTGTACATCGCCGAGGCCGACGTCTCCAGCCAGTTGTCCTTGTCGCCGCCGCGGTCGACGATCTGGAACCAGCGGCCCGAAGCCCGGTCCTGCCACCGGGTGTAGCCTGCCGCGAGGAACTTGACGACGTCGACGAGCCGCTGACGTCGCGGATGGCCCACGGGCAGGATCTCCAGCAGGTCGATCGACGTCATCCCGAGCCAGCCGATCGCGCGGGCCCAGTGGTACTTCGAATGCCGCCCGGGGCCCGAGGCCCACGATTCCGAGCCGTCCTCGTCGTAGGCGTGGTAGAGCAGGCCCTTGGCGGGTTCCTTGAGCCGGTCGAAATAGACGGTGACGTTCTTCGCCGCCTCTTCGTAGCAGTAGCCCGTGTCGCCGAAGGTCTTGCCGTACAAGGCGAGGAACGGCTGCGCCATGTACACGCCGTCCGCCCACAACTGCCCGACCTTGCTCGTGGCGTGGAACATCCCGCCGTCGGACGTCCGTGGATAGGACGGGAACCGGCGGCGCAGCTGGTCCGCCGCGGTCTTGTACTTCGCCTGTCCGGTTTCGGTGTACAGCAAGGGGAACATCTGCCCGGAGCGCATCGCGTCCAGGTTGGTGAAGCCGTTGGAGATCCCGGTTTCGGTGACGAACCGGTCGTACCAGGCGAGGATGTAGTCGAGGTAGCGCTTCTCGCCGGTGCGCCGGTACACCAGGTACTGGCCGTAGAGGTACAGGCCGCGGGTGTAGCCCCAGCCGCCGAGGGTGGCCGGGGTGTAGCGCTTCATCGTCGAGTCGACGACAGCGCGGGACCAGTCCACCGGCGCCGCGGCGGCCATCCCGGGCAGCGCGAGCGCGCCGAGGGCGCCCGCGGTTCCCGCCAGCACCGTGCGCCGCGAAAGCCTTGCCGCGCGAAGAGGATCTTGGGACATTCTTGGCCCTTCCTGCGCCGGGGACTCCCGGGGGAGTGGGTGGCCGGGATGCCGATCCGCCGTCCGTCGGCATCCCGACCAGCTCTGGGGGCGACCGTGTCGCCGGGCTGAACTTCCTTGCGGGACAACAATTACCCGCCCGCTCGACGGCGAGTCAAGAGAGATCCGATCTCTTGTGTCATATATCAGATATAGCCACTCGAATGGGCGCTCCCGGTGTCCGGGACGGTCCCACTGGGCGGCACTTCGGGGGTTCTCTCCTACGATCGGGGGGTGAACGAGCTGACCTTCCGCGGGCGCCGCGTCGCCCGTGATCGCGCCCTGGTCATGGCGATCGTCAACCGCACGCCGGATTCCTTCTACGACAAGGGCGCGACCTTCTCCGACCCGGACGCGCTCGCCGCCGTCGCCAGGGCCGTGGAGGAGGGGGCGGACATCGTCGACATCGGCGGGGTGAAGGCCGGCCCCGGTGCGGAGGTGGACGTCGAAGAAGAGATCCGACGGGTGGTGCCGTTCGTCGAACGGATCCGGGAACTGCATCCCGACCTGGTGATCAGCGTCGACACCTGGCGCCACGAGGTGGGCAGGCGGTCGGCGGAGGTGGGCGCGGACCTGATCAACGACACCTGGGCCGGCGCCGATCCGCGGCTGGCGGAGGTCGCGGCGGAGTTCGGCACCGGTTACGTCTGCTCGCACACCGGCAACGCCGTCCCGCGCACCCGCCCGTTCCGGGTGCGGTACCCGGACGTCGTCGCGGACGTCGTCGCGGAGACGACGGCGCACGCCGAGGCCGTCGTCGCGCTCGGCGTCCCGCGCGAGGGGGTGCTGATCGACCCGACCCACGACTTCGGCAAGAACACCTGGCACAGTCTCGCGTTGCTGCGGCACGCGCGGGCACTGGCGGACACCGGCTGGCCGGTGCTGATGGCACTGTCCAATAAGGACTTCGTCGGCGAGACGCTCGGCGTGGAACTCGCGGAGCGCGTCGACGGGACCCTCGCCGCCACGGCCTGGGCGGTGGCCGAGGGGGCGAAGGTGTTCCGGGTGCACGAGGTGAAGCGCACGCGACAGGTACTGGAGATGATCGCCTCGATCCAGGGGGAGCGCCCGCCCGCGCGGGCGATCCGCGGGCTCGCTTAGCCGTCCAGCGGGATCACGGCCGAAACCGTGCTGCCGGAACCGGCGTCGCCCAGGACGACGAGTTCGCCGCCGAGGGCGCGGACGCGGTCGCGCAGGCCGTGCAGCCCGGAACCGCCGCCGATGTCGGCCGCGCCGGTGCCGTCGTCGTGGACCTCCACCCGCAGACCGTCCTCCTCGACGCCGATGCGCACGCGGACCTCCCCGGCCTGCGCGTGTTTCAGGGCGTTGGTCACCGCTTCGGAGACGACGAAGTACGCCGTCGCCTCGACTGCGCCGCTGAGCCGGGGCACGTCGGCGGCCGCGAGGTCGACCGCGAGCGGGATCCGGTCCAGCAGCGACCGGACGGCGGGGATCAGCCCGGCCTCGGTGAGGATCGCCGGCCGCAGCCCGCGTGCGAGTTCGCGGAGTTCGGTGACGGTGGCCTGCAGTTCGTCGATGGTGCTCCGCAGCAGGGACGCCACGGCGGGGGTCACCTCGCCGCCGAGCCGCCGTTCGGCCATCCTCAGCAGCAGCACGACACTCACCAGCCGCTGCTGCGCGCCGTCGTGCAGGTCTCGTTCGACCCGCCTCCGCTCGTCGTCCGCGGCGGCCACGATGCGGGCGCGGGAGGCATGGACCTCGACGAGCCGCTCCTCCAGTTCCGCGGCGAGCCGCTGGTTGTCCAGTACCAGCCCGGCGGCGGCGTTGAGCGCGTCGATCGACCGGCTGTCCTTCCACACCTCGTCGTCCTGGACGAGTGCCGCCAGCCCGGAGCCGTCGCGTTCCAGCAGGAGCCGGATCATCTCCGCGTTGCCGACCCGCGCCCGCAGCACCCCGACCAGGAACGCCAGCGGCCACAGGCAGAACGAGATCCGGTAGACGTCCAGCAGCGGTTCGGAGACCGGATGCCCGGAGCCCAGCGCGCTGCCGACCGTGGTGCTCACCGCGCCGATCACGGCGATGGCGACGACCGGGGAGAGCAGCCGCCGCTGCGGGAGACGGCCGGCGAGCCAGCGGTAGAGCAGCACCACGACCACGCCGCCGCCGATCAGTGCGCCGACCAGTTCCAGCAGCCGTTTGACCAGTTGTTCGGACTCCGGCGAGGCCGCGACCGCGGCGAGGTTCCGCGGATCGTCGTTCACCAGCAGGCCGAGCACCGCCGAAGAGAAGACGACGGCGTACGCGGTGAAGACGAGTACGCGTTCCCCCCGCGTCCGGAGACTCCCGTGCGGAAAGACGAGGACGAGATGCGCGATCACCGGGCTGGACGCGGCGGTCAGCGCGAGGCCGACGGTATGTGTGACGGGTTCTTGGGCGAACTGCAGGTCCTCGGCGAACAACGCGAGCCCGGCCACCGCGATGAGCAGGCCGGTGGGATTCGAGGAACGGCGCACATGCGCGACGGCGCCGGCGAGGAGGAAGAGGAACCCGGTCGTCGTCGACAGGGTGGTGTCCAGCACGGTGTGCGTGCCGTCGGCGATCTTGAGCGTCATCGCCAGCACGACCATCCCGATACCGGCGGTCAGCACACCCGCCATCGCGACGGTCCGAGGGTGTTGCACCACTAAGCGTGATTCGGCCGTTCGGCCCGGACCGTTACACCGTGAGGACGCCGGGGCCGGGTCACCGGACTGGGACGCCCGTCCTGATATGTGGAACAGCAGTTCTACCCGGTGTCAAGTTTTCTCAGCATCTTTCCCGTCATTCGGATGGCGATGCAGGCAGGCGGGCTGACATGCGACTCTCGCGCCACCACCCGAGCAGTGTCGTACCCTCCGAAAGGCGACTCCCGTGCGCACCCACCACAGAACCCGTCTGCTGGCCGCGGCCTTCGCCGCCCTGACCCTGGCCGGTTCGATGGCGGGGTGTTCGCGCGCGGACAGCGGCCCCAAGACGGAACAGAAGAGCCAGGGCGCCGCGGCCGAGGTGCGCGTCGGGTACTTCCCGAACGTGACGCACGCGCCCGCGCTGATCGGGGTCAAGAACGGCTTCTTCGCCAAGGAACTGGGCTCGACGAAGCTCACCCCCCAGACGTTCAACGCCGGGCCCGAAGAGGTCAACGCGCTGCTCGGCAACTCGCTCGACATCGCCTTCATCGGCTCCGGCCCGGCGATCAACGCCTTCACCAAGTCCAAGGGCGCCATCCAGCTCGTGTCCGGCGCGGTCACCGGAGGCGCGCAGCTGGTGGTGAAACCCGAGATCGCCGCTCCCGAGCAGCTCACCGGCAAGAACATCGCCACGCCGTCGCTGGCGAACACCCAGGACGTCGCGCTCAAGAAGTTCATCGCCGAGAAGAAGCTGGCGGGCGTCAAGATCACCAACCTCGACAACCCGAAGACGTTCGACGCCTTCAAGAAGGGCGAACTCGACGGCGGCTGGCTGCCGGAACCGTGGTCGTCGCGGCTGGTGCTCGACGCGGGCGCGAAGGTCTTGGTGGACGAGAAGAACCTGTGGCCGGAAGGCAAGTTCCCGACCACGGTGGTGATCGTCCGCAGCGAGTTCCTCCAGCAGCACCCGGAGACCGTCACCGCCATCCTCAAGGGTGAGCTCGCCGCCATCGAGTGGGCGAAGACCAATCCCGCCGAGGCGAAAACGGTGGTCAATGGAGAACTCAAGGCGCTCGCGGGCAGCACACTGAGTGAGGCGGTCCTCGACCGCGCGTTCTCGGGCATCGAACTCGGCATCGACCCCGTCGCGTCGACGTTCGCCCAGCTCGCGCAGGACTCGGTGACCGCGGGCGTGGTGAAATCGGCGGTGGACCTCAAGGGGTTCGCCGATTTCGGCCCGCTCAACGCCGTGCTCTCCGAGCAGGGCAAGCCCGGCGTGAACGCGTCCGGCCTGACGAAGTGACCGGAGGGGATCAGCGATGACGACCACCTTGGAGCCCGGCCTGTCCACCGGTGTCGCCGTGCGGCTCGACGGCGTCCGGAAGGCGTTCGGGCCGACGGGCCGCGCCGTCGTGGCCCTCGACGGGATGGACCTGACCGTCGCCCCCGGCGAGTTCGTCTGCCTGCTGGGCGCGTCCGGCTGCGGCAAGAGCACGCTGCTGAACCTGGTCGCCGGCCTCGACAAGCCGACGTCGGGCTCGATCACCCTGGAGACCTCCCGGCCGGCGGTGATGTTCCAGGAGGCCGCGCTGATGCCGTGGCTGACCGCGGCCCGCAACGTGGAACTCCCGCTGCGGCTGGCCGGTTTCGGCCGGACCGAGCGCCGTGAGAAGGCGGCCGAACTCCTCGACCTCGTCCGGCTCGGCGGCGCGGGCGACAAGCGGCCGCACGAGCTGTCCGGTGGCATGCGGCAGCGCGTCGCGCTCGCCAGGGCGCTGGCCGCGACCTTGCGCGTCGGCGGTGACCCGGAACAGTCGCTGCTGCTGATGGACGAGCCGTTCGCCGCGCTCGACGCGATCACCCGCGATGTCCTGCAGGGCGAACTGCTGCGCGTCTACCGCAGCACCGGGACCTCGGTGCTGTTCGTGACCCACGACGTCCGCGAGGCCGTCCGGCTCGGCCAGCGGGTCGTGCTGCTCTCGTCGCGGCCGGGCCGGGTCGTACGGGAATGGCGCGACGTCCAGGCGTCCGACGCCGAAGAACTGACGCTGGAGATCACCGGTCACCTCCGGGAGGTGATCAGTACCCATGCCGCGGCTTGACCGCCCCGGCGTCGAGGTGGCCGTGGAGGCGGACGAGGCCGTCGGCGCGGGGCTCGACTCGCTCGACACCCCCGCCGGGGAACGCCGGGAAAGCCGCGGGAAGCGGTTCTTGCGCGGTTTCGTGCCGCCGGTGGTGTTCCTGGTCCTGCTGATCGCGCTGTGGCAGGCACTGTGGGCCGCCGCGTTCTGGCCCGAGTCGATGCTGCCCTCGCCGCTCGCGGTCTGGGACGAACTCGTCGGCATCACCGTCGACGGCGAGATCTTCGAGTTCGTCTGGACCTCGGTGCACCGCGCCGCGCTGGGCTTCCTGATCGGGGTGGTCATCGGGACCCCGCTGGGCCTGCTGGTGGCGAAGGTCCGGCTGGTCCGTGCGGCCGTCGGACCGTTCCTGACCGGCCTGCAAAGCCTTCCGTCGGTGGCCTGGGTGCCCGCCGCGATCCTGTGGTTCGGGCTGAACGACGCCTCGATCTACTTCGTCGTCCTGCTGGGTTCGGTGCCGTCGATCGCGAACGGCCTCGTCGCGGGCATCGACCAGATCCCGCCGATCCTGCCGCGGGTCGGCCAGGTGATGGGCGCGGGCAGGCTCTCCTCCGCCCGGCACATCCTGCTGCCCGCCGCGCTGCCCGGTTTCCTGGCCGGGCTCAAGCAGGGCTGGGCGTTCTCGTGGCGTTCGCTGATGGCCGCCGAACTGATCGCGCTGTCCCCGGCGCTCGGCAAGGGACTCGGCGCGTACCTGAACGAGGGTTCGTCGTTCAACAGCATGGAAGCCGTGATCTCGGCGATCTTCCTGATCCTGCTGGTCGGGGTCGGCATCGAGCTGATCGTCTTCCGGCCGCTGGAACGGTCGGTCCTGCGGGCGCGAGGGCTGACCGCGTCGCTTTAGTTCATCTCCGGGACCTCGCCTACCTACGAGACCGTAAGTTACGGTGTCGTAGGTAGGCGTTTTCCGTTATCCCGGAAGGACGAGACGCATGACGGTCCCCGAAACCACCCGGCTGATGCTCGAGCTCGAGGGGACGGTCGAGGAGAACCTCAACCGGCATCTCTCGGTCGCCAAGGAATGGATGCCGCACGAGTACGTGCCGTGGAGTGAGGGGAAGAACTTCGCCGAACTGGGCGGCGAGCCCTGGGATCCCGAGCAGTCGCGGGTGTCGCCGATCGCGCGGACCTCGCTGGAGGTCAACCTCCTCACCGAGGACAACCTGCCGAGCTACCACCGCGAGATCGAGCGGGCGTTCGGGCGTGACGGCGCCTGGGGCACCTGGGTGCACCGCTGGACCGCCGAAGAAGGCCGTCACGGTATCTGCATCCGTGACTACCTGCTGGTGACGCGTGCGGTGGACCCGGTCGAGCTGGAGCGGGCGCGCATGCAGACCATGCAGGCCGGCTACGACAGCGGCGACAAGGCGTTGCTGAACGTCTTCGCGTACGTGTCGTTCCAGGAACTGGCGACGCGGATTTCGCACCGCAACACCGGGCGGTACACGCAGGACCCGTTGTGCGAGAAGCTGCTCTCCCGGGTCGCGATGGACGAGAACCTGCACATGGTCTTCTATCGGAACCTGGTCCAGGCGTCGCTGGAGCTTTCCCCCGACGCGATGATGCGCGCGATCACCGACGAGGTCGTCCAGTTCCAGATGCCGGGCGCGGTGATCCCGAGTTTCGTGCGGAAGGCCGCGCTGATCGCGAAGGCGGGTATCTACGACCTGCGGATCCACCACGACGAAGTGATCTGGCCGCTGCTGCGGCAGTGGAAGATCTTCGAGCTGGAGGGGCTCGGCGAGGTGGGGGAGAAGGCCAGGGACGAACTCGACCAGTTCCTGAAGGGCCTCGACACCCAGGCGTCGCGGTTCGAAGAGCGGCGCGCGGCCGCCGAAGCCCGCTCCGCCGCACGGCGTTGAGTGCCTGGGGTCCGGTCCCGAAACGTCATGAGGGGTCCCCATAGGACGAAATTCGTCCTATGGGGACCCCTCATGACACTGCTGGAGCAGGCGAGGCGAGCCTCAGCGGGAGCGGCGGCCGCCCGCGCGGGTGCCCGAGGAGAACGCGGCGGCACCGCCCCGGCGGGCCGGAGCCCCACCGGACTGGTTGCGCGAGGACTGGGACTTCGCGGCCCCGGAAGCCCGGCGCGGCTGCGACTCGGCCGCGCCGCGGCGAGCCTGTCCGCCCTTGGGCGCGCCCTCGCGACGTCCGGTGGTCTCGGCAGCACGACGGCCCTGACCGGCGGGAGCGCCACCACGGCGGTCACCCTCGGCCCGGGGCTGACGCGAACGGCCTTCCGAGGAGCTACCGCGACGCCCGCCGGAAGCACCCCGGCCACCGGCGGACGGACCACGGCCACGGCCTGTCCGGTTACCGCGACCGCGGCCGGCCGGACGGTCCTCTTCCTCGTCGCCCTTGCCCAGGATGGCCTGGCCACTGGCGGAGACCTTCTTCGGCCGGGTGTCCACGATCGGCCGCCGCGGCGACGCGGTGAACGAACGCTCGCCGGGAGCCAGCTCGGCCAGCAGCGGGTGGCCGGGGCCGAGCTGCGTCGTGGTCGGCTTGATACCCGCCTTGCGGGTGAGGTCGCGGACGTCGCCGACCTGCGCGTCGGTCATCAGCGTGACGACGGTGCCGGACGCCCCGGCCCGCGCGGTCCGGCCGGACCGGTGCAGGTACGCCTTGTGCTCGACCGGCGGGTCGGCGTGGATGACCAGCGTGACGTCGTCGACGTGGATACCGCGGGCGGCGATGTCGGTGGCGACCAGCGTCTTCGCCGCACCGGAGGAGAAGGCCTCCAGGTTGCGCGTCCGCGCGGTCTGGCCGAGGTTGCCGTGCAGTTCGACCGCCGGCACGCCGGAGGCCATGAGCTTGCGCGTCAGCTGCTTGGCGCGGTGCTTCGTGCGGGTGAACACCAGTGTCCGGCCCGGCGCCGCGGTGAGGTCGATCAGCACCGGCAGCCGGTGGGTCTCCTCCAGGTGCAGCACGTGGTGCTTCATGGTCGAGACCGGCGACTGCGCCGAGTCGACGCTGTGCGTGACCGGGTCGTGCATGAAGCGCTTGACCAGCACGTCGACGCCCGCGTCGAGGGTCGCGGAGAACAGCAGCCGCTGGCCGCGCTCCGGGGTCTCGGCCATGATGCGCCGGACGTCGGGCAGGAAGCCCAGGTCGGCCATGTGGTCGGCCTCGTCCAGCACGGTGATCTCGATGTTGTCGAGCTTCGCCTCACCCGAGCGCATGTGGTCGGCGAGCCGGCCGGGGCAGGCGACGACGATGTCGACGCCGTCCCGCAGCCGGGTGATCTGCGGATTGGGGCTGACCCCGCCGAAGATGGTGGTGACCTTGAGGCCGAGCGGCTTGGCCAGCGGCAGGAACGACGCCTCGATCTGGGTGGCCAGTTCGCGGGTCGGCGCCAGTACCAGCGCACGCGGGCGGCCGGGGCGGCGGCGCGTCGGCCCGGCGGCCAGCCGGGTCAGGACGGGCAGCACGAAGCCGTAGGTCTTGCCGGAGCCGGTGCGGCCGCGGCCGAGGACGTCGCGGCCCGCCAGCGAATGCGGCAACGTGGCGGCCTGGATGGGGAACGGGCTGGTGACGCCCTGTTCGGCGAGCGCGTCCACGAGGGTCTTGGGCAGGCCGAGTTCGGTGAAAGTAGGTGTGCTCATAAGCGTATGGGCGCGAGGCGCGCCCTGGTATCTCCGTAAGGGATCGGAACGGTTGTCCTGCCCGGCGCAGACCTCGGGGGGCCGCGGCGCGTGGTCTTCGACAACGAAACGCGGCCCGAGGCAGAACTGAGCGGACCGCAACCCCAGTGTACTGGGTCGTGATCTCCGCGGCTACGTGATATCGCCCGCATCGGCCCGGCGAGGTTCGTCTGTTCGTACGAGACGGAGGCGTCGGTGCGGTGGAACGCTGGCCTGACCGTACGAAAGGGGACACGGGTGTCGAACGTTCAGGAGCTGCGAGGCGTGCTCGACGAGGGGGCACGCGAGGCGGGCGTCCCGGGGGCCGTGGTGGGGGTGACGCATCGGGGCGAGGAGTCGGTGTTCGCCACCGGTGTGTCCAGTGTGGACACCGGGCTGCCGGTCGATCCCGGCACCCTGTTCATGATCGGGTCCACCAGCAAGACCTTCGCCGCGACAGCCGTGCTGGCCCTGGTCGAGGACGGTGCGCTGGAGCTGGACAGGCCGGTCGTCGAATACCTTCCCGATCTCCCGCTGGCGGATCCGGTGGCGCGGAAGACGGTGACCCTGCGCCATTTGCTCACGCATTCGGCCGGGTTCCTCGGCGACGTGGACTTCACCACCGGATGGGGCGACGACGCGCTGGCGCTGGCGATCGCGAAGTTCGGCGAGCTGCCGCAGAACTTCGCACCCGGCGAGGTGTTCTCCTACTGCAACGCCGGGTTCCAGCTGGCCGGACGGGTCGTCGAGGTGGTGGCGGGTGAACCTTTCGAGGACGTGGTCCGCACCCGGCTGCTCGAATCCCTGGGCATGACCGAGTCGTATTACCTGCCGTGGGAGGTGCTCACACGCCGTCACGCCGTCGGCCACGTGGTGCGCGACGGCGTACCGGCGGTCGAGCACACCGTGGGCCTGACCCGCGCGGACAGCGCGAGCGGCGGGCTGTGGTCCACGGCGGGTGACCAGCTGAAGTGGGCCCGGTTCTTCCTGGCCGGCGAGGCAGAGGGCAAGCCGCCGGTCAGCGCCGCCACCCGCGACCTCCTGCGCGCGCCGCAGCGCAAGGCCGCGCTGCGGTTCGAGGAGGTCGGGCTGAGCTGGCTGCACACGAGCCACGGCGACGCGCGCCTGGTCCGGCACGGTGGCAACGTGAGCAACCTGCAGCTGTCGGACTTCGTGACGCTGCCCGAGGAGGACTTCGCCGTCACGGTGCTGACCAACAGCGCGGGCGGGGCGGCGCTGGGGGCGAAGATCGTCGACTGGTGCCTGGAGAAGCTGGTCGGGTTGCCTCCGCTCACGACCTTGCCGCCGGTGCCCCAGCCGGACATCGCCGAATACCTCGGCCGCTACCAGACCGGTGACCTGGCGTTCGTGGTGAGCGACCGGGACGGCGCGCTGCAGGCCCAGATGGTCGCCGAGATCGAGGACTTCCCGTCGCCGCCGCCGTTCGAAGCCGTTTTCGTGACGGAAGACTCGATCGCCCCGGCCGCCGACACCCGGCGGCCCACCGCCCGCTTCCTGCGGAATGAGCACGGGGAGGTGACTTCGGTCGAGTTCGGTGGCCGGACGGCGAAGCGGCACGCTACGGTTACCGAGTAGTAACTTCGGCTGACCAGGAGTGACGATGAGCGAAAAGGCGACCGCGTTGTTGCTGAACCCGGGTGGGTACGACCCACGGCAGTTCGACCCGGAGACGCGTCGCCTGCTGCGTGCCACCATCGAGTGGTTCGAACAGCGAGGCAAGCGCAAGCTCGTCGAGGACTACCACGACCGGACCTTCTACGCGGACTTCATCGAGTTCGCGGGCAAGGAAGGGCTGTTCTCGACGTTCCTCACTCCCGGCGCCAACGCCGAGGGCGATCCCGACAAGCGCTGGGACACCGCGCGCGTCGCGGCGCTGTCGGAAATCCTCGGCTTCTACGGGCTGAATTATTGGTACCCCTGGCAGGTGACCATCCTGGGCCTCGGCCCGGTGTGGCAGAGCGCGAACGAGGCCGCCCGCAAACGCGCGGCGGACTCGCTCGCGGCCGGTGGCGTCGCCGCCTTCGGACTGTCCGAAAAGGAGCATGGCGCCGACATCTACTCGTCGGACCTCGTGCTCACCCCGGACGGTGCGGGCGGCTACCGCGCGAACGGGTCGAAGTACTACATCGGCAACGGGAACTGCGCGCGGACCGTGTCGGTCTTCGGCCGCATCGACGGTGTCGAGGGCCCGGACCAGTACGTGTTCTTCTACGCGGACTCGGAGCACCCGAACTACCACGTGGTGAAGAACGTCGTGCCGTCCCAGATGTACGTCGCCGAGTTCAAACTCGACGACTACCCGGTGTCCGAAGAGGACATTCTGCATGTCGGCGCCGAAGCGTTCTCCGCGGCGCTGAACACGGTCAACATCGGCAAGTTCAACCTGTGCTTCGGCGGCATCGGGATGTCGACGCACTCGCTGTACGAGGCGATCACGCACGCGCACAACCGGGTGCTCTACGGCAAGAAGGTCACCGAATTCCCGCACGTGCGCCGGGAGTTCGTCGAGGCGTACGCGCGGCTCATCGCGATGAAGCTGTTTTCAGACCGCGCCGTGGACTACTTCCGCAGCGCGAACCCGGACGACCGCCGGTACCTGCTGTTCAACCCGATCACCAAGATGAAGGTGACCACCGAGGCGCAGAAGGTCATCGGCCTGGTCGCGGATGTGGTGGCGGCCAAGGGTTTCGAGGCCGACACCTACCTGGCGATGTCCAAGAACGACATCGACGGGCTGCCGAAGCTGGAAGGCACGGTGGCGGTGAACCTCGCGCTGATCGCGAAGTTCGTGCCCGCGTACCTGTTCGCGCCGCAGGCCTACGAGCCGGTGCCGACGCGCACCGACGCCGCCGACGACGAGTTCCTGTTCCGGCAGGGCCCCGCCCGCGGCCTGTCGAAGGTGCGGTTCCACGACTGGCGCGAGGCCTACGCCAAGGCGTCCGCGATCCCGAACGTCGCGCGGTTCACCGAGCAGGCCGAGGCGCTGGTGAAGCTGTTCACCGACGCGGCCCCGGACGAGGCGCAGCAGCAGGACATCGACTTCGGGCTCGCGCTGACAGAGCTGTTCACGCTGGTCGTCTACGGGCAGCTCGTGCTGGAGCAGGCTGAGATCACGGGCATCGAGACCGAGGTCGTCGACCAGATCTTCGCCATCCTGGTGCAGGACTTCAGCGCCACCGCGGTCGAGCTGCACGGCAAGTCGTCCTCGACCGAGGCACAGCAGGCGCTCGCGCTGGCGTCGATCCGGAAGCCCGTCGTCGACGCGGCCCGCTTCGATCACGTGTGGTCGCTCGTCCGTGACCTCTCCGGCGCCTACGCCATGAACCCCTAAAGATCCGTGAAGGCCTCCTTGAGGGACTCTGGGTCCCTCAAGGAGGCCTTCACGGACTTCTGAGCCTTACTTGCCGAAGCCGGCCTTCCGGAGCGCGTCCGCCATGGCGCCGCCACCGCCGGAGTTCCCGCCGCGGTCCCGGCCGCCACCGCGTCCGCCCTGGCCGCCGCGCTGACCGCCGCCTTGGCGCTGACCGCCACCACCCTGGCCGCGGTCACGCCCGCCGCCTCCCTGCTCGCGAGCAGGCTTGCCGGGTTCGTCGTCCAGGCGCAGGGTCAGCGAGATCCGCTTGCGCGGAACGTCGACTTCCAGCACCTTCACCTTGACGATGTCGCCGGGCTTGACGACCTCACGCGGGTCCTTGACGAAGTTCTTCGACAGCGCGGAGACGTGCGCGAGGCCGTCCTGGTGCACGCCGACGTCGATGAACGCGCCGAACGCGGCCACGTTCGTCACGACGCCTTCCAGCCGCATCCCCGGCTTGAGGTCGCCGATCTTCTCGACGCCCTCGGCGAAGGTCGCGGTCTTGAACGCCGGACGCGGGTCGCGGCCCGGCTTTTCGAGTTCGGCGAGGATGTCGGTCACCGTCGGGAGGCCGAAGGTCTCGTCGACGAACTCCGTCGGCTTCAGCGCCTGCAGCGTCCGCGAGTTGCCGATCAGCGAGCGGATGTCGGTGCCGGTCGAGGACAGGATCCGCCGCACCACCGGATAGGCCTCCGGGTGCACCGAGGACGAGTCGAGCGGGTCGTCGCCGTCCGGGATCCGGAGGAAGCCCGCGCACTGCTCGAAGGCCTTCGGGCCGAGCCGCGCGACCTCCTTGAGCCCGCTGCGCGTCTTGAACGGACCGTTCTGGTCGCGGTGCGCCACGATGTTCTCCGCCAGGCTCGTCGTGATGCCCGAGACGCGGGTCAGCAGCGGCGCCGACGCGGTGTTGACGTCCACGCCGACCGCGTTCACGCAGTCTTCGACCACCGCGTCGAGCGAGCGCGACAGGGAGATCTCCGACAGGTCGTGCTGGTACTGCCCGACCCCGATCGACTTCGGGTCGATCTTCACCAGTTCGGCCAGCGGGTCCTGCAGCCGCCGCGCGATGGAGACCGCGCCGCGCAGCGACACGTCCATACCCGGCAGCTCCTGCGACGCGAACGCCGACGCCGAGTAGACCGACGCGCCGGCCTCGGAGACGACGGCCTTGGTCAGCTTCAGTTCCGGGTGCTTCTTGATCAGCTCACCGGCGAGCTTGTCGGTCTCGCGGGAGGCGGTGCCGTTGCCGATCGAGATCAGGTCCACCTTGTGCCGGGCGCACAGCGCGGCCAGCTCGGCGATCGACTGGTCCCATTTGTTGGCGGGCTGGTGCGGGTAGATCACGTGGGTGTCGACGACCTTGCCGGTCGCGTCGACGACGGCGACCTTGACACCGGTGCGGAAACCCGGGTCGAGGCCCATCGTGGCGCGGGTGCCCGCCGGGGCGGCGAGCAGCAGGTCGCGCAGGTTCGCGGCGAACACGCGGACGGCGTCGTCCTCGGCCGACTGGCGCAGCCGCATCCGCAGGTCGATGCCCAGGTGCAGCAGGATCTTCGTGCGCCAGGCCCAGCGGACGGTGTCGGTGAGCCATTTGTCGGCCGGGCGGCCCTCGTTGGAGATCCCGAACTTGTGCGCGATGCGGACCTCGTAGTCGGTCGGCCCGGTCTTCGGCTCGTCGGACGGCTCCTCGGGCTCCATCGTGAGGTCGAGGATCTCCTCCTTCTCGCCGCGCAGCATCGCGAGGATCCGGTGGGAGGGGAGTTTGGTGTAGGGCTCGGAGAAGTCGAAGTAGTCGGAGAACTTCGCGCCCTCGTCGGCCTTGCCTTCGCGCACCTTCGAGGCGAGGCGGCCCTGGTTCCACATCTTCTCGCGCAGTTCACCGATGAGGTCGCCGTCCTCGGCGAAGCGTTCGACGAGGATCGCGCGGGCGCCGTCGAGCGCGGCCTGCGCGTCCGCGACGCCCTTGTCGGCGTCGACGAACACCGCGGCCGCGGCGTGCGGGTCGGTGTTCGGGTCGCTCAGCAGCCCGTCGGCGAGCGGCTCCAGCCCGGCCTCGCGGGCGATCATCGCCTTGGTGCGCCGCTTGGGCTTGTACGGCAGGTAGATGTCCTCCAGGCGGGACTTGGTGTCCGCCGCCATGATCGAGGCTTCGAGCGCCTCGTCCAGCTTGCCCTGGCTGCGGATCGACTCCAGTACCGCGACCTTGCGCTCGCCGAGTTCCCGCAGGTAGCGGAGGCGTTCTTCGAGCGTGCGGAGCTGGGTGTCGTCCAGCATCCCGGTGGCCTCCTTGCGGTACCGGGCGATGAACGGCACGGTCGATCCGCCGTCCAGCAGGTCGACGGCCGCCTTGACCTGCCCTTCGCGCACACCGAGTTCTTCGGCGATCTTCTGCTCGACTGTCTGCAGGCCCTGCACGCTCACTCCCACGCTCCTGAATCCGCCCTCGGGTGCTCTCGGACCCTGCATTCTGCCGCGCGTACCGAGCCGACTTTCGTATGGCCTCCCCTAACCGAACCCTTGACAGGTGTATTGGTCTGTACCATTTTGATGTGGCCGACGTCACCCGTTCGTGGAGGCCAGCTGTGAAAGTCAAGCCGAAACACGCGTTCCTCGCCCTGTTGTCGTCACTGGCCGTGTGCCTGGGGGTGACTTTCGCGGTCTCGGGCAGCGCCTCGGCCGCCAACATCCTCACCAATCCGGGTTTCGAACTCGGGACCACGAGCGGCTGGACCTGTTCCGGCGCCAACGCCGTGGTCAGCACGCCGGTCCACTCGGGCAGCCGCGCGCTCAGCGCCACGCCCGCCGGACAGGACAACGCCCGCTGCTCGCAGAGCGTGCCGGTGAAGGCCAACACCGCGTACACGCTGTCCGCGTGGGTGCAGGGCAGCTACACCTACCTCGGCGTCACCGGCACCGGGACGGGGGACAAGAACACCTGGACCCCCGGTGGCGGTAGCTGGAGCCAGCTCTCGCTGAGCTTCACCACCGGCGCGTCGACCACGAGCGTCGAGATCTACCTGCACGGCTGGTACGGCCAGCCCGCGTACTTCGCGGACGACGTCAACCTCGACGGCCCCGGCGGCTCGCCGACCACGACCCCGACCACGCCGACGACTTCGAATCCGCCGACGACCACCACGACCAGCGAGCCGCCGACGACCACGACGAGCACCCCGCCGACCGGGAACCTGCCGAAGCACGTGATCACCGGGTACTGGCAGAACTTCTACAACGGCGCGAAGGCGCTCAAGCTCGCCGACGTCCCGACGAAGTACAACATCATCGCGGTGTCCTTCGCCGACGCGACGGCCACGCCGGGCGCGGTCACCTTCACCCTCGACCCCGGTCTGTCGAGCCAGCTCGGCGGCTACACCGACGCGCAGTTCAAGGCCGACATCAAGACGGCACAGGCGCGCGGCCAGAAGGTCATCCTGTCCGTCGGCGGTGAGAAGGGCACGATCCGCGTCGATTCTTCGGCCGCCGCGACGAACTTCTCGAACAGCATGAAGTCCCTCATCGCGACCTACGGCTTCGACGGCGTCGACATCGACCTCGAGAACGGCGTCAACGCGACGTACATGGCGCAGGCGCTGCGCAGCATCCACGCGGCGGGCGGCACGGTCATCACCATGGCGCCGCAGACGATCGACATGCAGAGCCCGGCGGCGGAGTACTTCAAGCTGGCGCTGAACGTCAAGGACATCCTGACGATCGTCAACATGCAGTACTACAACAGCGGCGCGATGCTCGGCTGCGACCAGAAGGTCTACTCGCAGGGCACGGTCGACTTCCTCACCGCGCTGGCCTGCATCCAGCTGCAGGGCGGGTTGCGGGCCGACCAGGTCGGGCTCGGCCTCCCCGCGTCGGGTTCGGCGGCGGGCGGCGGTTACCAGGCGCCCGGCAACACGGTCAACGCGCTGAACTGCCTGGCGAAGGGCACGAACTGCGGCTCGTTCAAGCCGACGACGACGTACCCGACGATCCGCGGCGCGATGACCTGGTCGATCAACTGGGACGCTTCGCAGGGCTACGCGTGGTCGAACACCGTAAGCGCAGGCCTCTCGACCCTCCCGTGACACGCATTTAGTCCTCTGGATGCGGTCCTTGCGCACGCAAGTACCGCATCCAGAGGACGAAACGCGGGGGTCAGAGCGGGGTGAGGGGGAGGCGCAGGGCGGCCGGAGCGTGTGGGGGCACCACCGGTTTGAGAGGGGCGACGGGGGAGAGGCGGCGGTAGGGGGAGCCCAGCGGCGGCCGCGGGTCGGCCTCGCCCTTGTTGGGCCACAACGACATCGCGCGTTCCGCCTGCGCGGTGATGGTCAGCGACGGGTTCACCCCGAGGTTCGCCGAGATCGCCGAGCCGTCGGCGATGTGCAGGCCGGGATAGCCGTGCACCCGTTGGTACGGGTCGACGACGCCGGTCTCGGGGCTCTCGCCGATGGCGCAACCGCCGATGAAATGCCCGGTGATCGGGATGTTCGCCAGATCGGTCCACGCGCCCTGCGCCAGTCCGCCGATCTTGTCCGCGACCCGCCGGGTGACCTCGTGCCCGGCCGGGATCCACTCCGGGTTCGGGTCGCCGACGCCCTGTTTCGTGGTCATCCGGCGGCCGAAGAGCCCGCGTTTCGTGTACGTGGTCACGGAATTGTTCAGCGTCTGCATCACCAGCAGCCCGACCATCCGCTCCGACCAGTGCCGCGGATTGTGCAGCCGCGCCAGGTGCCGCCAGTTCCGCCGTAGCTCGCGCAAGCCCAGTACCCACCGGCGTTTGCCAGGCTCGGCGTCGACGAGCACCGTCGTCAGCAGTCCCATGAAGTTGCTGCCCTTGCCGTACCGCACCGGTTCGACGTGGGTGACGGCGTCGGGATGGATCGACGACGTGATCGCGACGCCGCGGGTGAAGTCGGTGTCCTTCCGCAGTGACCGTGCGGCGAGCACGGCCTCGGAGTTCGTCCTGGCGAGCAAGCCCAGCCGCGGCGACAGGTTCGGCAGCGTGCCGGCCTCCTTCAGGGAATGCAGGAGCCGTTGCGTCCCCAGGGAAGCGGCGGCGAAGACGACCTCCGTGGCGGTGAAGGTCCGCTTGCGCTTGCGCACCCAGCATCCTGTTTGGACGGTGTCGACCGCGTACCCGCCTTCGATCGGCCGGACCGACACCGCGGTGGTCAGCGGATGGACCTCCGCACCCGACTTCTCTGCCAGGTACAGATAGTTCTTGACGGTCGTGTTCTTCGCGCCGACCCGGCAGCCGGTCATGCATTCGCCGCAGTGCGTGCACGGTTTCCGCCGAGGCCCCTCGCCGCCGAAGAACGGATCGACGTCGCGTTTCCCGAAGTAGACGCCGACCGGGGTCGGCCGGTAGGTGTCTGCGATGCCCATGTCCTCGGCGACCTCGCGCAGCACCCGGTCGGCCGGGGTGACCAGCGGGTTCTCCACCACGCCCAGCATCCGTTTCGCCTGGTCGTAATGCGGGGCGAGTTCGGCCTTCCAGTCGGTGATATGCGCCCACTGCGGGTCTTGGTAGAAGGTGTCCGGGGGTTCGTAGAGCGTGTTCGCGTAGACGAGTGAGCCGCCGCCGACGCCCGCGCCGCTCAGCACGAACGTGTTCTTCAGCAGGGTCAGCCGCTGGATGCCGAAGCAGCCCATTTTCGGGGCCCACAGGTACTTCCGCAGCCGCCACGACGTCTTCGCGAACTCGTCGTCGGCGAATCTGCGGCCGGTCTCCAGTACGCCGACGCGGTAACCCTTCTCGGTGAGCCGTAACGCGGTCACACTGCCGCCGAAACCGGAGCCGATCACCAGCACGTCGTAGTTCATCGCGGGCCCGCCGTCCGGTAGTCGCCGAGGTCGAGGGTCTTCGTCCGGCGGTCGTATTCGCTCACCAGCCCCGGCCAGTTCGTGCTCACGCGGCCGTTGTCCTGGCGGTACCAGCTGGCGCAGGCCGTCCAGACACTCTGGCCCAGCCGTCGCTGGATCTCCTCGTCGTAGCGTTGCTCGACCTCGGGGACGACGTCCATATAGGACACTCCGGGGCGGCTGAGGTGTTCGACGGCTTGGCGGATGTAGCGGGCCTGCCGTTCGATCATGTAGATGATGGAGCCCGCGCCGAGGTTGGTGTTGGGGCCGTAGACGCAGAACAGGTTGGGGAATCCCGGCACGGTCATGCCGAGGTACGCCCGCGCGCCGCCTTTCCACGCGTCGGACAGTGACCTGCCGCCGAGCCCCTCCACCTTGAGTTCGCCGAGGAAATCCGTTGCCGCGAAACCGGTTCCGTAGACGATGACGTCGGCCTCGTGCTCGACGCCGTCCTCGGTGAGCACCCCGGAGGGGGTGATCGCGCTGATGCGCCGGGTCTCCACCGCGACGTTGTGCCGCGCCAGCGCGGGCAGGTACTCGTTGGTGAACAGGATCCGCTTGCAGCCCAGCGGATAGTCCGGGGTGAGCTTCGCGCGCAGGGCCCGGTCCTTGATGTGGCGGCGGCGCAACTGAGCCGCCCGTAGCTCGAAGACCTTGGCCAGTGACGGATGTTTCGTCATCGCGTAGGTCGCGTACTCGGCGAGGAGGAAGATCCGGAGCCTGCCGAGCAGTTGCGTGGCCGGCAGCGAGCGGAACAGCCGTTGCTGCCAGCGCCGGTAGGCGGTGTCCCGTTTGGCCAGGATGTAGGGCGCGGTGCGCTGGAACACCGTCAGCTCCGCGGCCTGACGCTGGAGTTCGGGCACGAACTGGATCGCGCTCGCGCCGGTGCCGATCACCGCGACCTTCTTGCCGCGCAGGTCGACGTCGTGGTCCCAGCGCGCGGAGTGGAAACTGGGGCCCTCGAAGGTGTCCTGGCCGGGGATGTCCGGCTGGACCGGCCGCGAAAGCTGTCCGACGGCGGGGACGAAGACGTTCGCTTCGTACGTCTCTCCGCCCGCGGTTTCGATACGCCAGAGCCCGCGCTCCTCGTCGAAGACGGCATCGGTGACGCGGGTGCCGAAGCGGATGTGCGGTTCGAGTCCGTAGCGGCGCACCACGCGTTTGAGGTAGGAGTGGATGTCGGGCTGCAGTGAGAACCGCTTCGGCCAGTCGGGATTGGGTTCGTAGGAGAACGAGTACAGCGGTGACGGGATGTCGCAGCCCGCGCCGGGGTAGGTGTTCTCCCGCCAGACCCCGCCTGGTTCGTCAGCGCTCTCCAGGATGGTGAAGTCGTCGATCCCGGCGCGTTTGAGCTCGATCGCCGTCCCGACCCCGCCGAAGCCCGTCCCTACGATCAGCACGCTCGTCTTGCCCATGCCGATCGAAGTTACGCACCGATCAGCCCTCCCGGAAGTGCACGTCCGGCCACTCAATCGAGATTTCCGGCCACCAGCCTTCAGTGGACGAAATGCACGGAGTGGGATTCGGACGTCGGGTGCGCCCAGACCAGGAGGCGGTGGGCGGAGCTTTCGAGAGTGTCCAGATCGCGCTTCGGGACGCGTTCGAAGGGCGTGATGACGACCGAAGCCGCCTTCTTCACCGTCTTGATCTCCCAGAAGCCCTTCACCGATCCGTCGACCAGGATGGTGCCCTTGACCAGGCCGTTCTGGGTGATGACGACCTTGCGGTACTCGTCGCTGATCACCCGCGTGCGGTCGGCGTAGGACAGGATCGTCTGGTCGAAAGGTCCCAGCAGCCGCGCCGGCGCGGGAATGTCCGGATCCGGCCGCGGCGCGTCTTCGAGGTCGAACAGCTCGCGCCCGTTCTCGTCACGGAACACCCGCAGTTCCGGGCGCAGCCGCTCGGCGACCTCACCGAGTTTCGTGATCCCGGCCCACGCCTGCGCGTCCTGCACGCCGGCCGGTCCGAACGCCGCCAAATAGCGCCGGAACATCGCTTCCGGCGACGGCGCCGAGTCCGGCTCGGCGCCCAGCCAGTCCCCGGTGGTCTGATACGTCGGCTGTCCCGACTTGCCCCATACGCCCCGCGGCGGGATCTGCACGAGCGGCAGCAGTGCCCGCGCGACGTGCACCAGCGACGACGGCGCGACGCCCTCCCAATGCTTCGCCAGTTCCGCGCCGAGGCCTGCCGACGAAAGCGGCCGCTCGCCGAGCAGTTTGCGGGCGGTGCGGGCGATCTCCTGGTGGTCAAGGTCCTTGATGTCAGGGCCGAACTGGGTGTTGCCGGTCACCGAGCGGTCGTAGAGGGGCTGCACGATCGGCCGCCACGCGAGCGCGTCCTCTGGGGTCACCAGGTGCACCGTGCCGCGCATGAGCGCGATCCGCACGACGCTCTTGTCCAGCAGCAGCTTGGCCAGGTCTTCCTGGCGGAAGCCGTGCAGCCGCGTCCACAGCGCGAAGTACGGCGGGTTGGGGGCCTGCGCCTGCAACCCGGCGAGGTGCTGGACCGCTTCGAGCGCGGTCATCTTCGAACGCCGGAGCAGCAGCTGCCGGTCCAGCATGGCGCGGTTCAGCGCGCGCCTGCTCAACGTGTCGGACATGACGATCACCCTAATGGGCATCCAGGACAGTTATGGTCCTCAATGCGCCGATCGCTGCCGGGATCCATAATCCCGGCCATGGAACTACCGCCGCCGGTGATCCGGGACTGGGACTACCCGCGCGGCACGGCGAGCATCGTGCTCATGGCCCGCTTCGCCGCCGAGAACGGCATCACGGGACTGGAGAACTACGAGCACGCCCCGGTCGACGGCCAGGTCGACGCGCGCCAGGAACTCGCGGTGGTCCGCGCCCTGGTCCGGGGGCTCGGCGGCGGGGACGATGTCGCGCTGCGGCTGAGCAGGCGGTACCGCGTCAGCGCGTTCGGCATCTTCGGCTTCGCGTGCATCAGCAGCCCCACGCTGGGCGACGCGATGCGTTTCGCGCTGAAGTACCTGGACCTGAGCTTCACCTTCTGCATCCCGCACGTGACCCTGGAAGCAGGACGGCTCGCGCTGACCATGGACGACAGCCGCGTACCCGCCGACGTCGCCCGCTTCCTGGTCCTGCGTGACCTCGGCGCCATCCACACCGTCATGCGCGACATCATGCCGGACATCTCCTTGCGCTCCCTGGCGTTCCGGCATGGACGTCCGTCCTCTGTGGACGAATACGTGCGGACCTTCGGGCTGGCGCCCTCGTTCTCGGCGCCGTCGCAGGTCGCCACCCTGGATCCGCTCCTCCTCGACAAACCGCTGCCACAGGCCAACGACCAGACCGTCGCGGTCTGTGCCGCGCAATGCGAGCTGCTGGTGTCGAGGAAACGGGAGCGGTCCGGGATCGCCCAGCAGGTCCGGGAAAGACTGGTGCGGCTCGGCGGGGTCGACGCGGGGATGGATGAGGTCGCGCGGCAGCTCGCCCTCAGCCCCCGGACGCTGCGGCGACGGCTGTTCGAGGCCGGGACCGGCTACCGCGCGCTGCTGGACGAGGTCCGCCAGGCGCTGGCGGAGGAGATGCTCGACACCGGCGCGCTCAGCGTCGAGGACGTCGCGCTGCGCCTGGGCTACGCCGAGGCGTCGAGCTTCATCTACGCCTTCAAACGCTGGAAGGGGATGACGCCGGCGGCCTATGCCCGGCGGAACGCGTTGCGAGGACGGCCGGGTAAGTGACCCGCAGCAGGTGCAGGATCGACTCGGTGAGGAAGACCCGCAGCTCCTCCCGGCCGAGCGTGCCGCGGATCAGCCACTCGCGGGACGCCGCGCGCAGCATCCCGCCGTACGAGCGGATCATCGCACGGAGTTCTTCACGGCCTTCGGTGATGTCGCTCATCAGCGCGGCCGCGAGCACACGGTCGGCGGCGATCTCGTCACCCTCCAGCATGATCCGCTCGACGTCCGGATCGCGGCCGACGGCCTCCTGTCCGATCGCGGTCAGCCACGCCTGCTCGTTGCGCTCGACGACTTCGATCCAGTGCCGGACGCTGATCGCGAGCCGTTCCTCGGCGGTGGTGTCGGGCAGGTTCTCGACCACCGGCGCCGGCACGATCATCATCTGCCGGACCACTTCCAGGTACAGCTCGCGCTTGCCGCCGAAGTAGTGGTTGATCAGCGGCCTGGCCACCCCGGCGGCCTTCGCGATGTCCGACGTCGACACGGAGGCATACGTGCCCGCGCCGAACAGCCGTCGCGCCGCGGCCAGGATCTCGGCACGCCGGGCGGCCGGTTCGAGGCGGCGCCGCCGGCTCTCCGGCTCGGTGTCCATGGGCCGAGCGTAGCCGTTGTCAGAGAACCCCGTAGTGCGCCGCGAGTCCTGCGAAATATCGTCCAGGCGGGGATACGCTGAGGACGTATGCGCCATACCTGGAACGACCTCCCCGGCACCGTGCGCGCCGCGATCGAGGCCGAGACGGGACCCGTGAGCCGAGTCGTGATACCGGCGGCCGGGCGTAACTCCGACTTCGCCGCCACACTGCACACGCGGCAGGGAGCGGTGTTCTGCAAGGGCATTGCCGACGCCGGAGGCAAGCGGGGAGCGATGCACCGCCACGAGGCGGATATCGCCCCGTATCTGCCTCCGGCCATATCGCCACGTCTGCTGTGGAAAGCCGAGGCGGACGGCTGGCTCGTGCTCGGCTTCCGCCATATCGCCGGCCGCCATGCCGATCTCTCGCCTGGTTCGGAGGACCTGCGGTTGGTTGCCGAGGCGGTATCCGTCATGGCCCGGGAACTGGGTGGTTTCACCGCGCCGAAGGTCCCGGTGCTGTCCGAGAAAATGGCGTGGATGGCGGGCTGGCGCCGCTTGCGCCATCAGCCCCTCGCCGGACTGGATCAGTGGAGCCGGGACCGACTCGACCTTTTCGTGAAACTGGAGGCCAAGGGGATCGAGGCGACGGTGGGGGACAGCCTGATCCATACCGACCTGCACCAGCTCAACATCCTGGTCGGCGGCGGTCGCGCTTGGGTGATCGATTGGGCCTGGTCTCAGACCGGCGCGGCGTGGATCGACGCCGCGCATCTCGTGGTCCGCCTCATCGATCAGGGCCACGACCCGGAAACCGCCGAGCACTGGGCGGCCACCACGTTCGCCTGGCCCGGCGTGTCACCCGAGGCCCTGACCGCCTTCTCCGTCGCGTTGCTGGGGATGTGGACCTACCTGCACCACACCGATCCGCTGCCGATGCGCGCCGGGGTCACCGCGGCGGCCCGGCGATGGGCCGAACATCGCCTGGTCATGGGCCGGGCGTAACTGTTTCAGGTGAGCGCTTGTCGTTACTCATTCGGAACAACCCACCGGTAACCCTCCGAGGCCCGGCGGCGACGTTGGGGGCGGGGGGACCGGGCGTCTTGGGTAGGGACGAATGGCCAGTGCTGAGCGCGATCCGGTCCGCCGTTCCGGGCGGTGGGTCAGTGTGCGCCTGCAGCACCGTGACGTCCGGATCCAGGGTGACACCGAGGACGAATGCGTCTCGTACGCGGGCATCGTGATCACCAGCTTCGAGAACGGCGCCAAGGTCGGCGAGCGGTGGATCCCGCTCGGCGTCGATCCGTCGGAGGCCGACGACGAACAGCTCATTCAGCAGCTCCGTGACGCGCTGATCTGGCAGGCGCGGCAGCCACCGAAGGCCGCCGGGGAGTAGCTGAAGCGCCCTACTGGGTCCGAAGGCCGTCGAAGGCGATCTTGCAGACCGCGTCCGCCAGTTCCGTGCCCGCGGAGCCCCGGCGCGGCCGGTACCACTCGATCAGCGAGTTCACCATGCCGTACAGCAGCCGCGCGGTGACCGCGGGATCGATGTCGGGCCGCACGTCGCCCTCGGTTTCGGCCTGTTTGACCAGTTCCGTGACCAGCCGGTCGAATTCGCGCCGCCGCGCCAGCGCGGCCCGTTCGATCTTGGTGTTGCCGCGGACCCGCAGCAGCAACGTGACGAACGGCAGCTGCTCCACCAGCACGAGGACACTGCCCCGCACCAGATGCTCCAGCTTCTCGATGGCCCTGCCCTCGAAGGACTCCGTCTCGGCGGCGACGGCGAACAGGCCGTTCAGCGCGCGGTCGACGGCGAGCCGCAGCAGTTCCTCCTTGCTCGGCACGTGGTGGTAGATCGCGGATTTCGTGATGCCGAGCTTGCGGGAGAGGTCCTCCATGCTGGTGCCGTCGTAGCCGCGTTCGTTGAACAGCTTGACGGCGACCTGCAGCAGCGATTCGAGGTCGTAGCCGGGGCGCCCCCGGCGGGCTGGCGTGCTCAACCGCGGTCCCGCTCGTCGAGTACGCGGCGCATCTTGCCCAGCGAACGCTCCAGAGTGTCCGGGTCGACCACCTCGACGCCGACGCTCACGCCGACCCCGTCCTTGACCCCGGCGATCAGTCGCGCGGCGGCTTCGGCGCGCTGCTCGGCCGTCGCGTCCGGGCGGGCCTCGACGCGGACCGTCAGGTGGTCCATCCGGCCCTTCGTGGACCGGATCAGCTGGAAATGCGGGGTGAGCGCGGGGGTCACCAGCACGACTTCCTCGATCTGCGTGGGGAAGACGTTGACGCCACGCAGGATGATCATGTCATCGGTGCGGCCGGTGACCTTCTCCATCCGCCGGTACGCCGGTCGCGCGGTGCCCGGGAGCAGCCGGGTGAGGTCGCGGGTGCGGTAGCGGATGATCGGCAGCGCCTGTTTGGTGAGCGAGGTGAACAGCAGCTCACCGGTGCCGTCGATCGGTTTTTCGGTGAACGGGTCGATCACCTCGGGGTAGAAGTGGTCCTCCCAGATGTGCAGCCCGTCCTTGGTTTCGACGCATTCCTGCGCGACGCCGGGCCCCATCACCTCGGACAGGCCGTAGATGTCGACGGCGTCGATGCCGACGCGCTCTTCGATCTCCGCGCGCATCTGCTCGGTCCACGGTTCCGCGCCGAAGATGCCGACCTTGAGCGAACTGGCCTGCGGGTCGACGCCCTGCCGTTCGAACTCGTCGAGCAGGGTGAGCATGTACGACGGGGTGA
Organism: Amycolatopsis orientalis; assembly: GCF_000943515.2. NCBI lineage: Bacteria > Bacillati > Actinomycetota > Actinomycetes > Pseudonocardiales > Pseudonocardiaceae > Amycolatopsis > Amycolatopsis orientalis. The sequence continues at coordinate 7,563,040 of NZ_CP016174.1, read as the reverse complement.
CCATGATGATCTCGGGCTTGAAGTCGGTGATGATCTGCACCTGGCGCGCTGTCATGCCACCGGACGCGGGAATCACCGTGCAGCCCAGTTTCTCGGCGCCGTAGTGCGCGCCGAGACCGCCGGTGAACAGCCCGTATCCGTAGGCCACGTGGACCTTGTCGCCCGGCCGCCCGCCCGCCGCGCGGATCGACCGCGCCATCACCGTCGCCCAGGTGTCGATGTCTTCGGCGGTGTAGCCGACGACGGTCGGCTTGCCGGTGGTGCCGCTGGACGCGTGGATCCGGCTGACCTGCGATTCCGGCACCGCGAACATGCCGAACGGGTAGTTGTCGCGCAGGTCCTGTTTGGTGGTGAACGGGAACTTCGCCAGGTCTTCCAGCGCCTTGCAGTCGTCCGGGTGGACGCCCGCCTCGTCGAACTTCCTGGTGTAGAACGGCACGTTGTCGTAGGCGTGCCGCAGGGTCCACTGAAGGCGGTTCAGTTGCAGCGCCTGGAGTTCGTCGATGGTCAGGTTCTCGGCGTCGTCGCGGAAGCTCATCGTCCCGATGCTTTCTCGATGGTGCGGCTCCGGCCGCGGAATTCGGCGACGACCTCCGGCCCCTCGGGGGTCTCCCGGTGCACGGTGACGTCGTAGATGCCGTTGCGCCCGTAGCGGGTCCGCTCGGTGGCGGTGGCGATGAGGTGGTCGCCGAGCCGTCCGGCCGTGACGAAGGAGATCTCCGCGCCGGACGCGACGGTCACCGGGCCATGGCTGTTGCAGGCGCAGGCGAACGTCGTGTCGGCGAGCAGGAAGACGTAGCCGCCGTGCGCGATGCCGTGGCCGTTCACCATCGTTTCGGTGATCCACATGGTGGCGACGGCGCGCCCTTCGGCGGCCTCGATCAGCTCGATCCCCAGCGCGCTCGACGCCAGATCGTCGGCGAACATCGCGTGCGCCGCGTTGGTCGTCATGACACCACCTGGTTACTGACCGAATGGACGGTTGTTAAAGGGCGTCGCCAGTAAAGGCGCGCTTCCGCGTGGATGTCAAGGATCCGCCGCCGTCCGGGGGTTTGCAAGACCCGGACGGCGAGCTACAGTGAATTACTGAACGGACGGTCTGTAATTCACCATATTCGAAGGGTCGGCCCCATGGCATTGCTGCGCAGCTACGTCTCCGGCGGGTGGCACACGGCGGAAAACGACGGAGTACCGCTGCACGACGCCTCGACCGGTGAGGAGGTCGCCCGGGTCTCGTCCGAGGGCATCGACTTCGCCGCAGCGCTGGAATACGGCCGCCGCACCGGCGGTCCCGCGCTGCGTGAGCTGACCTTCCACCAGCGCGCGGCGTTGCTGAAGGCGCTGGCCTCGCACCTGCGCGAACACCGCGACGAGCTGTACGCGCTGTCGGCGCGCACGGGCGCGACCAAGACCGACTCGATGGTCGACATCGACGGCGGCATCGGCGTCCTGTTCGCCTACTCCAGCAAGGGCAAACGCGAACTGCCGAACGACACCGTCTACGTCGACGGCAACGTCGAGCCGCTGAGCAAGGGCGGCACCTTCGTCGCGCAGCACATCGCCGTCCCGCTGCGCGGGGTCGCCGTCCAGATCAACGCCTTCAACTTCCCCGTCTGGGGCCCGCTGGAGAAGTTCGCGCCCGCGTTCCTCGCCGGGGTGCCGAGCCTGATCAAGCCCGCCAGCCAGACGGCGTACCTGACCGCGCGCCTGGTCGAGATCATCATCGAGTCCGGCATCCTGCCCGAGGGCACGCTGCAGTTCGTCGCCGGCAGCGTCGGCGACCTGCTCGACCACGTCACCGCGCAGGACCTGGTCTCCTTCACCGGCTCCGCTTCCACCGCGCAGAAGCTGCGCGCGCATCCGGCGATCGTGCGCAACTCCGTCCGGTTCAACGCCGAGGCGGACTCGCTGAACCTGTCGATCCTCGGCCCGGACGCCAAACCCGGCACGACCGAGTTCGACCTCTTCGTCAAGCAGTTGACCACCGAGATGACGGTCAAGGCCGGCCAGAAGTGCACCGCCATCCGCCGCGCGTTCGTCCCCGCGGACCTGCTGGACGACGTCGCCGAGGCCGCGAGCGCGCGGCTGGCGAAGGTCACCATCGGCAACCCCACCGCCGAGGGTGTCCGCATGGGTGCGCTGGCCAGCCTGGAGCAGCGTGAGGAGGTCCGGCGGTCGCTGAAGGCGCTGCTGGACGTCGGCACGGTCGTCTTCGGCGACCCGGAGCGGGTCGAGGTCGTCGGCGCGGACGCCGAGCGTGGCGCCTTCATCTCGCCGGTCTTGCTGAAGGCGGACCCGGAGCGGTCCGAGCCGCACGAGGTCGAGGCGTTCGGCCCGGTGTCGACGCTGCTGCCCTACACCTCGACCGAGCAGGTCGTCGAACTCGCCGCCCGCGGCGGCGGCAGCCTCGTGGGTTCCGTGGTCTCCGCGGACAAGGAGTTCGTGCGCGAGGTCGTTCTCGGCGTCGCGCCGTACCACGGCCGCCTGCTGGTGCTCGACGCCGACGACGCCAAGGAGTCCACCGGCCACGGTTCGCCGATGCCGCAGCTGGTCCACGGCGGCCCCGGCCGCGCCGGTGGCGGCGAGGAGATGGGCGGCGTCCGCGGCGTGCTGCACCACATGCAGCGCACGGCCGTCCAGGGCAGCCCGGAGGTGCTCAGCACGGTCACCGGCCGCTGGGTCACCGGCGCGCCCCGGACCGAAAGCGACGTCCACCCGTTCCGGAAGTCGTTGGCGGAGCTGAAGATCGGCGACTCCGTCGTCGCCGGGCCGCGTGAGGTGCTGCAGTCCGACGTCGACCACTTCGCCGAGTTCACCGGCGACACCTTCTACGCGCACACCGATCCCGAGGCCGCCGCGGCGAACCCGCTGTTCGGCGGGATCGTGGCGCACGGGTACCTCGTGGTGTCGTTCGCCGCGGGCCTGTTCGTCTCGCCGGAGCCCGGCCCGGTGCTGGCCAACTACGGCCTGGAGAACCTGCGGTTCCTCACCCCGGTCAAGGTCGGCGACACCCTCACGGTGACCCTGACCGCCAAGCAGATCACCCCGCGCATCGACCAGGAGTACGGCGAGGTCCGCTGGGACGCCGACGTGACCAACGCCGACGGCGACTCGGTCGCCAAGTACGACGTGCTCACCCTGGTGGCGAAGGAGCAGTCATGACAGCGACGCTGCCTGAGGAAGACCTCGAACAGCATTTCGAAGCGACCATCGCGCGTGATCAGCGGATCGAGCCGCGCGACTGGGTGCCCGAGGGCTACCGCAAGACGATGATCCGGCAGATCGCGCAGCACGCGCATTCGGAGATCATCGGCATGCAGCCCGAGGGCAACTGGATCACCCGCGCGCCTTCCCTGCGGCGCAAGGCGATCCTGCTGGCCAAGGTCCAGGACGAGGCCGGGCACGGGCTGTACCTGTATTCGGCGGCGGCCACGCTCGGCGCGGACCGGGCGGACCTGACCGACAAGCTGATCAACGGCAAGCAGAAGTACTCGTCGATCTTCAACTATCCGACGCTGACCTTCGCCGACGTCGGCGTGATCGGCTGGCTGGTCGACGGCGCGGCGATCTGCAACCAGGTCCCGTTGTGCCGCAGCTCGTACGGGCCGTACGCGCGGGCGATGATCCGCATCTGCAAGGAGGAGTCGTTCCATCAGCGGCAGGGTTTCGAACTGCTGATGACGATGATGCGCGGCACCGAGAAGCAGCGGGAGATGGTGCAGGAGGCGGTGAACCGCTGGTGGTGGCCGTCGCTGATGATGTTCGGGCCGCCGGACGCGGATTCGCCGAACACCGCGCAGTCGATGGCGTGGAAGGTCAAACGCCACACCAACGACGAGCTGCGTCAGCGCTTTGTCGACATGTCCATTCCGCAGGCTGAGGCGTTGGGCGTCACCTTCCCGGATCCGGACCTCAAGTGGAACGCCGAGCGCGGGCACTACGACTTCGGTCAGGTCGACTGGGACGAGTTCAAGAACGTGCTGAAGGGCAACGGTCCCTGCAACGCCCAGCGCATCGCGCACCGGCGGCGGGCACAGGAAGACGGTGCGTGGGTACGCGAAGCCGCGACAGCCCACGCCGCGAAGAAAGGTGCCTCGGCATGAAGCACGACTGGCCGTTGTACGAGGTGTTCGTCCGGGGCAAGCGCGGCCTGAACCACGTCCACGTGGGTTCGCTGCACGCCGCGGACGACGACATGGCGCTGCATCACGCGCGGGATCTCTACACCCGCCGCAACGAGGGCGTGTCGATCTGGGTCGTGCGGGCGAGCGCCATCACGGCGTCCTCGCCGGACGAGAAGGACCCGTTCTTCGCGCCCAGCGGCGACAAGGTGTACCGGCACCCGACGTTCTACGACATCCCCGACAACGTCCCGCACATCTGACATGAGTTTCGACAACGCCTACGAGGCGATCACCGAGGAGAACGACTCCCGCTGGGCCTTCGGGACCGGCTTCGAGGACCCACTGTCCGGTGTGGACACGACGGTTCCGTCCGGTGTGGACGGTGCTCGGCTGGCGGCCTACTGCCTGATGCTCGGCGACGACGCGCTGATCTTCTCGCACCGGCTGCAGGAGTGGTGCACGAACGCGCCCGAACTCGAGGACGAGGTCGCGATCGCGAACATCGCCCTCGACCTGCTCGGGCAGGCCCGGCTGCTGCTCGCCCGTGCGGGCAAGGCCGATGGCAGTGAACGCACCGAGGACTCCTACGCCTTCTTCCGGAGCGAGCAGGAGTACCGCAACGTCCGTCTCGCCGAACTCGACGGTGGCCATTTCGGGCATCTGATCGCACGGCTGCTGGTCTTCTCGATCTGGCGGCTCGCCCTGCTGGAGCGGTTGCGGACGAGCGTGGACCCGGTACTCGCGGCCATCGCGGACAAGGGTGTCAAAGAGGTCGCCTACCACCGTGACTACGCGGCGCAGTGGACCGTGCGGCTGGGCGACGGGACCGAGCTGTCGCACGAGCGGATGCAGGAGGGCCTGGACGCCGTCTGGCCTTACGTCGACGAGCTTTTCGCCGCACACCAGGACGAGTTCGTCGACTCGCCCTCGCTGCGCGGGGAGTTCGACGCCATCCTCGACCAGGTGCTGGCCGCCGCGAAGCTGACGCGGCCCGAGGTCGGCGCCATCGCCGGGGTCTCCGGCCGGATGGGCCGCGACGGCGTGCACACCGAGCGGATGGGCTTCCTGCTGGCCGAACTGCAGAGTGTCGCCAGGGAACATCCGGAGGCGACATGGTGACCGCGTACGCCGTGGCGGCCACGGTGACCGATCCGGAACTGCCGATGCTGACCCTCGCCGACCTCGGCGTGCTGCGTGAAGTGTCCGAATCCGGCGGTCGGGTGGTCGTCGCGATCACCCCGACCTACACCGGCTGCCCGGCGATGGACACCATGCGCGACGACCTCGTGCACGCGCTCACCGGCGCGGGCTACGGCGAGGTCGAGGTCCGCACGGTGCTCCAGCCCGCCTGGTCCACCGACTGGATCACCGAGGACGGCAAGCGGAAACTGGCCGAGGCCGGGATCGCGCCGCCGGGGGCCGCGCCGCGGCGGACCGGCCCGATCCCGCTCACGCTGAGCCCGCCGGTGTCGCCGGTCCGCTGTCCCCATTGTGGTTCCGCGGACACCGAGGAGCAGTCCCGGTTCAGCGCGACGGCGTGCAAGGCCCTGCGCCGCTGCCGGTCCTGCCTCGAACCGTTCGAACACGTCAAGGAGATCTAGCGTGACCGCAACCCTGCGCCGCACCGGGTTCCACACCCTGAAGGTGGCTGACGTCCAGCGCCTGTGCGACGACGCCGTCGCGGTGACCTTCGACGTGCCCGAAGACCTCGCCGAAACCTTCCGGTTCAAGGCGGGCCAGTCGCTGACCCTGCGTCGCGAAATCGACGGCCGGGACGAGCGCCGGTCGTACTCGATCTGCGCACCCGCCGGTGCGGCGCCGCGCGTCGGCGTCCGGGAGGTGCCGGGCGGCCTGTTCTCGTCGTGGCTGGTGCGTGACGTGCGCCCCGGCGACGAGATCGAGGTCGCCGCGCCGACCGGCAACTTCACCCCGGAGCTGGAAACCGCCGGGCATCACGTGCTGATCGCGGCCGGCTCCGGGATCACGCCGGTGCTGTCGATCGCTTCTTCGCTGCTCGCCGATTCCGACGCGACGGTGACCGTGCTCTACGGCAACCGGCGCACGGACACCGTCATGTTCGCCGACGACCTCGCCGACCTGAAGGACCGCTACCCGGCGCGGCTCGAACTCGTGCACGTGCTCTCCCGTGAGCCGCGTGAGGCCGAACTGTTCACCGGCCGCCTCGACGCCGAGAAGCTGCGGCGCCTGTGCACGGTGCTGATCCCGCCCGGGGACGTCGCGCATTGGTGGCTGTGCGGTCCCTTCGAGATGGTGACCGGCGCGCAGGAACTGTTGCGCTCTCTTGGTGTTCCCGATGAGCGCGTCCACCAGGAACTGTTCTATGTGGACACGCCGCCGGAGCCGGTACATCACGTCGATCCGGCCGTCGTGGGTTCGTCCAGCGAGGTCACGCTGGTCCTCGACGGCCGGTCGACGACGATGACGCTGCCGCGCAGCTCCTCTTTGCTCGACGGTGCGCAGAAGTACCGGCCGGATCTGCCGTTCGCCTGCAAGGGCGGGGTGTGCGGCACCTGCCGGGCGAAGATCTGCGACGGCAAGGTGGACATGCGGCGCAACTTCGCTCTGGAGAAGGCCGAAGTCGACGCCGGTTTCGTGCTCACTTGCCAGTCGGTGCCGATCTCCGAGGCCGTCACCGTGGATTTCGACGCCTGACGAGAGGCACCCTCCGGGTGATGCCGATGTCGGCCAGGAACGGCCGGTCGTGGCTCGCCACGATCAGCGCGCCCCGGTAGGCCAGGAGCGCCTCGGTGAGCCGCCGCACACTCGCCAGGTCGAGGTTGTTCGTCGGCTCGTCGAGCAGCAACAGCCGCGGCGTGGGTTCGGTCAGCAGCAACGTCGCCAGCGCGGCGCGGAAGCGTTCCCCGCCGGACAACGACGCCACCGTGCGTTCGGCCGCCGTGCCCCGGAACAGGAACCGCGCCAGCCTGGCGCGGATCTCGTTGTCGGTGAGCGACGGCGCGACCAGCCGCACGTTGTCCACAATGGACAGGGTGTCGTCGAGGATGTCGAGCCGCTGGGGGAGCAGCCTGGCGGGGACGAACAGCCCCACGTCACCCGACTTCGGCGGGAGCTCGCCGGTGATCGTGCGGAGCAGGGTGGTCTTACCCGACCCGTTGGGACCGACGAGCGCGATCCGCTCGGGCCCCATGACGTGCAGGTCCACCGCCGGGCCGAACCGGGGCACGGCGTCGATCCGGAGCACGTCCGTGCCACGGGGAACCGTGGTCTCCGGCAGTTCGACGCGGATCTCGGCGTCCTCGCGCACCAGCCCTTCCGCGGCTTTCAGCGCCTCGACGGCGGTTTCGAGCCTGTCGGTGTGGAGGTTCCGGTACTTGCCCGCGGCGATCTGCGCGTCCTCCTGACGTTTGCGCATCCGTCCCTTGGGTTCGCGTTTGGTGTCCCACATCTTCTGGCCGTAGCGGGCCCGCCTGGCGAGTTTGATCCCGGCTTCGACCAGCTCCCGTTTCTGTCGCTTGACGTCGGATTCCGCCGCCCGGACGTGCCGCCGCGCGGCTTCCTGCGCGACCTCGACGGCGTGCTCGTAGTCCGCGAGGTTGCCGCCGTAGGTGGTCACCTCGCCCTCGCGGACCTCGGTGATCCGGTCGACCAGCTGGAGCAGTTCGCGGTCGTGCGAGACGACCACGAGGATCCCGCCCCAGCCCTCCACCTCGCGGTGCACGAGTTCGCGCGCCCGCAGGTCGAGGTTGTTGGTCGGTTCGTCCAGCAGCAGGACGGCCGGACGGCGCAAGAGCAGCGCGGCCAGCCCGAGCAGCGTGATTTCGCCGCCGGACAGCTCTCCGGCCCGCTGGTCCAGGCGTACGGCGTCCAGGCCGAGCCGGTCGAGGACGGCGCGGCTGCGCTCCTCGACGTCCCAGTTGTCGCCGATGGTGGTGAGGTGCTCCTCGGCGGTGTCACCGCTCTCGACGGCCTTGATCGCCGCGCGGATCGCCGTCACACCCAGGACGTCGTCCACCCGCCGCTCGGTGTCCAGGACGAGGTTCTGCGGCAGGTAGCCGATTTCCCCCGGCGTGGTGATCGAACCGGACGCGGGCCGCAGCCCGCCGGCGAGCAGCCTGAGCAGCGTGGACTTGCCGGAACCGTTGGTGCCGACCAGGCCGGTGCGGCCGGTGCCGATGGTGAGCGAAAGGTCCTTGAAGACCGGGGCGCCGTCGGGCCAGGTGAAGGTGACGTCGGAAAGCGTCAAGGAAGAAGACATGAGACTCCCTGCGAAGGAGGTGGATGAGGGCGCAGGTTCGTCTCAGAAGATCATTCGGCCAGGTTAGCCCGTGCGTGGCCGCGTGGCGATCGATTTTCCGGCTGATTGCCGTTTCGCGGCAACAGGGTCAGAACGGTGGTTCCTCGGTGCGGGGTGTGTGCAGAGGAGGTGGCGTGCTGTCGTAGGTCTGGCCGGTCGGTGTGGTGATCGTCAGCGTCCCGTCCGGTGCCAGCCGGTAGATCCACCCGGGCTCGTCCTTGAGCCGATGGTCGCGGCGGCAGAAGTCGATGAGGTCGCCGGCGTCGGTGTTCCCCTGGAACTGCCACGGGATGGAGTGGTCGAGATCGCAGGCCTGAGCCGGCCGGTGACACCCAGGTCTGCGGCATTCGCGGTCGCGGACCCGGACGAACTCGTCGAGACCGGCCGTCGGGCGATACCGGTCCCGGCCGAGATCCGCGACCTGACCTGACAGCGGGTCGGTGATGATCCGCCGTAGCACCGTGTCGGGTCCGCTCGCGATGTGCCGCGCCAGCGACGCCGGGATGTGGCCGTGCCCGGCCATTTCCGCCGGGGCGTCGTTGAGTCCGAGGTAGGTGAAGAGGTCCAGATAAAGGAATACTTCGGCGCGTTCACTTTTCCCGCCGCTGCCGCCCAACAGGAGGTCGAGAGCGACATCGGCGCGAAGCTGGTCCAGAGTGCGGGTCTCGCCACCGGTCTTGAGCGCGCGAGCCTCGCGGTTGATCCGGTTGTAGGCGGCGGTGACCTTCTCCACCGGGCCGTCCTCGATCTCCAGCGAGGCCACGCCCGCCTCACCCTGACTCACCACGAGCCGGCGGCCTTCGCGGGCCCGCTCGCAGCGCTTGCCCGCGCCCTCACGGTCGACGGTCGCCGCCGCGTGGTTCGCCGCTTTGCGGATCTGTTCGGCATTCTTGCCGGGCAATCGGTCTTCCAGCAAGGCGTCGGCGGCGAGCGCGTTTTCGTCGGACAGCCACGCCGTGGCCGTCACGACTTTCATCGCGCCGAACCCGTCCACCTGACCCTTGTCCAGCAAACCCAGGGTGCGGGGCAGCCTGGTGGTCAACGCGTCGGCGGCGGCGACCAGCCCGGCCGCGTACTTGTCACCCACCGACAGGGCGAACGCGACCTCCTGGGCGACGCTACGCGCGCCTTCGCGATGTCGGTTCAGCTGGGAAAGGGCACGGTAACGGATCGCTTCCAGCCGGGCGATCCCTGCTGACGCCGCTTTCGCGAGGGCGACGGATTCGTTGTCGTCCAACGAATCCGCGGCGGTATTGATGGCCTTCAGGTTGTCGGGATCGGTGATTTCCTCGAGTAGCGCCACAGCGGTGGCTCGGTAAGTTTCCACCCACTCAACCTACGACCCGCCACTGACAGTTCTGGATCATGCGACTGCCGCTACCGTCGCCGATATTCGGTAATGCTGCTCGTGGCAAGGGAAATCGGGGATGTGCGGTTGGCGATATTCGCCCGATAGTGGTAAGCGGTGCGCGGACAGGAATTCTTGACCGTTGTCGTGGGCTCAGGAGGTCGCGTACTGCCGAATTCCGGCAACGGAGGACCTGACACACCACCCCGAGCGCCGGTCTGTCACCTCGGCGACCCGCGACCGGCGAGGGCATACTGACGACGTGAGCGAACGCCCCCACATCCTGCTGTCCGCCGCGGTCTCGCTGGACGGTTACCTCGACGACGCGACCGACACCCGGCTGATGCTGTCCAACGAGGACGACTGGGCCAGGGTGGACGGTCTGCGGGCGGCATCCGACGCGATCCTGGTCGGCGCGAACACGGTCCGCGCCGACAACCCCAGGTTGCTGGTCCGCTCGCCGGAGCTGGTGCGTGAGCGCGTCGCCGCCGGACGGCCGGAACAACCGGTCAAGGTCACGCTGACGCGCAGTGGGTCACTCGATCCGGCGGCCCAGTTCTTCACTCTCGGCGACGCCGAGAAGCTGGTGTACGCGCCGCCCGGGGTCGTCGCGGGCGTGAAGGCGACCGTGGTCGAACTGCCGGGCTTGCGCGAGATGCTGGCGGATCTCTTCGCCCGCGGCGTGCGGCGGTTGATGGTCGAAGGCGGCGGCGCGATCCACACCCAGTTCCTCACCGAAGGACTGGTCGACGAACTGCATCTGGCGATCGCGCCGTTCTTCGTCGGCGATCCGCGTGCGCCGAGGTTCACCGGCCCCGGTGCCTTCCCGCGCGGGCTGAACCTGGTCAAAAGCAGCCGGCTGGGCGATGTCGCCGTCCTGGAGTACCACGCCACCCCGGAACCGTCCGAAGTGGACATTCTGCGGCTGCGTGAGGCCATCGCACTGGCGGATTTGTGCCCACCGCGGACTTTCCGCGTCGGTGCGGTCATCGCCGACGCCGACGGCGAAGTGATTTCCACCGGCTACTCGGGGGACGGCGATCCCGCCAACCACGCGGAAGAAGCCGCGCTCGCGAAGCTCGAACCCGGTGACCCGCGGCTGGCGGAGGCGACGATGTACACGTCGTTGGAGCCGTGCAGCTCGCGGACGTCACATCCGCGAAGCTGCACCCAGCTCATCCTCGACGCCGGCCTTCCCCGAGTCGTGTTCGCCTGGCGTGAGCCGTCGGTGTTCGTCGACTGCGTCGGCGCCGAAACGCTGGAAGCGGCCGGACGCCGGGTGATCGAGGTGCCAGCCCTCGCCGCCGACGTCCGCCGCGCGAACACCCATATCCCGGGTGTCCACCCCTGAACTTACTTGCAGGCGTCGCAGCAGCCGCAGCCCAGACCGGTGCACGCCGAGCAGCAACCGTGGCGAAGCACGACCTTCAACAGACGCTTGATCATGGCTGTCCTCCCGATCCTTGACGTCCCACCGCCCTTGTCACGCTAAGTTCTGCGCATACGACAGTGGTACCGCCGGGCGGGCCATGGCGCTGCTCCAGCGGGTGACGTCAGGATTCGAGGTCGCCCTCCAGCGAGAGGTAGACCTCACGCAGCTGAGCCAAAAGATCGGCGTCCGGCTCCGCCCAGAGTCCCCGGTCGGCCGCCTCGTTCAGGCGCTCGATGATGCCGCGCAGTGCCCACGGATTGGCCTGGCGCAGGAACTCCTGGTTGACCTCGTCGAGCACGTAGGACTCGGTGAGCTTCTCGTACATCCAGTCGCCGACCACCCCGGCGGTGGCGTCGAAACCGAACAGGTAGTCGACCGTCGCCGCCAGCTCGAAGGCGCCCTTGTAACCGTGCTTGCGCATCGCGGCCAGCCAGCGAGGATTGACCACGCGGGCACGGAAGACGCGGGCGGTCTCCTCGCCGAGGGTGCGGGTGCGCACGGCGTCCGGGGTGGTGCTGTCGCCGACGTACGAGGCGGGCGCGGTCCCGGTCAGCGCGCGGACCGTCGCGATCATCCCGCCGTGGTACTGGAAGTAGTCGTCGGAGTCGGCGATGTCGTGCTCGCGGGTGTCGGTGTTCTTGGCCGCGACCACGATCCGCTTGTACGAGTTCTCCATGTCCTCGCGTGCTGGCCTGCCGTCGAGGTCACGGCCGTAGGCGAAACCGCCCCACACCGCGTAGACCTCGGCGAGATCCTTGTCGTCACGCCAGTTCCCGGAGTCCATCAGCGGCAGCAGGCCCGCGCCGTACGCGCCGGGCTTGGAGCCGAAGATCCGCGTGGTGGCCCGGCGTTCGTCACCGTGCGCGGCGAGATCCGCGCGGGTGTGGGCGCGGACGAAGTTCTGTTCGTCCGGCTCGTCCAGGTTCGCGACGAGCCGCACGGCGTCGTCCAGCAGCGCGATCACGTGCGGGAAGGCGTCGCGGAAGAACCCGCTGATCCGCACGGTGACGTCGATGCGCGGACGGCCCAGTTCGGCGAGCGGGATCGCCTCGATGCCGGTGACCCGGCGCGACGCCTCGTCCCACACCGGCTGGACACCCAGCAGGGCGAGGACTTCCGCGGCGTCGTCACCCGAGGTGCGCATGGCCGACGTGCCCCAGACCGAAAGGCCGACCGACCGCGGCCAATCCCCGGTGTCCTCGCGGTATCGCCGGAGAAGCGAGTCGGCGAGCGCCTGCCCGGTCTCCCAGGCGAGGCGGCTCGGAATGGCCTTCGGGTCGACGGTGTAGAAGTTGCGGCCGGTGGGCAGCACGTTGATCAGGCCGCGCAGCGGGGAACCGCTGGGGCCTGCCGGGATGTAACCGCCGTCGAGGGCGTGGAGCACGGCGTCGATCTCGGCGCCGGTGCCCGCCAGCCGCGGCACGATCTCGGTGGCGGCGAAGGTGAGCACCCGGGCGACGTCCTGGTGTTCCGGCACGTCGGCGACGACCTCGGCGACGGCGGCGGGGGACCAGTCCCTGGCTTCCATCGCCTCGACGAGCGACCTGGCCTTCTGCTCGATCGCGTCCACTTCGGACAGTGGTGCGTCGCTGTTCTCCTTGAGCCCCAAGGCGGATCGGAGTCCGGGCACGGCGCCCTGTTTGCCGCCCCACATCTGCTGGGCCCGCAGCATCGCGAGCACGAGGTTGATCCGCGCCTCGCCTTCCGGCGCGACACCGAGGATGTGCAGACCGTCGCGGATCTGGGCGTCCTTGACCTCGCACAGCCAGCCGTCGATGTGCAGCAGGAAGTCGTCGAATTCCGCGTCGTGCGGACGTTCTTCGACGCCGAGGTCGTGGTCGAGCTTCGCGGCCTGGATCAGCGTCCAGATCTGCGCGCGGACCGCGGGCAGTTTCGCCGGGTCCATCGCGGCGATGTTGGCGTGCTCGTCGAGGAGCTGTTCCAGCCGGGCCATGTCGCCGTAGCTTTCGGCGCGGGCCATCGGCGGGATCAGGTGGTCGACGATGGTCGCGTGCGCGCGTCGTTTCGCCTGCGCGCCCTCGCCGGGATCGTTGATCAGGAACGGGTAGATCAGCGGCAGGTTGCCGAGGACGGCGTCCGGCGCGCAGGAGTCCGAAAGGCCGGCCGTCTTGCCGGGGAGCCATTCCAGCGAACCGTGCTTGCCCAGGTGGACGACGGCGTGCGCGCCGAACTCCTCCTCCAGCCACCGGTAGGCGGCCAGATAATGGTGGCTCGGCGGGAGGTCCGGGTTGTGGTAGATCGCCACCGGGTTCTCGCCGAAGCCCCGGGGCGGCTGGATCATCAGGATGACGTTGCCGGACTGGAGCGACGCGAGCACGATGTCGCCGTTGTCGACGTAAAGCTCGCCGGGAGCGGGCCCCCAGTGCTCCTCCATGCCCTCACGCAGTTCCGCGGGCAGCCCGGCGAACCACTCGCGGTACTTGTCGGCGGGGACGCGGATCGGGTTGCCGGACAGCTGTTCCTCGGTCAGCCACTCCGGATCCTGCCCGCCCGCCGCGATGAGCGCGTGGATCAGCGCGTCACCGTCGGGCTGGTCGGTGCCGGTGGGCTCGACGCCGGGGAACGGGTCCTCGCCGAGGTCGTACCCCTGCTCGCGCATACGGCGCAACAGGGCGATCGCGGACGCGGGAGTGTCGAGGCCGACGGCGTTGCCGACGCGGGAATGCTTGGTCGGGTACGCCGAGAGCATCAGCGCGATGCGGCGCTCCGGCGGCGGCGTGTGGCGCAGCCGGGCGTGCGCCAGCGCGATCTTGGCGACCCGGGACGCGCGTTCGGCGTCCGGCACGTACTTCGGGAGGCCGTCGTCGTCGATCTCCTTGAACGAGAACGGGACGGTGATCAGCCGCCCGTCGAACTCGGGGACGGCCATCTGGTTCCCGGCGTCGAGCGGGGAGAGGCCGTCGTCGTTCGCCGACCAGGTCGCGCGGTCGCTGGTGAGGCAGAGGGCCTGGAGGATCGGGATGTCGAGGGCGGCCATCTCGGAGACGTCCCACGCCTCGTCGTCGCCACCGGCGCCGACCTCGGACGGCCGGGTGCCCCCGGCGGCCAGCACGGTGACCAGGAGCGCGTCGGCCTTGGCCAGTTCGGCCATCATCTCCGGCTCGCGGGTCCGCAGGGACGCGCAGTGGATCGGGAGCGCCCGGCCCCCGGCGTCCTCGATGGCGTCGGAGAGGGAGTGGACGAACTCGGTGTTGCCGGAGAGGTGATGTGCGCGGTAGTAGAGGATCGCGATGACCGGGCCCTCGGTGTTCTTGGGCTCGCGCTCCAGGACACCCCAGAGGGGCTGCACGGCGGGCGGCTCGAAGCCGTCGCCGGTGAGCAGGAGCGTGTCGCTCAGGAACCGGTACAGCTGGGTGAGGTTGGCCGGGCCGCCCTGCGCGAGGTACGCGTGCGCCTCCGCCGCCGTGCCCGCCGGGACCGTGGACAGCTTCATGAGCTGCGCGTCCGGGGTCTGCTCGCCACCGAGGACGACCACGTGCGCGCCGCTCGCGCGGACCGTGTCCAGACCCTCCTGCCAGCTGCGCTCGGATCCGAGGATCCGGACGACGACGATCTGGGCGCCGTCGAGCAGGGCGGGCAGTTCGGCGAGGTCGAGCCGGGCCGGGTTGGCCAGCCGGTAGTCGCCTTCGCTGGAACGGGCGCTGAGCAGGTCGGTGTCCGAAGTGGACAGAAGCAGGATCACGGCAGTCCTCACTCGGGGTGTCCGCGCCCCGGGTCGTGCGGTCGCGCCGGCGGGAGTTCCTGGCTCCCCCTCTCTCGTGCCTGGGAGGGGTGACAGTGGCGGGACCGCCCCGGACTCTCACCGGGTTCCTCCACCTGCCGACGCGTGGGTTCCAGCCCACTCTCCGGGCGGCCCGGCCCGGCGTCAAGGTGATGTGTTCCGTCTCGTGAGTGGTAATGACGGTTAGAACCGTCATTACCACTCACGAGACGGAACGCTCCGAGGAGTCCCCGATCCGCGGGAAAGGGGCGGTGGAGAAGATGATCTCCACCGCCACTTCGAAGAACTCCGCGATCCGCAGGGCGAGATAGAGGCTCGGGCTGTACTCGCCGCGTTCGAGGTACCCGATGGTCTGGTAATGCACGCCCAGCGCATCGGCGAGTTCGCGGCGGGAGATGCCCCGCTCCGCCCGCAACATCGCGATCCGGTTGTAAACGACCTCGCTCATGAGCTAACCAATTCGCTGCATCGCCTTTTCGCGTCGTGCCGCCACCGAGGACCCGGACTCGCGCCGCGCCATCCGCCGCAGCACCACCGGGGCCAGCGTCAATCCGATCACGGCCCACACGGCCAGGACACCCAGGGTCTCCCATGGCCGCCAGGACTGCCCGATCTCGACCATCACCGTCGAGTCCGGCAGCAGCGCCGACCGCATGCCGAGGCCGAGCCAGTACATCGGGAACACCTGTCCGATGTACTGCAGCCATTCCGGCAGCGCGGTGATCGGGTAGAAGATCCCAGAGATCGCGCCGATCCCGAGGGTGGGCAGCATGATCAGGCCGATGCTGCGCGCGTTGGTGGTCAGTGAGCCGAAGATCGCGCCGATCGGCATGGTCGCGAGCAGGCCGAGCGCCAGCACCCACAGCAGACCCAGCCACGACGTGAGGCCGCCGGGTGCGATGCCGTCGAACAGGAACAGGCAGGGGACCAGTACCAGCAGGATCCCGATGACCGTGTTGCAGGAAACCGTGACGACCTTGCCGACGAGGTAGCCGATCATGCCGTTCGGCGTGGCCTTGGCGCGCAGGAGTGTGCCGTCCTCGCGTTCGACGGCGAGGACGCCCGCCATGCCGAGCATGCCGCTGAACACGATCGACGCACCCAGCACGCTCGGCACGGTGGCGGCGGCGAGCGAGAACTCGGTCCCCGGCAGCTTCGAGTCGCGCATGAAGAACATGACGATCACGAAGATCACGGGGAAGAGGAACGTGTTGAAGAGGTCTTCCCGGTTGGTCATCATCTGGCGGCCTTCGATCCAGCCGCGTTGGACGCCCAGCCGGATGCTGTGCTGAACCGCGTTCATCGCGCACCCACCTCCACGAGCGGCGTTTCCGCCTTGCGGACCAGCGTCATGTACGTGTCCTCCAGGGAGGCCCGCCGGACCTCCAGATCGCCGATGGCGTCCCCGTGCTGTTTGAACAGTTCGTGCACGTACTTCGTCGACTCGGTGGTCGAGTGCACGAACCGCTGGCCGTCCAGTGTCCAGCGCACCTCGGCCTCGCCGGCGATCTGCCTGCTCAGCGCGTCGGCGGAACCGTCGGCGACGATCCGGCCGTGGTTCAGGATCAGGATCCGGTCGGCCAGCTTCTCGGCCTCGTCGAGGTCGTGCGTGGTCAGCAGGATCGTCGTGTCGTCGTCATCGGTCAGACGGTGCACGAGGTCGTGGAACTCGCGCCGCGCCTCCGGATCCAGTCCGGCGGTCGGTTCGTCGAGGAACAGCAGTTCCGGACGGCCGACGATGCCGATCGCGACGTCGAGACGGCGCCGTTGCCCGCCCGAGAGCATCCGGACCTTCTTGTCCGCGTGCTCGGTCAGGCCGACCGCGGCGACCAGCTCGTCCGGATCCCACGGCCGGGTGATGCGATCCGTCGAGTACGGCGCGTAGTAGCCGCCCAGGTGCGCCAGCAGTTCGCGCACGCGCCATTTCGCGTGGTCGCGCCAGGCCTGGAGGACGACCCCCAGCCGCGCCCTCCAGTTCTCGTCCGCGTTCGCCGGGTCGATGCCCAGCACGCTGACCTCGCCTTCCGAGCGCATCCGGAAGCCTTCGAGGATCTCGATCGTCGTGGTCTTGCCCGCGCCGTTCGGCCCGAGCAGGCAGATCACCTCACCCCGGTGCGCGGTGAAGTCCACCCCGTGGAGGACGTCGTTCGTTCCGTACCGCATCCGCAGATCTTTGACGGAGATCATCACGTCGTGTGGATCTCTCATTGGTCACCCCCATCTCAGTGCTGCGACCGAATGTAGCACACCTACTACATAAGATCCGAGTGCTGCTAACACCGAACTGAGGCATCTACAGTGAGCGCATGTCCACGAGCGCACGTGTCCGAGCCGACGCGTGCCCCGGCGTTTTCGCCACCCACGACGCCGCCGACGGACCACTCGCGCGCGTCCGTCTTCCCGGTGGTGCCATCACCCAGGCCCAGTTCAGGGCCCTCGCGGACGCCGCCGACGACCTCGGCGACGGGGCGCTCCACCTGACCTCCCGCGGCAACGTCCAGCTGCGCGGCGTCACCCGGCCCGGTCTCGCGGCCAGGCTCGCCGCGGCCGGCCTCCTGCCCGCGCCGTCGCACGAACGCGTCCGCAACATCCTCGCGTCGCCACTGAGTGACCTCGCCCAGCGTCTCGCGCCCGCCCTCGACAAGGCCCTGTGCGCGGCCCCCGAGCTGGCCGGACTCCCCGGACGCTTCCTCTTCGCCCTCGACGGCGGCCAGGGCGACGTCGCGGGCGAGGGCGCCGACGTCTGCTGGCGCGACGGCGCGCTGCTGCTCGACGGCGCCGACACCGGCCTGCGCGTCACCGCGGAGCACGCCGTCGAAGCCCTGATCTCGGTCGCGCGTGCCTTCCTCCAGATCAGAGGCACGGCCTGGCGAGTCAGCGAACTCCCCGGCACGGACGCGCTGCTGCACGGCGTCCCAGGGGAGCGAGTCGAACCGGAGACTTTCGCGGCGAAGCCCGGCCTGCCCATCGGGCCGATCGGCGACGGCGCCGTCGGGGTCGCCCCGCCCCTCGGCCGGCTGACTTCCGCGCAGGCGCGCGCGATCGCGAAGGCCGGAAACGCCGTGGTCACGCCATGGCGCTCGATCCTCGTCCTCGGGAAGCCGGCCGGGGACACCGGTCTGATCACCGATCCGCGTGAGCCGTCGCTCGGCGTCAGCGCCTGCATCGGACATCCCGGCTGCGCGAAATCGCGTGCCGACGTCCGGGCCGACGCCGCGCGGATCGGCCGCACGCCGAGGGCGCATTTCGCCGGTTGTGAGCGGCGATGCGGAAAACCCGCCGGTGAGCACGTCGACGTGCTCGCGGCGGAGGACGGATATCTGGTCGACGGGACGTGGGTCCCGGCCGACGAGCTGGCGACAGTGTTGGCGGAGAAGGGACAGCAGTGATCGACTACATCCGGGACGGGGCCGAGATCTACCGGCATTCGTTCGCCACCATCCGCGAGGAGGCGGATCTCGCGATCCTCCCCGACGACGTCGCGGTACTGGCCGTGCGGATGATCCACGCCTGCGGGATGGTCGACCTCGTCGACGATCTCCGCTACAGCCTGGACGTCGTGGAGTCCGGCCGCGCCGCCCTCGAAGCGGGCGCGCCGATCCTCTGCGACGCCACGATGATCGCCTCCGGCGTGACCCGCAAACGTTTGCCCGCTGCCAACGCGGTGTTGTGCACGCTGACCGACCCGAAGGTGCCGGGCCTGGCCGAGCGGATGGGCACCACCCGCTCCGCGGCCGCGCTCGAACTCTGGCGCGACAAGCTGCCCGGTTCCGTGGTGGCGATCGGCAACGCGCCGACCGCGCTGTTCCGGCTGCTGGAACTGCTCGAAGAGGGCGTCGGCGCCCCGGCGGCGATCATCGGTGTCCCGGTGGGGTTCATCGGCGCCGCGGAGTCCAAAGTGGAACTCGTGAAGCGGGCACCCGCGCCGTATCTGGTGGTGCACGGACGCCGGGGCGGCAGCGCGATGGCCGTCGCCGCGATCAACGCGATGGCGAGTGAGGTCGAATGAGCGGGCTCGGGAAACTCTGGGGTGTCGGGCTCGGGCCCGGTGACCCGGAACTGATGACGGTCAAGGCCGCGCGGCTGATCGGCGAGGCCGACGTCATCGCCTATCACAGCGCGCGCCACGGCCGGAGCATCGCGCGGTCGGTCGCCGAACCGTATCTGCGGGACGGCCAGCTCGAAGAGAAGCTGGTCTACCCGGTCACCACCGAGACCACCGACCACCCCGGCGGCTACGAGGGCGCGATCGCCGACTTCTACGAGCTGAGCGCGAAGCGGCTCGCCGAACACCTCGACGCCGGACGCGACGTGGTCGTGCTCTGCGAAGGAGACCCGTTCTTCTACGGCTCTTACATGTACATGCACGAGCGGCTCGCCGACCGCTACGAGGCGACCGTGGTGCCGGGCGTGACGTCGGTCAGCGCGGCGTCGTCGGTGCTCGGCCGTCCGCTGGTGCAGCGCGACGAGGTCCTCACCATCCTGCCGGGGACCCTGCCCGCGCCGGAACTCGCGCGGCGGCTGGCCGACACGCAGGCCGCGGCGGTGCTCAAACTCGGCCGCACGTTCGGCAACGTCCGGGAGGCGCTGGCCGAGGCCGGGAAGCTGGACGACGCCTTCTACGTCGAGCGCGCGACCTGGCAGGCGCAGCGCGTCGAGCCCTTCGCCGACGTCGACCCCGAGTCGGTGCCGTACTTCTCGCTGGCGCTGCTGCCCAGCCCGGCTTACGCGTCGCGGCTCGCTGACGAACCCGAAGTCACCCGGAAGCGGGAAACGCCCACCGGTGGCGAAGTCGTGGTCGTCGGGCTCGGTCCGGCGGGCCCGGACTGGCTGACGCCCGAGGCGGCCGAGGAGCTGGCCGCGGCGGAGCACATCGTCGGCTACGGCCCGTATGTCGCGCGAGTGCCGCAGCGCGCGGGACAGCAGCGGCACGCGTCGGGTAACCGGGTCGAGGCCGAACGCGCCGTCGAAGCGCTGGAACTGGCCTCGAACGGGGCCAAGGTCGCGGTGGTGTCCTCGGGTGATCCCGGCGTGTTCGCCATGGCGTCGGCCGTGCTGGAGCAGGTCGCGGCCGGGCACGGCGCCGGCGCGCGGGTGCGGATCGTGCCGGGGGTGACCGCGGCGCAGGCGGCCGCGTCCCGGGTCGGCGCGCCGCTCGGGCACGACTACTGCGTGCTTTCGCTGTCCGACCGGCTCAAGCCGTGGGAGATCATCGAACGGCGGCTCGACGCGGCGGGGGCCGCGGATCTCGTGCTCGCGCTGTACAACCCGGCGTCCCGGACGCGGACCACGCAGCTTGCACAGGCCCGTGAAGTCCTGCTCCGGCACCGCGCGCCGGAGACACCGGTGGTCGTCGCCCGCGACGTCGGCGGCCCGGAGGAGGACATCCGCGTGGTCACCCTCGGCACCCTCGATCCGGCGACCGTGGACATGCGCTGCCTGCTGATCGTGGGTTCGTCGAAGACCCGCGCCGAGAACGGGGTGGTCTGGACGCCGCGCACCTACGAGTGACGGCCCAGCCCGGCGTTGCGCGCCTGGCCCAGCAGGGTCTCGCGGTCGTCCGTGCCGACCTTGGCGTGCACCGCCGAGACGACGTTGCGCACGGTCTTGGCCGCGAGACCCAGCCGCCGCGCGACGTCCGCGATCCCGAGCCCGCCCGCCAGCAGATCGAGGACTTCGTGTTCGCGTGAGGTGAGCTGCGGGAACGCCTGGATCGGCCGTGCCGTGTTCAGCAGGCCGTAGAGCCGGTTCGCGGCGTGCTCGCCGAAGACGACGGCGCCCGCCGCGACCCCGTGGATGGCGCGGAGGAGGTCTTCGGGGCCCGCCGTCCCGGCCAGGACACCCCGGGCGCCCGCGCGCATCGCGGCGACCCAGGTCTCGTTGTCGCCGGGCGGGGTCAGTACGAGCACGGCGGTCTCCGGCACGCGGGACGCCACCTCGCGCGTCACGGCGAGGCCGTCGAGACCGGGCGGCCGCACGGGCAGGACGAGGACGTCCGGCCGCAGCGCGGCGGCGCGTGCGAGCGCGTCGCGGTCGTCGGTCGTGTGGGCGAGCACCTCCAGTTCCGAGGACACGGGCAATTCGGCGACGCCCGCGAAGACCACTGTCACCACTGGGGTTCGAATCGGCACGCCCTCGGTTCTAGCGCAGAAATTTTGTACAGTGTCCGGCCGTTTTCGGTGAACAATGACCATTCGATAACGCTTCGACGATCAGGGGGGCCTGGTGCCGAGACGCGAGCGCCCGCTGGGGCCGGGCGACGACGTCGTCGTGCGGTTCGCGGCGGATCTCCGCCTGCTCCGGGAGAAGGCGGGCGGGCCGACCTACCGCGAGCTTTCGGCCCGCGCGGGCTACTCGGCCGCCGCGCTGTCCGAGGCGGCGGGCGGCCGGAAACTGCCGGGGCTCGCGGTGACGACCGCATACGTCACCGCGTGCGGCGGTGACATCCAGGCATGGGAGGACCGCTGGCGTGAAGTCGCCGCCGGGCTCGCCGCGGCCGAAGGCGAACGTGACGAGACCGAGCTTCCGTACCTGGGCCTCGCCGCGTTCCAGACGACCGACGCGGCCCGGTTCTTCGGCCGGGACCGGCTGGTCGCCGAGCTGACCGGCAAGCTCGCGCGACATCGGCTCGTCGGCGTCTTCGGCGCTTCGGGTTCGGGGAAGTCGTCCGTCCTGCGGGCCGGGCTGGCGGCGAAGAGCGAACGTCCGCCCGTCGTCCGGACTCCCGGCGCGCATCCGCTCGAAGCGGACCTCGACGCCGAGGGACGGCTGCTGATCGTCGACCAGTTCGAAGAGGTCTACACGCTCTGCCGGGATCAGGACGAGCGCGACCGGTTCATCGACACGCTGCTGGCAATCGCCCGCGACGAGCACGGAACCCAGGTCGTCCTCGGCGTCCGCGCCGATTTCTACGGGCACCTCTGCCGTCACGCGGGTCTCGTGGCGGCGCTCACCGACGCGCAGGTGATGGTCGGCCCGATGACCGCCGACGAACTCCGGACCGCGATCGTCGAACCCGCCGTCCGCGCGGGCTGCCGGGTCGAAGCGGCGCTGGTCACGACGCTCGTCGCCGACGCCACCGGTCAGCCGGCCGTATTGCCGCTGGTGTCGCACGCGCTGCTGGAGACCTGGCGGCGGCGCCAGGGGATCACGCTGACCAGCGCCGCGTACGAGGCGGCGGGCGGGATCCTCAACGCGATCGCGCAGACCGCGGAGTCGGTCTACACAGCTCTGGAGCCGGACAGGCAGCGCGTCGTCCGGCAGATCTTCCTCCGGCTGACCGCGCTCGGCGAAGGCACCGAAGACACGAAGCGCCGCCTCAACCGGCGCGAACTCGACGACGATCCGGCCACGACGGAGGTCCTCGAACGCCTCGCCGAGGCGCGCCTGCTCGTCCTCGACCGCGACGGCGTCGAGATCGCGCACGAGGCCCTGATCCGCGGCTGGCCGAGGCTGCGGGACTGGCTCGCGGAGGACCGCGAAGGGCATCGGCTGCACCGTCAGCTCGCCGAAGCGACCGACCTCTGGGAGTCACTGGACCGGGACAAGGGCAGCCTCTACCGCGGCACCCGGCTCGGTCTCGCGGCCGAATGGGCGGCAAGAGTGCCGGACGCGCTGAGCGCCCGCGAACAGGAGTTCCTGCAGGCGGGGCTCGACGCCGAAGCCGAAGAGGCCGCCGTCGGCCGCAAACGGACCCGCAGGCTGCGAAGACTCGTCGCGCTCCTCGGCGTCCTGCTGCTCCTGGCGGGTGTGGCCGTGGGATACGCCGTCGACGCCGGGCGGACCGCCACCGATCAGCGGAATGTCGCGCTGGCACGGAAGGCCGTCGTCGACGCGAAGGGGCTGCGGGACTCGAACCCGGCGCTGTCGACACAGCTCAGCCTCGCCGCGTACCGGCTCGCGCCGATCCAGGAGACCCACGACGGCCTGCTCGCGTCCATGGCGGCGCCGTTCGCCACCAGGATGCCCTTCGATCCCGGCGACGTCACCGTCGCGCTGAGCGGGCAGCTCATGATCACCTCCGACTCCTTCCGGGAGACGAAGGTGTGGTCCATCGCCGATTCGCGGCATCCGGTGGTCCTCTCGACGCTGCCCGGTTCGGCGGAGGTCCGCGGCCCGCTGGCGTTCAGCCGGGACGGCCGGGCGCTGGCGACCGTCACCCGCGAGCACGTCGTCCGGCTCTGGGATCTGACCGACCCGCGGCATCCGGTGCGGAAGGCGGACATCGCCGGGCACAGCGAAGTCCTCCTTTCGGCCGACTTCGGACCCGATGGCCACGTCCTCGTCACCGGTTCCGCGGACCGCACGATCAGGCTCACCGACGTCACCGATCTCGGCGCGCCGAAACCGCTCGGCGCCCTTCCGGCCGAGCAGCTCGAACGCGCTGTCTTCAGCCCGGACGGACGGCTGCTCGCGGTCACGAACACGAACTGGACGGCGGAACTCTGGGACGTCACCACGCTGTCCGCGCCACGACGACTCTCCGTCCTTTCCGGACACAAGGACATCCAGCTCACCGCGTCGTGGAGCCCGGACGGGCGGCGGCTGCTCACCACCAGCTGGGACCGCACGGCGAGGCTCTGGGACGTCACCGATCCGGCGGCGCCCCGGCCGCTGACGACGCTGAACACCCCGGCCGTGGTCTGGGCCGCCGGGTTCAGCCCGAACGGCAGGCTGGTGGTGACCGCCGGGGACGACCAGTCCGTGCGCCTGTGGGACGTCACCGGGCAGGCGAAGGAACTGCCGCCGCTTTCCGGGCACACCAACGCCATCTGGTGGACCGCGTTCTCCCCGGACGGCAAGACCATCGTGTCCGCCAGCGCCGACCGGACCGTCCGGTTGCAGGACGTCGGCGAACTGGCGCTGTCTTCGAGCGTGGGCTGGAACGCCGGCACGTTCCTCGACCAGGGGCGGATCCTCGTCACCGCCGGGGACGATCTGCGGCTGTGGGCGATGGACGATCTCCGCGCCCCGAGGCAGCTCGCGAAGCTCCCCGGCCTGGCCACTGTCACCGCCGTCGCGGTCAGCCCGGACCGGCGCAGCCTCGCGGTGGCCGCGCACGACGGCGCGGGGGTCGCGGGGACGTTCGTGCTGCAGCGCTGGGACATCAGCGATCCGACAGCACCGAAACCGCTGGCGTCGACCGAGGTGAAGCCCACGTACTCGCTCGCGTTCAGCCCGGATGGGAAGACCTTCGCCTCCGGCCACGACGACGGGCCGATCCAGCTGTGGGACATCAGCGATCCCACCCGGTTCGCCGAGCCGCGGGTCCTCCCGGTCGGCGACGGCACCGTGTGGTCGCTCGCGTTCACCCCGGATGGACGGACGCTCGTGGCGAGCCAAGGCCTCGACTCGTCCTCGGTCACCCTGTGGGACGTCGCCGATCCTCGGCGGCCCGGCCTCGTGTCGACGCTGCGGCCCGATTCCGGCGCGCTGTTCAAGATGGCACTCAGCCCCGACGGGCGCACCGTGGCGGCGGGCAGCGGCGACCGGAACGTCTACCTCTGGGACATCTCCGATCGCGCGCACGCCGTGCGCCTGGCGAAACTGGGCGGCAATCCCGAGGGGGTCGGTCCGCTCGCGTTCGGCCCGAGCGGCAGGGACCTGGCGGCGTCGGCCTTCCGGACGGTGCGCGTCTGGGATCTCACCGATCCACGGAACCCGGTCGAGACTGCGCAGCTCACCGGGTTTTCCGCGACGGTCAACTCGCTGGCGTACCGGGACGACGGGCAGACGCTCGCGATCGGGAGCAGCGGGGTGCAGCTGTGGCAGACGGACGCCGAGCGCGTGGCCGAGGAGATCTGCAAACTGGCGACGCCGAGGATCACCAGAGAGGAATGGGAGAGGTACTTTCCGGGGATCGAGTACGCGCCACCCTGTGGGGGCTCGTGAGTGGCCAGAGGCGACCTGCGTGGAGATGGCCCGAATGGCCGAGAAGTGTACGAAGGTAACTCCCTCCGTAATAAACATATAGCGCATGGGGGGACTTGCCACAAGACCCCCGTCATGCTTCAGACTCACTCGCCGTAGCCGAAACCTGGCGAAATGGGAGTCTGTGTCAACTCAGGGTCATGAAGAAGAGCTGCGGTCCGAGCGCGAATACGTCGCCGGGCTCTACGCGCGCCTGGACGCCGAACGCGCGCGGGTGAAGGGGGAGTTCCAGGCCGCGCTCGGGGGAACCGGCGGGACGGCCATGGAACGGGACGTCGAGGTCCGTGCGCTGGCGAGGGAGTCGCGGCGGCTGGACGTCGTGGACAACGGCTTGTGCTTCGGCAGGCTGGACAGCGTTTCGGGGGAGACCTCCCATATCGGCCGCATCGGTCTCTTCGACGAGGAGAACGACTACGAACCTGTGCTGCTCGACTGGCGGGCACCGGCGGCGCGCCCGTTCTACACCGCGACCGCGGCGACGCCGGAGAAGATGCGCCGCCGCCGCCAGTTCCACACGCGCGGACGTGAGGTGCTCGGTTTCACCGACGAGGTGTTCGGCCGCCCCGGCGGTGACGCGGAGGGGGACGCGGCGCTGCTCGCGGCCGTGAACGCGCCGCGCGGGGAGGGGATGCGCGACATCGTCGCGACGATCCAGGCCGAGCAGGACGAGATCATCCGGCACGAGCACCCCGGGGTGCTGGTGATCGAGGGCGGTCCGGGTACCGGGAAGACCGTGGTGGCGCTGCACCGCGTCGCCTACCTGCTCTACACCCAGCGCGAGCGGATGGAGCGCCACGGCGTGCTCGTCGTGGGGCCGAATCCGGCGTTCCTGCACCACATCGGCCGGGTCCTGCCGTCGCTGGGCGAGACCGACGTGGTGTTCATGACCACCGGCGACTTCGTCCCCGGCAAGCACGTCACCGCCGAGGACGAGCCGGAGGTGGTGCGGCTCAAGGGTTCGCTGAAGATGCTGGACGTCCTCAAGGCGGCCGTCGCCGACCGGCAGCGGCTGCCGGAGGAGCCGATGCCGATCGACCTGACCGACGTCACCGTCCGGATCGACGCCGAGACCGCGGAATGGGCCAGGGACGAGGGCCGCAAGAGCGGGCTGCCGCACAACGAGGCCCGCGCGGTGTTCGCCGACATCGTCACCTACGTGCTCACCGAACGGGCGATCGCGCGGATCGGCCGGGGCTGGCTGAGCCGGGACGAGCGCGACGAGTGGGAGCGGCTGCGCAAGGACCTGCTCAAGGAACTGGCGGAGAGCGAGGCGTTCACCGCCGCGCTCGACGCGCTCTGGCCGGTGCTCACGCCGGAAGCGCTGCTGGGGTCGCTCCTCGCGTCGGAGGACCGGCTGCGCGCGGCCGGTGCCGACCCGGCGTTGCTGCGCGCCGACGGCGAGGCCTGGACGGTGTCGGACATGCCGCTGCTCGACGAACTCGTCGACCTGCTCGGCCGCGACAAGACGGCGGAGAAGGCGGCCGACCGGACGGTCGCGCGGGAGAAGAAGGCCGAGGCCGAGTACGCCGAAGGTGTGCTGGACACGCTGAAGCTGGACCGCGAGGAGATGGACGAGGACATCATGCTGTCCGCGGAGAACCTCCTCTTCGCCGACGAACTCGCCGACCGGTTCGTCGAGCACGACACGCGCAGCCTGGTCGAACGCGCGTCCGCGGACCGGGACTGGACCTACCGGCACGTCGTGGTCGACGAGGCACAGGAACTGTCCGAAATGGACTGGCGGGTGCTGATGCGCCGCTGCCCCAACCGGTCGTTCACCGTGGTCGGCGATCTGGCACAGCGCCGGTCCGAGGCCGGGGCGCGGTCGTGGGCCTCGATGCTGGAGCCCTACGTGCCGGGCCGCTGGGTCTACCGGTCGCTGACGGTGAACTACCGCACGCCCGCGGAGATCATGGCCGTCGCCGCTTCGGTGCTCGCCGAGTTCGCACCGGATGTCCGGGCGCCGGAATCGGTCCGCGCCAACGGGGTCCGGCCGTGGGCGCGGAAGGTGACCGGGGATTCCCTGGCCGGCGCCATCGAGGACTTCGTCAAGGACGAAGCCGGGCGTGAAGGCACCAGCGTCGTCATCGGGCCGCCCGGCGTGCCGGGAACGGTACCCGCGTCCGAGACGAAGGGGCTCGAGTTCGACGCCGTCCTCGTCGTGGATCCGGACCGGATCCTCGCCGACGGTCCCCGTGGCGCGGCCGAGCTGTACGTCGCGCTCACCCGCGCGACGCAGCGACTCGGCGTCCTGTACCGGGATGCTCTGCCGGAGGCGCTGCACGGACTGGCCGCATGAGACGGTAGGGGCTAGCGCGTCGGGTCCTTGCCGTTCGGCTGCCGCGGCCCGGGACCCGGCGACCACCAGCCGGGGACGACCTTCTCGCCGTGGATGATCGTCGGCGCGATCCCCTCGGTGAACGGTTCGACCTGCAGCAGCTGACCCCACGACTGGCTCGGCTGGCCGATCAGGTAGCTGGGCACCTCGGGTTCGTCCGCGACCTCTTCGAGCCAGCCGATCGGGCCGCCGTTGGTGCTGGACGCCCAGTTCGCCTCGTCGGCCACGGCGCCGGCGGTGATCCGGTAGTCCGGCATCTTCGAGATGCCGTCGTGTGAGGTCACCGGCTGCACGCACGGGTAGACGAACGACGCGGGCCAGTCGACGTACACCTGCTTGCCCGCGATCTTCTCGGTCAGCGTGGTGAACGTCGGCACGCGGGGCGCGGACGCGGCGATCCAGCCGTCCTCGGTGAGGTCGTTGTCGACGATGTTGATCCGCACGGAGGTCGTCTCGGCGGGGAGGTCGCGCAGGTTGATCCGGGTGTCGTTCCAGCCGTTCGTCCCCGCCCCCGGCGGGAGCACGAACTGGCTGCGGACGACCTTCACGCCTTCGCCGGTGTTCACGCCGTAGTCGAGGCTGACCGACGTCGGCCGCCGCGCCGCGCCCGCGGTGGCGACCACGATCTGGCCGTCCGCGGGCTTTTCGGCGAGGGCGTACCAGTCGCTGCGCAGCCGTCCGGCGCGGGTCTCGGGGTCGAGGAAGCTGCTCCACATCGGCACTTCGTCGGGTTTGAACCCGTGCGGCGGTTCGGCCAGCGGGTCCTTGTCGTCGAGCGCGCGGGTGTGGAACCCGGTCTGCACGCGGCCGTTGTCCTGTTCCGGATCGGGCAGCGGCGGCGGGGTCTGCCCGGCGGGCGGCTCCTCCTTCTTCACCGGCACCGTCCGCTGTTCGGGCTGGGCCCGCAGGATGCTGGTCGCGGCGTCCCGTTCCACCATCACGTGGTCGGAGAGGTTGCAGCTCTTGCCGGACAGGTGACCGAAGTTCGCGGCGCCGAGGCTGTAGGAACCGGCTTGGTTGTGGATCGCCCACGCCATGCTGACGAACTCGCCCGTGGCCATCAGACCGCAGACGACCACCAGCGAGAGCGAGCCGAGCCGCAGCGACCGGCTCCGCCCCTCCTGCGGGCCCGCGGGCAGGCCCGGCCGGTGCGCGCGGACGTTCTCCACGAACGCGTAGATCCCGGCGATCGCGGCCGCGCCCAGCAGGAGCGTCGACAGCGGGATCCCGCCGATCGACGGCGCCACCGCGGTCCACTGCACGCCGAGTTTCGAGACGAACCAGTAGGAGTTGGGCCCGGTCGCGGCCAGCGCGCCCACCACGAGCAGCCCGGCCAGGAACGCCGCCCGGTTGCGCCGGGACCGCAGCACCGTCGAACTGGTGGCCAGCGCGGTCAGCGCCGCCATGGCCGCGCCGACCGCGGCGAAGGCGCCGAAGTGATGCGTCCACTTGGTCGGGGTCAGCGCGAGCAGCAGGAAGAACAGCGCGACCGTGCCGATCAGGCGACGGCTGGGGCCGAGCGCGGCGCCGGGGATCCGGCCGCGGCGCAGCAGCACCACCAGGCAGGTCCCGGTGCACAGCAGCACGAGCAGCACGGGGAACCGGCGCGGCACCGAACCGTCCGGCAGGCTTTCGAAGAGCAACTGGTAGCGCGCGAGTTCCTGGAACCACGACAGGTTCGGGCCGACCTGCGTGCGGATCCGGGTCGCCTCCTGGACGGTGGCGAAGGTCTGGTCGGCGAACACCACGACCAGCACCAGCAGGCCGGCCGCCAGTACCGGCGCGAGTACCGGCAACCAGCCGTTCTCGGCGCGCTGGCGGACCAGTTTGAACAGCGGGCGGGCGGCGACCAGGAACGGGGCGACGGCGATCAGCCCGGTCGGCGTCGCGGCCAGGGTGAACCCGGCCGCGGTGAGGCCGAGGGCCAGCGGCAGCAGGCGGCGGGTCACCAGCGCGCGCTCGACGGCGCAGATCGCCAGCAGCGAGCCCAGCGCGGCGACCGGTTCCGGCCGGACACCGTTGTTGAACGGCATCCACCAGACCAGGAACACCGCGGCGGCGGCCCAGCCCGCGGCGCGGCTCGTCCGGACCTGGGTGCCGAGGCGGGGCATGACCTCGCGGCTGATCAGCAGCCAGCTCAGCACGCCGAGCAGGAACGACGGGAGCCGGATCCACGGCGGCACCGTGCTGACGTGCGCCATCAGCTGGTACACGTGGTAGAACCAGCCGAACGGCGCCTCGGCGACGCCGAACCAGCGGTGGTAGTTCGTCAGGTAGCCGGTCTCTTCCGCGACTCTCGACATCGTGAGGATGTAGCCGTCGTCGGAGGTGACCGGGCCGATGAAGACCCAGGCGCCGAGCGCGATGATCACCGTCGCGTCGCGGGCGGTCAGCCGCCACCAGCCGACCGGCGCCCAGCGGGGCGCGCGGCGCGCGAAGCCGGAGTCCATCCGCCACACCGCGATCAGGCAGCCGATGAACGACAGCGCCGCGATCACCCCGATGATCCACTTCAGCACCGTGGGTGAGGTCTGGTAGCGGGTATCGGGGACCACCGAGACGTGCAGGCCTTCGATCGGATCCTTGCCGGCGTTGAGCGACGAGTAGATCCCGACCAGCCGCGGCCGGACGTCGCCCTCGGCGTGGAACACCGTGGTCTTGGCGACGGTCACCGTCATCTGGTTCGCGTCCGCCGTCAGCTTGACGTCGCAGGTGTTCTCCGGCAGCGGCTGCTGCACGATCTGCTGGCCCTGGCTGGAGGCGAGCAGCACGCCGTTGTCGATGCGCAGCTGCAGGCCGACACCCTTGCCCGCGCGCGGGTCGGTGCGGCCGTCGGGCACGGTGGAGAACAGCAGTGCCGGGCCCTGCGTGCGCGCGTCCAGCGAACGGATGGTCTGGCACGGCAGATCCACGCGCAGGTCCTGTGCCCAGTACCCGGTCAAGGGCGCGTTGACGGAGCGGGTGTCGCCGGCCGTTGGCCAGACGACCTCCGCTGTGTCCTGCACCACCGGCAGGAAGGGGAAAGCCAACGCGCACAAGGCGGACAGCAACCCCAGCGTGACAGCGATCAGACGCATCGGCGCAACGCTAACGGGTCTGGTCCGAACGGCTTACGCAGGGCTGCCCTTGGTCGTGACACCGAGCCAGGTTAGGGCGTCGCGAACGGTCGTCACGCTGGCCGTCCCGGGTCGTCGGTAACCCTCGAGTCGTCGGACGACGACCACCGGGACGCCGAGTTCACGGGCCGCGGTGAGTTTCGCCGCGGTCATCGCGCCGCCGCTGTCCTTGGTGACGAGCACCTCGATGCCGTGCCGCACCATCAGCGCGCGTTCCTTCTCCACCGTGTAGGGCCCTCGGTCCAGGAGGACCTCGTGCCGCCGGGGGAGCGGCACCTCGGGCGGGTCGACGCAGCGGATCAGGAACCAGAGGCCGTCCAGCCCGGCGAAGGCGGCGAGCCCCTGCCGCCCGCTGGTGAGGAAGACGCGTTCGCCGAGGTCCGGGAGCAGGCGCGCGGCGTGCGCGAGGTCGTCGGCCCAGTGCCAGCTGTCGCCGGGTCCCTCGGTCCAGCCGGGTCTGGCGAGCCTGAGCAGCGGCGTGCCCGTCATGCGGGCGGCTTCTGCCGCGTTGGCGCCGATGCGCTCGGCGAAGGGATGGGTGGCGTCGATCATCGCGGTGACGTCGTTCTCGGTCAGCCAGCGCGCGAGACCTTCCGGGCCGCCGAAGCCACCGACGCGGACTTCGCCGTCAGGCAGTT
Organism: Amycolatopsis orientalis; assembly: GCF_000943515.2. Taxonomy (NCBI): domain Bacteria; kingdom Bacillati; phylum Actinomycetota; class Actinomycetes; order Pseudonocardiales; family Pseudonocardiaceae; genus Amycolatopsis; species Amycolatopsis orientalis. The sequence continues at coordinate 7,532,096 of NZ_CP016174.1, read as the reverse complement.
TCGGGCGCGCGACCCGGCCCGCGAGCGACGACACGACGTGCTCGCCGCGCGCCACCAGCTCCGTCGCCAGCTCGCGGGCTTCACCGGTGCCGCCCAGGATGAGCAGCGTCATCGAGCCACGGCCGCGCGCCACCGTTCCAGCGTGCGCAGGTTGGCGAGCGTTTCGGCCCAGGTGAGTTCGGGTGCCTGCCGGTCGGCGAGATGCGCGGCCACGTGGTCGGCTTCGCGAGCAAAGAGGCCTTGAGTCGCTTCCACCTCGATCACCTCGGGCTCGCCGCCCTCCGGCGTGAGGATGATCTGCGAGGTCTTCGGCTTGCGCATTTCGTGGATCCACGCCGGTTTCGGCACGTACAGCTGTCCTTGCGAGCCGTAGACGCGGATGTGGTCGTCCTGGGTCAGCTGGAAGCCGCACGCCAGCTGCGCGAGGACGCCACCGGGCAGTCGCAGCAGGCCGAACGCGACCTCGTCGACGCCGTTCTCGTCGAGCCTCGCCATCCCGAGGACCTCTTCGGGCTCGACGACGTCCTGCCCGGTCGCGGCCTGCGAGACCAGCCGCGCGAGCGAAGTGCAGTAACAGCCGACGTCGAAGATCCCGCCGCCGCCCAGCGCGGGATCGGTGAGCCGGGGAGTGGCGAAGTTGTAGCTGAAGGCGACGTCGACGGCGCGGACCTCGCCGATGGCGCCGCTGGAGATCAGCTCGGCCAGCCGCCGGATCTGCGGGTGCAGCCGGTACATGAACGCCTCCATGAGGAAGACGTCGTTGGCGCGCGCCGCTTCGATGACCTTCTCGGCTTCACTGACCGAGACCGTCAGCGGTTTCTCGCACAGGATGTGCTTGCCCGCCTCGGCCGCGCGGATCGCCCACGCGCCGTGCAGGGGATGCGGCGTCGAGATGTAGACCGCGTCGACGTCCGGGTCGGCGAGCAGATCCTCGTAGGAGCCATAGCATTTCGGGACTTCGAAGCGCGACGCGAACTCGGCCGCCCGATCACCGGACCGCGCGGCGACGGCCTCCAACACGCCGTGCTTGCTCTCGTCGACGCCCGCCGCGAACTCGGCGGCGATGGTCCCGGCGGCCAGCAGGCCCCAGCGCAGTTCCTTCATAACGACTCCGGTTGGTTCGCGCGATCACGGGTGGCCGAGTACAGGAAGCTGTCGGGAAACCCCTCGGCCGCGAGGACTTCGCCGACGAAGATCATCGCCGCCCTGGTGATGCCGGCTTCGCGGGACTGCGCGGCGATGGTGCCGAGGGTGCCCCGCAGCACCTGCTCGCCCGGCTGACTCGCCAGCGCCACCACGGCCGCCGGGCAGTCCGCCCGATAGAAGGGCAGCAATTCGTCGACCACCTGCTCGACGCGGTTGATCGCCAGATGCAGCGCGAGCGTGGTGCCGGTCCGCGCGAAGTTCTCCAGTGTTTCACCCGGTGGCATGGCGGTGGAGCGCGCCTGCGCCCGGGTGATGACCAGGCTCTGGCCGACTTCGGGCACGGTCAGTTCGCGGTTGAGCAGCGCGGCCGCGGCGGCGAACGCGGGCACGCCGGGCGTGACGTCGTAGGGAACGCCGGCGGCGTCGAGACGGCGCATCTGCTCGGCGACCGCGCTGTAGATCGACGGATCACCCGAGCACAGCCGCGCGATCTCATGGCCCTTCTCATGCGCTTCGACCATGCGCTCGACGATCGCGGGCAGAGCGAGGTTGGCGGTGTCGATGAGCACCGCGTCGCCGGGGCAGTACTCCAGAAGCGCTGTCGGCGTCATGCTGCCGGGATACAGGCAGGTTTCGCAGCGGCCGAGCAGGTCACGCCCCCGCACGGTGATGAGGTCGGCGGCGCCGGGGCCCGCGCCGATGAAGTGCACTGTCAAGGTTTGCTCCGATAGGTCCACTGTGTCACGGCACGCGCCGGGGTCCAGCCGGTGAATCCGCCCAGCGGCGCCGCCTGTTCGACGCCGATCCGGATCAGCTCACCACCGTGTTCGGTGTACGCGCGGGCGAGGGCCTGCTCGGATTCGAGCGTGACGCCGTGCGCGACGATCCGCGCGCCGGTCGCCAGGCAGGCGTCGAGGACACCGGGCACGGTCAGGCCGCCACCGATGAAGATCGCTTGCGGCCCGGGCAGTCCTTCGAGTGCTTCCGGTGCGGTACCGAGCACCACTTCGAGTTCCGGGACGCCGAGCGTGTGCGCGTTCCGGGTGATCCGCGCGCCCCGCTCCGGCGACCGCTCGATCGCGATCGAGCGGTTCAGCGGATGCGCCCGCGACCACTCGATCCCGACGCTGCCCGCGCCCGCGCCGACGTCCCACAGCAGTTCGCCGGGCGACGGCGCGAGCCTGGCCAGCGCGGAAGCGCGGAGATCGCGTTTCGTGAGCTGGCCGTCGTGCTCGAAGGCGTCGTCGGGCAGACCGGTCAGCGGCAGCGCGGGGCCGTCGGCCTCGATGGCGAACACGGTCAGCGTGCCGGGGCCGACCCGCTCGTCGGGCCCGCCGAGATCGGACAGCGCGGTGACGCGGCTCTTGCCGTAACCACGGGCCTTCAGCAGGTCGAGCAGGTCTTCGGCGTTCGCGCCGAGGACGAGGATCTTCCGGCCTGGCGCGAGCGCGCGGCTCACCCGGCCGATCGCGCGGCCGACGACGGTGACCACCTCGGTCTCCTCCGCCGCCCAGCCGAGCTTCGCGCGGGCGAGCGTCACCGAGGAGAGCGCAGGCAGGATCTCGACGTCGTAGCCGCGCTGGACGAGCGTCGTGCCGATGCCGGACAGCAGGGGATCGCCGCTGGCCAGCACGCAGACACGGCCTTCGCGTCCGGCGAGGAAGTCGTCCAGGCTGGGAAGAAGCGGGCTGGGCCAGGGCTCGCTTTTCACCCCGGCGGGCAGGTAGGCGAGCTGACGCGGAGCGCCTACGACCACGTCGGCGTTCATCACCGCTTCCCTGGCCTGCGAGGACAGGCCGGGCCAGCCGTCGGCCCCGATACCGACCACGGTCAGGGGTGATTTTTCGCGCACCTCGGTCACGCTAGACGACGGATTTCCTATGCGATGATCGGCCAGAGGTCGTCGACGACAGGAGTGCTGTGAAGCCCTACCCGTTCACCGCCGTTGTGGGGATGCCGGATCTGCGCCTGGCGCTGGTGCTTTCCTCCATCTCACCCGCCGTCGGCGGGGTGCTGGTGCGCGGGGAGAAGGGCACGGCGAAGTCGACGATGGTGCGTGCGCTGGCCGGTCTGCTGCCCGGGGTCGACGTCGTGGACGCGTGCCGCTTCTCCTGCGATCCCGTCGAACCCGACCCGGCCTGCCCGGACGGCCCGCACGCCGAGGGCTCGCCCGCGCACCGCCGTCCCGCCCGGCTGGTCGAGCTGCCGGTCGGCGCGGCCGAAGACCGCGTGATCGGCTCGCTGAACCTGGAACGCGCCCTGGCCGACGGCGTCACCGACTTCCAGCCCGGTCTGCTCGCCGCCGCGCATCGCGGGCTGCTGTACGTCGACGAGGTCAACCTCCTGCACGATCACCTGGTCGACACGCTGCTCGACGCCGCCGCCATGGGGCGCGCGACCGTCGAGCGCGAAGGCGTCTCGGTGTCGCACGCCGCCCGGTTCGTCCTCATCGGCACGATGAACCCCGAGGAAGGCGAACTACGGCCGCAGCTGCTGGACCGCTTCGGCCTCACCGTCGAGGTGGCGTCCAGCCGGGATCCCGAACTGCGGGTCGAGGTCGTCCGGCGGCGGCTCGCCTACGAGGCGGATCCTGACGGTTTCGCCGGTCAGTACGCCGCGGCCGACGCCGAACTGGCCGCGGACATCGAGGCGGCGCAACGGCTTCTGCCGTCGGTCAAGCTGCCCGACGACGCGCTGCGGCAGATCGCCGAGGTCTGCGCGTCGTTCGAGGTCGACGGGATGCGCGCGGACATCGTGACCGCCCGCACCGCCGTCGCGCACGCCGCCTGGGCCGGGCGCACCGAGGTGACCACCGACGACGTCCGGGTCGCGGCCCGGCTCGCGCTGCCGCACCGCCGTCGCCGCAATCCCTTCGACGCGCCCGGAATCTCCGAAGAGCAGCTGGAACAGGCGTTGCAGGACGCCGAACCCGAAGGTCCCGGCCCCGACGATGACGGTCCCGGTTCCGGTACCCCACCGGAGGGCGGCGAGGCTTCGGGTCCGCCGCCGTCGGAGGGCGGCCAGGAACCGTCGGGCGGCGGCCAGAGCGGCGGGGACCAGAAGCCGGTCGGAGCCGGGGAAGCGTTCCGTGCCAGGCGTTTCGAGGTGAAGGGCACCGGCGAGGGGGCCGCCGGACGGCGGTCCAGGGCGATCACCGACAACGGCCGGACCATCGGCGTCCAGCCCGCCGGGGTGAAGGACGGGCATCCGCATCTGCTCGCGACCGTGCGCGCGGCGGCGCCACATCAGCGCTCCCGCGGCCGGAGCGGCGCCGGACTCGTGGTGCGGCCCCAGGATCTGCGGTTCGCGCGGCGGGAAGGGCGCGAGGGCAACCTGGTGCTGTTCTGCGTCGACGCGTCCGGTTCGATGGGCGCGCGGCAGCGGATGCGCGAGGTCAAGACCGCCGTGCTGTCGCTGCTGCTCGACGCCTATCAGCGCCGGGACAAGGTAGGCCTGGTGACCTTCCGCGCCTCGGGGGCCGAACTCGCGCTCCCGCCGACGATCAGCGTCGACGCCGCGGCGTCCCGTTTGGACGGTCTCGCGACCGGCGGCCGGACCCCGCTGGCGGAAGGACTCCTCGAAGCGGCGAGGGTGCTGCGGATCGAAGCGGTCCGCGATCCGCTGCGGCGCCCGCTGCTCGTCGTCGTCACCGACGGCCGTGCGACCAGTGGCGCCGACGCCGTCAAGCGGGCACAGCAGGCGGCCGGGCTGCTGGCCGGCAACGTGACTTCGATCGTGATGGACTGCGAGAGCGGCAAGATGCGCCTCGGGCTCGCCGCGGAACTGGCGGACCACCTTGGGGCGGAACATGTTCCGGTCGCCGAGGTCGCCGCCGACACGCTCGCGGGCGCCGTCCGCAGCCGTATCTCCGGAAAGGCGGCGTAATGCCACAGGGCAAACCGGAAACCGTGCCGGCCGACGGGCTCACCACCCGTCAGCGCCGCAACCGCCCGCTGCTCGCCGTGCACACCGGCGAGATGAAGGGGAAGTCCACGGCCGCGTTCGGGATGGCGCTGCGCGCGTGGAACCAGGGCTGGTCGATCGGCGTGTTCCAGTTCGTCAAATCGGCGAAATGGCGCGTCGGTGAGGAAGCAGCGTTCCGTGCGCTCGGCAAGCTGCACGACGACACCGGCCAAGGCGGGCCGGTGGAATGGCACAAGATGGGCGAAGGCTGGAGCTGGGCGCGCAAGTCCGGGTCCGAGGAGGACCACGCCGCCAACGCCCGCGAGGGCTGGGCCGAGATCAAACGTCGTCTCGCCGCCGAAACCCACGACTTCTACGTCCTCGACGAGTTCAGCTACCTGCTCAAATGGGGCTGGCTCGAAGTGGACGACGTCGTCTCGGCGCTGACGGAACGCCCGGGTCATCAGCATGTGGTGATCACCGGCCGGTACGCGCCGCCCGAGCTGATCGAGGCGGCGGATCTGGTCGCCGAGATGACCAAGGTCAAGCATCCGATGGACGCCGGGCAAAAGGGCCAGCGAGGCATCGAATGGTGAATCGCGTGGTCATCGCCGCGCCCGGATCCGGACACGGCAAGACCACGATCGCCGCGGGGCTGATGGCGGCGTTGCGCGCGCGGGGACTGAAGGTGTCCGGGCACAAGGTCGGTCCCGACTTCATCGACCCGAGCTACCACGCCCTCGCGACCGGGCGGCCCGCGCGGAACCTCGACCCGTTCCTGCAGGGCGAGGAACAGCTGATCCCGTTGCTGCTGCACGGTTCCACCGGGGCGGACATCGCGGTCATCGAAGGCGTGATGGGCCTGTTCGACGGGGCGCTCGGCACCGAGGGCTACGCCTCGACGGCGCATGTCGCCCGGTTGCTGGACGCGCCGGTCGTGCTCGTCGTGGACGCCTCGGCCGCGTCGCGCAGTGTCGCGGCCACCGTGCTCGGGTTCGCGCAGTACGACACCCGCGTCCGGCTCGCCGGGGTGATCCTCAACAAGCTGGGCTCGCAGCGGCACGCGGACGAGATCGTCACCGCGCTGGAGGCGACCGGGGTTCCGCTGCTGGGCACCTTGTACCGCAACGAAGAGATCCACGCGCCCAGCCGTCACCTCGGTCTCGTGCCCGCGGCGGAGCGGGCTGGTGAATCGGAGCGGCTGCTGCCGGAACTGGCCGGGTGGATCAGCGAAGGCGTCGACCTCGGCGCCGTCGTGCAGGTCGCGCGCTCGGCTTCCCGGCTTTCGGGGGAGCCTTGGCGGCCGCCGCTTTCCCATGACGGCCCGCGCACGGTGGTCGCCGCCGCGGCCGGTCCGGCGTTCACCTTCCGCTACACCGAGGCGGTGGAACTGCTCGCCGCCGCCGGCGTCGACGTCGTCGATGTGGATCCGTTGCAGGACAAGGAACTTCCCGAAGGCTGCGCCGGACTGTACTTCGGCGGTGGCTTTCCGGAGGTGCACGCCGAAGAGCTGTCGGCGAACGTCGGCCTGCGGACGGCGGTGGCGCGCGCCATCGGCGACGGGATGCCCGTCGTGGCGGAATGCGCGGGGCTGCTGTATCTGTGCCAGGACATCGACGGGCTGCCGATGACCGGCGTCCTCGACGCTTCGGCCACCATGACCAAACGCGGGAAACTCGGCTACCGCAAGGCGTTCTCACCCGCGGACAGCGTGCTGGCCGTCGCGGGCCAGCGCGTCACCGGGCACGAATTCCACCGCACGATCGTCGAACCCGGCAGCGGGCCGACGCCCGCCTGGGGCTGGGACCGCACGCCCGACGGGTTCGCGTCGGCGTCGCTGCACGCGTCGTACCTGCATGTGCACTGGGCAGGCTATCCCGAACTCGCCGAACGGTTCGCCGCCGCGGTGCACGCCCATGGCTGAGTACGACCTCTGGCACCACGGCGACCGCGAGGTCGGCGACGGCCTGGTCGACCTCGCCGTCAACGTCCGGCTCCCCGCACCGCCCGCCTGGCTGCGGGCCGAACTGGCGGCGGCACTGGACGATCTGGCCGCGTATCCGGACGTCACCGCGGCGACCGAGGCCGTGGCTTCCCGCCATTCCCTGCCGCAGTCGCGGGTGCTGGTGACTTCCGGCGCGGCCGAGGCGTTCACGTTGCTGGCGACGGCATTGCGGCCGTCGTGTGCGGTGGTGGTGCATCCGCAGTTCACCGAGCCCGAAGCCGCTTTGCGGGCGGCGGGCCATACCGTGCACCGGGTCCTGCTGTCGCCGGACGACGGTTTCCGGTTGCGGCCGGTTCCCGAAGAGGCGGATCTGGTGTTCGTCGGGAACCCCACGAATCCGACTTCGGTCCTGCATCCGGCGGCGGATCTGCTCGCCTTGGGGCGCCCTGGCCGCTTGGTCGTCGTCGACGAGGCCTTCCTCGACGCCGTCCCCGGCGAGACGGAAAGCGTTGCGGGACAACCGGGTTTCGCCGTCCTCCGCAGCCTGACCAAGACGTGGGGGATCGCCGGGCTCCGCGCCGGTTACGCACTGGCCGAGGAGTCCGTTGTGGACAGTCTGCGCGCGGTACAGCCGCCGTGGTCGGTGTCGTCGCTCGCCGCCGTCGCCGTGGTGGCCTGCTGTCGCCCGTCGGCGCTGGAAGAGGCGGAAAAGCTGGCGGTGGCGGCCGAGTCCGACCGCGAGTACCTCGTTTCCGGCCTGACCGCACTGGGCGTCGAGGTGCTGGGGGAGCCGCGGGGGCCGTTCGTACTCGTGCGGCTGCCCGGCGCGGACGGCGTCCGGGACCGGTTGCGGCAGGCCGGGTTCGCCGTCCGGCGCGGGGACACCTTCCCGGGCCTGGACGCGCGGTACCTGCGGATCGCGGTGCGGGACCGCCCCACCGTGGACCGCTTCCTGACGGCGTGGCGAGCGGTGTCGTGAGTGGTAATGACGGTTAGAACCGTCATTACCACTCACGAGCCGTCAAGTGCTTGGATGAGCCGGTGAACTTCGTGATCGGCGTCTTCGATCTCTTCGCCTACACCATCCCCGGCGCGCTGTACGTCGCGTTCTTCGGCTACCTCGGTACGAAGCTGCACATCCTGACGGCGGCGAGTATCGGCGGCGTGCCCACGGTGGTGCTGGTCGTCGTGATCGTGGTGCTGAGCTTCCTGCTGGGCTATCTGGCCTATCCGCTCGGCGACGCGATGGAGCGGATCGTGCCGCGCCGGCGGCAGCGGAACCCCGCCGAGGAGTTCCTCCGCCGCATGCCCTCGGCCGGAGATCGCGCCTTCGTCCGGGAGAACCCGCATCTCCTGCTGGGCGCGCTGCAACTGCACGACAAGGAGGTCGCGGGCGACGTCACGCGGCTGCGCGCCTCCGGCCTCATGGTGCGCAACTGCGCGCCCCCGCTGCTGTTCGGGGCGATCGCGGCGATTGTCGAGATCTTCGCGGGCAAGCATCCGTTCCTCGCCGCCGGGATCGCGGTCCTGCTCATGTTCGCGTCGATCACCCTGATCGCGCAGGGCCGCAAACTCGGGCTCTGGGCCGGGATGAAAACCCTCGAACTGTGCTTCTGGCTCCCGGAAATCGACGAGAAACTGGCTGCGGTCCGGGAACCCGCGGCCCCCACCGGCACCTGACCCCGCGTAGTTGGTCGTGAGTGGTAAGTGTCGTTAGAACGACACTTACCACTCACGACCCACGCAACCGACGACCACCGCCACCGGCTCTTCAGAACGACAGAGCCAGCAAAACCCCCGCGACAGAGACCTCCACGCAGCCCCCGAGCACGTCCCCGGTGACCCCACCCAGCCGCCGAACACAGCGTGCCAGCAACACCGACGCGGCCAGATACCCGATCCCCACCGCGATCAGGCCTCGCCACCACGAAATCGGCCACCACGGAAGCACCAGCGCCGCCGAACCCGCGAGCACGGCGAACACCACCGCGGCCACCCACACCGGCACTGAACCGGCCACGGTCGCGCCCAAGCCTTCGGGCCGCGCGGAGGGGACACCCCGCGCGCAGCACAGGGAAAGCACGCCGCGTCCGGTGACGACCGCGAGCGCGGCCGCCGCGATCCCGTGCCCGGCCGCGATCGCCCCGGACAGCGCGCCGGTCTGCACGAGCAGGACCAGCACCAGCGTCGCGATCCCGGTCGGCCCGGAATCCCCGCGCCGCATGACCTCCAGTGCCCGCGCGCGGTCGTACGACGCGCCGAGCCCGTCGGCCGTGTCGGCGAGTCCGTCCAAATGCAGCCCGCGGCTCCCGAGCGCCACCGCGCCCAAGGCCAGCGCCGCCGACGCGAAAGAGGGCAGGCCGATCAGCTCACCCGAGTAGACGATCACCGCGGCGACGGCCGCGAGCGGCACCGCGGCCACGGGGGCGAGCACCATCGCGCCTCCGGCCACCCGCCGGTCGATCACCCCCGGCGCGGGCACCCGGACCGTGGTCAAGGTGCCGAAAGCCATCTTCAGCGCATCGACGATCAAGCGAGATCCGCCAGCAGGCCCATGTCCGCGAGGATCGCCCGCGCCGCCCTCAGCGTCGGCACCGCCTGCACCGCGCCACTGCCCTCACCGAGGCGCAGCCCGAGGTCGAGGATCGGCTCCAGGCCCAAGGCCTTCAACGCATACGCCTGCGAAGGCTCTGTCGAACGGTGCCCGGCCAGCCACCACTGCTCCGCACCCGGCGCGATCTCGCGCGCCACGAGCGCGGCGGCACCGGAGAAGACGCCGTCGAGCAGGACCGGCACGCCGCGGACCGCCGCCTGCACGAGAAACCCCGCCGTCGCGGCGAGACAAGCGCTGCCGAGCGCGGTCAGCAACGCGAAGGGGTCCTTCACCCCGCCTGCCCGCTGAAGCGCCGCCTCGACGACGGCGACCTTCCTCGCCCGCCCGTCCTCGTCGATGCCGGTTCCCGTACCGACGACGTCGTCCGCCGCCAGGCCGAGCACCGAAGCGACCACGGCCGCGCAGATCGTCGTGTTGCCGATCCCCATGTCGCCAGGGATGAGCAGATCCGCGCCGCCGTCGATCTCCTCGTCTGCGATCGCGAGACCGTGGTCGAACGCCGTCCGCGCCTCGCCCTCGGCGAGCGCGTCCTCGACGTCGATCGAACCCGAACCTCGTCGCACCTTGTGCGCGGTGACCTCGGCGGGCACGTCCGCGCCGTCCCAGTCCACCGCGATGTCCAGCGCCCGCACCTTCGCCCCGGCCAGTTCGGCCAGCACGCCGACGCCGCTCTTCCCGGCCAGGAAGACCCGGACCATCGCCGCGGTGACCTCGCGCGGATAGGCCGACATCCCGGACACCCCGTGGTCACCGGCGAACACGACCACCCGGACGTCGTCCAGCGGCCGCGGTGGGACGGTGCCGTGCGCGGCGCTGAGCCACGCGGCCAGGTCCTCGAGCCGTCCGAGCGAACCCAGCGGCTTGACCAGGCCGTCCAGCCTGGCGCGGGCGGCGGCTTCGGCGACGGCGTCCGGGGTGGCGATGGCGAAACGCATGGCGACGGCTCCCTAAGGCAGATCGAGCATCCGCCCGGCCACGACCAGCACGGTCCGGTCGGAGACGGCGGACACCCGGTTGTTCAACGCGCCCAGCACATCACGGAACACGCGTCCGGACACCGTCGCGGGCACCACACCGCTGCCGACCTCGTTGCTGACCGCGATCACCGGCACGTCGGCCTGCGCCCACGCCGCCAGGAAGTCCTCCAGTCGTTCGTCGAGCCGCCGTTCCCAGCCTTTCCGCTGCTCCCACGCGCCGACCTCGTCGAGCACCCGGCTGATCCAGGTGCCGAGACAGTCGATGAGCAGCGGATGCGTCGCCGTGCGCAGCACCGTGGCCAGGTCGGTGGTCTCGATCGTCTTCCACGTGCTCGGCCGCCGCGCGCGGTGGGCGGCCACGCGGGCGGCCCATTCGGGGTCCTCGGCGCTCGGCGGCAGTCCGGGCGCGATGTAGGTCAGGTGCGGGTGGCGGGACGCGAGCCGCTCGGCGTGGTGCGATTTCCCGGAGCGGACGCCGCCCAGTATCAGCACCTTGCCGTCGTCGCGCGAGTAGCGGCGAAGTGCCCGCGCGAGAGTCTCCAGAACCCTCGCGAGGCGATGCGTCAGCTTGGTCATACCCCGCATTCTCGTGCACGCGCTACCGTTCGCCACGTGCCACTCCGACAAGCCGCCACCGCAGCCGGACTCGTTACCGGTTACGTCGCCGACGCCGTCTTCGGAGATCCACGACGAGGGCATCCGGTCGCCGGCTTCGGCCGCGCCGCGCAAGCCCTCGAACAGCGGGTTTGGGCCGATTCGAAGGTGCGGGGCGCGGCGTACACCGCCGTCTGCGCGGGAACGGTCACCGGATTGGGGGTCGCGGCCCAGCTGCTGACCCGGAAGCGCCCGTTCGCGCGGTTCGCGCTGACGGCGGCGTCCACCTGGGTGGTCCTGGGCGGACGGGGGCTCGCGGCCGAGGGCACCCGCATGGCCAGGCTGCTCGACGACGGCGATCTGCCCGGCGCGAGGCAGCGGCTTTCGCATCTCTGCGCCCGGGACGCCACCGGGCTCGATACCGAGCAACTGGCGCGCGCGACCACCGAGTCCATCGCCGAGAACACCTCGGACGCCGTCGTCGCGCCGTTGCTGTGGGGAGCCGTCGCCGGTATCCCCGGTCTGCTGGGTTACCGGGCGCTCAACACCCTGGACGCGATGGTCGGCTACCGCTCGCCGAAGTACGCGAACTTCGGCTGGGCCTCGGCACGGGCCGACGATCTGGCCAACCTGGTCCCGTCGCGCGTCGGCGCGGCGCTCACCGTGGCGTCCGCGCCACTGGCGGGCGGATTCGCCGGACCCGCGTTCCGGACCTGGCGCCGCGACGGGAAACACCATCCGAGCCCCAACGCGGGCCAGGTCGAGGCCGCCTTCGCCGGCGCGCTCGGGGTCCGGCTCGGCGGGACGAACAGCTACGGTGGCCGCACCGAACGCCGCGGTGTCCTCGGTGACGGCCGTGAGCCGGAACCGGTGGACGTGCGCCGCGCGGTCCGGCTTTCGAGGGCCGTCGGTCTCGCCGCGCTGGCCGTCGCGGTGGCGGTCACGCGGTGAGCGGCCTGCTCGTCGCGGGGACGACGTCGGACGCGGGCAAGAGCCTGGTCACCGCCGCGCTCTGCCGCTGGCTTGCCCGCCAGGGGGTGCGGGTCGCTCCGTTCAAGTCGCAGAACATGTCGAACAACTCGATGGTGTGCGCGGACGGCGCCGAGATCGGTCGCGCGCAGTGGCTGCAGGCGCGGGCGGCCCGCGTCGAACCCGAGGCCGCGATGAACCCGGTCCTGCTGAAACCCGGGAGCGACCGCCGCAGCCATGTCATCGCGCTCGGGAAGCCCTTCGGCACGCTGGAAGCCGGGGAGTACGCGACAGGCCGGGCGGGGCTCGCCGAGATCGCCTTCGACACCTTCGCCTCCCTGAGACGGCGCTTCGACGTCGTGCTGTGCGAAGGGGCGGGCAGCCCGGCCGAGATCAACCTGCGCGAGGGCGACTACGTCAACATGGGACTGGCACGCCGGTTCGGCCTGCCGGTGGTGGTCGTCGGCGACATCGACCGCGGCGGCGTCATGGCCGCGATGTTCGGGACCCTCGCCCTCCTCTCGGCCGAAGACCAGGCGCTGGTCGCGGGCTGGCTGGTCAACAAGTTCCGCGGCGACGTCGGCCTGCTCCGGCCGGGGCTGGAGACGCTGGAGAAGCTCACCGGCCGCGAGGTCTTCGGTGTGCTGCCCTGGCTCGACCAGGTGTGGATCGACTCCGAGGACGCCCTGGCCGCCGCGGGATGGGGCGCCACCGGCGGCTCCCTGCGCGTCGCGGTCGTGCGGTTTCCGCGTGCCTCCAACGCGACCGACGTGGACGCCCTGGCCGCGGAGCCGGGGGTCTCGGTCACGCTGACGGCCGATCCGGACACGGTCCTGTCCGCCGACGTGGTGATCCTGCCGGGTTCCCGCGCCACCGTGGACGATTTGGCGTGGCTGCGTGCCCGCGGCCTCGCCGACGCGGTCCGGAAACGGGCCGAGACGGACCGCCCGGTACTCGGGATCTGCGGCGGCTACCAGATGCTGGCCACCGAGATCGAGGATGACGTCGAGTCCGGCGCGGGCACGGTTCCCGGCCTCGGGCTCCTGCCGACCCGGGTCTCGTTCGGCACCGGCAAGGTGCTGGCCCGCCCGACAGGTGAATGGCGCGGCCAGCCGGTGGAGGCGTACGAAATCCACCATGGCGTGGTGTCGGCGACCGGCCCCGCCGAGTCCTTTTTGGACGGCTACCGGAGCGGGCCGGTCTGGGGCACGATGTGGCACGGCGCCTTCGAGAACGACGGTTTCCGTCGCGCCTGGCTGGGCGAGGTGGCGGATTGGTCACCCACCCCCGGAGCGCAGGGATTCGGGGTGCTGCGGGAGAGCATGCTGGACCGGCTCGCCGACGCCGTCGAGGAACACGTCGGCACCGCGCGGCTCCTGCGTCTGATCGAAACGGGCATCGACGTCGACCTGCCCTTCGTCCCGCCCGGCGCCTGAGCGGAACCGCAGCGCGCGCAGCACCAGCCGGACCACCGACTCGACGAACCCCTCGGTGAGCGGTCCGGTCCGCAGCAGCCACCGGTAGTAGACCGCTCCGTAGTACAGGTCCACCGCGTCGTCGATGTCGGCGCCGTCGATCTGTCCCGCCTCGGCGCCTGCCCGGAATCGTGCCCTGGTCGCCTCCAGCCACGGCCGCATCAGCCGCTCGTCGAGTTCCGCGGACAGTTTCGCGTCGCCCTGGATCGCGGTCAGCAACGCGCGGTAGAAGGCCTCGAAGCCGCTGTCCGCCAAGGGGTCCACAGTGGACCGGAGCGCCGTGCGCAGATCCGCTTCCAGATCGCCGGTGTCCGGGAAGTCCAGCTCACCCTCCCCTTGGACCAGCGTCAAGTACGCGTCCAGCACCAGCGCGCCCTTGTCCGGCCACCACCGGTAGATCGTCTGCTTCCCGACCCCCGCCCGCGACGCGATCGCCTCCACCGCCAGCTTCGGATAGCCGACCTCGCCGAGCAGTTCGGTGGTCGCGGTCAGGATCGCCTGCCGCGAGCGTTCGTTGCGCCGGGTCGGGTCCGGGGACTTGACGTTTCCAGCCATGCCGGTATCGTAGCACCACGAGACGAGACGGACCGTCTCGCGGAATCAGAAGGAGTGGACATGCGCACTTGGTTCATCACCGGAGCGGGTCGCGGACTCGGCCGGCTCGTCGCCGAGCACGCCCTGAAGGCGGGGGACAACATCGTCGCCACCGCCCGTCGCCCCGAGGTCCTCGACGATCTCGGGGAAGCGAGCGACGGCAGACTGGTCGTCCTGCCCCTCGACGTCACGGACAGAGCCGCGGTCTTCACCACCGTCGAGAAGGCGGCCGAAGTGTTCGGAAGGCTCGATGTCGTCGTCAACAACGCGGGCTACGGCCTGATGGGCGCGGTCGAAGAGGTCGGCGAGGACGACGCGCGGGCCATCATGGAGACGAACTTCTTCGGTGCGCTGTGGGTCAGTCAGGCCGTGCTCCCCGTGCTGCGGAAACAGGGTGCTGGCCGGATCGTGCAGATGTCGAGCGTGAGCGGCCTGATGGGCGTGCCGACCATGGGCCTCTACAACGCGAGCAAATTCGCCCTCGAAGGCCTCAGTGACGCGCTCGCGCAGGAGGCCGAAGGCTTCGGCGTCCACGTCACACTGGTCGAGCCGCGGATCTACGCGACCGATTTCCTGGGCGCCAGCCTGAAGATGTCCCCGATGAACCCGGCCTACGACCCGGTACGCGCGGCGCTGATGGCGAAGTACGCCGACGGTGTCCCCGGCGACCCGGTGAAGGTCGCCGAGGCCGTCCTCGAACTGGTGGCCAGTGACGCGCCGCCCCGCCGCCTGCTGCTCGGCGACGGGGACTTCGACGTCATCGTGGACCTGCACCAGGACCGCGTCGCAGAATGGCGCTCGTGGGAATCGGTCAGCCGGGCTGCGGGCTAGACACTTCCTTGCGCGCCAACGCCTTCTCGACCAGCGCGCCGAAGGTCAGGCCGAGCGCGGCCCACAGCACCACCTGCGTGCCGACAGAGGCGATCCGGAAGGACCACAGGGTGGAACCGGGGAATCCGGTGGGGACTTCGTCGATCGACGGCAACAGCGCCGCCGCCACCGAAATCAGCACGAGGTACCCGCCCGCGGCGATCAGACCGCCACGCCAGGCGCCGAGCTTGTCGGCCAGCTTCCGGCCGAACGCCGCGGCGAGGATGCCGATCAGCAGGGAAAGCGCGACGAAACCGAAATACAGGGAAGTCCGGCTCCCGATCGTGCCCGCCTGCCCGACCGCAGGTGGATTCCCGGGGTATTTCAGGAACGGCACCAGGAACACGACCACGAAGGCGCCGCCGGTGAGCAGGGCGGCGGTCACCCGCGGACGCAGCGTGCCGAGCCGTCCGTAGACGAAGGCGAACGCCAGCGAGAACAGCCCGCCGACGGCGACGCCATAGAGCCCGACGCCGGTCAGCAGACCCACCGTGCTCTGCACCCCACGGGTGACGAGTTCTTCCTCAGCGGCCTCCGGCGCGGCGTGCTCGTGAGCACCGGGTTCGCTGTGTGCGTCGGGGGCGCTGTGTGAATGCGCGGCGGTGCCTTCGAGACCGATGGCGGTCTCGACCGAAGGCTCACCGAAGAAATAGGCGAAAAGGGTCGCCAGGACGCCAGCGACCAGGCCCGCGAGCATGCCGCGGACCAGCAAGGTCCTCATCATGGGGCGCTTGCCGCCTAGTGGCAGGGGAAGGCCAGCAGGTGCCGGCCGTCGTGGACGAACTCGTGGACGTACGAGTTCGCGAACACCGACACCGCACCCTGCTCGGCGCTGATGAAGTACAGCGTGATCAGCGAAAGGAGGATGACGAGCACCGCCCAGGGCAGGATCTCGCGGACGGGGATCCGGATGGGGGCGGGAACTGCGGATACCGCTGGGTACGACATGGCGGTGGGACCTCCTCGGGCTAGCGCGGCCTCTTCAGGGGTGACACGACGGCACCGGGTCTGGCTTCCCCTGACCCTGAGGTCCGAGGTCACAGTGGCGCGACCGCGCGGAATCTCACCGCGTTCCGGTTGCCGACGTCTGGCCGGTCGAGCGTAGGTCTCCGCAAAGCGTCCGGTCAATGTGACAATCGCGGGTATGACACCTGCGGTGGCGGCACTCGATGTCGGCGGCACGTCCATCAAGGCGGCCTTGTACGACGCGGACCTGAAGGATCTGGCCAGTTTGCGCGAGCCGACGGCGCGGGGGGCGGACGGCGAGGCGCTCGCCGACCAGGTCGCGAGGATCGTGGAAACGCTGGGGAAGAAGGCGGGCACCGGCACGCCGGACGCGGTCGGCGTGGTCATCCCGGGCATCGTCGACGAGGTCGGGCGGGTGGCGCGCTTCTCGGCGAACCTCGACTTCCGGAACGTCCCGTTCGGCGAGATGCTCGACAGCAGGCTGGGACTGCCGTTCGCGTTCGGGCACGACGTCCGCGCGGGCGGGCTCGCCGAGTTCCGCGTCGGCGCGGGCAAGGGCTGTGCCGACGCCGCCTTCATCCCGGTCGGCACCGGTATCGCGGCCGCGCTCCAGCTCGACGGGAAGCTGTACGCCGCGGGCGGCCTCGGCGGCGAGGTCGGGCATATCGACGTCGGCCACCGGCTGCCGTGCGGCTGCGGCGCGACGGGATGTCTGGAGGCCATCTCGTCGGCGTCGGCCATCGCCCGGCGCTACAGCGAGCACACCGGGCGACCGGCCGACGGCGCCGAGCAGGTCGTCGACGCCGCCCGGCACGGTGACGAGGCCGCGATCTCGGTGGTCAACGACGCCCTCGAAGGCCTCGGCCACGGCATCAAGACCCTGGTCACGTTGCTCGCGCCCGAGGTCGTCGTACTCGGCGGTGGCCTGTTCACCGCGGGCGACTACGTCCTCGAACCGGTCCGCGCCTGGCTGACCGCGAACCTGCAGTTCCAGCGGATGCCGGAACTGCGGATCGCGCAACTCGGCGACGAGGCCGGCAGGCTCGGCGCCGCCCTGCTGGCGCTCGACCGGCTCAGTGCCTGACCGGTCAAGCCTTGACCACCCGCACGCCTTCCTCCTCGAAGGCGTGCACCCGTTCGGGATCCGCGCGGCCGTCGGTGACGAGGACGTCGACCTCGGCGGTCGCGCAGATCTTCGCGAACGCGTGACCGCCGAGTTTCGCGGCGTCGGCGAGTACGACGACCTGCCGCGCGCGGGCCGCCATCAGCCGGTTCGTGCTCGCGTCGCCCTCGTGGTGCGCCTGCGCGCCATGCACCGGGTCGAAGGCGTCCACGCCGAGGAACACGAGATCCAGTGAGATCTGGTCGAGGAACAGCTGGGACAGCGGCCCGGACAGATCGAACGACTGCTGCCGGGCGACCCCGCCGGTCACCACGATCTTGATATTCGGCCGCACGGCGAGTTCGTGGGCGATGTTGAGCGCGTTCGTCACCACGGTGAGCAGCGGGCCACCGCTCGGCTCGCCCATATCCGGCCGCGTGGCGAGCGCGCGGCCCACCTCGGTGCTCGTGGTGCCGCCGTTGAGGCCCACCACCATGCCGGGGTCGACCATTCTCGCCGCGGCGGCCGAGATCCGTTGCTGCTCGGGCGCGTTGCGCGCGGCCTTGTGCCGCAACGGAAGGTCGTAGGCGACGTTGCTCGCGACGGCGCCGCCGCGGGTGCGGACCACGAGATTGCGGCCCGCCAGGTGATCCAGATCCCGGCGGATCGTCGCGGGGGATACCCCCAGTTCGTCCGCCGAGACTTCGACGTCGACCTTTTCCCGCTCTCCCACCATGTCCAGTAAGGCCGTCAGCCGTTCATGCCGATTCATCCGAGCTCCCTCCCCGAAGCTTGATGTCGCTTACCGCACCGGACAAAGTACTACGCGTCGCGATACGAGCGGGGAGAAGCGGCGGATTCGGGAAGCCGGGGGAGGAATGGGACGAGCGGGCGCCGGCCACCCCCAGTGTGACCGGCGCCCGTCCGGTGGCCGGTACGCCCAGAACCGGCCCGCCTCGGAGGCTAGCGGCGCCGGCTCCGCACTGATATCCGCTTTGCGTCCATTCCGGTGACGTTTACCGGATATCCGCCTGCCCCAGCACAGCATTCAGTCCTCTGGTCGCGGTAGTTCGCCGTTGAACTACCGCGACCAGAGGACTGGATGCGGGGGAGATGGGGCTCTAGGAGATGGGGCGGTCGGTGGGGGCGATCGGGGCGGGCAGGACGTCACGTCCGGTGAGGAACGCGTCGACGCCGGCCGCCGCGGAGCGGCCTTCGGCGATCGCCCACACGATGAGTGACTGGCCGCGGCCCATGTCGCCGGCCACGAAGACGTTGTCGACGCTGGTCTTGAACGCCTTGTCGCGGGCGACGTTGCCGCGCTGGTCCAGTTCGACGTCGAGCGCCTCCAGCAGGCCTTCCCGCTCCGGGCCGACGAAGCCCATCGCGAGCAGCACCAGCTGCGCCGGGAGTTCCTTCTCGGTACCCGGGACGGGGACGAACTTGCCGCCCTCGTTGCGCACCTCGACCAGCTTCAGCGCGCGGACGCGCCCGTCGGCGTCGGCCAGGAACTCCTGGGTGTTGACCGAGTACAGCCGCTCGCCGCCCTCTTCGTGCGCGGACGAGACGCGGTAGATCATCGGGTACGTCGGCCAGGGATGCGCGTCCGACCGCGAAAGCGGCGGCTTCGGCATGATCTCCAGCTGCGTCACCGATTTGGCGCCCTGCCGGTGCGAGGTCCCGACACAGTCCGCGCCGGTGTCGCCGCCGCCGATGACGACGACGTCGAGCCCTTCGGCGCTGATCGGCGAGACGTCCAGTTCACCGGCCGCGACGCGGTTGGCCGGCGGCAGGAACTCCATCGCCTGGTGGATGCCCTGGTGCTCGCGGCCAGGGATCGGCAGGTCGCGCCACGCCGTCGCGCCACCGGCGAGGACCACTGCGTCGTACGACGACTTGAGTTCCTCGACGGTGAGATCGACGCCGACGTTCACCGACGTCCGGAACTCCGTGCCCTCGGCCCGCATCTGGTCGAGGCGGCGGTCGAGGCGGCGCTTCTCCATCTTGAATTCGGGGATGCCGTAGCGCAGCAGCCCGCCGATCTTGTCGGCCCGCTCGAAGACCACGACACTGTGGCCCGCGCGCGTGAGCTGCTGCGCCGCGGCGAGTCCCGACGGGCCGGATCCGACCACCGCGACCTTCTTGCCGGTGAGCGCCACCGGCGGTTGCGGCGTGACCCAGCCTTCTTCGAAGGCCCGGTCGATGATCGAGATCTCGACCCGCTTGATGGTGACGGGATCGTCGTTGATCCCGAGCACACACGCCGTCTCGCACGGCGCCGGGCAGAGGGTCCCGGTGAACTCCGGGAAATTGTTGGTCGCGTGCAGCCGCTCGGCCGCGTCACGCCAATCGTCGCGCCAGGTCAGCGTGTTCCACTCGGGGATGAGGTTCCCGAGCGGGCAGCCCTGGTGGCAGAACGGGATACCGCAGTCCATGCAGCGCCCGGCCTGCTTCTGCAGTTTCGACGTCGCGAAGTCCTCGTACACCTCGCGCCAGTCCATCAGGCGCAGGTCGACGGGACGGCTCTTCGGCGTCTCGCGAGTGGTGGTCAGAAAGCCCTTGGGGTCAGCCATGTGCGGCCTCCATGATCGCCTCGTTCACGTCACGCCCGTCCCGCTCGGCCTTCGCCTGCGCCGCGAGCACCCGCTTGTAGTCCTTCGGCATGACCTTGCCGAACCGTTCGACGGCGGCCTCCCAGTCGGCGAGCAGCGTGCGCGCGACCGCGGACTCCGTTTCGTCGTAATGCTTTTCGAGCGCCTCGCGCAGGAAGTCCACATCGGACGAATCCAGCGGGTCGACGTCGACCATCTCCGGGTTGACCCGGTGCACCGGCAGGTCCAGCACGTAGGCGACACCGCCCGACATACCGGCCGCGAAGTTGCGGCCCACCGCGCCGAGGACGACCACCCGCCCACCGGTCATGTACTCGCACCCGTGGTCACCGACACCTTCGACGACGGCCAGCGCGCCCGAGTTGCGCACGCAGAACCGCTCGCCGACCTTGCCGCGGATGAAGATCTCGCCGCTGGTCGCGCCGTAGCCGATCACGTTGCCGGCGATGATGTGCTCTTCGGCGTGGTAACGCGCCACCTTCGGCGGCCGCACGATGAGCCGTCCGCCGGACAGGCCCTTGCCGACGTAGTCGTTGCCGTCGCCGTAGAGCCGCAGGGTGATGCCCTTCGGCACGAACGCGCCGAACGACTGACCCGCGGTCCCGGTGAAGGTGACGTCGATCGTGTTGTCCGGCAGGCCTTCGCCGCCCCACCGCTTGGTGAGCTCGTGGCCCAGCATGGTGCCGACGGTCCGGTTCACGTTGCGGACCGGCAGTTCCAGCCGGACCTTGTCGCCGGAGGACAGCGCGCCCTCGGCGAGCTGGATCAGCGTGTTGTCGAGCGCCTTCTCCAGTCCGTGGTCCTGCACCGTCTGCTGGTGACGCCGTCCGGCGGGAGCCATCTCGGGCACGTGGAAGATCGGCGACAGGTCGAGCCCGGCGGCCTTCCAGTGGTCGATCGCCTTGCGCTTGTCGAGCATCTCCGCGTGCCCGACGGCCTCGCCGATGGACCGGAAGCCCAGCTCCGCCAGGTACTCCCGGACCTCCTGGGCGATGAACTCGAAGAAGTTCACCACGTACTCGGCCTTGCCGCTGAACTTCTCGCGCAGCTTGGGGTTCTGCGTCGCGACGCCGACCGGGCAGGTGTCGAGGTGACACACGCGCATCATGATGCAGCCGGACACGACCAGCGGCGCGGTCGCGAAACCGAACTCCTCCGCGCCGAGCAGCGCGGCGATGACGACGTCGCGGCCGGTCTTGAGCTGGCCGTCGGTCTGCACCACGATCCGGTCGCGCAACCGGTTGGCAAGCAGCGTCTGCTGGGTCTCGGCGAGGCCGAGTTCCCACGGCCCGCCCGCGTGCTTGATCGACGACAGCGGGGAAGCGCCGGTGCCACCATCGTGCCCGGAGATGAGTACGACGTCCGCGTGCGCCTTGGACACGCCCGCCGCGACCGTGCCGACGCCGACCTCGGACACGAGCTTCACGTGGATCCGCGCGGCCGGGTTGGCGTTCTTGAGGTCGTGGATCAGCTGCGCGAGATCCTCGATCGAGTAGATGTCGTGGTGCGGCGGCGGGGAGATCAGCCCGACGCCCGCCGTGGAGTGCCGCGTCTTCGCGATCCACGGGTACACCTTCGCGCCGGGCAGCTGGCCGCCCTCGCCGGGCTTCGCGCCCTGCGCCATCTTGATCTGGATGTCGTCGGCGTTCACCAGGTACTCACTCGTGACGCCGAACCGTCCACTCGCGACCTGTTTGACCGCGCTGCGACGCTCCGGGTCGTAGAGCCGGTCCGGATCCTCGCCGCCCTCACCGGTGTTCGACTTTCCGCCGAGCCGGTTCATCGCGATGGCCAGGGTCTCGTGCATCTCCGCCGAAATGGAGCCGTAGGAGATCGCGCCGGTGGCGAACCGCTTGACGATCTCGGAGACCGGCTCGACCTCCTCGATCGGCACCGCGGGACGCTGGCCGATCTTGAAGTCGAACAGGCCGCGCAGCGTGTACAGCTTCTGCGCCTGGTCGTCGACGGCCTTCGTGTACTCCTTGAAGACCTCGTACTTCCCGGCACGCGTGGAGTGCTGGAGTTTGAACACCGTCTGCGGGTTGAACAGATGCGGCTCGCCCTCGCGGCGCCACTGGTAGTCCGAACCGGTCTCCAGCTCGCGGTGGTTCGCGCGGAACCCGTCGCGCGGGAACGCCCGCCGGTGCCGTTCGGCGACTTCCAGCGCGAGCGTGTCGAAGCCGACGCCACCGAGGCGGGAAGTGGTGCCGGTGAAGCAGTTCTGGATGACCTCGTCGCCGAGCCCGACCGCTTCGAAGATCTGCGCGCCGGTGTAGGAGGCCACTGTGGACACTCCCATTTTCGACATCGTCTTGCGGACGCCCTTGCCCAGCGCCTTGATGAGGTTCGCGGTCGCCTGCTTGGCGGTGACCCCGGGGATCAGGCCCTGATCGGCCATCTCCTCGACGGTCGCCATCGCCAGGTACGGGTTCACCGCGGCGACGCCGTAGCCGATCAGCAGCGCGATGTGGTGGACCTCGCGCGCGTCGCCCGCCTCGACGATGAGGCCGACCTGCGTGCGGGTCTTCTCGCGCACCAGGTGATGGTGCACCGCGCCGGTGAGCAGCAGGGACGGGATGCCCGCGTGGTCTTCGTCGATCCCGCGGTCGGACAGCACGATCAGCCGCGCGCCCTCGGCGATGGCCGCGGACACCTCGGCGCGGATCTCGTCGAGCCGTCGCACGAGTGCCTCGCCGCCACCGTGGACGTCGTAGGTGCCGTGGACGGTGACCGACTGGAACTCCGGCAGGTCACCGTCGTCGTTGACGTGCACCAGCTTCGCGAACTCGTCGTTGTCCAGCACAGGGAACGGCAGCACGATCCGGCGGCACGACGACGCGTCGCCGCTCAGCAGGTTCGGCTGCGCGCCCAGCTGGGTGCCCAGCGCGGTGACCAGTTCCTCGCGGATCGCGTCCAGCGGCGGGTTGGTGACCTGGGCGAAAAGCTGGATGAAGTAGTCGAAGATCAGCCGCGGTCGGCTCGACAGCGACGCGATGGGGGAGTCGTTGCCCATCGACCCGATCGGCTCCGCGCCGGTGCGGGCCATCGGTTCGAGCAGGACGTCGAGTTCCTCTTCGGTGTAGCCGAAAGCCTGCTGACGGCGCACGAGCGCGGCGTGCGGCGGGATCTCCCGGTCACGTTCGGGGAGCCCGTCGAGCGGCAGCAACCCGTCCTCGACCCATTCGTCGTACGGATGCGCGGTCGCCAGCTGGTCCTTGATCTCCTCGTCCTCGATGATCCGGCCGGCCTCGGTGTCCACGAGGAACATGCGGCCCGGCTCCAACCGTCCTTTCCGGACGATCGTGGACTGCTCCAGCTCCAGCACGCCGACCTCGCTGGCGAGGACGACGAGGCCGTCTTCGGTGACCCAGTACCGCGCCGGGCGCAGGCCGTTGCGGTCGAGCACGGCGCCGATCTGGGTGCCGTCGGTGAAGGACACCAGCGCGGGGCCGTCCCACGGCTCCATCAGCGTCGAGTGGAACTCGTAGAACGCGCGGCGCGCGGGGTCCATCTCCTGATGGTTCTCCCAGGCCTCCGGGATCATCATCAGCACCGCGTGCGGCAGCGACCGGCCGCCGAGGTGCAGCAGCTCCAGCACCTCGTCGAAGGACGCCGAGTCGCTCGCGCCCCGCGTGATGACCGGGTAGATCCGCTTGAGGTCCCCGGGGATCAGGTCGGATTCGAGCAGCGCCTCACGCGCGTCCATCCAGTTCCGGTTGCCGCGCAGGGTGTTGATCTCACCGTTGTGGGCGACGTACCGGTACGGGTGCGCCAGCGGCCACGACGGGAAGGTGTTGGTGGAGAAACGGGAGTGCACCAGGCCGATGGCGCTGGTGACGCGCTCGTCGGTGAGGTCGGCGAAGAACTTCTCCACCTGCGGCTCGGTGAGCATTCCTTTGTAGACGATCGTGCGCGAGGACAGGCTCGGGAAGTAGACGTCGTCCTCGGTCAGGGCGTGTTCGGCGCGTTTGCGCACCACGAACGCGGCGCGTTCCAGCGCCAGACCGGACAACGAGTCCTGCCGGCCGGCCAGGAACAACTGGCTGAAATACGGCATCGTCTCGGCCGCGCCCGTCCCGACGTGTTCGGTGTGGACGGGAAGGTCGCGCCAGCCGAGGACACGCATGCCCTCTTCGGCGGCGACGCGCTCGATGGTCGTCATCGCCCGGCCGCGGACGATTTCGTCCTGCGGAAGGAAAGCCGTGCCGACGGCGTACGCGCCGGGCTCGGGCAGGTCGAAGCCGACGACCTCACGATAGAACTCGTCGGGGACCTGGATGAGGATCCCGGCGCCGTCGCCGGTCTCCGGGTCGGCGCCGCGGGCCCCGCGATGTTCCAGGTTCCGCAGCGCGATCAGCGCTTTGGCGACGATGCCGTGATCGCGTTTACCGGAGAGGTCCGCGACGAACGCGACACCGCAGGCGTCGTGTTCGAACTCCGGGTCGTACAGGCCTTCGGGGGCCTTGCTGCCCTTGTAGCTGGCATGGTGGGTCACGGCTGGCCGCCTCCCAAGGCGTCGGCGCGACCGGTACCACTCCGTTCGGGTGGTTCGTGCGTGAACCAGTTAACAGAGTGGTCCGGGACCGCGATGGTCAGTCGAGAGGGAACGATCCCGCCCGCGAATACGGGGGCAGGCCTCGTGGAGCCGCACTGCATTGGGCGGCCGATGCGCATATCGGTGCTGCTGTGCACGTGGGCGCCGCCCGGCCGCTGTGGTGGGTGGCTGGCGGGTACACGTGTTACTCCCGGGTTCGCCGGTCTTATGACGATAGTGTGAATTCGCTGTTATCGACATACGTCGCTTGGTCGGGGTGGGAAATGCCACGCGGGCGTTGACTTCAAACATCATCTGCCCACGGGCTGGAACGACATGTCCACTGAGTGGGGCACTGGCGCCCTGACCTGCGTGAACGAACGCTCACGTCACTCGGGAGTGTGACCTGGATCGCGCATTCGAGTGCGTATCGTGGGTGTTGTGATCACCTGAAGTGACCGGCGGATCGCCCGAACGGCAGAGCGTCCTGACTGGTTTGAGAGGCTTGGCCGATGGCGGATCGTTATCTCACCGTGGCGGGCACCGGGGTCCACGAGATCGAAATCCGGCGGTCACGCTTCCTCTGCGCCCTCGCCCCGGTCACCTCGGAAGACGCCGCCCGGGCGGTGATCGCCGCCCGGAAGAAGGCCGATCCGGCGGCCCGCCACCACTGCCACGCGTTCGTCCTGGGCGCGGACGGCCGGACCCAGCGCTCCAGTGACGACGGCGAGCCCGCGGGTACGGCGGGCACCCCGATGCTCGAGGTGCTCCGCCGCCGGGAGCTGACCGACACGGTCGCCGTGGTGACCCGCTACTTCGGCGGGGTGCTGCTCGGGGCGGGCGGGCTGATCCGCGCGTACGGCCAGGCCGTCTCCGAGGCCGTCGACGCCGTCGGGGTCCGGGAGTACCGGCGGCTGCGGCTGGTGGAGGTCATCGTCGACTACGACCGGGCCGGACGGCTGGAGAACGACCTCCGTTCGTCGCCGTACCTGCTGCACGCGACCCGCTTCGAGGACGTCGCGCACTTCGACGTCGGGCTCGCGCCGGACCAGGGTGACGCGTTCCATGCCTGGCTGGCCGATCTGACCGGCGGCGAGGCCCTCGCGGAGGAGATCGGCGAAACCTGGCTGCCCACCCCCTGAGCCCCCATTGCCCGCGTTTAGTCCTCTGGATGCGGAGCGCTTCGGGTCAGGGCGCGCCATTCCTCCAGCGTGATGGCGTACTCGACCTCGCCCTCTTCCGTGCCGGGGATCGGGTCGTCGAAGTCCTCGTGATAGGTCCGGACGTGCCGCATCCCGATCTTCTCCATCACCCGCCGCGACCCCAGGTTCACCGCCATGGTCGCCGCCCAGATCCGCCGGGCCCCGAATTCGGTGAAGCCCTTTTCCAAGATCGCGAGCGAGCCTTCGGTCGCATACCCCTTGCCCCAGGAAGACCGGTTCAGCCGGTAACCCAGTTCCGGATCGTCGGTGTGATGACCGCGCAGCGGGCGGAAATGGAACCACCCCAGGAAAGTCCCGCTGGATTTCTCGATCGCCGCCCAGAACCCGTAACCGGGGAAACGCTCGTAGTAAGCGAGAAAGGCGGGAAGGTCGTGGTTTTCGATCTCCGCCCTGTCGGCGGGTTCGCCCCCATTGAGGTACCGCATCACTTCGGGATCGTCGTAGAGCGCGAACAGGTCGTCGACGTCGCCGCCGGTGAACTGCCGCAGCAGGAGCCGCTCGGTCTCCAGGAAGACACGCATCGGCAAAGCGTGGCGCCGGGGAAACGCTTCGGCAACCCGTTTTACGCGGCGAACTCCGGTGCGGCGACCCCTAGTGCCCTCGCCCCCGCCTGGGTGAGCAGGGCGGGCACGCGTTCGCCCCAGCGCCCGACCCTGGCGGCCACCACCAGGCCGAGATGGGCGAGGCGGTGCGCGGTGTGCTGGTCGCAGCAGGCGAGGCCGTCGACGAACAGGTCCGGCTCGCAGCTGCAGCTGATCTCGGCGTGGCCCTCGGCCACGGCTCTCAGGGTGGCCCGCTCACGATGGTTCAGCTCTGTCCGAACGTCCATGGCGTGCCTCCTTTCTGGTCCGCTGAAGAACAGTCAAACCCATACCCCCGACAGTTTCCGTCTTCTCCGATGCGAAGTCTTGGATTTCGGGCGTACTTAGGGGTGGCGAGTCGCGAATTCAAGGGTGAACGGGTGCTCACCCCTACGGGTTCTCTCCCGGTATTCGTCGCGGCAGCGGTTCCAGCTCGGTCTTGCGCAGATGCCGGAAAATGATCGAACTGCGGAAGCCGACGATCTCCTTGCGCTTCGACAGCCGATCCACCAGGAACGCGTGGAGCTGATCGACGTCCTGTGCGGCGACGTGGATCAGGAAATCGTCACTGCCGGCGGTGACGAACACCGAAAGGACCTCCGGCAATTCCGCCACCGAACGCTGGAAGCCGTCGATCACCTCCCGGCTCAGCGGCCGCACCTGCGCCGACACCATCGCCTGCACGCCGCGGTTGAGGCTCCGCAGGTCGATGTCCGCGTGATAGCCGCGGATGACGCCGCGTTCGCGCAGCAGCCTCGTCCGTTCGAGGCAGGTCGACGGCGCGACGCCGACCTTGCGGGCGATGTCGCGGTTCGACTGCCGCGCATCCGCCTGGAGTTCCCGGATGATCGCCGAATCAAGTTCGTCCACGCCCGTTCCTTTCTTCGCTCTGCCGAATATCGTTCGCCAGATCGACCATCAGCTTGAAGATCAGCCTAGCTTCAGCGCATCAAGCCGACTGAATGCGTGGAGGGAAGCGGAATGTCCGTACAGAACTGGGAGCAGGTCGTCGTCCGGCGCGGGCGCCGGTCCGGGGTGACCACGATGGTCGCGGTGCACTCGCGCACGCTCGGCCCGGCCGTCGGCGGGTGCCGGTTCAAGGTCTACCCGGGCCTCCGCGACGCGATCGACGACGTGCTGAGGCTGTCCGCGGCGATGACCCGCAAATGCGCGGTCGCGGGGCTGGACTTCGGCGGCGGCAAGAGCGTCGTCGCGCTCGACCGGGTACCCGGCCCCGGGCTACGGCGCGAGATCCTGCTCGATCACGCCGACCTCATCGCGTCACTCGACGGCGCGTATCTCGCGGGTCCGGACGTCGGAACCGGTCCCGACGACATGCTCGTGCTGCGTGAGCGGACGCCGCACGCGTTCTGCGTGCCCGAAGAGCACGGCGGCACCGGATCTTCGAGCGGGCCGACCGCCGCCGGGGTGCTCGCCGCGTTGCGGGCGGGAGCCCGGGCGGTCTTCGGTGACGCCTCGATGAAGAGCCGGAAAGTGGTCATCAGCGGATACGGCTCCGTCGGCGCGCATCTGGCCGCCGCACTGGCCGAGCGGGGCGCCGACGTCACCGTGTCCGATGTGGACGAACGACGGCTCCGTGCCGCCGGTGAACAAGGACTCCGCCGGGTCCGGCCGGAGCAGGTGCTCGGGCTCCGGGCCGACGTCCTGATCCCGGCCGCCGTCGGCGGCGTGTTCGGCCCCGCCACCGAGGTCGCCGCTCCGCTGGTGGTCGGCCCGGCCAACAACCAGCTCACCGAGGACGCGGTCGCCCCCGTCCTTGCCGCGCAAGGGGTGCTGTGGATCCCGGATTTCGTCGCGAGCGCCGGGGGAGTCGTCTACACCCTCGGCCGCGAAAAGGAGAACCTCACGCACACCGAGGCGCTCGACCGGGTCGAGACACTGGAAGCGACCACGCGAAGGATCCTCGACGCCGCTTCGGCCAACGGCACCACACCGCTGGCCGAAGCGAACGCACTCGCCGAAGCCCGCCTCACTTCTGGTGCGGGGCCACGTACTCCTTCGCCTCGGGAGCCTCGAACAGCGGCTTGACGTAGCGGACCCCGCCCTCGGCCGACGCGTCCGGCGTCGCCGCGTACACCTGGCGCGTCGCCGGGGTGCCCGCCTTCGAGAAGTCCAGTGCCGCCACCAGGTCCTCCGTACTTGCCGACGTCGTCTGCTTCAGCGCCGCGGCGATGCCCTCCCGGGTGAGGTCCTTGTTCTCGCACGCCTTCTTGAGCACCGCGCCCCACACCTCGCCGACCGCGTAGCCGTAGGGGATCCCGCCGTTCGGGGTCTCCTTGTACGCGGCCTTGTACTTCGAGGCGACGTCCTTGGCCTTCGGGATGTCGGCGGAGAACGGGACACTGCTGGCGACGATCGTCAGCTTGTCCAGCGCGTTCGCGGCCGGGCTCTTGAGCAGCACCGGGTCGAACGTCGGGTTGTTGCCGAGCACCGGCACGTTCAGCCCGAGCGCCTTGTTCGCCGCGAGCGCGGATCCGGTCTGCGCCGGGGTGGTGGTCAGGACGATGGACTTCACCCCGGCGCCCTTGAGCCCGGTGACGATGTTGGTGAGGTCGTTGTCGGTCGAGGTCACCTTGACCTCCTTGACCGTCAGATTGTGCTTCTTGGCGTAGAACTGCGAGCCGCGCAGGCCGTTCTTGCCGTACTCACCGTCGATGTAGACGTGCCCGATCGTGTCGCCGTCCTTCACCAGGCCCTTCTCCTGCAGGTACGACAGCCCGTCGATGATCTCCAGGTCGTAGGTCGTCCCGACGATCATCACGTACTGGTTGTCGAGCAGTTCCGAAGACCAGGACGCGGGCGCGGCGACGGTCTTGTCCGCCGCGATGTTCTGCTTCAGCGCGGCGACCACGGGGGAACCGAGCAACTGGACGAACCCGAGCACCTTCGGCTCGATCTGCGGATACAGCGTCTTCGCCGTGTCGGCCTTGTAGCCGTGATCGACGGTCTCCAGTTTGACCTTGCGCCCGCACACCCCGCCCGCGTCGTTGAAGTCCTTGGCCCACAACTCGTTCCCCTGCGTGATGCCGAGTCCGAGGTTCTTGAACACCCCGGTCTTGTCGGTCATCACGCCGAGCGTGATCTCCGAAGCCGTCACTCCCTTGCCGGCCTTGACCCCCGAGCCGTCCGCCCCCGAGGACCCCGAGTCGCCCGCCTTCGTGCTGCACGCCGCGAGGGCGAGGACCGCCGCCAGTGCGACGGCCGGATATGTGCGCTTCATATGCCTTGCTCCTCTGGAAGATGAGGTTTTCTAGCGGGGGTGAGACGCCGGGTGAGCCGGCGGCCGATCGCGGCGAGCCCACCCGGTTCGAAGAGCACCACGAGGATGATCGCGGCGCCGTAGACGAAGGAGCTGACCAGGATCGGGGTCAGTGCGCCGTCGCCGGTCCCGGAGAACCAGCCGAGGTCGGCGGAGTACAGCGAAAGCACCTGCGGCAGCCCGTTGACGATCAGCGCGCCCACCAGCGCGCCGGGTACCGAACCGAGTCCTCCGATGATCACCATGGCCAGGAAGGCGATGGAGACGTTGATGCCGTAGGTGCCGAATTCGCTTTCGTCGGGTTTGAGGATGTCGAACCACAGCACGGTCATCGCGCCCGCGAGTCCCGCGTACGCCGAGGAGACCGCGAACGCGCCCGCCTTGGCCCTGGTGACGCTGACGCCCATCACCGACGCGGCGGCCTCGTTGTCCCGCACCGCCCGCCACGACCGCCCGACCCGGCTGGAGACCGCCGCGCGGGCGACGACGAACGCGAGCACGGTCAGCAGCAGGAAGAGGTACCAGAGCCGTTCCGCCTGCCGGATCGGCACGCCCAGCAGGACGATCTCGGGACCACCGTTGGTGAACGGGAAGCCGAACAGGGAGAACGGTTCGGGGGTGCGCCCCGTCGACGTCCCGCCGGTCAGCCGCTCGGCGGACTGTCCTAAGTAGAGTCCCAGGAACACCAGGGACAGCGACGCGACACCGAGGTAGATCCCGCGAAGCCGTCCGGAGACCGGCGCGAACGCCAGCCCGAGCACCGCCGTGATGACCACCGCGCCGACCAGCGACAAGCCCGGGTCGAGGCCCAGCCCGGACACGCGCTCGTCGTCGGTCGGTCCGGAAAGGACGGTGTACCCGGTCGCGCCCGCCAGCAGGAAGAACGCGTGCGCCAGCGACAGTTGCCCGGCCTGCCCGACCAAGAGCGTCAGCCCGATCGCGCCGACCCCGCCGATCATCATGTACTGCCCGGCCTTCAGCCAGGCGGCGTCGAGGTAGAGCGGAATCGCGAGCAGGACGACGAGCAGCGCGATCCAGGCCAGCGCCTTGAACAGCCGACCCCGATCGCGTTTCACGGGAGGCGTCGGCGGTGCGGCGGGCGGCGTTTTCACGGCGGTGTCAGACACGGGTGCTCTCCCTCGTCCCGAACAACCCCGACGGCCGCGCCACCAGGACCACGAGCATCACCAGGAAGACCGCGCTCTTGGAGAAGTCGAACGACACGTACTGCGCCGAAAGAGCTTCGACGAGCCCGACGACCAGCCCGCCCACCACCGCGCCCGCTGTCGAGTCCAGCCCGCCGAGGATGGCCGCGGGGAACGCCGCGAGCGCGATGGAATGCGTGCCGCGGGACAGTCCCGCGCCCGAGAAGTCCTGGGTGGCGATGAACAGCACCGCGACCCCGGCGAGCAGCCCGGCGACGACCCACGCCGTCGCCGTCACCCGGGAGCTGCGGATCCCCATCAGCGCGGCGGCTTCGCGGTTCTCGGCCTGCGCCCGCATCGCGATACCCCAGTTCGAGTACTTGAACGCGAGGGTGAACGCGGTGATCAGCACGGCGGCGACGAGCAGTGCGACCAGCTGCGTGCGGAACAAGGTGATCCCGCCGAGCTGGAACGGCCGCGCGTCCCAGGCGTCGCCGAGGAACGGCAACGTGACGCCGAGGCGCCGGACGATCTCCTCGGTGACGATCACATCGACGCCGATGGTCAGCAGCGCCAGGCTGTTCGCGTCCGCGTGCCGCGAACGGGACAGCAGGAGTCGTTCCAGTAGCAGGGCGAGCAGTCCGGCCGAGGCGATGCCGACCAGTGACGCACCCGCCCAGCCGAGGGATTCCCTGGTGACCACGACCAGGTAGCCACCGAAGAGCACGAGCGAGCCGTGCGCGAAGTTGACCACTTCGGTGGCCTTGAAGATGATCACGAAACCCAGCGCCAGCAACGCGAACACCGCGCCCTTGCCGAGTCCGTTGACGACGAGCTGCACAAAAGTGTTCACGCGCTGGCCTCCGTGCCGAGGTATGCCTTGATCACGTCCGGATCCGACTGGACCTCGGCGGGGGTCCCGTCGGCGATGCGCCTGCCGAAGTCGAGGACGGTGACCCGGTCCGCGATGCCCATCACCAGCCCCATGTCGTGTTCGACGAGCAGAATCGAGATGCCGAGTCCGCTCGAGATGTCGCGGATCGTCCCGGCCAGTCCGGCGGTCTCGGTCGCGTTCATCCCGGCCGCGGGTTCGTCGAGCAGCAGCAGGACCGGTTCGACGGCGAGGGCGCGGGCGAGGTCGACGCGTTTCACCGCGCCGTAGGGCAGCGCGCCGACCGGGAGGTCCACCAGCGCGCCGATCCCGAGGAAGTCGCAGATCTCCTTGGCGCGCGCGGAATGCCGCCGTTCGGCCCGGACCGTCCACGGCAGCCGGAGGCCGCAGGCGAGGAAGCCGCCCTTGGTCAGCGACTGGCGGCCGAGCATGACGTTGTCGAGCACGGTCGAGCCGGGGGACAGCGCGGCGTTCTGGAACGACCGGCCGACGCCGAGGCCTGCCAGCCGATGGGGCGGGAGTCCGGAAAGGACGGTGTCGCCGAGCCGGACAGTGCCGCTGTTCGCCCGGTAGAGCCCGCTGATCACATTGAAGCAGCTGGACTTCCCGGCGCCGTTCGGGCCGATGAGCGCGTGCAGCGAACCGGAGCCGACGGTGAAGGAGACGTCGTCGAGGGCCCGGATCCCGCCGAAGCGCAGGGTCACGTTCTCGACGTGCAACTCCGGCGGCGTCATCCGGCCCACCTCGACAGGCTCCGGCCCGCCAGCTGCTCGCGGGCGTCGGCCGCTTCGGCTTCGGCGGTGGCCTGGGATTCGGCGTGGCCGCCGAGGTAGAGCCGCTGGACGTCCTCGCTCGCGGCGAGTTCGGCCGTGGTGCCGGACAGGGCGACCCGGCCGACTTCGAGGACGATCGCGTGGTCGGCCACCCGCAACGCCATCACGGCGTTCTGCTCGACCAGGACGACCGCGGTGCCCTGGTCGTGGATCTCGCGGATGATGTCGCCGATCCGCTCGACGATCTTCGGCGCGAGACCGAGCGAGGGTTCGTCGAGCAGCAGCAGCCGCGGTCCGGACATCAGCGCGCGGCCGATCGCGAGCATCTGCTGCTCGCCGCCGGAAAGCAGGCCGGCGCGCTGTTTGGCGCGTTCGGACAGGACCGGGAAGAGCTCGTCGACGCGTTTCCTCGCGGCGGCGCGCTGCTCGGGGGAGCGGGCGCCGATCCCGCCCGCGCGCAGGTTCTCCTCGACCGTCATCCGCGCGAAGACCTGGCGTCCTTCGGGGACACCGACGACGCCGAGACCGACGATGCGGGCGGGGTCGAGCCTGGTCAGCGGCTTGCCGTCGTAGCGGACCTCACCGGCCGAAACCGAGCCCCGGTGCATGCGCAGCGTCCCGGAGATGGTCCGCAGCAGGGTCGATTTCCCGGCGCCGTTGCTGCCGAGGACGGCCAGTACTCCATCGGGTGAAACGTCGAGGTCGACCCCGTGCAGTGCGGCCACCGATCGGCCGTACCGCACCTCAAGATCACGGACACTCAGCAAGCCGCCTCCTCCGTTCGTGTGACGCGAGTCACGATCGGTGGCGGTCATCCTGCGTGGGCACCCTCCGTCGCGTCACCCCCACCTGGAGACCCACCCGGCTACGAAACGGCAACTACCGCATTTAGTCCTCTGGATGCGGTAGTTCGGCGTCGAAGTACCGCATCCAGAGGACTAAACGCGGGTTACAGGAGGCCGGCTTCGGAGGCCTTGCCGATGGCTTCAACCCGGTTGCGGGCACCGAGTTTGTGCAGCGCGGACTGCAGGTAGGTCTTCACCGTGTTCCGCGCCAGCCCGGTCGACTCCGCGATCTCCGGATTCGTCTGACCCTGCGCGGCGAGTCGTAAAACCTCGTACTCGCGCCGCGTCAGGCCGCTGCGGGCAAGCGCGTCGGATCGCTGGCCGTCGTCCGGGAAGATCCGCGGATCGACGACGCGTTCACCCTTGAGCACCTGCCGCAACGCCGCCACCAGATCCGTCCCGGCGACGTCCTTGAGCAGGCAGCCGTGCGCGCCGGAGTCCAGTGCGGCCCGCACCCCCTGATGGTCGCCGTGCGCGGTGAACACCACGATCCGCCCGGCCGGATGCACGCGCCGGAGTTCGGCGATGACCTCGGGCGCGAGCATGTCCGGCAACCGCAGGTCCAGCAGGATCAGCACCGGTTTCAGCTCGGCCGCCCGCTGGATCGCCGCCCGGCCGGTCTCGGCCGAGCCGACGACGGTCATCGCCGGGTCGTAGCGCAGCAGCAGGCTCACCCCGTCGCGGACCACCGGATGGTCGTCAACGACGAGGACGGTCACCGGCGCCGGCACGGTTCCGGTACCCAGGCGCGCAGCGTGCACCCATCGTCGTCGTCCCGGACCAGGCTGACCCGGCCGCCGAGCCGCGCGGCGCGTTCGGCCAGCGAGCGCAGGCCCATCCCGGTGCCGGGCCCGGGTTCCTCGCCCCGGTGACCGGCCCCGTCGTCGGCGACGACCACCTGCACGCCGTCTTCGCTGGGCAGCAGGCTGACCACGACCGACAGCGCGTCGGCGTGTTTCTCGACGTTGAGCAGACCTTCCCGGACGGCCGCCACCAGCAGCCCGGTGCGCTCGGCGTCCAGCCGCGGCACCGGGGCGAGCTGGACGAACCGCGCCGGGACCCCGCAGCGGGCCTGGAACGAGCGGCAGTGCTCGGCCAGTTCCACCGGCAGCGCGCGTTCCGGACTGGACTCCGACAGCGCCAGCAGCGATTCGCGCAGCGCCCGTGACGCGGCCGAAACGTCGCCTTCCAGCCGCCGCAGCCGCGATTCGAGCGCCGGGTTGTCACTGATGTCCTCGTGCAGGTTCCGGACCTGGACGCCGATGGAGAACAGCAGCGCACCGACCGAATCGTGCAAGGCGCTCTGCATCCGGAGCCGTTCGGCGGACAGCGCCGTCGCGCGGTCGGCCTCGGCGACCGACGCCAGTTTCAGCGCCCGGCCCGCCTCACCCGCGATGGCCTCGAGCGACTTGACCGCGTCGTCACCGAAATCGCGGCGCTCGCGCATGGCGGCGTACGCGATCGCGACGGTCTCGGTCCCGTTCACGATCGGGACGGCGATCATCGCGGCCAGGCCCTCGCCGCGGACCTGCGCGTCGAACTGGTGGGTGATACTCGGCGAGCTGACGTAGTCGTTGACCCGGACCGGCCTGCCCAGCGCCAGCACCCGGCCGCCGATGCCCTGGCCGATGGGCACGGCGAGGTCCTGCAGCGCGTCCGTGCGGGTGCCCGACATCCAGCGGATCACCGCCTCCTCGGGGGCGGTGATCTCGGCGACGAAACCCGAATGCGTGCCGATGGATTCGCGGATCAGCCGCGCGGTCCCGTTGAGCGCCGCGACCCTGTCGAGGGTGGCGAGCAGCGCTTCACGCTCGCGCAGAAGCCCGCCGAGCACCGCGCTGTGCTCGGCGGCGAGTTCCTCCGCGACCTGGCGTTTCGCCGTCACGCGCTCACGATCGCACACCGGACGTGGTTTCCGACACACCCGTACGGAGAGGTTCACCGATGCGTTTCCGGCCTCGGTTGTCTTGAATGGACCCGTGGAGATCCTGGCCGACGCCGCGACACTGGCCCTGTACACGACCGACGCCTCCAACTACCGGCACGTGCCCCAGGGCGTGGTGCTGCCGCGGAACGTCGACGACGTGATCGCGGCCGTCGCCGCCTGCCGGGAGGCGGGGCTGCCGGTGATCGCCCGCGGCGGCGGCACCAGCGTCGCGGGCAACTCCTGCGGGCCGGGCGTCGTGATCGACACCTCGCGTCATCTCGGCGGCGTCCTCGACCTCGATCCCGTCGCGCGGACGGCGAGGGTGGCCCCCGGGACCGTCCTCGATCACCTCCAGGCACTCGCCGCGCCGCACGGCCTCCGGTTCGGCCCCGATCCGTCGACGCATTCCCGCTGCACGATCGGCGGGATGATCGGCAACAACGCGTGCGGTTCGCATTCGGTCGCCTACGGGCGCACGGTCGACGTCGTCCGCGAACTGGACGTCCTGCTCTACGACGGCACCCGGCTGACCGTCGGCCCGACCTCACCGTCCGAAGTGGACGCACGGGCGGCCAGGCCGGGTACGGAGGGCCGGGTCTTTTCGGAACTCCGCGCGCTCGTCCGGGACAATCTGGCGTTACTGCGCACCGAACTGTCCACCTTCGGCAGGCGGGTGTCGGGGTACGGACTGGAACACCTGTTGCCGGAGAACGGTTTCGACGTCGCCAAGGCGCTGGTCGGCAGCGAGGGCACCTGTGTCACCGTGCTGGAGGCGACGGTCTCCCTCGCCGAGGTCCCGAAGCGCAAAGTGCTCGCCGTGCTCGGTTTCGGGTCCGACATCGCCGCCGCCGACGCCGTCCCGGCGATCCTGCCCTGGTCGCCGCTCACCGTCGAAGGTGTCGACGCGGACCTCGTCGCCTTGCTGGAACCCGGCCGCGCCGAGGGCCTGCCGCCCGGTGGTGCCTGGCTGTTCGTCGAGATGGCCGACCCGGACAAGGCGCGCGGCCTGATCGACGGACTGCGCGGCGCCCTGACCGGCGCCGCGCTGCTGGACGACGCCGCCGCGCAGAAGCGGCTGTGGCGCATCCGGGAGGAGGGCGCCGGTCTCGCGACGCGGCTCGCCGGGGGCGAGGAGGCATGGCCGGGCTGGGAAGACGCCGCCGTCCCGCCCGAACGTCTTGGCGCCTACCTGCGCGAGTTCAAGGAACTCATGCGACGGCACGGCCGCAAGAGCGTCGTCTACGGCCACTATGGTGAGGGCTGCCTGCATTTGCGGCTGGACTTCGACCTGCTTTCCCCGCGAGGGATCGCCGGGTTCCGGTCCTTTCTCGAAGAGGCGGCGGATCTCGTCGCCGCGCACGGCGGCTCGCTGTCCGGAGAACACGGCGACGGGCAGGCCCGTTCGGAACTGCTGCCCCGGATGTACAGCCCCGAGATCCTCGCGCTTTTCGCGCGGTTCAAGGGGATCTTCGATCCGGCGGGCAAGATGAACCCCGGCATCCTCGTCGACCCGAGGCCGGTCGACGCCGACCTCCGCGTCCGGCGCGCGCCGCTGGACCTCGAAGACGTCACCGCGCTCGCGTACCCGGAGGATCGGGGGAGCTTCGGGCAGGCGATGCGGCGCTGCGTCGGCGTCGGGAAATGCCGCAACACCACCGGTGCCGGCGTGATGTGCCCGAGTTACCGCGCCACCCGCGAGGAGAAGCACTCGACGCGGGGCCGCGCGCATCTGCTCGCCGAGATGGTGAACGGTGAACTGATCACCGACGGCTGGCGCTCGAAGGAGGTCGCCGAGGCACTGGATCTCTGCCTGTCGTGCAAGGGCTGCCTGTCCGATTGCCCCGTCGATGTCGACATGGCGACCTACAAGGCGGAATTCCTGCATCACCACCACAAGGGGCGGCTGCGCCCGGCGTCGCACTACTCGATGGGCTGGCTGCCGTTGTGGCTGCGCGCCGCCGCGCTGGCGCCGCGGCTGGCGAACACGATGTCGCGCCGGTTCTCAGGTCTGCTGAAACGACTCGGCGGGATCGCGCCGGAACGGGACCTGCCGACCTTCGCCCCGCTGCCGTTCACCAAGCGGCGCGAGGATCTCCGGCGCTGGGCGACCGGAGCCCGGCCGGTGGTGCTGTGGCCGGACTCCTTCAACAACTACCTGACCCCGGACGTCCTCGACGCCGCGGCCGAGGTGCTCACCGCGGCGGGCTACGACGTCGTCCTGCCCGACCGCGGTGTCTGCTGCGGCCTCACCTGGGTGTCCACCGGACAGCTCGACACCGCGAAGAAGGTGTTGCGCGGCACGCTTTCCGTGCTCGAACCGTATCTGCGGGCCGGTTACCAGGTCGCCGGGCTGGAGCCGAGCTGCACCGCCCTCTTCCGCGGTGACCTGGAGGCCCTGCTGCCGGGCGACCCGGTCGCGGAACTGCTCGCCGCTCAGACCAGGACGTTCGCCGAACTCGTCGAGGACTCACCGCTCGAATTCCGGTCGCTGGACGTCGAAACGCTCAGCCAGGTCCACTGTCATCAGCATGCCGTGCTCGGCTTCGGCGCCGACGAGGCCGCGATGCGCGCCGCGGGTGTCCACAATTCCACAATGGATTCCGGCTGCTGTGGACTGGCGGGCAACTTCGGTTTCGAACGCGGGCACTACGACGTCTCCGTCGCCTGCGCCGAGGATCGCATGCTGCCCGCGATCCGGGCCGCGGCCGAGGGCACCGAGGTGGTCGCGGACGGCTTCAGCTGCCGGACCCAGATCGAGCAGCTGGACGGGCGTCGCGCGCTGCATCTGGCCGAACTGCTCCGGCGCGCACTGCCTTAGCGATTATCACGGTATGAGAAGGATCTTCGGCTCTTCGGGCGGGTGAACGGCCGGAAGCTTCCGGTGCCGGGTTCCCCCGCTCATCATCGGCCCATGACAGCCACCTATCCCGCCGCGAAGGACGATCCCGCGACCCCGATGGGCG
The DNA here is from genome assembly GCF_000943515.2 of Amycolatopsis orientalis. NCBI lineage: Bacteria > Bacillati > Actinomycetota > Actinomycetes > Pseudonocardiales > Pseudonocardiaceae > Amycolatopsis > Amycolatopsis orientalis. The sequence continues at coordinate 7,494,166 of NZ_CP016174.1, read as the reverse complement.
AGATCTACGCCGAGTATCCGCCGATGTCCAAGGTCGTCTTCCCGAGCGGCTGCGAAGGCTGGCTCGTGACCAGGTACGACGACGTCCGCTTGATCTTCTCCGACACGCGGTTCTCCCGGGATCTGCTCGCCCCCGGCGCGCCGTGCCTCATCGAGCCGGGCGACTTCTCCACCGGCGAGCACAGCATCCTGAACATGGACCCGCCGGACCACACGCGGCTGCGGAAACTGTCGGCACAGGCCTTCACCGTCCGCCGGATCGCCGCGCTGCGGCCCCGGATCCAGGAGATCGCCGACGATCTCCTGCGCGCGATGGCCGAACACGGTCCGCCGGTGGATCTGGTGGAGACGTTCGCCTTCCCGCTGCCCACGTCGGTGATGTGCGAGATCCTCGGTGTCCCGTTCGAAGGCAAGGAGCGGTTCCGTCAGTGGTCGCGGGTGATCGTCACGCCGATGGCGTACAGCCCGGCCGAAGTGGCACAGGCCCGGCGTGACGGGGCGGAGGACATGGCGGCCCTCGTCGCCGTCAAGCGGGTGACCCCGGGCGAGGATCTGCTGAGCGTCCTCGTGCACGCCCGCGACGAGGACGGCGACAGGCTCACCGAGGCCGAGTTGATCGACCTGGCCACCCAGCTCCTGCTGGCCGGGCACGAGACCACGGTCAGCCTGATCGCGACCGGGATCGTGCTGCTGTCCCGGAATCCGGACCAGTTCGCCGCGTTGCGCGCGGATCCGGAGCTGACCACGGGCGCCGTCGAAGAGATCATGCGGTTCGACGGCCCTGCCGACGCGTCGCTGCTGCGGGTCGCGCTGCAGGACGTCGAGCTGAGCGGCGGACTGGTCCGGCGCGGCGAGGCCGTGCTGGCGCACACCGGTGCGGCGAACCGGGACGAGAGCGCCTTTCCCGGCGCGTCGCGGTTCGACATCCGCCGCCGGAACGCGCCGCAACTCGGCTTCGGGCACGGACTCCACTTCTGCCTCGGCGCCGCGCTCGCCCGGCTCGAAGGGGAGATCGCGTTCCGGACCCTGCTCGACGGGCTGCCCGGACTGGATCTCGCGGTTCCCGCTTCGGACATCGTCTGGCGGCCGCCGCTTTCGATCCGCGGTCCGGAGGCCGTGCCGGTGACGTGGACTACCACCAAATCCGGCTGAGGTTCTCCAGCGTCGGTTCTTCCGGCGCCGGAAGAACCTTGAGGTACCAGGTGAAATTGCTGTAGACGTGCAAAAGCGCATACGCCAGGCAGCGCCGGGAGAATTCCTCGTCCGGCGTGCTGCCGTACCCGGTGAGCAGTCGCCGCAGAAAGTCCTTGTCACCACCGGAAACGAACAGTCCGACGGCGACGAAGTCGTACTCGGCCGCGCCGCGCATCGCGGGTTCGAAGTCGAAGAGACCGGTCAGGCGAGGGTGTTCGCCGTCGTGGGTGACCATGACGTGGTCGCGCATGAATTCGGTGTGCAGCGGGACGACGGGCGGGCTGCCCAGTTCGACGGAATCGAGGAACGCCGGGATCTGCCCGATCCAGCTTTCCCCGAGTCCGGTCCGGCGGTGATGTTCGACGGCGTTCGCCCGCTGCTTGGCGAGGAACACGGTCCAGTCCGGCGGATCCAGGACGTCGAGCCGAGGATCGTGCAGGGAATGCAGGGCGGCCAACGCCTCCCCGAGTTCCGGTGCGAGCCGGTGTTTGTCCTCTGTGGACAGTTTCGGCCAGGCGTCCTTCAGCGTCTCGCCGCGCAGGCGCTCCATGAGGACGTAACCCCAGCCGTCCCGCTCGCCGACGCCGTGCACGGCGGGCGTCGGGATCGGCAGTTTTCCGTGCAGGACTTCGAGCATCGTCCGCTCGGTGGCGAGTTCGTCGAGGTACACCGGCGGGAAGAGCTTGAGCACCAAGTCGTCGCCGACGGCATAGACCGGCAGCGAGCCTTCGGTGAACGGGACGACGTCGCCGAGACCGAGCGACCCGGTCAGCGAGGTCACCGCCGGGAGCAGGTCTTGCCTGGTCAGAGCGCGGAACTCGGCTTCGGTGCCGGCGGGTGGGAACGAGGTCACGGAGGCGACCGTAGAACAGGGGAGCGCGGTCGGCGACCGAATTACCCGCTGCGTTCCAGCAGCGTCCGGGCCGCGCCGAGCACGAGACGGCAGACGTCGTCGGGATCCGCGCTGGCCAGCGGTTCCTTGCCGGTGATCTCGCGGACCAGGCCGATCCCGAGCAGCCAGGCCAGGATGAGATCCGCCCGCAGGTCGGCGTCGTCGGCGTCGGTCAGCGTGGCCAGCACCTTCGCGTACTCCTCGCCGAGCTGGCGGCGGACCGCGCCCGCGGCGCTGTCGTGCCCGGTCGAGCGCAGGTAGGCGTCGAGGGTGCGGTCGCGGCCGGTGTCGGACTCCAGCATGCTGCGCAACGCCGTGCCGAGCAGTTCGTCCGGTGGGGTGGTGGCGATCTGCTCGCGTCCGCCGCGCGCCAGGACCTCCTCGAAGAGCGCGTCCTTCGAACCGAAGTAGCGGAACAGCAGCGCCTGGTTGACCCCGGCGAGTTTCGCGATGTCGCGCACGGTCGTCCGGTCGAAACCGCGCTCGGCGAACAGGGCCGCCGCCGCGTCGAGCAGGGCGGCCCTCGTCGCGGCCGCGTCCCGCTTGCGGACCTGCGGTTCTTCCGTCATCGGGCTCAGGTTAACGGTACGTCGCACGGTAGGCGCATTGACGCTGTCCGTGATCATGGTTAGCGTTGTAAGCAGCCGCTTACAAACCGCCGAGCCGGGGGGTTTCCGGACAAATGACCACCACTGAAGCCGAATTCGTCGCTTACCCGTTCAACGAGGACGCGGGGCTCGAACTCAACGAGGCCTACGCCGCCGCCCGCGACGCCGAGGGCATGCTCCGCGTCCGCCTGCCGCATGGGGAGCCCGCCTGGCTCGCGGTGCGGTACGCCGACGCGCGTTTCGTCCTGGGTGACCGGCGGTTTTCCCGCGCGATGGCCACGGACCGGGACGAGCCGCGGATGGCGCCGGGCAGGCGGCCCGGCGGGATCCTGAGCATGGACCCGCCGGACCACACGCGGCTGCGCACGCTGGTCGCGAAGGCGTTCACCATGCGCCGCGTCGAACTGCTGCGGCCGAGGGTCGCGGAGCTGGCGGCGGGGCTGATCGAGGACATGAAGGCCAAGGGGCAGCCCGCGGATCTGGTCGAGGACTACGCGCTGCCGATCCCGGTCGCGGTGATCTGCGAACTGCTCGGCGTCCCCGTCGAGGACCGGCCGAAGTTCCGCGTGTGGAGCGACGCCGCGCTGTCGACCAGCCCGCTGACCACCGAACAGATGATGGCCAACCAAGAGGAGCTGCGGGCGTACATGCACGTGCTCGTCGAAGAGCACCGCGCCCAGCCGCAGGACGATCTGATGACCGCGCTGATCGAAGCGCGCGACGTGCGGGACAAGCTGAGCGAGCTGGAACTGGTCGACATGTGCATCGGCATCCTGATCGCCGGGCACGAGACCACCGCGAGTCAGATCCCCAACTTCGTCTACGCCCTGCTCGAACAGCCGGAACAGCTGGCCCGCCTGCGCGCGGACCTGGACCTGATCCCGGCGGCGGTCGAGGAACTGCTGCGGTTCATCCCGCTGGGTGCCGGAGCCGGATTCGCCCGCTACGCCACCGAGGACGTCCATGTGGGTGACGTACTGGTGAAGGAAGGCGAACCGGTGATGGTCGCGATCGGCGCCGCCAACCGGGACGCGCTCCAGTTCACCTCGGCGGAAACCCTCCGGTTCGACCGGGAGGCCAATCCCCACCTCGGTTTCGGGCACGGCGTGCACCACTGCCTCGGCGCGCCGCTGGCCAGGCTGGAACTGCAGGAGGCTTTGCGGGCGTTGCTGCGCGATCTTCCCGGCTTGCGCCTCGACGGCGATATCGTGTGGAAGACGCAGATGCTGGTGCGGGGGCCCCGCTCCATGCCGATCGGATGGTGACCATGAGCTGGAAAGTCGAGGTCGATGGCGGAACGTGCATCGGCTCGGGGATGTGCGCTTCGCTGGTGCCGGAGGTCTTCGAACTCGAAGGCGCCACGGCGACGGTGACGAAGAGCGAGGTGGATCCGGACGAGGTCGTGCTCGACGCGGCGGATTCGTGTCCCGCGATGGCCATCGAGGTCAAGGAGAAGGGCGAGGTGATCGGGCCCCGGCCCTGAACTTCGCCTTTTAATACGTGGCGGTCGTCGGTGAAGGGGCGTAGGACGGCTGAGTGAGCGATGACAACTTGACCATCCGCACCCTGACCACCGACGACCTGTCCGCGTTCGCGGAGTTGCTCGCGAGCGCTTTCCTCACCGATCCCACGGAAGGGTTGAAACACCGCGAAGAGCTGGTGTTCGAGCCGGACCGTACGCACGGGGTGTTCGACGGCGACGACCTCATCGGAACGGGTGAACTGCTCACCCGCGAGATCACCGTTCCCGGTGCCGGGCAGACGCCGCTCGCCGCGGTGACGTCGGTCGGTGTCGCGCCGGGGCACCGCAGGCGGGGTGTGCTCACGCGGATCATGCGGGAGCAGCTGCACGGCCTGCACGAGAACGGCGGCGAACCGATCGCCGCGCTGTGGGCGTCCGAAGCGATCATCTATCCGCGCTTCGGTTACGGCCTCGCGACGCAGTTCTACCGCGCGAAGGTGCGCGCGAAGTCCGCGTACCGGCCCGGCGTCGAACTCGAAGCCGAGCGGGTCCGCGAAGTCGGCCGCGAGCAGGCGATCCCGCTGATCAAGGCGATCTACGAAAAGGAAGCGCCGCAACGGGTCGGCGCGCTCGGCAGACTCGAGTCGACCTGGGAATTCCTGCTCGACGACCCGGAGTACCGGCGCCACGGCGCGACCGCGCTGAAGTTCGCCGTCCTGCCGGACGGCTACGCGATCTTCCGGCTGAAGAACGACTGGAACGAAGAAGGCCCGCGCGGCACACTGACCGTGCAGGAACTCGTCGCGACCACCCCGGAGGCGTACGCGACGCTGTACCGCTACCTGCTCGACTACGACCTGGTCTTCACGCTGGAGACGTTCGCCGCCCTCGACGAACCGCTCATCCACCTTCTCGCCAACCCCCGCGCCATCACCCGGTCCGCCGGTGACGCCCTGTGGCTCCGGCTCGTCGACGTCGACCGCGGCCTGGCCACCCGCCGCTACCACGGTCCGGTGGACCTGGTGTTCGGCGTCCGTGACGCCTTCTGCCCGTGGAACACCGGGAACTGGCGGCTCACCGCCGCGGCCGACGGGAACGCCGAGGTGAAGCGGGTGGAGGACGCCGCGGATCTCGAACTGGACGTGACCGACCTCGGCGCGATCTTCCTCGGCGGGACCCGGCCGAGCACGCTGGCCGCGGCGGGCCGCATCAAGGAGCGGACCGCCGGCGCGGTCGCGCGGGCGACGGCGGCGTTCGCGGCCGACCGGGAGCCGTGCTGCCTGGAATCCTTCTAACGCCTCTCTCTCGCTTCTGTGCGGTTCGGTTGGCGCGTTTAGCCGGCTAAACGCGGTGTGAGGAGCGCATTACCTGACGGGTAATCGACTCCACGCGGTCTCCTTGCCAAGGTGAAGAGGTGCGAAAAGTCGCGAGATTCCTTGGTGTGATGGCAGTTCTGCTCGGTGTGACGGTGACGGGAGGCGGAACGGCGATGGCGGAAGCGGACGAGGCTTGTTCGATCCTGGAGCGGCTGGGCGATCGTGTCGAAGGCGCGGTGTCGTCGTCCGCCTGCGCTTTCCTCACGAAACAGACGGAGTTCGGGGCGATGCGCTCGGACACCGCGGAAACCAGGGAAGCCCGCGTTCGTTTGTACGGCACCGTTTTCGCGGCGGACGGGACGCTCGCGGAGTCGGGCAGCGCGGCGCCTGTGCGAGGCAGGGCGGCCATCGAGGACAACCTGCGAACGCTGCTGGGAGCCTTCCCGACGTTCCGGTTCACCCCGGTCAAGATCGTGGTGAACGGCGACGTCGTCTTCTACGAGGCGGCCAACGAAGCGGTGATCAGCGGCCGGATGGTGCGGTATCCGGCCGTCTACCGAGTGGTGCTCAAGGATGGCGAAGTCGTCCAGGGGCGGCGCTATCACGATCGGACGGAATGGTTCCGCCCCCTCGAACAGGAAGCCCTCCGTGAGCTGTTCGCCGGTGTCGCCGACGACTGTCCTCGAAAGGGACCGGCCTTAACCGGGCCGGGACTGACGGCACCGGTGACGGATCCGGTCTGCCATCTGCGCTATCTCGGCAGGTTGACGGCGGCGATGACCGACGTCCGCCTCGCGGCCGATCAGGCGGCGGGGCCGCACACGAAGTTCCAGGAGTATCGCGGGACAGTGCGGGCGAAGGGGCGGACGATCCAGTTCGGGACGATCGTGCGCACCGAACCCGGCCTGGTCCGCTACTACTTCGACACGCTCCCGCTGAGCTACGACGACGCGGAGATGGCCGCTCTCTTCGCCAAGCTGCTCACGGCCGCAGCACCCCCCGCTCCGTGACCACGGCGGTGACCAGCTCGAACGGCGTCACGTCGAAGGCCGGGTTGAACACCTCCGCGCCGTCGGGCGCGACCTTCGTGCCGCCGAAGCTCAGGACCTCGGCGGGATCGCGTTCCTCGATCACGATCCCGGTGCCGTCCGGCATCGTGCTGTCCACAGTGGACGAAGGGGCGACGACCACGAACGGCACCCCGTGGTGCCGCGCCGCGATCGCCAGGCCGTAGGTCCCGATCTTGTTGGCCACGTCGCCGTTGGCGGCGATCCGGTCGGCGCCGACGAGCACGCAGTCGACCAGGCCGCGGGCCATCGCGGCGGCGGCCGCGCCGTCGGGCTGGATCCGGTACGGGACACCGGCTTCGGCCAGTTCCCAGGCGGTCAGGCGGGCGCCCTGCAGGAGCGGCCGGGTCTCGTCGACCAGCACGGATTCGACCAGGCCCCGGGCGTGCAGGTGCCAGACGACACCGAGCGCGCTGCCCCAGCCGACCGTCGCGAGGCGGCCCGCGTTGCAGTGGCTGAGCAGCCGCAACGGCCGCCGCTCGCAGCCTTCGAGCACCACTTCGGCCGCCAGCCGGGAGGCCTCGTGGTTGATCCGCTCGTCCTCGTCGAGGATTTCCAGCGCTTCGGCGAGGACGGCTTCCGGCCCCTCCGGGAGCTTCGCGAGCGCACGGGAGACACCCCAGCTCAGGTTGATCGCGGTAGGCCGGGCCTGGGCGACACGTTCCGCCTCGGCCTCGACGTCACCCGCCGCGCGGGTCGCGAGCACCACGCCGAGCGCGCCCGCCGCGCCGAGTGCCGGGGCACCGCGGACGGCCAGCCGCTGGATGGCGTCGACGAGTTCCCCGACCGTGCGGAGTTCGAGCAGGCGGTACTCCGCGGGGAGAGCGGTCTGGTCGATGATCGTGACCGCGTCGCCGGTCCAGTCGATCGTCCTGCGCATGGTTCCCCCGGAAATCCAGTTGGCCGGCCGAGGCCGGTTCGATGAGGATGCGGCTCGTGACCATTCAACGCCACCATCCGCCCGGTCTGCACCCCACGCCCACCTACCACCACGTGACCATCGTCGAAGGGCGGCGGGACGTCCACCTCGCCGGCCAGTGCCCGCTCGCCGAAGACGGCAAGGTCGTCGAGGGTGATGTGCTCGCCCAGGTCGACCAAGTGGTCGCCAACACCGCTGCGGCGCTCGCCTTCGCCGAGGCGACCCCGGCCGACGTCGTCCGCACGGTGATCTACGTGGTGACGCCGGACGCCGACGTGCTTTCGGCGGTGTGGGACCGGTTCGTCGAGTCGGAGATCGGCGAGGCCTTCACCACCGCGAGCACGCTGCTCGGTGTCGCGCAGCTCGGCTACCCCGGGCAGCTCGTCGAACTCGACGTCACCGCCGCGACGGCCTGATCCCTCCTGCTGTGCTTCCTGCTCGCGCGCGCCCAGGCGGCGAACTCGCGTGATTGGGCGCGGAACTCGCGTGATCGAAGCCGGAAGTCACGTGCTTGGAGCCGGAAGTCACGGCTCCAAGCACGCGAGTCACGGCGCGGAATCCGTCAGGTGATTATCGTGACGACTGGCTCCCCGGCCTTCGCCGCCCCCGCGAAGAAGGTGACCAGGCTGTTGTAGTTGCCCCGCACGTAGTCCAGGGCATCGGGGTTGTCCCAGATCGACGGGTAGATCCCCTCGGCCTCGAAGTCCGAGAGCTCGACGCCCTGTGAGAGCCGGTCGAATCCGGTCCGCGACAGCTCCGCCGAGATCGTCCGTACCTCGTCCGCGGTGAAATGCCGCGGCGGCCCGTCACTGTCGGCTTCCCCTAGCAGTGTTCCGCCCAGCACGAAGTCGACCTCGAACCCGGCCCGCCCGCCCAGGAACCACAGTGCGTGCCAGGCCTTGTCGACGTCCACCGCCCGCTCGGTGCCGTCGGCCTTCTCGGCGTACTCCCAGTACAGCTCGGGTTTCTCGCTCAGTTCACGGAGTTCGCCGGACGTGACCCGCAGATACGCGCCGCACATGCCCATAGGTCAGAGACCCGCCATGAGATCGGTCTCGGTGATGCCCGGCCCCTGGCCCGCGCGGATGAACCACTCGGTGCCGAACGCCTGCGCGAAACCCTCGTCGGGCATCGCGAGGAAGAACGATTCCTCGCTGATCTGGCTGGCGTGCGCGCGCATCGCGGCCCGCTTGTGGGGCAGGTACTCGGTCACGTCGACCCGCGCCGTGAGGATCGCCTCGGGCTTGCCGAACTCCATGCCGTCGTCGAAATCGGGGAGGTCCTCGGGCTTCATCTGCCCGGTCCGCACCGCCTCCTCCATGCCACGGCGCATTTCGTCACTGTTGCTCGTCGCCTCGTAGACCCGCGGCGTGCCCGCCAGCTCGGCCGCGCGCATGCCGACACGATGGACCTGGATGTGGTCCGGGTGCCCGTAGCCGCCGTTGTCGTCGTAGACGGTCAGGACGTCGGCCTGCTCCTCGCGCAGGATCGCGGCGAGCCGCTGCGCGGCCTCCTCGACCTCGGCCTGCCAGAACGTTCCCGGCTCGTCGTTGCGGGGTTCGCCCATCATGCCGGAATCGGTGTACCCCAGGAACTCCACGCGCTTGGCCCCCAGTATCTCGGCCGAAGCGTGCGTCTCTTGGACGCGGCGCTGCCACAACTCCTCTCCTTCGTCGAGGAAGCCGTCCGGCACCTCGCCGACCTCGCCCCGGGTCGCGACGACGAGCACGACACGGTGGCCTTCCTCGAAGGCCTTGCGCATGACGCCGCCCGCGACGATGCACTCGTCGTCGGGGTGGGCGTGAAAACTCACCAATGTGGCCATGGTGGGGAAACTACCGCGAGGCACCGACATATTCCGTCGTGAGTGGTAATGACGGTTCTAACCGTCATTACCACTCACGACCCCCACCACTCACTCAAGCGGGGAAGACCCTCCTGAGAAAGTCCAGCGTCAGCGCCCAGGCCGCCGCGGCGGGCTCGGGCTGGTGGAACATCGGCGCCACGTGGTTGTGGAACGCGTGCCCCGCGCCCTCGTGGACGTGGATCTCCGCGCCGTCATGGGCGGCCACCGCATCCGCCAGCTTCCGCACGCCCTCGATGGGAATGTAGGGATCCGCTCCGCCGAACTGGAACTGGATGGGGCAAGTGATCTTGTCCAGCAACGGAAGCTGCCCCGGCACTGTCGAGCCGTAGTACGACACGGCGACGTCCGGGTCGCCCTCGGCGGCGGCCGCGTAGGCCATCGAGCCGCCGAGGCAGAAGCCGAAGACGCCCGCGCGGCCATCGGTCGCGGGCAGTGACCGGAGCATCGCCAGGGTCGCGAGCACGTCGGTGACCGCGCGTGCCGGGTCGAGTTTGCCGGAGACCTCCATCGAGGCGGAGATCCCGGCCTCGTCGTGGGTGGCCGACCAGCCGGGGGCGATCCGCCAGAACAGCTCGGGTACGGCGACGACGTAGCCGAGCGCGGCGAGATCGGCGGCGACGGACCTCAGGTAGTCGTCGAGGCCGAAGATCTCCTGGATCAGGACCAGGCCCGGGCCGGAGCCCGATTCGGGCAGCCAGAGCGGGGCGTCGAACGAGCCGTCGGCGACGGTCACTTCGGTCATCGGATTCCTTCCAGAGCGCGGACGAGCGAGTCTGTCACCAGTGCGGCCTGCGTGCCGTCGGGGTCGAGGTCGGGATCGAAGATGGTCAGTTCCAGCCCGGCCGCGCCGGGGAGCGCGAGCAGGCCGCGAAGAAGCTCGACGAGCTTGTCCGGGCTGAGCCCGCCGGGATCGGGACTGTCCACAGCGGACACGAACTCCGGATCGAGGGTGTCGATGTCGACGTGGATCCAGAATCCGTCCAGCGGTGCGAAGATCTCGCGCGCGGCCGCGAGCGCGCCGCCGGTCCCGGACGCCATGATCTCCTGGCTGGTCACCGTCCGGAGACCGGCTTCCCTCGCCTCGGCGGACTCCTCTTCGCGAGCGCCGAGCACGAGGACGTCTTCGTCGCGGACGTAGGGCGCCAGACCGTCCACATCGGCCAGTTCCGGGGCGCCTCGGCCGGTCACGACGGCGAGTGCCTCGCCGCCGACGGAAGCGACGTGATCGGAGTTGCCGAGGTGGCGGAAGTCGTCGTGGCCGTCGAAGTAGACGATGCCGAAGCGACCTTCGCGGCGCAGGGTGAGCATCGCGGCGAGCGCGATCGAGCAGTCGCCGCCGAGCACCACCGGGAAGCCGCCGCCCGCGCGGATCTTCGCGAGGCGGGCGGCGAGGGCCGCCGTGTAGGCCGCGATCCCGGCGGCGTTACGGACGCCGCCGTCCGGTGACCAGTGCGGCAGATAGCGCGGTGGGGTGACCACCCCGCCGTCGGTCGCCCCCAACCGGGTGAGCAGGCCATGGTCACGCAGCGCGCCGGGTGCTTTGTAACAGCCCGGAACCACTCCTTCGGCGGGTGGACGCAGGCCGAGATTGGACGGCGCGTCCAGCAGTACGAGATTCCCCATGTCCCCACCGTAGTAGCGATCCCTGGTGCCGCGCTGTCCGTCCCTTTAGGTTGGAAGGCTCGACCGGAGGAGGCGCCATGGTGGAGCGGACGAAGTACATCCTCGACGAAGCCGACATGCCGACCAGGTGGTACAACGTCATCCCGGATCTCCCGGAGCCGCCGCCCCCGCCGCTGCATCCGGGCACGCGCGAGCCGGTCGGCCCGGACGACCTCGCGCCGCTGTTCCCGCAGGCGCTCATCGCCCAAGAGGTCACCACCGACCGTTACGTCGACATCCCGGAACAGGTGCTGGAGGTCTACCGGCTCTGGCGGCCGTCGCCGCTGTTCCGCGCGAGGCGGCTGGAGAAGGCACTCGGCACGCCCGCCCGCATCTACTACAAGTACGAAGGCGTCAGCCCGGTCGGCTCGCACAAGCCGAACACCGCCGCGCCGCAGGCGTTCTACAACGCGGCGGAGGGCGTCACCAGACTGACCACGGAGACCGGCGCCGGTCAGTGGGGGAGCGCGCTCGCGTTCGCCTGCGCCACCTTCGGGCTCGAATGCGAGGTGTGGCAGGTCCGTGCCTCATACGACCAGAAGCCGTACCGCAAGCTGATGATGGAGACCTTCGGCGCGACGGTGCATCCGAGCCCGTCCGAGCTGACGGAATCCGGCCGCGCGATCCTGGCCGCCGACCCGGCGTCGACCGGAAGCCTCGGCATCGCGATCAGTGAGGCGGTCGAACAGGCAGCGCAGGCGGAGAACACGCGGTACGCGCTGGGGAGCGTGCTCAATCATGTCCTGCTGCATCAGACGATCATCGGCGAAGAGGCGCTCAAGCAGTTCGAACTCGCCGGGGACACCCCGGACGTGCTCATCGGCTGCACCGGCGGCGGTTCGAACTTCGGCGGGCTCGCCTTCCCGTTCCTGCGCGAGAAACTCGCCGGGCGGATGGACCCGGTGATCCGGGCGGTCGAACCGGCCGCCTGTCCCTCGCTCACCCGCGGCAGGTACGCGTACGACTTCGGGGACACCGCCGGGCTGACGCCGCTGCTGAAGATGCACACCCTCGGTCACGACTTCATCCCCGACCCCATTCACGCCGGCGGCCTTCGCTATCACGGGATGTCGCCGCTGATTTCGCATATTTACGAGCTCGGGTTGATCGACGCGATCGCCATCGGCCAGGAGGACTGTTTCGCCGCCGGAGTGCGGTTCGCCCGCGCGGAGGGCATCATCCCGGCGCCCGAGCCGACGCACGCGCTCGCGGCGTGTATTCAGGAAGCGTTGCGGTGCAAGGAAACCGGTGAGGAGAAGGTGATCTTGACCGCGCTGTGCGGGCACGCGCACCTCGACCTCCCGGCGTACGGTGCGTACCTGGCGGGCGACATGGTGGACAACGCGCTGCCCGACTCCGCCCTCGAAAAGTCCCTCGCCGGGCTCCCGTAGGTCGTGCGCGAGTGTTATGAACGGGACTTTCATTGCAAATTTTGCAATGAAAGTCCCGTTCATAACACACCGGAGGGCCGGATCAGCCGGTCACCTGGTAGCCCGAGGTCCGGTTCCGCCCGGTGGCCTTCGCCTCGTAAAGCGCCCTGTCCGCGACGGCGATCAAGTCGTCGAGGTCGGTCACGCCCGGCCGGTCGGCGAGACCGATCGACACCGTGACGTGCTCCGGCAGGCCGCCCCGGTTCGCGATACTCGACCGGATCCGTTCCGCGATCGCGTGCGCGTGCACCGCGGGGGTGCCGGGCAGCAGGACGACGAACTCCTCGCCGCCGAACCGGCCCACCAGATCCGTGCCGCGCACCTCGGTGCGCAGCGTTTCCGCGATGGCGGCGAGATACCGGTCGCCGACCAGATGACCGTGCCGGTCGTTGATCTTCTTGAACCGGTCGACGTCGAGCATCAGCAGGCTGGTGTGCCGTCCAGCGCGCCGCGCGCGGTCGAGTTCGTCGGTGGCGGCGTCGCGCCACGCCTTGGCGTTGAGCAGTCCGGTCTTGGCGTCGCTGCGCGCCTGCCGTTTCAGCTGACGCAAAAGTACGCCGCGATGCAGCACCAGCGTGATCCCGACGATCAGCAGCAGCACCACCGGCCAGTCCCGCAGCGCCCACGCCACGACGACGCCGAGCGCGATCGTCGCGGCTTCGAGCGCGTACTCGAACGGCTTCGCCATCGCGTCGCGCAGCCTGTCGTGCGGGGTGCCGTAGTACACCGCGACGGTCATCAGCACGGTGTTCACCAGCAGGAACACCCCGCCGGCCGCGACCACCACGCCGAACGACCGGACGTCGCGGGGCAGGACGTCGAACGGGACGGCGTACCGCGTGAGAAAGGCGGAGGCCGCGAAACCCGCGAGCACGGTGGCCGACATGGAGAACGTCCGCCGGAACAGCGGGTTCGGCTGCCCCCGGAACCAGCGGTAGAAGAACGACACGGCGATGACCAGCGCGGCGAGTCCCGGGTGCACCAGGAGGACGGCGGCGAAGGTCCAGACGCTGTCGAGCGAGATGTGCGGTGTGCCTGCGAACCGTTCCCGCACTCGTTCCACCGGCCGCGACAACTCCGTGTACAGCACGGCGCTGGCGATCAGGATCGCGAACGGGACGGCGTCGCCCGGGCTGACCGGGAGGTGGAGAAAAGACCAGGCGGATCCGGCGATCGCCGCGACGTCCACCAGGAGGACGAAGCCGATCAAGCCGCGGTGGGGTAGCCGCCACAGCGCCCAATTCGTTAGCGCCACGGAGACGAACGTAATCGGTTGGATACTAGGTGTCACTACGCTGTATGGGTAGGCGTGGGTGCACCACGCGTGACCGGGCCGGGTAGTGGAGGGGGTGAGCCCAATGCGCGGGCAGAACTGGTGAGTACCGGGTTCCGGTCAAAGGGGGTGAAGAGGGGCCACTTGGCGCCAAGCCCGGGTGGCCGGAACAGCCACTACGAGACCGGCCAGTGCGATGACCGAGACCGTCGTCGCGGGTGAACCGAGTACGCCGACGAGCAGGCCGCCGGCGATCAGCCCGATTCCCTGCACGGCGATGAGTCCCGACCCGGCGAGGCCGAAGGCCTGGCCTCGTTCGGTGTCGGGCACCAACCGCATGAAGGTGGTACTGGCGGTGACCTGGTACGCCGCGCACATCCCGGACAGCACGAGCAGTCCGGCGGCGTAGGGCAGCGATGGGCGGAACCAGAACGCCGCCAGCGGAAGGATCGCGCCGAGCGCCAGCGTCCCGACCAGCCGCAGCCGCATTTCTGGCCGCACCAGGCGGCCGAGGACGAACACCCCGAGCACGATCCCGGCCGGATGCGCCGCGAGCAGCAGCCCCGCCGTCACCGCCCCGCCGCCGATCTCCGCGGCGTAGGGCACGGCCAGCCCTTCCGGCACGATGACGAACCCCGCCAGCCACGCCAGGCCGACCAGCGCCCGCAGCCGCCGGTCCCGCCAGATGGTGCGGGCACCGGCCGAAAGCCGCCGCAGCGTCGACGTCGCCGGTCCACCGGCCCCCGAAGCGGGCCGGGCGCGGACACCCAGCCATAGGACGAGCGCCGAGACGCCGAACGTCACCGCGTCGAGGGCGAGCCCCTTGCCCGGCCCGATCGCGGCGATCACCGCGCCGCCCAAGGCGAATCCGGCGAGCTGGCCGACCTGGTTGGTGATCTTCAGCAGCGACTGCCCGAGGACGTACTGGTCGCCGCTCAGCACCGAGGGCAGGACGGCGGCCTGCGCGGCGGTGAACGGGGCGTTGGCCAGCTGCACCACCACCAGTACGGCGGCGAGCGCGGGCAACGGGATACCGGGGATCGCGAGCACGGCGACCAGAAGCGCCCGGACGACGTCGGAGCAGACCATCACCGCGCGACGCGGGAACCGGTCCGCCAGCCCGCCGAGCAGCGGTCCGCCGATCAGATCCGGCAGGTAGGTGAGCGCGTAGGTCAGCGCGGGCCAGGTCGCCGAACCGGTCCGCTGGAACACCAGGACCGACAGGGCCACCCTGGCCACCTGATCGCCGAGGATGGACTGGAGTTCCGCGAACCAGATCGCCCGCAGTTCACCGACCGTGAGGAGCTGCCGGAAGGTCGCCGTCGAAGTCACGAGGTGACACCCCCGTCCCGTCGGGTGCGCCACTCAGGGTACCGCCCCGGACGCGTTCGGTGAACGCGTCCGGGAGGAAATTACTCCGTACCGCAGGTGATCTTCGGCTGGGGGTTGTAGTGCACGTTGCGGGTGTGGCGCCGGATCTCGCGGCCGGTCGCGGCGTCCTTGATGATCCGGGTGTCCGACGTGGTGAAGCCGGGCGCGCCGTTGCTGGGCTTGCAGTTCTCGGCGGGGCCGGGTTTCGTCGGCGGCTCGGACGGGTTGGAGCGGCCGCCCGGGATCGACTCGACGGTGTACTTCTTGGTGCCCCACAACCGGATCGTGATGTCCGACGGCGTCCAGATGGTCTGGATCGCGATCCCGGTGTCCCCGTCGTTGGTGAACTTCAGGTCGATGACGCTGCCGCCGTTGTGGTTCTGGAACACCGTCGCCTCGCGCGCGGCGGGATAGCGGCTGATGTAGTAGCTGTGTTCCTTGTGCTCGGTGTCCTTCATCCCGGCGAAGTACGAGGCGTTGTACAGCGTGGTCGCGAACTGCGAGATCCCGCCGCCGACCTCACGGCCGGGCGCGCCGTCCTTGATGACGCCCGCTTCGACGTAACCCTGTGCCGCGCCACGCGGTCCGGTGAACCCGTTGAGGCTGAAGGTCTCGTTCGGTTTCACGATGGCGCCGTTGACCTTCTGCGCCACGACCCGGATGTTCGTCCCCGAGTCCGGGGCGAAGCCGCCGGTCTTGAACTCGCTGACGACCTCCTTGATGCCGAGCTGGTTCGCCTGCTCGGTGGTCACCTTGGCCGGGGTCTTCTTGTAGGTCACCGGCAGCTCGCGGGGCGCGGTGCGCTTGAGGACGTCGAGCACCGGCTTGAGGCTCGGCTCCCAGTCGACGACGTTCGCGTCCTCGGACGGCTCGACGGTCGGCTTGCCGCCTTCGAAGACGATCTGCGCGTCCTTGCCCTCTTTTTCGGTGGACTTCAGCTGCGGACCCGCGGCTTCGATGATCTTGTTGTTGTCCACCTTCGGATTCAGCACGCCGCCGTCGGCGGGTTCGAAGGTCAGCGCGCCCGCGATGGCGTCCGGTTTGACGACGGCGTCCTTGCCTTCGCCCTTGATCACCAGCGGCGCCGCCACGGCGGGCTTCGCGACCTGTTCGAGGGCGGCGTGGACGGCTTCCGGCGAGACCTTGACCGGGGTCTGGGTGACCGCGAGGGTGAGCGGCTCGCCGGTGGCCCAGCGGTCCAGGATCGTCTGCTTGGCGGCCTCGACGTCGAGCTTCTGCCCGGTCTTCGGCTCGACGGCGACCGGCTTGGCCTCTTCGAACCGGACGGTGCCTTCGACGGGATCGCGGTCGATCTTGCCGCGCAGGCCCTCCATCGCGGCGGTGAGCTTGCCGTCGTCGGTGTGGGTGACGACGCCGACCTCGGTGGTCGAGAAGAACGACGCGATCCGCGTGAACGGGTTCAGCGGCTGGTCACCCGCCTGGTCGAGGGTGGCGGGCCAGTCGAGGCGCAGGCCTGCCGCGTTCGGCGCCAGCGACTCCTCGACGTCACCCGCGACGAGCTTCACGGGCCGCGTCAGCCGCGGCTCGATGCCACCCCTGAGCTCCTTCTCGGCCGCGGTGCGGTCCATCCCGCCCACGTCGACCCCGGCGACGGTGACGCCGCGGGGGACGCTGCCCTGGGAGACCAGCAGGTCGAGGGCGTAGGCGACGACCAGCAGGCCGAACACGCCCCCGCCGATGAAGGCCGCCTTGCGGTAGCCGCGACGGCGTTTCGGTGGCGCGGTCTCCGGCGGCGTGGCAGACTCCCCGAACCCGGGCGTGACGACCGGGAGAATGTCCGTCTGCTCGGCATGGGACTCGGGCCAGCGCGGTTCCTGCGGCAACTTTCCACCCTCCACGGCCGGCGAGGTCGCCGGACGGCACGTCGTACCTCCGGGCATTCCACGTGTCCGGACGTGTGTTCAAGATACGGGGCGCCGTTTGTCGGCTTGCAACTCGCCCGGTCGGGTGAGCAGTCACTCCGCCGGGTGATCACTGGGCGTCAGGTTCGGGGTTCTCCGCCACCTGAGCGAGGAAATCGAAGTCGCAGCCTTCGTCGGCTTGCGTGATGTGTTCGGTGTACAACGCGCCGTAACCTCGTTCGTAGTGCGGCGCGGGCGGTGTCCACTGTGCCCGGCGGCGCTCCAGCTCCTCGTCGGCGACATCGAGGCTGAGCCGTCGGGCGGGAACGTCCAAAGTGATCGGATCGCCGTCGCGGACCAGCGCCAGCGGTCCGCCGACGTGGGATTCCGGCGCCACGTGCAGGACACAGGCGCCGTAACTGGTCCCGCTCATCCGCGCGTCGGAAACCCGGACCATGTCCCGGACCCCCTTGGCCAGCAGGTGATCCGGCAGCGGGAGCATCCCGTACTCGGGCATGCCGGGGCCGCCGAGCGGACCGGAGCCGCGCAGCACCAGCACGGAGTCCTCGGTGATGCCGAGCGCGGGATCGTTGATGCGCTTCTTCAGGTCCTTGTAGTCGTCGAAGACCACCGCGGGTCCAGTGTGGACGAGCAGATGCGGCTCCGCGGCGATGTGCTTGATCACCGCGCCCGACGGCGCCAGATTGCCGCGAAGGACCGCGACGCCCCCTTCGGCGGCGACGGGATTGTCTCGGGTGCGGATGACGTCGTCGTTGTGCACCCGCGCGGTTTCCAGCGTCTCGCCGAGCGTCCGGCCGGTGACGGTGACGCGATCGGTGTGCAGCAGGTCGGTCAGCCGGGAGAGCAGGCCGGGCAGGCCGCCCGCGTAGTAGAAGTCCTCCATCAGCCAGTCGCCGCCGGGCCGGATGTTCGCCAGTACCGGGACCCGGCGCGCGATGGCGTCGAAATCGTCGATGGACAGCGGGATCCGCCCGCGGCCGGCCATCGCGATCAGGTGGATGACGGCGTTGGTGGACCCGCCGAGCGCCAGCACGGTGGTGATCGCGTCGGCGTACGCGCGCTTGTCGAGGATCTTCGTGATGGTGAGGTCCTCCCAGACCATCTCCACGACGCGCGCGCCGCTCGCCGCGGCCATCCGGTGGTGCGCCGAATCGACCGCCGGGATCGAGGCCGCCCCGGGCAAGGTCAGGCCGAGCACCTCGGCGACCGACATCATCGTCGAGGCGGTGCCCATCGTCATGCAGGTACCGGGGGAGCGGGCGAGCCCACGCTCCAATTCGGACAGTTCCGCGTCGCCGATCAGCCCGGCACGCTTGTCGTCCCAGTACTTCCACATGTCGGTACCGCTGCCGAGGACCTCGTTCCGCCAGTGCCCGCGCAACATCGGCCCGGCGGGTACGAAGATGGCGGGCAGTCCAGCGCTCGTCGCGCCCATCAGCAACGCGGGTGTCGTCTTGTCGCAGCCGCCCATCAGGACAGCGCCGTCGATGGGATAGGACCGCAGGATCTCCTCGGTCTCCATCGACAGGAGGTTGCGGTACAGCATCGGGGTCGGCTTCTGGAAGGTCTCCGACAGCGTCGCGACCGGGAACTCCAGCGGGAACCCGCCCGCCTGCCACACCCCGCGCTTCACCTGTTCCACGCGTTCGCGCAGGTGCATATGGCAGGGGTTGATGTCGCTCCAGGTGTTGAGGATCGCGATGACCGGCTTCCCGAGGTGTTCCTCCGGGTTGTAGCCGAGTTGCCTGGTCCGGGCCCGGTGGCTGAACCCGCGGAGTTCGTCCCCGCCGAACCAGCGATGGCTGCGGAGTTCCTCAGGGTCTCTCATGAACACGAGTATGGCATCTCATATATGATCGCCCTATGTCATCGACCTTCAGTCTGCCCGCCTCGCGCACCGAAGTGGTGCTCGAGGAGATCCGCCGCGGCATCCTCACCCGTGAGCTGAAGCCCGGTCAGCCGCTGGTCGAAGCCGAACTCGCGGCCCGGCTCGGGGTGTCGAAGACGCCGGTCCGCGAGGCGCTCAAGGTGCTGTCGAACTCGGGCCTGGTCACCTTCAGCCCGTACAAGGGCGCGTCGGTCTGCGTGGTGGACGCGGAACTGGCGAAGTCGGTCTACGACGTCCGCATGGTGCTGGAGCCCGAGGCCGTGCGCCGGTCGGTGGAACGCCGCTCGCCGGAGCTGCTCGAAGACGCCGCCGAGGCGCTGAAGGAGGCGTCCGCGGCGATCGCGGACAAGGACCAGGCCGCGCTCAGCCTGCTCAACCGCCGGTTCCACCGCGCGCTCTACAGCGGCTGCGGCAATCCGCTGATGGTGTCGATGCTGGACGACCTCAAGGATCGCGCCGCGTTGATCAGCGTGGTCGGCTGGGAGACGAATCCCAGCTGGCGCAAGGAATGGACCGAGCACAAGGCGGTACTGGCGGCGGCGAAGAAGGGCGACGCCGACGGCGCGGCCGGGCTGCTGCGCGCCCATATCGGCGACTTCCTGGACCGCGTCCTCGGCGCCATCGAGGGGTAGCCATGCGGCTGGTGCTGATCGCCGACACCCATCTGCCGCTGCGCGCGAAGGCGCTGCCGGACCCGGTCTGGCGCGAGGTCGACGCGGCGGACGTCGTCGTCCACGCCGGGGACTGGGTCGAGGCCGCCCTGCTCGACGAATTCGAGGCGCGCGGCGCGCGGCTCATCGGGGTCTACGGCAACAACGACGGCCCGGAGCTGCGCGACCGGCTCCCCGAGATCGCGCGGGTCGAACTCGACGGGGTCCGGCTGGCCGTCATCCACGAAACCGGCGGCAAACAGGGGCGCGAGCGTCGCTGCGACGAACTCTTCCCGGACACGGACGTCCTCGTGTTCGGGCACAGCCACATCCCGTGGGATTCGGTCACGCCGAAGGGGCTGCGGCTGCTGAACCCCGGCTCGCCGACGGACCGGCGCCGCCAGCCGTTCTGCAC
Source organism: Amycolatopsis orientalis (assembly GCF_000943515.2). Taxonomy (NCBI): domain Bacteria; kingdom Bacillati; phylum Actinomycetota; class Actinomycetes; order Pseudonocardiales; family Pseudonocardiaceae; genus Amycolatopsis; species Amycolatopsis orientalis. The sequence continues at coordinate 7,474,270 of NZ_CP016174.1, read as the reverse complement.
CTACCAGACCGCCGAGATCCGTGACGGCGAATTGCGCGATGTCGCGCTGCATGAGCTGCCCTTACGCCGCTGACGGGGTAAACAGGTAGCCATGGAACCGGCGCAGGCGTTGAGGGAGATCGCGTTCCGGCTGGAGCGCGCGGGCGAGCCGACCTACCGGGTGCGGGCTTTCCGGCAGGCGGCCTCGGTGATCGCCAAGGTCAAGCCGGACGATCTGCGCAAACGCGCCGAAGCGGGCACGCTGACCGCGTTGCCGAACATCGGCAAGGCGACAGCGGCCGTCGTCGAGGACGTCCTCGCCGGACGCCGTCCCGCGTACTTCGAGAAGATCGGCGAGCCGAAGCTGCCCGACGGCGGGCCGATGCGGGCGGCGCTGCGCGGCGACTGCCACACCCACTCCGACTGGTCCGACGGCGGAAGCCCGATCGAGGAGATGGCCGAGGCCGCCCGCGCGCTCGGCCACGAATGGATGGTGCTGACCGACCACTCGCCGCGGCTGACCGTCGCCAACGGTCTCTCGCCCGAGCGGCTGCGGCGGCAGATGGACGTCGTCGCGGAACTGAACGAGACGATGGCGCCGTTCCGGATCCTGCACGGGATCGAGGTCGACATCCACCTCGACGGCACGCTGGACCAAGAGGAAGAGTTGCTGGGACAGCTGGACTTCGTCGTCGCGAGTGTGCATTCGAAGCTGCGGATGCCCGCGCGGGAGATGACCCCGCGGATGATCGCGGCCGTGCAAAATCCGCACGTCCGCGTGCTGGGGCACTGCACCGGACGGCTGGTGATGGGCGGCCGGGGGAAACGGCCGGAGTCGGAGTTCGACGCGGAGGCGGTGTTCACCGCGTGCCGGGAGAACGGGGTCGCGGTCGAGATCAACTCGCGTCCCGAACGCCGGGATCCGCCGACCCGGTTGCTGAACCTGGCGGTGGAGCTGGGCTGCGACTTCGCGATCGACAGCGACGCGCACGCGCCCGGCCAGCTGGACTGGCTGGCTTACGGCTGCGCACGGGCCACCGAGCTGGGGATCGAGCCGGACCGGGTGATCAACACGCGGACCGCGGAAGACCTGCTGGCCTCGCGCTAGCCGATCTCGTAAGGGTCCCCGTACACCGCCCACTTCAGCGGGGTGTGCAGGTCGAGGTTGCCGTCGTCGAGCCACACCAGCTGCGCGGTGTCGATCCGCGAGGTGTCCGCGTGCGCCTCTTCCTGCTTCATGACCACGCGCCGGGCATCGAGGAACGCCTTGAGGTACGCCGTCTCGTCACCGCCCTGGGACGGCGGCTTGGCCGACTGGAGCGCGGTGGACCGGATGCCGCCGAAGCTGTCCTGGCTGGTGCCCGGTCCGTGCATCACGATGGCGTCGTAATAGATGAATTGTCCCAGTGCGCCCAACCCGTCCGATTTCGCCTGATTCACCGCAGGATCGAAATAGACGCGATCGCGTTCGCTGTTCTGTGCGGCCTTGAAGTCCTCACGACCGGCGGCTTCCCGCCACGCGTTTTCGAAACCGCTGCCGAGGCCTTCGTGGGAATCGCTGCCGTCCACCTCGCGCAGGGCGGGAAGGTAGTCGGCGAGTGGATTGTCCGGCACCGAGTTCGTGTAGCGCTCGACGAGTTCGAGCATGTCCCCGGTCCCCGAGCAGAACCCGATGATGCCGGCGGTGTACCCGCGGCCGTCACCGATGTCCTCGATGTAGGAGTACTGCGCTTTCCAGTCCAGCGAAGAGTTTTCCGCACTGGAGACGATCTGCATCGCGATCTCCTTCTTCTCCGGCGAGGCGAGATCGCCACCGGAGGCGAAGATCGACGCCGACGCCGGGGCGGGCGCGGCGGAGGCGAGAGAGGAGAGCGCGACAGGGCCGGAAACGGCGAGAACGAGGACGGAAACCGCGCCGAGAGCGCGACGCATCGCGGGCCGCAGGGCGTTACTCATGAAAGGTGTCCCTTTCCACGGAGAATGGGCATTTACTTCTCAGGTGTAACTGCGGCGTGCGCACACGATAACCACGAGTGAATGGTCACGGCAAGGGCTGGGCGCTCAGCGCCGGTCCCCGGTGTAGACGACGGCGGCGCAGACGGCTTCGACGCCCGTGATCAGGTCGGCCAGCGCCCGGGGGAGTTCCCGGTGGGTGGTCTCCGCCCAGGAGCGCAGCCCGGCGCGGTCGAGTTCCGGTTCGCAGAGATCATCGAGACCCACGGTCCAGGCCAGCAGGGCCAGGCAGACCGAATGCGGATCCGGCCGTTCGGTGCCGAGTACGGCGGCCCTGGCCTTGCTGCGCGCGGCGGTCGACATCAGCAGATCCCGCGGCGGATAGCGCCGGATCTTCCGCATCAGCACCCGGTCGGTCTCGCGGCTGACCACCCCGGCGGCGAGCAGATTGTCCGCGACCTTTTCCCCGAGATCCTGGCGGAGGTGGTCGACCCATTCCCGGACGGTGTGCCGTTCGCCCTCCCCGCGGATTTCCGAGAACACCCGATCCAGCGCGGGATGCGCGAGGCGCGCTCGCGACAGCGGGCGGATTCGCTTGCCCTCCACGGTGATCCGCTCGGCGAGGAGGAGATCACAAAGCGCGGAACCGGCCATTCCGATGCCGAGTCCCGTGCGGCGCAGCGCGGGTTTTCCGGTGAACTCGTCGTGGGCTAGGAAGAACAGGGAATCGACCAAGGTCAGCCGACGCATGAATGGCATGCCCCCCGGCGTTGTAGTGCGGACGGCCAAACTAGCGGTAGCCGTCCGTCTGTCGCGACCCGAGGTCTGTTTTTAGCCTGAACGGACGTATCTGGCCGCGGTGCCCGGCCCTAAGGTGGGATGGCTTCGCAAGATCAAGAACGCGCGTCGACGCGTTCGCCGCCAAACCGACGTCCGGGGGACGGGTTCATGGGTACGCACAGACCGCGGCGCGGTCTCGGCCATCGGCGGCTCGGAGCCGCCCAGATCGTCTTCTTCGTGGTGGCGGCGGCGGGTCCGCTGTTCGCCATCGCGGGAGGGGTCCCGACGAACTACGGGGTCACCGGCAGTCTCGGGGTGCCGCTGTCGTTCCTCCTGCTGGCCCCGATCCTGGGGCTGTTCGCGGTCGGGTACGCGGCGATGAGCCGCTACATCACCAACGCCGGCGCCTTCTATCCCTACGTCGCCAACGGGGTCGGGAAATCCACCGGCGCGGGGATCGCGTTCGTCACGCTGATCACCTACAACGCCATCCAGATCAGCATCTACGGCCTGTTCGGCTGGGCGGTGTCGACCTGGCTGGGGACGCTCACCGGTTCACCGCCGCCGTGGTGGCTGTGCGCGCTGGTGCTGGTGGTGATCGTCGGCGCGCTCGGCGTGCTGCGGGTCGACCTCAACGCCAAGGTGCTCGGGGTGGCGCTGTGCCTGGAGGTCGCCGTCCTCACGATCGTCGACGTCGCGTTGTTCGCGAATCCGGCCGGTGGCAGCGTTTCGTGGGTGCCGCTGGCGCCGTCGAGCCTGTTCACCACCGGCGTGGGCGCGGTGTTCGCGTTCTCCGCCGCCGCGTTCATCGGCTTTGAGGGCGCGGCGACCTACGGCGAGGAGACGCGCGAACCCAGCCGTACGGTCGGCCGGGCGACGTTCGCGGCGATCGGGCTCACGGCGGTGCTCTACGTCGTGTCGTCGCTCGCGCTGGCCGTGGGCGCCGGACCGGACGTCATCGTCACCACCGCCGCCGCGCAGGGGCCGGATCTGCTGTTCAATCTGGCGGGTGCGCATCTCGGCGGCACGTTCTCCGCCATCGCCTACACGCTCTTCGTGACCGGCCAGTGCGCGGCGCTGCTGAGCTTCCACAACGCCGTCGCACGGTACTTTTTCGCGCTGGGCCGGGAAGGGCTGCTGCCGCGCTCGCTCGCGAAGACGAGCAAGCGCACCGGCGCGCCGGTGGCCGGATCGCTCACGCAGACCACGCTCGCCCTGGTGGTGGTGGCCGCGTTCGGGATCGCCGAACGCGATCCGGTCACCGAACTGTTCACCTGGCTCGGCGCGACGGCGTCGATGGGGGCCGTGGTGATCATGATCGCCGTCTCGCTTTCGGTGATCGGGTTCTTCAAACGGCGCCGCGCGGCCGAAAACGCCTGGCGCCGCTGGATCGCGCCCTCGATGGCGATCCTGGCGCTGTCGGCCGTCCTCGCGCTGATCCTGCTCAACTTCGACCTGCTGCTCGGCCCGGCCGGGACGTTCCTGCTGCGCTGGGGGCTGCCCGGCCTCGTGGTCGTCGCGGCTCTGGCGGGTTTCCTGCGCGCGGAAGTGCTGCGGACCCGGGATCCCGAGACCTACGCCGGGATCGGCGGCCCGCTCGAAGACGACGGCGAACGCGAACCCGCCGGGCTGGAGGCCCGGCGATGATCGTGCGAGCCGTCGAACCGTCCGAAGTGGACACTGTGGTCGACGTGCTGTCCGAGGCCTTCCACGAAGACCCGGTCAGCGTGTGGGTCTTTCCCGGGGACGGGCGCCGCGCCGTGGCGTTGCCGATCTTCTACCGCGCGGTGGTGCGCGGGGCACTGGCCATGGGCGGCCACGTCGACGTCACCGGTGACCTGTCGGCCGCGGTCGTCTGGACGTCCAGCGGTGCGGAGGGCGAGCCGGACGGCGACGCGCTCGCCGGACTCGCCGACGACGAGCTGGGACGGCTCGGCGCGCTGGTCGACGTGATGATGAAGTGCGGCCCCGGCGGGGAATACCACCACGCGCAGTTCATCGGTGTCCGCAAGAGCCTGCAGCGGCAGGGGATCGGCGCCCGCCTGCTGCGGCACGGGCTTGACCGGTACGGCGCCGAACCCGCCTACCTGGAGGCCAGTTCCCCGGAGAGCGCGAAACTGTACCGGCGGCTGGGTTTCCGTGATCACGGACCGGCCTTCGCGGTCGAAGGCGGGCCGCCGATGTGGCCCCTGTGGCGTGATCCGTGACGGATCCCTCGTCGATTTGTCTATAAAGGACTGGTAAAGTGGCGGCCAGATGACGACGAACCGTGCCCCCGCCCCACGGCACCGTTCCGTCTTCTTCCTCCTGATCTTGCTCGTCTTCGTCTTCGGCACGCCGACCGTTCCCCACGGGCACTCCGTCGCCCCGGCGGACGATCCCGTCGCCGTCTTCGCGACCCATCCGCTTCCCGCCTTCCATGGCGGGCAAGGTGTTCCGCTCCCCGACGTACCCGCCGCGACGGCGGCCGTCGACCTCTCCGACGCCGGGCCCGCTCCCGAGCGGGGCGAACCCGCCGTCGTCACCCGCGCGCTGCCCCGTGCCGCCGCGCGGGCGCCTCCGCGCTGATCCGGTCCTCACGTCCCGAATCAGCCACCATCGGAGGTCTCCATGAGTTCCGGTCATGCCCTGCTGGCCGTCGGCGGGGCGTTCCTCGCCGCCGGTGTGATCGCCAGAGCGGGCGCCCGCATCGGGCTGCCCACCATCCCCCTGTTCATGCTGGCCGGCTTCGTCTTCGGCCCCAACACCCCCGGACTGTCCCTTGTGGACGATCCGAGCGAACTCGGCGTGCTCGCCGGGCTCGGCCTCGTCTTCCTCCTGTTCTACCTCGGCCTCGAGTTCTCTCTCGACGACCTCGCCAAGGGCGGGCGCAAACTCGTCTGGTCCGGCCTGATCTACCTGATCCTCAACATCGGCGGCGGACTCGCCTTCGGCTTCCTGCTCGGCTGGGGTACCAGGGAAGCGCTGGTCATCGCCGGTGCCATCGGCATCTCGTCGTCGGCGATCGTCACCAAGCTCCTGCTCGAATCGCGCCGGATGAACAACCCCGAATCCCGGCTGATCATGGGCATCATCGTGATCGAGGACCTGTTCCTGGCGCTGTACCTGGCGTTGCTGCAGCCGGTGTTGTCCGGAGCCGGGAGTTTCGGCTCGGCCATGGCCGATTTCGGCAAGGCCTTCGCCTTCCTGATCGTGATGGCCGCGCTCGCCCGCTGGGGCGGCCGGGTGGTGTCGAAGCTGTTCGGTTCGGCCGACGACGAACTGCTGACCGTCTGCTTCGTCGGTGTCGCCGTCATGGGCGCCGCCGTCGCCGAAGAGGTCGGGGTGTCCGACGCCATCGGCGCGTTCATGGTCGGCATGATGCTCGGCGGATCGAAGGTCGCGCCGCGGATCCACAAGCTGGTACTCCCGCTGCGGGACGCGTTCGGCGCGCTGTTCTTCTTCATCTTCGGGCTCAGCATCGACCCGAACGCGGTCGGCTCGGTGGTCGTGCCGGTGCTGATCGCCGTGGCGCTGACGATCGTGCTGAACCTGGGCGCGGGCGCGCTGGCCGCCCGGCTGCACGGCTTCGACCGGCAGGCCGGGGTCAACATCGGGCTGACCGTGCTCACCAGGGGTGAGTTCTCCCTGGTGCTCGCCGCGATGGCGACGGCGGCCGGACTGGACTCGCGGGTCGCGCCGTTCGTCGCGGGCTACGTCCTCCTGCTGGCCGTGATCGGTCCAGTCGCGGTCATCCGCTCGGAGAAACTCACCTGGTTGCTACCGGCGGGTATCGTCCGAGGCTCGACCCGCCGCGACGAGCCGGTCAGGGCGACGTGACGAGGAGGCCTGGGTGACGGAGCGGTTCGGCGGCTACCAGAACGAGATCTACCTGCAGGGGCTCGGCGGGACCTTCCCGCCGTGCTCCACCGACGCCACGAAACTGGAGGAGTCGGCCAGGGAGATCCTGGAGCCGGGGCCGTTCTGGTACGTCGCGGGCTCGGCCGGTTCGGGCGCCACCGCGCGCGCCAACCGGGAGGCGTTCGACCGCTGGCGCCTGGTGCCCCGGATGCTCACCGGCGCGACCGAACGCGACCTGTCCACGACCGTGCTGGGTACCCCGGTACCGGCGCCGGTGCTGCTGGCGCCGGTCGGCGTCCAGTCGATCGTGCACGAGGGCGCCGAGCCGGAGGCCGCGCGGGCCGCGGCGTCGGTCGGCCTGCCCTACATCATGTCGACGGCGTCCTCGACCAGCATCGAGGACGTCGCCGAGGCGAGCGGCGAGGGGCCGCGGTGGTTCCAGCTGTACCGGCCCACCGACAACGACGTCTGCGCGAGCATCCTGGCGCGGGCGAAGGCCGCGGGGTTCAGCACGCTCGTGGTCACGCTCGACACCTGGACCCTGGCGTGGCGCCCGAACGACCTCGACCACGCGTACCTGCCGTTCATCAAGGGGGAGGGCCTCGGCGTCCCGTTCAGCGACCCGGTGTTCCGCGGGCTGCTGGAGAAGACGCCGGAGGAGGATCCGCCCACCGCGATCCTGCGCTGGCTCTCGATGATCACCGGCACCGACAGCACCTGGAGCAGGCTGCCGTTCCTGCGCGAGCACTGGGACGGGCCGATCGTGCTCAAGGGCGTCCAGCATCCCGACGACGCGCGCCGCGCGGTCGACGCCGGAATGGACGGGATCGTCGTGTCCAACCACGGCGGGCGCCAGGTCGACGGCGCCGTCGGTTCGCTCGACGTGCTCCCGGAGATCGTGAGCGCGGTCGGCGACCGGATGGAGGTCCTGTTCGACTCCGGCATCCGCACCGGCGCCGACATCGCCAAGGCGCTCGCGCTCGGGGCGAAGGCCGTGCTGGTGGGGCGCCCGTGGGTGTACGGGCTCGCGCACGCCGGGGGCGACGGCGTCCGGCACGTGCTGCGGAGCCTGCTCGCCGACCTCGACCTGACCATGGGCCTGTCCGGTCACCGCACCCTCGCCGACCTCACCCCCTCCTCGCTCACCCACTCCTGACCTTCGCGTTTAGCGGGCTAAACGCGGCCGGGCGTCGCGTTTAGCCCGCTAAACGCGGGTGGTGGTGGTGACGTGGGGGATATTCGGAAGCCTCGATCGTCACGCACGGCTATCCTGGTGCCGGTCATGGCTTCTCAACCTTCCCCGCTCGGCGCCCTGCGCGCTCGCCTGCCCGCATTGATGTCGCGCGACGAGCACCGCCTCCGGCGTCGGCTCGACGGTGCCCGCAAGGCGCGCGACGCCGAGAGCATCGCCGCGCGGATCGAGGCCGACATCGAGGCCGCCGAACTGCGGGTCACCCGCCGCCGCGACGGCGTCCCGAAGATCTCCTACCCCGAAGAGCTGCCCGTCAGCCAGCGCAAGGACGAGATCGCCGCCGCCATCCGCGACCACCAGGTGGTGATCGTCGCGGGGGAGACAGGCTCCGGGAAGACCACCCAGCTGCCGAAGATCTGCCTCGAACTCGGCCGCGGCATCCGCGGCCAGATCGGACATACGCAGCCACGACGACTGGCCGCGCGCACGGTCGCCGACCGGATCGCCTCCGAGCTGAACACCGAACTCGGTGAAGCCGTCGGCTACAAGGTCCGGTTCACCGACCAGTCCGGCCAGGACACCCTCGTCAAGCTGATGACCGACGGCATCCTGCTCGCCGAGATCCAGACCGACCGGATGCTGCGGCAGTACGACACGCTGATCATCGACGAGGCGCACGAGCGCAGCCTCAACATCGACTTCATCCTCGGGTACGTCAAGCAGCTCCTGCCGCGCCGTCCCGACCTCAAGGTGATCATCACCTCGGCGACGATCGACCCGGAGCGGTTCTCCAAGCACTTCGACGACGCCCCGATCGTCGAGGTCTCCGGGCGGACGTATCCGGTCGAGGTCCGTTACCGGCCGATCATCGATCCCGACGATCCCGATGCCGACCAGGACCGGGACCAGACGCAGGCCATCTGCGACGCCGTCGACGAACTCCAGCACGAGGGGCCGGGCGACATCCTGGTCTTCCTCTCCGGCGAGCGCGAGATCCGCGACACCGCGGACGCACTGTCCAAACAGGACCTCAGGAACACCGAGATCCTGCCGCTCTACGCCCGGCTCTCGTCGTCGGACCAGCATCGGGTGTTCCAGCGTCATACCGGGCGCCGCGTCGTCCTCGCCACGAACGTCGCCGAGACCTCGCTGACCGTGCCGGGGATCAAGTACGTCATCGACCCCGGCACCGCGCGGATCTCGCGGTACAGCCATCGCACCAAGGTCCAGCGGCTGCCGATCGAGCCGGTCTCGCAGGCTTCCGCGAACCAGCGCAAAGGCCGCTGTGGACGTACCTCCGACGGAATCTGCATCCGGCTGTACTCCGAAGACGACTTCGACGCCCGGCCCGAGTTCACCGACCCGGAGATCCTGCGGACCAACCTCGCGTCGGTCATCCTGCAGATGACCTCGCTCGGACTCGGTGACATCGCCGCGTTCCCCTTCGTGGAACCGCCGGACCGCCGCCAGGTCACCGACGGTGTCCAGTTGCTGCAGGAACTCGGCGCCTTCGACATGTCCGACGGCAAGAAGCTCACCGAGACCGGCCGCAAGCTCGCGCAGCTCCCGGTCGACCCGCGGATGGCGCGGATGGTGCTGGAGGCCTCCCGCAACGGCTGTGTGCGCGAAGTGATGATCATCGCCGCCGCACTGTCCATTCAGGACCCGCGGGAGCGGCCGGCGGAGAAACAGCAGGCGGCGGACGAGCAGCACGCGCGGTTCGCGGACAAGACGTCCGACTTCCTGGCGTACCTGAACCTGTGGGAGTACGTCAGCGAGCAGCAGAAGGCGTTGTCCACCAACCAGTTCCGCCGGCTGTGCCGCAACGAGTACCTGAACTACCTGCGTATCCGTGAATGGCAGGACATCTTCAGCCAGCTGCGTCAGCTGGCCAAACCGCTCGGCATCACCCTCAACACCTCCGGCCCGGCCGATCCGCAACGCGTGCACACGTCGCTGATCGCCGGGTTGTTGTCGCATGTGGGGCTCAAGGATCCGGCCAAGGGCGACTATCTCGGCGCGCGCGGGGCGCGGTTCTCGGTGTTCCCGGGTTCGGCGCTGTTCAAGAAGCAGCCGCGGTTCGTGATGTCGGCCGAGCTGGTGGAGACGTCGCGGCTGTGGGGCCGGGTCAACGCGCGGATCGAGCCGGAATGGGTCGAACCGCTCGCCGGTCACGTGGTCAAGCGGAACTACTCCGAGCCGCACTGGGAGCGCAAGCAGGGCGCGGTGATGGCGCTGGAGAAGGTGACCCTGTACGGGGTCCCGCTGGTGGCCGACCGCCGCGTCAACTACGGCCGGATCGACCCGGAACTGAGCCGCGAACTGTTCATCCGGCACGCGCTGGTGGAAGGCGACTGGGAAACCCGGCACCACTTCTTCCGCGAGAACCGCGCGCTGCTCGAAGAGGTCGAGGACCTGGAGAACCGGGCGCGCCGCCGCGACATCCTTGTCGACGACGAGACGCTCTTCGAGTTCTACGACCAGCGCGTCCCGGCCGAGGTCGTGTCGGCACGGCATTTCGACAGCTGGTGGAAGAAGGCCCGCCACACCGAGCCCGACCTGCTGAGCTTCGAGAAGACGATGCTCATCAACGAGACCGCGGGCGGCGTGCGCGAGGCCGACTACCCCGATTTCTGGACTCAGGGCAGCCAGACCTTCAAACTCACGTACCAGTTCGAACCGGGTGCGGACGCGGACGGCGTCACCGTGCACATCCCGCTGCCGGTGCTGAACCAGGTCACCCCGGACGGCTTCGACTGGCAGGTCCCCGGCCTGCGCGAAGAACTGGTGACGCAGCTGATCAAGTCGCTGCCCAAGGCGATCCGGCGCAACTTCGTGCCGGCACCCGACCACGCGAAGCTCGTGCTGTCACGGGTCGGCCCGGCCGACGGGCCGCTGCTGCACGCCGTCGCGGACGAGCTGGAGGCCCTGCGCGGGGTCACCATCCCGGACGACGCCTGGCAGCTGTCCTCGGTACCCGAGCATCTGAAGATGACCTTCCGCGTGGTGGACGTCCGCGGCAAGAAGGTGTCCGAGGGCAAGGACATCGAGGCGCTCAAACGAGACCTGAGCGGCCAGGTGCGGGCGACCATCTCCAAGGCCGCCGACAGCATCGAGCGTGAGGGCCTGACGACGCCCGCGTTCGGCGAGCTGCCGAAGGTGTTCGCGAGCAAGCAGCGCGGGCACGACGTCAAGGCGTATCCGGCGCTGGTGGACGAAGGCGGCACCGTGGCGGTGCGGCTGCTGGACACGCCGGGTCAGCAGGAACAGTCGATGTGGGCGGGCACGCGGCGGATGCTGCGGCTGAACCTGCCGTCGCCGATGAAGTTCATCACCCGCAACCTCGGCAATTCGTCCAAACTCGTGCTGAACCGCAATCCGCACGGTTCGGTGGCGGCGCTGCTCGAAGACTGCGTCGACTGCGCCGTCGACAAACTCGTCGCCGACAACGGCGGCCCGCGCTGGGACGAGGCCGGTTTCGCGGTCCTGCAGGAAAAAGTGCGTGCCGGGCTGAACCCCGGAGTGCTCGACGTGCTGACCAACGTCGAGAAGATCCTGCGCGCGGCCAACGACGTCGAGACCCGGCTGGCCGACACCCGGGGCCCGGCCGATTCGCTCGCGGATATCCGCGCGCAGCTGGACGGCCTGGTGCACAAGGGTTTCGTGACCGAGACGGGGCAGGACAGGCTGAAGCACGTCGTGCGGTACCTGCGCGGGATCGAACGGCGGCTGGAGAAGCTCCCGACCGAACCGACCCGCGACATCCAGCGCACCGGCGACATCGCGTGGCTGCGCAACGAGTATCAGGCGGCCCTCGACGCGGTGCCGCCGGGGACGTCGTCGCCCGCGCTGCGGGAGATCCGGTGGATGATCGAGGAACTGCGGGTCAGCTTCTTCGCCCAGACGCTCGGTACCGCGCACCCCGTCTCGCTGAAGCGCGTCATCAAGGCCCTGGACGACGCCGCCGTGAGCTGAAAGCGTCCTTCACCGCGTGGGATGCGGTGAAGGACGCTTTCCTCGCGTGAGATGCGGGGAAAGCTCCCTTCAGCTCACTTGACGATCAGGGTTGTGGTCGCGACGGTCGCGGAGAGCATGGCGGCGAAAGCCGAGAACGTGGCGGCTTGCCCGCCGACGCTACTGAACACCCGCTTCGTCAGCTTGCTCCAGTATTGCTGCTTGACGGCCATGGCAAGTTTTTGCCATTTATGTTGTCGAAGGTGGCAGCCGAGCAGGATTCCGTGAGCGTTATTGCGGCAGGGTGTGTCATTCCGTGTTTCGGCGCAGCACCACATCGGAGCTTGGAACAGGCAGTAGAGCACCACGAAACCCGAAAGTATCGCGATCGCGCCAGGGCCGATCGAGGGTGTGAACCAGAAGCACACGACGGCGGCCAGCAAAAGGTATCCCCACAGGCTTGCCACCTTCTTCTTGCGCGACCTTTTCGCCATCTTCCGGAATCTACCCACACTTCGACGTCGGTCGATAGCGCTGGTCAGTCGACCATGTCCTTTCGATTCCTCTACCCACGGTGATGAAAAGGATAACGATGCCTCCGGTGTTGTACGCCGTGTGGTCAGTGGTAACGAGTCGGGTTCATGGGGCGAAAGTGGCCCTGGACGACGCCGCGGGTCACTTCGCGTCGGCGTAGGTGTCCACGGCGGCGATGTGCAGCGGGAACCGGACGGGGCAGGCGGCCCCGAACAGCATCCGCGCCGCCTCGGTCATGCTGTCCACAATGGACTGCGAGACCTCGTCCGCGAATTCGGCCGGGGTGTGCACCAGGACCTCGTCGTGCTGGAAGAACACCAGATGCGCGGGGGCGGGGAGCTTGCCGCGCAGGGTGGCCAGCAGGACCGCGGTCATGTCGGCCGCGCTCGCCTGCACGACGAAATTGCGCGTGAACCGGCCCCAGTTCCGGGACGCCTGACGCGCCTTCAGCTCACCGGCCTCGTCCTCCGCGGCCCCGCCGGTCAGCGCGCGCCACGCCTCCGACGGCGCCGGCGACGTCCGGCCCAGGCGGGAGCGGACCCGCTCGCCGCGTTCCCCGGCCTGCGCGGCACGCTCCACATAGGACACCGCGTCCGGGAACCTGGTCCGCAGCAGGGCCAGCAGCGGCCCCGCCTCGCCGGACGTGCCGCCGTACATCGCCGAAAGCATCGCGATCTTCGCCCGATCGCGGTCGGTCCTCTCGTCCCAGGCGGGCACCGGCACGCGGCGCACGCCGGAGAACATCGCCTCGGCGAGACTCGCGTACAGATCCGTGGCCGCGGCGACCTCGGCCAGTTTGCGGTCCCCGGACAACGCCGTCAGCACCCGCGGCTCCAGCTGGGCGGCGTCGGCGACCACCAGTTTCCAGCCCGGATCGGCGCGGACGCAGGTCCGCAGGATCTTCGGGATCTGCAGCGCGCCGCCGCCCCGGCTGGCCCAGCGGCCCGAGACGACCCCGCCGACGATGTAGTGCGGGCGGAACCGGCCGTCGTGGACCCACTCGTCGAGCCAGGTCCAGCCGTTGGCCGAATGCAGCCGCGCGAGTTCCTTGTACTCCAGCAACGGTGGCACGGCGGGATGGTCGATGTCGCGGAGCAGGTACTTCCTCGCCGAAGTGATTTCGATGCCTTCGCGCCCGAGCGCCCGGATGACACTGGCGGGGGCGTCCGGGTTGACCGGGCGCCCGCCGAACGCGTCGCTGATCTTCGCCGCCAGCTCGACCAGCCGCTTCGGCCGGTGCCCGGCCGGGACCCGCGGGCCGAGCTGGTCGGCGAGCAGTTCGAGGTGCAGGTCCGCGCGCCACGGCAGCCCGTCGGCGGACATCTCGGCGGCGGCCAGCGCGCTCGCCGATTCCGCCGCGAAGAGCAGCCGAAGCCGCTCCGGATGTTCGGCGAGTGCGACGCGCTTCTCCTGCTCAGCCAGTACGACGCGGGCGGCGTCGACCACCGTGACGCCGGAGGGCAGCCGCGGGCCCCGCGTCTCGAACAGGGTCGGCTGGTCGTCCTCGGCCCAGAGCGGCGGCTCGTCGGCGGGCGGCTCCTGACCGGTCGCCCTGGCCAGCGCCGCACGCAGGCTCCGCGATTCCTTCGGACGGCCTTCGTGCGCCAGCAGCAGCCCCTCGGTCAGCTCCAGATCGTGGCAGCGCCGGACCCGGACGCCTGCCTTGATCAGGGCCGGATACGTCCGCTCGACCGACGGGAACACCCATCGGGGTGACCGCCGCGCCTCCAATCCGCGTACTTCGTCGACGAACCGCGCCAGGCTCAGGCCATGGCGCGCCGGCTCCCCGGAAATCGAGATCGCGAAGTCGCCATCCTCCTCTTGACCTGCGATCGCCTGCACACTCACATTGTGGTGGTTCCCCCCGACATTTCTGTCACCAGACGGTTAGTGCGCCTGCGCTATCGGTCGGCTACTGTCGAGTAGCAACCCCATACCGCCGGTACGTGAACGACGGCGGTATGGCGTCTCGCCGCAGCAGCAACGGAGGTGCCCGGATGAGAAACCCCACCGGCCTCGCCACTCTGGTGGCGGGCAAGGTGACCGAGACCGTGCGCAGCATCGACGTGATGCGCCAAGCGGGCCTGCTCCCGATCCCGCGGGTCGACGAGGGGCTGCGTTCGCTGGTCATGGTGCGGAAATGGGGCCCCTTCGCCGGCGCGAACATGATCGCCGCCCGCCGGGACCCGACCGCGACGGGGATCATCGACGAACTCGGCCCGCTGACCTTCAAGCAGCTCGACACCCAGTCGAACGCGCTGGCCAGGGCCTGGGCCGAACGCGGCCTCGGCCCCGGATCGGTGATCGCCGCGCTGTGCCGCGACCACCGGGGTCTCGTGCTGACGATGCTCGCCTCGGGCAAGCTCGGCGCCAAGCTGCTGCTGATGAACACCGGTTTCGCCAAACCGCAGCTCGCGGACGTCGCGAAGCGCGAAGGCGTCACCGCGCTCGTGTACGACCAGGAGTTCACCGACCTGCTGGACGCGGTCGAGGGCGACGTCGAGCACTACCTGGCGTGGGTCGATCCGGGCGCCGAGCTTTCCGGGCACGAGACCCCGATCGTCACCGAACTGATCGCCAGCACCGATGACCGCCCGTGGCCGGCGCCCGCCAAACCGGGCGGGTTCATCCTCCTGACCAGCGGCACCACCGGGACGCCGAAGGGCGCGCCGCGGCCGCACACCTCCGCGCTCGCCTCCGCGCAGTTCCTCGACCGCATCCCGCTGCGGACCGGCGAGGCGACCTACATGGGCGCGCCGCTGTTCCACGGCACGGGGTTGTCGCAGTTCATCCTGTCCTTCGCGCTCGGTTCGAAGGTCGTCATGCGGCGCAAGTTCGTGCCGGAGGAGACGCTGCGCGGGGTCGCGGAGAACCGCTGCACCACGCTGGTCCTCGTGCCGACGATGCTGCAGCGGATCGTCGATCTGCCCGAAGAGGTCCGCGCCAAGTACGACACGTCGTGTCTGCGGATCATCTTCGTCGCGGGGTCCGCGCTGTCCCCGGACCTGGGCAACCGCGCGACCGCCGCGTTCGGCGACGTCGTGCACAACCTCTACGGCTCGACCGAGGTCGCGGTCGCGACGGTCGCGACGCCCGAGGACTGGCGCAAGGCGCCGGGCACCGTCGGCCGCGCGCCGGTGGGCTGCAAAGTCGCGCTGTACGACGAAAAGGGCGGCAAGATCACCGAGCCGCACGTCACCGGCCGGGTGTTCGTCGGCAGCGGGCTGAGCTTCCAGGGCTACACCGACGGGCGGAACAAGGAGATCATCGACGGGCTGCTCTCCAGCGGCGACGTCGGCCACTTCGACGAGGACGGCCTGCTGTTCATCGACGGTCGTGACGACGAGATGATCGTCTCCGGCGGCGAGAACGTCTTCCCGATCGAGGTGGAGAACCTCCTGGTCGAACGCGAAGACGTGATCGAGGCGGCGGTCGTCGGCGTCGAGGATCCCGAATTCGGGCAGCGGCTGAAGGCCTTCGTGGTGCGGGCCGAGAAGTCCGATTTGGACGTCGACGGGGTCCGCGAGTACGTCAGGGCCAACCTCGCCCGGTACAAGGTGCCGCGCGACGTGGAGTTCCTCGACGAGCTGCCGCGCAACGCGACCGGGAAGGTGCTGCGCAACAAGCTGCACTAGGTAGGAGCCCAGCCTCGTGAGTGGTATTGACGGTTCTACTGAGAAGTAAGTCAAACGTGTCGTGATCGGGTCGCCGCCGTGAAGGTCAGGGCGCGCACGGTTCTGAAGCGGGGTCGTGAGTGATAAAGAGCGTTAGAACGCTACTTGTCACTCACGACCCCACCCCGAAACCACGCAAACTGCTCAAGTTGGACACCTGTACCCGGAAAGGGTCTCGTGTGGGCACCCGGGGTCGACGCCGCTTCCGCCAGCCAGTCCGGACCCGCGCCGGGGCCGCCACATTTGCCTTACCTCTCAGTAACCATCATTACCACTCAAGAGACGGCAGAGCTAGTACTCCCAGTCGATCCCGAAGACGCCGGGACCGAAGTCGAGCGCGACAGCGTGGACGCCGCTGCCCTGGTCCGGTTTGAGTTCCTTCCGGTCCAGCGGCGACGTGCCCTGCCGCGAATACTGCCAGCAGTTCGCGGGAATGGTGCCCGGGTCGAACCGGACCTCCAGCAGGTACTCCCGCACGGGACGCCGGAACTCGCGGTAATGCGTGTTCCGGCATTCCGGGTACGGCGGCCCGGGGTTGGTCAAGGAGTACTCGATCAGGTGAGTCTCGCCGCGGTCGATCGGCCGGTCGAAGAGCAGTTCGGCCACGGTGAGCCCGTGTTCGACGTCGACTTCGGCGCGGCCGACGTGGCAGTTGCGCAGCGTGTTCAGTACCGGCGGCCCGGCGTCGGGATCGCCTTGGGCGTAGACCAGCAGCCAGCGGTCCTGGCCGTCCGCGCCCGCCTGGAACACCGCCCGCGCGGTCACCGCGCGCTGCCCGCCGTCCGCGGCGATCTCGCACAGATCGTGCAGGCCGACGAGTTTCAGCTGATGGTGCTGTTCGAGCGCGTTGGGCGCGCCGACCTTCTCCAGGAGGACCTGGAGCGCTTCGAGCGGGAAGGTCAGCGGCTGTTCGGTGGTGGCGCGGCTCCGGCGTGACGACGCCCCGCGCGGCCGGGGTGGCGGCAGCAGGCTGAGCAGGGAACCGGCGGGCACCGCCAGTACCTCTTCGAGGACCCGGACCGCGGACAGCGAACTCTGCCGTTCAGGCTGACGTTTGCCCGATTGCCAGTAACTCAGCGCCGTCACGCTCACCGACGCGCCGCGCGCCAGTAGCCGGGCCTGGATCCGGTCGAGGCTGAGGCCGCTGGTGGCGATGGCCGACCGCAACGTCGTCGCGAAGGCCGTCGGTGGCTGGTCGTCGTCGTCCGTGATCGCGCTCCCCGCCACCATATGCCGCCCGACCGCCCCCGTCTGCCGTTTCCGATCCGGTTGATAACAACACGAATAACATTATCAGTCTGGGGTAACGCACCAGTGGCACTGTCTGCCTGGCGAAAACGACTTTCCGGACGAGCGGGACTGCTCCTTTTGGCCTAGTACTGGTAACTGTGAATCATTGCCCGGCCACCAGCGCACCGGCTTGCATGGCTCTCAGCAACGATCATCCTCCCGGGTGATCGCACGTGGCGCGGCAGGAAGGGAACCAGTGAGCAAGTCCCGGAAGAACCTGAAGTCCCGAAAGACCCGGAGCGGCTTGATGGCGGGGGGCGCCCTCGCCGGGGTGACCGCGGCGGTCGCCACGTTCGGCGCGGGTGCGGCCCAGGCCGACCAGCAGGGCGAGATCCGCGGCGCGGGTGCGGCCAACGCGGTCGGCGGCAGCTACATCGTCGTCCTCAAGCCCACCGCGGTCGGCAAGGGCGTGGCCACGGCGAACGAGGTCACCGCGAACGTCGCCGCCAAGGCACAGGGCCTCACCGGTCAGTACGGCACCACGCTTTCCCGCACGTTCGGTTCGGCGCTGAACGGCTTCTCGATCAAGGCCGACGAGGCCGCCGCGAAGCGTCTCGCCGCCGACCCGCAGGTCGCCTACGTCGTCCAGAACAAGACGTTCAAGATCAGCGAGACCCAGGACAACCCGCCGTCGTGGGGCCTCGACCGCGTCGACCAGGCGGACCTTCCGCTCGACACCAAGTACACCTACCCGACGAAGGCCGACAACGTCACCGCCTACGTCATCGACACCGGTGTCCGCGGCTCGCACAAGGACTTCGGTGACCGCGCGACCGGCGGCAAGGACTTCGTCGACAACGACGACACCCCCAACGACGAGCACGGTCACGGCACGCACGTGGCCGGCACCATCGGCGGCACGGAGCACGGCCTGGCCAAGGGCGTGAAGATCGTCGGCGTCCGCGTGCTGGACGCCAACGGCAGCGGCACCACCGAGGGTGTCGTCGCCGGTGTCGACTGGGTCGCGGCGAACGCCAAGGGCCCGTCGGTCGCCAACATGAGCCTGGGCGGCGGCGCGGACGACGCCCTGGACGCGGCGGTCAAGGGTGCCATCGAAAAGGGCGTGACCTTCGCGCTCGCGGCGGGCAACGAGTCCACCGACGCCGGGACCACCTCGCCGGCGCGGGTCAAGGAGGCCATCACGGTGGCCGCCAGCGACAAGACCGACAAGCAGGCCAGCTTCTCGAACTACGGTTCGGTCGTGGACCTCTACGCGCCGGGTGTCGACATCACCTCGACGTGGGGCACCGGTGACGACGCCACGAACACCATCAGTGGTACCTCGATGGCTTCGCCGCACGTCGCCGGCGCTGCCGCGCTCTACCTCTCGGCCCACCCTGACGCCACCCCGGCCCAGGTCGCCGAAGGCCTGGTCGCCGCGGCCGCCGACGGCAAGATCAGCAACCCGACCGGGGGCACCGCGAACAAGCTGCTTCAGGTGAAGTAGAGCCCTTTCGGACAGGCTGCCCCCGGCGAACCCCAGGCGTCGGGGGCAGCCCCCTGTCCGAGGGACGCCGGACTTGTTACCAACGGGTACGCTCCAGACATGGTGCTGCGGAAGAACATCCTGATCACCGGGGCGAGCTCCGGACTCGGCGAAGGAATGGCCAGGCAGTACGCCGCCAGGGGCCGCAATCTGGCACTGGCCGCGCGGCGGCTGGACAGGCTTGACACCCTCGCCGCGGAACTCAAGAAGGCCTATCCCGGAATCACCGTCGTCACCCGGAAGCTGGACGTGAACGATCACGACCAGGTCTTCACCGTCTTCGAGGAGTTCCGCGAGGAACTCGGATCCCTCGATCGCGTGATCGTGAACGCGGGACTCGGCAAGGGGCAGCCCATCGGCTCCGGCCGGTTCGACGCCAACCGGCAGACCCTCCAGACCAACTTCCTGGCGGCGGCCGCCCAGATCGAGGCCGCCGTGGGCATCTTCCGCAAGCAGAAGGACGGCCACCTCGTGGTCGTGTCCTCCTTCTCCGCGCTGCGCGCCTTCCCCGGCAACCTGACCGCGTACGCCGCTTCGAAGGCGGGCGTCTGGGCGTTCGCCGAGGGCACCCGGATCGAGTTGATGAAGACGCCGATCAAGGTCACCACGCTGCTGCCCGGGTTCATCGAATCGGAGATGAACGAGGACATCTCGAAGGTTCCGCTCGGCACGAAGGCCGAACCCGGCGCGCAGGCGATGGTGAAGGCGATCGAAGCCGAGGGGGCGAAGGCGTTCGTGCCGTCGTGGCCGTGGAGCGTGCTCGCGAGGGTGTTCCGGTTCATCCCCGCGTCGGTGCTGAAGAAGTTCGCATGACCCTGGCCGCGGACAAGACCGTCGAGGTACGCGGTGAGGATTCCTTCGACCCCGCCGCGGTGCACGGCTGGCTGGCCGCGCGGGTGCCAGGGCTCGGCGACACGCCGCCCGGTGTCCGCCAGTTCCCCGGCGGGGCCTCGAACCTCACCTACCTGCTGACCTATCCGGACCGGGAACTGATCCTGCGGCGCCCGCCCGCCGGGCACAAGGCCGCGTCGGCGCACGACATGAGCCGCGAGTTTCGGGTCCAGCAAGGGCTGCGGCCCGTCTTCCCCTACGTGCCCGAGGTTCTCGCCTTCTGCGACGACGAAACGGTGCTGGGCGGGGACTTCTACGTGATGGAACGGCTCGAAGGCCTGATCCTGCGCGGAGATCTCCCCGCCGGGCTGGAGTTGTCGCCGGAAAGCGCGCGCGAACTGTGCGGCAAGGTCGTCGACAGGCTGGTGGAGTTGCACGCCGTCGACGTCGAGGCCGCCGGGCTGGCCGACCTCGGCAAGGGCGCCGGCTACGTCGAGCGTCAGGTGCGCGGCTGGTCCGAGCGGTTCCGCAAGGCGCGCACGGAGAACGTCCCGGACTGCGCCGAAGTGATGGCGTGGCTGGCGGAGAACCAGCCGTCCGAGGTCAAGATCTGCTTGATCCACAACGACTACCGGCTCGACAACCTGGTGCTCGACGACGCTCTCGACATCGTCGGCGTCCTCGACTGGGAGATGGCCACCCTCGGCGATCCGCTGATGGAGCTGGGCAGCACGCTCGCATACTGGGTACAGGCCGATGACGACGACGTGATGAAGCTCAGCCGCCGTCAGCCGACGCACGTGCCGGGGATGTACACACGCGAGGAGTTCGTGCGGCGGTACGCGGAGCGGTCAGGGCTCGAGATCGGCGACTGGACGTTCTACGAGGTCTACGGCCTGTTCCGGCTCGCCGTGGTGATCCAGCAGATCTACTTCCGGTTCCACAATGGACAGACGCACAACCCGGCCTTCAAGGATCTGTGGCAGTTCGTCGGCTACCTCGACGGGCGCTGCCGCCGGATCATCGCGAAGGGGGACGCGTAGGTGGGCGCGATCTACCTGGTCCGCCACGGACAGGCATCGTTCGGCGCGGAGAACTACGACCAGCTCTCGCCGCGCGGCTTCGAACAGTCCACTGTGGCCGGTGCGGAACTGCTGCGGCGCGGTGTCGAGTTCACCCAGGCGCGGTCGGGAACCCTGGCCCGCCAACGGGACACGGCCGCCACGGCGTTGAAGGTGCTCGGTTCCGGGATCGCTGTCGTCGAGGACGAGCGCTGGAACGAGTACGACCACGTCGACATCGCGAAGTACCACGCCGCTGGGGTGCAACAGACCGATTCGCGGGCGTATCAAGCCGCGTTGGACGGTGCGCTGAACGCCTGGGTCTCGGCGGGCGAGGACAGCCCGTGCGCCGAAACCTGGCCAGCGTTCCTGGCGCGGGTCAAGGCCGCGCTGGCCGATGTCGTGGCCTCGCTGGGTAAAGGTGAACACGCCGTCGTCTTCAGCTCCGGCGGGGTCATCGCCACGGTCTGCGGCGCGCTCATGGGCACGCCGGAGGCCGGGCTGCTGAAACTGAACCGGGTCACCGTGAACGCGGGCATTACCAAACTGGTGTCCGGTCGCGGCGGGGTGACCATGCTGTCGTTCAACGAACATCCGCATTTCGAGGCGGAAGCCGCGGAACTGCTCACCTACCGCTAGGAGAAACGCGATGGCGTTCGGCGAGGTCAAGGTCATCCCGGTCAACGGGCACGGTCCCGAGGACGTCCTGGTCGACGATCAGGGACGGATCTACACCGGTGTCGACGACGGGCGCGTCCTTCGCGTGGCACCGGACGGTTCGCGGATCGACGTCCTCGGCGACACCGGCGGGCGTCCGCTCGGACTGGAGTTCTTCGGCGACGACCTCCTCATCTGCGACGCGAAAGCCGGACTGCTCACGATGCCGCTCGCCGGTGGTCCCGTGACCACGTTGGCGACTTCGGCGGTCGGTCTCGATTTCGTGTTCTGCAACAACGCCGCCGTGGCTTCCGACGGTTCGGTGTACTTCACCGATTCGTCGCGGCGGTTCGGCATCGAGAAATGGCGCGACGACCTGATCGAGCAGACCGCCGGCGGCCGTCTGCTGCGGCGGACCCCGGACGGGAAGATCGAGCAGCTGGCCGACGGTTTCCAGTTCGCCAACGGTGTCGCGCTGCCGCCCGACGAGTCCTATGTGGCCGTCGCGGAGACCGGCGCGTACCGGGTCTCGCGTGTGTGGCTGACCGGCGCCAACGCGGGCGAACGCGATGTCCTCGTCGACGATCTGTGGGGCTACCCCGACAACATCTCGACCGGCAGCGACGGGCTGATCTGGATCACCATCGCCAGCCCGAAGGTGCCCGCGCTCTCCTTGATACGGAAGCTCCCCGCGCCGCTGCGGGCCGGTGTCCGGGCGTTGCCGACCGCCTTGCAGCCCGCGCCCGCGCGGGAATGCGGGGTGCGCGGGGTGACCCCGGACGGGAAGCAGGTCCACGAACTGCGCGGCGAGATCGACGGGTTCCATGTGCTCGTCGGCGTTCGCGAGCGGGCCGGGACGCTGTACTTCGGATCGCTGGAGGACAACGCGATCGCCGTGACCACGGTCTGAGGCGGCCGCACGTCGAGCCTCGTGAGTGGTAGGCCGTGAAGGGCTCCTTGAGGGACTGGCATTTGTTTACCCTCTGCCCCGGGCTCGGGTTCCAGGGGCCGCATGGTGCTTGGGTCGTGAGTGATGAGGAGCGCGGGATGTCTCCTGCGCCTCGTCTGGGACGTTCAGCGTCTCAAGCGTGGCGCTCGCGACCCTCTCGCAGCTGACTCCCTGTCACTGACGACCACCCCCGGCCCGCTCCTCGCGGCAACGTCCTGAAGGCCCCCTTTGCGACGCTGAACGTCTCAAAGGGCCCCTTCGAGACACCTCGCGCAGCCCAGACGTCAGCCGTAGGTACACAAATGAAGGGTTCCGTGAAGGCCTCCTTGAGGGACTCTGGGTCCCTCAAGGAGGCCTTCACGGCCAGCTCGGACCATCGCCACCAGTCACAGCGGTAGCGCGTGAAGGCCCCCTTCCCTCGGCTCAGCCGAGGAAACTCGACCTTCACGCCTTACTTCCCCGCGAGCAAAGCCGCGGGCTACGAGTAGGTACCTCAGAGAGTTCGTGAGAACCATCATTACCACTCACGAGCGCGAAGGGCTCAGTCCAGGCAGAACTCGTTGCCCTCGGGGTCGTTCATCACGATGAAGCCCAGGCTCAGCGGCTGCTCGGGCTCGAAGCGCTGGACCCGCTTCGCCCCGAGCGCGACCAGCCTGTCGCACTCGGCTTCCAGCGCCGCCATCCGCTCGTCGCCCTGGAGCCCGGGGGCGGCGCGGATGTCGAGGTGGACGCGGTTCTTGGCGATCTTGTCCTCTGGGACCTGCTGGAAGAAGATCCTCGGCCCTTCCCCGGCGGGATCTTCCAGCGCCGAGCGGGTGTTGCGCTGATCCTCGGGCACGCCGACGCGTTCGAGGAACTCGGCCCACGCGTCCAGCGGGTCGGTGCCTTCGGGCACCTCGACCCCCGGCGGCCCGGGGTGGACGTATCCCAGGGCGTCGCGCCAGAAGGTCGACAGGGCCTTCGGGTCGAGGGCGTCGAAGGTGACCTGGATTTCGCGGCTCTTTCGGTTCATGGGACTACTCTGACATGCCTAGCGGACAGGATCGGTCCGCTACCTCTGCGACGGTGGGTGACATGGAGGACGAGCTAGGGACGACGGAGCGGGTGCTCACCCTGCTCGGGCTGTTGCAACAGCGCGCGGTGTGGACCGGGCCCGAACTGGGCGAGCGGCTCGGTGTCACCCCGCGCACGATCCGGCGGGACATCGAACGGCTGCGGGCGCTCGGCTTTCCGGTGGCGGCCAGCAACGGGGTCGGCGGCGGTTACCAGCTCGGCCCCGGTCACGACATGCCGCCGTTGCTGCTCGACGACGAGGAGGCGATCGCCACCGCCGTCTCCCTGCTCGCCGGCGCGGGCAGCGGGGACGCCGCGCTCCGGGCGCTGACGAAACTCGACAGGGTGCTCCCGACCCGGCTGCGGCACGAGGTGAGCGCGCTGTCCGGCTCGGTCGTCTCCTTCGACGGAAGCCGTGCGCCGATCGACCCCGACGTCCTCATGACCCTGGCGCGCGCGTGCCGCGACGAGGTCGAAGCGGGCTTCGGCTATCCGTCCTCCTCGGGCCTGTCGCAGCGCCGGGTCGAGCCGTACCGGCTGGTGGCTTCCGGGCGGCGCTGGTACCTGCTCGCCTACGACCTCGATCGCGCGGACTGGCGGACCTTCCGCGTGGACCGGATGACCGGGGTTTCCGCGCGCACGTGGCGATTCCGCCCGCGTCCGGCCCCCGACGCCGCGGCCTACGTGCAGGAGAACATCGCCAGCCGCGTCTACCGGCACCAAGCGCGATTCCTGGTGCACGCGCCCGCTCCGGTGGTGCGGGCCCAGATCCCGGCGTCGGCCGCTGTCGTGAAGGAACGGGATGGCGCGCGGTGCGAGGTGGTGAGCGGGGCCGGGGACCTCGACTTCCTGCTGATGCACGTGGTGCTGCTGGGGCACGCGTTCGAGGTGCTCGAGCCTGCGGAGCTGGGGGAGCGGTGCCGGGTACTGGCCGAACGGTTGCTGGGAGCCGCCCCAGATCGCGTTTAGCCGACTAAATGCGGCAGGAGGGGCTACCGGCCGGTCCAACGGGGCGCGCGTCCGGCGCTCCAGGCCGCGTAGAACTCGCCGTGGTCCTTCGCCGTCATCAGCAAAGCCTGGGTGATCGCCTCAAGTTCGATGGAACTCCCGAGGTCCATGTCCAGTTCCCGCGTCAGCAGCACTTTCGTGGTCCCGTAAGCCAAAGCCGGCCCGTCCGCCAGGCGCCGGGCCAGCGCCGAAGCCTCGGAAGCCAGGTCGGAGTCGGGCACGACCTTCGAAGCCAGCCCGATCGTCTCGGCCCGCACGGCGTCGATCTTGTCGCCCAGCATCAGCAACTCCGTCGCCCGGCCCAGCCCGACCAAGCGCGGCAGCAGGTACGCCGAACCCATATCGGCACCGGCGAGCCCGACCTTCGTGAACAGGAACGCGAACTTCGCCGACGACGCCAGCAGCCGGAAGTCACTCGCCAGCGCGATCACCGAACCCGCGCCCGCCGCGACCCCGTTCACCGCGGCGATCACCGGGATGGGGCATTCGCGCAGCGCCTTCACCACCGCCCCGGTCATGCGGGTGAACTCCAGCAGTTCCGCGGACTCCATCTTCTGCAGCTCGCCGATGATCTCCTCGACGTCGCCACCGGAACAGAACCCGCGTCCGCGGCCGGTGATGACCAGCACCCGGACGTCGCCGCGGTGCGGCAACTCGGCCAGCAGGTCCCGGAGGTCCGCGTAGACGTCGAAGGTGAGCGCGTTCAGCTTTTCGGGCCGGTCCAAGGTGACCGTGGCGACGCCATCGTCCACAGTGAACTCGAAATGCTCCCAGTTCGCCGTGATCGGCGGCGTGGCGCGGAACGGGCTCATGACTGGATCCCACCTCCATCGAGGACGAGTGTCTGTCCGTTGATCGCGGCCGCTTCGGGCGCCGCGAAGAAGGCCACCGCGTGGGCGACCTCGTCGGGTTCGAGCAGGCGGCCGAGTGGCGACGCGGCCGCGAGGGCGGCTTCCGCGTCGGCTTCGTCCCGGCCGGTCCGTTCCCGGATCCGGGCCACGGAGGCGGCTGTCATATCCGTGCGCACGAAGGCCGGGCAGACGGCGTTCGCGGTGACGCCGGTGCCGGTGACCTCGGCGGCGGTGGCGCGCATCAGCCCGACGGCGGCGTGTTTCGACGCGGTGTAGCCGGCCGTGTAGCGGTAGCCGATATGCGACGCCGTCGAGGCGACCGTGACGATCCGGCCGGTGTCGCGGGACCGCATCCCGGGCAGAACCGCCCGTGTGCACAGGAAAGCGCCCGTCGCGTTGACCTCGAACTGGGTACGCCACTGCTCCAGCGACGTCTTCGCCAGCGGGGCGCTCGCCGAGATCCCGGCGTTGTTCACCAGCACGTCCACCGGCCCCAGTTCCTCGAAGTACCGCGCGACGGCGTCCTCGTCGGTGACGTCGCAGTCGGCCCGGCCGGGCGCGTGCACCCGGTCACCCGCGGCCCGGAACCGGGCGGCGATGGCCGCGCCGATCCCGCGTGTCCCGCCGGTGACGACGACGATCCTGCTCACTGCGCCTCCACCCGGCGCAGCGCGCGCCGATCGAGTTTCCCGTTGGCGGTGCGGGGGAGTCCGGTCACGAACACCACCTCGCGCGGGTATTTGTGTTTCGCCAGCTGCGCTCGCGCGTGATCCTGGAGTTCCTCCGCCGTGACGGAAGCGCCCTCGGCCAGTACGACGCAGGCCCGCGGGACCACCAGGCCGTCGACGGTCACCCCCACCACCGCGCAGTCGACGACGGCGGGATGACCGATGAGGCAGTCTTCGATCTCGCTCGGCGCGACGAACACGCCGGACACCTTCAGCAGGTCGTCGGCGCGGCCGTGATGGTGGAAGCAGCCGTCGGCGTCGCGGCTGAACAGGTCGCCGGTGCGCAGGGTGTCGCCGCGGAACGTCCGCGCGGTCTTCTCCGGGTCGCCGTGGTACTCGCGGGCGATGGTCGGCCCGGTGACCTCCAGTGTCCCGATCTCCCCGTCCGGCAACGCTTCCCCTGTCTCGTCGAGGATCCGCGCGGTGTAGCCGGGGACCTCGCGGCCGAGGCTGCCGATCCGCTGGGCGCCGGGGGTATTGGAGATATAGATGTGATACGCCTCCGAGGAACCGATCCCGTCGATCACCGGGACCCCGAACAGGTTGTCCCACTTGCGATGCAGCTCCGACGGCAGCGCCTCGCCCGCCGACGTCGCGAGCCGCAGCGAACTCATGTCCACTTCCGCCGCCGCCGGATCGGCGATCATCGCGCTCATCATGGTCGGCACGTTGACCAGGATCGTCGGCCGGTAGCGCTCGATCAGCGAGAACAGCAGGCTCGCGGTACTGCGCTGCGGGAAGACGATCCCGGACGCGCCCACCCCGAACGGGAACAGCGCGGTCAGATCACGCGCGTAGCCGAAGAACAGTTTCGGTACGGCCAGCACGCGGTCGTCCTCGCGCAGGTCGAGCACGCCGAGCGCGTACCGCTCGAAGCTCTCCAGCGCACTCCGCGCCGGATGCACGCAGGCCTTGGGCGAACCGGTGCTGCCGGTGGTGAACTTCCAGATCGCGACGTCGTCCGGCGTGGTCGGCGCGGGCTCCAGCGCGGCGGAGGCGGACGCGACCAGCGTGGCGAACGAGTGCTCGCCGGGCTCCAGCACGGCATCGCCGACCACCAGCAGGTTCCGTGCCCCGGCCTCGCGCAGCGCGGGCAGCGTCGAGGAGTCGGCGATGACGACCACGGCCTCGGTGTAGTTCAGGTAGTAGGCGTAATCCTTGGGCTGCAGGAAGGAATAGACCTCGGCGGTGACGGCGCCGATCTTCTGCGCCGCGTACCAGACGGCGACGAACTCGACGCTGTCGTTCAACGCCAGCAGGACCCGCTGTCCACTTCGGACACCGAGGTCGCGCAACACGTTGCCCGCCCGGTTCACCAGGGCGGCGAGGTCCCCGTAGGTGACTCCCTCGTCGCCGCACAGCAACGCTGTCCGCCCGGCGGGGAGGCGGTCGACGAAATGGGTCGCCAGATTGAAGGTCATGCCAGCTCCCGGATCGCTTCGACCAGGATGTCGGTGAGCACCGAGAAGGTCTCTTCGCCTTCTTCGGCGGTCGCCAGGGCGGGGGCGCCGCAGTAGGCCTCGGTCATCCCGGCCGACGCGAAATCCGTGACCCCGCCGCGGGCCAGGTCGACGTGGACCGGCGGCAACCCGCGCTGGATCGCGGCGTCGACCAGGTCGGGCCGGTCGGCGAGCACGAGCGACGTCTCGTACCGCCCGGCGTGGCACTCGCCGGAGCGGAACTCGTCGGTGAGGCGCGAGGCGTACCGGCGGCGGACCAAGTCGACGAAGCCGACTCCGGCGGTCTCCGCCACCCGCCGCAGCACGGCCAGATGTGCCGGCTCGAAATGGTTGTTGACCAGGAGGATCCGGGTGAGTCCCTGCTCGATGAGCGCGCCGCAGATCTCGGTCAGCAGCGCGTGCAGGGTCTCCTCGCCGACGGAGATGCCGCCGGGGAACCCGGCCGCGAATCGCGTCACGCCGTAGGGCACCTCGGGCAGGATCAGCACCCGCACCCCGGGATCACCGGCCAGCCGCGCGGCGGCGCGCTCGCACATCCCCCGCGAGATCAGGGGATCGGTGCCCAGCGGCGCGTGCGGTCCGTGCGGTTCGACGGCGCCCACCGGCAGCAGCAGCACCGGGACACGCTCGTCGGACGCGAGCGCCGCGACCTGACGCGAGCTCAAATCCGCGAAGTACGTCACCCGAATCAAGCTACACCGCAGCGGCCTGAGGTGTATAGAGTTGCGCCCATGCCCGCCTCGCCCCCGCCCCACGGCGACCCGGCTCCCCAGGAGCTGGTGATGACACTGCTCGGCACCTACGTGTCGCCGCGCGAGAGCCGCCGTGTCTGGTCCGGCGGCCTGGTCGGCGTGCTGGCCGGACTCGGCTTCTCCGACGGCGCGGCACGGATCGCGCTGGCCAGGCTCGCCCGCCGCGACCTGCTCGCCCGGCACAAGGCGGGACGGCTGGTCCACTACTCGCTGACCCGTCGCACGATCGCGCTGCTGGAGGACGGCGACCGCCGGATCTTCTCCCTCGGCCGCCGCGAACGGGAGGTCGGGCAGTGGACCGTGCTGTGGCAGAGCATTCCGGAAAGCCGCCGCCAGGCACGGGAACGGCTGGTCCGCCGCCTGCGCTTCCTCGGCTTCGGCCCGGTGCAGGACGGCACCTGGATCGCCCCGCACGACCGCGAGGCCGAGGTGCTCACCCTGCTGGCCGAACTCGACGTCTCCGAATACGCCGGGCTGATGCTCGGCACGCCGTCGCCCGCGCTCGACGTCCGGCGCTTCGCCGGCCGGGCCTGGAACCTCGACGGCCTCGCCGCGCGTTACGACGCGTTCGTCCGAGATTTCGGCGGATATTCAGGCGACCTGCCTGACGCCGAAGCGTTCCAGGTCCGAACCTGGATGACGCACACCTTCCGCGCCTTTCCCTCGCTCGACCCGGAACTCCCGGTCGGGCTGGTACCGGCTCCGCCGAGCCGGGCGGCCGCGGTCGAGCTGTTCCACGATCTTTACCAGGCGCTGGCCCCGGCGGCGCAGCGCCACTTCGATGGAGTGACCGAACCATGAACGAAACCCAGGCCGCATTGAGTTACACGTCCTACCTTTCGCTGGACGAACTGCTGGACGCGCAGCATCCGCGATCCGACGAGCACGACGAAATGCTCTTCATCGTTATCCACCAAGTGTATGAACTTTGGTTCAAACAAGTTCTCCACGAGGCGCTTTACCTGCAGGAGCAACTCGAGGCGGGTAACACCGCTCACGCCGTCCGCACACTGCGCCGGATTCTGACTATCTTCAAGGTGGTGGTCGCGCAGATCGATGTGCTCGAGACGATGACTCCGAGCCAGTTCACCGGTTTCCGGGCGCGACTCGACGCTTCGAGCGGGTTCCAGTCGGCTCAGTTCCGCGTACTGGAGGCCGTTCTCGGCCGCCGGGACGAGCGGGTGTTCGCGCATTACCCCGAGGGCGGTGAGCAGCGTGCCCAGATCGCGGGCGCGATGTCACGGCCGTCGCTCTTCGATTCCTTCACCACCTACCTGGCGGTGAAGGGATACGACGTCCCGACCGGGCGCGATGTCACCAAGCCACTCGAACCCTCTCCAGCGCTCCAAGAGGTTCTGTTGCGGGTCTACCGCGACGACACCGGGCCGTCCGTCGTGGCGGAGCACCTGGTCGATCTGGACGAAGGGATGCAGGAGTGGCGGTATCGGCACGTGAAGATGGTCGAGCGCACCATCGGAGACAAGACCGGGACGGGGGGTTCGTCGGGAGCGCATTACCTGCGTACGACGCTTTTCTCTCCGATGTTCCCGGACCTTTGGGCGGTGCGGAGCCGGCTGTGACGAACCTCGGCGAACTCCGCCGCGACCCCAACGCGCTCGCGGCGCACTACACGAAATTCGGTGTGGCGGACCGGATCCTGCTGACCGGGCATTCCCACCAGGCCTGGCCGGACGTCGCGGAGGAAGGTCTTCTCGAAGCCTTCGCCGACGCCGCCGAAGAGGTCGACACGAAGTGGGACAGGGCCTTCGCGAAGGCCGAGGAGATGCGGGCCGGGTTCCGGGCGCTGCTCGGTGACCCGCACGGCGCCATCGCGCTCGGCGCCAGCACCCACGATCTGGTGATCCGCTTCCTGTCCGCGATGGACCTGCGCGGACGGCCCAGGATCGTCACGACCGACGGCGAGTTCCACACGCTGCGCCGTCAGCTGGCACGGCTGGCCGAGGAAGGCGTCGAGGTGATCCGGGTCCCCGTGACGCCGGTCGCCACGCTCGCCGAACGCGTCGCCGCCGAGGTCACCGAGGACACGGCCGCGGTGCTCGTCTCGGCCGTGCTGTTCGAGACCTCCCGGCTCGTGCCGGGGCTGGCCCACCTCGCCGACGTCTGCCTCAAGCAGTCGGTGAACCTCGTCGTCGACGCCTACCACGCGCTCGGCGTCGTCCCGTTCTCGTTGCACGACCTCGGGCTCACCAACGCCTGGGTGCTCGGCGGCGGCTACAAGTACCTCCAGCTCGGCGAGGGCAATTGCTTCCTGCGGATGCCCGCGCACGCGCAGGAACTGCGCCCGGTCGTCACCGGCTGGTACGCCGAGTTCGGTGCGCTCGCGGACGAGCGCCGTCCCGGCCAGGTCGCCTACGCCTCCGGATCGGACAGGTTCGCCGGCGCCACCTACGACCCGACGAGTCACTACCGGGGCGCGCGCGTCTTCCGGTTCTTCGCCGAACAAGGGCTCACGCCCGAGTTCCTGCGGGAGGTGTCGCGGCACCAGGTCGGTTACCTCGCCGAGGGTTTCGACAGGCTCCGCCTGCCCGAAGCCGTCATCACGCGTGACCGGGAGACGCCGCTGGACCGCATCGGCGGCTTCCTGTCCCTGAAGTGCGCCGACGCCGGTGCGCTGCAGGCCGCCCTCGCCCGGCGCGGGGTCCGGACCGACAGCCGCGGCGCGTACCTGAGGTTCGGACCGGCGCCGTATCTGTCCGACACTCAGCTCGATTCCGCGCTCCGCGTCCTGGAAGAGGTCGTCAACGGCTGAGACGGCCCGCCCCCGGCTTGGCGAACGGGCCGGGGCGATCTAGGTTTGCGATGTGGCACCGTCGCCGCCGGACGACCTTCGTCGGGGATTGTGCCTTGTTGCAGGAACTTCGCACGTGAGCCACAAGCAGCGTGCACTCCAGGACAAGGAGTCACCACAGTGACGGAAGTGTTCGGCCAAGGTACCGGCCATGAACAGGTCGTCTTCTGCCAAGACCAGGCCACCGGCCTGAAGGCCATCATCGGGATCTACTCGACGGCGCTCGGGCCGTCGCTCGGCGGAACCCGGTTCTACCCGTACGAGTCCGAGGAAGCCGCGCTGGCGGACGTCCTCGCCCTGTCGAAGGGGATGGCGTACAAGAACGCGCTCGCCGGGCTCGACCTCGGCGGCGGCAAGGCCGTCATCATCGGCGATCCCACCAAGCACAAGACCGAAGCGCTGTTGCGCGCCTTCGGCCGGTTCGTCCAGTCGCTGGGCGGCCGCTACATCACCGCCTGCGACGTCGGCACCTACGTGCAGGACATGGACATCGTCGCGCGCGAATCGGAGTTCGTCACGGGCCGCTCGCCGGAGAACGGGGGCGCCGGCGACTCCTCGGTGCTCACCGCTTTCGGTACCTACCAGGGCATGCGTGCCTCCGCGGACGCCGTCTGGGGCGTCCCGGACCTCGCGGGCCGCAAGGTCGGCGTCGCCGGTGTCGGCAAGGTCGGGCACATCCTGGTCGGGCATCTGATCGAGGCGGGCGCGCAGGTGGTCATCACCGACGTGTCGCCCGCGGCGATCGAGCGCACCCGCGCGGCGTACCCCGGCGTGGAGGTCGTCGAGGACCTGGACACGCTGATCCGTACCGAACTCGACGTCTTCGCGCCGTGCGCGCTGGGCGGGGTGCTCACCGACGAGACCGTCGGTGAGCTCCGGTCCAAGATCGTCTGCGGTGCGGCCAACAACCAGCTCGCGCACCCCGGCGTCGGCAAGCAGCTCGACGACCGCGGCATCCTCTTCGCGCCGGACTACCTGGTCAACGCCGGTGGCGTGATCCAGGTCGACGACGAACGGCACGGCTTCGACTTCGCGCGGGCGAAGCGCAAGACCACGGCGATCTTCGACACCACCAAGGCGGTGTTCGCGCTGGCCAAGGCCGACGGTGTGCCGCCGGCGACGGCGGCCGACCGGCTGGCCGAGCGCCGGATGGCCGAGGTGGGCGGGCTGCGCTCGATCCTGACGGTGTAGGGCCCGGAAATGTTATGAACGGGACTTTCATTGCAAAATTTGCAATGAAAGTCCCGTTCATAACACGGGGTGGGCTGGGACTCAGCCGCTCTTGCGACGGAAGGTGCGCTTGTTCGCGGCCGGACCGTGGGCGTGCAGGTTCTTCGCCCCGCCGCTTTCGTGGGCCGAGCCGGAACGGGCCTGGGCCTGCTTGCGCTCCAGGGCTTCGCGGAACTTGCGCTTGGTGTCGTCCTCTTCGCCATCCGCTGGGGACGGTGCCGGTTCAGTCATTACTACCTCCGAGGTGACGACGTGTGACCACGCCAGCCTGTCAGGAACGGACCGGCTTGGCGAGTCGATTTACGTCACCTGGACGGTCTGGGCAGCTGGACCGGCCCGCCGAACCGGATCCGGTTCCGCAGCAGCGGCCGCCAGCAGTGGTCACACAGCAGTATCGGCTTCAGTCGGTCACCGCAGTCGACGTGCTCAAGCGTGATGTCCGGCGCCTGCCCCGGCACCTCGAACCCCCGTGACCACTCGGCGATGAACGCGAGCGCGGGGAAGAAGGCGAGCCCCTTCGCCGTCAGGCGGTAGTCGTGGGCGTCGGTGCGGGTCTTCGCGGCGCCCGTCCGCAGGACGCCGACGTCCACGAGCTTGCTGAGCCGCCCCGACAGCACACTCGGGCCGATCCCGAGTTCCCGTTCGAACTCGGAGAAGTGCCGCGCCCCGAGCAGCGCGCTCACCACCAGCCCGGTCGACCAGCGGTCGCCGAGCAGCTCCATGGTGTCCGGGAAGAACATCAGCGGATCGCCCGCGAGGGACTCGGCGTCCTTGCGGCGGAAGCGTTTCGTCGCCGTCGCTTCGACGACGCCGGTGTCGTCGAGCCGTCGCGCGCGGACGTCGCGGGCGTCGACCCGGCGTTCGCAGGACGCGCAGCCCAGCGGTGCCGAGGTGGCCAGTTCGCAGTCGAGGTGGATCAGCGTCGGCAGGACGGCGCGCCGCCCTTCGACCCATTCCCGCTCCCAGGCCCAGATCGAGATCAGCAGCGGCCAGAGGTCCAGGCCGCGTTCGGTGAGCCGGTACTCGTGCCGGGTGCGCCGCGCGTCCCGGTAGGGCGTGCGGACGAGCACGTCCGCGTCGACCATTTCCCGCAGCCGCCCGGAAAGCGCGGTGGGGGAGATACCGAGACGCAGCCGCAGTTCCTCGTAACGGCGGAAGCGCAGGAAGAGGCTTTGCAGGATCAGCAGTGTCCACTGGTCCCCGAGCAATTCGAGCGCCCGGCGGAGCGGATCGCCCGCCGGCCTGACGCGCTGCGCCGTCGCCTCTGTCACGTACGTCCCTTCCGCGAGTCGTCGCCGTCAGCGTACTACTGACTACTGCAGAAGAAGTCTATTGACAGCTGGCTACAGAAATCATAGTGTCTCAGCCAATCGGTCAACGCGAACCCGCCGGGGAGAAACCGATGACGAGCGCCTCCGAGCAGCCGATCCTCGTGGCAGCCGCCACCGCGAAACCCGAGGTCAACCCGTACCTGATGGGCGTCTACGCCCCGGTCGGCGAAGAGATCGACGCGAGCGATCTCGAGGTCATCGGCAAGATTCCCGCGGATCTCAACGGGGTGTACCTGCGCAACGGGCCCAACCCCAGGTTCGAGCCGGAAGGCCGCTACCACTGGTTCGACGGCGACGGCATGATCCACGCGGTCCACCTGGAGAACGGCAAGGCCCGCTACCGCAACCGCTGGATCCGCACGAAGGCCTTCGAAGCCGAATCCGAGGCGGGCAAGGCGCTGTGGAAGGGCGTCATGGAATCGCCGAAGGGCAATCCGTTCGGCAACTCCCACGGGCTGAACGTCAAGGACAGCGCCAACACCGACCTGATCTTCCACCGCGGCCAGGTGCTCTCCACCTGGTACATGTGCGGGACGCCGTACGCGATCGACCCGCTTTCCCTGGAGACGCTGGGCGCCGAGGACTTCCTCGGCACGCTGGTCGGCGACATGATGGCGCATCCGAAGGTCGACGAGCGCACCGGCGAGATGTTCTGGTTCGACTACGGGCCACGGCCGCCGTACCTGCGCTACGGCGTGATCAGCGCGGACGGCAAGGTCGCGAGCACGACCGAGATCGAACTCCCGGGCCCGCGCCTGCCGCACGACATGGCGATCACCGAGAACTACGCCGTGCTGATGGACTTGCCGCTGGTCCAGGACATGGAGGCGGCGCGCAACGGACGGCACAAGCTGCTGTTCGACCGGTCGTTGCCGAGCCGGTTCGGGGTGCTTCCTCGCTACGGTGACGGTAGCCAGATCCGCTGGTTCGAGGCCAGCCCCTGCTACATCTACCACGTCGTCAATTCCTGGGAGCAGGGCGAGGAAATCGTCCTCGACGTCTGCCGCGTCCAGCGTCCGCATGAGCAATTGGCCGCCCCGGCAGCGGACGCCCGCACCCCGCTCGCCAAGATGTTGTCGTACCTGCGGCTGGACGCCTCTCTGCACCGCTACCGGTTCAACCTGCGGACCGGACAGTGCCTGGAGAACCAGCTCGACGACGACAACACCGAGTTCCCGTCCGTCGACTCGAGGGTGGTCGGCGGCCGGAACCGGTTCTCCTACGCGGTGCACATCTCGCCGGAGTCGACGCTCAAGTTCGACGGCCTGGTGTGCTACGACAATCGTGCCGGCTCCAAGACCGAACATCGCTTCGGTCCGGGCCGGTGGGGCAGTGAGGCGCCGTTCGCACCCCGCGACGGCGCGGCCGCCGATTCCGATGACGGCTATCTGGTGACCTTCGTCCAGGACGAGCGTGAGGGGCGCTCGGAGCTGGACATCTTCGACGCCGCCGATCTCGCTGCCGGACCCGTGGCCAGGGTCCTGTTGCCCCAGCGTGTCCCGCTCGGTTTTCACGCGACCTGGGTCCGGGCGGACCAGCTGGAACCTTCCCGTGGTTGAGTGATCCGGAAAGCCGATGACGGTCTTCGTATTGGGCGGGGCACAGACCGATTTCGCGCGGAACTTCGCGAAAGAGGGCGGCGGGCTCTTCGGGATGTTCGCCGAAGTGGTCCCGGACGCCCTGGTGGACGCGCAGGTCGAGGCGGGTGAGATCGGCGTCGCTCACGTGGCGAACCTGGCGGCCGAGTTGTTCACCGGCCAGGCCCAGCTCGGCGGGCTGCTGGTGGCGGCCATCCCGGATCTGGACGGCGTGCCCAGCGTCCGGCACGAGGCCGCTTGCGCCTCCGGCGGGACGGCGGTGCTCGCCGCGAGCGCCGACCTCGAATCCGGCCGTTACGACGTCGCTCTGGTGACCGGGCTCGAACTCATGCGCAACGTCGACGCGCGGTCCGCGGCCGGGCACCTCGGCTCCGCGGCCTGGGTCGGCGCCGAGGCACGCTCGGCCGAATTTCCTTGGCCCGCCTTGTTCGCCGACGTCGCCGACGTCTACGACTGGCGATATGGACTCGATCCCGCGCATCTCGGCCTGTTCGCGCGGAACGCGTTCGCGAACGCCGCGCTCAATCCGATGGCGCAGGCACGCGACTGGACCTTCCCCGACGGTTCGTTCGGCCAGGACGACCGGCTGAACCCGGTCGTGGAAGGCGTGCTGCGCAAGAACGACTGCGGCCGCATCTCCGACGGCGCGGCCGCGATCGTGCTGGCGTCGCCGGAATTCGCCGCCGAGTGGGCGAAACGCGCGGGCCGCGACCTCGCGGACGTCCCGAGGCTGGCCGGATTCGGCCACCGGACGGCGCATTTGTCGTTGCGGGGCAAGCTGGATCGCGCCGAAGGACAGGAGTACCTGTTCCCGCATCTGCGCGGTGCGGTACTCGACGCGTACTGGCGCGCGGAAGTCTCCGGCGCCGAGGAGATGGACGTCGTCGAACTGCACGATTGCTTCACCATCACCGCGCTGGTGGCGCTGGAACATCTCGGCGCGGCCCCGCCCGGAACGGCGGGACGGCTGATCGAATCCGGCGGGATCGCGCGCGACGGCGTCCTCCCGGTGAACCCCGGCGGCGGGCTGCTCGGCCTCGGTCACCCGGTCGGCGCGACCGGGGTGCGGATGGTGCACGACGCCGCGCGCCAGGTCGCGGGCACGGCCGGACCGCTTCAGGTCGAGGGCGCGCGGAACGTGCTGACCTTGAACGTCGGCGGATCCTTCACGACCGTGGTCGCGATGGTCGTCGCCCGCTGAAGCCACCGGCCACGCCGTGCCGCCCCGGCGACCGCGCCGGTCGCCGTCGCGCCGAAGAACACGACCGCGGCCACCCCGGTCTCGGCGGTGAACTGGAGTTCGCCGAGCGTGCCGACGGTGAATCCCGAATGGACACTCCAGGCGATCACCGCCGTCCCGGCCGCGGCGGCCGCGCTCGTGACCACCCCGGTGACGAACACGACGAAACCCAGTGCCGCCAAGGAGAAACCGTGTCGCTCGGCCGCGCCCAGTAGCCCTGCCAGCGATGCCACGCCGACGACGGACGCACAACCGAACGGGAAACCGAAACCATCGGAATTCCTCATCCGCCCAGTCAACTCCGCGTGACCGGACGTGCGGCCCGTGTGAACGGGTTCCCTACGCGGAGGCCGGGATTCCTGACGGAATTCTGATGGTCGTGAGTGCGATACGGGACTGTGTGGATCTTGTTGCGTTAGATGAAGCAAAATCCACACGTCCCTGACCGCCACAAAGCCTGACGCGTCAGGTCTTGCGCGCGTGCGTGATCAGCCCCTGTGACGTGAAGAAGTACGTGAAGGCCTCCTTCACTACCTTGAGAGTAGGCAAGGGGGCCTTCACGTACTTGAGGATACGGTCAAGCTAGAGGTAAGCGGACATCGCGCCGCGCCTGAAGCTTCAAGCCTTCCGCGCGTGCGCGAGGATCGCGTCCGTGATCGCGGGCCACAGCTGCCGCGGCAGTTCGTGCCCCATTCCGGGATACAGCACCAGTTCCGCGTCCGGGATCGCCGCCGCGGTCGCCTTCCCGCCGCTGACGTTGATCAGCGGATCGCTCTCGCCGTGGATGACCAAAGCCGGAACGCGGACCTCGCGCAGCTTCGCCGTGCGGTCACCCGAAGCGACGACGGCGGCGGCCTGCCGCAGCCCGCCCGCCGGGTGGTTCGCCCGGTCGTAGTTGCGCGTCGCCCGCATCCGCAGGTACTCCTCGTCGGAGGGATGACCGGGCGAACCCACGAGCTTGAACCACGCGACGCCGTCTTCGATCGCCTGCTCGCGGGTGGCGGCGGGCGGCTTGGTCAGCGCGGCGAGGGCCGCGTGTTCCGGGTGCCCGACCGACGGATCCCCGGTGGTCGACATGATCGACGTGAGGCTGAGCAACCGCTCCGGGGAGTCGATCGCGAGTTGCTGCACGATCATCCCGCCCATCGACGCGCCGACGACGTGCGCGCGGTCGAAGCCGAGCGCGTCGAACAGGCCGGTGACGTCGGACGCGAGATCCGAGAGCAGATACGGGGCTGTCGTCAGGTCGCCCGCCGCGAGGGCGCCGAGGTCCGGGACGGCGAGATCGTCCAGATAGGACGAGAGGCCGATGTCGCGGTTGTCGAACCGGACGACGTGGAACCCGCCCTCGGCGAGCAGTTCGCAGAAGCCTTCCTCCCAGGTGACCATCTGGGCGCCCAGTCCCATCACCAGGACGAGCGGCGGGTCCGCGGGGGAGCCGAAGGCGTCGTATTCGAGTTCGAGGCCGTTCACGCGCGCACGGGGCATGGCGCCGATCCTGCCCGGATGTCCGCCGCCGTGCCACCGGCCGGTTACGGTTGACCGCATGCCGACATTCCCCGAAGACGTGGGTTCCCGCTCCCGGTCACGCGCGGCCTCCGGGCGGCCGGCGGTCACCAGAGACCGGATCGTGGACGCCGCCGTGGAGCTGTCGGCCCAGTCGGGCCTGGAGAACTGGACGTTGCGGCAGCTCGCGGCCGCGGTCGACGCCTACCCCGCGGTGGTCTACCACCACGTGGGCGACCGGGACGCCGTGGTCGTCGCGGTGCTGGACCGGGTGGTCGGTGAACTGACCCTGCCCGACAAGACCCTGCCGTGGCGGGCCTGGTTCGACGAATTCCTGCCCACCGTGCGCACCGTGCTGCGCCGCTATCCCGGTTCGGCGCGACGGCTGGCCCTGTTCGGGCCGACGGTCGAGGCCGCGGTGCCGACCATGGACGCCGGTATCGGGCGTCTGCTCGCGGCCGGGTTCGGCGCCGAGGCGCCGTTCGCCTACAACCTGCTGCTCGCCACCGCCTGCCAGTTCGTCGCGATGGAGGACGACCGCGAGAGCGCGATGGCGCTGCAGCTCGACCGGAGCGAGGGCTACGCGGCGTACCGTCACCGTGACGACCTGCCGGGGATGGCGGCGCTCGGCGAGTCGATCGCGGCGCTGGTCGCCGACCCAGATCTCGCGGCCGGGTACTACGAACGCCTCTACGGTTACGCGGTCGAGCGCTGTCTCGACGGGCTGGAGCACCGGCTCGCCCAGCTGAGTGACCGTGAGGCGGTCTTGGACGTTCGACACCAAGGGTGACGCCGGATCGGCGTAGTGTGGAGTGATACCGGGGGTTCGCCGCCGGTCCGGAGCCCCTGGCACCAACCTCCCCCTCGCGGTGCCGGGGGCTTCTCCGGTCAGCTTCGCGGGGCGGCGCGCTGGATCTCGGGGAAGACCTCGCCGACCAGGGTGACCAGCGACTTGCTGAGCAGCGTGTGCACCTGCCCGCGATCGAGCGAGCCGCGGACGAGCCATTCCCGGCCCGCCGCCTTGACCATTCCGCCGAACGCGCGGACCAGCGCGTTCAGCTCCTGCCCGTGCTCGCTTTCGCGGGACAGGCCGACGGCTTCGAGCACCCTGTCCGCCGATTCGCGATCGGCCTCCTCCAGGATCCGCTCGACTTCGAGGTCCCGCCCGATGCCCTCCGGCGCGATCGCGGCCAGCCACATCTTCTCCTGGCTGGTGACCATGTCGAGGAACCAGTCGATGGCGACGTCAGCGCGCAGTTCGAGCGGGCCGTCGGGCAGGATCTCGACGGCGAGCCGCGGCACGGTCAGCGCCCGCCGGATGATCTCCAGGTACAGCTCGCGTTTCGTGCCGAAGTAGTGGTTGATGAGCCCCCTGGCGACCCCGGCCTCGGCCGCGATGTCCGATGTGGACACTTCCGAGTAGGGACGGTCCGCGAAAAGGCGGGCCGCACAGGCGAAGATCTGTTCCTTACGCTCGTCCGGTTCCAGTCTCCGCCATCTCGGCGCCGGCTCGGTGGTCATACTTCATATCTTCCCACGATCGATTCAGCCCGGCTTGACGGTCGCTGAATTTCTGTGACATCGAAAAGCAAAGTGTCAGTTAATCCGGCGTGTACCGTCTGTTGGCCCGCTGGTCTTTACCGTCTTCTTTCAGGTGGCATGCCGTGCGCGCTGTCGGGGCGCGTTTGCCTCCTACCGGCCCGGCCTGGCGAGTAACCCCCCCTAGCTCGCCAGGCCCGGGCCTTCTTCTCGCGGTGAGGGACGTTCGGCGGGCAGAAGCAGCGTGAACGTCGTCGGTGCCGGACTGGACAGCCGCAGCCGCCCGCCTTCCGCCTCCGCCAGGCTCCGCGCCAGCCGCAGCCCGATCCCGTGCCCCTGTGCCTCGTCCCTGGTCACGAACGGATCCGTCCCGTCGGGGATGGTGCCCTCGTCGCTCACGTCGATGGCCAGCGCGTCCCCGGCGTCGCGGGCGACGACGGTGACCGTGCCGCGGCCGTGTGTCGCCGCGTTGTCCAGCAGCACGGCGAGCACCTGCCGGACGGCCGCGTCCGCCGCCCGCGCGGGCAGGGCCTCACGCCCGCTGATCCGCAGGGCACGACCACGTCCGGCGAGCAGACCGTGCCAGGTCTGGCGGACCTCTTCGAACAGCTTGCCCAGGTCGAGCAGGGCCCGCGGCGCCCGGCTCTGCGTCGCCAGCGCCAGCAGGTCGTCGATGGTGCGTTCCAGCCGGTCGGCCGACGCGATGCCGTCCCGGATCGTCGCGTAGGGATCGCGGTCGGGGCTCTCCAGCGCCGCCTCCAGCTGCAGGCGCAGCCCGGTCAGCGGCGTCCGCAGCTGGTGGGAGGCGTCGGAGGAGAACGTCCGCTCGCGCTCCAGCGTCTCGCCGATCCGCTCGGAGGTGGCGTCGAGTGCTTCGGCGACCTGATCGATCTCGCGGACCCCGGTGCGACGGGTACGCACGGTGAAGTCGCCCTCGCCGAGGCGTTCGGCGGTGACGGCCAGCTCCTCCAGCGGCCGCGCCAGCCGGGCGGAGATCCGCAGCCCGATCAGCCAGCTGGCCGCGATCGCGATCCCCGCGAGCCCGGCCATCTTCAGCCAGGTCGACCGGATCCGGTCGTCCAGGACGGCGCGGGGATGGGAGGCGCGGATCACCCCGACCACCGCCGGCCCGCTGAGCACGGGTTCGGCGAGGACCACCTCGTCGCCCAGGAGCCCGCTGGCCCGGTCGCTGTCGCGCGCGCTGCGGACGAAGTCGTCGGCGTGGGCCGGGCCCTGGCCGGTGAGGAGCCTGCCGGTCGGCGAGTAGACCCCGATCACGATGCCGAGCGTCCGGGTCTGCCCCTCGGGCCCGAGTTCGGCGGGCCTCAGCTCCGGGACCCGGCCGTTGGCGAGATCGCCGGTCACCGCGAGGGCGACGGTGTCGGCGGCGCGTTCGAGGTCGTGCGTGGACATGCTCTCGTGGAACTTGGCGACCGCGAGGGCCAGCGGCACCCCGAAGAGGGTGATCGCCAGCACCGCGGCCAGCACGGTGAGGGTCACGATCCGTCGGCGCACGGACAGAGTGTGGCCGACGAGGAAGAGGATCACCCGTCAGACGCGATATTTTGCCGTCCGTTGACCTGAGATCAAGGCGATGTTGACCCCGTTCGCCTTACCTTGGGGCCATGCGCCGACGTGCCGCCGTCATGGCAGGCCCGGGGCCCGGATCCGTCCCCCTCGTCCGGTTCGCCGTCCCGGGCGATTGTGTGGCAGTGCTGCCCGCCGGAGGAGGCGACACCCCTCTCGGTGGTCGCGGCGTCGGCGTGCTGCTCAGGCGCGGGAATCTCTTCGGCCACCTCACCGTCGGGCAGAACGTCGTGCTGGCAGGCAGGCTCGCCGCCCGCCGTGCTCCCGAGAAAGCCCCGGAAGACGCCACTGACCTGCTCGCGCTGACCGGGCTCGCCGGTCGCGGTGACGCCTATCCGGCCGCGCTCTCGGCGCTGGAAGTCGCGCGGGCCGGGGTTGCCGTCGTGCTGGCGGGCTCGCCGGAGGTCGTCTTCGCCGACGAACCGGCGGGCGAACTCGACAGGCTCGCCGCGCTCGAACTCATGGACCTGTTGTGCGTCGTCGCCCGGCGCGGGACGGCCGTCGTCGTGGCGACCCGTGATCCCGACATCGCGGCGGCCGCGCACCGGATCGTGAGAGTGGCGTGACGACACCGCTGGTCCGCACCGAGGAACTGGCGTACACCTATG
The DNA here is from genome assembly GCF_000943515.2 of Amycolatopsis orientalis. Taxonomy (NCBI): domain Bacteria; kingdom Bacillati; phylum Actinomycetota; class Actinomycetes; order Pseudonocardiales; family Pseudonocardiaceae; genus Amycolatopsis; species Amycolatopsis orientalis. The sequence continues at coordinate 7,432,790 of NZ_CP016174.1, read as the reverse complement.
GCACCGGGCTGACCGCGGTGGTGGCGGTGCACGGCGTCTGCTGCGCGATCGCCGCGGACACCCGCGCGGTGCTGACCGGCCGGGCCGGCTCCGGGAAGACCACGTTGCTGCATCTGCTCGCCGGGATGAAGAAACCGACGGCGGGCACGATCGAGTGGCCGTCGTTCGAGCCGGAGCCGCCGGGTCCCGAACTGATCGGGCTGGTCCTGCAGGACGGCGGGCTCCTGCGCGACCTCGACGTCCGGCTCAATGTCGCGTTGCCACTCGTGCTCGCGGGCCGCACCGGCATCGCCGTCCGTGACGCCGTCGACGACGCACTCGACCTGGTCGGTCTCGCCGGCTTCGCGAAGAAGGCCCCCCGTGACCTGACCGGCGAGCAGATGCGGCTGGCCATGCTGGCCAGGGCGCTCGCACCGGCGCCGAAACTGATCCTCGCCGACGACCCGGCGGGGTGGCTGGACAAACCCGCGGGGGAACGGCTGCTGGACCGGCTCGTGCGCGCGGCGGACCGGCTGTCCGCGGGGCTGCTGGTGGCCACGGCCGAGCCCGCCCCGCCCGGGCTGTTCGGCGAGTGCTGGGTGATGGTCGACGGGAAGCTGGTGCGGGACCGGTGATCGCGGCGATGGCGTTGTGGGTCGGCGGGATCGCACGCGTGCGTCCCGCCCGGCTCGGCGTGTCCGCGGCCGGGGTCGCGATCGTCGTCACGCTGCTCGCGGTGCACGGCTGGACCGGGAACCCGGCACCGCCGTGGGTCCCCGCGATGGCGCTCGTCGTGCTGCTGGCCACCCCCTCGGAGCGGTCACTGCGCTCGGATCAGGACCTGCTGCGTGCCCGCGGCGCCACCGGCGGGCAGGTCCTCGCGCTCGCGTCGGCCGAAGCCGTGGCCGCCGGGCTGGCCGGCGGCGTGGCCGGGGTGCTGCTGTCACTGGCAGGCGGGTTCCTCGCCACCCCCGATGTGCCGCTCGTCTGGGAAATCGTTCTCCTGCTGCTCGCGGGGCCGGTCGTCGCGGCACTGGCCTTCCTGCCCGCGGTGCTGCGCGAGTGGTATTTCGTCCCCGCCGACGACGGCCCGCCCTGGTGGTCGCCCTACGGTCTCGACATCCTCCTGCTCGCGCTCGCGTTCTTCTGGCCGCTGCTGGGCTGGGCCGGCGGCACGATGCTGCTGTGGCGGCTGGTGGAGCTGGGACTGCGCAAGGGAAAACGGGTGATCGGCGGCGTGCTCAGGCCGCTCGTCTCGGGGCTCGCGGGGGTACTCGCGTTGTCGATTTCGTGGCGCAGCGCGATGCTGGCGCGCTCGGTGGTGCTGGTCGCGCTGGCGGTGGCGTTCGCGATCTCGACCGCCTTCACCAGGGACGGCTGCGACGCGGCCACTGTGGACATGCTGGCGTCCCTCGTGCTCGCCGCCGCCGCGGCGGGACCGTCGTTCGGGCTGGCGCTCAACGAACGCCGTCGTGACCTGCTGATCGTGAGCACGCTCGGCGGGAAACGCCGTCAGGTGGCGGCCTTCATCGCGGGCGACGCGCTGATCGTCGGCGTCGGGGGACTGATCGCCGGGCATCTGCTGGGCGTGCTGTTCATCCTGTTCGCACAGGTGGAGCGGACCCCTTCACCCCACGGCTACTTCGGCCTGCTGGCGGCGGTGGTGCTCGTGTCGTGCGTGGCGGCGTCGGCGCGGATCGCGCAGCTCGCCGCCCGCGACGAGGTCTCCGACCTCCGCGACTACTGACGCCTGGGAAAACTCAGCCGTCGAAGGGCTGTTCGAGGCGGTAACCATGGCCGCGCAGCGTCGAGATCCGCGGCGCCTGCTCGGGAGTGGGCGACGACTCGGTCAGCTTCCGCCGCAGCGCGGCGATGTGGACGTCGAGGGTCTTCGTGGAGCCGTACCAGTGTGCGTCCCACACCTCCGACATCAGGGTGTCCCGGCTGACCGCGACACCCGGCTGCTCGGCCAGCCGGGCGAGCAGGTCGAACTCCTTGGCCCGCAACGAGATCTCCCGGCCGCCGATGCTGACCCGCCGTCCGGCGGTGTCCACCCGCAGATGCCCGACGGCGATCGCGGGCCTGCTCTCCGGCGGTGCCGTCCCGCGCCGCAGATGCGCCCGCACCCTGGCGAGCAGTTCGCCGAGGCGGATGGGTTTGGTGAGGTAGTCGTCGGCCCCGGCCTCCAGACCCACCACGACGTCCATCTCCTCCTGCCGGGCGGTGAGGATGACCAGGACGGCGCCGGGGAGTTCGGCGCGCAGCCGGCGGCAGACCTCGACCCCGTCCAGATCCGGCAACCCGAGATCGAGCAGGACGAAGTCGATGTCCCCGGCGGCCGCGGCCGCGAGCGCGGTGCGCCCGTCGCGCTGCCACGAGACCTCGTAACCGTGCAGGCGCAAGGTCGATTCGAGCACGCCGCCGATCGCGTCGTCGTCTTCCACCACCAGCAGCTTCGGCATGCGGAGGAGCTTAACCGTTGAACACTGTTCTTTTCGGCCAGGACGTTACGAAGGCCACCCACTCTGTAACAGGGGGCTAACGGTTGCGCCGATATGTCCATAAAGGACAGCAGGCGGCCAGGGCGAGGCACAGCCAGGCGAACACGTCCCCGATGGCGCTGTACACGGTCTCCGTTCGCGGCCGTACCGGCAGATCCGCCACGAGCGTCTGCTGGTCGGTGCGGAAATAGTCCGTCTTTCCGAGCACTCGTCCGTGGCTGTCCACCGCCGTGGAGATCCCGTGGGTGGACTGGCGGAACAGCGGGAAACCGTTTTCCACCGCCCGGAACGTCGCCTTTTCCGCGTGCAGGGCCGCGAAGCCCGTCCAGTCGTTCGCGGGGACGAGCAGCAGCGCGGTGTCCTTGTCCGCGGCCTGACGCGTCAGGCTGGGGAAATCCGCGTCATAGCAGATGACCGTCGCGAGTCGTCCGTACGGCGAATCCGCGGTCGGCACGACGCCGGGGCCGGGCGTCATCGGCTCCATCGGTGTCGGATGCGTCTTGTCGTAAGTCCACAGCACTTCTCCGGAGGGGCCGACGAGCACCGCCATGTTCCGGATGTAGGGAGCCTGCGCGGTGTAAAGCGCGTAGGCGAGTCCGACGTGGATACCCGCTTGCTTCGCCTCGGCGCCGACCCGGCTCAGCAGCGCCGCCTGATCGCGTTCCAGCACCCGGGCGTGGGCTTCCGGCCAGACCACGATCTTCGCGCCCGCCGACGCCTGCTGTCGTGTCCTGGCAACGAGATCGTCGGTGACCGGGGCGAAGGCGGCGCCGACCGCGGCGGGATCGGCCGCGCTCACTTCCTGGGCACGCCAATATTTCACGCCGATCCGCTCCAGTGCGTGGGAACTCGCCCTGTCGGCCTCCGCGGCGGGGCTGATCCCCGCGATCCGCACCGTCGGGGTCGTGGGAGCGTCGAACAGCAACCGCGCCCCGCCCGCGGCGAACACCAGGCCGAGCAGGCAGACGTGGACGAAGACCGTGCGCTTGACGCGTGGCCACCCTTCCGTCCACACGGTGTTCGCCACCGAGGCGAACCACGCGAGGACGAAGGTGAGGCCGTACACGCCGGTCACGGACGCGAGCTGGAGCAGCGGCAGATTCCCGGACTGGGTGCTGCCGAGCGCGCCGAAGTCGCCGAACCCGGTGACCAGCGTGAAGAGGTATTCGCCTGCCACGAGCGTCGCCGGGAACACCAAGGTCCTCAGCGCGCCGGCACGTTCGGCGAACAGACGGTCGGCCACGAACGCGGCCGTCTGCAGCAGGACGAGCAGGCCGAAGGCGAGCAGCGCGGGCAGGACGAACAGCAGGCCGGTGACACCGAGCCAGAAGACCTGCCCGATCAGCAGGGACAGTCCGACCATCAGAACCGCGCGCCGGAGGGGCGCCCGCCGGGCGTAGCGGAGCAAGAAGATCGGGAACACCCAGGCGGCGAGGGGGACGTTCCAGTCGGTGTGGACGGCGAGCAGGAGCAACGCTGTGCCCAGCCACCAGAGCAGCCGTTGATTCATAGCGTGAACGCTAGGAAACAACGGCTGCCCGGACAGCGCACCAAGGGAAGGCGCGAACCCTTACTTTCGTCAGGAAACGTGGTCGCGATACGCCTTGACGGTCTCCGCGAGCACCTCGCCGCCGGGACGGCGCCACAGGTCAGCGTCGAACACCTCGACCTCGATCGGCCCGGTGTACCCGGCGGCCTCGACGCACGCCTTCAGGTGGCGGTGGTCGATCGGCCCGTCACCGGGCAGCGCGCGACCGAGCAGGGTGTCCGTCAGCGGCACCTTCTGGTCGCAGACGTGGAATCCGGCGATCCGCCCGGTGGCCGCCGCGATCGATTCCTCGATCCGCGGGTCCCACCACACATGGAACTCGTCGACGATGACGCCGACCTGCTCGGCCGGGTGCTCCAGCGCGATCGCCAGCGCCTGATCCACTGTGGACAGCACCGATCGTTCGGCGCACTGCATGGGATGCAGGGGTTCCAGGCCGAGCCGGACCCCGCGCTCCCCGGCGTAGGGCGCGAGTTCACCGACCGCGTCGGCGACCCGCTGCCTCGACGTCGCGAGGTCGCCGTGCACACCGCCGACGACCAGGACCAGGACGTCCGCGCCCAGCGTGGCGGCTTCGTCGATCGCCTCCCTGGTCTGCGCGACACCGTCCACAGGGGATCCTTCGGGAGTGATCCCGGTGAAGAAACCGCCACGGCACAACGACGACACGCCGACGTCGTACTCCTTGAGCAGCCGGGTCGTCTCCTCGACACCGGTCTCGGCGACCTTGTCCCGCCACAGGCCGATCCAGCGGACGCCCGCCTCGGCGCAGCCCGCGACGGCCTCCGGCAGCGACCACGCCTTCGTGGTGATCTGGTTCAGGCTCAACCGGTCCATCAGGACACCCCCGCCGCGGCCAGCAGCGGCCGGATCCGGGCGACGGCGAGCTCCGGATCGGCGAGCACTCCGGCGGCGTCCGCCAGGCGCAGCAGCTCGGCCAGATGTGTGATGGAGCGGGCGGATTCGCGGCCCGCGACCATGCGGAAATGGTTCTGGTGCCCGTTGAGATAAGCGAGGAAGACGACGCCGGTCTTGTAGTTCCTGGTGGGGGCGCGGAAAATGGCGCGGCTGAGCGCCACCGTCGGATCCAGCAGATCGTGGAATCCGGCCGTGTCGCCTTCGTCGAGCCGGGCGAGCGCTGCCCCGGCGACCTGTGCGACGGCGTCGAAGATGCCCAGAAGTGCTTCACTGTGGCCCTGATCGTCACCGGCGATCAGTTCCGGATAGTTGAAGTCGTCGCCGGTGTAGCACGCGACGCCCTCGGGCAGCGCGCGGCGGAATTCGGTCTCGATCGAGGCGTCGAGCACCGAAACCTTCACTCCCGCGATCACCCCGGCGTGGTCGGCGCACAGCCTGCCCAGTTCGCGGGCGGCGTCACGGACGTCGCGGTGCCCCCAGTAGCCGGCCAGTGCCGGGTCGAACTGCTCGCCCAGCCAGTGCAGCAGGACCGGGCGGTCCGCGCCGGAGAGCAGCTTCCCGTACGCGGCATGGTAATCCTCGGGGCCGGACGCCGAAGCGGCCAGCGCGCGGCTGGCCATGACGACCGGGATGGCCCCGGCTTCGCCGACCAGGTCCAGCTGCTCGCGCCAGGCGTCCACAATGGACTCCGCGGCCGCGTCACCGGCGGGAAGCTGATCGGTCCCGACCCCCGCGACCCAGGGCCGCCCGGCGGCGAGTGCCCCGGTCCTCCGGATGAGGTCCTTGGTGGTCGCCCAGTCCAGGCCCATCCCGCGCTGCGCGGTGTCCATCGCCTCGGCCACGCCGAGTCCGCAGGACCACAGGTGTTCGCGAAAGGCGAGCGTCGTCTCCCAGTCCAGTACCGCGCCTTCCTCGGGATCGGCGGGGGCGAGGGGGTCGGCGACCACGTGCGCGGCCGCGTAGGCGATCCGGGAGGACGGGGGTGCCGCCGGTTTCGCGGGCGTTTCCGCCCCTCTCGGCGTCCAGTCCGCCAGTCCGCCGTCGGCGGTGGGCAGGGCGATCAAGGTCATCGGGTCTCCGTGGCGCGTGCGTGAGAAAGCGCTTTCTCGAACCACGGTAAGTCACCCCGAGGGCCGCACACAAGGGTTTCAGCGAGCGGGGGAGGCGGTGCTGCCGCGCAGGACGACCTCGCCGGACATTCGCACCACCCGCGGCCGGGTGCCGGGGGCGGCCTTGAGTGCCAGGTCCATGGCCCGGGCGCCCAGTTTTTCCAGCGGCAGCGCGACGGTGGTCAACGACGGCGTGAGATCGCGCACTACCGGTATGTCGTCGAAACCGGCGATCGACATCTCGCCGGGCACGGAGACCCCGGCGTCGCGCAGGGCGGCCATCGCGCCGATCGCCATCACGTCGGTCACCGCGAACACACACGTCGGCCACTGCTTCCGCGGGCGGGCGAGGACCTTCTCCATCGCCTCGTAGCCGCCGTCACGGGTGAACGCCGCCTCGGCGACGTCGTCCTCGCGCAGTTCGGCGCCGTGCTCCAGCAGTTCCGCGGCGAAGCCGTCGAGACGGTCGACGACGGTGGTGAGGCTCCTCGGCCCGGCGAGGACGGCGAACCGCCGGTGCCCCTGGTCCAGCAGCGCCTTCGCCAGCGCGGCGCCACCGCCCCGGTTGTCGGGCTGGACGGTGTCCACTTTGAGCCCCCGGTGCCTGCTGACCGCGGCGACATGCCCGCCGCCGCGCCGGTACGGCTCGAGTTCGGCGGCCATCGCCTTCTCCCACGCCTTGTCCTCGAAGGCGGAGCCGATCAGCAGGATGGCCGAGGCGCGCTGGGCGCGCAGCGTGGAGACGTAGGCGACTTCCTTGGCCGGATCGCGGAACGTGCTCGCGAGCATCACCAGGAGGTCGTTCTCACTCGCCACGCGCATGATCCCGCCCGCGATGGCGGCGAAGTACGGGTCACCGACGTCGTGGCAGATCACCCCGACGGTCGGCTGTGAGCCACCGGCCAGCGCCTGAGCGTGAGCATTGGGGGTGTAGGAAAGGTCGGCCGCCGCGGCGATCACCCGTTCGCGGAGATCCCCCCGGACGGTGGCGGTGCCGTTGAGTACGCGGGACGCTGTCGCGAGCGACACGTCCGCGGTGCGCGCCACATCTTCCAGCGTCACGTGGGGGCGGGCCTTCATCGATCCTCCAAGCTGGCGTTTGGGGCATAGTGGCGGACATGCGCGGCCTTTACCCGGAAATCGAACCTTACGTCCAAGGGATGTTGCCTGTCGGTGACGGCAATGAGATCTATTGGGAGGAATGCGGCGATCCCGAGGGTAAACCGGTGATCTTTCTGCACGGTGGCCCGGGAGGTGGTATCAACCCGAGGCACCGCAGGCTGTTCGATCCGGAGCGCTACCGGATCGTCCTTTTCGATCAGCGCGGCTGCGGGCGCAGCACCCCGAACTGCGCCACCCCGGAGGCGGATCTTTCGGTCAACACGACCTGGCACCTCGTCGACGACATCGAGCGGCTGCGCGCACATCTCGACATCGAACACTGGATGGTCTTCGGCGGCTCGTGGGGGAGCGTGCTCGGGCTGACCTACGCGGAAACGCATCCGGACCGCGTCACCGAACTCGTCCTGCGCGGGGTGGCCACCTTACGGGTGAAGGAACTGCAATGGCTTTTCGGCGGGGGAGCGGCCTTCCTCTTCCCTGAGGCGTGGTCGCGCTTCCTGGATCCGGTGCCGTATTCGCGCCGCCAGGAGAACCTGATCGAGGTCTATCACGAACTCCTGCACCATCCGGATCCCGCGGTGCACGGACCCGCCGCGGTCGCGTGGAGCCGGTGGGAGGGCGAAACGGTCAAACTACGCCCGCACGAGGAGGTGATCGACGCGTTCACCGAGCCGGAGTTCGCGCTCGCCATCGCCAGGATCGAGAACCACTACTTCCGGCACGGCGGCTGGCTGGCCGAAGATCAGCTGTTCCGGGACGCCGGGAAGCTCCGGGGCATTCCGTGCGTTCTCGTCCAAGGACGCTACGACGTGGTCACCCCGGCCATCACCGCCTGGGAGCTCAGCCAGGTGCTCCCCGGTGCGGAACTGGTGATGGTCGGCGACTCGGGTCACGCGTTCGACGAACCCGGCACCCTGCACGAGTTGATCAGCGCGACCGACCGGTTCGCGTCAAACTGGCAGGGCGCCGCAGCACCACAGGACGAGGAGAGGAAGACACGCATGCTTTTCGGTGACGAGCACGTCCGTCGCTACGAGGAGACCGATGGCGAGGTGGGACACGACTGGGAGAAGGGCGCGCCCTGCCTCATCCTCACCACCAAGGGCCGTAAGACCGGCGAGGACCGCAAGTTCGCGCTGATCTACCAGTTCGACGACGGCGACAACCCCGTCATCGTCGCCTCGAAGGGCGGCGCGCCGGAGCACCCCGGCTGGTACAAGAACCTCGTGGCGAACCCCGAGGTGAAGGTCCAGGTCAAGGCGGACAAGTTCACCGCGCGCGCCCGGACCATCGAGGGCGAGGAGCGCGCGAAGCTGTGGGAGAAGCTGGCCGCGGTCTGGCCGGACTACAACGAGTACGCGAAGAAGACCGACCGTGAGATCCCCGTGGTGGTCCTCGAGCGCGTGTGATCCGCACCGCGTTCGTGCGTGGTTTCAGGCGCTCCGGGGCGAGTTCGGCTACGAATTACCTCCATGGCGCCGATACCCCGCGAACGCTGGACCACACTGAGGCCCGTTTCGGGTGACTTGCTGACTTTCCGCCAGATGATCGCCTTCGGCCGGCGCTTCGCCCGCGCCGGCCGGGGCGCCTGGTTCAGCCTCGCGATCAACCTCGTCTGGCCGTTCCTGGTGCTGTTCACCCGGTTCCGGGTGCGCGGCGGGGAGCATCTGCCGTCGTCCGGCGGGGTGCTGGTGGCGTCGAACCACCTCTCCTTCGCCGATCCGACCACGGTGACGGCGTACTGCCTGGCGCACGGGCGCGTGCCGCGTTACCTGGCGAAGGCGAGCCTGTGGGACGCGCCCGTCGTCGGCTCGGTGATGCGCTCGGGCAGGCATATCCCGGTCTATCGCGGGGCGCCCACGGCGTCGGGCGCGTACCGCGACGCCGTCAGCGCCGTGCGTGAGGGGGAATGTGTCGTCATCTTCCCCGAGGCGACCTTCACCAATCACCCGGACGGGTGGCCCATGCGCGGCAAGACCGGAATCGCGCGGATCGCGCTGGAGACCGGCGTCCCGGTGATCCCCCTGGCGAACTGGGGCACACACCACCTACTGCCGTCGGACGCCGTACTGCCACGCGCCTTCCCGCGCAAGACGGTGAACCTGATCGCGGGTCCGCCGGTCGATCTTTCTGACCTCATGACGCCCTCGCCGTCCCGCGAAGTGCTGGAAGAGGCGACGAAGCGGATCATGACCGCGGTGACCGATCTGCTGGTCGAGATCCGGGGCTCCCGGCCGCCCGCCTGAGTAGGCAGTCTCACCCTTCGGACCGAGGCGGCGAAGGGTAGGTTTCGAAGTATGAGCGCACACTATGACGTCGTTGTTCTGGGCGCCGGGGTCGGCGGTTACGTGGCGGCGATCCGGGCGTCGCAACTGGGGCTGAGCGCGGCGGTCGTGGAGGAGAAATACTGGGGCGGGGTCTGCCTCAACGTCGGTTGCATCCCGTCGAAGGCACTGCTGCGCAACGCCGAACTCGCGCACATCGTGACCAAAGAGGCGAAGTCGTTCGGGATGCAGGTCGAAGGCAAGGTCACCTTCGACTACCAAGCCGCCTTCGACCGCAGCCGCAAGGTCGCGGACGGTCGCGTCAAGGGCGTGCACTTCCTGATGAAGAAGAACAAGATCACCGAATACGACGGGCACGGCACCTTCCTGGACGCCAACACCATCGAGGTCAACGGCGAACGGGTCACCTTCGACCACTGCGTGATCGCCACCGGCGCCACCGCGCGCCTGCTCCCGGGCACCACCCGCAGCGACCGCGTGGTCACCTACGAGCAGCAGATCATGGAGAACGAGCTGCCGGAGAGCATCGTCATCGCCGGCGCGGGCGCGATCGGCGTCGAGTTCGCCTACGTGCTGCACAACTACGGCGTGAAGGTGACCATCGTCGAATACCTCGACCGGATGGTCCCGCTCGAAGACGCCGAGGTCTCCGCCGAACTCGCGCGCCGCTACCGGAAACTCGGTATCGAGGTGCTGACCTCCACCAAGGTGGAGTCCATCGACGACACCGGTGACAGCGTGCTGGTGACCGTGTCGAAGAACGGCGAATCCCGGGTCCTCGAAGCGGACAAGGTGTTGCAGGCCATCGGTTTCCAGCCGCGCGTCGAAGGCTACGGCCTGGACAAGACCGGTGTCGAACTGACCGACCGCGGCGCCATCGCCGTCGACTCGCGCGGCCGCACCAACGTCCCGCACATCTTCGCCATCGGCGACGTCACCGCGAAACTGATGCTCGCGCACGCCTCCGAGTCCATGGGCGTCGTCGCCGCCGAGACCATCGCGGGCGCCGAGACGATGGAACTCGACTTCGTGATGATCCCGCGCGCCACCTACTGCCAGCCGCAGATCGCCAGCTTCGGCTGGACCGAGGAACAGGCCCGCGAGAAGGGCTTCGACGTCCAGGTCGCGAAGTTCCCCTTCACCGCCAACGGCAAGGCACACGGCCTCGGCGAGGCCGTCGGTTTCGTGAAGATCCTGAGCGACGGCGAACACGGGGAACTCCTGGGCGCGCACCTGATCGGCCCCGAGGTCACCGAACTCCTGCCGGAGCTGACCCTGGCGCAGCAATGGGACCTGACGGTGCACGAGATCGCGCGGAACGTCCATGCCCACCCGACCCTGGGCGAGGCCGTCAAGGAAGCGGTCCACGGCCTGGCGGGCCACATGATCAACATGTAATCCTCGTGAGTGGTAATGACGGTTAGAACCGTCATTACCACTCACGAGTCAGGGTGTTGTCGACCTGAGCCGTGCGGCTATCTCCTCGGCCTTACGCTCCTCGTAACCCACCCAGTACCTGAGTTCGTGGTGGTGTCCCGGTCCACATCGGACACCTCTCGGTACATGCGGGCGTTGGCTTGGTGAAACCTCAGCCACTCCGACATGCCCGCTTCCGCCTGAGGGCGTCGGGCCGCCGCGGCGGCATGCGCGTCACGGAGGGTCTGTGGCCTCTGTTCGCCGACCACCTTCATCGATCACCTCCCTGTTCTCACCACTTTCCCTGAGGACGCGGGACGTGATCACCTCACGGCGGGACATCTCTGGACGTCCTTGGTACCGTCGAAGACGTCCCTAAAAGTCCCTGGAGGGCGGATGCCGAACGAACGCCTGCGGGACGCACTGCTGCGCAACGGCCTCACGCCGAAGCAGGTCGCCGACGCCACCGGGGTCGATCAGAAGACCGTGGAACGGTGGATCACCAAGGGGCGTACGCCGTACCCGAAGCACCGCCACAAGATCGCAGCCATGGCGCGCGAGTCCGAAACCTACCTCTGGCCGGACTCGGTGGCCCCCGAGCGCAAAGCCGAGACGGCCGCCGCCGAGGTCGTGCGCGTGTTCCCGCACCGCAACGCCATCCCCGTCGAGCTGTGGGACCGGCTGATCAAGGAAGCGTCGGACACCGTTGAAGTCCTGGTCCACGCCGCGCTGTTCCTGGTGGAGCGCCCGCGGTTCATCAAGGACTTGACAGCAAAAGCCCAGGCCGGGGCAAAGGTCCGGCTGATTTTCGGAGATCCCGAAGGGGAGAGTGTCGCTCTGCGTGGCGACGAGGAGCAGCTAGGCGACGGGACGCTTGCGGCGCGCATCCGCAACGCACTGGCGTTCTACCGGCCGCTGATCGGGGTAGACGGGGTGGAGATGCGCTTCCATAACACGACCCTCTACAACTCGATCTTCCGCTTTGACGACGAAATGATCATCAATACGCACGTCTACGGCTTCCAGGGAGCCCACGCTCCATCCCTGCACCTCCGCCGGCTATCCGCCGGGGACCTCTTCGAGACCTACTCGGAGAGCTTCGAAGCCGTCTGGAACCTCGCCAAGCCCGCCACCTTCTAGGAGGCCACACATGGCACGCGTCGACTACTACAACGACCCGAACGCCCCGAAGGCGAACAGCATCGCGGTCGCGGTGTCCGCGTTCATCCAGGACGACGAAGGCCGGATTCTGATGATCCGGCGGACCGACAACGACCTGTACTCGATCCCTGGTGGACAGCTTGAACTCGGCGAGACGCTGTCACAGGCGGCAGTGCGGGAGGTGCGGGAGGAGACCGGCATCGAGTGCGAGGTGACCGGTGTAATCGGGCTGTACTCGAACCCCAACCACGTCATCGCCTACGACGATGGCGAGGTTCGCCAGGAGTTCTCAATCTGCTTCCGTGCTTCAGTTATCGGCGGGGATCTGCGAACAAGCAATGAAAGCAAGGAGGTGAATTGGGTATTTCCGTGCTCCTTGGCAAATCTCAATATTCATGAGTCTATTCAGCTTCGGTTAGATCATGCGTTGTCCAGTCTATCTAGCCCTTACTTTTCGTAGTTAAATCCATCAAGTATCGCCAAGAAATCCCGTATGTCGTCGCATATGGCTGACCCTGGAATATACTTGGACAAGTCAACGGCATTCACGGATAGGCCCTTTAGGATCTCCTTTGCGCGCACATCCATGATGGCTTGAGGAGCATCTCGGTCGGTAAAGTTTGCGCCGACTGCTATTCCGTGCTGATCGCGCATGTAATCCACCACTGAATCCTCGGTTCTTCCCGAGCATGCTGCAAGTGCTGGTGGCCAAAGTAGGTAGCCCTCAATGTAGCGGCGCCGCCATTTGCAGGCCTTAAAATCTGAAATCTCTGCGTAGTTGCGATCTCGTAGATTATCGCCAACGGTTCTAATGGGCTCGTCATCACGATCTCGTAGGCTGACAGCCACAATTCCGGGTATGTCTTCGCACAGTGCTGACCACAGACTCTTTCTGTCTCTCTGCGGTGCAGTAGAGAGCCACTCCACCCATTCTTCGTGCCAAGGTATGCCAGCAGCTAAAGCAAGATTCTTTAAGATTGGAATGTCGGACGTACCTTCGACGAATAGAATGCGCCTCGTCTGTTGTGCCCGGTCGATTCGTGGGGCATAGTCTGAACCTAGTCCTTCGAGAAGTCCGACCTTCTGGTGTTCCTTTCCTAGGTAGCGCGCCGATCGACCTCGTCTGATCTCAAGAATTCGCGCGGGATCTGCATGGCGAAGTATTTCACTCGAATGTGTTGCTAGAAGCACCTGCTTGCCTACTGAATTGGCAATAGCATCGAGCCTTCTTAGCATTTCTTGCTGCAAGGTTGGGTGTAGGTGTGCATCGGGTTCGTCGAACAGAAGTACATCTGCATCGGGTGATGTCGCTAGCGTGTAGACGCTCAGCCATTGCAGGAAGCCGCTTCCTTCGACCATGAGGTCTCGCGGATTGTAACCATTGTGGCGCTTCATGTTGAAGCCTTCCACGGTGCCCTTGTCCACTAGAACTTCGATGTAACTATGGTACTCTTCGCGAAAGTCTCTCACTGTCAGTTCGGCGCCAAATACTACGCGCAGAGCTTGCATGAGAAGCTCCCACGGGTCTTGCTCCCGTAATTGCCGAAGGTCTGCGCCGCTGATCTTTGTCCTGGGTCTTCCGTCTGCAGCCGGTCGGGCCTTGAGTTCGTTACGTTTGGCCTGGTTGGAAATCTGAAGGTCGAGTAGCATATTCCGTAGTACGGCGCCTGCTAAGCCCTCGCCGATCCGGCGTCGCCGGATAGCTCCGTTGATACGTTCCTCGCGAGATCTGATGCCCGCAAATGGTGGTAGGTAGGCGATTCGGGGTGTTGGATCCCCGGATGCAAGGTTGCTGTTTGATGTCTTAATAAACAAGCGGTCATTTACGAGAGCTAATGCAAATCCAAGTTCCTTGGTCTCTTCCCCATGCTTCCAGCGGCAAGACAGCTTAAGTGTGTATCCTGGGTCTGTGCTTCCCTTGACATGGGTAGTTTTCAAGTTTGTCCACAAGTGCTTCAGCGTGGGAACATTGATCGGCGAGAACTGTTCGTCGCCGAGTCCGAACCCTTGGCGCTTTGCCTCCGGATCTGGAAGGATCCCTTCTGGGCCCCTTTCCATAATAGTTGCGGTGCGGCAGAATTCCCAAACTGCAAGCCCGTGCAACAATGAAGTCTTTCCAGAATTGTTTCCGCCTGCGACTAGAGTTACTCCCGGATTTAAAGTTATCGTACTATTCTCGAATTGTTTGAAGCGCTGAAATGTGATGCTATCGATTGTTAGCAGCCTTTTAATGTCAGCGACGTCAGGTTCATCTTGTTGGGTTTCTTCTTCAAGTGGAAGTGTCGCATCGTCATTGCCTGTCATCTGCGCAACCGTTCGGTGTAGGAAGATATTTAATGCTCGATCGCTGCCGAATTTGGCTCTATGGGATCAAGGCGCGCCGCTGTCTGCGGCGCGATGGTTATCTTGCGTTCGCGTCTCGCCTGCGGGCGCCCCTTGCCCGACACGGCGGGCTGCCGCTTCGCTCCGCCCACCGGCCGGGCGGTGCGCCCGCTGCCGCCGTGGACAGGTGCAGCCGCCAGCGGCAGCGCGCAGGTACGCAAAAGAGCACGTCGGCCTCCTCGCTCACGCGATCGTGTTCAGAGGTCGCGAACGGACCAACGGCTGTTACGCGGAGCCACAGCCCCGATGCCAGATCGTCACAACGGCCGTCACGCCGCGTCAAGGCGGGAAAGCGTGCCTTGACCCGACGCGACGGCCGCGTGGATGGCTTCGTATCGGGGAGATGGGGGAGGAGCGGGCGAGTGCCGGGCCGTCTCGAGGCCGTCAGACGTCGGGTAGGGGCGAGAACACGCGAGAAGTGTCCAGCCCTATTCGCGCAGGTCAGCGACCGAATGCCGCGATCATGCGCACGTCAGAAAAGCCCCAGAACCAAAAGATCAACATGTAGCCCCTCGTGAATGGTAATGACGGTTAGAACCGTCATTACCACTCACGAGACTGGACCGACTCGTACGGCGCCCTGGGGCGACCCGTGACGATGTGGGAATCAGGACACTCAACGTCCCGATTCCCACATCGTCAGTCCCGGAGGACGCGCCAGCCGCAAGTAGTCGACTGAACGCGGGGGCTAGAGCGTGTGGGTGGCGATCAGCTGGCCGATCGCCCGGATGTCCGAACCCCGGAACTCCAGGCGCACATTCCCCAGGCCGCTGAACCACAGGTCCAGCTCGGCGTCCAGGTCGAAGGTGCCCGCGGTTTCGATCGAGAACGCCTGGATCTTGTTGTACGGCAGCGAGGTGAAGTCCTTCTTCTTGCCGGTCATGCCCTGGACGTTCACCGCGATGAGCCGCTTGTTCGTGAACACGACGAAGTCTCTCACCGCCTTGAACGACGAGATGATCTGTTCCCCCTGGATGATGATCGGCTGCACGGTCGGCGCGATGTCACCCGGTTTGCAGGGCGTGAGTTTGAAGACGGTGTCCTTGGAGAAGTCAATCATGGTCTCCACAGTACGGACTTCCGCGCGACGGCGACGAGTCCATAAAGGACGATCAGTTGACGCCTTCCATGGCCGCCTTCGCCACGTCGCTGCCCTTGTCCGCCTCGCTGGCGACCTTCACCAGCGCGGCCGTCGCCTGGTCCCGGCTTTCCTCCGCCTTCACGCGTCCCGCCGAGGCCGCGTTCACCCCGAAGAAGGCGCCGACCACCGTGCCGATCACCGTTCCCGCGGCGGTGATCACCGCCGTGACGTCCGACGTGTTCGGGTACCGCATGACCGCAGCCACCGCGATGACCGCGAGCGCGCTCAGCCCCGCCAGCACCGTCATGAATCCGTAGTTCCTGCCCATGGCCCGCTCCCTTCAGGCTCCTTGCGGCAATGCTTCGCCCATACGGCGCCCTTCGTTACGGCAAAAGGCCGGACCGTTATCCGCCGATACCGAAACGCACTTCGTGGCGCTGGCCGGGTACTACGAATTCCAGTAGCCGGATGCCCTCTTCGGTGATCGAATCGCGATCAGGCAGGGGTTTCCGCGATTCGATCGTCAGGGTTGCCCCGGCGATCGCCCAAATGGCCAGGAATTCACCATCGACGAGCAGGGTGCCCTTGCGGCCTCCGTTGCCCGGCGGCAGCGGTACGCGGCGGCCGTCCGGGATGACTCGGACGCGGTCGGCGTGGGAGAGCAGGACGTTGTCGTATTCGGGCAGGAATCGGGGCGGCGCGGGGGTTTCCGCGTCGGGTCGTGGGGCGTCGGGGAGATCGAACAGTTCCTTACCCTCGGTGTCGGTGAAGGTCCGTAGCCGCGGCCGGAGGCGTTCGAAGACCTCCTTGAGTTTGGTCAGTCCGGACCAGACCTGCGCGTCGCGGACGGTCGCCGGGCCGAACGCGGTGAGGTAGCGCAGCACCAGATCGTCGAGGGAGATGCCGTCCGTGATCGGTTTGCCGACCCATTCGTCGAGCAGGGAGAACGCGACCGGTCCTGATCGGCCCCACAGCCCTCGCGGCGTCACGTGCGCCAGCGGGAGGTGGCTGTTGACCGCGTAGGCGAGGGTGGCCGGATCGGCGTCGGGCCATCGCTCGGCCAGCGCGCTCCGGATCTCGGCGCGGGTGCGCGGCCGCGCCGCCAGCAGGGCCCGTCCCGCTTCGGTGATCGCGGCGAGGTCGAGCCCGGCGATCTCCCGCGAGTAGTGGCCGAGGAAACCGCGTTCCACCACCGGTTTGACGGTCGGCCACAGCGCGAGGCAGTCATCGGCGGTCACCAGGTGCACCGTGCCCCGCATCAGCGTCGACCGGACGACCTCGCGGGCGGCCAGCGGTTTCGCCAGTTCGTCCGCCTGGAAGTTCCGCAGCCGGGACCACAGGCCGACGTAGGACGCGTCGGGTGCCTGCGCTTGGAGACCGGCCAGCTGCTCGATCGCGCTGATGGCGGGCAGGTCGGAGCGGTCCAGCAGGAGTTGCCTGGCCAGGGTCGCGCGGTTGAGCGCGCGCGGGCTCAGGATTTCCGTCGCCATCAGCGGTGCCCGCGAAGGAAGGTACGGAGGTCTTCGGCGAGCAGCTGGGGGACCTCCATCGCCGGGAAATGGCCACCGGTGTCGTACTCGGACCAGTGCTCCACCGGCCCGTCCTGGAGGCTCCGGATCGTGGTGTCCCCGGCGAAGACGGCGATTCCGCGCGGCGGTCCAGCGGGCGTTTCGGCGCCGCCGTCCCAACCGCCCTGCGACAGCTGACGGTAGGCCTCCATGCCTTCGTAGGTGGCGTGCGCCGAGGACGCGCCCGCGCCGGTGAACCAGAACAGGCTGACCGCGGCCAGCAGGTGATCACGATCGACGGCCTCGTCCGGCAGCTCCTTGGCCGGGTCGGTCCATTCGGCGAACTTCTCGACGATCCACGCGAGCTGACCGGTGGGGGAGTCGTTCAGCGAGTACGCCAGTGTCTGCGGCCGGGTCGCCTGAAGGTGCAGGTAGCCGAGGCCGTCGGACTGGAATCGGTTGAAGCGCTCGCCGCGTTCACGGTCCTTCTCGGAGAGGCCGTCCAGTTCGACGGCCGGTCCGAAGGGCATGCCCGCGCTGGTGCCGGTCAGGTGCACACCCACCGTGCGGTGCGGAGCGATCATCGAGAGGATGCCCGCGACCCCCGCGCCGGCGTCCGTGCCGTGGACGCCGAAGCGTTCGTAGCCGAGGCGGTCCATCAGCGTCGTCCACGCCTGGGCGATGCGGAACAGATTGCCCCAGCCGGGGCCCCGCACAGGGTTCGAGAAGCCGTAACCGGGCAGGGACGGGATGACGAGGTGGAACTCGTCGGTCAGCAGCCCGACGATCTTCCGGAATTCGAACGGCGAACTCGGCCAGCCGTGCGTGAGGATCACCGGCAGCGCGTCCGGCCGGGCGGAGCGGACGTGCAGGAAGTGGATGGTCTGGCCGTCGATCTCGGTGGTGAACTGCGGGATCTCGTTGAGCTCCGCCTCCTGGGCCCGCCAGTCGAAGCCGTCGGCCCAGTACTCGGCGAGTCCTTTGAGGTAGGAGACCGGGACGCCCCGGCTCCAGTCGTCGGCGACCTCCTGCGGCCAGCGGGTGCGGGCCAGCCGTTCGGTGAGGTCGTCCAGTTCGGCCTGGGGGATGGCGATGCGGAAGGGCTTGATTGCGGTCATGGGGCTAGATTAGGAACGATTGCGGAAAGGTTCGTTCCGCGATTGCGGACAAGGTGGGATTCATGGCGGAAACTTCGGCGAGGCTGCTGCGGCTCCTGTCCCTGCTGCAGGCGCGGCGGGTCTGGACGGGGCCGGAACTGGCGGATCGGCTCGACGTCACGACCAGGACCATCCGGAACGACGTCGAGCGGCTGCGCGGACTGGGCTACCCGGTCGACGCCACTCCCGGTGTCTCAGGTGGCTACGCCCTGGGCGCGGGCGCGGCGATGCCGCCCCTGCTGCTCGACGACGAGGAGGCCGTCGCGGTGGCGATGGGCCTGCGCACGGCCGCGGGCGGCACGATCGCGGGTATCGAGGAGACGTCGGTCCGCGCGCTGGCGAAACTGGAACAGGTACTGCCCTCGCGGCTGCGCCACCGCGTCGAGGCGCTGAATTCCGCGACGCTCGCGGTGCAGGGCGGCGGCCCTACGGTCGACGCGGAGGTGCTCACGGTCATCGCCAACGCCTGCCGCGACCGCGAGACCCTGCGGTTCGATTACTTGGGGCACAACGGATCCGAGACACGACGACAGGTCGAACCGCACCGGGTCGTGCATATGAGCCGCCGGTGGTACCTCGTCGGCTGGGACGTCGACCGGCAGGACTGGCGCACCTTCCGCGCGGATCGGCTGCGGCCGCGTACACCCAACGGACGACGGTTCGAGCAGCGTGAACCCCCCGAAGGCGGCGTGGTCGCCTATCTGCAGCGTGGCGTGGGCGCGGCGCTGTGGCGGCACCACGCGACCATCCGGCTGCACGCCCCGGCCGCCGAAGCCGCGGCCAAGGTGCCGCCCGCCGTCGTCGTCGAGGCCGTCGACGAGCGGACCTGCCTGCTCAAGGCCGGTGCGGACACGCTGGAGTACCTGGCGCTCTACCTCGGCCTGCTCGACACCGATTTCGACGTCGTCGATTCCCCGGAGTTCGCCGGGCACCTGCGCAAACTGATCGGCCGGTTCAGTCGTGCGGTGGGCGCTTGACGTCGAAGACCAGTTCCGGACGTTCCCAGGTGATCTTCGGTGGCCGGGGCGCGACGACACCGACGCGGCGCGCGCCCATCCGTTCGTAGAAGCCGGCGGCGGGCGGATGGGAGACGACGCGGATCTCGGTCATGCCGAGTTCGGCCGCCTGGCCGAGCATATGCTCGATCAGCCACGCGCCGATGCCGGTGCCCTGGGCCGAATCGGCGACGAACAGCAGGTCCAGCTCGGCCGGGTACTCGATCAGGCTGTAGAAACCGACCACTTCCCGCTGGGCGTGGGCGACGAACGCGGGATGGGTGGCGAGATAGTCCTCGGTGACCCGGTAGCCGTCGAGAATCGACGCGTATTCCCCTTGATAGGCGGCCGATTCGTGCAACAACGTGGTCACTGTTCCTGCGTCGGAAGCGTTTGCCCTGGAGATGCGGTAGCTCGTCACGTGCGCAGCTTAGAACGTGGCACCGACAACTCTTGACCTCCAGTTAACTGGAGCTACCAGAGTGGGTTCCGACAGCTGGGGAACGAACTGGAGGAACGACATGAAAGCCGCCGCGTTCACGGAAGCCGGTGGCCCGGAAGTACTCCGGGTGCTGGAGTTGGCGGAGCCGCACGCCGCAGGCGGGGAGGTCCGGGTGCGGGTGAAGGCGGCGGGGGTGCAGCCCTACGACGCGGCCGTGCGGGCGGGCTGGGAGCCCGCGGGGCTCGAGCTGAGCTGGCCGCGGGTCCCAGGGAACGAGTTCGCCGGGATCGTCGACGAGGTCGGCGCCGGGGTCACCGCCCTCACCGCCGGGACCGAAGTGCTCGGGTTCACCGCCGTCCAGGCCTATGCCGAGTACATCGTGGTCCCCGCCGAGAACGTCACGCCGAAGCCGCCGGAGATGCCCTGGGAGGTCGCGGGCGGCTTCACCGCGGGCACGCAGACGGCGTACCTGGCGCTCGACGCCCTGCGGATCGCCCGCGGCGAGACGCTGCTGATCCACGGCGCGGCCGGAGCGGTTGGAGCCGCCGCCGTGCAGCTCGCGATCCTGCGTGGCGCGGAGGTCGTCGGCACGGCGAGCGAGGGGAATCAGGACTACGTCCGTTCGCTCGGCGCCACGCCGGTCGTGTACGGCGACGGTCTCGCCGAGCGGGTGCGTGCCCTCGCGTCGTCCGGTGTCGACGCGGCGCTCGACGGCGCGGGCGGGGTCGCGTTCGACCTGTCGCTGGAACTGGTCGGCGACCCGGACCGGGTGCTCACCCTCGTCGAGCATGGACGTGCGGCCGAGGCCGGGGCGCGAGTGGTCACCGGGACGCGGTCGGCCGAGCGGCTGGGGATGCTCGCGTCGCTGTATGTCAAGGGGGAGTTGCGGTTCCTGGTGCGGCGGACTTACCCGTTCGGCGAGGCCGCGGCGGCGCATCGGGAGATCGAGACCGGGCACGGGCGGGGGAAGGTGGTGCTGACCTTCCCGTGACGGGGGTGGCCGGGGCGCGGTGGTGTGGGAGGACGTCGCCGCGCCCTGGTCGGAATCGGTGCGAGGTGACGTTTGTGCCGATGACGGTGAGCTTCAGGTCCTTGCTCCGGCAAGGTGGAACTGGCGGAAGGAACTCATTCGAACTGAGCGTTGCGTTACGTCGCCTCTGGTCGAAAATCACTCTTCAGTATTAAGCGGGCCGTTTACCGGTTACGTAGAATTACGAACATGTGTTCGAATTTCTTTGGTATTATGGAGTCGTGTCCGAGACGATCCTTCCCGAGTTGCCGCAGGAGTTGTGGCGCGCTGGCAAGCTGGAGCTTGCCCATGGCGTGCAACAGTTCCTGCGGGTGATCAGGGTCGCTACCGCCGGGCTGGGGCGGTATCTGGCGGAGATCGAGTCTCGTGGCGCGAAAGACTTGTACGGGTATAGGTCGACGGCCAAATGGTTCGCCGATGTAGCGGGGTTGTCGTTCGGTGAGGCGCGACCTGTGGTGAATCGCGCGATCGCGCTGAATCCCACGCGCGGGTTGGATGGGACCGAGCTTCCGCCTGTGGCGCCTGCTACCGCTGCTGCGGCTGCTGAGGGGGCGGTCGGGGACGAGCGGATCGATCAGATTCTGGACTTCCTGGCGAGCTTGCCGCTCGATACGTCGGTGGAGGATCGGGAGAGTGCGGAGAGGACCCTGGCTGAGCTGGCGCGGCACGCGGGTCCCCGGCAGCTGGCGAAAGCTGAACAGAACATACTCGGCTGGCTCGATCCCGATGGTGCTGAGCCGAAAGAGCCTGAGCCGAAGCAGCCGCGCCGGGAACTCACTCTGGAGCGCCGCAAGGACGGGTTCTGGAAACTGAACGGGCTCCTCGACGACGAAGCAGGTGCCCGCACCGCCGCCGCCCTGGAGGCCTACGCGGCACCCCGCCCGGTCGACGAATTCGGACAGGCCGATCTGCGCACCAGACCCGAACGCCTCGGCGACGCGTGGGTGGACCTGGTCGACCTGGCGATCGCCTGCCCCGACCAACCCGGCACCTCCGGCTACCGGACGCTGGTCCACGTCACCATCGGCCTCGACGAGTTGAAGACCGGGCTTGGGACCGCGTGTGTGGACTTCGTCGGGACGATGACCGCTCGCGAGGCACGGATGGCGGCCTGCGACTGCCTGATGCTGCCGGTGGTGCTGAACGCGGCTGGTGAGCCGCTGGATGTGGGGCGTCTGAGACGGTTCGTCACCCCCGGTCAACGCCGGGCGTTGAACATCCGCGACGGGGGCTGCGCGTTCCCGGGCTGTCATCGACGGCCGAAGAACTGCCACGCCCACCATATTGAGCACTGGGCAGACGGCGGACTTACTGACCTGCGGAATCTCACGTTGCTGTGCGGTTTCCACCACCGGCTGATCCACCACGGCGACTGGGAAGTCCGCATGGCAGCAGATGGGTTGCCGGAGTTCATCCCGCCCCAGTATCTGGACCCGTTACGGCGAACCCGGCGCAACACCCTGCACCGCGCCGCTTAACCCCCGCACCACCCGGGGAGCCCGCGCCAGCCACACCGGCGACGGGCCCCTCGGCATGCCCACAGACAGAACGACCCACCGCAGATGCCCGAGGCTCAGACGACTCGCCCACCACGGCACCCGGGCCTCCATCGCGCCGCCTAACCCCGCATCACGCCAGGAGCCTGCCGATCACACCGGCGAAGGGACGCACCGTCCACCCTGGACCGTCACCCCATCAGTCCACTCGGTCCTTTGTCGCTTATTACCTGTCTGGGCGTAATCCAGGATTTCGGTCTTTTCGGACTGACCGCACTCTCACTCTGTGGACCCTCGCCCCTTCCAGACTTTGGTCGGTGGTCCGATCACCGTTCGCTCTTTAGATTCTCCCCATTACACCCGGTCAGGGGTAATTCATTCGGGCAGCCGAAGGGATTTCCGTGACGAGGTGTCACGTCGTCAGCGCGTGTCGGGCGCGCGAATAAGGGAGAGTTCGATGAGCAGATTCAGCCGGGTGGTCACATGCTCGGTTCCGGTCGCGGTCGGCGCTTTGCTGCTTTCGACCGCGGTTTCCGGCGCGCAGCCGTCGGAAGAGGCTCGTACGCAGGCCGGGATCACCGCGCTGCAGAGCATCAAGAAGAGTCTTACCCCGGCTGAGCGCAAGCAGTCGAGCCAGCTCGTCATCGAGAAGCGCCTCCGCGCCGACAAGGGCCTGGCGGGCAAGCTGTCCGAATACCGCACCGGGCTGGGCGTGAGTGACGCCGGAACCGTCGCGGTGGACATCAAGGGCGCCGGCCAGTCGCTGGTGGACGCCGTCAAGGCGGCGGGCGGCACCGTCCGGTACGCCTCGCCCACCGGCGCGATCCGCGCCGATCTGCCGTTGAACGCCGTGGACGCGATCGCCGGTCGTGGCGACGTCGCCGAGGTCAAGGCCGCCTCCCAGGCGATGACCTGGAACGAGTCCGCGCCGCAGGACCGCGGCCAGGCCGCCGCCAAGCAGGCCGTCGCCGCACTGCAGGTCGCCGAGGGCGACAAGGCGCACGGCGCCGACACCGCCAGGACCAAGTACGGCGTCACCGGCGCCGGCCAGAAGGTCTGCGTGCTCTCGGACGGCGTCAAGTCGCTCAAGGCCTCGCAGACCGCCGGTGAACTCCCCGCCGTCGACGTCCTCCCCGGCCAGTCGGGCAGTGGTGACGAGGGCACCGCGATGCTCGAGATCATCCACGACATGGCGCCCGGCGCCGCGCTCGGTTTCGCGACCGCGTTCACCAGCGAGCAGAGCTTCGCCGACAACATCCGCGCCCTGCGGACCACCGGCAAGTGCACGATCATCGTCGACGACGTCTCCTACTTCGACGAGTCGCCGTTCCAGGACGGCCCGGTCGCGCAGGCCGTCAACGACGTGACGGCGGCGGGTGTCCTCTACTTCTCCTCCGCGGGGAACTCGGGCAACCTGACCGACGGCACCAGCGGCTACTACGAAGGCGACTTCCGCGGCTCCAGCAGCAAGATCTCCGGCATCACCGGTACGCCGCACGACTTCGACCCGACCACCACGACCCAGCTGTACAACGCGCTTTCGCCCGGCTCGCTCGGTCGTTACGTCACCCTGTTCTGGTCCGACCCGTGGGGCAAGGCCACCAGCGACTACGACCTGTTCATCCTGAACTCGTCCGGTTCGGTCGTCGCCTCCAGCGAAGGGTCGCAGAACGGCACCCAGAACCCGTACGAGATCGCCCAGGTCCCGGCCTCCGGCTCGGGCTACAAGGTCGCCGTCGTCAAGTACAGCGGCTCCGACCGGTTCATCGCGCTCAACGTGATCCGCGGCCGTTTCGTCGCCTCGGGTTCGCTGAAAGCCTTCAGCACCAACGGTGTGACTTCCGGTCACTCGGCGGCGGTCAACGCCTTCAGCGTCGCGGCGACCCCGGCGGCCGTTGCTTTCGGCCGTGCGCTCGAGACCGGTGACCCGGCGAACCCGGCCGGTCCGTACCCGGGCCTGTTCACCGGCGCCAGCAAGTGGGAGCGGTTCACTTCGGACGGTCTCCGCCACCAGTTCTACAACCCGGACGGTTCGGTGATCACCCCCGGCAACGTGTCCTCGACCGGTGGTGCGACGCGGAACAAGCCGGACATCACCGCGGCGGACGGCGTGGCGACCTCGGTGAGCGGCTTCCAGCCGTTCTTCGGGACCTCCGCCGCGGCGCCGAGTGCCGCCGCCATCGCCGCGCTGCTGCTGCAGGGCAAGCCGACCGCGACCCCGGCGCAGATCAGGAGCGCGCTGACGTCGACCGCGATCGACCTCGGCGCCCCGGGCTACGACCCGGTCACCGGGGCCGGGGTGATCATGGCAGGCCCGGCGCTGGCCGCGCTGGGGGTCGCCCCGAAGAGCTAGGATCAGCTGGAAGGACCGGCCCGGTGTGCGTGCGCGCACCGGGCCGGACCTGTCCCGGCACGGTCGGCGAGGAGGATCATGGGCAACGGCAGGACCGCGGTCGTCACCGGCGCGGGTTCGGGGCTCGGCCGGGAGATCTCCCGCGCGTTACTCGGCGCCGGCTACCGGGTAGCGCTCGCCGGACGCCGCGCGGACGCGCTGGCCGAGACCGCGGACGGGCATCCGGACGCGCTTCCCGTGCCCGCCGATGTCGCCGATCCCGATTCCGTCGCCGCACTGTTCGAAACGGTCCGCGCCGCATGGGGGCGCTTGGATCTCCTGGTCAACAACGCGGGCGTTTCGGTGAGCGGCACGGTCGACGAACTGTCCTTCGCGGACTGGAAACGCGCCGTCGACACCAATCTGACCGGGATGTTCCTGTGCGCGCAGCAGGCCGTCCGCCTGATGAAGGCGCAGGAGCCGCGCGGCGGCCGGATCGTGAACAACGGCTCGATCTCCGCGCACGCCCCGCGGCCCGCGAGTATCGCCTACACCGCCACGAAACACGCCGTCACCGGGCTGACGAAGTCGATCTCCCTCGACGGCCGCGCCTGGAATGTCGCTTGTGGACAGGTCGACATCGGCAACGCCGCCACCGAGATGACGCTGCGGATGGCCGACGGTATCCCGCAGGCCGACGGCAGTGTCAAGGCCGAGCCGACCTTCGACGCGCGGCACGTCGCGGACGCCGTGCTGTACATGGCAGGCCTGCCGCTGGACGCGAACGTCCAGTTCCTGACCATCACGGCGACCACGATGCCGTACATCGGACGCGGCTAGCCGCTCACGGGATGACCTTCGCCTTCCGGAACTCGTCGAACAGCCGGAAGAACATCCCCGGAGTCTCGATGTATTCGTGGAAACCGGCGCGCCGCGCCTTCGAACCGTCCGCGAACATGTCGTAGTCCCAGCCGAACACGAAGTCGGCGAACTTCCACGACGACGAAACGGCGCTGTAGGGCACCTCCAGACCGTACTTCGCCGCGATCGAAGTCCAGAGTTCTTCCTTGTCCGCCATGACGGCGTCCAGTGACATCGGCAGCGGCGGCGCCACCTCCAGCTCGAAATAGCGGGCGATCCGCGGCCAGAGGTCGTTCCATCGGAACAGGTCGCCGTTCGCGATGTTGTATGCCTCGTTCTCCGAATCCGCGGCCCAGACGGTGGCCTTCGCCAGCAGCCCCGCGTCCGTCATCTCCAGGAGGCTGTCGTAGGCGCCGGGTTTGCCGGGGAAACGCAGCGGCAGGCCGAGTTCCTTCGAGATCGACGCGTAGACCGCGATGGCCAGCGCGAGGTTCATCGGGTTGCCGAGCGCGGTGCCGCCGACCACCGACGGCCGGATCGCCGACCACGTCCAGGCTTTCCCCTCCTGACGTCGCTCCAAAAAGGACTGCTGGTCGACGTTGAACTCGGGCGGCATATGCCCTGCGTCATCCTCGCGCGCCGGTGTCTTGAACGGGCCGAGGTGGGCGCCGTAGACCTTGTAGCCCTGCATGAGGCTGATGTGGCGGAGCCCGGACGCGGCCGGCTCGATCGCGTCGACGAGGTTGGTCAGCATCGCCAGGTTCGGCGCGACCAGTTCGGCCCAGGTCGGTTTGTCGACATAAGCTGCGTAGAACACGTGCGTGACGTCGTCCAGGCCGCTCAGCTTCGCGCGGGTGTCGTCGGCGTCGAGCAGATCGACGGCGATCTGACCGGGGCCGCCGCGGCGCGAGAGGCCGATGACGCGCCAGCCGGACTGCGTCTCCAAGTACTCGATCAGGTTCTTGCCGATGACCCCGTTGGCTCCGGCGACCAGGGCGACCTTGCGTTCTTCGTTCATGTCACCGAGCCTGGCCCGGCGGAGTTGATAAGTCCAAGGCATAGATCTCACCGCTCCGATAAGATTCGTTCATGACCAGCCTGCGGCAGCTCGAATACCTGGTGACCGTCGTCGACACCGGTTCCTTCACCCGGGCCGCGGAGTTGCTGCACGTGACGCAGCCCGCCTTGTCGCACCAGATGCGCGCGCTGGAGAAGGGCGTCGGCGGACCGCTGCTCGAACGCCTGCCGCGCAGTGTCCGGCTCACGCCGATGGGGCGCGCCATGCTGCCGCACGCCCGCGCCACCCTCGCCGACGCCGAACGCGCGCGATGCGCCGCCCGGCAGGCGTCCGGGCTGGAGGCCGGGGAACTGCAGATCGCCACGGTCTACTCGGTCGGCCTGGGCGTCCTGCCCGCCGCGCTGCGGGTGTGGCGCAGGGAGCGGCCGGAGGTCGACGTCCGCCTGGTGGAGTTCCGGCACGCGGACGAACTGCGCGACGCGATGGCGGCGGGGGAGGCCGACGTCGCGGTCGGCCCGGTCCCGCCGGGCTGGGACGGGCCGGTGCGCGAACTCGGCACCGAGGAGTTCGTCGTCGTCCTGCCGATCGACGGGCCGCGGGAGGACGACGGCACGGGCGTCGTCGACCTCGCGACCCTCGCCGACTGCGCGTGGGTGCACTACGCGCCGGGCAACGGCCTGGCCGACCTCGTCGACCAGGCCTGCGCCGCGGCGGGGTTCCAGCCGAGGGCGGCGGTCCGGACCGAGCAGACCGCGGCGGCGCCGGTGCTCGCGGCGGCGGGTCTCGGTCCGGCGCTGGTCCCGGCCAACGTGCTGCCCGAAGGCTTCCCCGGCCGCGTCCTGCGGCCCGAGCCGTCGATCCGGCGCACGCTCGCCGCCTACTGCCGGAGCACACCCGATCCGCTGACCTCGGCCTTCATCGACGTCGTGGCGGGGGAGTGCACCCTCGGGTCATCGCACCGAAATCGCTGACAGGTCCACGCTCCCGAACGGGGTCGCCTTCACGTCGCCGACCCGCTCCGCCCAGACGGCGTGCCCGTGCCCGGACCACAGCGGGGCGACCGGCAGATCCCGCAGCAACTGGTTCTCCGCCAGCCGGTAGACCTCGCCGCTGTCGCCGGATTCGGTCTCCTCGGCCGATTTCAGCAGGTCGGCGAACCCGTCGCTGGAATAAGCGGTGAGTTCGACGATCTTGGCCAGTACCTCTTGCGGGCTCGGTGTCGCGAGGTCCAGGTCGATCGCGAACGGCCCCTTGCCCGGATCGGCGGCGAGCGGGACGCCGACCGCCGCGGTCACCTGTTCGGCCAGCGGCCGCACCCAGTTCCGCTCCGACCGTTCGAAGTGGACCGCCGATCCGGCCGGGAACTCCGCCTGGCCCAGCAGGGATTTCGCGGCGCCGGCGTCGAAGGTGCACGGGCGGCAGGTGCTGCTGCGCTCGCCGGGGGCGACGGCGGGCGGCAGGAGTGACTTCGCCGGGTCCACCTGCCTGCCGAGGACACCGGCCTCCAGTGCGGCGCGGTCGATCCCGAGCGCGAAGCCGTGCCGGACCGTGGAATCGGAGAAATGCTCGGTCGTCAAAGGGAAACCGAGGTAGGAGACGGTGGGCAGGGCCCACATCACGTGCCGCTGCGCGAAATCGGTGTGCATGGCCTCGTGCCGGTCGCCGGGGACCACGATGGAGAGATCGAGTTTCCCTGACTTGACGCCGTCGTACAGTTGCGCCGCGTCGCCGACGTTCAGCTCGATCACGCGTGCCTTGCCCGGCGAGTCCGTGACCCGGACCAGTTTGCCACCCGACGGCTGCCAGGCGCCGTCCATCCGGAACGGTCCGTTGCCGACCGGCTGGGAGAAGAACCGGATCCAGTCGCGTGACGCCAGCGCCGACGCGGGCAGCGGCACCAGCGCGGGAGATGAGAGCAGTGCCGGGATCTGCCCCGACGGCCGGTCGAGGACGAGCCGGATCGTGAGCGGATCCGGCGCGGTGATCTCCTTGGCGCGCAGCAGATCCTTCAGTACCCGGGAACCGGCCCAGCTTTCCTGGGCGACGGTCTTCCACGTGTCCACATAGGACTGGGCGGTGACCGGCGTGCCGTCGTGGAACTTCCCGCCGTCCTTGAGCTTGACCGTCCACGTCACCCGGTCGGTACTGGTGACCGATTCCGCCGCCCGTGGGGTCATTTTTCCCGTCGCGGGGTCGTAATCGCCCAGCGGCGTCCACAGTGCGCTCGTGACCAGCCTGCCGGTCTGGTCGCGGACGTCGGCGGGGTTCGTCGACGCCGGCGCGGACACGCCCACGCGAAGTACGTCCGGTGCGGGCGGTTCGCCGGATTCCGTGCAGCCCGCCGTGACCAGGGCGGCGGCGAGGAGCGGGGCCAGAAGTCGCAAGCGCATGGTCATGTCATAGCAGTCCCGCACCGACCAACGGCGGTTGTGCCGGGCAAAGCGGTGGTCCTAGGGTGCGGGTACCAGCCTGGGAGGTTTCTGTGCGAGGAAACTGGTTGCTTCGTTCATGCCTGGCGATCGCCACGGTCACCGCGACCCTGATCGCCACCGGATTGCCCGCCGCCGCGTGCGGCGAAGAGGACAAACCGGCGAGTGAGAAGGCCCGGGTCGCGGGGGCGCCCGGCGCGGTGAAGAACGTCAAGGCCGTCGGCAACGTGCCCGACGCGCAAGGCGCCATCGCGATGGGATTCCTGCAGTACGGCCACCGCGACGTCATGGCGGTTTCCGGCGAGTTCGGCCTGAAGGTCTACGACCTCACGAAGAATCCCGCGGCGCCGAAGCTGATCGGCGAGGTCAGCCTGCCCGGCCTGTGGGAGACCGAGGACACCGAGGTCGACGCCGAACGCAAGCTCGTGTTCCTCGCCAGGGATCCGCGCGCTTACGGCGGCACCACGCAGACCGGTGAATCCGGCATCTACATCATCGACCTGAAGAACCCGGACAAACCGGCCATCCTGAGCTACACCCAGGTGCCGGCCGGCCATACGACCAGCTGCGTCGACGGCTGCCGGTACCTCTGGACCGGCGGCCCGGCGAAGGCCGCGAACCAGCCCGCCGAATGGGGCGGCCGCCCGATCTGGGTGACCGACATCCGCGATCCGCGGAACCCCAAGACCTTCCCGAACCCGATCGAACTCGCGCGCAACGACGGCAAGACCGACTACGTGCACGACGTCCAGGTCGACGACGAAGGCGTGGCGTGGGTGTCCGGCCGCGGTGGCGTCCGCGGCTACTGGACCAGCGGATATCACCGCGATCCCCTGCTGGGCAAGGTCCGCCGCGCGACCGCGTTCAACCCGATTCCCTACGCGGGTGGCGGGATCGAGGAGACGGCGGCGCCGTCGAAGTTCATGCACAACAGCTTCCACCCGGCGGGACACCGGTCGGCCGACGGCGCCGACTCGAACCGCTGGCACGGCCGCGATCTCATCTACGCCACCGAAGAGAGCTTCCTCGACGGCTGTGCCGGTGACGGTGTGCTGACGATTTCGTCGCTGCAGAACTCGTACAACGGGGAGGGCTGGCGTTCGACGCCGGAGAAACCGTTCCGCCTCAAGTCCGTCGGCACGTGGAGCGTCGCCGGGCAGGAGGGCAGCGACCCGACGACGGGTGACTGCTCCGCGCACTACTTCGACGTCCGTGGCAAGGTCCTCGTGCAGTCGTTCTACACGCAGGGCACGCGGTTCCTCGACGTCAGCGACCCGACCGACCCGAAGCAGATCGCCTACTTCCGCCCGGCGGACGCCAGCGCGTGGGCGCCCTACTGGCACAAGGGTTACGTCTATGTCGCCGACAACACCCGCGGAATCGACATCCTGAAGCTCACCGCTTGAGCCAAGATGTCCCCATGCGCACCATGGGGAAGATGTTGGGGAGCACGGCCGCGGTCGTCCTGATCGCGGCTTGTGCTCCGCCTCCGCCCGAAGTACCGCCCGTGCTCACCGATCCGGCGCCTGTCGCCGAGACGTTCCCGGAGGTCGGCGAGATCGCCGAGGTCTCTTGGGTCGACGAGAAGATGGGCGGCCCCGACGGCCGGCTGGAGGCGCCCGGGCCCAGCGACTTCCGGCTCACTGCCCTGGTGAAGCTCGGTCCCGAAGCCGTCCCGAAGGTACTGAGCAGCTACAAATGCTCGCAGGGGGAGCTGCCGGACACGCCGGAACGGCTGAAGCCGCTCATCCCCGCCAAGGTTTCGTGGCTCTCCTGTGAGCTGCCCATGACCACGAGGTCCAGGACCGTCTACGTGGTACCCGGTTCCGAGCAGGCCGTCTTGATCGCGCAGACCATGTGACAAAGCCGTGCGGAACCGGTGACGCGCGGTCACCGTGGCCGCATGATCCGTTTCTAGCTTGGCGTCATGACCACCTTGCTCGAACGGCCCCCGGTCGTCGTGGCCGTTCCGGAGAAGACCCCGCGGCGGAGGATCACGGCCCTGTTCGTGATCGCCGTCCTCGTCGCCGGGTACACCGGGCTCCGAGTCCCGGGGGAGTGGGCGGCGACGCTGCAGTCGGTCTCGCTGATCGACGGGTTCCACCGGCGCTTCCTCGTCGGCACGCTGCTGTACCCGTTCGGCCACGACTACGCGGTCTTCGCGGTCGCGAGTTTCGCGATCCTCGGTGCCCTGCTGACGGTCGTGACGATCGCGTTCTTCCGCGGCCGCACCGAGAGCCGTCGGCTGGTGATCGTCGGCTGGCTCCTGATCCCGGCGGGCGGGTACCTCTTCCACGAGGTCGGCTACCTCGACCAGACGCTGTATCTCCTGCTGTTCGGGGCGTTGTGGGCGCTGCACCGGAACCGGGCGGCGCTCGCGAGCGCGGTGATGGCGCTTTCGATGACCGCACACGAAATCGCGCTGCTCACGGTCCTGCCGGTGTTCGGTTTCGTGGTGCTCCGGAAGTACTCGTTCGGCCGCGCCTGCGCGGTGCTCACCCCACCCGCGTCGCTCGGTCTGCTGATCCTCGTGCAGCCACCCGCCGCACCCGGCGCGGTCGAAAGGCTCCGGCAGTCACTGTCCACAGCGGACTTCGCGTATCGCGGTGACGCGCTCGAGTTGTTCGGGCGCACGCAGGCCCAGAGCTGGCAGCTGTACTCGATCACGAACGTGTTCCTCTACCTGGTGCCGATCGCGGTCGTGGTGCTCGGTGGTTTCCTGCTTCTGCACCGGCCCTCGCTCGGGACCGTCCTGCCCGTGGCCGCGATCGCGGCACCGATGTTGCTCGCGTTCGGCGGCTGGGACGACGCGCGCTGGGGCTTCTTGCTGGTGAGCAATTTCGCGATCGTGCTGTGGCTATGGCTCGGCGATCGGGAACTGAAGCCGCCTCGGCTCGGTGCCTTGACCGCGGTCCTGTTGATCCTCACGCATATCCCGATGCCGTACTTCGACGGCTACGCGCCCCGCAGCCTCACGCTGGTGACTCCCGTGGAAGACGCACGGTGAAGACGGCGCCGCGGTCGTTGTGCACGGTGATCTCCCCACCGTGGATCAGCGCGTTCTCCCGCGCGATCGACAGCCCCAGCCCACTGCCTTCGGTCGCCTGGCGTGCGTGGTCACCACGTACGAACCGGTCGAACAGGATCGGGCGCAACTCCTCGGGAACCCCCGGTCCGGAGTCGGCGACCCGGATCGTCACGACGTCGCGCTTGCCTTCCAGCGTCACCTCGATCGGGGTCCGGCCGTACCGGGCGGCGTTGACCAGCAGGTTGCACACGATGGTGTGGACGCGGCGCGGGTCGGCGGGGACGGTCGTGTCGCCGGTGCTCGTCACCTGGACCGGCGTCCCCGGCACGCTCACCTCGATCGCGTCCTCGACGAGCGCGGGAAGGTCGACGAGTTCGGGACGCAGATCGGCGGAACCCGCGTCGAACCGCGAGATCTCCATCAGGTCTTCGACCAGCCGTGCCAGCCGCCGGGCCTGGGTGCCGAGCAACTCGGTCGCACGGGTCCTGATCTCGGGGCTGGCGTCGTCGAGGGTGTCGACCGTGGCGACCATCGACGCGAGCGGGGTCCGCAGGTCGTGAGCGACGTCGGCGACGAACCGTTGCTGCTGCCGGTCCTTGGCGCGCAGCTCCTCGATCGCCGCGCCGACCCGGTCGGCCATCGTGTTGAACGCCCCGGCGAGGTCGGCGAGTTCGTCGCGGCCCTTCACCGGGACACGCACGTCGAAAGCGCCGTCGCCCAGATCGCGGGCGGCGGAGGCGACGCGCAGCACCGGCCGCCGGATCCGGCCCGCCGCGAAGACGGCGGCCGCCACGCCGAGGACGGTGACGCCGAGCGCGAGGTACGCCAGTTTCCACCGCTGGGCCGCCAGATCCTGCTCGAACGTGGTGAGGTCGAAGAACTGCACCACCCAATACGCGACGAAGTTCGCGCTCACCACGAGGAGCTTGCGGCCACTCGCCGGATCGACGGTGATCGCCGAGAGCAGCTTCCCCGGACCTGAGGTCCGCAGAAGGACCACGTCCTTCACGCTTTCCAACGCGGCCCGCCGGTCAGGAGGGTTCGCGTTCCTGGTGCCGGTCGTCCAGTCGAAGCTTTTCGACGAGGACTTGATGACTTCGGGAGGTCCTTCGGGTGCCTTGAAGTCGTCGTTGGTCAACTGGGGGTAGCTCGTGACCAGCATCCAGTCCGCCGCTGCCGTGTCCATTCCCTGCGAGAAGAGTTCCAAGGCGGCGGGGTTGCCCGCCATGAACTGTTCGAGGTGGGGCCATGCCTGCCCGAACATCGCCCCGAACGAGGTCTTGGCCGCGGCGGTGAACCGCTCGATCGCGTCGTCCTCCTGGATCTTGGCTGCGCTGAAGGCCATCGCGACCGTCGCCGTGGTGGTCACCACCACGACCGCCGCGGTCACCCTGGCGCGGAGTCCGAACCTCATTCGCCCACCAGCCGGTAGCCGAGTCCGCGCACGGTCTTCAGCACCACGGGATTCGCCGGATCGTCCTCGATCTTCGCCCGCAGCCGCGCGACCGCCGCGTCGACGATCCGCGAGTCCCCGACGTAGCCGTAGTCCCACACCCGTTTCAGCAGCGACTGCCGGCTCAGCACCTGGTTGGGATGCTCGGCGAACTCGACGAGAAGCCGGATCTCGGTCGCGGTCAGCGGCAGTTCGACGCCGTCGCGGGTCACGCTCATCGCGCCCGCGTCGATCTCCAGCCGTCCCACGCGCAGCAGACCCGCCGACGGTCCGGGCGCCGTGACGGCGCGACGCCCGATCGCCTTGATCCGCGCGTCGATCACCCGCGGTTCGGCGGGTTTGACCACGTAGTCGTCGGCACCGCATTCCAGCCCGGCGACGATGTCGATCGGGTCGCCGCGGGCGGTCAGCAGGACCAGCGGCAGCCTGCTTCGCGCGCGGATCCGGCGGCACACCTCGAAGCCGTCCATCCCCGGCAACATGACGTCGAGCAGCACGAAATCGAGGTCGAGCCGGTCGGTGAACAGCGCCTCCAGCGCCCGCTCCCCGGTGGGGGCGACGACCACGTCATGACCGAGTGCCTTCAGCGCGAGTGTGAGCGCTTCGGCCAGAGCGACGTCGTCCTCGACGAGCAGGATGCGCGGCATGGTTCCCCCAAGATCGAAAGGCTCACCGATCGTAAGGGCGCTCTGTCGCACTCGCCCGGTCTCGCGGCGGAACCGTCGCAGAGCCGTGCGGTCTCGTCACAAACCTCAGTTCTTGAGCTTCGGGTTCCAGGCCGTCAGCGTCAGCTTGCCGGTGGTGCCGAGATCGGTGTCGACCGTGATCCGCTGCTCCGGGTCGCCCTTGGCCGCGGCGACGGTGACGTACGCGCCCGCTTCCGGTGAACCCACGGTGACGGTGTTCGACCAGGAGACCACCGACAGCAGGGTGCCGCCGGGCTGGATCGTCTGCGGTGCCACGCCCGGGTCGATCGCCATATACGACGAGCCGTGTTCCACCTGGACGTTCATCGGCCGCTTTTCCTGGTCCAGCAAACGGACTTCGGGATAGCCGGTGAGCGTGCGCGGGGCGGTGCCGCAGTTGGTGAGGGTGAGCACGATCGCGCGGTGGCCCAGCGCGGCCTCGACCGGTCCGGACTTCACCGTGACACCTGTGTCGAGACAGCCCGCCGGTTCGACGGTGCCCGGCTCCGGCGTGTGCACCGTCAGCGGGGCGGGCGCCGGTGGCGGCGAGGCCGTACATCCCGCCACCACCAGCGCCGTTCCCGCCATTACGAAGATCGCTTTCCCCAGCACGGAGGAACCGTACTAGGCCAGCAACTCCTGCAGTTCGCGGATGGCGCCGGCCAGTTCCGTCGCGAACAGCTCCATCTCGTGCGCCACATGCTTCGGCGTGCACAGGTAGATGTTCAGCCGGTCCGGCAGCAGCACGTACGCGACACCGATGCACTGCGGGCTGGTCGACCCGAAGCCGAAGTACTGGATGTTCACCGACGGCGCCGAACTGGTGCTCAGGTAGTCGTTGCGCATCTTCAACCAGCCCGGCGACGAGTACAGCGCCGGGGACTCCTCGACGCCGCGCCGCTTCTGGATCAGCTGCAGCTCCCACAGGTGCTGCTCCGGCGCTTCGCCCGCTTGGCACTCCTTCGCCCGCGTGACGTGCTTCGCCGCCGCCGCGCGGAAAGCCGCCTGACGGGTCTGCCGGTCCGCGGCCGGATCGTCCATCACCTGGACGAACCACTGCACCTCGGGCGTCACCACCCGCATCGCTTCGGTACGCCCGTTCTGGTACTGCCGCGTCGCGATCGACTCGTACGTCGCGCCGGTGATCCCCTTCGCGCGTTTGTGCGCGAGCTGATACGCCATCTGCGCGAAGCCGTCGGGGGACATCCCCAGCTCCTTCGCCCGCTTCGCGCCGAAGTCGGTGAAGGACACCGTCTTCGTCGCTGTCGCGTCGGCGTACGCGGCGAAGGACGCGGCCGCGGCACGGGCGTCCTCGCGGAGCGCGTCGCCCAAGACGAACTCGATGACCTCGGACGCCGGGACGCCGTCGGCGGGCGGGCGCTCCAGCCGCGAACCGCTCAGCAGCGCGTCGGTGAACCCGAGGATCGTGGTCCCGTCGAGTTCGCAGTGCTCGACGTTGATCCCCGCCGTGCCGTCTTCGAACACGATCAGCGACACGGCCTTGTCGAACCAGCGGTTGCCGCTGTCGCCGTGCAGCAGCTTGTCGCAGGCCTCCTGCGTGTCCGCCGGCGTGAAGTCCTCCAGGCACAGGCAGAACAACGCCGTCTCGATCTCGTCGAGCGCGGCCGCGTTCCCGGCGGCGAGCAACGCTTCGCGCGTCGCCGCCCACTCCGCCCTGGCCTTGGTGGTGAAATGCCCGGCGGCGCTCTCCGGATCCTCGACGAAGTTCCCCGACTTGACGATCGTCTGCAGCCCCGCGACCAGCTGTTCGGGGGAATACGGCCGTCCGTCCGGCGCGATGACGTCCATCCGGAACGGGGTGTCGCGGTGGAAGACCACGATATGCCGTGCCCTCGACGGTCCCGGCCAGTCCTCGCGGTACGGCGTGCGCGCGGTGTCCTGCACGGCGCCGGGGATCCGCGTCGCCGAGAACAGGTACTTGTGCTGCACCATCGACTGCGGCTGCCCGCGCACCACGATCGGCGGGATCAGTTCCTCGTCCAGCTTCAGCTTGTAGTCCACCGCCGACGCGGCCAGCTCGGCCGCCCGCTCCAGCTGACCCAGCGGGGACTCGGAGAACAGGAAGAAGAAGTTGGCGTTGAGCGCGATCCGGTCGCGGCGGCCGAGGTAGCGGTACGGCCAGAAGGTGTCGAGCCAGCTGCGCACCCCTTCACCGCGGTCGAACTCCTCGAGCGCGCTCTGGAGTTCGTGCGCCGGGCTGCCTTCCGCGAGGAATTCGGCGACGGCGCGTTCGGTCTCCGCCAGCTCGCCGGGGGTGAGCAGCGGCGAGCACCATTCGAGGAACCGGCGGCAGGTGTCTTCCAGGCTGGGGACGGGGACCCTCGGCAGGATGTCCTCGTTGCCGAACGTGCGGGTGGACGGTTCCGGACTGCTCACGATCATCCTTGATCTAGAAGGGGCAGGGCGTTCAGCACGGCGGCGAGCCCGTCCGCCGTACCGTTCGGGCGGGAGACGAACAGCCGCGCGTACAGCCGGCCGTCGGCTTCCAGCCCACGCGGGTCGACGCCCGCGACGGACAGGTTGTCCAGGATCTGGGTCCGTTCCTCTTCCGAAGCGAATTTCCGCTGCCGGAAGACACCGTCGACCCCGGCCGTTTCGTACCCCAGTTCGGCGAGGCTCGCGGCGACCGGTTCGTAGGAGAACATCCGCAGCACGAAATGCGCCATCCACGGCCGGGCTTCCCGCGCGATCCGCACGAGGGTCTTCTCCGTGACGTAGCCGACGCAGCCTGTCGAGATGACGATGTCGACGTCGGCCAGCAGCGCGCGCTGTTCCTCCGTCGGGTCCTCGCTCTCCAGGTCCGCGTGGATCGCTTCGTCGATGAACCCCGCGGAGAGCGCGTAGTCCAGTGCCGGTGCGGAGGTGTCGAGGCCGATGAAGCGGACCCCGTCGCCGCCGTCGTGCCTCTCGGCCATCCGCCGGTCGTGCGCGATCAGCTCGTCCCTGCTCAGCGACTCGCTGTTCGCGTAGTGGTCGTACAGCCGCTCCATCGAGGTGTCACAGCGGTGCAGCGCCGCGTTGACGCCGTAGGAACACCCGAGGTCGAGCACGGTCGGCTTCTTGACGTCCTGATCGGCGCGGTATTCGTCGATCAGCTGCGCGAAGTAGGCCTTGGCCTGCTGGGGGATGGCGTAGTCCAGCCTGCGCAAGGTGCCGAAGAAGGCACGCGGATCGGGCTCGGTGTAGATGTGGTCGAAGGAGATCTTGCCGGTCGAATCCCAAGGCACGGGCCAAACTCCTGACTCAGTCGAGCAGCTCGTCGCCCCGGACGGCGGCCGAGGCGACGTGCTCGGGCAGGACCCTGCCGAACAACTGTCGCGTCCGTTCCGGACTGCCGATGACCCCGGGGCGCTCGCTGTACGCGAAGATCGCGGAATGGCGGGCGATTGCCCCTTGAACAGTACTCACGCGGTGAAGCGCGAAGCGTCCGCGAAACAGCTGAAGATCGCCGGGACGCAGAGTGAGTCGCCGGATCAGGTGATCCCCTTCGCCCGCCAGGACGGCACGGACGTCGTCGAAGTTCTCCGCCCGTTCCGAGCGGATGTTCGGGCAGTATTCGAAGACACCGCCGTCGGCGGCCTCCTGGGTGAGCATGCTGACGGTGAATTCGTTGGTGTCGAAATGCCACGGATGCGAGCGCCCCGGTTCGATCACGTTGAGCACCAGTCCGGACAGCGGATCGGCGAGTTCGTGGAGGGCGGGGAGGTCGAAACAGTCGGAGACGAATCGCTGGAACTCGTGGCTCGTGTACAGCTGCTGGATGATCGCGGTCGGCGGGATCCGGTCGCGGGCCACGAAGGCGTTGCCGCGTTCCATGATCGTGCGGCCGGGATGGCCTTCGGGGAGCGGAGTGTCGACGGCGATGTTGTAGGCGTTGACGCGTTCGACCTTCGCGTACGCCTCCGGAGCGATCTCCGCGCCTTCGCGCCGAAGGACCTCGTGCAGTTCAGGGCGGATGAAGTCGGCCAGGACACTGCAGCCCGTTTCCCGCAGTTCGGCGCGTGTCCGGGCGACGATTTCGCGCCAGGCCGGGCTTCCGGGCTCGGACAACGGATAGCGGGCGGTATCGGCCACTTGGACTGCGCTCGCGGTCATCGACGTCCTCTCGCCTGCCCGGAAGTGATTCTCGGGTTTAGCACAGAAAACGCCCGTGGCCCCCGCGCCTTGTGAGCGGGGACACACGCAAAGTGATGGCTCCCTTACCCGCGTCCGTACGCGGGTAAGGGAGCCATCAGGGACTTTTCGTCAGCCGGTGACAAGCGGCAGCAGCGGCCGCCGGACCGCGGTCGCGACACCGTCCGACGCCTCGGCCGCGGCGATCCGCTCGGGCGTCGGCGTGCCGTATTCGGTGGTCCGCTGCCGCAGCGGACGGCCGAGCGGCTCGACCATCGCGCGCATGTCGCTGATCGTCTTGTACGACCCGTTGGCCGCACCCGCCATCCGGCTGATCGTCTCCTCCATCAGCGTCCCGCCGATGTCGTTGACCCCGCCCTGGAGGACGGCGCGGCTGCCTTCCTCACCGAGTTTCACCCAGGAACTCTGGATGTTGTCGATCATCCCGTGCAGCAGAAGCCGGGCCAGCGCGTGCACCGCGCGGTTCTCCCGCAGCGTCGTCCCGGCCCTGGCGAGCCCGGCGAGGTAGATCGGCGAACTCTGGTGGATGAACGGCAGCAGCACGAACTCGCTGAACCCGCGCCGCCCGTTGCGTTCCAGGCCTTCCCGCTGCAGCTTCGCCAGCAACTTCAGGTGCCCGACCCAGTGCGCCGGGGTGTCGACGTGGCCGTACATCATCGTCGACGTCGTCGTGATGCCGAGTTTGTGCGCGGTGGTGACGACGTTGATCCACTCCGACGTCGGCAGCTTGCCCTTCGTCAGCACCCAGCGGACGTCGTCGTCGAGGATCTCCGCGGCCGTGCCCGGCAGCGAGTCGACACCGGCTTCCTTCGCGCGGGCCAGCCAGTCCTCGATCGACAGGTTCGTCCGCGAAGCGCCGTTGACGACCTCCATCGGCGAGTACGAGTGCAGGTGGATGTCCGGCTGACGGCGTTTCACCTCGGCCGCGAGATCGAAGTACGCGGTGCCGGGCAGATCCGGGTGGATGCCGCCCTGCATGCAGATCTCGGTCGCGCCCGCGGCCCACGCCTCGTCGACCCGGTCGCCGACCTGCTCCAGCGAAAGCGTGTACGCGTCGGCGTCGGTGCGCCGCTGGGCGAACGCGCAGAACCGGCAGCCGGTGTAACAGACGTTGGTGAAGTTGATGTTCCGCGTGACCACGAAGGTGACGTCGTCGCCGTTGACCTCACGGCGCAGGTCGTCCGCGATCCGGGCGAACGCGTCGAGTTCCGGGCCGTCGGCGTGCAGCAGCGCCAGCGCCTCGTCGTCGGACAGCCCGGCGGGGTCCTTTTCCGCGCTGCGCAAGGCATCCCGGATGTCGAGGTCGAACCGCTGCGGCGCGGTCTTGATGTTGCCCTTGATCTCCGCCCAGTCGCCGTAGACCGAATCGAAGTCGCTGCGCCGGTCTTCCGTGCGGCCGATGGTGTCGACCTCGACGTGCAGATCGGTCCGCCCGGCCTCCTGCCAGCCGCCGTCCGGCTCCTGCCACGGGATGCCCACCGGGATCGCTTCCTCGATCGCCAGCCCGGTCTCGGCGTCGGTGAGCGGCGCGAGATGCGCGTTCATCCGCGGGTCGAGCCACGGCTCCCCGGTCTTGACGTACTCCGGATAGATCGGCAGCCGCTCGCGCACGGTGAACCCGAGCGCTTCGGTGCGGCGCTTGAGTTCGTCGATCTGCGGCCACGCGCGTTCGGGGTTGACGTGGTCGGGGGTCAGCGGGGAGACGCCGCCCCAGTCGTCGATGCCCGCGTTCAGCATCAGCTCGTACTGCTGCCCGATGAGGTTCGGCGGCGCCTGGATGCGCATCTTCGGCCCCAGAACCAGCCGAGCCACGGCGATGGTCGCGGCGAGTTCTTCGAGATCGGCGTCCGGGGTCGCGCGCATCTTGGTGTCCGGCTTCGCCCGGAAGTTCTGGACGATGACCTCTTGGATACCGCCGTAGGTCTTGGCGACCTTGCGGATCGCGAACAGCGAGTCGGCCCGTTCCTCGAAGTTCTCGCCGATGCCGATCAGGATGCCCGTGGTGAAGGGCACCGAACTGCGGCCGGCGTCCTCCAGCACGCGCAGGCGGACGTCGGGGTCCTTGTCGGGCGAACCGTAGTGAGGGCCGCCCTTCTCGGTGTAGAGGCGCTTCGCGGTCGTCTCCAGCATCATGCCCATCGACGCCGAAACCGGCTTGAGGCGCTGGAAGTCCTGCCAGGTCAGCACGCCGGGGTTGAGGTGCGGCAGGACGCCGGTCTCCTCCAGCACCCGGATCGCCATCGCGCGGACATAGGACAGCGTGTCGTCGTACCCGTGCGCGTCGAGCCAGTCCTTCGCCGCCTTCCAGCGGTCCTCCGGACGGTCGCCGAGGGTGAACAGCGCCTCCTTGACGCCCATCGCGGCGCCCTTGCGCGCGATGTCGAGGACCTCGTCGGGGGAGAGGAACGGCGACTCGACCCGGCCGGGGACGGTCGCGAAAGTGCAGTAGCCGCACCGGTCCCGGCACAGGCGGGTCAGTGGGATGAACACCGAACGGCTGTAGGTCACCACGCCGGGACGGCCTGCAGCGACGAGTCCGGCGTCACGGACCCGGGAGGCGTGCTCCGACAACGTCTTGAGATCGTCACCGCGCGCTTGGAGCAGGATCGAGGCCTCGGTGAGGTCGAGGGTCTTCCCGTCGCGCGCCCGGGCGAGCGCCCGGCGCATCGCCGAGGTGGTGGGGGCGGTCGCGTCAGCGTCGAGTGCCATTCCCGCACGCTATGGCCGGACTCGCCCCACCTGCCAGTGTGCATCCGGCCACCACCTCACCCACCTGGGTGTGGTCACTGTTTCCGCTGGTCAGCGAGTGATCACGGTTGCCGATCAGCGGGCCGCGGTGTATTACCTAAAGTGTGGCTTCGGTGATCGGCAAGAAGGTCGGCGGGCGGACGTACTACTACCTCGTCACCTCCGCGCGGGTCGGCGGAGAGCCCCGTGTGGTGTCCCAGCGTTACCTCGGCACGGCCGAGGAGATCGGGCGCGCGATGGACGGCGACGTCTCCGCGCCCGGCGAAGCGCGTCACCGGACCTTCGGCGACGTGGCGGCGGTCTGGGCCACGCTGAACCGGCTCGGCTTCGTCGAGCGGGTCGACGAAGCCGTCGGCGCGCAGCGAGCCACGACCACGCTGGGGACGCATCTCGCGCTCGCCGTCCTGCACCGGGCGACCGCGCCGGACACGGAGCTGGCCACGTGGTGGGAAGACGGCGTCGCACGGGATTTCCTGAAGGCCGACCTGGCGAACCACTGGCGAGCGCTGCACCGGCTCACCCCGGACCGGATCGCGCGGATCGAGGCCACGGTCGCCGACGCCGTCCTCGCCTGGCTGGGGACGGGCGGCGCCGCACTCGCCGTCGACGTGCCGCAGTTCGCCACCTTCACCACGGCCGACCCCTGCCGCTGCGAACTCGCCGGGCTGGGCCTGGTGGTGACCAAGGACGGCGCGATCCCGCTGGCCTCGCACGTGTACCCGCGCGAGGGGGCGCCGCCGTTCGCCGCGCTCGCCGACGACCTGCGCGGACGGCACACCGCGGGCGACGTCACGCTGGTCTTCACCGCCGGTCAGGCCGCGCAAGTGGATCTCGGACGGCATTTCGTCGGCGCCCTGCCGTTGTCGGAGCATCCGGAGCTGCTGGCGAAACCGTCGTCCGCGCGTAAACCCGTCGACCCCGAGCGCTTCGCCGGGCTGACCGCCCTCGACACCAGGGCGATGGTCGCCGGGGTGCGGCGGCGCGTGATCCTGACCCATTCGGAGACCC
This sequence comes from Amycolatopsis orientalis, assembly GCF_000943515.2. Lineage (NCBI taxonomy): Bacteria > Bacillati > Actinomycetota > Actinomycetes > Pseudonocardiales > Pseudonocardiaceae > Amycolatopsis > Amycolatopsis orientalis. The sequence continues at coordinate 7,390,941 of NZ_CP016174.1, read as the reverse complement.
TGCACAACGCGCAGGCCCGCGCGTTCGGTGACGAACTCGGCACCGCGACCCGCGAGCTCGCCGGCCTCGACGCGGCGCTGGCCGCCGGTATCTACCGGGGCGACCGGAGCCAGGTGAACGCCGAGATCGCCCGGATCACCCGCGGCCGCCGGGTCGAGCGCGTGCTCTCGCCTTCGCTGACCGGAACCAGGTCGGGGGAGATCCGGCTGACGTGGAAGGTCGACGACGCCGCCGTCTCGCGGCTGCGCGACGAGTTCTTCGGGAAACAGGTGCTGGTCACCGACCACGACTGGCCCGTCGCGGAGGTCGTCACCGCCTACCGGGCGCGGACCCACCTCGACTCGACGTTCCGCTGGCTGACCGGCACCGCCGTCGCCGGGCCGTCGCCGCGCTGGGACTGGACGCCGCACCGGATCGCCGTGCACACGCTGGTCACGGTGCTCGCGTCGACGGTCACCCACCTCATGCGGCGCGAGGCCGACCGCGCCGGAATGAACCTCTCGGTCCGTGAACTGATGGACAACCTGGCCGGGATCGGCGAGACGGTGCTGCGTTATCCGTCGACCGGCGGTCGCCCGCGGACCCGGCGCCTGCTGACCGAGCGGAGCCCGGAACAGCAGGCGCTCTTCGACCTCTTCGGGCTCAGTTCTCTCGATGGATCTGGAGCGGCGAGAAGCTCTGCACGACCGGCATCAGCTCGATGACGTTGATGTTCACGTGCTCGGGCTGCGAAGCCGCCCAGAAGACGGACTCGGCCACGTCGGCGGCCGTCAGCGGCGTCGTGCCCTTGTAGACGTCGTCGGCCTTGCTCTGGTCGCCCTCGAACCGGACCACGGAGAACTCCGTGCCACCGACCATGCCGGGCTCGACGTTGGTCACCCGGACGCCGGTGCCGTGCAGGTCCGCGCGCAGGTTCAGGCTGAACTGGTGCACGAACGCCTTGGTCGCGCCATAGGTGTTGCCACCGGGGTAGGGATAGGTGCCCGCGATCGAACCGATGTTGATCACGTGCCCGCGGCCGCGCTCGACCATCCCGGGCAGCAGCGCGCGGGTGAGGTGGACCAGGCCGGTGATGTTCGTGTCGATCATCTGGTCCCAGTCGTCGAGCTTCGCCCGGTGGGCGGGCTCGAGCCCCTTGGCGAGGCCGGCGTTGTTGACCAGCAGGTCGACGTCGGCGAACTCCTTGGGCAGGGATTCCGGCAGGGCGGCCACCGCGTCGGCGTCACGGACGTCCAGTTCGTAGGGGAGGACGTTCTCGCCCAGCTCGTCGGCCAGCTTGGCCAGCCGGTCCTTGCTGCGCGCTGCCGCGACGACCTTGGCACCGTCCGCGGCGAACCGGCGGACGATCTCGACGCCGAACCCCGCGCTGGCACCGGTCACGAAGACGGTCTTGTGGGACATGGAGAAGATCACCCAATCTCTTTCAAGAACCGTGCGAACACGGCGTTGAACTCGGCCTCGCGCTCCAGGTTAGGCATGTGGGCGGCCCCCTCGATCACCGCCAGGGTGGAGCCGGGCATGAGTTCGTGCATCAGCTCGGCGTCCGAGACGGGGGTGTACTCGTCCTCGGTGCCGACGACGATCAGGCTCGGCACCGCGACCTTCGTGAGGCTCTCCCGGTAGTCCGGCCGCTCGGCCCGTCCCCTCAGTGCCGCCGCGGCCCCTTCCCTGGGCGTCGTGCGCATCATGCCGAGGACGTGCGCCGCCACGTCCGGCATCGTGCGGACGTTCTCCGGCGAGACCATCTTCGTCAGCACCTCGTCCGCGTACGGGTTCAGTCCTTCGGCGAGGACGCGGTCCGCCATCGCGTTGCGGACGCGCTTGCCCTCCTCGGTCTCCTCCTGGGGAGAGGTGTCGGCGAGCAGGAGCCCGGCGACGCGCTCGGGGTAGGTGCGGTGGAACTCCATGACGATCTGCCCGCCCATGGAGAGGCCGCCGAGCACGAAGCGCCCGAGGCCGAGCCGATCCGCGAGGCGGGCGATGTCCTTGGCGAAGACGTCGAGTCCGGTCTTGCCAGGGACCACCGTGGTCTCGCCATAGCCGCGGAGGTCCGCGGTGATGACCCGGTAGCCCTCGCGACTGAAGCGTTCCGCCTGCGGACGCCACATCGTGCGGTTGAAGGGGTGGCCGTGGACGAGGACGACGGGCAGCCCGGTGCCGAGGTCGTCGTAGGCGACGGTGATGCCGTCGAGTTCCGCAGTGCTCATGGAACCGAAGCTAATCGGAGCAATCGGGTAGATCAATACGGTGCAATGTACTCGGAGCAATGTTCTTCGCGCGGTGTTCTCCCCGGCGTCTCCGGCGGTCCCACCCGGCGATCATCGGCTCAGGGCCGGTTTTGTGGCTCTGACCTGCGGGAATGTCGTTAAGGTACCCCCCTGTTTTCGGGGGTTTCCGGCCATGTAAAGTTCTCCAAGTCGCCAGGGAAACCGGGTGGCCGACCGGGACACGAACCAAGCTCTCGCTCAGCGCGATTGAGTGGGTGTCCCACCAAAAACTGCTAGGAATGACTGCTTCGGATAAGGCCGTGTGAGTGCGGTGCGATCTGGGGTGTGTTGCTTGAGAACTCAACAGTGTGCTAGTGAACTAAGCCAGTAGAGCTTATGTATTTGAACCTCGTTTGAGGTTCCTTTGAGAGCATTAAATTGCCTCGATCAAATTTGACATTGTTGGAGAGTTTGATCCTGGCTCAGGACGAACGCTGGCGGCGTGCTTAACACATGCAAGTCGAACGATGAAGCCTTCGGGTGGATTAGTGGCGAACGGGTGAGTAACACGTGGGCAATCTGCCCTGTACTTTGGGATAAGCCTGGGAAACTGGGTCTAATACCGGATATGACTGAGCCTCGCATGGGGTTTGGTGGAAAGCTCCGGCGGTACAGGATGAGCCCGCGGCCTATCAGCTTGTTGGTGGGGTAATGGCCTACCAAGGCGACGACGGGTAGCCGGCCTGAGAGGGTGACCGGCCACACTGGGACTGAGACACGGCCCAGACTCCTACGGGAGGCAGCAGTGGGGAATATTGCACAATGGGCGCAAGCCTGATGCAGCGACGCCGCGTGAGGGATGACGGCCTTCGGGTTGTAAACCTCTTTCGCCAGGGACGAAGCGCAAGTGACGGTACCTGGATAAGAAGCACCGGCTAACTACGTGCCAGCAGCCGCGGTAATACGTAGGGTGCGAGCGTTGTCCGGAATTATTGGGCGTAAAGAGCTCGTAGGCGGTTTGTCGCGTCGTTCGTGAAAACTCCACGCTTAACGTGGAGCGTGCGGGCGATACGGGCAGACTTGAGTTCGGTAGGGGAGACTGGAATTCCTGGTGTAGCGGTGAAATGCGCAGATATCAGGAGGAACACCGGTGGCGAAGGCGGGTCTCTGGGCCGATACTGACGCTGAGGAGCGAAAGCGTGGGGAGCGAACAGGATTAGATACCCTGGTAGTCCACGCTGTAAACGTTGGGCGCTAGGTGTGGGCGACATCCACGTTGTCCGTGCCGTAGCTAACGCATTAAGCGCCCCGCCTGGGGAGTACGGCCGCAAGGCTAAAACTCAAAGGAATTGACGGGGGCCCGCACAAGCGGCGGAGCATGTGGATTAATTCGATGCAACGCGAAGAACCTTACCTGGGCTTGACATGCGCCAGACATCCCTAGAGATAGGGCTTCCCTTGTGGTTGGTGTACAGGTGGTGCATGGCTGTCGTCAGCTCGTGTCGTGAGATGTTGGGTTAAGTCCCGCAACGAGCGCAACCCTTATCCTACGTTGCCAGCGCGTTATGGCGGGGACTCGTGGGAGACTGCCGGGGTCAACTCGGAGGAAGGTGGGGATGACGTCAAGTCATCATGCCCCTTATGTCCAGGGCTTCACACATGCTACAATGGCTGGTACAGAGGGCTGCGATACCGCGAGGTGGAGCGAATCCCTTAAAGCCGGTCTCAGTTCGGATCGCAGTCTGCAACTCGACTGCGTGAAGTCGGAGTCGCTAGTAATCGCAGATCAGCAACGCTGCGGTGAATACGTTCCCGGGCCTTGTACACACCGCCCGTCACGTCATGAAAGTCGGTAACACCCGAAGCCCATGGCCCAACCCGCAAGGGGGGGAGTGGTCGAAGGTGGGACTGGCGATTGGGACGAAGTCGTAACAAGGTAGCCGTACCGGAAGGTGCGGCTGGATCACCTCCTTTCTAAGGAGCAACACATCCACCCCGCCGGGATACCCGGACCAACGGTGGTGGAGTGGGCACGGCTCAACACCCGACTGTGGTGTTGCCGGGCTTGCTCAAGGAATTGTGGAACTACTGGTTTATGCCGGTTCGCTTGATGCCCGCACGGGCTAGTACTGCTTCTCTTCGGGGAGCGTGGAACGTGTGTTGTGGGGTCAGGGGGTACTCGGTGTTCATTGGCACGCTGTTGGGTCCTGAGGCAACACGCCGAGGGGCTGGACACAGTCCCGGGGACGTTTGTTTCTGGTGTGGTGTTTGAGAACTGTAGAGTGGATGCGAGCATCTTTGTGGTCAAGTTATTAAGGGCACATGGTGGATGTCTTGGCTTCAGGAGCCGATGAAGGACGTGGGAGGCTGCGATATGCCTCGGGGAGCTGTCAACCGAGCTGTGATCCGAGGATTTCCGAATGGGGAAACCCAGCACCAGTTATGTGGTGTTACCCGCATCTGAATATATAGGGTGCGTGGAGGGAACGCGGGGAAGTGAAACATCTCAGTACCCGTAGGAAGAGAAAACAACCGTGATTCCGTGAGTAGTGGCGAGCGAAAGCGGAAGAGGCTAAACCATGCACATGTCAAGCTGTCAGGCGTTGTGTGTGTGGTGTTGTGGGACCCGCCTTGAAGAGACTGACATTTCTTCGGGTTGATGTGCTGGTTAGTGGAACGCCTTGGGATGGGCGACCGGAGTGGGTGAGAGTCCCGTACGCGAAAACCAGTTTCAGAGACCTTGGTGGTGTTCCCGAGTAGCAGCGAGCTCGTGGAATTTGCTGTGAATCTGCCGGGACCACCCGGTAAGCCTAAATACTTCCTGAAGACCGATAGCGGACTAGTACCGTGAGGGAAAGATGAAAAGTACCCCGGGAGGGGAGTGAAAGAGTACCTGAAACCGTGTGCCTACAAGCCGTCAGAGCCCGAGCACATCCTTTGGATGTTACGGTGATGGCGTGCCTTTTGAAGAATGAGCCTGCGAGTTAGTGCTGCGTGGCGAGGTTAACCCGTGTGGGGTAGCCGTAGCGAAAGCGAGTCTGAATAGGGCGATTGAGTCGCGTGGTCTAGACCCGAAGCGGAGTGATCTACCCATGGCCAGGCTGAAGCGTCGGTAAGACGACGTGGAGGGCCGAACCCACTTAGGTTGAAAACTGAGGGGATGAGCTGTGGGTAGGGGTGAAAGGCCAATCAAACTCCGTGATAGCTGGTTCTCCCCGAAATGCATTTAGGTGCAGCGTCACGTGTTTCTTGTTGGGGGTAGAGCTACTGGATGGTCTAGGGGCCTTACCGGGTTACCGAAATCAACCAAACTCCGAATACCAATAAGTGAGAGCGTGGCAGTGAGACGGCGGGGGATAAGCTTCGTCGTCGAGAGGGAAACAGCCCAGAACACCAGCTAAGGCCCCTAAGTGTGTGCTCAGTGGGAAAGGATGTGGGATTGCCCAGACAACCAGGAGGTTGGCTTAGAAGCAGCCACCCTTGAAAGAGTGCGTAATAGCTCACTGGTCAAGTGGTCCTGCGCCGACAATGTAGCGGGGCTTAAGCACACCGCCGAAGCTGTGTCATTCATACAATACATCGGCTCACACTCTTGAAGTGTGTGTCTAGTGGTGTGGATGGGTAGGGGAGCGTCCTGCATCCAGGGAAGCGGCGGCGGAAGCCAGTCGTGGAGGGTGTGGGAGTGAGAATGCAGGCATGAGTAGCGAATGCAGAGTGAGAAACTCTGCCGCCGGATGACCAAGGGTTCCTGGGCCAGGCTAATCCGCCCAGGGTAAGTCGGGACCTAAGGCGAGGCCGACAGGCGTAGTCGATGGATAACGGGTTGATATTCCCGTACCCGAGCACGTGCGCCCAGGATGAGGCGGTTGATACTAACCACCCAAAGCCGGTTACCGATGTCTTCGGACGGAGGTTTCTGTGTGGAGCGTGGGATCTGATTCCGTAGTAGTCGAGTGATGGGGTGACGCAGGAAGGTAGCTCCGCCAGTGAGTGGTAGTACTGGTGTAAGCGTGTAGGCCGAAACATAGGTAAATCCGTGTTTCATCAAGGCTGAGACGTGATGCGTAGCCGATTGAGGTGAAGTAGAGTGATCCTATGCTGCCGAGAAAAGCCTCTAGCGAGTGCGTGCACGGCCCGTACCCCAAACCAACACAGGTGGTCAGGTAGAGAATACTAAGGCGATCGGGTGAACTGTGGTTAAGGAACTCGGCAAAATGCCCCCGTAACTTCGGGAGAAGGGGGGCCAGGGTTCTTGAAGTCCTTTACGGACTAGGGAATCGTGGCCGCAGAGACCAGCGGAAAGCGACTGTTTACTAAAAACACAGGTCCATGCGAAGTCGCAAGACGATGTATATGGACTGACGCCTGCCCGGTGCTGGAACGTTAAGAGGACCGGTTAACCTTTCGGGGTGAAGCTGAGAATTTAAGCGCCAGTAAACGGCGGTGGTAACTATAACCATCCTAAGGTAGCGAAATTCCTTGTCGGGTAAGTTCCGACCTGCACGAATGGCGTAACGACTTTCCGGCTGTCTCAACCACAGGCCCGGCGAAATTGCACTACGAGTAAAGATGCTCGTTACGCGCGGCAGGACGGAAAGACCCCGGGACCTTTACTATAGTTTGGTATTGGTTTTCGGTTCGGCTTGTGTAGGATAGGTGGGAGACTGTGAAGCTGGCACGCTAGTGTTGGTGGAGTCGTTGTTGAAATACCACTCTGGTCGGATTGGGAATCTGAACCTCGGACCATGATCTGGTTCAGGGACAGTGCCTGATGGGTAGTTTAACTGGGGCGGTTGCCTCCTAAAGAGTAACGGAGGCGCCCAAAGGTTCCCTCAGCCTGGTTGGCAATCAGGTGTTGAGTGCAAGTGCACAAGGGAGCTTGACTGTGAGACAGACATGTCGAGCAGGGACGAAAGTCGGGACTAGTGATCCGGCACCACCTGGTGGAAGGGGTGTCGCTCAACGGATAAAAGGTACCCCGGGATAACAGGCTGATCTTGCCCAAGAGTCCATATCGACGGCATGGTTTGGCACCTCGATGTCGGCTCGTCGCATCCTGGGGCCGGAGTAGGTCCCAAGGGTTGGGCTGTTCGCCCATTAAAGCGGCACGCGAGCTGGGTTTAGAACGTCGTGAGACAGTTCGGTCCCTATCCGCCGCGCGCGTAGGATACTTGAGGAAGGCTGTCCCTAGTACGAGAGGACCGGGACGGACGAACCTCTGGTATGCCAGTTGTCACGCCAGTGGCATGGCTGGTTGGCCACGTTCGGAAGGGATAACCGCTGAAGGCATCTAAGCGGGAAGCCTGTTCCAAGATGAGGTATCCCACCCCTTGTGGGTTAAGGCCCCCAACAGACCATTGGGTTGATAGGCCAGAAATGGAAGCACAGTAATGTGTTGTCGAGTTGACTGGTACTAATAGGCCGAGGACTTGCCCACAAAGATGTTACGCATCCACTCTACAGCTCTGAAACACCACACAACCACCAGCAAGATTCGGTGGAGTGGTTGTTTCACAGTGTTTCGGTGGTCATAGCGTCAGGGAAACGCCCGGTCCCATTCCGAACCCGGAAGCTAAGCCTGACAGCGCCGATGGTACTGCAACCGAAGGGTTGTGGGAGAGTAGGACACCGCCGGACTAACCTTAGAAAAGGCCCAGATCGGTCGAGAACCCCCGGTTCTCCCGATCTGGGCCTTTTTCTCGTCCCCACCCCACGCGTTTAGTCCTCTCAACGCACACCCGAGAGACCTACCTCCCGCATCCAGAGGACCAAACGCATGATCGGGGCGGGCCGCGGAGGTTCCCGACAATGAGTCACCGGGCCGGTCACACGAGACCGTGTGGATTCCGGGACATCTAACGTCCCACAATCCACACACCCCCACCAACGAACCAGTCACACACCGCGAGCGAGGCCACCGCTCCCCACATCCAGAGGACTCAACGCATCGGGGTGGGGCTCACCGGGCTACGCATTCAGAGGACTAAACGCGTGGGGCGGGGCGGCGGAGGTGGTAGATGTCCATGATCCAGCCCTTGCGGGAGCGGGCTTCGGTGCGGACGGAGCGGATCCGGGACGCGAGGGCGGTGTCCAAAGGGCCGGAGAGCAGGAGTTCGTCCGCGGTTCCGAGGTACGCGCCCCAGTAGATCTCCAGTCCCTCGTCGACGAACCGCGAGAACGTGCACTGGGCGTCCAACATCACGAAGACGTCGTCGACGTCCGCGGGCCAGCCGGCCTCGAGACGACGGCCGGTCGTGATCAGCACCGGCCGTCCGATCTGGTTCATCGTGGTCCGGTGCCGGGACGTCAGCGCGGCCACGCTGCTGACCCCCGGGATGACCTCGTACTCGAACTCGACATTCCCCCGCGCGAGTACGGCGTCGAGCAACGTCAGGGTCGAGTCGTAGAGCGCCGGGTCTCCCCAGACGAGGAACGCGCCCCGCTCGCCTGGACCGAGGGAGCGGATCATCTCCTCGTAGACGTCCGTGCGGAGCCGGTGCCAGTCGGCGACGGCCTTCCCGTAGTCGTCCGGAGTACGGTCGCGTTCGGGGTCCTGTGCCCGCACGACGCGGTACCCGGGCCGCTCGACGAACCGGTCCAGGATCTCCTGGCGCAGGCCCACCAGGTCCTGCTTCTCTGAACCCTTGTCGAGCACGAAGAAGACATCGGTCTCGTTCAGGGTGCGGACGGCCTGGACGGTCAGGTGTTCCGGGTCGCCGGCACCGATGCCGATGGCGAAGATCTTCCTCATCGTCGCAGTGTGCCCGGCCCCGCCAGGCACACCCCTACCCCCATGGGGTATAAATAGGGTGATCGCTTCGTCTGTCCTGTAGAGGAGTTCGTACCGATGGCCGAAACCACCTACACCGTCAAGGGCATGTCCTGCGGGCACTGCGCCGCCTCGGTCACCGAGGAGGTCAGCGGGATCGACGGCGTCAGCGCCGTGAACGTGGACGTGGCGGGCGGCAAGGTCACCGTCACCAGCGAGGCCCCGCTCGACGTCCAGGTCGTCGACGCGGCCGTCACCGAGGCCGGTTATCAGCTCGTCTCGTGAGCACCGCCGTCAAGGTGTCGGCGTTCGCCGCGGCTCTGGTCGCGGTGTTCGTCGTCGCCTGGGCGATCGGCTCCGCCGTGGGGCCACTGGACGAGGCGCCGGTTCCGCCCGCGCCGACCAGTGAGCACGGCGGACACCATCCGGGAGGCACGCCGTGACGACCCGGCGCGTCGAACTGGCCATCGGCGGGATGACCTGCGCGTCCTGCGCCGCCCGGGTCGAACGCAAGCTGAACAAGGTCGACGGCGTCTCCGCGACGGTCAATTACGCCACCGAGAAGGCTCAGGTCGATTTCCCGGCCGCGGTCTCGGTGGACGACCTCGTCGGCGTCGTCGAGTCCGCGGGTTATACGGCCGAGCCGCCTCAGCCGGACGACGACGCGGACCAGACCGACGGGTTGCGTACCCGGCTCATCGTCTCCGCGGCGCTCGCCGTTCCGGTGATCGTGCTGGCGATGGTCCCGGCCTGGCAGTTCACCTACTGGCAATGGATCTCGCTGGCGCTGGCCGCCCCCGTCGTCACCTGGGGCGCGTGGCCGTTCCACCGGCCCGCCTGGACGAACTTCCGGCACGGCGCCGCCACCATGGACACCCTGATCTCCCTCGGCGTCGCGGCCGCCACGCTCTGGTCGCTCTACGCGCTGCTGTTCGGCACCGCCGGGACACCCGGGATGCGGCACGGCTTCGATCTGACCATGGAACGCGGATCCGGCGCGGGCAACCTCTACCTCGAGGTCGCCGCCGGGGTCACGACGTTCCTCCTGGCGGGCCGCTACTTCGAGGCTCGGTCCAAGCGCCGCTCCGGCGCCGCTCTGCGCGCGTTGCTCGAACTCGGCGCGAAGGACGTCGCCGTCCTCAAGGAAGGTGCCGAGAGCCGGGTCCCGATCGGCGAACTGAAGGCCGGTGACGAGTTCGTCGTGCGGCCGGGGGAGAAGATCGCGATCGACGGTCTCGTCACCGACGGCGGGTCGGCGGTCGACCTCAGCATGCTGACGGGGGAAGCCGTCCCGGTCGAGGTGACCGTCGGCGACGCCGTCGTCGGCGGGACGGTCAACGCCGGCGGCAGGCTCGTCGTCCGCGCCACCCGCGTCGGGGCCGACACCCAGCTCGCGCGGATGGCGCGACTGGTCGAAGACGCGCAGAACGGCAAAGCGCGGGTCCAGCGGCTCGCCGATCGCGTCTCGGCCGTCTTCGTCCCGGTGGTGATCGCGCTCGCGGTCGGCACCCTCGGCTTCTGGCTCGGCGCGGGCAGCGGAGCGGACGCCGCCTTCACCGCCGCCGTCGCGGTCCTGATCATCGCCTGCCCGTGCGCGCTGGGCCTGGCCACGCCGACCGCGTTGCTGGTCGGCACCGGTCGCGGCGCGCAGCTGGGCATCCTGATCAAGGGCCCCGAAGTGCTCGAATCCACCCGGAAGGTCGACACCGTCGTCCTGGACAAGACCGGCACGGTGACCGCCGGGAAGATGAGCCTCACCGGCGTCCACGGTGCCGAGGAGACCGAGGTCCTCCGGCTCGCCGCGGCCGTCGAGCACGCTTCCGAGCATCCGATCGCCCGCGCGATCGCTTCCGCCGCCGAAGAGCGGCTCGGCGAGCTACCCCCGGTCAAGGGGTTCCGCGGCGTCGAGGGCCTGGGTGTCGTCGGCGAGGTGGAAGGCAAGACCGTTCTGGCCGGGCGCCCCGCGCTGCTCGAACAGCACGACATCGCCGTCGGCGAGGAGTTCTCCCGGCTCAAAGCGGCCGCCGAGGAACGCGGCGCGACCGCCGTGGTCGTCGCCTGGGACGGTGAGGCGCGGGGCGTGATCGTCGTCGCCGACACGGTCAAGCCGACGTCGGCCGAGGCCGTCGCCGGACTGCGGGCGCTCGGGCTCCGGCCGGTCCTGCTCACCGGCGACAACACCGGCTCCGCCGAGGCCGTCGCGGCCGAGGTGGGGATCGACGAGGTCATCGCCGAGGTCCTGCCCGCCGGCAAGGTCGACGTCGTCAAACGCCTGCAGGCCGAAGGCCGGGTGGTCGCCATGGTCGGTGACGGTGTCAACGACGCGGCCGCGCTCGCGCAGGCCGACCTCGGCCTGTCCATGGGAACCGGGACGGACGCCGCCATCGAGGCGGGTGACCTGACGCTCGTGCGGGGCGACCTGCGTGCCGCCGTGGACGCCATCCGGCTCTCGCGCCGGACGCTCGCCACGATCAAGGGCAACCTGTTCTGGGCGTTCGCCTACAACGTCGCCGCGCTGCCGCTGGCCGCGCTCGGCCTGCTCAACCCCATGATCGCCGGGGCGGCGATGGCGTTCTCCTCGGTCTTCGTGGTCACCAACAGCCTGCGGCTGCGAAGGTTCGCCACCGCCGGGTGATCAGGAACGGACCAGCCGGGCGATGGCGTCCGAGGCTTCCCGGACCTTGAGGTCGGCCTCTTCCCCGCCCGCGGCGGCGGCCTGCACCACACAGGTGGCGAGGTGCTCGTCCAGCAGTTCGAGGGAGAACGACTGCAGTGCCTTGGTGGCCGCGGACACCTGGGTCAGGATGTCGATGCAGTACTTGTCCTCTTCGACCATCCGCTGCAAGCCGCGGATCTGCCCCTCGATCCGGCGCAGGCGCTTGAGATAGGCCTCTCGCTCGCTGCCGTAGCCCGTCATTCCGCACCCGTTCTCTCGTCGATCCCCAACCTCCGGCCAGTATACCCTCCCCACGTATCCGCCCGGGCGGGCGAAATTCGTGGCTGCCAGGATGTCGAGGACGATCCGGCGGCTCCGACTCCTGCGTGAGCGGCCGGGCACCGGCCGGACGACCAGGAGGAACACCGATGAAGTACATGATCATGATCACGATGAACCCCACCGCGTGGGACGCCCTTCCCGAGGCGGAGCGCGACGAGGTGGTCGCCAGGATCGACCCTTTCATGAAGAAGCTGTCCGAGAGTGGCGAACTGCTCGGGACGCAGGCGCTGGCGGAGCCGAAGGAGAGCACTGTGGTCCGGGTGCGTGACGGCGTCCCGGTGGTCACCGATGGCCCGTACGCGGAGTCGAAGGAGTACCTCGCGGGCTTCTACCTGGTCGAATGCGACAGCAAGGAACGCGCGATCGAGATCGCCGGCCAGATCCCGGACGCGCATGTCAACGCGATGGAGATCCGGCCCGTGGTCTTTTCTTCCGGCGACAACGCCTAGGTAGTGGTGGCCGCTTCGGCGCCGGCGCGGGGCTCTGACCTGCTCCGGCGCTGAACGGGCACTTCCGGTTTCGGATCCACGGTGACCGCCAGGACCGTCCCGGCTTGCGCGAGCAGTTCGCGGGCTCCGACCAGCTGTTTCAGCACGTCATCGCGCAGCCTGAGGGCCTCGTCGGCTTTCTCTCGCGCTTCGGCGACCAGGCGTTCGCCCTTCTCGGCGGCGTCCTCGAGCAGTTTTCGCGCCCGCGCCTGCGAAGCCTCGTCCCGGGCGGCGAGCGCACGCATCGCCTCGGCCCGGCGCAGCGTCATGGCGAGTTCGAAGTCTTCGGCGACCCGCTTCCGTTCCGCTTCGGCCTTGGCGGCCTCCTCGGCGGCGCGCGCGGTGATGTCCTCGGCTTCTTCCCGGGTGAGTTCGAGCATCCGGCGCGACCGCTCTTGCAGCGCGTCCGGGGCGATCGGCACACGACTGATCCGGTCGACGGTGTTCTTCAGTTCGCGGTTTTCCTCTTGTGCGGCGGTGAGCCTGGCGGCGAGGGCTTCTTCGCGACGGATCGCTTCGTCGCGTTCGGCGGCCACTCGCCGTAGTTCGGTTTCCACCTCGCGAACGAATTCCCGGACCTGCGCGCGGTTGAAGCCACGCCACGCCAGATCGAAGCCGGGCATTTCCATTGGTCACCTCCACAGTGGGCGATCCGTCACCGGTGTGAGATTTTTCTTGCCACACGGGGCTTTCCCTGTCCAGTGTGCCTGAAGGCGCAACGACGCGCGTCACTGGTGGGTGATCTTTGCGCTGAGCGGTCGGCGCAAGCGGGGAGAAGGGTGATCCTTCTCCCGATGGGAGAATGGACGACCATTGCTTTCCCCCACAGGAGGTGGCCGCGTGACGAGCAGCCGAATTCGGGTCCCTGGCTGGAATACGGCGACGGCGGCCGAAGGATATCGGCAGGTCAGAGAGAACATCGCGATCTTGCTCACCGATCACGCCGGCGCGGGCGACCGGATCGTCCCCGCTTGTCCACAGTGGACCGTGCGGGAACTGCTCGCTCATCTGACGGAGATCTGCGACCGGGTGATCACCCGGTTCGGCGGTGAACCGTGCCCGAACCCGGAGCGGGCGTCGGTCGCCGCGCTGCTGCGTCTCTGGAGCGAACGCGGGCCCGAGGCCGACACCCTCCTCGCCGCGGACGGCGACGGCAAGAGCCGCGGCGACATCATGGTGATGGACGCCTTCACCCACGAACTCGATCTCCGGTACGCGCTCGGCGCCCCGTTGCCCGAGGCGCATCCGGCCTGGCTCCGCGGTTTCGAGGTGCTCGTCAGTGGCCTCGGCGCCTCGCTGACCAGGCACGGGCTGCCCGGAATGCGGATCGAGACCGAGGGTGCGAGCTGGATCGCCGGGACCGAACCGGTCGCCGCGGTGCTCTCGGGACCGCCCGCGGACCTGTACCGGTCGCTCGCCGGGCGCCGGAGCCCGGCCCAGATCGCCGCACTCGACTGGCTGGGCGATCCCGAGCCGTGGCTCCGCGCCTTCACCTGGGGGCCGTTCCTCCCGCCGGACGAGGCGACCGAGGGCTGAGCGCCCCTCAGCCGGTCGGGGACATCGACGAAAGCGCAGCGGCCAGTGCGAGCACGACGGCCACGATCAGCACCTCGGCCCCGACGCTGATCCGCAGCCGGCGCAGGTCGGCGGTCACGACGCCGGTGCCGCCGCGGCCGGTGATCCCGCGGCGCACCGCGGCGCGGCTCACGTTCGCCACCAGCAGCAACGCGGCGAACCCGGTCAGCTTCAGCAGGAAGACAATGCCGTAGGCCGACGTCCAGAGCGCTTCCACCGACGGGACGAGCCGGAAGCCCAGGTAGGCGCCGCTGACCACCATGATCACGATCGACGTGGTCGCGATCGGGTGGAAACGCGCCAGGGCGGGCTCGGCCTCCTCCGCCGGATACCGGCCGCGCAGCAGCACGGCCAGCTGGATCAGGCCGCCGACCCAGACCGCCATCGCGCCGAAGTGCGCGAGGTCGGCGCTGACCGAGAGGAACATGATCTTGTCGGCCACCGCGTGCCCGGTCGCGGAGAAGCTCAGCATCACGAGGAACCCGGCCGCGATGCCGAGGTTCTCGTACCGTGACCGCAGCCGTTCCGGGAGATCGCCCGCCAGCAGCCGCCGCACGAGCACGGCGATCGCGGCGATCGCGGCCAGCCGCAGGAGCAGCAGTTTCCCGTAGGCCACTCGCAGGGTCGCCTCGATCAGGGCCGGGTCGAAGACCGCATCGACGCCGCGGCCCGCGACGTACGGGCCTTGCAGCAGGAACCCGGCCACGGCCGTGACCGCCGAGAGCCAGACGCCCGCGGTGATCAGCTTCCGCGCCGCCGGGTCGGTCCGGCCGCCCGGACGGCAGACCAGCACGAACACCAGCCCGCCGAGCAGCGCGACCCCGCCGAACGAGCCCCAGCGGAACGTGGTGAACAGCGCGTCGGTCACCGGGTCTGTCCCGGTCGACGCGGACACCGCACCCGCCGAGGTGATCAGGGGGCCGGTGCCGACGACGAACGCGATCGTGCCGCGCACCGGATGCGAATCGGTCGAGACGAAGGCGTACTCGACGAGGTAGCTGCCGTCGGGGAGATCGGGTTCCAGCCTGACGGCGACCTGCTCGGCGACGTCACCCGGCTGGAACACCGGCCCGGTGGCGACGTTCGTGCCCTGGGTGTCGACGACCTTGATCGAGTTCGGCTGGATGCCGATGTTCTCCGACAGGGTGACGGAGACCTGCGCGGGCGCCGAAGTGAGCCGGGCGCCGTCGGCGGGGTCCGAGGAGAGGAGTTCGACGTGGGCCGAGGCCGGGGCCGCGGCGAGTACCGCGACCCCGAACCACACCGCCACGAGAGCGAGGAGCGCGAAGAGTCTCCTGGTCACGACGCCGCGGTCGCCAGCTCACGCCGGCTTTCGGGCGAACACGTGCAGCCGGTCAGCTCCCGTTCGGCGGCGGAGGCCTTCCGGTGCACGATCATCGCGATGATCATCGGGATGGTGACGACCGTGTTGTAGAACAGGTGCAGTTCCACCCGGGGGATGAACAGCTGGATGATGCTGCTCGGCGCGGTGCCACCGCCGAGCCGCCAGCCGGTCTGCGCCTGGATCAGCAGGAGCAGATGTTCGATGTGGTGCCAGAACTGCAGGCCGAGCGCCAGGTTCCACCACTGACGCGAACGGCCGGCGAACCCCTTGCGCAGGGCGAACAGGAAGATCAGCATGATGATGGCGTAGCCGTAGTGCAGCCATTCGGAGCTGATCAGCTTGGGGAACGGGATGCCGAGTACGCCGCGGGCGTCCGGCGTCTTCCAGCCCAGGACGTAGATCTGGAACGCCTGCACGAGGTGTTCCGCCCAGTGGGCCACCACGACCACCGCGAAGGTGAGGAGCGCCGCGCGGTGGTACTTCCCGTTGAGCGACGCGAGCAGGCCTGGACGTGCGGAATCGAGTGCGGCCATGAAAGGGCTCCTTGGGGGAAAGACCGACCGGTGACGGATACCGACGATATCTGCCGTATCGGCGGTTTCCGTTACTCTGAATTGCGGAATGACCTGCGGATTAGGCCGTTCAGCGCACGACGATGCCGGGCGCCGCCTTCGGCGCGGCCGGGATGTGGAACAGCTGGGTGAACAACTCCAGGTACTCCGTCGCCCCTTCGAGCCGGACCTTGCCGGTCCGCAGCGCTTCGGCCGGGGACAGCTGGCCGCTCAGCAGATCCGTGATGAACGGGCCCAGCGGTTCGATCATCGCGTCGGCGCCGGGATGCGCGCCGTCCGCGACCTTGAGGGCGCCGTCCTCGATGATCGCGTGCAGGACCATCCCGCCCGGGTAATGCAGTTCGTAGGTGGCGTGGATGCCCTTGGCCTTCTCGCTCTGGAAGGTCGTGTACAGCGAGAGGATCGCCGCGTCCAGGGTGAAGACGTCCTCAGGCGCGGGCCGCCCGAGCGACCGCGCGCCCCAGAGGCCCAGGTCCAGCACGATCTGGTCGAGTTCGCCGCCGTACTCGGTGAGTTCGTAGACCACCGCGGCGTCGAGCTGGGGGAGCAGGCGGCGGCGGAGCACGCCGGACTGCTCGAGTTCGTTGAGCCGGGCGGACAGCGTGCTCGCCGGGATCTTGGGCAGGCCTGCCTGCAGCTCGGTGAACCGCTTCGGGCCGAGGACGAGGTCACGGACGATCAGCAGTGACCAGCGTTCGCCGATGATCTCCAGCGCGCGGGCCAGACCGCAGAACTGTCCATAGGTACGACTGCTCATCCGCCGATCCTCACTTTCGTTCCGTGCCGGGAGTGTGCTCCGCCGTTCACGCCGGTTCACCCTCGGAAAGCAGGCCGTGGTGCAGGACCTGCAGTTCGTCGCAGGGTTCCACGCCGAGTTCATTGTTGAGCCTCGCGCGCACCTGGCGATAGGTCGCGAGGGCGTCGGATCGCCGTCCGCTGCGGCCGAGTACGCGGATCAGCTGGCCGTGCAGGGCCTCGTCCAGCGGGTTCGCGCTGACCAGTGAGCGCAGTTCGCCGATCAGCTCGTGCCGCATCCCGGCCGCGATATCCGCCTCGATGCGCAGGTGCAGGGTGCTGCGCCGCTGTTCGACCAGGTCGACCGCGTACGCCGACAGCACCGGTCCACAGTGGACGTTCGCCAGCGGCGGTCCCGACCACAGGTCGAGCGCGGACCGGAAGGCCTTCGCCGCTTCGACGTGCTCGTCCCGCACCTGGAGTTCCCGGCCCTTCCTCTGCAGCGTCTGGAACTCGAAGACGTCCACCTGCTCCGGCTCGATCCGGAACACGTACCCCGGCGGTTTCGTCGCCAGCATCACCTCGCCGTAGGGGGCGAGGTCGTTCTCGTCGATGCACCGGCGCAGCTGGTAGATGTAGGTGTGCATGGTGGTGCGGACGCTGCGCGGCGGGTCGTTGGCCCATAGTTCCTGCACGATCGTGTCGATGTGCACGATCTTCCCCGGGCTCATCACCAGCATGGCGAGCACCTGCAGCAGCTTCGGCGTCGTCGGCGCGTAGTCGATCCCGTCCCGCACCAGTTCGAGCGGGCCGAGGAGGGTGAAGCGGACGGGGCTTGCGGACAGGTCCGGATTCGGGTTAGGTGCCGAGCCGTGGTGCGTGTCCGATACTCGTGATCCGGCATACATCGCAAGCGCCCTCCAGCTCGATACGCGTCGTGTCCCGTTTTCCAGTACGTCGACAGTGACAGAGCGGCGGGGCGCCGGGCCAGTGAGCCGTCCACCAGGTCCCGCGTGCGTGCGTCCCGGGAAAACATGGGTTTTTCACATCCGACCCGTGAAGAGCGCACTGGCCGGTGCCCGTCCCCGCCCAGCAGGATTCGGGGGACCGAACCGACCATGGGGGTTCTCATGCGCGAGGCATCGTCGACGTCCGGCTCGATCAGCGGTGGCCTGGGGTTCAAACGGCACCTGCGTGCGGAGATCAGCGAAGGGAACGGTGCCTACCTGTTCTCGGAACAGGGTGTCATCGCGATGCGCGGCGCGCAGGTCGCCTCGGTGGCGGCGCTGCTCGACGGCACCCGTGACCTCGACGGGCTCCTGTCCGCCTGCCCGGAGGGGATGAGCACCGAACAGGTCACCGGCGTGCTGGCCAGGCTGGTCGAGGCGGGTCTGGTGACCGTCCATGTCCCGGACGAGCTCAGCGGGGACGAGCGCGCGCTCGCGTACTGGGACGCGTGCGGTCTCGACGCGTCCGCGGTGGCCTCCCGCCAGAAGCCCGCGACCGCGAGCCTGACCGCGATCGGCCGCGGTGTCGACACCTCGCAGGTGGAGAACGCGCTCGGCGCGAGCGGGATCGAAGTGGTCGCGACGGCGTCGGAGCTGGCGATCGTGCTGTGCGACGACTACCTCGACCCGAGGCTGGCCGAGATCGACGCGGAGCACCGGCGCACCGGGAGGCCGTGGCTGCTGGCCCGGCCGTCGGGTTCGCAGGTGTGGATCGGCCCGATCCTGCAGCCCGGCCGGTCCGGCTGCTGGCACTGCCTGACCAACCGGCTGTGGGGGCACCGGCACGCGGAGGCGTGTGTGCAGGAGGTCCTCGGGCACGACGGTCCGGCCTCGTTCCCGATGCCCGCCGTGCCGCCGCTGACCGCGGCCGCGTCGCAGCTGATCTCGCTCGAAGCGTCGAAATGGCTGGCGGGCCACCGGTATCCGGGTCAGCAGGCGGTGTGGATCCTGGACACCCTCGACCTGCAGGGGCGGCTGCACGAACTGCGGCGGCGCCCGCAGTGCCCGGAATGCGGTGACGAGGGGATCGTCGCGGCGCGGACGGCCGAGCCGGTCGTGCTGCGGGAGGCCAAGAAGGCGACGTCGGGCGGTGGCGGGCACCGGACGCTCACCCCGGTCGAGGTGCTCGACCGCTACGGCCATCTGGTCAGCCCGGTCACCGGCATCATCAAGGAGATCGCCCGTGACCCGAGGGCGCCGGCGTTCGTGAACGCCTACCGTTCCGGGCTCAACGTCGCCCGCCGCGTCCGCGGGGAGGCCGGGTTGCAGGCCGGGCTGCGCGGCGACAACGGCGGCAAGGGCGCGAGTCCGCTCGACGCGGAGGTCGGCGCGCTGTGTGAGGCGCTCGAACGGTTCTCGGCGAACTACCAGGGCGACGAACTGCGCATCCACGACACCTTCCGCGCGCTCGGCGACGACGCCGTCCACCCGAACTCGTGCATGCTCTTCGACGAGCGTCAGTACGCGGGCCGTGACGAATGGAACGCCAGGCACGCGATCTTCCAGCATGTCCCCGAACGGTTCGACGACGACGCGGCCGTCGACTGGACGCCGTTGTGGTCGCTGTCGCGGCAGCGCCGGAAGCTGATGCCGACGGCGTACCTCTATTACGGCGTGCCGCCGGAATGCGGGATCGGCGGGATGCGCGCCGACTCCAACGGTTGCGCGGCGGGCAGCAGCCTCGAAGACGCGATCCTGCAGGGCCTGCTCGAACTCGTCGAACGCGACGCCGTCGCGATGTGGTGGTACAACCGGCTTCCCGTGCCCGGCATCGACATCGCCTCGTTCGACGACCCGTGGGCCGAGGAGATGGCCGGCCAGTACGCGCGGGCCGGCCGGGAGCTGTGGGTCCTCGATCTGACCGCGGATCTCGGTGTCCCGGTGATGGTCGCGCTGTCCAGGAGTATCGCCGGGCCGCGCGAGAACGTCATGATGGGCTTCGGTGCCCACCTGGATCCCAGGACGGCGCTGCGGAGGGCGGTCAGCGAGCTCAACCAGATGATCCCGGCGGTGCTCGAGAACGACGTCGAACTCGACGATCCCGACGCGGCGCGGTGGCTCCGGCACGCTACGGTCGCGAACCAGCCGTATCTGCTGCCGGCGCCTGGACGGTCGGCGAAACGGGCCGCGGACTTCAAGTTCGTCCGGCGGTCCGACGTGCGGGACGACGTGGAATCGTTGGTGCGCAAGCTTTCCGCGCTCGGGATGGAGACGCTGGTGCTCGATCAGACCAGGCCCGACATCGACCTCCCGGTGGTCCGGGTCGTCGTTCCGGGGTTGCGGCCCTTCTGGAGCCGCTTCGCCCCGGGACGGCTGTTCGACGTCCCGGTGCGGCTGGGCAGGCTCGCCGAGGCGACCCCGTACGAAAGATTGAATCCCTTCCCCATGTTCTTGTAGACCCGGCTGGAGCAGCAGTTGAGGACAGATCCCCCCGGCGGTGTGGCCGAGACGATCCCCTTGTGGTCGCTCACCGACGACAGCCTTGTCGAGATCGGTGAGGACGGCTCACTCGTGGTCGTCACGCGCTGGGGGGAGTTCGATTTCGACCACGCCGAGCCACTGGTCCGGGAATCGTTGCGGCGGATGGCCTTGGGGCCGGTCTCGCTGGCGAACGTGACGTCCTCGTGGGAGCCGGTCGAGCGGGAGCCCGATCTCGAAGGCGAGCTGAGCTGGACGGCCGAGGGCGCCGACGCGCTGCGGCAGGCGCTCAAGGAACTCGGCGGTTCCGTCGTGCATTCGCTCGGGCTCGCCGACGGGAGAGGCCCGCTGCTGTCGGTGATCCCGGTCGCGCTGGCACCGGTGTTCGGTACGGAGGAGGTCCCGCCCGCGCGCCCGATCCGGTTGTCCCGCTTCTGTTCCCTGCGTTCCGACGCCTACGGGATGGGGCTGGAGTCGCCGTCCGCGCGCTACCGCGTCGTGCTGTACCAGCCGTGGGCGGTGCACGTCGCGGCGACGCTGGCGACGGCGAAGTCGGTGGGGGAGATCGTGTCCACGACCGGGATCGAGGCCGGGGTGGTCGCCGCGATCGTCTCCTATCTGGTGGCCGCGGGTGTCGTCCAGCTCGCCGGGGAGCACGGCCGGTTCGCCGAGGACGAAGACCCCGAACTGAGCCTGTGGTCCCCGGACGAACTGTTGTTCCACACCACGAGCCGCACCTGGCGGCCCGGTGGCCCGGCGGCTCTGCCTGGGCTGGGGAATCCGCCGGTGGTCAAGGCCGCCCCCGGTGAGGGGCCGGTCCATCCGCTCTACCGGCCCGATCTGGCCGCCCGCGCGGTGACCGATCCCACGCTGACGACGTTGCTGGAGAACGATCACACCTGCCCCGAGTTCACCGAGAGTGTCCTTTCGGCCGAGCAGATCGGTGAGTTCCTGTTCCGCGGCGCGCGGATCCGGTCGATCGGGCCCGCGCACTTCCCGCACGGGCAAGCTTCCGAAGGGCCGGTGCACAACGCCTCGCAGCGGCCGTACTTCAGCGTCGCGTGCCTGTACGAACTCGAGCTGTACGTCTCGGTGAACCGGTGCTCGGGGCTGGATCGCGGGATCTACCACTACGACCCGCTCGACCACCGGCTCAGCCTGGTCAACGACGACGAGGCCGATCTCGCCGCGATGCTCGACATGGCGATGATCGGCGGTGGCAACCACCGGCGGCCCTCGGCGCTGATCACGGTGACCGCGCGGATGCCGCGGATGGCGTCGGTGCTCGGCGGTGGCGCGTACTCCACGACCCTGTCGCATGTCGGCGCTTTGCAGCAGACGCTCTATCTCGTCGCCCGCGCCATGGGGCTGGCCGCGCACGCCGTCCCGGTCGACGCCGGCGACCGCGTCGACCGCGCCCTCAAACTCGACTGGCCCGCCGAGGTGGGCGTCGGTGAGTGCGTTCTCGACTTCCCCGCCTGAGCGGACGGCGGAACTCCTGTGCTTGAGCGGCGCACCCAGGCGCCGGTCCGTGAAGGCCTCCTTGAGGGACCCAGAGTCCCTCAAGGAGGCCTTCACGGCGGTCGTTTTGGGAGGGGGGCGCGAGCGCCACGCTGAGACGCTGATCGTCACAGGCGAGGCGCAGGGGACAGGCCTTTCGACCGTTCGCCGATCGAGCAGCACCGGATAACCCCAGGTGAGGCTCATCTCGATCGCGTGTCGAGTGCTCTGAAACAGCCGGCGCGTTTGCTGGCGTGCAGAGGAAAAGCGACAGCGAATCCGAGGTTGGTCTTGATGCAGCTACGAACAGTCGCCACGGCGGCGAACGAGAAAGGCGCCATCGAACCCGGTCGGCTTCCCGAGCCGGCGTCTCCCCTGCAACCCGCGGTGCTGCAGGCCATCTCGTCGATGCACGCGAGGTACTTCGACCCGATCACCCTGGGCGACCTGGCATCGGAAGTCTTCGTCAGCCCGTTCCACTTCTCGCGGATCTTCACCAAGGCGACCGGGGTGACCCCCGGCAGGTATCTCACCGCGATCCGGCTCTTCGAAGCGAAACGACTGCTGCTGACGACATCGCTGACGGTGTCGGACATCGTGTGCAGTGTCGGCTACAGCAGCGTCGGCACGTTCACCAGCCGCTTCACCCGTGCGGTCGGGATGACCCCGACCCAGTACCGCGATCCCGAGGTCGGCGAGCTGCTGGTGGCGCTGGCACCGCATTTCCAGCGGCTGCCTTCGTTGGAGGCATTGCACAACGCCGGAATGGGCTGCGCGTCGCTGCACGCGGGCACCGGGACGATCAGTGTGCGGATCGAGACCCCGCGCGGGGCCGGTCCGGCGAGTGTCCTCATCGGACTGTTCGCCGAGTCGATCCCGCAGTGCGGCCCGGTCGCGTTCGGCGGCAGGGCGAACGTCCTTTCGGCGGACATCGAGATTCAGAACGTCCCGGAGGGCCGGTGGACCGTGATCGCGGTCGCCGAGCACGCCGCCGGGACCGCGGCGTCGTCGTTCTCGGTGGGCACCCTGCCCGGCCGCGTCGACATCACCCGCTACGGCCGTGTCCACCTGCGGATGCCGATGCGCACCCCGCAGCCCACCGACGCGCCGATGGCGATCACCCTCGCCGGCGGCCCGACCTCCACCGGCAACCGCATGACCCTGCCCGCCCCCGACTATCTCCGCGCGGTGGCCTGAGCCAGGCCTATTCCCCGGTTCTCCCGGTTACGCAAACCGGGAGAACCGCGGGCGCAACCGTGGAGTAGCTGGGGCATCGGCACCCATGTGAGCCTTTAACCAGTCCGCATAATTCGAATCCACCCGTTAGGGGGAGAGTGCGTTGGGCAATGGTTGGCGCACGGTCAGGCGTCGCATCCTGACACCGGACGTCTCCGAGACGTCGCTGGACAAGCGGGGTTTCCACAAGAAGAGCCCGGCCGCTCAAGAATTGCTGGAGACCGTCGGCGAGAAATTCCTGCTCGGGTACGCGCACGCTGTCGAAGCGCGTTCCATCGAACAGGCCGAAGAATGGCTGGAACGTATTCCCGTCAAATACCGCGGCTTCGCCTATGAAGGCGCCGGAATGGGATACGGAATGCTGGACGGGTTGCCGGGCGGTGGCCGCGGGCGTATCGCGGACTTCCTCGACGGCCCCGGCGAGAAGCACGACTACATCATCTACGTCGGTGTCGGCTGGGCGATGGCGCGGCTGCCGCGCTTCCGCTGGCCGTCCGCCGAGGACTTCGACCCGTTGCTACGCTGGCTGGTGCTCGACGGGTACGGCTTCCACCAGGCCTACTTCAAGACAGCGAAGTACATCGACGGTCAGTTCCAGGACCCCGGTTTCTCGTGGCCTCCCGGCAACAACGGCTACGCGCTGCGGGCGATCGACCAGGGCATCGGCCGGGCGCTGTGGTTCGTCTGCGGCACCGACGTCGACCTGGTCACCGAGACGATCGCGCGGTTCCCGAAGCGGCGCCACGGAGATCTGTACGCCGGGGTCGGGCTCGCCTCGACGTACGCGTGCGGTGTCACCTCCGACGAACTGCTGAAGCTCGCCGAATTCGCCGGCGAGTACCGCGGGAATCTGGCCCAGGGCAGTGCTTTCGCCGCCGAGGCCAGGGTTCGCGCCGGACTGCTGATCCCCGAGACCGAGGTCGCCACGCAGGCGATCTGCGGGCTGCCGGCCGAGCGCGCCGCGGCCATCACCCAGGAGGTTCGTCCGGCCGTGGTCGTCGACGGAGAACTCCCGGCCTTCGAAACCTGGCGACAGCGCATCGCCACCGAGGTACTCACTTCTGGAGGTGCAGGTAAATGACCGCGACCTTGGGCTGGCTCCGCAAGCAGCTTGCGGGCATCGTGGCGCTGTTGCTGATGGCGGGACTGTTCGTGGTGGCACAGCTGCCCACGGTCTCGACCGCCGAGGCGGACACCATGGCCTCGAAGTACGCGTTCGAACCCCTGACGATCGCCTTGCCGGAGGCGGCGAAGAGCCAGTCGATCCGGACGGTGAACAAGGAGTACGAGCACATCCGCGCCTGGATCTCCTCGGTCGGCGCCGCGGTCGCGGTCAACGACCTCGACGGCGACAAGCTCGCCAACGACCTGTGTTTCGTGGACCCGCGCAGCGACCAGGTGGTCGTCACCCCGACGCCGGGCAAGGGCGGTGACCGGTACGCGCCGTTCGCGCTCGACGCCGCGCCGCTGCCGATGGGCAAGTACATCGCCCCGATGGGCTGCGTGCCGGGCGACTTCAACGAGGACGGCCGGGTCGACCTGCTGGCCTACTACTGGGGCCGCACGCCGATCGTGTTCCTCGCGAACCCGTCCGCGGCGAACCTCGCCGCGAAGTCCTACGTGCCGGTGGAACTGGTGCCGGGCAACAACGTCAAGAATGGCGAGTATTCCGGTCCACTGTGGAACACCAACGCCGCGACCGTCGGTGACTTCGACGGCGACGGCCACCAGGACATCTTCATCGGCAACTACTTCCCCGACAGCGCGGTGCTCGACGACCGCGTCGAGGGCGGGGTCGAGATGAACAAGTCGATGTCGCACGCCGACAACGCGGGTGGCAAGTACATCTTCCGCTTCACCGGTGCCACCACCCAAGGCGGCAAACCTTCGGTCACCTTCGAATGCGACGACCAGGCCATCCCGGCCGACGCCCGCGGCGGCTGGTCGCTGGCGGCCAGCGCCACCGACGTCGACGGCGACAACCTGCCGGAGCTCTACATCGGCAACGACTTCGGGCACGACCGCCTGCTGTACAACAAGTCCACGGCGGGCAAGACCTCCTTCGCCGAGGTGAAGGGGATCCGCGGGCCCAACGAACCGAAGTCGAAGGTGCTCGGCAACGACTCCTTCAAGGGAATGGGCGTCGACTTCGCCGACCTCGACCACGACGGTCTCTACGACCTGTACGTCAGCAACATCACGACGTCGTGGGGTATCGAGGAAAGCCACTTCCAGTTCATGAACACCGCCAAGGACACCGCGGATCTGCGCGGCCGTCTGCAGGGCGGCGAGGCGCCGTGGGTCGACCGCAGCGCGCAGGCCGGCACCGCGTGGTCCGGCTGGGGCTGGGACGTCAAGATCGCCGACTACAACAACAGCGGCGAATCGGTGATCACCCAGGCCACCGGCTTCGTCAAGGGTGACGTCAACCGCTGGCCGCAGCTGCAGGAACTGGCGACGTCGAACGACGAACTGCTGAAACACCCGTACTTCTGGCCGAACATGGTCGCCGGTGACGACGTCGGTGGCGACCACACCCTGCACTTCTGGGCCAAGGGCTCCGACGGCCGCTACACCGACCTGGCCCCGCGCCTCGGTCTCGCCGTCCCGGTGCCCACCCGCGGTATCGCCTCCGGCGACGCCGACGGTGACGGCAAGCTCGACTTCGCCGTGGCCCGCCAGTGGGAGCAGCCGATCTTCTATCACAACGTCAGCCCCGACGCGGGTTCGTACCTGAACCTGAAGCTGGTGCACGACAAGGCCTCGGCCGACGGCCCGCTCAAGGCGGCCGGTACCGCGGCGATCGGCGCGCAGGTCACCGTCGTCACCCCCGACGGCAAGAAGTACATGGACCGCGTCGACGGCGGCAGCGGCCACTCCGGCAAGCGCAGCCACGAGGTTCAGATCGGACTCGGCAAGGTCACCGGTCCGGTGAAGGTGTGCCTGCAGTGGCGCGACCTGACCGGGCAGATCCGCACGCAGGAAGTCCAGCTGACCCCGGGCAGCCACACGTTCCAGCTCGGCGCTCAGGCTAAGGAGAAGTGACCGTCATGGCTGAGCAGACACTCGCGGCACCGAAGAGCAACAAGACGATCACGGCCCTTCGCCGGTTCGCGATCTCGATCACCATCTTCAACATCATCGGCTACACCGTGCTCGGTTTCGAGCAGCCCTACACCTATCCGTTCATCGCGCTGGCGACGGCGTACACCACGGAAATCCTGCTGGAGATCATCGGCGCCCGGGCGCAGGGCCGTCCGGTCCGCTTCCGCGGCAACGGTTTCAAGGGACTGGTGGAGTTCCTCTTCCCGGCCCACATCACCGGTCTCGCACTGAACATGCTGACCTACGTCAACGACCAGGTACTGGTGATGATGTTCGGTGTCGTGGTCGCCGTCGGCGCCAAGTGGGTCCTGCAGGCCCCGGTGCGCGGCAGGCTCCGGCACTACATGAACCCGTCGAACTTCGGCATCACCATCATCCTGCTGGTGTTCCCGTGGGCGAGCATCGCGCCGCCCTACCACTTCACCGAGCAGGTCGACTCCTGGGTCGGCTGGCTGATCGTCGGCATCATCATGATCTCGGGCACCGTGCTCAACGCGCTGCTGACCCAGCGGATGTGGCTGATCGGCGCGTGGCTCATCACCTTCGCGCTCCAGGCGATCATCCGGGGACTGGTGTTCGACACCGCGATCCCCGGCGCGCTCGGGATGATGACCGGCGTGGCGTTCGTGCTCTACACGAACTACATGGTCACGGACCCGGGGACGACCCCGTCGAAGCCCGCGTCGCAGGTCCTGTTCGGTTCCGGGGTGGCGCTGGCGTACGGGTTCTTCATGATCGTGCACGTCGCCTACGGCCTGTTCCTGGCGACCGCGCTGGTCTGCCTCATCCGCGGCATGTTCCTGTGGGGCCTGCACTTCTCCAAGAAGGCCACCGAGAAATGGGAGGCCGAGCAGGCGAAGTCGGCGGAGATCACGGCCCTGCCCAAGCCGGCCGAGAAGCCGGAGACGGAAACCGGGGCCGTGGCGGCATGACCTCCGGTACGGAATCCACCCGGGGGGCGCGTCTCGCGCCCCCCGGGCCGCCGCGCAGAGCGACCTTCGGTCTGTTGAAGAAGCTTTTCACCGACCGGCTGGCGCTCATGTCGGATTCGGCGGAGGCGCACGGGGACGTCGTCCGGATCGCCATCGGTCCCAAGACGATGTACCTGGTGAACCACCCCGAGCTGGCGAAACACGTGCTCGCGGACAACGCGGCCAACTACCACAAGGGAATCGGCCTCCAGGAGGCGAGGCGGGCGCTCGGCGACGGGCTGCTCACCAGCGACGGCGAGATCTGGAAGAAGCAGCGCCGCACGATCCAGCCGGTGTTCCAGCCGAAGCGGATCGCGCGGCAGGCCTCCGTCGTCGCGAACGAGGTCGAAGGTCTCGTGAAACGCCTGCGCGACGCACGCGGACCGGTGGAGATCCTGCACGAGATGACCGGGCTGACCCTCGGTGTGCTCGGCAAGACGCTGCTGGACGCGGACCTCGGCGGGTTCACCTCGCTGGGCCATTCGTTCGAGGCCGTGCAGGATCAGGCGATGTTCGAAGCGGTGACGCTGAGCATGGTCCCGCAGTGGGCTCCGCTGAAGAAGCAGCTGCGGTTCCGGGAATCGCGGGACGATCTCCGGCGCATCGCCGAGGAACTCGTCGAGCAGCGGTTCGCGAACCCGGTCGAGAACGGCGAAGACGTCCTGTCCCGGCTCATCGACTCGGCGGGGACGCGCGAGCAGATGCGGGACGAGCTGATCACCCTGCTGCTGGCCGGGCACGAGACGACGGCGAGCACGCTGGGCTGGGCGTTCCACCTGCTCGACGAGCATCCGGACGTCGCCGCGAAACTGCGGGCCGAGGCGGATTCCGTACTGGGCGACCAGCTGCCGACCCACGAGGATCTGCACCGGTTGCCGTACACCGCGAGGGTCGTCGAAGAGGTCATGCGGCTGTATCCGCCGGTATGGCTGTTGCCGCGGGTGGCGCAGGCCGACGACGAGATCGGCGGCTACCACATCCCGGCGGGCTCCGACGTCGTCGTCGTGCCCTACACACTGCACCGGCATCCGGCCTTCTGGCCGGAACCGGAGAAGTTCGACCCGGACCGGTTCGATCCGGACCGGCCGAGCGGCCGTCCGCGCTACGCCTACATCCCCTTCGGCGCCGGGCCGAGGTTCTGCATCGGCAACAGCCTCGGCGTGATGGAGGCCGTTTTCGTGCTGACGATGGTCCTGCGGGACCTCGAGCTCAGGAAACTCCCGGGCTACGACGTGGTTCCCGAGGCGATGCTGTCGCTCCGGGTGCGCGGCGGGCTGCCGATGACCGTGCACACCAGGAACAGGAGGTAGGTTCCGTGGATTCGGACGAACAGACCAAGGTGTCCACCTTGGAGGCCTACGCGGACACGATCGTCCCCGGGGAGAAGCGGTTCCCCGGTGATCACGCGATCGCCGGGGCCTCACCGGGCCCCGGCGCGGTCGTGGCAGGTGCGCTCGAACTGCTGCACACCGAGGCGACCGGGGTGACGGTCGGGCTGCCGTATCTCGCGCAGTCCCTCAACGAGCACGCGAAGGTCTACGCCAAGGAACACGACCTCACCCTCGACGAAGGACTTCCTCCGTTCGTCGCACTGTCTTTCGTGGACAGAACGGCGCTCGTACGGTCGCTGACCGCGCCGGGGCATCCGGAGAAGGACGGCTGGGTCAGTCTCGCCTTGTTCTGCAACATGTCCTTCGACAGCGCGGCGCACAAGCACACCGCCGAAGCCATCGCCGAGGGCCACCCTGGCCTGCTGGCGATGGGCTACACCGCGCCGGACGCGGACGGCCTGTGGCGGTTCCCGAAGTTCTCCTATCGCCGCGAACTGGCGAAACTCCACCCTGACACCACGCCCTCCGGGAGCCCCGCATGACTGCCTACGACAAGACCGACGTCGTCATCGTCGGCAGCGGGTTCGGCGGTTCGATCCCCGCCTACCACCTGGCCGCGGGCGGGGCGAAGGTCACCGTGCTGGAACGCGGGCCGTGGCTGGAGACGAAGGACTTCGAGCACGACTACCTGCTCGGCTCGTCCTACACCCGGGCATTCGACTTCGTCGTCGGCGACGGGATGAGCGTGCTGGGCGGGAACTGTGTCGGTGGCGGAAGTGTCGTGTACTTCGCCGCGATGCCGCGGGCGCCGAAGTTCGTCTTCGAACGGCACGGCAGCATCGGCCGCCGCATGTGGCCGTCGGCGATCACGCGGGATTCACTGGAGCCTTGGTACGATCGGGTTTCGGACTCGCTTCCGGTGTCCAAACAGGACTGGAATGACGTCTCGTACGCCGGTGGCCTGTGGGCGGCGTTCTGCGACCACTCCGGGCGCACCGCCAACCCGGCGCCGGTCGCGGTGGACAACGACCGCTGCGTCAACTGCAACTTCATGATGGCGGGCTGCCGCTTCGACGCGAAGCGCTCGCTGCTGACCAACTACCTGCCCGCCGCGCTCGCGCACGGCGCGAAGATCCGGCCGCTGCACGAGGTCCAGCGCATCGAGCGGATCGACGACGGCGACTACCGCGTGCATTTCAACGTCGTCGACGACGAGGACTACCGCGTGCACTCCGGCAGCGGGACGATCGACGCGAAGATCGTCATCATCGCCGCCGGCGCCGGGGCGACGCCGGTGATCCTGCAGCGTTCGGAGTCCGCGCTGGGCACCATGCCGCACGCGGTCGGGCGGTACTTCTCGGGCAACGGCGAGCGGCTCAACACCGCGATCATCAACGAGGAGCGGGTCCGCGAGGTGCTCGGACTGTCCCGTGAGGACGGCAAGGTCTACGAGGCCAACCACATCGGCAAGGGCCCGACCGTGGCGAACTGGGACAAACTCGACGGTTCGCTGCCGGAGTACGAGCGGTATTCGCTGGAGCAGCTGTACTTCCCGCCCGGGCTCGGCACGATCCTCGCGCAGGTGCCGGACGGCGACGAACCGCGCTGGTTCGGGACGCAGAAGAAGGAGATCCTCAAGCAGTGGGCGTCCTGGCTCACCATCTTCCTGATGACCGAGGACGACAACGAGGGCGTCTTCGGCGCGCCGCCGCCCACCGGCAACGCCTACCGCATCTCCCAGCAGATGCTCGGCCGCGGGCCGCTGAAGTACGACCCGACGCCGAACACCCTGCACGGCTGGTCGCTGGCCGACGCGGAGTGCAAGGAGATCCTGGAGAAGGACGGCCTCGCGAAGGTCTCGCCGTGGACCAACGACGTCGTCGGCGCGTACACCGTGCACCCGCTGGCGTCGTGCCGGATCGGTGACGACCCGGAGACCTCGGCGCTGCACCCGAACCACGAACTCCGGAACCATCCCGGGATCTTCGTGACCGACAGCGCCTCCGTGCCGGGTGCGCTGACGGTGAACCCGGCGATGACGATCGCGGCGCTGGCCGAACGTTCGGTGCCGGGGATCGTGCGGGCGCTGCAGGCACGCGGGGTCGACGTCTCTTACGGTGCCCCGGCGCCGGACGGATCCATCACCGGGCGCAAGGCCGTCAGCAAGCTGTCCCTGGTCGCCGGAAGCTGATCGTGGCGCCGAAGGTGGTGCGGCTCGCGCTGCGGCGGGTGCTGCGGGAGGTCCGGCACGTCCGGCCGGTGTCCTACGGCCGGGCGACCGGGCAGGTGCGTGCGGTCTACCGGCAGGTCGAACGGGACTTCGGCATGCTGGCCCCGCCGGTGGCGCTGCATTCGCCGTCACCACCGGTTCTCGCGGCGAGCTGGCTGATGCTGCGGGAATCGCTGGTGGCGGCGGGCGCGACGGGCCGGGCGGACCGGGAGGTCGTCGCTTCCCTGGTGTCGCGAGCGAACGCGTGCCCGTACTGCGTCGAGGTCCACGGGATGGCGCTGGCTTCACTCGGGCGTTCTTCGGCGGCCTCCGCGATCGCGGAGGGGCGTCCGGTCGCGGATCCCCTCGCGGGGCCGTTGCCGCCGGCGGCTCGTACGGAGCTGACCGCGGTGGCGTTCACGTTCCACTACCTGAACCGGGTGGTGAGCGTGTTCCTCGGACCGTCGCCGCTGCCTTCGTCCGTGCCGGATTCCGCACGGGCGAAGGCGAAGGCGGTGTTGGGCCGGTTCTTGAAACCTGTCGAGGACGCCTCACCCGGTCTGTCCTTGCCGTTGCTGGGGCCCGGTTCCCGGGATTTCTCCTGGGCGGCCGGGAATCCGGTCGTCGAAGATGCCTTCTCCCGTGCTGAATCGGCGTTCGCCTCGTTGGCGATTCCTGCTTCGGTACGTGAGATCGTCGAGCGGGAACTGTCCACTTGGGACGGCTCACCGTCAGGTGTGAGCCGGTCCTGGGTGGACGCTTTCGACGATCCCGCCGTTCGTTTGGCTTTGCTGGTGGCGAAAGCGCCTTACCAGGTCGACGACGCCCTGGTCGCCGCCGTGGGTCTGGGTGACCGCGAACTGATCGAGCTGGTGGGCTGGGCGGCTTTCACCGCCGCCGCGCACCGTGTTTCGCGGCACCCCACGCGTTTCGTCCTCTAAAGGCGTGCGGGCCTTCAACAACATGAGAGAAGACTGCCAGCCCGGCTCAGGGTCATGCTTGACCGGACTGCAGATGCGGACGGCGGCGTGTTTCCGAGGGCAGAGCCCGGCGCCGGGGCCGGATTCCATGACTTGAGTGGTTGAGAGCTAGGGGAGTGCGGTGGCATGAGCGTTGAGCGGATTTCGATTGTCGGTATCGGTCTCCGATACCCGGACGCCGGTTCCCCGGATGAACTGTGGGAGAACGTCCTCGCCGGCCGCCGGGCGTTCCGGAGACTGCCCGACGAGCGGATGAACCTTGAGGACTACTACTCGCCCGATCCCAAGGCTCCGGACCGTTTCTACGCCAAGAAGGCCGCGGTCCTGCGTGACTACGAGTTCGACCGGATCAAGTACAAGGTCGCGGGCAGTACGTTCCGGTCCACCGACACCACGCATTGGCTTGCCCTCGACGTCGCGGCGCAGGCCTTGGCGGACGCGGGTTTCCCCGAGGGCGAAGGGCTGCCGAGGCAGGCGACCGGCGTGGTGATCGGCAACAGCCTCACCGGTGAGTTCTCGCGGGCCAACATCATGCGGCTTCGCTGGCCGTACGTGCGCCGCACGGTCGCGGCGGCGCTCGCCGAGCGCGGCTGGGCCGAGGGTGACACCGCCGAATTCCTCCACGACCTCGAGGCGCAGTACAAGGCGCCGTTCCCCGAGATCGACGAGGACACCCTCGCGGGCGGGCTGGCCAACACGATCGCGGGCCGCGTCTGCAACTTCTTCGACTTCGGCGGCGGCGGGTTCACTGTGGACGGTGCCTGCTCATCGTCGCTGCTTTCCGTGGTCACCGCGGCGAACGCGCTGTCGGAGGGCGACCTGGACGTCGCCATCGCCGGTGGTGTCGACCTGTCGATCGACCCGTTCGAGGTGATCGGCTTCGCCAAGACCGGCGCGCTCGCCAAGCGCGAGATGAAGGTCTACGACGCCGACTCCAACGGTTTCTGGCCCGGTGAGGGTTCCGGGATGCTCGTGCTGATGCGCGAGGACGACGCGATCGCGCAGGGCAAGCGGATCTACGCCTCCATCGGCGGCTGGGGGGTCTCCTCCGACGGCAAGGGCGGCATCACACGGCCCGAGGCGTCCGGGCACCGCCTGGCGCTCAAGCGCGCCTACGAAAAGGCGGGCTACGGCGTCGAAACCGTGTCCTACTTCGAGGGCCACGGAACCGGGACCGCGCTGGGCGACGCCACCGAGATAGAGGCGCTCTCCACCGCCCGCCGCGACGCCGACCCGCTCGCCGACCGGGCCGCGCTCAGCACGATCAAGGGCAACATCGGCCACACCAAGGCCGCGGCCGGGGTCGCCGGGCTGATCAAGGCCACGCTGGCGGTCTACCACCAGGTCATCCCGCCCGCGACCGGCCACTTCGAACCACACGATTCGCTGGTCGGCGACTCCGCGCGGATGTACGTCCCGGCCGAGGCCGGGCTGTGGCCCTCGGACCACCCGGTCCGCGCGGGGGTTTCCGCGATGGGCTTCGGCGGCATCAACTCGCACGTCACCGTCACCGAGGCGCCGGGTGCCGCCCGGCGCAAGGAACTCGACGAGAGGACCCGGTCGCTGGTCGCCGGACGGCAGGACAGCGAGCTGCTGCTGCTCGACGCCGACGACGCCGCGTCGCTGCGCGGTCAGCTCACCGGGCTCCTGGAGGTCGTCCCGAAGCTCTCGCTCGCGGAACTCGTCGACCTCGCGGGCACGCTTTCGGCGGAACTGTCCGGAAAACCGGTGCGGGCGGCGATCGTCGCGACCAACCCGGAGGACGCCGAGCGCAAGCTGGCCAAGCTGCTCGACCTCCTCGGTGAAGGCGAACCCGAGGTCTTCTCCGCCGGTGAAGGGATCTTCGCCGGTTCGCGCACCAAGAGTCCCAAGATCGGTTTCCTGTTCCCGGGTCAGGGTTCCGGGCAGGGCACGGTCGGCGCGGTGCGCAAGCGCTTCGCCCACGCCGACGACATCTACCGCGCCGCGGGACTCTCGACCGGCGCCGACCAGGTCGCCACCGACGTCGCGCAGCCGCGGATCGTCACCGGCTCGCTCGCCGGGCTCCGGGTCCTCAAGAGCCTCGGCATCGAGGCGCAGACGGCCGCCGGGCACAGCCTCGGCGAGCTGACCGCGCTGCACTGGGGCGGTGCGCTCACCGAACGCGAAGTCCTCAAGCTGGCCAAGATCCGCGGCAAGGTGATGGCGACCGCGAGCGACGGAAACGGTGCCATGGCGGGGATCGCCGCCACCCCGGGCGTCGCCGAGCGGCTCGCCGAGGGTGAAGAGGTCGTCATCGCCGGGTACAACGCGCCCGAGCAGACCGTCCTTTCCGGACCGTCGGAGGCGATCGACCGGGTCGTCGCCCGCGCCAGGGCGGAGGGTTTCACCGCCACCCGCATCAACGTCTCGCACGCCTTCCACTCGCCCGCGGTCGTCCCGGCCGCCGAGGCGATGACCGAGGAACTCACCGCGTTCGAGTTCGCACGGCTCGACCGGCCCGTGGTGTCGACGGTGACCGGCGACGTCCTGCACGCCGCCGAGGACCTGCGCGATCTGCTGCGCGACCAGGTCGTGCTGCCGGTGCGGTTCCGTGAGGCGGCCGCGAAGGTCGCCGAGCGCAGCGACCTGGTGATCGAGGTCGGCCCCGGCCGGGTCCTCACCGGGCTGTTCGGCGAGATCGCGCCCGGCACCCCGGTGCTCGCGATCGACACCGACAGCCCCACGCTGGCCGCGGTGCTCAAGGTCGCCGGCGCGGCGTTCGCGTTCGGCGCCCCGCTGGAGACCTCGGCGCTGTTCGCCGGCCGGGTCGTCCGGGCCCTGCCGGTGGACGGCGAGTTCTCGTTCCTCGCCAGCCCGTGTGAGGCCGCGCCGTCCATCGGCGCGGAACTGGCCCGCGACCGGGTCGCCGAACCCGCCGAGGCGGCCGCTTCAGGGGAGGCATCGGAGAACGGGGGCAGCAGCACGCTGGACCTGCTGCGCAAACTCGCCTCCGAGCGGGTCGAACTGCCGCTCGAGGCGGTCACCGCCGACACGCATCCGCTCGACGACCTGCACCTTTCGTCGATCACCGTCGGGCAGCTGGTCAACGACGTCACCCGCGCGCTCGGCCGTCCGGCGCTGGAGGGCATGCCGAACTTCGCGACCGTCTGTCTCGGCGAACTCGCCGAGATGATCGACGAACTCGCGCAGACCGCCAAACCCGCCGACAGCAACCAGGCCGAGGTCGCCGGCGTCGGACCGTGGGTCCGGCCGTTCGCGGTCGAGTACGTCGTCGCGCCGAAGCCCGCGCCCGACCTCACGACCGGCATCTCGACCGCGGAATGGACCGCGTTCGCCCCGGCCGGTCACCCGCTGGCGGAGCCGCTGCGCACCGCACTCGCGGGCGCCGGTGTCGGCGACGGTGTCCTCCTCTGCCTGAACGAGGACAGCGACGCCGACGACGTCGGGCTGTTCCTGGACGCGGGCCGCGCGGTGCTGGCCGCGCCCAACGGCACGCGGTTCGTCGTGGTGCAGCACGGTCTCGGCGCTTCCGGCCTGGCGAAGACGCTGCGGCTGGAGGACCCGTCGGCCCGGACCACGATCGTCGATCTGGCCGACGTCAACCCGGTCGACCCCGAGGCCGTCGGGGCCGCGGTGTCCACTGTGGTCACCGAGGTCGCGGCGACGAACGACTTCAGCGAGGTCCGCTACGACTCCGCCGGGGTCCGCACGGTGCCGAAGCTCGGCGCCCTGAAACCGGCCGAGACGGAAGGCACGCCGCTCGGCACCGACGACGTCCTGCTCGTCACCGGTGGTGGCAAGGGAATCACCGCGGAGAGCGCGCTGGCGCTGGCCAAGGACTCCGGCGCGAAACTGGCCCTGCTGGGCCGGAGCGACCCGGCCGACGACGCCGAACTGTCGGAGAACCTCGGCCGGATGGCGGCGGCGGGCATCACCTACCGCTACGAACGCGCCGACGTCACCGACGACCGGCAGGTGGCGGACGCCATCGGCCGGATCCAGGCCGAGTTCGGCCCGGTCACCGCGGTCCTGCACGGCGCGGGCCGCAACGAGCCCGCCGCGCTGTTCTCGCTGACCGAGGAGACCTTCCGCAAGACGCTGGCGCCGAAGATCGGCGGTCTCAACGCCGTCCTCGACGCCGTCGACAAGGACAGGATCAAGCTGCTGGTCACCTTCGGCAGCATCATCGGGCGGGCGGGCCTGCGCGGTGAGGCGCACTACGCCACGGCCAACGACTGGATGACCGAACTGACCGTGCGCTTCGGCCTCGAACACCCGCAGGCGCGGGCGATCGCGCTCGAATGGTCGGTCTGGTCCGGGACCGGGATGGGCGAGAAGCTCGGTGTCGTCAGCGCCCTGATGCGCGACGGCATCACCCCCATCCCGACCGAGGAGGGCATCGAGATCCTCCGCCAGGTCGTCGGCGATCCGGCCGCCCCGTCGGTACTGGTCGTCTGCGGCCGGACCGCGGGGCTCGCCACCCTGCCGGTGGAGAAGCGCGAACTGCCGCTGAACCGC
This sequence comes from Amycolatopsis orientalis, assembly GCF_000943515.2. Lineage (NCBI taxonomy): Bacteria > Bacillati > Actinomycetota > Actinomycetes > Pseudonocardiales > Pseudonocardiaceae > Amycolatopsis > Amycolatopsis orientalis. The sequence goes on along the minus strand of NZ_CP016174.1, from coordinate 7,354,995 downwards.
TTCGTGGACCGCGCCGTGGTGCACTACCCGGGGGTCGAGCTGATCACCGAGGCCGACCTCTCCGCGGGCAGCGACCCGTATCTGGCCGACCACCTGCTCGACGGTCAGCTGCTGTTCCCCGCGGTGATCGGGATGGAGGCGATGACGCAGGTCGCCAAGGCCACGCTGGCCGCGGAAAGCCTGCCGGCGCCGGTGTTCTCCGACGTCGAGTTCCTGCGGCCGATCATCGTCTCGCCGGGCGGCTCGACCACGATCCGGCTCGCCGCGCTGGCCAGGGACGCCGAAACGGTGGACGTGGTGCTGCGCAGCGGGGAGACCGGGTTCAGCGCCGACCACTTCCGTGCCCGGCTGCGGTTCAGCCGTCCGGATCCGCTCGGCGACACGGTGGTCCGCGACGTCGCGCTGCCGCCGGTCCCGGTCGACCCGACGACCGAGCTGTACGGCACGGTCCTGTTCCAGGGCAAGCGGTTCCAGCGGGTCACCGGCTACCGGCGGGCCAGCGCGCGGCACGCGGTCGCGGAGATCGCGACCGGCGCCGAGGTCGACTGGTTCGCCCCGTTCCTCCCGCAGGAAAAGCTCCTGGCCGACCCGGGCACCCGCGACGCGATGATGCACGCGATCCAGTGCTGCGTCCCGGACGCGACGCTGCTGCCGCAAGGGATCGAGCGGCTGTACCTCGCCGAACCCGGCGAGCAGCATCCGGAGTACGTGCTCCTCGACGCCCGTGAGCGGTCGCAGGACGGCGACAGCTACCTCTACGACCTCGACGTCCGCAACCCCGACGGGAAGCTCGTCGAGCGCTGGGAAGGACTGAAGCTGCGCGCGGTCCGCAAACGCGACGGGGAAGGGCCTTGGGTCCCGTCGATGCTCGGATCCTATTTGGAGCGTTCCGCCGAACGGCTGCTCGGTTCGTCCCGGGCGATCGTCGTCGAACCGGATCCGGTGGGCGTTTCCGTCGAGACCACGACGGAACGACGGGCGCAGACGGCGCTGGCCGCCGGCCGCGCGGTCGACGCCCCGCTCGAGATCCGCTACCGCCCGGACGGGAAACCGGAGGCCGACGGGGTCGAGGTGAGCGCGTCGCACAGCGCCGACCTCACCCTGGCGATCGCCGGCAGCGGCCGGATCGCGTGCGACGTCGAGACGGCGATCGAGCGGACACCGGAGGACTGGGCCGGATTGCTCGGCGAGGACCTGCTTTCGGTCGGCGAACTGCTCGCCGCCGACGCCCGCGAACCGCTCTCGGTCGCGCACACCCGGGTCTGGAGCGCGCTGGAATGCGTGCGCAAGACCGGCGACATGACACAGGCGCTCACCGTGCACCGGGTCGACCCGGACGGCTGGGCGGTGCTTTCCCACGGCAGTGCCCGCATCGCCACCTGGGCGACGACCGTCAACGACCGGACCGATCCCGTCGTCTTCGCGGTGCTCCAGGGAGAGGAGAACTGACCATGGCCGACTACTACGAGATCCTGCATACGGTCGGGTTCGAAGAGACCAACCTGGTGGGCAACGTCTACTACGTGAACTACGTGCGCTGGCAGGGCCGGTGCCGCGAGATGTTCTTGAAGGACAAGGCACCCGCGGTGCTCGAAGAGGTCCGCCGCGACCTCAAGCTGTTCACCCTCAAGGTCGATTGCGAGTTCTACGCGGAGATCACCGCGTTCGACGAGCTGTCCATCCGGCTGCGGCTGGAAGAGCTGACCCAGACCCAGATCCAGTTCACCTTCGACTACGTCCACCTCACCGACGAGGGCGAGCGGCTGGTGGCGCGCGGACGGCAGCGGATCGCGTGCATGCGCGGTCCGAACACGGCGACGGTGCCCAGCCGGGTGCCCGAGCAGCTGCGTGAGGCGCTGGCCCCGTACGCGGTCAACGGCAAGGGAGAATGACGTGGGCACGAGCGCGCCTGCAGAAGAATCCCCGGAGCCTTCGCGGCCGGTGCTGAAGCGCCTGCCGACCCCCGCCACCCGGCGCCGGTTGTCGGCGCAGGCCGGGCTGCGGGAGGTGATGGGCCAGTTCGCCACCGGGGTCACCGTGCTGACCGCCGGCGGCGAACGGGCACACGGGATGACAGCCAACGCCGTCACCTCGGTGTCGCTGGAGCCGCCGATGGTGCTGTGCTGCGTTTCCCGGGCCGCCCGGATGCACGACGCGATCGTGACGGCGGGCTCGTACGCGGTCACGGTGCTCGCGTCGGACCAGAAAGACCTCGCGAAGTATTTCGCCGACTGGCGCCGCCCGGCCGGGCTCGCGCAGTTCGACTCGGTGGACTGGACGGCCGGGCCGCAGACCGGCGCCCCGCTGCTCGACGGCGCGCTGGCGTGGCTGGAATGCGAACTCGCCGAGGTCCACGAAGGCGGTGACCACTCGATCTTCCTCGGCCGGGTGGTCGCCTCCAGCCGCGGCACCGCCCAGGATTCGCTGGTCTTCTACGGCGGCGGCTACCACCAGATCGACGGCCGGGTACGGGCATCGGCCTAACGGGAGAGGAATTGTCATGACCATCAACGAATCCACCACGCCCGCCCCGGCCCTCTCGCCGGAGCGGCCGCCGGTGGTGACCACGATGCCTCGGCTCGGGCGGGGGGTGTGCTGGCGCGACATCGTGCGCGAGATCGAACTCGACGAGCTCGAGCGCGAGGCCCGTATGGGGGAGGCGGCGTGACCCTGCAAGGCGATCCGGGCGCTCAGCGCACGGAGGACTCCGAGGTGGTGCCGCTGCCGGAGGACCGGCTGCGGCGTCCCCGGATCCCGAGGGCGACCGACGGGCAGGTGATCCCGCTCGCCCGCGGCGCCGAACCGGTGCATCCGCCCGAACCGACGATGCCGTTGCTGCGGTCCCAGCGCGACGAACTGCGCGAACACATCGTCGACGGGCGGCTCGACGGCGTCCGCCGTCAGCACTCGCTCGGCAAGCACACCGCGCGTGAACGACTGGAACTGTTGCTGGATCCCGATTCCTTCACCGAGGTCGAGTTGTACCGTCGGCATCAGGCGAGTGGGCTCGGGCTGGCGGAGAACCGGCCGTACACCGACGGCGTCGTCGCCGGTTCCGGCACCATCGACGGACGGCGCGTGTTCGTCTACGCGCAGGACTTCACCGTCTTCGGCGGTTCGCTCGGCGAGGCGCACGCGGCGAAGATCCACAAGGTGATGGATCTGGCCATCGCCACCGGTTCACCGCTGATCGGGCTCAACGACAGCGGCGGGGCGCGGATCCAGGAAGGCGTCATGGCGCTCAACGGCTACGGCGGCATCTTCCGCCGTCAGGTCGAGGCGTCCGGCGTCATCCCGCAGATCAGCGTGGTACTGGGACCGTGCGCGGGCGGGGCGGCGTATTCGCCGGCGCTGGCGGACTTCGTCTTCATGGTGCGCGACACCGCCCGCATGTACCTGACCGGCCCGGACGTCGTCGAGACGGTGACGGGGGAGCGCGTCAGCCACGACGAACTGGGCGGCGCGGACGTGCACGGGGCGTCGTCCGGCGTCGCGACCGTGGTGCACGACGACGAGGAGAGCTGCCTCGCCGACGTCCGCTACCTGGTGTCGCTGCTGCCGTCGAACTACCTCGACCCCGCGCCGCGCGAGCCGTCGCAGGACGCGGGCAAGGACCGGCGGCCCCGGTTCGCCGAACTCGTCCCCGTGGAACCGAACAAGCCTTACGACATGCGGGACGTGTTCGCGGAACTGGCCGACGACGGGGAGTTCTTCGAACTGCACGAGCGATGGGCCCGGAACGTGCTGTGCGCGCTCGCGCGGATCGACGGGCGGGTGGTCGGCCTGGTCGGCAACCAGCCGGTGGTGTTCGCCGGGGTGCTCGACGGGCCGGCTTCGCAAAAGGCGGCGCGGTTCGTGCGGTTCTGCGACGCGTTCAGCATCCCGCTGGTGACGCTCGTGGACGTCCCGGGCTTCCTTCCCGGCGTCGAGCAGGAGCATTCCGGGATCATCCGGCACGGCGCGCAGCTGCTGCACGCCTACTGCGAGGCGACCGTGCCGCGGATCCAGGTCATCCTGCGCAAGGCCTACGGCGGCGCGTACATCGTGATGGACTCGCGGTCCATCGGGACCGACCTGTCGCTGGCCTGGCCGACCAACCAGATCGCCGTGATGGGTGCCGAGGGCGCGGTCAACGTGCTGTTCCGCAAGGACCTCGCCGCCGCGGCCGATCCGGACGCGTTGCGCGCCCACCTGGTCGCCGAGTACACCGAGGAGTTCATGAACCCGCAGTACTCGGCCGAACGCGGCCTCGTCGATGACATCATCGACCCGGCCGACACCCGCTCGGCCGTCGCCAGGGCCCTGGACATGCTGCAGGACAAGCGAAAGGCGGCACCCCAGCGCAAGCACGGCAACCACCCGATCTGAACGGGGGACACATGTCACCGTCTGAAAAGGACACGACGCCGGTCTTCCGGGTCCTGCGGGGGGACCCGGAGGACGTCGAACTGGCCGCGCTCGTCGCCGTCTTCGGCGCGCTCGCCTCGGCGGCGCCCCCGCCCGTCACGCCCGCGCGCTCCGCGTGGTCGTCGCAAACGAGGGCGACTTGGCGTACTTCGGTCTTGCGCTGAGAGAAAGGCTCGTGAGTGGTAATGACGGTTCTAACCGTCATTACCACTCACGAGCCTTTCTCTTTTAAGCGACGGTCGCGAGCCGGTGTGCGGCCTCGGTTTCCCGCCGCGGCGGATACGTGCTGTGGTGCGGGTGCACGGCGACGTAGAGGATCCCGCCGGCCACCACCGTCTCCAGGTCCGTTCGCTCCCCAGGCTCGAACGGGCCCCCGCAGGCGGCGCAGGTCCGCTGCCGCTCCGCCGCGCTCATGGGCGGTCCCGTTGTTCGGGGACGGCCGGGTCCGGCCACGACAGGCCGAGCAGATCGACGTCCAGTTCGTCGTCGGCGTAGATCTCGTACGGGTCGAGGCGTTCGGTCATGGTGTGCTCCTTGGGTTTTCGGCTAGGACAAGAGCACTACCGGGGCCCCCTCACCGGCGACTTGTTATTTGCTCATCGCGGACTCCAGTCATCTTCGAGCGTGCCACGATCGCACTCCGATCGGCGGGGGCCATCCTTGGTTGTCAAGTGAGCGGTTCATCGAAGGCCGGGAGGAACGTCATGACGGCACAGGTGCGAATTTGGGTCGTGACCGATGATTTCGACCCGCGCGGGATCACCGACACCGACGAGACGGTGGTCGTTCCGGAGCCGAGACGGGCCGCCGAGAACGAATTCGTATCCGAGAACGTCATCCTCGGATACAACTAGCGACATGGGCCGCGACCAGCACGGACAGCATGAACAAAGAAGACCACCGGGTCCCGCGGACGGGAGAATGAACACCGTCCGCGACCTGGCGAGACCTCGAGGAGGCCTTCGGATGGCTATGCGCCTCCAGCTCACGTCGGGTTTGCAGGTGCTGGAGGAATGGGCCGCCAACGCGCCACAAGCGGACCGCAACGTGATTTACGAAGCGCTGTTCGCGGTCGCCGACGGGTCCGCTTTCCTCATTTACGACATTTTCGGAGATGGCCGCGATCCGCATCAGTTCATCATTCTGGTGAAACACGACCTCGTCATCAGAATAGGGCTCAAGCGGACCGATTCCTCGTTCGAGATCGTCTATATCGGCGCCTTGGAGCACGGTACACCCGCCGCGGCGTGGGCCGAGGATTCGGACGGGTCCTGACCTGCTGTGCGGCCAGGTGAGTCCGGCCAGGACGAACTTCATACCGCTGAATGGCCGAGTGTCGTCCTCGATACCCGCACCCTTTCGCACCAATGGATCGTGCGTTCCTCATCTTGACATCTTCCGCTTCGGCGTGAAATTCTTCCGGTGTTTGCGGATGGGGAAATCATAGCGGCCGGACAGTGTTGCCGAAACAGTGTGGTCGAAAAGGCTGCGTGCGGTCATCGAGGTATGGAGGCACGGAAAATGTCGTCACCCGAATTCCCTGGACTGGACGTTTCCACGCGGGTACGCGCGCGTGACATTCAAATGGCCGGTGTCGCCGACGTCCGCCGCCGGGTACTGATGATCTCCGGCGCGATCGACACCACCGACCACGACGTCTCGGTCAGTGTCAACCTGCCGGAGCCGGGCCGCTGGCAGGTGATCAAGTCCGAGACCAACCTGACCGACAAGACCTGGGTCGCGATGCAGGTCGTCACCGACGAGGATTCGACCTTCGTCAACGACGCCGAGACCCTCGTGCTTTCGCGCCAGTTCTCGAAGTCCTTCATGACGCCGGACCAGCGCCGTCTCACCTTCTACGACGGTGAGGTCCGCCCCGGCGAGGCCGTGCTGAAGGTGTACTCGCTGGACGCGGGCGGGCGGAAGCCGACCTACTCCTACTCCCGCTACAGCCCGATCGCGACCGACACCGCGGAGCAGTCGCAGCAGACGCTGGAAGAACTGATCAGCAACGGGATGAAGCAGCGTCCCGTGATCGAGCTGATCGTCCCGGTGACCGTGATCGGCTGAGCACGCCGGTGATCACCTTCGTCCCGGAACCCCATCTGCTCGACTCGCCGCGCGGGCGGGAATGGCCGGTCCTCCCGGCCACCCGCGCGACCATCGCCCCCGAACCGCCGCCCGGTGCCGACGTGGTCATCGTCGGGGCCGGACCGGCCGGGCTCGCGGTCGCTTCCGCGCTGTGGCACCACGGCGTCCGTGACCTCGTCATCGTCGACCGCGACGGCCGTCCCTGCGGCCGGTTCTTCGACCGGATCGACCTGCTCGGCCAGCGCGTGCTGCGCTCGCCCTATGAACACCACCCCGGCGTCGAGGGCTATCGCGACTGCGAACTGCTGGACTTCGCCCGGCTGCACTGGTCGGTGCTGACCCCGGTGGAGCGCCGGGAGATCCGGATGGCGCAGGCCGGGCACCGGTCGGTCGTCCCCGTCGACGTCTTCGAGGCTTACTGCGCCCATCTGGCCGCCGGCCACCACGTCACGGAGCGGACCTGGCGCGGCTCGGTCCGCGAGGTGCTGCCGACGGCGGCCGCGGTCACCGTGCGCGCCGACCGGTTCTCCGTCACCGCGCGGCACGCGGTGCTGTGCCTCGGCGAGGAACGCCGTCCGGCCCCGGACACCTGGTGGGGCGGCGGCTATCCGCCGCGCGGCGTGAGCTACTGGGACGAACCCGTTCCCTCCGGCGGAAAGCGGCTCGCCGTCGTCGGTGCGGGCCTCACCGCGGCGCATCTGATCACCAACGGCCTCGCCCAAGGCCGCGAGGTGCACTGGGTGGTCCGTGAAGCGGGCGAGCGCTACCAGTGCGCCGATGTCAATTCGTCGTTCTTCCGCCCCGAAGGCCGCGCCCGCTTCGACGGTGTGAGCTGGTCCGAACGACTCGAGCTGATGGGCCGCTTCCGGCGCGCGTCGATCATGTTCGAGTTCCGGCCGGCGCTCGAAGCCGCCGAAGCCCAAGGCCGGTTGGTCGTGCACCGGGGCAAGGCGATCACGAAGGTGACGCCGGGAGTCGGCCTCCACCTCGAAGGCGGTGAGACGGTCGCCGTCGACCACGCCGTCCTGGCGCTCGGCACGACGCCGTCGATCGGGGACGGCCTGATGCCCGGCGAAGCCGTCCTCGACCGCGGTGGCTGGCCACAGCTGGACGAACGCACCTTCGCCTACGTCGGCGCCCCTCGCGTCTTCGCCGTCGGCGCGGCCGCCGGAATGGCGCTGGGCCCGGCCGCCCGCAACATCGACGGTCACCGCGTCGCCACCGCCCGGGTCGCGGCCGCCATCGCCGGGAACCTGCGCCGGGAACCCTCGCCGCGGGTCGCCGCAAAGGATGTCGCCCGTGTCTGAGCCCTACGACTCCCGGTTCACCCTGCCCTCGATCGACGACGCCCCGTCGACCGAGGCCGGGGTGATCCTGATGGGACTGGACGCCGAACGCCTGCTCGCCGGTGTCGGCCTCGCCCGGATCGCCGACGAGCCCGCGCTGGTCGCCCTCGCCGTCGACCAGGCCAGGCACGACGCGCTCGACCTCGGCACCGACGCGCTGGTCACGGCGGGGATCGCCCGCTGGCGCGCGGTCCGCCCGCTGATCGAGGCGGGCCCGGAGATGACCACGGCCGGTTCGCTGCGCAAGGAATGGGAACAGACCACGGCGCGGGTCACCGCCACGGTGACCGGGCTGGGACCGGCCTCGGTCGCCTGCCTCGCCGCCTGCTGGCTGCGCCGCGAAGACGTCGACCAGTTCGCCGAACACGGGCGGGCGCCGGAAAAGGGGAGTACGCGCGATGTCCTATCTCAAGTCTTTGCCGACTGACACCACGCTGCTGCAGGTCTTCCAGAAGTTCCCGGCCCCGGCGTCACGGCTGCTGGACTTGCACGAACTCGTCATGCGGGCGCCGTCGGCGTTCGACGCCGGCGAACGGGAACTGATCGCGGCGTACGTCTCCGGCATCAACGAGTGCCAGTACTGCCACGGGGTCCACACCGTCACCGCCGAGGCATTCGGTGTGCCGGAAGGCCTTCTGGCCGCCGCACTGGCCGATCTGGACTCCTCGCCCGTCGACGAGCGCCTGAAGCCCGTCTTGGCCTACGTGGGCAAGCTGACGCGGACACCGTCGAAGATGACCGACGCCGACGCCGAAGCCGTGTTCGCGGCGGGCTGGGACGAGGCCGCGCTGCACGACGCCGTCCTCGTCTGCGCGCTGTTCAACTTCATGAACCGGATGGTCGAAGGACTCGGGATCCGCGCCGACGCCGCGTACGCGAAGACGTCGGGCGTGCGGTTGAAGGACGGCGGGTACGCCGGTCTCGCGCGGCTGCTCACTTCCTGAGCCCGCGGATGACTACGCCATTCGTGAAGCCAGTGCCTTCCGGTGACCACGCTCGGTCATTATCGCCTGATGAGAGCACGTGATCGCGCTCCGTCAGCGAATCCGGCCGCACTACTCCATTCGATAGCCGCGCGCGCGGAAACGGCGCAGTCGAAGAGAACCTTCTGGCGTAGGTGAAAAGCACGACTCCACGATGATGCATGGCACTGGTTGACGACCGGCCCCGGGCAGCACGATCTCTTCATCGAAGGAACACCCCGATAACCTCCGAAAACGTCTGGGAGCCACTCGATGAAGAACGCTGTGACCGACAACGTCCGTTCGCTCTTCGCCGTCCGGGGAATCGACACCGATTCCGCCGTGAACCAGGTCGACCTGGTGATCGACCGCTTCGACAACTGGACCAACCGCCCGGGCGGTCAGGTCTTCGACTGCTTCACCGGCGCCTGTTGCACCGCCCCGCCCCTGGCCGAGGCGAGCTGAGCGCACCCCTCCGGCCGTCTCTCGCGCCCCGAACGCGAGAGACGGCCGGTCGCGCGTCCGGAGGGAGATGTGATGACCGCGGCCAAGACGAACCCGTGGCGTGTCCTCGGCGTGCTCTGCGTCGCGAACTTCCTCGTCCTGCTGGACACCACCATCGTCAACACCGCCGTCCCCGACATGATGAGCCGCCTCGACGTCGGCCTCGGCGAGATCCTCTGGATCCTCAACGGCTATCTGCTGGCACTGGCGTCGCTGCTGATCTTCTTCGCCCGCCTCGGTGATCTCGCCGGGCCCCGGCGGCTTTTCGTCCTCGGACTCGCCGTGTTCACCGCCGCTTCCGCGCTCTGCGGGCTCGCGGACGGCCCCGGCTGGCTCATCGCCGCCCGGGTCGCGCAGGGGATCGGCGCGGCGATCCTGAGCCCGCAGGCGTTCGTGCTGATCGCGGCGATCTTCCCGCCCGAGCGGCGGGGCGCGGCGTTCGGCCTGTTCACCGCGGTCGCCGGGATCGCGGCGATCAGCGGCCCGACCCTCGGCGGGCTGCTGGTCACCGAGTTCGGCTGGCAGTCGGTGTTCCTCCTCAACGTGCCTGCCGGGCTCGCCGGGATCCTGCTCGCGCTGCGGGTGGTGCCCGACGCGCGGACCGGGGACCGGCACCGGTTCGACGTCGTCGGCGTGGTGCTGGTGACCCTCGGCCTGGTCGGCGTCGTCCACGGCCTCATCGAGAGCGAACGTCAGCGCTGGGTCACGATCGCGAGCTTCGCGGTCGCGCTCGTCGCGCTCGTGGCGTTCGTCTTCTGGGAACGGGGGAGACGCGACCCCCTGATGCCACTGGACCTCTACCGTGAGCGCGGCTACCGGATCGCCACCGCGCTCACCCTGGTGACCGCGTTCTCGATCGCCGGTTTCCTGCTCGTGTTCGTGCTCCAGACGCAGAACCTGCTCGGGATGAGCCCGCTGATGTCGGGGGTCGCGGCCTTACCGTGGACGCTGGCGCTCAGCGCGGTCGCCCCGGTCGCGGGCAGGCTGGCGGACCGCTTCGGCGGCCGGTGGCTGCTCGTCGGCGGTCTCGGCCTGTACGCGGCCGGGGTGGCCGGGACGGCGTTGCTGCCGGACGAGACGTCGACGGCCGCCGTGTTCGTGCTCCCGCTGATCGCCGTCGGCGTCGGGCAGGGGCTCGCCATCGCCCCCGCGACGACCGAGGCCCTGCGCGCCATCCCGCCCGGTTCGGCGGGCGCCGCGTCGGGGGTGCTCAACACCGCCCGCCACGTCGGGTCGGCGCTCGGTGCCGCGGTCGCGGGCGTGCTGTTCCAGACCACGGTGTCCGCAGGTCCGTTCGACGCGGCGCGCACCACCTACCTGATGCTGGCGGTCGTACTCGTGGCCGCAGCGTTCTTGGCCGTGCGGATGCCCGGCCGTACGACGGAAAGTAACCGACCGACCGCGGAATCCGTAGCGGTGTGACTCGTTCGCCGTAGCGCCCACGATGTGGACACGGCTTGACGGCGACGACTCGCCACCCGAACGGCGGAACGCGTTCCGCCCGGCCGTGTTTATGTTGGGTCACGGGGGCGTGCTCGGAGGGGCGGCGCGATGGTGATCAGGGTTCTGGTGGCCGAAGACATGCACATCGTCAGGGGGGCGCTGGTAGCGCTACTGCGGCTCGAGCCGGACATCGAAGTGGTGTCCGAAGTGGCGTCCGGTGACGAGATCCTCGCCGCCGCACGCACTTCGCGCACCCAGGTCGCGGTCATCGACATCGACCTCCCCGGCAAGGACGGTCTCACCGCCGCCACCGAACTGCACGAACAGCTTCCCGAGGTCAGAACACTGATCCTGACCAGCCTCGGCAGGCCCGGCACGCTCCGCCGGGCGCTCGCGGCCAAGGTGAACGGGTTCCTGTTGAAGGACGCGCCCGCGGAGAAGCTCGCCAACGCCGTACGCGGTGTCGCGGCCGGACGGCGGATGGTCGACGGCGATCTGGCGCTGGCCGCGTGGGACACCGTGGACTGTCCGCTGACGCCACGGGAGATCGACGTCCTGCGGCTGACCGCGGAAGGCCGCGACACCCTGGAGGTGGCCGCGAAGGCCTTTCTCTCCACCGGAACCGTGCGCAACTACCTGACCACGATCGTGTCGAAGCTCAACGCGCGCAACCGGGTCGACGCCATCCGGATCGCCAAGGAGTCCGGCTGGATCTAGAGCGACTCTAGACCGGCACGACCGCGCGCAGCCGGAAGCGGCCGTCGGGTTCGACCCCCGCGGTCAGTTCGCCGCCCAATCCGGCGACGCGGTCGGACATGTTCGTGATGCCGCTGCCGGCGGCTTCGACGCGCACCGGCTTGCCGGATCCGGCGGGCCGCCCGTTGCCGACGCCGTCGTTGACGATGTCCAGCGCGACGCCGTCACAGGTCCGCCGCACGGCGATCTCGCAGCGTTCGACCTTGCTGTGCCGCAACACGTTCGTCACGCCCTCGCGCAGCACCACGGCCAGCACCGTGCGCACGGTCGCGGGCAGGTCCTCGTGCTCGACCTCCAGCCGCACCTGGACATCGGCGGCCACCAGCACCGCCTGCGCCGACCGGGACTCCTGATCCAGCGACAGTTCCCGGTAGCCGCTCGCCACCGAGCGGACGTCGGTCAGTGCCTGCCGGGTCAGCCCGAGGATCTCCAGCAGCTCGTCGGAGGCCCTGGTGGTGTCGATGTCCATGATCCGGCTGGTCAGCTCGCTCTTCAGCGCGATCGCCGAAAGGCTCATCCCGAGCAGGTCGTGCAGATCGCGGGCGAACCGCAGCCGCTCCTCCGCGACCGCGACCTCGGCGAGGCGTTTGCGGGTCTCGCCCAGTTCGGTCACCAGGCGGATCAGCCAGATGAGACCGAAGACCATCAGCCCGGTGTTCAGGATCGACGCGAAGCTGTAGAAGCCGCCGAGGAAGTCGGTGCCGTAGCTGATCCGGATCAGCACCACACCGGCGGCGGTCGCGGCGAACGCCGTCCAGCCAGCCAGCGGTGGCAGCACCAGCAGCGCGGTACCGGCGAACAGGCTGGGCAGGCTCACCCACGCGTTCCCGAGCGGGATCAGGGGCAGGAAGATCAGGCAGGCTTGGACGAAGAGCAGCGCGTAGCTCTGCCGCGAGCGCAGCCGGACGTTCGGCCGGGCGAAATAGGACAGTTGCAGCGTGATCAGCGCGGTGAGATACCCGGCGATGAGCGTGAGGTACCAGCCGTCGTCGGTCAGCATGAACGCCCGTGTCATCGCGGAGAGACCGAAGAGGATGAAGACCGCCGTCAGTGTCCACTGGACGTTCCTGGCGTCGATCCTCGACCAGTGGCCGGGGCCCTGTGCCAGCACCGCCTCGGCGGGCTCGGCCTGCTCCGGCACCGGCAGCTCGGCGTGCAGCCGCCACCGGCCTCCCGCGTCGAGGCCCGCGTTCAGCGTCCCGCCGTGCCCGTCGACCTCCTGGGTCACCTCGCGCAGGCTCTCGGCCGTCTCCTCAGGCACGTCCTCGTGCGCCGTGCCGTCGTGGACGATCTCCAGCGCGACCCGGCCCTCGCTCGTGCGCACGGTGATCTCGCAGTGCTCGACGCCGGTGTAGCGGAGCACGTTCGTGACACCCTCCCGCAGCACCTTCGCCAGCAGGGTACGCAGCTTCACCGGCAGCTCGACCTGTTCGAGGTCGACCCGCACCGCGACGTTCGACGCCGAAAGCAGCGAGACCGCGGTCCGCGATTCCTTGTCGAGCGACAGTTCCCGGTAGCCCCTGGCCACCGACCGCACGTCGGACAGCGTGCGCTGCGCGATCCCGGTGATCTCGGCGAGTTCCTCGCGGGCCCGGTCCAGCGATTTGCTCAGCAGCCGGTGCACCAGCTCGCCCTTCAGCGCGATCGCGGAAAGGCTCAGCCCGAGCAGGTCGTGCAGGTCCCTCGCGAAGGCGAGCCGCTGTTCGGCCACGGCGCGCCTCGCCAGTTCGGTCCTGGCCTGATGCAGTTCGGTCACCAGCCGCGCGAGCCAGGTCAGCAGGTACACGACCAGCGCGTAGAAGACCGCGGTGATGCTGTCGAACACCGCCCCGAGCCAGGTGTCGTCGTAGGTCCACAGGATCCACGTCGTGGCCGCCATGAACACGGTGAACACCGTCCAGCCCGTCCGGGGCCGGAAGAGCAGGAGCGCGCTGCCCGCCGCGAGGGTGGTCAGCGAGCTCAGCGCCGCCTCGAAGTGCAGGGTCGGGAGGTAGGCCAGACAGGCTTGGACCGCCAGCATGGCCTTCGCGAGCCTGGTGTCCAGCCGGACGGCAGGACGGCTGAAGTACAGGAGCTGGATCGCCAGCACGGGCCCGACGTAGAGCACCGCCAGCAGGCCCTGCCAGAAGTCCACCCCGGGCTGCAACAGCACCGCGAGGAGACCGAACAGGCAGGAGTTGACGAAGACGACGGTGATGATCAGCCCGGCCAGGAACAGCGCCCGCCGGGGGCGCCGGTCGATCCCGGCGGTCCCCAGAGGTTCGGCGGTCACCGCGAGCTGATCCGGCACAGGCACTCCAGTGATGACAGGAGACGTCTTACTTCGTCGTGCTTCGCCCGCACGATGGCCGTGGCCGGGCGCCGCACGACCTTCCATCGCGGTGTATTCGGATACTAGCCCATGCTTGTTACCCCGGTTGATCCTTCCGGGTAAGGGAGAACGGCGAACGCGAGGACATTTCCCCCTCGGTGACAGGGAAAATCCCGCCGGTCGCCCGCGTGGGTGTGGGACGTTCGCACCACGCGGACGTTCGCGGAACACGCCACGATGGAAGACGTGCGACGAGGACGGCTCCACTGTGTACGCCACGCCGGGACGGCCTGTCACGGCGCCCGGACACGGATGGCCCTAAGCTCGGCGCATGGCGAGGTATTTCGACGTGCATCCGGAAAATCCGCAACGACGCGCGATCGGACAGGTCGTCGACATCCTGCGCGCGGACGGGCTCATCGCGTACCCGACGGACTCCTGCTTCGCCCTCGGCTGCCAGCTGGGGAACCGGGACGGCATCGATCGCATCCGGAGTATCCGCAAACTCGACGACCGCCACCATTTCACCTTGATGTGCCAGGACTTCGCCCAGCTGGGCCAGTTCGTGCACGTGGACAACGCGGTCTTCCGCGCGGTCAAGGCGTCCACACCGGGCGGTTACACGTTCATTCTCCCGGCCACCAAGGAGGTTCCGCGCCGCCTGATGCACCCCAAGAAGAAGACGGTCGGCGTGCGCATCCCGGACCACGTGGTCACGCAGGCGCTGCTGGGCGAACTCGGGGAACCGCTGCTGTCGAGCACGCTGCTGCTGCCCGACCAGGACGAGCCGATGACCCAGGGCTGGGACATCAAGGAGCGGCTGGAGTACGTGGTGGACGCGGTGATCGACTCCGGCGAATGCGGCGTCGAACCCACCACGGTGATCGACTTCTCGTCGGGGGAGCCGGAGATCGTCCGCCGGGGCGCCGGCGACACCGCACGCTTCGAATGACGCGAGCCGGCACCTCGGTGGTGCCGGCTCGCGCGCGGATCCCTTCTCGTCAGTGCGTGACGAGCCCTTCGGCCTTCGACGGGGCCGAGGGGATGTGGAACAGGCGCGTGAACAGCTCCAGATGCGCCGCGTCGCCCTTGATGGCCACCGCGCCGCAGGTGAGCGCGCTCGTGGCGTCCAGCTCGCCGTTCAGCAGCTTGAGCATGAGCGGGCCGCGCGGCTCGATGACGATGTCCGGATCCGGATGCGGCCCCTCGCCCGCGGTCACCGCGCCGTCCTCGACCACCGCGTGGACGATCATCTGGTCGCCGTAGTGCAGTTCGAACGAGCCCTGGACGCCGTGTGCCTCGTCCGGCTGGAACGTCGTGTACAGCGACAGGATGGCCGCGTCGAGGGTGAACAGGTCGTCCGCCGCCGGGTCGGTGAGCGACCGGGCGCCCCACAGGCCCAGCTGCAGCAGGATCTGGTCGAGGTCGTTGCCGTACTCGGTCAGCTCGTAGACCACGCCGGCGTCGAGCTGCGAGAGCACCCGGCGCTGCACGACGCCGTGCCGTTCGAGTTCGTTGAGCCGGGTCGAGAGGATGCTCGTCGGGATCTTCGGCAGGCCCTGCTGCAGCTCGTCGAACCGTTTCGGGCCGAGTACCAGGTCGCGGATCACGAGCAGGGACCAGCGTTCCCCGATGATCTCGAGCGCGCGGGCGAGGCCGCAGAACTGGCCGTAGGTGCGAGCGGTCATGCTTGACTCCTCAACTTCCTTGATCTGGTGACGGGGTGGTGTTCGTCGGCCGGTCCGGCGATCAGCGGATCGGGTGGCCCTCGGAGAGCAGTTCGCGGTGCAGCTCTCGCAGTTCGGCGCAGGGTTCCACCCCCAGTTCCTCGTCGAGCCTCGCCCGCAGCCACTGGTAGGAGGCCAGTGCGTCGCTGCGCCGGCCGCTGAGCCCCAGCGCGCGGATCAGCTGGGCGTGCAGGGTTTCGTCGAGCGGGTTCGCGGTGGCCAGCGACCGGAGCACGCCGAGCATCTCCCGGTGCCGCCCGGACCGGATCTCGGCCTCGATCCACAGGTCACGGGCGTTGCGCCGGTGCTCCAGCAGATAGACGGTGTAGGCGGCCAGCGTCGGTCCACAGTGGATGTTGGCCAGCGGGGGACCGGACCACAGGTCCAGCGCGGTACGGAACGCGTGCGCGGCCGCCGCGTCGTCGCCTTCGGCCAGCAGATCGCGGCCGAGGCACAGGAGTTCCCCGAACTCCGACACGTCGACCACGGCCGGGTCGACATCCAGCCGGTAGCCGGGCGGGCTGGTGACCAGCAGGCCGCCGTCGCCGTCGGGGTCGAGATGGCGGCGGAGGTGGTGGACATAGGTGTGCAGGGTGCGGCGGACGCTACGCGGGGGAGTGTCGTTCCACAGCTCGTGGACCAGCGAATCGACGTGGACGGTCTTGCCGGGGCGGATCAGCAGCATCGCCAGCAGCTGCAGGAGTTTCGGCGTGGTCGGCGCGCGGTCGGCGCCGCCGGCGTGCAGTTCGAGCGGGCCGAGCAGCCGCGCGCGCACCACGTCCGGCCTCCGGTGCGCGGTGGTCGTGGTCGCGATGTCGACCGGTCCGGTACTCATCCCGTGTCTCCCCTGCCCCTCCGGAGAACTCCCCCTCTGTGACGGTGACAGAGGGAGAACCCGGGGAACAGTGCCGGAAACATCCGGGGAACCGTGATTTATTCGTTGCCCCGTATGCGATCGTCATGACCTGGCGCATGGAACCGGTTGGGGCAAAGGAGAAGACGCGAAAGGGCTCAGAGCCAGTCGGAATCGGTGGCGATGCGGATGGCGTCGACCCGGTTGCGGGCGTTGAGTTTCGTGACCACCGTGGCGAGATAGTTGCGCACGGTTCCCGGTGAGAGGAAGAGTTCCGCCGCGATGTCGGCGACCGTGTGCCCGTTCGCGGCGAGCCGCAGGATCTCGGCTTCCCTCGGCGTCAGCGGGCAATCTTCCGTTTCCCAGGCGGACAGCGCGAGTTCGCTGTCGATGACGCGGCGGCCGATGGCGACCGAGCGGACGGCGTTGGCGAGCTTGTCGGCCGGCGCGTCCTTGAGCAGGAAGCCGTTGACCTTCGCGTCGAGTGCCCGGCGCACGGTGCCCGGGCGGCCGAGCGAGGTGAGGATCAGCGTGCGGACGCAGGGAAGTTGCTGGTAGAGCTCGGAAGCGGCGGAGAGCCCGTCCTTGGCCGGCAGGTCGATGTCGATGATCGCGACGTCCGGGAGGTACTCCGCGGCCATCGGGAGGATCTTGTCGCCCGAGCTGACCTCGGCGACGACTTCGATGTCCTGTTCGAGGTTCAGCAGCGCGACCAAAGCGCCGCGAACCATGTGCATATCTTCGGCCAATAGGACTCGGATCACTCCGACCTCCTCTTCCCCAGACGCGCTAACTCTCAGTGTACATAGCAAACCCGGAAGAGTGAATCTGAATCGCACGATGCAAGGTTGTGCTTTTCCTGGGACCAGACTCGGCCGATCAAGGCCCTGGTGAGCTGCGGTGATGGGGAAGCTTCGGCGATCATGAAAGTGCTATCGATCGATTACTCAGTGTCAGGTCAGAAGACGGTAAAAATGCCGCCAGAAGTGCATTTCATTCCACGGCGAGTACGTTGCGACCCGGTGAATTCGTCCGGCGAACGGGTGAATTCACCATTGTCCGGTTCCGGGAATGGACTGTTCGGCGGTACCGGCGGGCACCTCGATCGGCCGTCGAGCCCACGGCGATCACCGCGTGGTCTCCTCGGCATGAGCCGAGTTCGCGCGCGAAGCCGACACTATCCACAAAGGACGTATGTGATGAGCTCATTGCTGGGTGCCCTGCGCAAGGTCCTGTTCGCACCCTCGCTGGCTTCGGTCGGCTTCGAGGGCCGAGGGTTCGGGGTGCCGCCGACGGCGGCGACGGCCCGGCTGGAGTCGATCCCGCAGTCGGTGGTGTGCGGGTTCGAATGGGGGATCGACGCCCCGGCGCTGTGGGAGGCCGAACGGCGGCTGGACATGGTGGAGCCGGAGATGCGCGGGTTCGCCTACGAGGGCGCGGCGATGGCGTTCACCATCCTCGACGTCATGCCCGGCGGCCGTAAGGACCGCACGGCCGAACTGATGAGCGGCCCCGGCCGCCCCCATCTGTTCCTGACCTACATCGGCATCGGATTCGCCATGGCACGGCTGCCCCGGCCGCTGTGGAAGAAGGTGCTGCCGGATCTCGACGGCGTGCCCTATCACCCGACGATGAGCTGGCTGGCTGTCGACGGCTACGGCTTCGACCGCGCGTACTTCGACACCCGCAAATGGGTGGACGGGCAGTTCGTCCCCGCCCCGTACGCGTGGGCCGGCGCGCCGTCGTACTTCGCCCGCGCCTGCGATCAAGGCGTCGGGCGGGCGCTGTGGTTCATCAACGGTGCCGACCCGGTGAAGGTCGCCGCGGCGGTGAACCGCTTCCCGGCCGGGCGCCGTCCGGACCTGTGGAGTGGTGTGGGACTGGCCTCGACCTTCGCGGGAGGCTGCGATCAGCGAGGGCTGACGACGCTGCGCGAAGCGGCGGGGGAGCACCAGGACGAACTCGGCCTCGGCGTCGTCTTCGCGGTGAAGGCGCGGACGTTCTCGTCGTTCGTCCCGCCGCACACCCGCCGGGCCGCGCGGACGCTCGCCGGACTGAGCATCGAAGAGGCCGTCGACCTGGCCGACCGGACCGAGGTGGCGGAGAACGCCGCCGACGGGACGCCCGCCTACGAACTGTGGCGGCAGAACATCCGCGAGGCCTTCGCCCCTTCGGCCGGGCGCCTCTCCGCCTGAGGTCCTGGAGATGTCATGAGGGGTCCCCATCGGACGGAATTCGTCCGATGGGGACCCCTCATGACACCCCAGGTGAAGATCAGGCGGCGTGCTTGAACGGTTCCGGCCGGTGCCGCAGATCGGGCAGCGCCAGCAGGACCGGCGGGTCGAACAGGCGCTTCGGGCGCACCCGCAGGTCCGCCAGCCGCGCGGTGACGCCCGGTTCGACGGTGATCGGGCCGTGGTGGCCGGTGTACCCGGTGCCGCGGCGCGTGAGCGGACCGGTCACGCAGTGCGCGACGAGGTGCCAGGTGCCCTCCGGGACCTCGGTCAGCTGATAGGGGCCGGGCGCGTCGATGACCGTGTAGCGCACGGGCGCGCCCTCGGGGATCCGCGTCGGGAAGAGACCGACGAAGACGAGGCCGGGCGAGATCTCCGGCGGCGCCGACACGAAACCGCGGACGATCGCCGGTTTCGCGCCGGGCCGGGGTTCACCCGCCAGCCGTCGCTGGAAACCGCCCTGCTGGCGGTACGCGGAGGGGGAGAGGCCCACGCGGCTGCTGAACCGCGTGCTGAAGGTGCCGACACTGTTGTACCCGACGCGGTGGCTGATGTCGGCGACCGTGATCGAGGTCGTCAGCAGCAGGCGCTTGGCCTCGTCGAGCCGCAGCGCGGACAGGAACCGGCCGGGCGAGACGCCGGTGGCCTGCTGGAACACCCTGGTGAAATGGAATTTGCTGAACGTCGCGGCGCGGGCGATGTCGTCGATAGTGAGCTCTTCGCCCAGTTTCTCGTTCATGGCCCCAATGGCTCGCTCCACGGCTCGCCGGACAGTCTCATCCATTGTACCGTCCTTTCGCTCGAGGAATTCTGGCTTGCTTTGCGGTTTCCGACAGTAGTGTTCGCCGCCGCTTCTCCTGAAGTGCTTGATTCACCGGCGGATATGGATTCCTGTGCTCCGGGACGTGAAAATCTCACATGCGAAAACCACAGGTCGGCGGTGGTGCGCACACTGGATCCCGGGCGTCGGCGACCGCAGAATTGCTGGTAGCGCAATCATGCCGGACGCACCCCGGCCGTGTTGGCGCGGTCCGAAGAAAGTATTCCCGCGGCAACACAGAACCGGCCCTTGACCGTGTCCCCCCGCGACGGTCAAGGGCCGGTTTCCATTTCGCGGGACGGGTGTGTGAGGATAGTATTGTCGGTTCGGGGGCGAGGCGCTGGAGAAAGGCAGATGGGGACGATGATCAAGGTCCTGGTGGCGGAGGACATGCACATTGTCCGTGGGGCCCTGGTCGCGCTGCTCGGGCTGGAAGCCGATATCGAGGTCGTCGCCGAATGCGCCAGCGGTGACGAGATCCTCCCGCTCGCCCAGTCCGCGCGTCCCGACATCGCGCTCATCGACATCGACCTGCCGGGCAAGGACGGGCTCACCGCGGCCGCCGAACTGCACGAACAACTGCCCGGCGTGCGCACGCTGATCCTCACCTCGCTCGGCAGCCCTGGAACCCTTCGCCGGGCCTTGGCCGCGAAGGTCAACGGCTTCCTGCGCAAGGACGCGCCCGCCGACAGGCTCGCCAACGCCGTCCGCGGGGTCGCCGCCGGACGGCGCGTCGTCGACGGCGATCTGGCGCTCGCCGCCTGGGACAGCGAGGAATGCCCGCTGACCGCGCGGGAGATCGAGGTCCTCCGGCTGGCGTCGGTCGGTTCCGACCCGACCGAGATCGCGGCCGAGCTGTTCCTCTCGGCCGGGACAGTGCGGAACTACCTGACGACGATCGTGTCGAAGCTCAGCGCCCGCAACCGCGTCGACGCGGTGCGGATCGCGCGGGAGTCCGGCTGGCTGTGACGCCGGACCGGCTCACCGGGTCGGGACGTTCATCGTCGCGAGGGCGAGATCCGCGGCGAAGGCGCCGGGCGAGGCCGCTTCCGCGAACAACCGGCGCTGCCGGGCCGCGCCGGTCCCGTGCTCGAAAAGCGAGTTCAGTCCTTGCTCGACGTCCTCGATGTCCCCCGTGGCCCTGAGCGCCGGCCGGATGAAGTCGACGAGTTCGCCGAGAAGGTCGCGCTGATCGGCCTCCCGCCCGGTGAAGACGTCGATACCCGGCCCGTCGAGACCCCGGCGCGCGGCGGCCGTCAACGCCGCACCGATCCGGGCGCCGCGGGCCCGCGGCGGGTCGGTCGTCACGGCGCAGGTCGCGACCAGCCCGCGTACCAGCGCCGTGAGGAGCACGGCGTCTTCGGCGGACAGGCAGACGTCGGCGATCCGCACCTCCACCGTGGGATGGCGAGGCGAAAGCCGGGCGTAGAAGTACACGCCCGGCACGTCGAGGGCGGCGCCACGGCGTAAGGCGTCCTCGACACTGCGGTCGTACGCGGCCGCGTCTGGCCATTCGTCGGGCGGCCTGGCCGTCGGCCACCGGTCCCAGAGCGGGAACCGCCTGCTCGCCCAGCCGGAATCGGCGCCGTGCTGGATCGGGGAGTTGGCGCTGAGCGCCAGCAGCGGGGCGAGCCACGGCCGCAATCCGGCGAGGACCCGCGCGCCCAGATCCCGCGACGGCAGACCGACGTGCACATGACAGGCGCAGGTGCCCGCGCCGTCGATCAGCTCGGGGAACGCCTTGGCCATCCGCCGGTACCGGGGCTCGGGCGTGATCGCGCCCCGGCGCAGGTCACCGGGCGGAATCCCCGCCGCCACCATGAGACAGCCGTCGGCCTCCGCCGCTTTCGCGACGAGCTGCCGCAACCGAGTCAGTTCCGAGCGCACCTCGTCGAGACCGCGGCAGATGCCGGTCGCGGTCTCGATCTGGAACAGCATCAGCTCGCCGGTGACGTCCGGTTCGGGGGCGAGGTGTTCGAGAAGATCGGGCGCGCGCAAGGCGACCGAGCCGTCCAGCGGATCGAGGAGGACGAACTCTTCTTCCACGCCAAGGGTGAAAACAGTGCCGTCGACCGCCATGGCTCCCCGTCTCTGGTGGTTTTCGCCGGTACCACTGAATCTCCCCCTCCCGGGCCGCCGAAGAAAGGGCCGGTGTGCTGAACTTCGTTGCGGCGAAAGTGTTTCGTGGAATCACGGAATGTCTTGATCGACTTGGGTAGGCTGGGCGCATGGTCGAGCTGTATCCACCCGTCGAGCCCTACGACAAGGGAGTCCTCGATGTAGGTGACGGCAACCGCGTCTACTGGGAGACCTGCGGCGACCCGGCCGGGAAACCGGCGGTCGTGCTGCACGGCGGCCCCGGCCAGGGCTGCACGCCGGGAATGCGGCGGATGTTCGACCCGGCCCGCTACCGCACGGTGCTGTTCGACCAGCGCGGCTGCGGCCGCAGCACCCCGCACGCCGCCGACCCGGCGACCGACATGCGGCACAACACGACGGATCATCTCGTCGCCGACATGGAGCGCCTGCGGGAACACCTGGGCATCGAACGCTGGCTCGTCACCGGCGGCTCGTGGGGCACGACGCTCGCCCTCGTCTACGCCGAACGGTATCCGGAGCGGGTCACGGAGATCGTCGTCAGCGCCATCAGCACCACCCGGCCCTCCGAGATCGACTGGCTGTATCACGGCGCCGGCCGGTTCTTCCCCGAAGAGTGGGCCCGATTTCGCGGTGACCACTCCGGCGACCTGGTCGCGGCCTACGCGCGGCTCATGGAGGACCCCGACCCGCACGTGCGGACCGAAGCCGCTCGCGCGTGGTGCGCCTGGGAGGACACGGTGCTCTCCCTGGAACCCGGCGCGACCGTCCACAATGGTCCGATCGGCGAGTACGAGCTGGCGTTCGCGCGCATTGTCACGCATTACTACTCCCATGCCGGCTGGCTGGAGCCCGGCGCGGTGATCCGCGATGCCGGACTGTTGCGGGACATTCCCGGCGTGCTGATCCACGGTCGCCGGGACTTGAGCTGCCCGGTGGACACCGCTTGGGAACTCGCCCGGGCCTGGCCCGGTGCGGAGCTGCTGATCGACGACGGATCAGGTCACCGGTCGAGCGACGTGAAACGGGCCTGGAAGCTGGAAGCCTTGGACCGGTTCGCTTCCCGCGAGTGGTGATGGACCCGCGTCGCATTCAGTCGACTAAATGCGAACGTGGCCGAGGAACCTCCGATTCCCCGCCGTCCTCGGACGTCGCCGAACGGTTCGCGTCCGCCTGGAAGGGGAGACCGCGGCGGTCGGCGGGAGGCGTCCTGCTCGCCGTCGGGCCCGTTATCGTGTTCTTCAGCCGGTGGTCGTGGTGGACGGTGGCCGGCCTGGTGCTGGCCGTGGCCGGTGCGCTGTGGCTCGCGTTCGGCGAAGTCCGCGACGGAGACGGCGCCGAAGTCCCGGCCGTGGTGCGGGGGCCGGACGACCTTCTCGGCGGCGTGGTGCGCTGAGAGCCCAGGTCAGGACGGCAGCGCTCGCCGCCAGTGCTCAGCCGCGTGGGTCATGTCCTGGTGAAGATGCCGGAAGAACCGGCTGGTGGCGTGCAGCCGGGCCCCGACCGGATCCGAACCGCCGAACAGGACGGCGCCCCGTTCGGTGAGGTCCGCCCATCGGGTCATGGAATCGAGGCTGGCCTGCCAGGCCCGGTATCCGAGGTTTGCGTCGACGAAGTAACGCTGTCGCCTGCCGACGCGTTCGCGAGCGATCAAGCCTCGTTGTTCGAGCCAGCCGACGGCCTTGGAGACCGACGCCGGGCTGACCTCCAGCCGTGCCACGAGTTCGACGCTGGTGCCGCCGCCGGTTTCGCTGGTGAACAGGAAGGCCAGGACTCTGGCCATCATCACCGGGACGCCGGTCTCGGTCATCATCTCGGCGAACTCGTCCTCGAAATCACGCAGGTCTCGTGGCGTGGCGGGTGGGTCGCTTGCCGGAGGCGGAGCGGGTTTGCGACGGCGTGCCCGCCACTGGGTCGCTTGCTGCGCCAGAGCGGCCCGATACCGGTGGGCGCCGCCGTTGCGGGCCACCTCCCGGATGACCGTCGACTTGGGACGGTCCATCCGCCGGGCGATCTCGGCGTAGGTGAGCCTCGCCACCAGCCCCGAAGCGATCTGCCGTCGTTCTTCGTAGGTCAGGCGATT
The DNA here is from genome assembly GCF_000943515.2 of Amycolatopsis orientalis. Lineage (NCBI taxonomy): Bacteria > Bacillati > Actinomycetota > Actinomycetes > Pseudonocardiales > Pseudonocardiaceae > Amycolatopsis > Amycolatopsis orientalis. The sequence continues at coordinate 7,331,361 of NZ_CP016174.1, read as the reverse complement.
TCCCGGCACGTGTCCTCCCGCCCCGGTGCATTCAGCTTCACGGTCATTGCACCGATTGTAGGCCGCCTAGCTCCACCTTCTGGTATTCGCCGTTGTGACCCTGAGAAAGGCGGAGCTAGTGTTTCGCCTGTCGTGAAAAGAACCATCAGGGAGGTGCACGCGGGATGACGGCCAAGGTCTGCCTGGTCACCGGTGCGTCGTCAGGGATCGGCCACGCCACCGCGCTGGAGCTCCTGCGCGCCGGGCACACGGTCTACGGCGCCGCGAGGCGAGTCGAGAAAATGGACGATCTCCGGGAAGCGGGCGGCCATCCGCTGAAGATGGACGCCCGTGACGAAGGCGATCTCCGCCGCGCGGTCGCGACCGTCCTCGACGAGCAGCAGCGGATCGACGTCCTGGTCAACAACGCCGGAACCGTTTTGCACGGCGCGATCGAGGACGTGCCTCTCGATTTCGCGCGCGACCAGCTCGAGGTCAACCTTCTCGCACCCGCCAGGCTGGTTCAGCTCGTCCTGCCCGCGATGCGAGCACAGCGGTCCGGCACGATCGTCAACGTCTCGTCGATCGGCGGCGAGATCGCCTTGCCGCTCGGCGCCTGGTACTACGCGTCGAAGCACGCCCTCGAAGCGTTTTCCGACACGCTCCGCATGGAGGTCGAGCCCTTCGGCGTCGACGTCGTGATCATCCAGCCCGGCATCATCAAGACCGAGTTCGAAGACCAGACCGCCGCGCAGCTGCGGGAGATGTCGGGCGCCGGGGCGTATCGGGAAATGGCGGAAGCCATGGCGCGGCAAAGCGAAACCGGGCTCACCGACGGCTCCGATCCCGGCGTCGTCGTGGACGCCATCCGGCAGGCGATCGAGTCCGAACGCCCGGACACCCGGTATGCCGTCGGCCATCTCGCGGAGAAGCTCCTCGAACTCGTCAGGACACTGCCGGACCGCGAATTCGACGCACTGGCCACCCGCTCGACTGTTCCTCTTCCCCAGTGACGTGAAGTCCCTTCCCTACGCGTTGGTGGGTCCGTGAAGGCCTCCTTGAGGGACTCGTATTTGTTCATCCACTGGTGTGGAGCTTGTGCGGGTTGCCGGTGTTGATCAAGGTGAGACCGTGCGACGGTGCCCGCCAGACCACCACCCTCGTGCAGGTCCAGGCGTAGGTACACAAATGCGGGTGCCTTCTTGAGGGACTTTGAGTCCCTCAAGAAGGCCTTCACGGACATGTGGCGGAAACGTCGGCCGCCCGGTGGTTACGCCGTGACGAGGGACAGGCCGTAGGTCTGCAGGATCTCGTTCACCGGCTGGAACCACGTTTCGCCGCCGGAGCCGCAGTTGCCCCAGCCGCCGGAAGTGACGCCCTGGGCCTGGTCGCCGGTGATGAAGGAACCGCCGGAGTCGCCGGGTTCGGCGCAGACGTTGGTGCGGGTCATCTGGTGCACCGCGCCCTGCGAGTAGTTGACGGTTTCGTTGTGCCCCAGCACGGTTCCGCAGTGCCAGTGTGTCGTCGAACCCGACCTGCACACCGAGGTGCCGACCGGCGCGACCCACGATCCCCGCACGAGCGCGTCGCTGACCGTGCCCCAGCCGAGCACGACCGGCGCGGTCCACCAGCCGTTGCCGATGCGGATGAACGCGTAGTCGTTGCCAGGGAAGGAGGAGCCGGCGAAATTGCCCATCGCCGAGCCGTCCCAGCCGACGACGGAGCTGCCGTTGCCGCCGCAGTGACCGGCGCTGACGAATCCGCCGTGCACGGAGAATCCGATCGAACAGCGGGTGTTTCCGTTGATGTAGTAGGGATCGCCGCCGACGGTGCCCGCCGCGTACGGCTCGGCCTTCGGTGCGGTGATCACGGTGACCGGTCCGGCTTTTCGTGCCCTGGCGAGGAAGTCGTCGACGTCGGTGCCGTGCGCGCCGGGTTGCACGGCGATCACGACGCTGCCGCCGCGCACGTCGGTTCGCCAGCCGCTGACGGCCGGAGGTGCGGGCCGGGATCTGGTCGAAGAGTCGATCTCGGCTTTGGCCGCGTCGAGTTTCGCCGCGCTGATCGCGACGGCGGTCGGCTCGGCACCGGCCTTCCGGACGGCGTCCGCGGCCGCCGGGTCGGTCACGCCGACGACGAGTTTGCCGAGGGCCGGGTCGAACCAGGCGCCGCCGAACGCGGAGCCCGCCGCGCGTTGAGCGTCCGGCATCACTCGTGTGGCGGTCATTTCCCGGGCGAGCCGGGTTTCTGCTTGTGCCGCGGTGAGTCCCAGGTCCCGCTGCATGGCGGAGATCAATCCGGGAGACGCCTGTGCGAGGGGAGCGAGAGCTGCGGAGACGAGGCCGGCGGTAAGGACGGCGGTGCCGCCGAAAGCGAGGGCGATTCTTCGACGCATGGGAAATCCTCCAAGGCCGGGGGAAAGAAACACACTGCTCGCAGAGTGTGCGGCGGGCCCCGGAGAGCGTCGCGAATTGTCCGGTCTTCTGTCCGGATTCTGCCCGCGGCGCCGTGGATGCCGTCCTTTCGGACACGGGAGATCAGCGCCCATCCGTGCACATATCGGCCCACTCGCAGGGGTTATCCGTTCGCGCGCCGGTCAATTCGCGAAATCGCGCCGAGGTCAGCCGGCGGGGTAGCCGATGACCGGGGTGGCGCCGCCGCGGACGGCGACCAGCGCGCCGGGTGCGGGGAGGAGCGCGTGGCGGGCGAAGCCGGAGTTCAAGGTGCCGGCCGAGTCGGTGGACGGCGGCCAGTCGACGGGCAGGGTGGACGCCGGTGAGCCATCGAGTTCCTGCCGGTGCACCACCAGCGCGCCGCCGGGAAGGACGCACAGGCGCAGATACGCCGTCGGCGTGGTGGCTTGCGCGCGCCGGGCCGGACAGGCGGCGAGGTCGACGGCCACCCCGCCGTCCAGCGTGGCCGCGGTGACCTTTCCGTCCGTGGTGCGTTCCGCGATGGCCACGGGGCCGAGGGTGATCCGCTTCGGCGCCTTGGGGTCCATTGTGGACACGACGGCGCCGTTGGCGGGGTCGAGAACGACGTCCGTGCCGGCGCCACTGGCCAGGCCGGCATAGCGCAGCGACAGGGAAACGGTACCGCCGTCGAGGGCGGAGTGCAGGTAGTAGTCGGCTTTCTCGTCGGAAGGGCGTGTCACCGGCAACTTGTGTTCCCAGCGCGACGTCCCGGTGCGTTCGTCGAGACCGAGCACGCTGAGCCGGTCCGGGCAGAGCAGCGGCGCGAGGACGACGTCACGGCCGCTCGCGGGCAGCGCGAAGGGGGAGACACAGCCCTGAGGCGCGGTCCACGTCCAGAGTTCTTTTCCGGTGCGCAGGTCGAGCGCGTTGACGCGGAAGTTGTCGTCGCCCAGGTAAGTGATCGAGGGGAGCACGGTGCTGGTCGGGGCGAGGAGGTCGGCACCGCTCACCTCTTCGATCAGTGTCTCCTGGACCGGTGCGCCGGTGAACGCGTCGAGGACCGTGAGGTGGTCGCGGCCGGAACCGCCGTAGACGGCCAGCAGCAGGAGCCTGTCCGGAGTGGGGACGAGCGCGCGGAGGCGGGCGCCGGGCCGGGCGTAGGTCCAGCGCACCGCACCGGTCGGTCCGTCGAGCGCGGTGACGTCGCCGTCCACCCCGCCGACCACGACTCCGGCGCCCGCCGCGACCGCGTCCCGCACCTCGGTGGGCGGGGTCCACTTCCACGGCCGGTCCGTGACCCGGTCGGCGATCGCGGGCGCCGCGACGGTCGCGGCCGTCATGGACCGCACCGCCTGCGCGGGCACGATCACGGCCGCGGCGACCGTCCCCGCCGCGAGTGCCACCACCAAGGGGACGGCGAGCCACCACCGCAGCGGGCGCGCGGCACTCCTCGCCGTGAGTCCCGTCGCCACCAAGGTGACGACGGCGGCTACTGCGAGCACTCCCGTCGAGCTACCCGGTGTACCGCTGCCGATGTCGGTGCTCAGGCAGTGGATCGCCCAGCCCGCGCTGCCTGCGGCGAAGATCGCCGAGGCGATCCGCGTTCCCCGGGCTTTCCCGAACGCCAGCAGGGCAGCGAGCACCGACGCCGCCGCGACGAGCGCCACCTCCAGATCCGGCCGGTCCGGGCGGACCGCGTCACCGGAGAGGAACACCGCCACCACCGCGCAGCCCGCGGCGAGTGCCGCGATCACCGCTGCCATTTTCGCTCCCCGGCCTCAAGTCGCCCTTACCGGCGAATCCTGACATGGCAGGGGTTTCCGCGGGTCCGTCGAAATGACGACACGGCCGGTGCACCGAGCCCGTCAGCGGCGGATGAGACCGAGGTCCGTCGCGGCGGCGACGGCGGAGGTCCGCGAATCGACACCGAGTTTGCTGTAGGCGCGCGCCAGATGCGATTTGACGGTGCCTTCGGTGAGGTGGAGCCGCTCGGCCAGGGCCCGGTTGGAGAAGCCCTCGGCGACCAGGGCGAGGACTTCGATCTCCCGCCGGGTCAGGGCGGCGCCGGGGACGCGCAGCCGGTTCATCAGCCGGTCCGCGACCGTGGGGGAGAGGGTGGTGCCGCCCGTGGCGGCGGTGCGCACGGCGGTGGCGAGGTCCTCGGGCGGGGCGTCCTTGAGGAGGTAGCCGGTGGCTCCGGCCTCGATGGCCGGCAGGGTGTGCGCGTCGCTGTCGTAGGTGGTGACGATCAGGACCCGGGGAGCGCCCGGCCGGGCGGTGATCTCCGCCGTGGCCTCGGCGCCGTTCATCCCGGGGCCGAACTGCAGATCCATGAGCACGACGTCGATGTCGCCCTCGGCAGCACGCGTGACCGCGGCTTCGGCCGTCGCGGCCTCGGCGACCACGAGCATCCCGGGTTCGGTCTCCAGCAGCGCGCGCAACCCGGCCCGCACGATCGGATGGTCGTCGGCCAGGAGCAGCCGGATGGGGGTTTCGGTCATGGCTTGACCTCGGGGTTCGGAAGGCGGGCGATCAGTTTGGTGCCCTCGCCGGGAGCCGATTCGATGGTGAAGGTGCCGTTCAGGGCCTGGACGCGGGCGCGCATCGCCAGCAGGCCGAAGCCGGTTTCCTCGGGGTCGAAGCCGACGCCGTCGTCCACGATGTCGAGGCCGACCTGATCCCCGAGGTGATGGAGGGTGACCTCGGCGGTGGAGGCGCGGGCGTGGCGGACGGTGTTCGCGAGCCCGGCCTGGGCGATGCGCAGGAGGACGACCTCGTCCGCGGTCGGCAGCGGACGCGGGGCCCCGGAGACGGTGAAGCGAGCGGCGATCCGATGGCGGGCGCCGACGGTGTCGCACAGGCGTTCCAGCGCGTCGGTGAGCGTGAGGTCGTCCAGCGCGGGCGGGGTGAGCGCGGCGACGAACCGGCGTGCCTCGGCGAGGTTGTCGGCGGCGGCTTGGCGAGCCTGCTCCACGTGCCGGGCGGCGTTCACCGAGGTCTCGGGCAGATCCCGCGCGGCGGCGCGCAGCAGCAACTGGATACTGGTCAGCCCCTGGGCGAGGGTGTCGTGGATCTCGCGCGCCAGCCGCTCGCGTTCCGCCAGGACCCCGGCGGTGTGCTGGGCCTCGGCCAGATCGGCGCGGGTCGCGGTGAGCTCCTCGATCAACCGCCTGCGCTCGTCGCTTTCCCGGTACAGCGCCTGATAACCCCAGACGACCGCGATCGCGACGGCGGCACCGAGCGCCGGTCCGATCGCGACGGACAGGGTGAGCGCCCCCTGATGGGCGGCGAACGCGATGATCGCGGCGAGGGCCGTCGCCACGACCGCGGTCGCCCCGACCCGCCGTGACAGCAGGTGAAGCTGGAGGAAGTACAGCGGGAACGCGACCCAGACGCCGTCCGCCGTCAGGGTGATCAGCACCAGCCAGACGGCACCCACCGCGATCAGCCAGCCGGTGGCGGCCCGCCGGGACCGGCGGACGCGAGGCAGCCGAGGGCCGATCGCGTACACCAGGCCGCACACCACCGCCACGGCGACGATCAGGCCTGCTTCCGGCCGGTCGTCCACAAGGGACCGTCCGCCCGCGAGCGCGAGCAGGCCCGCGACCAGGAGATGCAGGCACCAGGTGAGGGTCCTGCTGGTCGGCGTCGGGGTGGGCGAGGTGGCGTTCACAGTAGGTCCAGATTACGGAGACGGAACGCGGACCGCCTCTATCGAAAGATGGAACCGGCGGTCCGTCTTGTGGCTCGTGAAGTGCGATCTCCGGGCAGATGCCGCACGCGGGACGGACGGCGAAAGTAGAGCTGTACCGCCACCCACGCCGGAAAGGACAGGCCGCAGCCGTGTTCGTCGCCTGGAGAGACCTGAAGTTCGCCAAAGGACGCTTCGCCCTGATGGGAAGCGTCGTCGTGTTGATCACCCTGCTGGTCGGCCTGCTGTCCGGACTGACCGCGGGACTGGGCGAGCAGAACATCTCGGGTATCACCGGCCTGCCCGCCGACAAGATCGCCTTCGCCGCTCCGCGCGGTGGGCAGGACCTGTCGTACTCCGACTCCGCCGTCACCGAAGAGCAGTGGCGGCGTTGGGCGGGGACTCCCGGCGTCACCAGTGCCGAACCGATCGGGATCACCGTCACGAAGGCGGCCTTCGGGGACCGGAGCGCCGGGATCTCCGCCTTCGGCGTCCGGCCCGGTTCCGTTCTGGCGCCGGAAGGCGCCGGTGGGAACTCGGTGGTGTTGTCCGAGACGGCGGCGGACGACCTCGGTGCCCAAAAGGGAGACACCGTGACGATCGCCGGGCGGCGGCTCGCGGTGTCCGCTGTCGCGGGCGACGCGTTCTTCAGCCACACACCGGTGATCTGGCTGGACCTCGACGTCTGGCGGCAGGTCGGCCCGGCTGATCAGGCGGCGACGGTGATCGCCCTCAGCACGTCCGGCGCCGACGTGGCCGCCACCGACGAGGCCGCGGGTACCAAGACAGTGTCCAAAGAGGACTCGTTGTCCGCTATCGGTTCCTACGCCTCCGAAAACGGCTCCCTTCAGCTGATGCGAGGCTTCCTGTTCGCCATCTCCGCGTTGGTCGTCGGCGCGTTCTTCATGATCTGGACCATCCAGCGCAGCGGCGACATCGCCGTCCTCAAGGCACTGGGGGCCTCCACCGCCGGCCTGCTGAAGGACGCCTTGGGGCAGGCCGTCGTCCTCCTCGCCGGTGGCACCCTCGCCGGTACCGCCCTCGCCGCCGGATTCGGCGCACTCGTCTCCGGTTCGGAGGTGCCCTTCGTTCTCGATCCCGCCACCTTGCTCGGTCCGGCGGCAGTGATGATCCTGCTTGGCGGCCTCGGCGCCGCATTGTCCCTCCGGCGTATCACCGTCGTCGACCCGCTGACCGCACTGGGGAGTGCCCGATGAGCCTCGACCTGACCGACATCACGCTCACCTACCCTGACGGCGAAACCCGGCTCACCGCCCTCGACCGGGTGAGCCTGGCCGTCCGCAAGGGTGGCCTGACCGCCGTCGCCGGTCCGTCCGGCTCCGGGAAGTCCAGTCTGCTGGCGGTCGCGGCCACCCTCATCACCCCGGACGAGGGCACCGTCACGATCAACGGCGACGATGTCACCGGGATGAGCCGCGCCGCACGTGCCGAACTGCGCCGCCGCGAGATCGGCGTCGTCTTCCAGCAGCCGAATCTGCTGCCTTCGCTGACCGCCGTCGAACAGCTGCAGGTCATGGCCCAGATCGACGGCCGTTCCCCGGTGAAGGCGGCCGATCGGGCCAGGGAACTGCTCGACGCCGTCGGTCTCGCGGCGTACGAGGGACGGCGTCCGCACCAGTTGTCCGGCGGACAGCGTCAGCGCGTGAACATCGCGCGAGCCCTCATGAACGACCCGTCCGTCCTCCTGGTCGACGAACCCACCAGCGCACTCGACCACGAGCGGGGTGCGGCCGTCATCGACCTCATCGGCCGCCTGACCCGCGAGCGGTCGACGGCGACGGTGCTCGTCACCCACGACACGACCCACCTTGCCGTCGCCGATCGGATCGTGGAAGTCCACGACGGGCGCATCTCCACCCAGGCCTTGTGCTGACCCGGACTGGGCCATTCGCATGACTTCTCGAGGATCGCGTGACGCCATGAAGCGAGGCTCGACCGTTAATGGCGAGCCCATTCAAGGAGGCGCAATGGCCGAGAAAAGCACAGAAGAAAATGATTCCCGCCGTAAGTGGGTTTCCCGTCCGCCCTTGCGTGTCGCCTGTACCGGTCATGCCGTGGTGACGGTCGGCAAGGGTATTCACACAATCGGTGGATTCTCCCAGGACCGTTACCTCGATTCCGTCGAATTCCGGCGGACGTCGGGTGCCGGGGTGTGGCAGAACCTGCCACGATGCGGACGCCGAGGGGGAATCTCGCTGCCACCGCGGCCGAGGACCATATCTACGCCATCGGCGGGATCGGTGGCGCCAACGAGGCCCAAAAGGTCGTGGAGAAGTATGACACGGTGGGGAAAGCATGGGCGACGGCGACTTCCCTGCCCGTGCCGAGAGGAGCGCCCGCGACGATCAGGAGGGGCCGACGAAGTCCGTTCTGATCCTCGACGAGGCGCGAGAAAAATGGACCGAGGTCGCTCCGATGCGGTATCTGTACGCCATCGGTGGACAGTCGCCTGTCGGTGAATCCTTGGCGACAGTCGAGCGCTACGACGTCGAAGCCGATGAATGGCAGATCCTGAGTCCGCTGAAGCAATCGCGTCTGCTGCCGGGTGCGACCGGGACGAAGATCGGAAAAAGGCGGTTCCTGGCCGTGGTGGAAGGTGGCGAAATCGCGGTCGGAGAAGTCAGGGCGACACCGAGGCGGACCGCTGAGCTCTTCGACATCGACGCGGGGGAGTGGGGGCTCCTCGATGTCCTCTTGCCCTTGCCGAGAGGCTCGAATGAGTGCGCCACGGAAGAGGATGGGACGGTGCTGACGATCGGCGTTGCCCTGCCGGAAGGCGATCAGCTCAGACTGTTTTCCGACGTCGACGCACTCCGCCAATCCACGCGTTCAGTCGGCTAAACGCGGTGGCGCCGTAGGGAGGGCGCCACCGCGGAAACAGAGGGCTCAGGCGGTCGCACGCTGGATGACGATGTCGTCGCGCCGCGTGCGGGCGAAGACCCTGGCACCGCCCACGCCATCCGTACCAAAGGAGTTCCGCACCGAGCCCTTCGTGCTTTCGGCGTCCACCGTCGCGGCATCCCTGCCGATGCCGACCTCGATGCCGCCGGACGCGTTCACCAGGTATGCCTCCCTGCCCGACAGCCGTCCGATCCGGATCGGGCAGTCGGCCGCCTTCGCGACAACGTCGCCGTCGGCGTGGTCGATGTCGAAGGTCCCGCTCGCGCTGGAGAGGTCGACGGCGGACCGGGCGTGCCCGATCCAGACCTTCCCGGTCGAACCCGCGCACCTGACGGAGCCCTCGGCCTCGCCGATCCGCACGATGGCCGCGCCGCTCTCGACGTCCACGGTCCCGGTGACGTGCCCGACCTCGACCTCGCCCGCCGTCACGTTCCCCCGCACCGCCGTGACGCGGTCGACCTGGACGCGGCCCGAGGCCATCTCCAGTACGCAGTCACCGAACCGGCCGTCGGCGCTCACGTCCGACCAGGCCGTGTTCAGGACCAGTTCCGAACCGGTGGGCACCTGGATCGTGATCGCGACCGAGCCGGCCTTGGCGCCCGCCTTCTTCGTCTCGATCGTCAGTACGCCCCCGGTGAGGTCGACCTTGGTGTTCTCGGCGACCTTCACGTCCGACTTGCTCGTGCCGTCGATCGGCTCGACCAGCACCACCGTGTCCGGACGTTCGCTCGCGGAGACGCGCACCCGCGCTCCCGCGGTGGTCAGGGTGGCGGTGATCGGCTCCGGCGTGGTGAAGACAGACATTTCGTTCTCCCTCGTGGTGGTGATCTCTCGGTGTTGAGGGCAACGATCGCCGACCGGACTGACACGGCACCGCCACCGCACTGACACGCCGGAGACATCCACAAAGGACGGACCCCCCGCCCACCGCTCGCCGCGTTTAGCCGACTAAACGCGACCTGCGGGACGGGGCACGCTGGTAGCGCATTTAGTCGGCTAAACGCGGTGGGCAGGGCAGGGGGGTGCCCGGCCGGGGTCGGGTCAACTCGGTGACGGCAGTACGACGTCCCCGGGTGCCTTGTCCGCCCGCAACCCCCGCCACGTCGTATGCCGCAACCGCCCGTCCGGGGTCCAGTTCCGGTGCACGACCTCGCCGACCAGCTCCGGCGACACCCAGCGCACGCCCCGGGCCCGGTCGCGCGGGACCGCCGAGTCGAACGGCGGCTTCTTCCTGGCCAGCGGGGCGAGCCGGGTGTGCAGGTCTTCGAGGACCTTTTCGCTGAACCCGGTCCCGACGTCGCCGATGTACCGCAGCTCGCCGGATTCGTCGTGCGCCCCCAGTAACAGGGCCCCGAGCGTCCCCGAGCGGCGTCCTTCGCCGGGCCGCCAGCCGCCGATCACGACCTCTTGGGTGTGCCACAGCGCCCGTTTGATCCATTGCCGCGTGCGCTTGCCGGGGTAATAGCGGCTGTCGAGCTTCTTCGCGACCAGTCCTTCGAGGCCGTGCTGCCGGACGACTTCGAGGAGCTGGTCGGGCGAGATGTCGTCGTCGGTGTAGCCCGGGGGGATGACCAGGCGGCCACCCGGGGTCACGGAGGCGAGCAGTTCCCGCCGGGCGCTGTAGGGCTCGTCGAGCAGGAGGGTGCCGTCGAGAAGCAGCACGTCGAAGGCGAAGAAGTGCACCGGGCTGCGCTCCAGCAGCGACGCGTCCGGCGTGCGGAGGTGCCGCGTCTGCAGCAGCGGGAAGCTCGGCCGTCCCTGGTCGTCGAGGACCACGATCTCGCCGTCGAGGACGGCTTCGCGGCCGTCGAGGGCTTCGCCGGTGACGTCCGGATAGGTCGCGGTGATGTCGAGGCCGCGACGGCTGGTCAGGCGCGTCTCACCGTCTCGGGCGACGCGCAGGCAGCAGCGGTAGCCGTCCCATTTGTATTCGTACCCCCACCCGCCGGTGGGCAGGTCACCGTCGGTCGCCAGCATCGGGGCGATCGCGTCCGGCACGGTACTCATGCCTCACGGTACCCCGGAAACGGCGCCGGTGATCTATCGTCGAAGGGTGCCTGAAGAGCGGATAACGGTCGAGGTCGAGGGACGGCGGCTGGGGCTGTCCAATCTGGACAAGGTGCTCTACCCGGCGCACGGTTTCACCAAACGCGAGGTCCTCGACTACTACCGGCGCATCGCCCCCGCCATGCTCCCGCACCTGCGCGACCGCGCCGCCACGTTCCGGCGCTTCCCGGACGGCGTCGACGGCGAACCGTTCTACGAGAAGAACGTTTCCCGGCACGCACCCGAGTGGGTGCGCACCGCGCGGCTGACCAACCGCGGCCGCCGGGGCGGAGAGGAGACGCTCGACTACCCGGTGGTCGGCGATCTCCCGACGCTGATGTGGGCGGCCAATCTCGCCGCGCTGGAGCTGCATGTTCCACAGTGGACGGTCGGCCCGCGCGGCGCGCGGAAATCACCCGATCTGCTGGTGTTCGATCTCGATCCCGGTCCGCCCGCGGACGTCGTCGACTGCTGCCGGGTCGCCGAGACGCTCAGCGAACTGCTCACCGACGACGGCCTGACGGTGTACGCGAAGACCAGCGGCAACAAGGGAATGCAGCTGTACTGCCCGGTGCGCACCCGGTCCGACGAACGCACCTCCGCGTACGCCAAGGCGGTCGCGGAGGAACTCGCGCGCCGGTCACCGGAAAGCGTGGTCGCCCGGATGACGAAGGCGATCCGCCCCGGCCGGGTGTTCATCGACTGGAGCCAGAACAACACCGCCAAGACCACCATCGCGCCCTATTCCCTGCGCGGGCGCGCCATCCCGACCGTGTCCACGCCGGTGACCTGGGAGGAGGTCGAGGCCTGCCGCAAGGCGGCCGATCTGCTGTTCACCGCCGAGCAGGTGATCGAACGCGTCGAGGAACTGGGTGACCTGTTCGGGGACATGACCGAGCACCGCGCGCCCGTGCCCGCCCGGTGAGCGCCCCGAACGGCCGGTTGACGCGGTCGCGGCGTCGCTCCTAAGGTCGCGATCGACACCAGTTCAGTGCGGCTCCGGGTTCCGCCTCCCCGGCCCGCACGCGAGTCAAGGGACAGCACCCATCATGAGGCGTCGATCCGGCGGTGCGTTGTGCACCGTCTTCTCACTCGTGGCCGGTCTGGCCGTCGCGCTCCCGTCCGGAGCGGCCGCCGCGGCCACCTTCAACGTCAAGGACTACGGGGCCAAGGGGAACGGCACGACCGTGGACTCCCCGGCCATCGACAAGGCGATCACCGCCGCCAGCGCGGCACGTGGCGGCGTCGTCGACTTCCCGCCGGGGACCTACCTGGCCAGGACCATCCACCTCAAGAGCGACATCACGCTCAACCTGCGCGCCGGGGCGAAGATCATCGCCTCGGGCAGCGGGATGGACGCTCCCGAACCGAATCCGTACGACGCCTACCAGGACTTCGGCCACAGCCATTTCCGGAACGCGCTGATCGCCGGTGAGAACGTCGAGAACGTGGCGTTCACCGGGGCGGGCACCATCGACGGCGACGACGAACTGGAGACGGGCGAGAACATCCCCGCCGGTGTCGCCGACAAGCTGGTCTCGCTCAAGCTCTGCAAGAACGTCAGCTTCGCCGACGTCACGCTCCGCCGCGGCGGCCATTTCGCGCTGATCGCCAACGGCTGCGACGGGCTGAAACTCAACCGGGTCAAGGTCTTCAGCACCGAGGACCGGGACGGCATCAACTTCATCAACAGCTCGCGGGTCGAACTCGCCGACTCCCGGATCGAAGCCAGTGACGACGCCGTCGCCTTCAAGAGCGACTACGCGCTCGGCAGGACCTTCGTCAGCGAGGACAACATCGTCCGCGACTCCACGATCCTCTCGACCGAGAACAACGCCGTGCAGTTCGGTTCCGAGACCTGTGGCGGGTTCCGGAACACGCGGTTCCGGAACCTGACCATCACCGGCGCCGCCAAGGCGGGCCTGGGCATGGTGTCCATGGACGGCGCGGTCATCGAGGACATCAGTTTCACCGGCATCACGCTCAGGAAGACCGCCTCACCGATCTTCCTTCACGTCGGCAAGCGGTCCCGCTGCCCGGGAAACCCGCCCGCCGGCCGGATCCGGAACATCACCTACCGCGACATCACCGGCACGGACCTGATCGCGCCCCGGGACATCCCCGGTGACCCGGAGTACGCCAGCACCCTTTCCGGCCGCCCCGAAGCGCCGATCGAGAACGTCACCTTCGACAACGTGAAGCTCACCGTCCCCGGCGGGCATCCGGCCGCCGAGGCGGACCTCGTCCCGCCGGAGGCGTCGACGACCTATCCGCCGCGGATCTTCGGCAAGCGCCCGGCGTACGGCTTCTGGCTCCGGCACGCGGCCGGGATCCGCTTCACCGGCGGCGAGTTCCGGTTCGCCAAGGCCGACGGCCGCCCCGCGTTCCTCACCGACGACGTCCGCGGCATCGCGCTGGACGGGGTGCGGGTGGACCGCAGCAATGGTGGCTACGACGTCGTTTGGCGGAACACGAGCGGCCAAAACGTCACCGGCAGTACGACGACCGGAGGCCAGGCGCTGCGCGTCCGGACGCGGTGACCCCGGCCATGTTTCGAGTCCCGGAAGACGGGAAATCCTCAGGTCAGAGGAGTGACCCCGAATGACTGAGAACACCAAGGACCCCGAAGGCTTGTCATACCGAGCCCAGGCGATGCTCAGAGCCGTGGCACAAGGCCGCGCTGAAATCACCGTCAGCCAGGAACCGGATCTCTACGTCGACGGCCTGCCGTGCAGCGACCAGATCGCCGCCCATCTGCTCGCCCACGCCGGCCTGATCCGGCCGGCCAGGGACGGTACCCCCGGCGCCCGCGTCCCCGCGGAGTTGTCCGAAACAGGACAGAATCTGGTCGAGCCCTTGGTCGCCGCGGCCTGACGGCCCTCACCCGGCGAAGACCCCGGAAAAGACCACTGTGGACCCCGTCCCGTTCCGCCTACGATCGGCGGAACGGGCGCGCGGGGGTGCGCGCCACCGTACGGGTACCTCCGGGGCCGGTGAGGATGTGGCTGTTGACCGGGTATCACACGCTGGCCGAGACCGAGAACGCCGTGCGGGCCAAACTGGGCGGGATCCCGCTGCTGTGGGAGCGGATGGAGGCGGTGGCCAACCTCCACCGCGCCGCCACGGCGGTGCGGCTGCACTTCGAGAACTCCGTCCTGCGCACCGCGGGCCTGACCTGGACCGCGTTCGTGGTGCTCTGGGTCGTGTGGATCTTCGGCGAGAAGGAGACCCGGCACGTCGCCGCCGAATCCGGGATCACCAAGGGGACCTTGACCGGGGTCATGAAGACACTGGAAGCGCACGGTCTGGTCACCCGGCGCAAACACCCGGTCGACGGACGGCTGGTACTGCTCGCGCTGACCCCGGAGGGTGAGCGGCTCATGCGCGAGCTCTTCCCGGAGTTCAACCAGGAGGAGGCCTTCGTCACCGACAGGCTCAGTCCGGCGGAGTGCACCCAGCTGGCCGCTTCGCTGCGCGAGATCGTCAAGCAACTGGAGGAGAAGGGCGAGGAACGGCGCCAGGCGGTGGCGACCCGGGAGGGCTGACCCCTACCGAAGACGGTTGCGCGCGCACTCCGGCGACTCCTACGTTTTTTGGAGCCGAACGATCGAAGGGCGCCCCGATGGACTTCCGGTACTGGCTGGGTCAGGCGTTGACGTCGAACGAGGCGTGGGCGGAGACGTTCACCCCCGTCCGGCCGCATCCCTCGCTGGAGATCCCCGACGGGCGGTTCGAGACCGCGTTCGAGGAACTCACCGAGCGGTTGAAGGACAACTACCCGTTCTTCCACCCGTCCTACGCCGGCCAGATGCTCAAACCGCCGCATCCGGCCGCGGTGGTCGGCTACCTCACCGCGATGCTGGTCAATCCCAACAACCACGCGCTCGACGGCGGCCCCGCGACCGCCGAGATGGAACGCGAGGTCGTCCGTCAGCTGGCGACGATGTTCGGCTACCAGGAGCATCTCGGGCATCTGACCACCAGCGGCACCGTGGCGAACCTCGAAGCGCTGTTCGTGGCGCGGGAGTCGCATCCGGGCAAGGGGATCGCCTACAGCGCCGAGGCGCATTACACGCACGGCCGGATGTGCGGTGTGCTCGGCGTCGAGGGTCATACGGTCCCTGTCGACGGCCGCGGCGCGATGGACCTCGACGCGCTCGAAGACCTGGTGCGCACCGGGAAGATCGGCACCGTGGTGCTCACCGCGGGCACGACCGCGCTCGGCACGGTGGAACCGGTCCACGAGGCGCTGGCCCTGCGCGAACGGTACGGCGTCCGCGTGCACGTCGACGCGGCCTACGGCGGGTTCTTCCGTCTTCTGTCCGGTTTGGACGGTCCGGAAGGACTGCCCGAAGCCCCGTGGCTCGCCATCGCCGGGGCCGATTCGATCGTCATCGATCCGCACAAGCACGGCCTCCAGCCCTATGGCTGCGGCGCGGTGCTGTTCAAGGATCCCGAGGTGGGCCGGTTCTACCTGCACGATTCGCCGTACACCTACTTCACCTCGGACGATCTGCACCTCGGCGAGATCAGTCTCGAATGCTCGCGGGCGGGTGCGGCCGCCGCGGCGTTGTGGCTCACCTTCCGAGTGCTGCCGCCCACTCCCGACGGGCTGGGCCGGGTGCTCGCCGCCGGGCGCCGCGCGGCGCTGCGGTGGGCGAAACTGCTGGAGGACTCCGAGCGCTTCGACCTGTACCAGCGGCCGGAACTCGACATCGTCACCTACTTTCCGCGCACGGAACCGTTTTCCCTGTCGAAGATCGACGCCGACAGCGCGCGGATCCTGCGCAACGGCATGGCCGCGGCCAAGGATCCGGTGTTCCTCGGCACGCTGCGGGTGAGCGACCGGCAGTTCGATCTGCGTCACACCGGCGCCGAGGCGGACGCGGACGGCGCGCGGATCCTGCGTAGCGTGCTGATGAAGCCCGAAAGCGAGGACCACGTCGACCGGCTCCACGAGCGGCTGGAAGAGTTGTCCCGCGGTTGAGCGCCGCGTACCGCCGCAGACGAATGGATCCGCCATGCCCGCACCAGGTCCCGCCGAACCCGTGACCGCCTTGGAGACCCGGTCGCTCGGCACCGGATTCCGGCGGCGGCACGTCACGATGCTGGCCATCAGCGGGGCGATCGGCGCCGGCCTGTTCGTCGGCACCGGCGCGGGGATCAAGACCGCCGGACCCGGCATCCTGCTGTCCTACGTGGTCGCCGGCCTGCTCATGGTGCTGGTCATGCGCATGCTGGGCGAGATGGCGGCCGCCGAGCCGAGCAGCGGTTCGTTCTCGGTGTACGCGGAGAAGGCGCTCGGGCGCTGGGCGGGGTTCACCGTCGGCTGGCTGTACTGGTCGCTGCTGGTGGTCGTGGTGGCCGCCGAGGCGACCGCGGCGGCGGGGATCGCGAACGGGCTCCTGCCGGTGATTCCACAGTGGACCTGGGTGCTGCTGTTCATGGCCGTGCTCACCGTGGTGAACCTGTTCGCCGTGCGCTCGTTCGGGGAGTTCGAGTTCTGGTTCGGCGCGATCAAGGTGACCGCGGTGGTCGCCTTCCTGGTACTCGGCACGCTGGCGGTGTTCGGGATCCTGCCGGGGACGTCGCCGGTCGGCCTGAGCAACCTCACCGGGCACGGTGGCTTCCTGCCCAACGGCCTGCAGGGAGTGCTGACCGGGCTGCTCGCGGTCGCGTTCTCCTTCGGTGGCATGGAACTGGTCACCATCGCCGCGGCGGAATCCGACGACCCGGCGGATTCGATCCGCCGCACCACGCGGACGGTGATCGTCCGGCTGCTGCTGTTCTACGTCGGTTCGGTCGCGCTGATGGTGCTGTTGCTGCCGTGGGAGTCCGCTTCGGCCAACACCAGCCCGTTCGTGACCGTCCTGGAGCAGGTCGGGGTGCCGTCGGCGGCGTTGCTGATGAGCTTCGTCGTGCTGACGTCGCTGCTCTCGGCGCTGAACGCGAACCTTTACGGTGCCTCGCGGATGGTGTTCTCCTTGGCCTCGCGCGGTGAGGCGCCGCGCGCCATGCTGCGGCTGTCCGGCGCCGGGGTCCCCCGGACGGCGGTGCTGGCATCGGTCACCTTCGGCTTCGTGGCCGTCCTGCTGAACTTCCTCGCGCCGGACCGGGTCCTGCCGTTCCTGCTGAACGCCATCGGGGCGAACATCCTGCTGGTCTGGATCTTCGTCGCCGTCTCCCAGCTGCGGCTGCGGAAAGCGGCGGAACGCGACGGCACGGCCGCCGAGCTGCCCGTGCGGATGTGGGGTTTCCCGTGGCTCAGCTGGGTCGCGCTGCTCGCGATGGCGGGTGTGCTCATTCTCATGTGGACGGACGCCGACGCGCGCACGCAGCTGTTCACCAGTGGCGCGGTCGCCGTGCTGATCGTGGTGATCAGCCTGCTCAGGCGACGTCCGCGACACTGAACAACTCGTGCTCGACGCGGCTGAGCGCCAGCCGCACCGCGCCGAGCGCCACCGAGTCGTCGCCGAGCGTCGACGTCTCGACGCGCACCGGGAACAGGCACAGCCTGGCCAGTTCGGCCCGCAGCGGCGTCGCCAGCAGGTCGTCCGCCCCGCCGATCACCACCAGTTGCGGGTCGACGGTGAGCACGGTGGCGGCGACGAGCTCGACGAACCTGTCGGGCAACGTGTACCGGCCTGCCCGCCGCAGGATCCCGATCTCGCCCGCCGCGTCGTGGTGTCCCGTGTGCAGCTTCCCGCCCAGTAGCAGGCCCAGCGACACGGTCCGGCCCGCCTGCACGTAGACCATGTCGTCGACGCCGCGCGCGGCCCCGCGCCAGTGCTCGGCCAGCGTCGCGAGCTTGGTGTCGTCGGCCGCCAGCACCGGGCAGCCGCCGCCGAATTCCGCGGGCAGGTCGAGACCGGTCCAGCCGGGAAGGAGTTCGCCGCGGACGACCTTGCCGCCGGACACCACCCCGATGGTGCCGACACCGAGGACCCGCAGATTCGGGCGGCCCGATACGGCGGCGCCGAGCACCCGGTGCGCGACGCCGAGCCGATCGGGGGCGGGCATCTCCGGGGTGAGGTCGGCCCCTGCCCGGCCGACGACGTCGCCGCGCAGGTCGGCGACCAGGCACAACGCCTTGTGCGGGCCGACCTCGAGCCCGGCGACGTGCCCGGCCTCGGGCCGGAACCGGTACCGCTTGGCCGGCCTGCCCACCGGCCGCGGCGCGCCGGGGGCGAGTGGGACCTCCTCGACCAGCCCCTGCCCGCCGAGGTCGGCGGCGATCTCCTCGACCGTCGGCCGGGAGACCTCGCTCGCCTTGACCAGTTCGGCGAGCGTGAGTTCTTCGGCCGCGTACAACGCCCGCAGGACCGCTATGGCGTTGAGCCGCCGCAGCAGTGACGGATCCCCGCCGGACAGCCTGGCCATGCGGCTCCTCAGGCGCCGACGCGCCGGTCGTACCGGGCGCGCGCGACGGCGATCTCGTTCTGGTGTTCCTCGGTCCAGGTGACCAGCGAGCGGATCGTCTTGTGCAGCGTCATGCCCAGCGGCGTCAGCGCGTACTCGACCCGGGGCGGCACGACCGGGTAGACGGTCCGCTCGACGAGCCCGTCGCGTTCCAGGTGCCGCAGCGTGGTGGTGAGCATGCGCTGGCTGATGCCGTCGATCTTGTCCTTCAGCTCGGTGAACCGGAGGGTGTTCCGGTCGAGCAGCGCGATGACCAGGAGAGACCACTTGTCCGCCACCCGGTCCAGGATCTGGCGGACCTCACAGTCCTCGCGGGTGTCCCACTGGAAGGCCTCGTAGTCCGCCTCGGTGAGTTCACAACGACTGGGTGAGTTCAAAGTGCCTTCTTCCATGGTCATCGATGGTGACGGAAGATCCCCTTGGTTACAAGAGGGAACTGACCGGCCGATGAGTAACCGTCGGTCGCGTGTCCACTGAGGGAGATCCGACTTGATCACAACGCGAACACCGCCGCGCGCCGCCGACCGGATGGGCGGACGGGCCTGGGGTGTGCTCCTGGTGCTGTGCGGCGCCATCTTCCTGGAGGGCATCGACGTCGCGATGCTGAACGTGGCGCTGCCGTCCATCCGGGCCGAACTCGGCCTGTCGACCGCGACGCTGAGCGGCGTGGTGAGTGCCTATGTGCTCGGGTACGGCGGGTTCATGCTCCTGGGCGGCCGGGCAGCCGACCTGTACGGCCGCCGCCGCATGTTCCTGCTGTGGCTGGTGGTGTTCCTCGTGTTCTCCGGGCTCGGCGGATTCGCGACCGAGGGCTGGATGCTGCTGCTCGCCCGGTTCGTCACCGGGGTCGCGGCGGCCTTCATGACACCGGCGGGCCTGTCGATCATCACCACGAGCTTCGAAGAGGGACCGAAGCGGAACAAGGCGCTGCTCTTCTACGCCGGTACGGCCGCGGGCGGGTTCTCGCTGGGCCTGGTCATCGGCGGGCTGCTGGCCCGGATCGACTGGCGGTGGGTGTTCTTCACGCCGGTCATCCTCTCGGCCTTGATCCTGCTCGCCGCGCTCTGGCTCATCAAGGAACCCGCCGGACGGGATCGCGTGCCGCGGCGCCTGGACCTCGCCGGAGCGGTCACCGTGACCACGGCGATGCTGCTGATCGCCTACGCCGTGGTCCGGCTGGAACATCCCGGACAGGGCTGGGGCTGGACGATCGCGTCCTTCGCCGGGGGAGTGGCAGCGCTCGCGGCCTTCGTCGCCATCGAACGCCGCTCACCCGCCCCGCTGGTGCGGCTGGGCATCCTGAAGTCTGGACGGCTGGTGCGGGCGAACGCCGCCGCGCTGCTCTTCGCGGGCTCGTTCTTCGGGTTCCAGTTCCTGGTCACGCTGTACCTGCAGGAACTGCGGGGCTGGTCGACGCTCGAAACGAGCCTGGCGCTGCTGGTGGTCGGGATCGACGCTGTGCTCGCGCCGACGCTGACCCCGCGGCTGGTGGCGAAATTCGGCAACACGCGGGTGATCTTCGGCGGCCTCGTGCTCGCCACCCTGGCGTACGCGCTCTTCACGCCGCTGGGTCTCGACTGGACGTACGCGGCGATGTTCCCGTCGATGATCATCCTCGGGCTCGGGTTCGCGCTGGCCTACGGTCCGCTGACGATCGTCGCCACCGACGGCATCGCCGAGGTCGAACAGGGACTGGCGGGCGGCCTGCTGTACACGGCCTTCCAGTTCGGCGCGGCGCTCGGGCTGTCCGCGGTGACCGCGGTGAACGTCGCCGTCCTCGGCGCGGGTGGCTCCCCGGAGGCCGCGCTCGGTGGTTTCCGCGCGGCGCTGGCCGTGCCGGTGACGCTGGCCGCCGTCGCCGCGGTGATCATCGCCGCCGGGTGGAGGTCCGGGCCGGCCACGAGGGAGCGGGATCGTGTGGCGCGGGCGTGAGAAAAGGGACCATCACGGCGGCCGAGCTGTAGATGAGCGCGCCAGTGTCCACTGTGTACTCTCGTCGGTGGATGTCGTGGGCTGAGCCCGGCTCATCTGGCTTCGACGTAGGCGGCCAGGTTGGCCAGCGAGGACGCGATTCCGGCCTCATGGTCGGCTTGGCCGATGCCCGGCGGGACATCCGTGGCGGTGACGGTCACCTCGGTGCCGTCACCCGCCGCGGCGAGCTCCCAGACCATCGTCATGGTTCCCGCGAAAGCCGGGTCCTCGGCCTCGAACACCGCCCGCTGCACCACGCGCTTGGGCGGCACCAGTTCGGCGAAGGCGATCTCGACGACGTCGGTGGCGTCCGAGGATTTGCCGGGGCTTTCGGAGGCGTCGAGATAGGTGAGGGTCATCCGGAAACCACCGCCAGGGCGGGGATCCCACCGGTCGATCCGGCCGCGCATCCCTTGCGGTGGCAGCCACGACCGCAGGGCTTCGCGGTCGAGCAGAGCGTTGTAGACGGTCGCGGGTGCCGCGCCCATCACCCGGCTGCCGCGGTCGATCCTGTCCATGGCCACGAGTCTAGGGGCGGCTCGCAGTGGGTCGTGAGTGGTAATGACGGTTAGAACCGTCATTACCACTCACGAGCCGCTTCACAAGTCGCGCGGGATTCGCCTCACCGTGCTGATCCTGGGTGACGAGGACTGATCGTGTCGCGGGTGATCGACTCGACTTTCTCCTGCGCCTTCTTCGCGTCGGTCACCCAGAGCTTGTAGAAGTCGAACGGGCAGTCCGCGACCCCCTTGTCGCCCTCGTCCGCGTCCTGAACGCCGGTGTAACCACGGTGCAGCAGCTTGAAAATGTGGTTCTGCGACTGGTCGTAGGTCCGTGCGTCCCGGATCGCCGAAACGGACAGCTGCGCGTACTGGATCCCGTATTCCTCCTCGCCGGTCTCGCCGAGTGTGCGGCCGTCGAAGCCGATGATCGCGGAATGGCCGAAATACGAGTACACGCCGTCGAATCCGGCGGCGTTCGCCACGGCCACGTAACAGTTGTTGGCCCACGCCATCGCCTTGGCCATCAGCACCTGCTGTTCCTTGGCCGGGTACATGTACCCCTGGCAGCGGACGATCAGCTCGGCGCCCTTCATCGCGCAATCCCGCCAGATCTCCGGATAGTTCCCGTCGTCGCAGATGATCAGCGAGATCTTCATGCCCTTGGGCCCGTCGCTGACGTAGGTCTCGTCGCCGGGGTACCAGCCCTCGATCGGGCACCACGGCAGTATCTTGCGGTATTTCTGGACGATCTCGCCGGCGTCGTTGATGAGCACGAGGGTGTTGTACGGAGGCTTGCGGGGATGATCCTCGTGCCGCTCGCCGGTGATGGAGAAGACGCCCCACGTCCGCGCCTCCCGGCAGGCGGCGGCGAAGATCTCGGTCTCCTCACCGGGAATGGTCGCCGCGGTCTCGTACATCTCCTTGGGGTCGTACATGATGCCCTGGGTCGAGTACTCCGGGAACACCACCAGATCCATCCCGGGGAGGCCGGTTTTCATGCCCACCACCATTTCGGCGATCTTGCGGGCGTTGGCGAGGACCTCGGCCTTGGTGTGCAGCCGCGGCATCTTGTAGTTGACCACCGCGACGCCGACCGTGTCCGGGCTCGCGGAAATGTCACCGTGTCGCATGAGAACTCCTTATCTCGGTGGGATTCGAGGACGGCAGCGGCCGCCGCGAGGTGAGCACCACGCTCGCCGCGACCAGTGCCGCCAGGATCGCGGCCGCCAGCAGTGCGGTGCCGCCGTCGCTGCGGTAGGCGCCGGTGAGGCCGAGGAAGGCGGGCACCGAACAGGTCGGCTGGCTGAGCAGGAGGACGGTCCAGCCGGTGAACCGCGTCAGCCGCTCCATGCCGAGGCCGAGCACCAGGAAGAACAACGTCCACAACAGCGCCCAGGACAGCCAGATGACACCGAACACCGGATCGTGGTCGTGCCAGAACGCGATTCCCGCGTACACCGTGGCGGCGCCCGCCACGAAGAGCGAAAACCAGCCGATGCCTTCGGGGGAGAGGCCGGCAAGGTTCGCGATACCGACGTACAGGTAGGTGAAGCCGAACAGGTACAGGCCGGACGCGGCGAGGATCGCGTCCGGATCCCCGGCCGCCTGGAGGATCAGCACGGTCGGGGTGAGGCACTGCAGTGCGCCCACGAACAGGTTCAGCACCGCCGCCGACCGGGGCGGTATCCGGCCGAGCAGCATCAGGCCGTTGACCATCAAGGCGGCGCCGACGTAGAGCAGGCCCACGTCGCCCATGCTCACCTCCGGGTAATCGACGTCACTTGGAATAATTTCAAATGAAAGTATGTGGTGTGCCGTGGCGAGTCAAGAGTGCGGATTTCAGAGCCGGGTGAGGACTTCGAAGTCGTAGCCGTCGGCGACCGCGAGATGGACGTGCTGGTCGGCCTGCCGCCCGCGGAACTCGACCGTGCCGCGCGGCCCGTGGTAGGCGACGCCGTCGATCGCCGCGTTGAGCGCGGGCAACTCCGGCGTACCCGCCCGGCGGACGAGTTCCGCCAGCGTGTGCAGCCCCTCGTAACAGGATTCGGCGGCGTTGTTCAGCGCCGGGGCGCCCGGGCCGTTCCGGTCGACGTACCGGCCGAGCAGGTCCATCGCGTCGGCGGTGACCATGGACCGGAAGTAGGCGGCGGAGACATAGAGGCGGCCGGTGGCGTTCGCGCCGCTCGCGAGGAGCATGTTCTCCTCCATCAGTGGGCTGAACCGGACCAGCCGCTCGCTGAGCCCGCGTGCGGCGAAGGCGCGGTTGAAGCGCACCGCGTCCTGCCCGACCAGCAACATGAGCACACCGTCGCTTGTGGACTGTTCGACCGAACGGACCACTGTGGACATATCGCCCGCGCCGAGTCCCACGAACGCTTCGCCGGTGATGGTCAGGTCGAGTTCCTTGGCGTACTGCCGGATCGCCAGCGCCGACCGGCGCGGCCAGACGTAATCGTCGCCCACGACGAACCAGCGCCGGAGGCCGAGCTGGTCGCGCAGCCAGCGCAACGCCGGTTCGATCTGACAGCGCGGTGTCTCGCCGGTGCAGAAGATGCCCGAGCGGCGCTCGCCGCCTTCGTAGAGCGAGGTGTACACGTACGGCACCCTGTCGGCCACGACCGGCGCGAGCGCGTGCCGCACCGACGAGATGTGCCAGCCGCTCACCGCGTCGACCCGGCCGTCCTCGACGAGCCGCCGCAGGTCGCCCGCCACTTGCGCCGGCGTGCCGCCGCCGTCGACCACTTCGGCCTCGACCCGCCTGCCGAGGATGCCGCCCGCTTCGTTGAGTTCGTGGACGGCCAGCTCGGTGATCGCCTCGCAGGACGGGCCGAACAGCCCGGCGGGCCCCCGCAACGGGACCACCATGGCCACCCGCCAGGTGTCGTCGCGGGACCGCGTGGCGAGACGTGGGGGCATGGCGCTCCGTGCGGTGGCCCGGTAAGGTCAAAATACTTTCACCTGGAAGTATTGCGAGGGTGTCCGGTTTTGGCAAGGGGACGGGATATGGGGACACGCGGCGTCGCGACCGCCGGACTGTCGCTGACCGGCTCGCTCACCCGTGCCGCGCGCGCCGTCGCCGCCAGGGTGGAAGAGGTGCTCGCCAAGGAAGGCCTGACCCTCGACCAATGGCTGGTGCTGGACGTGCTGAGCGGGAAGGGTGGCCTCGCCATGGCCGATCTCGCCGACCGGACACTGGCCACTGGGCCGACCCTCACCAGGGTGGTCGACAAACTGGTGACCACCGCGCAGGCCTATCGCGAGGTCGACGCCGCCGACAGGCGCCGGGTGCTCGTCCACCTCAGTGCCCGCGGCCGGGCCACGTACCGGCGAGTGGCCGCGAAGGTGTCGGAGGTGGAAGCCCGGCTCGACGTCGCTGACGAAGTACTCGTGGCGTTACGGAGCCTTGGCGACTGAGGCGCGAACGCCGTCGGCCGCCTCGCCTGCCAGGTCCAGCAGTTCGCCGAACACCTCGTCCGTGATGTCGGCGAGGGATCTTTCCTCGCTTTCGCGAAGCCACAGGACGAACGAGATCCCGAACACGGTCATGCCCGACTCCGCCGCCAGCTTCGCCTGGAGTTCGCCGACACCCCGGGTACGGAGCGCGTCGGCGACCGTCGTGGCGAGGGTGGTCATCTTGTGCCGCTCCCGTTCTCGCAGCGCGGGATGCCGGTCGATCACGGACTGGCGCGTGCGGGACTGCGGGCGGCGCTCGTCCGGGAAGAAGTGCGACACCGACCGCAGGGCGAAGGCGACCACTTCGAGCGGCGACGCCTCCGGTGGGGCGGCGGCCACGCCGTCGACGAACGCCTGGACCAGCAGCTGCTGACCGTGGAAGAGCACCTCGCGCTTGTCGCTGAAGTGGCGGAAGAAGGTGCGCTCGGTCAATCCGACCGCCTGCGCGATCTCCGCCGCGGTCGTCTGTTCGAACCCACGGGTCGTGAACAGTTCGAGCGCGGCCTTCTGTAGCCGCTCCGGGGCTCCCGGTTGCCAGCGCGCCATGAGGACGAGTCTAGTGATGGCAGTGGCTGACATGCAGGCGTACGGTGGTGATGTCAGTGACTGACGTCTGTCGCTGACATCACCACAATGCTGAAGGAGAGCGCGTCATGCGTGTATTCGTCACCGGGGCCTCCGGCTGGATCGGCTCCGCCGTCGTCGACGAACTGCTGGCCACCGGACACGAGGTCAGCGGCCTGGCCAGGTCGGCCGCGTCCGCCGGGAAACTCGAAGCGAAGGGTGTCCGCGTCCGCAGGGGAGACCTGGACGACCTCGGTGGCCTCCGCGTCGGCGCCGAGAAGGCCGAGGCCGTCATCCATCTCGCGAACAAGCACGACTTCGCCAACCCGGCCGTGTCGAACGCGGCCGAGCGGGCCGCCGTCCAGGCCATCGGCGAGGCGCTCGCGGGTAGCGGCCGACCGTTCCTGCTGGCGTCGGGAATCGCCGGAGTCACGCAGGGAAGGCCGGTGACCGAAGCCGACGCCTCCCCGGCCCACGGCCCGGATTCGCCGCGCGGCGGCAGCGAGAACCTCGCGCTCGAGTTCGCCGCCCGCGGTGTGCACCCGGTGAGCCTGCGGTTCTCGCCGACCGTGCACGGCACCCGCGACCACGGGTTCATCGCGATCCTCGCCGGGATCGCCCGGCAGAAGGGCGTCTCCGGGTATCCCGGCGACGGAACCAACCGCTGGGCCGCCGTGCACGTCACCGACGCCGCCCGCATGGTCCGGCTCGGCCTCGAGAAAGCACCCTCGGGCGCGCGCCTGCACGCGGTCGCGGAGGAGGGAGTGCCGACCCGTGAGATCGCGGAGGCGATCGGCCGCGCGTTCGACCTGCCCGTCGCCTCGATCCCGGCGGACGACGTCCAGGAGCACTTCGGGTGGATCGGCACGTTCTTCACCCTGAACCTCGCGGCGACCAGCACCGGCACACAGGAGCTGCTCGGCTGGACCCCGACCGGCCCCACCCTCGTCGAGGACCTGGCCGGGGGCGCGTACTCGACGGTTCGGTAGCCGTCCCGGCGCGGAATTCCCTCGCCACAACGAATATCGGGCCATGACGGCGAAACCCGCGTGCCGTCCTCAAAGTGAGTGTGGTCAATGAGCAACCGAATCCGGCTTTGCTTGAGTACTTGCCCACCGGTGCGGTTGTAGGCGGGATCACTTCGCGGGTGGAGGGGCCTGTGCGGCCCCTCCCATCCCGTTCCCCTCTGCGACGTGCCCCCGGCAGGACTTGAACCTGCGACCTAGAGATTAGAGCGACACACTTGTCATTGTCTGTTGTGGACAGTCAATATCCAACGTGACCAGCAAGGTTCGCATTTGGAAATTCGAGTCAGCGGTCGTTGGTAGTCATGGTTTCGCAGTGATTGCGATGGGTTAACGATGGGCTGGCTTGCTGGTCTTGGCGCCCCGGTCGCACAAGTCCGCGACAGTAGGATCATGCTGTGTCGATCGCGTTGGGGACGTTGCCGGATTGGATTGCGGGCG
The DNA here is from genome assembly GCF_000943515.2 of Amycolatopsis orientalis. Lineage (NCBI taxonomy): Bacteria > Bacillati > Actinomycetota > Actinomycetes > Pseudonocardiales > Pseudonocardiaceae > Amycolatopsis > Amycolatopsis orientalis. The sequence continues at coordinate 7,304,933 of NZ_CP016174.1, read as the reverse complement.
TCAGTACGACCGGAGCCCTGATTGCTGCTGGGTTCGCGGCGAAGGCTGCGTTTGGTCAGGTCCAGCATCTCAAGAAGCAAGTCCGGCAGGCGACGCAACTTGAAGAGGACCGCCGCAAGGCGCAGCACCGAGCACAAGCGTCACAGGTTGCAATCTGGATCGAAACCGACGGTGACGTCCCTCGAATCATGTTTGGCAACCAAAGCGGTTTGCCGATCTATGCGGTAACAGTGGTTTGCCAGATTCACTGGCTGCAAAAGGCAATCACGGTTCCCTACAGTGCGCTAGGACCAACGGGTGTTGCCCGCGAACTTGTCCGCGTTCGTAAGAGCCTTGAAGCGACTGCCGCAGATGAGCTGTATACCCCCATTCGGGTGGTCAAAGGGATGGGGAGGGTGAAGCTGTCAAAGCAGCTCCGCGAAGGTAGCAAGCTCGGACAGCTCGGATCTTCGTCATGGGCGGACCTCGTTGCGGACAAAGTCAGCGTCGGGTTGTCGTTCAGGGATGCGGCGGAGGTTCCATGGGCACGTCATCCCAACGGCCATCTGACGGAACACGGGATGGGCGGCGCGGCAACAGCGCATCTCATGGGGGAGTGGGAGTTGCTTTGATCCACCTGCAAGTGGGGGTTTCCTCGTCCATCCCATCGACCTGGCGCAAGCCCGATCACGCCGTGTCAAGGGGGCACGCATCAACCTAGGCGCGCTTGCCTGCCTGCCGCCCCCTTGACACGGCGTGATAGCCCTCTGGGAGGTCGGTGGGATGGACGAGGAAGCACACACGACCGCGAGTTCCGCGCTCTCCTCGCCCATCCCGGAGGCCTGCCCGTCCGGCGAGGACATTGCTTGTTGACGGAACCTCGCCGCGGGGCCACGCCGGCACTGCCGTATTCCCTGGTCCACGGTTCGAACCCTTGTTGACGGCCCCTCCGACGGGTGGGTCGCTGGCTGGCTTTTCCACGGGCGACCGCCGGGGACCGGGCGCCAGCCCGCACGCCCCGGCGGGGCTTGCCCGTGGATCAAACACCCTGGCCAGCGGCCCCGGAGGGGCCGCCTTGAACAAGTAATGAAACTCTGAACACGCGAGCGTCATGACGGGCGACCGGACGCGGCGTCAGGCCTTGTCGATCAAAGCCCGCAGCAGAGTATTGATCTCGGCTATGCCCTGATTGACCTCGGCGAAGCTTCGGAGCGTCTCGGCATGCTGCCTGACTTGCGTCTCGCGGAGATCGTCGAGTGCGCGCGCGTAGTCGTTCAATGACTCCCGCGTAGCGTCCTGATTGGACTCATCATCCGACGTCGCGCTGTGATGCGGCTGGCGTTCGACGGGCGGGAGGGCGAGATTCTCCGGATCGGCGACGAAGACACCGCGACGTCGGACGGACCGAATTAGGCCCTGACTTTGCAAGAGACCTAGGGCTTTCCGAACGACAATGTCGGACACTCCGTACTCGCTCGCGATCTCCGGATAGCTTGGAAGCTGGCTCCCGGGCGAGAGCTCTCCATCGCGGATACGGCGTGCGTAGGCATCCGCAATGGTCACGTATGCCGGTTCAGCCATGAATTTGCCCCCTTCACATCCACCGGACCGCCCAACTGTAGGCCCCATCCAGGGAAACACCCCTTGATCGCGAGGTTTGGCCCACGTTGCGATCAAGGGGTGTTTCGAACTGAACGGTACCGCTGCTGGGGCTCGAAGCCCTTAAGTAGCGCGGGGCGGCAGGTCGCTCGCCGGGGTGAACTTGGCTTTGCAGTGGTAGCACCGCGACGCCGTGAAAGCCACGTCGCGATACCCACAGTTGGGGCATCCGTTTAGCCGGACCGGGTACGTCTCTCCAAAGTCAGGAATGACCTCATGCGGTGTCGCCTCGCCGTACGGACGCTCCGGGTCGACTGAACCCAGAGCGTCCGTGACGTAAGGCGCATCTTCGGCTTCGGCATGGTGGCTCATTCGGTCGTCCTACCTGGGTCGGTCCATGAGGTACGTGAACTCGTATCGATCGCTCGGAAAGACGATGTCTGCGGCCTCGATGGGGACAAGGTCATCGGTGTCGTCATGCGTTGCACGCACAGTCTGCCTGATCTCGACGACCGCGACACCCGGAGGGATCGCGAGGGTTCCAACCTCGATGGTTGTTGGTTCACGAACTACAAGGTTCTCTTCGATTTGGGCGAGCGTCCAGCCGATGGCAGCGAACCGGGCATTGAGCCCATGTGTGGCGTGCGGCCCCTCGTGCGGATGCTCGATGCTGGTACCTCCGGTGATGCTGCGCGGCTCCCACGACGTCGACATGCTCATTGGGCGACCGTCTGCCGAGATCTGGTACTTGGTCTCAGTGACGGCATCCCCGAGCTGAATCTCAAGTCGCCGCGCGACCCAGTCAGGTGCGTCAATGACCCGGGTCTCATGCTCTGCGGTTGGCGTTCGTCCCGCCCTCCCAGCCTCATGAACGTAGGTCCTCTCGGCTGCCTGGAAGTGACGGAACGGCATGGTTCGGACCATTCGCTTCATCTCGGCAACGAAGGTCCCCTTCCCGGGAACGCTGTAGAGCAGACCTTCGCTCTGCAAGAGCTGAAGTGCCTTCTTGCTCGTGATCATGCTGACGTCGTGCTGCTTGCAGAGAGCAGCAGCGCTCGGCACGGGTCCGTCGACCGGAAGAAGGCCAACGCGGATCTGCTGACGTAGATCCTCCGCGATCTGCATGTACTGCGGAGCGGGCTTCGTGGCACTTCGGTCATTGCTGCTCATGGCCTGCCGTCCTTAGTCCATTCGAGTGAGTAAGTTGGTATGCGTTGACTTACCTGGTCTGTCAGCACATAGTAGATATGTAACACGATACCAGCTACGAGGAGGCAGACATGAGGAACATCCCGGTGAACCTGGCGGGCTACCGGCTCACGGTCTCGGAGAACCCGGAGATGAAGATGCGCAAGGTCGACGGCCGCGACGAGACCGTGACCGACCGCGAGGGCAACGCCAAGTTCGTGGTGGCGCTCATGGTGAAGGCCAAGGGCGAGAAGGGCGAGGAGATCCGCGTGACCCTCGATGCCGACCCCGGCGAGGGCTTCTCGGAAGACGACATGACCCGCGTCGAGTTGATCGACCCGCGCGTGACGCCGTACTCGTTCAAGAACGACCGGGGTGAGACCGTCTCGGGTGTCGCCTGGGGTGCGGCCGGAATGAAGCCGCTGATCTGATCACGCGTCGCATCAATACCGCCAAATCGGCAATCTGCCCATTCGGGCATTGAATTCTTCTGATCATTGATAAATACATAGTGAGCCTAACTATGCCCAAAAACGCGCCTAATACGGCTACGCGCTTTGGTTCCTGACCCCATCTCGTCAGGAACCGGCGGGTGTATCCGTCATAGACGAAGTGAAGGGTTTAAAGATGGGTGAGCACGAAATTTTGGCTGCACAGTTGAATGAGTGGCCTTGGCTGCACTTGACGGAAGGGGATTGGTCGACCGGAGGGAACGACGAATGATCACGAAAGTACTGAAGGCTGAAATCGTGGAGGCGTACGACGGGGCGTTCAAGGCGCTGCAAAGTGCTGCGCGCAACTTGGAAGAGGTGGCGACGCTGGTGGAGATCGCGGACCGGGATTCCCGTCTCGCGAACCGCAGGATGCTCGATGACCTGGGAAATGTAACCGCCGAACTTGGCGCGATTCGTCGCCGCCTCGGAGATGTCGAGACCTATGAAGACCGGAGGAAGGAGAAGTGAACGAACGCGTGAGCCTCCTCCTCGGCGCGTACGAGAGCACCTATCGCGGAGTCCGCGAAGTGATCCGAGAGCTGGACCAGGCGGTGAGCTTGGCGCGCGGAGTGGACTCTGATGCGCGGTCTCGGACTAATCGAGTGATCGAAGAACTGATCGGAATCAACCAGGAAATTCACGCGATCGGAAAAAGCGTGGAAGGAGTGAAGAGCAATGGCTAAGTCTGCTGTGGACGCTCTGCGGAGTGGTCTTTCATCGTTCGACCCTAACGGCCCGAAGCGGAGTTCCTGAGACCAATCACGTGTGTTCGGCAAATTTCTGGTTGTCCCCCACGCGTATCGCGACCTGCAACGTGTGCGGTCGCCAATGGCGAATGTGAGGAATGTGATGGAGACGAGTTTCGCAAAGGCGACATTCTACCCGCTGTGGCTGCTCCTGGTCGCGGCACTGGTAATCGCGATGCCGGTGGCCGGGGTGGTTGCTCTGGTCCTGGGGTTGCTGGCGGTGGTCGGCACGCGGGGGAAGCGATGACGGGCGCGGTGGACTTGTTCGGGAATCCGGTGGATGAGCCGGTGACGACGGGACCGGCTGCCCCGCCGATCAACGACATGACTCTGATCGAGAAGGTGCTACAGGTTGCGGAGAACACCGGGTATGTGCTGGTCGGCCCCTCGGAGCGGGTGTACCACCTGGTCGCCCGCAAGACGATCGAGGTCGCCCCCCGCCCCGAGGAGGAGGCCGTGCACCAGCTCCTGACCGTGAAGTGGCTGACGAAGGGAGGTGTGCACGTCTACACCCACCACGGATACGAAGGGCCGGGTAACGCGGTCCTGGTGCCCAAGGCCACCAAGGTGAAGGCACGTCAGTGGCGCTCCCTGGCGCCGATTCCCTGTTCTCGCAAGCGAAAGGCATCGTGATGACGTCGCAGACGATCAACAACGTCAACAAGGCCCGGTTCGTCGAATTCGAGTTCGCGCTCGATGAGGTCCGCAAAGCGTTCGACGAGGTGGGCAAGCTCGGGAAGTCCCTGGACGACAAGGGCGCCACGGCGGACCGGTTCGAGGGATGGCAGGTCCCAAGCAAGTCCGAGGTACAGGCCGATCTCCGGAAGGCGTCCGGTGCGCTGGACGAACTCCGGGAGGTGGCACTCAAGCGCAAGGCGGAACTGATCTCGCGGGGCTGGCGAGTCTGATGACCACCCGCGAAGAAGACCTTGTCCACATCGCTGTGGAGCAGTCGTTTTGGTCCGGTCAGATGACCGCCGCGTGCGGGATCACCGCGAACGTGTCCGAAGTCGAGACCTCGTGCTTCGGCTACGTGTTCGCGACCTACTGCCCGGAATGCAAGCGACTGGCCAAGAAGACGTGGTTCTGAACCGAGCACCGAGGAGAAACCGATGAGCACCAACCAGATCGACGGCAAGTTGACCGAGCTGGACAACGCGATGAAGAAGCTCCGGACGGCGATGACTCGCCTGTCCAACCGGGTCGCCGGGTGCGGCAAGCAGCACACCGAAGCCGCCCGCAAGGTCGCGACCGCGATCACAACTGTGGAAGCGGCGAAACCGCTGTTCGCTGGCGGAGCGAAGAAGAAGCCCGCTGCCCGGCGACGCTGACCGCCGGACCGTAGTACCGACAACCGCATGACCGATCCGTCTGGACGTAGTGAGGGCCGTAGACCCCCGCGTCCAGTGTCCGGGGTTCTGCGGCCCTCCTGTGTCCATCAAGCACAGGAGATCTACCGATGAAGACTTCGAAGTCCAAGACCCGCCGTCCGAGCGGGAAGACCCCGATCCCGGCCCGATGCGCGGGCTGGATGCTGCGCCACCCCGGCGTCACAGCTATGCCGGCCGTTTTCGGCACGAGCGTCGTCGAGCTGGGCGCGGTGACCACCGGTAGCGCGGTGGCCGGGCTGGTCGGTGCCGGGCTGTCCTGGCGCTACCTGCACAAAGACTCCTACATGGCGGTGGCGTCCCCGCGGCTTCGTGCCGTCCGCCGTCGCTGGACCCGCTACATCGGCCGGTCCTGGAAAGAGTCCTTGGAGTACTGCAACCTGGTGGGGCAGGACCGCCGCACCGGCGAACTCCTCGTGCCCCGCCTGCTCCGGGTCGCCGCGCCCACCCCGTCGATCGACGTCCTCAAGGTCAAGTTCGTCAAAGGGCAGTCGCTGCGTGTCTTCCAGGACGTCCAGGAGGAGCTAGCCGCCGCGCTCGGAGCGGACGTGATCGCGATCGAGAAGGGCAGCAAGCCCCGGATCCTGACGATCACGCTGGTGCACGGCAACCCGTTCGACGACGTGATCCCCCCGGCCGATATCCCCGGCGAGGTGGATGAGGTCGACCTGAAGGCGATCGAGCTGGGCGACACCGAACAGGGCGAGATCTGGGCTGAACCGCTGCTCGGTCACCACTGGCTGATCTCCGGCGCGACCGGTTCCGGCAAGGGGTCGCTGCTGTGGAACCCGCTTCGGGCGATGGGGCCGATGATCCGGGAACAGGTCGCCCGGATCTGGATGATCGATCCCAAGGGAGGCATGGAGACCGAGCGTGGGAAGCCGCTGTTCTACCGGCACGCCACCTCCGCCGACGACGACGTCGAGTACGACGACGGCACCGGTCCCGAGGACGTCGATCCGATGCTCGGGCTGCTGCTGGAGTTCCGGGACCGGATGCGGGAACGTCAGGCGTACCTGAAGGCGCAGAAGAAGCGCAAGTTCACTCCCTCGGCCGAGACCCCGTTCGAAGTCCTGATGATCGACGAACTGGCGATGCTCACCGCGCTCGGTGGCAGCCGCTCCACGATCAGCCAGGTGAACCGGATTCTCGCGGAGATCCTCACGCAGGGCCGCGCGGCCGGGTTCGCGGTCGTGGCCTACGTCCAGGAACCGACGAAGGACACCGTGCCGGTGCGGGATCTGTTCACCCGCCGGATCTCGCTGCGCACCGGCTCGGCCTCCTATGTGGACATGGTGCTCGGGGAGGACGCGCGGCTTCGTGGCGCTCTCGCCGACGAGATCCCGGAAGAGGGCTGCGAGGGCATCGGCTACCGCACCTCGGAGAAGTCCCGCACCCCGATCCGCGTCCGCGCGGGCTACAGCACCGACGACGACATTGACGAACTCGTCCGACTGTGCACCCCGCACTTCGATGACGACGAACCGGGTGGCGTGCTCGTCCCCTTCGCCGCCTGACCGTCCAGAAAGGACACGATCATGACAACGGCACTCGTTTCACTCGAAGGGGTCGCCAAACTCGCAGCGATCGCCACCCGGTTGATCCGGGAGACACCAGCACCGGAACCGGCCTCGGTGTGCCTGACGCCGGGAACGTCCAGCGTCAGCATTCAGCCGAGCGTAGGACGTGACCCGGTGACCGTGATCGGCTCGCTCCTGGTCTGGACGCACTCGCTCACCGGACTGCACGGCGACTGGTGGCACACCAGTGCGGGAGATCTGCACATCACGCTTCACGGCAGGGGGCCGTCAGGTGCCCGGGTCAAGGTCTATAGCTCGTTCCCCTACAGCCGTGCCCGAAAACACCTGGGCCTCCGCAAGGGAGACCACGAGACCGTCACCCCGGACGAGCTTTACCTCCTCGCCCTCGAAATCGCCAAACAGAAGGAGAACGACCAGTGATCACGCTCAAACTTCTCTGGCTCTGGCTCAAAATCACTGGTGTCGCCGCGCTCGCCGTCATCCTCGAAGGCGTGCTCATCCGGGGTTTCTGGTGGACCGTCCTCGCGGTCGGCGGAACGGTCGTCGTCTACGTCGGACTGACGGTCGGGATCTGGAAGGAGTGGCACGCGGAACGCAATGGCGCCGGAACGTATCAGGTCATCCACTACACCCGCGATTGACCAGAAAGGACACTCGCCATGGCGTACGGGAACAGCTTCGCAGACATGCACCAAGATATCTGTGGCCACTTGAAGGTGGCCCTCAATGGCCTGGTAACCGGAACTTGGTTCGCGACCGGAGACGAGCACAACATGTCCGATAGCGCCTTCGCGGACCTCAAGACACGCCGGATCACGGCAACCCGGGAAGCCGAAGAGCTAATCGCGCAAGCGTTGAAGAGGCTCGATCAGGTCAATCCGGATCACGCGAGCAACGGCAGTAAGGGATGAGCCGTGAATGACAAGGAATCCCTGCCAGGCCCGGAATCCGACGTGTGGCACTCGGCGGTGTCCACATTGGAGGACGGGCTAGCGATCTACCCGCTTCGCTCGATCGAGGGTGTGCGGTTCGAGCACGCGACGGTCACGAACACGGCCGTCTCCGGTACCGCGTCCACGGTGCTGCTGCGGGTGAGCCAGTCCCCGCCGGGAAAACCGGACCGGGCATGGGAACTGGCGATGCCGCCGGAGTTCGCCCGCTACCTCGCGGCCATGCTCGACGCGCAAGCCCGCTACATCCAGACCGCTTCACCGGCAGGCACGGAGTCCTCGCGGGACACGTGAGATCTCCGTCGTGCCACGGGCGCCTCGCCCGTCCATCCCCCTGGAAGGAGGCAACATCATGTTCCGGAAACGCAAGATCGAGGGCGAGGACACCCCACGTTCCCGCCGGGTCCGCGCGCTGGCCGATCAGCTCGACGAAGCCCGCGACGTGCACCGGCTGTCCACCGATCCGATGTTGGGCGCGGTGACCGCCGACCGGTTCCGGGCCTCGATCACCCGAACCATGTGGGTGTTCCTCGCGATCGGGCTCGGGTTCACCACCACCGGCGTGCACGACTTCCTCGCCGGTGACCGGCCGATCACCGATCCGCTGTGGTGGGGGGCGTGGCTGGCCGAACCCGCGCTCGCGGGCATCCTGGTGACCCTGCTCCGCTGGGAAGCCTCGATGCTCTCCCACGGCGTCACCACGAACGCCAAGCCCGTGCGCTACCTCAAGCGCCTTCTGCTGGGCGCCACCCTGGTGGCCAACGTCTGGGCCGGACTCGCACCAGCTCACGGCGAGGTCTCCAAGGGCATGGTGTTCTTCCACCTGGTGATCCCGCTCGTGGTGTTCCTCCTGGCGGAGGTCATGCCGGTGATTCAGCAGACCTGTACCCGCGTCCGTGAACAAGCCCTCGCCACGGCCCCGGCCCCGACCAGCGGGAACACCGTGCGGCGAACCGCGGCTTCCCCGCCGCCCATGCCGGCCGAAATCCAGGCCCCCCGGCCCCCGACGTCGGCCACGTTCGCGAAGCTCCCCGCCAGCATCCGCACCACGGTCACCAGCATCACCGAGACCGCCCACAGTGCTGGCAGGCCCGTCACGGCCGCCGATCTGACTGCCAGGGTCAACCTGCCTGAGGCGATGCTCACCACGCTGGTGGACGAACTGAACGCTTCGATCAACCACCACCCGGTCACCGCCTGACCGGTTCCTCCCGCACCACGCACGTTCGCCGGGCAGCCCCCTTGGTGACCGTGCCGGGGTTTGCCCGGCTCTCTCGCGCCCGCACGAAATGGAGAGCCATGATCACCGAGCACGACGGGTCCTCACTGGCTACCCGCATCACCCGCCACCTCAACATTCGCCGCGTCCGCGACCGCGTGACCGCGACCGGCGGATGCCTTCAGCCGGTGCACCTGTCCGGCTACCGTGTCGTCACCGACCGCGCCACCGGCCGCACCCTCGACCACCACGCCGGGACCGTCTACGCCCCGTGCGGCAACCGCCGCGAGTCCGTGTGCCCCGCTTGCTCCGACCGCTACGCCGCCGACGCCTTTCACCTCATCCGGGCCGGAATGACCGGCGGCAAGTCGATCCCCGAGACTGTGGCGGACAAGCCCCGCCTGTTCGTCACCCTCACCGCCCCGAGTTTCGGCGCTGTCCACGGCCGCCGCACCACCCGCACCGGCCGCCGAATCCCCTGCGGATGCGGGGAACACCACCACGACGCTGACACACGCGTCGGCACCGCGATCGACCCTGAGACCTACGACTACCGGGGCGCTGTGCTCTGGCAGGGTCACACCGGCGACCTGTGGCACCGGTTCACCATCCGCCTGCGTCGCGAGATCGCCCGAGCGGCCGGAATCAAGGTCAGTGAGTTCGCTGACCACGCGCGGCTGTCCTACGCCAAGGTCGCTGAGTACCAAAAGCGCGGTCTCATTCACTTTCACGCCGTGATCCGGCTCGACGGCCCTGACGGCGCCCACGACCCCGCACCCGCATGGGTCGACAACACGCTCATGGAGCACGCCGTCCGCGCGGCCGTCGAAACCACCCACGTCTCCCGCCAATACATGATCGACGGCGAGAGCACAGAGCACGTGTTCACCTGGGGCCAGCAGATCGACGTCCGGCCCATCCGCCCGGCACACGCCGCCCAGATCGAGAGGGACGACGGCGAGATCAGCGACCGCGCGCTAGCCGGATACATCGCCAAGTACGCCACCAAGGGCACCAGCACCAGCGAAGTCCCTGATCGTCCTATCAGGTCCGAACGCGCGATCGAGCACCTGGATGTCCTACCGCACCACCGACGCATGATCGCCACAGCCTGGGAACTCGGAGCAAGCGAAGACCTCGCGTTCCTCCGGAAATGGGCACACATGCTCGGCTTCCGGGGCCACTTCCTCACCAAATCCCAGCGCTACTCCGTCACCTTCACCACCCTGCGCGGCAACCGCCGCACCCACCAGCACATCGCCACGCTCGAAGCCCTCGGCACCACCCCGGACAGCGTGACCGTCGTCAACCACTGGAACTACACCGGAAACGGCCACAACAACCCCGAAGAACGCGAGATCGCCGAAGCGATCTACGAAGGAAAACGACTACAGCGTAAGGACAAACTCGCAAAGGAGAACCAGCCATGAACCAGCCACTCATGACCGTCGAAGACCTCTCGACCCACCTCGGGGTCCCCGTCGGCACCCTCTACCGGTGGCGCACCACCGGCTACGGCCCGGCGGGCAAGCGCATCGGCAAGCACCTCCGCTACCGGCCTGAAGACGTCGACGCCTGGGTCGCCGAACAAGGGGGCGCGTAGTGCCCCGGCCACCCCTTCCGCTCGGGACGTGGGGCAAGATCCGGACGTTCGAATTGGAGGGCGGGAACTGGTGCGCGGTGGCGCGGTATAAGGATTACGACGGCATAGCGCGCCCCGTGGAACGAGTGGGGGAGACGAAGAGCAAAGCGGTAAACAATCTCCTCGAAGCCCTCCGAGACCGCGCGCAAGCCTCGCGCGACGGCGAGATCCTGCCGGATACCAAGGTCGCGGCCGTGGCCGAGATCTACTTCACGGAGTTGGATCGTTCGGACAAGGCGACCCGGACCAAACAGGACTATCACGGGGCGTGGAAGCGGTATCTGGAAGGTCCGCTTGCGAACCTCCGGGTGCGCGATATGCGAGTGTCCATTGTGAACCGTGTTCTGACGTCTGTTCGCGACAAGAGTGGCAGTGCCGCCGCCAAGCAAGCACGGGCGGTCCTGACCGCGACTTGCGCGCTGATGGTCCGGCATGACGCGCTCGACGACAATCCGGTGCGCGAGATCGAGTCACTGAGCAAGAAGAAGGACAAGAGCGGCAAGAAGCCCCGTTTGGTCAATGGACGAAACGCCGGGAGTGCACTCCAGCTCTTCCGCGACTCGGAGGACGCGGTGCGCTGGGACCTGGTCGACGTCCAAGAGGCCCTTTCCGGACTCGGCTGCCGGATCGGTGAATTGCTGGCGCTGGACTGGGAAACCTCGGTGGACTTTGACGGCGGGACCATCTGGATCCACGGCACCGTGATCAGGGTCACCGGTGTCGGGCTGATCGTCCAGGACTACACCAAGAGTCCCGCCGGGATGCGCCGCATCCGTCCCCCCGCCTGGGTGATGGACATGCTCCGGCGACGGCATGCCGCCGCGACATCACCGTGGTGCTTCCCGTCCTCTACGGGCACGCTGCGGGACCCGGACAACACCCGCAAGTACATCCGCCGGGTGGTCGAGGGAACGCCGTTCCAGGGGCTTCACCCGCACGACTGGCGGCACTACGTCATTTGGAGGCTCGACGCCGCCGGACTGTCGGCACGAGAGATCGCCGACTATGTCGGTCACGACGATCCGAGCACGACGCAAGACGTGTACATGGAACGGGGCGTCGTCGGGGAGGAGGCTAGTGCCGCGCTGGCCGCACGCCCAGCGGTCGCCGCCTGAAAACGAAGGGTAAACGAAGGGCTGATCAACGACGAAACCCCTGGCCACTTGCGTGACCAGGGGTTTCCCTGTGGCGGCGTGCCCCCGGCAGGACTTGAACCTGCGACCTAGAGATTAGAAGGCTCTTGCTCTATCCAGCTGAGCTACGAGGGCCGACGTCGGCGACGTTGGGTGTCGCCCAGCATCGGCAGCTTAGCCGTCGCCAACCTGTCGATCGTTCGACACCGCCAGATCGTTTCAGGTAGAGCCCACCGTTTTTTGGAACGCCCGTGAGCGCGTCACGGCGCGGGGTGACGCGCTCACGGGCCGGGGCCGCTTCGGGGGAGCGGCCCCTGGGTTCGCGCAGGTCGCGAGTCGACTCCTCTGCAAGCCACCGGCGCGAACCGCCGGGGTGGTCAGTCCCAGATCTTGAGGGCGCGGATCACGAACGGTCCCTGGGGTACGTAGGTGCCGCCACCCGGATAGGTGATGAAATCTCCTTCGGTCGTGCACTCTTCGCTCTGGTAAATGGTCACGTCGCGGCTCAGGCGGTTGACGAACGAATGCCCGTCGAAGCCCGCGGGCAAGGGAATGCATTCCTCGGGATTGGAAGTGCGCAGGTCGAATTTCTGTACCGTGCCGCCGAAGGATTCTTCGCCCCATACGCAGAACTCGCCCTTCTGACAGGAGGGTTCAGGCGGCGCGGTGGTGGCGCTCGCGACTCCGGTGCTGGTCAGCAGGCCGAACATGGCCAGCAGGAGCACGTGCGGGAGGCGTGCGCGCAGGTTCGTCAAACGTCGTCGCATGGCTGGGTTCTCCCCCGTGAATCGGCGGCTCGATCGTCGCCGGTGGATGTGTGATTCCACGATGACCCGAGGGGAAGGGTTTGTCTGCCCGCATTTCTACTGCTGTGGATAAGTAGATGTGCGCCGCTCGATCGGGGTGAGTTGTCCACAGATCGCCGGACGGTCTTGTGTTCGCCGGAAATCGCCGTTACGCGGGCCCGGTGGACTCCCGGACGACCAGTTCGGCGGGGACCTCGGCGGGTGCGGGCGCCTTCTCCCCGCGCAGCAGGCGCAGCACCAGATCGCCGGCCGCCCGGCCCTTCGCGGCGAGATCCTGCCGGACCGTCGTCAGTGGTGGTTCGGACCACTGGGCAGGCGGGACGTCGTCGAAACCCACGACGGAAAGATCACCCGGGACCGACAGCCCGAGGTGTCTCGCCGCCGAGATCGCCGCCAGCGCCAGCAGATCCGACATGCACAGCAGCGCTGTCGGCCGTGGATGCCGGTCGAGCAGGCCGAACGCGCTCGGCAGGGCACCCTCGACCGAAAGCCCGGACGCCTCCCAGATCGGCACGTCCTCCAGGGCGATACCCGCCCCGGCCAGCGTCTCCAGGTAACCGGCCATCCGCTCGCGGTTGTCGTGGAACCGGCTCTGCCCGGCCTCCGCCGCGCTCAGTTCGCCACCGCGCGGCGCCGAAAGGCACTGCGCCGAGAAGATCCCGATCCGCCGGTGCCCGAGTTCGAGCAGATGCCGGGCCGCCGCGGCCGCGCCTGCCCGGTCCGCCACCCCGATCCTGGCCGAACCGCGGAGATGCGGCTGGTCGATCACCACCAGCGGCATGCCCCGGTCGCGGACCGCGTTCAGCGCGGGCGCGCCGTCCGCCAGCGAATACGCCACCGCGATGTCGGCTTGGGCGGTCAGGATCCGTTCCGCGCGCGGGCCGCCGCTCTCGCCGTCGCCGGGGAGCAGCAGCAGGGCGTGGCCCTCGGGGTCGACGACGGTCGAAAGCGCGTCGAGGGTGAGCGAAAGCGCGGGATCCGAGAACGCCGTCGAAAGATTCGTGTCGAGCAGCACGGCGATCGCGCCGGTGCGGCTGGTGGCGAGGCTGCGCGCGGTCGGGTTCGGCCCCGCGTACCCGATCTTCTTGGCCGCGCGCAACACCTCTTCGCGCAGCTGGACGGACAGCTGATCGGGCCGGTTGTAGGCGTTGGAAACGGTCGCCCGCGACACCCCGACGGCGTCGGCGACATCGTCCAACGTCGGCCTTCGCCGTCGCGTGCTGGTCACCGCCGCAGTCTAGACCGAGCGTCGGCGCCTAGACTTTCTGAAGCGCTTAAGTCATTCTGGGGAAACAGGAATCGGAAGGAGACTGGGGTCTATGCGTGACCGTACGGCCGTTTTCGTCGTGTTCGCGCTCAACGGGGTCGCGCTCGGCTCTTGGGCGCCGCGGACACCGGCGCTGTCGGAAAGGGTGAGCGCCTCACCCGGTGTTCTCGGCCTCGCGCTGCTGGGGGCCAGCGTCGGCATGCTGCTCGCGGCGTCGGTGTCGGGGCGGCTGATCGAGCGGCACGGCGCCCGTGCGGTGGTCGCCGGCAGCGCCATCATCGCCTGCGCTTCGTTGCCGATGATCGGCTTCTCGACGTCGGTGCCCTTGCTGGCCGGGGCGCTGTTCGTGCTCGGGGTGAGCAATGGCGCGCTGGACGTCGCGATGAACGTCGCGGGCGTCGAGGTGGAGCGTCGCACCGGGCGCGCCATCATGCCCACTCTGCACGCCGGGTTCAGTTTCGGCGCGCTGGCGGGCTCCGTCGCCGCCGGCCTCGCCGCTTCACATCAGTGGTCGCCGGGAAGGCATCTGACCGTCGCCGCCCTGGTGGCGCTGGTCGTGCTCGCCTTCGTCATCGCGGCCGTGCCCGGCGCCCGGCCCGTGCGCGCCGAGATCGTCGAGAAGCCGCGGGTGGCGCCGGTCAAACGTCCCGTGCTCTGGCTGCTGGCCGCCATCGCGCTGTTCTCGGCGATCGCGGAAGGCGCGAGTTCGGACTGGTCCGCGTTGCTGATGACGTCCGTGCACGGCGTCGGCGAAGGCGCCGCCGCCTTCGCGTACGCCGGGTTCGCCCTGGCCATGGCGCTCGCCAGGCTCGCGGGTGCCTGGCTTCAGAACCGTTTCGGCCCGACCCGCGCACTGGCGGTGGGGGCCGGGTTCGCCGCGGCCGGGCTCGTGCTCGCCGCGCTGGCCCCGCTGCCGGTGTACGGATTCGTCGGCTTCGCGCTGGCGGGTGCCGGGCTGGCCGCCGCCTTCCCGATCGCGCTGAGCCTCGCGGGGGCGGCGGGCAAACGCGCCGACGGCACCGGAGGCGAGCGGGAACTGGCGTTCGTCACCGCGATCGCCTACACCGGTTTCCTCGCCGGACCGCCGCTGGTGGGCGGAATCGCGCAGGTGACGTCGCTTTCGGTGTCGTTCCTGTTCGTCGGCCTGACCGCCGCGCTGATCGTCCCCTCCGCGCTGGCCGCGGCGCGGGCCCGGAAACGCGAGGAGGTCTCGGAACCCGTCGCCCGTTGACATCCTCGCCACGCCGCGGGCAAGCTGACTGCTCGTAAACTGAAATGAATGCGACTCGCTCGCTGTTTCAGGAAGGCTGATCCGGGGAGGAGCGGCGTGAGGATGCTGATGCTCGGAGGCGTGGGGCTCCTGACCGGTCGTCACCAGGTCCCCGGGATCCCGGCCCGGCTGGTGCAGACCACCTTGCCCCGGCTCGTGCTGGTCCCGGTGGTGTTCCGGCTGGCGATGCTGGTGCAGGCGCTCTGGTCGGCCGGGCTCGGCGAGCCGTCGGTGCTGTGGACGATCGCGGTGCTGCATCTGGTGCCGAACGTCGCCGAAGCCGTCTGGATCTTCCGCTGGTCCGCTCGCGATGCCGCCGTCACGCGGCTCGTCCCGGTCGCCGACGCCGGATTCGCGGTGCTCCTGACGCTGGTGACCGCGCTCCTCGTGGCACCGGCGCAGGACAGCGCGATCGCGTCGATCACCTGGACCCATCTGATGGGCACGGTGATGATCTGGACCCTGCTGCGTGGCGCGGTGGCCGGCACGCTGGTCATCGGGGGCGCGGTGGTGCTGCACTTCACGCTGGACCCGGTCTCCCCGCTCGGTCTCTTCCTCACGCTCGGAACGGCGCTGGTGGCCTCGCTCGTGGTCGTCGGCCTGGTCGGCGCTTCGATGCGGTTCGCGCTCGGCTTCGGGGAACAGCAGGGCAGGGCGGCGGAACGCGAACGGCACCGCCGCGACGTCCACGACACCGTCCTGCAGGTGATGGAGTCGTTCGCGATCCCCGCGCCCGCCGACGAACTCGACCCGGCCGCCAGCCTCGACCGGGTCCGCCGCACCGCCCGTGCCCAGGCGATGCGCATCAGGATCAGCCTCGAACACGAACCCTCGGGTCCGGTCGGACTGCATCAGCGGCTCCGGCTGCTCGCCGCCGAGATGGCCGCGGAAGGACTGCGGGCCGAGGTCGTCATCCAGGACGACTGTGGTTCGGACCTCTCGGAGGAGGCGGCCGTCGCCCTGCACGACGCGACGCGGGAAGCCCTGCGCAACACCCTGAAACACTCCGGGACCAGGCGGGCCGTCGTCAGCGTCGAGGAGATCGGTGGCGGGATCTCCTTGACCGTGCGGGATCACGGCGCCGGTTTCGACGTCGGCGACCGGCGGCGTGGCTTCGGTCTCGAGAACTCGATCGTCGCGCGGATGGCGGAGGTCGGCGGCTTCGCCCGGATCGAATCCAGCCCCGGGCTGGGGACGCGGGTGGTGCTCCTCGCGCCTTCAGTCCTGAGTCTCCCCGTCGGGTGAGGCCCGCCACTGGCGGAACGGGCGGTCCAGCTTCCACTTGTCGCCTTCGCGCTCGACGACGCGGTATTCACAGGTCGTCGGATTGGACAGGGACTCGAACAGCTCGATGCTCCAGCTGAAGAGACGGCGGCACAGCAACCGGATGGTGAGGCCGTGTGAGACGACCAGCACGGTTTCGGGGTGATCTTCGCCGCAGGCCGCCAGCTCGCTGAGGAACGCCGCGACCCTGTCGTCGACGTCCGCCCCGGACTCGCCGAAGGGAAGCCGGTAGAAGAAGTGCCCGAACTCGTGACGGCGCTGCTTCTGGACCTCCTGCTCCAGCGGATCCTGGAGGTTGCCCCAGTCCTGTTCCCGCAGTCTCGGCTCCGGCACGACCCGCTCGCACGCGTCCTGGATGTCCAGTAGCCGCAACGTTTCCCGCGTCCGCAGATACGGGCTGACGTAGACCGCCGCCCGTTGGCCGCCGAGGAGTTCCCGGATACCCGGGCCCGCCAGCTTCGCCTGCTCACGGCCGCTATCGGTGAGGGGGAGGGCGTGGTCGGGAATCCGTGTGTAGGCGAGTTCGTCGACGTTGCCGAGCGACTCGGCGTGCCTCAGCAGGATGATCCGCACGCCGCCATCTTGCCCCTTGCGCGCCCGGCATACCCTCGTGACGTGCCTTCAGACCCCGAGACGAAACCGGCCCCGTCCGCGCGGAAGGCCGGTGTCCTGCCGCTGGTGTCGATCGGTGCGCTGCTGGCCGCGGTGGTGGCCGTCGGCCTGGTCGCGCTGACCGGTGGCGCCGGTTACGTCATCGCGGGATTGCCGGATCCGGGGCTGGTGACGCGCTACGGCATCACCGTCGTCCGGGTGCTGGCCGAGGCGGCTTCGGTGCTGTGCGTGGGTTCGCTGCTGCTCGCCGCGTTCCTCGTCCCGCCGCAGAAGTCCGGCACGCTCGCGGCGGACGGCTACGCCGCCATCCGGGTCGCGGGCGTCGCCGCGTGGGTGTGGTTCTTCGCCGCCGCCGCGTCGATCTTCTTCTCCGCGGCCGACGGCGCGGGGCGCCCGTTCACCGAGGTGCTCTCGCCGCAGGTGCTGATCGACCTCGTGGACGCCATCGAGCAGCCCAAGGCCTGGTTGTTCACCGCGTTGATCGCGCTGCTGGTCGCGCTCGGCTGCCGTCTCGCGCTGACCTGGGGCTGGACGACGGTGGTCTTCTTCCTGTCCGTCGGCGGCCTGATCCCGGTGGCGGTCACCGGGCATTCCGCGAGCGGCGGCTCGCACGACATGGCGACCAACAGCCTGCTGTTCCACCTGGTCGCCGCCGCGCTGTGGGTCGGCGGGCTGGTGGCGCTGCTCGCGCTCGGCTGGCGCCGCGGCGAGAACCTGACGCTCGCCGCGACCCGGTTCTCCAAGCTGGCGCTGGTCTGCTGGATCGTGATGGCGGTCTCCGGCATCGTCAACGCGCTGGTGCGGATCAGGATCGCCGACCTGTTCACCACCGACTACGGCCTGCTCGTGCTCGCGAAGATCGTCGCGTTGCTGCTGCTCGGTGTCTTCGGGCACCAGCAACGGCAAAGGGGTGTCGCCGGGCTGGTGAACGGCGCGGGCGGCGGGCAGTTGCTGCGGCTCGCCGCGGTGGAAGTGCTGATCATGTTCGTCACGATCGGCATCGCCACCGGACTCGCGAAGACCCCGCCGCCGCAGGAATCGTTCACCCAGCCGTCCACGACGGAACTGTTGATCGGCTACGACCTTTCCGGTCCGCCGACCGTTTTCCGGCTGCTCACGGACTGGCGGTTCGACCTCGTCTACGGCACCCTCGCGCTCGTGCTCGCCGGGCTGTACCTCGCCGGTGTACGGCGGCTGCGGCGCCGCGGCGACACCTGGGCCACCGGCCGGATCGTCGCCTGGCTCGCGGGCTGTTTCGTGCTGCTGATCGCGACGTCGTCCGGTATCGGGCGGTACGCGCCCGCGATGTTCAGCGTGCACATGGGCAACCACATGCTGCTGTCCATGGTGGCGCCGGTGCTGTTCGTCCTCGGCGGGCCCGTGACGCTCGCCCTGCGCGCGCTGCCCGTGGCGGGCAAGGACGCCCCGCCCGGACCGCGCGAATGGGTCCTCGCCTTCGTGCATTCGCCGGTTTCGCGGTTCCTGACGCATCCGATCGTGGCGCTGTTGCTGTTCGTCGGTTCCTTCTACGGCCTGTACTTCTCGGGCCTGTTCGACGCCGCGCTGAACTACCACTGGGCGCATCTGGCGATGAACGCGCACTTCCTGCTCGCCGGGTACGTCTTCTACTGGCCGGTGATCGGCGTCGACCCGGCGCCGCGCCGGATCCCGCATCTGGGACGGCTGGGGATGATGTTCGCCGCCATGCCGTTCCACGCGTTCTTCGGGATCGCGCTGATGAGCATGCAGACCGTGCTCGGCCAGGACTTCTACCGTTCGCTGAAGCTGCCGTGGGTCACCGACCTGCTGACCGACCAGCGGCTCGGCGGCGGGATCGCGTGGGCGTCCGGGGAACTGCCGGTCCTGCTGGTGCTGGTCGCGCTGCTGGTGCAGTGGGCGCGTCAGGACGAGCGGGAGGCCCGCCGCCGGGACCGGCGCGAGGACGCTTCGGGCGACGCGGATTTGAACGCCTACAACGCGATGCTGAAGAAACTCGCCGATCAGGGCCGGGGCCCGGGCTCCGGTTCTTGACCGCGCTCTTTACCACATCCTCGTGTCCGCGCGGCTCTTCCGCGCCGAGTTGTCCACAGGTAGCCCCCATCGCCGGGAGTTGTCCACAGATCCGGTTCCCGCCCGTTTCCGGCCCTTGCCCCGAGGCAGTCTGGTGATCGAGGGAAACACCGGGAACGGCCCGGATCGAGGAGAAAGGCGAGTGTGATGGCGATGGGCGAGACGTGGGTGACCATGATCGGCAATCTGACCAGCGAACCGGTCCACCATCCGGAGCGGGTGCACGGGCACGACGTCGTGTCGTTCGGCTTGCGGAGTGTCGAACGCCGGTACGACAAGGAAAGAGGGGAGTGGGGCGAGGGGCGGCAGCTGGCGGTCAAGGTCACCTGCTGGCGGAAGCTGGCGATGGCGGCCTTTTCCTGCCTCAGCAAAGGGGATCCGGTGATCGTGGCCGGGCGGCTGCGGGGCGCCGAGACCGCGGAGGAGATCCCGGCACCTCTCGGTCTACCTGAGCTTGAGGCCTTCTCGATCGGTCCCAACCTCGCACGCTGCTCGGTCGAGATCCGGCGGCTCGGGCGTGACCGGCCCAGGGCGATCCCGCTGGCGCCGCCGCCCGCGGGGAATCCCATGGTCACCGCGCTGGAGGAGGCGTCCGTGGGCTGAGGATCCCGATGCTCCTCAGTGATGTGAGGCTGACTGTCGGTAGTTCGGTGGTGACCGCCGTCAAGGTCGCGATCGGCTCGCTCTACGATCGCTTGTATGGCCGAGTTCATCTACACCATGAAGAAGGTGCGCAAGACCGTCGGGGACAAGGTCATCCTCGACGACGTCAGCACCGCGTTCTACCCCGGCGCCAAGATCGGCGTGGTGGGGCCGAACGGCGCGGGTAAGTCCACCGTTCTGAAGATCATGGCGGGGATCGAGCAGGCCAGCAACGGCGAAGCCTTCCTCCAGCCTGGCGCCAGCGTCGGCATCCTCATGCAGGAGCCGGAGCTCAACGAGGAAAAGACCGTCCGCGAGAACGTCGAGGAGGGGTTGGGCGACATCAAGGTCAAGCTCAACCGCTTCAACGAGGTCGCCGAGCTCATGGCGACCGACTACAGCGACGAGCTGATGGAGGAGATGGGCAAGCTCCAGGAGGACCTCGACCACGCCGACGCGTGGGAGATCGACTCCGCGGTGGAGCAGGCGATGGACGCCCTGCGCTGCCCGCCGCCGGAAGAGCCGGTCACCCACCTCTCCGGTGGTGAGCGCCGCCGGGTCGCGCTGTGCAAGCTGCTCCTGTCCGCGCCCGACCTGCTGCTGCTCGACGAGCCCACCAACCATCTGGACGCCGAAAGCGTGCTGTGGCTGGAGCAGTTCCTCGCGAACTACGCCGGCGCCGTCCTCGCCGTCACCCACGACCGGTACTTCCTCGACAACGTCGCCGAGTGGATCATGGAGCTCGACCGCGGCCGCGTCGTCGGCTACGAGGGCAACTACTCGACGTACCTGGAGAAGAAGCGCGAGCGCCTCGAAGTCCAGGGCAAGAAGGACGCCAAGCTCGCCAAGCGGCTCAAGTCCGAACTCGAATGGGTCCGGTCCAACGCCAAGGCGCGCCAGACCAAGTCGCGGTCCCGGCTCGACCGTTACGAGGAGATGGCCGCGGAGGCGGACAAGCACCGCAAGCTCGACTTCGAAGAGATCCAGATCCCGCCGGGGCCCCGGCTGGGCAGCGTGGTCGTCGAGGTCGAGAAGCTGCGCAAGGGCTTCGACGACCGGGTGCTGATCGACGGGCTGTCGTTCGACCTGCCGCGCAACGGCATCGTCGGCGTGATCGGGCCGAACGGTGTCGGTAAGACGACCCTGTTCAAGACGATCGTCGGGCTCGAAGAGCCGGACGCGGGCCAGGTCAAGATCGGCGAGACGGTCAAACTGTCCTATGTGGACCAGAACCGCGGCGGGATCGACCCGAAGAAGACGGTATGGGAGGTGGTTTCGGACAAGCTGGACTACATCCACGTCGGGCAGACCGAAATGCCCTCGCGTGCCTACGTCAGCGCGTTCGGTTTCAAGGGCCCGGACCAGCAGAAGCCGGCGGGCGTGCTCTCCGGTGGTGAGCGCAACCGGCTGAACCTGGCGCTGACCCTCAAACAGGGCGGGAACCTGATCCTGCTCGACGAGCCGACGAACGACCTGGACGTCGAGACCCTGGGCTCGCTGGAGAACGCCCTCGAGCAGTTCCCCGGCTGCGCCGTGGTCATCTCGCACGACCGGTGGTTCCTCGACCGGGTCGCGACGCACATCCTCGCCTGGGAGGGCACCGACGAGAACCCCTCGCAATGGTTCTGGTTCGAAGGTAACTTCGAGGGCTACGAGAAGAACAAGGTCGAGCGTCTCGGTGCCGAGGCGGCTCGTCCGCACCGCGTCACCCATCGCAAGCTGACCCGCGACTGAGGGCCGGGGGTTCCCCGTGGAAGCCAGCAAGCGCCAACGGCCGGGCCCGCCCACCACCATGGTGGGTGGGCGGACGGCTGCCACCGGGGGAACCTTGTCCGCTGTCGGCAGGCTGATCGAACGAGCGGACGCCCTGCACCTGAGGGCGCCCGAACTCGCGCTGGTCCTCGGGGAGCGCGCGGCCGCGCTCGCCGAGGCGGCCGGTGCCGACGAGCAGTGGATCCGCGCGGAGAGCCTGGTGGTGACCGCCCGGGTCCGGCTCGGTGGCCGTCCCCGGACGGTCGGCCGGGCGGTGGCCGCCCTGCGCGCCGCCGAACACGCGGGCTACGGCGACATCGCCGCCCGGTTGAGGATCGACCTCGCGGTCTGCGCGCGCAGTGTCGGCATCCCGTTGACGGGGCTGGCCGCGCTGCGTCCGCTGCTGGCGGATCCGGCGGTCTCGCCGGTGCACCGGGCCGAGGCGCTGTGCCATCTCGTGGGCTGCCTGGCGCAGTTCGGCCGGAAGGCGGAACTGGACAGGGTGCTCGCCGAGGCGGACAAGCTCGTACTCGGTGACAGCTCGATGGCGGCGGATTCCCAGCTGCTGATCCGCGCGTTGCTGCGGGTCGGGGTGTCGGCGCACCGTCGACGGCACGGCGATCTGACGGCGGCGGCCGACGCCGCGCGGACCGGGCTGGGCATGCTCGAAAAGCTCGGGAACCCCGAAGACGACGGCGGTCTCGTCCGGATCCGGCTGATCCTGCAACTCGTCTGCACGTTGCTCGACCGCGGTGCCACGGAGATGGCGCTGGAGGTCGCGCAGCCGGTCCTCGATGCGCCCGTCCGGGCCGCCGGGATCTCGCCGGCCGCGTGGCTGCGGCTGGCGGTGGCCACCCGGGTCCTGCTGCCCGCGGGATCCGGGGAAGCCGCGGGCATGCTCGTGCGCGAAGCGGTCGCCGGGACCGAAGACCACGGCCTGCACGCCGTCACGGCACGGTTGTGGCTGGAACTCGCGCAGATCGAGGAAAGGCTCGGCCGTCCCGAGGAGGCCATCGGCTGCCTGCACCGTTCGCGGGCCGCCGAGCATCTGCACGCCCGTGCGCGACGGCAGGCGTGCAATGTCCTGCTCGGCGAGTTCGGCGCGGCCGAGAACACCGCGGTCGACCTCGACGACGTCCTGCGGGCCGTCGCCACGCGATCGGCCGCCACCGTGCCCACGCCGGCTCCGGCCGAAGTGACCGCGGTGATGGCGCCGATCGACGTGACGCCGCCGAAGCGGGCGGCCGCCGAGCCGCCGGTTCGGCGGGAACCGCCGCGGCCCGCACGGCAGAGCAGGGAGGCGGAGCCCGCGCCGGTGCGGGACATGCCCGCCGAGCCGCCGCGTCCCGTCGTGCCCGAGCCACCGGCGGAGCCTCCTGTCATGGAGACGAAGACCGAAGCGCCGGTGCTGAAGCCGCCGTCCCGTCCGGACCCCGCTCGGGAAGCCGCGGCGGCCGACAGCGACTGGCGCCGCCGGGTACCGAAGAAATCCCCGGAGCCCAAGCCGTCGATCAGGTTCGAACCCAAAGCCGAACCCGCCGCGCCGAAGCTGATGCCGCCGCCGAAACCGGCACCGCGACCGGGGCCCGAGCCCTCCCGGCGTGCTCGTCCGGAGGCGCCCGCGGCACGCGAGCGTGCCGTCCCGTCCTCTCCCGACTCGACTTCCGGTTCGACGGCCGGGCGGCACGAAACCCCGGCCCCGGCCGCACGGCGCCGCGCCGAGGAACCCGTCCGGTACGAGGAACCGGTGCCGCCGCCCGTCCAGGAACCCCTGGTCCCGGAACTGCTTCTCGCTCCTGAACCCGCCGCCGAACCCCGGCCGCGGATCGCGGCGGAGACGGAAACGCCGCGTCCGCCGGGGACCGCCGCCCCGTTGTGGGAGAGCGACGAATGGGCGGCCGAGGAACGCGCCCGCCGATCCACCGCCCCCGTCTCCCGCACCACCAGGCACGACGCCGAACACGGTTCCGTGGCGGCGAAGTCGGTGCTGGACCGGCTCGGGATCTCGAGCACCGGCGGGCACGGCGGTGGCCGCCGCCGCGCGGACGCCGGGCATCCCGATCCGGCCGCCGAGCACCACACCGAAGCCCCGTACTCCCGTCGGGAGCAGGCGCCGGTGGAGTACTCCGAGCCCGCCGTCCCGCTGGCGCCGCCGCCCCGGGAAGACCCGGCGCCGTCGTACGACACCGATTTCCAGGACAAGCCCCAGCAGAGCGCCACGGACGAGGTCGTGGATCCGTGGCTGCCGCGGTTGCGGATGCCGCCCGCGCTAGACCCGCTGACCGACACCGGTTCCTGGCGGCCGATCACGCCGTTCCCGGAGAGCTACGCCCGCGCGATCGCGGAGGACGAGCCGCCGCCGGACGCCGGTCTCGCCGACCTGCTCGCCCGTGCCCTCGCCGAGCACCAGGCGGGCACCGCGAGCGCCGCCGCGCTCGTGAAACAACTCGGTTCCCAGGACTCGGGAAAGCGTCCGGTCAACGGCCGCGACCGCCACCGCGCCAACGGGAGCGACTGACCCGGCGAGAGCAAAGGTCCCTTGCTCCACCTCGGTCGGAGCGGCGGCGGACTGGAACGATTCAGTCGACCGGGTGAGGCTCGCCGTCATCCCTCTGAACGGGAATGGGCGCTGGTCACCCCCGGTGCGGCGGGGTGCGCGAAGGTCCGGACAGACCGCCTATGTGACCGGCCGGTAGCTGAACCGATCACGGCGATTCCGCTATCTGAGCAGGGAAATCTTCGACGGACGGGAATGACCCGGCCTTGTGGGGGCGTCAGTCCGGAGCTGTAGGTTGGGGTCTGGGCCGGGACAATGTCGTGCCGGTCGCGGTGTCAATCTCGCACAGTGGAGAGTTGCCTCAAATGAGCTCGACGGGAGTCTCGTCCCCGCCCGGAAAAGATGTCGGCACCGAAGACGGCGCCCGGCGCCGGTCGGTGAACCCGGAGCAGATCCGGGACGACCTGATCGACGCCGCCGCGGCGTACGCCCCGGAGATCGGCGACCTGATCCGCCTGTACTACCGGCACATCCCGGCCGAAGAGATTCTCGGTGACGACCCGGTCGACCTCGTCGGCGCCGTCCGCTCGCATCTCCAGCTGGCGAAGGACCGGATGCCCGGCCGTCCCGCGGTGCGCCTGCTGAACCCCACCGGTCCCGAAGACGGCTGGACGCGGGAAGCCACCGTCGTGCAGGTCGTCACGGACGACATGCCCTATCTCGTGGATTCCGTCGCGGCCGAGTTCGCCCGTGACGGCGTGCAGGTGCAGCGCATCGTGCACCCGATCGTGGTGGTCAGCCGGGATCTGACCGGTGAGCTGCTGGCGGTCCACCCGGACGCCGACCCGGCCGAACCGCCGTCGAACTCGGCCGCCGAGTCGTGGATGTACATCGAGATCGATCTGGTGACGGATCCGAACCGCGCCCGTGAGCTGGACAACCGGCTCTCGTCGGTGCTGGGCGACGTGCGCGAGGTCGTCGAGGACACCGACAAGATGGCGGAGACCGCGCGCCGTCTCGCCGACGAGCTGGACGAGAACCCGCCGCGACTTTCCGAGCACGAGGTCGCCGAAGGTGCCCGGTTGTTGCGCTGGCTCGCCGACGGCCACTTCACCTTCCTCGGTTACCGCCGCTACGAGCTGATCGACAATCCGCACCCCGAGAGCGACGAGCCCGCCTTGCGCGCGGTGCTCGCGACCGGGCTGGGCGTGCTGCGCCAGGACAGCCTCGCCGCGCGCAGCCTCACCGCCGGGCCCGACACGGCGGTGTCCGCGCTCGCGCCGACGCTGCTGGTGCTGACCCAGGCGAGCGCGCCGTCCACGGTGCACCGCCCGGTCTATCCGTACTACGTCGGCGTGAAAACGTTCGACGACAACGGAAAAGTCACCGGCGAACACCGCTTCCTCGGCATGTTCACCACCACGGCGCTGCACGAGAACGTGCTGGACATCCCCGTGGTGTGCAACAGGGTTCGTGAGGTCATCCACCGCGCGGGCTTCCCGATGGAGTCCTTCTCCGGTCAGCGGATGCTCGAAGTGCTGCAGAACTGGCCGCGCGCGGACCTGTTCTCGGCCGACACCGATTCGCTGTACTCCACGACGACCGGCGCGATCACGTTGTCGGATCGCCGCCGGCTGCGGCTGTTCCTGCGCCGCGACCCGTACGGCCGCTTCTACTCCTGCCTCGTGTACCTCCCGCGCGACCGCTACACGACCCGTTCGCGGCTCGCGATGCAGGAGGTCCTGCTCGAAGAACTCGAAGGCACGCAACTGGAGTACAGCGCGCGCATCGGGGAGACCGTCCTCGCGCAGGTGCACTTCATCGTGCACACCGATCCCTCGCAGCGGTCCGAGCCGGACACCCTGCGCATCCAGGAACGGCTCAACGAAGCCGTCCGCAGCTGGGACGACCGGATGGTCGAGGCGATCCTCGCCGAGCGCCGCGAGCGCGCCGGGGACAGTGGCGTCGCGATCGGCCTGCTGGGCGAGGAGTCCGCCGGCGAGCAGGGGCAGCGGTTCGCCGCGGTGTTCCCCGAGGGCTACAAGGAGGACTTCACCGCGCTCGAAGCGCTCGCGGACCTCCGCGCCCTGGAGTCGCTGACCGACGAGGGCGACCTGTCGATGTCGTTCTACCTGCCCGCCGACGCCGAGGCGGGGGAGCGGCGCTTCAAGCTGTACCTGCGCGGCGAGGGCGTCACCCTTTCGCAGGTGCTGCCGGTCCTGCAGCGGATGGGCGTGGAGGTCGTCGACGAGCGGCCCTACGAACTGCGCCGCGAGGACGGTGGCCGCTCGTGGATCTACGACTTCGGCCTGCGGATCGACCCGCAGGTCCTCGACCACGCCGACCTGGACCTGCGTGTCCGCTTCCAGGACGCCTTCCACGCCGCCTGGCGCGGCGACTGCGAGGTCGACGGTTTCAACGGACTCGTCCTGCGCGCCGGGCTCACCTGGCGCCAGGCGGCCATCCTGCGGGCCTACTCGCGGTACCTGCGCCAGACGAAGATCCCGTTCTCGCAGGAGTACATCGAGAACACCGTCCTCGCGCACACCGACATCGCCACCGCGCTGGTGCGGTTGTTCGAGACCCGGTTCGACCTCTCGATCGGCGACGAGGCCCGCGCTTCGCAGGCCGAACAGCTCACCGCCGAGATCGGCAAGCTGGTCGACGAGGTGACCAGCCTCGACGAGGACCGGATCCTGCGGCGGCTGATGGCGGTCATCCTCGCCACGCTGCGCACGAACTACCACGTCACCGACGAGGACGGGAAGCCCCGGCAGTACCTGGCGCTCAAGCTCGACCCGAGCGCGGTGCCGGAACTGCCCGAGCCGCGGCCGAAGTACGAGATCTTCGTGTACTCGCCCCGGGTCGAGGGTGTGCACCTGCGCTTCGGCGACGTCGCCCGCGGTGGTCTGCGCTGGTCCGACCGCCGGGAGGACTTCCGCACCGAGATCCTCGGCCTGGTCAAGGCGCAGGCGGTCAAGAACGCCGTCATCGTGCCTGTCGGCGCGAAGGGCGGCTTCGTCGTGAAGCGGCCGCCGTCGCCGACCGGTGACCCCGGCCTGGACCGCGACGCCCAGACCAACGAGGGCATCGCCTGCTACCGGATGTTCATCTCCGGGCTGCTGGACATCACCGACAACCGTGTCGAGGGCAAGACCGTCCCGGCGCCGAACGTGGTCCGCCACGACGGTGACGACAGCTACCTCGTGGTCGCGGCGGACAAGGGCACCGCGAAGTTCTCCGACATCGCGAACGAGGTCTCGGCGAACTACGGGTTCTGGCTGGGCGACGCGTTCGCCTCCGGCGGCTCGGTCGGCTACGACCACAAGGCCATGGGCATCACCGCGAAGGGTGCCTGGGAGAGCGTCAAACGCCACTTCCGCGAGCTGGGCAAGGACACCCAGACCGAGGACTTCACCGTCGTCGGCATCGGCGACATGATGGGCGACGTCTTCGGAAACGGGATGCTGCTCTCGGAGCACATCCGGCTGGTGGCCGCCTTCAACCACCTGCACATCTTCCTCGACCCGAACCCCGACTCGGCGACCTCGTTCGCCGAGCGCCGCAGGCTGTTCGACCTGCCGCGTTCGTCGTGGGAGGACTACGACCGCTCGCTGATCAGCGAGGGCGGCGGCATCTATTCGCGGTCGGCGAAGACGATCCCGATCAGCCCGCAGGTCCGCGAGGCGCTCGGCCTCGGCGAGGACGTCACGAAGCTGGCGCCGAACGACCTCATGCAGGCGATCCTGCTCGCGCCGGTCGAGTTGCTGTGGAACGGCGGCATCGGCACCTACGTCAAGGCCGAGACCGAGACCCACGCCGACGCGGGCGACAAGGCCAACGACGCCTTGCGCGTCAACGGGAACCAGCTTCGCGTCAAGGTCGTCGGCGAGGGCGGGAACCTGGGCCTGACCCAGCTGGGCCGGATCGAGTTCTCCCGCGCGGGCGGCAAGATCAACACCGACGCGCTCGACAACTCCGCGGGCGTCGACTGCTCCGACCACGAGGTCAACATCAAGATCCTGCTGGACCACCTGGTCTCGACCGGATCGCTGGGCGCGGAGCAGCGCAACGAGCTGCTGGAGCAGATGACCGACGAGGTCGGCGAGCTGGTGCTGGCCGACAACTACCGACAGAACGCCGTGCTCGGCGTCAGCCGGGCCCACGCCGGGCCGATGGTCTCGGTGCACCAGCGGCTAGTCGCGGCGCTGGTCGCGAAGGGCGCCTTCGACCGCAAGCTCGAAGCCCTGCCGAGTTCGGCGGAGTTCCGCGCGCTGGAGAAGGCCGGCCACGGCCTGACGTCGCCGGAGCTGGCGACACTGCTCGCGCACGTCAAGCTCGACCTCAAGGACGAGTTGCTGGCGAGCGAGCTGCCGGACTCCGAGGTGTTCTCGCGCCGTCTGCCCGAGTACTTCCCGAAGCCGCTTCGCGAGCAGTTCGGTGAAGCGATCTTCCAGCACCCCCTGAAGCGCGAGATCATCACCACGATGGTGGCCAACGAGGTCGTCGACGGTGCCGGGATCTCTTACGTCTTCCGGCTGATGGAAGAGATGAACGCGACCGCGACCGACGCCGTCCGCGCGTACGCCGTGGTCACCCACGTGTACGACCTGCCCTCGCTGTGGGCCCAGATCGACGCGCTGGACAACGTCGTGCCCACCGAGGTCGCGGACGAGATGATGCTGGAGACCCGCAGGCTGCTCGACCGGGCCGCCCGCTGGTTCCTCACCAACCGGCCGCAGCCGCTGGCCCCGCTCGCCGAGATCAACCGGTTCGGCCGGGTCGTCGGCGAACTGGCCCCGCGGGCGCACGAGCTGCTCCGCGGCGTCGAGTGCGCGTCGGTCGACGCGAACACCGAGCGGCTGATCGACAAGGGCGTCCCGGCGGAGCTGGCCCAGCGCGTGGCGCTCCTGCTGCACACCTTCGGCCTCCTCGACATCACCGACGTTGCGGAGATGGCCGAACAGCAGGCCGGCATCGACGCGGTGCACACGCCGGCGGAGACCGCGGGCCTCTACTACGCGCTCTCCGATCACCTCGGCATCGACAAGATGCTGACGTCGATCAGCGGTCTCGAACGCGGCAACCGCTGGCACGCGCTCGCGCGGCTGGCCCTGCGGGACGACGTGTACGGTTCCCTGCGGACGATCACGCTGGACGCCTTGCGGCACAGCGATTCCGGTACCGATCCGGATGAGAAGATCGCCCACTGGGAGAAGACGAACGCCTCGCGGCTGCAGCGGGCCCGCGTCGCGCTGGACGAGATCAGCCAGTTCGGCAAGCTCGACCTGGCGACGCTGTCGGTCGCGGCGAGGCAGATCCGGAGCACGGTGAGGTAGTGAGCTACATTTCCCTGATCCGGCCGCGCTGGTCGGATATGGATGTCTACGGGCATGTCAACCACGCGAACCTGGTGACCCTGCTCGAAGAAGCCCGGATCCCGCTGCTGTTCGGGGACGCCGTCCGGGCCGGGCTCACCGAACTGCCCAAGGGCATCGTGGTGGTGAAGCTGGCCGTCCATTACCGTTCGCCGATCGTGGTGTCCGACCAGGACATCCGGGTGGAGATCTCGTTGAAGGACTTGAAGCACGCCAGCTTCACCCTCGGCTACAAGGTGCACAACGGGCCGGCCGAGGCCGACAAGGTCGCGGTCACCGCGGAGACCGTGCTCGCGCCGTTCGACACGGCGTCGGAGCGGCCGCGGCGGCTGACCGAGGACGAACGCGCCTTCCTGGAGAAGGGGTTCGCGGATGCCTGAGCTCTTCATCCCGGACGCGGGCGACCGCGAAACGCTCGGCGCGTTCGTGGCCAGGGCGGTCCGGCTCGACCAGAACACGCTGGTGCGGCTGCGTCAGCGCGGTGACGGCGTCGTGGAGGCGTGGAGCGCGACCCCGTTCGACGTCCTCGCCACCAGGGCCGTCGCGGGCGACATCACGCCTTCCGACATCACGGTGTCCGGGAACGAGTTGCTCGCCGCGCTGACCGTCGCCGGTGGCGAGCGCATGGATCCGGGCCCGGCCCGGGATCTGATGTGGCATTCGGAGCTGCCCGCCCCGGGGCGCTGGCAGCTGGTGGACGAACTCCCGGCGACGGTGATCTCGGAGCTGGCCGATCGCGGGGTGGCGCTCGCCCGCGACAACGTCGGCCCGCACGGCAACCCGCCCGCGTCGCTGATGGACCAGGCGGTGCTCACCGTCACCGGCGGTGAACTGGAGATCAAGGTCCAGATGCGGTGCCTGTTCGCGTTGTCCGGGATGGGGTTCCTGGACTCGTCGATCGCCGACGACGTCGTCCGCGTGACCGCGACGGAGTCGTGGATGCGTATCGACGCCCGCTACGGCGCCGTCCTCAAGCGCCGTCACGCGCTCCTGCCCCTGCTGTTCTGACGGGGTTCTTACCGCTGCGCACCGCGGGTGGCTTCCGGCCGCCCGCGGTGTCAGGCTGTCCCCATGAGTGACAGGGACCCTGGTGACACCGCCAAGGACGGGGAGGACCCGACCGCGGACTTCCTCGCCGAGGTCCGGCCGGAGGAGACCCCCTGGCGGACCGAGCGGCCGCCGGGTGAGCAGGCGCCGGAACGCGCCGAACGCCCGGAGAAGTGGGGCCGGGCCAAATCGGCCGGACGGGCCGCGGCGAAGGCGGCGCCCTATGTCCAGGCCGCGGCACTGGCCACCTGGATCGTCTCGGGCACCCTCGACGACTCCGGCGACTCCGGCTCGGACTCCGGCTTCGGCGACATGGGCTCCTCCGGCGACGCCTGACCCCCCGGGAAAAGGGGCGGGGAGTGGGGGGTCAGAGTTTCGCGCGCATGGTCTTCATGCGTTCGATCTCGGCGGACTGGCCGGTGATGACCTCCTGCGCCATCTCCTGCGCCTTGATCTCCACGCCCTTGCCGAGCTGGGCTTCGGCCATGGTGAGCGCGCCCTGATGATGCGCGATCATCAGGTCGAGGAACAGCTTCTCGAACGCCGTGCCGGAGGCCGCGCGCAGATCAGCCAGCTGGGCCTCCGTCGCCATCCCCGGCATGAGCGTGTGGTCGTGGTGACCCCCGTGCCCGTCGTGCCCCTGGCCCGGCACCGGCTTGCCCCGGTCGGCGAGCCACGTCTTCATCATCGTGATCTCGCCGTCCTGGGCGACCGAGATCCGGCCGGCGATCGCCCGGATCTGCTCGTTCGCCGTCTTGCCCGGCACCAGGTCGGTCATCACCTTCGCCTGCTCGTGATGGGGGATCATCATGGTGATGTACTCGACGTCCGCGTCGTTGGGCTGATCGCGGTTCACCGGACCGGGGGCGCTGGTGCCCGCCTGCTCACCCGGCTTCCCGGGGACGATCAGCGGGGCGCTGGACGCGGGCGCGGCGGGGGCTTCGTCGCCGGTGCAGCCCGAGACGAGGAACGCGGCGACGCAGAGCGTCGCTGTCAAACTCTTTTTCATCCCGGGAGATCCTCCATTGGTCGGTATCTGCTGAGCCTAAATAAGGAATAAGGTGCGCGTAAAGCTGGGTGGAAGGAGAGCCATATCGTGCTGCAGCCTGGGCTGAAACGCCGCTTGACCAGGGTCTTCGTGTCGGCGGCCGCAGTCGCCGCCCTCGGGGCCTCCAGCGCGTTCGCCGCGCCGGCCGTCATCGCCGAGCCGTCGGCGACCACGATCCCGGGTGTGGACGAGATCGTCCACAGCCCGAACCTCCGGTCGATCGCGAACGTCCCGCAGCAGGGACCGTTCACGAAGGACTCGACCGGAACGGACATCGCGTTCACCAAGGGACACGCGATCATCGGCACGTACGACGGCTTCAACGTCTTCGACGTCCGCAACCCGTACCGTCCGAAGATCGTCAGCCAGGTCCTCTGCCCCGGTGGACAGAACGACGTGTCGATCTCCGGTGACCTGCTCTTCCTGTCGACGGACTCCTCGCGCAGCGACAACTCGTGCTCGAGTGTCTCGAAGCCCGCGTCGGACAAGACGGCGTGGGAAGGCATCAAGATCTTCGACATCTCGAACCTCGCGGCGCCGAAGTACGTCGCGGCGATCGAGACCGACTGCGGTTCGCACACCAACACGATGGTGCCGGACAAGGACGGCAAGAACGTCTACGTGTACGTCTCGTCGTACGCGCCGGCGGCCAACCTGCCCGACTGCCAGCCGCCGCACGACAAGATCTCCATCGTCAAGGTCCCGGTCAAGGACCCGGCGAAGGCCGCGCTCGTCGCGACCCCGGTGCTGTTCCCGGACGGCGGCAACGTCGGCGGCGACAACCCCGACGGCACCCGCCGCTCGGCGACCACCGGCTGCCACGACCTGACGGCGCTCCCGGAGAAGGACCTGATGGCCGGTGCCTGCATGGGTGACGGCGTCCTGTTCGACATCTCCGACCGCCTCAAGCCGCGGGTCCTCAGCCGTGTGCAGGACAACGTGAACTTCGCGTTCTGGCACAGCGCCACCTTCAACAACGAAGCCAACAAGATCGTCTTCACCGACGAACTCGGCGGCGGTGGCATGGCGACCTGCCTGGAGAAGTTCGGCTCCACCCGCGGTGCCAACGGCATCTACGAGATCACCGGCCGCGGCGACAACCGCAAGCTGGAGTTCCGCAGCTACTACAAGATCCCGCGTCTCCAGTCCGAGACCGAGAACTGCGTGGCGCACAACGGTTCGCTCATCCCGGTGCCGGGCAAGGACATCATGGTCCAGTCCTGGTACCAGGGCGGCGTCTCGGTGTGGGACTTCACCGACTCGGCGAAGCCGAAGGAGATCGCGTACTGGGAGCGGGGCCCGCTCTCGAACGAGAAGCTCGTCGGCGGTGGCACGTGGTCGGCGTACTGGTACAACGGCCACATCTTCTCGTCCGACATCGTGAAGGGCCTGGACGTCCTGGAACTGAACGACTGGCGGACCTTCCCGGCGAAGCTCGTCCGGCAGAACCAGTTCAACGCCCAGACGCAGTACAAGCTGCACCCGGGCTTCAACAACTGATCTCCTAGCGCGCCATGAAAGGTCCTTTCCTTGCAAATTTTGCAAGGAAAGGACCTTTCATGGCGCCTTTCCCGCCCTTGGGGTTCAGAGGTGGGGTCGTGAGTGTTGAGTGTCGTTAGAACGACACTCAACACTCACGACCAGGTCTGACCTCGCAAGTAGTCGACTTCTTGCGACAGCACACGCCCAAGCGTGGAGGATCAGGGACGTTCAATGTCCTCAATCCTCCACGCTCGCGCATGCCACGTCGCCGGTCAGAGCCGTTGCCCGCACGACCCGCTCCCCTCGCGACCTGATCAAGGCCTGTCCGCCTTGCCGAAGGGCGCAACCTCGCGTCGGGTGGTGGGGGCCTGAAAGCGCCCTTCAGCCCGGCGACGCTCAGACGAGCCAGGCGGCCGCGTCCGGCGGCAGTTTCCCGTTCACCAGCGGCACGCTGGAGAGCAGCACCTCACCCGGCGGCAGCGCGATCGGGCTCGCCGACGTGTTCAGCGCGCAGATCAGCCCGCCGCGGCGCCGGAACGCGAAACAGCCTGCCGGGGCGCCGTACCATTCGAGGTCGTCACCGCGGAAGGCCTGGTGCGACTTCCGGAGCTCGATCGCCCGCCGGTACAGCGAAAGCGTCGACGCGGGATCCTCCAACTGGGCTTCCACGGTCACCGACGCCCACGAAGCGGGCATCGGCAGCCAGGTGCGCGGATTGCGCGAGAAACCGAACGGCGGACGGTCGCCTTCCCACGGCAGCGGCACCCGCGCCGCGTCCCGGCCGAATTCGGCGCCGGAGGTCTTGGCGCGCGGGTCGGCGAGTGCCTCGGGCGGGAGGTCGACGTTGCCGAGGCCCAGTTCTTCGCCGTTGTACAGGTAGATCGTCCCGGGCAGCGCGAGTTCGACGAGCGCCATCGCCCGTGCCCGCCGCACGCCCCGTTCGCCCCCGCCGTACCGGCTGACCTGCCGCCAGACGTCGTGGTTGCTCAACGTCCAGGTGGCCGACGCCCCGGCGGACTTCGGCACCGCCAGGGACCGCTCGATGGCCGTCCGCAGCGCGTCCGCGTCGAAATGCGTGAGGACGAGCCGGAAGTTGAACGCCAGATGCAGTTCGTCCGGCCGCAGATACCGGGCGAGGCGTTCCTCGTCGGTCACCCAGATCTCGCCGACGGCCATGGTGCCCGGGTACTCGTCGAGGACCTTGCGGATCAGCTGGTGGATCTCGTGGACCCCGTCGTTGTCGAACCGCGGATCGTAGAACTCGCTCGGCGCGAGCGGGTTCACCCTCGGGTCCATGTCCGGCAGGCCCGGCGGTTTCGCCATGCCGTGCGCGACGTCGACGCGGAAGCCGTCCACCCCGTGGTCCAGCCAGAAGCGCAGGGTCCGCTCCAGATCGGCGGCGACCTCGTGGTTGGTCCAGTTCAGGTCGGGTTGCTGCGGCGAGAACAGGTGCAGGTACCACTGGCCGTCCGGGACCCGGGTCCACGCCGGGCCGCCGAACGCGCTGAGCCAGTTGTTCGGCGGCTGGTCGCCGCGCGGGCCGAGCCCGTCACGGAAGATGTAGCGATCCCGTTCCGGGCTGCCCGGCGGCGCCGCCATCGCCGATTTGAACCAGGCGTGGGTGTTGCTGGTGTGGTTGGGGACGACGTCGACGGTGACCTTGATGCCGCGTTTGTGCGCCTCGGTCAGCAGGACGTCGAAGTCGCCGAGGGTGCCGAACATCGGGTCGACGTCGCGCGGGTCTGCGATGTCGTACCCGTGGTCGGCCATGGGGGAGCGGTAGAACGGCGTCAGCCACAGCGCGTCGACCCCGAGCAGCTCCAGATAGCCGAGCTTGCCGCGGATGCCTTCGAGGTCACCGACGCCGTCCCCGTCGGAATCGGCGAACGAGCGCACGTAGACCTGGTAGAAGACCGCCTGGTCCCACCAAGCCGCGCCCCCTGCCATCACACGAAGCTGTTCATCATGCTGTGGGCGGCCATTTCGAGATACGCCCACAGCTGCGAGCGGTAGGGCTCCTCGATGTTCTCCTCGTCGACGGCGATCTTGATGCAGCGCAGCCAGGCGTCGCGTTCGATCGGGCCGATCTTGAACGGCGCGTGCCGCATCCGCAGCCGCGGGTGGCCGCGCTGATCCGAGTAGGTGTGCGGGCCGCCCCAGTACTGCATGAGGAACAGCCGGAACCGCTCCTCGGCCGGGCCGAGGTCCTCCTCGGGGTACAGCGGGCGAAGCACCTCGTCGACCGCCACTTCGGCGTAGAACCGCGCGACGATCCGGGTGAACACCGGTTCACCGCCGATCGCCTCGTACAAGGTCGTGGGGTCTGGTTCGCTCACGGACACACTTCCATTCTGCCCTTGTCTCACTGGGGGGCGGGGCCGGTGGACATAAAGCGCCCCAGAGGTGGTTCGAAGCCCGCCTCGTCGAGCGCGGCGAGCAGGTGCGCCCGCAGCGCGCGCTGCACGGCCCACTGCTTGCCGGGCCGGACCTTCACCGTCAGCCGGACCTTGATGCCTTCCGGCGTCACGGACTCCACGCCGAGCATCTCGGGCGGCTCCAGCACGTTGGGTGCCAGCGCCTCGTTCTCCAGGAGGGTCTTCGACTTCTCGGCCATCAGCTCGGTGGCCTTTTCGACGTCGACGGAGTAGCTGAGGGGGACGTCGACGACGGCCACCGCGAAGCCCTGGCTCGAGTTGCCGACCCGCAGCACCTCGCCGTTGCGGACGTACCAGACGGTGCCGTTGATGTCACGCAGGGTGGTGATCCGGAGGCCGACGGCCTCGACGGTGCCGGACGCCTCACCGACGTCGACGACGTCACCGACGCCGTATTGGTCCTCGATCATCATGAAGATGCCCGAGAGGAAGTCCTTGACCAAGTTCTGCGCGCCGAAACCGAGCGCGACACCGACGATGCCCGCGGAGGCGATGATCGGCGCCAGGTCGATGCCCAGTTCGCCCAGCACGAGGATGAACGCGAGGCCGTAAATGAAGAACGTCGCCATCGACTTGAGCACCGAGCCGATCGTGGCGGCGCGCTGACGACGTCGTTCCATGACGGCCGACCCGAGCACTTCGGGGGCCTTCTCCCGCAGCGGTCTCAACAGGGCAGGCAGTTTCTTGGAGCCGCTCGGCATCCGCGTCACGCGGTTGATCAGGCGCCGGATCAAGTACCGCAGCAGGAACGCCATGGCCATGATCAGCAGGATCTTGATCGGCTTCGTCAGCAGCCAGCCAGCCGACGCGGAGAGCCATTCGTTGTGTGTGACCTGGAACACCTGGCCGCAGAAGGTGCTGGCGTCCTTGACGCAGGCCGGAGGTTCGGTGGGCAGCAGGTTCACGGAGAAGAAATGTCCTTTCCAGCTCGGCGGGGACCGTTCGCGCTGCTGGCGCGGTAGGAGCCCCGCGGATTCGAAACACCCAACTTCATGTGGACGCGGGGTCGCGCGCATGTGACACGTCTTGTAACACACGTGCACTTTGGGGCTGATCTGTGGTCGACTATGCCTGCACCGGTGGAGGTGGTCGAGTGCCAGACCGACAACCCATCCCCCTCGGCGTCCCGAGCCAAGCCTTGGCCGGACAGGCGCCGGAGGTCGTGTTGCGCGCTCATCCGGGAGGTGCCCCCTCGCACGGGGCTCCACTCGGCGGGCCGGGAACGCGGCCAGGGGGTGTTGCCCGCCCGCCCGGACAGCGTAGAGGGCGGGACCCGTCGACTTCGGCGGTACCCACGACGACTTCGTGGGGCCGCAGGCGGGTATTGCTGTTGAACGCCACGTTCGAGCCGCTCACGGCGCTGCCGCTGCGGCGCGCGGTGGTCCTGGTGATGTGCGGCAAGGCCGAGGTGGTGCACGGCGACCCCGGAGGGCTCGAACTGCACGCCGCCACGGTCTCGCTGCCCGTGCCCTCGGTGATCCGGCTGAGCACCTACGTGCGCGTGCCCTACCGCGCGCAGGTGCCGCTGACCCGGGCCGGGCTGATGCACCGCGACCGGTACCGCTGCGCCTACTGCGGGGGGCGGGCCGAGACGATCGACCACGTCGTCCCGCGCAGCCGTGGTGGTCCCCACAGCTGGACGAACTGCGTGGCGTGTTGCGCCAAGTGCAACCATCGGAAGGCGGACAAACTGCTGTCCGAGATCGGCTGGCGCCTGCGCGTCGTGCCGAGGGCCCCGCACGGCCCGCACTGGCGGCTGCTCGCCCATTCCAAGGAGGCCGACCCGTTGTGGCGGCCGTACCTGGGAACCGCGGCCTGACGGGGCTCTGAAAGCCGGGTTTCCCGCAAGCACGTCGGCGCCCCGGCTGCCTTTCGGCGGCCGGGGCGGGCCGATGATGCCGTGGTGCTGCTCGGTACCGCTACCAGTACGCAATCCCCTACTGCCGTGTCACTCGCCGTCCAGCCGGTAACGCCCGGGCTCAGGCGGCCAGCGAGAAGTCGTTCTGGCAGGTGACGCGGGTGCCCCGGGTGACGCGCGTGCCGCGGGTGACACGAGTGCCGCAGGTGACGCGGGTTCCGGCCGTCACGCGAGTGCCGCGCGTGACGCGCGTGCCACGGGTGACACGAGTGCCGGCGGTGACGCGGGTGCCCCGGGTCACCCGGGTGCCACGCGTGACGCGGGTGCCGGCGGTGACGCGGGTACCGCGAGTGACACGAGTACCGCGAGTAACCCGTGTGCCCGCCGTCACACGCGTACCGGGGACGAATTCAGTTTCGAAGAGTGACGAAATGTCGTCGATGATCGCCTGGCCGGGTGTCTGGGTGCTCTGCATGACATATCCTCCTGCGACCGGTGCGTTACCTGCTGGGGTGGGGGAGCTGGGCGCAAGGCCCGTACAGGTGAAAAAGCTACGAGGATTTCAAGGCGGCGACAAGACGACAGCGCCGGGTGCGGCCGCCCGTACGTTGAGTTGCAACCTTTCGGCCTTGCGGGCTTCGGCCCAACGTGGGAGCGCTTTCGCGGCAAGCGGCGGACGGCCCCCTCCGGACGGCGAGCGGTCGGTGGCGCGGACCACGTCACGCGACCGGGTGCGGCACGGCGTTCCGGACCCGGGTCGGATACGCTCACGCGCGTGAACCTTGTCGAGACGATCCTGGTCTTCGCGGTGATCCCCTTGGTCATCTACGCGCTTTGCGGGGTGGCCACGCTGCGGTCGAAGGGCGCGGGCGTCGCCCGGTACCGGCCGGGGCAGCCGTGGGAGTACCCGGCCATGTGGTGGAGCGCCAACCCCGACGGTGTCGGCGCCAGGCATTCGCACGCGAACGTGGGCGGCGCGACCGCCGTCGGTGCGACGGATGGAGCTTCGGTGACGGGAGGCGCTCGTGGCAACTGGTGAACTGACCCACGCGTCCGCAACTGTTGACGAAGAGCCCGGTTACGGCGCCGTCGTTACCTCCAGCGGCCGGATTTCCGCCGCCAAGATGTACGAACCGGCTGGGCCGATCAGCCCATTCTCGACCCAGCAGCTTGCCCGGCTGGACGAGGCGCTGACGCTGGCCAGCCGCGAGACGGGCCTCGACTTCAGTGTGTATCTCGGTGAGCTCGGCGACGACAGCCGCGCGGCCGCCGAGGGCCTGCTGAACTCGACCGACAACCCGGCCGACTCCGTGGTCGTCGCCGTGTCGCCCGGCCAGCGCGTCATCGAGATCGTGACGGGCTCGCAGGCCCGGTACCGCCTGCCCGACCGCGGCGCGAAGCTCGCCGTGGCCAGCATGGTGGCCTCCTTCAAGGAAGGCGACCTCGTCGGCGGCCTCGTGAACGCCCTGCGGATGCTCAGCGACCAGGCGGGCTCGCCCCAGCACTGACGCTCGCTTCAGCACTTCCGAATGCAATGAAAGGTCCTTTCCTCGCAAAATTTGCGAGGAAAGGACCTTTCATTGCGTTACTGGACTGATCGCCTCACCGGCCTAGGCGTCGGCCTGCGAGTCGAACTCACGGGCGGCCAGCGCCCGCACGATCCCGGCCCGGCCTTCGGAAACGAGACGGCGCAGCGCCGCCGGGTGCTCCCCGGCCAGCCACGCGTCCGACGCCTCCACGGTCGACGGCTCGACCGCCCACGACGGGTACAGCCCGACCACGGTCGGCTGCGCCCGCTCGCTGGAGCGCCGCTGCCACACCTCGTCGATGACGTCGAAGTAGCGCGTCACGTAGTCACCGAGCAGGTGCTTCTGGCCGGGGTGGGAGAACCCGGTGATCAGCGAGTCGCTGACCGCGTTGGGCAGCTCGTCGTCGTACACCGCCCGCTGCCACGCGTCGGCCTTCGCCTCGTCGGTCGGCCGCAGCGCCCGCGAGCGCTCCGCCTGGCGCCGTCCGGCGGCGGTGTCGTCCTTGGCGAGTTCCGCGTCGATCTCGGGGTGCTCCGCCTTGCCGTGCGCGACCAGCGCCTGCAGCAGCCGCCAGCGCAGGTCGGTGTCGACGGTCAGGCCCTCCAGCGGCGCCGTCCCGTCGAGCCAGCCCGCGATGATCCGCAGCGTCTTGTCGTCGAGCACAGAGTGCGACAGCGAGTTCACGAAGGCGAGCTGGTGGTCCGAACCGGCCTCCGCGCTCTGCGCCAGCTCCAGCAGCCGTCCGGAGAACTCCGGCCAGCCCTTGTCCGCCGCCCAGGCCTTGTTCGCGTACGAGTTCAGCGCCGTCTGCGCCTGCAGCAGCAGCCGCTGCACCACGCCGACCTCGGTCTCGGTGTGCACGCCACGCTGGACCAGCGTCACGAAGTCGCGCGCCTTGAGTTCGGCCTCACGCGTCATCTCCCACGCCGCCGACCAGCACAGTGTGCGGGGCAGCGGGTCGGTGATGTCGGCGATGCGGTCGATCAGCGTCGTCAGCGACGTCGGGTCGAGCCGCATCGTGCAGTAGGTCAGGTCGTCGTCGTTGACCAGCACGAGCTTGCCCGCCGGGAGCCCGACCAGATCCGGCACCTCGGTGCGTTCGCCGTCGACGTCGAGTTCGACGCGGTGCTTGCGGACGATCTTGCCGTCGCCGTCCTCGTCGTAGACGCCGACCGCGACGCGGTGCGTCCGCAGCTCACCGGCACCCGGCTTGGCGCCGGTCTGCGTGACGGCGAACGCCGTGTACGTGCCGTCGGCGCCGACCTCGTAGCGCGGGCTCAGCGAGTTGAGACCGGTGGTCTCCAGCCACTGCGCGCTCCACCACGACAGATCCCGTCCGGAGGCCTTTTCCAGCGCGCCCAGCAGGTCCGCCAGGGTCGCGTTGCCCCAGGCGTGCTTGCCGAAGTAGACCTTCAGGCCTTCGAGGAAGTGGTCGAGCCCGACGTAGGCGACGAGCTGCTTGAGCACGCTCGCGCCCTTGGCGTAGGTGATGCCGTCGAAGTTCACCTCGACCGCGTGCAGGTCGACGATGTCCGCGGCGATCGGATGCGTCGAGGGCAGCTGGTCCTGCCGGTACGCCCACGACTTCTCGATGTTCGCGAAGCTGGTCCACGCGTTCTTGTACTCGGTCGCCTCGGCCTGCGCGAGCACGCTGGCGAAGGTCGCGAACGACTCGTTCAGCCACAGGTCGTCCCACCAGCGCATGGTGACCAGGTCGCCGAACCACATGTGCGCCATCTCGTGCAGCAGCGTCTCGGCGCGGCGCTCGTAGGCGTAGCGCGTGACACGGCTGCGGAAGACGTAGTCCTCCAGGAAGGTGACCGCGCCGGCGTTCTCCATCGCGCCCGCGTTGAACTCCGGCACGAACAGCTGGTCGTACTTGGAGAACGGGTACGGGGTGGCGAACTTCTCGTGGTAGAAGGCGAAACCCTGCTTGGTCTCGGTGAAGAGCCGGTCCGCGTCCATATGCTCGGCGAGCGACGCGCGGCAGTAGATGCCGAGCGGGATCGTGCGGTGGGAGTCGGAGTACTCGTCGCGCCACTCGCTGTACGGGCCCGCGATCAGCGCGACCAGATAGGTCGAAATCCGCTCGGACACGGCGAAGACGGTGCGGACGGCACCTTCCGGGGTCTCTTCGGCCGACTCGACCAGCGCGTTCGAAATGACCTTCCAGTCCTTCGGCGCGAGCACGGTGAGCCGGTAGACCGACTTGAGGTCGGGCTGGTCGAAGCAGGCGAACATGCGCTTCGCGTCGGCGGTCTCGAACTGCGTGTAGAGGTAGACGCCGTCGTCGACCGGGTCGACGAACCGGTGCAGGCCTTCGCCGGTGTTCATGTACCGGCAGACCGCGTCCACGACGAGTTCGTTCGACCCCGCGAGGCCGGGCAGCTCGATGCCCTTGTCCTCGACGTACCCGCTGACGTCGAGCTCCGTCCCGTTGAGGACGGCCGACTCGATCCCCTCGGCGACGATGTCGACCCACGACGCCTCGCCGCTTCTGGCGCTGGCGAACTTGATCGTCGTCTTCGACGTGAAGGTCTTCTCACCGGGACCGCCGCGGCCGTCGGTCAGGTCCAGCTCGATGTCGTAGGACTCGACATCGAGCAGGTCCGCGCGCAGCTTGGCTTGGTCTCGGGTCAGGTTGGGGGCGGGCACTGGCACCTCTGGTCATCGGTATCGGTTTTGGTTTCCAACTACAGGCATCCAATCATGTCGGGCCCGGTGCTGACGACGGGAACAACACCGACGGCCGCGATGTTGGCTCGCTGTGTAGCACTCCGTAGGCACCCGCTCCACCAGACGATGGCATTGGGAGAACTTGATGACCGCCCCGTCCGAGACGACCAAGGTCGACTTCTACTTCGATCCGATCTGTCCCTTCGCCTGGATCAGCTCGCGCTGGATCCTCGAAGTGGAGAAGCAGCGTTCGCTCGACCTGAGCTTCAGGATCATGAGCCTGTCCGAACTCAACAGCGGCCGTGAGGACCTGCCTGAGCAGTACAAGGAGCTGTTGAGCCAGGGCTGGGGCCCCGTCCGTGTCGCGACCGCGCTGGCGCAGAAGAACGGCGAGGAGGCCCTGCGCGACTTCTACACGGAGTTCGGCACGCGCCACCACAACCAGGGCAACAAGGACATCCCGCAGGTCATCAAGGAGACCCTCGAGGCCATCGGCGCCCCGGCCGAACTTGCCGAGGCCGCGGAGTCGACCGAGTACGACGAGGCGCTCAAGAAGAGTCACTACGAAGGTATGAATCCGGTCGGAATGGACGTCGGCACCCCGACCATCCACATCGACGGCGTCGCCTTCTTCGGCCCGGTGCTCAGCTCGATCCCGCGCGGCGAGGACGCCGTCAAGATCTTCGACGGCGCCCGCGCGCTGGCGAGCTACCCGGACTTCTTCGAGCTGAAGCGCACCCGGACCGGGGACCTGAACTTCGACTGAATCGTCGAAAGCTAGGGGGTCTCCAGGGCCGCCCTGGTGACATCGTCGGGGTAGGGGGACGTCGCGACGGCTTCGTCCGTCGTGAGGTCCCCTGCCTCGATCCGCGTTTTGAGCGCGACGAGTTCGCGCAACCCATCGCGGTGCTTCGCGATGAACGCGGTGTCGACCGGGTCTCCGTGCCCGGCGACGATGATCTTCGGTTCCAGCGTGAGGATCGCGTCCATCACGGCCGTCCAACCGGGCAGCGAGCTGCCGTCGTTGAAGGAGAACGCGCTGAAGCCTGCTTCGGCGTTCTCGACGGCGTCGCCCGCGTAGAGGACCCCGGCGTCGGGCACGTGCACGAACAGGTCGTGGTCGGTGTGGGCGTGGCCGAGGAACCGCAGCACGACCTCGCGACCGCCCAGGTCGATCTCGGCGGTATCGGTGACCAGCCGGTCCGGCATGGTGATTTCGGTGTGTTCCAGCGCCTTCGCCATTTCGGGCCGGTTCTCTTCGAGGTAGTGCGCGATCCACTTTTCACGGGCACCCTCGCCGTACGTGGTCAGCTCGGTCAGGCACGCTTCGTGCGCCCAGACGTCGCACGGCAGGAACGCCGTCGTGCCGAAGGCGTGGTCGAAATGCGCGTGGGTGTAGACGACCGACCACGGCAGCGGGGTGATCTCCCGTACCGCCGCGGCGAGTTCGGCGCCCTGCTCGACGTCGCCGCGGACGTCGACGACCAGGCAGCGCTCACCGCCGACGACCAGGCCGACGGTCAGGTCCAGCTCCTCGTAGCGGCGGGCGTACACACCGTCCGCGAGTTCGAGCCAAGTCACGAGTCCTCCAGAATTCCCTTGCGCAGCATCGGAACCGTGCTGCTCGTATCGAGCCGTGCGGCGAGCGTCACGTCGTTCGCGTGCCCGGCCGCGGCCAGCTCCCGCCCTGAGGAACACTCTGCCAGCGCTTCGGGGATGTCGGTCGCTTCGGCCGCGATGGCCGCGAGGCGGGCTTCGGCGGACATGCGGCCGTAATGGCTTAGCGCGGCGACGATCGCGCCGGCGCCGAGTTGGTCTTCCACGCAGGGCCGCAGCGGCCCGAACGTGCCTTCGGCGCCGAGTATGTCGATGCCCCAGCGTTCCCCGGCCGGGACGACGCCGATCGGGCGGCCGTCCGCGAGTCCGGCCGCGCGTGCGGCGACGGCGGAGGCGTTGCGCAGGCAGCCTGCCAACACGTGGGCCCCGGTAGTGGCCGCGGCGTCGCAGAGCGTGGCGCCGTTGGGGGAGGGGAGGGCGAGGAGGGTGCCGGAAGGGATTTCCGTCACAGACGAAGGTCGCAGGGACCATTCGCCTTCACCCGCGAGGATGGCTCCGGCGGCTTTCGCTTCTTCCTCGCCGCGACGATCGCGCCAGCGGACGGGCAGGACACGGCCGCCGTTGCCGAGGACGAGATCCGTTGTGGTGCAGAAGGAAAGCACGTCGACGACGATCAGAACGGCGCAGCCGGCCTTGAGCGCTTCGATGCCCTCGGGTCCCCATTCGAGTCTGATGTCGGATTCGTGCTGCCCCCAGATGTCCACCCCCAGAGCATGCCCGAGACGCGCGGTGATGGCAGACTCCGCGCTGTGCGTGTTTA
Organism: Amycolatopsis orientalis; assembly: GCF_000943515.2. NCBI lineage: Bacteria > Bacillati > Actinomycetota > Actinomycetes > Pseudonocardiales > Pseudonocardiaceae > Amycolatopsis > Amycolatopsis orientalis. The sequence continues at coordinate 7,261,024 of NZ_CP016174.1, read as the reverse complement.
CCTTGGCTCTGACCATGCCGGTTTCGAACTGAAGAACCACCTCGTGGCCCACCTCAAGGAGCAGGGTCACGACGTCGAGGACGTCGGTCCCTTCGTCTACGACGCGGCCGACGACTACCCGGCCTTCTGCATCGAGGCGGCCCGCCGGGTCGTCGCCGACGAGGGCAGCCTCGGCATCGTCGTCGGCGGATCCGGCAACGGCGAGCAGATCGCGGCCAACAAGGTGAAGGGCGCCCGCGCCGGCCTCGCGTGGAGCGTCGAGACCGCGAAGCTCACCCGCGAGCACAACCACGCCCAGCTGATCGGCGTCGGCGCGCGGATGCACACGGCCGAGGAAGCGACCGAGATCGTCGACGCGTTCCTCGCGACCCCGCCGAGCCCGGACGAGCGGCACGGACGCCGGGTCCAGCAGATCCTCGACTACGAGAACACCGGCTGGCCGCCGCCGCTGCCCGAGCACTGACATGCCCGAGGGGCACACGCTCCATCGCCTGGCACGTCTGCACAAACGCCGTTTCGCCGGTCACCCGGTCGCAGTGAGCAGCCCGCAGGGACGGTTCGCCACCGAAGCGTCCCGTTTGGACGGCCGGGTGCTGGTGAAGGCCGAGGCGTACGGGAAGCACCTGTTCCACGACTACGGTCCACACGGGACGGTGCACGTCCACCTCGGCCTCTACGGCACGTTCTCCGACGACGCCTTGCCGGTTTCGGAGCCGGTGGGACAGGTGCGGATGCGGCTGGTCGGTCCGACGCATTCCGCAGACCTGCGCGGCCCGACCCGGTGCGAACTGCTCGACACGCCCCAGGTCGACGCGATCAAGGCCCGGCTGGGCCCGGATCCGCTGCGCCGGGACGCGAAACCGGACAAGGCGTGGGAGCGGATCTCGCGATCCAAGACGTCCATCGCGGCGCTGCTGATGGACCAGTCGGTGCTGGCGGGTGTCGGCAACGTGTATCGCGCCGAGGTGCTGTTCCGGCACGGTGTCGCCCCGCTCGTCCCGGGTCGCGCGCTCGATCGCGGGCTGTGGGACGACCTGTGGGCGGATCTCGTGACGCTCATGCGGCACGGTGTCCGGGTGGGGCGGATCGACACGGTCGCGCCGGAGCATCTGCCCGAGGTCACCGGCCGCGCGCCGCGGCAGGACCGGCACGGGGGCGAGGTCTACGTCTACCGCCGCGAAGGGCTGCCGTGTCTCGTCTGCGGGACGGCGGTGCTGCGCAGCGACCTGGCCGCGCGGAACCTCTTCTGGTGCCCCACCTGCCAGCCCGCCTGACGGCCGCGCACCTCGGTCCCGGATGCCACGTGGTCTCGTGAGTGGTAAGTGTCGTTAGAACGACACTCAACACTCACGACCGGCTGCACCGACGAATCACCGCGGCCCTGGGTCCCGAACGCTATGAAAGGTCCTTTCCTCGCAAATTTTGCAAGGAAAGGACCTTTCATAGCGCTTGAAAAGACCGAAGCGGGCTAGAAGTCGAACCCGCCGCCGTCGAAGCCCCCGCCGTCAAAACCGCCACCGTCGAAGCCGCCGGCGTCCCCGCCCATGTCACCACCACCGGCGTCGCCGCCCGCGTCCGCGGCCGCGTCCTCCTGGCCCGCGTCGTATCCCGACTCCCAGGCCGACGCGCTCGCGACGCCCGCCATGCCGGAGAACATCGCGCTGAACAGCAGCATCGAACCGAGACCCCAGGCACCGGCGACGAGCGCGGGCTTCCACCACGGCTCGCTGTACCAGCCCTGCGGCACCGGACGGCCCGCCACGCGCCCACCGGGGTAGTAGTGCGGCGTCCGCTGGCTCGGGTCCGGCGAAGCCTCGTAGTGCTCGCCCTCGACGTCGACCGAGCGGTACTCGGTGACCTTGCCGGCCCGGTCGCGCTCTTCGCTGCCGGGCAACTCCGGACCGGGGTCCATGCCCATCGCGATGCGGGCCGCGCGGACGTAGTAGAGGCCCTCGATGGCGGTCTCACGCACCAGACGAGCCTGTTCGACGGTCTGCGCCTGCTCCATCTGGGAGCCCGCCGCGGTGAAGCGTTCGGACGCGTCGGCCATCGCCTGCTGGGAGGCGGTGTCCGTGCCGGTGATGTTCATGACCTGACCGCCGAGTCGCTCGACGAGGCGCCGTGCGTCCGCCTTCGCGTCGTCCAGCTGGCGCTTCTTGGCCGCCGCCTGGGATTTCGCGAAGTAGATGCCGCCGCCGACCACGACGGCGAGGAGCACGATCAGGAAGATCGCGGTGCCCATGGGTTCACTCCAGGAATCGTTCGGCCCTTTGCCCGGACAACGCGGCCGGTGCGCCGGGGGTTCCCGCCAGTGCTCCCGGTCACCGCGGGCACTGGCGGGGGAAACTAGAACACGTTATAGTTCGGCTCCATGAAGTTCACCCTGTCGATCGCGATGAATCCGCTCGATCAGCTGGGCGAGCTCGCCCGCGCCGCCGAAGAGGCGGGGTTCTCCTCGATCGCGCTCCCGGATTCCCTGTTCTATTCCGAAACCGTCTCGGCCGACTATCCGTACACGCCCGACGGCAGTCGCTTCTGGACCGAGGAGACGCCCTGGGCAGATCCGCTGATCGCGGCCGCCTCGATGGGCGCGGTCACCGAACGGCTCACGTTCTACACCTCCGTGCTCAAACTCGGCTCCCGCAACCCGGTCCTGCTGGCGCGTCAGGTCAACTCGGTCGCGGCGCTGACCGGCGGCCGGTTCGGGCTCGGGCTCGGCGTCGGCTGGTCGCCGGAGGAGTTCCGCTGGTGCGGCGCGCCGTACGAGAGGCGCGGCAAACGCGTGGACGAGGCGATCGACGTCCTGCGGCTGATCCTCGACGGCGGGATGGTCGAGTTCCACGGCGAGTTCTTCGACTTCGACAAGCTCCGGATGAGCCCGACGCCGCCGTCGCGGGTGCCGTTCTACATCGGCGGCCACACCGAGGTCGCGCTGCGCCGGGCCGCCCGCGTGGGGGACGGCTGGTCCTCGGCGATGATGAAGTTCGACGACCTGCGCGACACCATCACCCGGCTGCGCGCCCTGCTGGCCGAACAGGGCCGCGCCGACGTCCCGTTCGAGTATCAGGCCGTCTGCATCGACAAGTTCGGCCTCGACGGCTACCGCGAGCAGGGCGACATCGGCGTCACCGACATCATCACCATGCCGTGGGTGTTCGACGGTCTCGGCTTCGACGCCGAAGTCGGCCCGAAGCTCGATTCCATCAAGAAGTTCGGCGACGAGATCATCGCGAAGATCGGAGACTGAGCATGGGTGTCGACGTCTGCTGGGATCCGGCCGTCACGCAGCCCCCCGCGCGCCAGGCCGCGTACCGCTCGATGACCGCCGTGACCGCCGGGGACAAGACCGCGTGGCTGGAACTCTTCGCCGGGGACGCCGTCGTCGAGGACCCCGTCGGCCGGTCGATGTTCGACGAAGAAGGCAAAGGGCACCACGGGCACGACGGGATCAGTGCCTTCTGGGACAAGACGATCGGATGCGTCGAACGCTTCCAATTCACCATCCGCGACTCCCACGCGGCCGGTGACGAGGTCGCGAACGTCGGGACGATCACCACGGACCTCCCCGGCGGCTATCGCGTCGACACCGACGGCGTGTTCGTCTACCGGGTGCGCGAGGACGGGCTGATCGTGTCGATGCGCGCGTTCTGGGAAACCGAACGCGCGATGGCCACCGCTCGCAAGGTCGAGGAGTGATCACCGTTCGTTTCCGGGGGACACTGGTGCACGGTGACCGGGAAACCGCGCACGCCCGGGCTTGACCCCGCTTCGTAAGCACTCTTTACTCAAGATTCGTTCTACGAGTGCTCCTCCGCCGCGTACTCGTCGGATGCCTTCCCCGAGCGCGTCCAAGGAGAGAGCATGTCGGCATCCACCTTCGCGCGGCGGTGCGCCGCCCTCGCCGTCGCGGCCTTCGCACTGGCCCCGGTCCTGTCGGTCCCCGAACCCGCGCTGGCGCTGGAAAACGGCCTCGCCAGAACCCCGCCGATGGGGTTCAACAACTGGAACACCACGCAGTGCCGCGCGGAGTTCGACGAGGCGATGATCAAGGGCATCGCGGACATCTTCGTCTCGCAGGGCTTGAAGGACGCCGGTTACACCTACGTCAACATCGACGACTGCTGGGCGCTGCCCACCCGCAACGCGCGAGGGGACCTGCAACCGGATCCGAAGCGCTTTCCGGGCGGTATCAAGGCACTCGCCGACTATGTGCACTCGAAAGGACTCAAGTTCGGCATCTACACCAGTGCCGGAACCAAGACCTGCAACACCGCGGGCTTCCCCGGCGGGCTCGGGCACGAGCAGCAGGACGCGAATCTGTTCGCCTCGTGGGGCGTCGACTACCTGAAATACGACAACTGCAACAACCAGGGTGTCGACGCGCGGAAACGGTACACGGCGATGCGTGACGCGCTCGCGAAGACCGGCCGCCCGATCGTCTATTCGATCTGCGAATGGGGGCGGACCGACCCCAAGGTGTGGACCTGGGGTGAGCCGGTCGGGAACCTGTGGCGCACCACCGGCGACATCTCCGACAACTGGACGAGCATGATCGGCAAGGCCAAGGCCAACCGGGTGCTCGCACGGTACGCCGGCCCCGGCCACTGGAACGACCCGGACATGCTCGAAGTCGGCAACGGCGGCATGACCGCCACCGAGTACCGCACCCATTTCAGCCTGTGGGCGATGATGGCCGCGCCGCTGCTCATCGGCGCGGATCTGCGCAAGGCCGGTGCGGAGACGCTCGCCATCCTCAAGAACACCGACGTCATCGCCCTGGACCAGGACCCGCTGGGCAAGCAGGCGACCGTCGTGAGTTCCGACGGCGGTCTGGTCGTCTACAACAAGGTGCTGGCCAATGGCGACCGCGCGGTCGCACTGTCCAATGAGAACACTTCCACCGCCACGATCGCCACCACCGCGTCGGCGCTCGGCATCGGCGGTGCGCCCTCGTACGAGCTGAAGGACCTTTGGTCGAAGGTGACGCGGACGACCACCGGGGCGATCAGCGCTTCCGTCCCCGCGCACGGGACCGTGGTCTACCGCGTCTCCAAACGAGCAGGCGGACCGGTGACGCGGTTCGAGGCCGAGGCGGGCACGATGTCCGGCGGCGGGACGATCGACACGAACCACGCGGGCTACTCCGGGACCGGATTCGTCAACGGTGCCAACGCCGTCGGCAGCCATGTCGAGTGGAAGGTCGACGCCGCGGGTGGTCCGGTGCGGGTGAGCTTCGGCTATGCCAACGGTTCCACCGCGAGCCGCCCCGTCGACCTCTCGGTGAACGGCACGGTCGTGGCCACCGGCGTCCTGTTCCCCGGAACGGGGGCGTGGACGAACTGGAGCACGGTCACGCAGGCGCTGACCCTGACGGCGGGCACGAACACGATCCGGCTGACCGCGACGTCGGCCGACGGTCCGGCCAATCTGGACTACCTGGACGTCGTAACCGGGTAGGTTCTCCGCCATGCGAGGGTGGCTTCGCGCGGCCAAGGTCGTGCTCCTGGTGTCGGGGTTCTACGTCTTGGCCGCGCTGGTCTTCGTCCTGCTGGCCTTCGGTGGCGGCCTCCTGCTGGGCACGATCGACAACGGCCTGGTGTTCCTCGTCGCCGCGCTCGGGCTGGGACTGCTGCTCGGCGCCGGAGTCGCGGCCCTGCTGCCGTTCCGGGAGAAACCCTTCGTGCCGAACGGGATTCCGCTCTACCGCGACGACGCCCCGGAGCTGTGGGCCACGCTCACCGAACTGGCGGAGACGATCGGGACCCGGCCTCCGGACCAGGTGTGGCTCACGGCGGCACCGGGGGCGTCGGTCGTCGAGCAGGCGGGCCTGTTCGGCCTGAAGCCCGGCCGCCGGTTCCTCCTGATCGGCTACCCGGTACTCCAGGCGTTCACCCGCGCGCAGGTACGCGCGGTGCTGGCGCACGAGTTCGGCCACTACGGGCAACTGGACGGGGAGACCAGCGTGCCGGGCTACCGGGCCCACGTCGCCGTGGCGCGGATGCTCGAACGCTTCCCACGCCGCACGATCAACCCGCTGTCCTGGCTGTTCCGCGGTTACGCGCGGCTGTTCATCCTGACCCAGCGGGTCGGGAGCCGACGGCGTGAATACGGCGCGGACCAGGTCATGGGCCGGATCGCCGGACGGGTTCCGGCGCAGTCGGCGTTGCGGCTGCTTCCGTTGCTCGGTGGCGAATGGGTCCACTACTTGCATCACCACGTCGGGGCGGGGGCGGAGGTCGGACTGGCCCCCGCCGACGTCTACGGCGGCTTCGCACGGATGCTCGAAGCACGCCGCGACTGGCTCTCCACCGCCGACGCGCCCATCCGGTCACCGTCGCGCTGGGACACCCACCCGCCGACCGTGGAACGCCTGTGGGCGTTGGAATACGCGCCGGACAGGTCCGATGTGGACGAACGCCCGGCGCTGGGCCTGCTCGCCGATTCCGCGCATACCGAGGCCCGGCTCGAAGAGGCTGTCTTCGATTTCAGCGGCCGGCGCCGCCTTCCCTGGGAGGATTACCCGCGGGAGTCGGCGCTGACGCGACTGAAGGAGGAGGCCGAGGCCGCGTACCGCGCGATCGCACGGGCTTCAGGACAGCCTGTGGGAACCCTCGAAGCGCTTCTCTCGCTTCCAGGAGCGGACATCCCCGAGGAGGGGCTGGCGGCCGCCATCCTGCTGGCCGCCTGCGACGCGGGCTCGGTCCGGTTCGCGCACCGCTGGGATGACGAACCGGATTTCACCCACCCCGACGGGTCCGCCGTGGATCTTTCCGAACTCGTCGAGGATCTGCTGATCGGCGGGCCGGAAGAGATCGCGCGGGCCCGCGCGACCTTGGCGGGATTGGGGATCGACCCCGCGGCCACGGCCGGCGGCTCGGAGCGGGTCACCCCGCGCGGCTCGGCGGTGCTGGGCGGGCTGGCGAACGTGCGCTTCGACGACCGGCCGGGACATCTGCTGATCACCGAACGAGGCCTGATCTTCGTGCCCGTCGCGGGAAAGGTGCCCGACAACGGGAAACAGGGGCTGCTCGACCTGATGGCCGAAGAGCCGTTCGCGGTCGCCGCCAGGGCGGGGTCGGTCTGGCTGCCGTACGAGGAGTTGTCGCGGGTGGAAAGGCGGCGCGACATCCCGATCAAGGCGACGGTGACCCGGTACGACGGCACGGAGCACCGGATCCACGCCGTCTACACGGGCTACGTCCACGGCGAATCGCACGACACGATCCTTCGTGTGCTCAGGTGAGCCGCTCCGCACGCCGGGTCAGATACCGCTTTTCGGGTTCGCTCGCGGTCTTCCCGGCGGCCCGGAGGTAGGCCTCGCGCGCCGCGCCGGTGTCCCCGGCCAGTTCGAGCAGGTGCCCGCGCACGGAGTCGAGCCGGTGGGTCTGGTTCATCCGGCTGTCGTCGTCGAGGGTGCCGAGCAGGTCGAGACCCGCTTCCGGGCCGTGGACCTCGGCGACCGCGACGGCGCGGTTGAGCGTGACGACCGGGCCGGGCGAGACCTTCTCGAGGACGTCGTAGAGCGCGAGGATCTGGGTCCAGTCGGTGTCGGCCGCGGTGGGCGCCTCGTCGTGGACGGCGGCGATCGCGGCCTGCACCTGGTACGGCCCGACCGGCCCGGCTTCGAGGACCCCGCTCACCAGTGAAACGCCCTCGGCGATCATCTCCGCGTCCCACCGGGACCGGTCCTGGTCGGCGAGCGGGATGAGGGAGCCGTCCCCGGCCGCACGGGCGGCGCGGCGGGCGTCGGTCAGCAGCATGAGCGCGAGCAGGCCGGTGACCTCGTCCTCGCCGGGCATCAGCCGGTGCAGCAGGCGGGTCAGCCGGATCGCCTCGGCGGTGAGGTCGGCACGGTGCAGCTCGGGGCCGCCGCTGGTCGTGTAGCCCTCGTTGAAGATCAGGTACAGCACCTGGAGGACGACGCGGAGCCGGTCGGCGAGTTCGGCGGGCGGCGGGAGGACGAACTCCGCGCCCGCCTTCTTGATGGTCTGTTTCGCGCGGCTGATCCGCTGGGCCAGCGTCGATTCCGGGACCAGGAACGCGGTCGCGATCTCACCCGTGGTCAGGCCGCCGACCGCGCGCAAGGTGAGCGCGAGCTGCGACGGCGCCGAAAGGGACGGGTGACAGCACAGGAAGAGCACGGTGAGTGTGTCGTCCGAATCGGACACAGTGGACGCTTCTGCCGGTCCGGCCAGATCCATCAGCGCCGAGTTCTCCTCGCGCCGCCGCCGCGCGCTCTCGCTGCGCCATTCGTCCACCAGCCGCCGTGACGCCACGGTCGCCAGCCAGGATTTCGGGCTGTCCGGGATCCCCTGCTCCGGCCATTGCTGCGCGGCCGAGAGCAGGGCTTCCTGCACGGCGTCCTCGCAGGCGTCGAACTGGCCGTGCCTGCGCACCAGCAACCCGATGACCTGCGGGGCGAGTTCCCTGAGCAGCGCTTCCACCTGGCGTTCGTCAGTCACGACGCCAGTCTTACCGCATTTCGTCCTCTGGATGCGGTGGGTAGGCATCCAGAGGACGAAATGCGGGGTGTCAGGCGACGGGGGAGTAGTGCGAAGCGTCGCCTTCGAGGGATTCGCTCGGCACGCCGTCGATCCCCACCGGGACGTCGCCCGCCACGGTCACCCGGTTCAGGCGCCGGGGCAGGTCGTCGTAGTTGTCGACGGCGTAGTGCTGGGTGATGCGGTTGTCGAACAGCACCAGCTGGTTCGGGGCCCAGCTCACCCGGACGACGTTCTCCGGCCGCGTCACATACGACTGCAGCAGCCGGAGGATGTCCCGCGACTCGCCCTTCGACAGCCCGATGATCCGTTGCGCGAAGCCGCCGATGTACAGCCCGCGCTCGCCGGTCACCGGATGGACCCGCACCACGGGGTGCACCGTGCGGTACTTCCGCGAGATGAACACCTGACGGCGTTCCTGCTCCGCCTCGTCGATCGTCTCCGGCGCCTTCGCGTAGTCGTAGTCGTTGGTGTGCTCGGCGCGCAGCGTGTCCGCGAACGCGCGGAGCGGCTCCGGCAGGTCACGGTAGGCGGCGGCCGAGTTGGCGATCAGCGTTTCGCCCCCGTACGGCGGCACGACCAGGCTCCGCAGCGTGCTGGCCTTCGGCGGGTTGTGCACGAAGGTGACGTCGGTGTGCCACTGGTTCGCGCGGCCCCGTTCGCTGTCGACCGGCAGGATCGCGGGCTCGCCCTCGACCGACGGGACGGTCGGGTGCGCCTTCGTCAACTCCCCGAAGTACGCGGCGAAGCGCTGCTGGCCGGCGTCGTCGAGGTCGACGTCCCGGAAGACGAGCGCCTTGTGCTCGTGCAGGGCGTCGGTGAGGAAAGCGACGGTCGTGGTGTCCAGCTCGGCGGCGGGATCGACGCCGATCACCTCGGCGCCGATGCGGCCGGTGATCTTGCGGACCTCGACCTGGGTGTTGAGGGCGGTCATGCGGCGTGCTCCTTCACTGTGGTGACGGTGGTGCGGTTGACGGGCCGGGCGAGGCCGTAGTGGCCGCGCAGGGTCGTGGCGGTGTACTCGGTGCGGAACAGGCCGCGCCTGCGCAGTTCCGGCACCACGAGGTCGACGAAATCCTCGAGACCGCCGGGCAGGGTGGGCGGCATGATGTTGAAGCCGTCGGCGGCGCCTTCGGTGAACCAGTGCTCCAGCTGGTCGGCGACCTGTGCCGCGGTGCCGGCGAAGACGCGATGGCCGCGGCCGCCCGCCAGCCGTTCGATGAGCTGGCGGATGGTCAGGTTCTCGCGTCTGGCCAGGCCGGTGACCAGCTCGAACCGGCTCTGGGCACCCTCGGTGAACGTGCCGACGTCGGGCAGCGGCCCGTCGAGCGGGTACGGCGTGAGGTCGTGGTCGAGCATCGTCGACAGTTGCCGCACGCCGTACGCGGGCGTGATGAGGGCGTTGAGTTCGGCCTCGCGTTCCTTCGCCTCGGCCTCGGTGCGGCCGAGGATCGGGCTGATCCCGGGCAGGATCTTGATCTCCTCGGGCGAACGCCCGTAGTTCGCGAGCCTTCCCTTGACGTCGTCGTAGAAAGCCTTGCCCTCGGCGAAAGTCTGCTGCGCGGTGAACACCGCTTCGGCGAAGCGGGCCGCGTACTCCTTGCCGGTCTCCGACGAACCGGCTTGGACCAGCAAGGGGTGTCCCTGCACCGGACGCGGGATGTTCAGCGGGCCGCGCACCTGGAAATGCGGGCCGTCGTGGTCGATCGGGTGGATGAGGTCGGTGTCGGCGTAGACGCCGCTCGCCTTGTCGATCACGGCCGCGTCGTCGGCCCAGCTGTCCCAGAGTTTCTTGGCCACCTCGACGAATTCGGTGGCGCGTTCGTAGCGCAGCGCGTGCGACGGCCGGGCGTCGCGGTTGAAGTTGCGTGCCTCGTCCTCGCCCGCCGAAGTCACGATGTTCCAGCCCGCGCGGCCGCCGCTGAGATGGTCGAGCGACGCGAACTTGCGGGCCAGGTGGTACGGCTCGTTGTAGGTCGTCGACGCGGTGGCGATCAGGCCGATGCGCTCGGTGGCCCCGGCCAGCGCCGAAAGCAGCGTCAGCGGCTCGAACAGGGTGTGCGAGTTGTAACGGACGTTGCCCCACAACGCGACGCCGTCGGCGAGGAACAGCGAATCCAGCTTGCCGCGCTCCGCCGTGCGTGCGATGTCGACATAGTGCTTCAGGGTCGCGGCCCGGTGCGGATCCGTGCTCGGATGCCGCCAGGCCGCCTCGTGATGCCCGTTCGGCATCACGAACGCGTTGAGGTGCAACTGTTTCCTGTTCGACGTCATGCCTTCTCCTTGACACGCCAGGTGGAGAACCGCCGCTCCAGCGCGACGAAGCCCGCGTTGATGGCCAGGCCGAGCACCGACACCGTGATGATCGCGGCGTACATCTGCTGGATCTGGAAGTTGACCTGGGAGTTGTTGATCAGATAGCCGAGCCCGGCCTTGGCACCGACCATCTCGGCGGCGATCAGGATGAGGATCGAGTACGCCGCCGCCATCCGGATGCCGGTGAAGATGGTCGGCACCGCCGACGGCAGGATCACCTTCCGGAACAGGTTCGGACTGGACAGCCCGAGTGACCGCGCGGCCTTGACCAGCAAGGGATCCACGGTGTTGACCCCGGCGATCGTGTTGAGCAGCACCGGCCAGACGCAGGCGTAGACGATCAGCGCGATCTTGGACACCTCACCGATGCCGAGCAGCAGCGTGAACACCGGCAGCAGGGCCAGCGCGGCGGTGTTGCGGGCCAGTTCCAGCAAGGGGTTCAGGAACTCCGCGAGCGGCCGGTACCAGGCGATCAGCAGACCGAGCGGCACCGAGACGGCCACGGCGAGCACGAAGCCGGCGGCGGACCGGCCGAGACTCGCCAGCAGATGGTCGGCCAGCTGCCCGTTGAGGATCAGCTCCCCGAGCGCGGCGAGATCTTCCGACAGCGGCGGAAGGAAGGTCCGCGTGCCTTCGTCGAGCACGAAGCGGGGCGCGAGTTCCCAGACGGCGAGGAAGAGCAGGATCGCGGCCGAACTCCGGAAGACCTTGCCCAGCCAGGTGTTCTTCCGCCGCGGCTTCCCGATCGATTTCGCTCCGGTGTGGACAGTGGGTGCTTCGAGTGTGGCGGTCATCAGGCTGCCCTCCGGATCTCGTCGTGCAGGAGTTCCCACAGCCGGTGCCGGTGGGCCACGAACGCGGGCGCCGAACGCAGATCGTCGTTCGCGCGGTCACCGAGATCGATGTCGACGACGTCCTTGAGCCTGCCCGGCCGCGAGGTCAGCACGGCGACCTTCTGTCCCAGGTAGACGGCTTCTTCGATGCTGTGGGTGATGAACACGATGGTCTTGCCGGTGCGTCCCCAGATCCGCCGCAGTTCTTCTTGCAGCAGTTCGCGGGTCTGCGAGTCCAGTGCGGCGAACGGCTCGTCCATCAGCAGCACGTCCGGGTCGTAGGCGAGGCTCCTGGCGATCGCGACGCGCTGCTTCATGCCACCGGAAAGCTGATGCGGGAGGTGGTCTTCGAACCCGGAAAGCCCGACCAGATCGAGGAATTCCCGTGCCCGTTCCGCACGCTGCCGTTTGCCGAGCGTGCCGCCTTCGAGGCCGAATTCGACGTTGGCGCGGGCGGTGCGCCAAGGGAACAGCGCGTACTGCTGGAACACGACCCCGCGATCCAACCCCGGTCCGTTGACGGGTTTCCCGTCGATCAGCACCTCGCCGGAGGTGGGGTCCGCGAGCCCGCCGAGCAGGTCGAGCAGGGTCGACTTCCCGGATCCGCTCGGCCCGACGAGGGACAGGAACGTGCCGTCCTCGATGTCCAGTGAGACGTCGTCCAGTGCGGTCAGGTCGCCGAAGGTCTTGGTGACCGAGCGCAGGCTGATCTTGGCGGTCATGCGCCACCGCCGTCGCGGTAGGGGTTGAACTCGTTGGTGTAAAGCTTCTTCAGGTCGATCTGGTCGTTCTTGATGAACCCGGACTGTTTGAGCCAGCCCGCCCAGAGCGTGTAGTCGTTGTCCGAGATCAGGCCGCCCTTGGTGATGCCGACGCTCTTCCAGTACTTGAGCGTTTCGGTGTTCTCGTTGCGGCCGCGGTTCTGGATGATCTTGGTGAACCTCGCGATGACCTCTTCGCGGGGCGTCGTGCGTTCCCATTCGATCGCCCTGGCCACCCCGGTGACGAAGACCTTCGTGGTTTCCGGGTACTTCTTGATGAAATCGGTCCTCAGCACGTACGGGCCGCCGTTGTACGGCCCGAACGCCTCGACGTCCTTGACGATGGGCCGCACTCCGCCGGCGGCGACGGCGCGGTCCTGCAGGACGCCGTTGAGCGCGGCGACGTCGATCTGCCCGTTGCGCAGGGCCTGTTCGGTGTTGATCGGCGGGAGGACGACCAGTTGCACCTGGTCGATCTCCGCGTCGGAGAGGCCGCTCCGCTTGAGCCAGGTGTCGAGCGCGGCTTCGAGGTTCGCGCCGACGGTGTTGACGCCGACCTTCTTGCCGATCAGGTCCCGCGGCGTGCGGATCGGGCTGTCGTCCTTGACGTAGAAGCCGAGGAAGGACTTCTCGTCGGAGCCGTAGTAGTTGACGACCGCCTTGATCGGCGCGCCCGCTTCGACGAGTTTCACCACCGCGCCGGTGAAGGCGCCGCCGAAGTCGGTCTGGTCGGTCGCGGCGGACTGGATGTCCTGCGGGCCACTGATCGTGTTGCCGACCCATTTCAGTTTCACGGGGCCGAAGTAGCCGAGATCCTCGGCGAGTTCGGGCAGGGTGACGGCGTTCGCCGAACCCTGGTAACGGAGTTCGAGTTTCTCCGGCTGCCCGGCGGTGCCCGCCGGGCTCGCGGAGGCGCCGCAGCCCGACAGCACCAATCCGGCGAGGAGCGCGGTGAGCAAGGGTACTGGTTTCTTCACGGTGGGCTCTTTCGTTCGGGTTCGCGTCGTCGAAGATGATTCTTCGCAGGCCCGCACGTGAGCGTCAATTTTGCGATTTAGTGAAGTAACTCCGGCGTCAGGAGGCGTTGGCGAGCTTCGCGAAAAGCGGATCTTCGTAGCAGGCGTTCAACATGACCGCGGCACCCGCTGTCGCCAACTCGGTTCCCGGAAAGCTCGACGCCACAACGTTTTCAGTCGGGTTCTGGCAGATCCAGGAGCGCCGTCCGACCTCGTCCCGGATCGTGGAAAGGCAGCCTTCGACGTCGCGTACACTCTGGTCGAGCACGATGAGGATTTCCGGATTGAGGACGTCGAAGAGCAATGCGGCGGCCTGTCCGATAATTCTCGCGCGCTCATGGAAAAGGGCTATGGCGCCTTTGTTCCCGGATGCCGCCGAATGGAGTACATCGGTGAAAACCGGTTCTTCGACCAGTCCCGCTTCGAACGCCTTACGGGCGACCGTGCGCTCGGAAACCGTGGCTTCGAGACAGCCGGACCGCCCGCAGCGGCAGGGCTCGTCACTGTCGTCGACCCGCAAATGCGCGACGGCGCCCGCCGCCGACCTCGGTCCATGATGGACGGTGCCGCCGGTGGCGAAGGCGGCGTCGACGACGTTGCCGGTGAACAACTGCACCACACTGCTGCGCGTCCTCGGCTGCCCCAGCAGGCGTTCGGCGTGGATCAGCGCCCGCGAATGCCCGTCGACCCGGACGTCGAGACCGGTGACCTCCGTGAGCAGATCGCGCAACGGGACCCCGCGCCAGCCGAGCAATCCGTGCTCCACCACCGTCCCCGACGCCCCGTCGACCCACCCACCGGTCGCGACCCCCAGCCCGAGCGGCGCGCGCTCCGGCGCGTGTCCGATGAGGAGGTCGTCGAGCAGCTCCGCGATCTGCGCGGCCTGCACCGCGGGCTCGGCGCCGTGATGCGGCACTTCCTGCTGTACCAGCACTTTCCCGCGCAGATCAAGAAGCCCGACGGTGAGATTGTCGACCGCGATATGCGCTCCGCACACCACGAACCGTCCTGTGTCGAGATCGACCGGTACATGCGGCCTGCCGACCGCGCCCGCGACCTCGGGCAGCTCGCGAAGGAAGCCGCGGTGCATCAGCTCCGCCACATGCCCGGTGACGGCCGCCGCGCTCAGCCCGGTGCGGCGCGCGATGGTGCTGCGCGCTATCGCCCCTTCGTCCAGCACCACGCGGAGCACCGCGCTGGCACTGGCGCTCCGCCTGCCGGTCACGGTGCCGATGTTCGCAAGCCGGTGCGGGTGGGCCCAGTGCTCTCAAGATGCGGGAGCTGGTCAGGCGGTCAGCGCGCGGTAGAACTTGGCGCTGCGCTCACAGCGGTCCTCGTACCCTCGCGCCCGGTAGAAGGCGTGAGCGCCGGTCCGGTGGCGGGAACTGCTGACCTCCATGGCGATACAGCCCCACCGCAGCGCCTCCGCTTCGGCGACGGCGACCAGTTCGCGGCCGACCCCGGTACCGCGCTGGGACTCGTCCACCACCAGGGCCACGATCCGCCCCACCGAGCCTTCCCGCTCGAAAAGCGGGATCGCGACGACCGCGACGACACCGACCACCGTGCCGTCCGACTCGGCGACGAAGGCGGCGCCTTCGGGATGACGCTCCCAGCGTTCGAGCCGGCGGCGCACGTCATCCACGTCGTTGTCCGGGTAGCCCAGCTGGACGAGCAAGGGGGTCACGGCGGGGGCGTCGGTGGTGAGTGCCTGGCGGATCTCCATGATCGCCATTAAAGCGGAGGGTCACTGGACGCCGCGCCAGATCACGGATCGGGCCCACCGAGCCCAACGAGGGCGAAATCCGCAGGTCAAAGACCTTGAGTCGGGATGACAGGATTTGAACCTGCGACCCTCCGCTCCCAAAGCGGATGCGCTACCAAGCTGCGCCACATCCCGGGTCACACTCCCCGCGGCCGGATCTCCCGGGGGGTGTGCGCACAGCCTAGCGGGTGACGCTAAACTACTTTCGCACCCGGTACTCCGGGGCATGCGGGTGTAGCTCAATGGTAGAGCCCTAGTCTTCCAAACTAGCTACGCGGGTTCGATTCCCGTCACCCGCTCCATCGCTTCACAGCAGAACCCGCAGGCCACTGACCTGCGGGTTCTTTCGTTCCGGCACAGGTCAGGTGGCGGCCGGAGGCTTGTTCTGCAAGCGGGTCCAGAGGTCGTTGAGCGGCTTGGTTCCGGCGCCCACGACCAGACCGGTCACCAAGAGGTCGAGCCAAAAGGCGACCTGGCGCCCTTGGCGGTCGGTGATGGCGTGGAGCAAGGTGATGTTCGTGCCGGCGGCCAGCAGGCAGGCGAGTCCGGTGGCGAGGCCCCAGGTCACGATGGCGGTCCTGTTCCTCGCCTTGTTCAGGGCGACCGACGCGGCGTTTGCCCCTGTCTGGTCTCCCGCGGCCTGAGCGTTCTGGAGAGCGGCTGCGGGGACGGCGGAGTCCGGCCCGAGAGCCGGGGCGAAGGGCTGGATGAACCGCTCGATGGCGAGTGCCATGACGAAGAGCAAGGCGAAGGCGTTGAAGCTGGTCGCGATCTGCGGCTGGGCGGCGTCGCCCCAAGCCTGATGGACCACGAGCACCGCGAGAAGGTAGCCGCTGAGCAGGAAAGCGAACCCGGCGGCGATGGTGGAGAAGTTCGGCATGGCGACTCCTTTCGAGAAGTTAGGGAGGAGTCGCGACCGGAGCTCAGGTGTTACGGAGCGTGTAACAATCGGGGATGATTCGTTACTCGGCGTACGGATCTGGGTTTGGTCGCGGTGTGTGGAGGATTTGGGACGTTCAACGTCCCAAATCCTCCACGCTCGGATCACGCCATCGCTTGACCCGGTGCCATGAGTCCACGCGTACCTAAACAGGGGCTGATTTGAGTACTTTGCGCGTTCTCGCGCTGGGATCGAGAATGCCCCCGCGCAAAGCGCTCAAATCGGACACGTAGCGGAGCAAAGCGTCCTTTGTGGACGATTGGCGCCGTGATCGGCTTACGCCACGAAGCGCCTGCCTCGGCAGGCGGAACAGCCTCGCCTTACCCCTCAATAACCCGAAGCGTCAGTCCGCGTCCGAGTCCACCACGACCTGGGAGAGGCCGCTGGAGGCCGCGTCCGCCTCCAGGTGCACCGCGATCAGGTCCAGCAGCTTGTCCGTGTCCACCGGCTTGGTCACGTAGTCGTCCGCTCCCGAGGCGAGGGTCCGTGCTTTGTCCTCCGGGGTCGCCTTCGCGGTGACGGCGATCACGGGCAGGTCCTCATGGGCGGCTTCGGCGCGGATCGCGGTGATCGTGGCGTTGCCGTCCAGTTCGGGCATCATCACGTCCATCAGGACGAGGGCGGTGTCCTCGTGCCGTTCCAGGGCCCGGATGCCCGCGACGCCGGTCTCGGCGTAGATGACCTCCAGCCCGTTGCGTTCCAGCACGGCGGCCAGCGCGAAGACGTTCCGCAGGTCGTCGTCGACGATGAGGATCTTCTCGCCGTGGAACCGCAGCGACGGCTTCGCCGGGGTCACCTGCGGGACGGCCATGATCAGCGGGACCCCGCCCGCCTGCGTGGTCGGGACGACCAGGTTCGACGCGCTCACCGGCAGGTACAGGGTGAACGTGCTGCCCTTGCCGGGTTCGCTGCGGACGCGGAGTTCGCCGCCGAGCAGTTCCGTCAGCTGCTGGCTGATCGACAGGCCCAGCCCGGTGCCGCCGTACTTGCGGCTGGTGGTGCCGTCGGCCTGGCGGAACGCGTCGAAGATGATCGCGAGCTTGTCCGGCGCGATGCCGATCCCGGTGTCCTCGACGGCGAACGCGAGGACGCCGGGGGCCTGGCGGAGCGAGTCGGCTTCGACCTCGCCCGGGTCGGCCATCCGGATGTGCAGGCGCACGCCGCCCTCGTCGGTGAACTTCGCCGCGTTGGACAGCAGGTTCCGCAGCACCTGCTGCACGCGGTGTTCGTCGGTGTGGATCGACGAAGGCACCGGCGGGTCGATCAGGACGGCGAACTCCAGGCCCTTGTCCGAGGTGAGCGGACGGCAGATCGATTCGACGTACTCGACCAGTTCGGGCAGCGTGACGTCGGACATCTGGAGGTCCAGGTGACCGGCCTCGACCTTGGCCATGTCGAGGATGTCGTTGATCAGCTGCTGCAGGTCGCTGCCCGCCGAGTAGATCGTCCGCGCGAACTGGACCTGCTTCTCCGTCAGGTTCCCGTCCGGGTTCTCCGAGAGGAGTTTCGCCAGGATCAGCGCGCTGTTGAGCGGAGTCCGCAGCTCATGCGACATGTTCGCCATGAACTCGGATTTGTACTGCGACGCCATGGTCAGCTGCCCGGCGCGCTCTTCGAGTTCCTGCCGCGCCTGCTCGATCTCGCTGTTCTTGACCTCGATGTCGCGGTTCTGCTGGGCCAGCAGTGCCGCCTTCTCCGCCAGATCGGTGTTGGAGCGGCGCAGTTCCCGTTGCTGTGCCTGCAACTGCTCGGACCGCGCGCGCAGTTCCTGTGCCAGGCGCTGGGATTCGGTCAGCAGCGCCTCGGTGCGCGAGTTGGACTGGATGGTGCTGACGTTGACCGCGATGGTCTCTTTCAGCTGCTCCAGCAGGTCGATGTGGACGGTGCTGAAGGCGTTGATCGTCGCCAGTTCCAGCACGCCGAGCACCTCGCCCTGGAACAGCACCGGCAGCACGATCACGTTGACCGGGGCGGCCGAACCCAGCCCCGAGGAGATGAGCGCGTACTCCGGCGGCGCCTCGTGGACCAGGATCGTGCGACGGTCGACCGCGGCCTGTCCGATGAGCGATTCGCCGGGGGCGAACCGCAGACCGGCCTGGGACTTCGCCAGCCCGTAGGTGGCGATGCTCTCCAGAACCGTCTCCTCCTGCTCGTCCTCGCGGGCGAGGAAGAACGCGCCCTGCTGCGCGGACACCAGCGGGGTCAGCTCACTGAGGATCAGCGACGCCACGGACGCCAGATCGCGGTGGCCCTGCATGAGCGCGGACAGCCGGGCGAGGTTGGTCTTGAGCCAGTCCTGTTCGCGGTTCGCGCGGGTGGTCTCCTTCAGGTTCGCGATCATCTGGTTGATGTTGTCCTTGAGTTCGGCCACCTCCCCGGACGCGTCGACGGTGATGTGCCGAGTCAGATCGCCGGCGGTCACCGCGGTGGCCACCTGCGCGATCGCCCGCACCTGCGTGGTCAGGTTCCCGGCCAGTTGGTTCACGCTCTCGGTCAGCCGCGACCACGTGCCCGCGACACCGGGCACCTCCGCCTGACCGCCGAGCGTGCCGTCCGTGCCGACCTCGCGGGCGACACGGGTGACTTCGGAGGCGAAGGACGACAGCTGGTCGACCATCGTGTTGATGGTCGTCTTGAGTTCGAGGATCTCGCCGCGCGCGTCGATGTCGATCTTCTTCGACAGATCGCCCTGCGCCACCGCGGTGGTCACGGTCGCGATGCTGCGGACCTGGCCGGTCAGGTTGTCGGCCATGACGTTCACGTTGTCCGTCAGCGCCTTCCACGTGCCCGCCACGTTCGGCACGCGGGCCTGGCCGCCGAGGATGCCTTCGGTACCCACCTCGCGCGCGACCCGGGTGACCTCGTCGGCGAACGCGCGCAGCGTCTCGACCATGCTGTTGATCGTCTCGGCGAGCACGGCGACCTCGCCCTGCGCGTCGATCGAGATCTTCTTCGACAGGTCGCCGTTCGCCACCGCCGTCGTCACCGTGGCGATGCTCCGCACCTGGTCGGTGAGGTTGTCGGCCATGACGTTGACGTTGTCGGTGAGGTCCTTCCAGGTCCCGGCGACGCCGCGCACCTGCGCCTGGCCGCCGAGTTTCCCTTCCGTACCGACCTCGCGCGAGACTCGCGTGACCTCGTCGGCGAAGGCCGAGAGCTGGTCGACCATCGTGTTGACGGTGTTCTTGAGTTCGAGGATCTCGCCGCGCGCGTCGACGATGATCTTCTGCGTCAGGTCGCCCTTCGCGACGGCGGTGGTGACCTGGGCGATGTTGCGGACCTGGTCGGTCAGGTTCTTCGCCATGAAGTTGACGTTGTCGGTCAGGTCCTTCCACGTCCCGGCCACGCCGGGCACCTGTGCCTGGCCGCCGAGGCGCCCGTCACTGCCGACCTCGCGCGCGACCCGGGTGACCTCGTCGGCGAACGAGGACAGCTGGTCGACCATGGTGTTCAGGGTGTTCTTGAGTTCGAGGATCTCGCCCTTGGCGTCGACGGCGATCTTCTGCGAGAGGTCGCCCTTCGCCACCGCCGTGGCCACCTGGGCGATGTTGCGGACCTGCGCGGTGAGGTTGTTCGCCATGAAGTTGACCGAGCCGGTGAGGTCGCGCCACGTCCCGGCCACGCCGGGGACCTGCGCCTGCCCGCCGAGCTGACCTTCCGTGCCGACCTCGCGCGCCACCCGCGTGACCTCGTCGGCGAACGAGGACAGCTGGTCGACCATCGTGTTGACGGTCGTCTTCAGTTCGAGGATCTCGCCGCGCGCGTCGACCGTGATCTTCTGCGTCAGGTCGCCCTTCGCGACGGCGGTGGTGACCTGGGCGATGTTGCGGACCTGGTCGGTCAGGTTGTCCGCCATCTGGTTCACCGAGTCGGTGAGCCCGCGCCAAGTACCCGCCACGCCCGGGACCTCGGCCTGGCCGCCGAGACGGCCTTCGCTGCCGACCTCGCGCGCCACTCGCGTGACCTCGTCGGCGAACGAGGACAGCTGGTCGACCATGGTGTTGAGGGTGTTCTTGAGTTCGAGGATCTCGCCCTTGGCGTCGACGTTGATCTTCTGCGAGAGGTCGCCCTTGGCCACCGCGGTGGCCACCTGGGCGATGTTGCGGACCTGGTCGGTCAGGTTGTCCGCCATCAGGTTGACCGAGTCGGTGAGGTCGCGCCAGGTGCCCGCCGCGCCGGGGACCTGCGCCTGGCCGCCGAGACGGCCTTCGCTGCCGACCTCCCGGGAGACGCGGGTGACTTCGTCGGCGAAGGCCGAGAGCTGGTCGACCATGATGTTGACGGTGTTCTTGAGCTCCAGGATCTCGCCGCGCGCGTCGACGTTGATCTTCTGGGTCAGATCGCCTCGCGCCACCGCGGTGGTGACCTGGGCGATGTTGCGGACCTGGTCGGTCAGGTTGCTGGCCATGACGTTGACGTTGTCGGTCAGGTCACGCCAGGTACCCGCCACGCCCGGGACCTCGGCCTGGCCGCCGAGACGGCCTTCCGTGGCGATCTCGCGGGCCACTCTGGTGACTTCGGTCGCGAACCGCGAAAGCTGCTTGATCAGGCCGTTCAGCGTCTTCGCGACCTCGGCGAACTGACCCTGCAGCGGCCGCCCGCCGACCTCCAGCGGCATCGTCTCGGACAGATCGCCCTCGGCGACCGCCCCGAGGACCCGGTTGAGTTCGGCCGTGGGCCTGCTCACGTCCTCGATCAGCCCGTTCACGACGTCGACCGCGGTCGCCCAGCCGCCGGGGCCGATCTCGGCCGCGACGCGCTCGGTCAGCCTGCCTTCCTTGCCGACCGCCTCGCGGACCCGCAGCAGCTCGGTCACCAGCCGCTGGTTGCGTTCGGCGATGTCGTTGAAGGCGACGGCGAGCTGGGCCGTGATCCCGTCGCCATGCGCCACGAACCGCCGCCGGAAGTTGCCGTCCCCGAGGTCGCGGGCCGCCGCGAGCAGGCGTTCCAGGGTCGCTTCGTCCACCTGGCCGCCACCACCTTCCGCGCGGGTCCGGTCCCTTTGGGAGTGCTGTGTCATCTGTGTCGACCCTCTCCGCCACGCATGCCAAGCCATGGTCGTCGCATCAGCGTGCCATGATTCGACCTACACTTCGAGCCAGTCCGCCCGCTCACACTGCGCTACCCGCAAGGCAGGAGGAGGTCCGGGAATGGTGTCACGGCCGGCCCCGGCCTCGACGTCGCTCCCCTCGGAGCCGTCGCCCACGGCAAGTGAGGGCGCGCTGCCCGAATCCGGGAGGTTCTGGCGCGAGCTGCTCGAAGACGTGCGTGACGCCGTGCTCGTCCAGGACGTCGGCGGCGCGTTGCGCTGGTCGAACCCCGCCGCCAGGGAGCTGTTCGGCGGCGGCCGCCCGGTGCTGACCGCCGAAGGCCCGGACGTCGGGCATGTCGAGCACACCGGCCGCCGGTTCCCCGCGCGCATCCGGACGCTGCCCGGCGGCTGGCACGCGTGGACGGTCACCTCCGCGGTCGCCGCCGACGGCCCCCGGGTCGACGGCTTCCTCGCCGCCTCGGCGCCCCGGCTGGCCTCCGCACGGGGACGGCACGGGACGGCGAAGGTGATCGCCGAGGTCGCCGCGGCGGAACTCGCCGACTGCGTCTTCGTCCTGTTGCCGACCACCCGCGGCCGCTGGGAGTGGTGGAGCTGCGACCACCGCACCAACCACGGGCACGGCCGGATCCGCCGCGTCCCGGCCCAGCTGGCCCCGGTACTCGCCGGCACCTTCGCCTCCACCGACGAACCCGAGGCCAAGGCCGTCCCGGAGGAAGAGGTCGCGACGCTGCCCGCGGTCGTCGCGGAGCGGCTCGCCGTCCATTCGTCGGTCACCGTGGTCTCGCTGGGCCTCGACGGCGGCGCCGGGGTCACCGGCGCGGTCGTGCTGGGCAGGCGCGGCCCGCCCGCGTTCGGCGACGACCATCCGCGCGCGGTCGCCGAGTTCGCCCGCGCGGCCGGGACCGCGCTGGCCAACGCGCACCGCTACGCCCGCCAGGAAGAGGCCACCCGCGGTCTGGAGACCACGCTGCGCCCGACGCCGCCGCCGGAGGTGCCCGGCGTCAAGTTCGACGTCTGGTACGAGCCGTCGGGCGGGCTGCTCGACGTCGGCGGCGACTTCTACGACGTGCTGCCGCGTGAGGACGGCGGGGCGATGTTCGTCCTCGGCGACGTCTGCGGCAAGGGCGCCGAGGCGGCCGCGCTCACCGGCCGGGTCCGGCAGACCCTCGCCGCGCTCAACCTCGTCGAGCAGGACGGCATCACGCTGCTGAGCCTGCTCAACGCCCTGCTGATCAGCGGTGGCAGCGGCCGGTTCGCGACGCTGGTGCTCGGCTCGGTGGGAGACGGGGACGACGGCCCGTCGCTCACCCTGGCCTCGGGCGGGCATCCCGCGCCGCTGGTGATCCGCCGCCGTGGCGGGGTCGACGAGATCACCCTGCCCGGCACGCTGGTCGGGATCTCCCCGCAGGCGCGGTTCGCCGAGACCACCATCAAGCTGGCCGAGGGCGACGTCTGCCTGCTCTACACCGACGGGATCACCGAGGCACGCCACCACGAGCGGCCGTCGGACCTGTTCGGGGACGAGCGGCTGCGTGAGCTGCTGACCCGCTGCGGAGGGCTCTCCGGCCGCGAAGTGGTCGGGCGGGTGCGCTCGGCGGTGCGCGAATGGCTCGGCAGCGGAACCCACGACGACATCGCCGTCCTCGCCATCGAGGCCAGGTCACGCCCCGCCCAGTAACCGCACCACCGCCCGTTCGATGATCGTCCGCGCCTCGTCGCGGTCCGCCGCCTTCCCCGCCCGCCGCACCGCGCGTTCGATGGTCCGGTCCTTCTCGTAGGCCTCGATCACCCGAGGGTCCACATAGGACTGTCTCGCGACGGTGGGTGTGTTCCCGAGCCCCTCGGCGACCTCCGTCATCACCGCCTTTTCGACCCGCTTCACCCCGCGCTGGCTCGACGGCTTTTCCTTGTCCGCGAAGGCGGAGGCCGCGAGCACGGTGGCGTTCCAGGTCCGCAGGTCCTTCGCGGTGAAGTCCTCGCCCACGAGTTCCTTGAGCCGTTCGTTGATGTCTTCGGCCCGCACTTCGTGCCACTCGCGGCCCTGCCGGTAGGCGAGCAGGCGCGATTCCCCGCCGCGGGCGCGCCGGAGCGAGCGGATCAGCCGCAAGAGGCTGTCGTCGCGGAGCCGGACCTTCCGCTGGATCCCGCCTTTCGCGGGGTAGTCGCAGAGCAGGCAGCCTTCGCTGACCGTCACGTGCTCGCACAGCAGCGTCGCCAGCCCGTGCGTCCCGTTCTCGTCGGCGTAGTCCTCGCCGCCGGTCCGGAAGACGCCGAGGTCGAGCATGCGCAGCGCCCCGGCGAGTACGCGTTCGCGGGTGAGGCCACGGGAATCGAGGTCCTTCTGGACGGCTTCGCGGAGCTTGGGGAGCCGCCGGGCCAGTGCGAGCACCCGTTCGTGCTTCTCCTCGTCCCTGGCCCGCCGCCACTCGGGGTGGTAGAGGTACTGGCGCCGTCCGGCGTCGTCCACGCCGACGGCCTGGATGTGCGCGTTGTCCGACGGCGAGATCCAGACGCGCCGCCACGCGGGCGGGATCGCGAGCTTGGTGATCCGTTCGATCGTGTCCTCGTCCTTCAGGGGTTCGCCGTCCGGGGTCAGGTAGCCGAAGCCGCGACCCCTGCGCCGCCTCCGGATACCGGGGGAGCCGAGGTCCGCTCGCCGAAGTCGCATGCGCCGCGAATACCCGCGGTCACCCCGATCCATACCCATGGTTCGGCGAGCCCGGCCCGGGGTAGTCGGGGGACGGAGAACGACCCAAGGAGGGAAAACCATGGCGACATCGCTGAACGGGCGCCGCGTGGCCATCCTGGCCACGGACGGGGTGGAACAGGTCGAACTGGTCGAACCGCGGAAGGCGGTCACCGACGCGGGGGCCACGGCCGAGGTCGTCTCGCTGGAACCCGGCGAGATCCAGGCCATGAACGGCGACATCGACAAGGCGGACCGGTTCACCGTGGACCGGGTCGTCAAGGACGTCACGGTCGACGATTTCGACGCGCTGGTCCTCCCCGGCGGCACGATGAACCCGGACAATCTGCGCGCCGACGAGAACGCGGTCCGGTTCGTCCGTGACTTCGTCAACAGCGGCAAACCGGTCGGCGTCATCTGCCACGGACCGTGGACGCTGGTCGAGGCCGACGTCGTCCGCGGCCGCACGCTCACGTCCTATCCCAGCGTGCGCACCGACATCCGCAACGCCGGCGGCACCGTCGTCGACCAGGAGGTCGTCAACGACAACGGCCTGATCTCCAGCCGGAACCCCGATGACCTGCCCGCCTTCTGCGCCACGATCGTGGCGGAATTCGCGAAATGAGCGGGCCGGTACCGGCCAAATGAGTGGCGCCGGTCACAGTCTTGGGGGATTCTGGTGGCAGAGAAGGAGGTGCCGCGATGACCGTGCATGCCAGACGCTACGGCCGTTGGTGCCGTGAGCATTTCGACACCGGGCATTTCGACACCGAGGCCGAATCGGGCTCCCGCCTGCCCGCCGAGCAGGCCATGGAGACTTCCGCCACCGCGAACGTCACCGACGCCCGGGCCGAGCAGGCCCAGGCCGGTGACGTCCCCCAGGGGGAGCCGGGCTCGCTCAGCTGAGGGTCCGCCGGTACCAGACCCGTTTCGGGCCCGGCAGGCCGATCCGCGTGACCAGATCGGTCACCACGCCGCCGATGATCAGCCACAGCAGGGCGGCCAGGCCGTCGTTGAGCAGGGTTCGCAGTTTGACGCCGTCCGGGGTGAACAGGTTGCGCAGGCCGAGCGAGACCCCGCGTGACCACCCGTCGATCAGCTGCGCGAACCCGTTGCCGGGATTGGCCTCGCCGAACACGAGCAGGATGTGCACGATCAGCACCAGCGCGAAGACCCAGCACACGGCGTGGACGAGGGCGTTGACGACGCGCACGACGCGGATCCGGGCAGGCGTCTGCTCGACGATCTCCTCCTGCGGCTCTCGCGGGTCGTTGATGTAGGTCATCGCCGTCTCCCATCATTCGTCCACAGTGGACAGCCCGGCCGGGCGGACGCTCAGCCGGGGCCCGGGGTGCTCGGTCTCGTCCTGGTGGTGGGCCGGGGCTTCGACTTGCTCGGCCGGTCCGACGTGCTCTGCCCGCCACTGTTCGCGGCCGAGCGTTCCGGTGTCGAGGTGGCACCGGCGTTTTCGCCGCTCCCCGGCGGATTCGTGGTCGCCGGGCCGTGGTCCTGGGTCACCACAACGGTGCCGCCGGAGCCTTCCGCCCCGCGTGTGGGCACCTCGACGACCTCCGTCGAGGGAGCGTCGCTGCTCGTCGTCTGGCCAGGCGCCCCGGTCGCCGCGGGCGGGACCATCCCGTCCGGCCGGAGCGGTGGATTCGCGTCGGTCTGGTTGATCGCCAGCAGCACGCCGACGGTGATCGCGGCGGCGGGCGCGCTGATGGCGGCGACCACGGCCGCGCGTTTGCGGGTGGCGGGCGCGAGGTGGACGACCTTCGTCCCGGTGGAGTCCTCCAGCAGGATCCGCGCGATCGCCGCGGCCGTCGGGCGCTGCGACGGTTTCCGCGCGGTCATCCCGCGCAGCAGCGTCGTCATGGTGGTGGACAACCCGGCGGGGATCCGGGGCTGGCGGTGCAACCGCCCGACGGCGGCCTCCACCGGCGTCCCGGTGTACTCCCGCTCGCCGGACAGGCATTCCAGCAGCACCAGGCCGAGCGCGTAGACGTCCGCGGGCGGGCCGATGTTTTCGCCGCGGACCTGTTCGGGGGCCATGTACGCGGCCGTGCCGACGACGCCACCGGTCTCGGTCACCCTGGTCGCGTCGAAGGCGTGCGCGACACCGAAGTCGCCGATCAGCGGGCCGTCGTCGGACATCAGGATGTTCGCCGGCTTGAGATCGCGGTGGGTGATGCCGTGCGCGTGGACGTGCGCGAGCGCGTCCGCCAGCCGGGCGGCCAGTTCGACGACCTCGCCCTGGGAGAGCGGGCCGGAACGCAGCCGCTGGGCGAGGTTCGGCCCTTCGACCAGGCGCATCGTGAGATAGCTGTAGCCGTCGTCGGAACCCGCGTCGTACATCGGGACCAGGCCCGGATGCCGTACCGCGCTGAGGGTCTTGATCTCCTGCTCGCGACGGCGTTCGTCGCGGGTCATCGTATCGGCGTGGAAGAGCTTCAGTGCGACTTCGCGCTGTTCGAGCAGGTCACGGGCGCGGAACACACGGGCGGTCGCGCCACGGCCCAGCAGGTCGCCGACCTCGTACCGGCCGGCTAGCTTGCGCGGCAGATGGTCCGGATCGTGGACGTTCAGGCTGAAGCGGCGCTGCGTGGTCCCGGCATCGAGGTGTGCTTCCTCGTCACCGTCGTCCATCGGTGCTACCTCCGTCTCACCGGCCGAACGCCGTATACCCGGTTCGGCCCCGGGCGAAACAAGGTGTGCGAGCGTACCGGACGTGAACGGCGGGTTCACCCCGAATGGCGGGCAACCCCGCGCGGGGCCGGACGTCCCGTGATCATGAAGCCGAACCGGTGGGTCGCGCTCGCCGCCGCCGCACTGACCGCCCTGGCCGTCCCCGCCCCGCCCGCTGCCGCCGAATCGTCGGTACCCCGGGGTTTCGCCCCCGCGTCGACGAGCTGGACCGGCCCGAGGCACGGCTTCGTCCTCGGGTTTTCGCCCTGCGGTAAGCCGGGATGGTGCGCGTCGCTGCTCTCCACCACCGACGGCGGGAAGCGGTGGCGGCAGGTCGGCACCCCGCCGATCTCGTTGCCGGACAACCACAATCAGGTCAAGCTCACGGTGATCGGCGAACGGGATCTCTTCCTCTCCGACGGCACGCGTCTGCTCGCCAGTCGCGACGGCGGAGGCCAGTGGTCCCGCGTCCGGCTCGCCGGTGTCCGGGAGCCGTTCTATATTTCGAAAATCACCGAATCAGGGCCCAGGGTGTTCGCGATGGTCACTGGTTTCGGCAGCCCGTCGACGACGACGCTCTACTCCGGGCTCCCCGGCGCGCGGGTCCTGCTGCCGGTCCCTGGATTCACCGTCACCGGTTCCGCGACCTACGGCGATGTCGCCGTCAGCGGCGGGGTCCAGGTCTCCATGGGGTCGGACTACCGCGTCCAGAAGTACTGGACGTCGCCCGATGGGGTGAAGTTCACGAGCGCGCCGCCGCCGTGCCCGGCGGACAGTTCGGCTTCGTTGAGCGGAATCCGGCAGGGACAGGTGCTGGCGCTGTGCAGCGGCGGTCCGGGGTCGCCGCAGCCGGGGGCGACCGTCCGGCGGCTGTGGCGGGCGCCGAAACTCGGCGGGCGGTTCACCGGAACGGCACAGGCGCCCACCCTCGGGATCAACCAGAGTTTCAGCGCCGCGTCGCCCACGGCGGCGACCGTCGCGGCGGAAGGCGGCGGGACCGGCTTCCTGCACAGCACCGCCGACGGCGGCGCGACCTGGACGACGACGGTGCTCAGCGGCCGCGGTGTCTGCCTCAACGACCTGGACTTCCCCGACGAGCGCGTCGGCGTGGTGGTCGACGGGCTGCCCGACGCCGAGGGCGGATCGGCCGTCTACCGCACCACCGACGGCGGCGTCACGTGGCGTGAACTCACCTTCGCGTGAGGCAACGCTCTCCGCATGAGTGATCACCGCAGGTAGGCAAGGCCCTTGGGGAGGTTCACAGCGCTACACGCCATGTCGTAATCTGAGTACTGTCCGTCGATGTCGAGGGAGCCGTGGGACGCGCTTGCCGCGCCCCGGAACACGGCTGGAGGGTGGAACGTGTCCATGACTTCGGACGAGGTCCGGTCTGTGCCGAGGCGCCCACTGCCCCTCGATTACAGCAAGCCCAATCTCGCCCGGATGAAGGACGCCCTTCTCGGCGGACACGACCACTACGAGGTCGACAGGCGGGCGGTCGCGGATCTGCTCGCCCTGGCCCCCGATTCCGCCGCGATGGCCAAGGAGTTCCGCTCCTGGTCGAGCCGGGTGGTCCGGTTCCTCGCCGGCGCCCGCGGCATCGACCAGTTCCTCGACCTTGGGTCGGGCCTGCCCACGGCGGAGAACACCCACCAGTCGGCGCAGCGGTACAACCCCGACGCGCTGGTCGTCTACGTCGACCACGACCCGGTCGTCCAGGCGCACGGGCTGGCCCTGCTGGAGGATCACCTCGTCCACGTCAGCGGCGCGGATCTGACCGATCCCGCGCAGACCCTGGCCGATCCGGTCGTCAGCGAGCACATCGAACTCGATCGCCCGGTCGCGGTGATCCTGAATTCGGTGCTGCACCACATCGAAGACTTCGGCAAGGCGCGGGCGGTCGTCCGCGCCTACGTCGACGCGATCGCGCCAGGGTCGTACGTGCTGCTGACCCACCATTTCAACCCCGGCGACGGTCCGCGCGCCGCGCTCGCGCGGAAGATCGACGACCTGATGGCGGAGACCGGTTACCGCACCGTGCACCGCAGCCGCGAGGAGATCGAGTCGCTGTTCGACGGGCTGGACGTCCTCGAACCCGGCGTGGTCCCGCTGCACGAATGGTGGCCGGAAGGGCCGCGGCTGGCGCCGCTGAGCGACCTGAACCACCTCAGCCTCGGCGGGGTCGGCTTCAAGGCTTAGTGGTCAGTCCTTCAAAGACCGGAAGAACGCCTTCAGCTCGTCGTGCGCGGTACCGAAGTCCTCGGTGTTGCCGGTGATCGCCAGTTCCAGCTTCTCGCCGTCGGACAGCTCCATCGTCAAGTAGGCGGTGAGCTTCCGACGGGGGAAACCGCCCGCGACGATGTCCGTGAACGGGATCCGCCGCGCCCCCGGTTCGGCGCGCAGATCGTCGAGGCCGCGCTCCCGCAGCTTCCGGATCCGCTTGCGGTCGGAAACCCCGCGTGCCCCGATCAGCCCGGCGGCGCCGCGGCGGAGCAGTACCGAACGCGCCATCGGCAGCAGCACCACCTCGGTGTCGCAGACGATCAGGTCGTAGAGCCTGCGCTTGGCCTTCAGCGCGGTGAACATCCCGAGCATCCTGGCTTCGGCGGGGTCCGGCTCGCGTTCGGGCTCCTGCTTGCAGAAGTAGCCGGCCGGCACCTTCAGCAGCTGCAGGTTGTGGACCAGTTCGTCGACCGCACGCGGGCTCGCCACGGCCGGGGCGACCAGCTCGGCGACGTCGAACGGTTCGCCGTCACCGAGGCAGAGTTCCCAGCCGCCGCCCCAGTTCAGCCGGTGCGCGGCGACGCCGTTGTCGATCATCGCGGCGGTGACGGTGTCGGCGAACAGCTCGGTCAGCAGTGCGCGGCCCTCTTCGCGGGACGGGGCCCGCAGGGGTTTGGCGAGCGCGTCGGCGTCGCCGTCGCGCAGCACCCGCACCACCTCGCCGATCGTGCCGCGCGGCGCCAGCCTGCTCTCGAGCCCGGCCGAGGTCAGCAGTTTCGCGCCCTGTGCCACCGATGCCCGGCCGGCGCGTTTGACGACCTCGTCCCAGTCTGCCCGCGGCCCGACGTCGCGGATCAGCACCGCCAGCTCCGCCTCGGGGACGTCGACCTTCGGCGAGCCCAGCAGCGACCAACCCGGCCGCGCGTCCGGCTTCACCGGGTTGTCCGGCACCCCGGTCAGCGCGGCGATCCGCCGCTTCGTGGGTGGGTGGCTGTCGAACTTCGACAGCTCTTCACCGTCGAGGATGTCGTCGGCGTACTCGGCCACCCAGTCCCGCTGGACGGGGTGGTTGAGGTACGACCGGAAACCCAGCAGGACCGGGGGAGTGCGCCGCGCCGCCGCGCCGAGCGAGACGTAACGGTCGCTGTAGTCGTTCCAGAGGGGGCTCAGCGTCGCGACCTTCCGCAGCGCCGCGGCCGCCGTCCGGCTACCCGCCGCGAGCACGGACGCCTCGTCGGCCTGCAGTTCCTGCCGCCGGTTCGCCGACCGCGCGATCAGCAGGTACAGCTTCGAATACGCGGAGAGCAGGGCCCTGGCGGGGCCGCCGTCCAGCCGGTCCACGGTGAAGGCCAGGGTCTGCGTGCCGCGGTAGGTGAGCGCGAGCAGCCGGGTGTGGCCGCCGCTGTAGTGGCCGAGTTCGTGCGCGAGTACCGACCGCAGTTCGCTCACGCTCATCGCGGCCAGCAACGGCAGCCCGATCAGCATCGTGCGGCGGCCGGGCCGCAGGCCGAGGAACCGGGCGTCCTCGGTGACCGCCGCGTTGATCTCGCCGATCAGCACGATCTCGTCCGGTGGCCGCGTCTTCACCTGGGCGGCGAGGTCGTCGATCATCTCCCACAGCGCGGGATGCGCGTCGCGGTCCAGCCGCGGCCCCTCGATCGGGGGACGCCGCGCCCGCAACGCGCTCACCAGCCCGAAGCCGAGCGCGATCATCATCCCGAGGCCGGCGAGCATGACGTAGGTGCCGGGTTTGCCCGGGATCCGCAGGCCCGCCAGCACACTGGCGACGCCCACCGCGACGACCGCCAATGGGAACGCCACGAGCAGAAGTGTCGCGAGGACGGCGCGTCCTCGGGCCTGCATCGTCCGGTTACCTCTTTTCGCACAAGTGCCCTCTGTGCGGCCGAATAGTAACCGGCTACACAGAGGGCTCGTGCGAGAACGAAGAGCTACCCCCGCCTAGGCGACGTTGAAGGTGTCGGGATCGGGTCCGGTGCGCTCGCCGCGCTCCAGGCCGGACAGCGACGCGACGTCCTCGTCCGACAGGGTGAAGCCGAAGACGTCCAGGTTCTCCTTGATCCGCGACGGCGTCACGGATTTCGGGATCACGACGTTGCCCAGCTGCAGGTGCCACCGCAGGACGATCTGCGCGGGGGTGCGGCCGTGCTTGTCCGCCAATGCCTTCACCGCGGCTTCGCCGAGCAGGTCGCCGCCCTTGGCCAGCGGGCTCCACGCTTCGGTCGCGATGCCGTGCTTCGCGTCGAACTCGCGCAGCTCGGGCTGCTGCAGGTACGGGTGCAGCTCGATCTGGTTCACCGCCGGGACGACGGAGCCGCTGTCGAGGACGCGCTGGAGGTGGGCGGGCTGGAAGTTGGACACCCCGATCGCGCGCACGCGGCCGTCGGCGTAGAGCTTCTCGAAGGCCTTCCACGTGTCGAGGAAGAGATCGCGCTCAGGAGTCGGCCAGTGGATGAGGTACAGGTCCAGCCGCTCCAGGCCCAGTTTGGCCATGCTGGCGTCGAACGCCTTCAGGGTGCTGTCGTAGCCCTGCTCGCTGTTCCACAACTTGGTGGTGATGAACAGGTCGTCGCGGGCGATCCCGGACTCGGCGAGGGCCTTGCCGACGCCTGCCTCGTTGCCGTAGATGGCGGCGGTGTCGATACTGCGGTACCCGGCGTCCAGCGCGGTCTTGACCGCGGCGGTGGTCTCCTCGTCGGGTACCTGGAAGACGCCGAATCCGAGCTGCGGCATCTCCACCCCGTTGTTCAGCTTGACGGTGGGAATGTCGGTCACTTGCTTTCCTTTCGGTGAGTGCTCACGGATCAGGCGGCGGGGGCCGGTTCGGCGCGACGAGCCTTCCGCCGCCCATGGTCGAGCATGCCTGAGATGACCGCGACCAGCAGTCCGGCGAGCGCGAGCGCGGCGCCGATCCAGTTGGGCGCGGTGTAGCCGAGACCGGCGTCGATGGCCTGGCCGCCGAGCCACGCGCCCCCGGCGTTGCCGAGGTTGAACGCGGCGATGTTGGCGGCCGAAGCCAGCGCGGGGGCGCCTTCGGCCTTGTTCATGACGCGGGCCTGCAGCGGCGCGACGGTCGCGAAACCGGCGGCGCCGAAGACCGCGATGGTGATCGCGGCGGGCAGCTGGGCGTGCGCGGTGAAGACGAACACGATCAACACGGCCGCGAGCGCGGCGAGGATGACGTAGAGGCTGGGCATCAGCGACCGGTCGGCCGCCTTGCCGCCGATCAGGTTGCCGGC
The DNA here is from genome assembly GCF_000943515.2 of Amycolatopsis orientalis. Lineage (NCBI taxonomy): Bacteria > Bacillati > Actinomycetota > Actinomycetes > Pseudonocardiales > Pseudonocardiaceae > Amycolatopsis > Amycolatopsis orientalis. The sequence goes on along the minus strand of NZ_CP016174.1, from coordinate 7,228,988 downwards.
GAACAGGCCGGCGCCGAACAGCACGAGCAGCCAGGTCACCGCGCCGGGGGAGAAGCCGGCGACCTCGGTCATCATCGGGGCGATGTAGGTGAAGGACGCGAACACCCCGGCGAACCCGAGCGCGGTCATCGCCAGCGCGAGCCATACCTGGGGACGCCGGAACACGGCGAGTTCGTCGCGCAGGCCCGTGCTCCGCGTCGTCGACTGGACCGGCACCAGCGCGAGGATCCCGATCAGGCCGATCACGCCGAGGAGGCTGACCGCCCAGAAGGTCGAGCGCCAGCCCAGCGCCTGGCCCAGCGCGGTCCCGGCGGGGACGCCGAGGACGTTGGCGACGGTCAGCCCGGTGAACATCATCGCGATGGCGCTGGCCTGTTTGGTGGGCGCGACCAGGGAGGCGGCCACGACCGAGCCGACGCCGAAGAACGCGCCGTGCGAGAGCGCGGCGACCACGCGGCCGGTCATCAGCAGGCCGTAGGACGGGGCCACCGCGGAAACGACGTTGCCGGCGATGAACAGGACCATGAGGCCGACCAGGACCGTCTTGCGCGGCACCCGCGACGCGAGCGCGGTCAGCACCGGGGCGCCGACCACGACGCCGAGCGCGTAGCCGGAGATCAGCAGCCCCGCGGAGGGGATCGAGACCCCGAAGTCGCCCGCGACCTCGGGCAACAGGCCCATGATCACGAACTCGGTGGTGCCGATACCGAAGGCGCTGATCGCCAGTGCGAGCAGAGCGGCAGGCATGGGAGGTTCACTTCTTCCCGTAGAGTGGTGGTAGTTGGCGTTGGCAACTACGAGCGTCTGGAATAGTTGCACACGCCGTATATTGCACACGCTTGATGATGCACGACGCAACGAAGCTCGGGCAACCGGGGAAGAGGTGAACCGTGTCACTGGCCGACGACGCCGTGGAGGCACGCGCTCAGGGCTGGCGGACCCTCGCCGCACTGCACGCGCGGATCGAGGACGCGCTGGAGCGCGAGCTGGCGCGGAAGCACGAACTGTCCGTCAGCGAGTACACCGTGCTGGACGTACTCGCCCGGCAGGACGGCTTCCACCTGCGGATGAACCAGCTGTCGAACGCCGTCGTGCTCAGCCAGTCGGCGACGACGCGGCTGGTCTCGCGGCTGGAGGGACGGGGGCTGCTGCAGCGGTACCTGTGCCCGACCGACCGCCGGGGGATCTACACCGAGGTCACGCCGTCCGGGCAGGAACTGCTCGCGGCCGCGCGGCCGACGCACGACGCCGTCCTCACCGAGGCGTTGTCCGCCGCCGAGGAGCTCCCCGAACTCGCCCCTCTGGTCGCCGCACTGGGAAAACTCACCTTCGCCCGCTCCTGACCCTCCCGCGGAACGTGATGGGGCTGGCAAGGTGAGGGGGTGGACGATCTTCTGTTGCGCCGGGTCCGGGTCGGCTTGGCGGGGTCCCTGTCGGACGTGCTGATCAAGGGTGGCCGGATCGCGGCCATCGAGGGGCCGGGGCACGCGGGTGAGGCGTCGGAGACCCTGGACGGGCACGGCGGCACGCTGCTGCCCGGCCTCGTCGACGCCCACGTGCACACCGCGCAATGGTCGGCGGTGCGCCGCCGGATCCCGCTGGGGGAGGCGCGCTCCGCCGCGCACACGGTCGATCTCGTCCTCGCCCATCTGCTGGCGAACCCCGCGCCGCCCGGCGAACTCGTCCTCGGCGCCGGGTTCCGCGACGGCCTCTGGCCCGACACGCCGCACAAGGACCTGCTCCAGAAGGCGCTGCCGGGGCATCCCGTCGCCCTCTTCAGCGCCGACCTCCACACGCTGTGGCTCAGCCCGGCCGCGCTGAAGCTCATCGGCCGCGAGCATCCGACCGGGGTGCTGCTGGAGAACGACTGCATGAGCGCGACGGCCGACCTCCCGATCGCCCCCGACCACGTCATCGACGGCTGGGTCGCCGACGCGCTCGACGCGGCGGCCGCCCGCGGCGTCACCAAGATCGTCGACTACGAGTACACCGACACGGTCACCCACTGGCGGCGACGGCTGGCGCGGAAACCCTTGCCGGTGCGGGTTTCCTGCGTGATCGCGAAGTACCTGCTCGATACCGCCGTCGAACGCGGCCACCGCACCGGCGACGTCCTCGAAGACACCGGAGGGCTGCTGACGGTCGGCCCGTTCAAGCTGTTCGTCGACGGCTCGCTGAACACGCGCACCGCGTACTGCGTGGGTCATTACGCCGGAACCGACTCCCACGGGCTCCTCGAACTGCCACCCGAGGAGCTGGAACCGTTGATGCGCAAGGCTTTCGAGCACGGCCTCTCACCGGCGGTGCACGCGATCGGCGACCACGCCAACAAGATCGCGCTCGACGCTTTCGCGCACGTCGGCTGCGCGGGCCGGATCGAACACGCGCAGTTGCTGCGTGCCGAGGACGTCGTGCGCTTCGCCGAACTGGGTGTCGTGGCGAGCGTGCAACCCGCCCACCAGCCGGACGACCGCGACGTCGCCGACCGGCACTGGCACGGCTGGACCGAGCGCGCCTTCCCCTACGGTGCCCTGCACCGCGCCGGGGTGAAGCTGGAGTTCGGCTCGGACGCCCCGGTCGCGCCGCTGGACCCGTGGGACGCGATCGCGTCCGCGGTCAGCCGCACCGACGACGACCGCCCGCCGTGGCATCCCGAGCAGGCCATGCCCCTGGCGGCCTCGCTCGCGGCGGCGTCCGGCGGCAGGTCCTCGGTGGCTGTCGGGGACGTCGCGGATCTGGTCGTCACGGCGGTGGATCCGGCGCGGCTCACGCCCGCCGGGCTGCGCGACATCCCCATCACCGCGACCGTGATGAACGGCAGGGTCACCTACGCGTCTTGAGTCTTTCCTTTCCGCGCCCGCTGCGCTGCGGCGCACCTACGAACGCTGCCGGACCTGCCGAAACCGCCTGTTCCGGTGACGGCGGCTGCGCCCGGCGGCGGGGTGCGGCAGGGTGAGGTGATCGTGGAAGGAGCGCCCATGACCACCGAGAAGCTGTTCCGGATCGCCATCGCCCTGAAAGGACTCGATGGTGCCCTGCAGCTGGTGGGCGGACTCGTCCTGATGGTCGTCCCGGCCTCGGTCGTCACCGGTTTCGCGCACGCCGTGGTCACCCGCGACCTGCTCGGCGACCCCGAGGGGACGCTGGCCCGGCACCTCGAACTCGCCGCCGGTCACTTCGTCGAAGGCCGGACGTTCGCCGTCGTGTACCTCGTCGCGCACGGACTCATCAAGCTCGGCCTGGTGTGGGCGCTGGCCCGCAAGGTGATGCGCGCCTACCCCGTCGCCGCCGTCGTGCTCTCGGCGTTCGTGGTCTACGAGATCTTCCGGGCGTTCCACACGCACTCGCTCGCGCTGCCGTTCTTCGCCGCCCTCGACGTCGTGATCGTCGTGCTGGTGCTGCGCGAGTACCGTCAGCTCAAACGGGATCGCGTCGCGGCCTGACCGCCCGGTTCAGGCCGCGACGCGAAATTTCTCGGTGGTGAGATCCGCGCCCGGCGGATCCACCACGATCGCGGTGGCGTTGTCGGAGCCACCGAGCGAAATCGCCGTCCGCACCAGCTCGGTGGCCGCCCTGTCCGGCATCCCGAGGATGTCGAGCATGGTCGGCCCGCTGAGTGTCTTGTGCACGCCGTCACTGGTGAGCAGAAGCCCGCCGGTCGTGACGGTGGCCGTGCCGATCTCGTGGTCACCGGCCGTGCGGACGCTGGTGGTGACGACGTGTTCCATCCGCGGTGTCACGGGTTGTTCGTGGTCGCGGAAGTACTGCGCGAGCGTATGGTCTTTCGTCACTTGCCGCACGGTGTACCCGTCCCAAGCGTACGCCCGGGCGTCCCCGACCCACGCGATGCCATACCCCTCGTCGGTGCGCATCGCCACGACGAGGACGCAGTCACCCGTCCCGCCGAACCCGAGTACAGCGCGCTGAGCAGCCAAGACAGCCGCGACAGCGCCTTGGCTGACCGGTGTCCGGACCGCCGCCGAAACCGCCGTCCGCGCCGCGAAGGCCGCGTTCGGGTGATCTCCGACTCCATCGGCCAGCGCGAACACGATGCCGCCGCCCGCCGCCGCGTACGCCCCGACGGCGTCCGCGTTGTGCTCGCGCGGTCCCTGCGCGCTCGCCGTGTGCCAGTGTGGAAGCTCCCTCATGGTCTTCTCCTCACCGCCGGGTGGTTCTTTCCCCACTTCCAGAATCCGCTGGTTTCCTGTGGGCGGCCTGAGGGTTCGCTGTCGAATGGCTGGTGAGTTTCGGAGCTTGGGAATGGGGGCGTGCCGAGGGCCTGTCGCCGGTGTGGGTGGTGGCCCCCTCGGGTGGTGCGGGGTTGGGTGGCGGCGCGGTGGAGGGTGTTGTGCCGGGTTCTTCAGAACGGGTCTAGGTACGGGGTGGGATGAACTCGGGGAGCCGTCGGCCGCCATGTGGGTTTCCCAGTCGCCTGTGACGGTGTTGTTTGTCTGTGGGCATGCCGAGGGCCCGTCGCCGTGTGGCTGGCGGGCTCCTCGGTGATGCGGAGGTCGGGCGGTGGAGCAGGTTGTGCCGGGTTCTTCAGAGCGGGTCTAGGTATTGAGGTGGGCTGAACTCCGGTAGCCCGTCGGCGGCCATGCGGATTCCCCAGTCGCTGTGGTGGGTCAGCCGGTGAGGAAGGCCCGGCCGCGGTCGCGGATGTTGAGGTCTCGTTGTTGATCTGGGGTGACGAGCCGTCTGAGCCTTGGGCATGCCGAGGGGCCCGTCGCCGGTGTGGCTGGCGCGGGCTCCTCGGGTGATACAGGGGTTAAGCGGCGCGGTGGAGGGTGTTGCGCCGGGTTTGTCGTAGCGGGTCCAGATATTGGGGCGGGATGAACTCCGGTAGGCCGTCTGCGGCCATGCGGACTTGCCAGTCCCCGTGGTGGATCAAGCGGTGATGGAAGCCGCACAGCAACGTGAGATTCCGGAGGTCGGTGGGTCCGCCGTCTGCCCAGTGGTGAATGTGGTGGGCGTGACAGTTCTTCGGCCTGCGATGACAGCCTGGGAACGCGCAGCCCCCGTCGCGGATGTTCAACGCCCGGCGTTGGCCGGGGGTGACGAACCGTCTCAGGCGTCCCACATCCAGCGGCTCACCGGCCGCGTTCAGCACCACCGGCAACATCAGGCAGTCGCAGGCCGCCATCCGTGCCTCGCGGGCGGTCATCGTCCCGACGAAGTCCACACACGCCGTCCCGAGACCCGACTTGAGTTCGTCGAGGCCGATGGTGACGTGCACCAACGTCCGGTAACCGGAGGTGCCGGGCTGATCCGGGCAGGCGATCGCGAGGTCGACCAGGTCCACCCACGCGTCGCCGAGGCGTTCGGGTTTGGTGCGCAGATCGGCCTGTCCGAATTCGTCGACCGGGCGCGGCGACGCATACGCCTCCAAAGCCGCTGCCGTCCGCGCACCGGCCTCGTCATCGAGGAGCCCCTTCAGTCTCCAGAACCCATCTTTGCGGCGTTCCAGAGTGAGTTCCCGACGAGGCTGCTTGGGCTCGGGCTCTTTCGGCTCAGCACCGTCGGGGTCGAGCCAGCCGAGTAGGTTCTCCTCGGCCTTCGCCAGCTGCCGGGGACCCGCGTGCCGGGCCAGCTCAGCCAGAGTCTTCTCCGCGCTCTCCCGGTCCTCCACCGATGTATCGAGCGGCAAGCTCGCCAGGAAGTCCAGAATCTGCTGGATCCGTTCGTCCCCGACCGCCCCCTCAGCAGCCGCAGCCGCCGTCGCGGGCGCCACAGCCGGAAGCTCGGTCCCATCCAACCCACGCGTCGGATTCAGCGCGATCGCCCGATTCACCACCGGCCGCGCCTCACCAAAGGAAAGCCCAGCCACATCGGCGAACCACTTGGCCGTCGACCCATACCCGTACAAGTCTTTCGCGCCCCGAGACTCGATCTCCGCCAGATACCGCCCCAGCCCGGCGGTAGCGACCCTGATCACCTGCAGGAACTGTTGCACGCCATGGGCAAGCTCCAGCTTGCCGGCGCGCCACAACTCCTGCGGCAACTCGGGAAGGATCGTCTCGGACACGACTCCATAATACCAGAGAAATTCGAACACGTGTTCGTAATTTTACGTAACCAGGAAACGGTATCCATAACACCGACGGGTGGCTCATCGGCTAGGTCCACTACGGTGCGAAACAATGCATTTAGTCGACTAAATGCGGAAGTCGCCAAGAAACGCACTCACGACCCCCGTGTAAAGCCGCGCAGGGTGACCCAAAGCGGCGGCCGGACCCGCATTCAGAGGACTAAACGCGGCCAGCCACCCAGCCCACGCAGCGCCCGGCCGCCAAGCGCCTAGACGGGTCCTACCGCAGTCGCGTGACCAGTGTCCGCAGCCAGCTCTCCGCCATCGCCGGTTCACGACGCAAATGCCGCACCAACAGATCCCGAGTAGCCTTCGACCGTCCCGCTTGGACGATCTCCACCGCTTCGGCCAGCCCCTTCAGCCGCTTCCCGGAATGCTCGGGCGCGCTCCCGTTCTCGTCCGACCAGCGCGGCCTCGGGAACGACGACGTGAGCTTCGGCTGCGTGTTCCCGAGGTAGTTCCAAACCGGCCACTCCAGCGAGATGTTCCGGACGGCGTTCGCGGGCAGTTCGGTGGGCCAGTCGAAGGTCTGCTGCCAGCGGAACGCCGACGGTGAAGTGTCTTCGCGGATCGTGATGCCGAGGAAGCGGAGCCGTCCACGGATGATGCTCCACGCCTCACGCTCGTCTTCGATCCATTCGCGCAGCAGTCCGTAAAGTTCGGTGAAAGTGCCTCCCGTGTAGACGAGGTCGACGAACACCTTCGGCCTGCCGCGGGCGAGATCGTACGGGCTGAGGCCGGCCGAGGCGAGATGTGCGCGGAGACTGTCCACATCGGAATCCGCGAGGCCGTCACCGGTTCCGGCGAACGACAACGGCAGCCGGTGGATCCGTTCCCGCCACGGGGTTCCGCTCAGCAGGTCGTACACGCTGTCCGCCGAGCGGCCGACGAAGTACAGCTCCGCGTCACCGGCGCGGGCGATCACCTTCGCCGCGCATTCGATCAGTTCGTCCAGGAACCACAACGCGGGTTTTCCGGCGCGTTCCAGTAGCGTCCCGAGCTGGTCGGGGCGCACGAGATCCCAGCGGTACGGCCGATTCACGCCGTCCAGGATTCCGTGCGCCCCGGTGGCTGTCGACGCATTTTCAGGAGAGCAGGTGGTACACCGTCCGCTCGCCGACCGTGGTGGCGGTGAAATGCGCGGCGACCCATTCGGCGATCTCGTCCGAACCGCCGCCGGGCCCGCCACCGCGGCCGCCCTCGACGTAGTAGGTGATCTCGCCGTCGGCCACGTATCGCTGGAACTCCGCGAGTGTCGGCGCGGGGTCCTGGCCGCTCCAGCCGCCGATGCCGATCACCGACTTCCCGCTCGCGAGTTCCAGGTTCGCCGCCGACTGCGAACTCGACGTCGCCGCCGCCCATTTCGTCGTGGTCGCGGCGAGTACGGCCCCGATCTCCGCCGAGGAGCCTTCTTCCATGTCCGGTCCGCCCATGCCGCGCTCGCCACCGGTGTTCGGACCGGAGAGAGGGATCGAGCCGGAATGCGCCTGTGAAGCGGTTTCGACGCCGTACGCGACGGTGCCGAGCCCGACCGTCAGCACGGCCGCCGCCGCGACGACGGCGACGAGTCTGCGCAGCGGCGGGACGCCCACCAGTACGACGGTCGCGGTCACCAGGCCCAGTCCCGCGATGATCCAGCGCAGCGCAGGCAGCCAGCCGGCGTCGCGGTCGAGCAGGATGTACGCCCAGCTCGCGCTGGCCGCGATCATCAGCGACAGGAACACCCGCGGCGCGAGATGCACCCGGCCGCGCCACAGCGAGGTCCCGGAGATCGCCACCACGGCGGCGATCGACGGCGCCAGCGCGACGGCGTAATACGGGTGGACGATGCCGCTCATGTAGCTGAACACCAGTGAGGTGACGAGCAGCCAGCCACCCCACACGACGAGCGCGGCCCGGGTCCGGTCGGTACGCGAGGCCCGCCGGGTGAACCACAGCCCCGCCACCAGGCCGATCAGCGCGGCGGGCAGCAGCCACGACACCTCGCCGCCGAAGCTGGCCCCGAACATGCGGGTCAGGCCGCTCTCGCCGCCGAAGCCGACGTTCCCGCCGCCCATGCCCCCGCCCGAACCGCCGACGATCATGCCCCCGCCGCTCCTGCCGAAGATGCGGCCGAGCCCGTTGTAGCCGAGTGCCAGTTCGAGCAGGCTGTCGTCGCTCGATCCGCCGATGTAGGGCCGGGAACCGGTCGGCCACAGGTCGACGAGCGCGATGAACCAGCCCGCGGAGACGACCACCGCGACGACGGCCCCGCCGAGGTGGAGCAAGCGTTTGCCCAGCGACGCCGGCGCGGCGATCAGGTAGGCGAGCCCGAACGCGGGCAGCACCAGGAACGCCTGCATCATCTTGGTCAGGAAGCCGAATCCGATGGCCACCCCGGCGAAGGCCAGCCAGCGCGGGCTCGCCTTTTCGATCGCGCGGACAGTGCAGTACGCGCCGGCGATCAGCAGCAGGGTCAGCAGCGCGTCGGGGTTGTTGAACTTGAACATGAGCGCGGCGACCGGGGTGACGGCGAGCGCCGCCCCGGCGAACAGACCGGCGACCGGCCCGGAGGTCCGCTTCACCGTCAGGTACAGCAGGCCGACCGACGCGACCCCCATCAGCGCCTGCGGGGCCAGCACGGTGAAACTCGAGAAGCCGAAGAGCCGCGCGAACGCCGTCGTGACCCACAGCGCGGCCGGGGGTTTGTCGACGGTCAGCACGTTCCCCGCGTCGAGCGAGCCGAACAGCCACGCCTTCCAGTCCTGGGTGCCCGATTGGACCGCGGCGGCGTAGAAGGAGTTGCCGTAGCCGGAGGCGGTCAGGTTCCAGAAGTACAGCAGCGCGGTCGCGGCGAGCAGTGAGAAGACGGCGGGGCGAACCCAGCGGCCCGGTGGTTTCGTGGTGTTCTCCCTGGCGGGGCGGGGTTCGACCCGGGAGGCGAGGGCGGTGGTCATGGGTTCAGCTCTCCATCTCGGTGGCGGGCTGACGGCGGGAGCGGAACACCCAGCCGCGCAGCAACAGGAAACGCAGCACGGTGGCCGCGAGGTTCGCGAGGACGAGCGCGGTGATCTCGAGCGGCAGCCCCGGCGCCGTCATCGTGTGCAGCAGCGCCAGCGCGCCACTGGTGAGCGCGAGCCCCAGGCCGAACACGATGAGGCCCTGGAACTGGTGCAGTCCGGCGCCCGCCCGGCCGCGGATGCCGAAGGTGAGCCGCCGGTTGAACGCGGTGTTGCCGATCGCCGTCACCAGCAGTGCGACCAGGTTCGCCACCTGCGCGCCGGTGAACGTCCGCAGCAGCAGGAAGAGCACGAGGTACGCGAGGGTGCTGGCGACGCCGACGGCGGCGAACCGCACCAGCTGCCGCACCAGGCTCGGCGCCACCCCCGGCGCCTGTACCTGGATCGGCGCGCGGCCGAGCTGTTCGCGCAGGCCGCTGATCGGCACCTCGCCGGTCAGCGTCGCCTTGGTCAGCCGCGCGATGCCCTTGAGGTCGGCGGTCGCGGTGGCGACGATGTTCACCGACGAGTCGGGATCGTCGACCCAGTCGACGGGGACCTCGTGGATCCGCAGCCCCGCCTTCTGCGCCAGCACGAGCAGTTCGGTGTCGAAGAACCAGCCGGTGTCCTGGATGTGCGGGAGCAGCCCTCCGGCGACGTCGGCGCGGATCGCCTTGAACCCGCATTGCGCGTCACTGAACCTCGCCGCCAGTGTGCCGCGCAGGATCAGGTTGTAGCAGCGGGAAATGAACTCCCGCTTCGGTCCGCGCACCACCCGCGCGCCGCGGGCGAGCCTGCTGCCGATCGCGAGATCCGAATGCCCGGAGAGCAGCGGCGCGACGAGCGGGCCGAGCGCGGCCAGATCGGTCGAGAGGTCGACGTCCATGTAGGCGAGCACGGGAGCGTCCGATGTGGACCAAACCGCGCGCAGTGCGCGGCCGCGTCCTTTTTCTTCGAGGTGAAGGACTTCGACCTCGTCGAACTCCTGGCTGAGCCTCTTCGCCACGGGCAGGGTGCCGTCCGTGCTGGCGTTGTCCGCGACGGTGATCCGGAACGGGTAGGGGAACTGCTCCACCAGATGATCACGCAGACGGCGGACGCACGGTTCGAGGTCGGTTTCCTCGTTGTAGACGGGGATGACGATGTCGAGGACAGGTGAGCCGGTCGGGATGATGGCGGGGCGGCGGCCGGTGCCGGCGCCGGGGATGATCGCGGCTGTCATGTCTTCAACCTCGGCCATCGCGCTGAGGCGGGGTTGTGTCCCGCCTGTGCCGTCGCTGTGTTCCGTCACCGGGTTCACCGGGTGAGGTCGTAGACGGTGACACCGTCCACAGTGGTCGGTAGGTAGGTCTTCGCTACCCAGTCGGCGATCCGCTCGGCGGCGTCACTGCCGGTCTCGCCGCGCATCACCATGCCGTCACCGAGGAAGTAATGGATCCGTCCACTTCGGACATATTCCTGGAACTGTTCCAGGGTGGGAGCCGGATCCGTGCCGTTGAACCCGCCGACGGCCATGACCGGCGCGCCGCTGCCGAGCTGGTAACCCGCCGCGTTGTTCGAGCCCACCGTCGCGGCCGTCCAGGTGTACTTCGCGCTGTCCTGCCGGAGAACGGCGGTGAGGTTCTCCCCGGGCAGACTCGTCCCGAGCAGGCCGCCACCCGCGCCGCCAGGCCCGCCTTGTCCGCCGATGACGATCCCGCCGCCGCCCGGCCCCATACCGCGTCCGTTGCTCGGGCCCGCCGAGGGGAGTGCGCCGGAATGCGGGGTGGCCGCGGTGGCGACCGTGTACGCACCGGTGCCCGCGAGAACGGTGACGAGCGCGCCGACGGCGACCAGGCGCCTCGCGACCACAGGCAACCTCGAAGCGAAGAAGACCAGGATCGCGCACAGGAGTCCGGCCACGAGGATCGCGATAGCGAGTCCGGGAAGCCAGGTGGAATGCCGTGACAGCAGGAGATACGCGGTCAGCGCAGTCAGCCCGATCCCGGCGCTCAAGGTGGCCGCCGCGGCCGGATTGCCGCGGGCACGCCACAACTGCGCACCCGCGATCCCGACGAGTGCGGCGATCGCCGGGGCGAGCGCGATCGTGTAGTACGCGTGGATGATGCCGCTCATGAAGCTGAACACCGCGGCGGTCACCAGGAACCAGCCGCCCCACAGGATCAGCGCCGCGCGCTCCCGGTCGGTGCGCCGGGCGTGGCGGGTGAACCATGACCCGGCGGCCAGCGCGACGACGGCGGCCGGGAGCAGCCAGGCGATCCCGCCCGCCATCTCGGTGCCGAACAACCGGTCCCAGCCCGTGCCGCCCCAGCCACCGTTCCGGCCGCCGCCGACACTGCCGACCTCGTCGCCGGTGATCCGGCCCAAACCGTTGTAGCCGAGCGCGAGTTCCCACAGGCTGTTCCCCTGCGAGCCGCCGATGTACGGCCGGTCGGCGGCGGGCCACAACGCGACGACGGCGAGATACCAGCCGGCGGAGACGAGGGTCGCGCACAGGGCTCCGAACAGATGCAGCAGGCGTTTGCGCACCGGTGTCGGCGCGGCGATCAGATACGCGAGCCCGAACGCGGGCAGCACCAGGAACGCTTGCAACATCTTCGCGAGGAAGCCGAATCCGACGGCGGCCCCGGCCAGCGCCAACCAGCGCGGGCTCGCGATCTCCAGCGCGCGCACGACACAGTGGGCGCCTGCGACCAGGAGCAGGACGAGCAGCGAATCGGGGTTGTTGAACCGGAACATCAGCGCGGCGGCCGGGGTGAGCGCGAGGACGGCGCCCGCCAGCAGACCCGCGGCCGGGCCCGACGTCCGCCGCACGGTGGCGTACAGCAGCGCCACCGAGCCGACGCCCATCAGCGCCTGCGGCACGAGGACGCTCCAGGCGTTCACACCGAACAGCCGCGTGGAAAGGCCCATCACCCACAACGCGGCGGGGGTCTTGTCGACCGTGATCGCGTTCGCGGCGTCGCTCGAGCCGAAGAACAACGCCTTCCAGCTCACCGATCCCGCCTGCGCCGCCGCCGAGTAGAAAGCGTTGGCCCAGCCCGATTCGCCGAGGTTCCAGAGGTAGAGGACGGCGGTGGCGAGCAGGAGTGCGGCGACGGAAGGCCGGACCCAGCGCGGGCCGGACGGCTGGTTCGCCGTCGCGGCGTCTTCGCTGTCTTCGTCGGCGGCGTCGCGGGAGGCGAGGAGCGTCATGGCCTCAGGGTCGGATGCCGACCTGGGGTGTGGTTGTGCCCAAGCTGTGTACCCGCTGTGGGGATTCGATCACCGGCAGGGACACCGCGAACTCGGTGCGCCCGGGACGGCTGTGCACCTCGATGGTGCCGTGGTGCGCCACCACGATCGCCGACGCGATCGCCATCCCGAGCCCGGTGCTGCCCGCCGTGCGCGAGCGGCTGGAATCCCCGCGAGCGAAGCGTTCGAAGACACTCGGCAGGAGGTCCGGCGCGATGCCGGGGCCGTCGTCGGTGACGGTCAGCACCGCGGTCCCCTCGGGCGAGCGGCTCAGCGCGGTGAGCACCGTGGTGCCCGGCGGGGTGTGGGTGCGCGCGTTGGACAGCAGGTTCGCCAGCACCTGGTGCAGACGCTGGACATCGCCGCGGACGGGCAGCGGCCCGTCCGGCAGCCGCAGTTCCCAGCGGTGGCCCGGACCGGCGACCCGCGCGTCGCCGACGGCGTCCGCGGTCAGCCGGGTGAGGTCGGCGACCCCCGCTTCGAGCGGCCGTCCGGCGTCGAGCCTCGCCAGCAGGAGGAGATCCTCGACGAGGGTCGTCATCCGGGCGGACTCGGACTGGATGCGGGACAGCGAACGCGCGACCTCGGGCGGCACCAGCGCGCTACCGCGGCCGGCGAGTTCGGCGTAGCCGCGGATCGCCGCGAGCGGGGTGCGGAGTTCGTGGCTCGCGTCCGCGACGAACCGGCGGACGCGGGTTTCGCTGGCGTGCCGGGCCTCCAGGGCCTGCGCGATATGCCCCAGCATGAGGTTCAGCGCCGAACCGACCTGGCCGACCTCGGTGCGCGGATCGGTGTCGGCCTCGGGCACCCGGACGGAAAGCGCGACCTGGCCGCGGTCGAGCCGCATCGCCGACACGCGGCCCGCGGTCGCCGCGACCCGGTCGAGCGGCCGCAGTGTGCGCCGGACCGCGAACGCGCCGAGGAACCCCGCTCCGACGACTCCCGCGGCCGCGACGCCGAACAGGATCCATCCCACCGTCGTCAGGGTGTCCTGCATCGGGCCCAGCGGGAGGCCGGTGACCACGACGCCGTCGGGGATCGAGACGGCTTGGACCCGATACTCGCCGAGGCCGCCGAGCGCCAGCGTCATCGGCGGCCGGTCGACCGGCAACGACAGCAACCCGGCCTCCTGCGCGGTCGAAAGGCCTTGCGGAAGACCTTGCACCGACAGCACTCCGGCGTAGAGGACCTGGTCGCCGGTGAACCGGACGCTCAGCGTCCCCGAGGCTTGGCCGGGTGCGTCGAGCGGATCGGGCCCGGGGCCGGGCAGACCGTCCGGCGGCCGGTTCGCGTAGTCGTGCGCGCGGGCCGACGCCGCCGAGAGCTGGCCGTCGATCTGGTCGATGAGGAACGACCGCAGGGCGATCTCGCTGGCGACTCCGATCACCAGGCAGACGAAAGTGAGCAGCAGCACCATCGAGCCGGTCAGCTTGGTGCGCAAGGAAAGCCGCCCGGGCCGGAACCACCGGCGCGGGCCGGTGGACGGGACCGATCCGGGTGCCATGGTCCCGAGGGTGCGCCGCGGTCGTATGCGCGCGGTGTGTCCCGCCTGTGAGCCCGCTGTGTGCGGGTTTCGTGAGTGGTCCGGCAAAGTAGCGGCCGTGTCGCGAAAGCCACTTTCGAGACATCACACGACCCTAAAGTGGCTTTCGCGACACCACCGGCTCCAAGGGCGCGCCACGTTTGCCACCAGGATCCCGGCCCACCCACACAGCCGGCCGGGACGCCTCTGTGCGCCAAGCGCTGCGATGAAAGCGTCTCTCATCCTGGGGCTTCGCAGGAGCGGGCGGCCCTTCGGCATCACCACTCACGAGACCGGACCGGTCAGCGGTCGTAGTCCACGCTCAGCTCGTCCGAAGTCGCCACCGCCCGGCAGGTCAGGATCCGCCCCTGGGCGACCTCTTCGGCGGCGAGCGCGTAGTGCACGTCCATCCGCGCGCTGCCCCGCACCACCGACGCCCGGCAAGTCCCGCACGCTCCGCCGACACACGCGTAGGGCGTGTCGACGCCGTGCCGCAGCGCCGCGCTGAGCACGGTTTCGCCCGCTGTGGTGGGGATTTCGGCGGTCTTCCCGCCGGCGGTCACGGTCAGCACCGGACCCGGCCGCCGCGACGGCCGGACGGGGAGCGCGCCCTGGAACAGTTCGAAGTGGACGTTCTCCTCCGGGACGTCCTTGTCCGCCAGCGTCCGGCGGGCCATGTCGACCAGTTCGCGCGGGCCGCACAGGAACCAGTCGTCCACCTTCGCCGGGTGCAGCCGCGCCTGCAGCAGCGCGCGGAGGCGGGTGCCGTCGAGGCGGCCGCGCTGGTAGCGCTCGTGCGAGATCGCCAGCGCCTCGCCGACGGTGTCGAACGGCTTCTCGGTCCGTTGCCTGCGCAGATCCGGGTCGCGTTCGTCGGTGCGGTAGTGCACGACGTGCAGCCGTCCGCCGAGCCGCGCGGCGAGGCCGCCGAGTTCGTCGGCGAACATCGTGCTGGCGCCGGAGGTGTTGATGTACAGCAGGGTCGCCCGGCTGTGCGGTTCGGCCAGCAGGGTCGAGGCCAGGATCGACAGGATCGGCGTGATCCCGCTCCCCGCGGCGAGCGCCACGTACCGGCCGGTGCGGCCCGGTTCGGGGGTTAGCGTGAACATACCGTCAGGGGGTAACACGTCCAGGACGTCGCCCGCCGCCAGTTCGGTGGTGGCGAACGTCGAGAACGCGCCGCCGTGCTGATGTTTGATCGCGATCCGCAGCACCCCGGACTCCGGCGTGGAACAGATCGAGTACGCGCGCCGCACCTCTTCGCCGTCGACCTCGGCGCGGATGACGACGTGCTGGCCGGGGGTGAACCGGAAGGTCTCCCGCAGCCGCTCCGGCACGTCGAACGTCACGGTGACGGCGCCTTCGCACAGCGGCCGCACCTCGGCGACCCGCAGCGAGTGGAACAGGCTCGGCCGCGGCGGCTGGGGAGCCGGCGGCTCCTCGGCGAGCGAGCCGGTCAGCTGACGCCATTCGCGGTACTCCGAGGACGTCAGCTCACGGCCCCAGGCGGTCGCGATCGGGACGTCCCTGGCGAGGTAGGCGTCGCGGTTGTCCTTCCAGATCCGCAGGTACCGGTAGAACGGGATCGCCGGGTGGAGATGGTGCACCAGGTGGTAGTTCTGGCACAGCATGATCGGCGTCATCAGCCATTCGAGCCCCACGCGGACGCGGGTGGCGCCGAACCGGTCCTGCCGTCGCGCCCCGAGATCGTGATGCGGGAGCCAGTCGAACCACCAGGCCAGCACGGCCAGCCCGACGCGTTGCGGGATCAGGTAGATCACCAGCAGTTCCCAGCCGTAGCCGGTTGAGGCCAGCCAGGCGAAGGCGGCGAGGCTCAGCGCGACGACGGCCGCCGTCTCGACCCGCTCCGACGGCGGCCGCGTGCGCTGCCGCGCCACGTAGAAGCGGGCGTACCAGAAGTCGATGGTCAGCCACCGCAGCGGCAGTTGCCACCAGGGGCCGTGCGCGGTCCACGCGTCGGGATCGGTGTGCGCGTCCTCGTTGGTGTTGCGGTGGTGCTCCAGATGGATGTAGCGCACCAAGGGAAAGGAGCCGTAGCTCGCCACGAACGGCATCGCGAGCCTGCCGAGCAGTTCGTTGACCCAGGTGAGCTGCCCGGCCGCGTGATGCGTCGACTCGTGCAGCACGGTGAACATGGTGAAGGTGACCAGCGCGTGCAGCGGCATGGTCACCCACAACGACGCGGCCTCGGTGACCACGAGCCAGGTGGCGCCCGTCCAGACCATCACCCCGCCGGTGAACAGCAGCACCGTCGGCACCGAGACCACCGGGAGCGGGATCCGCGGGTTGGGCACACCGCGTGGTGCGGGTCTGGCCGGAAGGTTCCCCGTGTCCTCGGACCGGGTGGCGGTGACGGTCATCGATCGGTCCCCTCGGTCGATGCTGCCGGGACAAGCCGTCACACCGTAGACAATTAGTACTGGTTTGTAAACTTCAACGACCTGCCGAATGGCCTTGTCGCGGCGCCCGATGGTGGAGTGTTGCCGACGACCGTGTCCAGGAAAGGTCCGCTTCGTAACAGAGAAGAACCGAAAACTGATCCGATCGGGTGGTCCGGGCCAGGTTCGCCGGACGGCCCCCGAAACCTGTGATCGGCCCGGGGTGAGGGGCCGGAGGCCGTTCGGGCGGCCCCGGACCCGGGCCGACGATCCGCGGGGCCTAGACTCGGACGGCCCGGTCTGCAAGGCGACCAGGGGACATCCGCTGTGCAACACATGCGGATGCTCAATCACATCGTTTACCGCTCGAGGAGAATACGTTGAAGAGCACCGTCGAGCAGCTCAGCCCGACGCGAGTCAAGATCAATGTCGAGGTGCCGTTCGACGAGCTCAAGCCGAACTTCGACCGCGCCTACCGCAAGATCGCCCAGCAGGTGCGCATCCCCGGCTTCCGCCCGGGCAAGGCGCCGGCTCGCGTGCTGGAAAGCCGGATCGGGCGAGCCCCGGTGCTCGACGAGGTCGTCAACGAGGTCATTCCGGCCAAGTACATGGAGGCCGTGCGCGCGGGCGAGGTCCGCACGCTGGGCCAGCCCGAGTTCGAGGTGACCAAGCTCGAGGACCGTGAGGTGCTCGAGTTCACCGCCGAGGTCGACATCCGCCCGGAGATCTCGCTGCCCGACCTCGAAGGCTTCTCGGTCAGCGTCGACGACGTCGAACTGACCGACGCCGAGGTCGACGAGCAGCTCGACGAGCTGCGCGCCCGCTTCGGCACGCTGACCGGTGTCGACCGGCCCGCCGAGAACGGCGACTTCGTCTCGATCGACCTCGCGGCCACCGTCGACGGCCAGGAGGTCGAGGAGGCCTCGACCACCGGCCTGTCCTACGAGATCGGCTCCGGCCAGCTCGTCGACGGCATCGACGAGGCGATCATCGGCGCGAACGCGGGCGAGACCAAGACCTTCACCACGAAGCTGGTCGCCGGCGAGCACGCGGGCAAGGACGCCGAGGTCACCGTCACCGTGCAGACCATCAAGCAGCGCGAGCTGCCCGAGGCGGACGACGAGTTCGCTCAGATGGCGAGCGAGTTCGACACGATCGACGAGCTGAAGGCCGACCTTCGCGAGCGCCTCGGCCGCGTCAAGAAGATGCAGCAGGGCGTCCAGGCCCGTGACAAGGTCCTCGAGGAGCTGCTCGAGCGCACCGAGGTCGCGATCCCGGAGAAGGTCCTCGAAGCCGAGATCGAGAACCGCAAGCACGACGCGATCCACCCGTTCGACCACGACGAGGCGCAGTTCGCCAAGGCTCTCGAAGCCGAAGGCCGCACCCTCGAAGAGTTCGACACCGAGGTTCGCGAAGAGTCGGAGAAGGCGGTCCGCACCCAGCTGCTGCTGGACAGCATCGCCGACGCCGAGCAGACGTCGGTCAACGACGGCGAGCTCACCGAGCGGATCATCTACCAGGCGCAGCGCTTCGGCGTCAGCCCGGACGAGTACGTCCAGCGGGCGCAGCAGTCCGGTCAGCTGACCGCGATCTACGCCGACGTCCGCCGCGGCAAGGCGCTGGCCTCGGTGGTCCGCAAGACCACCGTGACCGACGCCTCGGGCACCGCGGTCGACCTCGAGGAGCTGTTCGGCCCCGCAGCCGAGGAGACGCAGGTCACCGAAGAGACCGCGAAGACTGCGGCCGAGTAGGGAATACGCGGTCCGCGTGAAAAGGACCGTAAAGCTGTAAGCGAACTTGGGCGGTGTCAGGCATTCTGCACCGCCCAAGTTCGTTAGGGTCGGTTGCAAGATCTTCAGCATCTGGAGACGGCAACAGCATCTGGACACGCAGCATCTGGACACAACAGCGGCGGCGAGGCACGGCCACGCCGCCGTCGGCGAAAAGGCAGGCAGACGTGACGCAGCACACGCCCGAGGCGCGGACCGGTACCGCAGGGCTCAACCTCACCGACTCGGTCTTCGAGCGGTTGCTCCAGGAACGCATCGTCGTCCTCGGCTCCGAGGTCAACGACGAGGTCGCGAACCGGATCACCGCCCAGCTGTTGCTGCTGGACGCCGATGACTCCGAGTCGGACATCCGCTTCTACATCAACTCGCCCGGTGGCTCGGTCACCGCGGGCTTCGCGATCTACGACACCATGCAGCTGATCCGCCCGGACGTCGCGACCTACGCGATGGGCCTGGCCGCGTCGATGGGGCAGTTCCTGCTGTCCTCCGGCACGCCCGGCAAGCGGTACGCGCTGCAGCACGCGCGCATCCTCATGCACCAGCCCTCGGCGGGCGTCGGTGGCACCGCCTCCGACATCGCCATCCAGGCCGAGGTGTTCGGGAAGTGGAAGCAGGAGCTGGCCAAGATCACGGCCGAGCAGACCGGGCAGTCGGTCGAGCAGATCGTCAAGGACGGCGACCGCGACCGCTGGTTCACCGCGCAGGAGGCGAAGGACTACGGCTTCGTCGACCAGGTCCTCACGCGCGAGAACCCGCTTCCCAACCGCTGATCCGCGCCGGCACACAGGAGAATCCCCCATGAGCAACTTCCAGCTTCCGATCGGGTCGCAGGCCCAGGGACCGCAGTCGCGGCTCCAGCTGCCGCAGTCGCGGTACGTCCTGCCCTCCTACGTCGAGCGCACCAGCTACGGCATCAAGGAGTCGAACCCGTACAACAAGCTCTACGAAGAGCGTCAGATCATGCTCGGCGTGCAGATCGACGACGCGTCGGCGAACGACGTGATGGTCCAGCTGCTGCACCTCGAGCACGAGGACCCGGACCGCGACATCATGATCCTGATCAACTCGCCCGGTGGCTCGTTCACCGCGCTGATGGCGATCTACGACACGATGCAGTACGTCCGTCCCGACATCGTCACCATGTGCATCGGCCAGGCCGCTTCGGCCGCCGCGGTGCTGCTGGCGGCCGGTACCCCCGGCAAGCGGTTCACGCTGCCGAACTCGCGGGTGCTGATCCACCAGCCCGCCACCGAGGGCACCTACGGCCAGGTCTCGGACCTGGAGATCCAGGCCAACGAGATCCAGCGTGTGCGCCGCCAGATGGAGGTCATCCTGGCCAAGCACACGAACAAGGACGCCGACGACATCAAGAAGGACATCGAGCGCGACAAGATCCTGACGGCCGACGAGGCCAAGGCGTACGGGATCGTCGACGAGGTGCTCGAGTACCGGAAGGCTTCGAGTAGCTGATCGCGGACGGGACCGGTGCGTGTCGGGTGACGACACGCACCGGATCCCTGGTCTAAGGTCAGCTTCTGGCGTGCTCAGATGTGACGTTGGTTCTCCCGCCGGCGGCATCGGGCGGGTACCGTCAGTGGCAATGTGTGAGGCTCCGAACGGTCATGCGTGACCGGGGGCGACAGTCAGGCGCGGCAGTGCGGGCGCGACAGTGCAGGCGCAGAGAGCGCGCCGGAGGGGACGAGGTCAACGGCCATGGCACGGATCGGTGACGGCGGCGACCTGCTGAAATGTTCTTTCTGCGGCAAGAGCCAAAAGCAGGTGAAGAAGCTCATTGCCGGCCCCGGGGTCTACATCTGCGATGAGTGCATCGATCTCTGCAACGAGATCATCGAGGAAGAACTGGCAGAGGCCGGTGAGGTCAAGCTCGACGAGCTGCCCAAACCCGCCGAGATCCACGAATTCCTCGAGCAGTACATCATCGGCCAGGACGACGCGAAGCGATCGCTGGCCGTGGCGGTGTACAACCACTACAAGCGTGTGCAGTCCGACGACAAGGCCGGGCCGAAGGACTCCAAGGACGAGACCGTCGAACTGGCGAAGTCCAACATCCTGATGCTCGGGCCGACGGGCTGCGGCAAGACCTATCTGGCCCAGACGCTGGCGAAGATGCTGAACGTCCCGTTCGCGATCGCGGACGCCACGGCGCTCACCGAAGCCGGTTATGTGGGCGAGGACGTCGAGAACATCCTGCTCAAGCTGATCCAGGCGGCGGACTACGACGTCAAGCGGGCCGAGACGGGCATCATCTACATCGACGAGGTCGACAAGATCGCCCGGAAGTCGGAGAACCCGTCGATCACCCGCGACGTGTCCGGTGAGGGCGTGCAGCAGGCGCTGTTGAAGATCCTCGAGGGCACCACCGCCTCGGTGCCGCCGCAGGGCGGCCGCAAGCATCCGCACCAGGAGTTCATCCAGATCGACACGACGAACGTGCTGTTCATCGTGGCCGGCGCGTTCGCCGGGCTGGAGAAGATCATCAACGAGCGGGTCGGCAAGCGCGGCCTCGGTTTCGGCGCGGAGATCCGCACCAAGGCCGAGATCGACGAGAGCGACATCTTCTCCGACACCATGCCGGAGGACCTGATCAAGTTCGGGCTGATCCCGGAGTTCATCGGCAGGCTCCCGGTCGTGGCGACGGTGACCCACCTGGACAAGGACTCGCTGGTCAGCATCTTGACCACGCCGCGCAACGCGCTGGTGAAGCAGTACAAGAAGCTCTTCGAGATGGACAACGTCGAGCTGGAGTTCACCAAGACCGCGCTCGAGGCCATCGCCGACCAGGCCGTGCTCCGCGGCACCGGCGCCCGCGGCCTGCGCGCGATCATGGAAGAGGTCCTGCAGCCGGTCATGTACGACATCCCCAGCCGCGACGACGTCGCGAAGGTCGTCATCACCGAGCAGACCGTCCGCGAGAACGTGAACCCGACGATCGTGGCGCGTCAGCCGTCGCGCCGTCGCAGCAGCGAGCGCGGCGAGAAGTCCGCCTGACCGCGGCGAGATCTTCGTCACCGATGCCCCGGCCGGAAGCTTCCGGCCGGGGCATCGGTTTCTCCGGTCCCGTCCGGCCGGTGACCGGATCGAGATAGGATGCGATGGTGCCGCTGACTTCCACGAAGGACGAGAACGAGGCTCCCGAGCTGGCAGCCGCGAGTCCACGCGAGGTCAGGGGACTCGTCGAACTCACCGAACGCATCGTCATCGGGGCCTATCGCGGGCACCCGTGGATCCCGCGCGCGCTGACGATCACGCTCGGCGTGCTGGTGGCGACCTGCCTGGTGGCGGGCGTCGTCCGGTTGTCGCCGTTGCCGTTGATCCCGCTGCCCCTGTTCGCCGTTTCGGGCTACGCGCTCATCCGGGTCAAGGCGGCGCGGAGCGCGGCGGCGAATCGCGCGCTCGTCGCCTGGACGGGGCTGTTCACCGCTGCGACGCTCGCCGGATTCTGGCTGATCTCGATGGCGGGACGCTGGGTCGGCTGATCGGCCCGGCAGGTTTTCTCTCCTTTTCCTCCGTTGGCAGGGTTTCAGAATCGTCCTGACGGGGTAAGACGAGACCGTGACAGTTACCGCGGGGCCCTTCCTCCACGTGGGCTTGCTCTACTCCGGTGACTCCGAGTACCTGGACGGAACACTTCCGTACATCCTTGAGGGTCTGAAGCGTGACGAGCCCGTCGCCGTGGCCGTCCCCGGCCGGAACCTGACCCTCATCGAAGAGGCGCTGGGCGACGCGGCCGCCGAAGTCGAACTCATCGACATGACCGAAGCGGGCCGCAATCCGGGCCGCATCCTCCCCGGCGTGCTCCTCGCGTTCGCGGACAACCGGCCGGGGCCGGTACGGATCATCGGCGAGCCGATCTGGGCGGGGCGGTCGGAGATCGAGTATCCGGCGTGCGCGCAGCACGAGGCGCTGATCAACTTCGCGTTCGGCGAACGTGACCTCAGCATCCTGTGCCCGTACGACCGGACCCGTCTCGACGACGACGTCCTCGCCGACGCCGAGCGGACCCACCCGATCCTTTCCGGCATCGAGGGGGATCGCCCGAGCGAGGGCTATGCCCCCGACGCGGTCGTCGACAAGTACAACCTGCCGCTGCCCGAGCCGCGGATGGCCGACACGTTCCGCTTCGATCTCTCCAGGCTTTCCGCGGTGCGCCGGTTCGCCCAGGAACGCGCCGAGGTGTGCGGGCTCGGACCGGGCCGGGTGGAGGATCTCGTGCTCGCCGTGGCGGAACTGTCCACCAACAGCGTGCTGCACGGCTCGGGGGAGGGCGTCGTCCGCATCTGGCGCGAAGGGGACCATGTCCTCTGCGAGGTCATCGACGAAGGCACGCTGAGCGATCCGCTGGCCGGCAGGCGGCCCGCCACCCCCGGGCAGATCGGCGGCCGCGGCCTGGTCCTGGTGAACCAGGTCGCCGACCTGGTCCGCCAATACCTCAGGCCGGGCTCCACCGTCACGAGGATCTTCTTCCGTCACCTCTCGTGAGTGGTGATGGCGGTTCTAACCGTCATTACCACTCACGAGAGGTTCAGGCGTTCTTCGGGACGTGCTTGCCCAGGAAGGCGATCAGGCTCGGCACGACCGTGCGGTTGAAGGCGTCGCCGTGCTTGCCGCGCGCGGTGTGCGCGACCGCCGGCCGCGCTTCGTCGATGAACTTCCGCACCCCGCCGATGAACGGGTCCTCGGTGCCGCACCAGATCCCGGTCGGCACCTTCTTGGTGATTTCGATGTGGCGCAACGGATCCATCGAACCCCAGTCGGTGGCGTCGCGGAACGCGCGCCGTTTGCTCATCTCCGCCCACGACGTGATCAGCGCGGGCGCGAGCGCCGCGACCGCGGCGGGCGGGCGACGGCGTTCCAGGCGGCGCCGGGTGTAGAGCAGTGCGCCGAAGCCGCCCATCGACAGCCCGGTGGCGGCGAACGGCAGCCCGTCCCGGCCGCCGAGGCCGCGGGCGGCCAGCCAGCGGGGAACCTCTTCGAGCAGCATCGCCATCGGGTTGTCGCCGGGCTGGTTCTCGTGCCAGTAGTGATCGCCGCCGTCGACCGCGACGAACCCGAACGGGGGCACG
This sequence comes from Amycolatopsis orientalis, assembly GCF_000943515.2. Taxonomy (NCBI): domain Bacteria; kingdom Bacillati; phylum Actinomycetota; class Actinomycetes; order Pseudonocardiales; family Pseudonocardiaceae; genus Amycolatopsis; species Amycolatopsis orientalis. Next base: position 7,205,893 of record NZ_CP016174.1, on the reverse strand, counting down.
GCCTTGCGGGCGACGTCACTGCCGAGTTGCTTGAGCAGCCCGGTGGGAGCCGCGTGCCGGGCGGTGCCGTGGAGACCGTGCAGCATCAGCGACATCGGCAGGCCCTTGGGCGGCGCCTTGGTCGGCAGCATCAGCACGAGATCGACTTCGCGCCCGCGGGCTTCGGAGTAGACGCGTTCGACCCGCGGGCTGCCCAGCTGGGTGGCCGGAGTCGGCGACGCGACGCCCAAGGCTCGCTGGAGCGCTTCGCTGAAGGGCAGAGCTCCGGAGGCTGTTCCGGCGGCGAGTCCTGCGACACCGAGGCCGGAAGCACCGGCGATCAGCACGGAACGGCGGCTCAGCCACCGTCGGGCGCCCTGCACCCCCGGCAGCGTCGTGTGCCCCTGGTCGTCGTCGTTCACCCGTCCCCGTTCCCCCGTTGCACTTCTACCAGGTCAGACGCACGCTTCGGCTCGAAGGTTGCACATGTCGCCGACCTGTGACCGGGGTATCGCCGGATCAGGTGCCGATGTTTCCCTCTTTCGCGCGCCATGACTCGATCGAGACCCGCGCGGACCGCGTCGCGGCCTCGAAAGTGTCGCCGAGACCCACTCCGAGGGCCGTGGCCAGGGGAATCAAGATGTGGTCCACACCATTCTCACCGTCGCCGAAGTGGCCGGCGACCTCCAGCGTGATGTACCCGTGCACGGCGCTCCAGAGCTGCGCGGCGACGGCGAACTCCGAGGCCGGGCGGAACCGGCCCGCCTTGATCAGCCGCTCCGCTCCGCGAACGAGGTAGTTGAAGGCTTCGACGCCTTCGTTGCCGAGGGTCTGGCGGATCTCCTCGTCGGTCAGGTCGCCCCGCGCGGCCTTCTGCCCGTTGGGCTGGCTCTGGCCGAAGGTCACCGCGTAGAGGTGCGGGTTCTCCACGACGGTCCGCCGGTACACCAGCGCCATGGTGAGGAGGTCGGCCGCCGGGTCTTCGGTTTCGGCGACCTCGCCCAGATTCGCCGACAGCCGCCGGAATCCCTCGCGGACGACCTCCTCCACCAGTGCGCCCATCCCGCCGAAATGGGTGTAGACGGCCATGGTCGACGCGCCGATCTCGGCCGCCAGCTTGCGGGCCTGGAGTGCTTCCGGGCCGCCGTCCGAGAGCAGCCGGATCGCGGCCTCGATCAGCTTGGCCTTGACCTCGGGGCCGGCGGGTTTCGGTGACATGGTTGCCAGTATCTCATAACCCTGTTATAAATGTATCCATAACCGTGTTATATCCTCGCTAGGGGGCCTCGATGGGCAACAAGTTCCTCCAGGGCAACTTCGCCCCGGTCAGCCAAGAGCACACGATCACCGAACTCAGCGTCACCGGGCACATCCCGGAGTACCTGGACGGGCGCTACCTGCGGAACGGGCCCAACCCGCTGTCCGAAGTGGACCCGGCGACCTATCACTGGTTCACGGGCGACGGGATGGTGCACGGCGTCCGGCTGCGCGACGGCCGCGCCGAGTGGTACCGCAACCGCTGGGTCCGCACCCCGGGCCTGTCCGAACGGCTCGGCGAGCGCTGGGAGGGCGGCTCGGTCTCCGGGATCGCCTCCCTGGGCGCCAACACCAACGTGATCGGCCACGCGGGCAAGACCCTCGCCCTGATCGAGGGCGGCGTCACGAACGTCGAGCTGACCGACGAACTGGACACCGTCGGCGCGTGCGACTTCGACGGCACCCTGCCCGGCGGCTACACCGCCCACCCGAAACGCGATCCGGAGACCGGTGAGCTGCACGCCGTGTCGTACTTCTTCGGCTGGGGCAACAAGGTGCAGTACTCGGTGATCGACGCGGCCGGCCGGGCCCGGCGCAAGGTCGACATCGAGGTCACCGGCTCGCCGATGATGCACGACTTCTCCCTGACCGAGAAGTACGTCGTCTTCTACGACCTGCCGGTCACCTTCGAGGTCGAGCAGGCCGTCGCCGCGTCGGTCCCGTCGTTCCTCCGCACCCCGGCGCAACTGGTCGTGTCCGCCCTCGTGGGCAAGGTCAAGGTGCCGGATCCCATCAGCGCGATGCTGCGTCAGCGGATCCAGGGCAATGCGGACTTCCCCTACCGCTGGAACCCGAAGTACCCGGCGCGGATCGGGGTCATGCCGCGTGAGGGTGGCAACGGCGACGTCCGCTGGTTCGAGGTCGAGCCGTGCTACGTCTTCCACCCGATGAACGCCTACGACGACGGCGACAGCGTCGTACTGGACGTCGTCCGGCACCCCAAGATGTTCGACAGCGAACTGCGCGGGCCCGCCGAAGGGCCGCCGACCCTGGACCGCTGGACCGTCGACCTGAACGTGGGCAAGGTGATCGAGGAACGTCTCGACGATCAAGGGCAGGAGTTCCCGCGCGTCGACGAGCGGCTGCTCGGGCGTCAGCACCGGTTCGGCTACTCGGTGTCCACAGGGGACGGATCGGCTTCCTCGGGTGCGCTGCTGAAGCACGATCTATGGAAGCGGTCGGTGCAGAGCAGGAAGTTCGGCGACGGCGCGCAGGTGGGGGAGTTCGTCTTCGTTCCGTCCTCTGTGGACGCCGGCGAGGACGACGGTGTCCTGATGGGTTTCGTCTACGACGCCGCCACGCAGAAGAGCGACCTGACCATCCTGGACGCCGGGACGCTGGAGACGGTCGGCGCCGTCCACCTGCCGGACCGGGTCCCCAACGGCTTCCACGGCAACTGGGTGGGCGCCTGAGTCAGCCGAGGCCGAGTACGCGGTGCTCGCCGGTGTAGAGGTTCATGCTGTCGCCGCGCAGGAAACCGATGAGGGTCATGCCGTTCTCCTCGGCCAGTTCCGCGGCCAGCGACGACGGCGCGGAAACGGCGGCCAGCAGGCCGATCCCGGCCATGGCGGCCTTCTGCACCAGTTCGAACGAGGCGCGGCCGGACACCAGCAGACCGGTGTCCGCCGCCGGGATCCGGCCCTCCTGTAGCGCCCAGCCGAGGACCTTGTCGACGGCGTTGTGCCTCCCGACGTCCTCCCGGACGACGGCGAGGTTCCCCTCGGCGTCGAACAAGGCGGCGGCGTGCAGCCCGCCGGTGCTGGAGAAGACCTTCTGCCGCGCGCGCAGGGTGTCCGGGAGTTTCGCCAGTACGCCGGTGCTCACCGCGAACTCGGATTTCTCCGGGGAAAACCGGCTCCGCAGTTTGACCGCGTCGAGCGCGGCCTTGCCGCAGACGCCGCACGAGGAGGTCGTGTAGAAGTTCCGCTCGACCCCGGTCTCCGGCGGCGCGACCCCTTCGGCCAGCGCGATGTCCAGCACGTTGTAGGTGTTGCGCCCCTGGTCGTCGACGCCGTCGCAGTACCGCGCGACGGCGATGTCCTCCCGGGAGGCGAGTACGCCCTCGGACAGCAGGAACCCGTGCGCCAGTTCGACGTCGTTGCCGGGGGTCCGCATGGTGACCGCGAGCGCCTTGCCGCCGACGCGGATCTCCAGCGGTTCCTCGGCCGCCAGCGCGTCGGGCCGGCGCACGTCCTTGGTCGCGGAGATCATCCGCACCGGACGCCGAACGGTCACCCTGCCCACTTGTCCACCCTTCTGACCGGTTCATTCGACACCTGGCTACTGCAACGTTGGGAATTAAGTAATACATTCCCAGTGCCCACCCCCAGAGTACGGAGGCGTCGGATGGCTGCCGGCTTCCTGGATCGTTCCCGCATCGTCGCACCACCGGGCTGGAGCCGCTGGCTCGTGCCGCCCGCCGCGCTCGCCGTCCACCTGTCGATCGGCCAGGCGTACGCATGGAGCGTCTTCAAACCCCCGCTGGAGAAGACCCTCGGGCTCACCGGCACGCAGAGCGCGCTCCCGTTCCAGCTCGGCATCGTGATGCTCGGCCTCTCGGCGGCGTTCGGCGGGACGCTGGTCGAGCGCAACGGCCCGCGCTGGGCGATGTTCGTCTCGATGGTCTGCTTCAGCTCCGGGTTCCTGCTCTCCGCGCTCGGCGTGGCGACGTCGCAGTACTGGCTCGTAGTCCTCGGCTGGGGCGGGGTCGGCGGGATCGGGCTCGGGATCGGCTACATCTCGCCGGTGTCGACGCTGATCAAGTGGTTCCCGGACCGGCCGGGCATGGCCACCGGGATCGCGATCATGGGCTTCGGCGGCGGCGCGCTGATCGCCTCCCCGTGGTCGGCGCAGATGCTGGGCGCGGCGCCGTGGTCGGCCGGCACGGTCGCGACGGCGTTCCTCGTGCACGGCCTGGTCTACGCGGTCTTCATGAGCCTCGGCATCCTGCTGGTGCGGGTCCCGGCCGACGACTGGAAACCGAAGGGCTGGGAGCCGAAGACCGACCACGGCAACGCGATGATCACCACCGCGAACGTGTCGGCGCGCAACGCCATCAAGACACCGCAGTTCTGGTGCCTCTGGGTGGTCCTGTGCTTCAACGTCACGGCGGGCATCGGCATCCTGGAGAAGGCGTCGCCGATGATCGCGGACTTCTTCCGCGAGACCTCGACCCCGGTCGGCACCGCGGCCGCGGCGGGTTTCGTCGCCCTGCTCTCGCTGACCAACATGCTCGGCCGATTCGTCTGGTCGTCCACTTCGGACCTGGTGGGGCGCAAGAACATCTACCGGCTCTACCTCGGCGCCGGTGCCCTGCTGTACCTCGTGATCGCGCTGACCACCAACGCCTCGAAGCTCGTGTTCGTCCTGTGCGCCATGCTGATCCTGTCCTTCTACGGCGGCGGCTTCGCGACCGTCCCGGCGTACCTGAAGGACCTCTTCGGCACCTACCAGGTGGGGGCGATCCACGGGCGGCTGCTGACCGCGTGGTCGGCGGCGGGTGTGCTCGGCCCGCTCATCGTCAACGCCATCTCCGACAGCCAGAAGGCGGCGGGCAAGGTCGGCCCCGACCTCTACTCGACGTCGCTGTTCATCATGATCGGCCTGCTGGTCGCCGGATTCGTGGCCAACGAACTGGTGCGGCCGGTCAAGCCGAAGTTCCACGAGCCGGTCCCCGCCGGCGAGCCCGCGAGGAGTGAGGCCCGATGACCGAACAGGCTCCGGAGCGCCGCCGCACCGGGCTGATGGTGCTGGCCTGGCTGTGGGTCGCGCTCCCGTTCGCCTACGGCGTCTACGAACTGTTCCGCAAGGTGGTCCAGCTCTTCGGCGGCTGAGTAGGGTCGGCCCTGTGGGAGTTCTGGTGACCGGGGCGTCGCGTGGCATCGGCCGCGCGATCGCACGGGCCTTCGCGGAAAAGGGCGACCGTGTCGCCGTCCATTACGCCTCGAACCGGGAGGACGCCGAGCGGACACTCGGCGAGCTGCCGGGGTCCGGCCACGGGCTGGTCCAAGGCGACCTCTCGGATCCCGAGGTGGCGCGGCGGGTCGCCGACGAGGCCGAGGCGCTGGTGGACGGTGTCGGCGTCCTGGTGAACAACGCCGCCTTCGCGCCGTCCGCGGCGTCGGCCCATCCGCCTGCCGAAGTGTCCTATGCGGACTGGCAGCGGATCTGGCGGCGGATGCTCGACGTCAACGTGCTCGGCACCGCGAACGTGACCTTCTGCGTGACGCGGCACATGATCGAACGCGGCGTACCCGGCCGCGTGGTCAACATCGGCTCGCGGGGCGCTTTCAAGGGCGAGCCCGACTTCCCCGCGTACGGCGCGAGCAAGGCCGCGCTGCACTCGCTCGGGCAGTCGCTCGCCGTCGCGCTCGCCCCGCACGGGATCGCGGTGACCTCGGTCGCACCCGGCTTCACCGCCACGGACCGGGTCGCGGCGAAGCTCGACGGCGCGAGCGGGGAGGTACTGCGCGGGGAGAGCCCGTTCGGCCGGGTGGGCACACCGGAGGAGGTCGCGGCGGCCGTGGTCTACCTCGCCTCCGCCGAGGCCACGTGGGCGTCCGGCGCGATCCTCGACCTCAACGGCGCGTCGCATCTGCGGATGTGAACTGGATCACCCGTGCAGCATTGACGGCTTCCCGCGCGTCTAAGGAACGTGCACAAGCTGGGGAAGGTCCTCGTCGCCGCGCTCGCGGCGGCGGTGTTCGGCGGGACCGCGTACGGATACACGACGTTGGAATCGCTGGACGGCGTCTCCCGTGAGGACGTGATCGACGCGCCGGAACCGGGAGAACAGCCCGCCGACGGGTCGCTGGACATCCTCCTGGTCGGCCGCGATTCCCGGACCGACCAGCAGGGCAACCCGCTGCCGCCGGAGATCCTGCGCGAGCTGCGGGCGGGCGCGAACGGTGACGACCTGACCGACACGCTGATCGTGATGCGCATCCCGAACGGGCAGCAGGCGGTGAAGGCGTTCTCCATCCCGCGTGACTCCTGGGTCACGGCACCGGGTGGGAACGACAAGAGCAAGATCAACGAGATCTTCGGTCGCACCAAGTTCGCGAAGGCGGGCGAACTGCGCAAGGCGGGCAAGACCGACAAGGCCGAGATCGAAAAGCAGGCGATCACCGCCGCACGGAAGGCGACCCTGAAGGCGGTCGAGGAGCTCAGCGGGATCAAGATCGACCACTTCGCGGAGGTGAACCTGCTGAGCTTCTACGAGATCAGCAAGGCCGTCGGCGGGGTCGAGGTGTGCTTGAACAAGGCGACCAAGGATCGCGATTCCGGTGCGGACTTCCCCGCCGGAAGGCAGACGATCCAGGGCGCGGACGCGCTCGCCTTCGTCCGCCAGCGCAAGAATCTGCCCCGGAGCGACCTCGACCGCGTGCGCCGTCAGCAGGTGTTCCTCGCCGGGTTGGCGAAGCAGACCCTTTCCGGGGGAACCCTGGCGAATCCGGCCCGTGTCTCCGAACTGATCGCCGCGGTGAAGCGTTCGGTCATCATCGACAGTTCGTGGGACCTGCTCGACTTCGTGCGGCAGATGCGCGGCGTTTCCGGTGGCGGCATCGCCTTCGAGACGATCCCGGTGGTCAACCCCGACTATCGCTACGACCCGAAACATCCCACGTGGACCGCCGTGCAGGTGGATCCCGCCCAGGTGCGCGCCTTCGCCGCCTCGCTGATCGGCACCCCGCCCGCGACGCCGCAGGCGCCCGCCGGGCCCACCGTCGACGTCGTCAACGCGAGCGGTAAGGACGGCCTCGCCGCCCGGATCTCGGATCTGTTGGCGGAGAAGGGTTTCAAGAAGGGCGACACGAAGGCCGAAGCCCAGCGCCGGACCTCCGTGGTCCGGTTCAGCGACGCGTCCGAGCGCGCGGCGGAGGTCGCGAAACTCCTCGGCGGGCTCACCGTCCAGCAGGCCGATTCCGTTCCGGCCGGCCATATCGAGGTCGTCCTCGGCCAGGTCTACAAAGGACCGGGTTCGTCCTCCGGTGGCGGGGGAGCGGCCGGTCAGGGAGACCAGCCGATCACCGCCGACACCGAGGGATGCATCGACTGACTCAGGCCAGCGTGCCCGAGGCTTCGATCACCTCCGGCGCGGGGGCGTCCGGGCGCAGGCGCCGTCGGAGCCGCACGATCTCCGCGAGCGGAGCGCCGCCGGTGATCTCGATCGCGGCCAGCGACGGCAGCGTGATCCCGGCGTCCAGCAGGCGGCGCACCTGTCCGGCGTCGAGCGTGAGCACCCGCACCGAGGTCAGTTCGGCGACGCGCTCCAGTTCGGGCACGTCGAGACCGGCCAGGCCCAGCCTGATCAGCCCGGGGATCCGCGCCAGCGGGCCGAAGTCGATCGGATGCGTGACCCCGGCGAGGGAAAGGCTCCACAGAGTGGGATGCCCGGCGAGGCCGGCGAGATCCACCTTCGCGGTTTCGATGCGCGCCACTTCGAGGACCGGGAACACGGACAGGTTCGCGACGACCGCGTCGGCGCGGTTGACCCGCAGATGACGCAGTGACGACAGCGGGCTCAGGACCGCCAGATCCACCGAGCCCGGGTCGTTGAGATACAGCTCTTGGACGAGTTCCGGATCGGCGACGCCGTCGAGGTCCGTCGTCTCGGTCAGCACCTGATCGTGGGAGCGGAACGGTTCGTCGTGGAAGGCGGCGTCGGCGATGAGGTACGGCGATTCGGGCTCGTCCCGGTCGTATTCGCCCGCCTTCAGCGCGCGGATGACTTCTTCCATCATCCCGGTGATCGAGGGCGCGACGTACCGGATGGGACCCCAGACGTTCCGCCCGTACTCGAGCACTTGCCCGCTCTCGCCGTCTGCCGCGGGATCGAGATCGACGGCGATGAAGTCCCCGGCGTGATCGCTGCCGAAGGTGATCCACCAATCGTTGCGGGACAACCGTTTCACCCGGCCCGCGGGCATGGTCTCGTAGACGACGCCGTCTTCGGTGACGGGGTCTTCCCAGCCGTAGGAACCGGGATCGCCTTCGAGGTACCGCTCGACGAGCAAGGGGAGCGGATCGTGGGCGTAGCGCCCCAGCAGCCCGGATTCGTCGTCCCAGCCCGTGACGCGGAACAGCGCGCGAAGGTCTTCGGGCAGCCGTGCGCCGATCCTGTCCTCCGCCTCGGCGAGTTCGGCTTCCGTGCGGCCGGGTTCCCACCGCGGCGCGTGTCCCTTGATCTCCTCGTACAGCCGGGAGAACTCCGTGGCGAGGGCGGTGACCCGCGCGAGCACCGCCGGGTCGGTCGGCGCACCGGTCGGCCGCGACCGCGCGGGCAGCGGGAGACCCGGCAGCGGATGCCCCGGATAGCGGAAGTCCTGATCGAAGTGGAGCCACGCGGGCGACATGGTCTTGACGTCCGGCGTCGCGACGAAGGTGTACTCACCGGTGTTGTCCAGCCGGACTTCGTAGACCGACACGGGCAGCGGGAGGACCAGATCCGCCAGCGCCGTCATGTCGGGGTGGAGGTACTGACCGCGGTCGGTCGACGATTGCACGGAGAACCCGCCGCCCGAGTTGTTGATCCGCAACACGGCGGTGGTCCAGTCCGCTTTCGCGCTCTTCCGCAGCAGCTCCGCCAAGGCGCGGGCGAGGTCCCCAGGTTCCATGGCGCGAACCTAGCGGGAGGGTCCGACAGAACTGCTAGGGCGTGGGCTCCAACCGCACCACGATCGCCTTCGACACCGGGGTGTTCGACTTGTCCGCCACCGAGTCCAGCGGTACCAAGGCGTTCGCCTCGGGGAAGTACGCCGCGGCGCATCCGGGCGCCGTCGGGTAGGAGACCACCCGGAACCGCGGGGCCCGGCGGTCGCCGTCCCGCCATTCCGAGACCAGGTCGACCATCGCGCCGTCGGTCAGCCCGAGCGAGTCCAGGTCGCCGGGGTTGACCAGGACCACGCGCCGGGCGTCCTCGATCCCGCGGTAACGGTCGGAAAGGCCGTAGATCGTGGTGTTGTACTGGTCGTGGCTGCGCATCGTCTGCAGCAGCAGCCTGCCTTCGGGCACTCGCGGATACTCGAGTCCGGAGACGGTGAAGTTCGCCTTGCCGTTGGCCGTCCCGGTGAACTGCCGGGAATCGCGCGGCGCGTGCGGGAGGACGAACCCGTCCGGCTCACGGACGCGGGCGTTGTAGTCGTGGCAGCCGGGGACGACGCGCGCGATCCGGTCGCGGATGAGGTCGTAGTCGCGGTGGAAGTCCCGCCACGGCACGGCGTGCCCGGCACCCAGCAGTGCTTCCGCGAGGTGGCAGATGATCGCGACTTCGGAAAGCAGGTGCTCACTCGCCGGGGCGAGCCTGCCGCGTGAGGTGTGCACCTGCGACATCGAGTCCTCGACGGTGACGAACTGGTCGCCGCCCGCCTGCGTGTCGCGTTCGGTGCGGCCGAGGGTGGGCAGGATCAGCGCGGTCTTGCCGGGAACGACGTGCGAGCGGTTGAGCTTCGTCGACACGTGCGCTGTCAGCGAGCACGACTTGAGCGCCTTCTCGGTCAGTTCGGTGTCCGGCGTGGCGGAGGCGAAGTTGCCGCCGACGGCGAAGAAGACCTTGCCCTTGCCGTCCCGCATCGCGCGGATCGCGGCGACCGTGTCGTACCCGTGCTCGCGCGGCACCTTGATGCCGAATTCGGCGTCGAGATTGTCCATAAAGGACTCCGGCATCTTCTCCCAGATGCCCATCGTCCGGTCGCCCTGGACGTTCGAGTGCCCGCGCACCGGGCACAGGCCCGCGCCCGGTTCGCCGATCATGCCGCGCACCAATGCCAGGTTCGCGATCTCGGAGATGGTCTGCACCGCGTGCTTGTGCTGCGTCAGGCCCATCGCCCAGCAGTAGATGGTCCGTTGCGACGTCGCGATCATCCGCGCCAGCCGTTCGATCTGCTCACGCGGAAGCCCGGTCGCGGCGCTGACCTCGGACCAGTCGATCTCCCGCAGGTGGTTCGCGTAGTCCTCGAACCCCTCGGTGGACGACTCGACGAACGCGCGGTCGACGATCGTGCCCGGCGTCTCCCGCTCCCACTGGAGCAGCAGATGCCCGATCGCCTGGAACAGCGCGAGGTCGCCGCCGAGCCGGATCTGCGCGAACTCGTCGGCCAGCGGGGTCCCCTTGCCGATCACGCCGCGGACGTTCTGCGGGTTCTTGAACCGCATCAGGCCGGCTTCGGGCAGCGGGTTGACCGCCATGATCTTCGCGCCGTTGCCCTTGGCCTCCTCCAGCGCGGACAGCATGCGCGGGTGGTTGGTGCCCGGGTTCTGGCCGACCACGACGATCAGATCGGCCTTGTGGATGTCCGCGAGCGACACCGAGCCCTTGCCGATGCCGGTGGTGGCCGCGAGCGCGGCACCGGAGGACTCGTGGCACATGTTGGAGCAGTCGGGCAGGTTGTTGGTGCCGTAGGAGCGCACGAGCAGCTGGTAGAGGAACGCGGCCTCGTTGCTGGTGCGGCCGGAGGTGTAGAAGATCGCCTCGTTCGGATCGCTCAGGGCCCGCAGTTCGTCGGCGACCAGGGTGAACGCGTCGTCCCAGGAGATCGGCTCGTAGTGCGAGGCGCCTTCGCGCAGCACGAACGGCTCGGTGATCCGGCCCTGCTGACCGAGCCAGAAGTCGGTCTTGTCCGCGAGGTCGTGGATGGAGTGCTCGGCGAAGAACTCGCGGCCGACCCGGCGTTTGGTCGCCTCCTCGGCGACGGCCTTCGCGCCGTTCTCGCAGAACTCCGCGAGCTTGCGGTGCTCGCCGTCGGCCTCCCGCGGCTCCGGCCAGGCGCAACCGGGACAGTCGAAGCCGTCACGCTGGTTGAGCAGCCGCAGCGTCTTCACCGTGCGCGCGGCGCCCATCTGCTCCATGCCGCGCATCAGGGAGACGGCGACCCCGGGGATCCCGGCCGCCCAGCTCTTCGGTTTCCCGACCTCGAGCTGTGTCTCGTCAACGTCGTTCGCGGGTGCTTCGCGGGTCATGCCACCATCGTGCGCCTTGCCGTCCGGGGGCGCGACCGAGGGTCGGCCGACGACGTCGCGTTTCGTCCTCTGAACGCGGTCCTTGCGCGGGTCAGGCGTCGGTGACGATCCGGGCGATCTGCGATTCGTCGAAGGGGAACCAGGGCGTCTCGTTGACGCCGCGTTCCTGCACCGCGTTCACCGTCACCGCGGCCACGAGCAGCACGATCAGGCCGACGACCGCGGCGATCCCCGGCCACCGGCTCGAACCCGGCTCGCGGTAGCCGCCACCGGCGGCCGCGGCCGCCTTGCGCTGCTTGCGGCGCTTCTTCTTGAGTTCCTTCTTCGCGCCAAGCCAGGCGTCCAGCTCGGCGTGCTTCTGCCAGTCCGGGTCGACCAGGTCCGGGTGGGTCTCGATCCGCCGGTCTTCTTCGTCCATCTCGGTCCTCTTCCCCCGGGTTCGGCTACTCGCAGTTGCCCGTCGAGGGCAGGGGTTTCGTCGGGTCGTACGTGTCGGCTTCGTCGACCGCGATCGCGCCGTCGACGGGTTTGCTCTTGTCAGCGTACTGGGGCGCGAGGATGCCGGTCTTGATCGCGTCACACGCCATGTTCGCGTGGTAGCCCGCGCCCTCTCCGAAGCCGAGTCCGGCGTCGGCCTTCGCGAACGGCGGGGCTTTGCGGATCACGTAATCCTGTTCGTCCCGGAGGAACGGGACGATGTCCGCCGGCCTGCGGGCCTCGCTCGGAAGCGCGTCGAAGGCGTAGGCGGTCGTGTAGCTCGCGTGGACGATCAGCTCGCCCTCGTCGCCGGGCTTCGCCGTGAGCGAGCCGGTCATGCGCGGGCGCACCTGCAGCAGGCGGTTCGGGCCGATGAGGGTCAGGTACCTGCCCTTTTCGACGGTGAGCGCGTTCGTGAGCGTCGGTTCGAGCCGGACGCGCTCGTTCGGGGACAGCAGGGCGAGCAGTTCCGAACCGTCGTGGTTCTGCAGCGCCCGGGAGCCGAGCCGGGCGGCCGAGATGGCCTCCGTGACCGTCCGATACGCCACGTCGACCTCCTTCGCGGTGAAGCCGCCGGTGGCCTGCCCTGGCGGCACGGTGATCCCGGCGAGCCCTTCGGCCCAGGTCGCGGCGGGCGTGCGGTCGAAGGGTCGGTTCAGGTCGACCCCACCAGACAGCGGAGCCGCCTTCGGAGGTTGACCGAAGCCGGGGACGTCGTTGATCCCGCGTCCCTGTACCCGGTGCACGACCACCGCCGCGACCACGAGCGCGATCAGCGCCAGGACGAACACGGGACCGCCGGACACCCGGAAACCGCGGCGCGAAGCCTGCTTCCGCCGCTTCCTGAGGTCCTTTTCCGCGCCGAGCCAGGCGTCCACTTCCGCGTGTTCGCGCCAGTCCGGATCCATCAGGTCCGGATGCGTCTCCAGCCGCCGGTCTTCCATGAGCCAGCCCCTCCCCAGTGCGTGACGACATCCCCTCATCGGCTGGGAACGGCGGGCGTTACGGCCGGTGAGGATGCCGGATGACGGGGTTCGTAGACTTGTCAACTGTGACCGAGAACGCCCAGCAGCAGCAGACCGACCTACCGGGTGCCTGGAACCCGGCCGACGAAGAAGCCTCGCTCTACCAGCGTTGGGTAGACGCCGGGTACTTCACGGCCGACCCCACGTCGGACAAGCCGCCGTTCACGGTAGTCATCCCGCCCCCGAACGTGACCGGCTCGCTGCACATCGGGCACGCGTTCGAGCACACCCTGATCGACGCCATCACCCGCTACCACCGCATGCTCGGCGACGAGACGCTGTACCTGCCGGGGATGGACCACGCGAGCATCGCCGTCCACGCGCTGGTGGAGAAGCAGCTCCGCGCCGAGGGCACCAGCCGCCGCGAACTCGGCCGTGAGGCGTTCGTCGAGCGCGTCTGGCAGTGGAAGCAGGAGCACGGCGGCCGCATCCTCGCCCAGATGAAACGCCTCGGTGAGGGCGTCGACTGGACCCGTGAGCGGTTCACCATGGACGACGGCCTGTCCAAGGCCGTCAACACGATCTTCAAGAAGCTCTTCGACGACGGCCTGATCTACCGCGCGGAGCGGCTGGTCAACTGGTCGCCGGAGCTGCGGTCGGTGCTGTCCGACGCCGAGGTGAAGCACGAAGAGGTCGAGGGCGAACTCGTCTCGATGCGCTACGGCGACGGCGAGAACGCGATCGTCGTGGCCACCACCCGGATGGAGACGATGCTCGGCGACACCGCCGTCGCGGTCCACCCGGACGACGAGCGCTACACGCACCTCATCGGCACCGAGGTCGAACTGCCGCTGACCGGGCGCCGGATCCCGATCGTCGCGGACAAGCACGTCGACCCGGAGTTCGGCACCGGCGCGGTCAAGGTGACCCCCGCGCACGACCCCAACGACTTCGAGATCGGCCAGCGGCACGACCTGCCGATGATCACGATCATGGACGAGCAGGGCCGGATCGACGGCACCGGCACCGAGTTCGACGGCATGGACCGGTTCGAGGCCCGCGTCGCGGTGCGGGAGAAGCTGCGCGAGCAGGGCCGCATCGTCGCCGAGAAGCGTCCGTACCTGCACAGCGTCGGGCACTCCGAGCGCTCGAAGGAGCCGATCGAGCCGCGGCTTTCGCTGCAGTGGTTCGTGAAGGTCGGCCCGCTCGCGAAGGCCGCCGGCGACGCGGTGCGCGACGGCCGGGTGAACGTCCACCCGCCGGAGATGGAGAAGCGCTACTTCGACTGGGTCGACAACCTGCACGACTGGTGCATCTCGCGTCAGCTGTGGTGGGGCCACCGCATCCCGGTCTGGTACGGCCCGAACGACGAGGTCGTCTGCGTCGGACCGGACGAGGAGCCGCCCTCGGGCGAGGGCTGGACCCAGGACCCGGACGTCCTCGACACCTGGTTCTCCTCGGGCCTGTGGCCGTTCTCCACCCTCGGCTGGCCGGAGAAGACGCCGGATCTGAACAAGTTCTATCCGACGTCGGTGCTGGTCACCGGCTACGACATCCTGTTCTTCTGGGTCGTGCGGATGATGATGTTCGGCCTCTACGCCACCGGCGAGGCGCCGTTCAAGACCATCGCGCTGCACGGCATGGTCCGCGACCAGTTCGGCAAGAAGATGTCGAAGACCGCGGGCAACGGTGTCGACCCCATCGAGTGGATGGACCGCTACGGCACCGACGCGCTGCGTTTCACCCTCACCCGCGGCGCCAACCCGGGCACCGACGTGCCGATCGGCGAGGAATGGGTCGCGGGCTCCCGGAACTTCACCACGAAGCTCTGGAACGCCACCAAGTTCGCGATGATGAACGGTGCCGACGCGAACGCCCCGCTGCCCGCCGCGGCGGAACTCACCGAGGCCGACCGCTGGATCCTCGGCAGGCTCGGCACGGTCGTGGACGACGTCACCGGCTACCTGGCGGACTACCAGTTCGCCAAGGCCACCGACACGCTCTACCAGTTCACCTGGACCGAGCTGTGCGACTGGTACCTGGAACTGTCGAAGGTCCAGGTGTTCCAGGGCGACGAGGCCCGCGTGACGGCGACGCGCGCGGTGCTGGGGCACGTGTTCGACACCGTGCTGAAGCTGCTGCACCCGTTCATCCCGTTCATCACCGAAAAACTGTGGACGGCGCTGACCGGCCGCGAGTCGCTGGTGATCGCCCCGTGGCCGGTGGCCGACGTCTCGTACGCCGACCCGGTCGCCGACAAGCGGATCGCGGACGTGCAGAAGCTGGTCACCGAGGTCCGCCGGTTCCGCGCGGACCAGGGCCTCAAGCCCAGCCAGAAGGTGGCCGCGCGGCTGTCCGGCGACGGGTTCGCCGAGATCACCGGGCACGACGAGCCGATCCGCTCGCTGGTCCGGCTCACCCAGCCGGAAGAGGGCTTCGCGCCGAGCGCGTCGATCGAGGTCGGGCTGTCGGCCGGTGTCGTCACCGTCGAGCTGGACCTGTCCGGCACGATCGACGTCGCCGCGGAGCGCAAGCGCCTGCAGAAGGACCTCGGCGCCGCGGAGAAGGAACTCGCGCAGGCCGAGGCCAAGCTCGGCAACCAGGCGTTCATCGACAAGGCGCCGGAGCCGGTGATCGGCAAGATCCGGGCCCGCAAGGAGACCGCGGTCGCCGACATCGAGCGCATCAACGCCCGGCTGGCGACACTGCCCGCCTCCTGACGCGTGTTATGAACGGGACTTTCATTGCAAAATTTGCAATGAAAGTCCCGTTCATAACATCAGCGGAGGTGCCGCAGGATCACCGCGGCCACTCCCGCCATCCCGGTGCGGTAAGGGTGGTAAGCCGCCGCGGCGAGCAGGTTCGTGTGCTGCCCGTTGATCCACGCCGCACCCTTCGGCGCGCAGGCGTCGTGCCCGGCGGACGGGCCGAAAGTGTCCACAAAGGACGACTTGCCGTCGGCGGCGACGGCCTTCTCGATCGCCGAGTTCAACGCCTTCTCGACGTCGTTGAGCCAGGCGTAGTCACCCTCGGCGAACGGCAGGATCTTCGGGCAGTAGCCGGATTCCGGGGCGATCCGCGGGTAGCCGATGACGAGCACGTCGGCGCGCGGCGAGCGGGCGTGGATCCCGGCCAGCACCTTCTCGACGTTCTTGCCGGTATCGGCGATCTTGGCCTTGACGGTGTCGACCCCGCCGACGGTGAACCTGTCCTGGCAGGGGTTCCCGGTGGGGTCGCTCGCCCGCAGTGACGGGCAGGTGCCGACCAGGGTGCCGAAGACGCCGTAGTCGTTGCCGCCGATGCCGAGGGTGACCAGGTCGGTCCGTGGGCTCAGGGCGCTGAACTGCGCCGGGTTGCGGCCGAGGAACACGCTCTGCGGCTGCGTCATGTTGGTGGTGTCGGCGCCGCCGCAGCTGATGTCGGTGTAGGAACGGACCCGCAGCGCCGCGGCGAGGATCGACGGGTAGTTCTGCGTCGATTTGCCGCAGAAGAGCGGATCGAACCGGGGGAGCGGGATGAGCGGCCCGGAGGTGTAGGAGTCACCCAGCGCGACGTAACTCCGGTAGGACCGCTCGGCGGCGGTGGCCGCCGTGGTGGAGACGATCAGCAGGACGACGGTCGAGACGGCCGCGAAGAGTACGCGTCTGAAGCGCATGAGGACCCCGATCTCCGGACTGGATGGCCTCTCAAAAATGAACCGCGTCCGGCCGGTCCGGCGCCGCCGATCGGGTGGTCGGGCCCCGGCTTCACCCGCTTGGGGTGTCACATCGGGTGATCATCTTCTCCTTTGCGGTACACGAGGAGGTAGCGGAAGAAGAGCAGGTTCCGGAGTTTGCTCCCGGGCAGCAGCCGAGCCGCGTCGTGCCGGATCCGGCTCATCGGCGGGTACGTCTCCACGATCGGCGCCGACGGCAGCGGATCGATCCCGCCGTTCAGCCGCTCACCCGTGTACACGACCACCCTGGCCAGTGCGTTGACCGGCGAGGCCACGAGCGCGCGGGCGTAGTCGCCGGGTGTGCTGGGCCTGCCGAGACCGAGGACGGCCAGCACCCCGCCGGGGACCAGCGCGTCCCGCAGCTTCGTGACGGTGTCGAACGGCACGTGGTGGATCGAGGCGAGGCAGGAGATGAAGTCGTACGCGGCCTCCGGCAGTTTTTCGGCGGCGACGTCGGCCTGCCGGTAGGAGATGGTGCCCGGACCCGGCGAGCCGGCTGCACGGGCGAGGTCGATCATCGGGCCGGACCGGTCGATCGCCTCGACGTGCATCCCGGTCGCCGCGAGCCGCCGCGCGAACCGGCCGGCGCCGCAGCCGACGTCCAGCGCGACACCCGGGCCCGGGGGCAGCTGATCGAGCAGCAGCGGATGGTAGTGATCGTTGTGGTTGAACCCCATGCGTCGAGAGTGCCAGCAAAGCCGC
The DNA here is from genome assembly GCF_000943515.2 of Amycolatopsis orientalis. Classification (NCBI taxonomy): domain Bacteria; kingdom Bacillati; phylum Actinomycetota; class Actinomycetes; order Pseudonocardiales; family Pseudonocardiaceae; genus Amycolatopsis; species Amycolatopsis orientalis. The sequence continues at coordinate 7,188,781 of NZ_CP016174.1, read as the reverse complement.
ACGTAGACTCGGCATGACCATGAGCAAGGCTTAAGAGGAGAGTTCGTGCCGCGAGGTGACGGCCGGGATTCCGAAGAATTCGCAGAATCCCCGGACCTGGCAGATCTGGACAGTTTCGCCGGTGTGGACGAATTGGGGGCACGTGCCCACGATCCGTCCGACGACACCGACCCGGATCTGGACGCACCCGACGCCGCGTACCAGGCGGGCGGCGGGGCGGGTGGCGGCATCGGCGGGATCGGGCAGCTGGGGGACAACCTCGCGCTCGGCCCGGTGCCGGACCTCGTCGCGCCGGAGGACGTGGAGCTGCACGAACTGGACGACCAGGGTGACGACGTCGCCCCGGCCGACCCGAACGGGCAGCAGGCACGCCGCGAGCTGCTCGCGGTCGAGGCCGAGCTGAACCTGCGCTGGCCGGAGACGAAGATCGAGCCGTCCCTCACCCGGATCGCGGCGCTGGTCAACCTCATGGGCGAGCCGCACCGCGGCTATCCGGTGCTGCACGTCGCCGGGACCAACGGCAAGGGCTCGACCACCCGGATGATCGACGCGCTGCTGACCCGCATGGGCCTGCGCGTCGGCCGGTACACGAGCCCCCACCTGCAGCTGGTCACCGAGCGGATCGCCCTCGACGGCGCCCCGATCTCCGCCGCCGCGTACGTCGATCTGTACCGCGACGTCGCGCCGTACGTGACCATGGTGGACAACGCGGGCGGCGCCGACGCGGTGCCGATGAGCAAGTTCGAGGTGCTCACCGGCATGGCGTTCGCGGCCTTCGCCGACGCGCCCGTCGAGGCCGCGGTCGTCGAAACCGGCCTCGGCGGCTCGTGGGACGCCACCAACGTCGTGGACGGCGAAGTCGCCGTCATCACGCCGATCGGTGTCGACCACGTCGAGTACTTCGGCGGCGATCCGGCCAAGGCCGCGGTGGAGAAGGCCGGGATCATCAAACCCGGCAGCGTCGCGGTCATCGCCGAACAAGAGCCCGAAGTGCAGAAGATCCTGCTGGAACGCGCCGTCGAGGTCGACGCGAGCGTCGCCCGCGCGGGCAGCGAGTTCGGGGTGCTGGAGCGCGAAATCGCCGTCGGCGGGCAGATGCTGAAACTGCAGGGCCTCGGCGGGGTGTACGACGAGATCTTCCTGCCGTTGCACGGCGCGCACCAGGCCGCCAACGCCGCGCTCGCGCTGGCGGCCGTCGAAGCGTTCTTCGGCGCGGGCAAGGACAGGCAACTGGTCGTCGAAGCCGTCCGCGAGGCCTTCGCCGAGGTCGAGACCCCCGGCAGGCTGGAGCGCGTCCGCGCCGCACCGACCGTGCTGCTCGACGCCGCCCACAACCCGCACGGCGCCAAGGCGCTCGCCACCACCGTCGCCGAGGAGTTCGCGTTCCGCCGCCTCGTCGCCGTGGTCGGCGTGATGGCCGACAAGGACGCCCGCGGCATCCTGGACGCCCTCGAACCGGTCGTTTCCGAGATCGTCGTCACCAAGAACTCGTCGCCGCGCGCGATGCCGCTCGACGAACTCAACGACATCGCCATCTCGATCTTCGGCGAAGACCGTGTCGTCGCCGAAGCGAGCCTCGACTCCGCGATCGAAACGGCCATCGGCCTCGTCGAGCAGAGTGACGACCCCGAGGAGCCGCTGGCGGGCGGGGGCGTGCTGGTCACCGGTTCGGTCGTCACGGCGGGCGAGGCGAGGACCCTGTTCGGTAAGGAGCCGGCGTGACCGACGAGACCCCGAAGCCGCCCGCCAAGGACCCGATGAAGTCCTTCCGCGGCGTGATGGCCGGTTCCCTGATCATGGAGGGCATCACCGTCGCGCTCGCGCTGCCGGTGGTGGCGAAACTCGGCGGCGGGGTCGGCTCGCTCACCGGCTGGTCGGTGATCGTGATCGCGGTCGCGCTGATCGTGCTGTGCGGTTTCCTGAAGAAGCCGTGGGCGGTGCCCGCGGTGCTCGCGCTGCAGGTCGCGCTGATCGCGTTCTTCGTCGCGCTGCCCGCCGTGGCGATCCTCGGGGTGATCTTCCTCGGGATCTGGCTGTGGCTGTTGTGGCTGCGGCGCGACGTGGCCCGCCGGATGGCGGCCGGGACGCTGCCCAGCCAGCAGCAGCAACCTCAGCAGTAGGCCTCGTGAGTGGTAATGACGGTTAGAACCGTCATTACCACTCACGACGTTTGCTTACCGCAGCCGCACCACCTTCAGCTCCGGTGACCTCGCGATGTCCGCGGCGCAGAACCGGCCTCGTACCCAGCCACCCCGCGAATACAACCGCGTTTGGTCGGCGAAATGCGGTGACGTGACGTCGGTCGACTGCGAGTACGTCAGGATCGTCGAGACGTCCGGGCAGGCCTTGCCATCGAACCCGACCACCTGCACGTAACTGGATCCGTGGACGACCTCGTGGTTGCCCCTGGCCGGATCCCACAGTGCCGTGATCACGTTCAGCACGCCGAGGTCGCCCGGTCCGCCGTGGATCGGGATCCGCTTCCCGGCCCGCGTCACCGTCTGGTGGTCGCCGAGCCTGCCGTCGACCGGGATGCCGTTGGCGCGGAATTCGGCGAGCGTGTCACCGAAGGCCTTCCGCACGTCGGGATTCCCGGTCGCGAGGGTGTTCGGTGTGGTGACCGGCCGATTCGGGTCGAACGGGACCTGCCAGATGCCCCGCAGCCCGCCGATCCGGTCCACGAACCGCTCGAAGAAGAGCGCGCCGCGGCTGTCGAGCCGGAAGGTGTGATCCCAGGAAGCCAGTGTCGCGCAAGCGTTGCCGACGGGCACCGGCCCCGACGTGGACGGAGCCTGCCCGCCCGGGAAGGCCGCGCACATCTTCGCCGTGTCGGCGGCGGCGAGTGCCGCGGTGCGGCTTCGGCCGCGATACAGCATGTCCTTCATCGACGATGGCGTGAATCCCTTGCCCGCCAAGCCTTCTTCGGTGGCGATCAACGCTTCCCGGGTCCGGTCCGACCGCTGGGTCCCGGTCGAGCCGACGATCCGGGGGAGCGGCGCGATGGGCGCGCGGGCGTTGGAGAGCCAGGCGCTGTCGTTGGCGTTGAGTTCGTAGTCGCGTCGTTGCTGCAGCGGCAGCCGGGACGGCGCGAACAGGCCCGGTTCCAAGGAGCCCGGGTCGGAACCCCAGTCGCACGACGATCGTGAACCGTCCAAAATGGAGAGTCCGGTGCCCGGGAAGAGCGCCCGGCCCAGCGGGGTCCCGCAGTCCGCCGCCCGCTCGTCGGTGACATGCGGCACGACCTGGATGTCGCTGTACAGCGCGTTTCCGGCCCTGTCCGTGGCGATGGTGTTGACCCACGGGACGCCTTGGGTGCGCGCGAGCGCGTCGGCGACGTCCGTGGTGCTGCGTGATCCGGCCAGTTCGAACCAGGCGTTGAGGCCGCGCAGGTTCCCGGCGTTCCCGTCTCGCAGCGCGTGCGCGGACTTCGTCGTCCATGGCGTGGGCACGCCGAACGCCGAACCGAGGACCTGGCCGTACCGGGTCCCGTGGAAGGTGCGGGCGACCTGCCGGCGCTCGCCGTTCGGCTCCCGGACCTCGACCTTCACCTCCTGCGCGGTCATCTTCTCCGGTTTCCCGTCGACCAGGTACGTCGTCGGGTCGCCGGGTGCCAGCGGGACTTCGAACAGGCCGAAGGTGATCGCCGTCGACACCGTATGCGTCCACGCGACGTCGGCGTTGTGGCCGATCTGCGGCAACGGGAGCCCCAGCAGGCTCCCGCCCGCGACGTCGAACCGGCCGGGAATGGTCAGTTGTGACTGCCAGAACCGGCGCCCGCCCTGCCACGGATAGTGCGGGTTCCCGAGCAGCAGGCCACCGCCGGACTTCGTCCCGTCGCCGCCGACGGCGATGCCGTTGCTGCCGAGTTCGCCCGTCTTCATCGTCTCGCGGAGGCCGTCGGCGATCTTCGGCGCGGACTCCGGTCCCGCGGCCGGAACGTCCTTTGTGGACGGAGGCTGCGTGCGGACGAGATCGGAGGCGAGCAAGCCCTGCCCGCCCACCGAGGAGACGGCGTAGAAGTGCCGGTAGAAGTCGAGTTCGGTGATCGGCCGGACCCAGTCCGCGCCGCGGCACACCGGGTCGGTGATGCGCTGGACGCCGGTCTGCTTCAGGTACGCGTTGTACCCCGCGACGTATCCGGCCGCCAGCTCCCGGACCTCGGCCCGCGGGCCGTGCGGCGCGGGCCGCGCGAGAAGCCGCTCGATCACTCCCGAGTCGTTGATCCGCTGGAAGTGCAGATCGCTGTCGAGGTTGTTCTCCGCCTCGCTCATCGCCGGATCGCCCCGGCCGCCCGCGCCGAAGTACGCGGACCGCCGCGCGGACACCGTCAGATAGGTGTTCGCGAGTTCGCAGATGTTGTCCTCGGCCGCGGCGAACCCGTAGCCGTAGCCGAGGCCGTCGAAGTCCTTCGCCGCGATATGCGGGATGCCGTACTCGGTGTACCTGATCACCGCCTGCGACCGGCCCAGCTCGTCCGCCGACGAGACCCCGGCCGTGGCACTCGACACCGCCAAAGCCGCCGTGAGCAGCACGAGACCGCGCTGGAATCCGCGCATCGTTCCCCCATCCGGATCGATCGTCCCCGTGATCGAAAGTACCGGCGCCGACACGGGGAGGCATCGACCGAACGGTTGAGCAGGCTGCCACCCGTTCGTTCATCGCCAGGTCAACCGCCGTTGGCCCACCGGCCGTGGCCGCGGGATAGAACCGCGCCATGACCGCTTCCCACCACAACCGCCGCACACTGCTCAAAGCCGGTCTCACCGGCGCCGGAGCCGTCGCGGGCGGCCTGCTCGTCCCCGGAATCGCGACCGCGGATCCCGTCCCGTTGCTCCGCCGCGACCGGCCGGTGCTCACCCACGGTGTCCAGTCCGGCGACGTCACCACCGGTTCCGGCATCGTCTGGTCGCGTGCCGACCGGCCTTCACGGCTGATCGTGGAGGTCTCCAGGGATCCGTCGTTCCGGCACGCGCGCCGCGTGCGCGGCCCGGTGATGAGCCCGGAGACCGGCGGGACCGGCAAGGTCCGCGTCGCCGGCCTCCTGCCGGGGACCGAGGTGCACTACCGCGTCACCGCCGAAGACCTCGACGGCCGTGCTCGCAGCGAGGCCCTCACCGGCCGCTTCACCACCGCCCCGGTCGGCCGGTCGGACGTCCGGCTGCTGTGGTCCGGTGACGTCGCCGGGCAGAACTGGGGCATCAATCCCGAACGCGGCGGTATGACGATCTACCGCGCGATGGCCGACCGGCGGCCGGACCTGTTCCTGCACTGCGGCGACACGGTGTACGCCGACGCGCCGCTCACCGAGACCGTCGCGCTGCCCGGCGGCCGCGTGTGGCGCAACATCGTCACGCCGGAGAAGGCGAAGGTCGCCGAGACGCTCGATGAGTACCGCGGCCAGTTCGCCTACAACCTCCTCGACGAAAACCTCAAGCGGTTCACCGCGAACGTGCCCGCCTACGTCCAGTGGGACGATCACGAAGTCGTGAACAACTGGTACCCGGGTGAGATCCTCAACGACCGTCCCGAGTACACCGAGAAGCGCGTCGACGTGCTCGCCGCCCGCGCGTTCCAGGCGTTCCACGAATGGCACCCGATCGACCGGCGCCAGGCCGTCGACGGCCGCGTGTACCGCAACTTCCGCCACGGCTCGCGCGCCGAGGTGTTCGTGCTGGACATGCGGACCTACAAGGACGCCAACACCGCCGACCAGACCAAGCCTGGCCGGATCCTCGGCGACCGTCAGGCGCACTGGCTCGTCGACGCCCTCGACCGCAGCACGGCCACCTGGAAGATCATCCAGGCCGACCTCCCGATCGGTCTCACCGTTCCGGACGGCAAGGCCATCGAGGGAGTCGCGAACGGCCTGCCCGGCGCTCCCGGCGGGAGGGAGACCGAACTCGCCTGGGTGCTGAGGGAGATCTCGCGGCGCCGGGTGCGCAACGTCGTCTGGCTGACCGCCGACGTGCACTACACCGCGGCGCACCACTACTCGCCGGATCGCGCGTCGTTCACCGATTTCGATCCGTTCTGGGAGTTCGTGTCCGGCCCGCTCAACGCCGGCGCGTTCGGCCCGAACACCCTCGACCCGACGTTCGGGCCGGAGGCGGTCTTCGTGCATGCCCCGCCCGCCGCGAACACCTCGCCCGCGGACGGGTTCCAGCACTTCGGAGAGGTCAACATCGACGGCGCGAGCGGTGCGCTCACGGTCGATCTGCGCGACGCCACGGGGGCGTCGCTGTGGTCGAAGACCCTGCAGCCGCAGCGCCGATGATCCGGGCGGATAAGCTCCGGGCGAATAGCACGAAACCCACCCAAGGAGAAATACCGTCGTGACTGAACGCACGCTGGTCCTCGTCAAGCCCGATGGCGTCGCGCGCGGCCTCGTCGGCGAGGTCATCTCGCGCATCGAGCGCAAGGGCCTGAAGCTCGCCGCCCTCGAACTGCGCACCGTCGAGCGCTCGGTCGCCGAGGAGCACTACGCCGAGCACAAGGAACGCCCGTTCTTCGGCGACCTCCTCGAGTTCATCACCTCGGGCCCGCTGGTCGCGATCGCCGTCGAGGGCCCGCGCGCCATCGCCGCCTTCCGTCAGCTCGCCGGCGGCACCGACCCGGTCGAGAAGGCCACCCCGGGCACCCTGCGCGGCGACTTCGCCCTGGAGACCCAGTACAACCTGGTGCACGGCTCGGACTCCCCGGAGTCGGCCGAGCGCGAGCTCAAGCTCTGGTTCCCCGAGGTCTGACACACTCGTGGGTGGCGCGGGAACACCGCGCCACCCACGGATCTGGGGGTTTCGATGACGCCGGACGAGTACCTGGCACGACTGCGGGAACTCACCGCCGGTTTCGCGCGGGTCGCGCGCACCGGGGACCACACCGCTCCCGTGCCGTGCTGCGGCGACTGGCGGCTGCGTGACCTCGTCGTCCACCTCGGCAACGTGCATCGCTGGGCGGCCGGGATCGTCCGTACCGGTGAACCCGCCCCGCAGATCTTCGAAGCCGAACCGGACGGGGATCTCGCCGCCTGGTACGGCGAAAGCGCGGACGGCCTGATCGAGGCCTTGCGTGAGGCCGCCCCGGAAGACGGCGCCTGGAACTTCACCGCCGCCGTCAAGACCAAGTCTTTCTGGTTCCGCCGCCAGGTCCACGAGACCGCGGTGCACCTGCTCGACGCGCACCGCGCGGCCGGGACCGAGTACACCCTCGAACCCGCCCTCGCCGCCGACGGCGTGGACGAGGTCCTCCTCGGCATGCTGCCGAAGATCAAGCGCTGGCACACCCCGCCCGCGGTCACCGTTCCGTTGCTGCTGAAGACCTCCGACACCGGACACGCCTGGCTGATCACGCCTCCCGCCGAGGACGTCCCGGGCTCGCGGCGGGCCGATCCCGCCGAAGCCGCGGAAGCCGTCGTCGAAGGGCCCGCGGAAGGGCTGGATCTGCTGCTGTGGCAACGGGTCGGCCTCGACGGTGCGGGCCTCGAAATCACCGGTGACGCCGCGGCGGCCAAGACGTTCCTCGCCGGGCCGTTCACACCCTGATCTTCGGCGCCCTACGCCGTTCGGTTCACGTTCACCTCCGGGTCTTCTCCTGGCGGCTCGCGTCCGCTGTGCTGAGCTGAGCCGACTCTCACTCGATCGTGGGGTATTCCGTGAGAAATTCACGCTTATTGCTGCTCGCTGCCCTGCTGCCCGGATTGTTCGTCGCCGCACCGGCGCACGCCGATCCCTTGGCCGCACCGCTCGGTCCGGCACCCGTCGAAGCCGCCCCGGCGGCCTCTTCGGCGAAGGAGGGCCCGTCCGCGTACGCCGTGGCCGCGCCCGACGACGGTCTGGTCACCACCAGCGCGACGTCGCGGGTGGCACCGGGACTGAGCCTCACCGAATTCGACCGGTACGACCCGGCGGGCTGGATCCGCGGCGACACCCTCGCCATCGACCTCACCAGCAAGACGCTGAAACCGACTTATCTCAGCCCCGGCACGGTTTCCGCGCGGACACCGCTTTCGCAGCAGGTCGCCAGGGCGGGCGCGGTCGCCGGGGTGAACGGCGACTTCTTCGACATCAACGCCAGCGGCGCGCCGATCGGTGTCGGCATCGACGCCGGAAAACTTCAGACGGCGCCCGCGCGCGGCCACAACCTGACCGCGTCGATCACCGAAGAGGGCAAGGCGAGGCTCGCGGAGGTGTTCCTCGAAGCGTCGGTCACCCTGCCCGACGGCAAGGTCGTGCCCGCGTCGAACTTCAACAGCCCCGTGCTGAGCGGCGACGCGATCGGCGTCTACACCCCGCTGTGGGGCGCGTCTTCGCGGCGGACCTCGGTCGCGGGCGCGCGGCGCGTCGTCGAGGTCGAGGTCTCCGGCGGCGTCGTCACGCAGGTGCGGCCGCAACCCGCCGACGGCCCGATCGCGGCAGGCGCGACGGTCCTGCTCGCCCGTGACGGCGGCGTGGACCCGTTGTCCGGCTTGAAGATCGGCGACCGGGTGGGCGTCGCCTACGCACCGAAGAGCGACGCGGGCAAGCTGTCCGTCTCGATCGGCGGGAACAAGGTCCTGCTGCGTGACGGCGCGGTCCAGCCGGTCGACAACGTCGCCATGCACCCCCGGACCGCGGTCGGGTTCTCCGCCGACGGCACGAAGATGTGGCTGGCCACGGTCGACGGCCGCCAGGCCGACAGTCGCGGGATGACGGAACTGGAACTCGCCCGCCATCTGAAGTCGCTCGGCGCGGACGACGGCATCAACCTCGACGGCGGCGGCTCCTCGACGATGCTCGCCCGCGAGGAGGGCGAGCAGGCGCCGCTGATCCGCAACTCGCCGTCGGACGGCGGGGAACGCTTGGTACCCAACGGCATCGGCGTCGCCACGGTGCCGGGCAGCGGGCGGCTGACCGGGTTCTCACCCCGTCCCGCGCAGGACACCGCCGACGCGGCGCGGGTGCTTTCCGGGCTGACGCGGAAACTCGCCGCCGGAGGCCACGACGAGACCGGTGCCGCCGTCGACGGTGAAGCCCGGTGGCTCAGCACGAATCCTTTGCGTGGCAACGTGACCGATGGCGTCTTCACCGCGCACGCCGACCGGCTCCGGCCGGACGCGCCCGCGAACGTCGAGGTCTACGCGAAGCGCGGCGGAGTCCTCGGCAAGACGACGCTGAACGTGCTCGGTTCGCCCGTCCGGCTGGGCACCAGCACCGAACAGGTCGCGTTGTCTGGAGAGGGCGCGCGGAGCACGTTCAAGGTCTTCGGCTACGACGCCGACGGTTACGGCACGTGGATCGAGCCCGACGACGTCAAACTCGACTACGACCCCGCCGTGGTGCGGATCGAGCCGTCCGGCGACGGATTCGCGGTCACCGCGCTGAAGGCTTCGGGTGCTTCGGCGATCACGGCCACCGCGGGCGGGAAGTCGACGCATCTGGCGGCGTCGGTCGGCACGGAATCCCGGGTGGTGGCTTCCTTGGACGGTCCGGCGGGCTGGAGCGCCAGTGTCTTCCCGGCCGTCGTGGGCGCCGCGCTTTCCGAGGCACCAGGCCGTGACGGCGGCCGCGGGCTGGCGCTGGACTACCGGCTGAACGGGACCAACGCCACGCGCGCGGCGTACGTCAACTCGGCGGCGCCGATCGCGCTGCCGCCCGGCACCCAGCGTGTCGGCCTGTGGGTCAACGGCGACGCGAAGGGCGCCTGGCTGCGGGCGGAACTCCGCGACACCGCCAACGTTCCGTCCCTTGTGGACCTGTCGCTGAGTGTGGACTGGACGGGCTGGCGCTACGTCAAGGCGGCGATCCCGGCCGGCCTTCCCGACGGGCAGCGGCTGACGAAGTTCTACGCCGTCGAGAACGTCCCGGACCAGCAGTACGAAGGGCGGCTGGTCTTCGACGACCTCACCTTCGAGGTCGCGCCCGCGGCGAGTGTCCCGGCCGATCCGGCGCCGCGTGACCCGGCACTGATCACCGACGGCACCGCGACCGGCGGCCTGCGGATCGCCGTCGTCAGCGACGCGCAGTTCACCGCCGACGCCCCGGACGGCCCGCTGGTCGCCCAGGCCCGGCGCGCGCTGCGCGAGGCGGTGGCGGCGAAACCGGACCTCGTGCTGATCAACGGGGACTTCGTCGATCGCGGCACGGCCGCCGATTTCGTGCTGGCGCGCTCGGTCATCGACGAGGAACTGGTCGGCAAGGCGCCCTGGTACTACGTCCCTGGCAACCACGAGGCCGACGGCGGGCACGGGCTCGCCGAGTTCCAGGCGGCGTTCGGGCAGACCCATCGCGTCGTCGACGTCGCCGGGATCCGCCTGGTGCTGCTGGACTCCTCACGCGGTTCCCTGCGCGCGGGCGGGTTCGACCAGATCCGGATGCTGCGCGAGGCGCTGGACGGCGCGAAGGCCGACAGGGGCATCCGCGGCGTGGCCGTCGCGATGCACCATCCGGTCAAGGACCCGAGCCCGGCCGGGAATTCGCAACTGGCCGACCGTAAAGAGGCCGCGCTGCTGACCGGCTGGCTGACCGCGTTCGAACGCGAGTCGGGGAAGCAGACGGCCGCCATCGCTTCGCACGCGGGCGTGTTCAGCCTGTCGCGGGTGGACGGCGTGCCGTACCTGGTGAACGGCAACTCCGGGAAGTCGCCCGCGGCGGCGCCCGGCGACGGCGGGTTCGTCGGCTGGACGATGGTCCGGTTCGAACCGGGGGACAAGGCGCAGCCGGTGCGCTTCGAGACGCGGCCGAACGTCGACGCGCTCACTCTGTCCGGGCCTTCGACGCTGGCACGCGGGGAGAAGGCGGACGTCCGGGCCACGGTGACACAGGGAGCGCGTCAGGTGCCGGTGTCGTACCCGGTCAGCGCGGACTGGACGGGCGGGTGGGGCACGCACGTCGCCGACGGGTTCCGGCCCGCGATGCCGTGGGACGTCGCGTCCTTCGACCCGGGGACCGGTGTGCTGACCGCGTTGCGGCCGGGGGTCGCGCGTCTTTCGGTCACCGTCAACGGGGTCACGCGGAGCCTTTCGGTCACCGTCCGCTAGCGCCAGGCGGCTTCGTCCTGGGTTTCCGCGGGTCGTGAGTGTTGAGTGTCGTTCTAACGACACTCAACACTCACGACCAGGAGCTTTCGGGGCTGGTGACTGGGGTGGTGGCTCTGACCGATGGTGTGGCATCGGCGAGCGTGGAGGATTCGGGACGTTCAACGTCCCGAATCCTCCACGCTCGAGCGCGTGCCGCGGTTCCTGAGTGCCGCGACCAGGCCTTACCCGCAAGCAGTCGACTACTCGCGAGTGTCCTCATCGCGAACGCCATGAAAGGTCCTTTCCTTGCAAATTTCGCAAGGAAAGGACCTTTCATTGCACCCGTCAGGCGGCTTCGTCCCCTTCTTCGACCGTGCCCGGCAGCGCCGGTCCCCGCGGCGGGATCGCCTCGGCGCCGGCCGGGTCCACCGTCCGCACCGAACCGTCGGCCGCGGCCTGCGCGATCGCGAGCATCGACGCCAGCGCGTCCTGGATCTGCTGCTGCTCACGCTCCGGGATGAGGCTCAGCTCGATCAGCACGCTCCCGTTGCCGAGCAGCCCGTACCCGTTACGCGCGATGCCCTGATAGTCACCGCCCGGATACTGCGAAACGTAGCCGCCGTTGCCGTCGATCGACCGCTGCACCACGACCGCGATCTGCTTCGCGAAGTCCACATCGGACGGTTTCACGCCGGGATGTGTCGGCCACATCGTCGAAGCGGTGATCTCCTTGCCGTTGGCGTCCAGGTACCGGCCCTGCATGTGGTAGTCGACCATGATGTCCGGCTTGAACGACGCGTTCCGCCGCTGGATCAGCCCTGCCTCGGTGGCCGGATTGTCCTTCGGCGCGACGGCCGGGTCGTGGTAGCGGTTGATGTCGTAACCCTTGCCTTTTTCGCCGTACTCGGGAGTGGCCTTCGGGTCGTAGTTGTAGCGCCAGTCGTGCTCGTGCCCGTCGGGGTTGGCGCGCACGACGATGTCCACGGTCACCTTCGCGAGCAGCTTCTGAGCCCACGCGCTGTGCCCGACGCCGACCTTGCGCAGGAACTCGAGCGCGGCGGGCGTGCCGAGCGGCTCGTCGCCGTGCTGCTGGGTGACGTACTGGATCCGCGTCTTGCCGTGGCCGACCCTGGCCGCCCACACCGGACGGCCCTGGTTGCTGCGGCCGATCTCGCTCACCCGGATCTTGCCGTGGCTGAGCAGCGCCAGTTTGTGCAGTTCGAAGGCCAGCTTGGCGGTGGAAGGCCGAGGATCGACGATCCGGCCGTCCACAGTGGTCCCGGCCGTCGTGCTCTCGACTGCTTGGGCGGCGGGAGCCACCAAGAGCCCGGCGGTGACAAAAACGGACAACAAGGCGATTTTGGGCTTCAGACTCATGGTCGGTGAGTATCGACGAGCCGGGACCGTCCAACAAGGGTGCCGGTAAACCGGTCGAATTTTGTCGGTGGCAGGTCCTAGGGTCTTCATCGTGGGTGACTCAGAGCACGAACCGGCGATGGTGCAGGCGAAGGCGTTGGTCAAGCGCTTCGGCGACTTCGAAGCCGTACGCGGGATCGACGTCGATGTCCGCCCGGGGGAGGCGTTCGGCTTCCTCGGGCCCAACGGCGCGGGCAAGTCCTCCACCATGCGGATGATCGCCAGCGTCTCGCCCCGCAGCGACGGTGACCTGCGGGTCCTCGGTATGGACCCGGATCTCGAAGGGCCGAAGATCCGCGCCCGCCTCGGCGTGGTGCCGCAGCAGGACAACCTGGACACCGAGCTCACCGTCCGCCAGAACCTGCAGATCTACGGCCGCTACTTCGGCCTGTCCCGCGCGCACGTGCGGAGCAAGGCCGAGGAGCTGATGGAGTTCGCCCAGCTCACCGACCGGGCGGACGCGGAGGTCGATTCGCTCTCCGGCGGGATGAAGCGGCGGCTGACCATCGCGCGGTCCCTGGTCAACGATCCGGAACTGCTCCTGCTCGACGAGCCGACCACGGGGCTGGACCCGCAGGCCCGGCATCTGTTGTGGGACAGGCTGTTCCGGCTCAAGGCGGGCGGGACCACGCTGATCATCACCACGCACTACATGGACGAGGCGGAGCAGCTCTGCGACAGGCTCGTCGTGATGGACAACGGCCGCATCGCCGCCGAAGGCTCGCCCGCGGACCTGATCAGCCGGTACTCCACCCGTGAGGTCGTCGAACTGCGGTTCCCGAACGGCGAACAGGAGACGGCCGCGAAGCGGATCGAAGGCCTCGCCGAACGCGTCGAAGTGCTCCCGGACCGCGTCCTGCTCTACACGATGACGGGCGAGGCCACCCTCGAACAGGCGCACGCGCGCGGGCTGCGGCCGCTGTCGAGCCTGGTCCGCCGCAGCTCGCTGGAGGACGTCTTCCTCCGCCTCACCGGCCGGACGCTGGTGGACTGATGACCACGGCGGAGACGAAGACCTCGACGGGCCGGGTGGTGCCTGCCTGGCTCGGCGCCTGGCTGCGGGTCGAGGCGTACTGGATGTGGTACCGCCGGTACTGGCTGTCCACGTTGTACTCGACGGGTCTGCAACCGGTGCTGTTCCTGGCCGCGATGGGCCTCGGTTTCGGCTCACAGGTGCGGGCGGGCGCCGCGACGGGCGGGTTCCCGTACCTCGAGTACGTCGCGCCCGCGCTGCTCGTCGCCGGTGCCGCGCAGCTGGCGGTGGGGGAATCCAGCTATCCGGTGCTGTCCGGGTTCAAATGGCAGCAGAGCTACGTGGCCGTGACCGCGTCGCCGATCACGCCGGGACAGGTGCTCGGCAGCCAGATCATCTGGGTCGGGATCCGGCTGACCCTGGCCGGAACGATCTACGCCGTCATCGCCGCGCTGTTCGGCGCGTGGACCGGCTTCGGCGTACTCGCGGTCATCCTGATCGGGACGCTCACCGGTATCGCCTGCGGCACCCCGGTGATGGCGCTCGCCGCGACCACCTACGACGAGGGCGCGCGGTTCGGCCTGGTGTTCCGGTTCATCCTGATCCCGATGACGTTGTTCTCCGGCACGTTCTTCCCGATCTCCGAACTGCCGGCCCCGCTGATGTGGATCGCCTGGCTTTCCCCGCTGTGGCACGGCAACGAGGCCGCCAGGGCGGTCAGCCTCGGCACCGTCGGCCCGCTCGCCACGCTGGGGCACCTCGCCTTCCTGATCGTGCTGGCCGGGGTGGGCTGGGCGCTGGCGCACAAGTACTTCTACCGACGGCTGGTGGTCTGAAGTGGCTGTTCTCACCGAGGCCCCGCCGCGCGGGGTGCTGCTGCGCGTCCTGCCGCCGTCGATGTACAGCGGCCGGTCGAAGGCGGTCATGGAACGCACGTTCCTGACCTACTCGCACGTCTGGATGCTGTTCGTGTCCGGGGCCTTCGAGCCGCTGTTCTACCTGATGGCCTTCCAGCTCGGCTTCGGCAAACTCGTCGGCGAGGTCGTCGGTCCCGGCGGCCAGGTGATGAGTTACGTCGCCTTCGTCGCGCCCGGCCTGCTGGCGGCATCGGCGATGAACGGCGCCATCCTGGACTCGACGTACAACCTGTTCTTCAAGCTGAAGTACGCGAAGCTGTACGACGCCATGCTCGCCACCCCGATCGGCCCGCTGGACATCGCGCTCGGCGAGGTCGGCTGGTCGGTGCTGCGCGGCGGGATCTACTCGGTGACCTTCCTCGGCGTGATGACCGCGATGGGGCTGGCCGGCTCCTGGTGGGCCGTGCTGATGATCCCGGCGGCGCTGCTGATCGCGATGGCGTTCTCGGCCATCGGCATCGTGCTGGTGACCTTCCTGCGCTCGGTTTCGCAGTTCGACTACATCAACCTCGTGCTGATGCCACTGTTCCTGTTCTCCACCACGTTCTACCCGCTTTCGGTGTACCCGGAGGCGATCCAGTGGATCGTGCGGATTTTCCCGCTGTACCACGGGATCGAGCTGATGCGCGGGCTCTCGGTCGGGGTGCTGTCGTGGGGGATGCTCGGGAACGTGGCGTATCTGCTGGCGCTTGCGGCGGTCGGGATCTACGCCTCCTCGAAAAGGTTCGGGAAGCTGCTGCTGCGCTGACCGCGACACGCGTTCAGAGGACTAAATGCGGGGCGCCGGACCTCAACGCGCCGGGTTCGGACCGCTCACCCGCGGCGCGACGGCGGCCAGCGCGTCGACCATCCCGTGCCCGTAGAAGCCGTTGAACCCGGCGTACCCGGTGCAGTACGCGTCCTGCGAGCCGTCACCGGTCAGGTCGTAGTCGGCGGGGCAGGCGATCGGCGTCGCCTGCGCGTCCAGCGTCCGCTTCAGCTGGCGGGCGCCGTAACCGGGGTGCTCTGAAGCGAGCAGCGCCGCGACACCGGCGACGTGCGGCGCCGCCATCGACGTCCCGCAGAGCGGCGCGTACCCGCCTGGAACGGTCGAAAGCACGCATCGCCCGGCCTCGCCGCCGGGGGCGGCCACGTCGATCACGCCCAGCCCGTACGAGCTGTAGCCGGCCTTGACCCGGTCCGCGCTCACGGACGAGACCGCGACGACGTCCGGCAGGCCGGCGGGCAGCGCCTGGCAGCCTTCGGCCTGGGTGCCGGACCCCGAGTGCGGCGACGGCACCAGCCCGACGGCCTCGTTGGTCGCCGCCGCGACGGTGAGCGTGCCCACCGAGGTCGCGTATTCGACGGCGCGCGCCATGACCTCGTTCACCACGCCCCGCGCGTCGGCGTGGGCGCACGAGAGCGACCACGGATCGACGAAGTAGCTGCTGTTCGTCACGGTCATGCGCTGTGACGCTGCCCACATCAGCCCGCAGACGGCGGCCTCGGGGTCGGCGTACCCGCGGTCGTCGATCACCTTCACCGAGGCGATCCGCACGCCGGGCGCCACGCCGGTGACGCCCTTGCCGTCGTCGGCCGCGGCGATGATGCCCGCGACGTGGGTGCCGTGCGCCGACGTGGTCGCGGCCCAGTTCCGGTCGGGCGCGCCGGTCAGGCAGCCCGCGGACCTGTCCGGGTCGAGGGCGGCCGTCAGCTCGGGGTGGGTGGCGTCGACGCCGGAGTCGAGGACGCCGACGACGACGTCCGGGCGGCCCCGTTCGATCGTGCGGGCCTTGTCGGCGCCGATCGCGCGCATGTCCCACTGCTCGGCGGTCCGGTCGGCCGTGGGCACCTTCGCCGGATCGGTCGGTTCGAGTTCGGCGCGCGCGGGCGCCGGTTTGGCCGGCGGCGTGCCGGTGGCCCGCTGCACCGCGAGGCGTTCCGCCTGCGCGCTGAACGCTGCGGCCGGCTTGACCAGCTCGGCGAAGTCCCGGTCGGCCGAGGTCGCGACGGCCACGGCGATCTGCGGGTAGTACACGGTCGCGCTGCCGCAACCGGCGGTGATGGCCGCCCTGGCCTCGGCTTCGGAGGTACCCCGGTCGAAGGCGACGACGTACCGCAGCGTCCGGCCGGCGGGATGGCACGATGACTCCGCTTCGGCCGTCGCGACGGCGGCGACCGAACCGCAGAGCACCACCAAGGCGCATACGGCCGCTCGCAGGGACCGCCCCAGCAGGGACACCGGACCTCCCAGCGGAGAACAAGGGGACTACCGGGGACGCCTCGGCCTGGGCTTCGCCATCCCCGAGCGGCACGCTAGCCACCCGCGGCCGGGTCGACAAGCTCTCCTGTGAAGTTCGCCCGGCCGGTGGTCGCGGCGCGCCCGGGAGTCAGGCCTGTGGCACCGAGTACACCGGAGTGGGGCCGGTGTGTGGGATACTCGCGGTGGCCGCTGGCCGACGGGCACACGTGAGAGGTGGCGCCCGCGGTCTTGTGGCCCGGTGGTGTGCTGCACATCCTCCACACGCGTCGCCGCCTTCCCAGGCGGCTCGACGACGTGGCGGGCGGCCCGATGTCGCGAACGTGGCCAGCGCTCCGCCGAGCAGACCTTCAGCCGTATACGGCGCCCGGTCAACCCGGCGCCGTCGCGGTGCCGGGCAAGGATTCCCGCTGCTGGTGACCACCACGGCGGAACGAACAGAAAGGGGCCCCTGCGCGGCCGCGTCGAGCCGGTGTGAGCCAGCCGACGCGCCCGGGGGCGGAGGAGATATATGTCGAACGCGGACACACCCGCCGTCACCGGCGGGAATACCGCCACACCCATCGCAGGCCAGCTGGCCGAACTGCCTCCCCGGATCCGGGTGCACGCCCTGGCGAAGCTCTTGGGATCCAACAGCCGTGAACTGATGGCCAAGCTCGGTGAGCTCGGCGAGACCGTCCGCAGCGCGCAGTCCAGCGTCACCCGCGATGTGGCCATCAAGCTCGCCGAAGCCCTCACCGGCGGAGACGAGCCCGAGGCAGCCGAAGCGGCCCCGGCCGCCGAAGCTCCCGTCACCGAGACTCCCGCGGCTCCCCAGCCCGAGGTCAAGGCCGAGGAGAAGCCCCAGGTCGAGCCGGAGCCCGCTCCGCAGGCGGAGGCGCCTTCGCGGCGTGTCCCGCCCGCGCTGGCCGCCCCGGTGACCCCGGAGCCGCCGCAGACCACGACCCGGCGGTCGAAGGCCGCCGTGCACGTCCCGGTCTTCGCCGCCCCTTCGCCGGTGTTCCTGCCGCCGGAGCCGGTCGCCGCGAAGCCTGTCCGCAGGCCGGAGCCCGCCTTCACGCCCGCCGACGAGCACGAGGCCGACGAGGACGAGACGCAGACCGAGCAGGCCGATCGCCAGGACGGCGCCGACGACGACGGTGATGACGCCAACGGCCGTCGCCGCCGCCGTCGGGGACGTCGCGGGCGTGGCCGGGGCAAGGGCGGCGACGAGAACTCGGCCGAGTCCGAGAACGACGACGAGCAGCCCGAGCCCCCGCGTGGCCGTCAGCCGCGCGGGAAGGACCGGAACGACAAGTCCGAGAAGGACGCCAAGGACACCGAAGCCGAAGAGGCCGAGTCCGAGAACGCCGAAGAGGCGGCCGCTACGGGTTATTCAGCGGAGGCCGATTCGGACAATGACGGCGATTCAGACAACGGCAGCAAGCGCCGCCGTCGCCGCCGCCGTCGCAAGGGCGGGGACGGCGACGACACCGCCGAGGCCACCACCGACGACCCGCCCAACACGGTCGTCCACGTGCGCCAGGCCAAGGCCGCCGAGACCGAGCGTCCCGCCAGGGACGAGGTCCGCAGCGTGCGTGGTTCGACCCGGCTCGAGGCCAAGCGCCAGCGTCGCCGGGACGGCCGGGAGGCCGGCCGCCGTCGCGCGCCGATCCTGTCCGAGGCCGAGTTCCTCGCCCGCCGCGAGTCGGTCGAGCGCACCATGGTCGTCGCCGAGAAGGGCGACTCCACCCAGATCGGCGTGCTCGAGGACGGCGTCCTGTGCGAGCACTTCGTGACGTCGTCGGGCACCGGCTCGATCGTCGGCAACGTCTACCTCGGCCGCGTGCAGAACGTGCTGCCGTCGATGGAGGCCGCCTTCATCGACATCGGCCGCGGCCGCAACGCCGTGC
This sequence comes from Amycolatopsis orientalis, assembly GCF_000943515.2. Classification (NCBI taxonomy): domain Bacteria; kingdom Bacillati; phylum Actinomycetota; class Actinomycetes; order Pseudonocardiales; family Pseudonocardiaceae; genus Amycolatopsis; species Amycolatopsis orientalis. The sequence continues at coordinate 7,170,354 of NZ_CP016174.1, read as the reverse complement.
TCTACGCCGGTGAGGTCGACTGGGACGCCGCCGGTCTCGAGGGCAAGGCCCGCAAGATCGAGCAGGCGCTCTCCACCGGTGACTCCGTGCTGGTCCAGGTCACCAAGGACCCGGTCGGGCACAAGGGCGCCCGGCTGACCACGCAGATCTCGCTGCCGGGCCGGTTCCTGGTGTACGTGCCCGCGGGTGGCGCCACCGGGATCTCCCGGAAGCTCCCGGAGAACGAGCGCCGCCGCCTGAAGGACATCCTCAAGCGCATCGTCCCGGAAGACGCCGGTGTGATCATCCGCACCGCGTCCGAGGGCATCAGCGAGGAGGAGCTGGACCGCGACGTCCGCCGCCTCAAGGCGCAGTGGGACGTCATCAAGGAGAAGGCCGAAGCGGGCAACGGCGGCAAGAAGAACAGCGCGCCGGTCATGCTCTACGAAGAGCCGGACCTGCTGGTCAAGGTCGTGCGCGACCTGTTCACCGAGGACTTCGCCAAGCTGGAGATCCAGGGCGACAAGGCCTGGGACACCATCTACGACTACGTCCAGCACGTGGCGCCGGACCTGGCCGACCGCGTCAAGCGGTACACGGGAACCGGTTCGGCCTTCGCCGACCACCGGATCGACGAGCAGATCACCAAGGCGCTGGATCGCAAGGTCTGGCTGCCCTCGGGCGGCTACCTGGTCATCGACCGGACCGAAGCGATGACGGTCATCGACGTCAACACCGGCAAGTTCACCGGATCGGGTGGAAACCTCGAAGAGACGGTGACCAGGAACAACTTGGAGTCGGCGGAGGAGATCGTCCGCCAGCTCCGGCTCCGGGACATCGGCGGCATCATCGTCATCGACTTCATCGACATGGTGCTCGAATCCAACCGTGAGCTGGTGCTGCGCCGTCTGACCGAATGCCTCGGCCGCGACCGCACCCGTCACCAGGTCGCCGAGGTCACCTCGCTCGGCCTGGTGCAGATGACCCGCAAGAAGATCGGCACCGGGCTGCTCGAAGCCTTCTCGACGCCGTGTGAGCACTGCAAGGGCCGCGGCGTGGTCGTCTCGACCGAGCCGCAGCGCACCGCCGGTGGCGGCAACGGCCACAGCCACGGCGGTGGCAGTGGCGGTAGCGGGGGCGGCAAGGAGCAGGGCTCCCGCCGGTCCCGTGGCCGTGGCAAGGGCGAAGACCAGGGCCAGAACGAGCCCGCGGCTGCCAAGGCCGAGGCTCCGCAGGCCCCTGCACAGCGCGAGTCGGTCGTTTCGGCGGTCCAGGCCGTCGCCAACGCCGCGAAGGCGGCCAAGGGTGAGCACGCTCACGAGGTCACCGAGAACGTCGAGGGTGCCGCGCTCAACGGGCACGCGCCGCAGGCCGCCGAGTCGGCCGCTGAGCCGGTGAAGGAGCCTTCGGACGCCGTTTCCGAGGCGACCGTCGAGCAGGCGGCCGAGGCTGCTGCTGAGCCGGTTTCCGAGCCGGTCGCCGAGGCACCCGCGACCGAACTCGCCGGTGAACCGGTGACGACCTCGGACGACGAGGCCCCGGCTGTGCGCGAGGAAGAGATCGCCGTCGTCGGGGAATCGGGCCCGGAGCCCGAGGCTCCCGAGGTTCCGGTGTCCCGGGAGGAGACCGGACCCGAGGTGGACGTCCCGGCCCCGGCCGGCCGCTCCACCACCCGCCGTCGTCCGCGACGGGCGGCCTCGCGGCCCGCGGGTCCCCCGGTCAAGGCGTCGGAACAGAGCTAGCGAACACCTAGGGGCACCCCGGTGTGATCGCACCGGGGAGGCCCCCGTAACCTGTAGAACGGCCCGCACCTAGAGCGGGCACCTTGCGCAGACCTTGGACCGCCGAGAGAGATCCGGCGGGCCGGTTACGCAAGCCCCCACCCGTTGTCGAGTAAGCAGGAGACTTCCGTGTCGGCGTACGCGATCGTCAAGACTGGCGGCAAGCAGTACAAGGTGGCCGTCGGCGACGTCGTCGAGGTCGAGAAGCTCGAAGGCGAGCCGGGTACCGAGCACACCTTCCCCGCAGTCCTTTTTGTGGACGGTGGCGACGTCACCACGGACGCCGACGCTCTGGCGAAGGTCTCGGTCACCGGCAAGGTCGTCGAGCAGACCAAGGGTCCGAAGATCCGGATCCACAAGTTCAAGAACAAGACCGGCTACCACAAGCGCCAGGGTCACCGGCAGAAGCTGACCCGCGTCGAGGTCACCGGCATCTCCAAGTAGGACTTTCTCCGGATCTTCGTCAGAAAGAGGATTGAGCCATGGCTCACAAGAAGGGTGCGTCCAGCTCCCGCAACGGTCGCGATTCGAACGCGCAGCGGCTGGGCGTCAAGCGTTACGGCGGCCAGGAGGTCAACGCCGGCGAGATCTTGATCCGCCAGCGTGGCACCAAGTTCCACCCCGGCGTGAACGTCGGCCGTGGCGGCGACGACACGCTGTTCGCGCTGGCCGCCGGTGCGGTCCAGTTCGGCGAGAAGCGTGGCCGCAAGACGGTCAACATCGTGCCGTCCGAAGCCTGAGTTTCGGCTTCGAGCAAGAACCTCTGACGAGGGGTGGGGCCGGAATATCCGGGCCCACCCCTCGTTTGTTTTGTATAGCCCTGTCTTTCGCGAGTGAATAGAGGCAAGTCATGGCGTCCCGTTTCGTGGACCGCGCGGTGATCCATCTGACCGCCGGCGACGGTGGGAACGGCTGCGCCTCGGTGCACCGCGAGAAGTTCAAACCCCTCGGCGGCCCGGACGGCGGCAACGGCGGCAACGGTGGCGACGTGCTGCTGATCGTCGACCCGAACGTCCACACCCTGCTCGACTTCCACTTCCGCCCGCATGCCCGGGCGGGCAACGGCAAGATGGGCCAGGGCGGTAACCGGTCCGGCGCGGCGGGGGAAACGCTGGAAATGCGCGTCCCGTCCGGCACTGTCGTGATGACCGAGGACGGCGAGATCCTGGCCGACCTCGTCGGCCCGGGCACCACCTTCATCGCCGCTCAGGGCGGCCGTGGGGGCCTCGGGAACGCGTCGCTGGCCTCCAGCACCCGCAAGGCACCCGGGTTCGCCCTGCTGGGCGAGCCGGGGGAGAGCCGCGACCTCGTCCTGGAGCTGCGTTCCGTCGCCGACGTCGGCCTGCTCGGCTTCCCGTCCGCGGGCAAGTCGTCGCTGATCTCGGTGCTGTCCGCGGCCAAGCCGAAGATCGCCGACTACCCGTTCACCACCCTCGTGCCGAACCTCGGCGTGATCACCGCCGGATCGACCGTGTTCACCATGGCCGACGTCCCCGGCCTGATCCCCGGCGCCAGCGAGGGCAAGGGCCTTGGCCTCGACTTCCTCCGCCACATCGAGCGTTGCGCGGTGCTGGTGCACGTCATCGACTGCGCCACCTTCGAACCCGGCCGCGACCCGGTGTCCGATATGGACGCCCTCGAAGAGGAACTCGCCCGCTACACCCCGAGCCTCGGCGGTGACCTCGCCGACCGGCCGCGTGTGGTGGTGCTCAACAAGATCGACGTCCCGGACGCCGCCGAACTCGCCGAGTTCGTGCGCCCGGAGCTGGAAGCCCGCGGGCTCAGCGTGTTCGAGATCTCCACGGCGACGCGGCAGGGGCTGAAGGAACTGACCTACGCGCTCGCCGCCGTGGTCGAGAAGTACCGCTCCGAGCAGCCGGAACCGGAGCCGGAGAAGGTCGTGCTGCGGCCGATGGCCGTCAACGACGCGGGCTTCACCGTCGAGCACGATCCGGACGAGGAAGGCGCCTTCATCGTGCGCGGTGTCCGTCCGGAACGGTGGATCCGCCAGACGAGCTTCGGCAACGACGAGGCCGTCGGCTACCTCGCGGACCGGTTGCAGCGCCTCGGTGTCGAAGAGGCACTGGCCAAGAAGGGCGCCGTCCCCGGCAGCCCGGTCACCATCGGCGACGTCCAGTTCGAATGGGAGCCGTCGACCCCGGCCGGGGTCGCGGTGCACATGTCGGGCCGGGGTACGGACGTGCGGCTGGAGAACAACAACCGGATCGGCGCCGCCGAACGCAAGGAAGCCCGCCGCGTCCGCCGTGACGGCCCGGACGGTGTCGAAGACGAGATGGACGACGAGTGAGTTCGACCCGTGAGGCACTCGCCTCCGCGAAACGGGTGGTCGTCAAGGTCGGTTCCTCCGCGCTGACCACCGCCGGTGACGGCCTCGACGTGGCCAGGCTGGACGCGCTGGTCGACGCGATCGCCGGCCGGGTCTCCCGCGGCACCCAGATCGTGCTGGTGTCCTCGGGGGCGATCGGCGCGGGACTCGCGCCGCTCTCCCTCGGCAAGCGACCGCGCGACCTCGCCACCCAGCAGGCCGCGGCCAGCGTCGGGCAGCTCGCGCTGGCCCACGCCTACGCCGAGTCGTTCGGCCGGTTTTCCCTGACTGTGGGCCAGGTTCTGCTGACGTCGGACGACGTCGTCCGACGCTCGCACTACCGCAACGCGCAGAACACCTTCACCCGTCTGCTGGCCCTCGGTGCGGTGCCCGTGGTCAACGAGAACGACACCGTGGCCACCGAAGAGATCCGCTTCGGCGACAACGACCGGCTCGCCGCCCTCGTGGCGCACCTGATCGGCGCCGACGGGCTCATCCTGCTGTCCGATGTGGACGGTCTGTACGACGGGGATCCCCGTGACGGCGCGACTCGCAAGATCGCCGAAGTCGCGGACGAGTCCGATGTGGACGGGATCACCGTCGGCATGTCGAGCTCCGGGCTCGGTACCGGCGGCATGGTCTCGAAGCTCGCCGCGGCCCGTACCGCCGCCGGCGCCGGCATCCCGGTCCTGCTCGCCGCCGCCTCCGAGGCCGCACGCGCCCTCACCACCGCCGAGGTCGGCACGGCCTTCGCCGCCGCGGACTCCCGGCTGTCGGCCCGCCGGTTCTGGCTGGGCTACGCCGCGGGCGCGTCCGGGAAACTGCACCTCGACGACGGTGCGGTCACGGCCGTCGTCCGGCGCCGCCGTTCCCTGCTGGCCGCCGGGATCACCGGCGTCGACGGCGACTTCCAGGCGGGCGACGTCGTCGACCTGGTGGATCTGCGGCAGCGCACCGTGGCGCGGGGCGTCGTCGCCTTCGACGCGGGCGAACTGCCCGACCTCATCGGCCGCTCCAGTCACGACCTGCCCGCCGAGCAGCGGCGCGAGGTCGTCCACGCCGACGACCTCGTCCCCCTCAGCCGCTAAAGCACCGAGCCTCCCTCGAGGAGGTAGCGGGGGACCTTTGCTATCGCTTCTTCGGATCGGCGAGGTGCCCGATGAGCAGCGCGAGCTGATCACCGTAGGCGTCGGCGAACTCGGGTGAGTTCGGGTCCTGGCCTGAGACCGCGCGCACCACGCGGGGGAGCGCCAAGGCCGCGCTGGACGCGGCCATGAAGATCACCAGCAGGAACGCCGGGTCGAGGTCCTCCGGGAAATCACCCGCGGCCTGACGCGCCCGGACGTACTCCACCTGTCGCTGGAGGAAGTCCCGCTGGCCTTCGACGCCGATCGCGTCGGGGGCGCCGTCGGTCAGGTTCTCCCAGAGGAACAGCTTGGCGAGATCGTGGTCCCGGATCCCCGACTGGACGAAGAACCGGACGACCTCCGCGAACGGTCTGTCGTGCTCGGAGGCCGCGACGTAGTCGTCGTACATCGTCGCGGTCAGCGCGTTGTACAGCCCTTCCTTGCCGCCGAAGTAGTACGAGATCAGCTGCTTGTTCACGCCTGCCTTCGCGGCGATCTCGCTGACGCGCGCGGCGGCGTAGCCCTTCGCGCCGAACTCGGCCTTCGCCGCCTCCAGGAGTAGCGCTTTGGTGCGTTCGGGATCGCGCTGGCGCTCGACAGGAGCGCGACGGGGACTGCGCGGGGCGGCGTCGGACATGCGTTCACCTTAGTCGCTGACTCTTTCAAACGTCTGGTTGACTTTATTATCCCTTTGGTTGATAGTGGACCGCGGAGAGAGGAGAGCGCATGACCACGAGAATCGCGATCATCGGTGGCGGGACGGGCGGGCTCTGCCTGGCGCATGGGTTGCGCAAGGCGGGGATCGACGTGTCCGTCTACGAGCGCAGCCGCACCCGCACCGAACGGCTGCAGGGCTATCGCGTCCACATCAACCCGCACGGCTCGGCCGCGCTGCACGAATGCCTGCCCTCCGGGCTCTGGGAACGGTTCCTGGCCACCACCGGCACGACGAACGGGGCGTTCACGTTCCTGACCGAGCGGCTGAACGAGCTGATGGTGATCGACAGCGAGCTGACCTGGAGCCCGGACCCCGCGTCGAGCCACCATTCGGTCAGCCGGATCAGCCTGCACCAGGTGCTGTCCGACGGACTCGACGGAGTCCTGCGGCACGACAAGGAATTCGTCGGGTACCGCCGCGAGGGCGAAGTGGTCGTCTGCGAGTTCGCCGACGGGAGCACGGCCGAGGCCGACCTCGTCATCGGTGCCGATGGGGCCAATTCGCGGGTGCGCAAGCAGTTCCTGCCCGAAGCCGCCCGCGTCGACACCGGGATCATCGCGATCGCGGGCAAGCATCCGCTGACCGAGGAGGCGCGCAAGCGGTTGCCTGCGCGGCTCACCGACGGCCCGGCCATGGTGATGCCCCGGACCGGCGCGGGACTGTTCAGCGCACCGCACGAGTTGAGCGGCGCCGTGTCGGTCAACGACGAGACCGCCGGGTACGACCCCGTCCTGTTCGACAACACCTCGAGTTACGTCATGTGGGCGTTCGCGGCGGACAATCGCCGCTATCCGGACGATCTGTCCACAAGGGACGGTGAAGCGCTGCGGTCTCTCGTGCTGGACCTGATCGACGGCTGGGACCCCGCGTTCAAAGAGCTGGTCGCCGGCTCACCCGCGGGCACGGTGTCCCGGCTGCCGATCCTCACGTCGAAACCCGTCGCGCCGTGGCCCACGAGCAACATCACCCTGCTCGGGGACGCGATCCACAGCATGACACCGTTCCGCGGCATCGGTGCGAACACCGCGCTCCGCGACGCGCAACTGCTGTGCCGCAACCTCGTCGCGGCACAGCGGACCGGTGCCGTGCGCGCCGCGGTCGCCGACTACGAGCAGCGGATGCGGGACTACGGTTTCGCGGCGGTGCGTGACTCGGAGCGCAGCGCGCGCCAGTTCGTGTCGGAGAACCGGGCGGGCCGCACCATGGCGCGCGGGATGTTCCGCTTCTTCCAGGCCGTTCCCCCGTTGAAGCGCAAGGTCTTCAGTGACCACGGCGACTCATAGCCGGTCAGGACTGGGGATGCCGAGCAGGGACAAGCCCAGCGTCAGCGTCTTCGACGTGAGACCGGCCAGCAACAACCGGGAGTCGCGGACGCCGGGACCCTCGGCGTCCAGCACCGGGCACTGTTCGTAGAACCGCGAGAACACGACCGCGGTTTCGTAGAGGTAGGCGCACAGTTTGTGGGGGTGATGTCCCGAGGCCGCCGCGCCGACGGCTTCGGGGAACCGGATCAGGGCGAGGGCCAGTGCCCGTTCGGCGGGATGACCGAGCCGGACCCGCGCACCGGTGAGATCCTGGTCCGCCTTCGCCAGCACGGAACGGATCCGGGCGTTGGCGTACTGCAGGTAGACCGAGGTGTTCCCGTTCTTGGAGAGCATCCGTTCCCAGGAGAAGACGTAGTCACGCTCGCGATCGCCGGAAAGATCGGCGTACTTGATCGCGCCGATCCCGATCGCCCTGGCGACCTCTTCCCTGACCTCGGGGGAGAGGTCGCCCCGGCCCTCGATCACCGCGGCGGCCTGGGAAACGGCTTCGGTGAGCAGATCGGAAAGACGGACCGACTCACCTGAGCGGGTCTTCATGGCGCGGCCGTCTTCCCCGAGCACCGTGCCGAAGCCGATGTGTTCGGCCCGATGCTCCTCGCGGAGCCAGCCGGCGGCCCGGCAGACGGCGAACACCATCGCGAAGTGCTGCGCTTGGGGTGCTCCGACGACGTAGAGCAGGTCGGTGACGCCGCGCTCCTCGGTCCAGTAGCGCACGGTCGCGAGGTCGGTGGCCGCGTAGCCGTAGCCGCCGTCCCGTTTGCGCACGATGAGCGGCAGCGGCTCGCCTTCCCGGTTACGGAAGCCGTCAGGGAAGACGCAGACGGCGCCGTCGCTGATCTCGGCCAGCCCGGCGGCGGTCAGATCGTCCACGACAGCGGCGAGAAACGGGTTGTAGAAGCTCTCGCCGTAGACGTCGTCGCTCGACAGGTCGATCCCGAGAAGGTCGTAGACCTGAGCGAAATGCCGTGTCGACTCGTCGACCAGACGCCGCCAGAGCGTCAAGGTCGCCTCGTCGCCACTCTGCAGCCGCACCACTCGCTCCCGTGACCGGGTGGCGAAGTCCTCGTCGGTATCGAACTTCGCCCTGGCCGCCTGATAGAAGCCGTTGAGATCGCTGATCGCGTGAGGTCCCGACGGGCGTTCGTCGAGCAGGTGCTCGATGAGCATGCCGAACGGGGTCCCCCAATCGCCGAGATGGTTGTGCGGGACGACCTCGTGCCCGGAGAACCGCAGCAGCCGGGCGATGGCGTCGCCGATGATGGTCGCGCGGAGATTCCCGACGTGCATTTCCTTCGCCACGTTCGGGCTGCTGTAGTCGATCGCGATCCGCCGCGGACGCGGTGTCGTGGCGGCGCCCAGCCGGGGATCGCCGTCGAGCGCGGTCGTCCGGTCTTCCAGCCACGACTCGCGCAGCGTGAAATTGAGGAAACCCGGTCCCGCGATCTCCGGTGGTTCGGCGAGATCGGCGACGTCGAGCCGTGCCGCGATGGCGGCGGCGATCTCCCTGGGTGCCTTACCGAGCCGTTTGCCCAGGCTCATCGCGAGATCGCACTGGTAGTCGACCCCGCTCCGCGAGGAGGCCCGCACCAGGGCGGCCGCCGGCTCGATGTCGGTGACGTGGCGAAGGGCTTCCACCACGCGTCGCGACAATTCCTCGCTCACATCGCCGAACAACACGGTGCCCCTCCTTCGCGCTCGTCGTAGAAGCGCGAGGGTAGCCACCTCGCCCCGCCTTCGGCGACGGAGTTTTCAGCGCAGGTCGCTGCCCTTGGTCTCCGGGAGGGTCCGGATGACGAAGAACGCAATCGCCGCTCCGGCCGCCACGTACCAGAAGAACAGTGTCGACAGTCCGGCGTCCGACAGCGCGGTGAGGACCAGGGGAGCGGTGCCGCCGAACAACGCGACGGTCAGGTTGTACCAGGCGCCGATGCCCAGTCCGCGCAGTTCGGTGGGGAACAGCTCACTCATGATCGCGGGCGCGATCGACGTCATCGCGGTGTACAGGCAGAGCCCCACGCAGAACACGACCAGCAGCCCCGGCAGTCCCGGCCGGACCAAAGTGGACAGTGGAACGATGAGGATCGCGGTCGCCGCCGCCCAGACGAGCAGTTGGGGCTTGCGGCCGAAGCGATCCGACAGGGCGCCCATCGGATATTGCAGGGCGACGAACAACGCCGTCGCGATCGACAGGGCGAGGAAGACGTCGACATCGTCGGCCTTGCGGGTCTTGACCGCGAACGAGGTCAAGGCGCTGAAGAAGGTGTAGTAGCAAAGGGTCGAGAGCATCGAGAAACCCACGAGCTGAACGACGGCGCGGGGGTGTTCGCGAAGGGTGGTGCGCAGTGGCCGCTCGACGCGAGGTGCCGTCGACTTCCGCTCTTCGAAGATCTCGGTCTCGGCGAGACTGCGCCGCAGCCACAGGCCGATGATGCCGAGAACACCGCCGAGCAGGAACGGGATCCGCCAGCCGTACGCCGTCAAGTCCGCTTTGGACATCGTCCGCGCGAGCACGAACCCGAGGACCGAGGCGAGCAGGACGGCCGAACCGGTGGAGATGTAGAAGAAGGCGGAATACCGCCCTCGCCGGGTCGGCGGCGCGATCTCACCCAGGTACGCCGAAGCGTTGGAGACCTCGCCGCCGAGTGACAGTCCCTGCGCCACCCTGGCCAGCAGCAACAGGATCGGCGCCAGCCAGCCGACCTGGGCGAAGGTCGGCAGGAGGCCGATGGCCACCGAACCGCCCGCCATCAGCACGATGGTCAGGAGCATCGCGGGCTTGCGGCCCTTGACGTCGGCGAAGCGGCCGAGCAACATCCCGCCCAGCGGCCGGAAGAAGAACGCCAGCGCGTACGTGGCGAAGGTGTTGATCAACGCGAGGGCTTCGTTGCCCTTCGGGAAGAACTCACTCGCGAAGTAGATGCTGAACGTGGCGTAAATGGTCCAGTCGAACCACTCCAGCGCGTTCCCGACACTGGCGGCGAACAGCTTGCGTACCGGGAGCCGGTGTCCGAGCCGTTCCGTCGTTGAGTCCGCCATCGGCACCTCCGTACTCGCGCGTGGGCGGAACCTTGCCAGAAAGTTTGCGTTGGGGAAAGAACCTGTCGCATGCCGGGATCGGTTCCGGCTCAGCGTTTCTGCGTCACGAGGTGCTGGCGAGAGCGAACGGCAGAACGGCGCGGGCCCCGGCCTGGCGCAGCAGGCGCGCCGACAGCGTCATGGTCCAGCCGGTGTCGATCAGATCGTCGACCAGAAGGATCGGGCCCTCGGCCGCGGCGACCCCGGCCGCGAGGTCGTCGGGAAGGCTGAGCCGCTTCCACAGATCGGCCAGCCGCTGCGCGCTGTTCGCCTGGCGCGGGGGCGGCCCCGCCGAGGCGAGGGTGCCGAGATACTCCAGCCGTCCGATCGAGGCCAGCTTGGTCGCCAGACTGTGGACCAGCTGGGGACGAGTGGCCGACGGGATCTCCACGACCGCGACCGGGCGTTCCGCCCACTGCCAGCCCTTGAGAACTTCGATACAGGCCTGGAAGACCGGATCGGGAAGCTCCGCGTCGGTGGCCGACGGGCCGACGAGTTCGCGCAGCCGCGTACCCCAGCCGACGTCGGTCACCCGGCCGACGACCTGGCCGGTTTCCGCCTGCTCACCGGCCGGCAGCCGTCCGGAGAGCGGGACTTCCAGCCCCGCCATCCCGGTCGGCCACATCTTCCGGGGCGCGACCTCGACCCCGGGGCGGCGCAGACGCTGGCGGGTGGCATCGACGACGTCATCGGAAACCGTGGTGTCCCAATGCTTCCCGGTGCAGTTGTCACAGCGCCCGCAGGGTGTCGCTTCGGGGTCGTCCAGCTGCTTTCGCAGGTATTCCATCCGGCAGCCGGTGGTTTCGAGATAGGCGAGCATCGCGTTCTGTTCGTTGGTCCGCGCCGCGCTCACCCGGGCGTAGCGTTCCCTGTCGTAGGTCCACTCTTCGCCGGTGCCTTCCCAGCCGCCCTTCACCCGGCGGACGGCGCCGTCGACGTCCAGCACCTTGAGGACCATCTCCAGCCGCGACCGGGACAGCTCGACGTTCGGTTCGAGCGCGGGTGTCGACAGTGGACGGTCCGCGTACGCCAGCGCGTTGAGGACCTGGGTCACCCGCAGTTCGTCCGGGAACGCCAGCGAGCCGAAGTACGCCCAGATGTCCTTGTCCTCGTGACCGGGCAGCAGGATCACTTCGGCGCGGTCGACGCCACGTCCGGCACGGCCGACCTGCTGGTAGTACGCGATCGGCGAGGACGGGGCGCCGAGGTGGACGACGAAACCCAGATCCGGCTTGTCGAAGCCCATGCCCAGGGCCGAGGTGGCCACCAGCGCCTTGACGTTGTTGTTCAGCAGATCGTCTTCGGCCGCCTGCCGGTCCGCCGGATCGGTCTTCCCGGTGTAGGCGGCGACCGGGTATCCGCGCTCGGTCAGCAGGCCCGCGACGTCGTGCGCGGCCGCGACGGTGAGCGTGTAGATGATCCCGGATCCCGGCAGTTCCTCCAGGTGTTCGGCCAGCCAGGCGAGCCGGGCCTGCGAGGTCGGCAGCTTGGCCACCGACAGGTGGAGGCTTTCGCGGTCCAGGGGACCGCGCAGGACGAGGGTGCCGCCGCCGTTGCCGATGCCCAGCTGCTCGGCGACGTCGGTGGCCACCCGGTCGTTCGCGGTCGCGGTGGTGGCGAGCACCGGCACGCCCTCGGGCAGATCCTTCAGCAGTGTCCGCAGCCGCCGGTAGTCCGGCCGGAAGTCGTGGCCCCAGTCCGAGATGCAGTGCGCCTCGTCGACCACGAGCAGACCGGCGCTCGCGGTCAGTTTCGGCAGGACGGTGTCGCGGAAGTCGGGGTTGTTGAGCCGTTCCGGGCTGACCAGGAGGACGTCGACCTCGCCGGCCGCGATCGCGGCCTGCACCTGGTCCCATTCCTGCGGGTTCGCGGAGTTCATCGTCGCGGCGTGGATCCCCGCCCGCGCCGCCGCGGAGATCTGGTTGCGCATCAGCGCGAGCAGCGGCGAGATGATCACCGTCGGGCCCTCGCCGCGTTCCCGCAGCAAAGCGGTGGCCAAGAAGTACACCGCCGACTTTCCCCAGCCGGTGCGCTGCACAACGAGCGCGCGACGGCGGTGGGCGACCAGCGCCTCGATGGCCGTCCACTGGTCGTCGCGCAGCCGGGCGCCATCGCCCGCCAATGCCCGGAGGAGGGTCTCGGCGCGTTCCCGGAGAGTCGATGTGTCCACGTCCCCACCTCTACCCCATGCCACCGACGAAGGCGCGATCGGCATCTCGTGAACGGACCGTTCATCCATGGAACGGACTGTAATGTGACCTAGATCACCACCTGTCGGTGGGTCCGGCGACCCGAGCGGGGAGCCGGTGGCGGTGTATAGGCTCACGACCCATGTCACCACGCCGGATCGGGGTCATGGGCGGCACCTTCGACCCCGTGCACCACGGGCACCTCGTCGCGGCCAGCGAGGTTCAGTCACGGTTCGCGCTCGACGAGGTCATCTTCGTGCCCACCGGTCAGCCGTGGCAGAAGTCCGACCGGGTGGTCACCCGGGCCGAGGACCGGTACCTGATGACGGTGATCGCGACGGCGTCCAACCCCGTCTTCTCGGTCAGCCGCGTCGACATCGATCGCGTCGGGCAGACCTACACCGTCGACACCCTGCGCGACCTGCGCGCGGAATATCCCGACGACCAGCTGTTCTTCATCACCGGCGCGGACGCGCTCGAACAGATCCTCACCTGGCGCAACGCCGACGAGCTGTTCGATCTCGCGCATTTCATCGGCGTCACCAGGCCGGGTTACCGGCTCAATTCGCAGCATCTGCCGAGCGGGAAGGTGAGCCTGGTCGAGGTGACCGCGATGGCGATCTCGTCCACCGCCTGCCGCGAACGGGTCGAGGGCGGGGAACCCGTCTGGTACCTCGTCCCCGACGGTGTGGTGCGCTACATCGCCAAAAAGGACCTCTATCGCAAAGACCGTGGAGCGTGACCGGGTACCCTCGTCGGGCGCACCCGCGAGTAAAGCCATCTGTTTGAGGAGAACTGTGACAGCCACGTCCGAGGCACGAGAGCTGGCCGTAGCGGCCGCCCATGCGGCGGCGGACAAGAAGGCGAGCGACGTGGTCGTGCTGGACGTGTCCGACCAGCTGGTGATCACCGACGCCTTCGTCATCGCGTCCGCGCCCAACGAGCGCCAGGTCGGCGCGATCGTCGACAACGTCGAGGAGCAGCTGCGCCTCAACGGGCACAAGCCGGTCCGCCGGGAAGGCGCCCGCGAGGGCCGCTGGGTCCTGCTGGACTACGTCGACGTCGTCATCCACGTCCAGCACCAGGAGGAGCGCTCCTTCTACGGTCTCGAGCGGCTCTGGAAGGACTGCCCGCGGATCGAGGTCGCCGGTCTGGCCGTGCCGGCCGACGGTGACCCAGCCGAGGAGGACCCCGCCGACGCGCAAGGCGCCTCGTGAGTCCGCGGCGGCTGGTGCTCTGGCGCCACGGCGAGACCGACTACAACGCGGCGGGCCGGATGCAGGGGCATCTGGACTCCGCGTTGACGCCGGTCGGCTGGAACCAGGCCCGGTTCGCCGTCCCCGCGCTCGCCCGGTTCTCCCCGGACCTGGTGATCGCCTCGGATCTGCGCCGCGCGACCGACACGGCCACCGTGCTCACGGAGGCCATCGGCGTCCCGCTGCGGATCGACAAGCGCCTTCGGGAAACCCACCTCGGTGAATGGCAGGGTTTCACCGGCAAGCAGGTCGACGAGGCCTACCCCGGCGAACGTGCCCACTGGCGGGTCGACGCCACCTGGGCGCCGCCCGGCGGCGAATCACGGGTGGACGTCGCCGCACGCGCCCTGGAAGTCGTCGCGGATCTCGACCGGCCCAACGCCGACGCCGGTGACACCGTGCTGCTGGCCACGCACGGTGGCCTGATCATCGCGCTGACCGCGAAGCTGCTCGGTCTGCCGGTGCCGTCCTGGCCCGCGCTGGGCGGGATCGCGAACTGTCACTGGGTCGAGCTGACCCGGCGCGACGGGAACTGGCGCCTGGCCGCCTACAACGCGGGAATCACCGGCTGACCCATGGCCCCGCGCCTGCTCGTGTTCGGCGATTCCCTCAGCTTCCACGGCCCGGACGGCCCCCTCGCGGCCGACGACGCGCGCCTGTGGCCCAACATCGCCGCCGAAGCGCTCGGCGGTGGCGCGGACCTCGTCGCCGGGTTCGGCTGGACGGCCCGTGACGCCTGGTGGTCCCTGATCGGGGATCCGCGGGTCTGGGCCGATCTCCACCACGTCGACGCCGTCGTGCTGGCCGTCGGGAGCATGGACACCCTGCCCTCGCCGTTGCCCACCTACCTGCGCACCGGCCTGCGTTATCTGCGGCCCGACCCGCTGCGGCGGGTCGTGCGCAAGACGTACCTGGCCGCGCAGCCCCGGCTCGCGATCGCCCTGCGAGGGCGCCCGGTGGTCTTGCCCGCGAAGCTGACCGTCCAGTACCTCGACACCGCTGTCGGAGCCTTGCGGGTGCTGCGGCCGGAGCTGCCGATCTTCGGCATCCTGCCGTCCGTCCACCGGTCCGCCGCCTACGGGCGCGTGCACACCGCCCGCGCCGGTGCGGCCGCCGCCATCGCGGCCTGGGGGCGCCGCGCGGACGTCCCGCTGCTGGATCTCGAAGCCGTCGTCGGCGACCACGTGCTGAGCGGCCGGGGGAATCCGGACGGGATGCACTGGGGCTGGGAAGGACATGCCGCCGTCGGCGCGGAGATGGCCCGACTGATGGCTCCGGTGCTGCGCCCCGCGGCAACGTAGGCTGGCTGGCGTGTCGGTCGCCGTAGTCACGGATTCCACTGCCCATCTACCGGAAGGCTTCGCCGAACGGAATGGGATCCGGGTGGTCCCGCTGCATGTGCTCGTCGACGGCGTCGTCTTCCTCGACGGCGTCGAAATGGGTCCGGCCGCCTTGGCCGAAGCGCTCGGTAAACGCAGCTTGGTGACGACGTCCCGGCCGACACCCGCCGAATTCGTCAAGGAGTTCCGCGCCGCGCTGGCCGAGGGCGCGGACGCCGTCGTGTCGGTCCACCTGTCCCGTGAGCTGTCCGGGACCTGGGAGGCGGCGGTGCTCGCGGCCCAGGAGGTCGGGCCGGACAGGGTGCGCGTGGTCGATTCGCGCAGCACCGCGATGGGGCTCGGCTTCGCGGCCCTGCGGGCGGCGAGCGCCGCCGCGGCCGGAGCCGATCCGGTGGAGGTGGAAGCGGCGGCGGTCGACGCGGTGAGCCGCTCGGAGACCCTGTTCGCCGTCGAGACCCTCGAATACCTGCGCCGCGGCGGGCGGATCGGCCCGGCGGCGGCCCTGCTCGGCACGGCGCTCGCGGTGAAACCCGTGCTCCACATGTCCGAAGGCAGAATCCAGCCGCTGGAAAAGGTCCGGACGATGAACCGCGCGGTGGCGCGGCTGGTCGAACTCGCCGTGAAGGCGGCCGACGGCGGCCGCGCCGACATCGCCGTCCACCACCTGGCCTCACCGGAACGCGCCGTCGAACTGGCCAACCGGCTGGAGGAGTCCATCAGCTGTCCGGAGGGATGTGTGGTGTCGGAGCTCGGCGCCGTCATCGGGGCCCACACCGGCCCCGGTGTGCTCGGTGTGGTGATCCAGCGGGCGGGTCAGCGGGCTTGACCACCCGCCAGGTCTTGCCCCGCTGACCTTCCGGCTCGATCAGCGAAACCCGCCAGCATCCCATACGGCACCGACGGAATCCGGCGATCCGGTCTCGGCCGGGGTCAGGTTGTCCACAACACCCCACTTGTCCACAGCCTCGGGATTCGCCCCTTCCCGCCCGCCACCCCCGCTCCGTAGCGTCGTTCACGTGTTCGACCGAACCGCCCGTCCACCGGGCTCCTCCGCCAACGCCAGGCTGGCGTGGCTGGCAGCGCAGCTGTCGCCACCCACCCAGGGCCTGCCCGCGGACAGGCTCGTACGCCGCTGGGTGCCCGCCCGGTTCACGGCGGACGGGATCCCGGTGAAACGGCGGTGGCTCGCCGTGGCGGCCGTGCTGATCGCGGTGGCCGTGATCGTGACCGGCGCGGTCGCCCTGTTCGGACACCGGCCAGGGGCGGAGCCCCCACCGCCCCTGCCGTCGGCCAAGGCCGCCGGAGACGCCCCCGCCGCGGCGGTCAAGGCGCCTCTGGTGGTCAGCGTCGTCGGCCGGGTACGCAACCCCGGCCTGGTCACGATCCCTCCGGGCGCACGGGTCGCCGATGCCCTCACGGCGGCCGGTGGGGCATCGCCCGGAACGGATCTGACCGGGCTGAACCTGGCCCGGCGGCTCACCGACGGCGAGCAAGTGGCCGTCGGTGTCCCGGGACCGGCCGCGGCCGGTCCCGGGACACCACCCGGAAAGCTCGACCTGAACACGGCCACGGCCGAGCAACTCGACACCCTGCCCGGGGTCGGCGAGGTGATGGCGAAACGCGTCGTCGACTGGCGGTCCGGGCACGGTGGGTTCACCACGGTCGAGCAACTCCGCGAAGTAGAAGGGATCGGCGAAAGTAAATTCAAGAAGCTCCGGGAACTGGTGTCCGTCGGATGAACCCGTCCGCCGATCCATCCGAAGTGGACACCGCGTCGTGGCGAGGGCAGGACCTGCGGCTGATACCGGCCGCGGCGACGGCCTGGCTCGGCACTCTTTCCGGGCTGCTCGGCGGCTGGTGGATCACGATGCTCTGCGGTGGCGCCGCCGCGGTGCTCGCGATCATCGCCGGCGTCCGTGCCCACCGGACGGCGTCCCGGTGGGTGGCGGGCCTGGGTGCGCTCGCGGTTCTGGGCGTACTCACGGCCGGTCCGGTGGCGTTGCGGATCAGGGCCGCCGAACAGGACGACCTCCGTGCCGCCGCCGCACGGGGGAGCGACGCCATCGTGAGAGTGGTGGTCACCGAGCGGCCACGTCCGGTCCGCGGTGCCGGATACGCCGATCGCCGGGCAGGCACCCGCCTGGTGGTCATCGCCGCGACGGTGGACGCCGTGGTGGCTGAGGAGCGAGCGGTGGATTCGGACGGCCGGATCCTCTTGCTCGCTCCCGCCGAGGGGTGGACGGACCTGCTGCCCGGGCAGCAGGTCACCGCCTCCGGGCGGCTCGCCCCGGCCAAGGGGGCCGAACTGACGGTCGCGGTCCTCTCGGTGCGGGGCCCGCCGTCGGCCCTCGGGCAGGCGCCCTGGTGGCAGCGAGCCGCGGAAACGCTGCGCGCCGGGCTCCGGGAGCTGTGCGCCGTCCTCCCGGAGGAGCAGGCCGGTCTAGTGCCCGGACTGGTCGTGGGGGACACCAGCGCATTGGCCCCGCGGGTCGAGCGGGAGTTCACAGACTCCGGCATGTCCCATCTGATGGCCGTGAGCGGTGGGAACGTGGCGATCGTCTGCGGCTCGATCCTTCTCCTGCTGAGGGCACTCCGGATCGGGCCGCGGACATCCGCCGCCGTGGCCGCGGCGGGGCTCGCCGGGTTCGTGGTCCTCGCCGGGCCCGCGCCCAGCGTGCTCCGTGCCGGGGTGATGGGGGCGGTCGGCTTGCTGGCGCTCGCGCTGGGACGCCGGGGCTCGGCGCTGCCCGCGCTGGGCCTCGCGGTGGCCCTGCTCGTCGTGGCCGATCCCGCGATGGCCGCCGACTTCGGGTTCGCGCTGTCGGTGCTGGCCACGGCCGGGCTGGTCCTGCTGGCTCCGCGGTGGGCCGAGTGGCTGGCCGGACGTGGGGTGCCGTCCGGCTACGCCCAGGGACTGGCCGTCCCCGTGGCCGCGTTCGTGATGACGGCACCGGTCATCGCGGGTATGGCGGGCTCGGTCAGCCTCGTCTCGATCGTCACCAATGTGCTCGCCGCGCCGGTGGTCGCCCCGGCCACCGTGTTCGGCGTGCTGGCCACCGTCATCGGACCGTGGTGGCCGTCGGCGGGCAGGTCGCTGGTCCGCCTGGCCGAACCCGAGGCGAGCTGGCTCATCACCGTGGCCCGTCACGGCGCCCGAGCGCCGGGTGCGGTCGTGGAGTGGCCGGGCGGCTGGTGGGGCGGGCTCTTGGCGGCGTGCCTGCTCGCCGTGCTGCTCGTCGTCATCCGGCTGCGGCACGCCAGGATCCTGCTGGCGATCGTCTTGGCGGGCGGGCTCCTCGTCTTCGTGCCGGTGCGGGTGCTCGCTCCCACGTGGCCACCGGCGTCGTGGAGCGCCGTCGCCTGCGACGTCGGACAAGGTGATGCCGTGGTCCTCGCCACGGCCGAGCCGGGGAGGGCGGTCCTGGTCGACACCGGGCCGGAACCGGGGCCGGTCGACGATTGCCTGCGCAGGCTCGGCGTGGACCGGGTGCCGTTGATCGTGCTGAGCCATCTGCACGCCGACCACATCGGCGGTCTCGAATCCGTCTTCGAGGGCCGGTCGGTCGGTGCGGTCGCCGTCGGCCCGGGCCGCGCGCCGGCCTGGGCGTGGCAGCAGGTCGCCAAGGAGACCGCGCGCCGCGGGATTCCCTTGCTGGAGCTGAGTATCGGGCAGCGGCTGGAGTGGCCGGGGCTGTCATTGGACGTGCTGGGGCCGCGGTACGTCACGCGGCGATCGGTCCTCGAACAGGACGGCACGGTGATCAACAACGGTTCGGTCGTCCTGCGTGCCGGGACACCGGCGGGCCGGGTGCTGCTGACCGGCGACGTCGAACTCGCCGCGCAGGCCGACCTGCTGGCAGAAGGGATCGATCTGCGTGCCGAGATCTTGAAGGTGCCGCATCACGGAAGCCGTTACACGGCACCGGATTTCCTCAACGCCGTCACGCCGAGGGCCGCGTTGGTGAGCGTCGGCGCCGGGAATCCCTACGGCCACCCCAACAAGTCCACATTGGACAACCTGGCGGCCGTCGGCGCCTCGATCGCCAGGACGGACACGGACGGCGACACCGCTGTCGTCACCGACGCGCGAGGCCTCGCCCTGCAGCGCCGGGGTGAGCCCCGCGGCCCGCCTCGTTCCTGAGGCGGGCCGGCGGGAACTCAGATGCCGAGTGCGTCGCGGACAGCGTCGGCCGAGGCGCTGACGGTGGCCTTCGGGCCGACCTTGTCCTCGATCGCGTCGAGGGTCTTGAGGCCGTCTCCGGTGATCAGCAGCACGATCTCGGCGTCCGGGTCGAGCTTGCCGGTCTCGATGAGCTTCTTGGCCGTCGCCACGGTGACCCCGCCGGCGGTCTCGGTGAAGATGCCTTCGGTGCGGGCGAGCAGCCGGATGCCTTCGACGACCTCTTCGTCGGTGACGTCTTCGATCGCTCCACCGGTGCGGTTGACCACGTCAAGGACGTACGGGCCGTCGGCCGGGTTGCCGATCGCCAGCGACCGGGCGATGGTGTCCGGCTTGACCGGCTGGACGACGTCGTGGCCCGCGCGGAACGCGGCCGAGACGGGGGAGCAGCCGGTGGCCTGCGCGCCGAACACCTTGTACGGGGTTTCCTCGACGAGGCCGAGCTGCCCGAACTCGCGGAAACCCTTGTCCACCTTGGTGAGCTGGGAACCGGACGCGATCGGCACCACGATCTGCGGCGGAAGGCGCCAGCCGAGCTGCTCGGCGACCTCGAAGGCCAGCGTCTTGGAGCCTTCCGAGTAGTAGGGCCGGACGTTCACGTTCACGAACGCCCAGCTCTCCTGCTCGGCGGCGAGCTGGGTGGCGAGCCGGTTCACGTCGTCGTAGTTGCCGTCGACGGCGATCAGGTCACCGTCGTACACGGCGGTCGTGAGGATCTTGGCGCGTTCGAGGGTCTTCGGGATCAGCACGACCGACCGCCAGCCGGCGCGGGCCGCCGCGGCGGCGACCGCGTTGGCCAGGTTGCCGGTCGAGGGACAGGCGAGCACCTCGAAGCCGAACTCGCGTGCGGCCGCCAGCGCGACCGCGACCACGCGGTCCTTGAACGAGTGGGTGGGGTTGCCGGTGTCGTCCTTGACCCAGATCTTCTTGACACCCAACGCTTTCGCGAGCCTGTCGGCCTGGACGAGGCGGGTGGCGCCGGGTTCGGTGTTGGGGATCTCTTCGACGTTCGAGGGAACGGGAAGGAGTTTCTTGTAGCGCCAGATGTTCTTCGGCCCGGCTTCGATGTCCTCGCGGCGCACACGGCCGAAGTCGTAGGCGACCTCGAGCGGTGAGAAGTCCTCGGCGGAAACGAATTCGGGGGCGAGCGGCTGCCGGTGTCCCTCTTCCTTCGACACCAGTTCGACGGCCGGTCCGAGATCCGGGGTCTTGGTGGTGGAGGTCGTGCCGAGGGTTGCGGTCATCGCGAGGTCCTTTCCTCATCTGCCCCGCCGAGGCGGGCCGGAATTGGCACCGTGTTCGTCAGCTACCCCGCGATCGCGGGATGACAGGCTGACGCCGGTTGCCGGGGCTTCATCGGGCCGTTCCCTCTGCCCCTCTGGATGAGCGGTATTCGATTGTCGGCACGCGCTTGATCGCGTCGCCTCGCCAACACCGTACGACATGGGGCCGGAGTCCGGCCACCGTGCCCGGAACACATCACCGGACAAAGCACACGAGAGGACGAGTGGGAGGATCGTCCCCGTGACGACGCAAGCTTCCGCCCCATCGCCGCTGGTCCTGGTTCTCGGTGAGGAAGAGCTGCTGATCGAACGCGCGGTCCGCGCCGCTTCGGACGCGGCCAAAGCGGCCGACCCGACGGCGGACCTCACCCGGATCCGGGTGTCGGACCTCACAGTTCCCGCACTCGCGGAGATGGTCAGCCCCTCGCTGTTCGCCGAGGGCAGGGTCATCGTCCTCGAATCCGCGCACGACATCTCGCAGGAGCTCGCCGACGGGGTGATGGCCTACGTCAAGGCGCCCGCCGAGGGCATCGTGCTCGTCGTCGTGCACAGCGGAGGCGGCCGGAGCAAGGCCGCCAAGGCGCTTCCCGCGGCCTTGAAGAAGGCCGGGGCGGAGGTCGTCGAGTGCCTGAAGCTGACCAAACCCGCTGAGCGGGAATCCTTCGTCCGGAACGAGGTCCGCCGGGTGGGCGGGAAGATCGACGGCGCGGCCGTGCTCGCGCTGATCGACGCCGTCGGCTCGGATCTGCGTGAGCTGTCCTCGGCCGCGACACAGCTCGTGGCGGACGCCGGGGGGACGGTGGACGAGCAGGCTGTCCGCCGCTACCACCGGGGCCGCGCGGACGTGAACGGGTTCGCCGTCGCGGAGAAGGCCGTCGCCGGCGACAAGGCGGCGGCCCTGGAGTCACTGCGCTGGGCGATGCAGCTGGGTGTCCCGCACGTGCTGGTCGCGGACGCCCTCGCCGACGCCGTCCGGACGATCGCGCGGGTGTCCGGCGCCGGGCGCGGGAACCCGAACCAGATGGCGGGCGAGCTGGGGATGCCGCCGTGGAAGGTGCGCAAGGCCCAGGGGCAGGCACGCGGCTGGGGTCAGGACGGTCTCGCCACCGCGATGCGGATCGTCGCCCGGCTCAACGCCGAGGTCAAGGGAGTCGCGGCCGACCCGGAGTACGCGCTGCAACGCGCCGTCCTGGAGGTCGTCGACGCCCACGGCACCGGCCGCTGAACATGACGAAGGGCCCCGGCGACTCGCGTCACCGGGGCCCTTCGCGAGGCAGATCAGAGAGAGTTCGCGCGCTTCGCGAGCGCGGACTTCTTGTTGGCGGCCTGGTTGGCGTGGAGAACGCCCTTGGTCACGGCCTTGTCCAGCTTCTTGGCCGCGTCCTTCTGCAGCTCCAGGGCCTTGGCCTTGTCGCCGGAGTCGGCGGCCTCGCGGAACTTGCGGATCGCGGTCTTCACCGAGGACCGGATCGCCTGGTTGCGCTGACGCGCCTTCTCGTTGGTGGTGATGCGCTTGATCTGCGACTTGATGTTGGCCACGGGGGCACTCCTTCTTGATCTCTCGGTGGTTTCACCGCCGCGCTGTGACCGGCCCTGCGCGCTCGGAAGCGGCGCGGGTTTCCTCCATGACGGAATGCCACACGGCGGTGAAGGGCCAGCTTAACAGCCGTCCCCGGGCCGATCGCGGCCGCCTCCGGACGTGCGATTGCGGTACGGTGAAGATCGCAGTGCCTAGGGTTCCGCCGCTTGCCCGCCCAGCGAAGCACACAATCAGGGCAGGCGGGTCAGGTCCGAGCGGCACCATCGGCGGAGCCGGAAGCGCCGCCGTTCATCTGACGGGACAAAAGCCTGGAGGACCGGGTTTTCCGCATGCGCGGGAAACGTGAAAGGTCCACAGTGAACGCCACCGCTCTGTCCTTGGTCCTCGCCGCCGCCGTCATCCACGCCGGCTGGAACCTGGCCGCCAAGCGGATCCGCCGCGGCGGGGCCCGGTTCGTCTGGGCCTACTACAGCCTCTCCGCGGTCATGCTCATCCCCGTCATGGTGATCTCGCTGGCCGTGGAACCGCAGCGTCCACAGTGGACTTGGCTGCTCGCCTCGGCGGTCACGGCGGTGCTGCACGTCACCTACGGCGTCGTCCTCCAGCGGGGGTACGCCGTCGGCGACCTGTCCGTCGTATACCCCCTCGCCCGCGGTACCGGGCCGCTGATCTCGGTGCTCGCGGCCGTGGTGCTGCTCGGTGAGCGGCCGGGCCCGCTCGGCCTGGTGGGTGCCTTCCTCGTGGTCGGAGGGGTGCTGGTCATCGGTACCGGGCGCGCTCCGGCGCACGCCGACGCCGCGGACCACGCCGCCCGGCGCAAGGGCGTGGCGTACGGCCTGCTGACCGGGCTCACGATCGCCGCCTACACGCTGTGGGACGCGCATTCGGTCACCGGTCTCGGCGTGCCCCCGATCGTCTACTTCGGATCGGGGGCGATCGTGCAGAGCTTGCTGATGGCTCCGTACGCGCTGAAGGACCGCGAAGAGGTCTCGTGGCTCTGGCGCGAGCACAAGCGCGAAATCGTCCTCGTCGGCGTGCTCTCCCCGGTCGCCTATCTGCTGGTCCTCTACGCCCTCCAGCTCGCTCCCGTGAGCCTCGTCGCACCCGCGAGGGAGCTGAGCATCGTCCTGGGCGGGCTGGCCGCCTGGCTGGTGCTGGGGGAGGCCAACGCCGTCCGCAGGCTGCTGGGTTCGGTGGTGGTGCTGGCCGGCATCACCGCGATTGCGATGGCGTGAACGCATCCGGTAGGGATTGAGCCATGGACGTGCTGAGCAGCAGGGTGCTGATCCACCCGAAGGATCCCGACGTGTCGACGGCGTTCTATCGGGACACCCTGGGCCTGGCGATCGACAAGGAGTTCCCCGGCGGAACGGTGTTCTTCGCCGGGAACGGGTCGATCGAGATCGTCGGAACCGGGGAAACCGGCCCGACGCCTGACGTCGCCTTGTGGCTACAGGTCCGGGATCTGCCCGCGGCGCTCAAGGAACTCGCCGCGAAGGGGCTGGAGCCGGTTCGCGAAGCGCGCCGTGAACCGTGGGGCCTGGACGAGGCGTGGATCGCCGACCCGGACGGCACCAGGATCGTGCTGGTCGAGGTGCCACGTGAGCATCCCTTGCGCACCGACCCACGTTAGGCCGTGGGTTCGACCGAGTGGGGTTTGATCGCGCGGAGCTGAGCGGCCAGGGACGCGCCGAACCCGGGCGGATCCCAGGTCCAGGTCTGGAGGTCGGTGAAGCCGGCCGCGGCCGCTTCGTCGGCCAGTTCGTGCCGGGACACCGGCAGCCACTTCTCGTGCGACGACAGCAGCAGCCTGCCGCCGGGCCGCAGCACACGGAACAACTCGGCGAACCCGGCCGCCCGGTCCTCCCACAGCTGCACGTTGTTGACGCTCAGGACCACGTCGACGCTCTCGTCCGGCTCACCCGTGGAGTCCGCCGTGCCACGGCGCAGCTCCACCTGGTCGCCGCACCGGCGGCGGGAGCGGGCGAGCATCTCCTCCGACGGGTCGACGCCGATGGCGCGGCCGGCGCGTTCGGCGGCGGCCTGCAGGCCGACACCTGGGCCGGGACCCACGACGAGGGCGGTTTCCCCGGATTCGATCGACGCCAATTCGACGACGCGAAGTTCGGTGGCGGCGTTGCCGTGCGCCATCGCCAGGCCACCGAACCGGCCGAGCAGTCCTCTGGGATGGCCGAACGTGCGATCGAGCATTTCGGTCAGTGATGAACTCATACTTCGAGGGCACCACAGCTCGCCAAGGCCCGCATCGGGGATGACCCCCACTCCCACCCGGAGCGGCATGGGAGCATAGAGCTGGCACACCCCGACCTTCGCGAGGAAACCCGTTGACGACGTTCGCCGACACCACGTTCACGCCCCCGGAGCTCATCCGGAACTTCTGCATCATCGCGCACATCGACCACGGCAAGTCGACCCTGGCCGACCGGATGCTGCAGCTCACCGGCGTGGTCGAGGAGCGGGCGATGCGCGCGCAGTACCTCGACCGGATGGACATCGAGCGGGAACGCGGCATCACGATCAAGGCTCAGAACGTGCGGCTGCCCTGGAAGGTCGACGGTCAGGACCACGTCCTGCACATGATCGACACCCCTGGGCACGTCGACTTCACGTACGAGGTCTCTCGCGCGCTTGAGGCGTGCGAAGGAGCCGTTCTGCTGGTCGACGCCGCTCAGGGCATCGAGGCGCAGACACTGGCCAACCTGTACCTCGCGCTGGAGAACAACCTCCAGATCATCCCGGTGCTCAACAAGATCGACCTGCCGTCGGCCGATCCGGACAAGTACGCGGCCGAGATCGCGCACATCATCGGCTGCGAGCCTTCGGACGTGCTGCGGGTATCCGCCAAGACCGGCGTCGGAGTCGGCGACCTGCTCGACGCGGTGGTGAAGCAGGTGCCCGCACCGCAGGGTGACGCCGACGCCCCGGCACGGGCGATGATCTTCGACTCGGTGTACGACACCTACCGGGGCGTCGTGACCTACATCAGGGTCGTCGACGGCAAGATCACGCCGCGCGAGCGGATCAAGATGATGTCCACCGGCGCCACGCACGAACTCCTCGAGGTCGGGATCATCTCGCCGGAGCCCAAGGCCAGCAAGGGGCTGGGTGTCGGTGAGGTGGGTTACCTCATCACCGGGGTGAAGGACGTCCGGCAGTCGAAGGTCGGTGACACCGTCACCTCCGAGCGCCAGGGCGCGAAGGAGCCGCTCGCCGGTTACCGCGAGCCGAAGCCGATGGTCTACTCCGGGCTGTACCCGGTGGACGGTTCGGACTACCCGGACCTGCGCGAGGCCCTGGACAAGCTCCAGCTCAACGACGCCGCGCTCGACTACGAGCCCGAGACGTCGGTGGCGCTCGGCTTCGGCTTCCGCTGCGGTTTCCTCGGCCTGCTGCACCTGGAGATCACCCGCGACCGCCTGGAGCGCGAGTTCGGTCTCGACCTGATCTCCACCGCGCCGAACGTGGTCTACGACGTGGTGCTGGACGACGGCAAGGAAATCCACGTCACCAACCCCTCGGACTGGCCGACCGGGAACAAGATCGACAAGGTGCTCGAACCGGTCAGCAAGGTGAGCATCCTGGCGCCGTCGGAGTTCATCGGCACGATCATGGAGCTGTGCCAGAACAAGCGCGGTCAGCTGCTCGGGATGGACTACCTGTCCGAGGACAGGGTCGAGCTGCGGTACAACCTGCCGCTGGGCGAGATCATCTTCGACTTCTTCGACACGCTGAAGTCGCGTACGCGTGGCTACGCCTCGCTGGACTACGAAGAGGCAGGGACGCAGGCGGCGGACCTGGTCAAGGTGGACATCCTGCTGCAGGGCGAAGGTGTCGACGCGTTTTCCGCGATCGTGCACAAGGACGACGCCTACAACTACGGCAACCGCATGGTGAACCGGCTTCGTGAGCTGATCCCGCGGCAGAACTTCGAGGTGCCGATCCAGGCCGCCATCGGCGCCCGCATCATCGCCCGCGAGACCATTCGCGCGATCCGCAAGGACGTGCTCGCGAAGTGTTACGGCGGTGACATCTCGCGTAAGCGCAAGCTGCTGGAGAAGCAGAAGGAAGGCAAGAAGCGGATGAAGACCGTCGGCCGGGTCGAGGTCCCGCAAGAGGCCTTCGTCGCCGCACTGTCCACAGAGGACAACACCAAGAAGAAGTAGACGGCACCCGGAAAAGGCCGCCCGACGCGTTGTCGGGCGGCCTTTTCCATGTCAGCTGTTCCCGGTGACGCGGTTCGCGGTGACGAAGACCGCGACACGGCGTTCGGCGGCCATCACACGGTCGTATTCGTCCCAGTCGTCGTGGGTCCCCGTCGCCGCGATGAAGACGTCGCGCAGCAGCCGGGGGAGACCGGCCGGATCGAAATCCGGGTCCGGGTCGTCAGGGCCGATGAGGTGGACTTCGCCCTGGACCGCCGCCCATTCCCAGCCGCGGCGGAAGGTGATCGTGGCGTGGCCCGCGCGGCGGAACAGCGCGAGTTTCTTCGCCCCGCCGATCGCGACGAAGGCGACTCCCGGCGCCTTCGTGACCGGGTCTTCGATCACCCCGGCGTTCACCACCGACGAGTGCACGGTGCCGTCCGCGCGGACCGTCGAGACGGTCGCGAGTCCGTTTTCACGCAAGGAAAGAGTGCGGACGAATCCGAGGTCTGCGGCCATGGATCCACCGTAACCCGCCCGGCCCGGTGAAGGGGCCGAGCGGGCCGGTGGCGATCAGCAGGTGCCGTTGTCGCGCCAGACGCCCCATTGGCCGCCCGCGCCCGGTTCCTCGCCCTGTGTCCACCACTGCGCGGTCCATTTGTGCCCGTTGTGGGAGACGGTCGCCCCGCCGGTGTAGACGGCGGCGCGGTCCCACGCCGGGAGCGAGCAGGAGCCAGGGTTGCCGGACCCGGTCTCCCAAGGCACCTGGCCCGACGCGTAGTAGCCGATGCCCTGCGCCTGCCAGCGTGGAGCCTGGGCGCCGAGGCGCGTCCGGAAGGCGTTCCAATCGTGCGTCGACCACGGAGACCAGCCGAGTTCGGCGTGCGCCGGGAGCCTCGGGAAGGCGAGGTAGTCGATGTTCGCCGGGGTCACCACGGTTTCGGTCCACAGCGGGGATTCGACGCCGCGAACGGCGGACTCGGGCACGCCGGAGAGGTAGGCGCCCGGGTTCCAGTTGTAGGCGTCCTGGACCTCGATGTAGCCCGCCCACGAGAGCCCGATCGGCGTGCTGGAGTTGTACTTCATGTCCAGGTACGCCTTGTTCGCCGGCGACAGAATCACCTTGCTGCCGCGCGCGACCGCGTTAGAGACCTCCGTGCTGGACGTCGTCGTCCCCCAGAACTGCGGGGTCGCCGTCGCGGGCAGGGTGGCCTTGCCGATCTCGTGCCAGCCGACGACCTGTTTCCCGGCGGCCGCCACCATGGGCAGCACACGGTTCATGAAGGTGCGGTAGTCCGCGTCGCTGGTGGCCTGGGCCTCGTCACCGCCGAGGTGGAAGTACGGCCCTGGCGTCAGCGCCGCGATCTCCCGGATGACGTCGTTGACGAAGGTGTAGGTGATCTCCTTCGAGATGCAGAGCGAGCTGTAGCCGACCGCGGTGTCGGTGCGCAGCGGGGGAGCGGTGTTGTTGCAGTTCAGCTCCGCGTAGGAGGCCTGGGCGGCGTTGGTGTGCCCCGGCATGTCGATCTCCGGGATGATCGTGATGAACCGCGAAGCCGCGTAGTTCACGATCTCGGTGTACTGCGCCTTCGTGTAGTAGCCACCGGCGCCGCCGCCGACCTGGGTGCTGCCGCCGTAGGTGGCCAGCCGTGGCCAGCTGTCGATCTGGATCCGCCAGCCCTGGTCGTCGGCCAGATGCAGGTGCAGGTTGTTGATCTTGTACTGCGCCAGCTGATCGAGGTACCGTTTGACCGTCGCGACCGGGTGGAAGTGCCGGGCGACGTCGAGCATCGCGCCGCGGTAGCCGAAGCGCGGGTAGTCCAGGATGTCGGCGCCCGGGATCGGCCAGGGGCCCGCCTGCACCGTGGGGCTCTCGATCTTGCCGGGCAGCAACTGCCGCAGTGTCTGGACACCGCCGAAGAGTCCTTGCGCGGTCGTCGCGCGCAGGACGACCGAAGCGGACCTCGAACTCAGTTGGTAGCCCTGGTCACCGACGCTGGGGTTGGCACCGGACAACAGAAGCGAGATGCCGTCGGCGGGGGTGCCCGACGGCGCGTCCGAAACGGGCAGGGCGAAGCCGGTGGACTTGCGCAGGACGTCGGCGAGGTAATCGCCGACAGCCTTGGCAGGCGCCGAACCGGCCTGGGTGTAGATCTTCGTGTTCGCGGTCAGAGTGTGGTCGGAGCCCGCGACGGCTTGGGCCGAGACCGGCGCGGGGACGATCGCCTGCAGTGGCGGGGTGGCCGCGCCGGCGACGGGGGCGGCCGCGGTGGTGACGCCGGCGAGCAGCGCCACCCCGACGAAGGCGCGGCCCAGCCGTGCTTTCCAGTTCTTCACCAGGGCCTCCTGGGGGACGGGAGACGTGACGCTCGTCACGACCGGTCCGATCGTCGCATTTTCGCCCATAAAGGTCTAGACCACCAAGGAGGAAGCTTGACGTGACTCGCACGTCACATTCCGTGTCGTGGTGAGAGGACTATCGTCGGAAGCGTGTTCGAAGACCTGCGTTTCCCGGTGATCGCGGCTCCCATGGCCGGTGGGCCGACCACTCCCGAACTCGTGGCCGCGGTGACCGCGGCGGGCGGCTTCGGATTCCTGGCCGGGGGCTATCTGAGCGCCGATGCCCTCGCGGACCGGATCGCCAAGACGGCCGAACTCACGGGTGAGCCGTTCGGGGTGAATCTCTTCGTCCCGGGTGGCGCCGCCGAGACCGACCTCGGTGGCCATATCGGGCGCTGGCGTGCGGAAGCCGAGCGCCACGGTGTCGAACCCGGCGAGCCACGCTGGGATGACGACGCCTACACCGCGAAGCTCGAGGTGGTGCTGGAGCGGAAGGTGCCGGTCGTTTCCTTCACCTTCGGCGTTCCGTCGCCGGAGGACGTCGGGCGCCTGCACGCCAACGGGAGCGAAGTGGCCGTCACGGTCACCAACCCGGCGGAAGCCGAACGGGCGATAGCGGTCGGCGCGGACGCTCTCGTGGTCCAGGGCTTCGAGGCCGGAGCGCATCGAGGGCTTTTCGCTGACGAGCCCGAGGCCGAAGGCGGGGGACCGCAGTACGGCGTGCTCAGCCTGCTTCGCCTGGTTTCGGCGCGTACGGACTTGCCGCTCGTCGCGACCGGTGGGCTCGTGCACGGCGCGGATATCGCAGCGGTGCTGGCGGCAGGCGCGGTCGCGGCTCAGCTGGGCACCGCGTTCCTGAGGGCGGACGAGGCCGGGACGCAGCCCGCGCACCGGCAGGCGCTGGCGAACGGAGGCAGGCCGACAGCGTTCACCAGGGCGTTCAGCGGTCGTCCCGCGCGCTCCTTGGTCAATCGTGCGGTCGCGGACTTCTCGGCCACGGCGCCGTCGGCGTATCCGGAGGTCAACAATCTGACCAAACCGATCCGCGCGGCGGCGGGCAAGGCGGGGGACGCGGAGATCATGTCCCTCTATGCCGGGCAGACCTACGAACTCGCGGGCTCCGGCCCGGCGGCGTCGATCGTCGAACGCCTCCAGGCCGAAGCCCGCGAAGCCGCTACGCGGTTGAGTCGTCTCCGCTGACCTGCTTCGCGTCGCCGTTGTTCGCGTTCAACGCGGAGTGACGGCGGCTGTAGGCGAAGTAGATGATCAGGCCGAGGCCGAACCAGGCCGCGAACCGCAGCCAGGTGTGGTAGTTCAGGAACGTGATCAGCCAGATCGAGAAGACGACGCCGATGATCGGCACGACCGGCATGCCCGGGGTCTTGAAGGACCGCGGCAGGTCGGGCTGCTTGTAGCGCAACACGATCACCGCGACGCAGACGACCACGAACGCGAGCAGGATGCCGATGTTGGTCAGTTCGGCGGCTTCGCCGATCGGCAGCAGGCCCGCGATGACCGCGGACGCTATGCCGAGCACCCACGTCATCCGGCTCGGCACCTTGCGCACCGGGTGGGTCTTGCCGAACCACTTGGGCAGCAGGCCGTCGCGGCTCATCGAGTAGCCGACCCGGCTCGCGCCCATGAGAAAGGTGAACAACACCGTGGTGATGCCGATGATCGCGCCGACCGCGATGATAAGGCCGAGCCACTTCATCCCGATCCCCGCGAAGGCAC
The DNA here is from genome assembly GCF_000943515.2 of Amycolatopsis orientalis. Classification (NCBI taxonomy): domain Bacteria; kingdom Bacillati; phylum Actinomycetota; class Actinomycetes; order Pseudonocardiales; family Pseudonocardiaceae; genus Amycolatopsis; species Amycolatopsis orientalis. The sequence goes on along the minus strand of NZ_CP016174.1, from coordinate 7,139,998 downwards.
TGGAGAACGCGGCTTCGCTGTCGATGTCCTTGTAGTTGACCATGCCGGTCAGGACCAGGCATGCCAGCACGTAGAGCACCATCGAGATGGCGAGCGAGTAGATGATCGCCTTCGGCATGTGCTTTTGGGAGTCGGTCGATTCCTCGGCCGCGGTGGACATGGCGTCGTAGCCGAAGACCGCGAAGAACACCGTCGCCGCGCCCGTGAAGGCACCACTGAGACCGAACGGGAAGAAGTTCGAGTAGTTGTCGGTGTTGATGTGGAAGACGCCGACCACGATCACCAGCAGGACCAGGCCGACTTTGAGGTAGACCAGCAGCGTCTCGAACCGGGCCGCGTTCTTCATGCCCTGGTTGAGGATGAAGGCGATCAGCAGGCACAGCAGCACGGCGAACAGGTTGATCTTGTACGAGCCGGATGCGACGTCGGCCTTCTCGGTGCCCGGAGCACCCAGCATCCACAACGGAAGCTTGATGTCGAGATAACCCAGCAACTCGTTGAAGTAGCCGGAGATGCCGATCGCGACCACCGCCACGATGGCCGTGTACTCCAACAGCAGGTCCCAGCCGATGAACCAGCCGACGATCTCGCCCAGCACGGTGTAGCCATAGGTGTAGGCGGAACCGGCACGGGGGATCAGCCCGGCGAATTCGGCGTAGGAGAACGCGGCCGCCGCGCTGGCGATCCCCGCGATGAGGAACGAGATGAGCACGGCGGGGCCGGCCTTCTCGTTCGCGACCGCACCGGCCAGGGAGAAGATCCCCGCGCCGATGATGCCGCCGACGCCGATCGCGGTCAGCTGGCGGAGCCCCAGCGTGCGGTGCAGCCCGCCGCCGTTGTCACTGAGTTCTTGGATCTGATCGATCGGTTTGCGTCGGAATATCCCGGTTCCCGAGCCCAGACTGCGCGGTGCGGACATCGTCGTCTCCCAACAGGTTGTGCCTTCGGACTGGGTCGCAGTCCGAGTGGGAGACTAAGCTGTGTCCTCCGAGTGGGTGAACAGGGTGTCCCGTGTCGGGGCGGTTCGTGCACTATGCGTCGCTGGTTTGCCTCGGCTTGTGAGCGTGACTTTCTTTCGCGCGCTGAGTCAGCGCGACCGCCAAGGAGACAAGAACGACGCCCGCGATCTCCCAGCCGGTGAGGAACCGTCCGAAGAACGCCCAGTCCAGCAACGCTGTGACCGGTGGAACGCAGTAGAACAAGCTGGTCACCTTGGTGGCTTCACCTTTGCCGATCATCAAGTACAGCAGCGCGGTCGCTCCGACGGACACGACCAGGACCATCCATCCCACCGCGGCGACGAGCTCGAAGTTCGCCTGCGCGCTCACGGTTCCTGTGGTGAGGGCGACAAGGGCGTAGACGACGGCACTGATGGTGCTTTGCAAAGCCAGGGAGGCCCACACCCCGACGCCGACCGTGCGAGCCTGCACCAGCGTTCCCGCCGTGATGCCGATCAGTGCCGCGATGGAGAACACGACGCCCAGCACGCTGCCGACCTCACTCAGGTCGATTCCCGACGCGGAGGTGACCACGACCCCGGCGAAGCCCAGCGCCAGACCCGCGTACAGGGTGGGGTCGTAGCCGGGGCGGGTCAAGATCGCGGTGAGGACCGGTTGGAACCCGACCAGCACCGCGACCACTCCCGCCGGCGCCCCCGTCCCCAATGCCAGGAAGAAGAATCCCTGGTAAAACACCTGAAGTAGGAGTGCGACAGCGATCAAGCGTGCCCACTGTCCCCGGCGAGCGGGCAGTCGATCACGCACGCCCAGCCACACCAGCCAGGAGATCGCGGCCGCGCCGACGGCGCGTAACAGCAGAAACGTCACCACCGAAGAGTGCTCGAGGCCGTACAGCACGGCGATCGCGCCGCTGGCCCACATGAGCACGAACGCTATCGGAGCGCCGACCTTGAGCCAGCTGACACGGGATGGAGATGCGACTTCGGGCATCGGTAGCCGGTTCTTCCGCTTGGGTGGGGAGACCCGGGAAAACGGGTCTCCCCACTTCGAGGTGGGTCAGGCGACGGCGAGGAGCCGCTCACCGAGGGCGCGCTGACCGATCATGTAGTCGCGTACCCCCTCCGCTCTCGCTACCAACGTCGCGTCGTCGGCCAGGTGGCAGGCTTCGATGAACCACGTATAGGTCTCGGCGGCAGGCACGTCGTACCGGTAATGCACCCGCGACATCAAGAACAAGATGTCTTTGAAGTTGTCCTTGTCGATGACCTCGCCGAGTCGGACGAGCTTGTTGCGATGTTCGTCGGTGAATGGCTTCCTGGCCACGATATCTGGCTTCAAGGCAGGCTGATAGAACGATTTTTCGGAGAAGATTTGATCTTCCGTGAAGGGTCCGTCGAAAGCGAAGTCGACGCACAAGGACTGCCTGCTGTTCGAGGAGAAATTGACCGCAGAATGCGGGGCGGCGGCGTCGAGGTACCAGATCTCGCCCGGATGCATGTGGATAACGGTGTCGTCATCGGAATGGAAGGCGGATTCGTTGTCTTCGAGGACCATGAACGTGCGGAAGTACTGGTCGTTGTCCTTGTCCAGCTCGATGAAGTCCCGGTGCGGGATGACCATGGCGTCCACCAGGTTGCGGGCTCGAGCCATCTTGACGATCTTCGGGTCGAAAACCGTTCGGATCAGTTCGTCCAGGTAGGGTGCTTTGGTGGCGTGCGCTGTCGGCTTCGCCGCTCCCTGGATGTCCCGATACATGGTGTCGTCCGCCTCGCCGCTGGAGTTCCAGAGCGAAAGGTTCTTCCAGTATCCGGAGCTGAATTCGTCGTACTCTTCCTCGACACGTGGAATCGCGGCCAGTGCTTCAAGGTCCTGTTGAAGTCTGGCCCTGTCCAGTTCGACTTTGCCCACGATATGAGAGCGCACCGATTTCCTCCCGGTAAGTTCGTACTTTTCGGACTTGTGCGCGGCGACTTCATCGCACAGCTGTCTGAGTGCGATTTCCTGCTGGGTGGGTGCGGTTCTTTATATCACCGCTCGAAACCCTTGCGATAATGCTCGTTTCGAATGACGGTATGCTTGGCGGTTATGGGGGTTGAGTTCAGGCACCTGGAAGCGTTTCTCGCGGCAGCCGAGGAGGGCAGTATCAGTCGCGCGGCGCGACTGTTGAGGGTGACCCAGCCCGCCCTGTCGCGGACGCTTTCCCAGCTCGAACAGCAGGTAGGAGCCACGTTGCTGCGCCGGTCGGCAAAAGGGGTGGAACTCACCGCCGCGGGAATGGCCTTCCGGGCAAAGGCGACACAGGCCGTCAACGCGTTTACCGAGGCCGTATCAAGCCCGTTCGACGCCCCGAGGCCGTTACGAGTGGGGCATGCCTGGGCGGCACTGGGGCGATTCACCACGAATCTGATCCAGCGATGGCGGGTCGAACACCCGGAATACCCACTGCAGCTGCGACAGGTCGATGACCTCTACGTCAAGCTGGACGAGGCTGTCATCGACATCGCCGTGGTGAGGGGACAGCGGCCAGGGTCGCGATACCGGCACGAGCTGCTCTATCGGGAGGCACGTCTGGCCGCGGTCCCCGCTCAGCATCAGCTGGCGAACCGTCGATCGGTGACTCTCGGGGAGCTGGTCCCGTACGACCTGGTCGTCAACACCGCTTCCGGGACGACCGAGCCCTACCTGTGGGAAGAGAACCGGCGACCCGCCGTCACGGTCGAGGTGGCCACCGTCGACGACTGGTTGAGCAACATCGCGGCCGGGGCAGGACTCGGAATCACGCCGGACCCGAGCAGCCAGCTGTATCAGCGCCCCGAGATCGTCTACGTTCCCCTCAGCGACGCTCCCCCTGTCACCGTATATCTGGCTTGGCCGCCGCACTCCTCACATCCCGCACTCCGCGACTTCCTCGCCATCGCCAGGGCACTGGTCGGATAACGGGAGAGCGCACCTATCCGGCGACAGTGTCCTCGCTCACTTCGGCCGCCACGCGAGCGGCGATCTTCGACGGCCTGGACGCGCTGGCGGAGAAGTACGTCAGCAACTCGGAGATCTCGATGGGGTCGTCGAGCTGGGGGCAGTGTCCCCAGTCTTCGCGCACCATCAGCCTGCTGTGCGGGACCAGCGCGTGCAGCTGCCGTCCGGAGGCGGCGCTGACCAGCTTGTCCTTACCGCAGACGACCACCAGGAGCGGGACGCGGATCTCTTCGAGCCGGTATGCGTCCGTCAGCTCTTCGACGAGTTGCCTCGCCTGTTCGAGCCGGCTGGTGGTGGAGCGGTAGTCCGGGAACAGCGACGTGAACCGGCGGACCTGCTCGGCGTCCGCGGCGGTGGCGTTCGCGTAGAGCAGCCGGGGCACGACCTGCTCGGCGACGGCGCGGACGACGAAGCCGGGGATCGGCAGCGGCAGGGCCGAGTACATCCGCAGCGGCAACGGATAGCGCGCCACGGTGCGGATCAGCCAGCTGTCCACGAAACCAGGGGCGGCGATCGACACCACGCCCGCGACCGGCAGCCGGTGGTTCTCCGCGGCGCGCAGGCTCATCGTGCCGCCGAGCGAGTTCCCGGCGAGCACCACTGTGCCGAGTACGGCCTGCTCCTTGATCACGGCCGCGGCGAAGGCGTCCAGCTGCGGGAGCATCGGGCCCGGCCGCAGCGGCTGAGCGTCACCGAATCCGGGCAGATCGACCGCGACCGCCGGAACACCGGCGGCCGCGAGCAGCTCCAGGACGGGGCGCCAGGTGTCGGCGCTGTCGCAGTAGCCGTGCAGCAGCACCAGCCTCGGTGCCGTCGGCTTCGCGTGTCCGCGTGCGGTGGCCCGCTTGCCGAGCACCCGCCGCGGCGCGCGGTCGGCGGGTTCCACCGGCTGCGGTCCGACTTCGAGCACTCTGGTGCGTACGCCGGCGTAGCGCCGGAAGGAGACCCGGATGGGGTCGGCGTCGGTGCTGTTCCGGCCCCCGGGGTCCGCCGGTTCGGGCCGCTGCGATGCGGTCATACCTCAAGGCTAACCGCGAGAGGTCGGATTTTGGTCGAACTTTGGTCGTGAAAAGCTCGCTGAGTCATAACGTTCTTGACACTTGACAAGACCGCAAAATGGTTGTTTGACCTGCGTGGACCGCGCGGACGTGCGCTCATGTGCGCGCTTGATCGCGGTGAGGGGGAGGACTCACCCCTCCGATCAATGCGTGAAAACCACCTTGCCCGAAGTTTCCCCGTCGAGCATGTTCTTAAACCCGGTCTCGGCTTCCGTGAACGGCAGTTCGGCGCCGATATGCGGACGGACGCCGGTGAGTTCCAGATAGGCGAGGAGATCGTTCAGTTCGTCCCTGGTCCCCATCGTCGAACCCGCGATACGCAGTTGCAGAAAGAACACACGCTGCAACTCCGCGTGAGCGTCCGGACCGCTGGTCGACCCGGAAACGACGATGATGCCGCCCGGTTTGAGCGACTTGACCGAGTGTGACCACGTCGCCTTGCCCACGGTCTCGAAGACCGCGTCCACCCGCTCCGGCAGCCGCGCACCGGACTCAAAGGTCTGATGTGCGCCCAGATTCTCGGCCAGCGCACGCTTTTCTTCGCTACGCCCGGTCACCCAAACCCGGAATCCGGCCGCACGCCCGAGCTGGATCAGCGCCGTCGAGACACCGCCGGAGGCACCCTGGACGAGCATCGTCTGCCCCGGCCGCAGCCCGGACTTCACGAACAGCATCCGGTAGGCCGTCAGCCACGCCGTGCCCATGGTCGAGGCTTCCGCGAAGCTCAGCCCGGCCGGCTTCGGCACGACGTTCCGCGCCGGGACGACGACCTGCTCGGCGAAGCTGCCCTGGTGTTTCTCGGTCAGCAGGGTGCGCTTCGGGTCGAGGGTGTCGTCGCCCTGCCAGCCCGGCGCGTTGATCACCGAGTGGAGGACGACCTCGGTGCCGTCGTCGAGGGTGCCCGCGCCGTCGCAGCCCAGGATCATCGGGAACTGCTCGGGTTTGATGCCGACCCCGCGCAGCGTCCACAGGTCGTGCATGTTGAGGCTGGCGGCCTTGATGGCGACACGCACCCAGCCCTCGGGTACTTCGGGCTCGGGTCGCTCGCCGATCACGAGCGAGTCCAGCGGCTTTTCGGCGTTGGGTTCGGAAGCGTAAACGGCGAACATGTCAGCAACCTACATGGCCTGACCGGTGGTGGCAGAGGCCGCGAGCGTAGGCTCACAGTGTGTTCAACGGGCTTGCTGACTGGTGGGACGGCGTCGAGCTGTGGCTCGCGCAGGCCCCGTTCCCCGTGCAATTCGTGCTGGTCATGGCGGTCGTGGTGCCGCTGTGCCTGGTCGCGGCCTGGCTGCTGGACACCGCCTTCGGCAAGGTCGCCCGGCTCTTCGGCACGGCCCGCGATGCGAACGACTCCGACCGGTCCTCCTAAGCTGGCGCACCATGTTCAACCGTAGGCGGATCACCGCCGCCCTGATCGGGCTGATCGTGCTGGTGCTCGCCGGCTGGTTCGTCAAGGACGGCATCAGCGGTGACGACACGAAGAGCACCTCGGCTCCGGCGAGTTCGTCCGCTTCGCCCGCGCCGTCGGGCGAGGCCGCGGCGAGCCGGGCCAAGGGCAAGGTCGCGGGCGAGGAGTCCGGACTGCCGGTCAAACCGCTCACCGGGCTGCCCCCTCAGGCGTCGGAAACCTGGCGCCTCATCAAGGCCGGCGGGCCGTACCCGTATCCGCGCAATGATGACGTCCCCTTCCAGAACCGGGAGAAGGTCTTGCCAGCCAAGGACTCCGGCTACTACCGGGAGTACACGGTCAAGACGCCGGGCAGCCCGGATCGCGGCGCCCGGCGGCTGGTGACCGGCTCGGCCAAGGAGCTGTACTACACCGAAGACCACTACAAGTCCTTCGTCGTAGTGGACACCAGCCGATGAGCGACGTGGAGAAGAGCGAGGCGGACAAGGCCTTCGCGCGGGGCGCGCGCCCGCATCTGATCGAGGGCGGCCGGACGGTCGACAAGGCCACCACGCTCGACGCGATCGCGGAGGCCCTGTCGTTCCCCGAGTACTTCGGGAAGAACCTCGACGCGCTCTACGACTGCCTGACCGACCTGTCCTGGCTCCCGGCGGGGGAGCATGTGCTGATCTGGTCCGGTTCCTCGCTGCTCAGGGAGCGTGATCCCAAGGCCTACCTGGCGATCCGCAGCGTGCTTTCCGACGCGCAGCGGGCGCTGGGGCCCTCCGGTGACCGAAGGGACTCCCGGCGCCTCACCGTCGTCCTGCCGGACTAGCCTTCGGGCACCCAGTTCGGCTTGCGCTTCTGCGCGAAGGCCGTGATGCCCTCCTGGCCCTCTTCGCTCGCGAAGAAACCGACGGACAGCTTGTTCATGGCCTCGAAGCCCTCACTCGGCGTCGCGGGGCGAGGCTTGCTCAGCAGTTCCTTCGTCGCCGCGAGCGCCTTCGGGCCGCCGAGGGCGAGCGCCTTGACGTAGCGGGCGACCTCGCCGTCGAGTTCTTCGGCCGGGACCGCCGAGTTCAGCAGGCCGATCTCGACGGCCCGCTTCGCGTCGAAGGTGTCGCCGGTCAGGAACAGTTCGTGCGCGGCACGGGCGGTGAGCCGGGGCAGCACGGTGAGCGAGATGATGGCGGGCACGACGCCGATCCGCACCTCGGAGAAGGCGAAGGTCGCCTCGTGGACGGCGACGGCGATGTCGGTCGCGGCCACCATGCCGATGCCGCCCGCCCGCGCGGGGCCCGCCAGCTTCGCCACCACCGGCTTGGGGCTGGTCCACAGCTGCTCGAGGATCTTGGGGAACTCGTTGACGCCCTGGTCGCCCGCGCCGGCCCCGCGGGCCTCCTTGAGGTCCATCCCGGCGCAGAACACCGGGCCGGTGTGGGTGAGCACGATGACCCGTACCGCGTCGTCCGCCCGTGCCTTGTCCAGCGACTCGCTCAGCTCACGGCGGAGCTGGGCGGAGAGCGCGTTGCGGTTGTGCGGGGAGTCCAAGGTGATCGTGGCGGTGCCGCCCACCACGTCGTAGTGCACCAGTTCGTCAGCCATGGCCACACCTTCGCACAGCCCGGTCAGACCGGGCAGTGGCCTGCGCCACCATGCTCCGATGGTGGCGCAGGCGCGGTTCAGCCGATCGTCGTCGTGGTGAAGGTCGGGCTCGGGTTCGGGAAACAGGACGTCGGCGCCGAGACGTCGAAGCCCGCGCTGACCACCGCGGTGAAGGTCAGCCCCGGGTCGCCGTAGCCGGTTCCTCCCAGCTTCGTTTCGATGCTGCCGGAGGTGCCCGCGGTGAGATGCGCGGTCACGGTCGGCAGTTCGAACGTCGAGCCGCCCGCGATCGGGCCGGGGAAGCTCAGCGTCGCGACGCTGTCCGAGACGGTGATCTTCGGCGGCGTCGAGCCGATGCCGGAGCCGCCGGTGAGGTCGGCGCCCACCCAGGTCGAGTTCGCCGGGATCGGGATCTTCAGTGCGAAGTCCTTGATGTGCTTGACCTGGTAGCCGCTGACCTCGGCCGGGACGGTGTTGGCCGCCGGGTCGATGACGACGTCGAGTGCGGCGCCGGGGGCGACGGTGGCCGGCGCGGTGACGTCGGCGTCCTGGTTGAGCTTGAGGTACTTGTTGCCGACGAGCGGCGGTTTCGCCTCGCAGTCGAAGACGACGGTGGTCGCCGCCGAAGCCGGTGCGGCGAGGCCGGCGAGCGGGACGAGTACGGCCGAGGCGCAGACGAGGGCACGGATGGCAGCCTTCATGTTCCACCTACCTGGGGGTTCGATGGGGAGAAAGGGAGCTGCGCAGCGTTTAGAGAGTTACCGGCAAGTTAAGTAACCCGTCAAGAAATCTCTGTTCCCATACGCGAGGCGTCACGGAACTGGGAACAAGACCCTCCGAAGATCGGTATCAAGCGCCCGAACGGGACAGGCCGCGCTACTGTGCCGATAGAGGGATCAGGCGGCGAGCCGGGCCGCGGCGGCCGAGTAGCGTTCCAGGACGAGACCCGCGATCCGCGGATCCGGGCCCAGTGGTCCGGCGACGATCACCGACGGGTCGGCTTCGCGGGCCAGGCGCGCGATCCGGTCCGGCAGCAGTCCCGGCGCGAGGAACCAGCCCGCGACAGCGAGCCGACGGGCGCCGTTGAGCCGCAGCCGCGCGATGGCGGCGGGTACGTCCGGCTGGGCGGCGCTGGCGAAGGCGGGGGTCGCGAGGAGCCCGCGCCGCAGGTGCCAGCGGGTGGTGATCCCGGCGACCGCGTCGTTCGCCGCGACGTTCGACGAGCCGACGCCCGCGAGCAGGACGCCCAGTTCCGGGTCGTCCAGATCGGCGCCGGCCTCGGTGAGCCGGTCCAGTGCGACCGTCTCGATGAGCGGATCGATGCCCAGCACCCCGGAGACGCGCACGTCGAAGCCAGGGCAGTCCGCGGTCACCTCGGCGACGAGCGCGGGCAGATCGACCCGGGCGTGGTAAGCCACGCCGAGCAGCAGCGGCACCACGACGACCTCGCGATGCCCCTCGGCGTACAGCCCCCGCAGGGCATCGGTGAGCAACGGCTCCGAGAGGTCCAAAAAGGACTCCCGGAGATCGAGACCCGGTGCCTGCCCACGGGCGACGTCGAGCAGCGCGCGGATGGTCGCGGCGGACCGCGGATCGCGGCTGCCGTGCGCGACGGCGACCAGTGGCGGAGTGCGGCTTGGGGTCATGCGAACCTTTCGCCGACGAGTCCGGCGGCGAGGGTGTCGCCGTCCTTCGGGTCGATGACCAGGAACGCGCCCGTCCGCGGGCTGACCCCGTAGTCGTCCACACCGATCGCCTCGGCCAGCCGCAGGGTCACCCGGCCGATGTCGTTCAGCTCCAAGGTGGCCGGATCGTCCACACTGGACAGGGTCTGCTCGTCGAAGCGGGCGTGGAGTTCGCCGACGATGGCCTGCACCGTCCGGGTCCCGTGTTTCACCAGCACCCGCGCGCCCGGCTTGAGCGCCTTGGCCGAGAGCCAGCACAGGGTCGCGGCGATCTCGTCGGTCACCTCCGGCTGCCGGTCGGCGGCGGCGATCAGGTCCCCGCGCGAGATGTCGAGGTCGTGGGCGAGCAGCAGTGTCACCGAGGCGCCCGCCACTGCCTCGGCGAGCGGCCCGTCGGCGGTGTCGATGCCCTCCACCCGGCTGCGGAGTCCTTGTGGGAGCACGACGATCTCGTCGCCCGGCCGGACGGTGCCCGCCGCGATCTGCCCGGCGTACCCCCGGTAGTCGGGGTGGTCGGCCGTCCTCGGCCGGATCACGTACTGCACCGGGAAGCGGAACGGCGAATCGTGTGGATCCGGCGCCACCGGAACGGTTTCCAGGTGTTCGAGCAGGGTCGGGCCCAAGTACCAAGGCGTCTTGTCCGACCTCTCCGCGACGTTGTCGCCCACCAGCGCCGAAACCGGCACCGCGAGCACGGAACCCCGCTCGTAGCCCAGCGACGCGGCGTGTCCGGCGAACTCCTCGGCGATCACGGTGAACGTCGCTTCGTCGTAGCCGACGAGGTCGATCTTGTTCACCGCCAGCACCAGGTTCGGGACGCCCAGCAGCGCGAGTACCGCGGCGTGACGGCGGGTCTGCTCGATGACGCCCTTGCGCGCGTCGACCAGCAGCACGGCCAGTTGCGCGGTGGACGCGCCGGTCACCGTGTTCCGCGTGTACTGCACGTGGCCGGGGGTGTCCGCGAGCACGAAGCTGCGCTTCGGGGTCGCGAAATACCGGTACGCCACGTCGATCGTGATGCCCTGTTCGCGTTCCGAGCGCAGGCCGTCCACGAGCAGTGAGAGGTCCGGTGTGGACAGTCCTTTGTCGACACTGGCGCGGGTGACCGCGTCCAGCTGGTCGGCGAGGACGGATTTCGTGTCGTACAGGAGCCGCCCGACCAGGGTCGACTTCCCGTCGTCCACACTGCCCGCGGTCGCGAGCCTGAGGAGGCTGGACATCAGAAGTACCCTTCCCGCTTGCGGTCTTCCATCGCCGCCTCCGACATCCGGTCGTCGGCGCGGGTGGCGCCGCGTTCGGTGAGCCGGGAGGCCGAGACCTCGGCGATGACCTCGTCCACCGTGGCGGCGGTCGATTCGATGGCACCGGTGCACGAACCGTCGCCGACGGTCCGGTAGCGCACGGTCAGTTCGCGCACTTCCTCGCCCGGCCGCGGGCCGCCCCACGGGCCTTCGGCCAGCCACATGCCGTCACGCTGGTAGACCTCGCGCCGGTGCGCGTAGTAGATCGACGGCAGTTCGACCTTCTCCCTGGCGATGTAGTTCCAGACGTCCGCCTCGGTCCAGTTGGACAGCGGGAAGACGCGGACCTGCTCGCCAGGGCGGTGACGGCCGTTGTAGAGATTCCACAGTTCCGGCCGCTGCCGCCGCGGCTCCCACTGGCCGAACGCGTTGCGGAGACTGAAGATCCGCTCCTTGGCGCGGGCGCGTTCCTCGTCGCGGCGCCCGCCGCCGAAGACGGCGTCGAACTTGTTCTCGGCGATCGTGTCGAGCAGCGGCGTGGTCTGCAGCGGGTTGCGCATGCCGTCGGCGCGTTCTTCGAGCCTGCCGTCGTCGATCCAGTCCTGCACCTTCGCCACGACCAGCCGGAGCCCGTGCTGCTCGACCACGCGGTCGCGGAAGTCGATGACCTCGTCGAAGTTGTGCCCGGTGTCCACGTGCAGCAACGGGAACGGCACCGGCGCGGGCCAGAACGCCTTGATCGCCAGGTGCAGCAGGAGCGTGGAGTCCTTGCCGCCGGAGAACAGGATCACCGGCCGGTCGAACTCGCCCGCCACCTCGCGGAAGATGTGGATGGCCTCGGATTCCAGCGCCGCCAGGTTGTCGGTGGCGATGGGGGTCCGGGGGGAGCCCCCGGAAAGCACAGTGGCCGCTGGTTCGAGCGTGGTCATGTCGTCCCTTCTCACCCGTGCAGGCCGCACTCGGTCTTGCCCTGCCCGGCCCACCGGCCGCTGCGCGGGTCCTGACCCGGAGCGACCTTCGCAGTGCACGGCGCGCAGCCGATCGACAGATAACCGATGGACACCAACGGGTTCTCGAGGATCCCGTGCTCGTCGATGTAGTTCCTGAACTCCTCGTCGGACCACGGCGCGATCGGGTTGACCTTCACCAGCCCGTTGCGGTCGTCCCAGGTGACGATCGGCGTGTTCGCGCGGGTCGGCGCGTCGACGCGGCGGACGCCGGTCACCCACGCCGAGTACTTCGCGAGCGTGTTCCGCAGCGGTACGACCTTGCGGAGGTGGCAGCACTGGTTCGGATCGCGTTCGTGCAGCTTCGGGCCGTACTCCGCGTCCTGTTCGGCGACGCTCTGTGCGGCTTCGGCGTTGACGATCCGCACGCCGGGGTACACCGCCTGCACCGCGTCACGGGTGCCGATGGTTTCCGGGAAGTGGTAGCCGGTCTGCAGGAACAGGACGTCGACGTCGGGTTTGACCTGGGTGGCCAGATCGATCAGGACGGCGTCCTGCATGTTCGACGCGACGATGAAGTCGTCGCCGAAGGTCTCCGCGGTCCAGCGAAGGGCCTCGGTCGCGGTCGCTTCCGCGAGCTCCTTCGAGGCCCGTTCGGCGAGTGTCTTGTAGTCGGCAGTGGCGGTCATCCTTGCGACACCTCCGGAAAGGACAGTCCGAGGAACTTCACGGTGAAGACCCGGCGGCAGCCCGAGCACAGCCAGGAGCCGCCCTCTTCCGGCCGCAGGTCCTCATCGCCACAGAAAGGGCAGTAGTACGGGCTCGCTCGTTCGGTCACTGCAGGACGCTTTCCTCGGCCCGCGTGACCCACTGGGCGAAACGCTCACCGGGTTCGCGGCCGGCGATATACGCCCGCACGACCCGCTCGACGTAGGCGGTCAGCTCCGCCGCGGTCACCTTGTGCCCGCGCAGTTTCCGGCCGAATCCGGCGTCCAGGCCGAGCCCGCCGCCGAGGTGCACCTGGAAACCCTCGACCTGCTTGCCGTCGGAGTCGGTCACGATCTGGCCCTTGAGCCCGATGTCGGCGGTTTGGATCCGGGCGCAGGAGTTGGGGCAGCCGTTGAGGTGCACGGTCACCGGGTTCTCGATCTCGGACTGGATGTCGGCGAGGCGCTTCTCCAGTTCGGTGACCAGTTCGATCGCGCGGGCCTTCGTCTCGACGATGGCGAGCTTGCAGAACTCCAGCCCGGTGCAGGCCATGATCCCGCGCCGCCACGGCGACGGCTCGGTCTGCAGGCCCAGTTCGGCCAGCTCGCTCTTCAGCCCGCCGACCTCGGCCTCGGGGACGTCGAGGACCACGAGTTTCTGCTGCGGGGTGAGGCGGACGCGGTTCGATCCGGCGCGCTCGGCGGCCTTCGCGACGGCCAGCAGGGTGGCTCCGGAGACGCGGCCCGCGACCGGTGCGGCGCCGACGTAGAACCGGCCGTCGGTCTGCGGGTGCACGCCGACGTGGTCGATCTGGGTCGCGGGCACCTCGGGCGCGGGGCCGTCGGCCAGCTTCCGCTTGAGGTACTCGTCCTCCAGGACCTGGCGGAACTTCGCGGCGCCCCAGTCCTTCACCAGGAACTTGATGCGCGCACGAGCACGCAGGCGCCGGTAGCCGTAGTCACGGAAGACGCTGATCACGCCTTCCCAGACGTCGGGGACCTCGTCGAGTGAGACCCAGGCGCCGAGCCGCTGCCCGATCATCGGGTTGGTGGACAGGCCACCGCCGACCCAGACGTCGAAACCCGGTCCGTGCTCGGGGTGGTCGACGCCGACGAAGGCGACGTCGTGGATCTCGTGGGCGACGTCCTGCTGGCCGGAGATCGCGGTCTTGAACTTGCGCGGCAGGTTCGAGTAGCGCGGGTCGCCGATGTAGCGGCGCTTGATCTCGTCGATCGCGGGCGTGCCGTCGATGACCTCGTCGGCGGCGATACCGGCGACGGGGGAGCCGAGGATGACGCGCGGGCTGTCGCCGCAGGCCTCCATCGTGGTCATCCCGGCCTTCTCCAGCTTGGCCCAGATCGTCGGGACGTCCTCGATCTGGATCCAGTGGTACTGGATGTTCTGCCGGTCGGTGATGTCGGCGGTGTCGCGCGCGTGGGTCTGCGAGATCTCGGCGAGCACGGCCAGCTGGTCGGTGGTCAGCGCGCCGCCGTCGAGCCGGACCCGCAGCATGAAGTAGCGGTCGTCGAGCTCTTCCGGTTCGAGCGTCGCCGTGCGGCCGCCGTCGATCCCGGGCTTGCGCTGGGTGTAGAGACCGAACCAGCGGAACCGGCCGCGGAGGTCACCGGGGTCGATCGCGTCGAATCCGCGATGGGCGTAGATGTTCTCGATCCGCGCCCGCACGTTCAGCGGGTTGTCGTCCTTCTTGGACCGCTCGTTGGGGTTCAGCGGTTCGCGGTACCCCAGAGCCCACTGTCCCTCGCCCCGTTTCTGTTTGACCCGGGGGGTGCGGGCAGGCGTTTCGCGCGTGGGCGACGACATGGGAGTCCTCCGGCAGATCGTGGTGGTGGCGGGGAGTCAGCGGTTCGTCGCACAGAGCGCGCTCGCCACGCGACGGAGATCCACGTGGCGGCGGGCCACGAGGGTGATTCCGGCGCGGGTCATTCGTTCAGCGTGCCACGCGCCCACTATGTGGTCCAGGCCGGTCCGAATGCTGGGAACCTTGGTCAGTCGAGACTATTTTCGCTGGTCAGAGCCCATCTTTGGTCGTCAAGGCCGGGACGGTGGCGCGGCATTGTGACGCAGAACGCGCACGTCTCAAGACGGGAGGACGCGGTCCACGATGATCCGGATGACCTCTTCGTCGGAGACGTCCGCGAGTACCTCCGGCAGGGTGAGCCGTTCGACGGTGAGCCCGGTCAGCGCGAGATACATCAGCAGTACCTCGGCCCGGCCGCCCGGCATCCCCGCGGCGACGTGCCAGTCGACGCTCTGATCGATGCTCTCGCGGATCGTCTTGGTCAGCTCGGCCGCCAGATCCGGGCGGCGGGTGGCTTCGAGCCGGAGTTCGAGCAGGGCGAGATACGGCTCACGATGGCCGGTCAGCCTGCCCATCAGCTCGCCGAGCAGCACGCCGACCCGGTCGTGGGACGGCGTCTCGGCCTGCGGGTTCGCCATCACCTCGGCGGGGGCCGACAGCCGCTCGTGCACGCGGACGCCCACCTCGCCGAGCAGCTGGTCCCGGTTGCGGAAGTAGTTGGACGTCGTCCCCGGCGGCACCTCCGCCTCGACGTCCACGGCGCGATAGGTGAGTCCGCGGGCGCCCTCGCGGGCGAGGACGCTGATGGCGGCGTCGGTGAGGGCGGTCCGGCGCTCCGGGTTCTGTCGCATCGGGACATTCTCCTTGCCTCAGTCAAATCACTATGCCTATAGTACTACGCATCAAGTGGTTCGACTGGGAGGAAACACCAGATGCAACTCAGCGGTTTCGGTGCCTGTGTGCTCGTCGACGACATCGCCGAGACCACCGCCTGGTGGAAACGGCACCTGCAGTTGACGGTGACGATCGAGCTGGATTGGTTCTCCAGCCTCAACACGGGTGTGCCGGGCTATGAAATGAGCTTCGCGAAGCGCGGCCACAAAGCCACGCCGGAGCCTTGGCGCTCACAGGAGGCCGCCGGGTCGATGGTCGGCTTCATGGTCGCCGACGCGGCCGCCGAGTACGAGCGGCTGCGCGAGGAGGGCGTCAAGATCGTCACGGAACTCGTGGACGAGGAATTCGGCCAGCGGCACTTCTACATCGAGGACCTCAACGGCTTCCTGATCGACATCATCGAGGTGATCCCGCCGTCACCGGAGTGGCTGGCCGCGAACGGGTTGGCCTAGTACCGCTTCGGGTGAGTGGGGCCGCGCGTCACCGCTGTCGCCGCTAGCTTCGGTCTCCGATCCACACAGGACGGAGGAGTTGCGCATGCGCCGATGGGTGGTCGCCGCGATGGTGCTGGCGTCCCTGCTGATCCCGGGTACCGCTTCCGGGGCCGAGCAGGGCTGCAGGCTGGTCTCGCCCGAAGAAGGGGCGGTGCTGCCCAAGGGTGGCTCGTTCCGGTTCGAGGCGGTCGGCTGCTCGCCGAAGGCCCGGGGGCATCTGGCCAACGTCGTGCTGGTCGAGATGGCCATGAGCCGCGACGTCCGGGCCGACGAGAACGGCGACTGGTCGCTGGACTACGTGGTCAACGACTACTCGTTGAGCATGGAGACCCTGGTCTGGGTGCGCTTCGAGGACGGCACCCGCTCCACCTCGGTCAAGGTGCGCATCGCCGACAGATAGCGCGATCCGTGAAGGCCTCTTTCCCCGGGGAAGGAGGCCTTCACGGCGTGGGGGACACTGGGGTGTGCCCGCGTTGCTGCCCGAAACCACCACACCCGTCGACTCCGCGCTCCCCGAGAGCGCGCTGGAAGGGCTCGGCACGCGACCGTTCGGCGTCTACGTGCACGTCCCGTTCTGCGCGACCCGCTGCGGCTACTGCGACTTCAACACCTACACCGCCGGCGAGCTGGACAGCGGTTCGTCGCCGCAATCCTGGCTCGAAGGCCTCAAGCGCGAATTCGACCTGGCCGCGCGCGTGCTCGGGAAGCCGCCCGCGGTCGACACCGTCTTCGTCGGCGGCGGGACCCCGTCGCTGCTCGGCGCGGACGGCCTCCGCAGTGTCCTGGACGCGGTCCGCGACACGTTCGGGCTCGCCGCCGGTGCCGAGGTGACGACGGAGTCCAACCCCGAATCGACGTCCCCCGAGTTCTTCGCGGGCATCCGCGACGCCGGGTACACCCGGATCTCGCTCGGGATGCAGTCGGCCGCGGGGCACGTGCTGAAGATCCTCGACCGCGTGCACACCGTGGGCCGTCCCGTCGCGGCCGCCGAGGAGGCGCGCGCCGCCGGGTTCGAACACGTCAACCTCGACGTCATCTACGGCACCCCGGGGGAGCGGGTCGAAGACCTCCAGGCCTCGCTCGACGCGGTGCTGGCCGCGGGGGTGGACCACGTCTCGGCGTACGCGCTGATCGTCGAGGAGGGCACCGCGCTCGCGCGCCGGATCCGCCGCGGCGAACTGCCCGCCCCGGACGACGACGTCCTCGCCGCCGACTACGAGATGATCGACCGCGTCCTCGCTTCGGCGGGTTTGCGCTGGTACGAGGTGTCCAACTGGGCGACGTCGGAGGAAGCCCGCTGCCGGCACAACATCGGCTACTGGCGCGGCGGCGACTGGTGGGGCGCGGGACCCGGCGCGCACAGCCACGTCG
Organism: Amycolatopsis orientalis; assembly: GCF_000943515.2. NCBI lineage: Bacteria > Bacillati > Actinomycetota > Actinomycetes > Pseudonocardiales > Pseudonocardiaceae > Amycolatopsis > Amycolatopsis orientalis. The sequence goes on along the minus strand of NZ_CP016174.1, from coordinate 7,122,851 downwards.
GCGGTGTCCGCTGGTGGAACGTCAAGCATCCGGCCCGGTACGCGAGCGCGCTGGCCGCCGGGGAATCACCGGCCGCCGGTCGTGAACTGCTGACCGGCGAAGACCGGCATCTGGAACGCGTGATGCTGGAACTCCGGCTGTCCGAGGGACTTCCGCTCGACGCCCTCGACGACGACGGCCGGGCCGAAGCCCGCGCCGCCGCCGCCGAAGGGCTGCTCGATCAGTCCGCTTTGGACGGTCAGCAGCGCGCCGTGCTCACCGACCGGGGGCGGTTGCTGGCCGACGGTCTGGTACGCCGGCTCACCTGAGCGGCCGGACTCACGACAGCCCGAGTGCCCGGTCCACCCACCGGCCCACCGGCAGCGCGACGACGAGTGCCGCCAGTACCAGGTGCACGAGCATGAACGCGACCGCGGCCGGGACGCTCGGCGGCCCGCCGAGGAACACGATCATATGCGACGCCCACTTCAGCTCGGTCGGTTTCGTCCCGGCGGACCAGACGTCGTTGAGCGCCCAGAATGTCAGGTCGTTGGCACCCGAGATCACCACCAGGATCGCCGCGATCCCGGTCTTGAGCACGTTCGCCGTCCGGCCGCCGCCGAGCCGATAGGCCATCAGCCCGAACAGGACGATGAACGTCACGACGAACAGCTCGAACTGGTACACCGGCTGGAAGGCGTTCTCGTCGGTCGCGGCGTTGCGGGCGAACGCCTGGATCCGCATGACCAGCTCGGTGTCCAAATAGGACATGTAGACGAACACCGCGAGCACGATCAGCGCCGGACCCTGCTTGGTGCGGGGGAAGAGCGCCACCGTGGCGACCGCGAACACGAACGGGCACAGCTTGAACGCCCAATCCACGACGTTGTCCAGCGTCTGGTCCGGCGGCAGGATCACCATGATCAGCAGGGTGGTCACCACGGCCGGGACCGCGGCGACCAGCCACAGCCACTTGCGGTGGCGGTAGAGCGCGGGCACCCAGCCGGTCTTCGGCCCGGGTGCCGCGTCGGGCAGGGTGGCGGTCACAGGGTCTCCTTCTCCGCCCAGAACGGCCCGAGGGCGAGTCCGTCGACGTCGGTCTTCAGGTAGCAGGCCACGGCGTCGGCCGGGCTGGCGACGATGGGCTCGTTGTTGTCGTTGAACGAGGTGTTGACGACCATCGGTACCCCGGTGAGCTTCTCGAACTCGCTGATCATCCGGTAGTAGAGCGGATTGTCCGTCTTGCTCACCGTCTGCACGCGGGCGGTCCCGTCGACGTGGGTGATGGCGGGGACCTCGTCGCGTTTGTCCGGCAGGACGTCGAACACCAGCAGCATGACCGGCGACGGGTAGTCGCTGACGAAGTACTCGCCTGCCCGTTCCTCCAGGCACGACGGCGCGAACGGCCGGAACGCCTCGCGGTGCTTGACCTTCTCGTTCATCCGCGTCTTCGAGTCGGGGTCGCGCGGGTCGGCCACCAGCGAGCGGTTGCCGAGCGCGCGCGGCCCGCATTCCATCCGGCCCTGCACCCAGCCGACGATCTTGCCTTCGGCGATCTTCGCGGCCGTGTGCGCGGCGATGTCGTCGACCTTGGTGTAGGCGACCCCGGCGTCCTGCAGCGCCAGTTCCATCTCCGCCTCGGTGTAGTCCGGGCCGGTGTAGGTGTAGCCGTCGCGCGGACGCGGCTTGCCGAACGTGCCGACCGACACCTCCAGCGCGGATCCGAGCGCGCAGCCGTCGTCGGCCGCCGCGGGCTGGGCGAAGAAGTCCTCGAACGGCGTCTCCAGCAGCAGCCGCCCGTTCATCACGCTGTTCAGCGCGACACCGCCAGCCACCGAGAGCCGCTTCGACCCGGTCTCCCACTGCAGCCAGCGCGCCAGGTGCAGCCCGGCCTCCTCCAGCGTCACCTGCAGCGCGTAGGCGATGTCGCAGTAGTGCTGCGGTACGGGGTTCTCCGCGGTGACCCGGGTCTTCGCGCGGGCGGGACCGAACAGGTCGGTGAACTTCTTCGACATGACGTGCTTGCCGGTGCGGTGGTGCCCGAAGAAACTCAGGTCGAGTTCGTACCCGCCGTCGTCGTCGAGGTGGATCAGCTGCTTGAACGCGTCGACATAGGTGTCGTTGCCGAGCGGCGCCAGCCCCATGATCTTGCCTTCGTCCCGGGTGGGGTAGAAGCCGAGGTAGCCGGTGACCCCGGCGTACATCGCGCCCAGCGAATGCGGGAACTTGATCCGGCGGATGTCGATGATCCGGTTTCCCTTGCCGTGGCCCAGATAGGTCGCGGTCCCGTCGCTGCCGATACCGTCGAAGGTGAGCACCGCCGACTCTTCCCACGGCGAGATGAAGTACGCGCTGGCCGCGTGGGCCTTGTGGTGGTCGACAAGATGCGTCTTGAACTTCGTCGGCCCGGTCCACCCCGCGGCTTCCTTCACGTCCCGTTCGAGGGTGAAGGACCGTTTGATGTGCGCCAGCACCGCGCCGCCGACGTGATAGTCGTCGACCCCTTTGCCGCCACCGGTTTTGAAGGTCTCGACCATACCGGCCGAGGAGCCGCCCTCGTCACCGTTCGCGTTGCGGAACACCTCCAGCGTGCCGGGGAAATACCGCGCGAACACCTTCGCCGCGTGCACCCCTTCGCGCCAGCGCTGCCAGTAGTAGGCGACGTGGTCGACGTCGGCGAGCGTGATCCCGGCTCGGTCGAGGCAGAACCTGATGGCGTGCGCCGGAAAACCGCCGTCGTGCTTCACCCGGGTGAAGCGCTCTTCTTCGGCGAACGCGATGATCTCGCCGTCGCGCACGAGCGCGGCCGCCGAATCGTGGACCCTGCTGATACCCAGTACGTACATGTTCCTTCTCCAGTGCGACATTCAGAGTTCGGGGTGGTGGCGGCGCAGCAGCCGCCGGAGCACGGTGGCCCGTGCGCCGATGGCGAAGACGAGGGCGGCGAACCCGCCGACCGGGCCCATCGCCGGGACCAGCGCCGCCGCGGCCAGCGGGGTGGCGATCAGCCCGGCGATCGAGGCCGACGCGGTGAGGGTGAGGACCTTGCTGTTGGTGTTCTCGATCAGGAAGCCCGCGTAGAGCCGGACGGCGAACAGCACGGTTTCGGCCAGCACGAAGACACCGAGGACCAGGTAGGCGCCGGTGGTGCCTTCCGAGGTCAGCACCGCGCGGGCGGCGGGGATCGCCAGCGCGATCCCCACCGCGACGAGGAACACCAGCGCGCCCCACTCGACCAGTTTCAGCAGTTCCACCGCGCGAGCGCGGCCCGCCGCCGCGCCGCCGCCGCGCATCCGGCGTGAGATCGCGGGCTGATGCAACCTCAGCTGATAGAACAGCAACGAGCAGAACGCGCTGCTCGCCAGCAGGGCGACGTAGAACGGTCCACTGTCGACGGTCCGGCCCGCCAGCGCGAGCACGCCGAACACCGTCGACGTCGCCAGGACGTCGAGCACCTCGGTCATCCCCAGCAGGACGGTGGTCCGGCCGAACGCGGGCAGGAGCCGGTGCCCGTTCACCTTGCCCGGACGCAGCCATTCCTTCGGCAGCAGCGCGGCGGAGAACCCGAGGATGAGCAGGATCCCGCCGAGCAGCAGGCCGAGATGGGTCAGCGGCGACCAGCGGACGAACCACGTGCCCGCGGTCACCGCGCCGACCACCAGCGCGGCCGCGGTGAAGGCCAAGGCGTCCAAAGTGGACCTGCCGCGGAACCGGTGCAGCCCGGAGACGGTCATCAGCAGCCCGCCGGAGATCGACCAGCCTGCGGCCGTCAGGTACAGCGCGGCGTCCGACTCCGGGGCGAAGACCAGCGCGACCGCCATCGCCGCCAGCACCACGAGGACCGGCACGAACGCGACCCGCACGGCCAGCGCCGCGACCGCGTCCCGCGTCATCCGCAGGCGTGGCAGGCATTTCAGCGCCGACTTCTCCGCCGAGGACGGCACGAAATTCAGCCACGTCATCAAGCCGAGCGCGGTGGCGAACCGGCCGTAGTCGTGCGCCCCCCACGCGGTGACCAGGACCACGCCCATGGCCTGGATCGCCAGCCGGAAGACGCCCCGGCCGGCGAGCAGCCGGAGCACCATCGCCGGCTTCGGCGCCGCGATCGCCGCCGCGGCGGGGCCGCCGGTGAGCGAGGTACCGGTCAAGGGAGCGGCACCGCCATGCCCTGCTCGTCGAGCAGGAACTTCAGGGTGCCGCGCAGTTCGTCCTCCGCCGCGAGCACTTCGGGCACGGTCGGCGCCGAAAGCACGGCGTAGCCCATCTTGTACCCGGCCTGCTCGTACGGCTTCACGAAGGAATCCTGTTCCGCGAACAGTTCCAGACTGCTCACTGTCGGCATGGCGCGGACCTCTTCGGTGCCTTCGATCCGAAGAATCCGGCCACCGCGGTCGGAGGCGAGGATGTGCACCAGCGTCGGTCGCGGGGAACGGGGCGAGAGCACGACCTCGTCTCCGGTCGCGGCGGCGATCCCGGCGGCGATCAGATCGACGCCGGTGCTGAGTTCGATCGCCTCCGCCAGGCCGTTCCCGCCCATCCGGGCGCCCATTTCGATCAGGTAGAACTTCCCGTCGCGGCCGAGGACGGCGTCGAGGGTGAGCGGCCCGGTGCGATAGCCGAGTTCGGCGCACAGCGCGCCGAGCATCAGCGGCAGGGCGCGGTCGACCACCGGCGGCAGCCCGGCCGGCAGGAGATGCGACGCCGTCACGAAGAACGGCGGCGGGGGGAGGGTGCGCCGGGTGACCGCGTGGAAGACGATCCGGCCGTCGACCACGAGCGCCTCGATCGTGTAGTGCGAGCCGTCGAGGTGTTCCTCCACGACGAGCCGCCCCGACGGGGAGAACGCGAGCGACTCGGTGAACGCCGTGGTCAGCCCACCCGGGCTCGCGCACGAGACCACGCCGCGGCTCCCGGACGAGTCGACCGGTTTCACCAGCGTGGGGAACCGCAGCTGCTGCGCGGCGAGGACGAGGTCCGGCCCGGGTTTCCCGCCGACACTGCGATAGGTCGGCAAGCGCAGCCTGTCGCACAAGGCGCGGAAGACGGACTTGTCGACGGAAGCGGCGACGGCGGCTTCGGGCAGCGGGTCCGGCAGATTCCAGTGCCGGGTGAGCCAGGCGAGCGTGGGCAGCCCGACGTCGCTGGCCGGGCAGAGCACCCCGGCGATGTCGTCCCGTCCCTCCAACGCGGCCGCGATCTGTTCCGGCGCGCGGACACTGACCTGGACGAACTCGTCGGCGAGCGCCACCGCCGGCGCGGCCGCGCGGACGTCGACGCAGATGGTGCGGAAGCCCAGTTCCCGCGCCCGGTGGTACGTGCTGACCGAACCGTCGGCCCCGCCCAGGATGACCAGACTCCTCGGTGCCGCCGTGTCTTCGGTTTTCTTCACTCCCGCTTGCCTTTCCCCAGGATGGATCCCGGCTTCCGCCGGGGTGTAGAGCAGGTCGTCCTCGTCGACCGGGAAGTTGGCCTCCCTGATGTAGAACTGCCGTGGTCTCGGCTGACCAGCGCCGACCACGACCAGATAGCGGACGGTCAGCGCGAGCACCGTCAGCACCACGGAGAACAGGGCGAACGTCAGCGCCGAGGTGACGGGCAGGCCGAGCAGGCCGAACGCGGTCGCGATCCCCGCGAGCAGCGAGATCCCGGCGGTCGACAGCGCGGTCACCGACGCCGCCGTCGTCAGGCGCCGGGTGAATCCGACGAACAGTTCGATGGCGTGCGACGACAGGAAACCGAAGCCCACTTTGGACTCCCCGCGTTCCCGTGCGCGGTGTGCCACCGGGACGGTGGTGTAGCGGCTGGTCAGCTTGGGCACGGTGGCCAGGAAATACGGTGTCCCCAGGCGGAGATCGACGATCTTGCGGGCCAGTTCGGTCCGGACCAGGCGGAAGGCCGTCGCCCCCGGCGGGATTTCGATGCGCAGCACACGGCGGCCGAGGAAATGGAAGGCCGCGGTTCCCCAGCGGCGCACTAACGGATCTTGCCGGTTGGTGCGCACACCGAAGACGGCGTCATTCCCCTCTTCCGCCGCGGCGATCAATTTCCCCGCCTCGGAAGCCGGGAACTGTTGATCGGCGTCGATGTGCAAGATCCAGGGCTTACCCGCGTAACGATATCCCGCGGAAAAGGCGGCTTCGAACCCGAAATTGCGGGTGAAGGAGACGTATCGGACCCGGGGATCGGTATGCGCGAGCGCCCGGATGACGTCGAGTGTTCCATCCGTACTGCCATCGTCCACATAGAGCAGTTCGAGTGGGTGATTTCCCAACGCGGAGACGATCTCCTGGTACGACGGCTCGACGTTGTCGACTTCGTTGAAGCACGGGACGACTACGGTGAGTCCGCTTTGCGCGGGACCGGGGATCGACCGGCTCATCTGTCGATCCCCTGCGGTGAGTGCGCTATTGTGTTCACAGCGTCACTCGTGGTGAGTTCACGGTTCATGCGTCCCCTTGACCCCAGGCGGCCGGCAGATCGTGCCGACTCGAAAAGTTCCCGGTGTTATAGGCAGACTCGCTTTGTTCTCGCCAGGGTGTCCGGAAAATTCCTCCTTTCAGCTCAGTCGAAAAGGAGGGACTTCGCGGCGAGCCGGGTGAACTCGGCGCCATCTGTTCCCAAACCGGCGCGTATGACGCATGATTCCGCGCCATGTGGGAGTTGGGGGTGAACGCTGCCTGGCGGGCGGCCTATCGGCGGTCCGTGCGGTCGGCCTTCGCGACGGTGCCGTTCTACCGGGAGCGCTGGGCCCTGGACGGCAGAACGGATCCGGTGCTGGTACCCGGCCGGACCGGCACGGATTCCGGTGCGGCGCCGCTGGCCGAGGCCGTGCACAAGATCGTCGACCTGGTGCCGCTCGCCGGTGGCACGCGGCGGATCGAGTCGAATCGCGGGCTGGGCCCGGTGCTGCGCAAGGCACGGTCGGTGGACGGCGACGCGCTGGTCGTGGTCCTCGGCGGCGACGGCTTACGGCCCCCGGCGGACCTGCCTCGCGGGGTCCGGTGCTGTGTGGTGGATCCCGACGTCCCGTCGGCGGGGGTGCTCGCCGAACTGTCCGCCGCGCTCCGCCGGGGCCGCCGGGTGATCGCGGTCGGCGACGACAAGCAGCTCGCGGTGTTCGCCGCCGCGCTGCCCGAAGAACGCGCGTACCGGGTCGAGTCCGTACCGCGACGAGAACTGGACACAATGGACACCGGACCGTACGGCGTCCTGCACGATCCGGCACTGGGCTACCTCGGCGCGCTGGAACCCTGTGGCCGCTGGCATCTCGACTGGCCCCGCGTCTACGCCCGCCCCACCACGGGCGGGCTCGCGTTCACTTTGCTGCGCCAGGATTCGCCGCGGTTCGTGGACGTGCTCCCCGCGGGCGGGGTAGGTGGGGAGATCGCGCCCTGCCCCCGGCACGGGACCCCGGTCGTGCTCGCGTGAAGATCCGGTTCCACGATCCCCGCGCCGATCCCGTTGCCGAAGGCTGGCCGGAGTTCGTCCCCGCCGCCCGGCTGCATCCGGTGTGGGACTACGAGGTGATGGGCCTCGACGGCTGGACCGCGCGGAACCCGCCGGTGCTGGTCACCCTCGCCGACGGCGCCGGGATCGTCGCCGCGCTGTCGGTCCTGGTCTGCCGTCCCCGGCTGCGGCCCCGGTTCGCGCCCACGCCGGGACATCGGCTGCTGCGGCCGTTCTGGGCCGAGGTGTGCCAACCGTGGCTGAGCGGCTATCCGGGACTGGTGTTCGCGCCGCGGGTCGCCGCCGTCGAACGTCGTCCGTTGATCCGGGAGTTCGAACGCGCCCTGCGCAGGCGGCTCGGGCCGGGGTTGCTGGGAGTCCTGTACCGGGCAGTCGGGGAGGAGTTCGCGACGGACCTTCGCGGCCCCGGCAGGCTGGTGAAACACGTCGATTCGGTCGCGGTACTGAAGAACCGGTTCGGCTCGGAGGACGAGTGGATCGCGTCGCTGCCCAAGTCGCGGCGTGGCGGGCTCCGGCGGCAGCGGCGCAGGCTCGCGCTCGATTCCCGTACGATGCCGTCCGCCGCCTTCCTGCGGCGGTTCCTGCGGCGGCCGGACGTGCACACGCTGACCTACACCGGTGCCGACGGCAGGCTGCTCGCGGTGAACACCCTGCTCGATCGTCCGGACAGCCCGGTCAAACAGCATTGGGGCAAGCTGCCGGTGACCGAGGGCGGGCGCCAGGGCCTGCTGTTCGACTCCTGCATCCACGCCATGCGCTACGCCACGCGACGCGGCGTCAAGGAACTCGCCGCGGGGCGCGGGCTGCCCGAACTCAAGGCGACGCTGGGTTTCCGGGCGCGGCCGGTGTACACCGCGGCCGTGCCGAGGCCGGTACTGGGATGGTGACGATGAAGGTGGCGGCGCCGGGCACCGCGCTGGAGGTCGAGGTGCTCGACCCGAGGAACGCGGCCGAACCCGAAGGCTGGCGCGGTTTCCTGCGCCGGTCGAAGCTGTGGCCGGTGTGGGAGTACGAGGTCCTGCGCCGGGAGGCGTGGCTGGCGAAGAACCCGGCGGTACTCGCGGTGATCCGCCGGGGCGGCGAGATCGCGGGCGCGCTCACCGTCATGGTGTGCCGTGGCTGGCGGGCCGGTGACTTCGCGCCGGTTTCCGTCCGGGGCGGACGGTTCCGGCCGCGCTGGGCCGAGGCCTACCTCTGGCAGCTCAGCGGATACCCGGCCTGTGTACTCGACGACCGGCTGGACGAAGCCGAGCGACGGCAGGCGATCCGCCGGTTCGAGCAGGCGCTCTGCGCTCATCTCGGCCCGGGGCTGCTGGGGTTGATCTACCGTGCGATGAACCCGGAGCTCCTGCCCGCGCTGGACGGACGCGGCCGCGTCTCCCGCGAGATCGATCCGGCCGCCGTCCTGTCCAACACTTACTCCACTGTGGACGATTGGGAGCGGGGACTCGGCGACCAGACGCGGAAGACCCTGTACGGCCTGCGGGTCGACGAAGACCTGCGGACCGAAGCCGGATCCGCGCGAACGGATCTGGACGTCCATGAACTGTCCGTCCTGCTCAACGCCCACCGGGCCAGGCAGGACGACCGGGCCTGGGCCGAGGGACAGCGCTCCCGGTTCGGCGGGCTGCACCTGGACACCCGGAGCCCGATCGCACCGTCCTATCTGGACGCGCTCGTGCGGCGTACGGATGTGATCACCCGCACCTATCGCGACGGATCCGGGCGGCTGCTGGGTTTCGGCACGCTGTTCGACGCCGAGGACGGGTGCGCGCTGCATCAGTGGGCCGCGCTGCCGAGCGCGGGCGGCGGAAGGAAAGGCCTCTATGTCGACTTCTACGCCAGGGGAGTGGAACACATGATCGCCGGCAAGCGTCCCGAACTGACCGCGGGCCGGGCCATGCTGACCGCCAAGTCGGCGCTCGGCTTCGGCACCCGCGCCCTGGTGTCGGTCGCCGTACCGAGACCGGTGCTCGGCCGATGACCTGGCAGGTGCGGGTACTCGACCCGCGCACCGATCCGGAACCCGAGGGCTGGGCGGACTTCCTCGTCGCGCAACAGGCGCCCGTCCCGTGGGACTACCACTTGCTCCGCGTGGAGTCGCGGTTCTCCCGCAGTCCCAACGTGCTCACCGTGATCAGCGACGGCGGCGAGATCGTCGCCGCGGTACTGGCGATGCTGTGCGCACCCGTGTCCCCGGAACGGCCGGGCCAGGTGCGCGGGGTGGCGAGACTGGGGCCGCGCTGGGTCGAGGTCCAGCACGCGTGGCTTTCCGGGTCCCCGCCGTGGCTGTTCGCGGACGGGGCCGACGCCGCCGACCGGCGGGAGATCATGCGGCGGTTCGAGCGGGCCGTCTGCCGGTTCACCGGCCCCGGCTGCCTCGGCGTCGTCTACCGGACCGTGCCGCCGGACGCGCTCGGCATGGTGTCCGGCCGGGGCAGGCCGGTGCGGGACACGATGCCGACTTCGGTGCTGGAGAACAGATTCGTCGACGTCGACGGCTGGCTGGCGTCCCTGCGCCGGAGCAGGCGGCTGAGCCTGCGCGGCCAGGCGAAGAAGATCGCGGCGGATCCGGACGTCGTCGTCCGCACCGAGGCCGCCCGCACCGATCTGGACGCCCTCGAACTCGCCACCCTGCTGCGCGAGCACCGGGCGCGGATGGGGGCGGTGAAATTCGACCGGCGGGGCCCGATCACCGCCGAGTACCTGGGCGAACTCGTCCGCAGGCCGGACGTGATCACCTCGACCTACCACGACGCGGCGGGACGGCTGCTCGCGTTCACCAACGTGCTCGACCATCCCGTGGCGCCGCTGCACCAGCACTGGGCCGCGGTGGCCCCGGAGGAAGGGCGGCCGAAGCACCTGTACTTCGAGGCCGTCGTCCGGAACGTGCGCTACATGATCGAAGGCAACCGCAAATCCCTGTCGATGGGCCGCGGACTGACCGAGCTGAAGGCCACCCTGGGTTTCCAACCGGTTCCGCTGCTCGGGGTCATCGTGGCCAGGCCGGTGACCCGATGGTGATCGAGGTGCTCGACCCGCGGCGTGATCCGGAGCCCGCGTACTGGGGCGCGCTGCGGGCCAAGGCCGGTCTGCGCGCGGACTGGAGCTGGGAGGTGCTCACCACCCAGGCGTGGTCCGCGCGGACCGCGCAACCGATCGCCGTCCTGCTCGAAAACGGTGTGCCGGGTGGCGTGGTCAGCTCCGCGTGGGTCACCGGACTCACCCGACGGCACCGGTTCGCCCGGCCGTCGGGACGCGGGCGGCTCGGCGGGCTCGACATCCGCGCACCCGGTTCCGGGGCGATACCGGGCTGGTGGTTCGACGCCGAGGACGACGACGGCGGGGTCGCCCGCCTGCTGGAGTCGTTCGTCCCGGCGATGCGGGCCGAACTCGGCTTCGGCCTGCGAGGGCTCCTGATCCGGCAGGTCGGTGAGTCCGGAGTGGACAGTGTCCGGGGCAGGCTGAAGATGGTGCGCCGGACCGAGGACATCGCCGTGCTCGACGTCTCGCCCTTCACCTGCCGGGACGATTGGATGTATTCCCTGGCCAGGAAGCGGAAGCAGAACCTGCGCAAGATCTTCCGTACCTTCGACGCCGATCCCTCGGTGGAGGTCCGGATACGGCCCGGTGCCGAGGCCGATCCGGTCGAGGTCGCGGAACTGCTGCGGTACAACGAAACCAAGCACCACGACGTGCCGATCGTGCCGCTCCCGGCGTTCGTGGGGTATGTGAGCGCGCTGCTGCGGCAGCCGGACGTGCACGTCGTCGAGTACCGCGAGACCACCACGGGCCGGGCGCTCGCCGTCGCGACCGTCCTCGACCATCCGACCCTGCCGATCGCCCGCCATTGGGCGGCGCTGCCCCCCGAACTGGGCGGGCGGCCCAATCTGTACTTCCATTTCTACGGCGAGGCCGTGCGCTGGGCGGTGGAGGCCGGGCGGCCCGAGGTGGTGTTCGGCAAGAAGATGTCGGAGATGAAGGCGTCGCTCGGGGCCCGGCTGGTGCCGCAGTACGCGGCCGCGATCGCCCTGCTGCCGTGAGCGGGGTTGTTCCCGGCCCGGTCCGTGAAGGCCTCCTTCACTACCTTCAGGGTAGGGAAGGGGCCCTTCACGGACTTGGTGATCGCCACAGATGACACACCAGCACCAGTAGTCACGGCAGCGACGCGTGAAGGCCCCCTTCCCTCGGCTCAGCCGAGGAAACTCGGCCTTCACGCACTCCCGCGAACCCAAGACGCCGGCGACCGGGCTGATCAAGCCTCGTGAGTGGTAATGGGGTTAGAGCCCAGCCCGGTCCGTGAAGGCCTCCTTAAGGGAACCAGAGTCCCTCAAGGAGGCCTTCACGGACTTGGTGACCCAAGGCACCGGCGACCGAGCTGGTCAAGTCTCGTGAGTGGTAATGACGGTTAGAACCGTCATTACCACTCACGAGTCCATTCGGGACCGTGCGAGGCCGCTCAGGAACAGGTCGATGGCGAACTCGAACCGTTCCTGCGCGGTCTCCGCGGAGAAGTACTCGCCCGCCCCCAGCAGATTCGGGAACGTGCCCGGCGGGAACGACGTCATGTACTCGACCATCTGCCTGCCGCGTTCCTCCTGCATGGTGACGTCGACGTCGCCGTACTGCCAGCCGGCGCCTTCGTAGGCGTAAGCCTTGGTGTAGAGCCACAACGCGTCGGCCGCGAACAGGGCGCGCTTCAGGTCCAGCCCGCCCGCGCGCAGGACGGCGAGCATCGCCTCCGCCTGGTGCAAGGCGTTCGCGCCGGTCGGGACCTGGATGGCCCACGCGATCTTCGCGATCCCGGGGAATGCGGTCAGCGCCCGCACGTTCTGCCGCAACAGTTCCTTCACCTGGTCGATCCAGCGGTCCGGATCGGGCTCGGGGATCGGGCCGAAGTCGAGGACGTGATCGACCATCAGCTCGTGGAGCTCTTCCTTGTTCGCGACGTGGGCGTAAAGCGACGCCGGGCCGGTCTCCAGCGCCTGCGCCCCCCGCCGCATGCTCACCGCCTCCAGCCCCTCGGCGGCGAGGAGGTCCAGTGCCGTCTTCACCACGAGCTCCTGGGACAGCACGGGTTTCTCGGCGCGACGCCGGGGCCTGCTCACTTCGTTCGCCTCCTGATCCGGGGTTCGCCGGGAACTCTACTTGACGCGAACGGTGTTCGTCTGTAGAACGGTGTTCGTAACACGAACAGTGTTCGTCCAACTGGAGGGCATCATGACCGAATCCCGCACCGAAGTCCTGGCCGTACTGACCCGCCTCGCCGACGCGTGGAACGAGGGCGACGCCGCCGCGTACGCGCGGTTGTTCACCGAAGACGCCGACTACGTGACGTTCTTCGGGATGAACATGCCGGGCCGCGCGGTCATCGAAAGCGCGCACCGGGCGCTGTTCGAGGGGCCGCTCAAGGGATCGAAGCTGGCCGGCGGCGGCGAGCCCAAGGTCCGGTTCATCCGGCCGGACGTCGCGATCGTCGTGGCAGGCGGTGGGTCGTCGCGGGCGGGTGGCAAGCCCGAACCGGGCCGGGAATCGACGCTGACGTATGTGCTCGTGAAGGAATCCGACGGCTGGCGCGTCGCGTCGTTCCAGAACACGCGGGTGAGCGACCCGGCCGCCAGGGTTTGATCGGATGACGGGAGACCCGGCCCGGTCAACCGGCATAGGGCGTACGCTCGGTTAGGTTGACCTAAGCCGCAGGAAAGGAATCGCGCATGGCCGAGGCGCGGAGGCCGGTGTCGGGGACCCGCTTGCGGGTGCTGCGTACCGAGCGGATCACCCCGCATATGGTCCGGATCGTGGCGGGGGGCGAAGGGATCGCCTCGTTCCAGCCGAACGAATTCACCGACGCCTACGTCAAGGTGCACTTCCGGGTCCCCGGTGTCACCTATCCCGAGCCGTTCGACCTGGCGCGGGTCCGCCAAGAACTGCCGCGCGAGCAGTGGCCGCGGATGCGTTCCTACACCGTCCGGGCCTTCGACCGGAATCTCGGTGAGCTGGTCCTCGACTTCGTCCACCACGGTGACGAGGGGGTCGCCGGACCGTGGGCGGCCGCCGCGAAACCCGGCGACGAACTGCTGATCTCCGGTCCCGGCGGGGCGTACCGGCCGGGCGAGGAGGCCGACTGGCATCTGCTCGCCGGGGACGAGAGCGCCCTGCCGGCGATCGCCGCGTCCCTCGAGGCGATGCCGGCGGGCGTTCCCGCGCACGCCGTCATCCTCGTGGAGGACGCCGCCGAGGAGCAGTCGCTGACCACCAAGGCCGACGCGCGGATCACCTGGCTGCACCGGAGCCGCGGCGACGATCTCGCGGCCACCGTCCGCGCGCTGGACTGGCCGGAGGGTGTCGTGCAGGCGTTCGTCCACGGCGAGGCAGGGTTCGTCCGCGACCTGCGCCGCCATCTGCTGGACGACCGGGGGGTGCGGCGCGACCTGCTGTCGATCTCCGGATACTGGCGGATCGGGAAGACCGACGAGGCGTGGCGACTGGAGAAGCAGGCCGAGCGGAACGCGTAGCCTCGGTCACATGCTCGAGCTGAAGGTGGACGTCGACCCGGCCGAGGTGGGTTTCGACGCGGAACGGTTGAAGCGGATCGACAGGCATTTCGACGGGTACCTGGAGCGGAAGCTGCTTCCCGGATACCTGGCCGTGGTGAGCAGGAACGGGAAGATCGCGCATCTCGCGTCGAACGGGTCACGCGACATCGAGGCCGGGCTGCCGGTCGAGACCGACACGATCTGGCGCGTCTATTCGATGACGAAACCGGTCACCTCGGTCGCCGCGATGATGCTCGTCGAAGAGGGGCTCATCGACCTCGCCGACCCGATCGCGCGGTGGCTGCCGGAATTCGCGGAACCACGGGTCTTCACGAAGGGCTCGTCCGTCCGGATGGCGACCGAGCCCGCCACCGAGCCGATCCGGCTCTGGCATCTGCTCACTCACACCGCGGGCCTCACCTACGGTTTCCACCGCACGCATCCGGTCGACGCGCTCTACCGGGAGGCCGGGTTCGACTGGGGGATGACGCCGGGGCTCGACCTGGCCGGGGTCTCCGAAGCGATCGCACGACTGCCATTGCTGTTCCAGCCCGGTTCGGAATGGAATTATTCGGTCGCGACGGACATCCTCGGCAGGCTCGTCGAGGTCGTCTCCGGCCGGTCCCTCGACACCTTCTTCGCCGAGCGGATCTTCACGCCGCTCGGCATGCACGAGACCGGTTTCCAGGCCGACCCCGGTGCCCTCGACCGGCTGGCCGCCCTCTACGTGCCCGATCCGAAGACCAAGGCGCCCCTGCGGCACGACGTGATGGGCGCCGTCGGCCGGGTCGCGCCCACGTGTCTCTCCGGCGGTGGCGGCCTGGTCTCCACGGCGGGCGACTACCACCGTTTCACGCAGATGTTGCTGCGCGGCGGCGAACTCGACGGCGTCCGGCTGCTCGGCCCGCGCACGGTGCGGCTCATGGCGAGCAACCATCTGCCCGGCGGCGTGGATCTGGAGACCTACGGGCGGCCCTCGTTCTCCGAGGCGCCCTACCACGGTTTCGGCTTCGGACTGGGCTTTTCCGTGCTCGACGACCCGGTGAAGGCCAAGACCACCGCCAGCGCCGGGGAATTCGCCTGGGGCGGCGCGGCCAGTACCGCCTTCTGGGTCGATCCGGCCGAGGACGTCACGGTGCTGTTCCTCACCCAGCTGCTGCCGTCGTCGTCCTATCCGATCCGCGTCGAACTGCGTCATCTGGTCTATCAGGCGCTGGTCGGCTGATCCTCTTCGGGCAGTCCATCAGGCGAATCCTTTACCGCGCAAGGAAACCCGGCCAGACTGGGGATCTTCACGCGGAAGGGGAACCATGCGCCGGATCGTGGTGGTCGGGGCCGGTCAGGCCGGTTTGGTACTGGCCTTGGGCCTGCAGAAACACGGATACGCCGTCACGGTGGTCACCGACCGCGACGCCGAGACGATCCGTGACGGCAGGCTCATCTCGAACCAGTGCGTGTTCCACCCCGCGCTGACGAGGGAACGCGCGCTGGGCATCAACTTCTGGGACGGGCGGGCCCCGGAGATCCTCGGCGCGTCGTTCGGACTCGCCGGGGACACCCCGGAGCCCGCCGTCTCGTGGCAGGCCCGGTTCGACCACCCCGCGCAGTCGGTCGACCAGCGGGTCAAGGTGTCCGCCTGGCTGACCGCCTTCGCCGAACGCGGCGGTGAGGTGCGGATCGGCAAGGTGACCCCCGACGGGCTGGAGGAGTACGCCCGCGAGTTCGAACTCGTGCTGGTCGCGGCCGGCCGGGGTCCGCAGTTCGACGGCCTCTTCCCCCGTGACGACCGGCGTTCTCCCTACCGCGAGCCGCAGCGGACCATCGGGATCATGTACCTCGTGTCCGGACGCGACGAGCCGCTTCCGGTGTACCCGGGCCTGACGTTCGGGCTGTCGCAGGCCGGTGAACTGTTCGGGTTGCCGATCCTGTCCGTGCGCGGGCCCGTTTTCGGTCTCGGGTTCTTCGGCGTGCCCGGCGGGCCGATGGACGTCTGGGACGACGTCACCGGACCCGAAGAGCACTTCGAACGCGCGATGGCCTTGCTGCGCAAGCAGTTCCCCTGGGTCGCGGAATCGCTCGCCGACGCCCGCCCGAGCGGGCCACTGGACTCCCTGCGCGGCCGTGTCCTGCCGATCGTGCGTGACCCGGTCGGGACACTGCCGTCCGGGGCGAAGGTGCTCGCGATGGGCGACACCGCGGTGACGAACGACCCGATCGCCGGACAGGGCGCGAATATGGCGGCGCACGCGGCCGCGGTCTACGAGCGGAGCATCCTCGACCACGGGGACCGCCCGTTCGACGAAGCGTTCCAGCGCCGGACTTTCGCTGAATACTGGGAAAAGGCGCAGCACGCGACCCGGCTGAGCAACGATCTGCTCGCTCCTCCGCCGGATCACGTGCTGGCCACCCTGGAAGCCGCGCAGACGGTGCCCGAGGTGGCGCACCGGTTCGCGGGGATCTTCTCCGACCCCGCCGACTACGCCGCTTGGCTGACCGACGAGGAAACCGCCCTGAGCTACCTGGCGTCGAAGGGCGCGTGATCCGGGGCGCAGACGGTGCCACGCGCCGGAAGACGTCCGAAGGTCAGGTAAGCGTCGAGTGCCGCGTCGACGCAGGCGCTGCGGTTCGCGGCGCCGTGGCCCCAGGCGTCGAGGGTGAGGAGCCGGGCGTTGCCGAGGATCCGTTCGGTCCGGACCGCGCCGGCGTACGGCGTCTCCGGATCGCCTTTACCGTTGGCCAGCAACAGGATCGGCGCGGTCGGGCGGTTCCACGGTCCGGTGTGGCGCGCCGGGTCGACGGCGGGCCAGAAGGCACACGGTAGCGAGAGATACGCGTCGTACGAACCGAACCCGCGGCTTTCCCGGTCGGCCGCGCGTGCCGCCTTCGGCCAGGCGGCCGGGTCGCGCGGGTTCGTCGTGTCGGCGCAGAGGGTCCCGCCGCCGCCCAGTGCCGAGTCGAACGGCGTCGCGATGGCCTTCGTCGCGACGGGTTTCGTCGCGGTCTGGAGGAACTCCGCCAGCGCGGGTGAGTTCCTTTCGTCGGTCAGCGCGTTGTGGGTGCGCCGGATGACCTCCTGGTAGGTGATCGGTCCCGGGGTGGCTTCGAGCCGGTCGAGGAGCGCGTCGTACTTGGCCCGCAGGTCCGTGCCCGGCTCACGGAACGCGCACCGGGTGTCGGCCGCGCACGCGTCGAGGAACGCCTGAAGGGCGCGGTCCGCGTCCCGGAAACCGCCGAGCCTGGCGCTGAACGGGACGTTCGCGTCCTCCGGGCGGTGGCCGGTCGCCCAGGCGATCGGATCGTTGACGGCGTCCAGCGCCAAGGCGCCGACGCGCCGCGGGAACAGGTTGGCGTACACCTCGCCGAGGTAGGTGCCGTAGGAAAGCCCGTAGTAGCGCAGGCGGGGGTCGCCGACGGCCGCGCGCAGCCTGTCGAGGTCCCTGGCGACGTTCGCGGTCGACAGGTGATTCAGCAGCGGCCCGGCGTTGCGCCCGCACGACGCGGCGACTTCGCGGACGTCGGCGAAATGCCGGGTCTCCTGTTCGGCGGTGATCGGGAAGGTGCCCAGGATCCGTTTGAGCGGCTCGGTTTCGGCGTCACTGGTGAAGCAGCGGACCGGGGTACTGGCACCGACGCCGCGCGGGTCGAAGCCGACGATGTCGAACTGCCGGTGCAGGGACGGGGTCTGGAACCTGCTGAAACGGCCGGGGTTCCCGGGGCCGCCGGGGTTGGTGAAGATCGTGCCGCGTTTGTGCTTCTGGTCCGTCGCCGGGAGACGGCCGAGCGCGAGGGTGATCCGGGGGCCGTCCGGGTCCTGATAGGACAACGGGACCTCGATCTCCGCGCAGTCGTAGCCGGGTGGCGAACCGGACGGGCACGGGCCCCAGTCGAGTCCCCGTGGCGCGGCCGAGACCGCGGGCGCGAGGGTGACGGCGGCGAGGGCGGTGACGGTGAACACGGTGGCGATGCGGAATCTGGTCACCGGCCCAGCGTTCCGCCTCGCGGGCGGGCGGTCCCTGGTGCGAATACCCGGAAAGATGGTGGGGCGTACCCCTCCATGGTCAACATATAGCGCACCGGGGGGCTTGCGGCAAGACCCCGGTGGTGCCGCAGAATCCTCGGCCGTAGCAAGAACAGGCCGAACAGGAGTGAACTTGACGGACGTCGATGTGATCATCGTGGGCGCCGGCCCGACCGGGCTGATGCTGGCCGCGGAACTGCGGCTGGCCGGCGTGCGCCCGCTGGTGCTGGAACGGCGGCCGGAACGGGGGAAGACCCCGAAGGCCCACGGCCTCAGCGGGCAGATCCTGGACCTGCTGCACTACCGCGGCCTGCTGGCCCGGGTGCGGGAGCTCGTCACCGACCCCGTCCCGGCCGACCGGTTCCCCTTCGGTGGGGTGCATGTCGACCTCACCCGGTTCGAGGAGCCGCCGCTGAAGGCGCTGTCGGTGCGCCAGCAGCTGCTGGAAGGGCTGCTGGAGGAGCACGCCACCGGTCTCGGCGCGGAACTTCGCCGCGGACACGAGGTCGTCGGCGTGAGCCAGGACGACGGGTCGGTGACCGCCGAGGTGCGCGGTCCGGACGGGACGTACGAGGTCACCGCCCAGTACCTCGTGGGCTGCGACGGCGGGCGCAGTCCCGTCCGTTCGATGGCCGGGATCGGCTTCCCCGGCACCACCTATCCCGAGGTCAACCGGATCGGGCAGGTCAGCGTCCCGGATGGACTGACCGTGCACGACAACGGCGACATCGAGACGCCGGAACTGGGCCGGATCAAGGCGGGCTTCACCCGCACCGACACCGGCGTGTTCGCGCTCGGCTCGCTCACCCCGGGGATCCTGTTCATCCAGACCACCGAGGACGACCCCGGCGAGGTCGACGACGACGTGCCGATGACGCTGACCGAACTCGGGGACAGCATCCGCCGCGTGCTCGGCGGGGACGTCCCGCTGGGCGATCCGGTCCGCCTCTCGCGCTACCAGTTCTCCGCCCGTCAGGCCGAGCGCTACCGCGAGGGCCGGATCCTGCTGGCGGGCGACGCGGCACACCTGCTGCCCTCCACCGGCACCGCGATCAACGTCGGCATGTCCGATTCGGTCAACCTCGCCTGGAAACTGGCCGCCGAGATCCAGGGCCGGGCACCGGAAGGCCTGCTGGACACCTATCACGCGGAACGGCACGCCGCGGGTGCGCGCGCGTTGCTGCAGTCCCGGGCACAGGTCGCGCTGCGGCGCGGGCACGACGAAGCCGCCGAGGCACTCCGGACGGTCTTCCAGGAGCTTCTGGAAGACGAGCAGGCCGCGCGCCGGCTGGCCTCCCACGTCGCCGGGACCGACACGCGTTACCCGATGCCGGGTTCCACGCACGCGCTCGCCGGCACGTTCGTCCCGGATCTCGCGCTGGAGACCGATCAGGGCGCGACGAGTGTCGCCGAGTTGCTGCGTGACGCGCGGCCGGTCCTGCTCGACCTCGCGGGCCGTCCTGAACTGCGCGAGCCGGCGGAAGGGCTGGTGGACGTCCGCACCGCGAAGGCCGAGGACCGGCCCGCGGACGTCCTGCTGATCCGCCCCGACGGGTACATCGCCTGGGCGGGTGACGGCGGCACCGAGGGCCTGCGCGAAGCCCTCGCCGCCTGGTTCGGCGCCTGACCCCACGCGTTTCGTCCTCTGAACGCGGTAACGCATTCAGAGGACGAAACGCGGGTCGTCAGCGGCCGATGACCTCCGAGCCGTACCGTTTGAGGGTCTCCTCCCGCTGATCGTGCATGAGGTACAGCGAGAACTGGTCGACACCGAGCGAAGCCAGCTCCTCCAGCCGTTCGACGTGGGCGGAGGACGGGCCCAGCAGGCAGAACCGGTCCACGATCTCGTCCGGCACGAAGTCGGTCGACGGATTGCCCGCCCGCCCGTGATGCGCGTAGTCGTAGCCCTGACGCTCACGGATGTAGTCGGTCAGTTCCCGAGGCACCGGCCCGGAATCGCCGTAGCGCGCCACGAGATCCGCGACGTGGTTGCCGACCATCCCGCCGAACCAGCGCAGCTGCTCCCGCTGGTGCGCCAGGTCGTCGCCGACATACGCCGGCGCGGCGAGACAGATGGTGATTCCGCCCGGATCCCGTCCCGCCGCACGGGCCGCCTCGCGCACAGCCCCGATCGTCCACCGCGCGATCGCGGGATCGGCGCACTGGAGGATGAAGCCGTCCGCGTGCTCACCGACCGTCTTCAGCGCCTTCGGCCCGTATCCGGCCATCCACATCTCAAGTCTGCCGTTGCGGATCCAGGGAATCCGCACCGGCTTGTCCCGCAACAGGACCTCACGGCCCTCGGCCAGCTCCTTGACCACGTGCATGCAGTCGCGCACGGTGGCCAAAGTGGACGGTGGCATCCCGACGACGCGGTGTGCCGAATCGCCACGGCCGATCCCGCACACCGTCCGGTTGCCGTACATGTCGTTGAGCGTGGCGAAGGTCGACGCCATCACCGACCAGTCGCGGGTGGCCGGGCTGGTCACCATCGGGCCCACGATCATCGACGACGTCGCCGCGAGGATCTGCGAGTAGATGACGAACGGTTCCTGCCACAGCACGCACGAGTCGAACGTCCAGCCGTAGCGGAAACCCTGGTCCTCGGCGGCCTTCATGAGCCGTACCAGGTCGCGTGCGGGCGGATCGGTCTGGAGAACTATCCCGAAGTCCACGGCCACCACCTCAGTTCAGGTACTGGTTGAGGTCGCGCGAGAGGAATTTCCCGTGCGTCGTACTCCCGGAGAACCCCGACGGCGACACCACCACACGGCCGCGCGAGAGCACCGTTTCGACCTTGCCGGTGATCTCCATGCCTTCGTAGGCCGAGTAGTCCACGTTCATGTGGTGTGTCTCGACCGACAAGGTCTGCTTCGCCTTCGGGTCGTAGACCACGATGTCCGCGTCCGAACCCGCGGCGATGACGCCCTTGCGCGGGTACAGCCCGAACATCCGCGCCGGGGTGGTCGAGCAGGTCTCGACCCAGCGGCCGAGGGTCAGTTGGCCCGCCACGACACCCTGGTGGAGCAGGTCCATCCGGTGCTCGACGCCGGGGATCCCGTTGGGGATCGCGCGGAAGTCGCCGCGGCCGAGTTCCTTCTGGTCCTTGAAACAGAAGGGACAGTGATCGGTCGACACCACCGAGAGGTCGTTGGTGCGCAGCCCCCGCCACAGATCCGCCTGATGCGACTTCTCCCGCAGCGGGGGAGAAGCGACATACTTCGAACCTTCGAAGTCCGGTTTCGCCAAGTCCTCAATGGACAGATAGAGATACTGCGGACACGTCTCCGCGAAGACGTTCTGCCCGTCGTTGCGCGCCTCCGCGACCGCCGCCAGCGCCTGCGACGCCGAGAGATGCACGATGTACAGCGGCGCCCCGGTCACCTTGGCCAGCTGGATCGCGCGCGAGGTCGCCTCGCCCTCCAGCTCCGGCGGCCGGGTGAGACCGTGCTGCACCGGGTCGATCTTCCCGGCGGCGAACGCCTGCGCGGCCAGCTGGTCGATCGCGATGCCGTTTTCGGCGTGCATCATGATCGTGGCGCCGATCTCACGCGCCTTCTGCATGGCCAGCAGGATCTCGCCGTCGGTGGAGTAGAACACCCCCGGATACGCCATGAACATCTTGAAGCTGCCGACGCCACCGTCGACACAGGCCTGCATCTCCTTCAACGACGAATCGTTGACGTCGGAGACGATCATGTGGAAGCCGTAGTCGATGGCGCAGTTGCCGTCGGCCTTCTCGTGCCACTTGTCCATGGTGGACAGCAGTGACGTGCCCTTGGCCTGTACGGCGAAATCGATGATCGTGGTCGTCCCGCCCCACGCCGCCGCCGTCGTCCCGGTGCCGAAGGTGTCGACGGAATGCGTCCCGCCGAACGGCATCTCCATATGGGTGTGCGCGTCGATCCCGCCGGGCAGCACGTACTTCCCGGTGGCGTCGATGGTCTCGTCGGCGGGCCCGAGGGTGCCTGGCGCGCCGACGGCCGCGATCGTCTCGCCGTCGACGAGGACGTCCGCCGCCGAGGCGCCCGCCGTGGACAGCACCTGCCCGCCCTTGATGAGGGTGGTCATCACGCCTCCGCGAGGGGTCCGTAGCTGTCGGGACGGCGGTCTCGGTAGAAGGCCCACAGATCCCGGACTTCGGCGAGCAGCCCCATGTCGAGGTCGCGGACGACGATCTCCTCCTCGGTGTCGGACGCGGCTTCGCCGACGAGCTGGCCTCGGGGGTCCGCGAAATAGGTCTGACCGTAGAAGTCGTTGTCGCCCAAAGGTTCCACGCCGACGCGGTTGATCGTGCCGACGAAGTACTCGTTCGCGACCGCGGCCGCGGGCTGTTCCAGCCGCCACAGGTACTCCGAAAGGCCGCGGCTGGTCGCCGACGGGTTGAAGACGATCTTCGCGCCCGCCAGGCCCAGCGCGCGCCAGCCCTCGGGGAAATGCCGCTCGTAACAGATGTAGACGCCGATGCGGCCGACGGCGGTGTCGAACACCGGGTACCCCATGTTCCCGGGCCGGAAGTAGAACTTCTCCCAGAACCCCTTCACCTGCGGGATGTGGTTCTTGCGGTGCTTGCCGAGATAGGTGCCGTCGGCGTCGATGACCGCGGCGGTGTTGTAGTACACACCCGGCTGCTCGACCTCGTACATCGGGACGACGAGCACGACGCCGTGGCGTTCGGCCACCTCCTGCATGAGCTTCGTCGTCGGCCCGTCGGGGATGCCCTCGGTGTAGGAGTAGTAGTCGGTGTCCTGCACCTGGCAGAAATACGGGCCGTAGAACAACTCCTGCAGGCAGACGACCTGTGCTCCCTGCGAGGCGGCCTTGCCGATGGCTTCGACCGCGTTGGCGATCATGGACTCCTTGTCACCCGTCCACCGCTGCTGGATCAATCCGGCTCGGACCACGTCGCTCACTTGCATCCTCCTCGATTTCGGTGGTGCGCTTGTGCTCGGGCAGGGCCAGCAGCAGGTAGACGACGAAGGCGCCCGCCAGTCCGACGACCCAGTTGTAGTCGTAGAGCGGTTTGAGGAACGGGATCAGCCCGTCGGCGGGGAACGGTCCGCCGTACGCGCCGCCGACCGCCAGCACGGCGCCGACCAGCGTCGCGACCAGCGCGCGCCAGTTCCAGCCGCTGTTGAACCAGTAGACGCCGCGCTCGGCGTAGAGGTCCCGCAGGTTCAGCTCGGTGCGCTTGACCACCCAGTACCCGGCGACGAGCACCCCGGCGACCGCGCCGAGCAGGCCACCGTAGAAACCGAGCCACGCGAAGATGTAGATGTTCGGGTCGGAGTAGAGCCGCCACGGCTGGATGACGATGCCGATGATCCCGGTGATCAGCCCGCCGACGGCGAAGGTGATCTTCTTCGGGAACGCGTTGGAGAAGTCGTAGGACGGGCTGACCACGTTGGCCGCGAGGTTCGCCGACACGGTCGCCAGCACCAGCGCGATCAGCGCGACCACCACCACGATCGGGGAGTCGAACCGGTCGGCCAGTTTCGCCGGGTCCCAGATCTGCTCGCCGTAGAGGACGCTGCCGCCGGAGGTGGTCAGGATCGCCACGATCGCGATGAAGGTCATCGTGGTCGGCAGGCCGAGGATCTGGCCGCGGACCTGCTTGCCCTGGCTGCCGCCGAAGCGGGTGAAGTCCGGCATGTTGAGCGAAAGCGTCGACCAGAACGCGATCATCGCCATCAGCGAGGGCGCGAACACCTTCCAGAAGTCCGGGCCCCAGCCGAGTTTCCCGGGTTCGGACAGGATCGGGCCGAGTCCGCCCGCCTTGACCAGCACGTAGCCGAGCAGGATCAGGAAGCCGACCGAGACCAGCGGCGCCGTCCAGTTCTCGAACTTCCGCACCGCCTCCATCCCGCGCCAGATGATGAGCATCTGGAACAGCCAGAACAGCCCGAACGAAAGCCACAGCGTCCAGTGCTGGCCGAGGACGACGGCGGAGTCCTTCCAGCCGGAGCCCGCCAGCCGCCCGACGATGATGTAGACGGCCTCGCCGCCGACCCAGGTCTGGATGCCGAACCAGCCGCACGCGATGAACGCCCGCAGCAGCGCCGCGAGGTTCGCGCCGCGCATCCCGAAGAAGGCGCGGGCGAACACGGGGAACGGGATGCCGTACTTCGTCCCGGCGTGGCTGTTGAGCAGCATCGGGGCGAGCACGATCAGGTTGCCGATGGTGATCGTCATCAGCGCCTGGACCCAGTCCATGCCGAGCGCGATCAAGGACGCGGCGAGCGCGTACGAGGGGATGTTGTGCGCCATCCCCATCCACAGCGCGAAGTAGTTGTAGGTGGTCCAGGTCCGTTTTTCCACCGGGACCGGGGCGAGTTCCTCGTTGTAGAAGCGGCTGTCCTTCAAGGACTCGACCTCGCCGAGTTCTACCCGGCCATCAGGATGCACGAGCTGTGTTCCGCGTGCCGTCGGCTCCATTGCGGAATCGTGCTCGCCCGCGCCGCGCGGGTGGGACTGGCAGACTGTTCACTGTTGGTGGTGTCGGAGCGCAGACTGTCGATTGCGTTCGGCGGCCCCTGATGCATGACCTGCGTCACACACACGGCCGTCGCAATCCGGCAATCGGGGCGAAACATCTCCACAGGATCTCCACAGCTCACCCGGATGGTCTCCACGGCCGGTGCTTACAGTCATCCCCATGGAACTGGGAGGACGCCGGGTGCTCGTCGTCGAGGACGACGTGACCATCGCCGAGGCCATCGCCGCGCGGTTGCGTGCCGAGGGCTTCACCGTGGACCTGGCGCACGACGGGCCGACAGGCGTCGAGGTGGACGCCGGGCGGGAACCGGACCTGGTGGTGCTGGACGTGATGCTGCCGGGGTTCGACGGGCTCGAGGTCTGCCGCCGGATCCAGGCCCGCCGCCCGGTCCCGGTGCTGATGCTGACCGCCCGGTCGGATGAGACGGACATGCTGATCGGCCTCGGCGTCGGCGCGGACGACTACCTCACCAAACCGTTCTCCATGCGAGTGCTCTCGGCCAGGGTGCACGCGCTGCTGCGCCGCGTCGAACGGTCGGCCCGGACCGATGTGAGCGAAGCCGGTACGAAGATCGTGCTCGGCGACCTGGAGATCGACGTCGAGGAGCGGCGGGTCACGCGGGCGGGCACTCCCGCCCAGCTGACGCCGATCGAGTTCGACCTGCTCGTCCACTTCGCGAAACGCCCGAGGGCGGTGCAGCCGAGGGAACGGCTGCTGAGCGAGGTCTGGGACTGGGACGTCGCCGGCACCGGTTCGGGCACCCGCGCGGTCGACAGTCACATCAAGGCACTGCGCCGGAAACTGGGTGCGGATCTCATCCGCACCGTGCACGGCGTCGGGTACGCCCTGGAGGTGGGTTCGTGAAGCTGCGCCCGCTGTTCGGCCGGATCGTCGACGCGCTCCCGAGACCGCTCGACCCGGTCCGCTCCATCAAGCTCAAGCTCGCGATCCTGCTGGTGTCCTCGGGCGGCATCGCGTTCGCCTTCTTCAACTGGCAGATCGGCTGGCTGCCGCCGAGGACCACGATGGCCGCGATGGTGCTCGCGGTGGTCACCTCGCAGATCCTGGCGCACGGGATGACCAGGCCGCTGCGGGAGATGACCGCCGCCGCCCGGGCGATGGCCAAGGGCGACTACACCCGGCGGGTCCGGGCGACCGCGCGCGACGAGGTCGGCGAACTGGCGCACGCCTTCAACCAGATGGCGGCCGACCTCGAAGTCGCCGACCAGCGGCGGCGCGAACTCATCGCGAACGTCTCCCACGAGCTGCGCACCCCGATCACCGCGCTGAACGGGGTGCTGGAGAACCTGGTCGACGGGGTCGCCGAACCCGATCCGGCGACCTTGAAGACCGCGCTGCAGCAGACGGAACGACTCGGCAGGCTGGTTTCCGAACTGCTCGATCTTTCGCGGATCGACGCGGGGGCGTTCCCGTTGCAGCTGGAGGAGTTCGACCTCGAACTGCTCCTGGAGGAGGTCGCCGCCGAGGCGGGGGTGACAGCGGCCGCGACCGGCCGGGGGGTGCGGTTCGCCGTCGACGTCCAGCCGCCCGGCGCGACGGCCGTCGCCGATCGCGGCCGGCTCTACCAGGTCGTGGTGAACCTGCTCGACAACGCCGTCCGGCACGGGCCGTCCGGCGGCGAGGTCCGGGTGCGGGCGGAGGCCCGGGAGGCCGACGTCGTCATCGAGGTCGAGGACGAGGGCCCCGGGATCCCGCCGGGGGAGCGGGACAGCGTGTTCGAACGGTTCACCCGCGGTGAGCGGGCTGGCGGTGGGGGCACCGGCCTCGGCCTCGCGATCGCCCGGTGGGTGGTCGATCTGCACGACGGCAGCATCGCCGTGGTCAGTCCCGAGGCCCGGCCGGGCTGTGTCATCCGCGTCGTGATCCCCGTTCCTTAGGGGCTGAAGGGGACTTTCGCCGCATGAGATGGGGCGAAAGCGTCCTTCACCGCATGAGATGAGGCGAAGGGCCCCTTCAGCCCCTCCCTGCACGCCACGGTATGTGCTTTCGCAAACTGGAGGATTCGATGAGCGAAGACAAAGAGGACAGGCAGGCGCACGCGTCGCCCCCGGCGGCAGGGTCGACGGGCACCTTGCCGCGCGCGCCGCAGATCCCGGTGCTGATGCGGCCACGGGTACCGCCGAAGTCCGCGATCGTCCCGCTGCCCGGTTCGGTCCTGCCCGCGGCGGTCGCGGCCGGGCTGATCGCCGCCGTCACCCTGCCGGACGATCCCGGTGTCGGCTGGTTCGTGGCCGGCCTCGCCTTCGCGGTGGCCGTCTATTTCGCCGACAAGCGGGCCCGCGGTACCGCCGAGCCGCATTTCGGCCTGGCCAGCGTGCTGTGGGCGGTGGCCGCGCTCGGCCTGCTCGCGGTCGGCATGTTCCGCGCGTCGACGTGGCTGAACGTGTTGTGCGTCCTGGCCGCCTGCGTCGCGGGATCCCTTGCCGTGGTGGGGAAGCGCACGGTGAACACCTTCATCTACGACGTCTTCGCGGTGCCGATCGAAGCACTGCTCGCGATCCCGTGGATCGGGCGCGGGCTCGGGAAACTGGCCAAGAAGCCGGAAAGCCGTGGCAGGCCGAGGTTCCTGGTGCCGGTACTGGCCAGCGCGGGGCTGCTGCTGGTGTTCGTCCCGCTGCTGCGCGGTGCCGACGCAGCGTTCGCGAACGTCGTCGACGCGGTGATCCCCGAGCTGAACCCGGAAACCTTCGTCCGCTGGGGGTTCCTCTTCACCGTGGCCGCGTTCGCCGTCATCGGCGCGTGCTATCTGCTCGCGGCGCCGCCCCTGCCCGCCGACGACGACGCCCCGCGCAAACGGCTGGCGCACCGGCTCGAATGGGCATTGCCGCTCGGTGTGCTCGTGCTGCTGTTCGCGAGTTTCGTCGCGGTACGCCTGGTCGTGCTGTTCGGCGGCACCGAGTACGTCCTGCGCACGAGTGGCCTGACCGCGGCCGAATACGCCAGGAGCGGGTTCTGGCAGCTTTCCGCCATCACCGTCCTGACCCTGCTGCTGGTCGCGGCGGCACTGCGGTGGGCACCGAGGTCTTCGAAGGCCGACCGCGCGTGGCAGCGCGGGCTGCTCGGCGTGCTGAGCGTGCTCAGCCTGGTGCTGGTCGCGTCGGCGTTGAGTCGCATGTGGACATACCAGCAGGCGTACGGGTTCACGGTGCTGCGGCTGCTGGTCGAGGTCTGCGAACTCTGGATCGGCCTGATCTTCCTGCTGATCCTGGGTTCCCTGGTCCCCCTGCGCTCGGCGTGGCTGCCGCGCGCGGCCATCGGCGCCGCCGTCGCGGCCCTGCTGGGACTGGCCGTCCTGGATCCGGAACGGTTCATCGCCGACCGCAACATCGACCGGATCGCGGCTGGCAAGACCCTCGACACCGGTTACCTGTCGAGGTTTTCCGCCGACGTCGTCCCCGCGGCGGACCGGCTCCCGGAGCCGCTGCGGTCCTGTGTGCTCGGACCGGTCGTGATGGGCATCTCGGAAGATGATTGGCGTGAATGGAACCTGAGCCGGGCCCTCGCGCGTCAGACCCCCGTTGCCACAGCGGACGGGGCGAGGTGCCCTTACCCGACCCGTCGCTGAGCCGTGGCACCACGGCCTTGATCGCCCTCCTGGGGGTGAGGGCGATCAAGGCGGCGGTGAACGGCGGCGACCGCCGGGCCACCGAGGGGGAGGCCCGGCGGTCACCTGTCCTTGGCGGTCAGAAGGAGAAGATGCCGTCGGATTCGGCGTCGGCGACACAGGGGTTCGGATAGGACGTGCGGAAGGTGACCGGTTCACCGCGCCACTTGCCGACCGCGGAGACGTCCACCGGGGCGTATTCCAGTGTGCAGGTCCGCGGTTCCCCGCTCAGCCTGTCGAACTTTCCGTCCACTTTGGACAGGCTGGCGCAGGCCTTGCCGCGCTTCGGGTGTGAGCCGCCGGTGGGCTGGCAGGTGAGGGAAACGGTGCCGATCCGGCCGTTGGTGTGGTGGCTGGTCAGCTGGAACGTGGATTCGGCCGGTTGCGCGGGGGCCATACAGGCCAGCGCGAGCACGCAGGCGCCGATCGGTTCGAAGAAAGCCATATCAACCCTATCGGCTGACGTGACCCGGTCACTGTGTTCCACGCTTGGGTGAGATTCACTCACCCGGACGTGTGGTCGTCGGCTGCTTGGATGTCGTGGGCGAGCAGGGCGACGTACAAGGAGAGCATCGACTCCGGATCCTCCAGCCGGACCCCGAGCACCTGCTCGATCCGGGCGAGCTGCTGGTAGTAGGCGGTGCGCGAGGTGTGCGCGGCCGCCGCGGCCGCCGATTTGTTGCCGCCGTGCTCGCAGTAATGCCTCAACGCCTGAACGAGTCTGCTGCCCTGTGCGGCGTCGCGGCTCAGCAGCGGGCCGAGTTCCCGCGCGGCGAACGCGGTGAGCCGTTCGTCGCCCGCCAGCAGATGCAGGAGCCCGCGCAACCGGACGTCGTCGAGCCGGTGGACCAGGCGCTCGGCGTTCCCGGTCAGCGCGGCGGCCGCGACCTGCGCGGCTTCGACGAGGGTGCGGCGTGCCTCGGCCGGTCCGGTACCCGTGGTCCCCACCGCGACCACGGCGGGCGCGCCGGAGCGGGCCTCGTGGACGTCGGTGGCCAGCCGTCGCAGGACCGCGTCCACCCCCGCCTCCGGCGAGAGCGCGATCAGCGCGCGGACCAGGGTGTCGTCGGCGGCCACCAGCGCGGACACCTTGGCCCGCCGCGCGGCGAGCGCGGTCGCCTCGGCGAGTTCCCTCAGCAGCACCGGGGTCGACTGCGCGGTCCTGGTGGTCTCGGTGATGCGGGGCCGGACGGCGACCCCGACCAGCAACCGTCCCGTCAGCGGCACACCCAGTGCGGAGGCCCGCGCGGTGAGTTCGGCCGGGGGCACCGGATTCGCCAGCAGTTCGGTGAGGATCGCCCGGTGCGCCTGGCGTTCCAGGCCGTCGGTGTCCTTGGCGACCAGCCGGTGGACCGCGAGCGCGGAGGCGGCGCGTTCGGCGACCACGACGTGCCGCCGCGGCGGCGGATCCCCGCAGACGAGGACGAGCCGGCCCCAGTCGTGCCCGCGCGCGCCGACCACGGTGACCAGCCAGCCCGCGCCGGGGTGGAAACCGGTCCGCTCGCCGACCTGCACCGGTCGCGACCGCGAGGGCCAGCCGGGCAGGAGTTCGCCCGCGTCGGTGCCCGCCGTGTCGTAGGCGAGGACCTCGTGCGACAGCGTCTCCAGCACGACGGGATGTTCGGTGAGCCGCGCGACCTCGCGCAGGATGTCGCCCGGCTCGGCGCCGGCGACCGTCAGCGCGGTGAAGGTCTCGTGGACGCGCTCCGCCGCCCGGAGCTCGTCGACCTGGGCGTCCACGATCAGCCCGTTCACCGCTTCGGTGACCGACACGAACCGGGTTTCCCGCGACAGGGTCACCAGCGGAACACCATGGTGGTCCGCGGCGTCGACCAGCGCGGACGGGAGTTTGTCACTCCAATGACGGACCAGTTCGACGATCACCCCGGCGACCCCGACCCCGGCCAGATCGGCGACGTACCTGGCGAGCGCGGCGCCGTCGTCGGGCAGCGCGACCCCGGTGGT
The DNA here is from genome assembly GCF_000943515.2 of Amycolatopsis orientalis. Taxonomy (NCBI): domain Bacteria; kingdom Bacillati; phylum Actinomycetota; class Actinomycetes; order Pseudonocardiales; family Pseudonocardiaceae; genus Amycolatopsis; species Amycolatopsis orientalis. The sequence goes on along the minus strand of NZ_CP016174.1, from coordinate 7,092,765 downwards.
GAGCACGAGTTCCCCGCCCCGCAGCAGGGGCGCGATGTCCGCGACCTCGGCGACGTGCGCCCAGCGGACCGGCGCGTCCAGTCCGGCGGCTCCCGCCACCACATGGGGCCTGCCCTGACGCAGCACCGGCAGCGCGAGCACCTCGGCGACGGTCGGGTACATCGGCCTCCCACCTGGTCGGAACGCAGAGAGACAGACTGTACGGCCGGGACCGGGAGTCCGTACACGTTGCCGATGGCGTCGGTGTGGCGCGCGCACCCAGACTCGACCGGAGCAGGCATCCGGCGATCAGGAGGGCGGAACCCGTGGCCGACCGCATCACCCACTGGATAGACGGCAAACCGTTCGAGGGCGTGAGCGAACGATCCGGCGACGTGTTCGATCCGGCCACCGGTCAGGTGCGGGCGAAGGTCGCCTTCGCGGCACAGGAGGACGTCGACACCGCCGTCGCGGCCGCGTCCCGGGCGCTCCCGGGCTGGCGTGGGACGTCGCTGGCCGGGCGGACGCGCGTGCTGTTCGCCTTCCGTGAGCTGCTGTCGGCACGGCGCGACGAGCTGGCGAAGATCGTCACCAGCGAGCACGGCAAGGTCGAATCCGACGCCGCGGGCGAGATCGCGCGCGCCATCGAGAACGTCGAGTTCGCCTGTGGCGCGGCGCAAATGCTCAAGGGCGGCTTCAGCGAGAACGCCTCCACCGGCGTCGACGTCTACTCGATCGCCCAGCCGCTGGGCGTCGTCGGCGTGATCTCGCCGTTCAACTTCCCGGCCATGGTCCCGCTGTGGTTCGTGCCCAACGCGCTCGCCTGCGGCAACACCGTCGTGCTCAAGCCGAGCGAGAAGGACCCGTCCGCGGCGGTGTTCATCGCGGAACTGTTCGCCGAGGCCGGTCTTCCCGACGGCGTCCTCAACGTCCTGCACGGCGACAAGGTCGCGGTCGACGGGTTGCTGGAACACCGCGACGTCAAGGCGATCTCGTTCGTCGGGTCCACGCCGATCGCGAAGTACGTGTACGAAACCGGGACCAGGCACGGGAAACGCGTGCAGGCCCTCGGCGGCGCGAAGAACCACATGGTCGTCCTCCCGGACGCCGACCTCGACCTCGCCGCCGACGCGGCCGTCTCCGCGGGCTTCGGGTCGGCGGGGGAGCGGTGCATGGCGGTGTCGGTCGTGGTCGCGGTCGACCCGGTCGGTGACGAGCTGGTCGCGAAGATCGCCGAGCGGATCACGCGCCTGCGCGTCGGCGACGGCAGGCGGCCGACGTCGGAGATGGGGCCGCTCGTCACCGCCGCGCACCACGAACGTGTCGAGTCCTATGTGGAAGCGGGTGTCGAGGCGGGCGCCCGGCTCGTCGTCGACGGCCGGGGCGTCGAGGTCGACGGCGAGGACGGCGGGTTCTGGCTCGGCCCGACGCTGTTCGACCACGTGACCCCGGAGATGTCGGTCTACACCGACGAGATCTTCGGACCGGTCCTTTCGGTCACCCGCGCCGAGGGCTACGACGCGGCGCTGGAGCTGGTGAACGCCAACGCCTACGGCAACGGCACCGCGATCTTCACCAACGACGGGCGGGCCGCGCGGCGGTTCCAGAACGAGGTCGAGGTCGGGATGGTCGGCGTGAACGTGCCCATCCCGGTGCCGGTCGGCTACTACTCCTTCGGCGGCTGGAAGGACTCGCTGTTCGGCGACACCCACGCCTACGGGCCGGAGGGCTTCCACTTCTTCACGCGCACGAAGGTGGTCACCTCACGGTGGCCGGATCCTTCGCAGGGCGGAGTGAATCTCGGGTTCCCGCGCAACAGCTGAGGCCCGCAGGCGGCTCGTGAGTGGTAATGACGGGGTGGATTCACGCGATCGTCGCAACGTGCTCGTATGAGGACAGTAGCTTGTTGAGTCGTTCGGCTGGGGTGTCCCAGTCGAGGGTTTTGCGGGGGCGGCCGTTGAGTTCGGCGGCCACCCTCGCGAGGTCTTCGGGGGTATGTGTGGCGAGGTCGGTGCCTTTGGGGAAGTACTGGCGGAGCAGTCCGTTGGTGTTCTCGTTGGAGCCGCGTTGCCAGGGTGCGTGTGGGTCGCAGAAGTAGATGTCGAGGTCGGTGGCGAGGGTGATCTGGGCGTGCTGGGCCATTTCGGTGCCTTGGTCCCAGGCCAGTGACCGGCGTAGCTCGGCGGGCAGCCGCTGGATTGTCTTGATCATCTCCTCGGCGACGGTAGCGGCGTCTTTCCCGCCGGGCAGGTGCAGCAGCAGGCAGAACCTGGTCGAGCGTTCGACCAGGGTCCCGATCGCCGAACGATTGTCCTTGCCCATGATCAAATCGCCTTCCCAATGCCCGGGATCGCCCGGTCCGCGGCTTCGGCGGGGCGTTCGGAGATCGGGACCATCCCGGCGATCTTGCCCTGGCGGGTCCGGCGCCCGTCAGGCATCCGCCGCGGTCGGCGGATCGCTCGCCCGGTCCGCAGACACTGCGCCAGCTCACGCCGCAGCGCGCCTCGTCCTTGGACGTAGATGGCCTGGTAGATCGTCTCGTGACTCACGTGCATCCTCGGCTGGTCGGGAAAGTCCCGGACCAGCCTGGCAGTGATCTGTTCCGGCGACCATCGTGCCCGCAGATCCGCCTGGACCCTGTCCCGTAGCACCGGGTCGGCGGCCAGCTTCGCCGGTTTCGGTCGTGTCGCCCGCTCCTCGGCCGCGCGCTGAGCCGAACTGGCCCGATAGCCCTGCCCGGTGCTGTTGCGGTCCAGTTCCCGCCCGATCGTGGAGCGATCCCGGCCCAGCCGGCGCGCGATCTCCGCTTTCGGCACCCGCTGGGCCCACAGGATCATGATCTCCTCCCGCTCGGCCAGCGAGAGATAGCGGCCCGATCCAGACTTCGGCGCATTACTGAGCACGCCGCCAGCCTCGTCGAACAACCGTCTCCCACTGGCCCGCGACACGCCCACGGCCACCGCTGCCCGCTCCACCGACAACCCGGCCCGGACCCCATCCCAGAACCCCGCCCGCACATCCCGCAGCAACCAACGACGACGAAACCCAGCCATCACAACACCTCCACATCAGATGTTGCGACGACCACTAGAACCCAAGCGGTTCTAACCGTCATTACCACTCACGAGGCCTTTACCCCTGGGCACTCCTCCTTCCGTAAACTCGTTGTGAGGACGAGCCGAGGGAGGTGCAGGTGGCCAACGCGGAAGAGCGCCGCTTCGAAGTGCTGCGCGCGATCGTCGCCGACTACGTGTCCAACCAGGAGCCTGTCGGTTCCAAGGCGATCGTCGACCGGCACAATCTCGGGGTGTCGAGCGCCACGGTGCGCAACGACATGGCCGCGCTGGAGGAAGAGGGCTACATCACACAGCCCCACACCAGCGCGGGCCGCATCCCCACCGACAAGGGCTACCGGCTGTTCGTCGACCGGATCGCCGAGGTCAAACCCCTGAGCGCGGCCGAACGCCGCGCCATCACGGCCTTCCTCGACAGCGGGACCGACGTCGACGACGTACTGCGCCGGTCGGTCCGGCTGCTCGCGCAGCTGACCAGGCAGGTCGCGGTCATCCAGTACCCGATGATGACCAACTCCGCGGTGCGCCACCTCGAAGTGGTGCCGCTCACCCCGGCCCGGCTGATGCTGGTGCTGATCACCGACTCCGGCCGCGTCGACCAGCGCACCGTCGACCTCGGCGACGTCATCACCGAGGAGAACGTCGGCAGGCTGCGCACAGTGCTGAACGGCGCGCTCGCGGGCCGCAGGCTGTCCGAGGCCGCCGCCTCCGTCGCCGAACTGCCCGAGAAGTCGCCGGGCGACCTGCGCGACAGCCTCACCCGCGTCTGTACCGTGCTGGTGGAATCACTGGTCGAGCATCCCGAAGAACGGCTGGTGCTGGGCGGTACGGCGAACCTCACCCGCAACGTCTCGGACTTCCCGGGATCGCTCCGGCAGGTACTGGAGGCGCTCGAGGAGCAGGTCATCGTGCTCAAGCTCCTCGCGGCCGCCCGCAACCCCGGTGCGGTCACCGTGCGCATCGGTGAGGAAAATGAGGACGAGCAGATGCGCAGCACCTCGGTGGTGTCCATCGGCTACGGCATGGACGACATGCTGCTGGGCGGGATGGGCGTCGTCGGGCCGACCAGGATGGACTACCCGAACACCATCGCCGCGGTGCGCGCGGTGGCGAACTACGTGGGGCAGATCCTCTCCGGCCGCTGAACGCGGCGTTGAGGTCGAAGTCAGAAGGAGAAGGCGAAGACGGTGGCGAGGGACTATTACGGCATTCTCGGGGTTGCGAAGAACGCGACGGATCAGGAGATCAAGCGCGCGTATCGCAAACTGGCCCGTGAACTGCACCCCGACGTCAACCCGTCGGAGGACGCCCAGCATCGCTTCGGCGAGGTGACCACCGCCTACGAGGTGCTGTCGGATCCGCAGAAGCGCAAGGTCGTCGACCTCGGCGGCGACCCGATGGACAGCGGCGCCCGCGGGGCCGGCGGCGACCCGTTCTCCGGCTTCGGCGGTCTCGGCGACATCATGGACGCCTTCTTCGGCGCCGCCGGCGGTGGCGGCGGCCGGGGCCGCGGCCCGCGCAGCCGCGTGCAGCCTGGCTCCGACGCGCTCATCCGGCTCGGCCTGACCCTGGAGGAATGCGCCACCGGCGTCGACCGCGAGATCACCGTCGACACCGCCATCGTCTGCGACCTGTGCCGCGGTGCCGGCGCCGCCGAAGGGACCGGCACCAAGACCTGCGACACCTGCGGCGGCGCCGGCGAGGTCCAGTCCGTGCAGCGGTCGTTCCTCGGCCAGGTCGTCACCGCCCGCCCCTGCCCGGTCTGCCGCGGCTTCGGCGAGGTCATCCCCGACCCCTGCCGCCAGTGCGGCGGCGACGGCCGCGTCCGCGCGCGCCGCAACGTCACCGCCAAGATCCCGCCGGGCGTCGGCGACGGCATGCGCATCCGGCTGTCCGGCCAGGGTGAGGTCGGTCCCGGCGGCGGCCCCGCCGGCGACCTGTACGTCGAGATCGACGAGGCACCGCACGAGGTGTTCGTCCGGCAGGGCAACGACCTGCACTGCAACTTCCGCATCCCGATGACCACCGCCGCCCTCGGCGCCACGGTGCCCATCGAGACCCTCATCGACGGCGACTACGAACTCGACATCGAACCGGGCACCCAGCCCGCCACCGAACTCGTGCTCACCGCCAAGGGCATGCCGCGACTGCGGTCCTCCGGCCGCGTCGACGGCCGCGGCGACCTGCACGTCCACATCGACGTCGTGGTGCCGACCAAACTCGACGACGCCCAGCGCGACCTCCTCGTCGAACTGGCCCAGCAGCGCGGCGAAGACGTCCCTTCGCTCTCCTCGAACGGCTCCAAACCCGGCGGGCTGTTCTCCAAGCTGCGCACCAAGAACCACCGGTAACCCGTGCCCGAGACGACGCCGCCGGTCTTCCTCACCGCCGCACTGCCCGCATCGGGGCGCACCACCCTCGACGGCGAGGAAGCCCGGCACGCCGCCACCGTCCGGCGGCTCCGCGTCGGCGAACACCTCGTGCTCTCCGACGGCGAAGGCGGCATGGCGCGCTGCGTCGTCGAAGCCGTCCAAGCGGGCCGAGACGCGGCACTCACCCTCGCCATCGAAGAACACTGGATCGAGGAACCACCCGCGCTGCGCGTCATCGTCGCCCAGGCACTGGCCAAAGGCGACCGCGGCGAACTCGCCGTCGAACTCGCCACCGAAGCCGGCGCCGACGCGATCGTCCCCTGGCGCGCCGCCCGCAGCGTCGCCCGCTGGGAAGAAGGCGCCCGCGGCGACAAAGCCCTCACCCGCTGGCGCACCACCGCCCGCGCCGCCGCCAAACAGGCCCGCCGCGCCCACGTCCCCGAAGTCGCCGAACCCGCGAACACCCGCGAACTCGCCGAACTCGTCCAGACCGTTTCCCGCGCACTGGTCCTCGAATCCGGCATCACCACCCGGCTCACCGAGATCGAACTCCCGCCCCGAGGCGACATCCTCCTCATCGTCGGCCCCGAAGGCGGCATCACCGACGAAGAACTCACCACCCTCACCGACGCCGGCGCGACCGCCATCCGGTTGGGCCCCACCGTTTTACGCACCTCCACCGCCGCGGCCGTCGCCCTCGGCGCGCTCGGCGTCCTCACCGACCGCTGGAAGTGAAAAAACACCCCACAATTTTGCGGCGAGTTATGGCGCGATCACGCAAACAGCCGTTACTCTCGTTAACTGACGCGCAACACACGGTTTCGGCGCGCCACTGGGGATGAAGCCCGGTCGCGCGCGTGAATCCCCGCCGGGCACCTCCCCCCTCGGTCCGGCGGAGCCGCGGCGGCGGTGGACCGACCCCCAGGGTCCACCGCGCCGCGGCATCTTCATTTGGGGCTTCGCGAGTTCACGTCGTTCATTGCCGCGCCCGGAGGTGTGACCCCGCGTCCATGAAGGAATTGGGACACTCAACGTCCCAATTCCTTCATGGACGGCCTGCACCCCGTGACGTCGCCGGGCGTGGGTGCGTGTGGTTGGTGGTTAGTGAGCGGTAAGTTCGGGGGGTGGCGAAGCGGGCAGCGCGGATGAGTGGGGCGGAGCGGCGGGCTCAGGTGCTGGGCGTCGCGGCGGGGGAGTTCGCGGGGCACGGGCTGCATGGGGCGTCCGTGGAGGCCATCGCGCGTGAAGCGGGGATCACGCAGGCGTATGTGTTCCGGATGTTCGGGACCAAGAAGGCGTTGTTCCTGGCGGTCGTGGGGGCGGCGTTCGACCGGTTCAGTGAGGGGATGGCGCGGGCCGCTGAGGGGTGCGAGGGACTCGACGCGCTTTCGCGGATGGGTGCGGAGTACTACGGGCTGCTGTCGGACCGGACGACGCTTTTGCTGCAGCTGCAGGGATTCGCGGCGTGCGGGGACAGTGAGGTCCGCGAGTTCGTGCGGACGCGGTTCGCCCGGATGTGGGACACCGTCGCGGGCGCCGCGCAACTCGATCCGGTGACGGTGAAATCGTTCCTGGCCTTCGGCATGCTTCTCAACAACGTGGCCGCCCTCGACGTCGGCGAGCTGGACGAGCCGTGGGCCGAAGGGGTCCGCACCCGCGTCCAGGCCGGTTTGTTCGAGCACATCACCACCGAGACCAACCGCGACGTTAGGGTGAAGGAATGAGTGACGCGGAGACGTTGTTCGAGCGGATCATCGCGGGCGAGATCCCGTCCGAGAAGGTGTACGAGGACGAGACGACGTATGCGTTCCGGGACATAGCGCCGCAGGCCCGGGTGCATGTGCTCGTGGTGCCGAAGAAGCGCTACCGGAACCTGGCCGACCTCGCCTCCGCCGACCCGCAGTTGCTCGCGGACGTGGCGGCGGCCGCCAAGAAGGTCGCCGAGCTGGAGGGCATCGCCGAAACCGGCTACCGGGTGGTGTTCAACACCGACCGTGACGCCGGGCAGACCGTCTTCCACGTGCACGCGCACGTGCTCGGCGGCGAGCAGCTGGGGCATTTCGGGCGCTGAAGCGCGCGGCCAGGAGAAACCGGACTGCGTGCCGCCACCCGCAACCAGTAGCATCGACCTTGTCACTGTCGTTGAAAATCGCAGCGTAAGCGCAGGAAGTAGGCCCGAGGCCACGTGGCCGGAACCGTACCGGGTGAAGCCGCCCGACCCGACGTTCCCGCGGACGTCACCGCGACCAAGGCCGACGAGGCCACCGTCACCGAAGCGGCCCAGTCCCGATTCCCCATCCCCGACGCCGCCGCGCTCAGCCTGCTCGGCTCAAGGGACGAAAACCTCCGCGTCGCCGAGGAACTCCTCGCCGCCGACGTCCACGTCCGGGGCAACGAGGTCACCCTGACCGGCGCGCCCGCCGACGTCGCCTTCGCCGAACGTGTCTTCGCCGAACTCGTGACGCTCGCCGGCCGCGGCCAGCAGGTCGACCCGGCCACCGTCCGCCGCACCGTCGGCATGCTCTCCACCGGTGACCACGAGTCACCGGCCGAAGTGCTGAGCATGAACATCATCTCCCGGCGCGGCAAGACGATCCGGCCCAAGACGCTCAATCAGAAGCGTTACGTCGACGCCATCGACAAGCACACGATCGTCTTCGGCATCGGCCCCGCCGGTACCGGCAAGACGTACCTCGCCATGGCCAAGGCCGTGCAGGCACTGCAGGCGAAGCAGGTCACGCGGATCGTGCTGACCCGACCCGCGGTCGAAGCCGGTGAGCGCCTCGGCTACCTGCCGGGCACGCTCAACGAGAAGATCGACCCGTACCTGCGCCCGCTCTACGACGCGCTGCACGACATGGTCGAGCCCGAGTCGATCCCCCGGCTGATGCAGGCGGGCACCATCGAGATCGCGCCGCTCGCGTACATGCGCGGCCGCACCCTCAACGACGCCTTCATCATCCTCGACGAGGCGCAGAACACCACGCCGGAACAGATGAAGATGTTCCTCACCCGGCTCGGGTTCGGCGCGAAGATCGTCGTCACCGGCGACGTCACCCAGGTCGACCTCCCCAACGGCCAGAAGAGCGGCCTGCGCGTGGTCAAGGACATCCTCGACGGCGTCGACGACCTCCACTTCGCCCAGCTCACCAGCCAGGACGTGGTGCGGCACAAGCTCGTCGGCGACATCGTCGACGCGTACGAGAAGTGGCAGGCCCTGCAGGACAGCCAGGACAAGAGCAACGGCTGGAAAGGGCAGCGGCGTTCATGAGCATCGAGATCGCCAATGAATCGGGCGTCAACGTCGACGAGAGTTCGATCGTGTCGGCCGCCCGGTTCGCGCTCGACAAGATGGAGGTCAGCCCGCTCGCCGAGCTGTCCATCCTGCTCGTCACCCTCGAGGTGATGGAGGACCTGCACGAACGGTGGATGGACCTGCCCGGTCCCACCGACGTGATGGCCTTCCCGATGGACGAGCTCGACTCGTCGCGCCGCCCGGACGCGCCCGACGCGTCACCCGCGCTGCTCGGCGACATCGTGCTCTGCCCGGCGTTCGCGAAGGACCAGGCCAAGACGGCCGGGCACGCGCTGATGGACGAGCTGCACCTGCTCACCACGCACGGTGTCCTGCACCTGCTCGGCTACGACCACGCCGAACCCGCCGAGGAACGCGAGATGTTCGGGTTGCAGAAGCGGATCCTCGGCGAGTTCCAGGCGGCCGTGGCCGCGGTGAACCGGCGCGACGCGCAGCGCACCGCGGACGACAGGCTCCTCGGCACCGCCGGACTCGACGCCGTGCCCGCCGACGAACCTCCCGCCTAGGCGGTTCGCTGACATGGGTAGTCCCACGGCCCTGCTGGTCATCGCCATCGCGCTGATCCTGCTCGCCGGGGTGTTCGCGGCCGCCGACGCCGCGGTCAGCACCGTCTCCAAGGCCCGCGCCGACGGCCTCGTCCGGATGGGCAGGCCGGGGGCGCGCCAGCTCGCGCTGGTCATCACCGAACGCCGCCGCCACATCAACCTGATCCTGCTGCTGCGGATGACCTGCGAGCTGACCGCCACCGTGCTGGTCACCGTCGACATCCTCGGCTGGATCGAGCCGCTGTGGCTCGCCATCGTCGTCGCCGCGAGCGTGATGGTCGTGGTGAGCTACGTGCTCATCGGGGTCGGCCCGCGCACCCTCGGCCGCCAGCACCCGTACCGGATCGGTCTCGTCGTCGCGGGTCCCGTCCGCGTCCTCGGTTCGATCCTCGGCCCGCTCAGCAGGCTGCTGATCGTCCTCGGTAACGCCATCACCCCGGGCCGCGGTTTCCGCGAAGGCCCGTTCACCTCCGAGGTCGAACTGCGTGAGCTGGTCGACCTCGCCCAGGAACGTGGCGTCGTCGAGGAATCCGAGCGCGAGATGATCCACTCGGTGTTCGAACTCGGCGACACCGTCGCGCGCGAGGTCATGGTCCCGCGTACCGAGATCGTCTGGATCGAGCACGAGAAGACCGTGCGCCAGGCGCTCGCGCTGGCCCTGCGCACCGGGTTCACCCGGCTGCCGGTGATCGGCGAATCCGTCGACGACGTCGCCGGCGTCGTCAACATCAAGGACCTCATGCCCGCCTACATGGCCGAGGGCGGCCCGCAGCGCCTGGTCGAGGAGCTGATGAACCCGGCGAGTTTCGTGCCGGACTCGAAGCGGCTCGACGAATTGCTCAAGGAGATGCAGGTCTCCCACAACCACATGGCGATCGCGGTGGACGAGTACGGCGGCACCGCGGGCCTGCTCACCATCGAGGACATCCTCGAGGAGATCGTCGGCGAGATCACCGACGAATCCGACACCGACGAACGCCCCGAGGTCGAAGAACTCGAAAGCGGCGCGGTCCGCGTCTCGTCCCGGCTCTCGATCGACGACCTGGGCGAACTGTTCGGGATCGACCTCGAAGACCACGACGTGGAGACCGTGGGCGGGCTGCTCGCCGAGCGACTGGGTAGGGTCCCGCTGCCGGGGGCCGAAGCCGAGGTCGCCGGACTTCGGCTGTTCGCCGAAGGTGGTAAGGACCGGCGCGGGCGGATGCGGATCACCACGGTGGTCGTCCACCCCGCCGACGCGGACGCGGTGACCGACGCTGCCCAGGGCAGGCGCCGTACCCGCGTCCCGCAGCCCGATGAAAGTGACAGGAGTGTCGAACATGCCTGAGCTGGACGCCGAGGACGAGAAGCTGGTGACCCTGGCCAGGTCCGCGCGAGCCCGCACCCAGGCCGCCGAAGGCGCCGCGCTCCGCGACACCGACGGCCGCACCTACTCGGCGAGCACGGTCGATCAGCCGTCCTTCAAGCTCACCGCGCTGCAGGCCGCCGTCGCGGCCGCGGTTTCGAGTGGAGCCGAAGGAATCGAGGCGGCCGTCGTGGTCAGCTCCGAGGGGCTGCTCAAGGAATCGTCCGTGCAAGCGGTGCGGGACCTCGCCGAACAGGCCCCGATCTACCTGGTCGATCCGAGCGGCAAGGTGCTGAACTGATGGCCGAACCGCATCGCTCGGGCTTCGCCTGTTTCGTCGGGCGGCCGAACGCGGGCAAGTCGACGCTGACCAACGCGCTCGTCGGCAGCAAGGTCGCGATCACCTCCAGCAAACCGCAGACCACCCGGCACGCCATCCGCGGCATCGTCCACCGCGACGACGCCCAGCTGGTCATCATCGACACCCCGGGACTGCACCGGCCGAGGACGCTGCTGGGCGAGCGGCTCAACGACATCGTCCATTCGACATGGTCCGAAGTGGACGTTGTCGGGCTGTGCGTACCCGCCAACGAGAAGGTCGGTCCCGGTGACCGGTTCATCGCCGCCGAACTCAAGAAGATCGCCAAGCGGACTCCGGTGATCGGCGTCGTCACCAAGACGGACCTCGTGAAACCCGAGCAGGTCGCCGAGCAACTGCTGGCGCTGCAGGAGGTCATGGAGTTCGCCGAACTGATCCCGGTGTCCGCTGTGGACGGTTTCCAGGTCGGCGCGCTCGCGGACCTGCTGGTGCGGCACCTTCCCGAAGGGCCGCAGCTGTACCCGGGCGGCGAACTCACCGACGAGCCCGAGCAGACCCTGGTCGCCGAGCTGATCCGCGAGGCCGCGCTGGAGGGTGTCCGGGACGAACTCCCGCACTCGATCGCCGTCACCGTCGAGGAAATGCTGCCGCACGAGGGCAGGGACGACATGATCGACGTCCACGCCTTCCTTTACGTGGAACGACCGAGCCAGAAGGGCATCATCCTCGGGCACAAGGGGGAGCGCCTGAAGGACGTCGGCGCCCGCGCCCGCCAGCAGATCGAGGGGCTTCTCGGTTCGAAGGTCTACCTCGACCTGCACATCAAGGTCGCCAAAGAGTGGCAGCGCGATCCCCGTCAGTTGCGACGCCTGGGCTTCTGACTGAACTGTATGTCTCGATTCGGTCGCGGAGACCGGTTGATGGTGTGGAACCGGGCGGGTGACCTTAGAGTCTCACTCCTCGACTCCGGTGATCGCTGATCGGGCGGCGCCCCCCGGGTCAGTTCCACATCTCATTCGTGAAGGGAAAGCGGTAAATGACCGACAACCAGGGCCTGCCCAACTACTCCGGCGACCCTCAGGGCGGTGGCGGCTTCAACAACCCCGGCCCGCCGCCCAACAACAACCTGGTGTGGGCCATCCTCACCACCATCCTGTGCTGCCTCCCGTTCGGCATCGTCGCGATCGTGAAGTCGACCCAGGTGAACACGCTCTGGGCGCAGGGTCAGCCCGCAGCCGCGCAGGAAGCGGCCGACGCCGCCAAGAAGTGGTCGATCATCGCGGCGATCGCCGGTGTCGTGGTCGCGATCCTGTACGTCATCTTCTTCGTCGTTCTCGGCGTGTTCGCGACCGACGTGAACAACTACCGCTGATCCGGGCGACCGAGGGGGAGACCTCATGACCGACCAATACCCGAACTACCCGCCTCCGGGCGGGCCTCCGCCGCAGCAGCCGTACTACGGCGGCATGCCCAACTACGGGCCGCCGCCGGACAACAACCTCGTGTGGGCCATTCTCTGCACGGTGCTGTGCTGCTTGCCGCTGGGTATCGTCGCGATCGTGAAGTCGAGCCAGGTCCAGACGTTGTGGGCGCAGGGCTTCCAGGCCGAAGCCCAGAAGGCCGCCGACGACGCGAAGAAGTGGTCCATGTGGGGAGCGATCGCCACCGGCGTTCTTTTCCTGCTGTACATCATCTTCATCGTGGTGATGGTCATCATCGGCGCGTCGGCGGGAAGCTTCACGCCGTGACGACGTCCGTCTACACGGGATTCCCGGCGCGCGGGTTCAAGGCGAAGGCCCGCGCGCTGGGACCACCGCTGGCCATCGCGGCCGGAGCCGGACTCGGCTGCGTCGTACTGTGGCTGGGCGATCCCACCACCCCGGGCGGGCCGCTTCCGGTCTGCCCCACCAAGGCGTTGCTCGGCATCGCCTGCCCCGGCTGCGGCGGCATGCGCATGGTCTACAGCGCGCTGCACGGCGACATCCCCGCCGCGCTGCACTACAACGCGGTGTCCTTTGTGGTCCTTCTGCTGCTCGTCTGGAGCACCGTCGCCTGGGCCGTCGGCAGGCTCCGTGGCCGGGCGGTGAACAGCTGGCTGCACTGGCGCTGGACGCCGCTCGCGTTCGGCGTCGTGTTCGTCGTCTGGTTCGTGATCCGTAACCTGCCCTTCGCCCCGTTCACCTCGCTGTACGTCTGAGCGCCGGGCCGAGGCCCGGATCGTCGGTGGCACCGAGTACGCTCCCGCGCACCGGTCTGCTCGGTGTGTACCCATGCCGTACATTCAGGCCGGGTCGCCGCACGAGGGCCCCGTGCGCCAGGGGGCGAGGAACCAGCGAGGGGATTTCGATGACCACTCCCTACGGCCAGCAGCCGCCGGGACACCAGCCGCCGTCCGGGTTCGGCCCTCCCCCGGGGGAGGGCCAGCAGGGCGACCAGCCCTCGCCGTTCGGCCAGCAGCCTCAGCAACCTCCCCAGGGCGACCAGCCTTCCCCCTTCGGCCAGCAACCACAGTCCTCGCCCTTCGGCCAGCAGCCGCCGGCGCAGCAGTCGCCGTTCGGGCAGCCGCAGCAGCAGTCCCCCTTCGGTCAGCAGCCCGGACAGCAGGGCCAGCCCCCGTTCGGGCAGCAGCCGCCGTACGGGCAGGCGCCGTTCGGTCAGGCTTCGCCGTACGGCCTGCCCTCGCACGCGTACGCACACTGGGGCAAGCGGCTCGGCGCGATGCTGATCGACTTCAGCCCGGTCCTTTTGGTCTACCTCATCGGCGGCCTGCTCTTCCTGGTGAGCGAATCCGTCGGGAGCGCGGGGATGGGCATCGCCGGGATCGCGTTCTTCGGCTTCACCATCTGGAACCGCTGGATCCTGATGGGCACCACCGGGCAGTCGCTCGGCAAACGGTTCATGAAGATCAAGCTGCTCAAGGAAGCCACCGGCGAGCCGCTCGGCATCGGGATGACGATCGCGCGCGAGTTCTGCCACTTCCTCGACAACTTCCTCTTCGGTCTCGGTTACTGGTGGCCGCTGTGGGACCTGAAGCGGCAGACCTTCTCGGACAAGATCGTCGGCACGATCGTGCTTCCCGTCGACGCCGAGGTTCCCGGCGCGCAGCAGTTCGGCGGCCAGGCCGGTTTCCCCGCGCCGCAGTCGTCGCCGTTCCCCGCCCAGCCGTCGCCGTTCGGTCAACCCCAGCAGGCCCCCTCGGGTGCCTTCGGCCAGCCGCAGCAGCCGTCGCCGTTCGGGCAGCCCGCCCAGCAGCCGCAGCCGTTCGGGCAACAGGCCCAGCAGCCGTCCCAGCCGTTCGGGCAGCCGCCGCAGGGAACCGCGATACCGTCCTCTGAGTCCCCGACCGAACCGGGCTTCGGCGAGGCCGAGCCGACCCAGGTCCTCCGTCCGGGGCAGCAGAACCAGCCTGAGCAGGCGCCGTCCGCGTTCGACGAAGCCGAGCCGACGCAGAAGATCACGCCGGAGCAGCTGAGGCAGCAGCTGCCCGGCGCGGAGGGGCCGAACGGGCCCGGAACACCGCAGCAGTAACGGAACGACCGGCGGGATCCACCCGCCGGGAAGCACGACACAAGTGGGGAACCCGATGACGAACCCGTACGGCCAGCAGCCCGGCTACGGCCAGCAGCAGCCCTATGGCCAGCAGCCTCAGCCCGGTTACGGACCTCCGTCCGGCGCCACGCCCGCACCGTACGGTCAGCCTTCGGGCGCGACCCCCATGCCGTACGGCCAGCCGGCGCCGTACGGACAGCCTTCCCCGTACGGCCAGCCCGCGCCGTATGGCGCTCCGGGTGGCATGCCCGGTGGCGGGGACATCAACTCGATCCCCGACTACAAGGGCTGGGCGATCGGCTGCATCTTCCTCTGCTGGATCATCGCGATCTTCGCGATCATGAAGTCCAACGAGGTCAACACTTATAAGATGCAGGGCAACTACGCCGCCGCCATGGACGCGTCGAGGTCGACGAAGACCATGTGCATGATCGCCTCGATCATCGGCGGCGTCGGCTGCCTGTTCTCCATTCTCTGGATCATTCTGGCCGCCGCGACGGCGTTCTAACCCCGAAAGAACAACGAGGACCTTTTAGATGACCAACCCTTACGGCCAGCAGCAGCCCTACGGGCAGCAGCAGCCTGGCTATGGACCCCCGTCCGGCGGCATGCCCGCTCCCTACGGCCAGCCGGCCCCGTACGGCGCCCCGTCTCCCTACGGTTCGCCGGGCGGCATGCCCGGTGGTGGCGGCGACATCAACGCCATCAAGGACTACAAGGGCTGGGCGATCGGCTGCATCTTCCTCTGCTGGATCATCGCGATCTTCGCGATCATGAAGTCCAACGAGGTCAACACCTACAAGATGCAGGGCAACTACGCCGCCGCCGCGGACGCGTCGAGGTCGACGCGGACCATGTGCATGATCGCGTCGATCATCGGTGGCCTGGGCTGTGCCTTCGCCATCGTGATGATCATCATCTCGATCGTCGCGGCTTCGACGGCGACCTACAGCTGCTACGGCAGCTACTGCTGATTCCGGGGCGCACCACCCCGATGTCGGTCCCGGGTGGGACGATGTCGGGGTGGTGAACCTCTATCGCGACACCGGGGTGGTGTTGCGGACGCACAAGCTCGGTGAGGCCGACCGGATCATCACCCTGCTCACGCGGCGGCACGGCAAGGTCCGTGCGGTCGCGAAAGGCGTGCGCCGGACGTCGTCGCGCTTCGGGGCGCGCCTGGAGCCGTTCGGGCATGTCG
The DNA here is from genome assembly GCF_000943515.2 of Amycolatopsis orientalis. Lineage (NCBI taxonomy): Bacteria > Bacillati > Actinomycetota > Actinomycetes > Pseudonocardiales > Pseudonocardiaceae > Amycolatopsis > Amycolatopsis orientalis. The sequence goes on along the minus strand of NZ_CP016174.1, from coordinate 7,077,068 downwards.
ACGTCCAGTTCTACACCGGCCGTTCCCTCGACGTGATCACCCAGGTCGAGACGGTCGACGCCTTCGCGCTGCCGCTGGTGGCCGACTATCAGCGCTACACCGCGGCGAGCGCCATCGCCGAGACGGCCGACAGGCTGTCCGCCGAAGAAGGCGAACCGGTACTCAAGCTCTACATGCTCGTCGTCGGGGCCCTTCGCGCGCTCGCGGGCGGCGAACGCGACAGCTCCCTCATCCTCGACGCCTTCTTCCTGCGGGCCATGGCCTACGCGGGATGGGCGCCCGCGATCACCGAATGCGCCCGCTGCGGCCTGCCGGGCCCGCACAAGGCGTTCAGCGTGTCGGCGGGCGGCTCGATGTGCCCGGATTGCCGGGTTCCCGGCTGTGTCCACCCCTCCCAGGAGGTGCTGACCCTGCTCGCGGCGCTCCTGCACGGCGAGTGGCCGGTGGCCGAAGCGGCGTCGCCGGTGCCTCGGCGGGACGCGTCCGGCCTGGTCGCGGCGCATCTGCAGTGGCATCTGGAGCGTCAGCTGCGGTCACTGCCGCTGGTGGAGAGGCGTGCGCGGGAGGGCGTCACCGGAGCGCAGTAGGGTCGCAGGCACAGGTTCACTCGATCAGGAGGCTCGAAGGTGCTGCGCAGGGGACGCGAGAACAAGGCGTCACAATTCGAACTTCGCGCGCCGGAGCCGCATCCGTCCGGTGCCCGGCCGCCGGAGATCCCGAAGGAACTCCTCCCGAAGCATGTGGCGCTGGTGATGGACGGCAACGGCCGCTGGGCCAACCAGCGCGGCCTGCCGCGGATCGAAGGCCACAAGCGCGGGGAAGCGGTGATGATCGACGTCGCCAGCGGTGCCGTGGAGCTGGGCGTCAAATGGCTGTCGGTGTACGCGTTCTCCACCGAGAACTGGAAGCGGAGCCCGGAAGAGGTCCGTTTCCTGATGGGCTTCAACCGCGACACCATCCGCCGTCAGGTCGACTACCTCGGCTCGATCGGCGTCCGCATCCGCTGGGCGGGGCGCCGTCCCAAGCTGTGGGCGAGCGTGATCAAGGAACTGCAGGTCGCCGAGGAGAAGACCAAGCACAACACGGCGCTGAACATGACCATGTGCGTCAACTACGGCGGCCGCGCGGAACTGGCCGACGCCATGCGCCGGATGGCCCAGGACGTGGCCGACGGGAAACTGAACCCGGACAAGGTCACCGAGAAGACCATCGGGAAGTACCTGTACCAGCCCGACATGCCGGACGTGGATCTGTTCCTGCGGCCGTCGGGGGAGCAGCGGACGTCGAACTTCCTGCTCTGGCAGTCGGCCTACGCCGAGATGGTCTACCAGGACACGCTCTTCCCGGACTTCGACCGCACCCACCTGTGGCGTGCCTGCCTCGAGTTCGCGAAACGGGACCGCCGCTTCGGCGGTGCCATCGACAAGGCTTCGGAAGGAACCTCATGACCCCCGCCGACGTACTTTTTCCCGCGGAGGCGGCATGACTACCGAGGCGGCGGACACGGCGGCTTTGCTGACGTCGGCGCGGGAAGCCCTCGAGCGCTATCTCGAAGTCCACGTCGACGACGACGGCGCACTGACCTTCTCGCACGCGGACGTCCCCTGCGTCATCCAGGCGACCCGGCTGGCCGAAGGGCTGACAGTGCTGAGCCTGACCTGCGTGGTCGCCTGGGATCTGCCGGACGATCCGGCGATCGCGGCCTCGGCGGCGGAGCGCGCCGGGCAAGGCCTGTTCGGGACGCTCGGGGTCGTGCGCTCGGAAAAGGGCATCGACATCACGCTGAGGTACGCGTTCCCGGCCGAGGGTATGGAGCCCTCGCCGCTCGGGACGCTGCTCATGCTGGTCGTGTCGACAGCGTCGCAGCTGCGAAGTGATCTTCTGGGCACGGCTCCCGGGGACTGACCTCCAGGACACAGGGTCACCTGGCATCATCTCGCACGTGGAAACCATTTCCAGCAGCGCCCCGGAGAAGAAACCCGTCCGGCGGTTCAAGATCACCTCGATCGAGGTGCTCTGCGCGATCCTGCTGATCGCGATCCTCGGGCAGAGCTGGCTTCAGCAGGTGTTCGACGTGCCCGCGCTGCGGACCGGTTCGACGGTGTTCGTCGCGGTCTGCGTGCAGGCGCTGCCGTTCCTGGTGCTCGGGGTGCTGATCAGCGGCGCGATCGCGGCGTTCGTGCCCGCGCGGGTGCTGGAGAAGGTGCTGCCGCGGCGCGCGGGGGCGGCGGTCGGCGTCGCGGGCCTGGCCGGGGTCGCCCTGCCGGGCTGCGAATGCGCGTCGGTGCCGGTGGCGCGACGGCTGATCGGCCAGGGCGTCGCGCCCGCGGCCGCGCTGACGTTCCTGCTGGCCGCGCCCGCGGTGAACCCGGTGGTGCTGGTCGCCACGGCGGTGGCGTTCCCCGGGAACCCGGAGATGGTGTTCGCCCGGTTCGCCGGTTCGCTCGCCACGGCGATGGTGATGGGCTGGCTGTGGGCGAAGTGGGGCAAACTCGACTGGATCGCGGAGCGGGCGCTGCGGCGTCTCCCGGAGGTCCAGCACGGTTCCCGCTGGAAGACCTTCGCCGAGACCGCGCGGGCCGATCTGGTCGAGGCGGGGGGATTCCTCGTGCTCGGCGCGATGATCGCCGCCGCGATGAACGTGCTCGTGCCCGCCAAGTGGTTCGGGGTGCTGGGGGAGCAGATCGTGCTCGGGGTGCTGGTGATGGCGGTGCTCGCCGTCGTGCTGGCGCTGTGCAGTGAGGCCGACGCGTTCGTCGCCGCTTCGCTGACCGCGATGCCGCTGCTGCCGAAACTCGTGTTCCTGGTGGTCGGGCCGGCGATCGACGTCAAGCTGTTCGCCCTGCAGACCGGGACGTTCGGCAAATCGTTCGCGCTGCGGTTCGCGCCGGTGACCTTCGTCGTCGCGCTGTCCTGCGCCGTCGTCTCGGGCGTGCTGATCCTCGGAGGTGGCGCGTGAAACGCGAGACCCAGAACATCCTGCTGATCCTGCTCGGCGGGGCGCTGCTCAAGATCAGCGTCAACGGCGACTACCTGCGCTACGTCAAACCCGCGCAGCAGCCGTGGATCATCGCCGGTGGCGCGGTGATGGTGGTGCTGGGCGCGGTCGCGATCGTCCGCGACCTGCTGGCCGCACGCGCCGCCGCCGTCGTCTCCGGTGACGTCCACGCGCACGACCACAACACCCGTTCGGCCTGGCTGCTGATGGTGCCGGTGCTGGCCGTCTTCCTGGTCGCGCCGCCCGCGCTGGGCGCCGACTCGGTGACCCGGACCGAGGCCAGGGCCCCGCAGAGCGCTTCGGCCGGCAACGCGGCCGCGTTCCCGCCGCTGCCTGTCGGGGACGTGGTGCCGCTGGAGGTCAACGAGTTCGTCAGCCGCGCGGGCTGGGACAAGAGCGGGACCCTGAACGGGCGCACGGTGCGGCTCTCCGGCTTCGTCGTGCACAACGAAGGCAACACGATGCTGGCCAGGCTGGTCATCGGCTGCTGCGCGGCCGACGCGTACCCGATCACCGTGCGGCTGGTGGGGGAGGGCGTTTCGGGCTTCGGCAATGACACCTGGCTGGAGGTGACCGGGACGGTCGTGCCGGGTACCGCTGTGCGGGAGAACAGCTACATGCCGGACTTCACGCTCACCTCGGTGCGGCAGGTGCCGGCGCCCAAGGACCCCTACGAGTACTGACCGGATGCTATGAAAGGACCTTTCCTTGCAAATTTGGCAAGGAAAGGTCCTTTCATGGCGCTCGTCAGTGGTTCGAGCAGGTGCCGACGATCTCCACGGTGTGGCTGATGTCGGAGAAGCCGTGCTCCGAAGCGATCTTCTCGGCCCAGCGTTCGACGGCCGGGCCCTCCACCTCGACGGTGCTGCCGCAGAGCCGGCACACCAGGTGATGGTGGTGATGCGACGAGCAGCGGCGGTAGATGGCCTCGCCGGTGTCGGTGCGCAGGGTGTCGATCTCACCGGCTTCCGACAGCGACTGCAGCGTCCGGTACACCGTGGTGAGCCCGATCCCGTCACCGCGTTTGCGCAGCTCGTCGTGCAGTTCCTGGGCGGAACGGAAGTCGTCGATCTCCTTGAGCAGCTCGACTACGGCGGCGCGCTGTTTCGTCGACCGGCGTCCCGGCACCGGCGCGGAACCGTTGGCCGTCGTGGGACTCATGCTCACTTCCCCTCCTGAACGTGGGCTACGGCGTCCACCACGATATGCGCAAGGTGATCGTCCACCAGCCGGTACACCACCTCACGGCCGCGTCGCTCGCCCTGGACGACGCCCGCGGTCTTGAGCACCCGCAGGTGCTGGCTGATCAGCGGCTGTGCGACGTCGAGGGTGTCCACCAGCTCGTGCACGCATCGGTCGGCGCTGCGCAACTGCAGGACGATGGCGATCCGCACGGGCGCGGCGAGCGCGCGCAGCAGGTCTCCGGCGTCCGCGAGGGCGGCGGGCGAAGCCGACACCGCGGGTTCGGCGGGGGGCCGGGCGGCGGAATGCGGTCCGGGGTCTTCCGTGAAGCCCGGGGCGGCCGAGTCCGGGGTCACCGTAGCCATGCCGCCTCCATGTCCATCATGATTTCCGAAGTCATTGCCAGTAACAGTCCAGTCCATCTTAGTGTTCCCACCCCCGGCGGTCTGTTCGCCGACCGGGCGACCGGTTGGCGGCGGCGTTACTGCTCCATTCGGGTGACTTCGCAAAGAAATGACCATTCCACTTCGCATGTGGTCGCGGACGGTGCAAGGTTGTCGCGGAGCGTTTCGTCGCTTCTCGTACGCTGACGACCGCGCTCGGAGGGCCCGGAGAGGCAGTGGGGAGATATGACTCGTTTCGTGACGAAGCTGTCCGCCGCGACGGCGGCCTTCGCTTTGGCGTCGGTTCCGGGGCTCGCCTCGGCTCAGACGACGCAGGCCGTCGACGAGAAGACGGGGCCCGTGTCGTTCGCGAACGTGGCGTCGGTCCGGATCGGGAACTCGGGCTCGCTGATCACCGAGACCCAGCGTTCGCCGCTGACGCCCGGCCAGTCGAAACTCTCCCCGGACCGCACGGTCGTCCCCCGCGACGAAGGCGAGCGCAAGACCTTCGGCGGCAACTGGGACGTCAACCTCGGCCGGTACGGCGCGTCCGCGAACCCGTACCCCGCCGGTATCGCCAGCCGCGACCACAACGTGCTCGCCGCGCTGCAGCAGACCACCGTCCCGACAGCGGTCGCGGAGAGCAACTACGCCCTGATCGACAACGGCCGTGGCGGCGCGAAGCCCGCCGACAACACCGTGCTGGTGCTCGAAGGCGCGAAGAGCGCCGTCGACTGCACGTCGCCGGGCAAGCCGGTGTCGTCGACGAGTGTGGCCAGGATCTGGGTGCGCGACGAGAGCGGCGCGCTGAAGCCGTCCGGCGCTTCGGGCGTGGACGTCAAGGGCCTCAAGCTCGGGCCGGTGTCGACGGTCCAGGCCGAGAACCTCAGCAAGGAGAAGACCAGCTCCGACCTGACCGTGTCCCGCGTGACCGCCTTCGACCAGTTGATCCGGCAGGACGGCTGGCGCAACGGCGACGTCACCGCGGCCGCGGGCTGGAAACTGGAGATCGTCACCCACGTGCGCGACGCGGCGGGCAAGGATCTGCGTGAGGCCCGCGCGACGATCGTGCTCGGCGGCGTGAGCTGCTCGATCCCGAAGAACTTCGTGGCGAAACCCGCCGGTGGCACCGGGCCGGGTGCGGCGCCCGAGCAGCCGGCGGTGCCGGGGACGGTGCCCGCGGGCGGGATCCCGCCGCAGACCGCCGACACCACGCGGACCGTGGTCGGGCTCGGGCTGCTGGGCGGTGGCATCGTGATCGGCGCCGCGGCGATGCTGCTCTACCGTCGGCGCAAACCCGTTCCGGTACGGGAGAAGTAGCGGTCCCGTGCGGAACTGGCCGGCGGGACTCTCCGCCGTCGTGTCCGCGCTCGCCATCTCAGCGGGCGTGATCGTGCTGACCTGGGTCCCGCCGGAACAGCCGGTCTCGTTCGCCGAACCCGCGGTCGTCCCGGGAGAGGACGGGGCCCCGCTGGCCTTGCCCGCCGACAGTTCGACGCGCGGGCAGCGGCCCGGCACCGTTCGCCTGCCCGAAGGCGGGACGGCGAAGCTCGTCCGCTCCGAGGTCAACGCCGACGGTGTCCTCCCCGTCCCGCGAGGTCTCCAGGACGCGGCCTGGTGGGGTGCGCGGCTCGGTGCCGAAGCCGGGACGGCGCTGATCTCCGGGCACGTCAACTGGGGCGGCGTCAAAGGGCCGTTCGACGAGCTGTGGCGGATGCGGGAGGGCCAGGAGGTCGCCGTCAGCGACGCGGCGGGCGGGATCTGGGTCTACCGCGTGCGCGAGGTCGTCACGGTGCACAAGAACGACCTGCCCACGCAGGCGGCGAAGCTGTTCGCCCAGAGCGGCCCGCACCGGCTGGTCCTGGTCACCTGCGGCGGCGACTACCTCGGCGGGACTGACGGCTACCGGGACAACCGGGTCATCATCGCCACCCCCGTCACCGGCCCACCCGCCTGAGAACGCGGGAAGTCGGTGCAACCCCCATCGGCTCGCAGCGCGTGTCTAGCGACACCGGCCGCTCCGGCGGCTTGAAGCGAGCAAGGAGAAAGACCCGATGGTGGGACAGTTCGACGACGGTGCGGCAAGCGAGGAGCGGCCGAAGAAGCGCTCCGGCCGGGTATGGATCCTCGTCTGCGCCGGACTCTTCGTGGTGGCGGCCCTGGTCGCGGTCCTCGTTTTCACCGGAAAGGGTGACCCGGTCGTCGCGGCCGCCCCGGGCCAGGCGGAGACGTCGGCGGTGGGCGTGCCCGAGGTCCCGGCCGACACGGGGCAGGCTCCCGGCACGGTCCGACTTCCCGGTGGCGGCACGGCGAAACTGATCCGCAAGGAGCTGACCGCCGACGGGACCCTCCCCATCCCCGAGGGTCTCGACGAAGCCACCTGGTGGGGCTCGAAACTGGGCGCCGACCAGGGCGCTTCCCTGCTTTCCGGGCATGTGAACTGGAAGGGTAGGAAAGGCCCGTTCGACGAGCTGTGGCGGCTCAAGACCGGCCAGGAGGTCAGCCTGACCGACACCGACGGCGGCAAATGGGTCTACAAGATCAGCGAGATCGTCACCGTGCACAAGTCGAAGCTGGCCGAACAGTCGGAGAAGCTGTTCGGCCCGGACGGCCCGCATCGGCTGGTGCTGGTCACCTGCGGTGGCGAGTACGTCGGCGGCACCGACGGTTACGAGGACAACCGCATCGTCACCGCCTCGTTGGTCAGCCGCCCCTGAGCCGTTCCAACCTCGCCGGAGGGCACGCGGGAGCTGCCGGTTAGTCTTGTCGTTCTAGTCCGATAACCGTCCCCGCATGCTTCGGAGCGTGGAGTGCCCGCGAACACCATCGAGACCGTCGTCAGCCTGTGTAAGCGTCGAGGCTTCGTTTTCCCGTGTGGAGAGATCTACGGCGGTACCAAGTCGGCGTGGGACTACGGTCCGCTCGGGGTCGAACTCAAGGACAACATCAAGCGCCAGTGGTGGAAGACCGTCGTGCAGAGCCGCGACGACGTCGTCGGCCTCGACTCGTCGGTGATCCTGCCGCGTCAGGTCTGGGTCGCGTCGGGTCACCTCGACGTCTTCACCGACCCGCTGATCGAATGTCTCTCCTGCCACAAGCGTTTCCGCGCCGACCAGCTGGCCGAGGACTTCTCCGCGCGTACGGGCAAGGAGGTGACCGAGGACGACCTGTCCGAGGTCCCGTGCCCGAACTGCGGCAACCGCGGCGAGTACACCGCGCCGCGTGACTTCAACATGATGCTGAAGACCTACCTCGGCCCGGTCGAGTCCGAGGAGGGGGTCCACTACCTCCGCCCGGAGACCGCGCAGGGCATCTTCATCAACTTCCTCAACGTGCAGACGACCGCGCGGAAGAAGCCGCCGTTCGGCATCGGCCAGATCGGCAAGTCGTTCCGGAACGAGATCACGCCGGGCAACTTCATCTTCCGCACGCGCGAGTTCGAGCAGATGGAGATGGAGTTCTTCGTCGAGCCGGGTGAGGACGAGACCTGGCACCAGTACTGGATCGACGCGCGGACCGAGTGGTACAAGGACCTCGGCATCAAGCCGGAGAACCTGCGGCTTTACGAGCACCCGAAGGAAAAGCTCTCCCACTACTCGAAGCGCACCGTCGACATCGAGTACCGGTTCGCGTTCAACGCGGGCCAGGAGTGGGGCGAGCTCGAAGGCATCGCGAACCGCACCGACTTCGACCTGACGACGCACTCGAACCACTCGGGTGTCGACCTGTCGTTCTTCGACCAGGCCTCGAAGCAGCGGTTCCGCCCGTTCGTCATCGAGCCCGCGGCCGGTGTCGGCCGGTCGATGATGGCGTTCCTGGTCGACGCCTACCACGAGGACGAGGTCCCCAACGCCAAGGGCGGTGTCGACAAGCGCGCCGTGCTGAAGCTGGACTACCGGCTCGCGCCGTTCAAGGTCGCCGTGCTCCCGTTGTCCCGCAACGCCGATCTCACGCCGAAGGCGCGCGACGTCGCGGCGACGCTGCGGAAGCACTGGAACGTCGACTTCGACGATGCCGGTTCGATCGGCAAGCGCTACCGGCGCCAGGAGGAGATCGGGACGCCGTTCTGCGTCACCGTCGACTTCGACACGCTCGACGACCTCGCGGTGACCGTGCGGGAGCGCGACACCATGGCGCAGGAGCGGGTCGCGATCGACAAGCTCGAGGCTTACCTCGCGTCGCGTCTGATCGGCTGCTGACGGCCCTCGGCGAACGCCATGAAAGGTCCTTTCCTTGCAAATTTCGCAAGGAAAGGACCTTTCATTGCGTTCGCCGGACGGCACACCGGCGCGACCAGGCCTGGCCTCGCAAGTAGTCGACCACTGGCGACGTCCTGCAGTGAGCCTTTTCATCCTGGTGGTGGCTCGGGGCTGAAGGGCCCTTTCCCCGCATCGCATGTGGTGAAAGCGCCCTTCGCCGCGTGAGATGAGGGGAAAGGGCCCTTCAGCTGCGCCGGTCGCGACCTTGGCCATGCCCACTCAAGTGTCATGAGGGGTCCCCATAGGACGAAAAACGTCCCATGGGGACCCCTCATGACATGGGTGGCGGGGAGCGGCCCGAGACCTGACCCCTGACACCTGTCACCCCCAGGTCGTGACGCGCGGCCCAAGGCCGCGAGCCCCGGGCGCGACAAGCTCGGGGTATGCGAGAACAAGACATCACCGCCGGAGCGGCGGTCAGGCTTTCCGGCCTGCGTAAGCATTACGGCGACATCCACGCCGTCGACGGCCTCGACCTCACGATCGCGCCGGGCGAGGTGGTCGCCCTCCTCGGCCCCAACGGCGCCGGCAAATCCACCACGGTCGACATGATCCTCGGCCTCACCGTGCCCGACACCGGCACGGTGACCGTCTTCGGCCGCGAGCCGGGCGACGCGGTCGGCGACGGGATGATCGGCGCGATGCTGCAGGGCGGCGCGCTCGTCGAGGATCTCACCGTCGCCGAGACCGTCGGCATGGTCGCGGCCCTGCACCGCGACCCGATGCCCGTCCGCGAGGCGCTGCGCCGGGCCGGGGTCGAAGATCTCGCGAACCGGCGCTCCACCAGGCTTTCCGGCGGGCAGAAGCAGCGCGTGCGGTTCGCGGTCGCGCTGGTGAGCGACCCCGACCTGCTGATCCTCGACGAGCCGACCGCCGCGATGGACGTCGGCACGCGTCGCGAGTTCTGGAAGTCCATGTACGAGTACACGGAGTCCGGGCGCACGGTCCTGTTCGCCACCCACTATCTCGAAGAGGCCGAAGAGTTCGCCGACCGTGTCGTGCTGATGCGGTCGGGGCGGATCGTCGCGGACGGTTCGGTCGCGCAGGTCCGTGCGCTGGCAGGGGGACGCACGGTCCGCGCGGTGGTGCCCACAGTGGCGGAGCCGGTGATCGCGGGGCTGCCCGCGGTCACCGGCGTGGAATTCCGCGGCGATCGCGTCGCCATCTCCAGCTCCGATTCCGACATCACGCTGCGGGCGCTGCTGACCCAGGTTCCCGAAGCGCACGACATCGAGATCAGCGCCGTCGGCCTCGAAGGCGCCTTCCTTTCCCTGACCACCGAAAACACCGAGGAAGCCGTCCGATGAACCCGACCTATCTCAAGACCGAGATCGTCCGCACCTTCCGCTCGACCAGGTTCGTGGTCTTCGCGATCGCCTTCCCGGTGTTGATGTTCTTGTTGCAGGTCAACGTTTTCGGTGCCGCCGACGTGCACATCGCCGGGGTGATCATGGTCAACATGATGGCCTTCGGCACCTTCTCCGCCGCGATGACGAGCGGCGCGAAGCTGGCCGTCGAACGGTCCACGGGCTGGCAACGCCAGCTGAGGCTGACCCCGCTGACCGGCCCGGGCTACCTCAGTGGCAAGGGGCTCTCGGCGATGCTCGTCGCGCTCCCGTCCCTGTTCCTCGTCCCGCTGGTCGGCGTCCTCTTCCAGGGCATCCACCTCGACGCCTCCGGCTGGCTGCGGCTGGTGCTCGGCATCTGGATCGGCGCGATCCCGCTGGTGCTGCTCGGCCTGCTGCTGGGGCAGTTCGGCACGCCGGATTCGATGCAGCCGGTGTCCATGGTCGTCACACTGGGGATGGGCTTCCTCGGCGGACTGTGGATCCCGATCGACGGGATGCCGTCGTGGTTGGCCGACCTCGCCAAGGTGACCCCGACGTACTGGCTGATCCAGCTGGTCCGCCCGGTCGTCACGGACCATCTCGTGGTGAGCTTCCCGGCGGCGCTCGGTGTCCTCGCGGCGTGGACCGCGGTCCTCGGTGCGCTGGTGGTCAGGCGTTACCGTAAGGACAGTGCGCGGGTCTGAGAAGGGTGAACCGGTGAACGACTACCCGGGCAGGGTGAAGACGGGCCTGAACAGCCGTGAGAACTGGTGGTCGGACATGCCGCCGCGGACCGGCAACGGGCCCCGTCCCGCGAAGTGGGTGGTACTCGGGCTCGCCTTCATCGTGCCGAGCTTCATCCCCACGATGGTCGAGCTGACCACCGACGGGATCACCGCGGAAGAACTGGTGGTCGCCGGTCTCCTGCTCGTCTACGGGGCCTGCTACCTGCTGTTCCCGTTCGCCCTGCCGCCTTCCCGGCGGAAGACGACCTACGTCTTCTCGGTGCTGATGCTGCTCATCGGTCTCGCTCTGGTGTTCCTGCACGGCAACAACCCGTACATCCTGATCTACGCGACAGCGGTCCTGGCCTTCTCGCTGCCGCCGGCGTGGGCGCTGATCCTGGACGGCGGCGCCCTGCTGCTGGTGCTGGGTGTCCACCTGATCCTCGGCAAGGACGATTTCGGCGACCTTGTCGCGGTCGTCTCGATCACGGCGGCGATGTTCTTCATGGCGAACCTGGTCCGCGCGGTGCGCAAACTGGAGGCGGCGAACCAGGAGATCGCGACGCTCGCGGTGGCGGGTGAACGGGAGCGCCTGGCGCGGGATCTGCACGACATCCTCGGCCACAGCCTCACCACGATCACGGTGAAGGCCGGACTCGCCCGCCGGATGCTGGAGAGCGGCAAGGACGACGGCCGCGCGCTGGAGGAGATCCGCGAGGTCGAAGGCCTGACCCGCAGCGCGCTGTCGGATATCCGTGCCACGGTGTCGGAGTACCGCGAGGTGTCGCTCTCGGCGGAACTCGCCGGGGCGCGGGCGGCGCTGCGGGCGGCCGAGATCGACGCCGACCTGCCGCACGCGGTGGACAACGTCGAACCGGGTCTGCAGCGCACTTTCGGTTATGTGCTGCGGGAAGCGGTCACGAACGTGCTCCGGCATTCCGAGGCGAAGCGGGTCACGGTCCGGTTCGGCGAGCGGTGGCTGGAGATCGAGGACGACGGCCAGGCCGTCGAAGCCCCGGCCGGGAACGGCCTGCGCGGGCTCACCGAGCGGCTGGACGCCGTCGGAGGCACGCTCGAGGCCGCTCCCCGGCCAGGAGGAGGATGGCTGGTCCGGGCCGAGGTACCGGCCACCGTCGTGGTGAGCGATCCGCGTGCGCCGTTCACCGAACCCGCTGGAGAGTGTGCGTGATCCGGGTCCTGCTCGCCGACGACCAGGCGATGGTGCGCGGGGCGCTGGCCACCGTGCTCGGCCTCGAAACCGACATCGAGGTGGTCGCCCAGGTCGGCTCGGGCGACGAAGTGCTGCCGCGGGCGAAGGAGACGTCGCCGGACATCGCGCTGCTCGACGTCCAGATGCCCGGCAAGGACGGCCTCGAAGCCGCCGTCGAGCTGCACCGTGCGCTGCCGTCGTGCCGGATCATCATCTGCACCACCTTCGGCAGACCGGGGTACCTGGCGCGGGCGATGGCGGCGGGCGCGGCCGGGTTCGTGGTCAAGGACGCCCCGCCGGAACAACTCGTCGACGCCGTCCGCCGGGTCCACAGTGGACTCCGGGTGGTCGATCCCGCGCTCGCCGCCGAATCGCTCGCCACCGGCACGAGCCCCCTCACCGGTCGTGAGCACGACGTCCTCAAGGCGGCGAAGGACGGCAGCACGGTGGCCGACATCGCCCGTGCGCTGCATCTTTCCGAAGGCACCGTCCGTAACCATCTTTCGGCCGCGATCGGCAAGACCGGAGCCAGGACGCGGGCCGAGGCGGTGCGGCTCGCGGAAGACCACGGTTGGCTCTGAGCGCACCGGGCACCTCTGCGAGAATCACCGGCGTGAGTACCGCCGAACGGACGAAACCCACGCGGGCGAACTGGGTGCGCCGGACCGTGGCGGGTGTGCTGCTGGTCGTCCTCGCGGTGATCGGCGGGACGGCGTTCCGGGTCTGGCAGGTCGCGCGGGAGGACGTGCGCGACCGGGCCGACGTCATCGTGGTGCTCGGCGCGGCCCAGTACAACGGCAGGCCGTCGGAGATCTTCGAGGCGCGGCTGGCCAAGGCGAAGACGCTCTACGACCAGGGCGTCGCCAAGACGATCGTCACCGCGGGCGGCAAACGGGCCGACGACAACTACACCGAGGCCCAGGCGGGCGCGCGGTGGCTGCGCAAACACGGCGTCCCCGAGTCGGCGACCCTCCCGGTCGGTGAGGGCAGCGACACCCTGCGCAGTCTGCGGGCGGTCGCCGAGCAGGTGCAGAAGCGGGGCTGGAAGACCGCCGTGCTGGTCAGCGACCCGTGGCATTCCTTCCGCGCCCGCGTGATGGCCGACGACTTCGGACTGGAGACCTGGACGTCGCCCACCCATCGCGGTCCGATCGTGCAGACCCGCGAGACGCAGGCGCGCTACATCGTCCGCGAGACCGGCGCGCTGCTGTACTACCGGCTCACGAAGTCCCCGGCGGACGCTCTGTTCGGTACCGGCGAGGTCTGACAGCCGATACGTGTCGGTGATCGCGCTTAAGCTGGGCTGGTGAGCGACATCTACACCCCGGCTGACACCGCGCGCCTGCTGCCCGAGCGGCCCAAGGGCGCGGCGCTGGAGGGCGCCGAGGACGGGCGGAGCGCCTTCGCCCGTGATCGGGCGCGCGTGCTGCATTCCGCGGCCCTGCGGCGGCTGGCCGGCAAGACCCAGGTGGTCGGCCCGGGGGAAGGTGCCGAGGTCAGCGGGGTGCCGCGCACCCGGCTGACGCATTCGCTGGAGGTCGCGCAGATCGGCAGGGGGATCGCGGACGAGCTGGGCGCGGACCCGGATCTGGTCGACACCGCCGGGCTCGCGCACGACATCGGGCACCCGCCGTTCGGGCACAACGGCGAGCGCGCGCTGAACGAGGTCGCGCAACCGTGCGGGGGCTTCGAGGGCAACGCACAGACTCTGCGGATCCTGACCAGGCTGGAGCCCAAGGTCCTGCTGGAGGGCGGGGTCGTCGGCGGGCTGAACCTCACCCGCGCCTGCCTCGACGCCTCGACGAAGTACCCGTGGCAGCGTGAAGAGGGAAACCCGAAATACGGCGTCTACGCCGACGACGCCGAGGTGTTCGCGTGGGTCCGCGAGGGCGCGCCCGAACGGCGCACCTGCCTGGAAGCGCAGATCATGGACTGGGCCGACGACGTCGCGTATTCGGTGCACGACGTCGAGGACGGGGTCCTGGCCGGGCGGATCTCGTTGCAGGTACTGGCCGACGTCGAAGAGCGGGCGGCGGTGGCCGAGGCGGCGCGGAGGTTTTCGGACCAGTCGCAGTCCACTTTGGAGGGTGCGGCGAAGGAACTGCTCGACCTGCCGGTGGTCGCGGAGCTGACCAAGCCCGGTCTCGACGGATCGCTCAAGGCACAGGTGGCGCTGAAGCGGCTGACGAGCGAACTGGTCGGCAGGTTCGCGACGGCGGTCGTCGGCGCGACGCGGAAGGTGCACGGCGAGGGCCCGCTGAGCCGCTACTCGGCGCAACTGGTCGTCCCGGAGCAGGTCGCGGCCGAGGTCGCGCTGTTCAAGGCGCTCGCGCTGCGGTACGTGATGAGCGACAGGCGGCGCCTCGCCATGCAGGACGGCCAGCGCCAGACGCTCGCCGAACTGGTCGGGGCGCTGTGCCGCCGCGCGCCGGACGCGCTGGACGGCCTGTTCCTGCCCGCGTGGGAGGCGGCGCCGGACGACGCGGCCCGCCTGCGCGTCGTCGTCGACCAGGTGGCCTCGCTCACGGACGCCCAGGCCTACGCGTGGCACGCCTGGCACACCGGCCGCCACGGCTGAAGGGAACTTTCGGACAGGAGACGGACGGGCCCGTGCACGGTACGGTCTGCGGCATGGGCGCTGTCGAGAGCCACCTCCGGTTTGGTCTGGACCTCTACCGAGTGCTGGCGAGCCGCGCGGAGAACGCGTGTTTCTCGCCGTACTCGATCGCGAGCGCGCTCGGCCTGGTGACGCAGGCAGCAAAGGGCAGGACCAGAGACGAGCTGATCGACCTGCTCGGCGACCCGGACGAACTCGCCGACCTGCTGGGCAAGGCCTCGACGCTGCTCGACGACGGCCCGGAACTCGCGGTCGCGAACACGCTCTGGGCCTGGGACGGGCTCACCCTCGAAGACTCCTTCCGTGAGGAACTGGCGACGTGGCCGGGCGGCAAGGTCGCGAGTGCCCCGTTCCGCGCCGATCCGGAGGCCGCGCGGCGGCTGATCAACGCCGACGTCGCCGAGGCCACCCACGACCTGATCCCCGAACTCCTGAAGCCGGGGAACGTCGCGCCGGACACCGTCGCCGCCATCGTCAACGCGCTGTATCTCAAGACCGCGTGGATCAACCCGTTCCGGCGTGACAACACCGCGGACGCCGACTTCCACGCACCGTCCGGAACGCGCAAGATACCCACCATGTGGCTCCAAGAGCAGCTCGACCACGCCCACGAGGACGGCTGGCAGGCCATCCGGCTCAGCGCGGAGGGCGGCGTGGAGACGGTCGTCCTGCTCCCGGACGGAGACCTCGACGAAGCCGAACTCGACGCGGGCAAGCTGGCGCGGCTGCTGGAGAGCCCCCGGTCCAAGACGCTCAGCCTGTCGCTGCCGAAACTCAAGCTCGACGTCGCCAGCCCGCTGACGGGGAAGCTGCAGGAACTCGGTGTGCGGACCATGTTCACCGGGGCCGCAGATCTCACCGGGCTCGCCGACGACGACAGGCTCGAAGTGTCCGAGGTCGTCCACCAGACGGTGCTCCGCATCGACGAACAGGGGCTCGAAGGCGCCGCCGCGACAGCGGTGCTGATGCGGTTGACGTCGATCATGGTCGACGAACCGCTGGAGGTCACCGTCGACCGCCCGTTCCTTCTGCTGGTGAGGCACGCCTCGACGGGTGTGATCTACTTTCTCGCCCGCGTAGTCGAGCCGTGAGGATGGTCAGTGAGTCTTTTCCAGGCTGAGGCGGCCGAGGTGGAGGCCGAGGAGACCCCCACACGACCTCGCCGGTTCACCGGCGCCGACGCCGCCATCATGGGCGGCTTCCTGTTGTTCGCGTTCCTGCTCTACAACGGGTTGTGGCTCGACCTCGAAGAGGGCTACCTCTGGAACAGCGCGTCGGACCAGAACCTGTGGGAGTGGTTCTTCTCCGTCACCGCGGACAACGTGCTGCACCTGAAGAACCCGCTCACGACACAGTTCCAGAACCATCCGCTCGGCGTGAACCTGATGGCCAACACGGCCATGCTCGGTGTCGGCATCCCGCTGGCGCCGGTCACGCTCGCCTTCGGCCCGACGGTCACCTGGGCGATCGCGCTCACCGGCGGTCTCGCCGGCACCGCCGCGGCCTGGTACTGGGTCTTCTCGCGGCATCTGGTCACCCACCGGGTCGGCGCGGCGATCGGCGGCGCGTTCTGCGGGTTCGCCCCGCCGATGATCTCGCACGGCAACGCGCATCCGAACTTCGTCGCCTGGTTCGTCCTGCCGTTCATCGCGCTGCTGGTCTTC
Source organism: Amycolatopsis orientalis (assembly GCF_000943515.2). NCBI lineage: Bacteria > Bacillati > Actinomycetota > Actinomycetes > Pseudonocardiales > Pseudonocardiaceae > Amycolatopsis > Amycolatopsis orientalis. The sequence continues at coordinate 7,060,702 of NZ_CP016174.1, read as the reverse complement.
AAGATCGCCCGCGGTGAGCGACCGGTCCGCAACGGGATCTTCCTCGGCCTCCTGGCGGCGTACCAGATCTTCCTCGGCGAAGAGCCGCTGCTGATCTTCGCGATGGCTTTCGCGATCTTCGCCGTCGCCTACTTCGCGACGAATTACCGCGAGTTCCCGCCGATGGCGAAACCGCTGGGGATCGGGGTCGGCGTCGGCGTGCTCGTGGCGCTGGTGCTGTGCGCTTACCCGTTGTGGTGGCAGTTCTTCGGCCCGCAGAGCTACCAGGCGATCGAGCACGGTCCCGTCGGCAACGACACGGCCGCGTTCACCCGGTTCGCGACGCAGTCGGTCGCCGGGCAACCGCAGGCCGCGGCGGACGTGTCGATGAACCGCACCGAGGAGAACGCCTTCTTCGGCTGGCCGCTGATCGTGCTGATGGTGGTGATCACCGTCTGGCTGTGGCGCGAGGTGTTCGCGCGGGCGCTGGCGATCTCGATGTTCGTGATGGCGTGGCTTTCGCTCGGCGTGCAGCTCGTCGTGGTGCACGAGGAGACCGGGATCCCGGGGCCGTGGAAACTGCTGTCGGAACTGCCGCTGTTCGAATCGCTGCTGGAATCGCGGCTCGCGATGGGCTGTATCCCGCTCATCGGCGCGCTGCTGGCGCTGGCGACCGAGCGCGTCTACACGGCCGCGTCGAAACTGCCGGAAGTGCCGGGGGAGCGGGGATTCCCGTTGCGGCTGGTGTGGATCGGCGTCGTCATCGCGGTGCTGCTGCCGATCGCGCCGACGCAGCTGATCGTGAAGGACCGGCCGCCGACGCCGAGGTTCCTCGCCGACGGCACCTGGCGGACCTACGTCGCGCCGGGCGGCACCGTGGTGCCCGTGCCGTTGCCGAGTTCCGGTGAATCCGAGCCGCTGCACTGGCAGATCGACGCCGGACTCGGCTATTCGATGCCGGAGGGCTACTTCGTCGGGCCGAGCGGACCGGAGGACAAACGCGGCCGCTACGGCGCCATCCAGCGGCCGACGTCGGTCATCTTCGACCAGATCAAGCAGACCGGGGTGCCGGCGACGATCACCGAAGCGCAGCGGGTGCAGGCGCTGGAGGATCTGCGGTACTGGAACGCCGACGTCCTCGTGCTGATCCCGCGCGAACACCAGGACGCCTTCCGGGCCACCGTGGACCTGCTCCTGCGCAAGCCCGCGGAGTTCGTCGACGGCGTCTGGATCTGGGACGTCCGGACGATCACCCCCTGATTCCTCCCGCGTTCAGTCCTCTGGATGCGGTACTGAACGCGGGGGTGGCCGGATGCTCGTTGAGCCACACCGTGCCGCGTTCGAGCCGCGCCGCGACTTCCGCGACGTGCTCCTCGTCCGTGCCCCACACCGATCCGCGCGAGCCGGGCGTGGTGGCGTTCGCCAGTCCGACGGCTTCGTCCACTGTGGAGCATCGCACGATCGGCAGTGCCGGGCCGAACTGTTCCTCGCGCACCACGCGCATCCCGTCGTGCGCCTCGGCGAGGATGGCCGGGGCGAAGAAATACCCCGGCCCGCCGAGCCGCCCGCCGGTGGCGATCCGCGCGCCGTCCGTCCGCGCTTCCTCGACGAGCCCCGCGACGCGGTCGTACTGACGGCGGTTGTTCACCGGGCCGAGCTGTGTCCCGGGTTTCCGCCCGTCGCCCACCACGGTCCTCTCCGCCAAGGCCGCGAGCGCCTCGACCACGCCGTCGTACGCGGATCCGACGGCGTAAACCCGTTTGACCGCCATGGACAGTTGCCCGCAGTTGGTGAACGCGCTCCAGAACAGCTTTTCCGCGATCGCGCCGGGATCGGTGCCGGGGAGGACGATCGCGGGATCGTTGCCGCCCCGTTCCCGCGTCAGCCGTTTCAGCCCGGGCGCGCCGGCCAGCCGCGCGCCGACCGGATCCCGCCCGGTGAGCACCGTCAGCACCCCCGGCGGCAGCACTTCCGCCAGCATCCGGCCCAGATACAGGGTGGTGAGCGGGGTGTGCGGCGACGGTGCGAGCACCACCGTGTCACCCGCGGCGAACGAGGGCGCGAGGTCCGCCGCGGCCAGGCGCACGGGGAGGTGCCACGGCGTGATCGCCGCGACCGGGCCGTGGCCGGCGAGCGGTGGCGCACCGGCGAAATGCCGGAACAGCGCGGCGGCCTCGGCGAACTCGGTTTCGGCTTCCCGCAGCGGTTTTCCCTGTTCCTCGGTCAGCACGGGGGCGAGTACGGGCGCGACCTCCTCGACGACGACCGCGCACGACATCAGCGCGGCGTGCCGCTCCGAGGCGCGCCAGGCAGGCCAGGCCCGGACGGCGGCCCGTACCGCTTTGTCGACTTCGGCGGGGCCGGCGTCCGGGACGGTCGTGATCGGCTGCCCGGTCGCGGGATTCTCGACGGCGAGCCTCGGATGGTCCATGTGTTTCCTCCGGTGGGCAGAGTGCGGAGGGATCGCCGAAGAGACCGATGTGACGGCATCGGTGGTATCGAAGGAGGCCTTCACTACCGTGCGACAGGCGGGAGGCTCCCCGATGAGGCAGGGTGCGCCCCCATGACTGTCCATAAGGGACGGTCTTCAGCGAATAGGTGTCCGATTGATGCCTGTTTGTGCGGTCCCGCGCGGGGTCGTGAGTGGGAAAGAGGGTTAGAACGCTGTTTGCCACTCACGACCACCTCGCGAGACCGCGCAAAACGCGCAAATCGGACATATGTAGCCCGAGGGAATGTCCTTTGTGGACGCCCCAGCCACGGCCCGGCTTCCGTCAGCCAGTCCGGGCTGCCCAGGGACACGACATGTTTGCCTTACCCCTCAAATATCGAAGGAATCGCGGAGCGTAAGCGTACCTTCGCTGATCGAATGGGGGTTCCGGCGAAAAGGCTAAATCCGGGCCCGTCGCGGCCGCGTGGCCCACGTCACCGGGGAGCGTCTGTCACGTCCGCGCCCGCCGCGTCGTCCACCTTTCGATCGCAACCGCACGAGGAGGACATCATGCCGCGCATTCCCGCCGTCAAGACCGCCGAAGCCGGTTTCCTGCTGAAGCTGATCTACCGGTTCGCCGGAAAGCGCTTCGGCGCCGTGCCCGAGCCGATGGCCGTCTACGCGCACCACCCGGCGCTGCTCCGGGCGAACGGCATGCACGAGATGTTGGCGGAAAAGGCCAGCAAGACGCTGCCCGCGAACGTGCGCGAGCTGGCCGTGTACCGCGTCGCGACCCAGCTCGGCTGCTCGTGGTGCATCGACTTCGGGACCATGCTGCAGTTGCACGAAGGACTCGACATCGAACGGCTGAAGAACATCGACGACTACGCGAAGTCGCCCGCCTTCACCGGCCAGGAACGGCTCGCGCTCGCGTACGCCGACGCGATGACCGCGAGCCCGGTGACCGTCACCGACGAGCAGGTCGCCGAACTGGAACGCGAGTTCGGCCGCAAGGGCGTCATCGAGCTGACCTACCAGATCGGCCTGGAGAACATGCGTGCCCGGATGAACAGCGCGCTCGACATCACCGCGCAGGGCTTCACCTCGGGCGACGCTTGCCGGATCCCGCTGCCCTGACCCCCCACGTCCCTCATCGAAATGCGTTTCGTCCTCTGAATGCTGTCCTTGCACACGCAAGTACCGCGTTCAGAGGACGAAACGCGGTCAGGCGCCGACGCGGGACCTGGCGGTGGTGAGCTTGTCCGGGTTCGCCATGTCGTAGATCGCCACGATCTTCCCGTCGCGGATCGCGAACGCGTCGACGTGCTCGTCGAGCGCCCGGTAGTCGCCGGAGGCGGCCTGCGGCGGGAGGTAGCACCCGACGTCGCCGTTGACCAGCGCGAACCTCGCCTTCTCCATCCCCGCTGGGTCGTACATCCGCATGAGCCCCTGGAACAGCCGGGTGACCTTGTCGAAGCCGACGACGGTACGCACCGCCGTGCGCGCCTTCCCGCCGCCGTCGCCGACGAGGACGACGTCGGGATGCAGCACCTCGGCCACCGCCTGGATGTCGCCGGTGAGCATCGCGGTCATGAACTTCTCGATGATCTGCTGCTGCTCGGCGAGCGCCGTCCGGGGCGGCGGATCGGCGTCCGCGACCGCGCGACGCCCGCGGGAACCGTGCTGCCGCGCGGCCTCCACGGTGCAGCCGAGGATCCCGGCGATCTCCCCGAACGGCACCGAAAACGCGTCGTGCAGGACGAACGCGACGCGCTGCTCGGGGGTCAGCCGGTCGAGGACCACCATCGCCGCCATCCGCATCCCGTCGTCGCGGACGGCGATGGTCAGCGGGTCCTCCGACGACGGCGTGCCCAGCGGGCCGAGTACCGGCTCGGGCAGCCATTCGCCGACGTACCGCTCGCGGCGCACGACGGCCGACCGCAGCCGGTCGAGGCAGATCCGGCTGACGACGGTGGTCAGCCAGCCTTGGAGGTCCTCGATGGCCGCGCGCCGGGCCTCGTCCAGCCCGCTCAGCCGCAGCCAGGACTCCTGGACCGCGTCTTCGGCGTCGGACAGCGTGCCGGTGAGCCGATAGGCGACCGACACCAGATGGTGGCGCAGTGCGGCGAACTTCCCGGCGACTTCGTCCAAGGCGGTGGTCATTCCCCGAGTGTGCCGCACCGGGCTCCGGGAGGAAGAACTACAGTAGGGGGGTGGCAGGACGGATTCGGGAGAGCGACATCGCGGAGGTGCGCGAGCGCAACCGGATCGACGAGGTCATCGGTGATTACGTGGCCCTCCGCAGCGCCGGCGGCGGCAGTCTGAAGGGGCTTTGCCCGTTCCACAACGAGAAGACCCCGTCGTTCAACGTGCGCCCCACCCACGGCACCTTCCACTGCTTCGGCTGTGGCGAAGGCGGTGACGTGATCAAGTTCATCCAGAAGATGGATCTGATCTCGTTCGTCGAGGCCGTCGAGCGGCTCGCGGACCGCGCGGGCTTCCGGCTGACCTACGAAGGCGGCGGCGGGAGCGTCCAGCGCGATCGCGGCACCCGCGCCCGGCTGATCGAGGCGCACCGCGCGGCCCAGGAGTTCTACGCCGAACAGCTGCTCACCCCGGACGCGCGCGCGGCGCGGGACTTCCTGTCCGAGCGGGGTTTCGACGCCGCCGCCGCGCAGACGTTCGGCTGCGGCTACGCCCCGGCGGGCTGGGACAAGCTCACCAAGCATCTGCTCAACCGCGGGTTCGAGGTCAAGGAACTGCTCACGGCCGGACTGGCCAAGGAGGGGCAGCGCGGGCCGATGGACCGGTTCAACCGGCGGCTGCTCTGGCCCATCCGCGACGTCGGCAACGAGGTGGTCGGATTCGGCGCGCGGCGCCTGTACGACGACGACCGCGTCTCGGCGAAGTACCTGAACACCTCGGAATCGCCGATCTACAAGAAGTCGCAGGTGATGTTCGGCCTCGATCTGGCCAAACGCGAGATCGCGAAGCGGCACCAGGTCGTCGTGGTCGAGGGCTACACCGACGTCATGGCGATGCACGCCGCCGGGGTGCCGACGGCCGTCGCGTCGTCGGGGACGGCGTTCGGCGAGGATCACATGAAGGTGCTTCGCCGGCTGATGATGGACGACGACGCCTTCCGCGGCGAAGTGATCTTCACCTTCGACGGTGACGAAGCGGGCCAGAAGGCGGCGCTGAAGGCTTTCGAAGGCGACCAGACCTTCGCCGGGCAGACCTACATCGCGGTCGCCCCCGACGGCATGGATCCCTGCGAACTGCGGCTCGCCAAGGGCGACACCGCCGTACGCGATCTGGTCGCGCGCCGGATCCCGCTGTTCGAGTTCGCGATCAAGAGCATGCTCAAGGGCTTCGACCTCGACTCGGTCGACGGGCAGGTCGCGGCGCTGCAGAAGACCGTCCCGATGGTCGCGGGCATCAAGGACCGCGCCAGCCGTGACGGCTACGCGTCGAAGCTCGCCTGGTGGGTCGGCTGGCAGGACGCGGCGCAGGTGGTGAACCGGGTCCGCGGCAGCGCCGGTGCCACCGCGAAACGGTCGTCCACCATCGAGGTCCGGCGGCCGGCCCAGGCGGCCACCGCCACCATGGAGGAGGACCTGCCGAGGCCCGCGCCCGGCGACCCGCGTTTCATCGCGCAGCGGGAGGCCCTCAAAGCGGCGCTGCAGCAACCGATGCTCGCCGGGGCGGAGTACGACGCGCTCCCCGAGGACGCGTTCACCCACCCGGTGTACGTCGCCCTCCACAAGGCGCTGCTGGCCGCCGGGGGAGCGGGTTCCGGGCTGACCGGCCCCGCCCTGCTCGACGCCGCCACCCCGCACTGTCCACAAGGGACCGTGCGGCGGGTGCTCAGCGAACTTTCGGTGGAACCGCTGCGCGCCAAGGGCGAAGTCGACTCGCGCTACATCTCCGCACAGCTCGCCGCGGTGCAGGAGGCCCTGGTCGGCCGCCAGATCAACGAGATCAAGTCGAAGCTCCAGCGGCTTTCCCCGGTCGAGGCGCCGGACGACTACCGCGCGCTGTTCGGCGACCTCGTCGCCCTCGAGCAGTACCGGAAAGCGCTGAAGGAACAGGCCATCGGCGGATTGGACTGAGTGCTCATGGGCTGGCTGCGTCACCTGCTGGGTGACCGTGTCCCGGCGGATTTCGACGGCACGCTGGACGACGGCGAGCACGTCGTCGGGAGCGCGGCGGTCGAGGGCGGCGGCTATCTGCTCGTCACGGCACTGGGGCTCTGGATTCCCGGGCCCCGCCGGGTCGGCTGGCATCTGGTCGGCAAGGCCGCGTGGTCCGACGGCGTGATCACCCTGACCGAATGCGAGGAGACCGGCACCGCCGGGAAGGCCGTGCTGCTGGCCGACAAGGCGCCGGTGCGGTTCAAGCTTCCCCGGCCGGGCAAGGTGCCGCTCCTGCTGCGGCAGCGGGTCGACGGCTCGGTCCGCGAACGGCACCGCAAGGACTTCGGGACCGGGGGAGCGTGGTTCGTCGAGCGCAAGGTTCCCGGCCAGGACGGCACGGTGCTGCAGGTGCGGCCCGATCCTGGCACCGACGTCGACCTGGTCAAGGCGATCGCCGAGGAAGCAGCGGAGAAACTGGCCAAGCCCCGCGGCTAGCAGTACGCTCGTACTGTATCGCTGGGAGGCGCCATGTGGGATCCGGTCAAGTACCTCGACTACGCCGAACTGCGGGCCCGGCCGTTCCACGACCTCGTCGCGCGGATACCGGCCGTGAACCCCCGCCGGGTCGCCGACCTCGGCTGCGGACCCGGCAACCTGACCGCCGGCCTGGCCGAACGCTGGCCGGACGCGATCATCGAGGCGAGTGACAGCTCCCCCGAAATGGTCGAAGCCGCGCGCTCGCGAGGCGTCGACGCCCGGGTCCTGGACGTCAAGGACTGGGTGCCGGAGCCGGACACCGACGTCGTCATCTCGAACGCCGTCCTCCAGTGGGTCCCGGAGCATCGCGTGCTGCTCCGCCGCTGGGTGGAGCGCCTGCCGTCGGGGGCGACGCTCGCGTTCCAGGTTCCCGGCAACTTCGACGCCCCCTCGCACGCCCTGGTCCGCGCCCTCGCGCGCACCGAGGAGTGGGCTTCGCGCCTCGCCGACGTCGTCCTGCGGGAGAACGAGGCCGTCGACAGCCCGCTCGGCTACGGCAACCTGCTCGCCGACGCCGGATGCGCCGTCGACGCCTGGGAGACGACGTACCTGCAGCGGCTGTCCGGGGAGAACGCCGTCCTCGAATGGATCACCGGTACCTCGCTCCGGCCGGTCAAGGAGGCCCTCCCGGCGGCCGATTGGGACCACTTCCGGGCGCAGATCGCCCGTGAGCTGGACAAGGCCTATCCGCCGCGTCCCGACGGCACCACCTGGTTCGAGTTCCGGCGCGTCTTCGTGGTCGCCGTCGTCCCCTGACCGGGGGAGCCGAAAGGGCCCTTCACCGCATCCGACGCAGTGAAAGGGCCCTTCGCCGCGTCACATGCGGCGAAGGGCCCCTTCAGCTCTTGTCTCAGGGCACGGGTCAGCGCTGGGTCCGCCCGAACCGCTCACCGACCTTGGCACGGGCGATCCCGGCGGCGCCCTGCACCATGGGGTGGTCGGCGATCTTGCGGTAGGTCCGCACGATCTGCTCGTACCGTCCCCGGCCGGCCTTCGCGCCCAGCACGTAGCCCGCGGCCGCACCCAGCAGGAACATCTTCATCCGAGTCCACGCCTCCGTTCGATCTTGCTCCGGCTGTCATTGTCCCTCAAAACGCGAGCTTGACGAGGTGGGCGCGGAAAGTGGGGGTGGGTGTGCGGCCGCCAGGGGCCATGGGCTAAAGTTCTCTCATCGGTCGGAGCGATCCGGCCGGTGCGGAGCACAATCCCCTGTAGCTCAACTGGCAGAGCATTCGGCTGTTAACCGGAGGGTTCTTGGTTCGAGTCCAAGCGGGGGAGCTCAAGCCCAGGTCGGTGACCTGGGCTTCTTCGTTTTCCGGGCTCGTCTCGAACCAAGAGATGATTTAGCGATTACAAACCGGAGGGGTCCAGCATCCCCTCCAAGGCCGCCACGTTGGCCTGGTTCGACGCCCTCGGCTTCCGGTAGTGCCGTTCGACGACGGCCACCGTGTTGCCCAGCTGATCCGCGATCGCCGTGCTCGGCCGGTCCGCTTCGTCGAGCACCAGACCGACCGTCTTCCGGAACACGTGACTGGTGACCCACCCGTAGCCGATCGCCTTCATCGCCTCTTCGATCCTGTTGATCACGTTCGACGGGTCGAGGAGCCCGCCGGCGAACGAGGCGAACAAGGGGCCATCGCCAGCGGCCTCGCGGCGCCTCTCCCACATCGCCATCGACCATTCCGGGACGATGAGCAGCAGGCCGTCGACCCCGCCCTTGCGCAGGTGCTCCCGTCGGAGCCCCGCTCCCGTGACACGGACGACGTGATGCCCGATCGTCACAGTCGAGGCATCAGGGTCGACGTCCGAACCGAACATCGCGAGCAGTTCCCCGATGCGGACGCCGGTCGACAGCATCGCCTCCATGATGTCCGGCAGGTCCAGCCAGATGCGTCCCCGGCGGCCCAGCGATCGCCCTCGCGAGTCGGCCTGACGAGTAGGTCCGTAGGCACGGAGCTTCGCGAGAAGATCGATTCGCTGACTCGTGGTCAACGAGAGGATCTCCTTCTTGCCTCCCCGCGACAAGCGCCTCAGTGAGCGGACGGGATTCACGTCCATGGCGCCGTGCCGGACCGCGTAGTCGCACACGCCTGCCAGTGCCGCTTTGACGAGCTTGGCCGTGTCGTAACTCCTCTTCATCCGCGCGTTCCTGACGACCCGGTCGCATCGGGACACTCGGACCTCGTGGCACTGAAGTTGTCCCAAAGCGGGGCGGACCCAATTCTTCAGTACGCGGCGATAGAGACTCACGGTGCCGGCCGCCAGATTGCCGAGTTCGGCCTCCAGTTCCAGTTCCTCCAGATACAGGTCGGCGACGACATCCAGCCGGGTCTCCTTGCCGATGTCGTCGCCTGTGGCCTCGTCGGAAAGCTGGAGTAGTGCCTCTTTCAGACGGTTGACGGCCTGCGTCTTCGTGGCGGCCACCCGCCGGACGAGTCGCCGCGACCCGTCCCCGGCTCGGAAGTAGGTGCGCGCCTGGTAGCGCGGGCGGCCGGATTTCGTCGATGGCAACTTCAGTGTCGTGATGACACCGTATGCGCCGACAGGGGTAGGAGGGCGTCCCATTTCGTCGTTACCTTCTTGCTCAAGCTCCTGGGTTCAAGAACCTGTCTATCGCCGCGTCCGGGACGAGGTAGTAGCGACCGGCGTTGACGGCGGCGAGCTTGCCCTCGTGTATGAGGCGCAAGACCGTCTCGTAGGGGATGCCGAGCTGAAGCGCGGCCTCGCCAGGCGTCCAGGCTTTGCGTGGCAATGTGTCTTCGTCGCTCACGAAGGCCTCCTGGGTAGCCGGTGCGATGGTCCGGTGAAGGCATGCGTGCTGAACTGGGTCTTTCATTCACGACGGGGTACCGCCGATCCGGTGAACGTCCGTTAGGATCACTTTCGACTGTTGGTACGGACAACTGCCGCATCACATAACGAAAGGCTTTTCATGGCTCAGAAAGTCGTCGTCCAGATCGTGGACGATATCGATGGCGGGACCGCGACCCAGACCGTTCCGTTCGCGCTCGACGGTGTCTCGTATGACATCGACCTGTCGGACGAGAACGCCGAGGCACTGCGTGAGGAACTCGCGCGGTATGTCGCGGCGGGTAAGCGCGTTGGCGGCCGTCGGGTCAAGGTCGCCACCGGGCAGGCGACGAGCGCGGGTGCCGCTGATGGTGCGAAGCGGCCGGTCGACCGCGAGCGCACTCAGGCTGTCCGTGCCTGGGCGAGCGAAAACGGATACGCGGTCGCCGAACGCGGCCGGATCCCCAACGAGATCTACGAAGCCTTCGACGCGGCGGAGTTGGCAGCGTCGCAGCCGACAGAAGAAGCCCCGGCCCGGGCAGCGCGCAAGCGTTCGCCGCGGAAGAAGAAAGCAGCCGACGACTGAGACGGCTGCCCTCAGTGTTGTCTGGTCGTTCTTCGAACCTCGGGCCGCCTGGACGAACAACGGCCCGCTCCGGATTCTGGGGCGCGGCGGAGCGGGCCGTTGCTGCCTTCTTTTCCGACCATGGCCCCGAGGTCTTGCTGAATATCCGGAAGCAAGGTTCGACTGGGGAGTCCCGAGCCTCGGAGATTCGACCGGTGCCATGCACTCAAAGCGTAGGCCGTCGTGCGGTGTGCGTGGGGGCAGACAATTCTCGCGGAAAATCGCTGGGCCTCCCGGTGAGATGTCTGCTACGGGTGTCGAACCCCCGGCGGCCAGTCGTACCAACGGTTTGATCTCGATCGGCAGTGTCCGAGCCATCGCTCGTGCCCAGGCATCGACGGTCGACGGTGATCGGATAACGTGCCACGTGTGCCGGGAAACAGCGAATCGGGTGATACGGACTCCTCGCTGGAGCAGTACTGGTTCAAGATCGCTGACCCGCGAGCCGAGCCGCCGACCTTTCCCGACGGTGCCGATATCCGCGTTCTTCTCCCCACGTCCGCTGAATTCCATGATCTCAGGGCCAAGCTGACAGCGAACGGCGTCGACTGGCGTGCGGTGCGCTATCTGGTGGACGACGAGATCATCACCCGCCGAAGCTCGCAGGTTTCGGAGTGTTACCTGGCGCGGTCCGCGCGCCGGCAACCGTTCAGCACCACCGGCCCGGAAGCAACTGTCGCCCAGGACGCCTTCAAAGTCCTCTGGGACAGCAACGCAGGAACATCCGAGACCGCCTCTTCGGTACCGACGGAGAGACTTGTTCCCCGCGACTGGCTTCGTTTCTTGCCATACCCGTCCTTCAATCCCGCTCAAGCGGAGGCTGTTCCGCCTATCCTGGGGGACTCGTCGCATGTCGTCGTGGTCGCGCCCACCGGCGCCGGCAAGACCACCGTCGGAATGGTCGCGGCGCTTCGAGCCGTGGTAGGTGAAGGACGCAAGGCCGCATGGCTGGTGCCGCAACGATCACTGACGGACGAACTCGATCGCGAACTCGACCATTGGCGCAGGGAAGGACTCCGGGTCGAGCGCCTTTCCGGCGAATACAGCGTCGATGTCGAACGTGTCCGGCAAGCGGACGTCTGGGTGGCGACAACGGAGAAATTCGAGGCGATGTGCCGGGCGTCGTCCTTGCGTGAGGCTCTCGCCGAAGTCGCGTGCCTGATCGTCGACGAGATCCATTTGCTCGGCGATCCCGAACGCGGGCCGGTACTCGAAGCACTCCTTGCCAGGATGCGTGGGAACGACCAGGTGCGCATCGTGGGCCTGTCCGCGACGGTCGCCAACGCCGACGAGATCGCGGCGTGGCTGGGGGCGCGCCTGGTGCGAGTGGCCTGGCGGCCGAGCACGTTGACCTGGCAACTGCCGGTCATCGCCACCCACCGGGACTGGTCGCTGGTCGAGAGCGCACGGATCCGGGTGGCGACCGCGCTCACCGGGATGGTCACCCAGGACGGCGGCAGTGCGCTCGTGTTCTGCGGAAGCAAACGTGGCGTCCGGCGCACGGCTCTGGTGATAGCCGGTTCGCGCGGGGTACGCACCGATGGCGTTCATCCCGACGATCTCGACCGGCTGCACGAAGTGTGCCGCGAGGCCCGGATCGGCCTTCACTACAAGGGCTGGGACCACAAACGGGAGGCAGAGAAGGCGTTCCGTGCCCGTGAGATCGATGTTCTCGTCGCGACCTCTACGGTCGCCGCCGGAGTGAATCTTCCAGCGCGAGCGGTCATCGTGCAGGACACCGAGGTCGGGATGAATCCGATCGACGTGGCGACCGTGCAGCAGATGTTCGGCCGTGCCGGCCGGGTGGGGCACGGAGAACGCGACGGCTGGGCGTTCTTGATCGTCACCGAACAAGAACGGCAGCGCTGGCAGGCCAAACTCGTCGCCGGGAACACCGTGCGCTCGCGGATCGAAGCCAGCCTGCCGGATCATGTTCTCGCCGAGGTGGTCCAGCGGCGGATCGGGTCACTACGTGAGGCCGAGGACTGGTGGGTCGGCACTTTGGCGTGCCATCAGGGCAGCCGCAGCCTGCAACCTCTGCGTGAGGCCGTCCGCTTCCTCACGGAAGGTCAGTTCATCAGCGGCTCCGAGGCGGCCGACGGCGAGTTCCTGCTCGCGCCGACGGACCTGGGAAAGGTCACGGCGCGGCTGATGGTGCCCGCGGCGGTGGGACACGAGATCCGGGTGGCGCTCGCCGAGAGCGCGTTGCCGGATTCTCCGGACGAAGCGGAACGCACGGTCATCGACCTGATCGCGGGTCTGGTGCCCAAACTCGCCCAAAGCGCGATCAACGAAGAACTGAAGACCGTGGTCAACCGATTGCTGCGTCCGGATGGCTCCGGCACCTATCAACGAGGCGATCTGGCCAGGGCGGCGCTCGGTCTCGTCGCGAGCACTCCGGAAGCGTTCCGCCGTGGCGCCAAGACGATCGCCGGGATCCCTTATCTGGCCCTCTATCCGGTACTGGAGGACGCTCCCCGGTATCTCCATTGGATCGGTTGCCAGGGGCAGCTCGGGACCGTCCATCCGTGGAGCGCGGTCGTCGCGGCGGACCTGAGCCGTCGCGTGAAATGGCGACGGTGCCAGCCACCCCGCGGCGCCGGGCGGCTGCTGTGGATGTGCGAGCAGATGGCCACTCCCACGCACGCCGAAGACCTCGTTCCCGCCCTTTGGAATGCCGCGCGAGCGAGAGGCATCACTGGCCCGGACTGGTCGGCCAGGGGCATGCCGAGTCAATGCCGTCTCGACGACGAGGCTTATCGAGCCTTGTTGAAGGAACGCGCGACCGGCGTCGTCCTCGAGAGAAGTGAGGATCAGATCGTGGTCTCGGCACCGGACGCGAGTGTTGTCGTGACATGGTCGGGCAGGCGGTTTTCCCGAGTTCTCCTGGCGCAAGGAAAGGCGCCGGTTCCGACGTCCGACGATGACACGCAGGTGACCGTCTTCACCTGGCGAGGCGACTATCGTGCGACAGGCTGGCTCAGCCGGTACTCGCGGACGGAACCGACCTGACCCAAGCAGCCATCGCGAGCTTGTCGATCTGGTCGAGAACCGCTGACGGTGCCGCGCTCAGATCGATGGGGTACTCGACGATCTCGACATCGGTGTGCCTGACCCGGCGTGTTCGGACTCCGTGCAGCCCGTGCGCGTAGACAAGCCACGCGGTGGGCAAGTTCAAGGCCGTGCAATAGGCCAGCATCTGATAGTGGTCCGCGTTGGGGTACTGGCCGGTCGAGGACTCCAGCTTGTATTTGGCGTCGGCCACGATCCGCGGGACGCCGTCCACGGTGTGGACCACGTCGGCCTTCATGCGGATGGTTCCGTCATGATCAAGGCTGACCGGGTACTGAGTACGCGTACGGCCGGGACGGTGCGCCCATGCCTCCCGTAACGCCGATCCGATGAAGTTCTCGAAGACCGTCGCCATGTTCACCACGAAGGCGGCGATGGCGAGACCACCCGTGCCGACTTCGAACGATTGATACCGCAGGACGAGTTCCGCTATCCGCAGTGCGGGAACATAGCGATGGTTGAGCCGTGTCGCCTGCCAGGCCGGAATCGGCGCACCGGCCGTGAGTGGAGTCGCCCCTGCGAGTACGGCATCGAAATGACGCAGACGAGCACGAAGTGCGAGCGGGAGCCGCGGTGTGGCGAGCATTCGTTTGAGCGCCGTTCGAAGCAGGCGATTCTCTGGAATGTCCACGGTGAACGTGTCATAGCGGGCCTCGACGGGAACGAGCATGCCGGGGTGCCTGGCGATCTGCTTGCCGAGCAAGATCCGGCCTCGGACATGACGAAGGTCGTCTTCGACGGTGTTGTAACCCTGCAGCACGCCACGGGCCAAGGCTCGTTCGGTATGCCTGCACAAGGTTTCGGCTACCGCCGACCACAGATCGTTCTCGTCCGTGCCTTGCACGTCCTCGGGCCGGAACCCCGGGTCGTGGGCGTAGCCCAGTAGGAAAAGAAGCCGTGAAATGCCCACTTTGGGTGTCACGACGACATCCATCCCGCCCATTCTGACGGCTCCCACGCGTCCACAGGGGGTCAGTCGCCAAGTACCATCGGCCGTCGGTGTGAGGCGGACCAGACCGCTCGCGGTGAGCGCGGTCGCGACCGGCGGCGGGCAAGAAACCTCGACGCCGACGGTGTCGTTCTCGGCCAGCCGGATCGTGGAGGATGCCTTGGTCACGACGACTCGCCCGCTCGGAGACGGATGGCGTCAAGGCCGAACCGGGATCGCACCTCCTGCCTGTCGAGGCGACCGTAATAGTGCTCTTCGAGCAGCGGGAGAATCGAGAACTCCCAGATGCGGCGCAGCCCGTCGGCGCGTTCGGCGTCGGGCGTCATGAGGTACGCGGGCCCGATCTTGAAGTCTCGGTCTTCATCGCCGATCTCCGCGTTCAGGGCGGCGAGAAGCCCAGGACGGTCATCGCCGGTTTCGCCACGAACCGCGAGCCACCGTCGTAGCAGGTCGCGCACCGGTATGTCGTCGGGATGGAGCTCTACGAAGGCGAACCGACGGCGAAGCGCGGTATCGACGAGCGCGATCGACCGATCCGCGGTGTTCATCGTGCCGATGAAGTACAAGTTGTGCGGCAGGCAAAAGGATTCCTGGGGCGAGTACTGAAGGCGTACCATTTCGCCGCGATATTCGAGCAGATAGTAGAGCTCGCCGAATACCTTCGCCAGATTCGCCCGGTTGATCTCGTCGACGATCAGGACATAGGGCCGGTGCGGCTCGGTGATCGCCTCGGCGACGATCTGTCGTAGCGGCCCTGGTTGTAACTCGAACCCGACCGAGCCGTCCTGTGCTTTCGCCGGCCGATATCCTTCGAAAAAGTCTTCGTAGGCGTATGAGGGATGAAACTGGACGACCCGTACGGCGTCGGCTCCGGTGAGGTGGTGAGCCAACTCGCGGGCGATGTAGGTCTTTCCCGTGCCTGGTGGACCATAGAGCACGATCTGCCGTCGGTCTTCCAACAGCTCGATGACGTCTTGCAGCCAGCCGCGGTCGCCATGGACACGGCTGATGAGCCCGTCGGATGGCGGTGGCAGAGTTCGAGACCTCGGAGACATGGAGTGCGGATCACGTTCGGGTTCCTCCGAACCGACCAGCGAGCGGGTGTACTCCTTGATCGAGTCGAGTGCCGCCGTGATGTCCACGACCACGCCCTGATGAGTCGCGTGCTTGCTGAACGGCTCTCCGCCTTCGAAGGTGATCCCGTCCTCCGACGACCAGGCGACCGGGCAGGTCAGCCGAGGGGTGGGCTCGTCGGAGTATCGAGCGCCGCCGGTGACGACTCCGAAATACACCCGGTCCCCGTCGACGGCGATCACGTGGTCATCCGCTTTCAGCACGCGGAGGAACGAATAGTAATCCGTGGTCAGCGAGAGTCGTTGAACATAATCCAGGTGCTGGTAGTTCTCTTCGACGGCGGCGTGCACATCCGCTCGCGACGGCTCCCCGGCGAGTTCGCCGAAGCGCGGTCCGGCGATGGAGACGAAGCCCGAATCAAGCCACTGTTCCAGCAGTTCGCGGCCACCGTCCCGTGGCCTGACCAGCCATGCCCGCGCTCCGTTGCCCGCAAGCTTTCTCCACTGTGAAACATACGGCTCTCGGTAGTAGTTGGCGGTTTCGTCCTGCTTCGTGTGGATTTGGTGGATGGCGAAGAGATCACGGTCCACGGACAACGGGTCCTGCCCCGACGGAAGCCCGAGGAAGTGTGAAAACGCGTCTCGGATCGCCCTTTTGTTGTCTTGACTGACGATCGGGAGGAAGGTGTCCGGAAAGGCAAGGTAGAGCAGAGAGTTGCGAATACCGGGTTGGTCTGTGACCATCGAAGCGACCGCTGTCCGGAATTTCCACGGGTCACTGAACGCTTCAGTGCGCACGTCGTCTCGCAAAGCCCACCAGTGCTGCACGAACTCCAGCAGCCAGCCGATCTGGCGCCAGATCTGCACGTTGAATCCCGTGCCTCCGCTGAAGGCACCGGGTGTGTCGAGAGCGAGGCGGAGCGGTTCGGGCAGTGGTGGTTGAGGCGTCAGCCAAGAGAGGACTTCGGTGATCCGGTCCAGTTTGACCGCCGGCCGGACGTTGGTGAGCGGCAGGACGTGCAGGTACATCAGCTCCGCGGCCAGGAGATGGGTGGCACGCGACGTGCCGCGCAACTGCACCTTCAACTTTTCCCGGAAGGACCCGGCACCCGCGTCCGGCGGACGGACGATGCGGACGTGGAGGTCGCGGGCGACCTCCGGCAGCCACGCCTTGACATCCGGGTCGATCGCCGACGACCCGTCCGAGAGGGCCGGTTCGAGAATCGCTCGAGCCGCTTCCTTGATGAGCTCCAGTGACCGTTGCTCCGTGCCCATGCTGTAGCCAACACCACCTACAAGACCGTCGAGGACCGACCGCGACAGCCTCTCACGACCTCGTGAAAACCAGGGCGGATACCCCGCTGGCCGCGTCCATGTGCCCGCGGCGTCAGTCGCCTCGCACGCACACATTGACCTCGCCGGGAAACGACCAGGCGAGGTCCGCGGTCCCGCGGCCAGGCCGGCGGGCGCCTCACCGCCGACGAGATTGATGACGAGTGGCTTCTCGACAGAACGGCAACCCGGATCACCGGAACAGCCCGGTCATAGCCTTGCCCGCTGTGAGGAAACGGGCGACGGCGTCCTCTGTCGGCCCGCCGCCTTCGTGCGGGGCGACCGCGAGACGCGGTTCCAGCGACCAAGCGCCGTCGTATCCGTTGGCTTTCAACAGTTCTACGCACTCCATGAGTCGTGCCGCGCCCTCACCTGGGACTGTGTAACCGTTCGGGTCGGCGTCTTTGACATGCACGTGCTCGACGTGGCCGACGATGTCGGTGAGCAGGTCGTAGCCGTCGTAGCCATGGACGACCCCGTTCCCGGTATCGAAAAGCAGCTTCAACGCGGGGCTTCCGACCTCGTCGAGCAGGTCCAGCATTCGCTCGGCCTTCGTGCCCGCCCAGCCAACGCTGTTCTCGTGCAGCAGGGTCACGCCATGCCGCTCGGCTCGATCGGCGAGCGCTCCGACCCTGGCGATCGCGTGGGCGCGCCAACTGTACTCGGCCAGCCCGTCGTTGGGATAGGACCTGATCCTGACGTAACGCGTACCGAGAAGGCGGGCCCGCTTGGCGAGCACTTCGAGTTCGTCGAGGTCGTCGCGGAACGCCGAGGTGATCGGCCGGGTCCAGCCACCGATGCGGGAGGCAAAGCAGATCACGCGCAACCCGCTTTCGGACAGCGCGGCCGACACGGAAGAGAACTGTTCGTCCGTGATGTCGGCGATGGCGACCTTGTCGATGGTGCGCAACTCGATCGCCGGCCAACCCAGCTCCGTGAGCACCGAGATCTGCCCGTCGATGTCGTGCGCCGCATCATCGGGCAGCCCGGCGAGCACCGGTTCACTCGGCATAAGTCTTCACCGGCTCCGCACTGATGTTCTTCGCCACGGACAGCGGGAAGTGCCCGATCGCGCTGCCCTTCTCGAATTCGACGGCGCCGCTCATCAGCGATCGGCGGAAACGCGGCTCGCGCTGCACGACGTCGGTCGTCCTCGGGGGCCCGAACCAGCCACCGCGGATCAGCCCGGCCAACCGCCGAGTGACGGCACTGGCCAGCCAGGGCTCCACGGCCCTGACATGCGGTTTGTACTTGCGGCGCAGGCCGATGAGGCGGGCGAGATCGTCGATGTCCGTGGCGAGCGGCCTTTCGACGATCAGCTTGCGGAAGCCCAGCTCCGCGAATTCGGACAGGATCGGGGAGTGTTCGGTCGGCGGGGTGCGGACATGCGCGACGGCGCGGGAGGGACCGAGCCTGGCGGCGGCTTCGTCGATGGTCGGCGCGACGATGAGGCCGTGGGTGCTGCCGCGGAGTTTGGCCAAGACCGGAGGGTGCAGACCCGCGCCTGCCCGGCCGAGTCCCACGACGAGTGAACGCATGGGTGAGCTTGCTCCTCGGGTCTCTGCTTGAGAAATTCAAGGCAAAACTGGCAGCAGGGAGTTCGAGTGTCAATACCCCGACGGCTGGATTGACCAGGAAGTCCGAACCTGGGGAGGGATGAATTGCCTGCTCCAGGGTCGTCAGCCGGTTCTCAAAGCATCGGAGGCGGATACCCTGGCTGTCGCTTTTTCCAATCAATCCGAGACTTTCGGGCAATTAGAGTAAGTCGTCAATCGGAACATTTTCGATGTGCTGAAAAATGGAAAACCTTCGCACGGGCGCAAAGTGTTCCGGCGACGTCATGCGGGCCCATCCGGTCCGAGGAAGGCGTCCCGCATGATCACCACCCTGGAAGCGGTGACCGTGGCGGGACCGGTCGATCTCCCGGTGGCCGGTGAATCGGACGTGCAGGCCGCCCGCGGGATCATGCACGTCCACGGCCGACGACACGGCAGGCGCCCCCGCTCCGTCTCGACTGCGCGTCCATCCTCGCGTCCGCGTCACAGTCCGGAATGGACATTCGCCGACTTTGCCCGGGGCTCGCGACGTTCCTGACCGCCCGGGAAGGCGCGACGGCGACGCTGCCCGAATTTCTGATGATTCTTCCCGAATTGCCGTTGGGGCGCACTGGAAAGTCGCCAACCACGCGCTTGCCGCTTCAGGGCCGGTGTCATGCGGATCACGACGGTGCCCTCAGGGCTGCGCTGAGGGTATGAGCAGCGCGACCGACCGTCTCCGCCATCGAACCGGGTTTCGCTGAGCCGGCGGTCGCGACCGCGATCGAAGCGATCGTTTCACCGGTGGGCACCCGGATAGGTGCTTCGGTGACGACAAGTCCGTGCTCGGCCTGCCAGGCCGCGGAGAAGCGGCCAGTGCGTTGTGGCACTGTCGACCCCGGGCGAAGCAGGGTTTCATGCCGTGATTCGGCGAGGCTGGCCGCGGCGATCAGGATGCGGCTGTCGCAGGCAACGGCGAGTACCGCACTTGCTCGAGTCGCCCTGGTCAGCCACTGGAGATGGTTACGCGCGAGTTCGAGCAGTCGCGGGTAGGGCTGCCACGCTTGACCGAGCCGGAATGCCTGTGCGCCGATGCTATAGCGGTTTTCCCGGCGCCGGACAACCTCCAGTTCGGTCAATTGCTCGAGTAATCGGTGTGTTGTGGCCTTCGGCAAAGAGCATGAATTCGCCAGCTGAGTCAATCCGGCTTCACCTTGATGCCGCACCAAAGCGTCCAAGAGAGTGAACGCTCCTTCGAGAACACTTCTGGATTTTCTCGTCGTCTCCACTGAAACCCCTCGTGCGGTCCGGCAGATGGAACTTTTGCTGACAATGTCGTGCTGTGGCTGCGAGGCTACACGTCCCCCGGTGCGCATCTTCAGTCGAAAGACGCGGCTGGGAAGAGTGTATCCAACGAACGGAAAGAGGCTCGTCAAATGCGAAGAACCATTCGGCTGGGTACGGTCGTGGTTGGCCTGCTCGCGGGTCTGCTCGCGGTGCCGTCGACGGCGGGTGCGGACGGTGCCGACGTCGGCATCATGGCTTCACCGCCGTCGCAGAAGGCCGCTGCGGATTTCGACGGCGACGGCTTCGCCGACAAAGCGGTTTGGCGTCCTGGCAATGGAGTCTGGTATGTCATCCACAGCAGCAACGGCACCGTGGCGACTCGGCAGTGGGGTGTCTCGGGCGACATTCCGGTGGCCGCGGACTATGACGGCGATCACCGCGCCGACTACGCCGTATGGCGACCGAGCAACGGGGTCTGGTACGTCATCCAGAGCAGTACCGGCAATGTCGTCACCCGACAATGGGGTGTTTCCGGAGACGTACCGGTCACCGGCGATTTCAATGGTGACGGCCGTGCGGACTTCGCGGTGTGGCGGCCGAGCAACGGCGTCTGGTATGTGCAAGGTATCGCTACGGTGCAATGGGGTGTCGCCGGCGATGTTCCGGTCGCGGGTGATTTCAACGCGGATGGCGTGACCGACTTCACGGTTTGGCGGCCGAGTAACGGCGTCTGGTATGTCCGGGGTATCGTGACCCAGCAATGGGGTGTCGCGGGAGACGTTCCGGTCGCCGGCGATTTCAACGCCGACGGTCGGGCCGATTTCGCGGTTTGGCGGCCGAGTAACGGCGTCTGGTATGTGTACGGTATCGCGACCCAGCAATGGGGTGTCGCGGGCGACATTCCCATGTCCGGCAATTTCGGCGGCGACCCGCGGGCGGACTTCGTAGTGTGGCGTCCGACGAATGGAACGTGGTATGGGCTCGGCCTGTTCACCACCCAGTGGGGTGTGGCCGGCGACATCCCGGTCTGAGAGGGTGTCGACGCTGGGCTAGTGTTTTCGGGCTCGGGAGGTCATGTGGGCTCCTGACCGTGCTCGCCGTGAAGGACTCCTTGCCTGCTCTGAGGTAGGCAAGGAGTCCTTCCCAGGTATCAAGCCGGCGAAGGACTCGCCACTGCCAGTACCGCGTCCGGGTGGGAACTTTCCGCACGGACAGGTGAACGAGAGCGGACAGGCTTCATCAGTGCGGTGATCGTGACGGCGGTCTTGGCCGCGGTGTGGGCTCGCCGCGGAAACCCGAGGCTCTCGCGTCGCGAGGGTGCACGACGTGGATGCGTGACAACTTCGGGTTCGGCAGTTGCACCGGAGTCAAGATGCGATGGCGGGTTCACGCGCTGCCATTGGTACGAACCGGACATGTACAGCCCGTGGGTGAGTCAAGACGGTGGTACCGCGTCGCTGCGGACCAGGGGACGATGTGGTTTCGGGGTCGTGAGGTGGCAATCGATCGGCCGTAGGGGCGGAACCATCGGCAATGGCGTCCTCCGCGGCCATACTTCGTCCACGCCGGACAGAGCTGCGGACGGTGGCTCCCGGTGGTCGGGCAGCGGGCGTCAGGGAGTTACGCTAGATCGACCTGTCGGACGACAACGCCCAGAATCTTCGGGACGAACTGGAAGCCGATATCGCGGCGGCGCGTCGTGTCGGCGGACGGAAGCTCACGCCGGTCGTGCGACCGGCGGCGGCCGGGTCGGCTCATCCCGACTGGGAACGGGCGCGCGCCGTCCGTGCGTGGGCGCAGGAGAACGGTTTCGAAGTTTCCTCCAGAGGACGGATCTCCGAAGAGGTGACCGCGGCCTACGCCGCTGCACACGAGGCTCCGGTGGCTGAAGAGCCGGCTCCCCTGCGCAAGCGGCGAACGTATGTTCTACTCTCGGCCCCTTGGGATGCGAGGAGGTGGACAGGCTGACCTGGCTGGTGCGGGAACGTGACACAGGGCGCGAGTGGCATGTCGAGACGAGCGAGATGGCGTGGGAGGCCGGTGGCTACGACCCCGGCCGGTTCGAAGTCCATGTCGTCGCTGAACGAGCGGCCGGGCCTCCGGACGGTGGTCCGGTTGAGGGGCTACGCGCCGCTTCCCAGACAGATGAACGGGCGGCGCAGGGGATCGCGGCCGACGACCTCGGCTAGCGCTTCGGCCATGGGAAGGCCTCGCTGAAGGGCTTCGTGGAGTTCGACGGACACCGCCGCGGCCGCCAGATCGCCGACCCTGTTGATCGCCGCGACGATCGTCGCCGAACCTGACGCGAGCAGAGCTCCCGCGAAGCCGAGTGCTTCGTCGCCCGGCCGGATACGGGCCAAAGCGAGCTGGTCGGCGGCGAGCACGACGTGTTTGGGTGGTCGGACCATGGTCGAAATCTCGTACGCGTAGAGCGGCCCGTCGGCGAGTTCGATGCGGGAGAACAGCGCGTTCTCGGGTTCGTGGTTGCCGCGCGCGGCGATATGCGCGAGTTCGGCACCGTCGAGAGCCTCCAGCGCGGCCGCGACGCTCGCGGCCGCGCCGGTCAGTATCCGGGCTCTCGGGTGGATGCCGTGGAGGCCGTCGATCTCGCGGGCGGACGCGGGAAGACTCGGACCGGAGATCAGCGAGACCCGCCCGCTGCCTGCCCGTCCCGCGACGTCTTCGGCTGCCAGCCACGCGGTCGCCGAGGGGGCGATGGTGACCGGGATGCCGGACAGGGACGGGAGCGCCGCCCAGTGCACCGCGTGCAGGCTGCCGGACGGCACGATGACCAGCGGCCTGAGGCCGGTCACCCGCGTGATCGGCGCCAGTAGTTCCTTGTCGAGCCGCAGGGCGGAGCGGGCCGCCGACGTGCGCACGACGTCGAGGATGGGAGCAGTGAGGTTATCGGGCGCCATCGCGTCCAGATCGGCGTGGAGCCTCTTGATCTGTTCGTCCACTTCGGACTCGCTGCCCAGCTCGACGAGCCTGGCGTCACCGTCGGCCACGACGACGGCGGACCAGATCTCGCCGGAGCGGGCGAAACTGACCAGCGCGCGGTCCCCGAGCTGGGCGGAAACGCTCGCGAGGTCGGCTGTCGGCCGCGGTCTGCCCCACGGGCTCGAATGCCAGGCGCGTCGCGTGATGGTCCGTTTCAGCTGGGACAGCCGCGCTGTCAGTCCCGCCGTCGGCAGCCCTTCCCGTTGGGCGGTATACAACTTCCAGGCGAGAGAACGCAACTCGTTCATCCGGTCGCCCAAGGCCGGATCACCTGATCCAGCCAGCGGACGGAAACGGTACACCTGTGCTTTGGTCTGTTCGAGCACCTGGAGAAGCCTTTGCGGCTCCCCGTTCCGCAGTGCCAGGCGCACGGCCAGTTCACCCAGCTCCCTGCCGTGCGCCGCGGCGCCGGAGAGCACATCGAGCCCGCCTTGGCGACTTCTGACGGTGTTGAGCTCCGCCAGCCCTTCTTGTGCTTCGGCGAGGGCGCGGCGCTCGCCCGAAACGGCCGCCAGTTCGACGGTGGCCAGTCGCCAGAGCATCCGCTGGTGGCCAGGGGAATGCTGATCGGGGCGGTGTACCTGTGCCAGCAACGAGGACGCGAGCGGCAACTGTCCTCTATGGACAGCCAGCCGGACACCGAGCAGCCGGGCGGTCGAGGCTTCATCGGTGAGGCCGAAGCCTTGGAGGCGTTCGGCCAGATCTGTCGCCCTGTTTGGGGTCGCCGCCCTCGATGGTGTGCCGGACAGGTGGAGGGCGGTGTCCGCCCGCAGCCGCATCAGTTTCGCGACCTCCACCCAGGCGTCGTCGTTCCGCCGGATGAAACGTCGTAGCGCCGAAGCAGCGAGCTTACGGGCTTCCTCCGGATCGTCCTGCAGGAGTTTGGCGCCGGCGGCGACCAATTCCGCTTGGGCGAGTTCATGTCCCGAGCTCTGCTTGCGCAACGCGGGAAGCGCCTCGTCCAGTACGGCGTCTGCCTCACTGGACAGCCCGGCGTCGAGCAACGTCTTCGCCTGATCGAGCTGGGCAGCGGGGACGAGCGAGGGCGCCTCCTCGGCGTACAGGAGGAGACAGAGTTCGTAGTGCCGCAAAGCCCCCGGGATGTCACCGCCCAGCCTGGACAGCGTGCCCATGCTCCGGTGGGCGTGCGCCCGCACCAGCGGCTCGCCCTGTCTGCGCGCGAGCCGCAGGCTCTGAGTCAGATCTTGTTCGGCCGCCTGGACATTGTGGAGCGCCAGATGAGCGAGACCCCGGTCGAGCAGGAGCGGCGCGAGCCGATCGCCGTGGTCGATCGCCCGGCCGTAGTGTGGAAGTGCCTCAGCGGGGCGGCCTGACCTGTGGAGCCTTCTGGCGAGACCGGCTTCGTAGTCGGGGGACTCGCCGAGGGGCAGCGTGCTGTGCGGTGCGGCGGCGGAACCTTCGGCCTGATAGTCCCGGTACAGCGCCGAATCCGCTTCCGATTGGTACGACGCGGAGATCTCCCGGGCACCGGCCGCCGAGAGATGCTCCAGATCGTCCAAACCCCCGTTACTTAGCGTGAGTCTGCCCCCGTCGGTCACGACCGCGGACCCGAGATCCAGAGCGAGTTCGTCTTCCGAGCTCGCGATGCCGATCCGGCGAAGGGCCGCGTTGAGCAACCGAGGCGACCGTTCCCCCAGCTCGGCCGCGAGGTCGCGCAGCAGACCGGGGATCGAGGTGATCTCCTTGACCGAAAGCCGATCGGCGACCGCGATCGCCTCCGCGCTCAGGTCCTCGACCAGGCCTTCGCCGAGTGGCAGGCCGTATCGTCGCAGCCGGAGCAGGCAGACGAGAAGACTGAGCCTGCTGAGCAGGTACGGGCTCGTCGGCGGGAGCCGGCGCGTTTGGCCGAGTGTGTCGATGAGGTATTGCTTCGCCTGCGAGGCTCGGTCGAGCCGCTCATCCATCCTGGCCATGTGGAGGGTGAAGAGGACGAAGTCCTTCATCGCGCCGCTACGGGCCGAGTGATCACGTTCCGCCGCGGCGAGAGAATGTGCGTCCTCGAACCGGCCGAGCAGTTCCAGCGCTTGCACACGCAGCCCGCTCAGCACCGATGACTCGTCGGCCGTCCTGGCGATGTGTGCGTGGAGATCCGACAAAGCTTCTTCGCCGTCGCCCGCGCTGATGAGTTCGGAAACCCGGCGGGTCACCAGCCGTCGGCCGACCTCGGTCTCGGCCTGGCGGAGATCCTCGTCCGAGATCGACAGGGTCGGGGACTTCGCGGCGAGGTACGCCTTGGACGCGGGTGGGAGATCGTCGAACGTCGACAGCAGCCGAGGAAGGATCGCGTCGTCCCAGCGTCTGTCGACGGTCTCCTGCCGTTGGCCGAGCATCAAGCGGTGGTAGACCTCTTCGGTACGGGCGACCAGTCCGGACTGTCCACTGTAGAACTTCACGGCGGCCCGGTGGATCCGTCCCGCCACCACGGATTCGTCCTCGGAGAGCCGGTGCAGCATGGTCTGTCGCACGTCGGCGCGATGCACCACGGCCTGCCCGTCGGAAGTGCGAGTGACCAGCATCGCCTCGCGGGCCAACCCGTCGAACAAGGTGGACGCCCGTTCGGCGTCGGGCACGTCCACGCGGCACGGCTTGGCGAGGACGTCCCGGATCAGCGCGGGGGTCACCCGGCGCAGGGTCAGGCCCGGATGGGCGAGGCGGCGGACGTCCGGATCCTGGATGTGCCCGAGCAGGCGCCGGTACAGCTCGCCATCGACCACTTCCCGCTGCAGCGCGATGTCCCGCAGCGCGACGTCAGGTGGAGCGGTGCGCAGCACGCCCGCCGCGAGGTGGATCGTCAGTGGGCTGGTGCCGACCCGGTCGATGATCCCTCCCGGATCCTCCACGGGCTGGAGCCGCAGCAGGAGCTGGACGGCCTCGTCGTGATCGAGACCGTCCAGGTGGATCTCGTCGAATTCCAGCTCGGGCGCCGCCGCCCGGCCCGCCAGGACGAGCGACGGCCGATCCAGCCGGCGGGTGAGACAGCCGAGGAAGTCGGAGAACCGGCGTTGGATGGGCTGGTCACGGCGTTGTACTTCCTCGAAGGTGTCGAACACGACCAGCAGACGCTCGCCGTCGATGGCTTTGGCCAGCCACTTGATCAGATCCTCATGGGGGATCAGGCCGCTGCTGCCGGCGCTCGGGGATTCGAGGACGCGCTTGCCCGAGCGCAGCCGGTCGTGGCATCGGGTGGCCAGACTCGAAAGGGCATCGTGCCCGGTGACCTGCACGGTCAGCTGCCGCGCGATGGCCGCGACCAGGCTCACCGGTTCCGCGGGATCGACAGCGCTCTGGTCGAAGTTCAGGTACGCGACCAAGGCATCTCGCCGGTCGGCGATGTTCAGCAGGTGGCGGGCGGCGACCGCGGATTTTCCGATTCCGCCGAGGCCGTGGACGAGCACGGGCCTGCCGTGCTCACGGAAGCGGGTTTCCAGATCGCGCAGCACTTCCTTGCGGCCGACGAAGTGGTCGCCTGCCAGCGCCCGGAGCGGTTCGAGTAACTCGCCGACACCGAGTTCTCTGGCCAGCTCGTCCCCGGTCGGAACGTGGTCCGCCGTCCCGCCCAGCCACCGGGCGAGCCAAGCCACGGCGCGGAGCCGGGGAAGGCCGAGTGATTCCAGGTCGACCGGCGTACCGGCTCCGACGTACTGGTCGATCGCCCACTGCCGGTCGTCGGAAGGCCGATGCGGGAGCCGCGTCCAGGCGTCGCGCAGCCCGGCGAAACCGATTCGCTGGACGAGCGAGCGGCGGACGACGTCGTCGAGCCGCCAATGCAGCTGTCCGTCGCCGGTGCGGACCCGCGCCGACTCCGGGAACAGCTCCGGCCCGATCGCGTCGACGAGTTCGGGGTCGACTCCGAGCCACGGAAGCTCGTAGTGCGACAGCACCGTGGCGCGCAGTCGTAGTGTGTCCATCCCGGATGCGGCCGTCATGGCGAACCCGCCGGGGTGAACTGCGAGTGCGCGGCGAGGCACGCGGCCTTCCCGAGGACCGGCAGATCGTCCAGGTCCGCCTGCGCGAGTACCTGGTCGACAAGGCCGTCCACGTCGTCGTCCGACAGCGTGCTGCCCACGTGGTCCGCGAGACCGCGGAAGAACCCGCGGAGATGTGAGGCGGTGACCCCGGTCAGCTTTTCGTGGAGGAGCACTTCCAGCACGGCGGGAGCGAAGTCGCCCGGATGGCCGGTGACGATGAGCCTGGTGTCCCGGAGTTGCCCGGCTTCGACCTCTTTCGCCAGTTGAGCGACGACCATGTGCACCCCTGAGCCGACCTGTGGCCGGTCGAGGCCGTCGATGAAGATCCACCGCAACCTCTCGGGCAGGGCGGAGAACCGGCCGACGAAGACGTTGACGAGTTCGCGGACCGTGCGGGCCTGTTCGGTGTGCCGGTCGACGGGGAAGTCGGTGGGCAGGCCGAGCCTGGCCGCGAGTGTGGCCATGAAGGCGGTCGCGTCGACGTGGTCGTAGAAGTCTTCCTCGACGCTGATGATCTTGAATTCGCAGGCGAGCGCGGGATCGCTTGCCATGTGCTGGATGAGGTGGCGGCTGTAGGTCTTGCCGCTGCCGGGTTCGCCGGTGATGTTGAGGACGGGGAACTGCTTCCGGGCGAGGTCCACGAGATGGGCGCGGAGGTCGGTCCGGTCGAGGAGCGCGCGGCTGCAGCCCGGGCCCAGGAGCAGCGACCGGTGTCGTTCCTGTTCCCGGTACCAGGTGGTGTGGGTGCCACGCGCGGCGAGGACGGTGTCCAGGTCCGGCGCGACCGCGGGGCAGCGGTGCTTGACCAGCGTGATGAGGCGTTCCAGCCGCCGGACCTTGGCGGCGTCCCGGGTGATGGTCGGCCACAGGTGGGCCGCGGGCTGATTCCAGTGGATGTCGCACGGATCGAGGCCGATGCCACGGTAGACGTCGAGCAGTTCGTCACTCTGGTAGAGGGCGTTGTTCAGTGCGGTGTGCAGCAGGCGCGCGGTGCTGTCACCCCAGTCGGGAGCGTGGATCCACCGGACCATGTCATTCCCGGCCCGGCGTGATGCCGAGTTTGGTGAGGCGTTCCACGACACGGCTGATCGCGCGCCCCTGGTTGCGATAGGCGACGCCGTCATCGTCCGGCGATTTCACCCATTGGTGGTGTAGCGCGACGACACGCCAGTACTTGTCGAACACGGGGGAGCCCGATGAGCCCGCCTCGGTGTCGGTCCAGTACTGCACCACGTCGTCGTCGGCGTGGCGCACGAGGTTGTGGTGCAGGGCGATCTTCTTCGGCAGGCCGCGGGGGTGCTGGATGATGTAGACGCGGTCGTCCGCTTCGACGGTGGCGGCCCGATAAAGCGGCACGATCGGCACGTCGTCCGGCAGCGGATCGACAGTGGTGATCACGGCGAAGTCGTGCTCCCGCTCGCCGACGATCGACTCGGCATCACACCTGATCACGATGGGCCGCCGCGGCACGCCGGTGCTGTCCACCTCGTAGCGGAATTCGGCTTGGACGGCTCGCGCGCGCCGGCCGCCGTGCCGCCAGTCGTGGAGGACGTGATGGTTCGTCAGCAGGGCGCGCGGGCCGATCCGGAACGCCGTGCCGTGACAGCCCTGGTCGCCGAAGCGCACTGTCATCCGGCAGACAGCGTCCGCCCTCTCTAGGCCCTGCTGAAGAAAGGACACGTCCAGCAGCGTCTCCTCGTCGTCGAAGATCTGCCGCTCGAACCCGCCGAAGTTCGTCCAACGCTTGTCGTCAGGCGTCAGGTCGCCGGGGATCTCGGCGGTGAGGATCGGTTCCGCCGTCGACAGCTCGTCGATGCGGGCGGCCAGGGCGGGCCGCTTTTCGACGATGTCGGCCAGCAGTTGTTTCACCCGAACGTGTGCCGCGGCCTCGTTGAGAACGTCGAACCACAGCCGGTCCGCGGCCTGGTTCCACTGGATGAGTCCTGGGGGCACACCCGCTCCGACCGCGAGGACTTCGATGTCCCGATCCCGGTAGATCGCCGTGCTCAACGCATTCCGCAGTTCCTGCAGGCGCTGATCGGTCCAATCCAGCGGGAAGGAATCCGGGATCGGTGTCATCCGTGGTTTCCGTCCTTCGTCGGTTCGGGGTTTCGGCCGCCTGCCGCCGGGCGGAGTGCTTTCACCATAGCCAGGTGGTCTCCTGGCCTCGTCGCGGGAATCCGGGTTGTCGCAGTCGAACTTTTCGGACGCAGGCCTCCCGCTGTCGTGTTTTCTCCTTTAGACCTGCTCGCCTGAACGGGCAAAGTGTCCAGGTGTCGTTGACGAGTGAGTCCCCGGCTACCTAGCGTCGATGGGCGTGCGTGCTGACGAGGTGGACGTGTTCGTCGAGGTGTCGTCGGAGTTGACGGGGTTCTCCGCGCGGGAATTGCTGGCGACCGGAATGGCCGAGACCTACCACGCCACCGTGTCCGCGAAGACCGGTGCCGTGTACGGGGAGTTCGTGCACGCGTTGCGTACCCCAGGCTGGGATCCCCGCACGGCGGGCGGGTCGGTGCTCGAGTTGGCCCAGGCGGTGACCCGATTGTGGTATCTGGGCGTCTGGCCCGCCTTGTCCGAGGAGGCTCGCGTGTCCGTGGGGATGTCCGCGAGGACGAACCGGCCGTTCGTGGTCTCGCCGCGAGCGTACGCGGAGTCGTTGGTGTGGAAGACTTTCAGCGCCGACCCGCCAGGCACGCGAGCCGCCGGGTTCGGTAGCTGGGGCCGGCCACCGCGAGCCGCGGGTGTCCGGTGAAGCACTACGACGTCGTCGTGGTCGGTGGGGGTTTCGCCGGTTCACTGGTGGCCGGGTCGCTGGGGCGGAACGGCTGGCGAGTGCTGGTCCTGGAGGCCGGCGAGGGCACGTCGGACGACTGGGCGGACCACCATGACGCGGTGCGCGCGTTCCATACCGCGGTCGCCCGGACTCCTCAGTCGCCATATCGGATGACCGAGGCCGCGCCGTCGGCGGATGTGCTCGACCTGTCCGGCGGTTCGGACGGCTTCCGCGCCGATGGCTACCTGGTGCAGCGCGGCCCGCTGCCCTACGCGACCCCGTATGTGCGGGTCAACGGCGGCAGCGGAATGGCGTGGACAGGCCTGGCGCTGCGGATGCATCCGGAGGATTTCCGGTCCGGGGAGTTCGGGCACGGCCGGGACTGGCCGCTCGGATACCACGACCTGGAACCGTTCTACGCCGCGGCGGAAAAGGAGGTCGGGGTCGCCGCCGATGTGACGGAGCAGCGCGACGAGGTCGGGTTGCCCTTCCCGGACGGCTATGTCTTCCCGATGCACGCCCTGCCGTCGAGCCATGTCGACCAGGTCGTGGCCGAAGCGGTCGACGGCAAGGAGGCGCGCGATCCGCACCAGGGAACGGTCCCCTTGCGAGTCGTGGGCACCCCACAGGCACGGAACGGCGTGCCCGACGCGCGCTACGACGACGGCGCCGGGTACACGCCCGACGGACACCGATGCGCCGGGTTCGCCAGTTGCGTGCCGATCTGCCCGGAGCGGGCGAAATACACCCCGCGCCGGACTCAGGCCCGCTGGCCCGCCACTGTCGAGCTGATCACGCGTGCGGTGGTCAACCGCCTGCATCGCACCACCGATGGCCGCGTTTCCCAAGTGGAGTACCAGCTCTACGCCGACCACAGTTCCTCTCGGCACACCACCGAGCTGGTGAAGGCGGATCTGGTGGTGCTGGCCGCGCACGCGATCGAGAACGCCAAGCTGCTGCTCAGTTCCGGGCTGGCCAATCGCAGCGACCAGGTCGGCCGCAATCTCATGGACCATCCTGTGCTGCTCACCTGGGCGTTGACCCCCGAACAGCTCGGCCCCTACCGCGGACCCGGTTCCACCTCCGGTATCGAGGGCTTCCGATTCGGACCGGCGCGCCGGGCACGCGCACCGTACCGGGTGGAGATCGGCAACTGGGGCTGGTCGTGGGCCGTCGGCCCGCCGGATCTGGACCTCGACCGGTTGCTCACCACCGGCGAGCCGTTGTTCGGAAGGCGCTTGCGGGAGACGCTGGCCGACCGCCTAGGCCGTCAGCTCGCCCTGCAGTTCGAGGTCGAGCAACCCGCCGACCCGGCCAACCGGGTCACCATCGACCGGAACCTGTGTGACCGGCTCGGCAACCCGAGGCCGATCATCACCTACGACCTGTCCGACCACGTCAAGCGCGGGATGATCGCCGCCAAGCAAGTGTCCGACCAGATCTTCGCGTTCCTCGGCGCCGAGGACCACACGCGTTTCGAACCCGGTCCCGGAACCCCGGGCTACTTCGAGTTCGACGGTATGCCGTTGGCCTACCGCGGTGCCGGACATGGCGCAGGAACCCATGTCATGGGCGATTCCCCGGCCACCTCGGTGGTCGACCACTGGCAGCGGTGCTGGGATCACCCCGATCTCTACGCGGTCGGCTGCGGCAGCATGCCGTCCCTCGGTACCTCCAACCCGTCGCTCACCATGGCCGCACTCGCCCTGCGCAGCGCCGAACACATGCACCGCCGTCTTACCGCCGCCCGCCGACTCGTCACCACCATGGAGCACACCACATGAGCCTGCCGCTACCACCGGTCGCCGAGCCGTACCTGCTGCCCTTCCACTACGGCGCTTTGCACACCATCGGCATCGACTATCCGGCCGACCCGGGGGCCTGCGCCGAGATCCTCGGCCAGGCGCACCCCCGTCTCGCGGTCGCCGAGTTCGACGGCAAGGCCTGCGTCTCTGTGAACTATCAGCTGTACTTCGCCCAATACCCCAACGGGGGCGGCATAACCCAGGAAATCGAGATCAACATCGTCGGCTACCCGCGCGGCGAACGCCGTCGACTGCCGCGGCTGTCCTATCTGGACTACGCGCGCGGGGTGGACCAGACCAAGCTGCTCGGAATCGGCCGTATCCACGTGCTCTGCGACAACCCCATCGCGATCGATGCCGGCCGCAAGCTCTTCGCCGAACCGAAACACCCGGCGACGTTCACCACGGCCGTGCCCTCGCTCAACGGCCCGGCGACGGACAGCTGGAGTGTCACCTGCCACCAGGACGGTGACGAGCTGTTCGGGTTCACGGCGGTGCTCGAGGACCTCGCCCACGAGCCGGTCCTTCACACCCCGATCACCGGTTACGGGACCGACGGAGAGGGGCGCCTGCTGGCCGGGCCGATGAACGTCCATCACCCGTACCGCCACTACCCGCTCGCCGACGGCACCGCCGACCGCGTGGGGTTCACGATCGCGGACGACGACTCCGTTGTCGGCAAGAACCTCAGAACGCTCGTCGGCGGCACTCCCGCCGCCGGGGTGTGGACTTTCCAATCCATGCCCGTGGCGGCCC
The DNA here is from genome assembly GCF_000943515.2 of Amycolatopsis orientalis. Taxonomy (NCBI): domain Bacteria; kingdom Bacillati; phylum Actinomycetota; class Actinomycetes; order Pseudonocardiales; family Pseudonocardiaceae; genus Amycolatopsis; species Amycolatopsis orientalis. The sequence goes on along the minus strand of NZ_CP016174.1, from coordinate 7,028,633 downwards.
ATCACCGTCCTTACTACCTGCCATAGGAACCGCTGAGCGCGGTGTCCATCGCCGTGACGATGCCGTCCCAGAAGCGGGCCCTGGCCTGCATCGCCGTGCGGACGGTGCTGACACACTGATCCCATTTGACCTCGTCGTCGCCGCAGAGATCGGCGAGCATTTGCATCGCCATCGGCGTGTGCTCGTCGGCATCGACCTCGATGTGCCGTTCGAGGTAGCCGCGGAACAGTCGAAGGCGGTCTTCCGCCGGTTCGGCGGCGATCACCTTGTCGAACATTTCCGGTATGAGGTCTTCCCGGCTGAAGGCGAACGCGGCGGCTTGGCAATGCACGGGACTTTCGGTGATGATCCGCCAGGTCGCCGAAACGAATTCGGCCGACGGTCGTGGTACGTCGGCGATGGTCAGGGCATCCGGCACGGATTTCCCCGCTCTCAGGGCGTCGAGGAACTCGTCGATGGCCCTGGTGTTCGCGCCGACCTGTGCCATGGCGGCCCGGTAGAGTTCGAAATGGCTGGTGAATCCCGAATCGATCTCGTCGCTCTCTTCGACCAGGACGATGTCGTTGACGAGTCGCCTGCTTGTCGGGTGTCCCCGCGGAATCCAGGGCACATCGACGCAGGTCAGCTGACGTTGCAGGGTTTTCAACAGGGACATGAAATCCCAGACGGCGAACACGTGGTGTTCCATGAAGACGGCGATGTCGGAGGTCGACGTGAAGCTGTCGTATATCCGGTGAGTGGTCACCTCATCGCGTTCGGGCTCGCTCTTGGCCCTGATCATGTCGATTCCGGGGTGGGTGACTTCCCATTCGTAGCGCGACATCGGCTCGCTGCTCCTGTCCTTGAATGATAGTGGTCAATTCCAATCCGAACGTAGTGTCGTTCTCTCCTCGCCGAAATAGCTGATCGACGTCAGTACCCGCCTGGGTGTCGATCTCGTCTGAACGCAGGCATCCTTGATGAGCGGTGTGCTCGTGGGTGATCGGCTCCGCACGGTGGAGTTGCCGGGCACCGGCTCTCCGGCGTACATCGAGTCACTCACAGTACGAAAGCCAGCGGGTGGCAATGTGGACGCCGGTCTGTGCTACGAGGCCGGGGCCATGACATGACGGGCGAGCCCTGCGAGGGCGCGTTCGATGATGATTCGTTCGGCCTGGCGGCGCAGAACGCCGAGTACCTTGACCTTCAGGACCAAGGTCAGCCGGTAGGTCACCAACGTCCCAGCGTCGGTCGCCGTGAGGGTGTAGGAGCCGTCGAGGCTGTGCAGAATCCGGGAGGATTCCAGTGTCCACTGCACCGACCTGTCGCCGTCCCACCGGTATCGCAGGACCTGCTCATCGCGAATCGCGGCGGCGTCGATGTGCATCCGTACCCGGTGTGCCCGGCCGTCGGTGCCGGGTTCGAGGATCTCGCTGTGGATGATCTCAGCCGCCCATCGTGGGTAGGACTCGAAGTCGGCGATCGCCGCCATCACCACCGCCGGTGCCGCGGCGATCGTGATACTCGATCGGGTCTGTTCCTCCGTCGTCACCATGTTGGCCCCTCTTCGTCGTCGCTCATCGTGTCCAGGTGCGGCAGACGATCGTGGCGCACACAGGCGCCATGACGAGGCGGCCGACACGACGCCCGGCCGCAAGATCACCCCAGCGTGTCGAAGGCGGATGACTGAGCGGGCCGGTGAGGACGCGACCTTGCCCACGTTGGCTGTATTCGGTGCGGCAGGCCCCGTAGATTCGGGGGATGGACGTATTCGCGACGGTGTTGCGGAACCGGATCGCCGACGCGGCGAACGCCGAAGCGGCCGCGCGGCAGGCCGGTCGCCCGGACGAAGCAGAGTTGCATGCCGCTCGTCTGGCCGACCTGGTCGATCTCGCCGCAGAGCACGACATCGCCGTGGAGACTCGCACCGACATCGTCGGCTGAATCATTCCTCATACTGATCATGAGGTCGGAGCGAACCTCAGGGCGCTGATTCGGCGAGTTCTCGTTCTGCGGTGTCTGCGTGCGAAATCGGGTCCTGTGGTGCCGGCGTTCGGAGTCCCGGGCCGGCTGGGGTCGGCTGGGCGAGTACACCTTCTTTGCGCCATTTTCGGAGGATGCGACGGCCGTAGTTGTGGGTTCCGGCTACGCGATCGAGATCGGCACCGGACGGTGTCCGCCCACGCTGCTGTTCGGCTAGGTAGTAGTTCCACATCCGTTGTTCGGCGGTCGGTTCAGGTACCGAAGCCGGTTCGGGTGAAGCCTCCGGAAGGTGAGCTGGGAGCGGAGTAGCAGGCTCCTGCTTGAGGGAGGTAGTGGTGGCCGTTTCGGACGTGCTGGTGCGGTGGCGTTTGAGGGCACGGTTGAGGAGTTCGACGGCCAGCAGCAGGGCAAGGGGTGGGCAAGCCGCGACGGCGACCCCGAAGGCGCTGGTCACGGGTGCCGAGGCGACGTTCGCGCACAGTGACAATGAGATTCCGAAGAGGAATGACAATTCCCGCGAAGGTGTCCGCTCCTCCAGCTGATTGCGGCACGAAGCCGTTGCCAACTTGTCGGCCCAACGATTTGCGTGTGGTCCGGCCCATAACAGCGCTGGGGGGTGACAGGGCCTTCGCAGGCCGTTAACTTCCTCCAGTGGCGGAAGTGGTCGGCAGTCCCGACTCGTTCATTACCTGACGGAATCGCCGCGACGGTGGGCTTAACGAGGGGTGCGTTGATCGGGTGTCGCCCATCGCGGCGCTGGCGCCGTCGACGGTCAGCCCACGCCGCGCTAGCAGGAACCAGGCGTTGACAAGTGGGACGCCGACTGCGAATGGAACTTCACCGGTGCCGAGGGGAAGCCCCGAGCGAATCACCCGATCGTGCTATGTCAGGGGCGTAACCGCGCCTGGTGGCTGGACGACTAATGTCACGCTCTAGCCGATCGAGCGAGGGGACGACGTGCACATCAGCCGGGTGCGGATCGAGAACTTCCGCAATTTTCGCCTGCTCGAACTGGATCCGTTCCCACGCAGCGCGGTGTTGGTCGGAGAGAACGGCATCGGGAAGTCGAATCTGCTCCACGCGCTCCGGCTCGTGCTCGACCCGGACCTGCCGGATTCGGCCAGGATGCTGCGGGCGGGAGACGTCTGCGACCAGGCCGAAACCGGGCTGGCGGAGGGGGTCACGGTCCGTATCGACGTCGAGTTCACCGGGATTACCGATCCCGTGGCGACGAGCACGTTCGACGACTGCTTCGTGACGCTCGACCCGCTCACCGCCAGGGTCACCTACCTGTTCCAGCCTGCCGTCGACGTCGATCAGACCACAAGGCCGCTGACCCGCGACGACTACGCGTTCACCATCGTGGGCGGTCCTAGCGGCGATCGCGATGTGCGGAGGATCCGACGTGACGTCTCAGTCGCGGTGGTGCCTGCACTACGGGACGCGGCCGAAGTCCTCTCGCGGTGGCGCGGGTCCCCGCTGATGGACTTGCTAGAGGCGCGGGCGCCCGAGCCCGACGCACTGAAGTCCGCAGCCGCCAAGGTCACCGAGGCGATGGACCTGCTTTCCGCCGACGAAAACATCACGGAAGTGGCCGGCAGTCTTGCTGATCGCCTGAGGACGATGGCCGGACCGAGACTGGACGTCGAGCCGACGCTCGGGTTCGCGTCCAGTGACCCTGAGCGCCTGTTGCGGTCGATTCGTCTGTTCGTGGACTCCGCTCGTTCGCGAAGCGTCGGCGAGACCTCGACAGGTAACGCCAACGTGATCTTCCTCGGCCTTCTTCTGGAGCGGCTGGCGGTTCGGCGGGCGACCGACGTCGTCGTGGACACGGTCTTGGCTGTGGAGGAACCCGAAGCTCATCTGCATCCGGTCCTGCAGCGCCAGTTGTTCCGGTACCTACTGAGCAGTGAGACCGCACTGGTGGTGACTACGCATAGCCCGCACATCGCCGCGGTGACCGGTTTGCCGTCGTTGGTGCTGCTGCGCCGCGATACGGACGGTTCGACGGTGGCGGCCACTGCGGCCGGGGCAGAGCTGACTCCTCGGCAGCAAGCCGACATCGAGCGCTACCTCGACGTCAGCCGGGCGGAACTCCTGTTCTGCACCGCGGCGATCCTCGTCGAGGGCCAGGCGGAGGTCTATCTCGTGCCAGCCCTGGCCCGCGCGCTCGGATTCGATCTCGACGCGTACGGGGTCGTTGTGACCTCCGTGGCGGGCACCGACTTCCTGCCCTACCGCATGCTGCTCGGCACGACGGCACTCGACATCCCGCACGTGATCATCACTGACGGAGATCCGGTGTACGACGGCAAGGAGGTCTTCGCTGGGCTCGCGCGGGCTAAGCGCCTTGTGGGGGAGAGCCGCTCGGAGCAGGAAGTGTTGAGCGAGCGAAAGAGCGTCGCACGGCATGGGGTGTTCGTTGGGGAACGCACCTTGGAGTTCGACATCGCCCCGTTGTTGGCCGAGCAGATGATCGCCGCCCACAAGGACTTCGACACTTCGGACAAGCTGCACACACAGTTCGAGACCGCGGTCAGTTCCCTTGCCGAAGGGCGGGGGACCGACGGGGACAGGGACGAGGTGCTGAGACGGATCGACGCCGTCAGTAAGGGGCGGTACGCGCAGCGCCTCGCGGCGCGAGTGGAGGAGACTGCGCACTGGCCTGGTCTCACCGTGAACACCGGTGACGGGGAAACACTCGCTCTCGAGGAGCTGTTCGACCTCGGCAGCTACGGCTACATGCTGGCCGCGTTGGACCGTGTCCGGCGGCAGGTCGTCGGACACGGTCTCGTCCGACGCCGAGCATGAGCCGGGCACTTGCCACCGAGCTGGCGTCGCTCAACGACGCTCAGCGCAAGGTGGTCGCACATTCCGGGAGCCTTGTCGTCCGGGCAGGCCCGGGTTCGGGCAAGACACGCACCCTGGTCGCCAAGGTGGGTGATCTCCTGGGGGCCCGGATCTCGCCGCGGCAGGGGCTCGCGGCCATCACCTATACGCGGCAGGCGGCACGGGAGATCCGCGTCCGGCTCGACCGGCTCGGTATCCGGCCGGGACGACGGCTCGCCTGCGGCACGGTCCACGGCTGGTGCCTGGCCGCCGTGCTTCGTCCTTACGGGCCGCTGGTGGGAATATCCGCTCCCACGCAGGGGGCCGTCATTGACGACGGCGACGACAAGTGGCTCGCCTTGCTGCAGCGTTCCTTCACTGAAGTCGGCCTGCGGAACCAGGTCGAGTACGAGAAGGCAAAGATCACGAAGCTTCGGCGGGAGATCGCAGCCGGATACGTCGAAGTCGGCGAGGCCAACCCCATGGTCGAGGCGGCTGTGCGCTTCGATGAACATCTGCTGGCCGAGGGCCTGTGGGACTTCGACGCCATGGTCGCCCGCACGCTGGCCATCGTCAGGGATGAGCCCACTGTTGCCCGGCTCGTGGCCGATCGGTACCCGTGGCTGGTCGTGGACGAGTACCAGGACCTCGGCCCCGTTCTGCACGAGCTCGTCCTGACCCTGCACGACGAGGCCGGTGCCGGTGTGGCGGCCTTCGGCGATCCCGACCAGTCCCTGATGGGATTCACCGGAGCGGATCCGCTGTATCTGAACGAACTGACCGAGCTGCCCGGCTTCCGCGATCTGCCTCTCACAGTGAACTACCGGTGTGGGCGGGCGATCGTCGCCGCCAGCGAGGCAGCCCTCAGAGACGAGCGCGGCTATGAAGCCGACCCCCGGCGAGACGATACCGGGACGATCGAGCCGATCGCCGTGACAGGTGGGCTCGAATCGCACGCGGCGGCGGTGATCCGGAAGCTGGAGGAGCTGGTCGCCGCAGGTGTTCCCGAACACCACATCGTGGTCCTGTACCCGCGCAAAGGCCCGCTTCTCGACGACCTCACGGCAGCCCTCGCACAGAGCCGCTTCGAGTATGTCCATGAGCGCGACGAGCGGCTACCCCAAGGCCCGCTTGCCGACTTCCTCCGCGCATGCGCGGCGCGAGCAGTCGCCGGGTACCAGCCGCTCGGGGTAGAGGACACTACTGCGGTGTCGCCGCTGGGCGAACTCTGCGAGGAGTATAAACGGCTACGGGAGAGCAGTGGTCTCGAGCCGCTTCGCGGGCGGTCGGTCGAACGACTGCTCGCTACCTCGCTCAACGACACGGACTCGGCCGATCGCCCGCTCGGTGAGTGGCTCGTCGGGCTGTCGTCGGCAATCAACCTTCCTGCCGTCGCTGCAGGCAGCCCTGCTGCGAAGGACCGGTATGTGCTCAAAGCGTTCTACGAAGTCGCAGAACGGCACAGTCTTACCGTGCGGGACATTGCGACCGGCACGCTCCGGGCTGGCAAGATCACCTTGACCACTTACCATTCTGCGAAGGGACGCGAGTGGCCGGTGGTGATCATGCCGGGACTCGTGGACGGCATCATGCCGCGGCGTCCTTGGGACAAGTGGTCGCGGACCTTCGCCGAGCCTTCACCACCGGATCTCGCGCAGGACCGCCGCTCCTTCTATGTCGGGCTGACCCGCGCGAAGGATGCGGTCGTCATGATCACCGGCACGTACTGGGTTTCGCGACGTGACAGGCCGCCGAACTTCTACGGCGTCTCGAGGTTCGCGGAGGACGTCCTGACCCACATCGACCGCGTGGAGAAACAGGAAGACGGTGACCGGGGTGGTTACCGGAGCCTGGAGTGATTTGGGCTGGCGTGTCCCGCAGTACGGACGCGAGCTGATCGTGGGTCGAGGATCGAGACTCCAGTCAGCCTGTCTTCACGTCAGGTGGGTAGCTTCACGCTGGACATATTCGATCTTGTCGCCCGCGTCCGCTACGAAGGATGCGTCTTCCGCTCGCCATTTCCGAAGGATGCGCCGGCCATAGTTGTGGGTACCCGCGACACGGTCGAGGTCTGCGCCAGATGGTGTTCGTCCACACTTCCGTTCAGATATGTAGAAGTTCCTCATCCGCTGCTCGGCGGTTGGTTCGGTCGAGGGATCAGGTTCGGTTGGAGCCTCCGGAAAGTGAGTCGCGGGTGAAGGAGCGGGCTCCTTATCGAGCGAGGTGTTGGTCGATGGCTCGGACGTGCTGGTGCGGTGGCGTTTGAGGGCACGGTTGAGGAGTTCGACGGCGAGCAGCAGGGCAAGGGGCGGACAAGCGGCGACGGCGACGCCGAAGGCGCTCGTTACTGGAGCCGAGGCGATGTTCGCGCAGAGGGACAGTGAGATGCCGAATATGAACGCGGACCAGGCTGCCCAGCGGCTCGAGCCGTCGCGGCTCGGCTTCCAGAGTTCGACGGTGGCCATGGTGAGGAGGCCATCCACGATGAGCGGCCAGATGGAGGCGGTCATGGTGTCGCTGCCGAAGCGGAGGGCGAATTGGCGTCCGTGGATGTAGGAGGCGTAGGCGGCGCCGAGGGCGACAAGGGCAGTGCAGGCGCATTGGATGCGGAGGGAAAGGTTGCTCACGCGACGCCTCCGGAACGGCGGCGGCCGAGCCGAGGAACCTCGACGGTGGCGGAAAGTCGCAGCTCAGGGGCTATGTCAGCCTGGGTGGAAGCTGCTCGTACCTCGTCGGGGGTACGTACAGCTACCACGCGAAAAGCGCCGATCGATTTCGATCGGCGCTTTTTGCTGTTTCGGGAGCCGACATGGCGTCGGTGATCCACTCTTTTCATTTCGCTATCGCGGTCACATGATCTGGAAGAAAGTGGGTGGCCGACGTCTCGACGTCCTCTTCGTCGAGTTGGGCATCTCGGCTTGAACGGTGTTCTTTCGCAGCCGGCTCGGCGTGGCTCTGCCTCAGCGCTGTCGTCCACAGTGGCCAAATCGGCTTCCGGAATGGACGTACGGTCAGCGGTTCGCCGACCTTGCCGCGCCGGCCGGTTCGGGAGCGGAAGCTCCATCGCGACAGGAATTCAGTGGCGTTTGGGCCCCGGTCGCGGTTTCGGGCGGGGTGCACGGGCCCGGATGGCGTTGAGGTCGGCTGTCCCGTCCGCCACGGTTCTGGTGAGATCCGACAAACGCACGTTGTGCGAGCGGGCATGGTCGCGCAGCGCGGTGAAGGCGTCCTGCATGTTCAATCCCGCATGTGCCGAGAGCACCCCTTTGGCCTGTTCGATGATGACGCGGCTGTTCAGCGCGGTCTGTAGTTGTTCGGAGAGGATCGAGCTGTCGTGGACCGCCCGCTGTTGCAGCAGGCCGATGGTGGCGACGTCGGCAAGGGCCTGGCCGAGCAGCACACTGGTGTCGTCAACCCCGTCGCTGTGGGTGTCGAGCATGTTCAGCGACCCGATCACGGTGTGGCGTAACCGCATGGGCACCGCGTAGGCCGCCTGGAAGCCGGCCGCGCGGGCAGCGGGCCCGAACCGTGGCCACCTGGCGCCCTCGTCGGCCAGGTTCGCACTCGAGACCGGCAGGCCGGTGCGCACGCAGTCCAGGCACGGACCGTCATCGGACTGCACGGCGAACAGTTCGAGCAGGCGGGCCTGCTCGGAGGAGGCGGCCGCCATGGTCAGCTTGCCCTTCTGGTCGGACAGCACGACACCCGCCGCGGCGATGTCCAGCAGTTCCACACAGCGCTCGACAAGACTGTTCAGGAACTCCAACATGTCGAATTCATCGACGAGCGTGTCCGCCAGTTCCACGAACACCCGCGCCAGCCGTCGTTCGTGCCGGTCGCTCATCACCGCTCACTTCCTTCACCGTTGCCGCGCCGCTTGTAAGTCATTCTTCTTCCAGGAACAGTTCGCGATTCACGATCCGCTGGGCCACCACCGCGACCGGTATGTCGTTGGCATACGCGTAGCCCCGGATGCGCAAGAGCGCGGCCTCCATCGTGATGCCGAGGTCGTACTTCACCATCCCAGACGCTTGGTGGACCTCGGCGTGAATGTCGGTGATCCAGCCTAGATCGTTGTGGGCGCGCCCCGCGGTCTCGGACAGGACCGCTTCGAAGGTCATTTCGGCCAGAACCAGCGCGGCGGCTATCTGCCGTGAACTCAGTTGCCCGGCAGTGGTGCGGTAGCAATCCAACGATCCCAGCCGGATGGTGCCCAGCGACAGGGGGAACGCGAATACCGCCGCCGCCCCGGCGGCCTGGGCGCCGGAAGTGAAGGCGGGCCACCGTGATGCCGTCGCCGTCAGGTCGGGCGCCAGTATCGCGGTGCCGGAGACGACCGCCTCCAGGCCGGGGCCTTCTCCCACGGTGAACTGCAATCCCTCCAGACGGGTGGCGATCGCGTCGGTGGCACGAACCAGGCGCTGCTGTGTGGCCAGGGTGCCTGTCTGCGCGATCAGGGTCACCCAGACCCCGGAGACGGCCAGTTCCGCCACGGCCAGCGCGCAGATCTCGGCGACGGCCGAGGAGTCGCCGTCGCCGTTCGCCGCCAGCAACGACCGCAGCCGTTGCCGTTGATCCTCGGTCAACAGCGGCCCCTTTCGTGATCACTTCCGGAAACGCCTTGACCGTCTGATGACCCGAGTCTGTAGACATTACCCCCGTCATGCGCGACCGGCTTGGACAATGTGGGTGAGCCGGACCGTCGTGCAGGTCCGGGCACCGCGACTAATCGTTCTGAGGCGGCGCGTCGGCCGAGGGGCCTGCCGTCGCCGGAGGCCGGGTGGTCAGACTTCGCACTCCTGAGCTGAAGACGGCGACGAGAGGGACAGCGAGCAGGGCGCCGACGATGCCCGCGGTGACGAGTCCGGTCGCGAGGGCGAGGACGACGGCCAGCGGGTGCAGCCGGACGGCCCGGCCGAGCAGCAGGGGTTGCAGGACGTGGCTTTCGACCTGCATGACGGCGATCACCACGGCGAGCACGATCACGGCTGCCAAGGTGCCTTTGGCGACCAACGCGACGAGGACGGCGGCCGCGCCGGCGATCACCGATCCGATGACCGGTACGAACGCGCCGAGGAAGACGAGTGTGCTCAACGGTGCCGCCAGGGGGACGCCGATGATGAGCAACCCCAGTCCGATGCCCGCGGCGTCGACGAAGGCGACGGCCGCGGTGCCGCGGATGTAGTGCGTGAGGGTGGTGAATCCGCTGCGCCCGGCGACGTCGGCGCGGTGGCGGATCCGGGCCGGAACGGCGCGCAGCACGAACGCCCAGATCCTGGTGCCCTGGGCGAGGAAGAAGATTAGGCAGAAAACGACGAGCAGTAATTCGACGAGCAGCTCTCCCACGGTCACCGCCGTGGTGAGCGCGCCCGAGGCGATCGCCGATTTGTTCCGGTCGAGCATGGAGGTCAGGTTCGCGAGCATCGCGTCGAGCTGCCCCTGGCTCAGCCGCAGTGGGCCGGTGCGGAGCCAGGCGTGCAGGTCCGTCACGCTCGCGGTGATCTGATCGATCAGTTCGGGCATGCCCACGGTGATGGTGATGACCACGAACGTGACCACCGCGCCTGCCAGTGCGATTCCGGTGACCAGCACGATCGCGGTGGCGAGCCCGCGCGGGACCTTCTTGCGTTCCAGCCAGGAAACGGCGGGCGCGAACAGTCCGGCCAGTAGCAGGGCTATGGCGACTGGGACCAGCACCGGCGCCAGTCTGACGGCCAGGAACCCCACGACCGCGAGGGCGCCCGCGACGACCAGCAGGCGCCAGCTGGCGGCGGCTGCCACGCGGAGGCCGTAGGGCACCATGGACAGGACCTTGTCGGGAGTACCGATGTCGTTCGGCACGGGCTGATCGGCCGTCATGAGCGTCCACCTGTCAGGGGTCACAACCTGTCCGGCAAAAAGCGTGGTAAGCCAAGCGTGCCCTGGACGCGGCCGGGCCGCCAGACCGAAGCCGCGTGACGTTCGGTTTCACGAGCGGGGAATCGCTGTTCTGTCACGGTTCCTCGGCTGAACCCTTTATGGTCGTGGAATACGACAGGAAACCGGGAATACCCGAGAAGTGAAACCCGATTTCCGTGGAGCGCGGGTGTACAGTCGAAGATGATCGAGAATATTCCGCGCGTCGGGGTTCGAGCCGATATCGCCTTCGCTTGATCGCCACGCCGGCCTTCATGGCCGGGGACCGGAGCATCATATGCCGCTGAATTCGCCCGTTGAATCCCTTGTCCCGACGGTCGCCGAACGGCTCAGGCTCAAACCGGCCAACTCGGAGAGCGGCTTCGTCGACGGCGCCTGGTGGCCGCGGTCGCGTGATCTGGTGGCGGAAGTGCCCGAACTCGCCACCGCGCTCGCCGCCTGGACCGGCCCGGTTTGGCGCGTGGCGTTCTCCCCGGCGGGCTGGACGGTCACGGTCAGCGAACTGATTTACCAAGGCCGCTTGATCCGGTTGGAGGGAATCAGCTCGCAGAACGTCCATCTCGTGCACGCGACCGGTGGGAGCATGCGCCGGGTCACGCTCCTGGTCGTGCCACCGCACGCGGACCCCGCCGCCGCCGAGCGGGCGTTGGCGGCGGCCTCCGGGCAGAACAACGTGACCAGCCCGGAGCTACTCCTCGACGAGTCGGGCGCGCTGAGCGGCCAGGCGGTGTCGACGTCCCGCGAAAGCGACGTGTCCCGCTGGGAATCCGAAGGCGGATGCGGTGGCAAGGCTTCCGCGCGGGAGTGACGTGGTGAGGCGACCGACCGTTCCTAGAGCTTGACCGGCGGAGCTTGATTAAGAGCCGCCAAGATGCCTGGCACCAGGGGGTTTGAGTCGTTCTTGCGCCAAGCGACAGCGACTCGTGTGCGCACGGTATCGGGATCGATCCTGCGGAAGGCAACGCCTTTGAGGCGGATCCGGCGGATGCTCTCCGGCGCCAGGGACACGCCCAGGCCGGTTTCCACCAAGGCGCAGACGGTCTGCCATTCCACGGCGTGCTGAGCCACCTGGGGGGTGAACCCCGCGGTGACGCAGAGATCGGCGATCTGGTCGTACAGCGGCGGACCGACGGCACGAGGCAGGAGCACGAAGGGACAGTCCGCCAACTGCACTACCCGGACGACTCGTTGTGCCGCGAGCGGATGCGAGGTGGACAAGACGGCCACGAACGGTTCGGTCAGCACGGTCCCGAAATCGAGTTCCGCGTCATCGGCGGGTGGCTCCCGCACCAGGCCGATGTCGATCGTCCGTTCGCGCAGGGCGGCCAGCTGCGGAGTGGTGGTCATCTCCTGGATGTCCAGTTCCACAGCGGGAAATCGTTCCCGGAAGGTGCGCAGCAGGCTGGGGAGGACGGTGAGCGCGAGGGAAGCGGCGAAGCCGATCCGCAGGCGGCCGGCCCTGCCGCTGCCGGCTTCGCGGGCCGCGGTCAGCCCCTCTGCGAGGCGGGTGAGGGCCTGCTGGGCGGCGGGCAGGAGTTCCCGCCCCGCCGGGGTGAGGCTGACGCGTCCGGGTTCGCGGCTGAACAGCGGGTGGCCGACCTTGTCCTCCAGGCGGCGGATCTGCTGGCTCAGCGGAGGCTGGGCGATGCCGAGCCGGGTGGCGGCGCGACCGAAGTGGAGTTCCTCGGCGAGTACGACGAAGGCATGCAGCTGCGGCAGAGGAAGTTCCGGGCGGCCCATATGCCTGAAGATATCACTCAGCGCCCGAAGGCGTATTAGACGTATAGGTGCTGCTCACTTACTGTTCGGCGCATGACACAGCGACATTCCGTCCTCAGCGGCTCGACGTTCGAGGAACAGATCGGCTATGCCCGCGCGGTGATCGACGGCGACTGGGTTCATGTGTCCGGGACGACCGGATTCGACTACACCACCATGACGATCTCCGACGACGTGGTGGAGCAGGCCGAGCAAAGCCTGCGCAACATCGAGGCCGCCCTGACCGAAGCGAAGTGCACCTTCGCCGACGTGGTTCGGGTGCGTTATCTGCTGCCCGACCGCGCCGACTTCGAACCCTGCTGGCCGGCGCTGCGTCGCGCGTTCGGCGAGGTTCGACCGGCCGCCACCATGCTCATGTGCGGCCTCGCCGATCCTCGGATGAAGATTGAGATCGAGGTGTACGCCCGGCGGAACCCCGCGTGACCATCAGCCTCATCCGACCAGGAGGTTTCCGTGGCCAAGGGCTATTGGGTCAGTGTCTATCCCGCCATTTCCGACCCTGAGGGGCTGACCGCCTACAACAAGCTGGCCCGTCCGGCCGTCCAGGCTGGGGGCGGGCGGGTCCTGTCCCGCGGCGGCTGCCGAGTCGTCGCCCACGAAGCCGGAATCACGCAACGCGTCGTTCTGGTCGAGTTCGACAGCTTCGAACAGGCCGTCGGGGCATACGAGAGCGAGGCCTACCAGAAGGCGCTGGCGGCCCTCCCCGACGGCTTCGAGCGCGACTTCCGCATTGTCGAAGGCATCGACTGACCATCCTCGCCTGCGGCCCAGTCGAGTTCCGGCAGGATCGGGGCGTTCCGTAGTGCGCGGTTGTTCCGCGGTTCGGCGCGAGTCTTCGCATGGTCCACCTGCCGGATCATGTCGTTGCGAACCTCGTTGAGTGCGACCGACAGGTCCTGTGCCGAAGAGGTGGCCACCAGGTGCAGGTGAGGAAGGCGATGGAGCCGGCACTCGAGCGTGACCTGCTGGCCGGTGCCGTGCCGATCCTTGAGACCGATTTCCAGTTCGACCTGACCGTCTTGGAAGGAACGCAGCCTGGAACCGAGTGCGGCCAGCCGCTCGGCGACCCAGTCGCGTTCAGAGGCGGCGAAGCCTGTACTGAGACGTAACCGTTCGACGATCACACTCGCACCGGTCCGAGCTGTGTTCATGATGTGGCCCTTCCTGGGCGGCAGTCGCATATGGACAGTCCTCACGGGACTCCGCGAGGTTCATTGAGGGTTTGCCACGAGGAAGGTGAAGTGCCCGTTGACGTCCTTGCGGGCATCGAGGATCTTGTCGGCAAGGCGGACGCGGGTCTCGCGTGCGAGGAACACCTGGGTCCCCGCGGCGTCGACGACGTCGTCGCCGGGTGCCGGATGCGAGGTGATCTCGACAGAGAGCGCGGCACCGTCTTCGGGGAGGCCGCTCAGCGTCATACGCAGGCCGCCCCGCACCTGGACATCCTGAGCGGCGGTGAGCTGGTTGATGGCTTCGGCGGCGGATTCGGTGATGGTGAACATCGAGGGTTCTCGCTCTCTACCACTCTGATGGTGGGATACCGCCGACTGTACGCCGTCGCGGCGCCGGCAGCTCGAAACAAGAAGCAGGCCCGGAAATACGATTTCCACCCCGTCTTCGGGGTAGAATGCGAGACGACAGCGCCGGAGTGCCCAGACACCGCCTCGCGACGATCGATCGCCGACCTGGCCATCTCTGTTTCTTGGCCGTGCGCCTGTTCTTCCGCACGGAGGGATCCCCAGGCGGTCGGAATGTCCGGAGGTCCGATCGTGAAACCCATAACGCTCGACTCTCGTCGTCGGCACCGTTCGCGGCCGTCGCCCGAACCGCTCGACGCGGCTCGCACGGCGGAGAGCGGCAATCCGGACGGATCAGAGCCCGGTGTGGTCGATCCGGTCATGGGGTCCCCAGTGGGCCCGTCCCCACCTTTGACGGTGGCTGTCGAGCGTCTCGGCCGGACGGTGGTGCTCGTCGTCGACGGCGACGTGGACCTGTCCACCGCACCTGAGCTGCACCGAGCGATCGAATCGGCCCTGGACGCCGGACCGCGGCGGCTGGTCGTGGATCTGACCCTCGTCCGGTTCCTCAATTCCGCGGGGCTGGAGGTGCTGCTTGCCGCGCGCCGACGGGCGGGGCAGGACACCGACCTGCGCCTCGTCGCCACCACACGTGCCGTCTGGCGGCCGCTGCAGGTCACCCGTCTGCACGAAGAGCTGGTCATCCACGCCTCACTCCCGGCGGCCATCGCCGCGCCCTCGAGCACGGGGGACGAAGCCGCCACGGGCGGGTAAGGCAAACGTGGCGACATGAGAAGCGGGTGCGGGCTTTGGGAGGGTCGCGAGCGCCACGCTTGAGACGTTGATCGTTCCCGGCGAGGCGCAAGGGACATCCGCGCTCCTTGTCACTCCGTCGCCGGCCGAGGTGGTTCTGTCCACAGTGGATGATCTCGGCGCGACGTGGTCCCTTTTGCCCGCCGGAGTCCAGCGGTATGGTCGGGCGCGACGGCGACCGCGGCTGCGGCGGGAGAGAAGTTGCTGGAGATCATCGGTCTGAGGGAAATCGACGTCGAGGTCTACGACGCGTTCGCCGGCGCCGGTGCGATGACCGTCGCCGAAATCCGGCGGCGGACCGGGTTGTCCGGACAGCGGCTGCTCCCGGTTCTGCGCGTACTGACCGAAAAAGGGTTGCTCACCAAGCTTCCCGGGCAGGCGGAGGCGTATTCGGCGGTGCGGCCGGAGGTCGCGCTGGAGGCGATGCTCCGGCAGAAGGAGCAGGAACTCGCGAGCGCGCGGCTGGTCGCCGACAGGTTACGCGAGCGGTACCGGGCGACGTCCGGTGAACGTCCGGTCGATCTCATCGAGGTGATCCACGGGGATTCGCTCATCGCCGACCGGGCCGATCAGCTGCTGCGCTCGGCCGAGCAGGAGGTCGCCTTCGTCGACAAACCGCCTTACGCGCAAACGCCGAGTGTGCTGCACCCCGCCGAACGTGACCTCCTCGGCCGGGGCGTGCGGTTTCGCGGGGTTTACGAGCGCAGTGCGCTGGAACTGCACGACCTGGCATCCGATCTCGAGGCGGGCCTCGCCCTCGGCGAGGAGGCCCGCGTGGTCACCACCGCCCCGCTGAAGATGATCGTGGTCGACCGGCGGATCGGGCTGGTGCCGCTGCGATCCGATCTCCCCGAGGTCGGCACGGCACTGGTGATCCACCCGTGCGCGCTGCTCGACGCGCTCAGCGCGGTCTTCTCTTTCCTTTGGCAGAGCGGACTTCCGCTGCGCCTGCCCGGTTCGGCCGAACTGGCGGACGTCGCCCCTTCCGACGACGCCCGCCTGCTCGCCTTGCTCACCACCGGGTTACCCGACCGCAGCATCGCCAAGCAGCTCGGCATGAGCTACCGGACGTTCCAGCGGCGCCTCCGCGACCTCATGACCGCCCTCGGCGCGACGACCCGGTTCCAGGCCGGGCTCCAGGTCGCCACCCGGGGTTGGGTCACCTTGCCGGCGACCCAACCCGCGAGTGAGGAGGACGTCAGCGAAGACGCGGGTTCACCTTCGCCACGTCTGTGAGCGCGTAGGCCCGCTGGACCGTTTGCGTCACGGTGTTGCCGGAGCTGTCCCGTGCGTCCGTCCGCAGCCAGACGAACCCGTCGCTCGCCGTGAGCTGCGGATGGGCCACCGTCACCGACCACAGCCCGGTCCCGTTCGGCCGGACGGTCGCCGCCGTCCAGGTGCGTCCGCCGTCCGCCGACGCCGAGACCCGCAGCTGCGTCACCGGCCCGCCGTCCCGCGCGCCGCTGTGCGACCCGGCGAACACGTCGAAGGTGAACGGGCGCCCGGCCGGTGCGCGACCGCCGAGATCCAGCGGCAACCGGTGGTCCAGCTGGATGAGCGGCTGGAAGGAACACGCGGTGCCCGCGTTGTGGCAGGAGAACCCGAGAGGTGCCGCGGCGCCGGACCGTGCCGAGGTGAAGGTCCACGACGTATCGGTCCTCGGTGCGTGCTGGAACAGCACCCCGCTCGGGGCGCCGACCTGTGCCTGGCCGGGCATCACGTCGGTCACGTCCAGCCGGTAGGTGGCGGGAGCCGGGGCGAGCCGGAACTCCGGGGCCAGCGCGAGCGGATCGTCCGCATTGGACCGGGGGATCTCGGTGCCGTCCCGGTACAGCCGCGCCGTGCTCACCGCGAAGTACCGCGCGTTCTCATACGGATTCGTGTAGTGCCCGCCCGAACCGGCCCCGCCTGTGCCGTCCATCCACTGCAGTGGGGGAACGAACAGGTCGGGATCCTTGCCGCCGCGGCACATCGAGCACAGCACCGTCCAGCCGCCCGCCGTCGCCGGGTAGCGGGCCGGATGGTCGGACGGCAGTTCGACCGACCCGCTGTGCAGCGACGCGCGGAACCAGTACTCGTCCGGCCTCGACCGCTCGCCCGCGCGGTAGACGTTCTGCGCGTTCATGGCCAGCGTGGCACGACGGCCCGCGGCGTCGTTGCCGGAAAGGGTGACCACGCGTTTCCAGACCAGCCGGTCGTCGGCCGGGCCGGTGTACTCGGTCCACTTGCCCGGCACCGGGATCTTCGTGCCCTGGACAGCCTGCGTCTTCCACAGGCCGGTCGGGAAGGCGTACCAGTTCTTCTGCCCGGTCAGCCCCGGTTTTTCGGCCTGATAGCCGGTTTTCGTGGCTACCAGCGACTTCTGGTCGACCCGCCGGACGAGTTCCTTCGGCACACCGTTGGCGTCGAGGTAGCTGAGGTTGTACATCACGTCCGGAGTCGCGCGCACCAGCAGGCGCACCGAAACGGCACCGGCGGTCCGCAGTTTCTCCCCTTCGTCCCAGCCGAGGGACAGGGTCGGCACGACCGCACTGCTCAGGCCCGGGATGCTCAGCGAACCCGGTGCGCCGGCATACGGGATCAACGCCGCCCCGCCCGCCGCGGACACCGCGCGCGCGGCGTTCGCGATGCCGGTGGAGACGTCGCCCACCGGGTTCGGCGACCCGGCTTGGACCGGAATCCTTACCAGGACGGCCTTTCCGGTTACGTCGAGCCCGGCGAGATCACTCGCGCCACCCGCACCGCCGAACACGACCGGCAGCGTTTGTTCACCGGGCGCCTTCGCCGTCAACGTCGGCACGTCGTACGCGGGATTCAGCACGGTGGAGCCGCCGCCGACGGTCCGCATCTCGACCGCGGTCTGGGCCAGCGTGGCGCTGTCCTGCAACGAAATCGCACCTGCCGAGGTGGCCGCCGCGGGGGTGACGCGGACTTCCCAGCCCGCACCCGAGACCAGCCCGGCTTCGCCGACGTAGCCGTTCACGCCCGCTCCGGCGGGGATCACGCGCCGCAGCATCACCGTGCGGTCCCGCAGGTCGGTGGGGGTCGGGGTGATCAGCCCCGCCGGGACGGCGCTCGCCGCGTTCAGCGTGATCTCGGCCGGGGCCGTGACGGCGACCTGCGCCGTGCTCATCGCCGAATAGCGGCGCACGGTGAGCCCGCGTTCGAGCGCCCAGCCGAGTGCCGAATAGCGTCCGGCGGGCACGAGCACCCGGCCGACCCCGTCGACCAGACCGATCTGCTGGCTGACCTGGTCGAGGAACGGGTCGTTGCGGTTACCCGCACCGCCCGCGTCGTCGATCAGCTGAGCCGACGCCGTCTGCGCGGGCCCACCCGCCGAATCCCGTACCCGGACCGTCACCGGGAACAGTTCGGCCGCGTTGTAGGTGCTCACCGGTGTCCGCACGGCGTTGGTCCCGTCCGCGGTCGTGGCCACCACGGCACCGCCGTAGACGCCCGCCGTCCCCTCGCTCGGATTCACGGCGAGGTCGACGGTGGTGCTCGACTTCGGCGGGATCGACAGGGTCGTCTTCGCCAGGCGCATCCCGGTGCCCGGGTCGGCGACGCCGTCCCATGGCCGCACGGTCAGCTTCAGGTTCAGGGTCAGCGGCCGGTCCCCGGCGTTGCTGTAGGACAGCGGCCGGACGACCTGTGCCGCGGCGTTGGTCGTCCGCTCGTTGCGCCCGAAGCTCGCGACGGCGGTACCGGTCGCCTTCTGCGAGACGGCCCGTGCGACGTCGAGGAGTCCGGCTCCCTGCTCGTACCAGCGAAGGCCGACGTCCTTGGCCGTGGTGACGAGCGTGTTCTTCAGTGCCTGCCCGGAAAGCCCCGGTTGCTGCTGCAGCAGGATCGCCGCGGCGCCCGCGACATGCGGGGTCGCCATCGAAGTGCCCGATGCCGCGGTGTAGTCGTCGTCCACCGGTTCGCCCATCGCCGTGTCCGCGGCCCGGGCCGCCACGATCCCGACGCCCGGCGCGGTGATCTCCGGTTTGACCGAGGCGTCCCGCAGCCGCGGGCCGCGGCTGCTGAACCAGGCGATCTTGTCGTCCCTGTCTACCGCTCCGACCGTGAGCGCGGACGTCGCCGCGCCCGGCGTCGTGACGGTCCGGTCGCCCGGCCCGGAATTCCCGGCCGCCACCACGAACAAGGTGCCGGACTTCGCCGACAGCGTGTCGATCTGTTCGCTCAACGGGTCGGCTCCGTCGCTGACCCCGGCACCGAGGCTGAGGTTCACTATCTTCGCGCCCTGCGCGACGGTCCAGTCGATCCCGGCCATGACCTGGGCGGTGTCGGCCTCACCGGAGGCGTCGAAAACCTTGGCCACCATCAGGTTCGCGTCCGGTGCCATGCCCTTGTACCGGCCGGCCGAGGCCGCGCCGGTGCCCGCGATGATCGACGCGCAGTGGGTGCCGTGCCCGTGGCGGTCCACGATGTCGCCTTCTCCGGTGAAATCGGCCGAGGCGGTCACCTTGCCCGCCAGATCGGGATGGTTCGCGTCGATCCCGCTGTCCACCACCGCGACCGTGGTCCCCTTCCCGGTCCACCCGCCGTTCCACGCCGACGGCGCCCCGACCTGCGCGGTGCTCCTGTCCAGCGCCACCCGGACCTTCCGGTCCAGCCGGACCTGGGAGATCCCTTGGTTCAGAACGGGTTTCCCGCCCGGGTCGAACGCGACGAGCGAACGCCAGAACTCGGCGGTCCCCGCCTTCTTGACCTGCACTCCCACTCCGTTGGCCGTGACGAGCGGCGTGAGCCGCTGGGTCTGGGGAAGCGTCTTCGCCTTCGCGTCCAGAGACCGCGCGGACAGCCCCGCCCGGTCGCCGTAGCGCACTATGACGGGAATCGTGGC
The DNA here is from genome assembly GCF_000943515.2 of Amycolatopsis orientalis. Classification (NCBI taxonomy): domain Bacteria; kingdom Bacillati; phylum Actinomycetota; class Actinomycetes; order Pseudonocardiales; family Pseudonocardiaceae; genus Amycolatopsis; species Amycolatopsis orientalis. Next base: position 7,008,968 of record NZ_CP016174.1, on the reverse strand, counting down.
ACTCGCCGCGTCGTCACGCCGGTCGCCCACGAGCGCGGTGACGTTGAACAACTCCGGGCTCAGCAATCCCTTGCCGACGAACGGAAGCGCGTCCGACGGATACACCATCAGCCCTTCGGCCGTGGTGGTGATCTGGAACGCCGGACTCGGCCTGTCCGGTCGCACCGCCGGCTCGACCTGCGCGCTGTCGTGCCCGGCGCCGTCTCGTTCGTAGGTCACCACGTCACCGGTGAGCAACGTGACGCGATGGACGTCCGGCCGTCCGGCGGCGGGAGCGGGAGCGGGTCCGGAGACGGCGGCGGTCGCGGCGGTCGCGGTCACCGGGAGGAAGGAAAAGGCGATCAGTGCGGAGGCCGCCAGAATGGCCAATGGGCGCCGTGCGGGTCTCGTCGGATGAGGGGAACGGAGGAACATCGAGCCTCACTCTCCTCTGGTAGTGCGAAGCGGCCGTGGTGACGGCCGCCGCGAAGATGTTTTTCAGAGGATGAGGCAGGAGTTCCCAGAAGAATATAATTCTTGTTGGCGGTATGTCGCCGTTGGCGAGATCCCGCCATGGAAGGGCCCGGACCGCCGACGGCGGCCCGGGCCCGGTCGTGACGGGTCGGACTACAGACCCGGGGTGCGCAGCTGGAGCGAGAAGTCCTGCCGGTTGTTGTCGGTGTCGGTGCTCAGGATGTTGCGGGTGTTCGCCGCGTTGAGCTGATCGGTGAGGGCGTTCTCCGGAATCGCGGCGTTGCCTTCACGCGGGGTCACCACGGCGTTGCTGAAGGCGACACCGTCGATCTTCGCGCCGGACATGTTCTGCAACGCGACGCCACCGAGGGTCGGGATGCCCTCGACGCTGGCCAGCGTGAACGGAATGACGTACGTCTGGTCGGCGATGGTGCCGGAGAAGTTCTGCCCGACCAGCACCGCGTACTGGCCGGCGTTGCCCTTGGGCTGCAGGATCGTGCCGGCCGGCAGGACGATCGTGTCGGTCACGACGTTCGACGGCGAGTAGATGCGGATCGTGTAGCCGCTCACGTCCTGGGGCTGGTTCGAGACGTTGCGCAGCTCGATGAACTCGTCGAGATTGCCGTTCAGACCGCGGGTCGAAACCTCGTTGACGACCACGGTGGACGAGGCGAGCGGGGCGGCCTCGGTTCCTTCGCTCTCGCCTGCCGCGTTCGCGACACCGCCCGCCATGCCCAGTGCCAGCATCGCGAATACCGCGGAGGCGCCCAGAATTCGTCGCACGGGAATTCCTTTCAACTTGATTGTCGGGGATTTCTCTCGTCGGACCAGGAGCTTTTGTCTCCCGATGGCGACCACATAATCATCCGAGAATCGGGGTGCCGCCGGAAAGGGGCCAGTTTTTCGGTACTTTCTCCTCGGCCGGTAATCGTCCACCGCCGCCCGGGTGCGTCTTCCGCCGCTGCCTTCTCGCGACGGCGGCGGCCAGCTCGAGTTCCTGACCGGAGGTGTCGAGTACGCCGCTGAGCCACTGCCGCCAGTACGGGCCGGGGATACGTTTTCCTCGCTCCCAGCGGGAAATGTCTTCTCGGGTGATGCTGTCGTTGCCGGAGAGGGTATGCAACTTCGCGACCAGATCACCTTGTGACAGGCCTTTCTCGATTCGTTGTCCGGCGAGTAGTTCGCCTAGCGGGGTCGCGTCCCCGCACTTGCTGTTCGCGGTCACGACCGCACCTTTCTGATACGCGCATACAGGTGTGAAACCGGACTGGCGGACGACGGTCAGCCGAGCGGCCGTACGCATTCGAAGTCGGTCTTGTTGTTGTCGGTGTCACGGCTGACGGCGTCCCTCGCCTGGGCGAAACCGGGACAGGCGACGGCGGCCTGGTCCTCGCGGCAGGGCGACGACGGTGCCCATCCGACGCTGTCGACCCTCGCTCCGCGCAGGTCCAGCAGCAGCTCGCCGTCCCCGGCGATCGACTCGACGACCATCTGCGCGGTCCCGCCGAAACCCTGTCCGGTGATGAGGAAGTGGTCACCCGCGGGGATCTCGCTCCCGGCGGGCAGGGTGGCCAGTTCGACCGGTGCCGCTCCGCCCGTGCACGCCTGCACCGACCAACCGCCGATGTCGAGTGGGACGCGGCCGGTGTTGTGCAGGTCGATGTAACCGGCCGGACCGCCGAGCACCTCATGGATCTTGGCCGACGAGGCCCGGACGGTGTCCGGGGCGGGGGTGCCGGCGAGCGCGAGGATCAAGAACAGGGAACTTGGCTTCCTCATGACAGCAACGCTAGAAAAACGATCTCGGTGCCACAGGATACGGCGGGTACCGAACCTGATCCGGTCTCGGTACTCCCGGTACGTCGCTCACCCATCCGACCTAGCCCCGGTACCCGGCCAGCCTGTCCGCGGCGTAGGCCTCGCCTTCGTGGAAGGTGTTCTCCAGCCGGGGGAGCGGGCCGCCGCCGGGCCGGAATCGCAGTGCCCGGAACAGGTCGCGCCTGCTGCCGAAGCCCAGCTTCTGCAGGATCCGGCTGACGTAGTTCTTCACCGTCTGCGTCGCGAGGTGCAGTTCTTCGGCGATCTCGTCGTTCGACCACCGGTAGAGGATCAGCGCGAGGATCTCCTCCTCCCGCCTGGTCATCAGGCTCGCGTGCGGCACGGCTTCGGTGACCGCCGGTGGGATCCCACCGGCCTGCAGGCACACCCGCTGCCCGGCGAGGGTGGAGCGCACCGCCGACATCACCTGGCCGCCGCTGGCCGACTTGTGCACGAAGCTGTCCGCGCCCGCGTTCAGCGCCATGGCGATGGCCGAAGGGGAGGCGTCACCGGCGAAGACCAGGACGGCGGCGCGCTCGAAGTGTTCCTTGATGAACCGGCAGATCGTGGTCCCGGCGGGCTCACCCCAGATCGACAGCTCGGTGATGACCATGTCGGGATGGCTCTTTTCGCATTGCCACAACGCTTCCGGCTCGCTCGCGGCTTCGGCCACCGCTCCCACCCCCGCCGAATCCCGCAACAGCCTGCTGAGCGCGTATCTGATGAGGGGCTGATCGTCTACTACGAGCGTGGTGACGCGGTTCATGGTTCCCCTTGGGGTATTGACGGGCGCCCGGTGTGGCTCCGGGCCGTGCGTACGGTCCGGGCCGGGCGGTGCCCGCGTTCGCCGAGGACAGGTCTGCCCGCTCGGGCGATCCGTCGAACCGATCGCCGCGGCGACGTCGGTAATCATTTTTCGGTCGAATCCTCTTTCGTCGCGGTCCGGCTTGGATCTTCCCGCTTCTCCTCGCCGGTGAGGACCAGCAATCGGGTGACAAAGGCGAAAAGCCGCCCGTGCGGTGGCTGGATTTGGGCCGGACGGCGGAACGGGGACACAAATTCCGAACGCACCGCACCCGACCCGTGGAAAGCCGTACTCTGTTGTGTTGTCAAGGTCGCTTGGCGGTAGGGATGATCCGACGGGTCGGTCTTCAGCGTAAGGGCTTGGTTCTTTCGTCGAAAAAACCCGAGGTGCCCCGGATTTCGCGATATCGTCGTGGGAAGTCGCGTTACCGGACCCGCTTTCGTCCGTCCGGGTAAACGACGGCGCGGATCCGTCCACAGTGGCCGGATCGGTCAGCCGAGCTGCGGGAGATCGCCCGGAAAACCGATGGGCAGCCGGTACAGCCCGCGAGCCGTGCGACCGCCACCGAGCCAGCCGTGGAAGTAGATGTGCCCGTCCACGACGTCGGCGCCGCCCGGTGCGTCGACCTTGCCGCCGAGCAGATCGGTCGACAGGAATTGGGCGTCCGCTTTCACGAAGGGTCCGCTCAGCGTGGGTGCCGAGGCGTATCCGGTGTGATAGCCGGAGCTTTGGAACGTGTCGGCGGAGTAGAACAGCAGGTACCGGCTCGGTGCCTTGACCACCGACGGCGCCTCGACGACCCCCTTTTCGGAGGTGAGGTCCGCTCGGAGGAGTTCGGTACGCGGGCCTGCCGGTGTCCGTCCGTCGGCGAGCAGCTTCTGCGACCAGATCGCCGCCGGGGGACCGACGGTCGCGCCGTCGCTCTTGTAGAGCAGGAACCGGGTGCCGTCCGTGTCCACAAAGGACTGTGGATCGATGTCGCCGCCGTCGCCGGGGACGCAGATCAGCGGGGCTTCCCCGGTCGGTGTGTACGGCCCCTCGACCTTCGCCGCCGCCGCGACGCCGATGCACATCTCGCCGCCGGGGGCCACCGCCGCCGAGAAGTAGAGGAGAAAGGTGCCATCGGCGAGCCGGGTGACATCGGGTGCCCAGAACCCGCCATCCGGCTTGGCCCACTTCGGTACCGCGGCGAGAGCGTCGCCCGCCACCCGCCAAGGGCCTTCCGGTGCCGGAGCGCTCGCGTAAGGCACTTTCACCGGGCCGGTGCTCGTGGAGAAGGCGGCGTAGCCGGAGTCGGTCTTGACTATGTCGGGATCAGGGAAGTCCTGGGCGAGGAGCAGGTGAGGGGTGCCGATGGCGGAGGCCGGGGGAGCCGTCGCGAGGGTCATGGCGATGACCACGGCGAGGGTCAGGAGGCGGCTCTTGATCTTCATAACCGATTTTCTCGGCACGACGGAGCCGTCGGCAGCCTCACCCGGTCGCCCTCACCAGGAAGCGTGCACTTGGCTCTTCACCCGGTCCCGGGGGATTCATCCGCGCGCCGGCGGGTAGTCGCCCCCGAACGACCGCCGACCCGGCCGGGGGAATTCGCCGCCCTGATTTGACTCGTTCCAGACTGGCTTTTATCGTCGCGGGTGATGTCCGACTTCGAGGCACAGCTGCGGGCCGTCTCGTTGCGCGTGACCCGGCCGAGGCTGGCCGTGCTCGCCGCGCTGCGCGACCATCCGCACGTCGACACCGAAACGGTGATCGCGCTGGTGCGGGCCGAACTTCCCACGGTCTCGCACCAGGCGGTGTACGACGTGCTGAAGGCGCTCACCGAAACGGGTCTGGTCCGCCGTATCCAGCCCGCCGGCGCGCTTGCCCGCTATGAGACCCGGGTGGGGGACAACCACCACCATGTCGTCTGCCGTTCGTGCGGTGCGATCGCGGACGTCGACTGTGCCGTCGGCCACGCCCCTTGTCTTACCGCCTCGGGCGATCACGGTTTCGTGGTCGACGAGGCGGAGGTCGTCTACTGGGGTACCTGCCCCGGCTGCGCGGCCGAACCCGTCCAGCGATGATTCGCCTGCCCGGAAGGAAGTACATGAGCGAGACCCCGGCCCAGGGCTGCCCGGTGGCCCACGACTCCGTGACCGCACAGGGAAGCGAGAGCGAGAACCCGGCGATCGACTCCCCGACGCCGAAGTCGGGTGGTCGGCCGCGCACCAACAAGGACTGGTGGCCCAACCAGCTCGACCTCTCGGTGCTGCACGCCCACTCGTCGAAGTCCAATCCGCTCGGCGAGGACTTCAGCTACGCCAAGGAATTCGCCAAGCTCGACGTCGAGGCCCTCAAACGGGACATCACCGAGGTGCTCACCACCTCGCAGGACTGGTGGCCCGCCGACTTCGGCCACTACGGCGGCCTGATGATCCGGATGAGCTGGCACGCCGCGGGCACCTACCGGATCCACGACGGCCGCGGCGGGGCCGGTGACGGCGCCCAGCGGTTCGCCCCGCTCAACAGCTGGCCCGACAACGCCAACCTCGACAAGGCACGACGGCTGCTGTGGCCGGTCAAGGAGAAGTACGGCCAGCAGATCTCGTGGGCCGATCTGCTCGTGCTCGCGGGCAACGTCGCGCTGGAGTCGATGGGCTTCAAGACGTTCGGCTTCGGGTTCGGCCGCGAGGACACCTGGGAGCCCGAGGAGATCTTCTGGGGTCCGGAAGACACCTGGCTGGGTGACGAGCGCTACGCGAGCGACACGGAGGTGGTCCCCGACGTCGGCGCGACCGAGATGGGGCTCATCTACGTCAACCCCGAGGGGCCCCGCGGCAACGCGGACCCGGCCGCGGCGGCCCATTTCATCCGGGAGACCTTCGCCCGGATGGCGATGAACGACGAGGAGACCGTCGCGCTCATCGCCGGTGGCCACACCTTCGGCAAGACCCATGGCGCCGGGGTCGCGGACGACCACGTGGGCCCGGAGCCCGAAGCCGCTCCGATCGAGACGCAGGGCCTCGGCTGGCTGAGCACCTACGGCAGCGGCAAGGGCGCCGACACGATCACCAGCGGTCTCGAGGTGACGTGGACCGACAAGCCGACGCAGTGGAGCAACCGCTTCTTCGAGATCCTCTTCGGCTATGAATGGGAGCTCACCACGAGCCCCGGCGGCGCCAAGCAGTACGTCGCCAAGGACGCCGAGGCGATCATCCCGGACGCCCACGACCCGGCCAAGAAGCACAAGCCGACCATGCTCACGACGGACCTGGCGCTGCGCGTCGACCCGGCGTACGAGAAGATCTCGCGCCGCTTCCTGGAGAACCCGGACGAGTTCGCGCTGGCGTTCGCGAAGGCCTGGTACAAGCTGCTGCACCGCGACATGGGCCCGGTCAGCCGGTTCCTGGGACCGTGGGTCCCCGAACCACAGCTGTGGCAGGACCCGGTGCCGGACGTCGACCACGAACTCGTCGGTGACGCCGACATCGCCGCGCTCAAGACGAAGGTGCTCGAATCCGGTCTGACGACCGCCCAGCTGATCGCCACCGCCTGGGCATCCGCGGCGAGCTTCCGGTCCACCGATAAACGCGGTGGCGCCAACGGGGCGCGGATCCGGCTCGCGCCCCAGCGCGAGTGGGAGGTCAACGAGCCCAAGCAGCTCGCGAACGTCCTGGAGACCCTGGAGGGCATCCAGCGCGAGTTCAACGCCGCCGGTGGGGCCAAGATCTCCCTGGCGGACCTGATCGTGCTGGCAGGCTCAGCCGCCGTCGAGAAGGCGGCGCGCGACGCCGGCACCGAGGTGACCGTGCCGTTCCGCCCGGGCCGCACCGACGCCTCGCAGGAGGAAACCGACGTCGACTCGTTCGCGCTCCTCGAACCGCGCGCCGACGGGTTCCGCAACTACCTGCGGTCCGGCGAGAAGCTCCAGCCGGAGGTCCTGCTCGTCGAGCGTGCCTACATGCTCGACCTGACCGCGCCCGAGATGACCGTCCTCGTCGGCGGCCTGCGCTCCCTCGGGGTCAACTTCGGCGGCAGCAAGCACGGCGTCCTCACCGATCGGCCGGGCGTGCTCACCAACGACTTCTTCACCAACCTCCTCTCGCCGGGGACCCGGTGGAAGGTGTCGGAGTCCGAGGAGAACGTGTACGAGATCCGCGACGTCGCCACGGACGACGTGAAGTGGACGGCCACCGCGGTCGACCTCGTCTTCGGCTCCAACTCGCAGCTGCGCGCGCTTTCCGAGGTCTACGCGGGGCAGAGCGCCCGCGAGCGGTTCGCCGCCGACTTCGCCGCGGCGTGGACCAAGGTCATGGAACTCGACCGGTTCGACCTCGACTGAACAGGTCTGTGACGACGGGCCCGGCCGATCCTTCGGCCGGGCCCGTTCGCGGTTTTCAGGGGGCGTCGAGTTCCGTGTGCCGGTCGGCGAGGGTGCGCGCGAGTTCGGCGAGTTTGACGTTGAGGTCCTGGGAAGTGCGGCGCAGCAGGTCGAAGGCCTCGTCGGCGGTCAGGCCGCGCCGGTGCATGAGGATCCCCTTGGCCTGCCCGATGACGTCGCGGGATTCGACGGCCCGCCGCAGATGACTCGCTTCCAGCTCCGCCCGGCTCACCGCGGTGGTACCGGCCAGTGCGAGGGAACCGTGGGTGGCCAGCAGCAGCGCGACGTCCCTGGCGACGGGTCCGAGCACGTCCGGACCGCGGCTGTAGATGTTCAGCGCCCCGGGAAGCCGCGGTGGGTCCGCGTCGGGCACGAGCACGGTCGACAGGATCGCGGTGAAGCCGTGCCGCACCGCGGCCTGGGAGAAGTCCGGCCACCTCGGCTCGGCCGCGAGATCGTCGCTGCTGACGTGGCCGGGGCTCCCGCCGGCGGCGGCATCGACGCAGGGCCCCGTCCCGGCGCGGTACTGCACCGCGTCGAGTTCGACGGCCACCTTGCCGGTATCGACAGGGGTGTGGAAGGTCCCGTCCGGGGCCCGGAGGGTGACCGACACCAGATCCGCGCCCGGCACCACCCGGTACGCGGCGGCGACGATCTGCTCGAGGACCTGGGCCGGCGTCGAAGCGGCCAGCAGGAGGCGGGTGAGTTCGACGAACTGCTCGGACAACGGGCCGGAGGCGATCAAGCCCGAGCTGAACTCGGCCTTGTCACGCTGCCACAGTCGTTCGTCTGTCATCGGGGACCAATCCACTGAGTTTCCGTGTTCCTCCCCGGATACCCGATTCGGCCATCCGCCAACCCGATGGTTTGGTCCTGTCCGTCCGGGGTCCACTATGGACGAACGGGCTGGATCGAAATGGTTGGCGTATCAGGGATCGACTCGGCGGCGAAGGAGACAGAACACGTTGTCCTCGGGATCGGCGAGTACGTGCCAGGACTCCAGCCCGGTCTGGCCGATGTCGGCCTTCCGCGCACCCGCGGCCAGCAACCGCTCCAGTTCCGCGTCCTGATCGCGGTCTGTGGGGCTCACATCGAGGTGCAGGGGAAGCTTGGCGGGCTTCGGATCGTCGCTGAGGCTGAGGATCAGGGTGGGTTGCGGACCGCCGAAGCCGGTGTCCGGCGGCCCGATCTCGATGTCGGCGCCCTCTTTGCCGAGTTCGACGTAGCCGAGGACTTCGCACCAGAACTCCGCCATCCGGACCGGATCGGCGCAGTCGAGGACGAGTTCGGTGATACGGCAGGCCATGAGGCGAGAGTAGCAGCGAGTCACGAAGATCCCTGTCGGTTGCACGGCCGCCTCCGGACTCTTACCTTCGAAGAATGGCGTTCAACACCGGGACCGCGCAATCCGCACCATTTGCCGTGATCGAGGCGGATCGCTCGGACGATGCCGTCGTCGTCGAGGTGACGGGTGACATCGACATCTCCAGCAGCCCCCGTTTCCATGCGAAGATCCTCGAGCTGCTGGAAAGGGGTCCCGCCACCGTGGTGATCGACCTGACCGGCGTGGGTTTCTGCGACTCCTCGGGACTGTCCGGATTGCTTCGGCTGCACCGTTACTGCACGGAGTCGGGCATCGACCTGAGTATCGCGCCGTCCAAGGTCGTGCGGCGGGCCATCGAACTCACCGGCCTGTCGTCGACGCTGAAGCTGGCCGGATAGGGATCAGCGGCCCAAGGCGTTCTGCAGCTCCTTCTTGGTCATGCTGGAGCGGCCCTTGATGTTGCGCTTCTTCGCCTCGTTGTAGAGCTGGTCCTTGGTCGGCCCGCCGGGACCCTGGCGGTTGCCGGAACGCTTCCCTCCGCGTTTCTGCGGCGAGGTGTCCCGCGTCGAACTCTTGCTCGCGGTCCGCGACTCCCCGGACTGCGCGCGGTTCTTGTTGACCGTGCGTGCGGCGATCTCCTCGGCGCGATCGGCATTGGCGCCGCGCTTCTTCTGCGAAGACTTGATGTGCTTGTACTGACGTTCGCGTTTGTCGCTCCAGCCCTGCTCCGGCATCGCTCCTCCTTCGTCGTGACCTGCGGATACCCGCTCGGTTGACCGGCAAACCGCGACCTCGTTCACCCGGTCGGTGTTTGCCGGGCCGGGGTTGCGGGTATCAGCCAGACAAGACGATGGGAGTGGATCTATGTCAGCGTTGAGCACCGGGGTGACCCTCGGGCCCGCGCCTGTCCACAAGGGACGAATGGCCCGATGAGCGCGCCGGCCGTGGTCGAAGAACTCGTCGAGCCCGCGTGGCGCGATGAACCGTCGTCCGCACCCGCCGACCGCCGGAACGGCAGGCCGCGGCGCAGTGACGACTACTCGCACTGCCGTCCCCTGTTCGCCGAACTGGCGGATCTGCCCGCCGGTCATCCGGAACGGCGGCGGCTGCGTGAACGGCTGATCCTCGAACTCCTGCCGATCGCCGAACACATCGCCGTCCGGTTCAGCGGACGAGGCCAGCCGCGCGAAGACCTGGTGCAGGTGGCCAGGGTCGGCCTGCTGAAGGCCGTCGACCGGTTCGATCCCGCGCAAGGCGGGGATTTCCTGGCTTACGCGGTACCGACCGTCATGGGCGAAGTACGCCGTTTCTTCCGTGACACCGGCTGGGCCGTGCATGTACCGCGCGGGATGCAGGAACTGCGCACCCGGCTTGCACGGGGGACCACGGAACTCACCCAGGTTCTCGGCCGCGCGCCGACGCCCCGCGAGCTGGCAGGTCATCTCGACCTTGATGTCGATACCGTCCGCGAAGGCCTTCTCGCTGCCAACAGCTATCAGACGTCGTCACTGGACCGGCCCGTCAACGACGGTGAGGGTTCGGTGCCGCTGTCCGACGTAGTGGGGGAACTGGACGATCGCTTCGAACTCATCGAGGACCGTCACACCGTGGTCCCGCTGCTGAAGCGGCTGCCGGAGCGGGAACGGGCGATCGTCACGATGCGGTTCTTCGACGGCCTCACCCAGTCGCAGATCGCCGAGCGGATCGGGATCTCCCAGATGCACGTTTCCCGGTTGCTCACGAAGATCCTGCACGACCTGCGCGGGCGGCTCGACGGTTCCGAATGAGCCTCGCCGGAGCCCGCCGGACGTGATGTCCGGCGGGCTCCCGCTTCGCGCGGCTATTGTTCCCTGCGCTCGCGTGCCTCGGCCCTGTCGGCCTCCGCCCTGGCGCGATCCGCCTCGGACTCCTTCTCGGCGACGTTCTCCTGGGCGGACGCCTTTTGCTGCTGCGCCTTGCCTTCGCGTTCCAACGAGTCGTTGCCCGCGAAGGTGCCCGCGGTCTCCTTGACCTTGCCCTTGATGTCCTCGACGGCGCCCTTGACGCCTTCCGCGGACGCGTCGCTCCGGTCGGTCATCTGCGAGCCTCCCTGGGTGCTTCGTGAGCTGGGCCGCGAATTTCGGGGCCCGGTCGGCGAATACCCGGAATCGGGCGGAGTATTCGAGGGCTCGTCAGGCGGCGAACACGGCGCGGACGACCGCCTCGTCGCCGTCGATCTCGACCACTCCGAGAGCGCGGGCGTCGCCGAGGCCGATGGCGCCCGCGGCGAGCGCGAGGACGTAGGCGGGTTCGGAGCGGACGGTGGCGTCGAGGGCGCGGCCGTCCCGCGGGACGACCTCGAAACCGGAGCGTGTCGCGCGGAGCTGGTAGGGTGGCCCGCCGATCTCGAGCCCGATCGTCGCCGAGGGGCGGGGGCCGACCCGGGCGTCGAGCAGGGCGGGGACGGCGAGGGCCAGCCACTCCGGGCGGAAGGCGTCGCCATCGGGGCCGCGGGTCATGAGCGGTGCGGACCAGCGGATGAGGCTCTCGATCGGGTGGCGCAGCTCGGCGCCCCACGGCGTGAGGACGTACTCGACGACGCTGCCCGAGCCTGCCAGCTTCCGCTCGATCACGCCCGAGGCTTCGAGGTCGCGGAGCCGGTCCGCGAGCAGGTTCGTCGCGATGCCGGGAAGGCCGTCGAGCAGGTCACGGTAGCGGGCGGGAGCGATGAGAAGCTGCCGGACGATGAGCAGATTCCACCGATCACCGACGACTTCGAGTGACCGGGCGAGCCCGCAGTACTGGCCGTAACTACGCATCGTGTGCCTCTGCTTGTTTTTCTCAAGTGTGCGTGACAAGCTCAAGTTTACCGCGAGCCTGAGCCGAGAGGGACCGCCATGGCCGACGCCATCGAGAGCGTGCGACCCGCCTGGGTCGAGGACAGCCTGTTCCCGTTCGAGAGCCGGTTCGTCGCGATCGACGGGCACACGGTGCACTACGTCGACGAGGGATCAGGCCCCACTTTGCTGCTCCTGCACGGCAACCCGACCTGGTCGTTCCTCTGGCGCGACGTCATCAGCGCGCTGCGCGACGACTTCCGGTGCGTCGCCCTCGACTACCCCGGCTTCGGGTTGTCGACGCCGAAGCCCGGCTACCGCTACCTGCCCGAGGAACACGCGGACGTGGTCACCGCCTTCGTCGACACGCTCGGCCTCGAAAGGGTCACCCTGGTCGGGCAGGACTGGGGCGGGCTGATCGGCCTGGCCGCCGTGCAGCGGCGGCCGGCCGTCTTCGACCGGCTGGTGCTCGCCGACACCTGGGCCTGGCCGGTCAACGGCGTCTTCCACTTCGAGTACTTCTCCCGCATCTTCGGCGGGCCGCTGGGCCGCCTCCTCGCCCGGCGGCTGAACCTCATCGTCAACGTGTTCATTCCCTTGGGCCACCGAAGGAAGAAGCCGACGGCGGCCGAGATGGCCCATTACCGGCGGGCCATGGACACCCCCGAGCGCCGCCGGGCCTCCGCCGTCTTCCCGGCCCGGGTCCTCACCAGCCGTGCCTTCTTCGCCGAGATCGAGGCCGGCCTCGCCGACATCGCCCATCTCCCGACCTTGATCGTGTGGGGTGACGCCGACATCGCCTTCCGCCGCCAGGAGCGTGAACGCCTCGAAGCCACTTTCACCGACCACAAGACCGTGATCGTGAAGGGCGCCGGAACCTACGTGGAATCCGACGCGCCCGAGGAGTTCGTCGCCGCGTTCCGTGATTGGGTCCGCCGTCCGGTCAGGTGAGCCGCTCGGCGCTCTGACGTTCCTTCTGCCACCGCATGAGTTCTTCGATGTTGGCCGGCAGGGTGGTTTCGAAGTCGATCAGCTTGACCCAGGTCGGTTTCACCACGATCCGGACCATGCCGTCGTAAAGCGCCTTGACCCCCTCCTCCCACTCGGCGCGCTGTTCCGGCGTCATCTCGTAAGTACCGTTGAATTGCAGGTATTCGTCCGGGATGCCGTCGACGACATCCAGTTCCGCCCGGCCGCGGATGAGCAGGATCTTCGGCGGGTGCGACTCGGTGTCGATCGTCAGCGCGACCGCGGGGTCGCGGCGCAGCATCGCCAGCTTCCGCGCGTTCTTCGAGGTGCACATGACGATTTCCGAGCCGTTCCAGTGGATCGCGATCGGGATCGACCGCGGTGTGCCGTCCGGCGCGACGAAGGCCAGGCGGGCCAGGTCGCGGGCCAGCAGTTCCTGGCTGTGCGGGCGGTTCAGTACCTCGTCGATGGCGTGCTGGTCCACGGTTCGGGCTCCTCAGTCGTAGTAGCGGCGGGCGCTGGACCCGACACGGGTGATGTCGGTGCCGTAGATGTGCAGGCTGACGGCGATCTCGTCGCCGACGTTGCGGATGCGGTGGATGTCGCCGGGTGGCGCGAAACCGCCGACCTCGCCGGGGGAATTGTCCCGCGTGCCAAGGGGTTTGAGCGCTTCGTCGAACAGTTCCTCGTGCTCGACGCCGGACAGCACGCCCACGACGCACCAGGTGATGTGGTCGTGGATCCGGGTGGTCTGCCCGGGACGCCACACGAGGCCGAGAAGGGAGAACGCCCCGTCGGACTCGGCGTGCAGCAGATGGCAGGCGACGCGATCGGGCTGGCCGAGACGTTGTTCGGGGGTAAGGATTTCCGGGCCGGGCAGATGTGCGCGGAGCTGCTCGGCGACGAGGTCCGCGGTCTCCGTCCAGCCGGTCCTCACGTCGACGGCCTGGCGCACGGCCCCGACGAGATCGGTGAGTGTCGCCAACGAGCGGGTCATGGCGGATTCTCCTTCGCTGAGCGGGTTCGTCCCGTTCAGCGTCCCGCGCGCTCACTCATTCGTCTAATGACAATATCCAGGCGAAATCATGCGTACTCTTTATGCATGCTGGATATCCTGCGGTTACGGGTGCTCGCGGCGATCGCCGCGCACGGCTCGGTCACCAAGGCCGCCAAGCAGCTGAACTACTCTCAGCCCGCCGTCAGCCATCATCTGGCCCGGCTGGAGGCCGAAACCGGCGCCAAGCTCGTCCAGCGGGTCGGCCGGGGCATCCGGCTCACCCCGGAGGGCGAGCATCTGGCCCGCCGGGCCACCGAGATCCTCGCCCGGGTCGACACCGCCGCCGCGGAGCTGTCCGCGATGGTGGGCCTGCGCAGCGGCCGCGTCCGGGTCGCCGGTTTCCAGTCAGCGCTCGCCGTGCTGGTGCCGCACGCCGCGGGCACACTGCGCCGCGAGCACCCCGGCATCGAGCTGCACCTGACCGAGGCGCATCCGCGGGTGGCACTCGAGCTGCTACGGGCCGGTGACGTCGATGTCGCGGTCGTCTTCCGTTACGACGACGCGATTCCGGACGACCTGCGCGCCACGCCGCTGTTCGAGGACCCGATGTACCTGCTCAGTCTCGAACCCGGCCAGACACTGATGGGCAACCGCGACTCCCCCTGGATCGAGGGGTGCGAGAACTGCCGCCGCGACTTCCTCGACTTCTGCGCCGAGGCGGGTTTCGTCCCGCCCATCGCGTACGTCAGTGACGACGTCATCGTCCAGCAGGCACTGGTCGCCGCGGGGATGGGCGTGACCACCACGCCGGGGCTGGCGTTGCGCACCCACCGGGCGCCCGGGATCGAGGCCAGCCTCCTGGGCGATTTCCGGCGGCGCGTGTACCTGGCCACCTATGGCGACCCGCCGGATCCGCCCGCGACCGCGGCCATGATCGCCGCGCTGCGCCACGCCGTCGAGCAGGTCAAACCGGGCGAGCCGCTCCAGCCCGCGTAGGCCGGGTGCTCCGGTCGAGGAGGAGTTCGAGGTCGGCGAGGCCGGTCGCCTCGCGCAGTGAGGGCGGGGTGAGCTGCCCGACGCGGTGGTCGTCCTCGCGCAACGCCGCGACGAACCGCGCGACTCGTGCGGGCGGCGGGACGACGGTCTGCCCGCCGAGGTAGCGGAGGACGATGAGGTCCTCGCCGGAATGGGTCTCGATCGCCACGGCCCAGCCGTGGCTCTCGTCCCACAGCAGGGCGACGTCGCGGCCGGGGTGGCCGGGGAGCTGTTCGTCGAGGGCGACGTAGGCCGAGACCGGGCTGTCGTTGTCGACGGTGCAGGATTCGAGGCCGACGCCGAGGGCGCCGGTGACTTCGGCGAGGTAGCCCCACACCGCGTCGAGGGCGGGGTGGGGGTTGCGGACCGGCATGGTGAGCGTGGCGGTCAACGAGGTGCCCTTTCCTTTCCTCGGCCGTCCGGTCCGGGACCCGGGGGCCCCGGACCGGACGGACGCTCAGGCCTGGATCTCCTTGCGATCGCTTTCGGCGCCGCTGATCGAGATGCGCCGCGGCTTGGCCTTCTCGGCGATCGGGATGCGCAGGGTCAGTACCCCGGCCTGGTAGTCGGCCGCGATGTGCTCGGTGTCGAGGGCCTCACCGAGGAACAGCTGGCGGGAGAAGACGCCGAGCGGGCGTTCGGAAACCTGCATCTGGACGTCGTTCCCGGTGGTCGGCCGCCGCTCCGCCTTGACCGTCAGGACGTTGCGTTCGATGTCCAGTTCGATCGCGTCGGCGGCGACGCCGGGAAGGTCGAAGCAGACGACGAACTCTTCGCCTTCGCGGTAGGCGTCCATCGGCATGGTGGCCGGCTTGGACCAGGTGCCCGGGGTCGAGGTGCCGAACATCTGCTGGGTGAGGCGGTCCAGCTCACGGAACGGGTCGGTGCGCATCAACATCGGGGTTCCACCTCCTGGGGTCGCTGTCACTGGTGTCAACACGCACTACTGTTCTAACATGTCATCGAAACGATGACAACAGTCGAGTCGTCGATGGGATGACAAATATGGACGCAGACCCGGCACGGACGGTGCGGACCGTGCACGACGTGGTGGCCGAGGCCCGTTCCGGTGCCACGGAACCGGAACGGTTCTTGACGGCGCTGGCCGCGTTGCGCGCGGTACGCGAGGAAATGGCCGCGTGGGAGCCGGAGCTGATCGCGGCCGCCCGGGCGAGCGGGGCGAGCTGGACCGCGATCGCGCCGGCGCTGGGGGTCGCGAGCCGCCAGGCGGCCGAGCGGCGGTTCCTGCGCTTGCGGCCGTCCGCCACCGGGGAGAACACCGGGGAGGCGCGTGTCGACGCGGAACGCGATCGGCGGGCGGGCGACCGGGCGGTGGCGGAGTGGGCCCGGCGCAACTCGGCGATCCTGCGGCAGCTGGCCGGGCAGGCCGGTGCGCTGGACGGGTTGGACGGCAGGGCCAGGGAAAGCGCCGACAGGCTCAGCACGGCGCTCGGCGACAACGACGTGACCGGTCTCCTGGCGCCGCTGGCCGACCTGCGGGCCCACCTTCCCCGCGAGCACACCGGTTTCGCCCGGCGGCTCGGGGAGATCGGCGCGCATACCGATCAGGTCCGGCGGGACGCGGTCGACAACCGGCGGGATCGCCAGTCCTCGACGTGAGCTGCCGCTCTTGGCAGTCCCCAATCGGGCGTGACCCCCTGACGATGAAGGAATCGGGACACTCGACGTCCCAATTCCTTCATCAACGAGGTGAGAAGGCGAGACGTGCACCGTCCCGGCTCCCGGGCCCCCGTCTTCGGTGGCGCGAGCGCCACGTTTGGGACGTTGATCGTCTCTGGCGAGGCGCATGGGACGGCCGTAGGGACGTAAGGGGGGCCCCTTTGAGACTGTGAACGTCTCAAAGGGGGCCATCACGGACTTACTGGCAGGCTTCGCAGTCGGGGTCGTCGATGCGGCAGGCGGCGCCGTCGGTGAGCGGGAAGTCGAAGTCGTCGAGCGCGGGGACGGCCAGAGCGGTTTCTTCCGGCGTGGCGGTGGCGGACATGTCACTCCCTTGGGTAAGAACGGGTTCCTACTCTCTGTAGCGCTGAAGATCGCCGGTCATTCCGTGACGCGCGCCACAGCCGAGGTCGCGGCCCGGAACAGCGTTTCCGCCTCGTCCACCGCTCGGGCGAGGACGCCGGGATCCGCCCGCAGACCGGCGACGATCGCGTCGACCTCGCGTAATCCGGCCCGCCGCAGCAGTCTCTTCTCGTTGGTGACCCATTCCCCGCGGGCGGCCAGTACCGCGTGCGCCGTCTCCATGGCGGCGGTGGCCAGCGCGCCCGCGAGCTCCGTGGCCTGTCCTCGCGGGACGTAGGCGCCCCGGGCGTAGCGCAGGGTCAGTTCCGCGCGGCCCCGCCACATCGGCGGAGCCGTTCCGCGCAAGGCATCCGGAAAGCCCGGTCGCGGCAGCTCCCCGTGCAACACCTGGTTGGCGGCGAGTTCGGCGACCACCAGGTAGCTCGGGACGCCGGCGAGGTGGAACATCAACGGCTCCCAGTGGAACCGGCCATGCCGGGCTTCGGCGAGATGGTGTTCGACGTCGTCGAGGTCGCGGTAGTGGATGTCGACATGCCTGCCGTCGATCGTGAGCCAGGCGCCGCCGTTGAACACGCCGCCGCCCCAGGCGCCGATTTCGGAGACTTCGCCGTCCCAGCCGGTGGCGCGCAAATCCGCCGGGTCGAAATCGCCGCGGTAGTAGACGGCGAAATCCCAGTCACTGCCGGGATCGTGGGTGTGCTGGGCCCGTGATCCGCCGAGGGCGACGGCGTGCACGGCGGGCAGCGCGGCCAGACCGTCGGCGACGTGGGAAAGGAAGGTTTCGTCGTTCATCGCACGATCATCTTAAGGACGGACCGGGCGCGGACGCGACGGGTTTTGAGCGCGCGAGCCCCCGGCCGCGGCCTTAGGCTCGAAAACACGTGACAGACGGGAGCCGAGGATGACCACGATCCCAGCACGACTCCGCACGCCGCTGGCGTTCCTTCCGTTCCTGGCCGCGGTCGCGGTGGCCGCGCTGATCGGCGGGCTGGCCGCGGCCGGCGCCCGCTCCGTCTACAGTGGACTCGATCTTCCCTCGTTCGCGCCGCCCGCCTGGCTGTTCGGTCCGGTGTGGACGGTGCTGTACCTCGGGATCGCGATCTCGGGCTGGCTGTACTGGAAATCCGGCGGTGAGCGCCGGGGTCTGACCTGGTACGCGGTACAACTGGTCCTGAACGCCGCCTGGACCCCGCTGTTCTTCGCCGCCGGCGCGTACGGTCTCGCCTTGGCGGACATCGTCCTGCTCGACGCCGCCATCGTCGTCACCGCGCTCTACTTCCGCCGTCGTTCCCGTGCCTCGGCCGCGTTGCTGCTGCCGTACCTCGCGTGGACGTTGTACGCGACCGCGCTCACCATCGCGATCGTCGTGCTCAACTGACCCCGATCGGCAGGGTCTCGGCCACTCCCCGGGCGTGCCTGCCGTCGAGCCGGTCCAGGAGGAGCCCGCCCCGGCGGGCGGCGAGTTCCAGGTCCCGTACGGCGTGTTCCACCGCTCGGACGCCCGCGGCGGCGACCCGGATCACCGCGCCGACCCGGGGTTCGGTCTCGGCGGCGCCCCGGCGCGCGGTTACGGCGAGCGTCACCGCGGCGCCGGGCGCGGCGGCGAGCAGACGGTGCGACGACTGGGCCGCGAGCGCGGGGGACAGCGAGGCCCAGCCGTCGAGGCGGAAGGTCGCCTGGCAGATCGGGCCGCTGTGCCAGAACCGCCATTCCTCCCGGATACGCGCCCTGCCCGCCGTGACATGCGCCAGCGACGCGAGCGCGCCGAAGACCTCGTTTTCGGCGAGGGCGCGCACCGGCAGTCCGTCGCGACGGAGCTGCCGCCGCACCCGCCGGACCGTGTTCCCCAAGGCCTGCCGCACATCGGCGTCACGGTGGACGTCGACCGTGCGCAGCGCCTGCAGCGCGATCCATCCGCGTGGCGGGCGTGAGCGGTCCGCGCCGACGTGCTGGATGACCTGCGCGGCGGCGTCCAACGCCTGTTCCGGCGGCGGCAGCAAGGTTTCCGGCGGCGGCATCGGCCGGTCGCGCGCGGCCGATTTCGGTTGCAGGACAGCGGTGATCCCGTCGGCGCGGCTGACCATGAACACCGTCTCGTCACCGATCTCGCCGGTGATACCCGCCGCTTCCGGCGACACCAGGCGCAGCAGCGCCCGGCCCGCCTCGCCCGCGTTCCGGAGATCCCGGTCGCGGTCGCGCAGCAGGTAGCCCGAGGCCGAACCGAGCCAGGCGTAGAGCCAGCGTCCGCGGATCCGGACGGCGGTCAGCGCCACGGTCACCACGGCCGCGGTGACCACCGCGGCCGCCAGCGGCCACGGCCGCCCCGCCACCAGGACGAGCGCGACGAGGACGAGCTGCCAGCAGAGGATCTGGCCGATCCCGATCCCGCCGAACCGGCCGGGACGCCGTACCGGAGCGGGCATCGGCGGATTCGGCGGCGGCGCGCCGATCCGCGGCGCGGGAACGGGCATCGCGGTGGACCACTGCGGCCGCTCAGCCTGCCGGGCGGCGGTCAGGGCGGCGACCGCGGCCTCGCGCGCCGCGGCCCTGACGGCGGGCGCGGCGTAGGCGAGCGGGTCCGGCACGGCTTCGGCCCTCGGTACGGCCGGTGCCGCCTGGGGAAGCGGCTGGGGTGGGGCGGGGAACCGCGCACCCGTCCTGGCCGCGCCGAGATCGGTCATCGTCGAGCCTCCTCAGTAGTCCGGCTCAGCGTGCCCGGCCAACATGAGGTTTCGATGACACGAGGCGGCAAGGCCCGGACAGGCGGTTTCATCGAAATTTCATGGTCGCTCTCTAGCTTGAGCGCGTGAACACCGAGGAGCAGGGCACGACGCGGTTCAGCGTGATGGCGCGGACCAGGGCGGCCGTGGCGCTGGTGGTCGCGGGCTGCCTGGCACTGGTCGGCCTGGCCGTGACCGGGCAGGCGTCGACCCCGGACGGGCTGGAGTTCGTCCAGGTCGGGCACTGGGTCTACAACGACGCCGCCCAGTCGGCGTTCCATGTCGACGGTTCGACCAACCGCGTCGACGCGCGCGCGAACGTGCCCGGCGCCGCACCCGGCAGCCAGGTCGTGCAGGGGGACGATTCGGGCTACGTGGTCGAACGCAACCGGGTCACGGAGTTCGACAAGGCGACCTTGAGCGTGGAGGAGTCCACTCCGGCGCCCGCGCCGGAAACCCCGTTCGTGATGGAGGTCGCGGGCGGTCCCTACCTGGTCTACCGCAACGCGGGCCAGATCGTGCGCCTCGGTGATCCGGCCGCGACGGTGCCCGCGGGGGGGCCACTGTCGCGACCGGTCGCGACCGCCGACGGCACCGTGTGGTCGCACCGCGTCGACAACGGCGCCATCTGCGAGCTGCCCAAGGGCGCCGCGGTCCTGACCTGCGTCGCGAACCTCCCGCCGGGACACGGCGGCGGGCTCACCCTGGTCGGCGACCGGCCGGTCGTCCTCGACACCACCGGCGACAGCCTGCACCGGGTCGGCCTGGACGGGCTCGGCGACGCCCTCCCGCTCGGTATCAAGCTCTCGCCGTCGGCACAGGTGGCCAACAGCGCTGTCGGGGACCGGCTGGCCATCGCCGACCCGGAGCGCAACCAGCTGCACCTCATCGACATCGGCGGCCTCGACCAGGACCGCCCGTCCGCGAAACCGATCTCGGTCGAGTTGAGCAAGGGCAGCCGGTTCAACGGCCCGGTCTCGTCGTCGAACGTCGTGGCCATGGTCGACGAAACCCGTCAGGAGGTGCTGACCTTCGACGGTTCCGGCACGCTCAAGTCCACCACGAAGGTGCCAGGTCAGGGGTCGGCGCCGAGGCTGGCCAAGGGTGAGGACAACCGGATCTACGTCGACAGTTCCGACGGTTCGCATGTGCTGGTGGTCAACGGCGAGGACGGCAAGGTGCTCGACGTCGACGTCGACAAGGCGGCCAACAGCCAGACCGCGGGTGCGCCGGCCGAACCGCAGTCGCAGCCCGGTAACGAAGCCCCGCCGCAGCAACCGCAACAGCCCCAGCAACCGCAGCAGCCCCAACAACAGCAGCAGCCCCCTCCCACCCGGAAACCCGTGCCGCCGGTGGCGAAGGCGACGCCGCCCGGCGCGCCCAGGAACGTGGGCGCGACCGCGGGCGACGGTTCGATCAAGGTCTCGTGGAGTCCGGCCGCCGACAACGGCGCGCGGGTCACCGGCTACCGGCTGACCTGGTCGGGCGGCTCCCTGCGGGTCGGCGGATCGGCGCGCGGCGCCACCGTTTCCGGCCTGAGCAACGGAACCCCGTACGTGATCACCGTGGTCGCGGAGAATTCGGCGGGCATCGGAGCGGGCGCCAGCGCCAAGGCCGTCGTCCCGGGACCGGCGTCCCGGCCGGCCGCGGCGCCCGCGGTCACCGCGAAAGCGAGCGCGGGCGGCAAGGTTTCGGTGAGCTGGACCCAGCCCGATCTCCGCGGCGGCACGCTGGTGCACTACCTGGTGGGCATGACGGGTCAGGGCGACCGCACGCTTTCGGCCACGGCGACGGAATTCACCGGGATCACCGGCACCGCGACCGTCACGGTCCGCGCGGTCACGAAGTTCGGTTCGGGGCCCGCGCTCACCGGGGCCGCGGGCAGCAGGAAGGTCAGTATCCCGGTGGCTTCGGGGCCGCCGAAGATCACCATCACCCAGGTGCGGGGCAAGAACAACACGCTGTTCGTTTCCGTGAACGCCGACGGGAAGGGCCTCCCCGCGACGTGCACGGCGGAATTCTTCGGCACGAACAAGCCGGCGGCCTGCTCAGGGGCCACGACCCTGGTCATCCCGGAGGTGGGCTGGGTCGGTGCGATCACGATCGATGCAACCATCAAAACGGACGCGGGCACCGCCACGGACACCTGGCGGGGCGTGCCCACGGTGAACGGCGGAGGGCTGTTCTGGCTCGGCCCGCTAGCGTTGGTCGGCTTGCGCCGACGAAAGGACAAGGAAGTTCTGTGACACTCACCCCCAGGGTCGCCTACGAGCAGATCGCCGAGAACGTGCAATCGGTGGTGCGCGGCAAACCCGAGGTCGTCCGGCTCACCGTGGCGGCGCTGTTCGCCGAGGGGCACCTGCTGATGGAGGACGTGCCGGGCGTCGGGAAGACGACGATCGCGCGCTGCCTCGCCGCCAGTATCGGCGGCCGCTGGAACCGCATCCAGTTCACCCCCGACCTGCTGCCCGGCGACATCACCGGCGTGATGGTCTACCACCAGAACAACGAGCGGTTCCAGTTCCACCCCGGCGGGATCTTCGCCAACGTGGTGCTGGCGGACGAGATCAACCGTGGGACGCCGAAGACGCAGGCCGCGCTGCTGGAGGTGATGGCCGAACGCCGGGTCACCGTCGATTCGGTCGGCCAGGCGGTGCCGCGGCCGTTCCTCGTGGTGGCCACGCAGAACCCGATCGAACTCGAGGGCACTTACCGGCTGCCCGAGGCGCAGCTCGACCGGTTCCTCATGCGCATTTCCGTCGGCTACCCGGATCTGGAATCCGAGATGCGGGTCGTGATGGGGGACTGCGCCGGGGTGACCCCGGACGAACTGAAGCCGGTGCTGGGCATCGGCGACGTCCAGCGGGTGATCGACGAGGTCCGGAAGTCCCATCTGGCACCGGAGATCGTCAACTACGCGGTCCGCCTCGCCGCGGCGAGCCGGGCGCATCCGGACGTCCGCTACGGCGCGAGCCCGCGCGGCAGCATCGCGCTGATCCGGGCGGCGCAGGCGCTCGGCGCCACCTACGGCCGCGATTTCGTCACCCCGGACGACGTCAAGGACGTCGCGCATCCGGTGCTCGACCACCGTCTCGTGCTGACCCCCGAAGCGGAACTCAACCAGCGGCGGACCGCCGACATCGTCGACGAACTCCTGGGCGCGACGGCCGCTCCCATGGCCGCGATGGGGAGGTAGGCGTGCGGCTCACCCGCCGCGGCGTCCTCGTCCTCGCCTTCGCCGCCGGGTTCTACGCCCTCGGTGAACTGGCCGGGTACACGTTCTTCCGTGCCTTCGCCGGGATCGCGGCGGGCGCGGTGCTGATCGCCTTGGCCACCACCAGGTTCCGGCCGAAGGTGGAGATCGGCCGGACCGTCCAGCCGGATCGCGTCGAACGCGGGAAACCCGCCCTGGCTTCGCTCGTCGTACGCAACACCGGTGCGCGAAGGCACGGCGGATTCTCGGCGGGGGACGGGATCGGGGCCGAAACGCATCGCCTGCGCGTCCGCCCGCTCGCCCCCGGCACAGAGGCGACGTACCACTACGAACTGCCGACGACGGCCCGCGGGAAGCTGCGGGTCGGCCCGCTGGTGGTGCACCGGCCGGATCTGTTCGACCTCGCACGCGGTGACCAGACCATCGGCGGCACCGCGTGGTTGTGGGTCCACCCGCGCCGTCACGCGGTGCGCCCGGCGCAGGCCGGCCATCCGCGGCACCACCACGAAGGCCCCATCACCGATCCGCCGCTGCGTGGTTCGGCCGATCTGCGCGCGGTCCGCGAGTACGTGATGGGCGACGAGGTCCGGCATCTGCACTGGAAGGCGACCGCCCGGACCGGACGGCTCATGGTGCGCGAATACGCGGATCCCGCCCAGCCGCGGTTCACCGCCGTACTCGACACGCGCCGCGCGTCGATGAGCCCCGCCGTGTTCGAGGAAGCCGTCGAGGTGGCGGCCTCGTTGTGCTACGCGTCGGCGTCGGCCGGGCAGCACTGCCGCCTGATCACCGCGACGGGCTCGGACACCTTGACCGACAGCGGGGTGCGCGCGGCCAGGACGCTGCTCGACGAACTCGCGCTCGTCACCCAGGACGCGGCCGACGGCGCGCCGCTGCTGCCTTCGGTCCTCGCCGCCGGTGAACGGCCCGGCGGGGTACTGGTCGTGATCACCGGACCGGACGCCGACCTCGGCCACGCCGCCCGGTGGCGGCCGGACACGGTGGTCCGGCTCGGTGACCTCAGGCCGTCGGCGGGTTCCGGCGGCGTGATCATCGCGGTCGACGCCGCCGGTGCCGCCGCCCAGTGGAACTCCCTGGCGGGGACCGCGTGAGCGCCCGGTTCGACCGGATCGCGGTCGCCGGGCTGCTCGGCGCCACCGGGGTCGCCGGGTCGCTGTTCGCGCCGGTGTTCGGCTGGGAGTCGTTGCTCGTCCCGGTCCTCGTGGTCGTCCTCATCGGCTACGGCTGCGTCGAACTGACCGCGAAGTTCCCGAAACTGGCGCCCTATCGGCCTTTGCTCGTGGCGTTGCTCGGCATCCTCGGCTTGATCGAAACGGTGTTGAGTTCGACCACCCTCGCCTTCCTGCCCACCGCGGAGTCGGTGCGCGCGGTGGCCCGGGGCTTCACCGAAGGCTGGCAGCTCACCCTTCAGTCCACCTGGCCTGCTCGGCCCGTCCCGGAGCAGCTGCTGTTCGTCCCGCTGTCGGTGTTGCTCGCCGTCGTACTCGGGCTGGAACTGTTCCTGCGCCTGAAGAAACCGCTCGTGGCGCTGGTGCCGAGCCTGCTCGTCGCCGGGCTCGCCCAGGCGTATCAGGCGTTGACGGGCGTCACCGCGGTGGCGGCGGCTTTGGGATACGCGCTGCCCGCCGGGCTGCTGCTGTGGACGGGCCGTCGCACCTCGCCGGTGAGCCGGGCCCCGGGCGGGCCGCGGTTCTCCTGGCGGATGACGGGATCGGCGGTCTGGCCCGCACTGTCCACAGTGGTCGCACTTGTGGCCGGCGCCGTCGCGCTCGCCGCACTCGATCCGGCGGGCCGCGCTCCGCTGACCCTCAAGGACGCCCAGGCCGCGCCGCCGCCGCGGAGCAGGCTGGGCAATCCGCTGGACGAGATCGCCCAGCGGCTCACCCGCCCGGACGACGAGGTGTTCCGCTATCGCAGCGACACCCCCGTCGATCAATGGCGGCTGATCGTGCTGAACGGCTTCGACGGGGCGAACTGGCTGGCCGATTCCCGGCTCCGGCGGCTCGGCGCGGGCCTCGACGGCGCGCCGGACGGTGTGGCGGGCGCCGCCGAGCTGCGCGTGCGCGGACTCGCCGGACCGTGGCTGCCGAGCCATGCGGACCTCACCGGCGTCGACGGCCTGACCCCGTTGGTGGACCAGTCCGCGGGCACCCTGATGATGGATTCGCCGTCGTCCGGCCCGGAGCGGTCCTACCGGCTCAGCTGGTCTTCGCCCGAGGTCGATCTCGGCGCCGGGGAGGTCGACGCCCGCGCCCCGGGCGGCCTCGGCGGACTCGGGACGGTGCCCCCGGAGGTCGAACAGGTGGCCAGGGACGCCGTGCGCGGTCTGCGCCCGACGTTCCAGTCCGCGTTGCAGCTGGAACGCTTCCTCAGCAAGAACTATCAGGTCGCGGTGGACAAGGAGGACCTGCCGACCGGGCACGGCTGGCCGCAGCTGCGGCATTTCCTGCTGGAGAGCAAGCGGGGGACGAGCGAACAGTTCGCCGCCGCGTACGTGGTCTTGGCACGGATGAGCGGTATCCCGGCCCGGCTGGTCGTCGGATTCCGCGGTTCGGCCGAAACCGACGGCGGGATGAAGGTCGTCCGCAACCGCGATGTGCTGGCGTGGCCCGAAGTCGCGGTCGCCGGGGCGGGCTGGGTCGCGCTCGACCCGACAGCCACCGCGGGCAAGTCGGGACAGGAACAGGGCGGTCCCGGCAAGGCGGTCGCGCGGGCGAGGGCCCAGCTGCCCGCCGAGCAGGAACTGCGGCCGCCGCAGCTTCCGCCGGGCACCCCGCCGGACGCCCCCGAGGACCAGAGCGCCGACGCGGGCGCGGACTGGTGGTGGATGGCGCTCGGCGCGGCGATCGTCCTTTTCGGACTCGCCTGGCTCTTCGGGGTTCCGGCGGCGAAGGTCGTCCGTACCAGACGACGGCGTCGCCGGTCCGGTGCCGAAGGGGTGCTCGGCGCCTGGGACGAGATCCGTGACCGGTTGCGCGCGCACGGGGTGCCGTTCCGGATCGGGATGACCCCGCGCGATCTCGCCGAGTCGGCGGGTTCCCTTGCCGGAGAAGAGATCCGCGAGCCGGTCGCCAGGCTGGCCAAGGTGCTGGACGTGACGTTGTGGTCCGGGGTCCCGGTGGGCGACGGCGCCGTCCGGCGGGCCTGGCAGGAGGTCGGCGAGGTGCGCAAGGGACTGGCCACCAGACCGTTCGCGGCTCGGGTGCTGGCGGCACTCGAGCCGCGGACCCTGCTGCCGTTCAAGGGATGACGGCGGCTAAGGGTTGCAGCGCGCGCCGCGGATCGGGACCGGGTCGGTCGTGTAGACGTGACGGCCGTCGGTCGCCCTGAGCTGGAAGCAGTACCGGCGCGCCGGGTCGACCGGGATCTCCAGCGCGCGCTGGCGGTGGGCGACGAGCTGTTTCGGCTCGAGCCGCTCGCCGGCCATGATGACGACGAAGTCCAGTTCGCCTTCCGCGGTCCAGGTCAGCTGAACGTGGTCGCTCTGATCCTGCGGCGGGGCGAGGGCGAGCTTGACGTCCGGCGCCGGGGCGGAGGCCGGTGACGGCGGCGGGACCGAAGCCGCCACCGGGAGGGCCTGCCCGCCGACCTGCGCCGGGCCGAGGACCAGCGGAACCACGGCCAGCCCGGCGATGAGCACCCCGGCGCCCGTCAACGCGATGGGCCGCCAGGGAATCCCGCGTTCCCGTTTGAGGGGACCGCTGAACTCGCGGATCAGCGTGCGGCCGCCCGACGGCGGCGCCTGCACCACCTGAACGGGCGGCTGGGCCCGGTGGACCGGCGACGGCGGAGCGGCGGGCCGGGAAACCTCGGCGAAGTCGTCGAATTCGACGTCGACTTCCTCTTCTTCGCCTGGCAGGTCAGGGGATTCGCCGGTGACGACCTCGCCGCCCGGCCGGCGCAGTTTGGTGAACAGCCGGGCCAGCGAGGCCACGTCCTGCGGCCGGTCGGCCGGATCCTTGGCCAGCAACCGGAGGATCGTGCCGGCAAGCTCCCTCGGGACACTCGTGTCCTGGATCGGCGCCACCGGTTCCCGCAGTACCTGCAGGATCCGCTCGCCGGGCTGCTGCCCGGTGTGCCGGGGAAAGGGCGGCGTGCCGGTCAACGCGGCATAGAGCACCGCGCCGAGTCCATAAAGGTCGGACGCGGGGGAAAGCGTGTCGTCGCGCAGGGTTTCCGGCGCGGTGTACTCGACCGCGTACATCGGGTCGCGCGGGAACCGGCGTCGCAGCGCCACCCCGAAGTCGGCGAGCACGAACTCCCCGGACGCGCGGTACAGCACGTTGTGCGGGCTCACGCCGCCGTGCAGAACGTCCACTCCGTGCGCCGCGGCGAGCGCCGACGCGACCGCGGCACCGAGGGCGAGCACATCGGGAACTCCCAGCCGGGCACCGGAATCCAGCAGTCCGGCGAGGGAACCCGGGCACAGTTCACGGCGGAGACCCCACCGGCCGTCGGGATACGCCATGACGTCGTCGATCTGCAGGACGGACCGGGTCGCCCGCACGGCGGCCAGCGCCTTGCGCTCGCGTTCGAGCCACGCCGAGGTCTCGCGGTCGACGGAGCCCGGGAACATCTTGACCGCGAAGTCGTTGCCCGTAGCGGGATCCCGGCCCGCGTAGACGGTGGCGACGGGGCCCTGGGCGAGCAGTCCCGGTGCGCCGGCGGTGGTCTCGATGCTCATGGGTCCATTGTCGCGCAAGAAAGCCGGTTTCGGCGTACTTTCCCGGCGGCAGGTTCCTGCCGAACCGGCCCGGCGGACCGGCCGGTGGCAGACCCTTTTCCCATGCAGACTGCCGGCCTGGTCAGGGTCACCATCACCACTCCGCACCGGCGCATCGACATGGCGCTGCCGGAACACGCCTCCGTCGCCGAAATCCTCCCCGGCCTGCTCGCACGGGCGGGCGAGGGGATGGCGGACGACGGCGTCGCCGGCGGCGGCTGGCAGTTGCGCCGCGCCGACGGGACCGCCTTCGATCTGGACCGGACGCTGGGCGCGCACCGGGTCCGGGACGGCGAGATCCTCCATCTGACGCCGCGCCGCGCCGAATGGCCGGAGCCCGAGTACGACGACCTCGTGGACGCGATCGCCACCGGTTCCGCCCGCACCGGCAAGGCCTGGGGGCCGCGGCATACGCGGCAGGCCGGGCTCGCGGCCGGCGCGGTGGCGATGGCGTTCGGCCTGATCGCCGTGCTGCGCGCCGGACCGCCCTGGACGTCCCCCGCCGCGTGGGCCCTCGCGGTCTCCGCGCTGCTGCTGGCCGCGGGCGTGCTGCTCGCGCGGGCACTCCGGGACGCCGGGGCCGGTGCCGTCCTCGCCGCCGTCGCGCTCCCGTTCGCCTTCACCGGCGGTGGTCTGCTGCTGGCCGGCGACGATCCCCTCGGCGCGCTGTCCGCCGGTCATCTGCTGCTGGCGAGCGCCGCCTTGCTGCTCGCGGCCGTCGTCGGCCATCTCGGCGTCACCGCCGCGCCGGAACTGTTCGCGGGAGCGGCCACCGTCGGCCTGCTCGGCGTGCTCGGCGGCTGGCTGGCCACGTTCGACGACCTGGCGGGCTACCGGTCGGCGGCCGTGATCGGGGGCGGTGTCCTCGTGCTCTCGACCACGTTCGCGCCGCTGGCGCTGCGGCTCGGCCGGGTGCCGATGCCGGTGCTGCCGCGTTCGACCGCGGACCTCGTCCGCGACGATCCCCAGCCACCGCTCGACCTCGTGCACGCCGCCGTGGCCAGAGCGGACGCGCTGCTCACCGGGATGCTGGGCGGTGCGGCGCTCGTCGTCATGTACTGCCAGCTGCAACTGATCCGCAGCGACAGCGAGGCCGCTGTCGCGCTCGTCGCCCTGCTCGCGGCCGGTTTCGGGCTGCGGGCGCGGTTGTACCCGATCCTGCGGCAACGGCTGCTGGTGCTGGTGACCGGGATCTTCGGGGCAGGCTGCCTGCTGGCGGGTCCGCTCATGGCGGACCGCTCGCTGCTGCTCGTCCTGGCCGGGCCGCTGTCGCTGGCGGTGGCCGCGATCGTGGTCGCCTCCGGTGTCGTGCTGAGCACCCGCGCCGCGAACCCGTACCTCGGCCGGATCGCCGAATATCTCGAAATCCTGGTGATGATCGCCATCGTGCCGGTGGCGTGTTCGGTACTCGGCCTGTACGGCTACGTGCGCGGACTGGGGGGCTGAAACCATGGCGTCCAAAAGGGACCAACTGCAGGCGTACCAGTTCCTGGTGCAGCGCGCGATCTCCGCGCTCGTCACCAGGGAGACCGATCCGGAGCAGCCGCCGTTCCGCCGTCCGTCCGGCGCCGCGTTCGCCAGTGTCGCGCTGGCGATCGTGGCGCTGGCGTGCGTCGGGGTGTACGGGATGATCGTGCCGGGCGGGAACAACGCGTGGCGCAAGGACTCCGCGGTGATCGTGGAGAAGGAGACCGGCACCAGATACGTCTACCTGGACGGCAGGCTGCACCCCGTCGCGAACTACGCGTCGGCGTTACTGTTGCTCGGCGACCACCGCACCACGGAACGGGTTTCGCGCGACTCGCTCACCGGAGTCCCACGTGGGCCCCGGATCGGCATCGCCGACGCGCCGGACGCCTTGCCCGGCGCCGAAAGACTGCTCACCGGCTCGTGGTCGCTCTGTTCCGCACCCGCCAGCGACCTCGCGGGCAGCCGGATCGAGGAATCGGTACTGCTGGCGGGCGCGTCGCCGTCCGGCGGTGCGGAACTGGGGGATCAGGCGCTCCTCGTGGAATCGACGTCGACCGGCGACCGGTTCCTGGTGTGGCGCGGGCACCGGCACAAGATCAACGACTACGGCGCCGTCGGCACCGGCCTCGCGCTCACCGCCGAACCGTGGGCGAGAGTCGGCCGGGCGTGGCTCGACGTGCTGCCGGAGGGCACACCGATCGGCCCGCTCCCCGTCGCGGCGGCCGGGGAGGTGTCCACCGCGGTGCCGGGCCGGAGCGACATCCGGAACGGGATGCTGCTGATGGTGCAGACCTCCGGCGGCGGCAAACAGCACTACCTCGCCGAACGGGACGCCCTGCGGCCGATCACCGAACTGCAGTACGACGTCCAGCGCGCGAGCGCCCAGATGCTCGCCGCCTATCCCGGTACCGAACCGAAAACCGTGCCACTGCCGCCTTCGCTGGCCACCATGTCCCGGCAACTGGACCCGATCCAGGCCGAAGCGGGCGCGGCCCCCGCCGTCCGTCCCGGGATCGCGCGCTTGCGCGATCAGGACACCACCGTGTGCGCCACCTTCGGCGACGGCTCAGCGGCCCCTTCGCTGACCGTCGATCCCACCCTGCCGCCCGCCGACCCGATGTCCACCACCGCGCGCCGGACCGCCTCCGGAACACCGCTCGCGGACCGCGTCCACGTGCCCCCGGGCAGCGCGATCGTCGTCGAGGCGATGCCTTCCTCTTCGGCACCCGCCGGGACGCTCACCGTGGTGACCGACATGGGGCGCCGCTATCCGCTGGCTTCGCCGGACGTGCTGAAGATGCTCGGGTACTCCACGGCGCGTCCCGTCCGGCTTCCCGCCGGTCTGGTGGCGCGGCTGCCCGAGGGTCCGAGTCTCGATCCCGCCGCCGCACGGCGCCAGACCCTGGGCGGCTGAAGGGAACTTTCCCCGCGTCTCATGCAACGAAGGGCGCTTTCCCCGCATCAGATGCGGGGAAAGCGCCCTTCAGCTACTTCAACTCAGCGCCGCCCGTGCGGCAGCGTGAACCCGGCGTCCTGCGTGCCGTTGGCGGCCCGGCCGCGCAGCTTCGCCGGAACCCCGTCGCTCTTGCCGGAGGAAGCCCGCCGGGCGGAGCCGTTCCGTCCTGTCGGCTGGTCCCGGGACGACGGGCGAAGCGTGCTCGCCGTGTTCTGCCCACCGGTGTGCGGTGGCGACATCGGCGACATCGGGCCGGTCGCCGCCTTCGTGCCGGATGTCGTCGCGGCCCCCGGCTGGATTTCGGAAGCCAGGCTGGGGGCCTTCTTCGTCCCGACCGGCTTGGCCGCCACCGGGAGCCCGGTCAGCCCGCCCGCCACGCCGATACCGCCGAGCAGCCCCGTCGGCACCGGCGGTGCCCCCGAACCTCCGGGCAGCCCACCGAGCGCGGGGACCGCGCCCGCCGCCGTCGGCAGCGGCGCGAGACCGGCGAGCGAGACACCGGAAGATCCGTCATAGCCGGGAATGTCCGGCAGTTCGATGTTCGGGAGGGTGCCGCCGCCCCCACCGCCGACACCGGCCGATTCGGCCAGTCCCTGAACCTCCGAAAGCGCGTTCATCCCCGCCTCGGCCGCCTTGATGAAGTCGGCGGGGGAGTTCCCTTCCGCGGCGGGCCGGGGCATCTCGGGCATCAGGTGATCGGGCTGCTGGATCCCGGACGCCGCAACGACCTTGAGCATCGACATGTCGAACTGCGCGCCGAGCGCGGTCATCCGCGCGCCCGACGCCTGCTGGAAGAGCGGAGCGGCCCACGCGGTGAACGGGGTGGACAACGCCTCCAGGTACTTCCCGTGCAGCACCGCCACTTCCTGCAGGGTCTCCTGGATGCCGCTCGCGAGCGTCGTCAGGGTTTCGGCGGGCTGGGCCAGATCGATGCGCTCACCCCAGAACCGGAGTTCGGCGAGCGAGCGCTGCGCCTTCTCTTCGTGGGCGCGGCCGGCGTCGTCCTTCCAGGTCGGCGACAACTCGTTCACCCGCGTGTGCAGCTCGGTCGTGGCGTTTTCGATCCAGGCGCGGGATTCGGTCCACATACGCGCCGCGTCGGTGAGGACGGCGATGTTGGCCTGTTCGGCGGTGATCATCGCCAGATGTGCCTCGATCGGCAGCAGATTGTAGGGAACAGCCATGATCAGCTCCTCAGACCAGGCTCTGCGGGGCGTCGCCCGCAGGCCGGTCGGCCGGTTCTTCGGTGGTGGACGGTTGCTGCTGCCCGGAGCCGGCCGTCTTCTTCACCAGGTCGATGCCCTGCTTGAGCACCTTGGTGGCGGACGTGGCCAGTTCGAGGGCGCTGGTGACATCCGCCGCGCTGTAGGTGAGCGCGGCGGTCTTGACCTTCGTCGAGTCGGTGACCATCTCTTCGGTCATCTTCGTCATGAACGCGGCCATACTCGCGGTGGCGGCCTTGTCGAGCACCGACATCGCGATCCCTTCGAAGAGACCGGCCAAATTCACCGGCGTCCCCAGCCGGGCGAGTGACGGCGGCATCTCCGGGGCGGTGAGCTTGCTCGAATAGGCGCTCATCGACTCGGTATCCGCGTTGATTTGATCGGGCATCTACCCCTCCTCACTGTCCGGCGCGGTAGCGCGGACCACTGTCTTCCTGGTCGACCTGCCACAGCTCTTCGTCGAGCAGCTGGACCGTGTCGTTCTCGTGGTCCCAGCGCCGGGGCGCGGGAGCCGGTTCGGTGGCACGGTGGACGGGGCGGCCGCGTCCGGACCGGCCCAGCAGCGAAACCCCCGGCGTCGTACCGGGTTTGCGATCGCGGGATCGTCCGGTGGCGGCGTGTTCGGCGGCGCCGGGTTTGATCCCGCCGCCGGTCTTCGCTCCGCCGTGCTGTGGTTGCTGTTGCGCCGGTGGCATCGTGCCCGGGCTGCCAGAGGCGCTCGCGCTGCTGGAACCCGTGGTGGACAACGAAGTCACTGGCGGGAAGGCGGTGCTGCCGATGCCTGCGGGTGCAGAGGGGCCGACCGGCGCGGCCGGGGAGACCGGCCCGCCACCCATGCCGGCGGGGCCACCGACGGGGCCTACTCCACCTCCGGCGAGACTCGGCAGACCCGAAGCACCGTCGCCGATCCGCGCGAGCTGCTCCACCCGTGGCAGAGAGGGCGAGAGCGGGTCGCCCGGGCCGAGCGGATCGACCGGGTTGAGTGGCAACGGGTTCGGCGAGCCCGTTCCGCCACCCAAGAGCTGTTGGGCCGACTGCATCGCCTGACTCAGCGCGTCCAAAGCACCAGGCGCGGCTTCAAGGGCGTCCTTGAGCGGATCCGTCGCCTCGGGTGCTTCTTTTTCGGTCGGCGTGGGCTCTTGCGGTTGCGGATCGGTGGGTGACGGTGCGGCATTGGGAGAAGCCGAGGTGGGACCAGAGTTCGAGGCAGGACCGGAGTTCGTGACCGGTCCCTGCTGACCCTGTCGGGACGTGGCGGCCCGCGGACCGGACCAGTCCACGCCGACGGCGCCCCTCATGCCCAGCGCCGCGGCCTCGTACAGCGGAGCGAGCTTGGTGATCTCGCCGGCGATCTTCCCCTCGATATCCTGCCGCTGCTTGCCTTTCTCCTCGTCGGACAGGCCGTTGTAGTGGAGGACCAGCCGCTCCGCCGCGCGCTGGGCCCCCCACAACCCACTGTCCAGTGCGCTGATGGTGTCGAACACGTTCGACGTCGTGACATGCCTGCCGACGGTGATCCTTGAGCTCGGGTCCGTCCAGGTACTCATGGCGGCGAGGTCCGTGTTCACCCTGGCAAGGAACTGCCGTCCGGCCGCGTCCGGCCAGTAGTCCTGCGTGACGAGCTGATTCGCCTGCTGGCTAAGGAGCTTCGCCTGCTCGCCAATCCAGGTTCGCGCGTCTCGCCACAGCCACGCGGTGCTCGCCAATTTGGGGATGTGGCCCTGCACCTCGGCGTAGATCCGCTGGTACATCTCTTCGATGGAAGCCATGGGATCTCCTCAGCGCCGTCCGGCACGCGGGTCGAGCAATCGGGGATCGATCGAGGGAAGGTCGTCCTTGGGCCGCGTGACGAAGGCGGTCAAGATCTCCTGCCTGCCCGCCTCGTCGGCGCGGAGATAGTTCGTGGCCGTCTGCTGGACGAACGAGGCGTAAGCCGCGAATCCCTGCTCGACCATCGTGATGAAGGTCTGGAGCTTGGGGATGGTTTCGTTCTCGGCGTGCGTGAGATGGATGCAGAGCTCGTCCAGCCCGCCCGGGCACGGTGTCGACTCTTCGATCCGGGCAATGGGGCTGATTGGGGTCGCCTCGATACTGGCCATGATCCGCGACGCGAACTCCCGCATCGCGTCCGTGTCGCCGCTGATCCGGTCACCGCTCATCGTCGTTCCTCCGGTCGTTTTCGGTCATCGCGGGTAGCCAGGCGAGCTGCACGAGATCCTTCTGACCGCGGCGGTCCACCAGCCAGCCGCGTCCCGGCGGCAGGACCTGCGCTCGCATTCCGCCCAGCAACGGGCCTTCGTCACGGTCGCCGGACATCATCAGGCCGGGCGTGCCGACTTCCCTGAGCCTGCCGAGGAAAGGCTCGAACAGCCCGCGGCCCGCGCCACCGGTACGGCGGGCCAATACCACGTGCAGGCCGATGTCGGAACCCTGCGCGATCAGTGGCAGCAACGCCATGAGCGGATGTTCCTTGTGCGTGGCCACCATGTCGTAGTCGTCGATGAGGACGAAGATCTCCGGCCCCTGCCACCAGTTTCGCTTCCGCAGCTGCTCGGGGGTGACGTCCTGACCTGGGAGCCGTTTCCTCAGCGCCGCGGCGGTCTCGGCGAGCATCCGGCCGCTTCGCTCGTCGTCGGTGCCGTAGCCGAGAAGGTGTTCCTCGCCCACTTCACCGAGCAGGCTCCGGCGGTGGTCGACCAGGATGACGCGGGCTTCGTCGGGCCGGTAGGCCTTCTGGATCCGCTTGGCGAGCACCCGGAGGAACGAGGTCTTCCCGCTCTGGGTGTCCGCCAGTACGAAGAAGTGCGGGTCGGTGGCGAAGTCGAGCCGCATCGGCGAAAGATCGCGTTCGTGGATCCCGACCGCGAGTCCCGGCTCCTCACCTTCCGCGCCGTCGGTGGCGGGAAGTTCTTCGTAGGGAAGGATTCCGGGCAGCAACCGGACCGAAGGCGCGGGCTCGCCGGGCCAAGCCGACTTCACCGCTTCCACGAGGGCGCCGATGCCGTCGGCGAGGTCGTCCGCCTCGGTGACGCCGTCGATCCGGGGTAGCGCGATCAGCATCTGATGCCCGCTCATGGCGATTCCGTGCCCTGGCGCGTCGGCGGGGACGCTCATCGCGGCGCGCCGGTCGATCACGGAGTCGATGGGGTCGCCGATCTTCAGTTCCAGCCTGCTGGCGAACAGATCCCGGACATTCATCCGCAGATCGAACGAACGCGAGCAGCCTGCCACGACGTGCACGCCGTAGGAGAGGCCGCGCGCGGCGATGTCACCGACCGTCTCCTCGAGTTCGGCGAAGTCGTTGCGCAGCGTCTGCCAGCCGTCGATGACGAGGAAGACGTCGCCGTGCCGTTCCGCCGGGAACCGGTTCTCGGCCCGCAGCCTGCGATAGGTGGCGATGCCGTCGATCTGGTGCTCGGCGAACATCCGTTCCCGCTGGGCCAGGATCGTCGCCACTTCGGCGACCGTCCGCCGGACGGCACCGGTGTCGAGCCTGCCCGAAACGCCGGAGACATGCGGCAGGCCGGCGATCGACGCGAGCGTCCCGCCACCGAAGTCGAGGCAGTAGAACTGGACTTCCCTGGGCGTGTGGGTGAGCGCGAGGCTGGTGATCAGCGTGCGCAGGACCGTGCTCTTCCCGGTCTGGGGCGCCCCCAGCACCAGGACGTGCCCCGCCGCACCGGTCAGGTCCAGCACCAGCGGGTCCCGCCGCTGTTCGAACGGCCGGTCCACGATGCCCAGCACCGGCCGCAGCGAACCGTTCGTCCCGGCGGTGAGCCCGCGCACGGGGTCCGCGACCAGCGGCGACAGCAGGGCGTCCAGCGTCGGCGACTCCGACAGCGGTGGCAACCACACCTGATGGGCCGGGGTGCCCTGCCCGGCCAGCCGGTCGACCAGGATGTCCAGCAAGGTCTCGCCGACGGCGTCGTCGTCCGGTTCGGTGGTCTCCTCCGGCTCGACGTCGAACTCCTCGGCGACGTAGGCGGTGGTGTACTCCCGCAGCACCAGGCGTTCCCCGGGTGTGGTGGTCACCCCACCGCCGACGGCACGCTGGTACACGCCGGACACGTAGGCGGAGCGGAACCGGTCCATCTGCTCGGTCCCGACCTTGAGGTAGCCGTGCCCGGGGGCACGCGGCAGTTTGAAGGCGTCGGTGACCCCGAGTACCGTCCGGCTCTCCATCTCGGAGAACGTGCGGAGCCCGATCCGGTAGGACAGATGGGTTTCCAGGCCGCGCAGCCTGCCCTCTTCCAGCCGCTGCGAGGCCAGCAGCAGATGCACGCCAAGAGAGCGCCCCAGCCGTCCTATCTGGACGAACATGTCGATGAAATCGGGCTTGGCGGACAGCAGTTCGGAGAACTCGTCGCAGATCACCAGCAGCGTCGGCACCTCGGGCAGCGGGGCCCCCGCTGTCCGCGCCTTCTCGTATTCGCGCATGGACGTGAAGTTGCCCGCCGCCCGCAGCAGCTCCTGACGGCGGATCAGTTCGCCGTTGATCGCGTCGGTCATCCGGTCGACGAGATGCAGTTCGTCGGCGAGGTTGGTGATCACCGCGCTGGTGTGCGGCAAAGCGTCCAGCCGGGTGAAGGTGGCGCCGCCCTTGAAGTCGACCAGTGCGAAGTTCAGCGAACTCGGCGGATGTGTGACGGCCAGCGCGAGGACGAGGGTGCGCAACAGTTCCGATTTGCCGGAACCGGTGGCCCCGATCAGCAGACCGTGCGGTCCCATGCCGTCCAGTGCCGATTCCTTGAGGTCGAGTTCGATCGGCGCGCCGTCGGCCTGGACGCCGAACTGCACGCGGAGCCGGTCCCGATTCGGCCGCGGTTCCCAGGTGTCGGCCGGATCGAATTCGTACGGGTCGCCCAGTTCCAGCAGTTCGGCGAGACCGAGTTCGGTGCTCATCGGTGCCTCGCCCCGCAAGCCCGCGGTCAGCCGCAACGGCGCCAGCTGCCTGGCGAGCCCTTCGGCGGCGACGGCTCCCAACCGGTCCGCCTTGCCCAGCGGTGCTTCGCCGTCGATCGTCTCGCTGAGCAGATCGCCGGCTTCGTCGACGGCGAGGACGACGGTGGTCCGGTCCAGCGCCCTCGGTGGCATCGTGGTCAGGTCGACGACGGTCACCCCTTCGACGCCGCCCCCGGTCATGAGGTGGGAGGACCCGGCGACCGCGCCGCCGTCCAGCACGACCACCAGATGCGGTCCGGGCAGCCGGACGTCCGATTCGGGATCGAACCGGGGCCGCTTGGCCAGTTCCTCCTCCAGCATCGACTCCAAGGCCGGGATACTCGGCGCCACCAGGCGAAGCGGGCCGAGGGCGTCCGAACGTGCGGGGTGCAGCGCGTGCGGCAGCCACTTGGTCCACTCCCAGACCGCGCGGCGCTCCTCGTCGGTGCAGATCGCGATCCGCAGGTCGTCGGGGGAATGAAGGGTGGCCAGCTGACTCAGCGTCGCGCGCAGCATGCCGAGCGCGGCGTTCCGGTCGCCACGGAGGTAGACCCGGCTGAAACCGTTGATCGCGATCGCGATCGGCAATCCGTCCACAGTGGAATACACGGTGATGAAGCGGCGCAGCGCCAGCGCGGACAGCGGCTCGAGTTCTTCGAGCGGTTTGGTGTCGGGCGTGACCAGGGTGGTGCCCGGACTCTGCGCGCTCAGCCCGATGCGGGCGACCCCGAAGTCCGGGTCCTCCTTGCGGCGCTCCCACAGCCGGTAGCTGCCCGCCAGGGACCACAGCGAAGCCGGATCCGGGTGGAGGTACTCCATCGCCTCGCGCTGCTTGCGGATCGAACGCCGCAGGCGCAACCGGTGCTGGGCGAGATGCCGCAGGTACTTCCGGCGGGCGTGCCCCATTTCCCGTTTGCTCGGGCCGCCGCCCTGGAGGAACCCCATCACGACCATGCCGAGCATGCCGACGCCCATGATCCCGTAGATGGCGAACCGCATCGACCCCGCCATGCTGCCGGAATACATCAGCAGCATCCCGGCCGTCATCGCCACCATCGGCAGCACCATCAGCACCTGGGCCCACTGCCGCGCGGGCGGGGGCGGGATCTCCGGCGGCGGCTGAAGGATCAGCTCACCGGACGGCATCTCCGGGCCCGGCCTGCGGAGGGGGCGCTTCACCACGACTGTCGACACGCCATCGATCGTCGGCCACCACGGTGATCCCGTGGCCGGGCTGGCAGGAAGCTGCCGACCACCGGAAAGCGCCGTGATCGCTCACTAACTTGGCGGAGGTAAGGGATCACCTATGTCGTGGAATGGAGGAAGACATGAGCTACGACCAGATCTACGGCGCGACGCCCGAGATGTCCTCGTTCGGCCTGAAGACCAGGTCCATCGGCGAGGAAATCAACGCCCAGGTGCAGTCGAGCCTCAGCAGCATCCAGGGGTTGAGCTCCGGCTGGAACGGTCAGGCGAGCAAGGCGTTCGAGGGGGTCGAGTTCAACAGGCAGGGAAGCTGGACCACGAACACCCAGAACATCGACACCATGGCCGACGGGATCACCCAGGCGGCCGTCCGCTACTCCGACGTGGACGACCAGGGGAACACCGTCATTTCTCAGGTCATCTAGCCCGTACTGGTTGAAGGGGAAGACAAATGTCCGACGGACTTATCTCGGCCAGGTTCAGCGACCTCCACTCGATCGCCGGTGGCCTGCAGAACGCCATGAGCCAGCACGAACAGTCGCTGGACGACCAGCGGCACGAGGCGCTGCGTTCGCAGGACTTCTGGGGCGGCCAGAACAACGAAGAGATGTACGCGGCCGTGATGCAGGACCGCAAGATCGCCGACGAGGACATCCAGCGTGGCCAGAATCAGAGCAGGGCCACGAACACGACGGCGGACGGCTACCAGGACTGCGTCACGCAGTGCAGCGCCTTGTTCAGCTGACGGGTCGCGGGTACGACGAATCCCCGGAGCCTCGCGCTCCGGGGATTCGTCGCGTCCGGGGACCGTGGATCCGCCCGCGGTGTGCCGGTCCTCACGGCTCTGAGATCAGGAAGACCTGTTCCGGCGGTTCGACCACGGTGGGCTGATCCGGCACGGCGGCGGCGCGGACGGGTCGCCAGCGACGGCGTCGCCCACGAGGCACGATCACCGCGATCAGCGCGGCCAGCACGACTCCGGTCACCGCGGCGACCGTGAGCCACGTCGCGATCGTCGCCGTCCGCTCGTCACGGGCCTCCCGGTCGAGCCGCGCCTGATCCGGCGGCGACGGGACGAAGGCGGGCAGGGCCGCGGGTTTCTGCGGATCGAGGCCGTCGGTCACCGCCCGGTACGGGTCGACCAGCCCGGCCCCGTAAGCGGGACTGCCCTGCCCCCCGCGCGCCGGGGCCGCCGTCGCCATCAGCCGCTGCGCGACTTCGGCGGCGCTGAGGCCGGGCCAGGCCGACCGCACCAGCGCCGCGGTACCGGTGACGAACGGGGCGGCGAAACTCGTGCCGTCGACATAGGCGTGGCCCGCCACCCTCGTCGCGGTCAGTACCTTGGCGCCGGGCGCGACGAGATCGACGTACCGGCCCACCTGGGAGCCCTGGATCCGCGCGCCGTCGATGTCCACCGCGCCCACCGCGAGCACTCCGGGGTAGGAAGCCGGATAAGACGGCAGTTCGGTGGTCGCGTCCCGTTGCGCGTTGCCCGCCGCGGCCACCACCAGGACATCCCTCGCGACCGCGTAGGCGACGGCGTCGCGGATGACGGCGAAGTCTTCGTGTCCCGCCAGCGAAAGGTTCAGGACCCTGGCGCCCTGGTCCGCGGCGTACCGGATGCCGTTGGCCACGACCTGGGGATCGATCCGCAGTGCCTCACCCTGGTCGCCGACGTCGCGATCGCTGATCCGCACCGGCAGGATCCGCGCGTCCGGCGCGACTCCGTGGAATCCGATGCCCGCCACCGGGTCCGCGGCCACTATGGCGGCCACGCCGGTGCCGTGGGACACGCAGTCGAACGCGCCGGGATAGCTGCCGGCGAGATAGAAGTCCCGGCCGGGAAGGACCTTCCCCGGCCGCTGGAGTTGCGGATGATCCGCGTCGACCCCGGAGTCGACCACGGCGACGAGCACCCCGCCGCCCCGGCTGTGCGGCCACGCACGGCGCGGGTCGAGGGCCTGTTGTGCCCAGGGTTGCGCCGGTACGGCGGAGCGCGCCGGTTCCGGCGTATGACAGGCACCCGCCGGGGGTGCGGCCTGGGCGGGGGGTGCGATTCCGAAGAACTGAGCCGTCACGGCGAGCACCGCGGTCAGCGCGGCCACCTGGTTTCGTTTCACTGGTTCAGCTCCCGGCGGGCTTGCCGTAGTGGTGAAGGATGTCGGTGAGTTGTTCGAACGGTGCCGAGGTGCCGCCGTCGAACCGGCACCAGAGTGCCTTGCGGGAGCCCGCGCCCAGGAGTTTCACGCGCGCGGCCGGCGTCCGGTGCGCGTGCGCCACGCCGAAGGCGGAGACCAGGTCGTGTCCGAAAAGGACTCCGTAGGGCAGCGCGGGCGGCGCGGGGGTCGAGTTACGCACGCCGTGGACACGCCC
Source organism: Amycolatopsis orientalis (assembly GCF_000943515.2). NCBI lineage: Bacteria > Bacillati > Actinomycetota > Actinomycetes > Pseudonocardiales > Pseudonocardiaceae > Amycolatopsis > Amycolatopsis orientalis. The sequence goes on along the minus strand of NZ_CP016174.1, from coordinate 6,969,001 downwards.
GGGATGCGCGGCGACGATCAGGCGCGTCGCCGTGCCCGCGCACTCGGCGGCCAGGTCTTCGATCCGGCGGGTGTCCACCGAGCCCGCCGCCGGACCGCTGAGCCGGAGTTCCTCGACGACGTCTTCGTCCACTTGGGACACTTGCAACCGCCCCGTCACGCCTTCTCCGACGACGATCACTGAGGCCGCCCGCGGCGCGCGCAGAAGGCAATGGGCGGAGACGTCCGAAGCCGACCAGGGTTCGGTGACCGGTTCCGCGACACCCCAGCCGAGCGGCCCGGAACCGGTGAGCGTCCGCATCGCGATCTCAGTACTCCGGCCGAGCCGGAGTGGTTCCCCGGCCGGGTACGACGTCGTGATCCGGACTTCGAGATCCCCGCTGCCCGGTGAGTACTTTCGCGGGGTGGGGATCGTCGCGCCCTGGTCTGGAACGAATCGGGCGTCTTTCCAGATCAGGGGAAGGCCCAGGAAGCCGTCGCGATACCCACCGAAGTCGTCACGCACGACCCAGCCGGCCCGCGCGTCGGCGAGCAAGGATTCCAATGGGTAGGTCAGGCCGCCGCGCGAGTGGGTGACGAGTTGCAGCACCCGTCCGGTGTCGACGGCGGTTCTAGCCGCGTCGACCAGCCAACTGGAGGCGGGAACCACGTCGCGGAACTGTTCGACGACGAGGGCTTCGGAGGTCGCGCGGTCGGCGGCGGGATGTGTGCTCATCGGCTCGCCCACGTCGTTCCGCCGGTCGCGGCGACCAGGGCGGCGGTGAACTCCCGAGCCACGCTTTCCGCTTCGGCGTCGCCGTCCGGGGCGCGCCCTTCGACCCACCACACCGGTGGCGGCACCTCCACGCCGAGCAGCCGCCGCACTTCGCCGGGCACTCGCACCAGACGCCCGCTCTCGATGGCCAGCAACACCCGTCCCTCGGGATGCCGCAGCAGGAAGAGCAAGCGGTCATCGTCGGAGTCCACTTCGGACAGCGGGCTCGCGGTCCGGATCGCCGAGACCAGGGTGCCGGCATCGGGTTCCCGGTGGCACAGGCCGACCACGTCGAAGGTCATCGGGGCGGCTCCTTTCTCCGTGTCACATGGTCGTGCGCGGAGCGGCGCGATGAGTCCCCGTGACAGCAACAGGTCACGTGGCCCCGCGAAGTCCCCGGCGGCGACAAGCTGGCGAGGACGCGAACAGGGGAGGTGTCATGGATTCGCCGTTCCAACTGGACATGCGGGCGGAGTACGGGCAGATGGCCGAGGACATCCGGTCCACCCAAGCGCGGATGGCCCGGATCCGCGCCACCGCCGAATCCGACGACGGGCTGATCGGCGTGACCGTCGGCGGGGCCGGTGAGCTCATCGAGCTGTGGCTGGACCCGCGGATCTACCGGGCGCCCGACTCGGCCGCGCTGGCGCGGGACATCACCGAAACCTTCCGCCGCGCCGTCGAACGGTCCCAGGAGGAGGTCATGGAGATAGTCGCGGGCTTCCTGCCCGCCGACGCGACCCCCGGGACGACCGATCTGCGGTTCGATCCGCTGTTGCACGAACTCGACCGGAGGGGCCGATGACCGGCGATCAGGGCGGGACCGGGAAAATCGACATGTCCCCCGAAGAAACGACGGGACAGCTGAACAGGCTGCGCGCCGCGGGTGACACCCTCGAACCGGCCTGGCTGCTGCAACGCGGCAAGATCGACGCCCCCGAGCGGATCGGCGGCGGCCCGCTGGGGCGCGCCTTCACCGCTCTCTACTCGGCGCCGAAGACCGCGGTGACCGGTGCCATGGACCAGATTCCCGGGATCTACCGGCAACTGGCGGACAACGGCGGCCAGGCGGTGCAGGCCTATCAGTCGACCGACGGTGCCGCCGCCGGCCAGTACAACCGGTGAAGCCGCCCCGGTCATGAGCGACATCGTCGAGCCGGAGGGGAATCTCTGGAACTGGGTGGTCTCGAACGGGGGACAGCCCAGGGAAGCGATCTGGCCGTCGGACAGCGAAACCGCCGCGTGGGATCTGGGTACGGCGTGGACCGACTCCGCGAAGGCGCTGAACGACGCCGTCCTGCTTTCCGACAACGCCGCCGGGGAACTGCGCAAGGCATGGCGGGACGCGGCCGGTTTCGAGCTCTACTACGCCATTCATTCCTTGAACAACGGTTCGCCCGGCGAATCGGGGGTCAAGGAGATGGTGAACGCGATGAACAGCCTGTCCGGAGCCTGCCGCAGCTACGGGGATCTCATCGTCTCCGCGAAGCACGACATCCGGAAGCACATCTCCGACAACAACGAGCTTTTCGGCCGCTGCACCAGCTGGGCGGCGCAGACGGTGTTCGCCATCAAGGTCGCCCAGCAGATCGCGACACTGATGAACGACTACGCGACCAAGGTCGGCAAACCGGCGGGGGAGGAGACCAAAGCGCCGAAGAAGCCGAAATCGAAGGGCTTCTGGGGAAAAATCGGTGGGTTCTTCGTCGGCATCGGTGAAGGCGCCGTCGACATGTTCGTCGGTTTCGCCGCGCTCGCGGGCTATGGCGACGGGCACTTCTCCTGGGACACCTTCGGTACGGCGTGGAAAGGACTGGGCAAGTTCGGCCTCGCCGTGGCGACCTACTCGACCCCGGGTTTGGCGCAGCTCGACCAGACCGTCGGCATCCCGGGTTTCGAACGCGGTGCCATGGGCGACACGCTGAAAGGAGCGGGCAAGGAGCTGGTCGCGTGGGACACCTGGAGCGAGGACCCGTCGCGCGCGGCGGGCAAGGCCACCTTCAACATCGTCAGCTCCGTGCTCGGCACGAAGGGTGCGGGAGCGGGGCTCCGCGGCGCGGGCGCCGCCGCGGCGGGAAGCAAGGTCAGTGCCGTGGCGGCCGTGGGCCGCGTCGCCGAAAAGGCGGGGACGGCGATCACCAAGATCCCCACCGGCACCGAACTGGCCGCCAAGGCCGTCCGCAAGGTCCCCGGCGTTGATTCGCTGCTCTCGAAGGTGGGCCTCGGACATTCGCCCGCCGGGGTTCCGGCGCACACCGGTGACACCCCGCCTCCGCCGCACAACCCACGCACGCCCGACGACACTCCGCCGACGAATCCGCCAGGGGACCGGACGCCGGACGGGCCGACGCCGGAGCGACCGCCGAACCGGCCGCCTGGTGACCGGACTCCGGAACACGTACCCGACGAACGACGGCCCGCCAGGACACCGGAAGAGCGGGTTCCCGACCGCACTCCGGAGCCTTCGACCCGCCCCGACCCCGCGACCCGGCCCGAGCCCACGACCCGCCCGGAGCCCGCGACCCGGCCCGAGCCCTCGGCTCGCCCGGAACCCGCGGCACGGCCTGGTTCCGTCGGCGAAGCCATGGAGCAGGGCACGCCCCACGCGTCCGGAAAGGACACTCCGCCCACCGGCACGGAGCAGGGTTCCCCCGCTCCCAAAGCGAACGAGGAGGCTCCACCCGCGTCGCACCGCGAGCAAGAGTCCTCGCCGGCCTCACGCGCCGAGAACCCGTCCGAAGCCGCCCGGCCCGACGCCTCCGAAGCGCCCGTCCATCACGAGCGGACGAATACCTCGAACAGGGAGGTCGAAGCGGCGGGACATCGGGCCAGGGACGTGGACGAACCGAGGGCCACCATCAACCCCGAGACCGGGGAAGTCCGCATGTCCGACCGGGTCGACCCGGCCGACACGCGCGAATCGACGGTGCTGCCGGAAGCGGAAACCGTCCGGAAGGCGCAGCAGGAATGGGCGACGGCCGCCCCGGTCGTCCCGCGGACACGCACCCAGAAGGTGATCTACACGACGGCGCGGATCCTCGGCTTGGTGCACGTCGGCGAGGACATGGCACGGGGGCACCACATCACGCCCAGCAGCGAGCCGCCGACGCCGCATCCCACCAGGGAACCCGCCCCGAAGGATCCCACCTCGAAGGACAAGGAGAAGACACCGGAGAAGTCCACTCCGGCCTCCCTGCCGGAGGGTGATCCCGGACGGGCGCCGCGGCACGACACCGAGTTCGTCGACGTGGACCTCGACGCAGGCAAGCCCCGTCAGGTCGAACCTCCTGAGCCCGCCCCGAAAGGCGAGCCGGCGTTGGCGGGTCAGGCGCCCCCGGCCGCCGCGGCGGCCCGAGCGGAGGGGGCCGTGCCGGAGACACCGCGGCCGCCCACCCGTTCGCACCGCTCGGACTGGAGCACGGGGGAGCTTTGGCCGGAACTCGGGCCGCGCAGTCCGGGTTCGAGGATGCCGATGGGCGACCCGTTCCCGGACCGGCACTACCGGCGGCCGGAGCACCCGACACGGGGCGGCGACCACCCCCAGCACCCGAGCCCGACACGCGCGCCGGACGGGGACGTGCCCCCGGCGCGGGACATCCATTCCGTCATCAACCCGGACGAGCGGGTGCCACCGGGCGGAAGCCACCACGACGGGGGAGACGCCGGAGACTCTCCTCCCCCACGCGAGGAAACGGGTGTCCCGGACCAGGATCCTCTGGGCCCGCACCGCGCTCCCGACCCCGATCTGGACCCGCAGATCCAGACGAGGTGGCACGAGCCGCACTTCGAGCAGGTGCTACGGAGAAACCTGGGCGAGAACGATTCGTTCTTCGCGTCGGCCGGGGACCTGCACCCCCACACCCGGTACGACATATACGGTCCCGACGGCACCGTGCGCAGTCACGCCTACACCGATCACCGAAGTGTGGTCACGCACGTGGACGCCGTGGCGCCGAACAACCGGCACCACATCAACGCGGAAGTCGCCTGGCCCGCCCGCAACGCCGATTACCGGGTCCAGGTCGGCCACCGGGTGGACTCGTTCGCGACCAAGGCCGACGGCACCACCCATACGGTGACTTCCGCGGAAGCGGTGGACACCATCCACGGCAAGCACCATGTCACGCGTAACGCCGAGGTCGAGACACCGCGGCGGCCGGCGAAGACGGTGCGTGTGCCGAACGAGCACATGCCGGCTCCCAAGGTGGACGAACCGTTCAGCCACCGATCGGGACTGGACAGGAACACCCGCTACCACGTCGTCGACGAAGAAGGCCGTCCTCGTGGCACTTTCCAGACCGATGGCGAGGGCAAGGTCAAGTGGATCGACACCGACCAGCATCCCGGCCGGGTGAATCCCGAGCTGGCGAACCGCGTCGGTGACGCCAACTACCGGGTCGACCGCGGGCCGATGCATCAGGAGTACCGCGTCGACGGGGAGGGGATTCCCGAGCCGGGCGTGAAGTACGAACGACCCGAGACGATCGGTCCACCGGTACACCACGAACGCGAGGTCGGGCAGTCCGAAGCATTCAACCGGAAGCACACGGACGCCGCCGGGAACCCCAAGCTGGACGCGGACGGAAATCCGACGCTGGAGCCCGACAAGGCACATACGGTCACCGACGAGTACGGGCAACCACGCGCGACCCACTACACCGACGCGGACGGGAAGATCACCCACGTCGAGGCGGAGACCGGCCAGCGAGGGCGGACGAACGCCGAGATCAAGCACGGCGACAGGATCGGCGCCGATGTCACCCAAGACGGTTTCTACGGGACCAAGCGGGCGAAGAACCCCGAGCACACGTGGCCGAAGCCGGACAACGAGGTCACCTACAGCGCGAAGGGCAAGAAGTTCACCGGCGGGAAGACCGAGGACTGGGCGCCTCATCAACGGGAGCAGGTGACGAAGGCGTTCAGTGGCAAGCACGGCGAGCCGTTCACGAACCGGCCCGATCTGCCGCCGAACACCCGGTTCACCCTGGTCGACCACAACGGTCTTCCCTACGGCACTTTCCAGACCGGGCCCACCGGGGCGGTCACCCACGTGCACACCGGAAAGCCGTTCGACGCGGACCTCAACCACCCGCCGAAGTCGGCGGTGGTCAGTGTGGACGACGGGACGGCCTTCCACCGCACCGATGCCCGGGGCAACACCGTCGCGACGTCGGGCGTGCCGGATCCGGACGGCGCCTCCACCTTGCGGCGCGACGGTTCCGCTCAGAGCCGCGTCGGTGCGAGCGGCGGCATCGAGGTGAAGCCCGACGGCAAGAGCGGGAACATCGACGACGGTGGACACCACCGCGGCACCGCTCGAGGCGGTGGTGGTGAGGCGATCAACCAGGGCACCGAAGGGCGTCGACAGAATCAGGGCAACAAGAACACCCCGCTCACCCCGAAGAAAGACACTTTCTTCGCGCTTGAGCGTCGCCAGGACAAGGCGGGAGATGTCGTTTGGGAAGATATCTTCGAGCTTCGTGACCGCGGGGTGGACGACGCGCACTCACGCCACGTCCGGTGGCGTGAAGTAGACGAAAACGGCAGGACGACCATCCACGTGAGGAGCTTCCCCAATGACCACAACGTCGAACTCTGGCCCAGGGACTTCCGGAGCTGACGACGATCCGGCCGAGCTGGAACAGCGGGTGGGGAACGCGCTCGTCGACCTCGTCGGGGAGCAGGGCTGGCGCCGCATCGACCTGATCAGCCGGATGACCGTCCCGGTCCAGGACCTGGCGTTGACCGTCCTTCGCGACGACGGTTCCACGCTCGAGATCGCCCCGCCCGTCGACCTGAACCGGCCCTTGGCCCGCTTGCGTGTCGCGCAGTACCGGCGTGAGCCGGAACGCGGCGCCTGGTTCTCCGCGAGGTTCACCCTCGAATCGTCGGGGGCCTTCTTCCGCAGCTACAACCGCGATTACGAACCGGAGTGGAATCCGGCCATCGAGGATTCGAACTACGCGGAGGATCTCAAGCTCTTCGCGAGGGAACTGGAACACACCCCGGATTGGCTGCTCGACAAGCTGCCCGAATGGAAGGATCGCCCCGCCCCGCCGGAGAAGGACGTCACCGAGCTGATCCCGTTGAACCAGGCACAGCTCGGCGAGGTGGTCACCGCGTTCCGCGATCACCTGATGCAGCACGCGCCGGTCGACTGGCAGCAGGTCTTCGTCGACTTCCGTTCGATCGGCGGCTATGTGGAGCTGCACGCTCAGGTGCTGACCGTTTTCGGCCAGGCGATCGAGTGGGAGCCCCCGGAGGCGGTGGCCTTCTTCACGGGCCTGCGCGGTGACATGTACAAGCCGGGGGAGGGAACCTGGACGTCCGTCAAGTTCCACCTCGTGGTGAACGGGAAGTTCAGCGCGGAGTACGGCTGGTACGACGAGCCTGACTGGGACCACCGGCCAGACGCGCGGTTCTTCCAAGAGGAGCTTCGGATGTACCCGCGTGCGGACGAGCATGTTCCCGGCTGGCTCCGCGATGGAGCGGAACCGCCGCGGTAGCGGCTCGTCGTGAGTGGTCATGACAGATATTGAGACGAAAGTCAAAAGTATCGTCACGGGCCATCGGTTCGGTGTGAACTCGCGTTTAGTCCTCTAGTTGCGTTCTGGGTGTGGTCACTGGTGTCGCAGCCGTGGCGACCCGCAACCGCCGCATCGCGAAGAACACGCCAAGTTTGCCTTGCCTCTCAATAACCCGAACCGCCACTCACGACCCCGTATCCAGTCCCTGGTTCTGCTGCTGCGGGTTCGCCGCCTGATCGGCCCGGCCTTGACTTATTGACAGGTAAGACGACTCTGGCGTGTCCCGGTGCGGGTCCGGACTGGCTGACGGAAGCCGGGCCACGACCGGGTGTCCACAAGGGACACTTTCCCGGCGATAAGTGTCCGGCTTGAGCGGTTCGGCCGGTCTCGCAAGGCGGTCGTGAGTGGCAAATAGCGTTCTAACCCTCTTTGCCACTCACGACCCCAATCGGGACCGTACGTCCAGGCATCAAACGGACACCGATTCGCCGAAAACCATCCCTTATGGACAGTCATAGGGCGCGTCCTGCTCCTCGGGGAGCGCCTCGCCTGTCGCCAGGTGCTGAAGGGCTCCTTACCCCCACGATAACCAGCAGCATCGTAGCGGCTCCGCTCCTCGCTTCAGTTCGGGCTGACCGGCAGCCTCAGTTCGAAGATCGCGCCGCCTTCGTCGGCGTTGTACACCGCGAGGGTGCCGCCGTGCGACTGCGCGACCCACCGCACGATGGACAGTCCCAGCCCGGAAGATCCGCCGGTGCTGGCGAACCGGTCGAAGGCGTCGTCCGCCATCGTGGTGTCGATGCCCGGGCCATGGTCGGCGACGGTCACGGTGCCGCCCGCGACGGTGAGGTGCACGAAGGCCTTCGCGCCCGGCTGGCGGCCGTAGCGCACGGCGTTGTCGAGGAGGTTGCCGATGGCGCGTTGCAGCAACGCGGGGTCGGCGTTGACCTTCGTGGGCGCGGCGGTGACGGTGATCTCGGCGCTGTCGGTCGCGGTGTCCTCGACCACGCCCACCACCAGCTGGTCGAGCCAGATCGGCTGGAGACTCAGCTGTTCCACCCCCGCGGCGAGCCGGGCGCGGACGAGGAGGTCGTCGATGATGCCGCCCATCCTCGCGGCGAGGCGGACGGTCCGCGGCAGGAGTTCCGCCGACTGGGCCGGGTTGGTCATCGCGGTTTCGGCGAGTGCGCGCAGGGCGGCGACCGGGGTGCGGAGGTCGTGCGCGGTTTCGGCGAGGAGGACTTCCTGCTGTTGCAGGGCCGCGGCCGCGGGCCGGATCGAGCGGCCGGACAGCAGGTGGCCCGCGAAGCCCAGCACCGCGACCAGCAATACCGTCCCGCCGATCACCAGCAGCGTGAACTGAGTGTGCGCGTCGTCCTCGGCGGCCGTGGACTGCACCGCGACGACGGCCGCGAACACCTTGCCGTCGGTGTCACGCAGCGGCTCGGCGCGGACCTTGACCACTTCGCCGTCGGTCGCCCTTTGATGACCCTGCACCAGTTTGCCGGTCCGCGCCGCCTCGCTGGCGAGGCCGTTCAGCACCTGCGGGCTCATCGGGACGCAGTTCGCCCGCGAAAGATGCGCCTGGAACGCGGGCGCGCCGCCGGGCAGGATCGCGAACTGGGGGCAGCGATCGTTCAGTACGTCGGTGTTGACCAGGCCGAAGCTCACCGTGCCGTCGTAGCTGACCAGCCTGCTGACCGACGACGTGACCTGCGCCAGCGCGGCGTCTACCCGTTCCTCGCCCTGGTCGCCGTCCTCGTTGATGAGCAGCCACGCGAAGACGATCAGGCCGAGCGCGTTCATCACGGTGAACAGGGCGGTCAGGAGCCAGCGGAGCCTGCGCAGCCGATCGGCCGAGGAATACGTGTTCACCGGGCGCCCAGCCGGTAGCCGAGACCGCGGACGGCGTGGATCAGTTCCGGCTCCTTGAGTTTGCGGCGCAACCGCTTCACCACCACATCGACCACATTGGACATCGGATCGGCCTGCGCGTCCCAGCAGTGCTCGATCAGATCGGCCCGCTGCACCGGCAGTCCCGCCCTGGTCAGCAGGTATTCGAGCACGGCGTACTCCTTGTTCGTCAAGGTGAGCAGTACGCCCGCCCGGCGCACTTCGCGCCGCGCGCAGTCCATCACCAGGTCTTCGTGCTGCAGCACCGACGGCCGGTCGAACGCGGAGCGGCGGCACAGGTTGGCCACCCGCTCGGTCAGCTCGGCCATCACGAACGGTTTCACGAGGTAGTCGTCGCCGCCGTGCTCGAATCCGGCCACCCGGTCGGCGAGCGCGTCGCGGGCGGTGAGGAACAGCACCGGCGCCCGCCAGCCCAGCTGCCGTCGCATGTGGACGTAGGAGATCGCGTCGCCGTCGGGCAGCATGCGGTCGAACACCACGCAGTCGTGCCGGGTTTCCCGCAGAATCCGGTCCGCGGACGCGATGTCACCGGCGTCGTCGACCACGAAGCCGGCCGCTCGCAGCTGCGTGACCAGCGCGAGCCGCAGATTCCCGTCGTCTTCGACGACCATCACCCGTGTCATCAAAACCTCATGTTCGGACGGCGAAAGTAGACGCGTTCGGTTCCCCCGGCCCCTCACGACGGCCGCGGTGCCCCTGAACGCTAACGCGTCGGGTGGCCCGCGCCGCCGGGACGGCGGGAACTGGCATGAACAGGACGTCGTCGGCGGGACCGCGCCGGGGGAAGAGGGAGGTACCTGCGATGACCGTGCAGACCGGCCAGCTCAGCCTGGTGATGGGAGCGGGCCCGGCCCGTGATCGGGCGGGCCTGGGCGAGCTCCTCGCCGAAGCGACCGCCGAGGTGCTCATCATGAGCGCCGGAACGGACTCCACGTTCCAGCGCATCGCGCTCGCCAACGTGCGGCCCGGAGTGCGCTACAAGGTGCTCTTCCCCGACTCCGCGCGGATGTCCGGCGCGCTCAACCGGATGTCACGGGCCGGGGCCGAGGTGCGGACCGACGCCGAGGTCCCGATGGACGCGCTGGTGATCGACCGGACCTCGGTCGTCCTCCCCGCCGACGGCAGGCAGACCGGATCCGCGGTCTTCCGGCTGCCCGGCGTGGTCACCGCGACGGTCGGCCTCTTCGAGCGGATCTGGCAGGCCGCCGCCCCACTCGTCCCGCTGGACCTGCCCGAACCCGAGGACGCCTCGATGCTGACCTGCCGCGAGCAGGAGCTGCTGACGCTGCTCTTCTCCGGTACGACCGACGAATCCGCCGCCGCGCGGCTCGGCATCTCGGTGCGCACGGTGCGCCGGATGGTCGCCGACATCATGAACCGGCTCGGTGCCCGCAGCCGGTTCCAGGCCGGCGCCAAGGCCGTCGACCGCGGCTGGCTGATGGCCAAGGCGGGCTGATGACCACCTCGACTCCCGGCCGCGTCCTGCTGGTGGCGCGACGGCCCGGCGCGTATCCGACCATCGGCGACGCCTTGGCGGACGCGTCCGACGGCGCCGTCATCACCATCGCGAGCGGTGAATACGCGGAGACCGTGGAACTGACCGGCCTGCGGGTGACCCTGGCCGCGGCGGACGGCGCGACCGTCGTCGTCGACGGCCGAGGGGCGGAACGGCCCGTTTTCCGCACCTTCGGCGGATCGCTTGTCCTGAAAGGGATCGAACTCCTGGCAGGCGGCGCGTCCGCGATCGAGGCACAGGACACCGAACTGACCGTCCAGCGCTGCACCGTCTCCGGCGGGCGCGGGCCGGCGATCGTCATCCGCGGCACGACGGCCTTCACCGTCACAGGCTGCGTGATTTCGGCGGCGGAGCAGGGGATCCTCGTCGACGGCTCGCCCGGCAGGATCGAGGACACCACCGTCGAAGACGTGCTGGGCGACGGGATCACCCTCGGCCAGGGCGCCGATCCGGTCGTGGCCGACTGCACGGTGACCGGCTGCGGGCTGCGGGGTTTCTACGTCTACCAGTACGCCCGGCCGGTCATCGAAGGCTGCGTGGTCTCGCACACCGGCTACGAGGGCATCGCGGTGGCGCACCACGGCGCTCCGGTGCTGAAGCGGTGCACGGTGACCGACACCCGGGGTTCGGGGATCGCGTTCGCTTCGGGCTGCGGCGGTGAGATCTCCGCCTGCCGGGTCGCCAACACCGCGGAACCCGGGATCTCGATCGCCGAGGGGGCGACGCCGGTGCTCAGCGAGGCCGCGACTCCCGGGGGCACCGGCGACGATGCGCTCGACGAGATGCTCGCCGAACTCGACGCGATGATCGGCCTGCCGGGGGTGAAGGAGGAGGTGCGCGCGCTCGTCGACGAGTTGCAGGTCAACGAATGGCGCCGCCGCGCCGGGCTGCCGATCGGCGCCGCCGGGCACCATCTGATCTTCGCGGGCGCGCCCGGCACCGGGAAGACGACGGTCGCGCGGATCTACGGCAAACTGCTGAAGGCGCTGGGAGTCCTGCCGCACGGCCAGTTCCGCGAGGTGTCCCGCCGCGATCTCGTCGGGCAGTACATCGGGCACACCGCGGAGAAGACGGCGACCGTGTTCGAGGAGGCCAAGGGCGGCGTCCTGTTCATCGACGAGGCGTACACGCTTTCGCGGCTCGCCGGTTCCGGCGGTGACTTCGGCCAGGAGGCGATCGACACCCTGGTCCCGTTGATGGAGGAACATCGCGACGAGGTCGCGGTGATCGTGGCCGGATACACCGGCGAGATGGTCGACTTCCTCGCCGCCAACCCCGGTCTCGCGTCCCGCTTCGGCAAGACGATCGAGTTCGAGAACTACAGTCCGGACGAACTGCTCGCCATCTTCGGGCGGATGGCTTCGGCGGGGGACTACGAACTCGATCCCGCCGCCGCCCCGGTGCTGACCGACCACTTCCGGCGCATCTCCGGCGACGTCAACTTCGGCAACGCCCGTGACGCGCGGCGGTTGTTCGAGAAGGTGCGCAAGGCGCAGTCGCAACGCCTGCGCCTGCTGGGCCGGATGCCCGCCGTCGAAGAACTGCGAGGGCTGCATGTGGCCGACGTGGTGGTGGCTACAAGCCAGTAGGGTTCCTGTGTGCGGGTGCTGGTGACCGAAGACGACGAAAATTTGCGGGTGGCGCTGGAGTTCGCCCTTCGCGGCGACGGGTTCGCGGTGGACACCGCCGCCGACCTGCCCGGCGCCGACGAGGCGCTGATGGTGAACGCCTACGACTGCGTGGTGTTCGACCGGATGCTGCCTTCGGGGGACGCACTGGCGTACGTGCGGAACAGGCGCGGCGCCGGATGGCCGATGCCGGTGCTGTTCCTCACCGCGCGCGACAGTGTCGCCGACCGGATCGACGGGTTGCGCGTCGGCGGCGGGGACTACCTGGTCAAGCCGTTCGCGATGCCGGAACTGATCGCCAGGGTGCGCAGCCTGTGCCGCCGCGACATGGGCGGGCGGGCGGTGGTCCTGCGCTGCGCCGACGTCGAACTCGACACCGGCAGGCACCAGATCTCGCGGGCCGGCGTGCTGCTCACCGTGACCCGCAAGGAGTATCTCGTCATGGAGCGGCTGATGGCCGCGACCGGGCGGCCGGTCTCGCGGCGGGGACTGATCCGGTACGCGTGGGACGAGATGGCGGACCCCGCGTCGAACGTGCTCGACGTCGTCATCGCGCGGCTGCGGCGGAAGCTCAAGGACCCGCCGCTGATCCACACCGTGCGAGGCTCCGGTTACCGAATGGCGCCTGTGTGACCCGCTCTCGCCGGGTGTCGTTCGGTCAGTGGTCCGGTGACGACCCCGTGCCATGAAAGGACCTTTCCTTGCAAATTTTGCAAGGAAAGGTCCTTTCATGGCAGTCGCGCGGGACGGAGAGCACCTCAGGGCCGGCTGAACTCCATGACCCAGTTCGATTCCCACGTCCGGCCGCCGTCGGCGGAGTACTCCTGCTCCCACCGCGCCGAGGTTCCGGTGATGTCGGACCAGATGTAGTGCGCCTTGACCGGCTTCCCGTCATGCGCGTCGTCGCCGTAGAAGTCGCCTCGCCCGTCGGTGAAGGTGCCCACCACCGGCGGGGAGAGCAGCCCGGTCCGGCTGCCGGCCCAGTAAAGCGACCATTCCTTCCGCGTGACGTCGAAGAGCCGGAGGGTGCAGCCGCTGCTGCCCAGTGTCGGGAAATGGATCTCGTCGAGGTTGGCGCCGCCCCCGAAGATCGAGCGGGAGGTGGAGACGCCAGGGAACTCGTGCCAGTCGTCGCTGCCTTCGAAGAGGGTCGTGAGCCGCCGGTTGACGACGTTCCAGGTGCCGGTGAAGAAGTCGAAATCGTTCATGCCGATGATCTTGCGGAGTCACCACTGACATCTTCTGTCAGTGGTCGCTGGCACACTCCGGGACATGCGCGCCGGACGGATGGTCTCCCTGTTGCTGTTGCTGCAGAACCGGGGACGGATGAGCGCGGCCAAGCTGGCCGCGGAACTCGGGGTGACCGCGCGCACCGTCTATCGGGACGTCGAGGCGCTTTCCGCCGCGGGCGTGCCGATCTACGCCGAGCCGGGGCCGTCCGGCGGCTATCAGCTGATGGAGGGCTATCGCACCCGCCTGACCGGGCTCACCGAGGGCGAGGCGGAATCGCTGTTCCTCACCGGGATGCCGGAGCCCGCCGCGGAACTGGGGCTCGGTGCCCAGGTCGCCGCCGCCGAACTCAAGCTGACGGCCGCGTTGCCGACGCCGTACCGCGACGCGTCGATGCGGATCCGGCAGCGGTTCCACCTCGACGCGCCCGGCTGGTACCGGCGCGCGGATCCTGTGCCGCATCTGACCGTGGTGGCGGAAGCGCTGTGGCGGGACCAGGTCGTCGAAGTCCGTTACCGCCGTTGGTCGCCGCGGCCGGAGGTGGTCACGCGGCGACTGCATCCGCTGGGGCTCGTGCTCAAGGCAGGCGTCTGGTACCTCATCGCGGCCCGGCGGAATCAGCCGCGTACGTACAAGGTCTCGTCCATCCAGGCGCTCCGGACGTTGCCGCGGAAGGCCGAGCGGCCTGACGGATTCGAACTCTCCGCGTTCTGGCGAGCACACGTAGAAAGCTACGAAGAAGCCGAAGAAACCGAGACAGCCCTCGTCCGCCTGTCGCCGCAGGGGGTCGCGGCCTTGCCCGACGTCCTCGGCCCGCGGGCCGCGCGTCTCGCCCGGCGCACCCTCACCGACGCGGACGAGGACGGCTGGTGCCGCGCCACCATCCCGCTGGAGAGCGTGCCCCACGCCGCCGCCGGATTGCTCAAGCTCGGCCTCGACGCGCAGGCGCTGGAACCCGCCGAACTGGTCGCCCACCTGACCGAGACCGTCCGCGCGATGGCCACGCTCTATCCCACGGCCTGAACCCGCCCCGGATGTGCCATGCTCGACAGCGCACGAGGCGGCGAAACCGAGAGGTGACGAGGGTGTCCATCTGGGCAGGCGTGATCAATTTCGTCCGGGCACGGTACGAGGTGCTCGAAGAGCGGGACGGCTGGCTCCGGTTCCGGGTCGACACCGAGGACGGCCGCGGCCAGCAGGTGTCCTTGCACCACTTGCCCGACCACGACGGCGCGGAGTGGGTGGAGATCTCGTCCCCGGTCGGCTGGGCCGACAAGATCGATCTGCGGCGCCTGCTGGAACTCGCGGGTGGCGATTCGGTCGGCGGGGCGGCCGTGGTGGACGGCGTCGCCCTGCTCAAGCACACGATCCCGCTGATCGACCTGAACCTGGTCAACGAGTTCGAACATCCGCTGAAGGCCCTCGTCACCCGCGCCGACGCGTTCGAACACGAACTGACCGAGGCCGACGAGTTCTGATAGGACGGTCGTACTTCGCGTGAAGGCCCCCTTCCCCCGGCTCAACCGGGGGAAGGGGGCCTTCCCGTACTCCCAGCGGTCAGAGGCGCTCCTGCAGCGCGTCCGCGGCGGCGAGCAGGTCCGCGGCCCAGCGCGCTCCCGGCTTACGCCCTATCCGTTCGATGGGCCCGGAAACCGACACCGCGGCGACCACGGTGCCCGACGAATCCCGCACCGGCGCCGAGACACTCGCCACACCCGGTTCCCGTTCCGCCACGCTCTGGGCCCAGCCGCGCCGCCGGACCTCCAGCAGCGTGCGCTCCCCGTAGACCGCCTCGGAGAGGATCGTCCGCTGCGTATGCGGATCCGACCACGCGGCGAGGACCTTCGCGCCGGAACCGGCGGTCATCGGCAGCCGTGAACCGATCGGCACCGTGTCACGGAGACCGCTGGGCGGTTCCGCGGTCGAGACGCAGACGCGCTGGACGCCGTCGCGACGGTAGAGCTGAACGCTTTCCCCGGTGATGTCGCGCAATTTGGGCAGTACCGAACTCGCCGCGTCGAGCAGCGGGTCGGTCGAACCGCCCGCCAGTTCCGCGAGCGCGGTACCCGGCCGCCACCGCCCGTCCGGGCCGCGGCGCAACAGGCGATGCACCTCGAGGCCGACCGCGAGCCGGTGCGCCGTCGCGCGTGGCAAGCCGGTCCGCGTGCACAGTTCCGCCAGGCCACAAGGATCTTCGGCCACGGCCTGAAGCACGGCCACGGCCTTGTCGAGTACTCCGATACCGCTATGCTGTCCCACAAGCCGATACTATCTTCCCGAAGTTTGAGATGTCCAGATGGTGGGAAGTACCGATTTCACCGCATGTGAGGAGCCGGAAATGCCCCGGACACTGGCCGAGAAAGTGTGGGAGTCGCACCTGGTGCGGCGCGGCGAAGGGGCCGAGCCCGACCTGCTCTACATCGACCTCCACCTGCTGCACGAGGTCACCAGCCCGCAGGCGTTCGACGGACTCCGCCTGGCAGGCCGGAAACTGCGCCGCCCCGACCTCACCATCGCGACCGAGGACCACAACGTCCCGACGATCGACATCGAGCTGCCGATCGCGGATCCCGTGTCCCGCACCCAGGTCGACACCCTGCGCGCCAACTGCGAGGAGTTCGGGGTCCGGCTGCACCCGATGGGCGACGCCGAACAGGGCATCGTGCACGTCATCGGCCCGCAGCTGGGCCTGACCCAGCCCGGGATGACCGTGGTGTGCGGCGACAGTCACACCTCGACGCACGGCGCGTTCGGCGCGATGGCCTTCGGCATCGGCACCTCCGAGGTCGAACACGTGATGGCGACCCAGACGCTGCCGCTCCGTCCATTCAAGACGATGGCGATCACCATCGACGGGGAACTGCGCCCCGGCGTCACGGCGAAGGACGTCATCCTCGCGGTGATCGCCAAGATCGGCACCGGCGGCGGGCAGGGCTACGTCCTCGAATACCGCGGCAAGGCCATCGAGAACCTGTCGATGGAAGCCAGGATGACGGTGTGCAACATGTCCATCGAAGCGGGGGCGCGCGCCGGCCTCATCGCACCGGACGAGACGACGTTCGCGTATCTGAAGGGCCGTCCGCACGCGCCGCAGGGCGCCGACTGGGACGCCGCCGTCGAGAACTGGCGCGAGCTGCGCACCGACGACGACGCCGTCTTCGACGCCGAGGTGCACCTGAACGCCGACGAGCTCACGCCTTTCGTGACCTGGGGCACCAACCCGGGCCAGGGCCTCCCGCTGGGCGCCGAGGTGCCCGACCCGGAGCGGATCGGCGACGAGAACGAGCGCGTCGCCGCCGAGAAGGCCCTGTCCTATATGGACCTGAAGCCGGGCACCCCGCTGCGTGAGATCGCGGTGGACACCGTCTTCCTCGGCTCCTGCACGAATGGCCGTATCGAGGACCTGAGGGCCGCCGCGGACGTCCTGCGCGGGCACAAGGTCGCCGAGTCGGTCCGGATGCTCGTCGTCCCCGGCTCGATGCGCGTCCGCCAGGCCGCCGAAGCCGAAGGGCTGGACCAGGTCTTCATCGAAGCGGGCGCGGAATGGCGCCAGGCGGGCTGCTCGATGTGCCTCGGCATGAACCCTGACCAGCTCAAGCCGGGTGAGCGCAGCGCGTCGACCTCGAACCGCAACTTCGAAGGCAGGCAGGGCAAGGGCGGCCGGACGCACCTGGTCTCCCCGCTCGTGGCGGCCGCCACGGCCGTCCGGGGAACCCTGTCCAGCCCCGAAGACCTGCTGCCCGCCACCGCCCGCTGACATCGCTGACATCCGCGAAGGAGTTCCCAATCATGGATGCGTTCACCCACCACACCGGCGTCGGGGTCCCGCTGCGCAGGTCCAACGTGGACACTGACCAGATCATCCCGGCGGTCTACCTCAAGCGCGTGAGCCGCACCGGCTTCGAGGACGGGCTCTTCGCCGCCTGGCGCTCCGACGAGTCGTTCATCCTCAACGAAGAGCCCTTCAAAAGCGGGTCGGTCCTGGTCGCGGGCCCGGACTTCGGCACCGGTTCCTCCCGTGAGCACGCCGTCTGGGCCCTGATGGACTACGGCTTCCGGGTGGTGATCTCTTCCCGGTTCGCGGACATCTTCCGTGGGAACTCGGGCAAACAGGGCCTGGTCGCCGCTCAGGTCGAGCAGGCGGACGTCGAACTGCTGTGGAAGCTGCTCGAAAACGAGCCTGGGACGGAGGTCACGGTGGACCTCGAGTCGAAGACGGTACGAGCCAAGGACTTCACCGCGCCCTTCCAGATCGACGACTACACCCGCTGGCGGCTCCTCGAAGGGCTCGACGACATCGCCCTGACACTCCGCCACGCGGAGGAGATCGACACTTTCGAGACCCAGCGCCCCTCCTGGAAGCCGGTGACCCTCCCGGCGGCCTCCTCCTAGGGCCTGCCGAAGGGGGCGGATTCCCTTGCTGAGCAGGGAATCCGCACCCCGGCCGAAGGCCTCCACACCAGCCCCGAAACCACACCGAACGGCACCTCAAGAGGCCCTGGAGGGGTCCCTCAAGAGGCGGAACCGCCCCCGAGACAAGGGAAATTTCCGCGCGTCGTTTGGAATTTGTGCTGCATTGGTAATACCGTGTGCGCTAAGTCGGCCGACGGGGCCGTGTACAAGTAGTTCTTCTTGGAGGACTGGAATGGCCAACAAGGCCCAGCTGATCGAGGCGCTGTCGGAGCGCCTGGGCGACAAGAAGGTCGCGTCGGAGGCCGTCGATGGCCTTGTCGACATCATCATCCGGACGGTCAACAAGGGCGAGAAGGTGAACATCACCGGCTTCGGTGTGTTCGAGAAGCGCGCCCGCGCCGCCCGCACCGCGCGGAACCCGCGTACCGGTGAGACCGTTCGCGTCAAGAAGACCAACGTGCCCGCCTTCCGCGCCGGCACGACCTTCAAGGACGTCATCAGCGGTTCGAAGAAGCTGCCGAAGGCCACCGCTGTGAAGCGCGCGACCACCGGCACCACCACCCGGACCGCCGCCACCCGCGCGACGACGACCCGGACGGCCGCCAGCCGCCCGGCCGCGACGCGTTCCACCACCACGCGGACCCGTGCCGCCGCCGCCACGACGCGCACCGCCGCGAAGCCGGCCGCCAAGGCGACCGCGACCAAGGCAGCGGCCAAGACGACCGCCACCAAGGCGGCGCCGAAGACCGCGGCCAAGGCCACGACGACTCGCGCCACCACGGCCAAGAAGGCGACCGCCACCAAGGCCGCCGCGAAGCCGGCCGCCAAGGCCACCGCCGCCAAGGCTCCGGCCAAGAAGGCCCCGGCCAAGCGGACTTCGGCGGCCGCGAAGAAGAAGTAAGCTCCCTCTCCACGAGTGAGCCAACGGCAGGGCCCCGCGCACGGCGCGGGGCCCTGCCGCAGTTTCCGGTCCCTTCACCACTGTCCGGGCGGACGGAATCCCCGGAACCCGCTCGGTCGCCGGGCGAGGTGTGTCACTCTTCTCGCCATGGAAGAACGAGGCGGGGAACACCGTTCTTGAGGGGGGCCACCATCGAAATCCGGCTTCTCGGTCCGTTCAGGGTGATCGTGGACGGATCGGCTTGTTCTCTCGGCAGTGCCCGTCAGCGCGCGCTGCTGGCCACCTTGGCGCTGTCGTGCGGCCGTCTGGTTTCCATCGACGCGCTCGCGCGCGGGGTCTGGGGACACGAACCCCCGGAACGGATCCGCGGCAGCCTGCAGACGAACGTGATGCGCTTGCGGCGTTTGCTCGGCGAGCACCTCGTGGAGACCGAACCGGACGGTTACCGTCTCGTTTCCGATCCCGCCGGGGTCGACGTGCTGCGATTCCTCGCCCTTCTCGACGAAGCCGTCGGAAAAGAACCCGCCGAGGAACGGGCACTGCTGGCCGGGGCGATCGCGCTGTGGGGCGGGACACCGCTGGAAGGCGCCGGTTCCCCCACCCTCGCCGATGAATGGGAACCCCGGCTCACCGAGCGGTATCTGTTCGCCGTGGAAAGGCGGATCGATCTGGATACCGGCGTGGCCGCCGACGCGGAACTCGTCGCCGAATTGACCGAGCTGGTCGCGCGGCACCCGCTCCGGGAATCGTTGTGGGAAAGACTCGTGCGGATTCTCGCGCGCTCCGGCCGAAGGGCCGAAGCGCTGGCCGGATACGCCCGGCTGCGGTCGCTGCTCGCCGAGGAACTGGGTGTCGAACCGGGCGCGGAACTGCGGCGGCTGCACGCCGAACTGCTCGCCGCCGACGTGCGCGCGGAGCCGATCGCCCCGGTACCGGTGGTACCGCCGGTACCGCGTCAGCTTCCCTTCGACGTCACGGGTTTCACCGGACGCGAGACCGAACTGGCCCAGCTGGACGGGTTCCTCGACCGGGGCGGGCCGACACGGATCGTGGTCATCGAAGGGACGGCGGGGGTCGGGAAGACCGCGCTGGCCGTCCATTGGTCGCATCGGCTCCGGGAAAGATTCCCCGACGGACAACTCTTCGTAGAACTGCGCGGGCATTCCGCGGGTACGCCGGTCACCCCGATGGACGCACTGTCCGGGTTCCTCCAGGCGGTGGGCGTGCCAGCCGACGCGCTGCCCTCCACAGTGGAGCAACGGTCGGCCGCGCTGCGCGGCAGGCTGGCCGGGACCAGGATGCTGGTACTGCTGGACAACGCCCGCGACGCGGACCAGATCCGGCCGCTGCTGCCCGGATCGGGCAATCTGGTGGTGGTCACCAGCCGGAACCAGTTGCGGGGCCTGGTCGCCAGGGAAGGGGCGCGGCGGATGCCGTTGCGCTCCTTGGACGAGCACGCGGCCAAGGCGCTGCTCGCCGGAAGCGTCGGCCACGCCCGGCTCGACGCCGAACCCGGCGCGGTGGCGGATCTCACCCTGCTGTGCGGCGGATTGCCGCTGGCACTGGCGCTGGCCGGGGAACGGGCGTCCCGGTTCCCGGGCACCTCACTGGCGTGGATCGTCGACGAGCTACGGGATCAGCGGATCCGGCTCGACACCCTGCGGGATCCGCAGGACGCGGGTACCGATCTGCGTGCGGCGTTTTCGTGGTCCTACAACGCGTTGCGCCCGGAGGCGGCCCGGCTGTTCCGGTTGCTGGGGCTGTTCCCCGGCGTGCCGATCCGGGTCACGACCGCGGCCGTCGCGGCGGGGACCGGGATTCTCGAGGCCAGGGAACTGATCGATCAGCTGGCCTCGGCGCATCTGCTGAACCAGCCGAGCACCGACCGGTACCGGTTCCACGACCTGTTGCGGGTCTACGCCGCGGAACTCGCGGCGGACGACGACCCGGCCGAACGCGACGCGGCGCTGCTGCGCCTGATCGACTGGTACCTCGCCGCCGTCGCCGCGGCGGACGAACTCGTCCGGCCGGACCTGCTCACTTCGGACGTCGTGCTCGAACCGGCCGAGGGTCCGCCGCCCGGTTTCGCCGACCGCGAGGAGGCGACGGCTTGGTACGTCGAGGAACGCCCCGCGCTCGCCGCGCTGGTCCGGATCGCCGCCGACCGCGGCTGGCCGGACCGCGCCTGGAAACTCGCGTGGCTGCTCCGCTCCTTCTACTCCGAACGGCACGATCAGGAGGACTGGTTCAGCACCGGCGAGGCCGCCGTCGAGGCCACGAGGGCCGCGTCCGATCCGCTGGGCCTGCAGTACGCGGCCAACAACCTCGGATCGGCCTACCTGCGGGCGACTCGCCCCGACGAGGCACTGGAGATGCTGGAAGAGGCGAGGAAGGCGTCCGTGGAGACCGGCGGCTCCGAGGTCACGGTCGCGATCTTGTCGAATCTGTCGGGGGCTTACCATCTCCGCTCCGAATTCGAGAAGAGCGAACAGGTCGCCGCCGAGGCCGCGCGCCTCGCCGCCGACAACGGTCAGCGCACCTTCGTCCCGCACGCGCTCCTCAACATCAGCGCGAGCCGGATCGGCCGGGGCGCCTACGACGAGGCCGCCGAAGCCGCGCTCGAAGCGAGACGGTCCTTCGCCGAACTCGGTGACCGGTACCACGCGGCACTCGCCCTCTCCAACACCGGCGAGGCGCTCGCGGGCGCGCGACGGTACGAGGAGGCGGAGGAGAAGTGTTCCGGCGCGCTCGCCGAACTCCACGAGCTCGGCGCGGAATACGGCACCATCGACGTGCTCATCACGCTCGTGAAGATCATGCGCGGCCTGGGACGGGAAGACCAGGCCGTCGCTTACGGAGCCGAGGCGCTGGCCGTATGCCAGCGCCTCGGTGATCCCCGTGCCGACGAAGTACGGACGATGCTGTCCGTTCCACCCCCAGGCTGAACGGCGAGTACCGCGGGATGTCCATCACGACCCCCCACAAGGACACGGGGGCAGTAAACCAAGCGGCGCTGTCAGTTCGCTGTCACGAGGCGGCGCGTGCGGTCAGGGGCGGGCGGGCGCGGGGGTGGGCAGGGGCGACGCGAAGTAGTCCGCGGCCACCAGCACCGGCCCGTCCTCCTCGGTCGGCGCCCGGAACGACAGCACCCAGAACGAGCCCTTCTTCGACGGCACCACACCGCCGCGCGCGGCGGGCAGGTCGACACCGTCGCGGTCGGCCAGCGCGCTGACGACGTCCGGGATCACGCCGCCCTGGCTGGAGACCACCGGCGTCCCGCCGTCGCCCGCGATGGCCAGCAGCCGGGCGACGCCGAGCACCGGATCGGGCCAGTAGCCCTCTTCCGACAGCAGCGGCTCGTGCCGGATCTCGACGTCGAGATCCTCGGCGAGCCCGTTCACCGTCTGGACGCACCGGAGCCGCGGCGCCGAGAGCACCCTGCTCGGCGCGTAGTGCCGCAGCAGCGAACGCAGTGCTTCGGCCTGACGCTGTCCCGCGTCCGAAAGCGGCCGCAGGTCGTCGTCGCCGTTCCACTCGTCGCGTTTACCCGCTTTGGCGTGCCGCACCAGGATCACCGTGGTGAGGTCGGGCGGCAGCGCGGAGAACTCGCGCAGTACCCGCACGTCCCCTGGCCGCGTCAGCAGTTTCTCCGCCGTCTCGGCGTCGAGCCAGCGCAGTTCGTCGACCTCCTCGTTCGGCGCGAACGCGCCGGAAGCCGCGCGCGCGGAGAAGTAGTCGACGGTCTTCGGCTCCCCGGCCACGGTGTACTCGGTCCGGAACAGGTACCGGCCGAGCACCGCCTCGAACCCGGTCTCCTCCCCGATCTCGCGGACCGCGGCCTCCGCGATGGTCTCGCCCGGATCCAGCTTCCCCTTCGGCAGCGACCAGTCGTCGTAGCGCGGCCGGTGGACCAGCGCGACCTCGACGCGGTCCCCGGCACGTCGCCAGAGGACCGCACCGGCCGCCCGCACGACCCCGCTCATCCGGCGGCTCCGTGCCGCTTCGCGAGTTCGACCTGGTGATCGCGGACGTCGTCGCCGGACGCCGGGAACGGGGCCCACTCGCCGGTCGAGTTCAGTACCCAGCACCGCGTCGACGGATGCAGCGCGGACTCGAAGATGTAGTCCAGCTGAGCCGTCAGCTTCGGATCCTTGACCCGCACCAGTGCCTCGATGCGGCGGTCGAGGTTGCGGTGCATCATGTCCGCGCTGCCGATCCACTGCGTCCCGCCCGCGCGGAAGTTGAAGATGCGCGAGTGCTCCAGGAACCGGCCGAGGATCGACCGCACGTGGATGTTCTCGCTGAGCCCTTCGACACCCGGCTTCAGCGCGCAGATCCCGCGCACCACGATGTCGACCGGCACTCCGGCCTGCGACGCGTGGTACAGCGCGTCGATCACCTGCTCGTCGACGAGCGAGTTGCACTTGATCCGGATCCCGGCGGTCTGGCCGGCCCGCGCGAGTTCGATCTCCTCACCGATCGCGCGCACGATGCCGCGGCGGATCCCGTGCGGCGAGGTGAGGATGTTGCGGTAGGTGTCCTGCCGGGAGTAGCCGGTGAGCACGTTGAACAGATCCGTCAGGTCCGCGCCGATCGTGGGGTCGGCGGTCAGGAGGCCGAGATCCTCGTAGAGACGCGCTGTCTTCGGGTTGTAGTTGCCGGTGCCGATATGGCAGTACCGGCGGATGGTCGAACCCTCCTGGCGCACCACCATCGACACCTTGCAGTGCGTCTTCAGCCCGACCAGCCCGTAGACCACGTGCACGCCGGCGCGTTCCAGCGTGCGCGCCCAGGTGATGTTGGCCTGCTCGTCGAACCGCGCCTTGATCTCGACCAGCGCGACGACCTGCTTGCCAGCCTCGGCGGCGTCGATCAGCGCGTCGACGATCGGGGAGTCACCGGAGGTGCGGTACAGCGTCTGCTTGATCGCCAGCACCTTGTCGTCCGCGGCGGCCTGTTCGATGAACCGCTGGACGCTGGTGGAGAAGGAGTCGTACGGGTGATGCACGAGGACGTCGCCCTCGCGCAGCGTCGCGAACACCGACTTCGGCGTCTCGCGCTCGCCGAACGCCGGATGGGTGGCCGGCACGAAAGGGCGGTCCTTGAGTTCCTTCCGGTCCACTCCGGACAGCTGGTGCAGGCAGGTCAGGTCCAGCAGGCCGGGGACCTCGACGACGTCGCGCGGGTCGACCTCCAGCTCCCGCAGCAGCAGTTCGAGCATGTGCTCGCTCATGTCCTGCGCGACTTCGAGCCGCACCGGCGGGCCGAACCGGCGCTGGGCCAGCTCGCGCTCCAGCGCCTGGAGGAGGTCCTCGTCCCGGTCTTCTTCGACCTCGAAGTCCGCGTTGCGGGTGACGCGGAACGCGTGGTGCTCGGTGACCTCCATCCCGGTGAACAGCTCGCCGAGATGGGCGGCGATCAGTTCCTCCAGCGGCAGGAACGTCGCGGTGCGGACCTCACGGGGCTGCTGCTCGATGCGCATCAGGCGCGGCACGTTGCTCGGCACCTTGACGCGGGCGAACCGCTCCGTGCCCGCCTCGGGGTCGCGGACGGTGATGGCCAGGTTGAGCGAAAGGCCCGAAATATAGGGGAACGGATGCGCGGGATCCACGGCCAGCGGTGTGAGCACCGGGAAGATCTGCTCGCTGAAGTAGTTGGACAGCCGGAGCTGGTCGGCGCCGGTCAGGTCGTTCCAGCCGACGATGTGGATGTCTTCCTCGGCCAGCCGGGGCCGCAGGTGCAGTTCGAAGGCGTTGGTGTGCCGCTCGACCAGGTCCTGGTTGCGTTTGGCGATGTAGGCCAGCTGCTCGCGCGGGGTGAGCCCGTCCGCGCTGCGGACCGGGAGGCCCGTCTCGTCGCGGCGCTTCAGCCCGGCGACCCGCACCATGTAGAACTCGTCCAAATTGGACGCGAAGATCGCCAGGAACTTGGCGCGTTCGAGCAGCGGCTGCGATTCGTCCTCGGCCAGCGCGAGCACGCGGGCGTTGAAGTCCTGCCACGACAGCTCGCGGTTGAAGTACCGGTCGTCGGGCAGCGTCTCGACCGCGGTGGGGGCCGACGTCACCGCCGGGGGCGCGGCGGGCAGCGCGCGGAACTCCTGGGCGGGACGGCTCGCCGAACCGCCCCGGGTCGCGCGGATGGCCGCTCTCGGGGTGCTGTTCGTCTTCACCGCGGGACTGGTCTTGCGCGCCCTGGCGGGTTTGGCCGCGCCGTTGTCCGGTTCCGGTTTCGCGGCGGAGGTCTTCCGCTTCCTTGCCGAGTTCGGGGTGCCGCCGTCGTTTGTGCTCACGGGCTTCATTGTTCACCACTCGGCGCGATTATGTGCGCCGCGCGCGGGTCGCCGGGGTGAACTCTCGTCACATCACCACGCAGGGTGTTCCCAGCAGCGTTGAAGTGCGCTTTCCGACACCCAGGGTGCGGACGTGAGCGAGATCATCCGCGGTGTCCACGTCACCGCGCAGCGATTCGGCGGCGATCGTGAGCGGCGTCGCACCGGAGGCGGCGTGCGCCCGCGCGGAACCCTCGCCGAACCGGGGTTCGAGGGCCCGGCCCGCTCCGGCGAGCAACAGGGTCGTGCCCGTTCCCTGCCGGTCCGCGACGAAGGCCCGCTCGCCCGCGGCCTCGGCGAGCGCGGCGGTGAGGTCTTCGGTCCGCAACGCGGGCAGGTCGGCCTGCAGGGCGCCGACGAGACCGGACGGGGTGTCCCGGCGCAGCAGTTCCGCGCCGTGACGCAGGGCGGCGTTCAATCCGCCTCGCGAAGGTTCGGCGACGATTTCCACGCCCAGCTCGGCGAGATCCGCCACCGAAGCCGGGTCCGCGGCGACCACCAGTACCCGGCGGACGCCGTCCGCCGAGGTCGCCGCGGCCAGCGTGTCGTACGCCAGCGCCAGCACCAGTTCGGCGTGCCGCTCGGGCACGACCGCGCCGCGAAGGCGCGACTTGCCCTGCGCCGGGCGTTTCATCGGCACGATCAGGTCCACGTCCACATCTGCATTCTTACCCGACCCTCCCTGGACCCCGCTCGTACGCGGGCGGCAGGATCAGGGGTCTGGGACGGCACGTGCGACTTCGAGGAGGACGAATTGGCCCGGCGTGAGAAGGGCGGCTTCTGGGTTGGCGTCGCCGCCGCACTGTTCTATCCGGCGACGGCCATCGCCAGGCGCGTCTACCGCGGTGAGGAGAAGATCCCCCGCGAAGGCGGCGCGCTGCTGCTGCTCAACCACGTGTCCCACATGGACCCGGCGGTGGACGCGGTGTTCGTGCACCGGCAGAAGCGGGTGCCGCGGTTCCTCGGCAAGGAGAGCCTGACCAGGACGCCGGTCTTCGGCAAGATCTTCGTCGGCGCGGGCCAGATCCCGGTCTCGCGCGGTTCGGCCGCCGCCGGCGACAGCCTCAAGGCCGCCCACCAGGCGTTGCGTGACGGCAAGGTCGTCGTCATCTATCCGGAGGGGACGATCAGCAAGGATCCGGACGGCTGGCCGAAGAAGCCGTTCACCGGCGCGGCGCGGCTCGCGCTGGAGACCGACGTGCCGGTGATCCCGATCGCCCGCTGGGGCACGAACCACATCTTCAACGGGTACACGAAGAAGTTCACGCCGTTCCCGCGCAAGACGATCACGCATCTGGTCGGGGAGCCGATGGACCTGTCCGCCTACAAGGACGGGTCCACGCGCAGCGCGTCCAAGCTGCGCGAGGTCACCGAGCTGATGATGACCGAGATCACCACCCTGCTCGCGGAGATCCGCCAGGAGGAACCGCCCGCGAAGAAGCCGGAGGACGACGCCTGATGGCCGAGGTCCAGCGGGTGACCGTACTCGGCGCCGGATCGTGGGGCACGGCGTTCGCCAAGGTGCTCGGCGACGCCGGCCGCGACGTGACCATCTGGGCCCGGCGGCCCGAGGTCGCGGCGGAGATCCGGGACCAGCACCGGAATTCGTCCTATTTGCCCGATATCGAGTTGCCCGCGCGGATCACCGCGACCGCGGATCCGGCCGAGGCGCTCGACGGTGCGCAGGCCGTGGTCCTCGCGGTACCGAGCCAGACGCTGCGGACCAATCTGTCGGAGTGGTCCGGTCTGCTGCCCTCCGACGCGATCCTGGTGAGTCTTGCGAAGGGTGTCGAACTCGGCACGCTCAAGCGGATGAGCGAGGTCATCGCCGAGATCGCTCGCGTCGAGGACGGCCGGATCGTGGTCGTTTCCGGGCCGAACCTGGCGAAGGAGATCGCGCTCGGGCAGCCGTCGGCCGCGGTCGTCGCGTGCACGGACCACGACAACGCCAAGGCGATCCAGCAGGCTAGCTTCAACCAGTACTTCCGGCCGTACACCAACACCGACGTCGTCGGCTGCGAACTGGGCGGCGCGTGCAAGAACGTCATCGCGCTGAGCTGCGGGATGGCGGCCGGGCTGGGGCTCGGCACCAACACGATGGCGACGCTGATCACCCGCGGGCTGGCCGAGATGGCGCGGCTCGGCGCGAAACTCGGCGCCGACCCGCTCACCTTCGCCGGGCTCGCCGGCGTCGGCGACCTGGTGGCGACGTGTTCCTCGCCGCTGTCGCGCAACCGGACCTTCGGTGAGCGGCTGGGCAGGGGAGAGACCCTGCAGCAGGCGCTGGACGCCGCGGGCGGGCAGGTGGCCGAGGGCGTCAAGTCGTGCACGTCGATCCGGGAACTCGCGCTCAGCCACGGCGTCGACATGCCCATCACCGACGCGATGCACCGCGTGTGCCACGAAGGGGTCGACCCGCGGCGGGCGGGAGCCGAACTGCTGGGGCGGTCACAGAAGCACGAGTGGTCCTGAGGCGCGAGGCAAGCAAGACCGCACGATCGCGACAGACCGGGCCGGATTCGTGCTGCCAGCATGGTCGGTACGTGCGGAACTCATGGTCCACGGTGTGAGATCTGTTGACCGCCGGGCTCCGTACTGGTTCGCTGAGGGCATGTTCGCACGTGGGATGACTGTGTCGCGGGGCCTCTCGGGTCTTGGCGCCGTCGCGTGCGTGTCGTGTCGCTGTTGTCGGTGAACCCCGCCCCGGCCCAGTTCGACACCCTCTTCCTTCTGCGAGGACACCTTCATGTTCGCCGTACCGGACAACACGCTCGTCATTCCCGAAAACCCAGCCCTGCGCCACCCGGTGCGCGTCGCGCTCGAGTTCGCCGCGGACCGTGACCGCTGGCGGCATCTGCTGCGCTACGACCCGGAGGAGCGGTTCTCCGCGCTCGTCGACAGCGACGAACTCCAGGAGATCTGGCTGATGAGCTGGCTTCCCGGCCAGCACACCGACCTGCACGACCACGAGTTCGCCGCGGGCGCGTTCACCGTGGTCAGCGGGCAGCTGAACGAGACAGTCGCGCGACGCGCCGTCGACGGCCGGGCCGTGACGGAGCTGCATTCGCTGTCGGCGGGCCAGTCACGCGTCTTCGGTCCCGGTTACATCCACGAGGTGCGCAACGAGGGGCCGGACCCCGCCGTCAGCGTGCACGTCTACCGGCACGGGCCGCGCGCCATGCGTCCCTACCACCTGGACCCCATCTCCGGCCCGATCCGGGACTAGCGAAACGCTGGACGAAACGCTAGGTGTCGAGGTCGCCGCGCAGCCGGAATTCGGCCTCGATACGGTCCCTGGACGCGCCGGTCGCGAGCAGGGTGTGCAGCAGGAGCCGGGATTTGCGCGGGTCGAGCCAGCCTGCCATGGTCGCGCCCATCGCGATCAGGTCCGACTCCGAACCGCGGAAGCCATAGGTACTCCGGAACGTCGGCCCGGCTCCGGTGCGGCCGGCGATCACGATCGGCACCTCCGGCAGCGCACGCTCGATCACGTCCGCGGCCCCCGCCGAGACGTGCCCGGCGCCGTTCGCCGCGATCACCACCCCCTTGACCCCGGCCTTGACCAGCGTCTCCAGGAGTTCCCCGGTGTCCTCGACGCCGCTCTCGACGATCGGTACCAGCCCGGAGAAGTCCGCGTTCCCCACCGGCAACGCCGCCGGACGGGCGGCGACCGGGTGGAAGTAGTGCACCGCGCCTTCCGCGAGCAGCCCGAGCGGCCCGGCGGGATTCGACGAAAACGCCTCGACGTGGCTCGAATGCGCCTTGCGGACCCAGCGCGCGAGGTGGACGTCGTCGTTGAACGCGACCAGCGAACCGCGGCCGCGGCTGCGAGGATCGGCTGCGACGGTCAGCGCGGCGACCAGGTTCGCCGCGCCGTCGGCGCTGGGCAGACTGGGATTGCGCATGGCGCCGGTGATGATGATCGGCGCCTCGGAAGCCCAAGTCAGCTCGAAGAAGTACGCGGTCTCTTCGAGCGTGTCCGTGCCCTGGACCACGACGACGCCTTGGGCGCCTTCGTCGACGGCCTGCGCGGCCCAGTCCCGGGTCTTGATCAGCGTGGCGAAGTCCATCGACGCGCTGGAGATACCCGCGAGTGTCTCCGCGCGGATGTCCATCGCCAGGTCGTCGACGAGGCCGCCGAGCAGATCCTTGGCGCTGAGCCGGGGGACCGCGTGGTCCTCGCCGTCGCCGGGGACCATGGAGATGGTGCCGCCCAAGGCGGCGACGGCGACCAGCGGCCGTCGGGATTCGCTCGACATACCGTCCATTCTTCAAACCCGGCCGGTCGGTGGGCAAGCGTTCGTGACGGAGCGTTCGCCGCGCGTTTGGTCCTCTGGACGCGCAGCCCGCGTTTAGTCCTCTAGACGCGTTTCACGGCCTCGATCGTGTAACTCGCCGCCAGCCGCTGAGGGTCCTTCGTCAGCCGCCATTCCTCCGTCGCGGGGTCCACGGTCATGAAGCCGGGCAGCGCGTTCCACGGCACGCTGTCGTGCTCCACCAGCCGCGTCAGCGTCAGCCCCGCGTCGAGCAGCGACATGACGATCTCGCCCAGCCCGTGGTTCCACTCGTGCGTCCGGTTGTGCTGGAACGACACGTCGGTGTCCACATAGGTCCCCGGCACCTCGAAGACCAGCGGTTCGGTCTGCTCGAAGTACGGGTACCGCGGCGTGATCACCGGCTGCGTCTCGTCGAGGGTGCCCAGCATCGGGTGCATGTCCCGGATGAACAGCCGCCCGCCCGGCCGCAGCAGCGCGCCGGCCGTCCGTCCCCAGCGGGCGATGTCGGGAAGCCAGCAGAGCGCGCCGATTCCCGTGTAGACCAGGTCGAATTCCCCGGCGCCCAGCACGTCGGCGGCACTGTACACATCGGACTCGTGGTAGTCGATCTCCGCGCCGGTCTCGGCGGCCAGCCGTCGCGCGATCTCCAGCGACGGCGGGGAAAAGTCGAGTCCGGTCATCCGCGCACCGAGGCGGGACAGGGAAAGCGTGTCCGTGCCGATATGGCACTGCAGGTGCACGCCACGCGCACCGGAGATGTCACCGAGCAGCGGCCGGTCGAACCGGACGACGCCGCTGAGATGCGCGGGGTCCTTGACGAACCGGTCGTAGCCGTAGTCCGCCGACGCCGCGTGCGCCGGGGCGCGTTCGTCCCAGTTCGCGCGGTTGAGGGTGAGGTAGTCGTTCACGAAGCCACGGCCTTTTCGGCGGCGCTGCGCAGCACGCAGAACTCGTTGCCCTCGGGGTCGCCGAGGACGGCCCAGCCGGTGCCGTCCGGGTTGCGCCGGTCGTGCAGGAGGGTCGCGCCGAGCTTCAGCAGGCGTTCCACCTCCTCGTCGCGCGGGATGTCGGGTTCGAGGCAGAGATGGATGCGGTTCTTCACCGTCTTCGGCTCCGGGACCTGCCCGAAGTACAGCGTGACCCCGTTGTCCATCATGATGATCGCCTCGGGATCGCCGGGCCGGTCGTCGTCGGCCATCGGCTTGCCGACGACGCCGCTCCAGAAACGCCCTAGCTCGTAAGCGTCGGCACAGTCGAAAAAGAAGTTCTGTACGACAGAGGTCATGACGCCGCAGTCTGCCCGAGCCCGGGAGACCCGGCCAACGGATTTAACCGAGCCGCAGCCCCGGCGACCGGTGCACCTGGCGCTCCGCGTCGATGATCAGGACCTGGCAACCGGGTTGCGAAGCGACCCAGGCGATTCCCTCGGTCCCCAGCGCGAAAGCGGCCGTGGCCAGCGAATCCGCCGTGACGAGGTCGTCGGCGGCGACGGTGACGCTCAGCAGCCCGGTGGCCGGGCGCCCCGTCCGCCCGTCGAGGATATGGGCTCCGCGTTCGTATTCCCCCGACGTCGCGACGGCGCCGCCGGAGGACTCCACCACGGCGCAGAGCGAGTCCGGCCGTTCGGGATGCCGGATGCCGACCCGCCAGGGGCGGCCGGGTTCCGGTTCGCCGGAGGTGACGACGTCGCCGCCGGCGTTGATACAGAAGACGTCCAGGCCCTCGGCCAGCAGCAGTCCCGCCGCCCGCTGCACGGCCCAGCCCTTGACGACCGCGTTCGGGTCGAGCCGCCGTCCGGGGAGCCGGGCGGTGAACGCCCCGCCGGACAGCCGTTCGTAGTGGTCGCACAACGAAAGCACTTCGAGCAGGTCGTCGCTCAGTTCCGACGGGGCGAGTTCGCCGCGGTCGTAGCGGCAGACCTCGCTTCCGGCCTTGAACGGGCTGAACCGGTCGTCGACCTCGCGCAGCCAGCCGAAGACACCGTCGACGGCGTGCTCGACGAGTTCGCCGCCCGCCCGGACGTCGACCGAGACCGGCAGCCCCATCACCTGCTCGACGCGGTTCATCTGGCGTCCAGCGCCGCCTGCAGCGACTTGACGTACGACTCGCTCGTCGACGTCGCCCCGGAGACGGTGTCGATGTCGGCGCTCTGCGCGGTCAGCGTCTCCGCCTGCAGGACCGGGATCGCGTCGACCCCGCGGCCGCTGGTCGGCCGTCGCAGCAGCTGGACCTCGGAGATCCTGTCCTCGGCGGAGATCACCAGTCGCACTTGGACGGTGCCGTACCGGTTGCTCTCCACCGAGCCGTCGATGGTGCGCTCCGCACCTTCGGAGGCGCCACCGTCCGAAGAGGACTCAGTGGACTCAGTGGACGAGGACGGGGCGGGCGCGGCGACGGCCACGGTCTCCGAACCGAGCGGACCCGGTTCGTACAGCCAGACACCGAGGAACCCGGCGGCCGAAAGGGCGACCGTGGCGGCGACGATGGTCTTCTTCATGATCGGGGACTCCCTGGCTCAGGCGGCGAGACTGAAACGTTCGGCGTGGACCTGCTGGTTCGGCACGCCCAGTTCACGCAGGCTGCGCAACGTCGCCGAGGTCATCCCGGGCGGCCCGCAGACGAAGACGTCCCGCTCCGTCACGTCCGGCACCAGCCGCAGAAGGTTGTGCGCGCCGAGTACCGGACCGTGCGGACCGGCCTGATCGGACGGTCCACTGAGGACTCGCACGACCGCGCCGCGTGCCCGCGCCAGCCCCGTCAGTTCCGGCAGCAGGACGGCGTCGCGTTCGTCGCGGACGCGGTAGAGCACCACGACGTGCCCGGAGATCTCCTCCAGCAGCGCGCGGATCGGCGTGATCCCGACACCGCCCGCCACCAGCAGCGCGTCCGGTTTCCGTTGGTGCATCGTGGTGAACGCGCCGTACGGTCCTTCGGCGAACACCCGTGTGCCGACCTTCAGCGAACGCAACGACGCGCTGCCGTCACCGGCGGCCTTCGCGGTCAGCCGCAGGGTGCGGCCGTCGGGCGCGGCCGACAGCGAGAACGGATTCGCCTGCCACCAGCGATCCCGGGTCATGAAGCGCCACAGGAAGAATTGCCCGGCCTTCGCGGGCATCTTGTCGAGGTCCTTGCCGGAGATGTACACGGAGACGACGTCGTGGGATTCGGGGACCACGGCGACCACCCGCAAGCGGTGCCGCAGGTTCCGCGCGAGCGGCAGCCCGACCCGGCCGGCGACCACCGAGCCGAGAGCGACACCCCACACCGCCCACCAGTAGGCCTGTGCGCCCGGCGAGGAAGCGAACGACCCGCCCAGCGCGATCTGATGGGTGAACGCCAGCACGACCGCGGCGTAGGTGTACAGATGGATGAAGTGCCAGGTCTCGTAGGCCAGCCGCCGTCGTGCGAAACGCGCGGAAACGGCGCCGACCAGCAGGATGAGCGCGAACGCGACGACCGCGCGCAGGATCCCCTCCAGTTTGGTCACCATCGTGACGAACTCGTCCACCACGCCGTTGTCCTCGACCTGCGCGTAGCCGAAGACGATGAAGACGAAGTGGGCGAGCAGCGTCCACAGGAGGCTGAACCCGGTCCAGCGGTGCCAGACGGTGAGCCGGTCCATGCCGAGACGGCGGTCCAGCCACGGCAACCGGGCGACCAGCAGCAGCTGGAACGCCATCGCCAGCGCCCCGTACAGCCCGGCCAGCCTGCCGATGCTGATGAGGACGTTGTCCGACGGCCCGGCGGCGAAGAAGAGCATGGTCACGGCGGCCACGTTGGCCCCGAGGAAGGTGAAGAGCCCGGCGCGTGCGGCGATCCTGGGACGGATCGCCGGGCGCGGTTTCACGGCGGTCTGCGTCATGGTGGTCACACGTGGTCCCTTCCGGTCCGGTTCAAGTACCGAGCCTGCGGTGCCAACCTGTGACCTTTCTGGGCGGAAGCTGTCGGCTTCCTGTCGTGTGCGCTCCCGCCTCGCCCTCGCGCGCGCGGTCACGGAGGATGGGGTTCGTGCACACCGAGAACCCCGTTCGCCTGCTCGTGGTGGACGACGAGCCGCATATCGCGGATCTGGTCGCCACCGTCGCCCGCTACGAGGGCTGGCAGGCGGTCACCGCCGGATCGGGCGAGGCCGCCCTCGAACGGGCGGCCGAATTCGTACCCGACATCGTCGTGCTCGACCTGATGCTGCCCGGGATCGACGGGTTCACCGTGCTGGACAAGCTCCGCGAGTCCGGGACGGCCGTGCCCGTCGTCTTCCTCACCGCGAAGGACGCGACGGCGGATCGCGTCGCCGGGCTCACCCGCGGCGGGGACGACTACCTCGTCAAGCCGTTCTCCGTCGAGGAGCTGATGGCGCGGCTGCGCGCGGTCCTGCGCCGCAGCAGCAAGCAGGCCAGGACGGCGGCCGTGCTGAGGGTCGGCGATCTGACCCTGAACGAGGACACCCGCGAGGTCGCGCGCGACGGCGAACCCGCCGAGCTGACGCCGACCGAGTACGAACTGCTGCGGTATCTCATGCGGCGTTCGCCCTCGGTGCTGACGAAGGCGCAGATCCTCGACCACGTCTGGGAGTACGACTTCGGCGGGCGGTCCAATGTGGTCGAACTCGTCATCTCGCATCTGCGCCGCAAACTCGACGCCGGCCGCGAACCGCTGATCCACACCGTGCGCGGAGTGGGCTACGTGGTCCGGCAGGCGGCGAGATGACCATGCTGCGCCGGTGGCTCGACGCCTGGCGCCGATCAAGGCTCGGCACCCGGCTGGCGCTCGGGCTCGGTGCGCTGGCGCTGGTCGTGTTCGCCGTCGTCGGCACCGTGATGGTCGGCATCATGAAGGGCTACCTGAACGACCGGCTCGACGAACAGCTCGCCAAGACCCAGATCAGCCAGGTCCCGTCGCTGCGCACCACGCACGGCGGGAAACCCCAGCAGTCCTACGGCTGGTTCTCCGCGGTCTTCGCGGTGCGGGACGGCGACGCGCTGCCGCAGTCGGGCGGTTCGCTGCCGCCGGACACGAAGGCGCTCGAAAAGGTCGCCGAGGACGCGACGCAAACCGAGGTCCTGCGCACCGTCTACATCGAGGACAAGGGCACCTACCGTGTCCGGGCCTGCCCGATCGAGCCCAGCCAGAACATCGTGCTGGTGAGCGCCGCGCCGCAGGCGGATCTGGACCGGACGGTGAGCCAGCTGATCATGGTCGAGGTCGTCGCGTTCCTGCTGGCGCTGGCGGTGCTGGTGATCGCCGGACGGCTGGTGCTGCGGCGCGGGCTGCGGCCGCTGAGCGACATGGCCGGGACCGCGCACGACATCGCGTCGCACGACCTCACCACGAACGCCGATCTCCCGGTGCGGGCACCGGCGAACGGCGGCGGCGCCGAGGTCGAGGAGCTGCGGACGGCGTTCAACGTGATGCTGGCGCACCTCGATTCCTCACTGGTCGCGCGCCGCGAGGCGAACGAACGGCTGCGGCGCTTCATCGCCGACGCCTCGCACGAACTCCGCACGCCGCTGACGTCGATCCGGGGCTACGCCGAGCTTTTCCGCTACGCGGCGGCGAACGAACCCGCCGAACGCGAGGCGCATCTGTCGAAGATCCGTGAAGAGACCGAGCGGATGAGCGTGCTCGTCGACGACCTCCTGCTCCTCGCGCGCCTCGACGCGCCGGAGACCGAAGCGCCGCTGCGCCTGGTCGACGTCGACCTCGCCGAGCTGGTCACCGACGCGGGGGAGGCCTTCGCCGCCGGGCGCCCCGAGCATCCGCTGAGCGTCGGACCGCTGCCGGAAGGTGTTGTCCTGCAAGCGGATCCGGTGCGCCTGCGGCAGGTTCTGGACAACCTGCTCGCCAACGCCGCGGTGCACACGCCGCCCGGGACGGCGGTCACGCTGTCGGCTTCGGCGTCGGACGCGGAATGCGTCCTGCGGGTGAGCGACACCGGCCCCGGCATCCCGCCGGACGCGCGGGACCGGATCTTCGACCGGTTCTACCGGGTCGACACCGCCCGCACCCGCGGCAACGGCGGGACCGGGCTGGGCCTCTCGGTGGTGCTCTCGCTGGTGTCGGCGCACGGCGGGACGATCGAGGTGGAGAGCGAGCCTGGGTCGACGACCTTCACTGTGCGGCTGCCACGCCACCGCCCGTAACCCCCCCAGTGTTCGCTATGAAAGGACCTTTCCTTGCAAAATTTGCAAGGAAAGGTCCTTTCATAGCGACTTTTCCATCCGGGGGTTCCGGGGTGGGGGATGTGACCCTGCTCCCTCGCGACCTGATCAAGGCCCGTCCGCCTTGCCGAAGGGGCGACACCACCACCCGGAACCTGGCGTCGGGCGGGAGCGGGCTGAAGGGCCCCTTCCCCTCATCTCACGCGGCGAAGGGCGCTTTCCCCGCATGCGATGCGGGGAAAGCGCCCTTCAGCCCCGAGCCACAACCAGGTTGGAAAAGGCTCCTCCGGACCCGAGGACGAAAAAGATGTTATGAACGGGACTTTCATAACAAAATTTGTTATGAAAGTCCCGTTCATAACATCCGCGACGGCCTACCCGACCCGTCGCTTCACATGGTCCGGCACCGTCCACTCACTCACCAGGTCGGCCGACGGCTCCGGCTCCCCGAACACGGTCCGCACCGGTAGCACCCCCGCCCACGCGAGATCGGCCGCGACCTCGTCCTCGGGATCGTCGGGACCCTCGCCGCGCATCTTCACCGACGCCTCGGTGAGGTCCAGTTCCAGCACCGAAACCGACGCGAACTCCTTCGCGTTGATGTCCCGCGCGTGTTCCCAGGAACCGGGCGCGAGGTGATCGGTCAGCACGCGAAGGCCGTGCATCTTCCGCTCGGCGTCGGTGACCGCGGTGGCCTTGCCCAGGATCACCGCGCTGCGGTAGTTCATCGAATGGTTGTTGACCGAACGCGCGTAGACGATGCCGTCGAGCAGGGTCACCGTGACGCAGACCTCGACGCCGTCGGAATCGCGCATACTCCGCGCGCCGGTGGATCCGTGCAGGTAGAGCGTGTTCCCGTCGCGGCCGTAGCCGGTCGGGATGACCAGCGGGACGCCGTCGCGCACGACACCGAGGTGGCAGACGAGGGCTTCGTCGAGCACGGCGTACAGCGCCGATCGGTCAGTGAGCGCGCGGTTCTTCTTGCGGCCGAGGGTGGTCCGGCCGGTGGGGGAGAGCGGGGTGGACATGCGAGTAGTCTCACCCACGAGAGTGGCCTGTAATAACGTCCAATTCTCCTATACTTGAGAAGGCCACTTCCTCAGGAGCGCGGAGTACAGCATGTCCGACACCGCCCTGCCGGTCAGTCTCGACCGCGATTCGCTCGTCCCCCTCGCGGTCCAGCTGGCCGACGCCCTGCGCACGGCCGCGGGCGACGGGCATCTGCGCGGTGGCGACAGGCTGCCCTCGACCAGGGCGCTCGCGCACCGGCTCGGCGTCAGCCGCACCGTGACGTCGGCGGCGTACGAGCAGCTTCACGCGGAGGGCTGGATCGCCGGACGTCACGGCTCCGGCACGTACGTCACCACGACACCGCCCGCGGACAGGCCGTCGAAAGGTCCCGTGCCCGGCACCCCCGCCACGCCGCCCACACTGGTCGACCTCACCCCCGGCGTGCCATGGGCCGACGGACTCGAGAAGGCGGCCTGGCGCCGCGCGTGGCGGGCGGCCGCCGACCCGCGCCCGACCTATCGCGAGGACAGGGTCGGTTTGCCCGCGTACCGCGACGCGGTGTCCGAGCATCTGCTGCGGCACCGCGGCCTCGCCGCCGGGACCGTGCTGGCCACCGGCGGCACCACGGCGGCGGTGATCGAACTCGCGGGCGCGGTGCTCTCGCGCGGCGACCGGGTCGCGATCGAGGAGCCGGGTTATCAGCGCGCGGTGCAGGCGTTCCGGCGCGCGGGGCTGGAGGTCGTCGCGGCCGAAGTCGACGAAGAGGGCCTGCGCCCGGACGCCATCCCGGCAGGCGTGCGCGCCGTGTACTGCTCGCCCGCGCATCAGTATCCGCTCGGCAGCCGGATGAGCGCCTCCCGCCGTGTCGAGCTGGTCGAACTCGCCCGCGCCGAGGGCATGCTGGTGATCGAGGACGACTACGACGGCGAGCTGCGGTTCGACGTCGCGCCGCTGCCGTTGCTGGCGGCGCTCGCTCCGGACGTCGTCGCGCATCTCGGGACCACGAGCAAGATCCTGACCCCGGCGCTGGGCGCGGGCTGGATGGTCGCGCCGCCGCAGGTCGCGGCCGCGGTGCTGGAATACCGGGAGGCGACCGGCACCCGTCCGTCGCCGGCCGGGCAGCGGGTGCTCGTCGAACTGGCACGGCACGGAGATCTGGGGCGGCATCTGCGGAAGCTCCGGCGGGAACTGTCGGAGCGCCGGTCGCTGGTTTCGGCCGCGCTGACGTCGGCGGGGATCCCGGTGCTCGGCGACGACGCGGGGGCGCATCTGGTCGTCCCTTGTGGATCGGCGCAAGAGGAGGCGGCGCGGATGGCGGCGGCGGAACGCGCCGGGATCCGGCTCGACGGGCTCGCCCGGCACTTCGCCGGGACACCGACGGTGTTCGGGAACCTCATCGGGTACGCGGGTTGTTCGCGAGAAGCCCTCCAAGCCGCCCTCAAGCCCCTGCTTTCCGTGCTCGGCGGCTGAATCTTGACCTCCAGCAAGGTGGAGGTCATAGCTTCTGGTCATGCATGTGATCAGAGTGTCCCGCTTCGGCGATCCCGGCGTTCTCGAACCGATCGAGCTGCCCACTCCGGACCCCGACGCGGGTGAGCTCCGCGTCGCGGTGACGGCGGCCGGGGTCGGCTGGCTCGACGCCCTCATCCGCCGTGGCGAAGGCCCCGACGTGTTCGCGGTCGAGCCGCCGTACGTGCCGGGCGGCGCGGTGGCGGGCATCGTCGAGGCGGTGGGCGCCGGAGTCGACGAGACCTGGCTGGGCAAGCCCGTCATCACCCACGCGGCCGGCGGATACGGCGGTGGCTACGCGGACACGGTCATCGCGCGGCCCGACGACACCTTCCCGATCCCCGAAGGCCTCGACCCCCAGCACGCGGTGGCGCTGTTCGACGACGGCAGCACTGCGCTGGCCCTGCTGGAGAAGACCCCGGTCGTGGCCGGGGAGCGGATCCTGGTGGCACCGGGCGTCGGCGGTCTCGGCAGCCTGCTGGTGCAGCTCGCCCGTGCGGCGGGTGCCACCGTCATCGCGGCGGTCCGCGGCGCGGAAAAGGCCGCCATCGCCCGAAAACTGGGGGCCGAGCCGGTCGACTACGCGACGCCCGACTGGACCGGCGAGGTCCTCGCCCGCACCGGAGGGCGACGGCTGGACGTGGTGTTCGACGGCGTCGGCGGCGAACTGGGCGCGGCCTCGCTCGCGCTGCTGGAGAACGGCGGCCGGGTCTCCGGCTACGGCATGTCCAGCGGCGCGGAGACCGTGATCGGCGACGCGGACCGGGCCCGGCTGACCATTGTGGACATGGCGCAGCTGGTCGGTTTCTGGCCGGAGACGCCGCGGCGGGTGCGGGAAGTGCTGCGGCTGGCCGCCGACGGCGCGCTGACGCCGGTCATCGGCCGGACGTACCCGCTGGCGGAGGCGTCCGCCGCGCATTCGGACATCGAGGCGCGGCGGTACACCGGCAAGAGCCTGCTCCTGCCCTGATCAGAAGCGCAGCGGTACCGCGGGGAGATTGGCGCCGATGACGTCCGAAACGGTCTGGAGCGGCCCGGTCCCCGCGGTGCCCGGCACGGTGAGCGCCGTGTAGACGGGACGGTCCACCACGAACCACGTGGCGGAGCCCTCGCCCTCGACCTGCAGCCACTGGACGCCGTTGATCGTCCGCAGCTGCGAGGTCGGGGTCAGCTCCGGCGGTTTGCCGAGCCCGCACCGCAGGACCACCGGGTCGCCGGTGCCCCAGCCGA
Organism: Amycolatopsis orientalis; assembly: GCF_000943515.2. Lineage (NCBI taxonomy): Bacteria > Bacillati > Actinomycetota > Actinomycetes > Pseudonocardiales > Pseudonocardiaceae > Amycolatopsis > Amycolatopsis orientalis. The sequence goes on along the minus strand of NZ_CP016174.1, from coordinate 6,929,606 downwards.
CCGTCGCCTCGGGGGCGGGGTCGGCCAGTTTCCGCCGGACCAGGGTGTTCCCGGACGAGGTGAGCTCGTGCGGCAGCGCGCCGATCAGCTTCGCGCAGTCCGGCGAACCCGACTGCGGCGCCGGGACCGGCACGAGCGGGAGAGGACCGTCGGCGGCCGGGGCGTCGGAATCCGCACCGCGGGTCAGCCCGAAGACAGCCACCCCCGCGAGGAGCAGGATCGCCAGGCAGGCGGCCGCGATCAGCAGTGGTTTCGGGGGAGCGCCGGTGTCCGTGTCAGCCACCGGACCACTACACCACCTCTTACAGATGCACGACCGGGCAGGTCAGTGTCCGAGTGATGCCTTCCACGTTCTGCACCTTGGCGACGACGAGCTGGCCGAGCTGGTCGACGGTGTCGGCGGCGGCCTTGACGATGACGTCGTAGGGGCCGGTGACATCCTCCGAACTGGTGACACCGGAGATGGTGGAGATCTCCGCGGCGACCGCGGCGGCTTTGCCGACCTCGGTCTGGATGAGGATGTATGCGTGGACCACGGCGCGCCCCTTCGTAAAAGTCGGCTCAAGGTAGGAACGTTGTAGCAACGTATCGCCAGCCCCGGGAAAAACCTAGGGCATCCGACTATCGGTGATCGACATTTGTCCGGACAAGGGAAAGTGGAGGTGACGGGTGTCACCGAATGACGGCACGGTCGCCGGGACCGGTGAATTCCGGCTGATCGAAGCGGTGACGGCCGGCCGGAAACAGCCGGAGACGACGCTGCTCGGACCGGGGGACGACGCGGCCGTCGTGGCCACTCCGGACGGCCGGACGGTGGCCTCCACCGACGTCCTCGTGCAGGGCGTGCACTTCCGCCTCGACTGGTCCAGCGCCGATCAGGTGGGGCGCAAGGCGGTCGCGGTGAACCTCACCGACATCGCCGCCATGGGCGCCCGCCCGACGGCCGTCCTCGTGGGATTCGCCTGCCCGCCGGACACCGAGACGGCGCTCGTCACCGAACTCACCCAGGGCATGTGGACCGAAGCCGAACGCGCCGGCGTCGGGATCGTCGGCGGCGACATGGTGGGCGCCGACCAGATCGTGATCAGTGTCACCGCGCTGGGTGACCTCGGTGGCCGGGAACCGGTGACCCGGTCCGGCGCCCGGCCCGGCGACGTCGTCGCGGTGTGCGGACGGCTCGGCTGGGCGGCCGCCGGGCTCGCCGTGCTCGGGCGGGGCTTCCGCTCACCGGTCAGCGTGGTCAACGCGCAGCGCTGCCCCGAACCGGATTACGAGGCGGGTATCCGCGCGGCCGACGGCGGCGCGACGTCGATGATCGATGTATCCGACGGACTGCTGTCCGACCTCGGCCACATCGCCGTCGCCTCCGGCGTGGGGATCGACGTGCGGACGGCCGACCTCGACATCCCGAGCAGGCTGACCGAGGTCGGCACCGCGCTCGGCGCCGACCCGCTGAAATGGGTGCTCACCGGCGGCGAGGACCACGCGTTCGCGGCCACCTTCCCCGCCTTCGCCGATCTGCCGGAGGGCTGGACGGAGATCGGCGTGGTGACCATGCCGGATTCGGGGGTCACGGTGGACGGGAAGCCCTACGGACACGACAGCGGCTGGGCGCACTGGCGCTGATCTCACCGGCTCAGCGGGTGGCCCACCAGGTCGATTCGCCGGCGACGGTGAACCCGAGGGATTCGTACAGCGGCCTGCCCAGCCGGGAAGAGGTGAGCGTGACCGGCATCCCGGCCAGCGGAGCGAGGGAGCCGAGCATGACGGCGCGGCCGACGCCACGAGAGCGGAAGGCGTCCGGGGTGCCGACCCAGTAGTGGCTGCCGAAGCCGTCCTCGACGGCGGTGACGCACGCTCCGGCGACCTCGCCGTCGAGCCGCGCCACGAACACCTCGACCCCGGCCTCCCGGAGCAAGGCCATGGGGAACAGCTCGCCCGCGCGGTAGGGCTCGAAGCGGGCGAGTTCGAAGCCCGCGATCACGGCTCGTTCGGCCGCGCGCAGGTCGTCCTCCCCGGTTACCCGCGACACCTCCATCGAAGGTTCGGCGACGGGGGCGGGCGGCCACAGCATGACGGGCATCTGCCAGCTGCGCATGTCCCCGAGGTGGTTGAGATCGGTGGCGCTGAAGGGATCCTCGGCGTCCACCGGGCCGGTCGCCCGCCCGGTGAGGTCGGTGATCTCGGCCACCTCGTCGGCAGTGAGATCGGGTTCCTGGATCAGGACACGCAGGCCCGCGCGCTCGTCACCGGCGACGGCGAGGAAGCCGCGGCGGCGGATCACCTCATGACCGCGGGCGCGGCCGGTCGCGGCCCAGAACGCGGCGGAGTTACGGGCCTGGCGCGAGGGTGCCTCGGCGAGACCGGTGAGGGGGGCTTCGATCGACATGAGCAGAACCTAGCGCTCGGCACCCCCCGCGATCCGGCTTCTCGCTAATCTCGCGTCCATGGACCTTCGCGTGCTGCCCTACGACCACCCCGACGCGGTGAAACTGCTGGCCGAAGCCCAGCTCGAGCTGGCCGCCCGGTACGGCAGCGAAGACGAGACGCCGATGGACGCGGCGCAGTTCGCCCCGCCGAGGGGCTTGTTCCTGGCCGCCTACCTCGACGACGTCCCGGTCGCGTGTGGAGCGTGGCGGTCGCACGAAGGACCGGACCCGCTGGTGCCCGGTGACGCCGAGATCAAGCGCATGTACGTGACGGCTTCGGCGCGGGGCCGGGGGCTCGCGCGGGCGATCCTCGCCGACCTGGAGCGGACGGCCACCGAGGCCGGGCGGCTGCGCATGGTGCTGGAAACCGGGCACAAGCAGCCGGAAGCCATCGCGCTGTACCGGTCGGCGGGTTATCGGGAGATGCCGGGCTTCGGGTACTACAAGGACGAGCCGGAAAGCATCTGTTTCGGCAAGCCACTGGTCTAGGAGAACGCATGCCGATCTACGCACTGGGCGACCTCGAACCCTCGATCCACCCGGACGCCTACGTCCATCCCGACGCGACGGTGATCGGCGACGTCCGGATCGGGGCGTTCGCGTCGGTCTGGCCGCAGACGGTGCTGCGCGGCGACCACGGCCGCATCGAGATCGGCGAGCGGTCCAACGTCCAGGACGGCTGCGTCCTGCACTGCACCCGGCAGGACCCGACGGTGATCGGGAAGTCGTCCGCCGTCGGGCATTCCGTGCACATCGAGGGCGCGCGGATCGGCGAGGGCTGCCTGATCGCGTCGGGATCGGTGGTGCTGAACGGAACCGTCGTCGAGGACGGCGGGATGGTCGGCGCGGGCGCGGTTCTCTCCTATGGGTCCCATGTGGACAGTGGGCAGATCGCGCTCGGCGTCCCGGCGAAGACGCGGCCGAACACGTCGTTCGGGCCGGACATGATCAAGCTCGTGGTCGACGGCTATGTCGAGCGTGCGGCCCGGTTCAGGGTCGAACTCCGCCGTATCGGGTGACGTGAGTAAGCTCGCACGCCGTGACCGCACGACCGCTGCAGGACATCGTCGAAGCAGGCTGGGCGCAGGCCCTCGAACCGGTGGCGCCGCAGGTCGCCGCGATGGGGGAATTCCTCCGCGCGGAGATCGCCGCGGGCCGGACCTATCTCCCGGCGGGTGAGCATGTGCTGCGGGCCTTCCAGCAGCCGTTCCACGACGTACGGGTGCTGATCGTCGGCCAGGACCCGTATCCCACGCCGGGGCACGCCGTCGGCCTGAGCTTCTCGGTGGCGCCGGACGTCCGGCCGATCCCGAAGAGCCTGATCAACATCTACAAGGAATATTGCGAGGATCTCGGGCACCCGTTGCCGTCGAACGGCGATCTGACGCCGTGGGCGGACCAGGGTGTGCTGCTGCTCAACAGGTCGCTGACGGTGCAGCCCGGGAAGTCGAACTCGCACCAGGGCAAAGGCTGGGAAGCGGTCACCGAGCAGGCCATCAAGGCCCTCGCCGCGCGGGACGAGCCGATGGTGGCGATCCTGTGGGGCCGCAACGCGCGGAACCTGAAGCCGATGCTGGGGAAGGTGCCGTGCATCGAGTCGGCCCACCCGAGCCCGCTCTCGGCGCACGCCGGTTTCTTCGGCTCGCGTCCCTTCAGCCGGGCGAACCAGCTGCTGGAGCAGCAAGGCTCCGCCCCCGTTGACTGGAAGCTCCCCTAGCCTTTTCTCGCGTTTAGTCCTCTGGATGCGGTCCTTTGCATGCACAAGTACCGCATCCAGAGGACTGAACGCGCATAAAAAATGGCGGGTGCTCCGAAGAGCACCCGCCATTCCCCAAAAACCCGGCTCAGCCGCGAACGACCTTGCCCGCCTTGATGCACGAGGTGCAGGCGTTCAGGCGCTTGCGCTGGGACAGACCGATCTTGGCGTGAACAGTCTGGATGTTCGGGTTCCACCGGCGGTTGGTACGCCGGTGGGAGTGCGAGACCGACTTGCCAAAGCCCGGTCCCTTGCCACAGACGTCGCACACGGCAGCCACGTCGAACTCCTCTGGATCTGGGACAAAGAATGACGCGCCCAGCATGCTGGGCAACTCGACCATAGTAACCAGTGGCTCAGAGACCTCCGGCACCGGGTCGATACCCTCGCTGGAACAGCTAGGAGGTTACAGGTGCGGGTGCTGGACGTGGCGGCGGTGTCGGCCTGGTCGGCGGCCTGTGTGCACAGCCTGTCGGTGCTGCGGCCGGCGATCGACGGCATCAACGTCTACCCGGTCGCCGACTCCGACACCGGCTCCAACCTGCTGTTCACCATGACCGCCGCTCGCGACGCGCTGGCCGGGGCCGAGCCGGAGGACACCGCCGAGGCGCTGTCGGCCTTCGCCAAGGGCGCGGTCGCGGCGGCCAAGGGCAACTCCGGCGTGATCATGTCGCAGGTCATCCGCGGGATCGCCGAATCGGCGGCGACCAGGGACCTCGACGGGCCAGGGCTCGCGGAGGCGCTCGGGCTCGCCGACCAGGCCGCCACGGGTGCGGTGAGCCGTCCGGTCGCCGGGACCATTTTGACCGTCCTCCACACCGTCGCCGCGGCCGTCCGCGGCGCGACCGGGTCACTCGAAGAGGTGGCCGCGACAGCGGCGAGCGTCGCCGCCGAGGCCCTGGAAGAGACCCCGAAACAGCTTCCCGTCCTGGCCGTGGCCGGGGTGGTCGACGCGGGCGCCCGCGGCCTCGTCGCGGTCCTCGACGCCCTTTCCGGCGTGATCTCCGGCGGCGCCACCGAACCGGAACATCCGCTCGAGGTGCACCACAACCACGCGACCGAGACACCGACGGCCTGGGAGGTCATGTACCTCCTCGACGGCGTCGACGAGGAACGCCTCCCCGGCCTCCGCAAGACCCTCAGCGGGCTCGGCGACAGCGTCACCGTGGCCGGTGACGGCGCGGGCGGCTTCGCCGTCCACGTGCATTGCGCGGACATCGGCGCGGCGCTGGAGGCCGGGATCGAGCTGGGCCGTCCCCGGAAAGTCCGGGTCGAGCCGCTGATCACCCCCACCCCGGTCGAGGTCGGCGGCGGCATCGACCGTTCGGTGGTCGCCGTGGTCCACGGCGGGCCGCTGGCCGAACTGCTGCGGGCCGAGGGGGGCGCGGTGCTCTCCGTGCCGCCGGGGGTTTCGCCGACGGTCGAGGAGATGCTGGGCCTGATCAACGAGGCCGCCGGTCACCACGTCACCGTCCTTCCCGGTGGCAAACGGCTGACCGAGGCGGCCGACGCGGCGGCGGGCCACGCGATGGCCGCGGACCGGGACGTCGTCGTCATCCCGTGCGTCTCGCCGGTCCAGGTGCTGGCCGCGCTGGCCGTGCACGACCCGGACCGCCGCACCAACGACGACGTGGTCGCGATGGCCGAAGCGGCGGCCGCGACCAGGCGTGGCGAACTGCGGATCGCGCAGGAGGAGTCGCTAACCTGGGTGGGCCGGGCGCAGGCCGGTGACGTCGTCGGCCTCGTCGACGGCGAGGTCGTGCTGATCGAGCCCGCGCCCGCCTCGGAGACGAACCTGGTCGCGGCGGCGGTCAGCGTGCTGAACCGGATGCTGGCCCTCGGCGGCGAGCTGGTCACCGTGCTGACCGGCGTCGACGCGCCGGTCCGGCTGCCCGGCGAACTCGCCGATCAGCTCCGCCTGGAACATCCCGAGATCGAGCTGACGAGTTACGCCGGCGGCCAGTCCGACGCCGTGCTGCTGATGGGGGTGGAGTGACCGCATGACGAACCTGCGCGCGGACCTCAAACTGGTCGTGGGCGCGTCGACGGCGAAGGCACTCGCCAACGGCCTCAAGATCGAGACGGTCAGCGACCTGCTGCGCCACTATCCCCGACGCTACGCCGAACGCGGCCAGCTCACCGACATCGCCGGACTCGAACTCGGTGAGCACGCGACCGTGATGGCGCGGATCGAACGCGTCAACAAGCGCCGGATGAAGTCCCGCAGCGGCACCTTGCTCGAAATGGTGATCACCGACGGCAAACGCCGTCTGCAATGCACGTTCTTCAACCAGGCCTGGCGCGAAAAGGAACTCGTCCCCGGCAAGAACGGGCTCTTCGCGGGCAAGGTCACCGCCTTCCGCGACGTCCTCCAGCTGGCGAACCCCGAATACGAACTGTTCGACGCCGAACGGCAAGCGGAGGCGATGGACGACTTCCTCGCCGAGATCATCCCGGTCTATCCGGCGGCGCAGGGCATCCCGACGTGGGTGATCGCCAAGGCCGTCCGGCAGGTGCTGGACGTGCTGGAGGTCGACGAGGACCCGATGCCGACGGAACTGCTCGCCCGGTACGGCCTGCCCGGCCTGGAAAGCGCGCTGCGCGGCATCCACCGCCCGTCGAGCTGGGAGGCGCTGAACTCCGCGCGCCGCAGGCTCAAATGGGACGAGGCCATGGCGGTGCAGCTGATCTTCGCGCAGCGCAGGCATTCCCTGGTCTCCCGGCCCGCGAAAGCCTGCCCGCACACCGACGGCGGCATCCTCGACGCCTTCGACAAACGGCTCCCGTTCGAGCTGACGTCGGGCCAGCGTGAGATCGGTGACGAGATCTCCCGCGACCTCTCGACCGAGCATCCGATGAACCGGCTGCTGCAGGGCGAGGTCGGCAGTGGCAAGACCGTGGTCGCGCTGCGCGCGATGCTGCAGGTCGTCGATTCCGGGCGGCAGGCGGCGCTGCTGGCGCCGACGGAGGTGCTCGCCGCGCAGCACGCCCGCTCCCTGCGCGAGATGCTCGGCGAGCTGGGGCAGGCGGGCGAACTCGGCGCCGCGGAGAACGCGACGAAGGTGACCCTGCTCACCGGCTCGATGGGCGCCAAGGAACGCAAGAAGGCGTTGCTGGAGACGGTCAGCGGCGAGGCCGGAATCGTCGTCGGCACGCACGCGCTGATCCAGGACACGGTGTCCTTCGCGGACCTCGGCCTGGCCGTGGTCGACGAACAGCATCGCTTCGGGGTGGAGCAGCGGGACGCGCTGCGCTCCCGCGGCGCCGACGACACCAGCCCGCATGTCCTCGTCATGACGGCGACGCCCATCCCGCGCACGGTCGCGATGACCGTCTACGGCGATCTGGAGATCTCCGCGCTGCGGGTGATGCCGGTGGGCCGGTCGCCGATCAAGACGTCGGTGGTGCCGGTCGCGGAACGGCCCGCGTGGCTCGACCGCGCGTGGCAGCGGGTCCGCGAGGAATGCGGCAAGGGACACCAGGCCTACATCGTCTGCCCGCGAATCGGCGACGAACCGGCGTCGGACAAGGGCGACAAGCGACCGGCGCTCGCTGTCCTCGACGTCGCGCCCGAGCTGGCCGAAGGACCGTTGAAGGGGCTGAAGATCGGGGTCCTGCACGGCCGGATGCCCGCCGACGACAAGGACGCCGTGATGCGGGCGTTCTCCCGGGGTGACCTGGACGTGCTCGTCGCGACCACCGTGATCGAGGTCGGCGTCAACGTGCCCAACGCGACCGCGATGGTGATCATGGACGCGGACCGGTTCGGCATCAGCCAGCTGCACCAGCTGCGCGGCCGGGTCGGCCGGGGCAGCGTGCCGGGGCTGTGCCTGCTGGTCACCGAAACCCTGGACGGGACGACGACCCGGGAGCGGCTGGCCGCCGTCGAGTCCACGACGGACGGTTTCGAACTGTCCAGAATGGACCTCGAACTCCGCCGCGAGGGCGACATCCTCGGCGCCGCGCAGTCGGGGAAGAAGTCGACGCTGAAACTGCTTTCGCTGCTGCAGGACGAGGACGTCATCGCCGAGGCGAGGGCCCGCGCGTTGGAAATCGTCGAACAGGACCCGGCTTTGGGGAATTACCTGGGACTCGCGCATATGATCGCCGACGTCGTCGACGAAGATCGCGTGGAGTACTTGGAAAAAAGCTGACGTGAAGATCTCTGCCCGATCGGACCTTGCCGCCGGACGGGCCGGGAGGTTTCCTCGATCCGTACGGGTGAGGGAGGCCGGTTATGACGTCAGCGGTGCGGGTCCAGCTGGGTGAGGACGGGGCCGACGCCGAGCGGGTCGACCAGCTCGCCGGGTACCTCCGAGGGGAACTGATCGAACGCGGGCTCCCCGACGTCAAGGCGCTGCCCGCCGGCGCGGCGCCACCCGGCTCGCGCGGATTCGACGTGGCGACCGCGGGCGGTCTCCTGGTCACGCTGGGGAAGTCCGCCGACGGCCTGCGTTCGGTGGTGACGGCCGTGCGGGAGTGGCTTTCGCGCGGCGGACGGGTGAAGCGGACGGTACGGCTGGAGATCGACGGCGACGTGCTGGAGCTGTCCGAAGCGAGTCTCAGCGACCAGGACAAGCTCATCGATCTCTTCGTGAGCAGGCATTCGGCGTCATGACCGGCGAGCGGCGTGCCCTGATCATCGCCAACGGGGAATACGACAACCCCGGGCTGAGCGCGCTGCGGTCCCCGGCGGCCGACGCCGAGGCGCTCGCCGAGGTCCTCGCCGACCGCACGATCAGCGATTTCGACGTCCAGGTCGTCCGCGACGAGACGGCGCACGTGATCGCGGGCCGGGTCGAGGATCTCTTCGCCGACAGCGCGCCGGACGACGTCCTGCTGGTGCATTTCTCTTGCCACGGCTTGAAAAGCGAGTCGGGTGAGCTGTTCTTCGCCGCCCGCAACACCCGGCCGGAACGGCTGGCGTCGAGTGCGGTGCCCGCCGATTTCGTCCAGCGCTGCATGCGGATGAGCCGCTCGCGCAGCATCGTGCTGCTGCTGGACTGCTGCTACGGCGGCGCTTTCAGCCAAGGGGTCGCGGTGCGCGCCTCCGGTGAGGTCAACGTCCTCGACGCCTTCCCCGGCGGCGGTTTCGGCGGCCGCGGCCGTGCGGTGATCACCGCGTCGAACTCCATCGAGTACGCCTTCGAGGGCGACAACCTCGCCGACGACCACGCGCGGCCGTCGGTGTTCACCTCGGCGCTGGTCGACGGGCTCCGGACGGGGGACGCGGATCGCGACGAAGACGGCTGGATCGCGCTCAGCGAGCTTTACGACTACCTGTTCGACAGCGTCCGCGAGCGGAACCCGAACCAGACGCCCAGCCGCGACATCGAAATGCAGGGCGAGCTGTACCTGGCCAGGAGCAGGCGCCGCCGGATCAAACCGTCGCCCGTGCCCGCCGATCTGCGCGCGGCGAGCGAGGATCCGAACATGTTCACCCGCCTCGGCGCGGTGACGGAACTCCAGCGACGGCTGGCGAGCGACAACCTCTCCGTCGCGATCGGAGCCCACGAAGTCCTCACCACGATGGCGCAGACCGACATCCAGCACATCGCCGACGCGGCGGACCTGGCCCGGCAGGAAGCGAGGGTGCGCACCGAGCCCGACGTGGTGCGGTTCGGCGAGGTCGTCCGTGGTGCGCGGCCGGTGGCGCGGATCCGGCCGGCCGGGCCGCCGATCGCGCGGGCCTGCCGGTTCGCGTCGTCGGATCCCTGGCTGCGGGTGACCGAAGTCGCCGACGGGGCCGAGATCTTCCTGGAGCAGGCGGAGATCGGGGCGTTCGAAGGGCGGGTCACGGTGACCGGGCCGACGGGCGAGGTCGTGGTGCGGGTCGAGGGCCGGATCATCCAGGAACCGGAGACGCGCCCGGAGCCAGAACCTGAACCTGTGCCTGTCGCGGAGCCAGAACCTGCGCCGGTGCGTGTCGCGGCACCGGAACCTGTGCCGGAACCGACGTTCGCACCGCCATACCGAGCCATGGCGCCGCGGCCGAAGCTCGGCATGATGGCCGGTGTCGCCGGTGTGCTGGCACTCGTGGCCGCGCTGTACCTGCTGGTCGTGATCTTCACGCTCAGCGACAGTGTCGAGGAGTTCTTCGAGGACGGCGGCTGGATCGCCCTGCCGCTCATCGCTTTCGTGACCGGTGCCGGAGTCGCGATGCTGAGGGTGAAGACGAGCCGCGCGGTGGGCCCGGGGATGCTGTGCGGGCTGGCGCTGCTCTCGTCGATCCCGTTCGGCCCCGTGCCCTTCGTCCTCGCCGACGGATGCGTGCTCCTCGCGGCCGTTTGCGCGGTGGTGGCGATGTGGCGTGACCCGGGTTTCCGGCTCGGGATGGGCAAACCCCGCGACCGTTTCGCCGTGGCGGCCATCCTGCTCGGCGTCGTCGGCACGACCGGGCTGATCGTGGAGGCCGCCGAGCTTTTCGACTACTCGTCGAGCCGGGCCGACGAGGGCGCGCTCTACCTCGTCGTCGCGGCGCTCTTCCTGATCGGGACGGTCCTCGGCGCCCTGCTGCGCCCGGATGCCTTCGGAGTCGCCCTGCTCGCCGGTGTGGCCGGTGGCGGCATCGTCATGGTCTGCGCGCTGTACTTCGCGCTCCCGAGCAGTTCGTCGGTGACCGGGGCGGGCTGGGGCATCGGGCTGGGCGCCACCCTCGCCCTCGCCGTCCTCGCTGTCCTGGCCGCCCGCAAGGTGACGGCGGAGCACTGACGATGGCCACGATCCGGGCCGCCTGTGGGCAGCGGACGAGCGCGCCCAGCGGTTCGCCCTGGTCAGCGGGTGAACCAGGCGCGTTCCTCGGGTTTGTTGAGCGTGACGATGATGCCGATCGCGATGCCCATCCCGATGAGCTGGGTGATCGGCCCGCCGGTGAACAGCCCGATCGCCGCGATGACGACGGTCAGCCCCTCCACGACGATGACCGCCGTCCGTACCCAGGGCGCCCCACGGGAAATCCGCACCGCGCTCGCGATCAGCACCGCGGCGACCACGAACCCGAGCAGCGCAAGCACCAGTGGCAGACCGGCTTCTTCGTTGCCGTGGTCGAGTTCGTTGATCGCGAGGGAGGTCACGAGCGCGCTGACGAGGATGTTGAGGACGGCTTGAAGCCAGAGGAAGCCACGGACGAATTTGAGCTGACGCGGCATTTCCTGCGGCCGGTTGCGGACTTGTTCGGTCATGACGGCTCCCTCTCTGGACGCGAAGGGAACAGTGTGGGGCCTGAAGTCGTTGCCGTTGACGGCAAAACTGCCGGTGATGCCGTGGCGGCCGGCTAGAGCGAGACCTTCCGTTCGTCGTCTTTGAGGCGGCGGAGCGTCCACAGTCCGTACAGCGCCAGCAGCGGTTTGACGATCAGCCACTCGCCGGGATGGTAGTCATCCGCGAGCACGAGCCTTTCGGCGAGATCAGGGCGCTGCCGCCGCAAGTACGCGCGGGCTTTGAGCGCGTGAGCCGGCTGGGAGGCGATCTTGATGCGGTCGACGTCCTCAAGCAGCGGGATCACGTTCGTGACGTTCTCCCATGTCGTTCTACTTTTGTCTTCGAGGAACACTGTGCCGTCGAACCTGAGCACGGACTTCGCGTAGTCAGCCATCAACTGGGCCTCCGCGGCGCCGGTGCCGGTCGCGCCGCCGCTGAAAATCACGCGCGTTTCCCGCCCGTTGGCGGCGATAGAGCGAAGGCCGGCACGCACTCGCCAGCGGTTGATGAAGTTCGCCGTCGGTTGGGGGTTGCGGTACCCCAGCACGACCACCGCCTCGGAGACGCCCCCGCTGTGCCCCACAAGAGTTCGAGACCAACGCCAGCTCAACCATTCGCCCCAGCCCAGGGCTACTGCCACGGCTACCGTCAATCCTGTCCGCCGTCTCATGCGGCGACTCTAGGGCCCCGGTATTGAGCGGCTAAGACAACGCACGCGTCGGCTGGCTGCGGTTTGAGGGTGTAGGCAGGCCGAGGGGCCCGTCGCCGGTGTGGCTGGCGCGGGCTCCTCGGGTGATGCAGGGGTCAGGCGGCGGCGCGGTGGAGGGTGTTGCGCCGGGTTTGTCGTAGCGGGTCCAGATATTGGGGTGGAATGAACTCGGGTAGCCCGTCGGCGGCCATGCGGACTTGCCAGTCGCCGTGGTGGATCAGCCGGTGGTGGAACCCGCACAGCAACGTGAGATTCCGCAGGTCAGTAGGTCCGCCGTCTGCCCAGTGGTGAATGTGGTGGGCGTGGCAGTTCTTCGGCGGCCGATGACAGCCCGGGAACGCGCAGCCCCCGTCGCGGATGTTCAACGCCCGTCGCTGGCCGGGAGTGACGAACCGTCTCAGACGCCCCACATCCAGCGGCTCACCGGCGGCGTTCAGCACCACCGGCAGCATCAGGCAGTCGCAGGCCGCCATCCGGGCCTCGCGGGCGGTCATCGTCCGACGTAGTCCACACAGGCGGTGCCGAGACCCGACTTCAACTCATCCAGGCCGATGGTGACGTGCACCAGCGTCCGGTAGCCGGAAGTGCCCGGCTGGTCCGGGCAGGCGATCGCCAGGTCGACCAGGTCCACCCACGCATCACCCAGGCGTTCGGGTTTGGTCCGCAGATCGGCTTGGCCGAATTCGTCGACCGGGCGCGGTGACGCATACGCCTCCAAGGCAGCGGCGGTGCGGGCACCGGCTTCGTCGTCGAGGAGGCCGTTCAGTTTCCAGAAGCCGTCTTTGCGGCGTTCCAACGTCAACTCGCGGCGGGGCTGTTTCGGTTCGGGCTCTTTCGGCTCGGCGCCGTCGGGGTCGAGCCAGCCGAGTAGGTTCTGTTCGGCTTCGGCCAGTTGCCGGGGACCGGCGTGCCGGGCCAGCTCGGCTAGGGTCTTATCAGCGTGCTCCCGGTCCTCCACCGATGTATCGAGAGGGAGGTTCGCCAGGAAGGTCAGGATCTGATCGATCCGCTCGTCCCCGACCGCCCCCTCAGCGGCCGCAGCCGCGGTAGCAGGTGCCAAGGGCGGAAGCTCGGTCCCATCCAAACCACGCGTAGGATTCAACGCGATCGCCCGATTCACCACCGGCCGCGCCTCACCAAAGGAAAGCCCCGCCACATCAGCGAACCATGTGGCCGTCGAACCATACCCATACAAGTCTTTCGCGCCCCGAGACTCGATCTCCGCCAAATACCGCCCCAGCCCGGCGGTAGCGACCCTGATCAGCCGCAGAAACTGTTGCACGCCATGGGCAAGCTCCAGCTTGCCAGCGCGCCATAACTCCTGCGGCAACTCGGGAAGGATCGTCTCGGACACGACTCCATAATACCGCAAATAGTCGAACACGTGTTCGTAATTTTGCGTAACCATGAAACGGCATCCATAACACCGATGGATGGCGCATCGACTAGGTTCAATACGGTGCGAAACAATGCATTTAGGGGTCCTAACGGAATGATCGTGGGTATGGTTTGATGTCGTGTCTCGATCGTTGTGTGAGGGGTGGGCTGGTGGGGCAGCGGCGGAGCGTCGGCATCGCGCCGGTGCGGGGGCGGCCCCGGTCACCGCGAAGACATCCACAAAGGCTTCCTCACCCTCGGCTGCGCCATCATCTGCTGGCGCCGACTCAAAGCCACTCATTGCATTTAGTCGACTAAATGCGGAAGTCATCCCCGCGAGAGATCGCGTTTAGCCGGCTAAACGCGACCCACGAAAGCGCCCTCCCGGACAGCGACAGCCACCGCCCGTGCCGTGACCCGCGCGTCCGCGACCGTCACGCCTTCCCGCGACAAGAAAAGCCGGTAGAACACCGGCCCGCACACCGCCCGCACCACCTCGGCCCCATCGGTCCCGGCGGGGGCCTCGCCCCGCGCGACGGCCCGCTCCATGATCGGCGTCATCCGTTCGTGCCGGTCCTGATAGAACCCGTGCAGTGCCTCGGCCGCCTGCGGGGACTGGAACGCCGCCAGTACCGACGCCGTCGGCAGTTCCTTCAGTGTCGGTTCGGTGAAGTAGCGCACGACCTCCGCCGCGATCTCGTACAGGTCGTCTTCGAGCGATCCGGTGTCGGGCGCCTTCCAGTCGTCCTCCGCGCCCATCTGCAGTGCGGCGGCGACGAGGCCGTCCGGTGACGACCAGCGCCGGTACACCGTCGTCTTGTGCACGCCGGATCGTTCGGCGACCGCGTCCACGGTCAGTGCGCTGAACCCGCGTTCGGCCAGCAGGTCGAGGGTGGCGTGCAGGACGGCTTGGCGGGTCCGCTCGGTGCGGCCGCCGGGCCGCTGGGTGCCGGAGGTTGCCAATTGCGACTCCTGTTGCGTTAGGGTGCTCAGTATGTCAGACGTCGCACAGCTCGCCGAACTCGTCGGGGACGCGAAGATCGTCGCCATCGGCGAGAACAACCACCACATCCACGAGTTCGGGGACCTGCGCAATCGTTTGCTCCGCCACCTCGTCGAGGAGCGCGGCTTCCGCGTGGTCGCCTTCGAATCCGGCTTCGCCGAGGGGAAGCTCGTCGACGACTGGCTGCGGGGCGCTCCCGGAGACGTCGCCGACATCGGCCGCGACGGCTTCACCTTCTCGCTCGGCGAGTCGCCCGAAGCGCACGAAATGCTGACGTGGCTTCGCGAACGCGGTGACGTTCGCTACTTCGGCCTCGACTTGCCGAGTTCCGCGGGCTCGCCCGTGCCGTCGCTCGACGCGGTCCGCGCCTACCTGTCCACTGTGGACCAGAACGCCGTGCACCTCGTCGACGCCGCCATCGAGGCGACGAAGGGTTACGCGTCGGTCAGCAGCGCGGACGCGCCGGGCAAGTACGCCGCCCTCGACGCCGCCGCCAGGGACAAGGCGACCGCGGCGCTCACGCGGCTCAAGACGCACCTCGCCTCGCTGCGTCCTGTCTACGGGAACACGGCCGTCGCGGAGCACCATGCCGAAGGAGCGCTGCGCCTCGACGCCTACCTCGCCGAGGTGGCCGCGATGATGGCAGGTGACGCTCCCGCCCTGCAGAGCGGTTCGCGCGACGCGTACATGGCCGAAACCGTCCGCCTGATCCGGCGGCTCCACGGCGACACGAAGATCGTCGTGATGCTCCACAACGGACACCTCCAGCGCGTGCCGTTCTCGCCGTTCCCCGGGCTCACTGCGCCCTCGGCGGGAACGCATCTGGCAGCCGAGTACGGCGACGACTACTTCGCGCTGGCGCTCACCGCGGTCAAGGGCAAGACCACCGGGCTCAAGCCGGATCCGGCCGCACGCCTCGGTTTCACCGTGTACGAACAGGACTTGGACGATCCGGCGGAGGGAAGCGTCGAAGCCGAAGGCACCGGCCTCGTGGATCTCCGCGCGCGACGCGGAACCACGGGGCCCCAGAGCATCCGCCACGCGCATATGTTCAACCCCGTCGACGTCGTCGATGCCTTCGACGCGCTGGTCTGCTTCCCGGAATCGACGGTCAGTGGCCATATCCGGCAAGACCAGTCGAACGGGTGACACTCCGGGGTTGCCACGTCCGGGGGACAGGCGTAGAGCCAAGGCATGATCATTCGACTGGTACGGGTCATGGCCGCGCTGGCCCTCACGGTGTTCCTGGCGCAGCCCGCCTCCGCGACGGAAGTCCAGCAGAACCCGCCGAACTGGGGACTGGACCGGATCGACCAGCGAACCGGTCTCGACCAGCTCTACCACTACGAGACCGACGCCAAGGACGTCACGGTCTACGTGATCGACAGCGGCGTCGACGCGGCGCATCCGGACTTCGGCGGCCGGGTGAAGCCCGGTAAGGACTTCCTCAACGGCGGCACCGACACCTCCGACACCAACGGCCACGGCACCTACCTGGCCGGGGTCGCCGCGTCGAAGACCTTCGGCGTCGCGAAGGGCGCCCAGATCGTCCCGGTGCGGGTGATCGACGCCCAGGGCGGCGGCGCGACGGACAAGATCATCGCGGGGATCGACTGGGTGACGCAGAACGCGCAGCAGCCCGCCGTCGCCGTCCTCGGCATCGGCGGCGCGGCCAACGACCAGCTCGACGCCGCCGTCCGCGCGCTCGCGGCGGTCGTCCCGGTCGCCCTCCCGGCGGGCGGCGAGGCCACCGACGCGGGACAGTTCTCACCCGGCCGGGTGACCGAAGCGCTCACTGTCGGATCGACCGACGCGAGCGACCAGGTCGGGCCGACGTCGAACTACGGCGAGGTCGTCGACCTCTTCGCCCCCGGCGTGGACGTGCCGGGACCCAACGCCGGAGGCAGCGGCGGCAGGGTGCTGAGCGGGACGTCGTCGGCCGCCGCGCACGTCGCCGGGGTGGCCGCGCTGTACCGGTCCCTGCACCCCGCGGCCCCGGCGGCGGACGTCGCGAAGGCGCTCGTGGACCTCGCCGCGGCCGACGTGCTGACCGGGGTCCACGAGGGCACCGCGAACCGATTGCTGCAGAGTCCGGGTACGCAACTCAGGCGGGGATGACGTCCATCACCTGGACAACGGCTCCCGCCCTCCGGGAGCGAACAGGTAACGTGCCTCACCTACCGATCCGATGATGGGAAGGACCGGCATGTTCCGCAAGGTACTGGTCGCCAACCGGGGTGAGATCGCCATCCGCGCGTTCCGCGCCGGATTCGAGCTCGGCGCGGGCACGGTGGCTGTGTTCCCGCACGAAGACCGCAATTCGCTCCACCGGCTGAAGGCCGACGAGGCCTACGAGATCGGCGAACCCGGTCATCCGGTGCGGGCCTATCTGTCGGTCGAGGAGATCGTGGCGGCCGCCAAGAAGGCGGGAGCGGACGCCGTTTACCCCGGCTACGGCTTCCTCTCCGAGAACCCCGACCTCGCGCGCGCGTGCGAGGAAGAAGGCATCACCTTCGTCGGGCCGAGCGCCGACATCCTCGAGCTGACCGGCAACAAGGCCCGCGCGGTCAAGGCCGCCCGCGAGGCCGGGGTGCCGGTGCTGGGCTCCTCCGAACCGTCCTCCGACGTCGACGCGCTGGTGGCCGCGGCCGAGGAGATCGGCTTCCCGGTCTTCGTGAAGGCCGTCGCCGGCGGTGGCGGGCGAGGGATGCGCCGCGTCGGCGATCCCGCGCAGCTGCGCGAGTCCATCGAGGCCGCCGCACGCGAGGCCGAGTCGGCCTTCGGCGACCCGACGGTGTTCATCGAGAAGGCCGTCGTCGAGCCGCGCCACATCGAGGTCCAGATCCTCGCCGACGGCCAGGGCAACGTGATCCACCTCTACGAGCGCGACTGCTCGGTCCAGCGGCGCCACCAGAAGGTCATCGAGCTGGCCCCGGCGCCGAACCTGCCGTCGGAGCTGCGCGACCGGATCTGCGCCGACGCGGTGAAGTTCGCCCGCCAGATCGGCTACCGCAACGCCGGCACCGTCGAGTTCCTGCTCGACAAGGACGGCAACCACGTCTTCATCGAGATGAACCCGCGGATCCAGGTCGAGCACACGGTGACCGAGGAGGTCACCGACGTCGACCTCGTCCAGTCGCAGCTGCGCATCGCCTCCGGCGAGACACTCGACGACCTCGGGCTGTCGCAGGACAAGGTGTACCTGCGCGGCGCCGCCCTGCAGTGCCGCATCACCACCGAGGATCCCGCCAACGGGTTCCGCCCGGACACCGGCATGATCAGCGCGTACCGCTCGCCCGGCGGTTCCGGGATCCGTCTCGACGGCGGGACGGCGTTCGCCGGCACCGAGATCAGCGCGCACTTCGACTCGCTGCTGGTGAAGCTCAGCTGCCGCGGCCGCGACTTCAAGACCGCCGTCGGTCGCGCCCGCCGCGCCGTCGCCGAGTTCCGGATCCGCGGGGTGGCCACGAACATCCCGTTCCTGCAGGCCGTCCTCGACGACCCGGACTTCCGCGAAGGCCGCGTCACGACGTCGTTCATCGAGGAGCGCCCGCATCTGCTCACCGCGCGCCATTCGGCCGACCGCGGGACCAGGCTGCTGACCTACCTCGCCGACAAGACGGTCAACAAGCCGCACGGCGAGCGTCCGCGCACCCTCGACCCTCAGGTCAAACTGCCGAAGCTGCCCAAGGACCTCGAACCGGCGCCCGGCTCGAAGCAGAAGCTCACCGAACTCGGTCCGGAGGGCTTCGCCCGCTGGCTGCGGGAGTCGCCGACCATCGGGGTCACCGACACCACGTTCCGCGACGCGCACCAGTCGCTGCTCGCCACCCGCGTGCGGACCAAGGACCTGCTCGCCGTCGCGCCGGTCGTCGCCCGGACCACGCCGCAACTGCTTTCGCTGGAGTGCTGGGGCGGCGCGACCTACGACGTCGCACTGCGGTTCCTCGCCGAGGACCCGTGGGAGCGGCTGGCGAAACTGCGGGAAGCGGTGCCGAACATCTGCCTGCAGATGCTGCTGCGCGGCCGCAACACCGTCGGCTACACGCCGTATCCCACCGAGGTGACCCACGCCTTCGTCGAGGAGGCGACGGCGACCGGCATCGACATCTTCCGGATCTTCGACGCCCTCAACGACGTCGAGCAGATGCGCCCGGCGATCGAGGCCGTCCGCGAGACCGGATCCGCCGTCGCCGAGGTCGCGCTCTGCTACACCTCGGATCTGTCGGATCCGGCCGAGAAGCTGTACACCCTGGACTACTACCTCAAGCTGGCGGAGCAGATCGTCGGCGCGGGGGCACACGTCCTGGCCATCAAGGATATGGCGGGCCTGCTGCGGGCACCGGCGGCGGCGCGGCTGGTTTCCGCGCTGCGCAAGGAATTCGACCTTCCGGTGCATATCCACACCCATGACACGGCCGGTGGCCAGCTGGCCACCTACCTCGCCGCGATCCAGGCGGGCGCGGACGCCGTGGACGGTGCCGTGGCGTCCATGGCGGGGACGACGTCGCAGCCGTCGCTGTCGGCGCTCGTCGCCGCCACCGACCACTCGGAGCGGCCGACCGGACTGGATCTGCAGGCCATCGGCGACCTGGAGCCGTACTGGGAGAGCGTGCGCAAGATCTACGCGCCGTTCGAGGCGGGACTCGCCTCGCCGACCGGGCGCGTGTACCACCACGAGATCCCGGGCGGCCAGCTGTCGAACCTGCGCACGCAGGCGATCGCGCTCGGCCTCGGCGAGCGGTTCGAGGACATCGAGGCGATGTACGCGGCCGCGGACCGGATCCTCGGTCACCTGGTGAAGGTCACGCCTTCGTCCAAAGTGGTCGGTGACCTCGCGCTGCACCTTGTCGGCGCGGGTGTTTCGCCGGAGGACTTCGAGGCGGAGCCGAACAAGTTCGACATCCCGGATTCGGTGATCGGCTTCCTGCGGGGCGAGCTGGGCGACCCGCCCGGCGGCTGGCCGGAGCCGTTCCGCACCAAGGCCCTCGAAGGCCGCGCGGAGCCGAAGCCGGTGCAGGAACTGTCCGAAGAGGACCGCAAGGGGCTGGCCGAGAACCGGCGCGCCACGCTGAACCGGCTGCTGTTCCCCGGGCCCACGAAGGACTTCGAGGCGCACCGCGAGCAGTACGGCGACACCTCGGTGCTGCCGTCGAAGGACTTCTTCTACGGGCTGCGCCCGGGCGAGGAGTACTCGGTCGACCTGGAACAGGGTGTCCGGCTGCTGATCGAGCTGGAGGCCATCGGCGAGGCCGACGAGCGCGGCGTGCGCACGGTGATGTCCACGCTCAACGGCCAGCTGCGCCCGATCCAGGTCCGCGACACCTCCATCGCGTCCGACATCCCGGCGACGGAGAAGGCCGACAAGTCCGACGCCCGGCAGATCGCCGCGCCGTTCGCCGGCGTGGTCACGCTGCAGGTGTCCGAGGGCGACGAGGTCGAGGCCGGGGCGACGGTCGCGACCATCGAGGCGATGAAGATGGAGGCGTCGATCACCGCGTCCGTGGGCGGCAAGGTGTCCCGGCGCGCGATCAACGCCGTCCAGCAGGTGGAAGGCGGGGACCTGCTGCTGGTCCTGGAGTGACGTGAGCTGAAAGGGCCCTTCACCGCATGCCACGCGGTGAAGGGCCCTTTCGTCGCGTCTTATGCGGGGAAAGGGCCCTTCAGCCGCTAGCCTGGACCGGGTGCTGATCAACGCCGTACCCCAGTTTCAGGGCGCGCTGACCGAGCGCGCGCCGGAGTTGCCCGAAGGCTGCGTCGCGCTCGCCGAACTGGCCGGTCACGTGCTGGGCGTGCCGGTGCACTACATCCTGCAAACCCGCGAGACCTCGCCCGTGGCCGACGGGATCGCCAACCGCGAGGTGCTCACCGGCCCGAACCGCGCCGCCCAGCTCGCCGCGCTGGAGGCGCCGGGCGGGCCGGTGCTCACCATCGGCGGGGACTGCGGTGTCGAACTCGTGCCGATCGGGGTCGCGCGCTACCGGTTCGGCCCCGGGCTCGGCGTCGCCTGGTTCGACGCGCACCCGGATCTCAACACCGCGGAGACGTCGCCCTCCGGGGCCTTCCACGGCATGGTGCTGCGGTCACTGCTCGGCGAGGGCGACCCGGAGTTCGCCGCGGACCCGCCGGTCGAACCCGGCCGTGTGGTCCTCGCCGGGGCCAGGGCCTTCGACGAGGCCGAGCGCGCGGCGGTCGATCGCGGGCTGGTCGTCGAAACCGCAGACGTCGCGGCCGGACTGTCCGGATCGGACAAGATCTACGTCCACCTCGACCTCGACGTCCTCGATCCCGGCGAGTTCGACGGGCTGAACTGTCCGGAGCCCGGCGGCTTGACGATCGAGCGTCTGGTGGCGACGCTTCGCGGGCTGAGCGGCTTCGAGGTCGTCGGCGCGGGAATCACCGAATGCGTGGGCACGCGGGTCCGCGTGCTGGAGCCCGTGCTCGAAGTACTCGGGGAATTGCTCACCGGAAAGCAGTGACGCTCCGTCACCGTCGCATCCCCTTCGGCCGTTCGTACGTACCGCGCGAGGCGATTGCCGGGCATTTGTCATCAAAATTCAGGGGTGACCCGTGATTTTGTCACGATGATGACAAGAAAACGGTTTCTTCTGCGGAAGGTGACACATTCACGAGCGGCTCCGCGATGTGTTCGTTGTCACCTCACGACGATCGTGGGATGTCAGGACGCTGGGCGGAGCAAAGGAGCTGCGATGTCGGTGGAGCGCGGAATCGAACACGCTGCGCAGCCTCCCGCAGCACTGCCGCGCAAGCTGGCCGACATTTTGCGACCGGAACTGGGCAGTCTCGCCAACGAGATCGTCGACGAGATCCGGGCGACCATTCCCGCGTACGCGCGCCCGCTCGACGGGCCCTACGGCAAGTCGATCCGCGCGGGCGTCGAATACGCGATCACGCTGTTCGTCGCCCAGATCGCGGACCCCAGCGTCTCGAAGGAACAGTCCCACGAGGTCCATCACCGGCTCGGGCAGAACGAGATGCGGGAAGGCCGCAGTCTCGACACCCTCCAGTCGGCCTACCGGGTCGGTGCCCGCGTCTCGTGGCGGCGCATCATGCGCGTCGGCCGCCGCAGCGGGCTCTCGTCCGCGGTGATGTCGCAACTGGCCGACGCGATGCTCGCGTTCATGGACGAACTCGCGTCCGTCGCGCTGGACGGCTACCTCGAAGCGAAGGCGCGCACCGCGGGAGCCTTGGACACCTGGCGCCGGAAACTGCTGCACCTGGTGCTGGAAACCCCGCCCGCGCCGTCGAAGGCGATCGCGGAACTCGCGCAGCTGACCGGCTGGACGGTGCCCGAACGCGCGACGCCGGTCATGCTGCACCCGCTCAACGCCACGGTCAGACCCCGGCGGCACAACGCGGTGGATTCGGACGTCCTGGCCGAACTCGACTGCGCGGAGCCGCGTCTGCTCGTTCCCGGCGAGATCTCCGGTGCCCGCCTGGCCACCCTGCAGGCCGCGCTCCCGGACTACCGGCTGTCGATCGGCCCGTGCCGTCAGCTGGACTCCGTCGCCGATTCCCTCCGCTGGGCGCGCGACGCCCTGCGTCTCTCCGAACGCGGGATCATCGAGGCCCGCCGCGTGATCCGCGCGGAAGAACACCTCGCCACCCTGCTCGTGAACGGCGACACCGCGCTGACCTGCCAGCTGCGCGACCGCCTGTTCGCCCCGCTCGCCGGGATGACCGGGAAACAGCAAGAGCGGCTCCTCGAGACCCTGCGGGCCTGGCTCGACAGTCAGGGCAACGTCGTCGACATCGCCGAGCGGCTCCAGGTCCATCCGCAGACTGTGCGCTACCGCATGCGGCAGCTGCAGGCCACGTTCGGCGAGTATCTGCGTGATCCGGGAGCCCGGTTCGAGATGGAACTCGCGCTGCGGGCGGGCGCCCCGCCCGCCGGGTCACCAGAGGGATACACGCTGCCGGAGGTGCTGCCGTCACCGCGTAAGAGTCCACAGTGGACGCCGAGCGGGTCTTAGTCGCACAGGTGAACCTTGTGTGGCCGGCGATGTAGGGTCACGTCATGGCCCGTCTGATCCACCTCAATGGTCCCTCAGGCGTGGGAAAGTCGACTCTTGCCCGCCGCTACGCCGACGAGAACCCGGGAACGCTCGCGCTCGATCTGGATGCACTGGCGGGGTTCATCGGCGGGTGGAGGCAGGACTTCTTCGCGGCCTTGGAGATGGCCCGGGGCCACGGCCGGGAGTTGGTCGTGCGGCACCTGCGCCAGGGACACGACGTGATACTTCCGCAACTGGTGACCGTCGACGACCGCGATCCGGATCCGGCCTTCGAGAATGCGGCCCTCGGGGCCGGGGCCACGTACCTCGAAGTGGCCCTCCTCATCGACGCCCGCGAGCATCGTCGACGGCTACGTGGCAAGCGGCCGGCCAATGATGTCGAGGCACAGCTCCAGGCGATGCTGGAAGATTCCGAATCCGACCTGGTCGCCAGGATCCGCGGTCACCTTGACGAGTATCTGGCCAGGCGTCCGCACGCGATCCGGCTCGACACGACCGGTGTCGGGGAGGACGAGTCGTACGTGCTCCTCCTGAAAGCACTCGACGCGGCGCAGACTCGCGAGTAGTCGACTACTCGCGAGGTCACGGCCCTCCGCCGAGACGTTCAGCGGCGTGCCACCGGCGGATCCACGTTGGGGCACTTGCGTTCGGCGTCCCAGGGCAGGCCGACCTGGTTGATCCCGACACAGGCCTGGTTCCCCGGCCCGGACGCCATTCCGCTCAGCAGCGAGTCGAGGTCTTCCTTCACGCCACAGCCGGAGAGCGGGGGCAGGGTGAACTCCCGGTAGGCGGGGTCCGGCCACTTCGGATCGGTGCGCACGACGCCGCCGGTGAACATCCCGTACTTCTCCCCGCGAAGGTTGATCTTGATCGGCTCGGCGGTGAAGCAGTGGTCGCCGACATCGAGGCTGACGCCGTTGACGGTGACCTCGCTCAACTTCCCGTAGACCTTGAGCGGGGTGAGGACGGTCGAGCTGCCCTCCGGCTCCGGGATCGACACACCGTCGACGTCGATGATGTGGTTGCCGGTCGCGTAGTCCTCCGGCAACAGCTCCATGGTCGCGCTGACCGGGACGAAGCCGAACCCGAGGAAGGTCATCCGGCTCGGCGGCATGATGACGGTGCCGGTGATCTTGCCCGGCCCCTCGGTGTTCTCCAGGTCCACATGCCACACCGCGTTGACCATGAACGCCGGCTTCAGCCGGGCGAACGCGCCGAGCTTGCTGACCGTCGAGGTGCCCTGCAGTTCGAACGGCTGCAGCGCGATCGGGAACAGATCCCCGTCTTCAGGGCTCTCCGCGGCCCGGGCCTCGGCGCCGGGCTTCTTCTGCTCACCCGGTTTGCCGGACTGCGGTTTTGGTTTCCCGAGCGGCAGCAAGGCGACGCTGCCGAGCAGTGTGTCCTGATCCGGGTCCTGGGTGCAGGTGATCGGCGCGAGCGGGGTTTCGGCGGCGGTCAGCGCGAGCGAGGGCACGCCGGTGCTCAGCCGAAGTTCACCCGGCACCTTGAGCTGGATCTCGGGGACCTTGCCCGTCGCGACCAATTTCAGTTCGCCGGTGGCGGGCACCTTGGTCGCCGGGATCGTCATCGTCACGGGGATCGGGGTCTTCTTGTCCCCGTTCGCGGCCGTGAGCTCGACGGTCGCGCCACCCGCGACCTCGGTGACGGCGCCGAGTGTTCCTTCGCCGATGGTAAAGGTGAGCGAAAAGTCCTTGACCTGTACCGGTTTTCCGGTTTGGACGACCTTCGGCAAGGTGGCCTTGGTGTCCACTGTGACCGGTCGACGGCCTGCCGGATCGGGGAAGACGCAGGTGTTCGCGAGACTCAGGTGCGCGGCCGAGGCGCCCTGCGACGGCGCCGGTGGCGGGGTGGCCGGATCGGTCGCCGCCGAAGAGGACAGTGTGCCGCTGACCCCGGCCAGCAGGATCACCCCCGCCAGAACGGGAAGTCTCCCGAGTGCCCGGCGAACCTGCTGCGTCATACGGTGTCCTCTCGAGTCCTGCGGTGGAGACCGTGCGGGGCGGGCGTCCCCGCCCCGCACGGGTGGTTCATCAGGTGATCGGGATCGCCGGGCTGAACGCGCGGTTCTGCGCCGGGTTGGTGTTCTTCACGGTGCAGTTGAAGTTCCACGTGGTCCAGCTGCCGTCCTTCTTGTGGAAGTCCAGCGGCGCGTTGATCGTGGTGCCGAGCGAGGCGGTCGCCGAGCCGGGTGCGCCGGCGGTGAACGTCGGAACGCCGGTGCCCGCGTCCTGGACGATGTTGAACGTCCTCGGCCCCGGCACGTACGGGTTGATCTGGGTCGGAACGTTGAGGTTGGTCACCGTCGCCGAAGCAGGAGTGGCGTTGGTGACCGTGACCGGCATGTTCGCCTTGCCGCGGACGCCGTCGTAGTTGGCGGCGTTGAGCAGGGCGTTGATGGTGGCGTTGATGGTGGCGGTGCCGGCGACGGACGCCGGGGTGAAGGTGCCGCCGGAAGTGACCGAGTCCGGTCCGGTGAAGTTCGCCTTCACGTCCAGCTGCTGCTGGCCGATGCCAGGGAAGTTGCACATGTAAGCGACGGAGCCGGTGGCGTAGTTGGTCGCGGCCGCGGCCGTGCCGGCGGTGAGCACGGCGACCGCGCCCATCACGATTCCGGTGGTGGCGACGCCTGCTGACAACTTGCCGAGTCTGCGGGACATACCTGTCATCTCCTTTGATCCAGTTTACGTCTCGGACGGCTTTCCCCATGCGCCTTTCGGCGGATTTTTCTGATCAAATATGCTCGACTTGAGCGGGTTATCTCGGTGGTGGGGTAAACCGATGTTACCCGCGAGTTATGTACGTAACAAGTATTCATGTCGACATGTTTCGGGGTGGGTGAGGAACCCGTTCTTTCTTGTCAATGGGCGCTGAATTCGATTATGAAGTTTGTCGGTGGATGACAAAGAAGCCGCCGATCGGCGGAACCGGGTTAACATTTCCCGCATGGCTTCTGTCAATCGACGATCCACGACGCGGAGCGTGACCGCCACCGCGATTGCCGTAATGATCGCCACGGTTTCCCTTTCCGGTACCGCCCACGCCGCGTCAACCGGCGAACCGCGGCCGTGGGGAAGCAACGACTACGGGCAGGGGCAGGGCGGGGTGCCCGTTACGGCACTCGGCGCCAGCGCGGTCTCCGCGGGCGCGCTCACCCATCTGGCCCTCAAGGACGGAGGCGTGATCGCCTGGGGCAACAACAGTTACCAGCAGGCCGACGTCCCGGCCGCGGCCACTTCCGGGGTTTCGGCCATCGCCGCGGGCTGGGCGCATGAACTGGCGCTCAAGAACGGCGGCGTGATCGCCTGGGGCAACGGTTTCTACGGCCAGAACGTCGTCCCGGCCGCCGCGACCTCGGGTGTCACCGCGATCTCCACCAGCGCTTACTTCAACCTGGCGCTCAAAACGAACGGCAGCGTGCTGAGCTGGGGTTCGCGCACCGCCGTCCCCTCGACGGTTTCGTCCGGCGTCTCCGCGATCTCGGCGGGCGGCGACCACGGGCTCGCGCTCAAGAACGGCGGCGTGATCGCCTGGGGCAGCAACGGAAAGGGCCAGATCACGGTGCCCGCGGCGGCCACTTCCGGGGTCTCGGCGATCTCCGCCGGGTTCCGGCACAGCATCGCGCTGAAGAACGGCGGCGTCATCGCGTGGGGTGACAACTTCTACGGCCAGGCGACGGTTCCGCCGGAAGCGCAGTCCGGCGTCGTCGCCATCGACGCCGGCTTCAACCACAACGTCGCGCTGAAGTCCGACGGAAGCGTCTTCGCCTGGGGCTCCAACGTGAAGCAGGAAAGCCGGGACACCAGCACGGAACCGCCGACGGACTTCTGGAAGTTCTCCGGCGTCTGCACCCCGGTCTACGCGGTTTCCGCAGGTGACAGCACCGGGGTCGCTCTGGTGGACCCGAACGCGCCGTACTTCTGCTGAGGCGTCGAGGTCGGTCTCGTGAGTGGTAATGACGGTTCTAACCGTCATTACCACTCACGAGACTGGGCAGCGTCAGAGGTTGGACTTCAGGCTCAGGTTGATCGTGTTGTCCGGACCGGAGATCAGCGACCCGAGCGCGAGGTCGTTGATGAAGCAGTCCTTGAACGCCGGGATGGTGAAGGTCCCCGACGACGGGATGGTCGGCGCGAACAGGTCGACGTTCTTCGACACCAGGGTCAGGTCCAGCGGGGTGACCGTCTTGCAGGCGTTCGGCACCGTCGGCAGCGGGATGACCGGCCAGAACAGGCCGACCACGATGTTGTCGATCAGCATGTTCGCCTGCGAACGGGTGGTCAGGTCGCCGTTGGCCAGCGTGCCGGTGACCGGGCCGGTCGGCTCGATCCGGACCCTGGCCTTGATCTTGAAGACACCCGAGACCAGCGAGATGTTCGCGGTCGAGGGCGGCAGGGACAGATTGCCCCGGATGCCGACGTTGTCACCGTCGATGACGAGGGCGCCGTCGAGCTGGCCGGGGCCGAGGTCGAGGGTGCCGCCGGTCTTCTTCACCGTGGTCTTCCCGGTGACGGTGTAGGACACCGGGATCTCCACCGGGTCGTCCGCGAGGGCGGGGGTGGCGGCGAGGCTGCCGGCCATGGCGAGCGCCGACGTGAGTGCGACAACGGTACCGAGACGGCGTCGGGCGGTTTTCGGGCGCGTTCGACCGAACATGGGTTTCTCCTCGTTTTCTCTCCTGTTTTGTACCGCGGACTAAATGAGGAACGACCGGTTTGTCACCGGGGAATGAGGTCGGTGATGACCCAGCTGTCGCCTTCGCGTTCGGCGGTGACCGAAAGCTGCGCGGCGGCCGTCGTCGAAGAATTGTTGTCGGCCCGCGTCGCCGCTTGATCGAGGAATACCAGCAGCCGGGCTTTACCGTCGCCGAGTTCCTGGACGGCGGATGAGGAGACGCGGGTGGTGAGGACCAGTTTCTGCGCTGGAGCCTTTTCCCTGACTTGGGCGAACAGCTGGTTGTACGACTCCAGCGCCTTACCTCTCAGCGCCGAAGCGGCCGCCTTTTCGGTGTTGTCGGTCCGGTCATAGGAATAGGAGAAGATCTTGTTGAGCGCCACCGTCACCGCGGAGTTCACCTCGGCTGTCGCGCCGACGTCGGTGAGCGCGGTGTTGGCCGCCGACGGCGCCGCCGAGATCGACCTCGCCTCCAGGGTGAACCACACTCCCGCCGCCACCAGCACCGCCGCCGCGACCAGCAGGATCAGCGGCGGCTTCGGCCGCCGGGACGGCTTCCCGGTGGTCTCTTCGGCGGTCTCGTCGGGGGTGGGTTCGGATTCGGCCGTGACCTCCGGCTCGGTCGCGGGTTCGGCATGGGCGTCGGTGTCGGCCGTGGCGGTCATCGCGCACCCACCGGGAGCTGGTCGAGCGCGCTGAGCCGCCAGCCTTCGGCGGTCCTGGTCAGCCCGGCGGCGAACCGGTTGCGCTTGGTCGTCGGCGCGGCGCCTTCCCGGGCCAGGGTGATCTCGACCGAGGCCAGCATCTTGGCCGTTCCCGCGTGGTCGTCCAGTTCACTGATCGCCGCGTCGAGCACCTTGCCGGTCGACACCGTCGCGTCCTTGGTCAGCGCCTGCTTCGTCGCATCGTCGGTCTTGCCCAGCTGATCACGCAGCGGGCCGGTCGACGCGGCGAGCCAGTCGGCGATGCCCTGGTCGATCCGGTGGTGGTCGAGGCTGGTCAGCCGGGCGACGAGTTCACGCCCGGACTTCAGTGCCTCGTCGCGTGAGTTCCCATAGGTCACGGCCTCGGAGTTCGTCGCGGTGAACCAGGTGTACCCGGCCCAGCCGGCGAACGCGCAGGCCGCGGCGAACACGGCGATCGCGATCTTCAGTTGCGCAGCCACAACATCTCCTCGAGGCTGGTGGACGTCGGCTGGCCGTCGGCGCCGAACCCGCCGGGAACGGCGGCGGGCGGGACGCCGCCCTTCGGCGCGTTCTGCGAGCCGCGGACCGAACTCGGGTTGCCCTTTTCGAGCGTGCACGCGGCGCCGGTGTTGAACGACAGTGGTGCGAGTTCC
Source organism: Amycolatopsis orientalis (assembly GCF_000943515.2). Classification (NCBI taxonomy): domain Bacteria; kingdom Bacillati; phylum Actinomycetota; class Actinomycetes; order Pseudonocardiales; family Pseudonocardiaceae; genus Amycolatopsis; species Amycolatopsis orientalis. The sequence goes on along the minus strand of NZ_CP016174.1, from coordinate 6,901,065 downwards.
CTGCTGCTGCGGATGTCCGTGCCTTCGTAGCCCTTGGTGCACGGCATCGGATCGAAGAAGGTCAGTGCCAGGCCGATCTTCCCGGATTCGCCGTCGATCGCCGCGTCGACCGCGGACACCGCCTTCGGGGTGTTGATCAGCAACTGCTGGAGGCCGTCGGTGCGCGCGGAGAACACGTGTGATGTGGTGAGCAGGTTCGCCAGCAGGATCGGCAGTCCCGGCTCGTTGTCCCGCAGCAGCCCGGAAAGCTGGGTCGCCGCGCCGGGCGCGGTCGCGATCAGCTTGCGGAGGTCACCGTCCGAACGCGACAGTTGTTCGGCGAACTGCTTGGCGTTGTCGCTGAACTGCCGCCACGCCTGCGACGAGTCCACCTGTGTCTTCAGCACGGTCGAACCGTCCGTGAGCAGTTTCTCCGTCTGCGGCAGGTGGTTCGCCGCCTGTTTGGTGAAGTCGGTGGTGGTGTCGAGCAGCACCTGGAGGTTCGCGCCGGAACCACGCAGGGCGTTGTCGAGTTCGTCGACCACGGTCCGCAGATCCTCGGTCGGCACGGACGCGGTCAGCGAGTCCAGATCGGTCAGCAGATGCTGCACCGGAAGCGGAACGGTCGTCGCCTCCCGCGGGATGACCGAACCGTCGGCGAGGAACGGCCCGTCGCCGGTACGCGGCTGCAGGTCGACGAACTGCTCGCCGACCGCCGACCGGTTCGCCACGACCGCGCGGGAGTTGGCCGGGATCGGTGGCGCGTCGTCGTCGATCAGCAGATCCGCCTCCATCCCGCGGTCGGTGAGCCGCAGTTCCCCGACCCGGCCGACGGCGACGCCGCGATAGGTCACCTCGCCGTTGGTGAACAGGCCCCCGCCGTCGGTCAGCGCGAGTTTCACGGTGTACCCGGTGGCCCCGAAGAGCCGGTCGAGTCCCGCGTAGTTGGCGCCGACGAACGCCGTCGTGGCCAGCGCGATGATGACGAACGCGAGCACCTGGATCCGGACACGGGTGGTGAGCATCAGCTACCTCCGGACGACGGTAGCGGCAAGGTCGGGAGTCCCGGCGGGACACCTTCGCCCGGGGGAGGAAGCTCGACGCCCGGACCGGGGATGAGCGTGGCGTAGACGTTCAGGTAGTCGCCTTTGATCCCGTCGAGGACGGCGTCGGTGAACGGGAACGTCGGCAGGATCTCCAGCGACCGCGGCAGGCTCTCGCCGGCGTCGGCCAGCCGTTTGAGGATCGGCGCGAGCGCGGTCAGATCGGCGACGAGGTCGTCCCGGCTCTTCTTGATCACGTCGACGCCGACACCGGAAAGCCGGTCCAGTGCCTGGAGCATCGAGACCAGCTGGGTGCGCTGCTCCGAAAGGCTCTTGAGGCCCGGGGTGAGGTCGGTGAGCGCGCCTTCGACCTGCTTCTTCCGGTTGGCCAGCGTCGCCGACAGCCGGTTGAGCCCGTCGAGCGCCGAGGTGATTTCGGACCGGTGCGAGTCCAGGCTGGACACCAGCTTCTCCACAGTGGACAGGAACGAGCGGATCTCCTCCTCGTTGCCGTCCATCACCTTCGACAGTTCGCGGTTGATGGTCTGCAGCTGGCCGATCCCGCCGCCGTTGAGCAGCAGGGAAAGCGCGCCGAAGACCTCTTCGAACTCCGGGTTGCGGTTCGTGCTCGAGACGGGGATCACCGCGCCGTCACCGAGCCTGCCTTCCGCCTTCGCCGCGCTCGGCGCCAGCTCGATGAACTTCTCGCCGAGCAGGCTGGATTGCCTCAGCCGTGCGAGGGCGTTGGCGGGCAGGTGGACGTCGCCGTTGACCGCCAGGACCGTTTCGGCCGTCCAGCCGTCGTCGCCGAGCCGGATCGTCTCGACCCGGCCGACCGGGACATCGCCGACCTTCACCGCGGCCTGCGGGACCAGATCGAGGACGTCGGCGAACTGCACGGTCACCCGGTACGGATGGTCGCCGATGTCCGCGCCGCCCGGAAGCGGCAGGTCGTAGACGCCCTTGAAATCGGAGGAGCAGCCGGTGAGCGCGAGGCAGCACACGGAGAACACGGCGATCGCCCGTTTCGCGGCCATCAGCGCCCCCCGGTGTAGGTGTCGCCGGCGACCGGCAGCGGAAGCGGCGCGTAGTCGAGCAGGTTGCCGCGCCCCTGCAGCTTCCCGGTCTTCGGGTCGATGGCTTCGAGCACGTTCGTCACCGCCAGCGGAAGGGTGTCGAGGGTCTCCGCCAGCGCGGCACGCTTGTCGACCAGCGTCCCGGTCGTCACCCTGAGCTTGTCCACATTGGACTTGATCAGCGCCCGGTTGTCCCGGATGAACTGCTGGATCTCCGCCAGCGCGCCGCCGAGGCCGTTGAGCGCGCGGGAGAGCTCCTCCTTGTTGCTCGCCAGCGTGCCGGTCACCGAGGCGAGCTGCCGGTTGATCTCGCTGACGTTCCGGTCGTTGGTCGCCAGCATCGAGGTGAACCGCTGCAGTTCGTCGACGGTGGCGAACAGGTTCTCCGAGTTCCCGGACAGGGTCCTGGCGAGTTCGGCGAAGTTGCGCACGGACTCGTTGAACGGCTTGCCGTTGCCCTGCAGGTTCTTCGCGCCGGTGCGCAGCAGTTCGGAGAGCGCGCCGTCGGCGTTCGCGCCCTGGGGGCCGAGCGCCTTGGCGAGGGTGTCGAGGCTGGAGTAGAGCTGGTCGAGTTCCACCGGCGTCCCGGTGCGCTCGACCGGGATCACCGCGCCGTCGTCCAGCCGGTTCCCGGTGCGGGTGAGCTTGGTGAACTGGACGTACCGGTCGGCCACCACACTCGGGGCGACGACGAGGACGTTCGTGTCGGCCGCGATCGGCGTCGAACCGTCGACGGTCAGCACGACCTCGACCTGTTCCCCGCGCGGGTTCACCGATTCGACCTGGCCGACCCGGACGCCGAGCACCCGCACGTCCGATCCACTGTAGACACCGACGGCGCGCGAGAAGTACACCGTGACGCGGTCGAGCCCGCTGCCGGAGAAGATCCACCAGAGGCCGCCGACGACGGCCAGCGCGAGTACCAGTGCCAGGGTGAGGAATCTGCTGGTCATCGACGACCTCCCGGCATCGGCGGGGTGCAGGGATCCCGGTTCTCCGGGATGAGCCCGCACAGGTAGCTGTCCACCCAGCGCCCGTTGCCGACGGTGTTGTTCACCACGCGGAAGTACGGCGCGGCGAGGTCGAGGCTCTTGGCGAGGTTGTCGTTCTGCCGCTGAAGGATGTCGGTCACCTCTCCGAGCTGGCTGAGGACGCCGCCGAGCTGGTCCTTGTTGTCCTTCACCAGGCCGGAAAGCTGCTTGGCGAGTTCCTGCGAGCCGGTGAGCAGGTCGTGGATCGCCTGCCGCCGGTTGTCCAGTTCGGTCAGCAGGAGGTTGCCGTCCGAGAGGAGCTTGGCGAAGTCTTCGTTCGAGTTCGCGAGTGTCGTCGTGAGACCGTGTGCGTTGGACAGCAGGCTGGCGAGTTCGTTGTCCCTGGAGGACACGGTCTTCGACAGCGACGTGAGCCCGTCGAGTGCCTTGCGGATGTGCTCGGGCGAGTTCTTGAACGTGTCGCTGAGCGTGGTGAAGCTTTCCGCGAGCTGGTCGGTGTCGATCGCGCCCGCGGTGTCGGCCAGTCCGTTGAACGCCTCGGTGACGTCGTAGGGCGTCACGGTGCGGGTGCGGGGGATGACCTGCTTCGGGTTCTGCACGGCCTCGCCGGTCGGGCGCAGCGCCAGGAACTTCCTGCCCAGCAGGGTCTTGATCTTGATCTCGGCGGCGGTCCGGTCACCGACCCACGCGTCCTTGACCCGGAAGCTGACCACCACGTGGTCTTCGGCCAGCGCGACGTCGCTCACCTCGCCGACCTTGATCCCGGCGATGCGGACCTCGTCGTCGGCCTGCAACCCGGCCGCTTCGGAGAATTCGGCCTGGTAGGTGGTTCCGGAGCCGATGATCGGCAGGTTCTCGTAGTTGAGCGTCGCGACCAGCAGCCCGGCCGCGACGGCGCTGCCGACGAGACCGATGACGATCGGGTTCCGCTCCTTGAAGGGTTTCACGACGTGCACCTCTCCGCCGTCGCCGGGACCCCGCGGGGAGGGTCGCTCCGGAGGATGGCCGAGCACAGGTAGAAGTTCATCCACGATCCATAGGAGCTGATCCGCCCCAATTCGTTCAGCTTCCCCGGGAGCACGGTGAGGAACTGCTCGACCTCGGCCTTCCCGCTTTCGGTGGTCAGCTGGCCGGACAGCAGGCCGAGTCCGTGGATGCTGTCCTTGAGCGGCTTCCTGCCCTGTTCCAGCAGTCCGGCCGTGGCGGTGGTGAGGCCCGCGAGCCCGGAGACCGCCTCGCCGATCTCGGCGCGGTCACCGGCCAGGCCGGAGACCAGTTCGCGCAGGGTGGAGACCAAAGTGGACAGTGCGTCACCCTTGCCGTTGATGGTCTTCAGCACCGTGTCCAGGTTCGTGATCACGTCGCCGATCACCTTGTCGCGGCCCGCGAGCGTGGTGGTCAGCGAACCCGTGTGCGCCAGCAGGCTTTCCACCGTACCGCCCTCGCCCTGCAGCACCTGGACGATCTCGCCGGAAAGCTGGTTGACGTCCTTGGGGGACAAGGCCTGGAACAGCGGTTTGAACCCGTTGAAGAGTTCCGTGAGGTCCAGCGCGGGAGTCGTGCGCTCCAGCGGGATCTCCGCCCCGGGCTCCAGCACCCCGGCGGCGCCCTTGCCGCGTTCCAGCGCGATGTAGCGCTGGCCCACCATGTTGCGGTACTTGATCACCGCGGTCACGTCGGCGGGCAGCCGTCGCTGGGAGTCGAGGGTGAACCTGACCCTGGCCAGGCTGTGGTCGGCGATCTCCAGTTCCTCGATCTGGCCGACCCGCACCCCGGAGATCCGTACGTCGTCGCCGACGTTCAGCGACGTCGCGTCGAGGAACTTGGCGCTGTAGGTCCTGGTGTCGCCGAGGCCGGTGTTGGTGATGGACACCGCCAGCAGCACCGTCGCCAGTGTCGTGACGACGACGAAGATCAGCCCCTTGATCAGCGGGCTCACGAAGTTCCTCATCGCAGGGTCACCTCCGTACCCCGGTAGAGCGGGCCGACGAGCACGCTGCCCCAGGCGGGGACCTGTGCGGCCGGGACGCCGATCGACGGAGCCACCAGCGTGGAGATCAGTTCCCGTTCCTGTGGCGAGTTCGCCGGGCCGAGGTCGCCGTCCGCGACCGGTTTCGCGCCGTCGCCGCTCACTTCGATCCCCGGGTTCATCAGGCCGTTCGCCGGGTAGCAGCGCGGCTCGCCGGTGGCGTTGTAGACCGGGTCGTCCTTGCCCGGCACGTACTTGCCGCGGGGCTGGGTGACGGTGATCTCCACATGCAGGCCGGGTTCGTCGGTGCCCGCCCCCAGCACCTTGTCCATCTGTGGTTTCAGCTTGGCCAGCGCGTCCAGCGTGCAGGCGAAACTCGGCGAGTACTTCGCGGCGACTTCGAGCGGGGCCCGGCTGTCGGCCGCGAGCGCGATGATGTTGGCGCGGTTGTTCGCGAGGAACGTCGTGACGTGCTGGGAGGACGACGTCACCTGCTGGTACACGGTCGCCAGCTCGGCGCGTTTCTCGTGAAGGGTGTCGAGGGTGACCGCCGAGGCGCTGAGCGCGTCCAGCAGATCCGGCGCGATGTCGCCGTACAGCCGCGAAACCGTCGCGAGGTCACGGATGTTGTCGTTCAGCGCCGGGAGGTTCGGGTTGAAGTCCTTCAGATACGCGGCCGCGGTGGCCAGGGTGTCGCCGATCTGGTCGCCGCGGCCCTCCAGCGCGGTGGCGACCGTGGTCAAGGTGGTGGCGAGCTTCTGCGGCTGCACCGCCTTGAGCAGCGGCAACAGATTGTCGAAGACGCGTTCCAGTTCGATCGCGTTGGCCGACCGGTCCTGGGTGATCACGTCGCCCGAGGCCAGCGGCGCCGCCGCCGATCCGTCCGGAATGGACAGTTGCACGTACCGCTCGCCGAACAGCGTCTTCGGCACGAGCAGCGCGGACACGTTCTTCGGCAGCTGGGAGACCTTGCCGGGCTCCATCGCCAGGTCGATCTCCGCGCCGCCCGGAGTCGCGCGGACGTCGCGGATCTCGCCGACCACCACACCGCGCGCCTTGACCTGACCGCCCGTGCGCAACTGGTTGCCGACCCGGTCCGCCTGCAGCGTCACCGGCACGGATTCGACGAAATCCTTGCGGTAGATCTTGATCGACAGCAGCACGAGCGCGGACATCACCACGAGGAACAGCACCCCCGCTGTCCTGACCCCGGCCTTGCGCAGCCCGCGCCGGCTCATCCGGCCACCTGCACCGTCGTGGTCGCGCCCCAGATCGCGAGGCTGAGGAAGAAGTCCAGCACGCTGACCGCCACGATCGCCGTCCGCACCCCGCGTCCGACGGCGACCCCGACCCCCGCCGGGCCGCCGCTCGCGCGGAAACCGTAGTAGCAGTGGGCGAGCACGATCACGACGCTGAACACCAGCACCTTGCCGAACGACCAGAGCACGTCGCCGGGTGGCAGGAACAGCAGGAAGTAGTGGTCGTAGGTGCCCGCGGACTGGCCGTAGAACCAGACGGTGATCTGGCGCGACGCGAGATACGAGGTCAGCAGGCCGATCGCGTACAACGGGATGACCGCGAGGAAGCCCGCGATGATCCGGGTGGTCACCAGGTACGGGACGCTGGGGATGCCCATCACTTCGAGCGCGTCGATCTCCTCGGAGATCCGCATCGCCCCCAGCTGCGCGGTGAAGCCGCAGCCGACGGTGGCGGAAAGCGCCAGTCCCGCGACGAGCGGGGCGATTTCGCGCGTGTTGAAGTACGCGGACACGAATCCGGCGAACGCCGACGTGCCGACCTGGTTGAGCGCCGAGTAACCCTGGAGCCCGACGACCGTGCCGGTGAACACGGTCATCCCGATCATCACGCCGATCGTGCCGCCGATGACCGCGAGCGCCCCGCTGCCGAAGCTGACTTCGGCCAGCAAGCGGGTGATCTCGCGGAGGTAGCGGTGGAGCGCGCGGGGGACCCAGGCGAGCGCCTTGAGGAAGAAGAGGATCTGGTCGCCGAGCGTGTCCAGGAAGCCGAACCGGCGGTCCACGGCTTCGCGGACCCGTGCCGTCCGCGTCGGTGAAGTCGTCGTGACCATCAGCTGCCCTTCGCCGGGACGAGCTGCAGGTAAAGCGTCGTCAGCACCAGGTTCAACAGGAACAAGAGGAGGAACGTGATCACCACGGATTGGTTCACCGCGTCACCGACGCCTTTCGGGCCGCCTTTCGGATTGAGCCCGCGATAGGAAGCGACGATCGCCGCGACGAAACCGAAGATGACCGCCTTGATCTCGCTGATCCAGAGGTCCGGCAGTTGCGCGAGCGCGGAGAAACTGGCCAGATACGCACCCGGTGTCCCATTCTGCATGATGACGTTGAAAAAATAACCGCCGAGGACGCCGACCACACTGACCATTCCATTGAGGAATGCGGCGACCCCCATCGCGGCGAGCACCCTCGGCACGATCAGGCGCTGGATCGGGGAGACCCCGAGCACCTCCATCGCGTCGATCTCCTCGCGGATCGTGCGGGAGCCGAGGTCCGCGCACATCGCCGACCCGCCCGCCCCCGCGATCAGCAGCGCGGTCACGATCGGGCTGGCCTGCTGGATGATCGCGAGCACACTGGCCGCGCCGGTGAAGGACTGCGCGCCGATCTGCGCGGTCAGCGACCCGATGTGCAGCGCGATCACCGCGCCGAACGGGATCGCGACCAGCGCCGTCGGCAGGATCGAGACACTCGCGATGAACCAGAACTGCTGGATCAGCTCGCGGGCCTGGAACGGCCGCCGGAAAGTCAGGCGGACGACGTCGAGGCCGAGTGAGTAGAGCCTGCCGGTCTCCCGGAGCGCACCCGCGCCGGGAAATGAGGGTGCGTTAGTCCGGACGCCCACGCCGACCCTCCAGTTTTCCGGGCACGGCGAATACACCCCAGGTTGCGCAATTCCTTTGCTCCGAATGGCGGAACGGAATCGTTGAATAGGGTCAACGGGGTGTTACCGTGCGGTTTCCTACTGGTCGGTACGCTAATCACGCGCCTGCTTGGTGACAAGAACTTCGGTGTGATCAAGACATCACGTCCTGGTAACCGGTGAATTCTTGTCCCTTTATGACAAAGGCGGACCGGGATCTTGTCCGTTCTTTCGTGTTCGGCGTCGACTGGTCCGTTCGGGGCGCGCCCGGCGGTGTCGCGCGGTGTGGTCGCGCGGAGCTGAAGGGGCCTTTCCTCTCATAAGACGCGGCGAAGGGCGCTTTCCTCGCATGAGATGCGGTGAAAGCGCCCTTCAGCTCCCTTGGTGGCGCGACGGAGCAGGGGTCAGCGCGCCAGGTCGGCGACCAGTTCGTAGGACCGCACCCGGTCCGCCTGGTCGTGCACCATGGTCGTGATCATCAGCTCGTTCGCGTCCGTGTCGGCCAGCAGCGTCTCCAGTCCCTTGTGGACGGTCTCGGGTGAACCGATGACGCTGCTCGAAGCCCGGTCCTCGATGAACACGCGCTCGATGTCGGTGTACGGGTAGGCCGCGGCCTCTTCCGGCGTCGGCAGCGGGATGGGGCGGCCCTTGCGCAGGCTGAGGAAGGTCAGGCTGCTGGGCCCGGCCAGGTACTGGGCCCGTTCGTCGGTCTCGGCGGCTATCACGGACACGCCGAGCATCACGTACGGCTCGTCCAGGACATCCGACGGTTTGAACGAGTCGCGGTAGAGCGCCACCGCGGGAAGCGTGTTCTCGGCGCTGAAGTGGTGCGCGAACGAGAACGGCAGGCCCAGCTCGCCCGCCATCCGCGCGCTGAAGCCGCTCGACCCGAGCAGCCACACCGGCGGCTTGTTGCCCTCGGCGGTCACGGCGTTGACGGCGCGCTGGTCGGAGTGCTCGAAGTAGGCCAGCAGTTCCGCGAACTGCTGCGGGAAGTTCTCCGCGGTGAGCCCGCCGGGTCCCCGCAGCGCCAGTGCGGTCCGCTGGTCGGTGCCGGGGGCGCGGCCGATGCCGAGGTCGATCCGGCCGGGGTGGAACGCCTCCAGGGTGCCGAACTGCTCGGCCACCACCAGTGGCGCGTGATTCGGCAGCATGACCCCGCCGGAGCCGACCCGGATGCGTTCGGTGGCGGCGGCGACCTGGCCGATCATCACGGCGGTCGCGGAGCTGGCGATCCCGGGCATGTTGTGGTGCTCGGCGAGCCAGTAGCGGTGATAGCCGAGCGCCTCGGTGCGGCGGGCGAGGTCGAGGGTGTTGCGCAGCGAGTCGCCAACGCCGCCCCCGGCCACGACGGGCGAGAGGTCGAGCACGGACAGCGGGATGTCAGGCAAGGAGGTCACGCACCGGTACAACGCGGCCGCCGCCCGATCCCTTCCCGGTCCGGGGCGGCGCTCCTCACAGTTGCCGGTCAAGCGATCGAAATTAACGGACACGATGGACCCGGTACCTCGCGAACTTCGTCCGTTTCCACGGTACGGTTGCCCCTCGAATGGGACCGTGGGAAAACCACTGAAAAGAAAGGATTGAGGGTGCCGCGTCCGGAGCGACCTTTGGACCCCGGGGACGATCCGTTGCTGGAGTTCGCCGCCGATCTCCGGCGATTGCGGGAGAAAGCCGGAAATCCGACCTACCGCGAGCTGGGCAGGCGTGCCCACTACTCCGCGGGCACCCTGTCCGAAGCCGCCGGCGGGAAGAAGATGCCCAGCTTGGCGGTGACCTTGGCCTATGTCCGGGCGTGCGACGGGCCCGAGGCCGAGTGGGAGGCCCGATGGCACGACGTGACCGAGCGGACGCGCCCCGGAGTCAACGATTCACCGGTTGCCCCGGTCAATGGGGAATCGCCCCCTTATATCGGCCTGACCGCATTCGGGCCTGCCGACGCGAGCCGATTCTTCGGTCGCGAACGACTTGTCCAAAAACTGGTCACGAGGCTTTCGGGACAACGCTTTCTGGCGGTTCTGGGCGCCTCCGGTTCCGGTAAGTCGTCGTTGCTCCGGGCCGGGCTGTTGCCCGCCATCGGAGAGAATTCCGTCACGCTGCTGATGACCCCCGGCTCGCGTCCGCTGCAGGAGTGCGCGGTCCAGTTCGGCGCGGCGCTCGGGCTCGCACCCGGCGGCCTGCTCGACGAGTTCACCGGGCATCCGCGCAACCTCGGCCTCGCCGCCCGTCAGCTGGTCGCCGACCGCGAGGGCGACGTCGTCCTGGTCGTCGACCAGTTCGAAGAGGTCTTCACGCTCTGCCAGGACGCCGACGAGCGGGCCGCCTTCCTGTCCGCGCTCGTCACCGCGACGACGGAACCGGAGAGCCGGACCAGGGTCGTCCTCGGCATCCGCACCGACTTCTACACGCACTGCGCCCGGCATCCCGAGCTGGTCGAGGCCATGCAGGACGCGCAGATCCTCGTCGGCCCGATGAGCACCGAGGAGCTGCGGCAGGCCATCTCGCGGCCGGCCATCGACGCCGGGTACCGCGTCGAGAACGCGCTGGTCTCCCGCCTCGTCGCCGACGCGACCGGGCAGCCCGGCGTGCTGCCGCTGCTCTCGCACGCGCTGCTGGAGACCTGGCGCCGCCGCCACGGCAACACCCTCACCCTCACCGGCTACGAATCCACCGGCGGGATCGAACGCTCGGTCGCGCAGACCTCCGAGCACACCTTCACCGCGCTGAGCGAGCGTCAGCAGCGGCTCGCGAACCAGATCTTCCTGCGGATGACCGCGCTCGGTGAGGGCACCGAGGACACCAAACGCCGCATCACCCGCGACGAGGTGGACGCCGACGATCCGGACGTGGCCGTCGTGCTGGACAGGCTGGCGTCGTCGCGGCTGGTCACCCTCGACGACAACGGCATCGAGATCGCGCACGAAGCGCTGATCCGCGGCTGGCCGCGGCTGCGCGAGTGGCTCGCCGAAGACCGCGAAGGCCTGCGGGTACACCGTCAGCTCACCGAGGCGACCGACGCGTGGGAATCCGTCGACCGCGACGACGGCTGGCTCTACCGCGGTGCGCGGCTCGCCATCGCCATGGAATGGGCGGGGGAGCACGACAGCGCGCTCTCCCAGCGTGAACGCCGGTTCCTCGACGCGAGTGTCGCCATCGAGAAGCGCGAGCAGGCCATCGCGCGGCGCCGCACCCGGCGGCTGCGTCAGCTGGTCGCGCTCCTGGCCGTGCTGCTGGTGCTGGCGACCGCCGCGATGGTGTACGCCGTCCGCGCCGAGCAGACCGCGACCAGCCAGCGCAACAGCGCGCTCGCGCAGAAGGTCGCCGGGCAGGCCGCCGCGATGCGGGCGACGAATCCGGCACTGGCCGCGCAGCTCGCGCTGGCGGCGTACCGGGTCGATCCGGGGACGGAGACCCGAAGCAGCGTGCTCGGGATGGTCGCGTCGCCGTATTCGACCCGGGTCCCCGGGCACGCCAACCGGGTCAACTCGGCCGCCCTGCGCGGCGACGGCCGGGTGATGGTGACCGGCAGCTGGGACCAGACGGCGAAGCTGTGGGACGTCAAGGATCCCTATCACCCCAGCGAACTGGCCACGCTGTCCGGGCACACCGCCAACGTCAACTCGGTGGCGTTCAGCGCCGACGGCGGCGCGGTCGCGACGGCGGGCTGGGACAAGACCGCGCGGCTGTGGAACGTCGCCGATCCCGCGAAGCCCGGGCCGGGTGTGGTGGTCGGGGAGCATCCGAGCCGGGTCAACGCGGTCGCGTTCAGCCCGAAGGCGCCGGTGCTCGCCACCTCGGACGGCGACGGCACGATCCGCCTGTTCGACGTCCGCGACCTCGCGAAACCGGTGCTCGTGGCCACGCTCACCGGGCACACCGGCAACGTCAACGGTCTCGCCTACGCGCCCGACGGCCGGACGCTCGTTTCGGCGGGCGCGGACAAGACCGTGCGGCTGTGGGACGTCGCCGATCCGCTCAAGACCAGGCCGCTGGGCGTGGCGAACGGGCACACCGCCGGCGTCCACGCCGCGGCGTTCAGCCCGGACGGCCGGACGCTCGCCACCGCGAGCATCGACCAGAGCGTGCGCCTGTGGGACGTCACCGACCCGATGACGCCGTCGCCGCTGACGACGATGGCGTCGCACAAGACCATCGTGCGCTCCGTGGCGTTCAGCCCCGACGGGACGAGGCTGGCCTCGACCGGTTTCGACCGCAACGCGCGGCTGTGGGACATCACCGATCCGAGGAAACCGCGCGAGGAGCTGCCGCTCGCCGGGCACACCGCGGCGGTGGTCTGGTCGGTGTTCTTCCCGGACGGCCGCACGCTGGTGACCGCGAGCGACGATCAGACGGTGCGGTTGTGGGAGCTGCCCGGCCCCGTGGTCAGCGGTCCCTCGAGGTCGGCCTGCCGGGCGGTCTTCAGCGCCGACGGGAAAGCGATGGCCACCGGGAGCCTGGACGGGGTGGTGCGGCTGAACGACGTCGCCGATCCGCGGAGCCCGCGTGAACTGGGCAGGATCACCGGCTTCGGCGGCGGCGCCTGCGGTCTCGCGTTCAGCCCGGACGGCCGGACGCTCGCCATCGGTTCGTGGGACCACACGATGCGGCTGGTCGACGTGACCGATCCGCGCAAGCCGGTCGACGCCGGTGTCTTCAGCCGGCCCTCGGAGGACATCGACGCGGTCGCGTTCAGCCCGGACGGCCGGACCCTCGCCACCGCGGGCGCGGGGCACACCGTCAAGTTGTGGGATGTCGCCGACATCCGGAAACCCGTCGAACTCGCGACGCTGACCGGGCACGACGACGACGTCCATTCGATCGCGTTCTCCCCGGACGGCCGCACGCTGCTGACCGGGGGCTGGGATCACACGGCGCGGCTGTGGGACGTCTCCATGGTGAAGGCGCCGAAGCAGCTTTCGGTGCTGAAGGGACACACCGACACCGTGTTCTCCGTCGCGTTCAGCCCCGACGGCAGACTCGCCGCGACCGGCGGCGCCGACCGCACCGCACGGATCTGGGACGTGTCGAATCCGGCGGCCGCGAGGGAGTCCGCGCTGGTCGCCGGGCACACCGACATCGTGATCTCGGTGGCGTTCAGCGGAGACGGGAAGACCTTCGCGACCGGCAGCTACGACCGGACCGTGCGACTATGGGATGTCTCCGATCCCGGGACGGTCCGCGAATCGGCGACGCTGGCCGAGGATGTCGACAGGGTCAACGCGGTGGCGTTCGCCCCTGACGGGCACACGCTCGCGGCCTCCGTCGCGGACGGCAGCGTGCGGTTGTGGGAGACGAACGCCGAACGCGCCGCCGAGCGGGTCTGCGCGACCGTGGCCCCGCGGATCACGGAGGCGGAGTGGGAACAACGCCTGCCGGGGCTCGATTACCGGCCTCCGTGCCCGTGACCACCACCGATTCGTTGTTCGGCGTTGTTGTTCGGTGAAAGCGCCGTGACACCGAACAACGAAGAGGCAGTAGAAATACCCCTGGACGTGCGATGCGTCCCCACATCGTTCACTCACCGGGGGTCTGAAGGGCTCCTTCAGGACATTCACCAGTGCCCTGAAGGAGCCCTTCAGCTTTTTCGCTCCCGCCCCGTCACGCGTTTCGTCCTCTGGACGCGGTACTTGCACGCGCAACTACCGCGTCCAGAGGACGAAACGCGCGGGGTGAGGCCGGCGCGGGGTCAGGCAGCCGGGATCCAGTCGGGGTTCGAGGCGAGGACCGTCAGCTGCTGGGTCGCCCGGGTCAGGGCCACGTACAGCACCCGGCGGCCGGTGGTCGACTCCGTGATGAGGTCGTTCGGCTCCACCAGGACGACGGCGTCGTACTCGAGGCCCTTGGAGTCGAGACTGCCGACGACCTTGAGCCGCTCGTCCGACAGCTCGGCGAGCCAGCCCTCGACCTCGGGCACCCGGTCCATGGCGGTGATCACGCCGACGGTGCCTTCGACGGCCCCCATCAGCTCCTTCACCGCGGCCTGCGTCGCCGCCTCCAGCCCGGCGGCCTCGACCGGCCGGACCTCCGGCGTGATGCCGGTCTGCCGCACCGCGCGCGGGAGCTCGTCGGCCTCGGCGTGCCCGGCGACGACCTTCGCGGCCAGGTCGAAGATCTCCGCCGAGTTCCGGTAGTTGGTGCGGAGGGTGAACCGGCGCCGCGTGGTCTTGAGCCCGAAGGCCTGGTCACGCGCCATCGCCGCCTCGCCCGGATCCGGCCACGAACTCTGCACCGGGTCGCCGACCACGGTCCAGCTCGCGTACTTGCCGCGCCGCCCGACCATCCGCCACTGCATCGGCGAAAGGTCCTGCGACTCGTCGACGACCACGTGCGAGTACTCGTCGTAGTGCTCCGGCCGGGTCGGGGCGCCGCCGCGTTCCGGGTTGACCTCGATGCTCTGCCTGCCGCGGCGGCTCTTGGGCGGCTGCCCGATCAGGACGCGCAGTTCGTCGAGGAGCGCGACGTCCGCGATGGTCCAGCCGCGCGAGCGGTCGGCGAAGTCGGCGGCGAGCATGGTGATCTCGGCGCGGTTGAGCAGGCCCTTCGCCGCGGCGGCGAGCCGCTTCTCGGTGCCGAGCCAGCGCAGGATCTGCGCCGGGTACAGGATCGGCCACCAGACCACCAGGAACCGGTGGAACTCGATGCGCTCGCCGAGTTCGGTGATCAGCTCGGCCTTGTCGATCTGACGGCCGTCGTCCTTCGCGTGCTGCTCCGCCTTCGCGGCGAGCGCGTCGAGCAGCAGCTCGGCGGCGCGGATCCGCGACCGGTTCGGCGGCCCGCCCGCGGTGTGGACCTTGCGGCGCACCTTGTCGAGCTCGCGCGCGTTCAGCCGCAGCACCTCACCGCGGTAGACGATCTTCATGTCCTCGGGCGCGTCTTCCGGTGTGTCCCGCAGCGCCCGCAGCAGGATCTTGCGCATCCGCAGCGATCCCTTGATCGCCGCCAGCGGCGCCGCGTCCTGACGGGTGGCTTCGAGGCCGTCGAGGACCTCGCCGAGCGCGCGCAGTTCGACGTTCGTCTCACCCATCGACGGCAGCACCCGCGAGATGTAGCTGGTGAACACCCCGGACGGGCCGATCACCAGCACGCCCGCGCCGCCGAGCTGGCGGCGGTGGCGGTAGAGCAGGTACGCCGCGCGGTGCAGCGCGACCGCGGTCTTGCCGGTGCCGGGGCCGCCGGTGATCTCGGTGACCCCGCGCCACGGCGCCCGGATGACCTCGTCCTGCTCCTTCTGGATGGTCGCGACGATGTCCCGCATCTTCTCGCCGCGCGACCGCCCGAGTGCGGCCATCAGCGCGCCCTCGCCGACGATCTGCATGTTCTCGGGGACGGCGTCGGCGATCAGGACGTCGTCGTCGACATCGAGCACGTTCTGCCCGGAGCACCGGATCACCCGGCGCCGGACGACGTCCATGGGCTCTTCGGCGGTCGCCTGGTAGAACGCCGCCGCCGCGGGCGCGCGCCAGTCGGTGACGAGGTTGTCGAACTCGGCGTCGCGGATGCCGAGACGGCCGACGTAGATGTGGTCGTTGTCGAGGTGGTCGAGCCTGCCGAACACCAGGCCCTCGTACTCCGCGTCGAGGGTCTGGAGGGTCTGGTTGGCGTGATAGACCATCATGTCGCGCTCGAACAGCATCGACGCCTGTTCGAAGATGGCTTCACGACCCGCGCCATGGCCGATTTCATAGCCCTTGGTACGCATGGCCTCAGCCTGGGCACGCAATTCGGCGAGCCGGGTGTAGACCCTGTCCACATGGGCTTGCTCGATGGCGATCTCGGCCCGTCTGACCCGAGGTTCGGACACGCAACGCTCCTAAACGCTTCTATCGCCTCCGAGGGCGAAGGACGACTCTACGCGAGGTGAGCGGCGGCATCACCAAGTCCCGTCCTACGTCACGGTGGATGTCGTTGAGGCACGATGCTCCAATGACCAGGATCGTGGCGGGGACCGCGGGCGGCAGGCGGTTGAAGGTCCCTCCGAAGGGCACGAGGCCCACCTCGGAACGCGTGCGCGAAGCGCTGTTCAACGCGCTGGAGGTAGCCGGCGAACTGCAGGGAGCCCAGGTCCTCGACCTCTACGCCGGTTCGGGCGCTCTCGGCCTGGAGGCGCTGTCCCGCGGGGCGGCGGGCGCGCTGTTCGTCGAGTCGGACAGGCGTGCGGCCGAAGTGCTCAAGGGGAACGTCGCCGCGCTGGGGCTGGGCGGGACGGTCCGGGCGGGCGCCGTCGAGGCCGTCGTCGCCGCTCCGGCGCCGGAAACGTTCGACATCGTCCTCGCGGACCCGCCGTACGCTGTGGATTCCACCCGGCTGGGGGAGGTCATGGCCGCGCTCGCGGCGAACCGCTGGGTCGCCGACGGCGCGCTGGTGGTGATCGAACGGGCCGCGCGGGACGGCGAACCGGACTGGGCGGCGGGTTTCGAGCCGATGCGGACCAAGCGCTACGGCGACACCGCGCTGTACTGGGCGGAATATCAGGTGTGAGACGGCGCACGGATGAACGCGCAAGGGTCCCTTCTCCTTGGTAGCGTCCGCGCATGCGGCGTGCGGTCTGTTCCGGGTCCTACGACCCGGCCACCAATGGACATCTCGACATCATCGAACGGGCGGCCAAACTGTTCGACGAGGTCGTCGTCGCGGTGGGGGTGAACAAGAGCAAGAAGGGCCTGTTCACCGTCGAGGAACGGATGGACATGCTGCGCGAGATCACCGCGAAGCTGCCGAACGTGCGCGTCGACTCCTGGCAGGGGCTCCTGGTCGACTACTGCCGCGAGAACGACATCGTCGCCGTCGCGAAGGGGCTGCGCTCGGTCAGCGACTTCGACTACGAGCTCCAGATGGCGCAGATGAACCGCGAGCTGACCGGGCTCGAGACGCTGCTGATGGCGAACAACCCGGCGTACGGTTTCGTTTCCAGTTCGCTGGTCAAGGAGGTCGCCGCGCTCGGTGGCGACATCGAGCATCTGGTCCCGCCGATAGTGTTCAAACGGCTCATGGAGAAGTACTCCGAACGAGGTTGACCCGAACGGCCGAAGCCGTTGGTCGGCTTGTGGTGAGTGGCGAGGGAGAGTTCACCTTCACGCCTTCTGGTGAACACACGATCGGGTTACGGTCCGAAAATGACCAACAAACGATCGCGGATCGCCGCCGCGCTGCTCGTTCTGCTAGTCACCTTCTTCGGCGGGATCGGTGCCGCGCAGGCCACGGCCGCGAACACGCCCGTCTCCGTCCAGCAGAACCCTTGTGGGGATCTCACCGGATTCAAGCACTCGGCGCTCTCGTCGCTGCCCGCCGAGGCCACCACGACGTACAACCTGATCAAGAAGGGCGGCCCGTTCCCGTATCCGGACAAGGACGGAACGGTCTTCTCGAACCGGGAGAACATCCTCCCGAAGTGCGCTTCGGGCTACTACCACGAGTACACCGTCCTGACCCCGGGCTCGCCCGACCGTGGCGCGCGCCGCATCGTCACCGGGAGCGGCGGGGAGTTCTTCTACACGGGCGACCACTACGCGACGTTTTCCGTGATCGACGTCGACGGCACGCCTTCGCCGACGCCGGCCTGCGGTGACACCTCGAAACTGGCGAAGGTCGGTTACTCGACGCTCTCCGCCGCGGCGAAGTCCGTGGTGGACAAGGCGCGCGGCGGCGCGACCGGCACGGTCTACGAGAACCGCGAAGCCGTGCTGCCGTCGTGCGCCGCCGGCTACTACCAGCTGTTCCCGGTCGGCACGAGCGACCGCGTGATCTCCGGCAAGGGCGGCGAGATCGTCTACACGCCGGACCGCTACGCGACCTTCAAGCTGGTGAATCTCGCCGGCTGACCCGCCCGTGCAACATTTCGTGCCTCCTCGTCCGTGAGATACACCGGAACACTGACGAGGAGGCACGATGCGGTCTGGGGACGATGCGAGCTTCAGGGAGTTCGCCAGGGAGAAAGCGCTACCGCTGAGACGGACGGCGTACTTGCTCTGCGGCGACTGGCATCTCGCGGAGGATCTGGTCCAAACCGCGCTCATCAAGCTCTACCGGGTCTGGCCGAAGGTCCGCCGGAAAGGGCCCGTCGACAACTACACGAGGCAGATCCTGATGCGCTGCTGGCTCGACGAGCGGCGACGACCATGGCGGAGCAGAGAGAACCGCGACGGTGTCGTCCCCGAAGAGTCAGTGGCCCCGGCCGGCAGTGCTGATGCCGGGATTTCGGATTCGCTGCTTCGCGCCCTCGCTGAGGTTCCACCGAAACAGCGCGCCGCCGTCGTGCTGCGCTACTGCGCCGATCTGCCGGTCGCGGAGGTCGCCGTCGCGCTGCGCTGTTCGGAAGGGACGGTCAGGAGCCAGGCCGCGCGGGGACTCGACGTCCTGCGCGCGGCACTGAAGAGACAGCACGACGAGGCTGTCTCCGGGAGGAGCGCGTGATGGACGAACTCGAAAACAGGCTACGCGGGATCAAACTGGCCGAGCCCCCGCTCGGCTTCGACCCGGACGAGGTCGCCGGGACCGCGGCGAAGAAGCTGCGGAACCGGCGGGGGGTCGTCGCGACCGGGGTCGCGACACTCGCGGTGATCGCGGCGGCGGTGGTGTTCGTGGCACCGGGGGACGGGCCGGCGAAGGTGTCGCCCGCCGCCCCCACCTCCTCGGCGCTCCCGCCTCAGGTGAGGCCGGACGAGCACACGCCCTTGGTGGATCTCACCGCGCAGAAGGCGCGGAACCTCGAACATCTGCGGAAGACGGTCATGAATCTGCTGCCCGGCGCGACCGGGTTCGAGTTCGGCGAGTTCGAACAGGACTACTACCCGGCCGAGTGGGACGTGATGACCGCGAGCGTGCGCTATCGGGACGCCTCCGACGTGGAACGCGGGTTCAACGTGACGCTCGCCGGCGTGGTCTCGACCAAGAAGATGTATTCCGACCGGGCGGCCTGCCCCGGAGGTCCCGTGGTCACGTTGCCGGACGGGAAACCCCTGCGGTGCGAGGTGCTGCCCCAGCCGGGCGGGACGCGGGTCGTGATCATGGAGAAGGGCAACCCCGGAGCGGATCTGAAGGGGAGCACCGTCGAATCGGTCAGCGGCCGCGACGCGATCGCGTTCCTGGCCGACGGCACCGCGGTCACCGTGACGGACCTCGGGGCGCTGAGCGGCCCCCGCGGGCCGTCGCTGAACGACCAGCAGTTGCTGAGGCTCGTCCTCGATCCGGAGCTGACCCTTCGGTGATCATGGCGCGCGGTACCGGGCGGGACACGCCCGGTACCGCGCGCTTTCACCCCTTACGGCGGCGATGAGGGCAAACTGATCTCAGGGAATGTGGGGATCGCTGTAGGTAGGGAGTGGGCCGTGTACCGGGTTTTCGAGGCGCTCGACGAGCTCGTCACCATCGTGGAGGAAGCCCGCGGCGTGCCGATGACCTCCAGTTGCGTCGTACCGCGGGGGGACACCCTCGAACTGCTCGACGACATCCGCGACGCCCTCCCGGGCGAGGTGGACGACGCGCAGGACGTCCTCGACAAACGTGACCAGCTGATCCAGACCGCCCGTACCGAGGCGGCGGAGACGATCTCCACGGCGAACACCGAGGCGGACCGCACGGTCGCCGAAGCGCAGGCCGAAGCCGAGCGCATCCTCGCCGACGCCCGCGCCCGCGCCGAGCAGATGATGGGCGACGCGCACAGCGAGGCCGAGCGCATGGTCGCCGCCGGGCAGGCCGAGTTCCAGAACCTCACCGACCGTTCGCGGGCCGAGTCGGAGCGGATGATCCAGGCGGGGCGTGACGCCTACGAGCGCGCCATCGAGGACGGCCGCGCCGAGCAGGCCCGGCTCGTCTCGCAGACCGAGGTCGTCCAGGCCGCGCACGGCGAGGCAGCGCGTATCGTCGACGAGGCGCATGTCGAGGCCGACAAGCAGCGGAGCGACTGCGACGCCTACGTCGACGGCAAGCTCGCCGAGTTCTCCGAACTGCTGGCCACCACGCTGCGGACGGTCGATTCCGGCCGCAACCACCTGCGGTCCCCGGTCAACCTGCCGGGCAACAGCCGGACCTCCCTGTACGACTACCAGTCCTAGCCGCTGCCGCGCGCAACCAAGCGCAGTCCGTGAAGGCCTCCTTGAGGGACTCTGGGTCCCTCAAGGAGGCCTTCACGGACTCGCACCGCGTCCCCTGCACCGCAGGCCTTCACAGACCGTGCCCGTAAACCGGTGGCGGTACCTGCGTACCCTGGTCACCGATGTCTGAGAACAAGTCGCCGCAGGCCAGGCCCGCGCAATTGGACGACCGGAACCCGTGGGTGCTCGACACCCGTGAACTCGGCCGTCACGCCGGCCTGAGCAAGGCCGTCCACCGCGCCATCCCCGTCGCCACCGCGCTCGGTGTGCCCGACGTCATCACCATCGACGCCGGCTCCAGCCTGGAACTCGACCTGATGCTCGAGTCCGTCGTGGAGGGCGTCCTCGTCAGCGGTACGGCCTCCGCCGTCGCGACGGGCCACTGCGCGCGATGCCTCGACCCGATCACCGAGGACGTCGAGGTCGACTTGACCGAGCTCTTCGCTTACCCCGGCTCCGCGACCGAGGAGACCACCGACGAGGACGAGATCCCCCGCCTGGTGGACGACCGGATCGATCTCGAGCCGACGGTCCGCGACGCGGTCGTGCTCGCGCTGCCGCTGGCCCCGCTGTGCACCGAGGACTGCCAGGGTCTGTGCATCGAATGCGGCGTCAAGTGGGCCGATCTCGAGCCCGGTCACGGGCATGAGAAGATAGACCCTCGGTGGGCCGCGCTGGTCGATCGTTTCGAGGACGAAACGGGCGATGACCAGGCCGATGGCCCCGGAAAGCAAGCCTGACGAGCACCAGCTCGTTCCGGAGAAGCAAGTTCGCTCGCGACCGCGGGCAGACCGTCTGAAGGAGATCTACTCGTGGCCGTCCCGAAGCGGAAGATGTCGCGATCCAACACCCGCGCGCGCCGCAGCCAGTGGAAGGCGGCTCCGGTTCAGCTGGTGCCCTGCTCCAACCGCGCCTGCAAGCAGCCGAAGCTCCAGCACATCGCGTGCCCGGCCTGCGGCCAGCACAACGGTCGCCAGGTCGTCGAGCCCGCCTGATCGGCGGCTGACGACATGGGGGGCAAGTCGGCCGGTGGACCGCCCGCCGACCCCGCACCATTGCTCGAAGCGCTCGGGATCACCATCGAGCCCGAGCTGCTGAAGCTGTCGCTGACCCACCGTTCTTATGCCTATGAGAACGGTGGGTTACCGCCGAACGAGCGTCTGGAATTCCTCGGTGACGCGGTGCTGGGGATGGTCGTCACCGACCATCTCTACAACACCCATCCCGACTTGGCCGAGGGGCAGCTCGCGAAGCTCCGTGCCAGCGTGGTCAACATGCACGCGCTGGCCCGGGTCGCGCGCGGCCTCGGTGAAGGCGGGCTGGGCAAGCACCTGTTGCTGGGCAAGGGCGAAGAGCTCACCGGCGGCCGGGACAAGGCGAGCATCCTCGCCGACGGTCTCGAAGCCGTCATCGGCGCCGCGTACCAGCAGCACGGCATCGACATCGCGCGTCAGCTCGTGCACCACCTGTTCGACGGCCTGCTCGCCGAAGCGCCGCTGCGCGGTGCCGGTCTGGACTGGAAGACCAGTCTCCAGGAGCTGACCGCGTCGGCAGGGCTCGGTGTACCCGAGTACAAGGTCGAGGACACCGGTCCCGACCACCGTAAGGAGTTCAGCGCCACCGTGCTCGTCGGCGGGCGTGAACTCGGCTACGGCTCGGGGACGACCAAGAAGGAAGCCGAACAGAAGGCCGCCGAGACAGCCTGGCGCCAGCTTTCGGCCGAACTCGACGTCGAGCAGCCGCCGAAGACCACCTGAGGTACCTCTCCACTGCCCCTCGTGAGTGGTAATGACGGTTCTGACCGCGATTACCACTCACGAGGGTCAATGGGAGAATCGGGACCATGCCCGAACTCCCCGAGGTCGAGGTGGTCCGCGCCGGGCTGGAAGCGCATGCCTCCGGCCGGACGATCACCGAGGTCGAAGTCCTGCACGCCCGCGCGATCCGCCGCCACGAACTCGGCGCCGAGGACTTCACCGGACGGCTTTCCGGAACCAAGATCACCGCGGCACGCCGTCGCGGCAAGTATCTGTGGCTGGAGCTGTCGGACGGCCAGGCCATGCTCGCCCATCTCGGCATGAGCGGCCAGATGCTCGTCCAACCTCAAGACGCGCCTGACGAGAAGCACCTTCGCGTGCGGTTCCGCTTCGCCGACGACGGCCCGGAGCTGCGCTTCGTCGACCAGCGGACCTTCGGCGGACTCGCACTCGCGGAACTCACCGAAGTCGACGGGACCGCCCTGCCGAGCACCATCGCGCATATCGCCCGCGACCCGATGGATCCGCGGTTCGACCTCGACCAGGCCGTCCGTGCCCTGCGGTCGAGGCGGACCGAGATCAAACGCGCCCTGCTCGACCAGACCCTCGTCTCCGGTATCGGCAACATCTACGCGGACGAAGCACTCTGGCGGTCCAAACTTCACTGGGCCCGCCCGACCGACAGGCTCACCGCGGCGCAGGGCCGGACAGTCCTCACCGCCGCCAGCGAGGTCATGGCCGCCGCACTCGTCGCGGGTGGGACGTCGTTCGACGCGCTGTACGTCAACATCAACGGCGAGTCCGGGTATTTCGACCGTTCTCTCGACGCCTACGGCCAGGAAGGCCTGCCGTGCGGTCGATGCGGGACGCCGATCCGGCGCGATCCCTTCATGAACCGTTCGTCCTTTTCGTGCCCGCGTTGCCAGCCGCGGCCTCGTATGAGGTGAAAACTGTCGTGTACGGCGCGGGTGTCGCGTCAACTAGCATGAACGGGCACGACATGTAGGGAGTGGGATGGTGGCCGCGACCGAGCCCGGCAAGACGACGCTCGCCGAAAAGATCGACAAGCTGTTCCAGATCGTGCTGAGACCCGATCGCGAGCCGTACAGTCACGAAGAAGTCGCCAAGGCCTGCCGAGAGGCCACCGGCGAGAGCTTCTCGACGACCTACCTGTGGCAGTTGCGCACCGGTCGCCGCGACAATCCCACGAAACGCCATCTCGAAGCGCTCGCCCAGTTCTTCGGTGTCTCGCCCGCGTACTTCTTCGACGACGAGCAGAGTGCCAAGATCGCCGAGGAACTCGCGCTCCTCGGCGCCCTCCGCGACGCCGGTGTCCGCGACGTCGCGCTGCGGGCGGTAACACTTTCCCCCGATGGACTCGACACCATCAGCGACATGATCGACGCGATCGCCCGCAGGGAATCCGGACGGGGCGGCACGAAGAGGGAGGCGTGAGTGGACCGCCACCGCAAGGAGTTGTGGCGCCGCTGCCGGAGTCTCGCCGACGGCGTCAGTCTTCCCGAACCCTTCGACGCCGGTGCCTTCATCGCCGAACTGGCCGCCGAACGCGGCCGCCCGATCGAGTTGATGCAGGTCAACGTTCCGTCCAGCGGCCCGTGCGGGCTCTTGATGAGCACCGAACGCGCGGACTACATCCTGTACCCGACCAACACCACCGCCCTCCACCGGCGGCATATCCTGCTGCACGAGGTCGGTCACCTGCTGTGCGGCCACGTCGGCTCCGACACGGGCACCGACGGCATCGCGCTCGACGCCGCCGCCAGCAAGACCCTCATGCCGAACCTGTCGCCCGAACTCGTCCGCCGTGTCCTCGGCCGCACGAGCTACAGCGCCGTCGAGGAGCAGGAGGCCGAACTGCTCGCCAGTCTGCTCGCGCAGCGCGTCGCCAGGACGGCGGTGCGCGGCGTGGTCCACACCGACGAGACCGGCAGCGATCTCGCCGGTGGGATGGCCAGGGTCGACAACCTCTTCGGCAGCCGGAAGCGACGCCTGCCATGATCGAGACCATCGCGTACTTCTGCTGCGTGGTGGCCTTCGCGGGCTTCGGTTACAAGCTGATCCAGGCCCGCCACACCCAGCCGTTGCGGCGGATGTGGTTCCTCAGCGGCTTCGGCATGTGCATCGCCGGCGGCATCATGCTGCTCACCCCGGCCATGGAGAACGCCGTCGGCATCGAAGAACCCATCGGCAGTCTTCTCAACCTGGCCGCCGATCTGCTCAAGATCGGCGCGATGGCGTTCGCGGTTGCGTTCGCGCATTCGCTGAAACTGGGTGAGAGCAAGCGGATCGGCTGGCACGCGATGCTTTCCTGGACGGTGGTGGCCGCCGAGATCGCGCTCTTCTTCCTGTCCGGCAGCTACCGCGTCGGCGAGCACACCGCCGCCGGGCCGGGCAGGCTCGGCTGGTTCGTCGCGTACAACGTCCTCTTCCTCGTCTACGGGCTGATCAGCCTGCTCACCTTCTCGGTCGTCTTTGCCCGCTTCGCGCGTCACGCCGCCCCCGGCCCGCTCCGCACCGGGCTGTGGCTGCTCGTCGGCGGCGGGGTCGCCGCGCTGGGCTGGACCTTCTGGGACGTCGACGACATCTACATCCTCGCCACCACCGGCGCGGTCGACGCCGGTGAGGACACGCTGTCGTCGATCTTGGCGGCGCTGAGCGTCGGGCTCGCCGGGGCGGGCGCGACGCTCAGCGTGTGGGGCCCGGCGCTGGCGACCCCGTTCCGCCTGCTCGGCACGTACCGGACCTACCGCCGGATCGAGCCGTTGTGGACGGCGATGCGGGAAGCCGTCCCGGGAATCGCGCTGGACCCGGGCCCCGGTATGCCGGGCGGGGTCGAATTCGCCTTGTACCGCAGGGTGATCGAGATCCGGGACGGCCATCTCGCGCTGCGCCCGTATTTCGATCCGGACGTGCCGCCGGTCGCGGAAGCCGAGGCTCGCCGGGCGAAGATCCCCGAAGCCCGTGTCCCCGCGACGATCGAGGCGGCCGCGTTGGCCGCCGCGCTCGTCGCCTCCGAGGCCGGCCGCCGGTTCGCCCCCGACGACGTTCCGGCGACCTACCTCGACGAGCCCGACATCGCCACCGAAGCGGCATGGCTGGTCGAAGTCACGCATGCCTGGCGGCGGTCGACCGTGGTCGGACGCATCCGGGACAGAGCACGCGAAACCCTTGCCGCTTAAGGTGAAACGATCGTGATCACGGCGGTGGCCGCCGCGATCAGCGCGAGCCACAGCGGCGGGACGACGTCCTTGCCCCCGTCGCCGGCCCGCAGATGCGCGACGGCCGCCCCGATCAGCAAGGCCACCAGGCCGATCGCCGCGGCGATCCCGAGTGGCGGCCAGAACAGCCCGGCCACCAGTCCGGCCGCCCCCGCGACCTCCAGCGCGCCGATCCCCTGGATCGCCCGGACCCCGAAACCGAGTCTCTCGGTCCGGGCGACCAACGACGGCTGACGCAGGACCTTCGCCACCCCCAGTACGGCGAAGATCGCGGCGAGCAGCGACGACAGCACCACCTGAGCCACGGCCATAGCAGAACTCCTTGGTGTGGAAGGGTTTTCCGGCCGGATCAGACGGTGACGCGGCGCATGGTGGCGAAGCCGCCGGCACCCGCGACGCAGACCAGCAGCGCGAGCACCCCGGTCATCCCGCCCACGGTCAGTGAGCTGAAGAACGTGCCGAGCTTCGACCAGGAATCGGTCCAGCTGAGCACCAGCACCCCGCCCAGCACCACCAGTACCTGCGCGGCGGAGAACAGGACGACGCCCACGACCGCCGCGCGGCGGTAGATCAGGCCGTACCACATGCCGTAGACGAACATCAGCGTCAGCAACACGAACGACGTGAGCAGCGTCAGATACCAGGAACCGTCGAGCAGCCAGGGGACCCGGAAGTAGTGGAGGCCGAGCCCCCAGCCGCCGGTGCCCTCCTCGATCGCCTGGAACACGGCGATCCCCACCGAGTACAGCGCGGACAACCCGGTGATCAGCAGGATGGTGCCCAGGTAGTACGACCGCCTCGACACGCCCAGCGCGAGCCCGAACGGCAGAGATTTCGTCATGCTCAACGCGCCGCAGACGAGCATGAACACGTACATCGTCGCCAGGCCACCCGAGTAGTTCTCTTCGGGAGTTCCGGGCAGCAGCGAGAAAA
The DNA here is from genome assembly GCF_000943515.2 of Amycolatopsis orientalis. Classification (NCBI taxonomy): domain Bacteria; kingdom Bacillati; phylum Actinomycetota; class Actinomycetes; order Pseudonocardiales; family Pseudonocardiaceae; genus Amycolatopsis; species Amycolatopsis orientalis. The sequence goes on along the minus strand of NZ_CP016174.1, from coordinate 6,875,087 downwards.
TGGCGAGGTTGACGAAGAACGCGAAGAACGTGACACCGATCGGAAGGACCATGAACTGGATCCGGTCCACCAGGTGGTAACGCGCGACGTTGATCAGGGTGTTCATGCGGACGCCTCCTCTGCGGTCTGTCCGTTGGAGGTGTGCACCATCAATTGCTGCAGGGACAACGGTTCCAGCTTCAGGTGCAGGGCCTGGGCCCGTGCCTTGGCCGCGGCGTCGAGCGCGTCGGCGACGGTGACCGAAGCCCGCGAACCGATCTTGCGGCGGTGCAGTACCCGCCGTCCGGCGACGAAGGTCTCCACCGCCGTGGCCGGCCCGCTGACCGTGGCGGCCGCGCCGCGCAGGTCGTCGGCGGGCGCATCGAGGACGACGCGGCCCTTGTCGATCATCACGACGTGCTCCAGCAGATCGGCCACCTCGTCGATCAGGTGCGTGGAGAGCAGCACCGTGCGCGGATGAGCCGAGTAGTCGTCGAGCAAGCGGTCGTAGAACAGCTGCCGCGCGACGGCGTCGAGGCCCGCGTACGGCTCGTCGAGCAGCGTGAGTTCCGCGCGTGCCGCCAGCCCGATGGTGATCGACAGTGCTGAGCGCATACCTCGCGACAGCTTCTTGATCGGCCGCTTCGTCGGCAGATCGAAGTCGCGGAGCAGGGTGTCGGCCAGTTCGGCGTCCCAGTTCGGGTAGAACCACGACGCCGCCGCGAGGGCGTGGCGCACCTTGAAGTCCGGGAACTGCTGATCCTCGCGGACGAGCACCAGGCGCTGGAGCACCCGTTCGTTCTCCACCGGGCTTTCCCCGAACACGCGGACGGTGCCCGCGCTGGCGAACTCCTGCGCGGTGATGATGCGCAGGAAGGTGCTCTTGCCCGCGCCGTTGCGGCCCAGCAGGCCGGTGATCTTGCCTTCTTCGATATCGACCGTCACGTCGCCGAGCGCGAGGTGGTCGCCGTAGCGCCGGGTCAGGCCGGTGGTCGAAATGGTCGGCGTCATGCGGCCGGTCCTCCGTTCTGGTGTCCGTTCCCGCGAATGAGCGAGATCAGGGCTTCGTCGTCGATGCCGAGGCGCCTCGCTTCGACGAGCATCGGGTCGAGGTATTGCTCGGCGAACCGTTTCCGCCGGTCGGTGAGCAGCTTCTCCCGCGCTCCGGCGGCGACGAACATCCCGATGCCGCGCCGCTTTTCGAGCAGGCCGTCGTCGGCGAGCACGTTGATTCCCTTGGCCGCCGTCGCCGGATTGATCCGGTAGAAGGCGGCGAGTTCGTTGGTTGACGGCACGCGTTCCCCCTCGGCCAGGCTTCCCTCGGCGATGTCGTCGGCGATCTGTTCGGCGATCTGCACGAACAGGGGTGTTCCTTCGTCGAGCACGACACCTCCGTCCCCAGTCTTCGTGCACCTCGGTCAGGTGCGGTGGTTCATTACTGGACTAAGTAACCCATGAACCCCCTGTCGGCGCAAGTCGCCTCCGCCGTGCGCACTACTGTGCAATGCGTGGTACCTTCTCTTGCGTAAGACTGGGAGGGACGCGACTGTGGAGATCAGTCAGCTGCTTAAAGGCGTGTTGGACCTCGCCGTGCTCGCGGTGCTTCGCGGAGAGGACGGCTACGGCTACGACGTGCTCCGAAGACTCCGGGTCGCGGGGTTGCAGGAGGTGGGCGACGCATCGGTGTACGGGACGCTTCGGCGGCTGTACAAGGCAGGCCTGCTGACGTCGTACGTGGTGCCGAGTGAAGAAGGCCCGCATCGCAAGTACTACAGCCTCAACGAGCCGGGTCGCCGTCGCCTCGAAGAATCGGCGCAGACCTGGCGGACTTTCGCTTCGACGATGACCAGCCTGTTGGGAGAGGCAGCATGAGCACGCAGAATCCGACCGCCGTGCGGGTGTATCTGGCGAGGGTCAGGAGCGCGCTCGCCGACCTGCCCGAGAGTGAAGTCGAGGAGATCCTCGAAGACGTCCGTCCCCATCTCGCCGAGATGGAGGCGGAACTGGGGGAGGCCGCCAAGGTCGACGCGCTGATCGAGCGGCTCGGCACCCCCGAGAGCTACGCCGCCGAATTGCGGGCGTCCGGCGGCTATCCGCCGCGTCCGGCCGACGCGGGTGGCGAAACCGCAGTGCTGAAGGCGAAAACCGGGATCGGCGGAGCACGCTTCGCGTTCTGGGGATTGGTCTTCTCGGTGGGCGGTTTCGCGCTCTTCGGCTTCGCGGCCGCGGTGTGGGTCCGGGTGGAACCGTTGCTGGGCCTGCTTTTCGTGGCGCCCGTGTTCGCGATCAGCGTCGCTTACGTGGTCCGGAAGGGGGTCGCCCCGGTCGCGGAACTGCCCGAGGTCGTCAAGCTCTGCGAGATCGGGACGTCGTTCCGGTCCACTAGGGACGGTAAGGGGCTGGCCTTCCTTCGCTCGCTCAAGCCGGCGTGGTGGGTGCTGTGCGCGGTGGTGCTGGTCGTCTTCGGTCTCCTGCTGGTGCTGCGCGAAGCCGAGGCGGTGCTGTTGCTGCCGTTGCTGCTCGTCGCGGCGGCCGCGGTGGTGTGGGCGGGGCCGAAGGTGCCGGGGGACAGGCGGCTGCTGTGGCTGGCCGTGCCGGTCTCGGCGTTCGTCATCGGCAGCATGCTCGGCGGGGTGGGCGCGGCGGTCGATCTGATCGCGAAACGCTCTTACGGCGGTGGTTCCTACAACAGCGGCTACTCGCCGAACTACAGCGACGGTTACGGCAACCCGCAATTGATGTACGGCAGCCAGGACGTGGAGAACATCTACGCGTTCGACGCCGAAGGCAAGCCGCTGACCGAGATCTACCTCTACGACGAGGACGGCCGTCCGCTCAGCACGACGCGGTACGCCTGCGAGAGGAGCACGGGGGAGAAGCGGAAGGTCGGCGACGACAACCGCTATCCGCGGCCGCGGGTCGAGCGGGGAGTGCAGGACGAGCAGGGGAACCTCAACGGCTACAACGGTTCCCGCGGTTACTGCCAGGAGCGGACCGACGTCCCGTTCAGCGCGGCGATCCCGAAGGGCGCGCCGATGCCGCCCGCTTCGTCCGCTCCGCCGTCGTCCCCGGCTGCGCCGCCGTCCTCCGCGCCGCCGTCGAACTCCACCCAGCCGACCCGCTAGGTGGCCCGGGTGGAGGCGACCGTCGGGGGCGCCTCCACCCGATTCTCGAACCGGTACGTGTAACGAGAATCGAACCGGCCGGAAACCTGGCCCGAATATCGCGGTGTTCCACTGGCCGGGTGACCGTGCTGACCGGTATGGAGGTGGACGACCTCGCGCCGCGCAAAAAGGTCGTCCACGGCTACGAACGCGCTTATCGAATGGCCGGACGCGGGCCCGCCGTGTTGTTCGTCCACGGGATCGGCGACGATTCTTCGACCTGGCTCGATGTGCTGGCCGCGCTGTCCGGGGAATTCACCGTCATCGCCCCGGATCTCCTCGGGCACGGGGAATCGGCCAAACCGAGGGCGGACTATTCGGTCGCCGCGTACGCGTGCGGAATGCGCGACCTGCTTTCCGTGCTCGGCGTCGACAAAGTCACCGTCGTCGGGCATTCGCTCGGCGGCGGGGTCGCGATGCAATTCGCCTACCAGTTTCCGGAGCGGTGCGAACGGCTGGTGCTGGTCGGCTCCGGCGGGATCGGTCCGGGGGTCCATCCGCTGCTGCGGCTGGCGGCCGCGCCGGGCGCGGGTTTCCTGCTTCCGGTGGTCGGTTCCGCGCCGGTCCGGCTCGGCCTTCGCGCCTTTCGCGGGCTGCTGCGGCAGGCGGGCGGCTTCGGGCTGGGCGAGGATCTCGACTACGTGCTCGGCAAGTACGTGCGGTTGGTGGAGGCGACCACGCGGCAGGCGTTCCTGCGCACGCTCCGGTCGGTCGTCGACTGGCGTGGCCAGGTGGTCAACCTGCTCGACCGGTGCTACCTCAGCGCGGGCATCCCGGTGATGCTCGTCTGGGGCACCGAAGACCATGTCGTGCCGAGCGAGCACGCCGCCGTCGCGCATTCGGCCATGCCGGGCAGCAAGCTGGTGATCTTCGAGGGGGCGGGTCACTTCCCGTACTTGACGGACCCCGTGCGCTTTCTGGCCGAGCTGCGGGAGTTCCTCACCGCGACCGAGCCGGCGAGTTACGATTCCGGGCAGTGGCGCAAGCTGTTGCGGACGGGGAGCGCGTCCCCGGATCTTCCGGACCGCACGGAACTGGACCGTTCGGCGATCCCCAGCGGAACGTGAGCCACCGGGTCGTGAGTGGTAATGACGGTTATAGAGGGGTAAGGCAAACGTGGCGTGATCGGGTCGCTGCCGTGAAGGTCCCCCTTGTCTGCCCTCACGGTAGCGAAGGAGGCCTTCACTACCGTGTGCCCGGCGAGGGGGTCCCCGAGGAGGCGGGGCGCGCCTCCTGACTGTCCATAAAGGACAATTTCCAGCGACTCGGTGTCCGATTGATGTCGATCTGTGCGGTCCTGTGCGGGGTCGTGAGTGGCAATGAGGGTTAGAACCCTATTTGCCACTCACGACCACCTCGCGAGACCGGGCAAACTGCTCAAGTCGGACATTGATCGCCGGGAAGGTGTCCCTTGTGGACACCCGTGGTCACGGCCCGGCTTCTGTCAGCAGAACCGTCATCACCACTCACGACCGTTACGGGTCAGTGGGTGAACGCGCTCCTGGCGGCCAGGTCGGCCAGCAGGGCCCGGCCCTTCTCGGCGTTGCGCGGCTGAGCCAGGACGTCGTAGCGCCGGGCGACCAGCTGGCTCTGGGAGAAGAACCCGCGCTTGTTCTTCGACGACGCGTACCCCAATGCGCCGAACAGCAGGTTGAACCCCACACCGCCGACCAGGCCGACGATGATCGGCACCAATCCGGCGGCCGGGTTCAGCAGGCTCAGCACGAGGCCGAGGACCATACCGAACATCGCGCCCGACAGTGCCGAGCTGGTCAGTATCTTGCTCCAGCTCATCCGCCCGGCGACCCGCTCGACCAGAATCGGTTCGACACCGACGATGGTGACGTCGGTGATCGGGAAGTCCGTTCCCGCGAGGTGGTCGACGGCACGCTGCGCTTCGGAGTACGACTCGTACGAGCCGATCGGCCACCCGCTGGGCAGCGTCGGGAGCTGAGCCCGTCCCTGGGGCTCGGTGAACGTGGTCTGCTGCGTGAATGCCTGTGTCATTCCTTCTCACCTCTCTTGATCCGTACAACGTTCCGGATGCGCGGATCTCCTCCCGATGCGGCGGGATTCACAGCATCTTCTCAGCCGGGCATCACAGACAATCCGCCCAGGGATCAACTACAGTCCGCAATGGATAACGAAATAGACCATTGGTCGAGTTGACCTGCCCGGGCTGACCCGGTAGGAAGAAGCCGCAAAGGTACCGCTTCGAACCTTTAGGTGAGGCTGATGGCGAACAGGCGCGGCATGCTCACGCTGGATCGGCTCCGGGAACTGGTCGAGGACGGCACCGTCGACACGGTGCTGGTGGCGATCACCGACATGCAGGGCAGGCTGCAGGGCAAACGCTGCGCCGCCGAGTACTTCCTCAACGAGGTCGTCGCGCACGCCACCGAAGCGTGCAACTACCTGCTCGCGGTGGACGTCGACATGAACACCGTCGACGGCTACGCGATGTCGTCGTGGGAGACCGGTTACGGCGACTTCGTCATGCGCCCGGACTTCGACACGCTGCGCCTGCTCCCGTGGCAGGAGGGCACCGCGCTCGTCCTCGCCGACCTCGAACGGGTGCAGGGCGGCGCGGTGGCCCCGTCGCCCCGCCAGATCCTGCGTGGCCAACTCGACCGGCTGGCCGCGCTCGGTCTCGGCGCCTACGTCGGCACCGAACTGGAGTTCATCGTCTTCGAGGACACCTTCGAGTCGGCGTGGGACAAGCGGTACCAGGGGCTTCGCCCGGCCAATCAGTACAACGTCGACTACTCGATGCTCGGCACCTCGCGGATCGAGCCGCTGCTGCGCCGGATCCGCAACGACATGGGCGGCGCGGGGCTCTACGTCGAGTCGGCCAAGGGCGAGTGCAACCCCGGCCAGCACGAGATCGCCTTCCGCTACGCCGACGCGCTGACCACCTGCGACAACCATAGCGTCTACAAGACCGGGTCCAAGGAGATCGCCGCGCAGGAGGGCAAGAGCCTCACCTTCATGGCGAAGTACAACGAACGTGAGGGCAACTCCTGCCATATCCACATCAGCCTGCGCTCGGCCGAGGGCGAGGCCGTGCTCGCCGGGGACGGCCCCGGCGGGTTCTCCCCGCTGATGGAGCACTTCCTCGCCGGTCAGCTCGCCGGGCTGCGTGAGCTGACCTACTTCCTCGCGCCGAACATCAACTCCTATAAGCGTTTCGTCCCGGGCAGTTTCGCGCCGACGGCCGTCGCGTGGGGTACCGACAACCGCACCTGCGCGCTCCGCGTCGTCGGGCACGGGGAGTCGCTGCGGACCGAGAACCGGGTGCCGGGCGGCGACGTGAACCCGTACCTCGCGGTGGCCGCGCTGATCGCGGCCGGTCTGCACGGTATCGAGAACGAACTGGAGCTGGAGCCGGAGTTCCACGGCAACGCCTATGGCTCCGGCAAGCCGACCGTGCCGACGACCCTGCGGGAGGCCGCGGAGCTGCTGGACCGGAGCGCGCTCGCCAGGACCGCGTTCGGGGACGAGGTCGTCGACCACTATCTGAACGCGGCGAAGGTCGAACTCACCGCCTACGCCGCCGCCGTCACCGACTGGGAGAGGATCCGTGGCTTCGAACGGCTCTGAGCCCGTCATCGGCCTCACCTCCTATCTGGAACCCGCGAAGTTCCTGGTGTGGGAGACCGAGGCCGCGCTGCTGCACCGCGTCTACGTCGACGGGATCGTCGCGGCGGGCGGGATCCCGGTCCTGCTGCCGCCGGTGAGCGACGCGCACGAGCGGCTGGTGTCCGCTGTGGACGGTCTCGTGCTGGTCGGCGGCGCCGACGTCGATCCGGCGCGTTACGGCCAGGAGCAGCACGCGACGACGTACACGAGGCCGAACCGGGACGCCTTCGAGTTCGGCCTGCTGCGGTCCGCCTTGGCCGCCCGCAAGCCGGTACTCGGCGTCTGCCGCGGGCTCCAGGTGCTCAGCGTCGCGCTGGGCGGGACGCTCACCCAGCATCTCCCGGACACTTTGGACAGTAAGGATCACCAGCCCGCGCCGGGGACCTTCGGAACCACTACGGTGACCCTTGCCGAGGGCAGCCGGGCCGCGTCGATCTTCGGCGCCGAGACCAAGGTGCCGTGTTATCACCACCAGGCCATCGACAGGCTCGGCGACGGGCTGGTCCCGGTCGGCTGGGCCGCCGACGGCACCATCGAGGCGGCGGAACTGCCCGGCGACGGGTTCGTGCTCGGCGTCCAATGGCATCCGGAACAGAACCCCGGCGACATCAGGCTTTTCGAGGCCCTCATAGCAGCGGCGAAGGAGACGAAGTGACCACCTTCGAGGTCATCAACCCCGCCACCGAAGAGGTGGTGAGGTCGGTCGGGCTGACCTCGGCCGAGGAGACCGACGCGGCGATCGCCCGCGCCCACGCGGCGTACCCCGGCTGGCGTGCGGTGGCCCCCGGCGACCGGGCGCGGCTGCTGCGCCGGTTCGCCGACGCCGTCGACGCCGACATCGAGAACCTCGCCCAGCTGGAAGTCGCCAACGCGGGGCACACGATCGGCAACGCCCGCTGGGAGGCGGGGAACGTCCGCGACGTGCTGACCTACTACTCGGCGTCGCCGGAACGGTTGAGCGGCAAGCAGATCCCGGTCCCCGGCGGCGTGAACATGACGTTCCACGAGCCACTTGGCGTGGTCGGGGTGATCGTGCCGTGGAACTTCCCGATGCCCATCGCGGGCTGGGGTTTCGCGCCGGCCCTCGCCGCCGGGAACACCGTCGTGCTCAAACCGGCGGAGCTCACCCCGCTGACCGCGATCCGGCTCGGTGAACTCGCCCGCGAGGCGGGTATCCCCGAGGACGTCTTCCAGGTGCTCCCCGGCAAGGGATCCGTGGTGGGACAGCGTTTCGTGGACCATCCCGCGGTACGCAAGGTCGTCTTCACCGGCTCCACCGAGGTCGGCAAGCAGATCATGGCGGGCTGCGCCGCCCAGGTGAAGCGGGTGACGCTGGAACTCGGCGGCAAGAACGCGAACATCGTGTTCGCCGACGCCGACCTGGAGAAGGCCGCGGCCACGGCGCCGTACGGGGTGTTCGACAACGCCGGGCAGGACTGCTGCGCGCGGTCGCTGATCCTCGTGCAGGCGAGTGTGTACGAGAAGTTCATGGAACTGCTGGAGCCCGCCGTGAACGGCGTGGTCGTCGGGGATCCGCGGCTGGAGATGACCGAGATGGGGCCGCTGATCTCGGCCGGGCACCACGCGAAGGTGTCGTCCTATGTGGACGATGACGCGCCGGTGGCCTTTCGGGGAAGCGCCCCGCTGGGGCCGGGCTACTGGTTCCCGCCGACCGTCGTCACCCCGCCGGACCTGCGGCATCCGCTGGCCTCGGACGAGATCTTCGGTCCCGTCGTGGCGGTCGTCCCGTTCGCGGAGGAGGCGGACGCGGTCACCATGGCCAACCACACCGAGTACGGCCTGTCCGGCTCGATCTGGACCCGCGACGTCGGCCGCGCCTTCCGTGTCGCGCGCGGCGTCGAAGCCGGGAACCTTTCGGTCAACTCGCATTCGTCCGTCCGGTACTGGACACCGTTCGGCGGCTTCAAGCAGTCCGGGCTCGGCCGGGAACTCGGCCCGGACGCGCTCGACGCCTTCACCGAGACCAAAAACGTTTTTATCAGCACGGAGGAATGATGGTTCAGCGTTTCGAGGACCGCGTCGCGGTCATCACCGGCGGCAGCAGCGGCATCGGTCTCGCCACCGCCCGCAGGCTGGCGAGCGAGGGCGCGAAGGTCGTCATCGGCGACATCTCGGCGGAGCAGGGCAAGGCGGCGGCCGACGAGGTCGGCGGCCTGTTCGTGCAGGCCGACGTCACCGACGCCGAGCAGGTCGAGGCCCTGTTCCAGACCACTGTGGACACTTTCGGCTCGGTCGACGTCGCGTTCAACAACGCCGGCATCTCCCCGCCCGAGGACGATTCGATCCTCACGACGGGTATCGACGCGTGGGAGAAGGTGCAGAAGGTCAACCTGACCTCGGTGTACCTGTGCTGCAAGGCCGTGCTGCCGCATATGCAACGGCAGGGCAAGGGCTCGATCATCAACACGGCGTCGTTCGTCGCGGTGATGGGCGCGGCGACGTCGCAGATCTCCTACACCGCGTCCAAGGGCGGGGTGCTGGCGATGAGCCGTGAGCTGGGCGTGCAGTTCGCGCGGGAGAACATCCGGGTCAACGCGCTGTGCCCGGGGCCGGTGAACACGCCGCTGCTGAAGGAGCTCTTCGCGAAGGACCCCGAGCGGGCCGCCCGGCGGCTCGTGCACGTGCCGGTCGGCCGGTTCGCCGAACCGGAGGAGATCGCGGGGGCGGTCGCGTTCCTGGCCAGCGACGACGCCTCGTTCATCACGGCGTCCCAGTTCCTGGTGGACGGGGGGATCTCGGGCGCCTACGTCACGCCGCTGTGATCCCGCGTTCAGTCCTCTGAATGCGTCACCGCCCGAACCGCGACGGTCCGTGAAGGCCTCCTTCCCTACTCTCAAGGTCAGGGTCCCGGCAAAGTCGCAGAGTTGCTGATCGGCGCTGCTCTTGATGGTCCGGATGTGACATCACTGGTGCCTGCGAGGTTCGAGTGTGGAGGATTTGGGACGGTGAACGTCCCAAATCCTCCACACTCGGGGGTGCGCCGGGTTCCGGGGCATGTCCTGATCCCGTGTTGATCAAGCCATGCGACCGGGCGCGAACCCCGCCTCCATGGAGGAGGGACACTCAACGCCCTGTCGGGGTGTCGGCATGGGCCGCGTTTAGTCCTCTGGATGCGTCACTCGTCCCGGTGGCCGGGATGGCGGGCCGCTGACCTGCGCTGTAGGTCTGGGATCGCGGAGCCGTCCGGCTCCCGAGCCCTGGAACAGCGGAGGCCAAGGATGACCCGGCAGATGAGCACCGCCATGCGTGACTGCATCGACCTGTGCAACGAGTGTCACGTCAGGTGCGAGGAGACGATGACGCGCTGCATGGAGGTCGGCGGCGCCAAGGTCGGGATGATGATGGTGACCTGCGCGGACATGTCCCGCATGTGCGCCGACATGATGATGCGCTGTTCGGCCATGGTCGCCGACCTCGAAATGATGCGCATGTGCGCGAAGATGTGCGGCCTGGCCTCCCAGATGATGCGAATGTGCGCCCAGGAGTGCGCCAAGACCGGCGACGCCGAACTCGCCGACGCCGCCGACATGATGACGCGCTGCGCGGAGCTGTGCGGCACCATCACCGCCGAGATGATGATGGAGAACGCCTGATCGCCGAGACGCGCCCGGGCACGTCGGGTGTCCGGGCGAACGGCACAAGTGACGTGCCCGGCCAGAAGTAGACGTGCGCCGAACACGCCAGGTACGGTGTGCGCACAACTACAGACAGGGCCGTTGAGCTGGAGCGGGAGAGCCCTCACGAACGTGGTGGGGCACCGAAGGAGCAAACTCCCCGGAATCTCTCAGGTATCCACTACCGCTTCCGCGAGGCCACTCTGGAAAGCAGGCGCGCAAGTGCGTCTCACCCAAGGTGAAAGCCGCATTACCGTGCGGTGAAACTCTCAGGTGCCATGACAGAGGGGGAGTTCCCAGCGCACCGGTCTATCCGGCGCCTGACCCAAGGAGCTCCCTTGACCAGTACGTCCTTCGACGACCGGCACATCGGCCCCTCGGAGTCCGAGCAGGCCAAGATGCTCGCCGAGGTCGGCTACGGCAGTCTCGATGCCCTGGTGCAGGCCGCCGTGCCGTCCGCGATCCGGGTCACCCGTGACCTCGAACTTCCCCCCGCCGCGTCCGAAGAGGATGCCATCGCCGAACTTCGCGCGCTCGCCGCGCTCAACAAGCCGATGACGCAGATGATCGGCCTCGGCTTCCACGACACGGTCACCCCGGCGGTCATCCGCCGCAACGTGCTGGAGAACCCGGCCTGGTACACGGCGTACACGCCGTATCAGCCGGAGATCTCGCAGGGCCGTCTCGAAGCCCTCCTCAACTTCCAGACCATGGTCTCCGAGCTGGCCGGGCTCGCCACCGCGAACGCCTCGCTGCTCGACGAGTCCACCGCCGTCGCCGAGGCCGTCATGCTGATGCGCCGCGTGTCGAAGGCGAAGTCGAACAAGGTCGTCCTCGACGCCGAGTGCCTGCCGCAGACCATCGCGGTCGTCCGCACCCGCGCCGAGGCGATGGGGGTCGAGGTCGAGGTCCGCGACCTGCTCACCGGCCTTCCCGAGGAGTTCTTCGGCGTCGTCGTCCAGTACCCGGGTGCCTCCGGTGTGCTGCGCGGCGCGGGCTTCTACTCCGCCATCTCCGAGACCGCGAAGGCCGCCGGCGCGCTGTACACCGTCGCCGCCGACCTGCTCGCCCTGACGCTGATCACCGCGCCGGGTGAGTTCGGCGCCGACATCGCCGCCGGATCCACCCAGCGCTTCGGTGTCCCGCTCGGCTACGGCGGCCCGCACGCCGGGTACATGGCCGTCCGCGCCGGGCTGGAGCGGTCGCTGCCGGGCCGTCTCGTCGGGGTTTCGGTCGACGCCGACGGCAACCCCGCGTACCGCCTCGCCCTGCAGACCCGTGAGCAGCACATCCGCCGCGAGAAGGCGACGTCGAACATCTGCACCGCGCAGGTCCTGCCCGCGGTGCTGGCCGCGATGTACGCGGTCTACCACGGTCCCGACGGCCTCAAGCGCATCGCGACGCGCGTCCACGAACTCGCCGCCGGCCTCGCGGACGCGCTCCGCACCGGGGGCGTCGAAGTCGTCCACGAGGGCTTCTTCGACACGGTCCTCGCTCGCATGCCCGGCCAGGCCGAAGCGGTCGTCGCCGTCGCGCGTGAGAACGGCATCAACCTCGGCCCGGTCGACGCCGACCACGTGCGCATCGCCGTCGACGAGGTCACCACGCCCGCGATCATCGCCAAGGTGCTCAACGCCTTCGGTATCGACGCCGCCGACACCGCGGCCGCCGGAGCGCTGCCCGCCGGTCTCGACCGCGAGAGCGAGTACCTCACCCACGAGGTGTTCCACTCGCACCGCTCCGAGACCGCGATGCTGCGCTACCTGCGCAGCCTGTCCGACCTCGACTACGCGCTCGACCGCGGCATGATCCCGCTCGGCTCGTGCACGATGAAGCTCAACGCCACCACCGAGATGGAGCCGATCAGCTGGCGCGAGTTCGCGGGGATCCACCCGTTCGCGCCCGCGGACCAGGCCGAGGGCTACCACGTGCTGGTCGAGCAGCTCGCGGGCTGGCTGGCCGAGGTCACCGGCTACGACAAGGTGTCGCTGCAGCCGAACGCGGGCAGCCAGGGCGAACTCGCCGGTCTGCTCGCGATCCGCGCGTACCACCACGCGAACGGCCAGGCCGAACGTGAGGTCTGCCTCATCCCGTCGTCCGCGCACGGCACGAACGCCGCCTCCGCGGTCATGGCCGGCATGCGCGTCGTCGTGGTCAAGTGCACCGATGAGGGCAACGTCGACCTCGACGACCTGCGCGCCAAGGTGGACGCCCACCGCGACACGCTGTCCGCGATCATGGTCACCTACCCGTCCACCCACGGCGTGTACGAGCACGGCATCGACGAGCTGGCCAAGATCGTCCACGACGCGGGCGGCCAGGTCTACGTCGACGGCGCGAACCTCAACGCCCTGCTGGGCCTGGCGAAGCCGGGTGAGTTCGGCGGCGACGTCTCGCATCTGAACCTGCACAAGACCTTCTGCATCCCGCACGGTGGCGGCGGCCCCGGTGTCGGCCCGGTCGCGGTGCGCGCGCACCTCGCGCCGTACCTGCCGAACCACCCGCTGCTGGAGAAGGCCGGTCCGGAGACCGGGGTCGGCCCGATCAGCGCCGCCCCGTTCGGCTCGGCGTCGATCCTGCCGATCTCGTGGGCGTACGTCCGCATGATGGGCGCCGGCGGGCTCACCGCCGCGACGCAGGTCGCGGTCCTCGCGGCGAACTACGTGGCCAAGCGCCTCAACCAGCACTACCCGGTGCTCTACACCGGCCAGGACGGCCTGGTCGCGCACGAGTGCATCCTCGACCTGCGCGGGCTCACCAAGGAGACCGGCGTCAGCGTGGACGACGTCGCGAAGCGCCTGATCGACTACGGCTTCCACGCCCCGACCATGTCGTTCCCGGTCGCGGGCACGCTGATGGTCGAGCCGACCGAATCAGAGGACCTCGGCGAGATCGACCGTTTCTGCGACGCGATGATCGCCATCCGCGCCGAGATCGACGCCGTCGCGCAGGGCCGCTGGTCCGCGGACAACAGCCCGCTGCGCAACGCCCCGCACACCGCCGAGACCCTGGTCGGCGACTGGGACCTGCCGTACGACCGCGAACTGGCGGTGTACCCCGCCGGGGTGAACCGCAAGGCGAAGTACTGGCCCCCGGTGCGTCGCATCGACGGCGCGCGCGGGGACCGTAACCTCGTCTGCTCCTGCCCGCCGCTCAACGCCTACGAGAACTGAGGCACTTGATGTCGAAAGAGACGTCTCTGCACGGAGTCCACAAAGGACTGGGTGCGCTGTTCACCGACTTCGCGGGCTGGTCGATGCCGATCCGCTATTCCAGCGAACTGGCGGAGCACAAGGCGGTCCGCGAGGCCGCGGGCCTGTTCGACCTGTCCCATATGGCCGAGATCGAGGTGACCGGACCGCAGGCGGCCGAGACCCTCGACTACGCGCTGGTCGGCAACCTGTCCGGCGTCAAGCCGGGCCGGGCGCGTTACACGATGATCTGTGACGCCAGCGGCGGCGTGCTGGACGACCTGGTCGTCTACCGGCTCGCCGACGAGAAGTTCCTGGTCGTGGCCAACGCCGGCAACGCCGACGTGGTCGCCGGGGCGCTGGCCGAGCGGGTCTCCGGTTTCGACGCGGTCGTCGAGAACAAATCCGAGGACGTCGCGCTGATCGCCGTCCAGGGTCCGAAGGCCGTCGAGATCCTGGGCGCGGTCACCGACGCCGACCTGGGCGCGCTCAAGTACTACGCGAGTGTCCCGGCCGTCGTGAAGGGTCACGACGTCCTGCTCGCCCGCACCGGCTACACCGGCGAGGACGGCTTCGAGCTGTACGTCCCGGCCGGTGAGGCCCCCGCCGTCTGGCGCATCCTGACCGACGCGGGCGAGCCGCACGGTCTGCTCCCCGCCGGGCTCGCCTGCCGCGACACGCTGCGCCTGGAAGCCGGGATGCCGTTGTACGGCAACGAACTCAGCCTCCAGCTGAGCCCGTTCGAGGCCGGTCTCGGCCGCGTCGTCAAGTTCGAGAAGCCCGGCGACTTCGTCGGTAAGGCGGCCCTCGAGGAACTGTCCAAGAAGGACGTTCCGCGCGTGCGTGTCGGGCTCAAGGGGGCCGGTCGTCGCGCCCCGCGTCACGGCTACACGGTCCTGTCCGGCGAGACCGAGATCGGCGAGGTCACCAGTGGTGCCCTTTCGCCGACCTTGGGTTACCCGATCGCCATGGCCTATGTGGACCGGGAGTACAGCGAACCCGGCACCGAGCTCTCCGTCGACATCCGGGGTCGTATCGAACCCGTCGAGGTCGTCGCCCTGCCCTTCTACTCCCGCGCCTGAAAGGCCCTTGAATCACCATGAGCATCCCCCAGGACCTGAAGTACACGAAGGAACACGAGTGGCTGCGCGTCGAGGACGGCGTCGCCACCGTGGGCATCACCGCCTTCGCCGCCGAGTCGCTCGGTGACATCGTGTTCGTCCAGCTTCCTTCGGTCGGTGACACGGTCACCGCCGGCGAGGTGTTCGGCGAGGTCGAGTCGACCAAATCCGTCAGCGAGCTGTACGCACCCGTGGACGGCGAGGTCGTCGAGGTGAACGAGGCCACAACGGACACCCCCGAGGTCATCAACTCGGATCCGTACGCCGAAGGATGGCTCCTGAAGGTGCGTCTGTCCGGCGACGTGCCCGCACTGCTCGACGCCCAGGCCTACGCCGTGCTCACCCAGGAGAGCTGAAATGGGAGACGCTTCTTTGTTCAACGCAGCCCTGTCCGAAGTGGACCCCGAGGTCGCCGCGGCCGTCGCCGCCGAACTCGACCGTCAGCAGTCGACCCTGGAGATGATCGCGTCGGAGAACTTCGCCCCGGTGGGCGTGCTCGAGGCGCAGGGTTCGGTGCTGACCAACAAGTACGCCGAGGGCTACCCCGGCCGTCGCTACTACGGCGGTTGTGAGCACGTCGACGTCATCGAGCAGCTGGCGATCGACCGCGCGAAGGCCCTGTTCGGCGCCGAGCACGCCAACGTCCAGCCGCATTCGGGCGCGCAGGCCAACGCCGCCGCCATGGTCGCGGTGCTCAACCCCGGCGACACCATCCTCGGGCTCGACCTCGCCCACGGTGGTCACCTGACCCATGGGATGAAGATCAACTTCTCCGGCAAGCTCTACAACGTCGTCGCCTACCACGTCGACAAGGAGACCGGGATCGTCGACGTCGAGGAGATCGAGCGCCTCGCCAAGGAACACAAGCCGAAGCTGATCATCGCCGGCTGGTCGGCGTACCCGCGTCAGCTCGACTTCGCAGAGTTCCGCCGCATCGCCGACGAGGTCGGCGCGAAGGTCATGGTCGACATGGCGCACTTCGCCGGTCTCGTCGCCGCCGGGCTGCACCCGAGCCCCGTGCCGTACGCGGACATCGTCACCACGACCACGCACAAGACCCTCGGCGGTCCGCGTGGCGGCATCATCCTGTGCCGCCAGGAACTCGCCAAGAAGATCAACTCGGCGGTGTTCCCCGGTCAGCAGGGTGGCCCGCTGGAGCACGTCATCGCCGCCAAGGCCGTCGCGCTGAAGGTCGCCGCGAGCGAGGAGTTCCGCGAGCGTCAGCAGCGCGTGCTCGAAGGCGCGAAGATCCTGGCCGACCGCCTTTCGCGCACGGACTGCGCCGAAGCGGGCGTCCGCGTGCTGACCGGCGGCACCGACGTGCACCTGGTGCTCGTCGATCTGGTCAACTCCACTTTGGACGGTCAGCAGGCCGAGGACCGGCTGCACTCGGTCGGTATCACGGTCAACCGCAACGCCGTCCCGTTCGACCCGCGCCCGCCGATGGTCACCTCGGGCCTGCGGATCGGTACCCCGGCGCTCGCGACCCGCGGCTTCGGTGCCGAGGACTTCGCCGAGGTCGGCGACATCATCGCCGAGGCGCTGCGTCCCGACTTCGACGAAGATCTGCGCCAGTCGCTCTCCGCCCGTGTCGAACTTCTGGCCAAGAAGCACCCGCTGTACGCGGACCTCAACCGATGAGCGCGGTCCCCGAGGGGCGCAAACTTCTCCGGCTCGAAGTCCGCAACGCGCAGACCCCGATCGAGAAGAAGCCGTCGTGGATCAAGACGCGCGCGCGGATGGGCCCGGAGTTCACCGAGCTGAAAGGTCTGGTGCGCCGCGAAGGCCTCCACACCGTGTGTGAAGAAGCGGGTTGTCCCAACATTTACGAGTGCTGGGAAGACCGTGAGGCCACCTTCCTGATCGGTGGGGATCAGTGCACGCGGCGGTGTGACTTCTGTCAGATCGACACGGGTAAGCCCGCTGCCCTGGACCGGACTGAGCCGCGCAAGGTCGCCGAGAGCGTGCAGGCGATGGGGTTGCGCTATTCGACGGTGACCGGTGTCGCCCGTGACGATCTGGAAGACGGTGGTGCGTGGCTGTACGCCGAGACCGTGCGTCAGATCCACGCGCTCAACCCGGGTACCGGTGTGGAGTTGTTGATCCCGGACTTCAACGCCGATCCCGACCAGTTGGCGGAGGTGTTCGGGTCCCGGCCGGAGGTGCTGGCGCACAATGTGGAGACGGTGCCGCGGATTTTCAAGCGGATCCGTCCCGGTTTCCGGTATGCGCGGTCGCTGGAGGTCATCACGAAGGCTCGTGAGGCTGGTCTGGTGACGAAGTCGAACCTGATCCTCGGCATGGGTGAGACTCCGGAGGAGGTGGTTCCGGCGATGCGGGATCTGGTCGACGCGGGCTGCGAGATCCTGACGATCACCCAGTATTTGCGGCCGTCGCCGCGGCATCATCCGGTGGACCGGTGGGTGAAGCCGGAGGAGTTCGTCGAGCACTCCAACGCCGCCGAGGCGATGGGTTTCGCCGGTGTCATGGCCGGGCCGCTGGTGCGGTCGTCGTACCGGGCGGGGCGGTTGTTCGCGCAGACGAAGGCACACCGCGGCGAAGCGCTGTCGGAGAATCTGGCACACCTCGCCGCCGAAGGACCAGCCGCTCAGGAAGCCAGCTCCTTGCTGGCCAGATAGGAAGGAGGGCGGATCAATGGCGATCAGCGTCTTCGACCTGTTTTCGATCGGTATCGGTCCCTCCAGCTCCCATACGGTGGGCCCGATGCGGGCGGCGCTGACCTTTGTGGACGGTCTGGCCGCCGACGGTGACCTCGCCGCCACGACGCGTGTCCAGAGCGAGCTTTTCGGTTCGCTCGGCGCGACCGGGTTCGGGCACGGCAGCGACAAGGCCGTGCTGCTCGGGCTGTCCGGGGAGCGTCCGGAGGAGATCGACACCGACACGGTGCCCGGCAAGATCGCCGGAATCCGGGAATCGGGCAGGCTGCGGGTGCGGGGCGAGCACGAGATCGTGTTCGTCGAGGACACCGACCTCACCATGCACCGGCGGAAGTCACTTCCCGCGCATCCGAACGGGATGATCTTCCGCGCGTTCGACGCCGACGGGAAGGTGCTGCGCGAGCGCACCTACTACTCCGTCGGCGGCGGGTTCGTGCGCGACGAGTCCTACGAGACCGACGCCGATCACGCTCCAGTAGTCGAGGACTCGACGCGGCTGGAGTTCCCGTTCCGCACCGGCGCGGACCTGCTGAAGCACTGCGCGGACACCGGGCTGCCGATCAGCGAGATCATGCTGCGCAACGAACTCTCCTGGCGTACGCGAGAGGAGGTCCGTGAAGGCCTGCTGGAGATCTGGCAGGTCATGGTGGAATGCGTGCGCAACGGCTGCGAGCACGAAGGCGTCCTGCCCGGTGGGCTGAAGGTGCCGCGCCGGGCGAAGGCGTTGCACGAGAAGCTGCTCGCCGAAGACGGCGTCGGCGATCCGCTGTACGCGATGGACTGGGTGAGCCTGTACGCGCTGGCGGTCAACGAGGAGAACGCCGCGGGCGGCCGGGTCGTCACCGCGCCGACCAACGGCGCCGCCGGGATCATCCCCGCCGTCCTGCACTACTACCAGCGGTTCATCCGCGGGTCTTCGGACGACGGCATCGTGACGTTCATGCTCACCGCGGGCGCGATCGGCTCGATCCTCAAGCAGACGGGTTCGATCTCCGGCGCCGAGGTCGGCTGCCAGGGTGAGGTCGGTTCGGCCAGCGCGATGGCCGCCGCCGGGCTCACCGAGGTCCTCGGTGGTTCACCCGCACAGGTGGAGAACGCCGCCGAGATCGGCGTCGAGCACCATCTGGGGCTGACCTGCGACCCGGTCGGCGGGCTGGTGCAGATCCCGTGCATCGAGCGCAACGCCGTCGGCGCGTCGAAGGCGATCCACGCCGCGCGGATGGCGATGCGCGGCGACGGTTCGCACGTCGTGACGCTGGACAAGGCGATCAAGACCATGCGCGAGACCGGTGCCGACATGAGCGTGAAGTACAAGGAAACCGCACGCGGCGGCCTGGCCGTCAACGTCATCGAGTGCTGACGCCTCGCAGTTAGTCTTCTGGATGCGGTCCATGCGCGTGCAACTACCGCATCCAGAGGACGAAACGCGGGCGGCCTAAACTCGAAGGGTGGAGTCGAGCACGGTCGTGAACGCGGGTGACGCGCTGTTCCGCCCGGTGCGCGCGGGCAACGCCTTCGAGGAGACCGTCGAAAGGCTGCTTCAGGCGATCCGGCTCGGCGTGGTGGGCGCGGGGGAGCGGCTGCCTTCGGAGCGGGAACTCGCCGAGCGGCTCGGGGTCAGCCGGGTGACGCTGCGCGAGGCGATCCGCGCCCTGGCCGACGCCGGATACGTCGAGTCGCGCCGCGGGCGTTACGGCGGCACGTTCGTCAACGACGCCCTGCCCGATCCGCCCGCCGCCGAGGGGCGGAAGGTCGACAACGCCACCCTCGAAGACGCTCTCGGCCTGCGGCACGTCTTGGAGACCGGCGCCGCCGAGATGGCGGCGTCGCGTTCCCTCACCCCGGCCGACCGGCAGCATCTGACCAGCACGCTCGCCGAGGCCGCCGCGGCCGACCTCGGCGACTACCGGCGCAAGGATTCGCGGCTGCACCTGGCGATCGCCGAGGTCACCGCGTCCGGCTCGCTGACCACCGCGATGGCCGACGCGCGGATGCGGGTCAACCAGCTGCTGGACATGATCCCGCTGCTCGAACCGAACCTCGAGCACTCCAACGCCCAGCACGAGGCGATCGTCGACGCGATCCTCGCCGGGGACCCCGAGGCGGCCCGCCGGGCGATGACCGAGCACGTCGAGGGCACCGCTTCCCTGCTTCGCGCCTTCCTGGCCTGACATCGCGCCAGGCGCGCAAGCAGGAAAATGACACGATTCGGTGATTTTCCCACAACCTTTTCCCTCATTCGGCCGTCTTAGCCGACGTGGAAAACCCGGATGACGAAACCGCACCCGAGTCGGAAACCACGGCCACCCCGCCGCCGGAGGGGAAGAAGCGCAGGTGGCGCCGGATCGCCGCCTGGACGTTCGGCCTCCTGATCGGCATCCCGGTGGTCGCGTTCGGGATCGCGTACGTCCTGCTCGACGTCCGAAGCCCGCAGGAGGTACTCGCCGGCCTCGACAAGACCGTCGTCCTGCAGAACGCGGACGGTTCCGAACTGCTCAAGGTCGTCCCGCCGGGCGGCGACCGGCTGTTCGTGCCCTACGACGCGATCCCGCCGAAACTGCGCGACGCGATCGTCGCGACCGAGGACCCGACCTTCTGGGACAACGAGGGCTTTGACCTCACCGGTCTCGGCCGGGCGCTGGTGACCGGCGTCGGCGGCGGTTCGGGGATCACCCAGCAGTACATCAAGAAGTCCACCGGCAACGAGGACGCCACCCTCACCCGCAAATTCTCCGAACTGGTGCTGGCCACGAAGATCACCCAGCAGCAGACCAAGAAGGAGATCTTCGAGAGCTACATCAACATCATCTCGTTCGGCCGCGGCACCTACGGCCCGGCATCGGCGATGAACGCCTACTTCGGCCGCAAGCTCGACAACTCGATGACGTGGAGCGAGGCCGCCTTCCTCGCCGGGATGATCCAGTCGCCTTCGGTGCACGATCCGTACGCCTCGACCCACGAGCACGCGATGAAGCGCTGGTCCTACGTGATGAACAAGCTGGTCGCGCGGGACTATCTCAGTCAGGCCGAAGCGGTCACGATGACCTATCCGGAGGACGCGATCCAGGCGCCGTCGGAAACCCGCGCCGGCCGCGTCAGCTACGAGAAGTACCACATCAAGCAGCAGGTCCTCGCCGAACTGGAGCAGGTGGGCTTCCCGCTGGACCGGCTCCGCGGCGGCGCGATGAAGGTCGAGACGACCATCGATCCGCGTGCCCAGGCCGCGGCCGAGAAGGTGGTCAAAGAGCGGTTGCAGGGGCAGCCGGAGCATTTCCGGGCCTCGCTGGTCGCCGTCGAGCCGGGGACCGGCGCCATCCGCGCCTACAACGGCGGCGGCTGGAGCGTGCACGACTACGCCGGCACCCCGTACGGCACCGGCTCGGCGTTCCATCCCTTCACCCTCGCCGCCGGGCTCAAGCAGGGCGTCAACGTGGACGAACCGCTGAAACCGCCGTCCGAGGTCGACTTCCTCGGCGAGACCTTCAAGTTCCAGGACCAGTGCGGGGAAGCCGGGAAGTGCACGCTGCGCGAAGCTCTCGGACGGGACGCGCAAGGGCCGTTCGTCGACCTGGCGAAGCGGCTCGGCGCGGAAGCGGTCCGGAACGGCGCCCGGGCGGCGGGCATCCCCGAGACCGTCGACGGCGGGGTGACCTTGCGCGAGAAGGACGGGTTCCTGATCGGCCCGGGGATCGCGGTCGGCCGGTATCCCTTACGGCCCAGCGACATGGCCGGTGCCTACGCGACGTTCGCCGCGGAGGGCGTCCGCGCCACCCCGCATCTGGTTTCGAAGATCCGGGACGAGCACGGCGAAATCGTGTGGGAGCGGCCTTCGGACCAGGCGCCCGCGTTCGACGACGACGAAGAGCTGAGCCGCCGGATCGCGGGCACGATCAGCCGCGTGCTGACCACCGGGCTCAAGGACCGTCCGGCGGCGCTGAAGACCGGTGACTTCGAGTTCAACGAAACCGGGGACAACGCCGGCGGCTGGGCGGTCGGCTACACGCCGCGGCTTTCGACGGCGGTCTGGGTCGGTTCCGACGAGCCGCGCCGGATGCGCGACGCCGCCGGGGAGAAGCTGACCGGCAAGACGATCCCGGCCGAGATGTGGCGGCGCTTCATGGGCGACTTCCACCAAGGACTGCCGACCCGGTGACCGGATGGCTCGTGAGTGGTGATGACGGTTATTGAGTGGTAAGGCAAACATGTCGTGTCTCAGGACAGGCCCGGACTGGCCGACGGAAGCAGGGGCATGACCAGGGATGTCCACAAAGGACATTGTTCCAGTCATGATGTCTGACTTGAGCGGTTTGCGCGGTCTCGCGAGGTGGTCGTGAGTGGCAAATAGCGTTCTAACCCTCATTGCCACTCACGACCCCCTTCGAGACCGTACATATAGGCATCAATCGGACATCGATTCACTGAAGACTGTCCCTTATGGACAGTCACGGGATGCGCCCAGCCTCCTGGGGAAGCCCTTGCCTGTCGCCAGCCACTCACGAGCCGACCTGGCAGAGTGCCTCGTCAGGACTTCACGAGCGCGATGGTCAGCCCGTCGTAGCCCTTCGTGCCGACGGTCTGGAACGCCGTCGCGTCGACCCGCGGTTCGGCGGAGATCAGCTCGTGCAGCCGCCGGATCCCCTGGACGTTCGGGTCGTCGCTGGCGGCGTTGGCCACCGCGCCGCCGCGGACGACGTTGTCGACCACGATCACGCCACCGGGCCTGACGAGTTTCAGCGACGCTTCGAAGTAGGCCGGGTTGTTGACCTTGTCGGCGTCGATGAACGCCAGATCGACCGGGCCGTCGACCGACGGCAGCAGGTCCAGCGCCTTGCCGACCCGGACGTCGACCAGCCCGCCGAGCCCGGCCGCGTCGATGTTGGCGCGGGCGACGGCGGCGTGCTTCGGATCGAACTCGAGGGTGACGAGCCTGCCTTGCGGCGGCAGGGCGCGCGCGAGCCAGATCGTGCTGTAGCCGCCGAGCGTGCCGATCTCCAGGATCGAGTGCGCGCCGATCATCCTGGCCAGCAGGTTGAGCAGCTTCCCCTGGTTCGGTGCGACGGCGATCGAGGGCAGCCCGGCCTCGTCCGAGGCCCGTAGCGCGGCTTCGAGGGCGGGGTCGGACGGGACGAGCACTCCGGACAGGTATTCGTCCACTTCGGACCACAGTTGCTGTGACATGGCACCTCCGTCGCCAACCTACTCCCGAACGCTCAGGCGGCGCGGCGCCCGGCCTTCGGGATCACCAGTGGGGTCCCGGTTTCCGGGCACGGCATGACCCGGCAGGGCAGCTCGAAGATCTTCTCGACGTTATCGGCGGTCACGACCTCTTCGGGGGCGCCTGTCGCCAGGACCTCACCGTCGCGCATCGCGATCATGTGCGTGGCGTAGCGGGCCGCGTGGTTGAGGTCGTGCAGCACCGCGACCAGGGTGCGGCCCTGCTCCTGATGCAGCTGCGCGCACAGGTCGAGGATGTCCATCTGATGTGCGATGTCCAGATAGGTCGTCGGCTCGTCGAGCAGCAGCAGGTCGGTCTCTTGCGCGAGCGCCATCGCCATCCACACGCGCTGCCGCTGACCGCCCGACAGCTCGTCGACCAGCCGCTCGGCGAGATCGTCGACACCGGTGGCACGCATGGACTCCGTGACCACGGTGGCGTCCTCACGGGACCACTGGCGCAGCAGGCGCTGATGCGGGTACCGGCCGCGCGCGACGAGGTCGGCGACGGTGATGCCGTCGGGCGCGACCGAACTCTGCGGCAGCAGGCCGAGCCGCCGCGCGACCTCTTTGGCGGGGAAGGAGCTGATCACCTGGCCGTCGAGGAACACCGAACCCCGGCGGGGTTTGAGCATCCGCGCGAGCGCGCGCAGCAGCGTCGTCTTCCCGCAGGCGTTCGGGCCGACGATGACGGTGAACGACCGGTCGGGGATGACCACCCCGAGGTCTTCGGCCACGGTCCTGCCGTCGTAGGCGAGCGTCAGTGCGTCCGCGTGCAGGCGGGACGTCGTGCTCTGCTCGGTGAGGGTATCCACGGTCTCCACGCAGGTTAGGCTAACCTAGGCGTCCGCCTTTGTGGTGTTCCGTAGGTCGCAGTCGGCTCACATCAGCCTCCGATGACATCATGAGGCGTGGAGGACTACCGGATAGTCGCGGACGAGATCTCCGCCGACGTCGAGGCCGGCAGGCTTCGTCCGGGCGACCGCCTGCCCCCGCAGCGCAGGTTCGCCCGCGAACGTGGAATCGCCAACTCGACCGCCGCCCGGGTGTACGGCGAACTCGTGCGGAGGGGTGTCGTGGTCGGCGAGGTCGGCCGCGGCACGTTCGTCCGCGCGGCGAAGCCACCGCTGGAGACCGCGCTCGCCGAACCGGGCGGCGCGACGATCGACCTCGAACTCAACTTCGCCGTCCTCCCGGAGCAATCCGCGCTGGTCGGGAAGGCACTGGAGCCGCTCCTGCGTGACGACGTCCTGACAGCGGCGCTGCGGCCAGGAAGCGTCACCGGCTCGAAGCAGGCCCGTGACGCCGTCGCCGGATTGTTCGCGAAGGACGGCTGGCGGCCCGAGATCCTCTTCGCCGGAAGCGGCCGCGAGGCCATCGCGGCCGCCATCGCCGCCTTCGTGCCGATGGGGGAACGGCTCGCCGTCGAGGCCATCACCTATCCCGTGGTCAAAGCGCTCGCCGGACGGCTCGGCGTCCAGTTGGTGCCCATCGAGACCGACGACGGGGGCCTGGTCCCCGAGGCGCTGGAAGCCGCGCACGCCGCCGCACCCGTCCGCGCGCTCTACGTCCAGCCGACGTTGCACAATCCGCTCGGGTCCACAATGGACGAAGGGCGGCGGGTCGCGCTGGCGGAAACCGTGCGCCGGATGGACATCCCGGTGATCGAGGACGGCATCTACACCTTCCTCCGGCCCGAGGTCGCCCCGTTCGCGACGTACGCGCCGGAACGCACGGTGTTCACCGACAGTATGTCCAAACGGCTCGCCCCCGGGCTGACCACCGGTTTCCTCGCCGTCCCGGCGGAATGGACGGAGCGGCTGGCCGCGGCGGTGCGCTCGGGCGGCTGGGTCGCGCCGCGGTTCGCGCTCGAAGCGGCCACGCGGTGGATCACCGGCGGCACCCTGGAAACCGTCGAACGGGCCAAACGGCTCGACGCCGCCGAACGTCAGCGGCTGACGGCGACCCGGCTGGCCGGGTTCACGCTGCGCGCTGATCCGCGCGCTTATCACTGCTGGTGGGAACTTCCCGAGCACTGGCGTGCCGAGACCTTCGTCGCCGCGGCCGCGCGGCGCGGCATCGCGGTCACCCCGGCGGCCGCGTTCGCGGTCGTCCCTGGCCACGCGCCGAACGCGGTGCGGCTCGCGGTGTCGTCGCCGCCTCTCGACACCCTGGCGGCGGCACTGGACGTCCTCGCCGGACTCGCCGCCGGACGCCCCGAGGACGCCGGCGTCGACTGACACGCGCGCCCGACTCAGGACACCTTCAGCGTCAGGGGCGGGGGACCCACTTGCCGATGAAGCTGCCGCAGGTGACGGTCTGCCCGGTGAGCCGCGTCCGCAGCGCGTTCTCCATCCCGAGGTAGTCGAAGATCGGCGCGTCACCCGCGACCTCGGCGGGCACCGGGCCGCCCTTGGTCAGGGTCGGCATGCTCACGGTCTGGAACAGCACCAGGTAGTCGCCGTCGCGGTTGAGCTCGTCGGCGGTCGCGAGCATCCGTTGTGGAGCGTCGGCGACGATCTCCAGCGGCAGCGGCCATTCCAGCGGGAACGGGTTGCGCAGGCCGAAGGCGGGGTAGGCGAACGGGTTGTCGGGCAGGACCGCCGTGCGCGCGGCGGGGAACCGGGTGACGCAGTCCTGGATCTGGGCTATGTAGGCGAAGGTGCCCGGGTTCGTCCGGATCCCGCGCATCGACGGCGTCACCGTGCCCAGGTCCTCGGTCAGCTTCTCGTGCGCCATGTCGAGATACGCGGCTTCGTCGTGATGCGCGACCACCGCCCAGCCCGACGCCAGCACGGCGACCAGGCCCATCGCCGTCGCCCCGGCCAGGCCGATCCGGCGAGACGGCGCGGGCAACGGCGGCAGCGCGTCCGCCAGCAGCAGGATCGCCGTCAGCGCCAGCGTTCCGGTGAACAACGTCGGGGTGTCGTTCCCCCAGGACAGGCTGGTCATGAAGCCGGTCGCGAAGACCAGCGCGCCCATGCGCGGGAACCGCCGCGTCGCCGCCCAGTTCACCAGCAGCGCGACCCCGAGGATCCACCAGAGGACGTCGGCCCAGCGCGACGCGCCGGTGAAGTGTCCATCCACGACGGTGCCGACCACCACCGCGACCCCGGCCAGGAGGAGCAGCCGCGCGGCGATCGCTCCGGCCGTTCCGGCGCGGTCACGGAAGATCCCGAGCAGCGCCAGAAGCACCCCCGCGATCGCGAAGAGGGGCAATCCCCGCACCGGTGGCCGCGTCAGGGTCTCGGGATTTTCCAGCCACAGCCCGAGAAGTCGTTCGCCGTACGCGGGGACGCCACCGGTGAGCTGCTCGGCCATCGCGCCGAGGCCGCCGTCGACCAGGACGATTCCGAGGTAGAGGATCAGAAAGGCGCCGAGCGCCAGCAGATCCCAGGCCAGGCGTGCCCACCAGCGGCCGGTGCGGAACGCGCCGTCCCGCGTCGAAGGGTGCAGCAGCAACCAGAACAGCGCGATCAGCGGCACCGGCGCGAAACTCTGCTTGACGAAGACCGCGGTGCCCAGCAGCACCAGGCCGAGCCGTCGCGGCCACGCCTTGCCCTCCCGCAGCCCGCGGTCGAGTGCCCAGGCACCGCAGGCGGTCAGGAAGATCCCGTCGATCGTGTGCCAGGCCATCAGCGGGAACGCGTTGAGGTTCAGCAGCGACGCGGCCGCCGTCAGCCCGGTGAGGCCCGGGCCCCAGTCCCGGACCCGGCGACGGGTGACGAGCACGGTGAACGCGATGGTCGCCAGGATGATCTCCAGCATGCTGAGCACGCTGGAGACGAAGAACAGCGGACCCGGCAGGACGAAGTCGACGATGTGCAGGTACGCCGAACCGAGCGGGCGGGCGGAGATGATGTCGGAGTGCGGGACCTCGCCGTGCAGCACCCGCCACGCCTGGGCCAGGATGAAACCCTGGTCCGACGGATGGAAACCGAAGCGTCCCACCCGGAGTTCGGTGAGGATCGCGAGCGCGAGGATCCAGGCCGCGTGCAGGGAAAGCCGCAGCACTGTCCTGGACGGACGTACCGCTGACGTCCCTGTCGCGTCCGGTCCGGTCGACAGCGGGGGACTGGCGACGTCCACACTGCCCCTTCCCGGTCGTCCCTGCCTCGGCTCGTGCCCGCCGACCCCGGCGTATCGGAAACCGATGGTAGCGGCCCGGGGCGTCCCCCGATCGAGCCCGGCGCGCGGACGTCAGGGGCGGCGGCGCCAGACCAGCCTCGTGACCGCGCCCGCCACGGAGGCCAGCGGGGCCTTCCTGGGCAGGCCACGGGTTTCCGGAGCCGACTCGGGCATCGCGCGGTAGACGAGGTGGGCGACGAACCGCGCCGTCCTGGGTGCGACCAGTGTCACCAATTCGGCGGCCGTGCCTTCGGGCAGGTTCAGGATTTCCGGTCGTTTCTCGAGCGCCTTCACCACGAGGGCGGCCGCGCGTTCGGGAGAACTCGACGGCATCCCGCGATAGGACCCGGTCGGCGCGATCATGTCGGTGCGCACCAGCGGCATCCGGACCGAGGTGAAGGTGACGCCGTCGGAAAGCGTTTCCCGGCCGGCGGTCAGCCCGAACTCCTCCAGTGCGGCCTTCGAAGCCAGGTAAGCGGAAAACCGCGGTGTGTCGGTCTGCAGTCCTTGGGTGGTCACATTGACGACGTGCCCGAACCCGCGTGCGGTCATCGACGGCAGCAGGCCGAGGGTCAGCCGCACGGGGCCGAAGTAGTTGATCGCCATCGTGCGCTCGAAGTCGTGGAACCGTTCCGTGGACAGCGAAAGCGAACGCCGGATCGAGCGGCCCGCGTTGTTGACCAGCATGTCGACGGCGCCGTGCGCGGCGAGTACGTCCTTGACGAGAGCGTCGACCGCGTCGCCGTCGGTGAGGTCGCACGGGTACGCGGAGGCCTTCCCGCCCGCCGCGACGATCTGTTCGCGGACCTCTTCGAGTTCGTCGGCCCGCCTGGCCACGAGGATCACCTCGCCGCCCTTCGCGGCCACGGCCAGCGCGGACGCGCGCCCGATGCCCGACGAAGCACCGGTGATCAGCACCTTGCGGCCGGCGAGCGGTTCCGGTCCCGGACGGCGGCGGCCGCGGTCGGGGTCCAGATGCGCCAGCCAGTACCGGTAGAGCGGACCGGCGTACTCCTCCAACGGTGGCAAGGTGATCCCGCTGCCTTCGAGGGCGGCGGTGGTCGCGCTCGTGTCGAAGTCGACTTCCATGCTCAGATGGGGCAGGACTTCGAGCGGGATGCCCAGTTCCTTCAGCACCGCCGCGCGCGCCGAACGTCCGCCCGGAACGCGGTCGAACCCGGCCGCCGCGGACTTCGCCAAGCGGGTCCCGGCGCGCTTCAACGCTCCGGAAGGGCGTGACGGGAGGACGGCGGAGATCTTCGGCGCGCCCGCGGCCCGCGCGAAGGCGTTGTAGACCTCGTGCAGCGGCTGGGGCCGCGGCGACGCGAGGTGATACGTGCTGCCACTGGGCGCGTCGATGTGCATGAGGTGCTCGATCGCTTCGACGACGTAGTCGACCGGCACGATGTTCGTGGCGCCGAGATCCGGGGCGGCCAAAGGAAGACGGCGGGGCAGCGCGGCGAGGCGCGAGATCGCCGGGAGGAAGTAGTACGGGCCGTCGATCTTGTCCATCTCGCCGGTGCGCGAATCGCCGGCCACGGCGGACGGCCGGTACACGCGGAACGGCGTCTTCCCGTGCCGCCGCACGAGTTTCTCGGCCTCGAACTTCGTCGCATGATACGGCGACGCGAAGCTCTGGCCGAGGTCGAAGTCGGTTTCGGTGAAGCGTCCGGCGTACTGTCCCGCGACCGCGATCGAGGAGACGTGGTGGAAGAGCCCGGCGTTCGCGGCGGCGGCGAACTCCAGGACGTTGCGGGTGCCCTCGACGTTGGCCGCGCGGTTGGCCGCTTCGTCGGCGGTGAGGTCGTAGATCGCGCCGAGATGCACGACGTGGTCGAAGGGCCCCGTTTTCGCCGGATCGACGCCCAGCAGGGGTTCGGTCAGATCGCCGGTGACGGGAACGAGCTTCTCGTGGCTCGGGAGCTTCCCGCGTGAGGTCTCCCTCACGAGAACGTGGACGGCTGCGGTCCCAGGACGCCGCAGTAGGTGCGCGACCAGGCGTTTGCCCAGGAAACCCGTCGCGCCCGTCACGAAGTAGGTGGTCATGGCCTGCTCCTTCCGAACGGAGCCGACTCTACCTACTCAGAAGTAGGAACGGTAGTTGTCATTCGTGGTGGTCCGGATGTTCCGCCACCGCGACCACGGCGTCGCGGAGCGCGGCGCGCAGGCGCCCCACGTCCAGCGGCCCGAGTACGGCGGCCTCTCCCGGCGGTGCCACGAGCACGATCTTGTCGGCGCTCACGAACACCGTCACGTCCCTGCGCCTGCCTGCCAGATCCCGGCAGCCGACCGACCATTCGTCGCGGGGTGCCAAGGTCCTCATCCTCCCGTTTCCCATGATCTCCCTTTCTCGTCCGAGGCTGGGACGAGGCGATCCGAAGGCCGTGACGCGGATTACCCGACGTTCCTACTGATGGGTTAACCGCCCACGCGGTTCGTGATCATTTCCCCGGATCACTAGGCCGGACGGGCAGCGGTGTCTGGGCGGGGGGACCCGATCGGGAGTAGCGTCCGCGAGGGAGCCTGCTCGGGAGGTCTTGATGTCCGAACCCAGGAAGATCGTCATCGTCGGTGCCGGCCTCGCGGGAGCGACGGCCGCCGGGACCCTGCGAGAACGTGGCTACGCGGGCGAGATCCTGCTGCTGGGCACGGATACGCATCGCCCGTACGAACTTCCGCCGTTGTCCAAAGGACTTCTGCTGGGCACCACCGAGGAACCCGATTGGGTGCACGGCGAGGGCTTCTACGAAGAGAAGGACATCACGCGCAGGAGCGGGGTGACCGCGACCAGGATCGAACTCGGCGCGCGGATGGTGCTCGACGACGCCGGCGGCGAGCACCGGTTCGACAGGCTCGTGCTGGCGACCGGATCCCGCCCCCGGACGTTGCCGGTCCCCGGCGGCGATCTGCCCGGACTGCTGACTTTGCGCACGCTCGACGACGCCCTGGCCTTGCGTTCGGCGTTCAAGGACGCCCGGCGGGTCGTGATCGTCGGCGCCGGATGGATCGGGACCGAGGCCGCGGCCGCCGCCCGGGAACACGGTGCCGAGGTGACGGTGGTCGACCAGGTCGGTTCGCCGCTGCTCGCGGTGCTGGGCGAGCAGGTGTCCGCGGTCTTCAAGGATCTGCATACCGAACACGGCGTGAACTGGCGGCTGGGTGAGGGCATCGCCGGGTTCGCCGGCGGTCCGGACGGGGCGACCGGTGTCCGGCTGAAGAGCGGCGAGGAGCTGCCCGCGGACGTCGTCCTGGTGGCCGTCGGCGCCGCGCCGCGGGTCGACCTCGCGCACGCCGCCGGGCTGGAACTGTCCGACGACGGCGGTGTCTGCGCCGACGCGGGCCTGCGGACCGCCGCCCCGGACGTCTACGCGATCGGCGACATCGCCGCGCATTTCCATCCCCGCTACGGGAAACGCGTCCGCGTCGAGCATTGGTCGAACGCGAAGTGGCAGGGCGAGCACGTCGCCGGGAACCTGCTCGGGGAGAACGAGCCGTATCTGAAGAGCCCGTACTTCTTCTCGGATCAGTACGACCTGGGCTGCGAATACCGTGGCCTCGCCGATCCCGAAACCGACGAACTCGTGGTGCGGGGCGACCTCGCGGCGCGGGACTTCACGGCGTTCTGGCTACGCGACGGCCGGGTGGCCGCCGCGATGAACGTCAATCAGTGGGACGACGGGGACGCGCTGAAGGCGCTCGTCGAGGGGCGCGCGTCGGTGACGGCGGCGGAGCTGAAGGCGGCCGATCTCAAGACCTTGGCGTGATCCGGCGTGTTATGAACGGGACTTTCATCACAAAATTTGTAATGAAAGTCCCGTTCATAACACGCGCGGAGCGCGAATTCGGTCCGTTAAACCTCTTGAGCGACCAAGACCCGCGGAGACCGGGTCATGGTCCCGAAGGCCAGCAGCGCGAGCACGCCGAACCCCGCCATCGCGATCCCCATCGGGACCGCGGTGCCCGGCCCGCCGAGCCCGACCAGCGGCGTCGCCAGGCCACCGACGACGAACTGCAGCACCCCCAGCAGCGCCGACGCCGAACCGGCGGACCGCGCTTGCTCGGCCAGCGCCAGCGAACTCGCGTTCGGCGCCACCATGCCGATGCTCGACACCAGGATGAACAGCGGGATCAGCAGCCCGATCAGGCTCAGGTCCAGCACCACCGCGATCAGCACGCCGAAACCGGCCAGTGCCGCGACGACGAGGCCGACGGTCAGCAGCGTCCGTTCCGGGAAGCGCCCGACGATGCGGCCGTTCAGCTGACCGACGAGCACGATGCCGATGCCGTTGAGCCCGAACACCAGGCTGTATGCCTGCGGGCTCAGGCCGTAGACGCCCTGCAGCGCGAAGGACGAGCCGGAGATGTAGGCGAACAGGCTGCCGAACATCAGCCCGGAGGCCAGCGCGTAACCGAGGAAGCCCCGGTCGCCGAGGAGGCTCGCGTACTTCCGCATCACCGAGCCGAACCGCGCGGGCGTCCGCCGTTCCTCGGGGAGGGGTTCCGGCAGGAGGAAGAAGACGACGGCGAGCAGGATCGCGCCGAACGCGCTCAGGCAGACGAACACCCCGCGCCACGAGGTCCAGGTCAGGATCTGGCCGCCGATGATCGGCGCCAGGATCGGGGCGAGCCCGTTGACCAGCATGAGCAGCGAGAAGAACTTCGTCATCGCGGTGCCGGAGTATAGGTCGCGCACGGTCGCCCTGGCGATGACGATGCCGGCCGCGGCGCCGAAGGCCTGGACGGCGCGGGCCGCGATGAGCAGGTCGGCGCTCGGTGCGAAGGCGCACAGCACCGATCCGACGATGTAGAGCGCGAGGCCCGCCACGAGCGGCTTGCGGCGTCCGATCGCGTCGGACAGCGGTCCGAGGATCAGCTGGCCGAGGGCGAGGCCGATGATGAACGCGCTCAGCGTGAGCTGAACGGTCGCGTCCGCCGCGCGCAGTTCGCCCGCCATCTGCGGCAAGGCGGGCAGGTACATGTCGATCGACAGGGGCCCGAAGGCGGACAGGCCGCCGAGGATCAGGACGAACCGGGCGCGTCCGGTCGTCGGTCGCGCGAGGGGTTCCGCCACTCGCTCGGGCGCGATGGTCATGCTCTTCCTTTCCCCAGTCTTCGTTCCGCGAGGAACAACTTGCTTAGAGTAGGTAACTATTCCACGTGTGACTCACGGCACTGGGGTGACGGATGACTGATCGGATCAATTTTCGAACAAATCCGAACGACCTCTAGATCTCCTCGGAGGTCGTCGGGTATACATCGGATGTCTGTTCGTTGCTGTTGGAGCCGTTGATTGTTGACGGTTCGGCCGGAAGGGAAAATCCGTGCAGCTGTTGCGTCTCGGGGAGCCGGGAAGTGAGCGTCCGTTCGTACGTGCCGGGGACGGCACTCTGCGCGACCTCACGGGTCTGACCACCGACATCGATGGCAGCTTCTTCGCGAGCGACGGAGTCGCCAGGGTCGCGGCCGCGCTGGCCGCCGGTGAGCTGCCCGAAGCCGGCGCCGAAGCCGCGCGGGCCAGGGTCGCCACGCCGATCGCCCGCCCCGGCAAGGTCATCTGTGTCGGGCTCAACTACCGGCAGCACGCCGAGGAGTCCGGCGCCGCCGTCCCGGACGAGCCGGTCGTCTTCATGAAGGCGTCCGACGTCGTCGTCGGCCCGGACGACGACGTACTCGTACCGCGCGGCTCGACCAAGACCGACTGGGAGGTCGAGCTGGGCGTCGTCATCGGCAAGACCGCGCGCTACCTCGACAGCGTCGAAGAAGCCCTCGATCACGTCGCCGGGTACACCGTCTCGAACGACGTGTCCGAGCGTGAGTTCCAGCTCGAACGCGGCGGCACCTGGGACAAGGGCAAGTCGTGCGAGAACTTCAACCCGCTCGGTCCGTGGCTGGTCACCGCCGACGAGGTGCCCGACCCGCAGGCACTCGGCCTGCGGCTGTGGGTCAACGGCGAGAAGAAACAGGACTCGTCCACCAAGGACATGATCTTCACGGTCGCCGAGATCGTGCATTACCTGAGCCGGTTCATGGTGCTGCGCCCTGGCGACCTCATCAACACCGGCACTCCGCAGGGGGTCGCGCTCGGTCAGCCGGACCCCAAGCCGTACCTGCGCGAAGGCGACGTCATCGAGCTGGAGATCGACGGCCTAGGCCGCCAGCGCCAGACCGTGAGGCAGGCGTGATGGCGAAGATCGTGGGCATGGAGGTGCTCGACGTCCGGTTCCCCACCTCGCGGGAACTGGACGGCTCGGACGCGATGAACCCGGACCCGGACTACTCGGCCGCGTACGTCGTGCTGCACACCGATGGCGGTCCCGACGGATACGGGCTCGCCTTCACCATCGGCCGCGGCAACGACGTCCAGGCCGCGGCGATCCGCGCGCTGGAACACCACGTCGTCGGCCGCGCCGTGCCGACCGACGCCGCCGCGCTCGGTGACCTGTCGCGTGCCCTGGTCGGCGATTCGCAACTGCGGTGGCTCGGCCCGGAAAAGGGCGTCGCGCATATGGCGATCGGCGCGGTGGTCAACGCCGCCTGGGACCTCGCCGCGCGGATCGCCGGGCTCCCGGTCTGGCGGTTCGCCGCCGGGATGTCGCCCGAGGACCTGGTCTCGCTCGTCGACTTCCGCTACCTGTCCGACGCGCTGACCGAACAGGAGGCGCTGGACATCCTCCGCGCCGCCGAACCCGGCCGCGCCGAGCGGATCGCCCGGATCGAGCGCGACGGCTACCGCGCGTACAGCACGTCTCCCGGCTGGCTCGGCTACTCGGACGCGAAACTCGTCCGCCTCGCCGAACAGGCGGTCGCGGACGGTTTCGAGATGATCAAGCTGAAGGTCGGCGGCAACCTCGAAGACGACGTCCGCCGGATGAAGCTCGCCCGCGAGACGGTCGGCGCCGAAATCCGCGTCGCCGTCGATGCGAACCAGCGCTGGGACGTTTCGACCGCGATCACCTGGATGACCGCGCTGGCGCCCTACGACCCGTACTGGATCGAGGAGCCGACCTCGCCGGACGACGTGCTCGGGCACGCGGCGATCGCCAAGGCACTCGCCCCGATCCGGGTGGCCACCGGCGAGCACGTCCAGAACCGCGTGGTGTTCAAGCAACTCCTGCAGGCCGAAGCGATCTCGGTACTGCAGCTGGACGCCGCCAGGGTCGGCGGGTTCAACGAGAACCTGGCGATCCTGTTGCTGGCGGCCAAGTTCGGCATCCCGGTCTGCCCGCACGCCGGCGGGGTCGGGCTGTGCGAACTCGTGCGGCACCTGTCGATGTTCGACTTCGTGGCGGTGTCCGGCTCCGACACCGACCGGTCGATCGAATGGGTCGACCACCTCCACGAGCATTTCACCGATCCGGCCGTCGTGGCCGACGGGCGATATCTCGCCCCGTCCGCGCCGGGGTTCTCCGCGCGGATGCACGACGCGACGCTGCGCCGGTTCACCTTCCCCGACGGTCCAGAATGGACGGAGACTGCCAGTGAGTGAGTTCGAAGGCCTCGTCGCCGCCGTCACCGGTGGGGCGTCCGGGATCGGCCGGGCCACCGCCGATCTGCTCGCCTCCCGTGGCGCGACGGTCGCGGTGCTCGACCTGAATCCCGGCGACCTTCCCGGGGGACTCACCGGATTCCGCTGTGACGTCGGCTCCGGCGAGGAGGTCCGGTCGGCGATCGACGCGGTCGCGGACCGGTTCGGGCGGCTCGACGTCCTGGTCAACAACGCCGGGATCGGCGCACAGGGCGACGTCACCGCCAACGACGACGACGAATGGCACCGGGTGCTCGACATCAACGTCGTCGGCATGGTGCGGCTGGCGCGGGCGGCGTTGCCACATCTGAAGAACTCCCCGTCGGCCGCGATCGTCAACACCTGCTCGATCGCCGCGTGGGCCGGCCTGCCCAACCGCGCGCTGTACTCGGCCAGCAAGGGCGCGGTGCTCTCGCTGACCCTGGCGATGGCGACCGATCACCTGGCCGACGGGATCCGGGTCAACTGCGTCTGTCCCGGCACCGCGGACACCCCGTGGGTCGGCAGGCTGCTCGACTCCGCGGCCGACCCGGAGGCCGAACGGGCCGCGCTGGCCGCCCGCCAGCCGATGGGCAGGCTGGTGACCGCGGACGAGGTCGCGAACGCGATCGTGTACCTGGCCAGTCCGCTTTCGGCCTCGACCACCGGCACGGCGCTCGCCGTCGACGGTGGGATGTACGGGCTGCGTCCGCGCGGCCCGGTCCGGCAATAGCTCCATACTTGGTTTCCGCTGTCATCAAGGAGGATGCGGTGCGTACGAGGGTGATCAAGGTGGCCGCCGCGGCCACCGCGCTCGGGCTGGCGCTGTCGGCCTGTGGGTCCACCAAGGACAACACGGCCGCGCCGGGAGCGGGCGGGGCGCAGGGTGGCAAGGTCGGTGCGACGATCCCGTTGCTGACCTCGCCGTTTTGGCAGGCCTACAACAACTACGTGCCGCAGAAGGCCAAAGAGCAGGGCGTCGACGCGCTGCCGACGGTCAACGCGGACAGCGATCCGGCTAAACAGATCACCGACATCAACACCCTGCTCAACCAGGGCATCAAGGGTCTCGTCGTGACGCCGCTCGACTCCGCCGCCGTCGTCGCCGGGCTGAAGGCCGCGGAGAACAAGGGCGTCCCGGTGGTGGCCGTCGACGTCGCGCCGGAGGGCGGCAAGGTGGCGATGGTGGTGCGCGCCGACAACAAGGCGTATGGCACCAAGGCCTGCGAGGCCATCGGCGCGAAGGTCAGTTCGGGCAAGGTCGTTCAGGTCATGGGCGACCTCGCCTCGGTCAACGGCCGCGACCGTTCCGAGGCGTTCCGGGAGTGCATGAAGGCGAAGTTCCCCGGCGTCCAGGTGCTGGAGATCTCCGCCGAGTGGAAGGCGGACAAGGCCTCGTCCGGTCTGGACAGCCTGCTGACCGCCAACCCGGACATCAAGGCCGTGTACATGCAGGCGGGCGGCGTCTACCTGGCGCCGACGCAGCAGGCGCTCAAGCGCAAGAACCTGTACTTCCCGGTCGGGGACCCGAAGCACGTCGTGCTGGTCAGCAATGACGGGATCCCGCAGGAACTGGCCGCGATCCGCGCGGGCGAACTCGACGCGACCGTCTCCCAGCCCGCCGACGACTACGCCAAGTACGGCATGTACTGGATCAGGAAGGCGATGGCGGGGGAGACCTTCAAGGCCGGGCCGACCGACCACGGCAGCACCGTCGTCGAGGTCCGGCGGGGGATCCTGGAGGACCAGCTGCCCGCACCCGTGGTCACCAAGGACAACGTGGACGACAAGGCCCTCTGGGGGAACAACCTGTGAGCGCGCTGCCCGCCGGCTCCGCCGCCGTACCGGTGGTCAGCGCACTGGGCGTCGGGAAACGCTACGGACCGACCGTGGCGCTTTCCGACGTCAGCATCACCGTGAACCCCGGCGAGTCGCACGCACTCGTCGGCCGCAACGGCGCGGGGAAGTCGACGCTGGTCTCCATCCTCACCGGACTGTCCAAAACGGACACCGGGCGAGTCGAGTTCGGTGGCGTTCCCGCCCCTGCACTGTCCAAACAGGACGACTGGAAACGCGCGGTCGCCTGTGTGTACCAGCACGCGATGGTCGTCCCGCAGCTCACCGTCGCGGAGAACCTCTTCCTGAACCGCCAGTCCGGGAAGGGTTTCGCGATCGGCTGGCAGCGCCTGCGCCGCCAGGCGAGGGAGCTGCTCGACTCCTGGGACGTCCACGTCGACGTCGACACCCCGGCCGGTGAGCTTTCGGTCGAGGACCGGCAGTTCGTCGAGATCGCGAGGGCGCTTTCCTACGGTGCCCGGTTCATCGTGCTCGACGAACCGACAGCGCAGCTGGACAGCCAGGCGATCGAGCGGCTCTTCGAGCGGATGCGCCAGATGCAGGCCAACGGGGTGACGTTCCTGTTCATCTCGCACCATCTCCACGAGGTGTACGAGGTCTGCCAGGCGGTCACCGTGCTGCGCGACGCCAGGCACATCCTCACCGCGCCGGTCTCGGAGGTCGGCCGGGCCGAGCTGATCGACGCGATGACCGGGGAACAGGGCGGCCTTTCCGTCCGTGACGCCTCCACCCGTGAGGCGCTGGCCCCGGACGCGGACGAGGTGCTGACCGTCGACGGGCTCTCCGGTGACGGCTTCGCCGACGTGACGCTCCGGATCCATCGCGGTGAGGTGATCGGGCTCGCGGGCAGCAACGCCAGCGGCAAGCACCAGTTCGCCGAAACCGTCTACGGCCTGCGTTCGGCGTCCTCTGGCGTGCTCAAGGTCGAGGGCAAACCCCTGAAGCCGGGAGACATCCCGGCCGCGATCCGCGCCGGGATCGGCTGTGTGCCGCGCGACCGCCACCACGAAGGACTGGTCCTCGACCACTCGATCATGGACAACACCACACTGTCCATTTTGGACCGCATGGGCAGGGGTGGCCTCGCGTCACCGGCGGCCCGGTACGGGCGGGCGTCGAAGGCGCTGAAGGACTACGGCATCGTCGCGGCGGGCGCCGACCAGCCGGTGTCCGACCTTTCCGGCGGCAACCAGCAGAAGGTCGTCCTGGCCCGCGCGCTCGCCGGGGATCCCCGCCTGGTCGTGCTGATCAACCCGACCGCGGGCGTGGACGTGAAATCGAAGGAGGCCCTGCTCGCGGTCGTCGACCGGGTGCGGGCCGAGGGGAAGGCGGTACTGATCGTCAGCGACGAGCTGGACGATCTGCGCCTGAGCGACCGGGTGCTGGTGCTGCGCGCCGGTGCCGTGGTCGCCGAACACCGGGCGGGCTGGTCCGACGGCGACCTGGTGGCCGACATCGAAGGAGTCGAGCGCGGTGCATGACGTGATGACCGATCCGAAGACGTCGTCGCTCACGACGGCGCCGCCGAAACGCCGGAAGTTCCGCTGGCTGCGGGAACTCGCCCTGGTGCCGGCGCTCATCGTGGTGCTGATCATCGGAGGACTGATCAGTGACACCTTCCTGACCTTCGGCAGCATCGTCGGCATCCTGTCCGCCTCGGCGGCGTTGTCGATGGTGGTGCTGGGCGAATCGCTGGTCCTGCTCACCGGGAAGTTCGACCTGTCGCTGGAATCCACCATGGGCATGGCGCCCGCGCTGGGCGCGATGCTGGTGATCCCGGTGGCGTCTTCGGGCTTCGGCACCGAATTCCCCGGTTTCGCGGGCATCCTCGCCGTACTGGTGGCCGGGGCCGCCGTCGGTTTCGTGAACGGGTTCCTGATCGTCAAACTGAAGCTGAACGCCTTCATCGTCACGCTGGCGATGCTGACGGTGCTGCGCGGTACGCAGATCGGGTCGACGCACGGGAAGACGCTGTTCGACCAGCTGGACGTGTTCACCGCGATGGCGACGACCACGTTCATCGGGCTGCCGATGTCGGTGTGGCTGGCCGCGGCGCTGTTCGCCGTCTTCGGGCTGGGACTGCGGTATCACCGGATCGGCCGGTCGCTGTACGCCATCGGGGGCAACCGGGCGGCGGCGCGGGCCGCGGGTATCCGCGTCGACCGGATTTCGTGGGGTGTCTTCGTGGTGGCCGGGGTGCTGGCCGCGCTCGGCGGCCTCGCGTACACGGGCTACGTCGGCGCGCTCGGCGCGGATCAGGGCGACGGGCTGATCCTGCAGGTGTTCGCGGCTGCGGTGATCGGCGGTGTCTCTCTGGACGGTGGTAAGGGCACTCTGGTGGGGGCGCTCACCGGGGTCCTGCTCCTCCAGACGGTCACCAACCTGCTGCAAGTGGCACAGGTGCCGCCGGAGTGGCTGAAGGCGATCTACGGCGTGATCATCCTGGTCGCGTTGATCATCTCCCGGTACGCCGGCGGGAAGGCTCAGACGTAGCCCCTCGCCGACGCCATGAAAGGTCCTTTCCTTGCGAAATTCGCCAGGAAAGGACCTTTCCTGGCGCGCCAGAGGCCGGTTCGAGGACGTCAGAGAGGAGAGCGCGGTGTCAGGAAGCTTCGGCGGCCACGGTCGGGTCGTCGGCGGTGCCGAGCGCGTTGCGGAGCCACTGCTCGACCCCGGCCACGTGCACGGTGGCCCACGAACGCGCCAGTTCGGGTTCGCGGGCGGCGATGGCCTCGTAGATCGCCGTGTGCTGCTCGCGGGTCTTCGCGACCGCGCCCTCCTGGGTGAGCCCGCGCCAGATGCGGGCGCGCGCGGTGGGGCCCGACAGGCTGTCCAGCAGCGAGCACAGCACCGGGTTCCCGGAGCCGTCGGCGATCTTGCGGTGGAACTGCAGGTCGTTCGCGACCAGCGCCTCCACCGAGGGCGAGTCGGCCAGTTCGTCGAGCAGGCGGCCTAGTTCCGCGATGTCCTCGTCGCTCATGTGCATCGCGGCCAGCGCCGTCGCCGCCGGTTCGAGGATCCGGCGGACGGCGAGGAAGTCCAGCACGGTGTCGTCGCGGTGGAAGTCCACCACGAACGTCATCGCGTCCAAGAGGAGATTCGGTTCGAGGCTGGTGACGTACGTGCCGTCGCCCTGGCGTACGTCGAGTACGCGGATCAGGCACAGCGCCTTCACCGCTTCGCGCAGTGAGCTGCGGGACAGGCCGAGCCGCTGGGCCAGTTCGGCCTCTTTCGGCAGCCTGTCGCCGGGAGCCAGCTCACCGGAGATGATCATGTCCTTGATCTTGTCGATCGCGACATCGGTGACCGGCATGTTCCACCGCCCTCCCCGAAGACCTCGGATGTTTGTGTGTCAGTTGACAGAGTGCCATGTTTCGAGCTGAGGAGGCGCGGTGACCCACGGTGTCGCACTACAAAGAGTGGCACTCCACACCCGGTTGAAGCCGGGCAAGGAGGCCGAATACGAGTCGGTCCACGCCGTCATCCCGCCCGACCTCGACGCGGCGCTGCGGGCGGCGGGCGTGCGGTCGTGGCGGATCTGGCGGGACGGTCTCGACCTGTTCCACGTGGTGGAGGTCGATGACTACGCGAAGATGCGCGCGATCCTGCGTGATCATCCGGCGAATATCCCCTGGCAGGCGCGGATGTCGGAACTGCTCGACGTCGAAGACGACTACTCGGGCGGCGATTCGGGTCTTGGCCTGGTCTGGGAGCTTCCGTGAAGATCTCCCTGTCCCCACTCGGGCTCGGCTGCGCGCAGCTGGGCAATCTGTACCACGCCATCACCGACGAGACGGCCGAAGCGACCGTCCGGCAGGCGTGGGACGAAGGCATCCGCTATTTCGACACCGCCCCGCACTACGGCCTCGGCCTGTCCGAGAGGCGGCTGGGTGCGGCGCTTTCGGCGTATCCGCGCGCGGATTACGTGGTGTCCACCAAGGTCGGCCGCGTGCTGGAACCCGATCCCGGCGGCGCTTCGCGGACCGACGACCAGGGTTTCGTCGTGCCCGCCGCGTACAAGCGCCGCTGGGATTTCAGTCGCGACGGGATCCTCCGGTCGCTTGAGGACAGTCTCGAACGCCTCGGGCTCGACCGCGTGGACGTCGTCTACGTGCACGATCCGGACGAACATTTCGAAGACACCGTCAACGGCGCTTTCCCCGCGCTGCTCGAATTGCGGGAGCAGGGGGTCGTCGACGCCATCGGCGCCGGGATGAACCAGGCGCCGATGCTCGCGGAATTCGTCCGCCGCTTCGATCTCGACGTGATCCTGCTGGCGGGCCGGTACACGTTGCTCGACCAGCCCGCGCTCGACGATCTTCTGCCGCTGTGCACCGAACGCGGGGTGAGCGTGGTGGCCGGGGGAGCGTTCAACGCGGGGATCCTCGCCACCACGTCGCCGGGCACGATGTACGACTACGCCGAGGCTCCCGCCGAGCTGGTCGACCGGGCCCAGCGGATCGCCGAGGTCTGCGAACGGCACGGCGTCGAACTCCCGCAGGCCGCGCTGGCCCTGCCCGCCGCGCATCCGGCGGTGGTGTCCGTCGTCGTCGGCGCGCACGACCCTGGCCAGGTACGGCTCAACGCCGAACGATTCCGGCGTCCGGTACCGGGCGGGTTGTGGACGGAGCTGATCCGTGCGGGACTGGTGCGGAAGGACATCGTGCTGCGAACGGAAGGAAAACCGTGATCGACGCGCATCACCATCTGTGGGATCCCTCGCGGCGGCGGTACCCGTGGCTGGCGGACGCCGCCCTCGATCCGATCCGCCGTCCGTACACAGTGGACGATCTTCGCGCGGTGACCGGGGCGGCGGGTGTGCGGGAGACCGTGCTGGTGCAGACGATTTCGTCGGACGAGGAGACGCGGGAGTTCCTCGCGACCGCTTCCGCCGAACCCCTGATCACCGGTGTCGTCGGCTGGGTCGAACTCACCGCTCCCGATGTCGCCGACCGCCTCGCCGCCCTTTCCGGGCCACTGGTGGGAATCCGCCATCAGGTGCAGGACGAGCCGGACCCGTCGTGGCTGACGCGGCCCGAGGTCCTGCGCGGTCTCGCCGCCGTCGGCGAGGCGGGACTGGCGTACGACCTGCTGGTGAAGCCGCCCCAGCTCGACGCCGCCCTTGCCGCGGCGAAGGCGTTGCCAGATCAGGTTTTCGTGCTCGATCACGCCGCGAAGCCGCCCATCACGTCGGGGGAATGGCAGCCGTGGGCCGATGGTGTCGCCGCTCTGGGCGCGTTGGAGAACGTGTACTG
Organism: Amycolatopsis orientalis; assembly: GCF_000943515.2. Taxonomy (NCBI): domain Bacteria; kingdom Bacillati; phylum Actinomycetota; class Actinomycetes; order Pseudonocardiales; family Pseudonocardiaceae; genus Amycolatopsis; species Amycolatopsis orientalis. The sequence continues at coordinate 6,833,722 of NZ_CP016174.1, read as the reverse complement.
CAAGCTCTCGGGGCTGGTCACCGAGGCGGACTGGGCGGAATGGAAGGTCGGGCATCTGACGCGCTGGACCGAGCACGTGCTGGAGTCCTTCGGGGCTTCGCGCCTGATGTTCGGCTCCGACTGGCCTGTCTGCGAACTCGCGGCCGCGTACGAGGTCGTCGTGGACACGGCGGTCTCACTGACGAGTTCGCTCAGCGACGCCGAGCGGCTGGAGTTCTTCGAGGGCACGGCGCGGCGGGCCTACCGCCTCGTGGGTGGGCTGGCGTGAGTCACGTGAAGGCCGTTGCGATCGGTGGTGCTGTGGTGGTCGCGCGGGCATAACCGCCCGGTCTCACACCTTGATCAACCGATCACGACCTGCGCACCGGCGACCGAGCGGGGAAGATTCCGGCCGTCCCACGGCCGGAATCCTCCCCACCCGACCACACCGCCAACCCGCACAAGCTCCACGTCAGCGGGTAAACAAATACGACCCCCTCAAGGAGTCCTTCACGGCCCGGCCGCTACTCACGAGAGGATCAGAATTCGTCCTGGTTGACCATCGTCCGCAGGCGGGCCAGTGCGCGGTGCTGCGTCACGCGCACGTTGCCGGCGGAGATCCCGAGCGCTTCGGCGGTTTCGGCGGCGGAGAGGCCGACGGCGATGCGCAGGGCGAGGATCTCCTGCTGCACACGAGGAAGGGTGGAGAGCAGGCGGCCGAGCCGGGCGCCGAGGTCCAGGTGCAGGGCGTGCGTTTCGGGCCCGTTGTCGCCGATGGGCCGCTCCGGCAGCTCCGGCACCGGTTCCGACCGGTCACGGGAGACCGCGCGGTAGGCGTCGGCGACCTTGTTGGCGGCGATCGCGTGCACGAGGTAGAGGAACGAACCGCCGCGATCCTGGTAGCCGGGCAGCGCCTTCAGCACGGCCATGCACACTTCCTGCGCGACGTCGTCCGCCGACAGGTAGGACAGGTCGCGCCCGCCCATCCGCGCGCGGCAGTACCGGACCACGACGGGCCCGATCATCCGCAGCAGCGACTGGATGGCGGCGGGATTCCCGTCGCCCGCGTCCTTGACGAGGGGGTCGAGGTCCTCCTTCGTCAGCCGTCCCCCCGGACGAGGCAGGTGCTCCGGAGTCGTGTACCCGGGGACCGCATCGGTGGTGACGGTTCTGGACGCGCTGGAGATTGCTTGCATGGTCGTCCTCCCCGGCCGACCCTGCGACCGTGGCTGTCGAGGGGCCAACACTCCGTAACTATTGAGGGCGGCAGATGCTCCGTAAGATCAGATTCACCTGCCACCGTTGCGACGCAGCGTAATCGTAGGCGTCGATCGGACGGCAGTAAAGATTTCAACTAGAGATAGCCCATTCGACGGAGTCGGCTTAATAGAACCGAGACTCTGTGTCGCGAAAAGGGACGCCGGGATCGCTGGATGTGTGCGGTGGTTAGCGCACCGCGATCAAGGCGGCCGCTGTCGCTACGACGAGTGCCGACGCGGTGACGGCCAAGGCAGGGTTAAGAGATTTCGGGATTCCGGCCTTGTGCAGTGCCCGTTCACGAACCGCGCCGATGGCGGTCAAGGTGACCACCGTGGCGCCGGCGAGCACGACCGGGACGACCGTCGCCCCCCAGCCTCGTCGTGCGGCCGAATGCAGGAGCAGGAGTGTGCAGGCAGTAGCCGCCAGCGCGGTCCGGCGCCAGGCGAGCCCCGTCCGTTCCGCTTGCGCTCCGTGATCGCTCACTTGCTCGTCCGGTTCACGAGAAGACCACCAGGGCCGCGGCGGTCAGGGTGATCACGAGAATCCCGGCGGTCAGCACGATCAGCATCCCGCTCTTCGGCAGTGGCCGTCCCGCGCGCATCGCGGTCTGCACCTGCCGCCAGCGCGGGTACGCGCTCGCCGCGAGCACGGCGGCCAGTACGACGCACAGTCCGGCGAGGACGCTGCTCAGCGCCGTCGGGTTCGGGACCAGCTGGTGCACGGCGACACCGCCGGCGAGCAGGCCCAGCGCCGTCCGGAGCCAGGCGAGGAAGGTCCGTTCGTTGGCGAGCGTGAATCGGTAATCGGGTTCCGAACCGCCGTCGTGCGGTCCGTTGATCTCTGCCACGCGTCGAAGACTAGGCGTTCTGACGCGGGAAGACCCACCAGCGAAGGACCGCGAAGCGCGCGATGCCGCCCACGACACTCGCCGCGAGCAGGGCGCCCGTCTGTTCCAGTGCCGTCGGCTCGGTGATCACCGCGTCGAGGGACGCGAGCACGATCGAGCCATACGCCGCGTAAAAGGCGAACGTCACCAGGTCCTGGAAATGCCTTTTGCCCGCGTGACTCTTCCGGGTGGCGAAGGTGACCCGTCGGTGGAACTCGGTGTTCCCGACGGTCGTGACCGCGAGCGCGACCAGGTTGGCGGCCTGCGGGCCCAGGATCGGCTGGAAGACGAGGAAAAGCACCGCTTGGAGCCCGGTGGCGACGACCCCGGCGACGACGTACCAGGCGGCGTGGTTGCCGAGTTCGTGGTGCCGCTCCGGCGCTCGCCGGATGATCCGGTGCCCAGGCGCCCACCTGGTGGTGGTCATACCGACGACGCTACCCCTCGTTTCACAAACTTGTGAAGCTAATAAAGCTGCTGAGAACTGTGATCCCCGCGACAGCGCCGTCGTTTGGTCTCCGGCGGCATCGGGTAGGCCACAGGGACCGGGTCGAGTACAGCACGCCCCGGCCAACGTCCGACGAGGAGGGAGCGGCTGATGAGCGACGAAGAGACGGCCGAGCCGGAAACGTTGCCGCCCAGTGAGGCGCTCGACGAGGACGAACTCCGCGTCGACCCGCTTGAGGAAGGCGTCGAGCCACCGGAGCACTGGAGTGGCGCCGACCGGTTCGGGACGACGCCCGCGGAGATCCGCGAAGGCGAGTCGCACGCGATGCGGCTGGCGGAGGAGGAGCCGGACGTCGGCGAAAAATGATCTTCACTCAGACGGCAGGCCATGCCGCCACCCCCTAGCGTGGTCCGTCAAGTGCAAGACCGCGACGAAGGAAGGGCAGAGATGCTGACAGTCACCGAAGCCGCCGCCGAGGCGATCACCGCACTGACCGCGCAGGAGGGATCCGAGGACAGCAGCGGGCTGCGCTTCGCGATGCATTCCCAGCAGGGAGACAGTCCGCAGCTCGCGGTTTCCGTTGCCCCGCAGCCGGAAAGCGGCGACAGGGTGCTCGGCGCGGACGGCGGCCCCAAGGTGTTCTTGGAGCCGGAAGCCGCCGCGCTGCTCGACGACAAGGTGCTCGACGTCCAGCAGGACGAGACCGGCGAAGTCGCCTTCGCCGTCCTCCCGCAGGCTCAGTCTGGTAGCTGAGCCCGGCGGGTTCAGGCTTTAAGTCCTGGCCCAGGCACGGACCAGCTCGCCGGCCCGCTGCCGTGTGCCCGGCGAGGGGGTTCCCCGAGGATGCGGGGCGCGCCTCGCGACTGTCCATAAGGGACGGTTTTGGGCGACTCGGTGTCCGATTGATGTCGATCTGTGTGGTCCTGGGCGGGGTCGTGAGTGGCAATGAGGGTTAGAACACTATTTGCCACTCACGACCACCTCGCGAGGCCGGGCAAACTACTCAAGTCGGACATTGATCGCCGGGAAAGTGTCCCTTGTGGACATCCGTGGTCACGGCCCGGCTTCCGTCAGCCAGTCCGGACTCGCACCGGGGCGCGCCATATTTGGCTTACCCCTCAATAAGTTCGCGCCCAGGCACGGACCAGCTCGCCGGTCCGCTCGCGCAGGAGTTCCGCCGCGTGCGCACGCGCGTGGTCGAGCGAAGGCGCGTGGTCGATCAGGGCGGCGCTGCCCACGACCCCGAGGCCGGCGAGCTGGGTCTCGTCCAGCTGGATCCGCCCGGCCAGCACCATCAGCGGTACCGAATGCTCCTTCGCGCGGGCCGCGATACCCGCCGGGGCCTTGCCGTCGAGACTTTGCTCGTCCAGCGAGCCTTCCCCGGTGATGACCAGATCGGCGCGTTCGATGGCGCCCGCGACCCCGGTGAGCCCGGCGATGAGCTGGAAACCGGATTCGACCGTCGCGCCGAGTCCCGCGATGGCCCCCGCCGCGACCCCGCCGCCCGCACCCGCTCCCGGGATGTCGGAGACGTCGGGGGTCCCGGCGTTCCGCAACGCCTGCGCCCAGCGGGCCAGCGCTCCGTCCAGCTGCTCGACTTCGCGCGGTCCCGCGCCCTTCTGCGGACCGAAGACCGCGGCCGCGCCACGCGGTCCGAGCAGCGGGTTCGTCACGTCGGTGGCGACGGCGACCCGCACCGAGCCGAGCCGTTCGCGCACCGGGCCGAGTTCGGCCGAGGCGACACGGCCCAGCGTGCCGCCGCCGAGTCCGACCGGCGCGCCGAACGCGTCGAACACCCCCGCGCCGAGCGCCGCCAGCATCCCGGCGCCGCCGTCGGTGCTCGCGGTGCCGCCGACGGTCAGCACGAGCCGCCGCGCGCCGTTGTCGAGCGCGTGGGCGAGGAGTTCGCCGACGCCCCAAGTGTGCGCGGCCAGCGCCACCTCCGGGCTCGGCTCGATGAACTCGATCCCGCACGCGCGGGCCGATTCGATGTAGGCCGTCCCGTCGAGCAGCACGTAGCGCGCGTCGACGGTGTCTTCGAGCGGGCCGCGGACGGGAACCTCTACGAGACGGCCACCCGCCGCGACGAGGACGTCCAGCGTGCCCTCCCCGCCGTCCGCGACCGGGCAGGCGGAGACTTCGGCCTCGGGCAGCGCGTCGCGGACGCCGTGGGCGATCGCGGCCGCGGCCTCGACCGCGGTCAGGCTTCCCTTGAACTTGTCGGGCGCGATGACCACACGAGTCATGGACGAACCTCCGTCAGCGGGTTTCCGCCGGTGAGCACCGACGCGACGTTCTCGGCCGCGAGCACGGCCATGGCAGTACGGGTCTCGACCGTCGCCGATCCGAGGTGCGGCGTCAAGACGACGTTTTCTCGATCCAGCAGGCGCGGTTCGACCTCGGGTTCGGCCTCGAAGACGTCGAGACCCGCTCCGGCGATTTCGCCGGCTTCGAGCGCGTCCGCCAGCGCCGCCTCGTGGACGACGGGCCCGCGCGTGGTGTTGATGAGGAAGGCGCCCGGTTTCATCGTCTTCAGCGCGTCGGCGTCGATGAGGTGCCGGGTCTGCGGAGTCAAGGGGCAGTGCAGGGAGACGACGTCGGAAGTTGCCAGCAGTTCACGGAAAGGCACGTACTCCGCGCCCAAGGTCCTCTCGACCTCTTCGGCGGCCCGCGACCGTCCTGAGTAGACGATCCGCATCCCGAAACCGAGCGCCCGCCGCGCGACGGCCTGTCCGATCTGGCCGAGCCCCACGATGCCGAGCGTCTTGTCCTGCAGTCCGGAACCGAGCAGGAAACCCAGGTGGAACGACCACGGCGTACGCGAGCGGATCAGCCGTTCGCCCTCGCCGAGCCGTCGCGTGACCGCGAGGATCAGCCCGAACGCCAGATCCGCGGTGGCGTCGGTGAGCACGCCGGGGGTGTTGGTGACGGTGATCCCGCGTCCGGCCAGCGCCGGGACGTCGATGTTGTCGTAGCCGACGGCCACGTTCGCCACGACCTTCAGCGCCGGGCCCGCCGCGTCGGCCACCGCACCGTCGATCCGGTCGTGCAGCATGCCGACGATCGCGGACGCGCCCTGGGCGAACTCGCGCAGTTCCTCCGGTGTCAGCGGCCGGTCGGCGCGCGACAGTTTCACCTCCCCGGCTTCGGCGAGCACTTTCAGCGCTTCGTCGGGAATCCACCGGGTCACCGCGATCGTCGAGGTCACGGGCCCAGCTTAGTGGGCGGCAGTTGGTATCCCAAACCTGAGAATCCCTGCTACGAGGGAGGCGCTTCCCCTGCGCGGGGGAGTCGTCACCACCGGTCGTGCCGGGATGGTCGTAACTGCGGAAAGGTTCCGTGAGCAGGGGATTCCAGGGGTGGAAATGAAACGATCACGAGAACTCGCGGCCATCGGGGCCGCGATGGTCATCGCTTCGACCCTCGTCGCGTCGGGCCCGGCGTCGGGGGCGGAAGAGGGCAAGGGGAAGCCGTCCGAACCGAGCCTGACCGGCAGCGCCAAGATGCTGCGCAAGGACGGCCAGGACGTCCGGTTCACCTTCGACGCGCGTGGGCTCTTCCCGGAAAGCAAGGGAAGGTTCCGGGTGAGCCACGCGGGTGAGGGGTTCTCCGCCTACTTCCAGGGCAGGGTCGACTGCCTGGTCGTCGGCGGCCCGGTCGCGGTGGTCACCGGCATCGTCGAGGACACGAACGTCCCGGAGCTCAAGGACCGCCGGGTCGGGATGACGGTCTATGACCACGGCAGGCAGGACAGGGTCGGCTACAGCTGGGGTCCCGATCGCGACAACAAGCAGATCGTGCCGCCGTGCCTGAGCAGTGCGCCCTTCGAACGGGTCGGGACCGGGGACTTCAAGGCCGTCGAATGGTTCCCGCCCGGCAGCGGGATCAGCTGAGCCGCCACCTTCGCGATCTCGGGAACGTTGGTCCGTGAAGGACTCCTTGAGGGACTCTGGGTCCCTCAAGGAGTCCTTCACGGACTCATGTCTCATGGGCCCACTCTCCGGTCGCCTGTGCTATGTTCATATGTAGAACATCTGTTCGCGATACGAACAAGCCAGGAGTGGGGATGGCGGAGCTGCTGTCGTTGAAGGACGCCGTGGCACGGCTGGTGCACGACGGGGACACCGTCGCGCTCGAGGGCTTCACGCACCTCATCCCGGTCGCCGCCGGCCACGAGATCATCCGCCAGCGCCGCACCGGGCTGACGCTGGTCCGCATGACCCCGGACATCGTCTACGACCAGCTCATCGGCGCCGGCTGCGCGAGCAAGCTGATCTTCTCGTGGGGCGGCAACCCGGGAGTCGGTTCACTGCACCGCTTCCGTGACGCGGTCCAGCATTCGTGGCCGGTACCACTGGAGATAGAGGAACACAGTCACGCGGGGATGGCGAACCGGTACGTCGCCGGTGCCTCGGGTCTGCCGTTCGCCGTGCTGCGCGGCTACACCGGCACCGATCTTCCCGCACGGACCGACACGATCAAGCCCATCACCTGCCCGTTCACCGGCGAGCAACTCGCCGCCGTCCCCGCGCTCAACCCGGACGTGTCGATCGTGCACGCCCAGCGCGCCGACCGGTCCGGCAACGTCCAGATCTGGGGTATCACGGGCGTGCAGAAGGAGGCGGTGCTGGCGGCGAAGCGGTCGCTGGTCACCGTGGAGGAGGTCGTGGACGAACTGGAGCCCCGGCCGGGTGCGATCGTGCTGCCCTCGTGGGCGGTCACCGCCGTCGCCGAGGTGCCCGGCGGCGCGAGGCCGTCGTACGCGGCGGGGTACTACGAACGGGACAACGACGCCTACCAGGCTTGGGACGCGATCGGCCGGGACAGGGAAAGCTTCACCCGCTGGCTCGACGAGCTGACGGGAGTGAAGGCATGACCGAGTACACCTCCGACGAGATGATGAGCGTCGCCGCCGCTCGCGCGCTCGGCGACGGGATGTCCTGTTTCGTGGGCATCGGCCTGCCGAGCACGGCCGCGAACCTCGCCCGGCGCGGGCACGCGCCCAACCTCACGCTGATCTACGAATCCGGCTGTCTCGGCGCCAAACCGTCCCGGCTGCCGTTGTCCATCGGCGACGGCGAACTCGCCGACACCGCGGACGCCGTGGTCAGCGTTCCCGAGGTCTTCAACTACTGGCTCCAGCCCGGCCGGATCGACGTCGGCTTCCTCGGCGCCGCCCAGCTGGACAAGTTCGGCAACATCAACACCACCGTCATCGGCCCCGACTACGCCAACCCGAAGGTCCGCCTGCCCGGCGCGGGTGGCGCGCCGGAGATCGCCGCGTCCTGCCGCGAGGTGTTCGTGGTGCTGCGGCAGAGCACCCGCACGTTCGTCGAGAAGGTCGACTTCGTGACGTCGTTCGGCCACGGCACCGGCAAGGGCGACCGCGAGCGGCTCGGCCTCCCCGGTGCCGGGCCGACGCTGGTGGTCACCGACCTCGGCCTGATGCGGCCCGACCCCGAGACCGCCGAGCTCACGCTCACCGAGCTGCATCCCGGGATCGAGGTCGATCAGGTCGTCGCCGCGACCGGGTGGAAACTGAAGGTGGCGGCCGACCGGGGAACCACCCCGGCGCCGACCGAGGCAGAACTCCGCATCCTCCGAGACCTCAAAAGGGCGAGCGCATGACCGACGTCTTCCTGTTCGACGCCATCCGTACCCCGTTCGGCAAGTACGGCGGTGCCCTGTCCGGGGTGCGCCCGGACGACCTCGCCGCCACCGTGCTGCGGGCGCTGGCCGAGCGCAACGATCTCGACCCGGCCACCGTGGACGAGGTCGTGCTCGGCGACGCCAACGGCGCGGGTGAGGACAACCGGAACGTCGCGCGGATGGCGGCACTGCTGGCGGGCTGGCCGACGAGCGTTCCCGGTGCCACGGTCAACCGGCTGTGCGGTTCCGGGCTCGACGCGGTCATGCAGGCGAGCCGGTCGGTCCAGGTCGGTGACGCGTCGCTCGCGGTCGCGGGCGGGGTCGAGTCGATGAGCCGTTCGCCGCTGGTCATGCAGAAACCGGAGAAGGCCTTCCCCGCCGGCAACCAGACGCTGTACTCCACCGCGCTGGGCTGGCGCATGGTCAACCCGAAGATGCCCGAGCAGTGGACGGTCTCGCTCGGCGAGTCCACCGAACAGCTCGCCGAGCGCTACGGCATCGGCCGTGACGAACAGGACGCGTTCGCCGTCCGCAGCCACGTCAACGCCGCCCGCGCCTGGGACGAGGGCTTCTACGACGATCACGTCGTGCCCGTCGAGGGTGTCGAACTCACCCGTGACGAAGGCATCCGGCCGGATTCCAACCCGGAGAAGCTGGCGAAGCTCAAACCCGTCTTCCGTCCACAAGGGACGGTCACGGCCGCGAACGCCTCGCCGCTGAACGACGGCGCGTCCGCGTTGCTGCTCGGTGACGAGACGGCCGGGAAGCGGCTCGGCAAGGCGCCACTGGCCAGGATCGCCGGCCGGGGCGCGGCAGGCGTCGATCCCGACGTCTTCGGCATCGGGCCGGTGCGCGCGGCCGAGATCGCCCTGGAACGCGCCGGGATCGGCTGGGACGACCTGGCGGCCGTGGAACTGAACGAGGCGTTCGCCGCGCAGTCGCTGGCCTGCCTGCGCGACTGGTCGAAGCTCGATCCGGAGATCGTCAACGTCAACGGCGGCGCGATCGCGATCGGGCATCCGCTGGGCGCCTCCGGCGGCCGGATCCTCGGCACCCTGGCCCATCATCTGCGCCGCACCGGTGGCCGGTGGGGGCTGGCCGCCATCTGCATCGGCGTCGGCCAGGGGCTGGCCGTCGTCCTCGAAGCCCAGTGATCCACTGACCCGCGCTGGAGGGAACAGCATGTCCGCACCCGCAGAACTGAGGCTCCCGCGCTACCGGCGCGATCCGGAGGGGACGCATCCGCCGCTGGACTACGCCGGCTACCGGTCGACGGCGCTGCGGCACCCCAAGGAGCCGCTGATCGTGCTCCCGCATCTGCTGACCGAGGTCACGGGGCCCGCACTGGGGCCGGGGCGGGTCGGCGAGTTCGACAACGACCTCACCAAGGGGCACGCGGGTGAGCCGCAGGGGCAGCGGATCATCGTCACCGGACGGCTGCTCGACGGCGACGGGCGGCCGATCCGGGATTCGCTCGTGGAGATCTGGCAGGCGAACGCGGGCGGGCGGTACCGGCACACCGGCGACCGCTGGCCGTCGCCGATCGACCCCAACTTCGACGGCGCGGGCCGGACGCTGACCGACAGCGAGGGCCGCTACACCTTCACCACCATCAAGCCGGGCGCGTACCCGTGGAAGAACCACGACAACGCCTGGCGCCCGGCGCATATCCACTTCTCCGTCTTCGGCAGCGCGTTCACGCAGCGGCTGGTCACGCAGATGTACTTCCCGGAAGACCCGCTGTTCTCGCAGGACCCGATCTTCAACTCCATCCCGGACGAGAAGGCGCGGCAGCGGATGATCGCCCGGTTCGACCTCGACCGCACCGAGGCCGAGTGGGCGCTGGCCTTCCAGTTCGACATCGTCGTCCGCGGCCGCGAGGCGTCGGTGTTCGAGGACGAGGAGGACGAGCACTGATGCCGGAGACGACGCCTTCCCAGACCGTCGGCCCGTACCTGTCCATCGGCCTGCCCTGGCCGGACGGGCCGGACGTCGTCCCCGCGGGCCAACCGGGCGCGATCCGCATCCACGGCCGGGTCCTCGACGGCGCGGGCGATCCGGTGCCGGACGCGATGATCGAGACCTGGCAGGCCGACGCCGACGGCCGGTTCGATCACCCCGACGACCCGCGGGGAGCGGTCGCGAGCGGATTCCGGGGCTTCGGGCGCTGCCCGACCGATCCGGACGGCAACTACGAGATCCGGACGATCAAACCCGGCGCCGTACCCGGTCCGGCGGGCAGCACCCAGGCACCGCACATCGACGTCTCGGTGCTCGCCCGTGGTCTTCTGCACCGCGTCGTCACCCGCGTCTACTTCGAGGACGACGACAATTCCGCGGATCCGGTGCTGGCCTCGGTCCCGGAGACCCGCCGGGGCACGCTGATCGCCGCTCGGACCGGCGACGGCTACCGGTTCGACATCCGCCTGCAGGGTGAGGGGGAGACGGTGTTCTTCGATGTCTAGGTTTTCGATGTCCAAGCCGGTGAAGGTGCACAGTGTCGCGGAGGGGCCCGAGGACGGTCCCGTCGTGGTGTTCGGCGGATCGCTCGGCAGCGACCACCGCATGTGGGAACCGCAGGTGAAACCCTTGGTGGACAAAGGGTTCCGGGTGGTCCGCTACGACACCCGCGGGCACGGCGCGTCCCCGGTGCCGCCCGGGCCGTACGCGCTCGAAGACCTCGGCGGTGACGTGCTCGCGCTGCTCGACGAGTACGGCGCCGAACGCGCCCACTTCGTCGGACTCTCCCTCGGTGGGATGACCGGGATGTGGCTGGGCGCGCACGCGCCGGACCGGATCGAAAGCCTGGTCCTGTGCTGCACGTCCGCGAAACTCGGGCCGCCGCGGATGTGGGCGGAGCGGGCGGAGACGGTCCGGGAGCACGGTACCGGAGCGGTCGCCGAGGCCGGAGTCGGGCGCTGGTTGACGGCGGGCTACGCGGCCGCCCATCCCGATCGCGCGGCGTACCTGCGCGAGATGATCGCCGCGGTCCCGGCCGAGGGTTACGCGGCCTCCTGCCGGGCCATCGAAGAGATGGATCTCGTCGGCGACCTGCCCAAGATCGCGGCGCGGACCCTGGTCATCGCCGGATCCGAGGATCCGGCCACCCCGGTCGAGCACGCCGAGGTGATCGCGGGCGGCATCGCGGACGCCCGGCTCGAAGTCGTCGAAGGCGCCGCGCACCTGGGGAACTTCGAAAAGCCCGAACCCTTCACCGCGCTGATCCTCGACCACCTGGAGCAGGTCCGATGAGCGACGACGCCTACGAGACGGGGATGCGGGTGCGCCGCGAAGTCCTCGGAGACGCGCACGTCGATCGCGCGGTGGCCCGCACCACCGAGTTCAGCCGCCCGTTCCAGGACTACATCACCCGGGGCGCGTGGGGTTCGGTCTGGTCGCGTGACGGGCTCGACCGCAAAACCCGCAGTTGCGTCACCCTGGCCGCGCTCACCGCGTTGCACGCCCACGACGAACTCGCCATGCACGTCCGGGCGGCAGTCCACAATGGACTCACCGCACAGGAGATCTCCGAGGTCCTGCTGCACACCGCCGTCTACGCGGGCGCCCCGGCCGCCAACGCGGCGTTCGCCGTCGCCCAGCGGGTGCTGGCCGAACTCGGTGAGCCTGCCGCCCAGGAAGAGGGTGGCGGATAGGGTTCTCATATGGACGAAGGCGAGGTGACCGAGCGCGGAGCGCACCATGTCCAGTCGCTGGAGCGTGGGCTGGCGGTGATCAAGGCGTTCAACGCGGACGCGGCGGAGCTGACACTGAGCGACGTCGCCCGCTCCACCGGGCTGACCAGGGCGGCCGCCCGCCGGTTCCTGCTCACCCTCGTCGACCTGGGATACGTGCGCACCGACGGCAAGTACTTCTCGCTCACCGCGCGGGTCCTCGAACTCGGCTACTCGTACCTGTCGAGCCTGTCGCTGCCCGAGGTCGCCCAGCCGCATCTGGAGCGGCTGTCCGCCGAGGTGCACGAGTCCAGTTCGGTGTCGGTGCTCGAAGGCATGGACATCGTCTACGTCGCCCGCGTGGCCGTCTCGCGGATCATGACCGTCAGCATCAACGTCGGCACCCGCTTCCCGGCCCACGCGACGTCGATGGGGCATGTCCTGCTGGCCGGTCTCGAAGACACCGACCTGCACGGCTACTTCGACGCGGCCAAACTCGAGAAACTGACCGCGCACACGCTGACCAGGCAACAGGATCTGCTCGCCGAGCTGGAGCGGGTCTACCGGCAGGGCTACGCGATGGTCGACCAGGAACTCGAAGAAGGCCTCCGCTCGATCGCCGCGCCGATCCGGGACCGGCGGGGCCGGGTCGTGGCCGCGGTCAACCTGTCCACGCACGCCAGCCGTACGACACCGGAGTCGGTCGAGCGCGAACTGCTGCCGCCGCTGCTCGCGACGGCCCGGGCCATCGAGGCCGATCTGGCCTCGGCGCCGCCGAGCAAGGCGGGCCATGGCTGAGGTCGCCGGGCTGCTGCTCGCGGCCGGGGCCGGGCGCCGGTTCGGCGGGCCGAAGGCACTGGCCGGCCTCGACGGCGAACCGTTCGTCGTCCGGGCGCTGCGGGTGCTCACCGAAGCGGGGTGCGCTACGGTCCGGGTGGTGCTGGGTGCCTCGGCCGACGAGGTCCGCGCGCTCCTGCCCGACCCGGAGGCGGCCCTCGTGGCCGGCGACTGGGAGTCCGGCATGGGCGCGTCGCTGCGTGCGGGCCTGAGGGCACTGGAAACGACCACCGCCGAAGCCGTCGTCGTGCACCTCGTGGATCTGCCCGGTGTCGGCGCCGACGTCGTGCGCCGGGTCGCCGACGGAGCCGACGCGGACACCGTCGCCCGGGCGGCCTTCGACGGCGTTCCCGGCCATCCCGTCGTCCTCGGCCGCCGCTGGTGGCCGGAGATCGTCGCGGGCGCGTCCGGGGACAAGGGTGCCCGTGACTGGCTCAAGGGCCGCCCGGACCTGCGGCTCGTCGAATGCGGCGACCTCGGCACCGGCCGCGACGTGGACCGCCGCGAGGATCTTCCAGGCTGATCCCTCGCTCGCCGAGGCTTACGATCGGGGCGTGACCGTCGCATCGCCGGAGAAACTGGCCGAAGCCCTCGACTCGGTCGGCTACCTCGCCGACGACGGCATAGCGACGGCCGGATTCCTCGCCCTGCGGCTCGGCCGCCCGCTGTTCTGCGAAGGCGAACCGGGCACCGGGAAGACCTCGCTCGCCTTGGCACTGGCCGAAGCACTCGGCATGCCCCTCATCCGGCTCCAGTGTCACGAGGGGATCGACGCGGCACAGGCGCTGTACGAATGGGACTTCCCCCGCCAGTTGCTGCATCTGCGCGCGCTCGAAGCCTCGGGGAACGGACATCTCGACGTCGAGACGGCGGAGCAGTCCCTCTACACCGAACGTTTCCTGCTTTCCCGGCCGCTGCTGAAGGCCTTGCAGACCGCGCCGTGTGTGCTGCTGGTCGACGAGATCGACCGGGCCGACGACGAGTTCGAGGCCTTCCTGCTGCAACTCCTCGACGAGAACGCGGTGACCATCCCGGAGTTCGGCGAGGTGCGGGCCGAACATCCGCCGCTCGTCGTGCTCACCTCCAACCGGACCCGGGAAGTGCACGACGCGCTGAAGCGCCGCTGTCTCTACCACTGGCTCGAACATCCCGGCCTCGGCCGCGAAATCGAAATCCTCCGCCGCAAGATCCCGCACCTCGGCGAGGCCCTCGCGACCCAGGTCGCGACCGCGGTGCACCGGCTCCGGGCGATGGAGTTGCTGAAGCCGCCCGGGGTGGCGGAGTCGATCGACTGGGCTCAGGCCCTGCTCGCGCTGGGCAAGTCCGAATTGGACGCCGCGGTGGCCGCGCGCACTCTCGGCTCGGTCCTCAAGTACAGCGAAGACCTCGACCGGGTCCGGGCCAAGCTGGACAAACTGCTCGCCTGATCGCCCGCCCGGGTTAGCATGACCAAGCGGAACAAAGATCCGGTAACCGTGGGGAGGTGGAGGAGCGACGTGGTGAGCAACGCCGACGAGGGCGCCACCCGGTCGAAAAGAGCCGACGCCCGGCGCAACGAGAAGACCCTGCTCGACGCCGCCGCCGCCGTCTTCGTCACCTCGGGGGTCGAGGCGCCGGTCCGGGACATCGCGGCCAAGGCGGGTGTCGGGATGGGCACGATCTACCGGCACTTCCCGACCAGGGCCGATCTCATCGTCGCCGTCTACCGGCATCAGGTCGACGCCTGCGCCGAAGCCGGGCCGGAGCTGCTGGCGTCGAGCGATTCCCCGTACGAGGCGCTACGGCGCTGGATCGACCTCTTCGTCGATTTCCTGGTCACCAAACACGGCCTCGCCGCCGTGCTGCAGTCCGACAACGCCGGTTTCGAGACGCTGCACACCTATTTCCTCGACACTCTCGTGCCCGTATGCGCCCGGTTGCTCGACGCCGCGGCCGGGGCGGACGAGATCCGCTCCGACCTGCGGGCGATCGAAGTCCTGCGCGCCGTGGGGAACCTCTGCATCGGCGCGGACAGCGATCCCCGCTACGACGCGCGCCGCATGGTCGGCGTCCTGATCGCCGGACTGCGCCACCAGGACGGTTAACCGTTCAGCATCTTCAAGAAGCCGTCCCGGGCCGGGCACTCCACATAGGACGGATGTGATCGGGCCGTCACCGTGGCGAGAAACGCGGTTTTCCAGTAGGACCAAGGTCCTCTTCGATGCCGAATCCATGGCGATGGACCGCCTGGCGCGCTACAACTCCACTATGGAACGTACGCAGTGTTGTGTGGTGGGGGGCGGTCCGGCGGGAATGGTGCTCGGCCTGCTTTTGGCGCGGGCCGGGGTCGAGGTCACGGTCCTGGAAAAGCACGCGGACTTCTTCCGCGATTTCCGCGGCGACACGGTGCATCCTCCGACGTTGATGTTGCTCGACGAACTCGGTCTCGGCGAGCGGTTCGCGGAACTGCCGTCGAAACGGCTGGAGAAGATGCGGATGCATATCGGCGACACGACCATCGTCGCCGCCGATTTCAGCCGGATTCCCGGGCCGCACAAGTACATCGCGATGGTCCCGCAATGGGACTTCCTCAACCTGCTCGCCGAAGCCGCGGCCGAGGAACCGACGTTCACCCTGCGCATGGGGGCGGAGGTGACGGGCCTGCGCGAGGGCGGCGGCGTGCGTTACCGCGATTCCGACGGCGTCGAGCGGGAGCTGGCCGCGTCGCTCGTGGTCGGCTGCGACGGCCGTGACTCCCTCGTGCGCGCCGAGGCCGGTCTCGTGCCGGAGGAGTACGAGGTGCCGATGGACGTCTGGTGGGTCCGGGTACCCAAACTCCGCGACACGGGCAAAGAGGCCCAGGTGTTCGGCCGGTTCGCGGACGGGCTCGCCGGCGTGACCATGGACCGCGGTGACTACTACCAGACGTCGTACCTGATCAGGAAGGGCGAGGACGAGGCGCAACGGGCCGAGGGGATCGAGAAGTTCCGTGAGCGGATCGGCGGCCTGTTCGGCTGGGGAGACGGCGAGCTCGAAGCGATCCGTGACTGGGACGACGTCAAACTGCTGAAGGTCCGGATGACCAAGCTCCCGCGGTGGTACTCCGGCCGGGTGCTGTGCCTCGGCGACGCCGCGCACGCGATGTCGCCGGTCGGCGGGATGGGCGTCAACATCGCGGTACAGGACGCGGTGGCGGCCGCGCGGATCCTCGCCGCACCGCTGCTGCGCGGCACCCTGACCGCGCGTGACCTCGCCCGGGTGCAGCGGCGCCGGTCCGTGGCCGTCTCACTGGCCCAGAAGCAGCAACTGGGGGAGCACAAGATCCTCATCGAGCCCGCTCTCGACGGGACGCTGACCGGTGCCACGGTGCCGTTCCCGCTCCGGCTCTCGGATCGCTTCCCGCTGCTCACCGGCGTCGCCGCCTTCCTCGGCGGCATCGGCCCCCTGCGGGAGAAAACGCCGGTGTTCGCCCGCCGCTGACCCCGCGTTTCGTCCTCTGGATGCGGTAGTTGCCCGCGCAACTACCGCATCCAGAGGACGAAACGCGCGCACAATGGGGGAGTGAGCGATCCTTTGGCGGGTTTCGTCGGCTTCGCGGAGGCTTTGCGCGAAGCGGGCCTGCCGTGCGACGCGCACCGGGTCCAGGCGTACCTCGCGGCCGTGGGCGAGGTCGACCTCGCCGACCCCGAACAGCTGTACTGGGCCGGACGGCTGACGCTGTGCGCCGACCCCGACGACCTCCCGCGCTACGACGCGGCGTTCGACGGCTGGTTCACCGAGACCGAGGCCGGACCACGACGGCGGGGCAAGGAAGCGGCCCCGAAACGAGCCAGGATCGCCACGCTCGTGCAGGCGTCAGGCCAGGGCGAGTCCGGCGCGGAGCCCGACCAGCTCCGCGTGGCGGCGAGCGAGGACGAGATCCTGCGGCATCGCGACCTCGCCGAACTGACCGTCGCCGAACGCGCCCACCTGCGGGAACTGCTCGCGAATCTGCGCCCCGCCCTGCCCCTGCGGTCGTCGCCGCGCCGCCGCGCCGCCCGGCGGGGCACCCTCGATCCGTCTCGTACGCTCCGGGCGATGCTGGCGGGCGGCGGCGAACCCGCGCGGTTGGCGTACCGGCGGAGAGGCGCCAAGCCGCGTCGTCTCGTCCTCCTGATCGACGTCTCCGGTTCGATGGGGCCGTACGCCGACGCGCTGCTGCGGTTCGCCCACGTCGTGGCCCGATGCGCACCCGGCCGGGTCGAGGTCTTCACCCTGGGTACCCGGCTCACCCGGGTTTCGCGCCAGCTGCGGCTGCGCGATCCCGAGCACGCCATGCTCGCCGCGGCCGCCGCGGTCCCCGATTTCGCGGGCGGGACCCGGCTCGGCGAGACCCTGCGTGCCTTCCTCGACCGCTGGGGGCAACGCGGTGTGGCCAGGCGATCCGTGGTCACCGTGTTCTCCGACGGCTGGGAACGCGGCGATCCCGGACTGCTCGGCGAGCAGCTCGCCAGGCTGCGGCGGCTCGCGCACGTCGTATTCTGGGTGAATCCGCACGCGGGGCGGGCGGGTTACGCTCCCGTGCAATCCGGCATCGTGGCCGCGCTCCCGTACCTCGACCGGTTGCTGGCCGGGCACAGCCTGGCCACCTTGGAACGACTGCTTGTGGAGATCGCCGATGCGTGACGTACTGGACGAACTGCACCGCCGGTGGACGGCAGGCGAGACGGTGGGGGTCGGCACGGTGGTGGCGACGTTCTCGTCGGCGCCGCGGAGCCCGGGTGCGGCGATGCTCGTCGCTCCTGACGGCACGGTCACCGGCAGTGTCTCCGGCGGCTGCGTCGAGGGCGCCGTCTACGAACTCGCGCAGCAGGTGGTCGCCGAGCGCGCGCCCGTGCTGCAGCGCTACGGCGTCACCGACGACGACGCCTTCGCCGTCGGGCTGACCTGCGGCGGGATCATCGACATCTACGTCCAGCACGTCGACCGTGACTCGATGCCGGAACTCGGCGACGTCGTCGAATCGGTCCACAGTGGACAGCCGGTCGCGGTGGTGACGGTGGTCGAGCACGAACGGCCAGGGCTGGTCGGCGAGCATCTGATCGTCTGGCCGGATCGCGTCGCCGGTTCGCTCGGCTCGTCGCGGATGGACGACGCCGTCGTGGACGACGCGCGCGGCATGCTCGCCGGCGGCCGCACCGGCACACTGCACTACGGGCCGGACGGCCAGCGCCGCGGCGAAGGGATGACGGTCTTCGTCAACTCCTTCGAGCCGCCCGCGCGCCTTCTCGTCTTCGGCGCGATCGACTTCGCGGCCGCGATGGCGAAAATGGGCGCGTACCTCGGCTATCAGGTCACGGTCTGCGACGCGCGGCCCGTTTTCGCGACGAAGAGCCGGTTCCCCGACGCGCACGAGGTCGTCGTCGACTGGCCGCATCGCTACCTCAAGGCGGAGGCCGAAGCGGGCCGGATCGACGGCCGGACCGCGATCGCCGTGCTCACCCACGACCCGAAGTTCGACGTGCCGCTGCTGGAGGTCGCGTTGCGCCTCGACGTCGGCTACGTCGGCGCGATGGGTTCGCGCAAGACCCACGACGACCGGTTCGCGCGGCTGCGCGAGGCCGGGCTCACGGAGGCGGAACTCGAACGGCTGTCCTCGCCGATCGGCCTCGACCTCGGCGCGCGGACGCCGGAGGAGACGGCGGTGTCGATCGCGGCGGAGATCATCGCGCTGCGGTGGAGCGGGTCGGGTTCGCGGCTCGCCGACCTCACCGGCCGGATCCACGGCTGACCCCGGGCACCGGGATCGACTGACTCGATTTGACCACCTCGAAGGCGGGCAGGGTCTCGAAGCGTTTGACGTGCTCGTCGAACAGTTCCCTGGACAGGTACCGGCTGGCCTTGAGGTCCGGGTTGAGCAGGACGACGACGTAGTCCCATTGCCCGACGATGCTGTAGCAGTGCTGGACCCGGGGTTCGGCCAGCATGCGCTCGCGGAACGCGGTGTGGCTCTTCGTGTCGTCGTCGGTCAGCGCGACCAGGATGACCGACGTCATCCCGGCGCTCAGCGCCTCCGGATCGAGCACGGCGACCTGCGCGCGGATCACACCCGCGGCGCGCAGCCGGGTCAGCCGTCGCTGGACCGCGCTCGGGGACAGGCCGACGGAGTCACCCAGTTCGTGCAGCGGGCGGGCCGCGTCGGCCTGCACGAGGTCGAGCAGCAGATGGTCGATCTCGTCGAGAGGCACGCAAGATTTTTGCACGCGAGCAGGAAAATTTACAATCGGGATGATCGGCTCCCGGCCTAGCTTGGGCGTCATGACCGACATCGACCTGCAGCTGGACCACGTCGCCGAGGCGGCGAAAGTGATCGATCCCTTGTTCCTCAATTCCCCGCAGTACAGCGACGAACAGCTGAACGAGCGGCTCGGCAGGCGGGTGCTGGTGAAGATCGAGACGCTGAATCCGTTGCGCAGCTTCAAAGGCCGTGGCGCGGAGTATTTCGCCGCCGGGCTGGAACCGGGGACGACCCTGGTGTGCGGGACCAGCGGCAACTTCGGGCAGGCCATCGCGTTCGCCGCCCGCAAACGCGGCTTGCGGGCCGAAGTGTTCGTCCCCGCCGACGTCTCGCCGGTGAAACTGCGGCGGATGAAGGCACTGGGCGCACGGGTGCGCCGGGTCGAGGGCGAGGCGAAGGACGCCGCGGCCGCCTTCGCCGCCGAAGCCCCGGACCGCGTCTTCGTGGTCGACGGGCGGGATCCCGCGATCGCCGAAGGGGCGGGCACGATCGGCCTGGAACTGGCGGCGGAGAGCGGGATCGACACGGTCGTGCTCCCGGTCGGCGACGGCGCGCTGATCGCCGGGGTGGCGTTCTGGCTCAAGGCGCATCACCCGGACATCCGCGTCGTCGGCGTCGGGGCGAAGTCGGCGCAGGCCATGGTGACGAGCTGGCGGGCCGGTGAGCCGGTCACCGTCGAGCGGGCCAATTCGTTCGCCGCCGGCATCTCGATCCGGACCCCGCGGCCGGAATCCGTGCGGCGGCTGCGCTCGCTGGTCGACGATTTCGTGCTGGTCGGCGACGACGATCTGCGGGCCGCCATGCGGCTGGGCGCGGAAACCCTCGGTGTCGTCCCGGAACCCGCCGGCGCCGCCGGGCTGGCCGCGCTGACCGTGCACGACCTCCCGGGTGACCTGGTCGCCACCGTGGTCACCGGGGCGAACGCGGACCTCTCGGTGCTCGGCATGACGACCTGAGGCCGGTGGCTCTCACCGTATCAAGCGTGGGGCTCATGACCCACTGATGCCGGGCGGTCCGGTAGCGGAATTAGCCGGTCGGCTCAACGAAGTCAGTCGATCAGCCGTCGCCCGCCCGGCGCACCGGCTGGTGTGCTCGGAGCATGCTGCTGAGACGCACCTTGACGGTGTTCGCCGCCATCGGCCTGCTCCTCGCCCCTGTCACGGCCCAGACCGCCGCCGCACAAACGACAGCACAGACCGGCGCCGCCCAAGCCGGATCGCTCACCGAATGCTCGGAAGCCGATCACCACGGTGACAAGCGGCTCGGCCCGGAGAAACTCCCGGTGCTGGGCGACGTCGGTTTCCAGCTCATCGGCTACCGCCGCACCGGGACACTGACCGAGCAGCGTTTCCTCGACACCTATTACGATCCGGCGGTCTCCTCGTGGCGCTACCCGCCGAAGAACGGCTACGTCCTGCGCCCCGACGGGACGCCCATCCAGTACGTGATCACGTTGACGCCGGGCAAGCGGATCGACCGGTACGGCAGCGAGTACGGCTCGTTCCTCGCGCCGAAGGGCTCTCCGTACGCTTCGAGGGCGACCCCGCCGCAGAGCCTCGACTCCGCGCCGGCCGCGAGCTGCAACTATCACGCCTATCGGGTGGCGAAGTCCTTCGCGGTCCAGTCCGGTCCGATCGCCGCGTGGTTCGCCCAGCCGGGTGGCGGCCTCCAATACCAAGTGGACGGTGCGTTGCTGCCCGGTTCACCGCCTTCGGTCAATGTCGGATGGTTGATCGCCAACGGATTCCTCGAGCGCTTGAAGTAAGGCTCACAAGTCCGCGCTTGCGGCGAAAAATCTTGACTTGCACCGCGTCTGCGGTTCCGACTGGGAGTGACCCCCTGGTGGGGGTTGTCCCGGCCGGGCAGAAGTAGCACGCTCGGCTGTGAGTCCGATCACGGTCCGCCCGTGACCGCCGACTGACCGGCCGCTCCCGAACGACCCCGGGCCAGCGCGGGGTTTCTCTTGCTTTTGGAGGCCTGATGCGCATCACCGTCACCGTCGACGGCACCAGCTACACAGACGACGTCGAGCCCCGCACCCTCCTCGTGCACCATCTGCGCGAACGGGTCGGGAAGGTAGGCACCGTGGTCGGTTGCGACACCAGCAACTGCGGTGCCTGCACCGTCCACCTCGACGGGCACAGCGTGAAGTCCTGTTCGGTACTCGCGGTCCAGGCCGACGGCTGCGAGGTCACCACGATCGAGGGCCTGGCCCGTGACGGCGAACTCCACCCGGTGCAGAAGGCCTTCCACGAGAACCACGCGCTCCAGTGCGGTTTCTGCACGCCCGGCATGATCATGCAGTCCATCGACCTGCTCGCCGACAATCCCGATCCGGACGAGAAGGCCGTGCGGGAAGGACTCGAAGGCAACCTGTGCCGCTGCACGGGGTACCAGAACATCGTCCGCGCGGTCCGCGATGCCGCCCACCAGATGCGGCCCGGTGCCGGTCCGGAGGCCGAGCGGCTCGCCTCGGACACCGCCTCCCGCGTCGGCGCGGGTGGTGAGTGATGACCTCCACGATCGAACCGGAGGTGGGCAAATCCCGCCGTCGCAAGGAGGACGAGCGCCTCATCACCGGCAGGACCCGCTGGACCGACAACCTGACGCTGCCCGGCATGCTGCACCTCGCGGTGCTCCGGAGCCCGTTCGCGCACGCCAGGATCACCTCGATCGACGTCACCGAGGCGAAGTCGGCGCCGGGTGTCGTCGCGGTGTTCACCGGTAAGGACCTCGACCCCGAAAGCGCCATCGGCATGCCGTGCGCGTGGCCGATCACCCCCGACATGAAATCGCCGAGGCGCCCCGTCCTCGCCTCCGACACGGTGAACTTCGCCGGTGAAGGCGTCGCGGTGGTCGTCGCCCGCACGTCGGCCGAAGCGCACGACGCGCTCGAAGCGATCGACGTCGAGTACGACGAACTGCCGGTCGTCCTCGGGCTTGAGAACGCGCTCGCCGAGGGCGCGCCGCTGGTCCACGAAGAGCTCGGGACGAACCAGAACGCCGTCTGGGTCTTCGATTCCGCCGACGCGGGAACGGGATCCAGCGTCGAGGACGCGATCGCGAACTCGGAGGTCGTGCTCAAACGGCGTTTCCGGCAGCAACGGCTGGTCCCGGCGTTCATGGAACCGCGGTCATGCGTCGTCGACCCCACCGGCAACCAGCTGGTGATGTGGTCGGCCACGCAGATCCCGCACATCCTCAAGACGATGACCGCGGCCACGCTCGGCCTCCCCGAGCACAAGGTGCGGGTGATCGCGCCGGACGTCGGCGGCGGGTTCGGCGGCAAGATCGCCGTGCTGCCCGAAGAGATGATGGCGACGCTGATCGCGCGGCGGCTGGGCAAACCGGTCAAGTGGACCGAGTCGCGTTCGGAGACGATGGTCGCCGCGCATCACGGCCGCGACCAGATCCAGGACCTCACCATCACCGCGAACCGCGACGGCACGGTGACCGGGCTCAAGGTCGAACTGCTCGCCGACATGGGCGCGTACCTCGGCCTCGTCGGCCCTGGCGTGCCGATCCTCGGCGCGTTCATGTTCAACGCCATCTACAAATTCCCGGCGTACCACTTCGCCTGCACCAACGTGTTCACCAACACCACGCTCACCGACGCCTACCGCGGCGCCGGGCGGCCGGAGGCCACGTTCGGGATCGAGCGGATGATGGACGAACTCGCCGTCGAACTGGATATGGACCCGTTGGAGCTCCGCGAGAAGAACTGGATCAAACACGAGGAGTTCCCGTTCACCACGGTGGCCGGGCTGACCTACGACTCGGGTGACTACGAGGCGGCCACCGCCAAGGCCAAGGAGCTGTTCGACTACGACGGCCTCCGCCGCGAACAGCGGGAACGGCGGGAAGCGGGCGACCCGGTCCAGCTCGGTATCGGCATCTCGACGTTCACCGAGATGTGCGGGCTGGCGCCGTCGCGGGTGCTCGGTTCGCTGGACTACGCGGCGGGCGGCTGGGAACACGCGGAGATCCGGGTACTGCCGACCGGCAAGATCGAGGTGATCACCGGCGCCTCCGCACACGGACAGGGGCACGAGACGGCGTGGAGCCAGATCGTCGCCGACAAACTCGGCGTCCCGTTCGAGGACGTCGAGGTCCTCCACGGCGACACCCAGTCCTCGCACAAGGGCATGGACACCTACGGTTCGCGATCGCTGGTCGTCGGCGGGATCGCGGTGATGAAGGCGGCGGACAAGGTGCTCGCCAAGGCGAAGCCGATCGCCGCGCATCTGATGGAATGCTCCGAAGACGACCTCGAGTTCGAGGCGGGCAAGTTCACCGTCAAGGGCACGGATTCGTCGACGTCGATCCAGGACATCGCGTGGGCGGTGTTCTCGGCGCACAACCTGCCGGACGGGGTCGAGCCCTCGCTGGATTCGGCGGACACCTTCGATCCGGAGAACTTCTCCTTCCCGCACGGCACGCATCTGTGCGCGGCCGAGGTCGACACCGAGACCGGACGGGTGCGGTTGCGGTCCTACGTCTGCGTCGACGACGTCGGGGTGGCCGTCAATCCGCTGATCGTCGAAGGCCAGGTGCACGGCGGGCTCGCGCAGGGCATCGCGCAGGCGCTGTTCGAGGAGGCCGTCCACGACGAGGGCGGGACGCTGACCACCGGGACGTTCGCCGACTACCTGCTCCCGTCGGCGGCCGACCTGCCCTCCTTCACCACCGACCGCACCGAGACCCCGTCGACGACGAACCCGTTGGGCGCCAAGGGGGTCGGCGAGGCAGGCACGATCGCCTCGACCCCGGCCGTGGTCAACGCCGTGATCGACGCCGTCCGCCATTTCGGCGTGAACGACATCGAAATGCCGCTGACGCCGATGCGGGTCTGGCACGCCATCCAGCACCGGACGGCGTCGGCGGGCGGGCTGGGGTCCGAAGCCGGTGGCGGTCTCGGTTCGATCGACGCTTCCGGAGGTGCCCAGTGATCCCCGCCCCGTTCGACTACGTCGCTCCGTCCACAGTGGACGAGGCGATCAGTGCCCTCGCCGAGGCGGGCGAGGACGCCAAGGTGCTGGCGGGCGGGCAAAGCCTGCTGCCGGTCCTGCGGATGCGGCTCGCCACGCCGACCACGCTGATCGACCTCGGGAAGATCGGTGAGCTGCGCGGTGTCCGTGAGGAGGGTGACGCACTGGTCATCGGCTCGATGACCACGCATTACGACGTCCAGCGGGACGCGCTGATCGCCGAGCACGCCGCGCTGCTCAAATCCGCCACCGACACGGTGGCCGATCCGCAGATCCGCCACCGCGGCACGTTCGGCGGCGCCCTCGCGCACGCCGATCCCGCCGGCGACCTGCCGGCGCCCGTGCTCGCGCTCGGCTGCGAACTCGTCGTGGCCGGACCGGGCGGGCGGCGAACGGTGCCCGCGGCGGACTTCTTCCAGGACATGTTCACCACCGCGCTCGCCGCGGACGAGCTCCTGGTCGAGGTCCGCGTGCCGAAGCACACCGGCTGGCGTGCCCACTACGAGAAGTTCAACCGGGTCGCGCAGGCGTGGTCGATGGTCGCCGTCGCGGCCTGCGTCCGCACCGAGGCGGGCACCATCGAGGAGGCGCGGGTCGCGCTCACCAACATGGGCTCGACACCGGTGCGGGCGGCCGGGGTCGAGGCGGCGCTGGTCGGCTGCGCGGCCACCGCCGAGGCGATCCGCGGCGCGGCCGAACGCGCGGCCGAGGGCACGGATCCGATGGCCGACGGCAACTCCGACGTCGAATACCGGCAGCACCTCGCCAGGGTGCTGACCGGACGGGCGGTTCTCGCCGCGGCAGGTTCCTGACGAAGAGAAGGGAGGTCGGCCCGTGCGGCTCGACCACGAATTCACCGTCCTGGCCCCGGCCGACGAGGTCTGGCGGGCCGTCGTCGATCCGGAGCGGGTGGCGCCGTGCATGCCGGGTGCCACCGTCACCGGGGTCGAAGGCGACACCTTCAAAGGCACGGTGAAGGTCAAGCTCGGGCCGATCTCCCTCCTCTACAAGGGGTCCGGCGAGTTCGTCGAAAAGGACGCGGACGCGAAACGGGTGGTGATCAAGGCGTCCGGCAAGGACGCCCGCGGCGCGGGTACGGCGTCGGCGACGGTGACGCTCACCTTGACGGAGAAGGACGGCGTCACCCATGGCGCCGTCGCCACGGATCTTTCGGTCACCGGCAAACCGGCGCAGTTCGGGCGCGGGATGATCTCCGAGGTCGGCGGCAAGATCCTCGACTCGTTCGCGGAGTGTCTGTCCGGTGAACTCGGCACGCCCGAACCCGAGAAACCCCAAGAACGCCCGCCGTTGCAGGCGGTCAAGCCGGTGCCCGAGGGCGAGGCCATCGACCTGATGGAGTACGCGGGCGGGTCGGTGGCCAGACGGGCCGCGCCGGTGCTGATCGCCCTCGCCGGGGTGCTCCTGATCGTC
Source organism: Amycolatopsis orientalis (assembly GCF_000943515.2). Lineage (NCBI taxonomy): Bacteria > Bacillati > Actinomycetota > Actinomycetes > Pseudonocardiales > Pseudonocardiaceae > Amycolatopsis > Amycolatopsis orientalis. Next base: position 6,808,317 of record NZ_CP016174.1, on the reverse strand, counting down.
GCGATCGTGCGGGCACTGAAGCGCCGGGTGTGACCTAGGCGGCGCTGTGACCTGAAGAGAAATATCGGGAGTCCGCCACCGTTGAACCCGATATGAAGGCGGATCACGAAGTCGACGTGGCGGTGATCGGGGCGGGCCAGGCCGGTCTCTCGGCGGCGTACCACCTGCGTCGCGCGGGATTCGCCAACGAGGCCGGCTTCGTCGTGCTCGACCACGGCAAACGACCCGGTGGCGCGTGGCAGTACCGCTGGCCTTCGCTGGTGATGGAGAAGGTCCACGGCGTCTACGACCTTCCCGGGATGGCCTTCGGCGTCCCGGATCCGAAACTGCCCGCCGCCGAAGTCGTTTCCGACTACTTCGGCCGTTTCGAACGCACCTTCGACCTTCCGGTCCATCGCCCCGTCGACGTCCTGTCGGTGAACGCCGAGGGCGACAGGCTGGTCGTCGCGAGCGCGGCCGAAACGTGGGCCGCCCGTGCGGTGATCAGCGCGACCGGCACCTGGGACCGGCCGTTCTGGCCGTACTACCCGGGACAGGAGACCTTCCGCGGCCGTCAGCTGCACACCGCCGACTACACCGGTGTCGGTGACTTCCGGAACAAGCGTGTCGTCGTGGTCGGCGGCGGGGCGTCGGCCGTCCAGCTGCTGCTGGAGATCGCGCCCCACGCCCGGTCGGCGCGCTGGGTGACCCGGCGCCCGCCGGTCTGGCGCGACGAGCCGTTCAGCGAGGACTGGGGCCGTGAAGCCGTCGCCAAGGTCGACCGGCGGGTCCGGGCCGGCCTGCCGCCGGAAAGCGTCGTCAGCGTGACCGATCTGGCGGTGACACCCGAGGTTCGGGCGGGGCTGGACGCGGGCATCCTCGACCGCCGCCCGATGTTCGAGCGGATCACCGCGGACGGCGTGGTGTGGGCGGACGGCACCTTCGAGCCCGCCGACATCATCCTGTGGGCCACCGGTTTCCGCGCCGCCATCGACCATCTCGCGCCACTGCGCCTGCGCGCGTCCGGGGGCGGCATCCGGATGGACGGCACCCGCGTCGTCGCCGAACCGAGACTGCACCTGATCGGCTACGGCCCGTCCGCCAGCACCGTCGGCGCGAACCGCGCGGGCCGCGCCGCCGTCACCGAGATCCGGCGGCTGCTCGGACGCTGAGGTCGTCGAGGATCCCGGCCAGTCCGGCGGGCTTCCGGAAGAAACCGGCGTGACTGCTCTCGAGGTCCCGGACGTCGAACGGGTTGTCCGGGGTGAGCGCGTCGCCCTCGGCGATGTAGCGGTCCTGCGCGGCGAGCGGCATCGAACGATCCTCGGTCAGCCGGACGAACGTACGCGGGATCCGGCCCCACGAATCCTTGTCGGCGCGCAGGTCCCACGTGGGGTCGGTCAGCCAGAAGACCTCGTCCGGTTGACTCGTCACTACGACCTGGAGGAATTCCTCTTCGGTGAGTTCACCGGCGATGGCGTCGCGCAGGGCCGCCCGTCCCGCGCGATCGGCGCCACGCCAGTTGATCCGGATGAACCCCTGGCGCGACGGGTCACCGACGAAAAGGGGTGCCAGCGCGGGGAAGAGTTCGGAGGACGCCCATTCGGGCAGCGCCGGGTATTCCCCGGGCGCGAGGTCCACCGGGCACTGGGCGGCGACGTAGACGAGCCGGTCGATCAGTTCGGGGATCGCGTTGGCGGCCGCGGTGACCGGGAGCCCGCCGAAGCTGTGCCCGACGAGGACGACCGGGCCGTGGGGGCGCACCCGCTGTACGGCGTCGACGACCGCCCCGGTGAAGTCGTCCGCGGTCAGGTCGCTCATCACCGACGGTTCGGCGGCGAAGGTTTCGAGGTCCTGCTCGTGGTAAGCCCTGGTGAAACCCGCGCCCCTGCCGGGGAGATCGAGGGCGAGCGTCCGATGCCCGCGTGAGGCCATCTCCCGCTGGATGGCCGACCAGGAGTGCGCCGAACTTCCCGAACCGTGCACGAAGACGAAAGTGGGAATCATGCTTCGAGTGTGGCGTGTTTTCCGCCCCTTGAGAGACCCGTCGCCCCAAAGGGCGGGGAAGAATGGTCGGCCGGGCGTATTCCGGATTAGCGATTATCGGCCGGTATCCCGGGCCGCTCTCCGCCACTCCTTTGACCGGGAAACAGAAACGACGGAATTCGCACTGGGGGATGCTTCATGACGTCTACCGAGAACGCCGCGCCTTTGCCCGGTATCCGTTCCGGGACCTGCCTTCCGGATCTGCTCCGGCAGTGGTCGGGAACGCGGCCGGACGCTCCGGCCGTGGTCGACGGTGACCGGGAACTGACCTTTCGCCGACTCGAAGAAGCGAGCCGGGAACTCGCCGCCCATCTCGCCGGTCTGGGGATCGGCGCGGACGATCTCGTCGGTCTTCACGTCGAGCCTTCCGCGGACCTGATGATCGGCGCGTGGGGAATCCTCACCGCGGGTGCCGCTTATCTGCCGTTGTCCCCGGAATACCCGGAAGAGCGGCTGCGCTACATGCTCGACGACAGCCGCGCCGGCGTCGTCGTCACGCAGCCGCATCTCGCCGGGCGGCTCGCCGGGCTGGTGCCCGCCGGGACGCGGATCGTGTCCGTGGCCGACGCCCGCGGCGCGACCGGCGACGTTCCGCGCGGTCCCCGGCCGGACTCGCTCGCGTACGTCATCTACACCTCGGGCAGCACCGGCAAGCCGAAGGGCGTGATGATCGAGCACCGCGGTGTCGTCTCCCAGCTGCGCTGGCTGCACGCGTGCGGTCATCTGGCCACGAGCGTCACCGTGCTGCAGAAGACACCGATGAGCTTCGACGCCGCGCAGTGGGAGATCCTGGCGCCCGCCGCGGGCGCCAGGGTGGTGATGAGCGCGCCCGGCGCCTTCCGGGATCCCGAAGCCCTGATCGACACCGTGGTGAAGCACGACGTCACCACCCTGCAGTGTGTTCCGACGCTGCTGCAGGCGTTGCTCGACACGGAACGCCTCGCGACCTGCACCACGGTGCGGAAGGTGTTCTCGGGCGGTGAGGCGCTTTCGCGTCAGCTGGCCAAGGAACTCACCCGCGAGTTGCCGTCGGCGCGGCTGGTCAACCTCTACGGGCCGACCGAATGCACGATCAACGCGACCGCCCAGCTCGTCGATCCGGACACGATCGACGAGGGCGCCGGGACGATCTCGATCGGCGTGCCGGTCGACAACACCCAGTGCTTCGTGCTCGACGACCGGCTCGCCCCGGTCGACATCGGGGAGACGGGTGAGCTGTACATCGGCGGGGTCCAGCTGGCCCGCGGCTACCTGAACCGGCCGGAGCAGACGCGCGAGCGGTTCGTGCCGAATCCGTTCGTGCCGACGGAACGGCTGTACCGCACCGGGGATCTCGCCTACTGGAACCCGGACGGCACCCTCCAGTTCGTCGGCCGTGCCGACAACCAGGTCAAGCTGCGCGGCCACCGCGTCGAACTGGACGAGATCGCCGTGGCGATCGAGGAGCACACCTGGGTGCGCCGGGCCGCGGCGGTGGTGACCGACGACGCGCGGACCGGCTCCAAGGCGCTCGTCGCCTGCGTGGAACTGAATCCGCGGGAAGCCGCGCTGATGGACCAGGGCAACCACGGCGGGCACCATCAGTCCAAGGCCAGCAAACTGCAGGTCAAGGCGCAGCTGTCCCATCCGGGGGTGCGCTCCGCCGCCGAGCTCGACGGCCGTCCGGTGCTCGCGCTGCCGGGAAAACGGGAGACCGGCCAGCAGCGGCGTGAGGTCTTCGCGCGCAAGACCTACCGGTACTACGAGGGCGGCACGGTCACCCGCGACGACCTCGCCGCGCTCCTGACGCCGGGCCCGGTCAGCACGTATTCGCGGGCACCCGGCGACCTTTCGTTCGCCGAACTGGGCGAACTGCTGCGATGGTTCGGCGAGTTCCGCAGCGACGAGCGGCTGCTGCCGAAGTACGCCTACGCCTCGCCCGGCGCGTTGTACGCGACGCAGGTGTACCTGGAGACCAGCGGCCTCGACGGGATCGGCGCCGGGATCCACTACTACCACCCGATCGACCACACGCTGGTCCACGTCGGGCCGAGCACGAACACCGGGCACTCGGTGCACTTCATCGGCCGCACCGCGGCCATCGAACCGGTCTACAAGAACAACATCCGTGAGGTCCTCGAATTCGAAGCGGGCCACATGGTCGGCGTCTTCGAGGAGATCCTGCCCGGATACGGCCTCACGATCAGCCCCTCGGCGGGCGACCCCGACGTGGCCGCCCGCCTCGGCGCCGCCGACGGCGACCATTACCTCGGCACGTTCTCCTGGCACGCCAACGACGGCAGGCCGCGACGGGACGACACCGAACTGTTCGTCCAAGCCCATCCGGACCGGGTCGAGGGGCTGCCCGCCGGTACCTACCGGTGGCGGGACGGGGATTTCGAGCGGCTTTCCGGCACGCTGATCGAGGCCAGGCACGTGATCGCGATCAACCAGCAGGTGTACGGGCGCGCGGCCTTCGGGATCACCGCCGTCAGCCGCGCGAACGAGGAACGGCTCGAGTACCTCGGTCTGGGCACGAAGCTGCATCACCTGCAGCGCAACGGTTCGGCGCTGGGCCTCATGTCCTCGGGCTACAGTTCGAAGAGCGGCAACCCGTTGCCCGCCGCCCGGCGGATCGACGACATCCTCGCCGGACAGGGGATCGCGCCCGGCCCGTCGTACTTCTTCCTGGGCGGCAAGGTGAGCCGGGAGCAACAGCGCAGTGCGGGAATGCGTGAGGACGCCGTGCACATGAAGGGCCCGGCGGAGATCATCCGGGACGAGCTGGCCCAGACCCTGCCGGACTACCTGGTCCCCAACCGTGTCCTCGTACTGGACGAGTTGCCGTTGACCGCCAACGGAAAGGTCGACGCCAAGGCGCTGGCGGAGTCCGACGTCGTCCGTTCCGCGAGCGGTGACACGCCGTACGTCGCGCCGTCGACGGATCACGAACGGTGGCTGGCCGAGGTATGGGGCAAGGCGCTGAAGTACGACGACGTCTCGGTGCGCGACGACTTCTTCGCCGCCGGGGGCAACTCGCTGATCGCGGTCTCCCTGGTGAACCGGATCAATCGCGAGTACGGCATCCGGCTGCCGCTCCAGGTCGTCTTCGAGTGCCCGAAGCTGGCCGATCTCGCCGCCCGCATCGGCGAGGACTCCGCCACGCCGTCTTCGCGGCTGGTCCCGCTGGCGGCCGGCGGTGGCAGCCCGGTGTTCTGCTGGCCCGGACTCGGCGGCTACCCGATGAACCTGCGGCCGCTGGCCACGGAAAACGGCCTGGGACGGCCGTTCTACGGAGTGCAGGCCCACGGAGTCAACGCGGACGAGACGCCCTACGCCACCGTCGAGGAGATGGCGAAGGCCGACGTCGCCGAGATCCGACGAGTCCAGCCGGAGGGGCCTTACACTTTGTGGGGCTACTCGTTCGGCGCCCGTGTCGCCTTCGAAGCGGCGTGGCAGCTGGAACAGCAGGGGCAGCGCGTGGACGACCTGCTGCTGATCTGCCCCGGCAACCCCGAAGTCGGGGGCGGCGGCGAACGGGTGGCGAGCTACACGAACCCGGCGTACCTGACGATCCTGCTCTCGGTCTTCCTCGGGTCGATCTCCGGGCCGGAACCGCTGGCCTGCCGGGAAACCGTCCGCGACGAAGAAGGTTTCGTGGCTTTCGTGGCGGACCTGCTGCCCGGCCTCGACGAACGGCTGATCCGGCGGATCATCCGCATCGTCGAGGAGACCTACGAGTTCGACTACAGCTTCCGCGAACTGGCGCGGCGGCGGATCGAGGCTCCGGTGACCCTCTTCAAGGCCGACGGCGACGACTACTCGTTCGTCGAGAACAGCTCCGGGTATTCGGCCACGCCGCCGGAGGTGATCACGCTCGACGGCGATCACTACAGCGTCTTGAAGCGTGACGGGGTCGCCGAACTGGTCTCGGCGATCCGCGCCCGGCCCGCTCGCTGAACCGACGAAGGGAGAACCAGCAGTGACCGACTCCCTCGGTCCCCGCCTCAAGGTCGGTGTCGTCGTCCCGTCCACCAACACCTCGGCCCAGCCGGAACTGGACGCGATGCGCCCCGACGGCGTCACCAACCACACGGGCCGGATGCTCATCGACGACGACCCCATGGTCGACGAGCCCGGTTTCGACCGGGTCATGCGCGGCATCCGGTCCTCGACGCATCCGGCGATCCGGAGTGTCGCCTGCTGCGATCCCGGCTGCGTGCTCATCGGGGTCTCCCCGGAAAGCTATTGGGAGGGAACGGAAACGCAGGGTCAAGTGCTGGCATCGATGCGGGCGGCCGCGGGTGGCAGGCCGGTGACGATGAGCCCGGAAGCGATCAAGGCCGCGCTGTCCGCCCACGACGTCCGCCGGATCGCGGTCATCACGCCGTACCTGCCGGTCGGCGACGATTCGGTGAGCCGGTTCTTCACCGACAGCGGCTACGACCTGCTGAGCGTCCAGGGCCTCGGAATGCCGAGCCCGGCCAAGATCTCCCACGTCTCCGAGACCGGACTCCGGGACGCGGTCAAGGAGATCGACAGCGCCGACGTCGAAGCGATCGTCCAGGTCGGGACCAATGTCGCGATGTCGCGGCTGGCCGCGGCGGCGGAATTCTGGCTCGGCAAACCGGTCCTCTCGAACAACACCGTCCTGTACTGGCACGCGCTGCGCCAGAACGGGATCGCCGACCGTGTGCGCGGCTTCGGCTCCCTGCTGGGGGAGCACTGAGCCGCGCGGGTATTTGACCGAGCATTACAGAACGTGCCATGCTGGCGGCATGCCCCGTCCCAAGGGATTCGATCCCACCGAGGTGCTCGACGCCGCCGTCGGCACGTTCTGGCGCAAGGGGTACGCGGCCACTTCGGCCCAGGACCTGGTCGAAGGCACCGGCCTGGGCCGGGGAAGCCTGTACCACTCGTTTTCGAGCAAGCAGCAGCTGTTCAAGGAGGCGCTGCGCCGGTACGAGGAAACGTCGGCCACGCGGGTGGAGGAGATGCTGACCGCTCCCGGCACCATCCGGGAGCGGATCCGGCGCGTGCTGATGGACGTGGTCGACGACGAGACGGGCTCCTCGGACGGGCACCGTGGCTGTCTCGCCGTCAACGCCGCCCTCGAACTCGGCGGGATCGACGACGAGGTCACCGCCCGCGTCCGCCACAACTTCGAACGAGTGGAAGACGCGTTCCACACCGAGTTCGCCGCCGCACGGCAGGAGGGCGAGATCGGCGCGGAACGTGATCCGCGGGCGCTGGCGCGGTTCACCCTCGCCGCGATGTACGGCCTGCGGGTGCTGGGGAAGACCGCGGACCGGCGGGCGCTCGCCCAGGTCGTCGAAACCACCATCCAGGCGTTCTGATGTTCCAGGTCTCGTAACCCCGCCCCCGCCGCAGCGCGGATTCCCCGTGAAAGCGTTCTTTAACGAACGTTCCATCAAGGCCGGGCCGTTCCCTGGCCCTGGAGAAGGAGTGAAAGCAGGACATGACGGTTTCCGTCGCGGTGCTCGGCACCGGCATCATCGGCGCCCCGGTGGCCCGCAACCTGAGCGCGGCCGGATTCAGCGTACGCGCCTGGAACCGCACCGCGGCCAAGGCCGAAGCCCTGTCCGGGGACGGTGTCCAGGCCGTCGCGAGTCCGGCGGAAGCCGTCGAGGGCGCCGCGGTCGTGATCACCGTCCTCACGGACGGCGCGGCGGTGCTCGAGGCGATCCGCGCGGCCGCCCCCGCCGCCGGCACGATCTGGGTGCAGCTCAGCACCGTGGGCGAGGCCGTCGACGAACTGGCCGCCTACGCCGACGAGCAGGGCCTCGTCTTCGTCGACGCGCCGGTGCAGGGAACCCGCCAGCCCGCCGAACAAGGCCAGCTGACCGTGATGGCGGCGGGCGCGGCCGAGGCGCGCGACACCGTCCAGCCACTGTTCGACGCGATCGGCAAGCGCACGCTGTGGGTCGGCGAGGACGGCCGCTCCGGCGCCGCGAGCCGGCTGAAGCTGGTGCTGAACACCTGGGTGCTCGCGCTGACCCACGGCGTCGGCGAGGCACTCGCCCTGGCCGAAGGTCTCGGCGTCGACCCGCGGCACTTCGTCGACGTCGTCACCGGGAGCCCGATGGACAACGGCTACTTCCAGGGCAAATCCGCCGCGATCCTCAAGAACGACTACACCACCGCCTTCTCCGTCGACAACGCGGAGAAGGACGCCCGGCTGGTGCTCGAAGCCGCGGCCCGCGCGGGTATCCGGATGGACGTCATCGAAGCCGGCCGTGCCCGCTTCGCCCGCGCGTCCCAGGCCGGGCACGGTGACGAGGACATGGCCGCCGGCTACTTCGCCAGCTTCGAGTAGCGCGTTCAGTCCTCTAAATGCGGCCCTCCAGGTACCTCACCTGGGCGGCCTTTCTCTCGTCGTAGCCTTCCCGGCCCGAAAGGTGCTCCGGAACGCCGACCTCCCACCAGGCGCCGGCCTCGGTCCACGAGTTCGGCTGGGTGCGCACGACGACCACCGCCGGTCGCTTCTCGGCCACGGCGGCTTCCCGTGCTTTCGCGTAGGCCGCCCGCACATCGTCCACAGAGGACGCGGTGAACACCGCGCACCCCAGCGATTCCGCGTGCCGCGCGAAGTCGACCCGCGGTGGCGACGGATGCGCCGTCCGGCAGTCGGCGAGGAGGTTGTTGAACGGCTTGCCTCCTTGCCCCTCCTGCAACCGGGCGATGACCGCGTAACCGTCGTTGTCGCAGACCACCGCCACGAACGGATGGCCGGCGAAGGCGGCCGAAAACAGTTCCGAGTTCAGCATCAGGTACGAGCCGTCGCCGAGCATCGTGGTCACCAGGCCACCGGTATGCGCCATCGCCGCGCCCCAGGCGCCCGCGAGTTCGTAGCCCATACAGGAGAATCCGTACTCGACGTCCATGCTGATCGAGCCCGATCCGCGCCAGCCGCCGATCAGCTCTCCCGGCATCCCGCCGGACGCGGTCATCACGTAGTCCCGCGGTTCGGAGAGGTCGTTGACCACGCCGACGACCTGGGCGTAGGTCGGGACCTCGCCGGAAACGGCGCGCAACGAGTCGATCCGCGCGTCCCACCGGCGGCGTTCCGTGGCGGCGCGCTCGGTCCACGAAGTCTCGACCTGCCAGCTTTCCAGCTGGGCCGCCAGCTCCGCGAGGCTCGCGTCGGCGTCGCCCACGACGGGCATCGCGCCGTGCTTGACCGCGTCGAACCGGGCGGCGTTCAGGGTGATCAGCCGGACACCGGGGGAGAAGACCGTCCACGACGCCGTGGTGAAGTCCTGCAACCGGGTCCCGACGGCCAGGACGACGTCGGCCTCGGCGGCCAGCACGTTCGCCGACGTCGAGCCGGTGACGCCCAGCGGACCGGCGTGCAGCGGATGGTCGTGGGGGACCAGGGTGCGCCCGGCCGTGGTTTCGGTGACCGGGACGCCGTGGCGCTCGGCGAAGGCCATCGCCCGCGCGCCGGCACCGGAATACCGGACCCCGCCCCCGAGCACCAGCAACGGTTTCCTGGCCGACCGCAGCACGCCCGCCGCCTCGGTGAGGGCGCGGCGATCCGGGCGGGGACGCTGCGGGCAATGGGTCACCGGCGCGAACAGCGCGTCCGGGAAGTCGTAGGTCTCCACCTGGACGTCCTGGGGCAGCGCCAGCGTCACCGGACCCGCGTCCGCCGGATCGGTCAGCACCCTGGCGACCTGCGGCAGCGTCGAAAGCAGTTGTTCCGGCCGGGTGATCCGGTCGAAGTACCGGCTCACCGCGCGGAAGGCGTCGTTGACCGTGGCCGTCGGATCGCCGAAATGCTCGACCTGCTGGAGCACCGGATCCGGCGCGCGGCCGGTGAAGGTGTCGCCGGGGAGCAGCAGCAGGGGCAGCCGGTTGGCGTGCGCGACCCCGGCCGCGGTGACCATGTTCAGCGCGCCGGGCCCGATCGACGAGGTCACCACGCCCACCTGGCGCCGGTGCGTGGCCTTGGCGTAGCCGACGGCCGCGAGCGCCATGCCCTGTTCGGTCTGGCCACGCCACACCGGCAGCTCGTCGCGGTGCTCCTCCAGCGCGGTACCGAGGCCCAGTACGTTGCCGTGCCCGAAGATCGCGAACACCCCGGGGAACAGCGGCACCTCCCGGCCGTCCAGGGTCTCCGACCGCTGGGCGAGCAGCCAGCGCACCAGCGCCTGTGCGGTGGTCAGCTTCATGACACCCGTCCTTCGTGGCTCGTGACCGGGCAGCGCGGGTCGGCTTCCTGGCCGTCCCAGGTCTCGCGGACCCAGCCGTGCGCGGGGTCGTCGCAGAAGGCCATCGACCGTTCGGCCGCGGGCCCGGCCAGGACGTTCAGGTAGTACATCGGATACCCCGGGGCGGCGACACAAGGACCGTGATAGCCACGCGGGATCAGGAAGACGTCGCCGTCGCGGACCGCGACGTCCTCGTCCAGCTCACCGTCCGAAGTGTACGTCCGATGGAGGCCGAAGCCCTCGCGTGAAGGGGTCACGCCGTCACGGCCGGCGATGCGGAAGTAGTAGATCTCCTCGTTGACGACCTCGCATTCGGACACCTCGTCGTGTTTGTGCGGCGGATAGGACGACCAGTTGCCGCCGGGGGTGATCAGCTCGCACGCGTTGAGCTTGTCGGCGTGGTCCCACACCCCGGGCACCCCGAAGTTGGTGACCTGCCTCGTCGCCTGCCCGGCGCCGCGCACCTCCACCGGCACGTTCTCCGCCGGCCCGTAGCGAGGTTCGAAACGGCGGGTGCAGCGCGCCATCGGTAGCGCCAGCTCGATGCCGCCGGCCGTCGACAACTCGACTTCGGCGTCGCGTGGCACGTAGGCGAAATCCGTGACCCGGCTGAACACCGAGTCGCGTCCGGTGAGTTCGAAGACAGCTCCGTCGACGCGGACCGTGCACGCGCCGGACAGCGGCAGGACAAACGCTTCGTACTCGCCCGTGCGCACCACCCGGGACTCCCCGGCGGCCAGCGAGAGGACCCTCAGGCCGCTGTAGTCCCAGCCCGCCGAGTCCGGGGTGAGCCGGACCGGGTCCCGCTCGTCCGAAAGTGTCCCGAGTGGACGGTGCAGCTTGCTCACAGCAACTCCTCGATCTCGTCGGCGGTGGGCATGGCGTCGGCGCAGGCGAGCCGGGAAGCGACGAGCGCGCCCGCCGCGTTGGCGTAGGCGGCGATGCGCACCGGATCCCAGCCGGACAGCAGACCGTGGATCAGCGCACCACCGAATCCGTCACCGGCGCCGAGGCCGCAGACGACGTCGACCCGCTGCGGCGGCACCGTCCAGCGTCCCTCGGAGGTGGCCACCAGGACACCCTCGGCCCCCTTCTTGATCACCGCCAGCCCGACGCCCCTGGCCAGCATCCGGGACGCGGCCTCGTCGGGATCCGCCGTGCCGACGGCGACCTCCGCCTCGGCGCGGTTGCCCACGGCGACCGTGACGTGGTCGAGCATCCAGCCGATCTCTTCGCGCGCTGTCGCGGTGTCGGGCCAGAACATCGGCCGGAAGTCGAGGTCCAGCACGGTATGCGACCGGCGCCCGCGCCGCCGGAGCATTTCGCGCTGTGTGCCGCGTGCAGGTTCGACGGACACGCCGGTCCCGGTGACCCACAACAGCGGCACCGTTTCCACGATGTCCCAGGGCACGTCGGCCTCGCCGAGGGTCAGATCCGGCGCGATCGGGGCGCGGTAGAAGAGCAGCGGCGGATCCGACGGCGGGTTCAGTTCGCAGAACACCACCGGCGTCTGCAGGCCCGCCGAGGTCCCGACGTGGTCGGGCGACACGCCGAACTCCCGCAGGGCCTGCCGTACGTAGTCACCGAACCCGTCCGGGCCGACCTTCGTCAGGACCGACGTCGACCGGCCGAGCCGCGCGGCGGCGACCGCGACGTTGGTCGCGGTGCCGCCGAGCGATTTGGCGAAGGTGCTGACCCCGGCCAGCGGCACGCCGCTCTGCTCGGGGTAGAGGTCCACCCCGACCCGGCCGACGGTCAGTGCTTCGAGAGTGGTCATGAAGGGGACTCCACGGCTCGCAATTCGTGTTCGAGGGCTTCCAGTTCCGCGCCGCCCGCCATCTGCCGGGTCAGTTCGGGCAGGTCGATCTCGGACTTCTCGTAGCTGCCGAGCGGCGCACCCCGTTTGAGCAGCAGGAACCTGTCGGCCACGGGATAGGCGTGATGCGGGTTGTGCGTGATCAGCACGACGCCGAGGCCGCGGTCGCGGGCCTGCGCGACGTACTTGAGCACGACACCCGCCTGTTTCACGCCCAGCGCCGCCGTCGGCTCGTCGAGGATGAGCACCTTCGCCCCGAAGTGCACCGCCCGCGCGATGGCGACGCACTGCCGCTCGCCGCCGGACAGCGTGCCGACCGGCTGCTCCACGTCACGCAGGTCGATGCCCATGTCGGACAACGCCTTCTTGGTCGTCTCACGGCCCTTCTTCCGGTCCAGCGCCCGGAACGGGCCGAAACCGACCGTCGGTTCGGAGCCGAGGAAGAAGTTCCGCCACACGCTCATCAGCGGTACGACCGCCAGATCCTGGTACACCGTCGCGATACCGCGGTCGAGCGCCTCACGGGGCGAGGCGAACCTGACCGGTTCGCCCTCGACCAGGAACTCGCCCTTGTCGTGCTGGTGGACCCCGGACAGGATCTTGATCAAAGTGGACTTGCCCGCCCCGTTGTCACCGAGCACGCAGGTGACCTCGCCCGCGTCGACCACGGTGGACACGTCCCGCAAGGCGATCACGCTGCCGTAGGTCTTGCCGACGTCCTTGACCTCGAGGAGATGACTCATCGCCGTACCCTTTCCGCGCGCCGCCGGAAGGCGTTGTTGACCAGGACCGCGGACAGCAGCATCACGCCGAGGAACAACATGAACCAGTCGCTGTCCCAGCGGGCGAACACGATGCCCTGCCGTGCCATGCCGAAGATCAGCGCGCCGATCGCGGCGCCGAGCGCCGAACCGAATCCGCCGGTCAGCAGGCAGCCGCCGATCACGGCCGCGATGATGTACTGGAACTCCAGTCCGATGCCCTGGTTCGCCTGGACGCTCGCGAACCGCAGGATGTTGATCGAGCCGACCAGCCACGCGGCGAGCGCGGTGGTCATGAACAGCATGATCTTGGTGCGCACCACCGGAACGCCGACCGCGCGCGCACTCGGCGCGGAGCCGCCGACGGCGAAGACCCAGTTGCCGAGCCGGGTCCGGACCAGCAGCCAGGCCGCCACCAAGGCGAACCCGATCCACCAGACGATCGAGATCTGGAACGCCGTCCCGCCGATGTCCACTGTGGACGCGAAGACGAAACCGGCGGACTCGTAGCCGTCGGTCGCGCGCATCCCGGAGACCTGGACGGTGCCGGTGACCAGCCGCGTGACGCCGAGGTTGAGCCCCTGCAACGCCAGGAACGTGCCCAGGGTGACGATGAAACTGGGCAGTCCGGTGCGCAGAACCAGCCAGCCGTTGAACGCGCCGACCGCGAGCGCGAAGACCAGCGAGGCGAGCAACGCGAGCCAGACGTTCCAGCCCGCCTGCGTCGCCAGAGTGGCGGTGACGAGCGCGGTGGACGCCGTCATGACACCGGCCGAAAGGTCGAACTCGCCGCCGATCATCAGCAGGGAGACGGCGACCGCCATGATGCCGAGCGTCGAGGCGTCGTCCAGCCAGGTCGCCACCCCACTGCCGCTGAAGAACTGGTCCGTGACGAGGGTGAAGAACAGGAAGACCACGACGGCGCCGAGTAGCGCGCCGATCTCGGGCCGGACGATCAGCCGGTCGAGCAACCGCGGTTTCGCGATCCGTTCGTCGAGGGTGGTGCTTGTCATCGCGTGCCCCTTTGCACGTACTGGCCGACGGTGTCCACAGTGGATTTGTCGACCAGGTCGGGCCCGGTGAGGACCGGCTTCCCGCCGCCGACGACGTTCGCGTTGTCCCGGTAGAGCTTGAGGAACTGCACCGGGAGGTAACCCTGCTCGTACTGCTGCTGATCGACCGCGAAGACCACGTCGCCGGACTTGATGGCGCCCACCACGTCGGTGTTGAGGTCGAACGTGCCGACCTGCGCCCGCGAGCCGACCGCCTTGATCGCGCTCACCGCCCGCGCGGCGACCTGCGAGTTCAGCGTCAGCACCGCGTCGAGTGAGGAATCGGTCTGCACCGCGCCCCGGATCCGGGATTCCGCGTCGGCCGGGTTGCTGATGTCGACCTGGAGCGTCTGAACGTCGCCCGCGAACCCGGTCTTGGCGCCGTCACAGCGCTGAGCCTGCCCGATGTTGCCTGCTTCGTGGATCACGCAGAGCAGTTTCTTCTTGCCGAGTTCCCTGAACTTCTTCCCGGCCTCCTCGCCGGCGATGGACTCGTTCTGCCCGACGTGGGTGAGCGCGCCGTAGGCGGCGCTCTTGTCCTCGCCGGAGTTGATGGTGATGACCGGGATCCCCGCGCGGACCGCGTTCTCGACCGAGGTCTTGAGCGCTTCGGGGTTGGCCATGGACACCACCAGCCCGCCGACCCGCTGGGCGACCGCATTGTCGACCAGTTTGGCCTGGTTTCCGGGATCCCCGTCGGAGTTGTACTCGACCTGGACCCCGAGCTGCCTGCCCGCCTCCTCGGCACCGTTCTTGACCACGTTCCAGAAGGCGTCACCGGCGGTGCCGTGCGAGATGACCGCGACCCGCAGTGGCCCGGCGGGCTGAGTCGTCACCGGGGCGGCGCCCTCGGCGCGTTTCTCCTCGGCCTTCGGCCCGGTGCACGCGGACAGGAGCATCAGCCCCGCCACGGCCACCAGAAATACTTTCAAGCGATGGGACATCGTCGTCTCTCCTCGCTTCTTCCGTTACCTGGCAGCCGGGAGCCGGCTGACGATCTCACCGAGATGGGCCAGGCTCCTGGTCACATCCCGTTTCGGCAGGTCTTCCGGGCTCCCCTCGCTCAGCGCTGTGTCCTGCTCGAGGACGTACCACCCGGCATAGCCCGCCTCGTGGACGGACCTGACCATCGCTTCGATGTCGACGTCCCCTTCGCCCAGCGGGACGTACAAACCTTTGCCCACCGCTTCGGCGTAGGGAAGCCTTCCGGCGCGGACGTCTTCGGCGAGTTCGCCGCGGACGTCCTTGAGGTGCAGGTGACCGACCCGGCCGGGATGGCGGCCGGCCAGCGCGACCGGGTCGGTGCCGCCGATCAGGAGATGCCCGGTGTCCAGGCACAGCGGGAGATCGGAATCGGCGAGGAAGCGCTCGACCTCGTCCTCGGTCTCCACGTGGGTCCCCACATGCGGATGCAGCACGGTGCGAAGTCCATGGCGTGCGCCGATCTTCGCGATCTCGCCCGAGGTTTCGATCAGGGTCGCCCATTCGGCGGCGGTCAGTTCCGGCCGGTCGTCGTAGCCGTCGAGCCCCGTGGCGGCGGCGAGCACGAGCATGTCGCCACCGCACGCGGCGAACAACGCCGCGGACTCCTCCGCCTCCGCCAAGGCGGCCTCGGGATTCTCGTGCAGGACGACGGCGAGAAAACCGCCGACCAGTTCCAGCCGGTGTCCGCCGAGCAGCGCGCGCAGCGCGGCCGGGTCGCGCGGGAGATACCCGGGAGGGCCGAGTTCGGTGGCGCGCACCCCCAGTTCCGCCATCTCGCCCAGTACGGTCCCCGCGTCGAGAACGCGGCCCCAGCCGGGGACTTCGCAGACACCCCAGGAGATCGGGGCGGCGGCGATTCGGATCCGGGATGTCATCGGCGACCTCCGGTAGGGGAGTGGATTAGAGCGCTCTATTGATTAGAGCGCTCTAATCATGTAGCGTCCGTCACAGTAAAGTCAAGGGCGGGGAGGACACTCGGAGATGGCACGACCGACGATGGAGGACGTCGCCGCGAAAGCGGGGGTTTCCCGTGCGCTCGTGTCACTGGTGATGCGGAACGCGCCGAACGTCTCCGACGAACGGCGGACGCGAGTGCTGTGCGCGGCGCACGAACTCGGCTACGAACCGCACGCGATGGCCAGGTCGCTGGCCAGCCGGACCTCGACCGTCCTCGGCGTGATGGTCTCCGATCTGCGCAACGCGTTCTTCGCCGACGTCGTCGAAGGGCTCGACGCGGCGGCCGAGGCGGCGGGCTTCAACCTGATCCTCAACACCGGTGGCCGCAGTCCCGCCCGTGAACGGGCCGCGCTGCGGAACCTGCTCTCCTTCCGGCCCGCCGGGGTGATCCTGCTGTCGCCGGTGCTGCCAGCGGCGGCGATCGAGGAAGCGGCCGGACAAGGTCCCGTCGTCCTCGTCTCGCGCAGCTCACGTGTACGAGGGGTGGACACGGTGAACGACGACGGCGAGGCGGGGTCCGCGCTGGCCGTCGAGCATCTGGTCTCCTTGGGGCATCGGCGGATCGCCCATCTGGACGGCGGGGTCGCGGCCGGAGCGGCGGCCCGGCGGCGGGGATATCAGCGGGCGATGCGGCGGCATCGGCTGCATCCGCTCATCGTGCGCAGCGAACACACCGACACCGCCGGGGAGAAGGCCGTGCACGAACTGCTCGGCGACCACACCCGGGAGACGCTGCCGACGGCCTTGGTGGCGGGCAACGACTTCAACGCCGTCGGCGCGATCTCCGCACTGGAAGAGGCGGGCCTGCGGGTGCCGGAGGACGTTTCGGTCGTCGGCTACGACAACACCTCGCTCGCCGCGCTGCGCCATCTCTCCCTGACCACCGTGGACCAGCCGCGCACCGAAATGGGACGGCTGGCCGTCGAGGCCCTGCTCGAACGGATCCGGGGCGAACGCACCGAACCGGTCCGCCATCTGCTGCATCCGTCGCTGGTGGTCCGCTCCACCACCGCCCCGCTTTAGAAAGGTCACGAGAATGAGGTTGGGACTCGCCGGCACCGGCCGGATCGGCACTTCGCACGCCGAAACCTTGAAGGGCTTCGACGAGGTTTCGTCCGTGATCGTGGCCGACGTCGACGCCGGACGTGCCCGGTCGGCCGCGGCCAAGCTCGGCGTCGAGGCCGCGGACGACCTCTCCGCGCTCTTCGCGTCCTCTTTGGACGGACTGGTGATCACGGCCGCCACGGACGCGCATCCGGAACTGATCCTCAGGGCCGTGGACGCGGGGATCCCGGTGTTCTGCGAGAAACCCGTCGCCGCCGACATCCCCGGCACGCTCGCGGTGATCGACAAGATCTCCGCTTCGGACGTCCCGGTGCAGATCGGTTTCCAGCGCCGGTTCGACGGCGGCTACGCGGCCGCCCGGGCCGCGGTGGCGTCGGGTGAGCTGGGCTGGCTGCACACCTTGCGCGCGACCACCTTGGATCCGGCGCCGCCTCCCGCGGAGTACGTCGCGCATTCCGGCGGCCTGTTCCGTGACTGCGGGGTGCACGACTTCGACGTCGTCCGGTTCGTCAGCGGCCGCGAGGTCGTCGAGGTGTACGCGGTCGGGGCGAACAAGGGCGAGCGGTTCTTCGTCGACGCCGGTGACGTCGACACCGCGGCCGCGACCCTGACCCTGGACGACGGCACGCTGGCCGTCGTCTCGCTGACCCGCTACAACGGCGCCGGCTACGACGTACGGTTGGAGGTGCTCGGCTCGGCCGGGAACGCCGTGGTGGGCCTGGACGAGCGCACGCCGCTCACCTCGGTGGAACCCGGGGTCCAGCCGTTGCCCGGCCCGGCCTACCCCGGGTTCATGGAACGCTTCCGCCCCGCGTACGTCAGCGAGCTGAAAGCGTTCCTCGACGTCGCCGCCGGTCGCGCGCCGAGCCCGTGCGGAGCGGCGGACGCGCTGGAGGCGTTCTACATCGCCGAGGCCTGCGAGGTCTCGCGCCGCGAACGCCGCCCGGTCCGCGTCGAGGAGGTGCGCGTCTGAAGGAGAGACAGCTTGCTGCCACCGGCTGCCGCCCTCGGTGACCCCTCGCTACAGTGACCGCGGATCATGACGGGCGGCGGGTTTCGTGTCGCCGGAACGCGCGAGGAGTGCGATGCAGCCGAATCCGCCCCAGCACGGGTTACCTCAGTACGGGTTACCTCAGTACGGTCTGCGGCCCAAGCCGAGGGCGAACACCGCGGCCGCGGTGACCGCCGGGATCCTGGGCGTCCTCACCGCCTGCATGCTCGTCTGGTTCGTGCTGTACAACGTCATCTACGCCAGTGCGCCCGAGGGCGGCTGGTCCGGCCAGGTGATGCAGAACGTCGTCTTCGGCGTCATCGCCGCCGTGGTGCTGATGGTCGCGGCGGCGTTCACGTTCGCCCGCAGGATTCCCGGTGCGTGGACACTGTTCGGGTTCTGCGTGTTCTACGTGATGGCGGTCCTCGTGGCGACGCCGCTGCTGTGGGGAACGCCTTTGAGCACGCACCTCAAGTGGATCTTCGGCTTCCAGAAGAGCAACGGTGTCGCGATCGCGCTGGTGATCATCTTCGGGATCCTGACGGCGATCACGGCGGCGATCGCGGGCAGCGTGAAGTCCCGCGGCTGAGCGGGGTCGTGAGTGCCTTGCCCCGTGCTAAAGCTCGTCCAGGATCAGCTTCGCGCGTTCCTCGACGAGCCGGTAGCCGGAGCGCGAGGCGAGTTCCAGCGCCAGTTCGCCGTGCGTCCTGGCTTCCGCGAGCTTTCCCAGTTCGCGCAGGGTTTCCGCGAGCCCGGTGCGAGCGGCGGCCTCGCACCAGAAGAAACTCGTCGTGCGCGCGATCGACAACGCGAGCCGGTGGTGTTCGGCCGCCTCTTCGGGACGGCCGAGCCGCAGGCACACTTCGCCGAGTCCGACGAGCGTCCAGGCTTCGGTGCCCCGGTCGCCGATCTTGCGGGTGAGTTCGACGGCTTCGAGCGCGTCCGTGCGGTTCTGCTCGCTCGGGTCCTGCCTGCTTTCGAGTACGGCCCTGCCGGAGAGGGCCGTGGCTTCGCCGTAGGTGTAGCCGAGTTCGCGGTTGGCCGCGAGCGCGCGGGTGTAGAACTCGTAGGCCTCGTCGAGCAGGCCGAGATCGCGGTGCACGTTGCCGAGGTCGACCAGCAGGACGGCGACGCTGAACCGCGCGCCGTCCCGTTCGGACACCGCGAGCGCGCGGGTGAAGTTGGCGAGTGCCTCGTCGAGCTGACCGGTCTGCCAGTACGGGAAACCGAGGTTAGCGAGCGCCATCGAGACGCCCGGCATGTTGAGTTCTTCGCACAGTCGCAGGGATTCCAGCCCGCAGCGGATCGCCTCCTGCGGATCGCCGAGGCGCTGGTGCACCGCGCTCAGGTTGTTAAGCACGGCCGCGCGGCCCGCGTCCCAGCCTTTGAGGAGGTCTCCGCGCAAGGCGCTGGTGAGGTGTTCGCGCGCCTCGTCGTAGCGGCCGGAGTTGACGCAGGCGAGGGCGATGCTCAGGTGCATAGCGGCCTGGGCTTGTCCGGCCCCGTCGCGGCGGGCGGCCTTGAGCGCAGTCGACGCGGTGTCGATCCATTCCGCGTGATGGCCGCGCTGGTGGAAGAAGGCGCGAAGCGCGTCGGCGAGATGCCACGAGAACTCTGGCGGGCCGTGTTCGGCGCTGTGCTCGACGGCGGCGGCGAGGTTCGGCCACTCGGCGTCCAGCCAGGTCAGCGCCTCGTCGGTGTCGGCGAAGGGGTTCTCGTCCGGCTCTTCGCGTGGCAGCCGCAGGAAGTGGGGGATGAGCACGCGGCCGGCGGCGTCGGCGGTGGTCAGATAGCTCTCGAAGAGCCGCCTCTCCGCCGTGTCGCGTTCGGTCTTCGGGTCCTCGGACAGCGTGCGGCCTGCCGCGAAACTGCGGAGAAGGTCGTGGAACCGGTAGCGGCCGGGTGTGTAGCGCTCGACGAGGTGAGCCGCCGCGAGCGCCTTGAGCTGCTGGTTCGCCCGGGACAGCGGGGCGCCGGTCAGCGCCTGCGCGGCGGGCGCGGTGAACGTCTGGCCGGGGACGAGCGCGAGCCTGCGGAACAGCACGCGGTGCTCCTCGGGCAGTGCCCGGTAGGAGACGCCGAACGCGGTGGTCACCGCGCTTTCCTCGGCGCCGTCGACGGTCAGTTCCGCGAGCGGGTCACCGACGGCCAGTTCACGGGCGAGTTCGGCGATCTCGGGTTCGCCGCTCGCGCCGAGGTTGGCCGCCGCGATCCGCAGGGCGAGCGGGAGATGCCCGCACAGCCGGGCCAGCTCGGCCGCCGCGCCCGCCTCGGCGGCGACGGTTTCGCTGCCGAGTACGGCTTCCAGCAGGTGCCGCGCGTCTTCGGCGGGCAGTACGGACAGCGGGAGCGCGCGGGCGCCGGTGCGGGCGATGAGATCGCCGAGCCGCTGGCGGCTGGTGACCAGGACGGTGCCCGACGGCGGCAGCAGCGGCATGACCTGCCCGGTGTCGCGCACGTTGTCGAGGACGAGAAGGACCCTCTTGTCGGCGAGCAGGGAACGGAGGAGCGCGGCCCGGGTGTCGGTGTCCGGTGGGATCGCCTTCGGTGCGGTGCCGAGTGCCTGCAGCAGCTGGGTGAGCGCGACCGCCGGGGTGAGCGGCTCGTGGTCGGGGTCGAAGCCCCGCAGGTCGAGGTAGAGCTGGCCGTCGGGGAACGCGTCGCGGACGCGGTGGGCCCAGCGGACGGCGAGCGCGGTCTTGCCGACCCCGGCGGTCCCGCTGATCACCCAGATGTCCGTGCCCTCGCCCGCCGGCCGGGTCGCCTCGTCGAGCCGGTCCAATTCGGCCGCGCGTCCGGCGAACCCGCGGACGTCGTGCGGCAACTGCGCCGGGCGGACCGGTTCGGGTTTGACCGCGCTCCGCACCGGTTCGAGAGCCGGGTCCTCCGCGAGGATGGCGGCTTCGAGTTTGCGCAGCTCCGGGGACGGATCGAGGCCCAGTTCGGTAGCGAGCCTGTCGCGCAGGGAGCGGAAGGCTTCGAGCGCGTCGTCGGTGCGGCCTTCGCGGTGCAGGGCGAGCATGAGCTGCCCGACGAACCGCTGGCGCAGGGGATGCGCGGCGACCAGCCCGGTCAGCTCCGCGAGCCCCTCCCGGCCGCGGCCGAGCCGCAACTGGGCCTCGGCGCGATCCTCCAGTGCGGTCCAGCGCGCTTCGTTGATACCGCCGCGGAGCCGCTGGGCGACCTCGCCGCTCACGACGTCGGACAACGCCTCGCCGCGCCACAAGCCGAGCGCCTCGTCCAGGAGTTCGACGGCGGTCTCGTCGTCGGCCTTGCGGGCCCGCGCGGTCAGCTCGGTGAAGCGGTGCAGGTCGACCTGGCGGGGATCGACCTTCAGCAGGTACCGGGTTCCTTCGGAGACGATCTCCGGCCCGCCCGCGCCGCGGAACACCGCGCGCAGCCTGGACACCAGCGCTTGAACGGTGTTCCGGGCACTCGCCGGCGGTCGTTCGGGCCAGAGCAGATCGATGATCCGGTCGCGCGGTACCGGCTTGCCCGCCTCCAGTAGCAGCACCGCCAGCACGAGCCGTTGTTTGGGCGAACCGAGATCCACCGGGCCGCCATCGGCCCACGCCTCGACGGCGCCGAGGACGCGGAACTCCACGCGGCCACCTCCGCTCACCCTCGTCAGAGCCTGCAAGCGTAGTGCAAGCGCCCTGCATCCGGACGCCGTGATCCTCAAGGGGTGTCCACCGAGGACCCGTCGCCGGAACCGTGCCCAACCAACAAGACGGGCAGGACCCCCCATTCGGTTCCGGTACGACGGTGGACACCTTCAACTTGCACAGGCACCGCCTTCTGACGGCGGTGGGGGTTGGGGGTAGTGCCAGCTCGACGTGACCCTCGTGCCGTCGACCTGGCGCTCTTCGTGACTGGGGCTGGGGCTTTTTCTCGTCGCCGTATCTCGGCGACCTCCCGGGGAGGGCTGGGCGGGCCGGGGTGCGGCTCGCCCACGCCCGGGTTCCCGCGTTCAGAGGACGAAATGCGTTCGCCGCCTTGACAAGGGCACCCTTCTGTCTGCACCCTTTCACTACTTAATTAGTGAAAGGGTGTTGCCAGTGGTCACCTTCCACCTGGACAAAGGGTCGGGCGTCGCCACCTACGTCCAGCTCGTCCAGCAGGTCAAACACGCCCTCCGGCTGGGCTTGCTGGAGCCGGGCGACCGGCTGCCGACGGCGAAGGAAGTGGTCGCCGAGCTGGCGATCAACCCCAACACCGTCCTCAAGGCCTACCGCGAGCTAGAGCGCGAAGGGCTCGTCGAAGGGAAGCCGGGTCTCGGCACCTTCGTGCAGAAGACGCTCGGTGGCGCTTCGTTCGCGGAGCACGCGCGGTTGCGGAAGAGCCTGGGTGGCTGGGTCCGCGACGCCCGGGAATCGGGACTGGACCAGGAAGACGTCGAGGCGTTGTTCACCTCCGTGGTGGCCGATGGCTTTCGAGGGGAGCGAACCGCGTGAATGAGAAACCCGTCATCGAGGCCACCGGTCTCGGCAAGCGTTACCGTCGCAAGTGGGCGCTGCGCGACTGTTCCCTGGCCGTCCCGAAAGGCCGCGTCGTCGCACTCGTCGGGCCCAACGGCGCCGGCAAGACGACCTTCCTGCACCTGGCGGTCGGGCTGCTCGACGCGACGCTCGGCTCGGTCTCGATCCAAGGCACCGCCGCGTTCCTGGCGCAGGACAAACCGTTGTACCCCGGCTTCAGCATCGCCGAGATGCTCAAGTTCGGCAGGCGCCTGAACCCCGGCTGGGACGACGAGTTCGCGCTCAAGCGCATCGACGCGCTCGGGCTTCCCTTGAAACACAAGGTCGGCAAGCTGTCCGGCGGGCAGCGCGCGCAGGTCGCGCTCACCGTCGCGCTCGCGAAACGCCCGGATCTCCTGGTACTCGACGAGCCGCTCGCGAACCTCGACCCGCTGGCCCGCCACGAGGTCATGCGCGGCCTGATGGAAGCGGTCGCCGAAACCGGGATGACCGTTCTGCTCTCCTCCCACGTCGTCTCCGATCTGGAGAACACCTGTGACTGGCTGATCGTCCTCAACGGCGGCCGCGTGCAGGTCAGTGGCGACATCGACGAACTCGTCGCCGGGCACCGGATCCTTTCCGGACCGGCGGACGAGGCCGACGCGCTGGCCGAACGCGTCGCGTTCGTGGACGAGGCACGGGCGGGCAGGCAGGCGACCGTCTTCGCCCGCACCGGCCCGGTCCCGCTGGGTCCACAGTGGACCGACCGGCCGGCGAACCTGGAGCAGCTGGTGCTCGCCTACCTCAGGCGCCCCGACTCCGCGACACTGCCGCGCCCGACACTGGCCTCGGCGTAAGGGGGAACGATGTTGTGGCTCACCTATCGTCAGCACCGCATGCAGCTGATGGTCACCGCGGGTCTGCTCGTCGTGGTCGGGATCCTGTTGCTGATCAACGGGAACACCGCGGCGGACAGCCCGAATCCGGCGAAGCACTTCGCCGACCTCTACACCTATCTGTCCTGGCTGCAGGTCGTCCCGGTCGCGATCGGGGTGTTCTGGGGCGCCCCGCTGCTCGCGGCCGAATACGAGCGGGGCACCACGAAACTCGTCTGGACCCAGTCGATCTCGCGGTTCCGCTGGCTGGGCGTGAAACTGGGGTTCCTCGCCGTCCTCGCCACGCTGGCCGGGCTCGCGTTCGGCGCGATGATGCAGCGCTGGCTGGAGGTCTTCCCGACCGATCGCGGGGACACGGACTTCACCAACCGCTTCGACAACCCCGTCCTGTTCGCGATGACCGGCGTCGCCCCGGGCGCGTGGTGGCTCTTCGGGTTCGTCCTCGGCACCGCCGCCGGCGCGCTCATCCGCAAAACGCTCCCGGCCATCGCCGCCACCATCGCGGTGACCGTGGGCCTGATGATCGGCGTCACCAGCGTCCGCGACTTCTACGCCGAACCGAAACTCGTCGACCTGGGCGGCGCGGGCCCCACCGGGCACGATCCCGGCGGCCGGGTGGTCGAGATGGTCATGGACGCCGCCGGTGAGGTCACCGCGCTCAAGATCCTGCCGCAGGACTTCTACTGGCGTTTCCAATGGACCGAAGCCGCGATCCTGCTGGGCGTCTCCCTCCTGCTCACCGCCACCGCGGCCTTCGCCATCCGGCGACGCTCCTAGAAAGACGCTCCTGGAAAGGGAAACGTTCTTGCTCTGGCTCACCTGGCGGCAGCATCGTGCTCAGCTGCTCGTCACCCTGGGGTTCCTGGCCGTGCTCGGCGGGGGCCTGCTCGTGTCCGGGCGGATCGCCCTCGACGCGGCGAACGGCCATATCTCCTCGTACTGCTACGGGGGCGGTGTGCCGTGCCGCGAACGCGACGCCGGACTGGAGGATCTCTACCAGACGATCTACCCGATGATCGTGATCCTGCCGTTCGTCCCGTTGCTGGCCGGCGTCTTCTGGGGGGCGCCGCTGCTCGCCAGGGAGTACGAACGCAACACCCATCAGCTGGCCTGGACGCAGTCGGTGAGCCGCGGCCGCTGGCTGGGCGTCAAATTCGGTGTCCTCGCTTTGTGCGCGGCGCTGGCCGGGCTCGCGTCGGGGCAGATGTTCGGCCGGTGGCTGGAGATCTTCCCCGGCAAGGCGGAGACGCTCGCCGAAACCTCGTACTTCGGCGCCGTCGGCATCGCGCCCGCGGCGTGGTGGCTGTTCGCCTTCGCGCTCGGCACCGCGGCCGGGGTGCTGGTGCGCAAGACCTTGCCCGCCATCGCGATCACGGTCGGGGTGTTCGTCGCGGCGTCGATCGCCCTGCTGATCCTGCGGCCGCATTACGCCGAACCGGTGCGCACGATCGGCGCCGATCCGTCCGCCAGGGACGGGCTGATCGTCGACGCGGGCCGGGTGGCGCCGGACGGGCGTGAGCTGCGGTTGCTGGACGACGTGCCCGAATGCTCGCGCGGCAGGGGAATGAACGCCTGTGTCGAAGCCGCGGGCTACCGCGACTTCACCGTGTACCAACCCGCCACCCGGTTCTGGCGGTTCCAGTGGACCGAGGCGGGCATCCTGCTCGCCGCGGCGGCGGTGCTCGGAGGCATCGCGGCAGGGGGAACGGTCCGCCGCCGTCGCTGAGCGGGCGACGACGGCGGACCACCCGGCCGGCGCTGGGACGACTCAGTCGAGCTGCAGCTCGGGGGAGTACAGGTCGAACCAGTGGTAGAGGTCCAGCGCCCGGTCGAGCCCGGTGCGCTGGGCCGAGGACATCGTCACCGGATCCACTTCGGACACCCGGTGCAGCCAGTCGCGGTCCACCAGGGAGAACACCGGGTTGTCCCGTTCGGACAGTGCCTCCTTGACCTGCTGCTGCAACGCTGCCGCGTAACCAGGGTCCTGAGTGGACGGATACGGGCTCTTGACCCGGTCACGCACCGACGCGGGCAGCACGTGTTCCGTGGCGTGCCGCAGCAGGCTCTTCTCCCTGCCGTCGAACGTCTTCAAAGACCACGGCGTGTTGTAGACGTACTCGACGAGCCGGTGGTCGCAGAACGGCACGCGCACCTCGAGCCCGACGGCCATCGACGCCCGGTCCTTGCGGTCCAGCAGCATCCGCACGAACCGGGTCAGGTGGAGGTTGCAGACCGTCCGCATCTTGCGGTCCTGCTCGCTCTCACCGTCGAGATACTCGACCTGGGCCACGGCGGAGCTGTACTGGTCGGCGATGTAGCCCGGCAGGTCCAGCTTCTGCCGGACGTCCTCGCGCAGCAGGGTTTCCCGCTCATTGGTGAGCCCCATGCGGAAGGCGAGCCAGGGGAAGGTCCCCGAGTTCACGGCGGCCTCGTCGTGGAACCAGCGGTACCCGCCGAAGACCTCGTCGGCGGATTCACCGGACAACGCCACCGTGGATTCCGCCCGGATCGCCTTGAACAGCAGGTACAACGAGGTGTCCATGTCACCGAGCCCGGCCGGGATGTCCCGAGCGGTCAGCACCTTGCGCCGGACATCGGGATCGCTCAGCTCCGCCGGGTTCAGCACGACGTCCTGGTGGGCGGAGCCGACCAGGTTCGCGACATCGCGGATATAGGGCGAGTCCGGGGTGTCGCGCACCTCGTCCGGCTTGAAGTTGTCCTCCTGGCCGAGGAAATCGACCGAGAACGTGCGCAGCTGTTCGCCCTGTTCCGCCAGCCGGGCCGCGGCGAGGCCGGTGACGGCGCTGGAGTCGAGCCCGCCCGACAGCAGGACGCAGCGGGGGACGTCGGCGATCAGCTGGCGGTGCACGATGTCGGTCATCAGCTCACGGACCCGTTCGACCGTGGTCTCCTGGTCGTCGGTGTGCTGCTTCGCGTCGAGCTTCCAGTAGGTCCGCGTGCGGATCCCGGAGCGGTCGACGGTGACGATGGTGCCCGGCCCGACCTCGTGCATGCCCTTCCACAGCGACCAGCCGGGGGCCTTGGTCATGGCCATCAGCTCACGCAGGCCGTCGGTGTCGACCACCTTGCGCGCCAAGGGGTTCGCGAGGATCGCCTTCGGCTCGGAACCGAAGAGCACGCCGTCCGGGGTCGGGTAGTAGTAGAACGGCTTGATGCCCATGCGGTCGCGGATCATCACGAGCTTCTCGTCGCGCTCGTCCCAGATCGCGAAGGCGTACATCCCGTTGAGGTGATCGACGACCTCGTCGCCCCACTCCAGGTAGCCGTGCAGCACGACCTCGGTGTCGCTGTCGGTCTCGAATTTGTGGCCCCGCCGGGAAAGCTCCGCGCGCAACTCGGTGAAGTTGTACGCCTCGCCGCTGTAGACCATGGCCGCCAGCCCGGCTTCGGCCATCGGCTGCCTGCCGCCCGGCAGATCGATGATCGCCAGCCGCCGGTGGCCCAGCGCCACGTTCGGCCGGACCCAGGTGCCCGAGTCGTCAGGACCCCGGCAGGCCATGGTCTCGGTCATCGCGTCGATAACCTCGCGGCGCTGCGTCAGGTCGGTGCCGAAGGAGACCCACCCTGCGATTCCGCACATCGCTACCTCCTGTTGCTTAGCACATACAACTATCTGTAACACCGGTGTAACACGCTTCGCTGCGGTTGTCTGCCCGAATTGCACGCTCCGTCCGCACTGCGTCACGGGCTGTGGGGCACATCACCGGGCATCAAGAAGCCGTAAAGGCACCCGATCGGGGCATCAAGACACCATCAGTCCCCGGTCTCGGTGGTCTGTGCCAAGCGCACTGTTGCGGGGTCCTGGTCGCCGATGGGGTGACCTTTCCTGAGAGGTGCCTAGTGGCCGACTTGCTCTACGCCGTGCTCCTGATCGGCGTATTCGTGGTTCTCGCCCTGACCCTGCGTGGTCTGGAGAAGCTGTGACCGGCACGGGGACCACCGCCAACGTCGTCGGCGGACTGCTGGCGCTGGGGCTGATCGTCTATTTGTTCATCGCACTGGTCAGGCCGGAGAAATTCTGATGTCAGACACCACGGCCGGCCTCCTGCAGGCCGGCCTCCTCCTCGTCGCGCTCGCCGTGGTCTACCGGCCACTCGGCGACTACATGGCGCGCGTCTTCTCTGTGTCCTCCACGGAGAAGCACACCAAGGCCGAACGCGGCCTGTACCGCCTGTTCCGGGTGAACCCCGGATCGGAACAGCACTGGAAGACCTACGCGTCCGCCGTGATCGGCTTCTCGTTCGTCTCCGTCGTCTTCCTGTACCTGCTTCAGCGGCTTCAGCCGGTCCTGCCGTGGAGCCTCGGCAAGGAAGCGGTCTCCCCGGCGGTCGCCTTCAACACCGCCGTCAGCTTCGTGACCAACACGAACTGGCAGTCCTACAGCCCCGAAGCGACCATGGGTCACTTCGTGCAGATGGCCGGGCTGACCGTGCAGAACTTCCTGTCCGCCGCCGTCGGGCTCGCGGTCGCCGTCGCGGTGGTGCGCGGATTCGTCCGCTCGAAGACCGACCGCCTCGGCAACTTCTGGGTGGACCTGACCCGCGGCACGATGCGGATCCTGCTGCCGATGGCGTTCGTGGCCGCGCTCCTGCTGATCGCGCTCGGCGTCGTCCAGAGCCTCAAGAGCGGCGTCGACGTCCTCAACCCGGACGGGAGCACGAGCAAGATCGCACTCGCCCCGGCCGCGAGCCAGGAGGCGATCAAGGAACTCGGCACCAACGGCGGCGGCATCTTCAACGCCAACTCCGCGCATCCGTTCGAGAACCCGAACGCCTGGACCAACCTGATCGAGATCTTCCTGATCCTGGTCATCCCGGTCTCGCTCACCCGGACCTTCGGCAAGCTCGTCGGCAACACCAAACAGGGTTACGTCCTGCTGTCGGTGATGGCCGGGCTGTTCACCGCGATGCTCACGGTCACCTGGCTCGCCGAAGCCCACGCGAGCGGTCCGGCGCCATTGGCCGCCGGGGCGAACCTGGAGGGCAAGGAACAGCGGTTCGGCATCGGCCTGAGTTCGCTGTTCGCCAACGCCACCACCGGCACGTCCACCGGCGCGGTCAACAGCATGCACGACAGCTACAGCGGACTCGGCGGCGGCGGAGCACTGCTCAACATGCTGCTGGGTGAGATCTCGCCGGGCGGGGTCGGCACCGGTCTCTACGGCATCCTCGTGATGGCCGTGATCGCGATGTTCCTCGCCGGGCTGATGGTCGGCCGGACACCGGAGTACCTGGGAAAGAAGCTCGGCAAACGCGAGGTCACCTGCGCGGCGGTCTCGATGCTCGCCATGCCTGCCGTGGTCCTGCTCGGCGCCGGGATCGCGCTGATGAACCCCGGCAACCTCGCCGCGTTGAACAACCCCGGCGCCCATGGGCTTTCCGAGGTGCTCTACGCCTACGCGTCGGCGGGCAACAACAACGGCAGCGCGTTCGGCGGGATCACCGTCACCAACGACTGGTTCCAGTCCTCGCTCGGGGTCGCCATGCTGCTCGGCCGGTTCATCCCGATCCTCGCCGTGCTGTGCCTGGCGGGATCCCTTGCCGCGCAACGGAAGGTCCCGGAGACCGCCGGCACGCTGCCCACCACCGGACCACTGTTCGGCACGATGCTCGCGGGCACGATCGTGCTCGTCGCGGCCCTCACCTTCATCCCGGCGCTCGCGCTCGGGCCCATCGCAGAGGCACTCGCATGACCATGACTCAAGAACGCACCCCGGAGGAGATCTCCCAGCACCACGTGGAGAACACCGGGCGCGTCGGTGCGGGGATCTTCAGCCCCCGCCAGCTGCTGACCTCGCTGCCGGAGGCGCTGCGCAAGCTCAACCCCCGCCACCAGCTCGCCAACCCGGTCATGTTCGTGGTGTGGATCGGCTCGGCGCTGACCACGGTCTTCGCCGTCACCGACCCGAGCGTGTTCACCATCCTCATCACGATCTGGCTGTGGTTCACCGTCCTGTTCGCGAACCTGGCCGAGGCGGTCGCGGAGGGCCGGGGCAAGGCGCAGGCGGAAACCCTGCGGCGCAGCAAGAAGGAGACCATCGCGCGCCGTCTCACCGAGGACGGCGACGAGGAACAAGTGCCGGGTGCCGACCTCCGCGTCGGCGATCTCGTGGTCGTCGAGGCCGGACAGGTCATCCCCGGTGACGGCGACGTCGTCGAAGGTATCGCGACCGTCGACGAATCGGCCATCACCGGCGAATCCGCCCCGGTCATCCGCGAGTCGGGCGGCGACCGGTGCGCGGTCACCGGCGGCACCACGGTGCTCTCGGACCGCGTCGTCGTGAAGATCACCACCAAACCCGGCGAGTCCTTTGTGGACCGCATGATCGCCTTGGTGGAAGGCGCTTCCCGGCAGAAGACGCCGAACGAGATCGCGCTGACCATCCTGCTGTCGACGCTCACGATCATCTTCCTGCTCGCCGTCGTGGCCCTGCAGCCGATGGCGGGGTACTCGGGCAGCCAGCAGTCCGTGATCGTGCTGACCGCGTTGCTGGTCTGCCTGATCCCGACGACGATCGGCGCGCTGCTGTCCGCGATCGGCATCGCCGGGATGGACCGGCTGGTGCAGCGCAACGTGCTCGCGACCAGCGGTCGCGCGGTGGAGGCCGCGGGCGACGTCTCGACGCTGCTGCTCGACAAGACCGGCACGATCACCTTCGGCAACCGCAAGGCCACCGAGCTGATCCCGGTCGGTACCTCCACTGTGGACGACATCGCCAAGGCGGCGCGGCTGTCCAGCCTCGCCGACGGCACCCCGGAAGGCCGCAGCATCGTCGAACTCGTCGCGAGGGAGCACGGGCTCGCGGAGACCGCGTCCGACGACGAGAAGCTCGCGGAGTTCGTCGCGTTCACCGCGCAGACCCGGATGAGCGGCATCGACATCGGCGAGCGCCAGGTCCGCAAGGGCGCCACCGCCGCCGTCCGCGAATGGGTCCGCGACCGCGGCGGCGACATGCCGGACGAGACCGAACGCGTCGTCGACGAGATCAGCCAGCAGGGCGGGACCCCACTGGTGGTCGCGGAGTACGACGGCGGGAAAGCCTTCGTGCGCGGCGTGATCCGGCTGTCCGATGTGGTCAAACCGGGGATGAAGGAACGCTTCGTCCAGCTCCGCGCGATGGGCATCAAGACCGTCATGATCACCGGGGACAACCCGCTGACGGCCAAGGCCATCGCCGAGGACGCGGGTGTCGACGACTACCTCGCCGAGGCCAAACCCGAAGACAAGATGGCGCTGATCCGCAAGGAGCAGGAGGGCGGGCGGCTGGTCGCGATGACCGGTGACGGCACCAACGACGCCCCCGCGCTGGCGCAGTCCGACGTCGGCGTCGCGATGAACACCGGGACCTCCGCCGCCAAGGAGGCGGGGAACATGGTGGACCTCGACTCCGACCCGACGAAGCTGATCGAGATCGTGGAGATCGGCAAACAGCTGCTGATCACCCGCGGCGCGCTGACCACCTTCAGCGTGGCCAACGACCTCGCGAAGTACTTCGCCATCCTGCCCGCGATGTTCACCGGCATCTTCGCCCAGCTCGGCGCGCTCAACATCATGCAGCTGGCCACGCCGAAGTCGGCGATCCTGTCGGCGGTCATCTTCAACGCCCTGATCATCGTCGGGCTGATCCCGCTCGCCCTGCGCGGCGTCCGGTACAAGCCGTCGTCGGCCTCGGCGCTGCTGCGCCGGAACCTGCTGGTCTACGGCCTCGGCGGCATCGTCAGCCCGTTCCTCGGGATCTGGCTGATCGACCTGCTCGTCCGTCTCATCCCTGGAATCGGGTAACCATGAACGCACTGCTGAAGCAGACCCTCGCCGGGCTTCGTGTCCTGCTCGTCTTCACCGTCCTGCTGGGTGTCGTCTACCCGCTGGGCGTCTGGGCGATCGCCCGCATCCCCGGGCTCGAAGGCAACGCCGAAGGCTCGATCGTCACGCAGAACGGGCAGGCCGTCGGCTCGTCGCTGATCGGGGTCGACCCGGTGGCCGCCGACCCCGCCAGGGACCCGTGGTTCCACAACCGCCCGTCCGCGGGGTCGAAGGACGTGCTCGGCCCGGGTGA
Organism: Amycolatopsis orientalis; assembly: GCF_000943515.2. Classification (NCBI taxonomy): domain Bacteria; kingdom Bacillati; phylum Actinomycetota; class Actinomycetes; order Pseudonocardiales; family Pseudonocardiaceae; genus Amycolatopsis; species Amycolatopsis orientalis. The sequence goes on along the minus strand of NZ_CP016174.1, from coordinate 6,777,023 downwards.
CCCGTCGTCGTCCGGCGCCTCGAACAAGGGCACGTACAACGAGGACCTGGTCGCCGCGATCGGCGAGCGCAAGAAGCTGATCGCCGCCCGCGAAGGGGTCCAGGAGTCGCAGGTCCCCGCCGACGCGGTGACGGCGTCGGGCTCCGGGATGGACCCGGCGATCAGCGTCGCCTACGCCGGCCTCCAGATCGCGCGGGTGGCCAGGAACACGGGCCTGTCCGAGGACAAGGTCCGGCAGCTCGTGGCCGAGAACACCGGCGGCGGCGGGATCGGTGTGCCGGGCGTCAATGTGCTGAAGGTCAACTTGGCCGTGCGGGACGCGGCCGGAGGAGCACACTGACTGACGTGGACGAGAACACGACCAAGCCGCGCCGGGGTGAGCTGAGGATCTACCTCGGCGCGGCCCCGGGCGTCGGGAAGACGTACGCGATGCTCGGTGAGGCGCGCCGCCGCCTCGACCGGGGCACCGACGTGGTCATCGGCCTGGTCGAGACCCACGGGCGCCGGAAGACCGCGGAACTCGTCGAGGGCCTGGAGATCGTGCCGCGCCGCCGGTCCGCGCACCGGGACCACGAATTCGAGGAGATGGACCTCGACGCGCTGCTCGCCCGCGCGCCCGAGGTCGCCGTGGTCGACGAACTCGCGCACACCAACGTGCCGGGGTCGCGCAACGAGAAGCGCTGGCAGGACATCGACGAGCTGCTCGACGCCGGGATCGACGTCCTCTCCACGGTCAACGTGCAGCATCTGCAGAGCCTCAACGACGTCGTCGAGCGGATCACCGGCGTCACCCAGCAGGAGACCGTGCCGGACGAGGTCGTGCGCCGGGCCGAGCAGCTGGAGCTGGTCGACATCACCCCGGAGGCCCTGCGACGGCGGCTGGCGCACGGCAACGTCTACCCGGCCGAGCGGATCGACGCCGCGCTGGGCAACTACTTCCGGCCCGGCAACCTCACCGCGCTGCGGGAACTCGCGCTGCTGTGGGTCGCCGACCAGGTGGACGTCGCCCTGCAGCGCTACCGGGCCGAGCAGAAGATCACCGACACCTGGGAAGCCCGCGAACGGGTGGTCGTGTCCATCACCGGCGGCCCCGAGAGCGAGACGCTGATCCGCCGCGCGAGCCGCATCGCGAACCGCGCGGGCGCCGAACTGCAGGTGCTGCACATCCTGCGCGGCGACGGGCTGGCCGGGATGGGTCCGACGGCGGTCGGCAAGTACCGGAAGCTGGCCGAGGAGGTCGGCGCGACCTTCCACACCGTCGTCGGCGACGACGTCCCGACGGCGCTGCTCGACTTCGCGCGGGGAGTGAACGCGACCCAGCTGGTGGTCGGGACCTCACGACGGTCCCGGGTCGCGCGGCTGTTCGACGAGGGCATCGGCGCGGCCGTGGTCCAGCGGTCCGGCCCGATCGACGTCCACATGGTCACGCACGCCCAGGCGGGCGGACGGCTGCGCGCCCGGTTCAGCCGGAGCCCGCTGACGCCCTCGCGACGACTGGTCGGCTGGGCGCTTTCGCTGGTCCTTCCGGCGCTGGCGACGCTGATCGGTGTCCTGCTGAAGGATCAGCTCGACTTCTCCACCGACGTGGTCGACTACGTGCTCGCCACGGTGCTGGTCGCGCTCGTCGGCGGACTCGGGCCCGCGCTGGTGGCGGCGGTGTTCTCGGCGGGGCTGCTGAACTTCTTCTTCACCCCGCCGCTGTACACCTTGACCGTCCACGAGCCGCGGAACGTGATCACCCTGGTCGCGATGGTCCTGGTGGCGATCCTCGTCGCGGCGGTCGTCGACACCGCCGCGCGGCGCGCCACCCAGGCCGCCCGGGCGCGGACGGAGGCGGCTCTGCTCGCCTCCTACGCGCGGACCGTGCTCACGCACACCAACCCGATCGAGCGGCTGCTGGAGAAGGTCCGCGAGAACTTCGGGATGACTTCGGTGACCCTGCTGGAGAAGCGGGACGGGAAATGGAAGCGGGTGGCGATCGCCGGCTCGGATCCGTGCGCCGATCCCGATCAGGCCGACGTCGACATCGCGGTGACCGCCGACGTCCACCTCACCCTGCGCGGCCGCACTCTGCCCGCGTCCGACCGCCGGGTCCTGGAGGCCGTCGCCGGGCAGGCGCTGCTTTCCCTGCGGCAGCAGCGGACGGCGAAGGCGGCCGTCCGGGCCGAGCGCAAGGCCGAGGCGACCGAACTGCGCACGGCTCTGCTTTCGGCCGTGGGGCACGACCTCCGCACGCCGCTGACGTCGATCAAGGCGTCCATCGGCAGCCTCCGCGCGACCGACATCTCACTCTCCGAAGAGGACACCGACGAACTGCTCGAAGCGATCGAGGAATCGGCCGACCGGCTCGCCGGGCTGATCGACAACCTGCTCGACTCCTCCCGCCTGGCGACCGGCGCCGTGCGCCCGCATCTGCGCCCGGTCGGCTACGACGAGGTCGTCTCGCACGCCCTGTCCAATGTGGACAACTCGGAGTCGGTCGTGGTCGCGATCGACTCCCGGCTGCCGTCGGTCTGCGCCGATCCCGGTCTGCTGGAACGGGTCGTGGCGAACGTGGTCGACAACGCGCTGCGGCACGGGAAGTCCGGCGAGCCGGTCTCTGCCCGCGCGAGCACCCATTCCGACCACGTCGAACTGCGTATCGTCGACCATGGGCGCGGGCTCAGGAAGGGCACCGCGGATTCGGCGTTCGCGCCGTTCCAGCGGCTGGGCGGAGACCGCGACAACGTGCCGGGGGTAGGACTGGGGCTGTCGGTCGCCAAGGGGTTCACCGAGGCGATGGGCGGGCGGATCCGGGCGGAGGACACGCCGGGCGGCGGGCTCACCGTCGTGATCTCGCTGCCCGCATATGTTGGTCAGGATCCGGAAAAGAACCTCCTCGCTTTCGACGACGAGGGCCTTGAAAACGAAGAGGAGGAGCGAGTGCGATGAGCGCCGAAACCGCGTCGGCGACCGTACTGGTCGTCGACGACGAACCGCAGATCGTGCGAGCCCTGCGGATCAACCTTTCCGCCCGCGGCTACAAGGTGATCACCGCGCACGACGGGACGGCCGCGCTGAAGGCCGTCGCCGAGACCAAACCCGACGTCGTCGTGCTCGACCTCGGCCTGCCCGATCTCGACGGCACCGAGGTGATCGCCGGCCTGCGCGGCTGGACGACGGTGCCGATCATCGTGCTGTCCGCGCGCGGCGACTCCGCCGACAAGGTGCAGGCACTCGACGCGGGCGCCGACGACTACGTCACCAAACCGTTCGGCATGGACGAACTGCTGGCGCGACTGCGCGCGGCGGTGCGGCGCTCGGCGACGTCCGGTGTGGACGGCGCGGACGCGGTGGTGGACACCGGATCTTTCCGCATCGACCTGGCGGCGAAGAAGGTGCGCCGCGACGGCAAGGAAGTGCACCTCACCAAGACCGAATGGGGTGTCCTGGAGCTGCTGGTGCGCAACCGGGGCAGGCTGGTGGCGCAGAAACAGCTGCTGCACGAGGTGTGGGGACCGACGTATGAGACCGAGTCGCACTACCTGCGCGTGTACCTGGCGCAGCTGCGGCGGAAACTGGAACCGGAACCCTCGCGGCCGCGGCACCTGCTGACGGAACCGGGGATGGGGTACCGCTTCGAAATGTGAGCTTGTCAAGCCCCGTGTGTTATGAACGGGACTTTCATTGCAAAATTTGCAATGAAAGTCCCGTTCATAACATGGGGAGTGCTTACAGCGCCTGGGTGCTCGTGCCGGTGCCCGAGGTGCTGGACCGGCCCGAGGTCGACTCGCTCGGGGCGCCGCTGGAGCTGGAGCCGCCGCCCGGCGGGGTCTCACCCGTGGGAGAGGTCGGCGTGGTGGCAGGCGGCGTCGTGGTGGTCGGATTCGACGTCGTCGGCTTCGGCGTGGTGGTCGGAGTGGGCTTCGGCGTGCTCGGCGGCAGGACCGTGTGCGGCGGCTCCCCGCCGCCCGGGTTCGGCGGCGGCGGAGGAGGCGGCGGCGGGGTGACGATGCTGGTCGTCTCCTTGCCGTCCGGGCCGACCGACGTCACCGTGGTCGGCGGCGCCGTCGAGCTGGAGGGCGCGCCGGGGGTCGGCGAGCCGCTGACGGTCATCGGGCCGCCGGGGACGGCGTTGCCCGGGACCAGCTGGACGCCGGCGGGGGTGCCCTGGCCGCCGGGGATGCCGGTGCCGCCCGCGGTGGCCGAGACACCGGGGCCCGCCAGTTCGGCGATCGCGGCGAAGGCCGTCGCCACCACGAGGCCGCTCACGCCGAGTACGGCGTAGCCGGTGCGGTTGAACTTGCCGGTGGCGCCGCGCGGGGGCGCCACGGACACGCGTGCGCTCGGATCAGACCCGTCGGGACGGGGCATGTGCTGGCTCCTCGGATGGGGGACTTCGGGGAGTTCGGCTACCCGGGTGAGGTAGCCCAAGTGGGGACCCGGCGCGGAGATTATCACCGCCACTTCACCGTCTGCGAACTACAGCGGACGTCCTGTTCACCCTCCGCGTTCGTCCGCATGGTGCACGATAGGGGCCGTGAGTGAAGAATTAACGCACATCAGGCTGACCGCGTGGGTGCACGGCCGCGTCCAGGGTGTGGGTTTCCGCTGGTGGACCCGCAGCAGGGCGCTTGAGCTGGGGTTGGTCGGCGGCGCGCGCAATCTGGCCGACGGACGTGTCGAGGTGGTAGCGGAGGGTGTTCGTGAACACTGTGAGCGGCTTTTGGCGGCTTTGCGGTCCGGGGAATCACCCGGAAGTGTGGATCACGTCGTCGAGCGCTGGTCGCCCGCGAAAGGTGGGCTCCAGGGGTTCGTGGAGCGCTGAGGCCCCGCGTCCCACGATCACCGTGGGCACACAGGTAGCCTTGGCCGATTGAACGAGGAGTTCCCGCAGCAAGAGGGGTCAGCACGCCGTGCACCTGAAGAGCCTGACGCTCAAGGGCTTCAAGTCCTTCGCCTCGGCGACGACGTTGCGTTTCGAGCCGGGCATCACCTGCGTGGTCGGACCGAACGGCTCCGGCAAGTCGAACGTCCTCGACGCGCTCCGCTGGGTCATGGGCACCCAGGGCGCGAAGGACCTGCGCGGCGGCAAGATGGAGGACGTCATCTTCGCCGGGACCGCCGGCCGTGCCCCGCTCGGGCGCGCCGAGGTCACCCTCACCATCGACAACGCCGACGGCGCGCTGCCCATCGAGTACTCCGAGGTGTCGATCACCCGCCGGATGTTCCGCGACGGGGCGAGCGAGTACGAGATCAACGGTGACCGCTGCCGCCTGATGGACGTGCAGGAACTGCTGTCGGACTCCGGTATCGGCCGCGAGATGCACGTCATCGTCGGGCAGGGCCAGCTGTCGGCGATCCTCGAATCCAAGCCGGAGGAGCGCCGCGCCTTCATCGAAGAGGCCGCCGGCGTCCTCAAGCACCGCAAGCGCAAGGAACAGACCCTGCGCAAGCTCGCCAACATGCAGGGCAACCTCGACCGCCTCGGCGACCTCACCACCGAGCTGCGCCGCCAGCTCAAACCGCTGGGCAAGCAGGCCGAGATCGCGCGCAAGGCGCAGTGGGTGCAGTCCGAACTGCGCGACGCCCGGCTGCGGCTGTTCGCCCACGACCTGGTCACCCAGCGCGAGGGCATCGCGAAGGAAGAGGCCGACGAGCGCGTCGCCCGTCAGCGCCGTGCCGAGGTCGAGCAGGCGCTGGAGATCGTCGCTGCCGAGGAAACCGAGCTCGAAGCCTCGCTCGCCGAGGACGCGCCGCGGCTGGCCGCGGCCCAGGAGACCTGGTACAAGCTTTCCGCGCTGACGGAACGGCTGCGCGGCACCGTGCGGCTCGCGCTGGAGCGTCAACGCCACCTGTCGTCCGACGTGCAGCAGGCGAGCACCGGCCGCGACCCCGACGAGCTGCTCGCCGAGGCCGAGCAGGTCGCCGAGCGGGAGCAGGAGCTGAACGAGGCCGTCGCCGAGGCGCGGATGGTGCTTTCGGAGACCGTCCAGCGGCGCGAGCAGCTCGAACACCTCGTCCAGGCCGCCGAGCGCGCGCATATGGCCGCCGTCCGCGCGATCGCCGACCGCCGCGAGGGGCTGGCGAAGCTCGCCGGGCAGGTCGAGGCCCTGCGCAGCAAGAACGGTGCCACGTCCGACGAGATCGACAGGCTCACCGTTTCGCTCGAAGAGGCGGCCGAGCGCGCCGAGATCGCCGTCGAGGAGCTCGAAGAGGCCAAGGCCGCGGGTGGTGTCGAGGAATCCGACGACTCCGAACTGCAGGCCCATCACGACCGCGCGGTGGAAGCGAACAACGCCGCCAAGGCGCGGGTCGAGGAACTGGTCAAGGCCGAGCGGGCCGCCGAGCGCGAGATCGCTTCGGAGCGGGCCCGGGTCGAGGCGCTGTCGATGGGCTTGCGCCGCAAGGACGGTGCCGGCGCGCTGCTCGGCGCGCAGCACGAACTGCCGGGTCTGCTCGGCTCGGTGGCCGCGTTGCTCACCGTCGAACCCGGCCACGAGGTCGCGCTGGCCGCGGCGCTCGGCCCGGTCGCCGACGCGGTCGCGGTCAACGGCGGCGAAGACGCGCTCGCCGCGCTGAAGTTCCTGAAGGACAACGACTCCGGCCGTGCGGGCATCCTGCTCGGCGGTCTGGAATCCACTGTGGACACCAGGGCCTGGCCGTCGCTGCCCGAAGGCGCGCGCTGGGCCCGCGAAGTGGTTTCGGCGCCGCCCGCGCTGCGGTCCGCCGTCGAGCACGCGCTCGACCGGGTGGCCATTGTGGACGGTCTGGAGACCGCGCGCCGTCTGGTGGAGGTCCACCCCGACGTCAGCACGGTCACGCCCGAGGGCGATGTCTTCGGTGCCCGCTGGGCGGTCGGCGGTTCGGCCCGCAGCGAGAGCGTCATCGAGGTGCAGGCCGCCGTCGACGAAGCGGGCGACAGGCTCCAGGCCGCCGAGCGGGCGCTGGAACGCACCGCCGCGGAACTCGAAGGTGCCCGCGCCGGGCAACAGGCCCGCCGTGAAGAGGTCAGCAGGGCCAAGGACGCGCTGGGTGACGCGAAGGTGCGCAAGGCCCGCTCGTCCGAGCGGCTGAACCGCATGCAGCAGGCCGCGCGCGCCGCGCAGGCCGAGATGGACCGGCTGAGCAATCAGCGTGCCAAGGTCGAGCAGAGCCGGGAAGAGGCGCTGCGGCAGCTCGCGGAACTCGAAGAGCGGCTGGCCGCCGTCGCCGACCAGGAGATCGACGAGGATCCGGACACCGCCGAACGCGACCAGGCCGCCGAAGACCTCGGCACGGTCCGCCAGGAGGAGATGGAGTCCCGGCTCGCGCTGCGCACCGCCGAGGAACGCGCGCGGAGCATCCAGGGCAAGGCCGAATCGCTCCGCCGGGCCGCGCACGCCGAACGGCAGGCCCGCGAACGCGCCGAAAAGTCCAGGGCCGCGCGGAAACGCGGCGCCGAGATCGCCAACGCGGTGGTCAACGGCGGCGAGATCGCGCTGGAGCGCATCGAGGTCTCCGTGCAGCGCGCCGCCCACGAACGGGACGAGGTGCAGGCGCGGCGGCAGTCGAGGGAGACCGCGCTGACGCAGGTCCGCAGCAAGGTCCGCGAGCTGACCGGCGAGCTGGAGAAGCTCACCGACGCCGTCCACCGCGACGAGGTGCTGCGCGCCGAGCAGCGGTTGCGGCTGGAACAGCTCGAAACCAAGATCGCCGAAGACTTCGGCATCGGCCTCGAAGACCTCGTGGCCGAATACGGCCCGGACGTCCCCGTGCCGCCGAGCGCGGGGGAGATGGCCGAGTACGAGGCAGCCAAGGAACGCGGCGAGGACGTCACCCCGCCGCCGCCCATGCCGTTCGACCGCGAAACCCAGGCCCGCCGGGCGAAGCGCGCGGAGAAGGACCTGAGCCTGCTGGGCAAGGTCAACCCGTTGGCGCTGGAGGAGTTCGCGGCGCTGGAGGAGCGGTACAAGTTCCTCTCGACCCAGCTCGAAGACCTCAAGGACACCCGCAAGGACCTCGAAGCCGTCATCAAGCAGGTCGACGAAAAGATCCTCGAGGTCTTCGCGTCGGCGTACGAGGATGTCGCGCGCGAATTCGAGACCGTGTTCAGCGTGCTGTTCCCCGGTGGCGAAGGACGCATGGTGCTCACGCAGCCCAACGACCTGCTCTCCACCGGCGTCGACGTCGAAGCGCGCCCGCCGGGCAAGAAGGTCAAGCGGCTCTCGCTGCTCTCCGGTGGTGAGAAGTCGCTCGTCGCCGTCGGCATGCTCGTGGCGATCTTCCGTGCCCGGCCTTCGCCCTTCTATGTCATGGACGAGGTCGAGGCCGCGCTCGACGACACCAACATGCGACGGCTGATCGGGCTGCTGGAGCAGCTGCGTGATTCTTCGCAGCTGATCATCATCACCCACCAGAAGCCGACCATGGAGATCGCTGACGCCCTGTACGGCGTTTCGATGCAGGGTGACGGCATCACGAAGGTGATCTCACAGCGGCTGCGGACCGCGGAAGACGACCCGGTTCCCGCCTAGCGCGTGTTATGAACGGGACTTTCCTTGCAAAATTTGCAAGGAAAGGACCTTTCATGGCGTCTTTTCCCACCTGGTCGTGGCTCGGGGGCTGAAGGGCGCTTTCCCCGCATCGCATGCGGGGAAAGCGCCCTTCGCCGCGTGAGATGAGGGGAAGGGCCCCTTCAGCCCTTCCTTGCATGCCGCCGGGCGCTACTTGGCCGCCCAGAACGCGTAGTCCGCGGAGTACCGGCTCGCCGTCTGCGCGCCGGCTGCGCAGCTGCCCGCCGGAGCGAGCCCGCCGCGCGTGTCGAGCCGCTGGACGTAGGTGATCTTGCCGAAGACCCCGTCGCCACTGTTCAGGTTCGCCTTCAGCAGCACTTCCGGTACCGCGTTCGGTCTGGGGCTGGAGGCACCGGGCACCACCGCCGCGCCGACCGTGCTGCCGTCCACAGTGGACGTCCACACCGGACCCTTGCTGTGCAGCGCGATCGCCCGCCCGTGGTGGCTCAGCGTCGCGGCGGGCTGGATCAGGGTCCACGCCCCGTTGGCGCAGCCGTAGATCTGCACGCCCTCGCCACGGTAGGTGGCGACACGGGTGTTCCCGTCCGGAACCTTGACGGCTTCCGGAACGGGCCGCTGCTTCCCGCCTGCCTGGACGTCGATCGGGTTGGTCGCGGCGTAGGCGCTCGCACCGCTCCCGAGCAACAGGGCGCCGATCGCGATGGTGACAGTCGCACGCTTCATCGTCTCTACCTCTCCTCGCCCGCCGTCTTCAGGCGGGTCCCGCAGCCGACACGGAGGAGAGGCAGAGAACGTTCGAAGATGTGACTCAGGTCACACTGATTCGGCCTCTTTCACGCCCTCTTCGGCGAGCGGGTCCTCGCTGCGGTGTCGCAGCGAAAGAAGCCCGCCCACGACGAGCGTGATCACCACGCCGCACAACGTGTACCAAGGCCACGCCAGCGCCACCTTGGTTCCGGCGGCCCGGCCGAAGTCGATGCCGATCAGGCTGCCGTCCGGTTTGTTGAACTTGACGCCGAGGATGAGGAACGCCATCACGATCACCGTCGAAACGAACGCGACGATCGCGTCCGACTGCCTGGCCCGCTTGAACAGCAGCCCCAGCAGGAACGCGCCGAGCAGCGCGCCGTAGGTGTAGCCGGTGATACCGAGCGCCTGCACCACGATCGGGTCGGCCGACGTCTTGTTGGACGAGGCGAAGAAGCCCGCGCACAGGATCAGCGCGCCCGCCCAGATGATCGTCCAGATGCGGCCGTGCTTGAGCCGGTCGGCTTCCGGCAGTTGCCTGCCGATGACCCGTTCGTAGACGTCGGTCACCGTGGACGACGCCAGCGCGCCGAGTGACGAACTCAGTGCGGCGGCGAGGATCCCGGCGATCACGAAGCCGGAGAGGCCGCTCGGCAGGTCGTTCACGATGAAGTTCGCGAACAGTTCGTCCTTGTTGGCGAGCCCGAGGCCTTCCGGCTTCGGCTTGGTCGGGTTCAGGCCGTTGTACAGCGCCCACAGCAGCACGCCGATGAACAGGAACAGCGCGAACTGCAGGAAGACCACGAAACCGCTCGCGACCAACGCCTTCCGCGCGGCGCGCAGGTCGTTGGTGGCCTGCAGGCGCTGCACGATCAGCTGGTCGGAACCGTGCGACGCCATCGAGAGCACCGCGCCACCGATCACGGCGGTGAAGAACGCGTACTGCCCGGTGAGCATGTTCGAGGAGAAGTCGAAGAGCTGGAACTTGTTGGCGTCGACGGCCTTGCCGAACCAGCCGTCCGGCAGCCGCCCGGCGATCACCCAGATGACCACGACCGCGCCGAGGATGTACCAGAGCATCTGGATCGCGTCGACCCAGACGACCGCCCGCACGCCGCCGAAGAAGCTGTAGATCACCATCGCGATGCCGAGCCCGACCACGATGGTCCAGTACGAGACGCTCAGGCCGTAGGCGGCGAGCACCACCTTGATCGGGATCGCGGTGGCGAACAGCCGGATGCCGTCGGCCAGCGTGCGGGTGAGCAGGAAGGTCACCGACGCGGTGCCCTGCAACCCGTTGCCGAACCGTTTGCCCAGGAAGGCGTACGCGGTGACCAGGTTGCCCGCCACGTAGCGCGGCAACAGCACCATCGACACCACGATCCGGCCGGCGATGTAGCCGATGGCCAGCGCGAGGTAGGTCATCCCGCCTTCGCCGGGGGTGGCGATGTAGGCCACCGTCGGTACGGAGAGCACGGTGAGGGTGGACGTCTCCGCGGAGACCACCGACAGGCAGGCCACCCACCAGGAGATCTTGCCTTCGCCGACGAAGTAGTCGGAGCCGGATTTCTGTTTGCCGCCGATCCAGATGCCCAGCAGGGGCATGCCGACCAGAAAAAGCCCGATGATCGCGAGGTCAAGTGCGCGCATCCGTATCTCCTATCGCTCGCCGGTCGTCGCCGCTACCCGTAGCCGGGTCACGGTTGAGGTAAGTGGGGCGGGAAGCCGCAGGGGGCCCGAGCCCGGGGTGATGCTGCCGAGCAGCCGGCCGCCCCGGGCGCCGGTCGCCGAGGGGAGGTTCCCCGGGACGCCGCTCCAGGTCAGCCAGCCGAGCAGAATGGTCAGGTATGCCTCTTTGCCCGCGCGCGGCAGCCCGTGGTCGTCGCTGGTCTTCAGCGCCGCACCCGGCAGATTCCTGGCGAGCGCGGCCATCAGCGTGGGATTGTCCGCTCCGCCGCCGGAGACGATCAGGGTCGTGACGGCGTGGCGGCGGCATTCCGCGGCGATCGTCACCGCGGTGAGTTCGGTCAGCGTCGCCAGGAGGTCTTCCGCCCCGACAGGCGGGAGACCGTCGAGCGCGGTGTCGAGATACCCGCCGTGGAACAGTTCCTTGCCGGTCGACTTCGGCGGCGCGGCCGCGTAGTACGGGTCGAGCAGGAGTTTCGCCAGCAGATCGGGCCGGACGTTCCCGCGCAGGGCGAGCGCTCCGTCGATGTCGGCACGCCGCCCGGTGGCGCGGTGCGCGGCGATGTCCATCAGGGCGTTGCCGGGCCCGGTGTCGTAAGCCAGAACTCCGCCCGCCGCGGGGACCACGGTGATGTTCGCGATGCCGCCGATGTTCAGCGCCGCGACCGGGCCGGAATCGGCCAGGTCCCGGAGCCACATCGCGTCGAAGGTGCTGGCGAGCGGTGCGCCATGGCCGCCGGCGGCGACGTCGCGCACGCGCAGGTCGGCCACCACGGGCAGGCCGGTGCGCTCGGCGATCCACGCCGGATTCCCCAGTTGCAGGGTGCCGCGCGCGGCACCGTCCTCGACCCAGTGGAACACCGTCTGGCCCAGTGAAGCGACGAGGTCGGCCTCGCCGCCGGCCAGCTCCTCGACGCCGCGCGCGGCCGCCTCGCCGAACGCCTGGCCCACCAGGGTGTCGAGTTTCGTGAGCTGTCCGGCGCTGCACGGATTCGGCGGCAGGGCGCCGAGCAGGGCCTCGCGGAGCGCTTCCGGATAAGGGACTTCGAGCTGACCGAGCGGGGAAAGCTCCACGGTGTCGCCACGGGCGCGCAGTTCGGCGGCCGCCACGTCGATCCCGTCGATCGATGTGCCGGAGATGAGTCCGATCATCCGGACCCCAGTGCCGGAGAAAACCGTCATTCGAAGTGGTCTAGCCCTCGATCCGGAGGGCGCGCAAGCGACACTGTTTCTTCTTGTCCGAAATGAGTCCTATCCAGTGGGTGTCTCACAAGATCCGCTTCCTCCCAGTGGGGCGTCTGAGCCGGGCCGCGTGCGGATGCGAAGATGGCGCCCGTGTCGAGCACCCCCTGGTTCTGGATCGTTGTCGTTGCCGTCGTGGTCCTGGTCGCCGTACTGGTGGCCGGGCTGTTCATCGCGCGCCGCCGCCGGATCAGCCTGGACGAGTCCAAGGCTGCCGAGGCCGTCGAGCGCGCGAAGCCGAAGGGCGGCGGGTATACCGCGACCGGCGGGATCGCGCTCGCTCCGGGCGGTGAGAAGACCGAAGAGGCCGCAGCGGCCGAGGAACCCGTCGAACCGGAGCATCCGGTCGAGGATCGCCCCGAGACCGACGGCCAGCCCGCGGTCGGGGACGACGCGGCGGTGCCGAGGGATTCCGCGCAGCGCACGGTGCGCGACGTCGAACTCCCCGAGCCCGCCGAGGAGACCGCGCCCGCTCCCGCCGAGGAGATCGCCCCGGCGGCGGGGCGGATCGAGCGGCTGCGCGGCAGGCTTTCGAAGTCGCGTTCAGTGTTCGGGCAGAGCCTGCTGGGCCTGCTGGGCGCCGGCGATCTGGACGAGGACTCCTGGCAGGACGTCGAAGACACGCTGCTCATGGCGGATCTGGGCGCCGCGACGACCACCGAGATCGTCGAGCGGCTGCGTGACGAGCTGAAGCGCCGCGCCGTGCGGACGTCCGAGGACGCGCGCGCGGTGCTGCAGGAGGTGCTCACGGCCGCCCTGTCGACCGACGCGGTCCGCGCCGTCCGCGCGCTGCCGCACGTCGTCGACGGCGTGAAGCAGCCCGCCGTCGTGCTGGTCGCCGGGGTCAACGGCACCGGCAAGACCACCACCACCGGCAAACTCGCCCGGGTGCTGGTCGCGCAGGGCAGCACCGTCGTCCTCGGCGCGGCCGACACCTTCCGGGCCGCCGCGGCGGACCAGCTGCAGACCTGGGCCGAGCGGGTGGGCGCGGAGGTCGTGCGCGGCAAGGAGGGCGCGGACCCGGCCGCGGTGGCGTTCGACGCGGTCAAACGCGGCACCGAGGCGGGGGTGGACGCGGTCCTGATCGACACCGCCGGCCGTCTGCACACCAAGACCGGCCTGATGGACGAGCTGGGCAAGGTCAAACGAGTCGTCGAGAAGCAGGCGAAGGTCGACGAGGTCCTGCTGGTGCTCGACGCCACCACCGGGCAGAACGGGCTGATGCAGGCCCGGGTGTTCTCGGAGGTCATCGACGTCACCGGCATCGTGCTGACCAAACTGGACGGAACCGCGAAGGGCGGCATCGTCTTCCAGGTGCAGCGTGAACTCGGTGTGCCGGTGAAGCTGGTCGGTCTCGGTGAGGGGCCGGACGACCTGGCGCCCTTCGAGCCGGGCGCGTTCGTGGAAGCCCTGCTCAGCAACTAGGCCGCGGGGGCGAACCTCTCCTGTATGTAGCGGGCGATGTAGCTGTGGTGGTCCAGGCAGAGTCCGTAGTACACCCCGGTGTCACCGCACATCGGGCATCCCCGGCTCCTCAGGCTGAACGGCTGGACAGCCGCGGACGGCTGGACAGCCGCGGACGGCTGGACAGCCGCGGACGGCAGGACTATCACCGGAGCCGGGCGAATACAGGCTTTCGCGGTGCCGTTGCCGCCCAGCCACAGCAACTGTGACCCGACGGCGTGCAGGGTCGGTGCCACGCCGAGGCGGGGAGACAGTTCGTGGACCTTCGCGGTGATCTCGTAGCGTCCTCGTTTCAGTCGCACACGGGCGGTTTCCCCGAGCACCATGTCCAGCGTCAGGCTCTCGGTGAAACGGTCGACCCTCCGCAAGGTCAGGACGACAGGCGCCTTCGCGCCGCGGCAGTACGGCAGGGTGTACTTCACGGTGATGTCGAGGTCGCTGGTCGCTTCGGCGCCTTGGACGCTGAGATCGTGCCGCCGCGGCTTCCGGCCGCCCGTGGCCATCGCCCGGTCGAGCGCCTTCTCCGCGAGTTTCTGCCCCACCCAGGCGATCACCGGTTCGACCATCGGACATCCCCTCGCTCGGCCCCTTTCGAGGTTACGGCGAAGGCCCCTCTCCCGGCTCAGCCGAAAGAGGGGCCTTCACGGACTTCGCGGTCAGACGGAGACCGGAGCGTCGTCCTCGATCGCCGCGGTCTTCTTGTCCCGCATCACCAGGAACGCGACCACCGCCGCGGCCAGTACGCCCACCGCGCTCACCAGGAACGTCGTCGACATCGCCGAGGTGAACGCCTCTCGGGCCGCGGTGATCAGCCCGCCGTCACCGGTGGCGAAGGCGTCGCTGATCGAAAGCCGCGCTCGCTCCGGAGCGGACGCGGGCATCTGCGACGTGAACAGACCGGACACGACGCTGCCCAGGATCGCGATGCCGAGCGCGGCGCCCAGCTGCTGGATGGTGTCGTTGAGCGCGGAGCCGACCCCGGCCTGCTCCTCCGGGACCTCACCCATCAGCGCCGCGATCGCCGCCGGCATCGCCAGCCCGCCACCGGCACCGAGTACGAACAGCGCGACGGCGGGCAGCAGGAAACCGGCGTCCGTCGACAGTGTCGCGAGCAGGCCGAACCCGGCGGCCATCACCGTCATCCCGGCCGTGGCCAGTGCGCGGTTCCCGATCTTCTGGCCCAGCGTGGCACCCAGGGTGTTGCAGAGCAGCGACGCGATGGCCATCGGGATGAACGCCAGCCCCGCCTCGGTCGGGGTGTAGTCGAGGACGAACTGCAGGTACTGGGTCAGGAGCAGCAGCAGGCCGCCGTTGCCGATCTGCACCAGCGTGAGCGACAGGCTGCCGCCGCTGAAGTTGCGCTTGCGGAACAGCTTGAGCGGGACCATCGGCGACGGCGTGTGCCGCTCCCAGAGCACGAAGCCGATCAGGCTCACCACCGCGATCGCCAGCGGGATCAGGGTGCCGGCCTGGGTGATGCCGTGCTTGGGCAGTTCGATGATCGTCCAGACCAGTGCGACCATGCCGGTGGCGGACAGGATCGCGCCGAGCGGGTCCGGCTTCTGCCACGGGCCCTTGGACTCGGGCATCAGCGTGAGCGCGGCGAGCACCGCGACGACGACGATCGGCACGTTGATCAGGAACACCGCGCCCCACCAGAACCACGCGATCAGCACGCCGCCCAGCACCGGGCCGCCGATCAGGCCGAGCATCGCGACCGCGCTCCACGCCGCCATCGCCTTGCGGCGTTCCTCGTCGTCGAAGACGGTGATCAGGATCGACAGCGTGCTCGGCATGATCAGCGCGCCGCCGACCCCCATCACCGCGCGGGCCACGATCAGTTCCAGCGGGTTCGCGGCGAACGCGGCGACGAGTGAGGCCGCCCCGAAGAGGGCGAGGCCGATGATCATCACCTTCCGGCGCCCGAACCGGTCCCCGAGGCTTCCCGAGGTGAGCAGCAGACCGGCGAACACCAGGATGTAGGAGTCGAGGATCCACTGCGTGTCCTGGGCGCTCGCGCCGAGGTCTTCGGCCAGTGGCGGCACCGCGACCGTGAGCACCATGTTGTCCACGACCAGCACGAGCGTGCTCAGGCACAGCACGATCAAGATCCACCAGCGGCGCGGATCGCGCCCTTCCACCGCGTTCATCGGATTCCCCTTGGAGTAGTTGCGTACGTCGTTCCGTTGTTGCGCACACTGTACGCACAAGCTGACAGCGTTCGCAATGGGGTACTTCGTGCGCTAGGGTGGGCGGCATGCCAGTCGAGGAGCAGCCGATCCAGTCGGTGTGGACCCGTCCCCGCCGTAAGCAGCATCAGCCCGCGCTGAGTCAGGCCCAGATCGTGGCCGAGGCCATCCGGCTTCTGGACGTCGAAGGTGTCGACGCGCTGAGCATGCGAAGGCTCGGTACGGCGCTGAACGCGGGCGCCACCTCGCTGTACCGGCACGTGGCCAACCGTGACGAGCTGATCGAGCTGGTCGTCGACGAGGTCTACGGCGAGATCACCGTGCCGGATGGGGATTCCGGGTGGCGCGAAGCGGCCGTCGTGGGGGCGCAAAGCGTGCGCGCCATGATCCTGCGGCACCCCTGGATCGCGTCACTGCTCGGCTCGGTCGGCCTGTCCTACCTGGGGCCGAACGTCATGCGGCTCAACGAGCGGCTGCTGGCCGTCTTCGTGTCCGCGGGATTTCCGGACGACGAGGCGGATCAGGCGATCAGCGCGGTGATCTCGTACGTCATCGGGATGGGGACCACCGAGGCGGCTTGGCTCACGACGGTCGCGAAGAGCGGCCGGAGCGAGCGTGAATGGGCGGAGCACCTGCGCCCCGCCGTCGAGGAGGCGGCACGGGAGTACCCGCACCAGCGGGACCGGCTCGTCCGGGACGACGTCGAAACCGACCCGGAACGGCTCCGCGACGAGAAGTTCCGTTACGGGCTGGAGCGGATGCTCGACGGTTTGGAGACCCGCCTCAAACGGTGACCCCGTCACGCGAAAGGGTCGAGCCGAGCGCGGTCGCGATCCGCTGGACGGCGGGGGCGATCCGCTCGACGGCCTCCATGGTGAGCCGTCCCGAAGGTCCGGACACCGAGACCGCGGCCGGCACCGGCGCGCCCGGGACCGCGACGGCCACGCAACGGACCCCCAGCTCCTGTTCGGCCTCGTCCAGTGCGTAACCCTGCTGGGCGATCTTCGCCAGCTCGCGCAGGAGGGCGTCCTGGTCGGTGAAGGTGTGCTCGGTGTACGAGGGCATGCCGGTCCGCGCGAGCAGTGCTGTCACGTCTTCGGACGGCAGATGCGCGAGCATCGCCTTCCCCACGCCGGTGCCGTGCGGAAGGAGACGCCGCCCGACCTCGGTGAACATCCGCATCGAATGCTTCGACGGCACTTGGGCGACGTAGACGACTTCGTCCCGCTCCAGCACCGCCAGGTTCGCGGTTTCGCCGACCTCGTCGACCAGCTCCGCGAGCAGCGGCCGCGCCCACGAGCCGAACTGCATGCTCGCGTTCTCGCCCAGCCGGATGAGCCGGGCGCCCAGCGCGTACCGGCGGTTGGTGTTCTGCCGGACGTAACCCAGGTCCACCAGCGTCCTGATCAGCCGGTGGATGGTCGGCATCGGCAGCCCGGACAGGGTGGCCAGCTCCGAAAGACTGGCCTCGCCGCCGGTGTCCGCGAGATGCTCGAGGAGCTCGAAGGCCCGCTGAAGTGACTGGACGCCGCCATCGCGTCCGTTCTTCTCCGCTGCCACCGTGGTACTCCTTACGTCCGCGTTGATGTTCCGCTATGCAGAAACTATAGTCCGTCATGTAAAACCGTAGGGACGTCTTGTTTAGGAATGTCACTGTTTATCCGAACTCGGGGTGTTACTCATGTCTGAAGCTCAGGTGCTCGGCGATCCGGTCGAGCGCGGGGACGAGATCCTCACGCCGGAGGCCCTTGCCTTCCTCGCCGGTCTGCACGAGGCCTTCGCCGCCCGCCGCGATGAGCTGCTGCAGGCCAGGAGCAAGCGCCGTGAGGAGGCCAGGACCACCGGCAAGCTCGACTTCCTGCCCGAGACCAAGGAGATCCGCGAGGGCGACTGGAAGGTGGCCGAGGCCCCGCCCGCGCTGCGTGACCGCCGCGTCGAGATCACCGGCCCGACCGATCGCAAGATGACCATCAACGCGCTGAACTCCGGCGCCAAGGTCTGGCTCGCCGACCTCGAAGACGCCAACACGCCGCATTGGGCGAACGTCATCTCCGGCCAGGTCAACCTGTACGACGCCGTCCGCGAGACCATCACGCTGGAGAGCGGCGGCAAGAGCTACGCGCTGAAGGACGACGTCGAGCACGCGACCATCGTCGTCCGCCCGCGCGGCTGGCACCTTGACGAGCGGGGCCTGTCCTTCGGCGGGCGTCAGGCCGTCGGCGCGCTGGTCGACTTCGGCCTGCACTTCTTCCACAACGCGCAGGAGCTGCTGAACCGCGGCAAGGGTCCGTACTTCTACCTGCCGAAGATGGAGAGCCACCTCGAAGCCCGGCTCTGGAACGACGTCTTCACCCACGCGGAGAAGACCCTCGGCATCGACCACGGCACCGTCCGCGCGACCGTGCTGATCGAGACCATCCCGGCCGCGTTCGAGATGGAGGAGATCCTCTACGAACTGCGCGAGCACGCCTCCGGCCTCAACGCCGGCCGCTGGGACTACCTGTTCAGCGTGATCAAGTACTTCCGCGACGCGGGCGAGAAGTTCGTGCTGCCGGACCGCAACTCGGTCACCATGACGGCGCCGTTCATGCGCGCCTACACCGAACTGCTGGTGCGCACCTGCCACAAGCGCGGCGCGTTCGCGATCGGCGGCATGGCCGCGTTCATCCCGAACCGCAAGGACCCGGAAGTCACCGCCGCGGCGCTCGACAAGGTCCGTGCGGACAAGAGCCGCGAGGCGGGCGACGGCTTCGACGGTTCCTGGGTCGCCCACCCGGGCATGGTCGACATCTGCCGCGAGGAGTTCGACAAGGTCCTCGGCGACAAGCCGAACCAGCTCGACCGCACCCGCGACGAGGTGTCCGTCACCGCCGACCAGCTGCTCGACGCGGCTTCGACGCCGGGTGGCGCCACCGCGGCCGGTCTGCGTGCCGCGGTCGACGTCGGTATCCGCTACATCGCCTCCTGGCTGAGCGGGAACGGCGCGGCGGCGATCCACAACCTGATGGAGGACGCGGCCACCGCGGAGATCTCGCGTTCGCAGGTGTGGCAGTGGGTGCGCAACGGCACCCAGCTGGACACGGGCGACAAGGTGACCGAAGAGCTGGTGCGTGGCGTGCTGGCCGAGGTCCGCGGCGAACTGGCCGCCGAGATCAAGCCGGAGCTGCTGGAGCCCGCCGTCGAACTGTTCGAGCAGGTCGCGCTCGCCGACGAGTTCCCGGACTTCCTGACGCTGCCCGCCTACGAGCGGATCAAGTAGACCGATGGGGAACGGGCGGCTCACCGAGGACGTCTACACCGCCGCCGACGCGCGCCTCGCCGAGGCCGACGCGCGCGTCGCGGCCAAATACCCTGGTGAGCCGCCCGGCCGCCAGCCCGTGCACACCGTGTACGTGCCCGCGTCGCGGTACAAGACGCGGCTGGTGGCGGATTGGGGAAAGCAGGCCCTGCGGGTCTTCGGCGAGCACGCCGACCAGCTGAGCCTGGACGCGGACGTCGCCGACCGCGTCCGGACCAAACTGCTCACCGAGCCGATCGAGGATCTGCGGATCGATTTCGAAGACGGCTACGGCAGGCCCGGCGATGACGAGGAGGACGCCACCGCGCTCGCGGCGGGGCGGACGCTGGCCATCACAGGCGGGACACCTTTCGTCGGCATCCGGTTCAAGAGCTTCGAACAGGCGACCCGGCGTCGCGGTATCCGTACCCTGGACCTGTTTTTGGCGGGACTACTGGAAAGCGGGCCGCTGCCGGAAGGATTCGTCGTCACACTGCCGAAGGTGACCGCCGTCGAGCAGGTCGAAGTGGCGGCGGATGTCCTGGAGCGCCTCGAATCCGCGTACGGCCTGCCCGACGGTGCTCTGCGGTTCGAAGTCCAGATCGAGACCGCGCAGTCCATTGTGGACATCGATGGGACGGTCGCGGTGCCGCGGATCATCGAGGCCGCGCGCGGCCGGTGTTCGGGGCTGCACTACGGGACTTACGACTACAGCGCCGGTCTCGGCATCGGCGCCGAGTACCAGAGCATGGAACATCCGGCCGCCGACTTCGCCAAGCAGCTCATGCAGGTTTCGGCCGCCGGTACCGGTGTCCGGCTTTCCGACGGCTCGACGAACAAGCTGCCTGTCGGCGACGCGATCCTCCCGGCTTGGCGCGAACATCTGCGCCTGGTGCGGCGCTCCCTGGAGCGCGGCTTCTATCAGGGCTGGGATCTGCACCCGCACCAGCTGCCGACCCGGTTCGCCGCGACGTACGCGTTCTTCCGCGAGGGCTTCCCGGCGGCATCGGGGCGGTTGCGGGACTACGCGGACCAGACCGGGCGCGGGGTGCTGGACGAGCCCGCGACCGCCCAGGCGCTGGCGGGTTTCCTGCTGCGAGGGCTGGATTGCGGTGCGGTGGACGAAGGTGAGCTTTCGTTCTCGCGGTCCGAATTGGACGGTTACGCGCGCAGAACTCCGTGATATCCGGTGAGAACCTCGTCCAGTGGGCCGTGCGCGCGGATCCGGCCTTCGTCCATCCAGAGTGCGGTGGTGCACAGTTCGCGCAGCAGTTCGTCGGCGTGTGAGGCGAACACCAGTACGCCCGAGCGGCGGGCGAGGTCGACCAGCCGTTCGCGCGCCTTGGTGAGGAACGCGGCGTCGATCGCGCCGAGGCCCTCGTCGAGGATGAGGATCTCGGGGTCGATGGTGGTCACCACGCCGAGTGCGAGCCGCACCCGCATGCCGGCGGAGTAGGTGCGCAGGGGCATGCGCAGATAGTCGCCGAGCTCGGTGAACTCCGCGATGTCGTCGACCCGCTTCTCCATCTGCCTGCGGCTCATGCCGAGAAACAGGCCACGGATCAGGATGTTCTCGTAGCCGGAGACCTCCGGATCCAGCCCCACGCCGAGATCGAAGACCGGCGCGATCCGGCCGACGACCCGCGAGGTGCCCCGCGTCGGCTCGTAGATGCCGGACAGCAGCCGCAGGAGAGTGGACTTCCCGGCACCGTTGTGCCCGACCAGGCCGACTCGGTCGCCGTCGCTCAGTGACAGGGTGATGTCCCTGAGCGCCTCGACGATGGGGACCTTCGCGGTGGTACCGATCTTGCCGCCGACCTTGCCGAGCACTTCTTTCTTGAGCGAGCGGGTCTTGGCGTCGAAGATCGGGAAATCGACGTACGCGCCCTGCACCTCGATGCTCACCATCGTGCCGCCCTCCATGCTGCCCGGTCTCGTCAGATGCGAACGGAAGTTATCATTCGCATTTGGTCGAGGTTCGGCCACCCACCGACGGGAGGTAACGTGCGCCCGGTGAGTCAGCGATCCGTCGAGCAGGGTTTTCGCCCGCCGCAACAAGCCCGCAGCCGGGAGTCCCTGCACAAGGTGCTGGCCGCCGCCGAGCATGTCCTGGCCGAACAGGGCATCGAGGAGTTCACCGTGGCGGCGGTCGCCGAGCGGGCGGGCATGTCGGTGGGCGCGATCTATCGCCGGTTCGTGGGCAAGAACCAGCTGCTGTACGCCGTGAAGGACCAGTTGCTCGGCCAGTTGGAAAGTGGTGTCAGCGAAGCGCTTCGGGCGGCGCCTCCCGGACTGGACGGCATCGTGGGCGCGTTCACCCGTGCTCTGGCGGACACCTTCGCCCGCCACGACCGGATCTTCCCGGAGCTGCTCGACGGTCAGCGCGCCGACGGACGCGAACGCGGGCTCCAGGCCTTGGCCGCGATCCAGACCGCCTTCGTCGAAGCCGCGCGGCCTTGGTTCGAGGAGATCCGCCGGACGGATCGCGAGCAGGCCATCGGCATGCTGACGCGGACCGTCATCGGTTCCTGCGTGCACCGCGCGGCCACCGGTCGCTACTGGTCCGACGGCCTGAGCTGGGAGGTTTGGGCGAGCGAAATGACCGAGATGGCGTTGGCCTACTTGGGCTCGGGCGAACCGGCCGCAGTGGTTCCCTGACGCCTGACACGCGTTCAGCCGACTGATTGCGGTGCGTGCACGCGGGGTGTTGGCGCGTTTAGTCGGCTAAATGCGATTCGTGCTTACGGTCGGGTGGTCGTGGGCGGCGACGGACGCTTTCGGTCCACTGCCGTGGCACTTTCCTTATCCCTCAATGGTGTCTCTTCGTCATTCGTGACCCGTGTGTGCCGGTGCGCTTTGGGGTGGTGGTGCCGGTTGCGGGATTGGACCGAGGCCGGTGTGCGGCAGCGGTTTTACGAGCTACTGGCGGAGTTGCAGATGGCGAACCTGCTGGATTGGTCGCGGGCGGCGGTCGTTGGGTCTCCGCCGCTGCGAGGCCGCCGTGGATGGCCGCGCCGTTGACCACGACGGCTCTACGCCGACCGCCGCGGCCAGGGCACGGCTCTGGTCTCGATGTTCACCGCAGGGTCGTCGACGGCTGTACTGGTTTCGACGTCTACTTCCTCACCCAGGGCTGCGCCGTCATCTGCTGGCGCAGACCTAAAGCTCCTTCATTCTGTTCTAGAGGGTAAGTCGAATGAGGCGTGGTCTGGACTGGGCGACGGGAGCCAGCCGCGCACTGTCTGTCTACAAGGGACACATTGTGGGATTTGCCGTGCTCCATAAAGGAGTCTCTCGGGTCTTTATGTACTGGGCAGGGTGTGAAGGTCGAGTTTCCTCGGCTGAGCCGAGGGAAGGGGGCCTTCACGCGCTACAGGACTCGGTCACGCCACCTTTGACTTACCCCTCACTAGAACGACACTTAGCACTCACGATCCACCCAGTCCGGTGCGGTCGGGGAGCGCGTTTAGTCGGCTAAATGCGTTCGGGCGGGGCCGAGGGGGTGTGGGCATGCCGAGGGGCCCGTCGCCGGTGTGGCTGGCGCGGGCTCCTCGGGTGATACAGGGGTTAAGCGGCGCGGTGGAGGGTGTTGCGCCGGGTTTGTCGTAGCGGGTCCAGATATTGGGGCGGGATGAACTCCGGTAGGCCGTCTGCGGCCATGCGGACTTGCCAGTCCCCGTGGTGGATCAAGCGGTGATGGAAGCCGCAGAGCAACGTGAGATTCCGCAGGTCGGTCGGTCCGCCGTCTGCCCAGTGATGAATGTGGTGGGCGTGGCAGTTCTTCGGCGGCCGATGACAGCCCGGGAAGGCGCAGCCCCCGTCGCGGATGTTCAACGCTCGTCGCTGGCCTGGGGTGACGAACCGTCGCAGGCGCCCCACATCCAACGGTTCTCCGGCGGCGTTGAGGACCACGGGCAGCATGAGGCAGTCGCAGGCCGCCATCCGGGCCTCGCGGGCGGTCATCGTCCCGACGTAGTCCACACACGCCGTCCCGAGGCCCGACTTGAGTTCGTCGAGGCCGATGGTGACGTGCACCAGGGTGCGGTAGCCGGAGGTGCCGGGTTGGTCGGGGCAGGCGATGGCGAGGTCGACCAGGTCCACCCACGCATCACCCAGGCGCTCGGGTTTGGTGCGCAGATCGGCTTGGCCGAATTCGTCCACTGGGCGCGGCGCAGCGTAGGCCTCCAGGGCTGCGGCGGTCCGGGCACCGGCCTCGTCGTCGAGGAGGCCGTTCAGTTTCCAGAACCCGTCCTTGCGGCGCTCCAGAGTGAGTTCCCGGCGCGGCTGCTTTGGCTCAGGCTCCTTCGGCTCAGCACCATCAGGATCCAGCCAGCCGAGTAGGTTCTGTTCGGCTTCCGCCAGCTGCCGGGGACCCGCGTGCCGGGCCAGCTCAGCCAGGGTCTTCTCCGCATGCTCCCGGTCCTCTGCTGACGTGTCGAGCGGCAGGCTGGCCAGGAAGTCCAGAATCTGCTGGATCCGTTCGTCCCCGACCGCCCCCTCAGCAGCCGCAGCCGCCGTCGCGGGCGCCACAGCCGGAAGCTCGGTCCCATCCAACCCACGCGTCGGATTCAGCGCGATCGCCCGATTCACCACCGGCCGCGCCTCACCGAAGGAAAGCCCGGCCACATCGGCGAACCATTTGGCCGTCGAACCATACCCGTACAAGTCTTTCGCGCCCCGAGACTCGATCTCCGCCAGATACTGTCCCAACCCGGCGGTAGCGACCCTGATCACCTGCAAGAACTGTTGCACGCCATGGGCAAGCTCCAGCTTGCCAGCGCGCCACAACTCCTGCGGCAACTCGGGAAGGATCGTCTCGGACACCCCACGATAATACCAAAGAAATTCGAACGCATGTTCGTATTACTACTAGTGGGTGAGGGATGTTTTCAACTGGGGAGCTGCCACGGCCTGTCCTTGAGTTCGGATGCGATGCCATCGACACCGAAGAATAAAGTGGCGTGCGAACCTGCCTCCCTTACCGCCCACCCCAACCGGCAACCGCCTTCACATAACGCCGACAGGGAACCAAAACCGGCCCATCCGGCCCGGCGACCTGATTCTCGAACTCGCCGTCATCGACCCACCCGCACCGCTCATAGAACCGCCGCGCCCGCGCGTTCCCCGGCGCGACCGCGAGCCAGGCACGGGAATGCCCGCCCTCGCCCACAAGCCGTTCGGCTTCCGTGAGCAGTGTCCCGGCGACCCCGCTCCCGCGATGAGCCGAGGAAACGTAGACCTGCTCGACCTCGTCGCCGACGACCATCACGAATCCCGCCACTTCTCCGTGCGCCACCGCGACGGTGGTGTCGCCGACTCGTGCCCTGGCGCGTTCCCAGAAGGACTCGCGGGTACGGATGCGCACGAGTGTGTCGGGCACGTTGCCGAGGTGGCCGTCTTTCCAGCCGTGGTACCAGATTTCCGCGACGGCGTCGGAGTCCGCGGGGGTCGCCCGCCGGAGCGCGAGGGGAGTGTTCATGACCTGGAGTCTAGTGAGGACCGCGGCCGAGGGTGGTTCCTCTCACAGCGCGGCGTAACACGCGCGGAACATCCGCCCCTTAGGTTCCGCCCATGTCGAAGTCCGGTGGGCGTTGGTACACGTCATTGTTCGTGCAGTTGCTGGTCGCCGTGGTGGCCGGTGTCCTGATCGGACATTTCTGGCCGTCGCTGGGTGCGCAGCTGAAACCGGTCGGCGACGGGTTCATCCGGCTGATCAAGATGATCATCGCGCCGCTGATCTTCTGTGTCGTGGTGACCGGGATCGCGGCGGTCGGTGACATCAAGGCGGTCGGCCGGATCGGGTTCAAGGCGATCCTGTACTTCGAGATAGTCACGACCTTCGCGCTGGTCTTCGGTCTCCTGATCGCCAACGTGTTCCGGCCGGGCAGCGGGCTCGACATCGACCCGGCGACCCTCGACCCGGCCGCGGTGGACAAGAAGACCAACGGCGGCCATTTGCCGTCCATCGGCGACTTCCTCCTCCATACCATTCCGGACAGCGTCGTCAACGCGTTCGCGGAGAACCAGTTGTTGCAGGTGCTGGTGTTCGCGGTGTTCTTCGGCGTCGCGCTGGCGGCCATCGGCCGGGAACGGGCGCCGCTGGTACTCGGCTTCGTCGACCAGGTGCAGCAGATCATCTTCAAGGTGATGGGCTGGATCATGCGCGTGGCACCGCTGGGCGCGTTCGGCGCGATGGCGTTCATCATCGGCCAGTACGGGATTTCCACGCTCGGGACGTACGCGAAACTGATCGCCGCCTGCTATGGCGCCGGTGTGCTGTTCGTCCTGATTCTCGCCTTGATTTCCCGGTTCTATGCCGGGGTTTCGATCTGGCGATTCCTCCGGTACGCCCGTGAAGAGTTCCTGCTGGCCCTCGGCACGGCGTCGACCGAGTCCGTGATGCCGCGGATCATGACGAAGCTGACCGATGCCGGCTGCTCGCGTGCGGCGACCGGCCTCGTGGTGCCGACAGGGTATTCGTTCAACCTCGACGGCGCGACGATCTACCTGTCGATCTGCACGGTGTTCCTGGCGCAGGCATTCGGAGTCGACATGTCGATCGGGCAGCAGTTGCTCGCGGTCGGGATCCTGATGCTCACTTCGAAGGGGATGGCGGGCGTACCGGGCTCGTCGTTCCTCGCCCTGTCGGCGACGGCCGCCGCGATTGGCGCGTTCCCGGTCGCCGGGGTCGCGTTGCTGCTCGGCGCGGACCGGCTGATGGACTCTATGCGCGTTTTCGTGAACCTGCTGGGAAACTGCGTCGCGACTTTCGTGGTGGCGAAGTCGGAGAAGCAGCTGGACCGCGAGAAGATGCTGGCGGCACTGGAAAAGCCGGTCAAAGTCGAGTGACCCTATCGGAGCCGGGGGAGCGCGTCGCGGGCGAAATGGCTCAGCGTCCGCAGATCCCGTGCGAACTGCTCGCGGTGATCGACGGGCAGGGGGTCGAGGAAGAACCGCTGGATGTTCTCGACGTGCACCCGCGCCGCCCGCACGGTCGTTTCCTCGCCCGCATCGGTCAGCCGGACGAGTTGTACGCGCCGGTCGTCGGGGTCGGCGGTGCGGATCACCAAGCCGAGCGTCGTCATCCGGTCGACCAGCCGGGTCGCGCCGCCGGTGGTCAGCACCTGCTCCTGGGCGATCGCGCGCATGCTCATCCCGGCCGCACCCGACCGCCCGACGATCAGCAGGACCTCGAACATCAGATGCGAGATCCCGCATTCGGTCTCCAGCGCGCGGCCGAGGAGGTATTCGAGCCGGTTCGCCGCGCCCATCATCCGCCCGAACGCGACCACCCGCGGGTCGTAGGCGGCTTCCTTCGCCGTGGTGATGCGCATTTCAGCTCCCTGCCGACAAAGCCAGATAGACGTCCAGCTGTTCGGTGAACTCGGTCAGATCGACGCCGAGCAGTTCGCTCGCCCGCCCGATCCGGTACCGCAACGTGTTGACGTGGACGTGCAGCGCCCGCGCCGCCCGGGTCGGCGAGCCGGAGCATTCGAGGAAGACGCGCAGGGTGTGCACCAGATCGGTGCCCTGCTCGGCGTCGTAGCTCAGCAGTGGGCCCAGTACCCGTCGCCGCAACGCCGCCCGCAGGTCGTCGGACGCGCCCGCCAGCAGCAGCCGGTGCATGCCGATCTCACCGCCGGGGACGACCTCGATCGTGCCCGGCCGTTCCGCCGCCACGGCCAGCGCGTAGCGCGCGACCTCTTTCGCGCCCCGCAGCGCGGAAACCGGGGAACGGTCGCTGATCCCGATCAGCACCCGGCGGCACGGCAGCAGCGATTCCATTCCCGCCAAGGCCGCGGCCACCGTGGTGGGCCAGTCCTCCGGCCACTCGCCGTCGTCCTCGGCCACCGCCCAGGTCTCTTCTCCGCCCGCGCCGACGAGTGCGCCCGGCGGCAGCAACTCGGTCAGGATCCCGCGCGCCGCTTCGGAACCCTCGGCGCGGGCGACGACGACACGCAGATCGCCGCGCAGCCCGGTCGCGGTCAGCGCCGCGTGCGGATCACTTCCCTCGTCGAGGGCGGTCAGCAGCGGTTCGAGGACCCGGTCGGTGACCGCGCGGACCTCGTCCGCCCGGGTGCGCGCGAGCCCGATCAGCCCGGCGAGTTCTTCGGCGATCTCCGCCTGTGCCGCGGTGAGCCTGCCGCCGATCGCGAGCAACCACGGCACCGCGTGCCGTCCGCCGACCGTCCGGACGGTGACGTCGTCCGCTTCCAGCGCGCGGCCGCCCGCGGCGACGAAGCGCCGCACCAGCTCCGTCGGCGCTGTCGCGGGCACGACCCAGCAGGGGAGGCCGATCTCCGCGCGGGCCCGGTCCAGCAGCGTCTCCAGCGGGACGTCCTCGGTCGCCGCTGAAAGCAAACGTTTGCGGGCGCCTTCCGCGGCCGCCGCGAGCGCGAGGACGACCCGTTCGGTGACGACCGAGAACGACAGATCCGCCGGTACCTCCAGCAACGGAATCCCGTGCCGCGTGCAGGCTTCGACGAGGTCTTCGGGGATTCCGTCGGAATCCGCTCCGGAAGCCGCCAGCGCCGCGGCCCCGGCCTTCGCCAGCGCGGCGACGAAAGCCTCGGAATCACCGGGCCCGCGCCACCACAGCAACCCGCTCAGGACGAGTTCGCCCGCCGACACGTATCGCCCCGGGTCGGGCAGTTCGGTGACGTAGATCCGGGAGACCGGGCGGTCGAGCAGGGCCGTGCCGGCGCGTACGCGCAAGCGCAACCCGGGCAGCGCGAGCAGAGTTTTCACGGTCGTCATCAGGTTTGTAGGAAACCACAAAACCACCGGCTTGTGCTGGGGAGATTTCATGCTTCGGCACCGTTGCCGCCGTACGGGCGCAGGGCGTCTACTGAGTCAGCCGTCACAGCCCGCCGCCGAACCGAGGAGCCCGAGAGTGGATTTCCTGCGCCCCAGCTCGCTGACCGAGGCGCTCGCCGTCAAGGCCGAGCGGCCCGACGCGGTACCCATCGCGGGCGGCACGGACGTCATGGTGGAGCTCAATTTCGACCACCGCCGTCCCGGCGCCCTGCTCGATCTCAACCGCGTCACCGAACTCGCCGAGTGGACCGAGACCGACGGCAGGATCCGGCTCGGTGCGTCCGTGCCCTACGTCCGGGTGATCGCTGAGCTGGGTGAAGTTCTGCCCGCGCTGGCGATGGCCTCGCGCACCGTCGGCTCGCCGCAGATCCGCAACCGCGGCACCGTCGGCGGTAACCTCGGCGCCGCGTCGCCCGCCGGTGACACGCACCCTGTCCTGCTCGTGCTCGGCGCCGAAGTCGAGGCCGCGTCCGTACGCGGAACCCGGCTGATCCCGGCGGAGGACTTCTATCTCGGCGTGAAGCGCAACGCCCTCGAGCCGGACGAGCTGATCACCGCCGTGCACCTGCCCGCCGGCGTCGGGCCACAGCAGTTCGCCAAGGTCGGGACCCGCAACGCGATGGTCATCGCGGTCTGCTCGTTCGCGCTGGCCTTGCACCTGGACAGTCGCGGAATCCGCGCGGCCGTCGGCTCGGCGGCGCCGACCCCGCGCCGGGCGACCGCCGCCGAAGAGTTCCTTTCGGCCGAACTTCCCTGGTCCACCAAGGCGTCCATCGCGGATTCGGTCAAACGCCGGTTCGGCGAGCTGGTGTCGGAGGCGTCGTCGCCGATCGACGACGTCCGCGGCAGCGCCGACTACCGCAAGCACGCGTTGTCCGTCCTGGCGCGGCGGACGCTGACCTGGGCGTGGAACGACTTCCAGAAGGGTGAACGCGAGTGCGCGTGAACGTGACGATCAACGGCGAATCCCGCCAGGCCGACGACGTCTGGGAAGGCGAGAGCCTGCTCTACGTGCTCCGCGAGCGACTCGGTCTCCCGGGCTCCAAGAACGCCTGTGAGCAGGGCGAATGCGGCTCCTGCACGGTGTACCTCGACGACGTCCCGGTGTGTTCGTGCCTGGTCGCGGCCGGTCAGGTCGAGGGCCGCGAGGTCCGCACGGTCGAAGGGCTCGCCGACGGCGACGAGCTGGACCGGGTCCAGCAGTCCTTTGTGGACGCGGGCGCCGTCCAATGCGGCTTCTGCACCCCCGGCCTCGTCGTGGCCGCGCACGATCTGCTCAACCGGGTCGAGAATCCCGCCGACGAGGAGATTCGCGAGGCGCTGGCGGGGAACCTGTGCCGGTGTACCGGATACGAGAAGATCCTCGACGCCGTCCGGTTGGCCGCGACCAGGGGAGTGAGCACGTGAAGACCGTCATCGAGAACGCCGCGATAGCCACTGTCGACGGAGCGGGCACCGAGCACGCCTCGGGCCATGTCGTCATCGAGAACGACCGCATCGCGGCCGTCGGCGGTGGCAGGGCGCCCGAAGACGAGTACGACGAACGGATCGACGGCTCCGGGTACCTGGTCACGCCGGGCCTGATCAACACCCACCACCACCTCTACCAGTGGGCCACGCGCGGTCTCGCCGCCGACCACACGCTGTTCGAGTGGCTCGTCGCGCTCTACCCGGTCTGGAGCAGGCTCGACGCCGACATCACGCACGCGGCGGCCACGGCGGGGCTCACCCGCCTCGCCACCACCGGCTGCACCACCGTCGCCGACCACCACTACGTCTTCCCGCGTGACGGTGGCGACCAGGTCGAAGCCCTCGCCGCCGCCAGGATCCGCGTCGGCGTGCGGCTGCACGTGGTCCGCGGCTCGATGGACCGCGGTGAGTCGCAGGGCGGGCTCCCGCCGGACAACCTCGTCGAGGAGACCGAGGCCGCGCTGCTCGGCACCGAGGCGGCGATCAACCGGTTCCACGACGACTCGGCGGGCGCGCATCTCCAGATCGCGGCCGGGCCGTGCTCGCCGTTCTCGGTGAGCGAGCGGCTGATGACCGGTGCGGCGGAACTCGCGCGGCGCAAGGGAGTCCGGCTGCACACGCATCTCGCCGAGACGATCGACGAGGAGAAGCAGTGCCTCGCGGAGGCGGGCTGCACACCCGCCGAGTACGCCGACAAGCTCGGATGGCTCGGCGACGACGTCTGGCTCGCGCATTCGATCCATCTCGCCCCGGAGGCGATCCGGCGGATGGGCGCCACGGGCACGGGCGCGGCGCACTGCCCGACGTCCAACGGGCGGATCGGCGCGGGGATCGCCCCGGTCCGGCAGCTGCTCGACGCCGGGGTGCCGGTCGGGCTGGGCGCCGACGGCGCCGCGTCCAACGAATCCGGTGGGCTGGGCGAGGAGCTGCACCAGTCGCTGCTGCAGGCGCGGCAGCGTGGCGGGCCGCGGGCGCTGACCACTCGTGAGGCGCTGTGGATGGGCACCATGGGCGGCGCGCGCTGCCTCGGCCGGGCGAAGGAACTGGGCTCGATCGAGGTCGGCAAGCTGGCCGACCTCGCCGTCTGGGATCTGACCGGCCTGAACTACGCCGGGATCACCGATCCGGTCGCCGCGCTGGTGCTCGGCGCCACCCCGCCGATCGCGCGGCTGTTCGTCGGCGGCGTGACCGTGGTGACCGACGGGGCGCCGCGCGAAGAATCCGAAGACGAGATCGCCCGCGAGCTGGCCGTGGCCAGCGCCCGGCTGAGGGAGACGGTATGACCTCGACTGAGACGGCCAAGCAGACCACCACCGGCAACGGGGTGGGGACGAGTCCGCGGCGCCCGGACGGCACGGTCAAGGTGCGCGGTGAGTTCGCCTATTCCTCGGACCTGTGGCACGAGGACATGCTGTGGGGCGCCACCTTGCGCAGTCCGCATCCCTACGCGCGGATCACCGGCATCGACATCGCCGAAGCCCTCGCGGTGCAAGGGGTCTACGCGGTGCTGACCCACGAAGACGTGCCCGGGGTGAACAAGTACGGCCTGGAGCACTCCGATCAGCCGGTGCTCGCCGTCGATGTCGTGCGCTACCAGGGTGAGCCCGTCGCGCTCGTCGCCGCGGACCATCCCGAGACCGCGCGCCGGGCGATGAAGCGGATCAAGGTCTCCTACGACGTCCTCGAACCGGTGACCGACTCCGAGAAGGCGGCCGCGGGTGAGGGCGCCGAGCTGCATCCCGGCGGGAATGTCGTGCGGCACGCCAAGATCCGCCGGGGCGACCAGTCGGTCAAGGCCGACGTCGTGGTGTCCGGGGTCTACGAGGTCGGCATGCAGGACCAGGCCTTCCTCGGTCCCGAGTCGGGAATGGCGATCCCGGACACCGAAGGCGGCGTCGACCTTTACGTGGCCACGCAATGGCTTCACGTCGACCAGCAGCAGATCGTCGCCGCGCTGGGCCTGCCCAAGGACAAGGTGCGGCTGACGCTCGGCGGGGTCGGCGGCGCGTTCGGCGGCCGCGAGGATCTCTCGATCCAGGTCCACGCGTGTTTGCTGGCGCTGCACACCGGCAAACCGGTCAAGATGGTCTACAACCGCGAGGAATCCTTCTACGGCCACGTGCACCGCCACCCGGCGAAGATGTACTACGAGCACGGCGCGGACAAGGACGGCCGGCTCGTCTATGTGAAGGCGAAGCTGTACCTGGACGGCGGGGCGTACGCGTCGTCCACCGGCGCGGTGGTCGCGAACGCCGCCACGCTCGGGGTCGGTCCGTACAATGTGGACAGTGTTTCGGTCGACTGCTGGGGCGTGTACACCAACAATCCGCCCTGTGGCGCGATGCGCGGATTCGGCGCGGTGCAGGCGGGTTTCGCCTATGAGTCACAAATGGACAAACTCGCCGAGGCCTGTGGCATCGACCCGGTCGACCTCCGGATCCGCAACGCGATGGCCGAGGGCAGTGTCATGCCGACCGGTCAGGTGGTCGACTCGGCCGCGCCCGTCGCCGAACTGCTGGAACGCCTGCGCGCCAAGCCCTTGCCGGTCGCGCACGAGGAACTCGACCTGCGCCGGATGCCCGGCGGCGTCTCCAACACCACGCACGGTGAAGGCGTCGTCCGCGGGGTCGGCTACGCGGTCGGGATCAAGAACATCTGCTTCTCCGAAGGCTTCGACGACTACTCGACGGCCCGCGTGCGGCTGCAGCTCGTCGGCGGCGAACCCGCGGCGACCGTGCACACCGCGGCCTGCGAGGTCGGCCAGGGTCTGGTGACGATCATGCAGCAGATCGTGCGGACCGAACTCGGCATCGAGCAGGTGACGATCCTGCCGATGGACACCACCATCGGCAACGGCGGCTCGACGTCGGCTTCCCGGCAGAGCTACGTCACCGGCGGCGCCGTCCAGGCCGCGTGCGTCGCGGTGCGGTCGGGACTGCACAAGCATCTGGCGGGCAGACTCGGCGCCGACGGGAAGCTGAGCGTCGTCGGGAACAAGGTCGTCTCGGCGGACGGCAGCGTGCTGGCGGACCTCGCCGACGTCCTCGGCGACGAGGTCTTCGACGAGACCGTCGAATGGCGGCACCGCCCGACCGTGCCCATCGATCCGGAGACGGGACAGGGCGACGCGCATGTCCAATACGGTTTCGCGGCACACCGCGCCGTCGTGGACGTCGACACCGAACTCGGGCTGATCAAGGTCGTCGCGCTCGATTGCGCGCAGGACGTCGGAAAGGCCCTCAACCCGCAGGCGGTACTCGGCCAGATCCAGGGCGGATCGGCGCAGGGCCTCGGGCTCGCGGTGATGGAGGAGATCCAGACCGTCGGCGGGAAGATCCGCAACCCGTCGTTCACCGACTACCTGATCCCGACCGTGCTGGACATGCCGCCGATGGACATCGACGTCCTGGAACGCCCGGACCCCAACGCGCCGTATGGTCTGCGCGGGGTCGGCGAGCCGCCGACGATCTCGTCCACCCCGGCGATCGTCGCGGCCATCCGCGCGGCCACCGGGCTCGCGCTCACCCGTGTCCCGGTGCGCCCCGAACACCTCACCGGCACCTGACCAGAACCGAACTTTTCGAGCTAGGAGACCTTTCGTGGGTACCCCTCTGTCCATTTCGGAGTCCGAGCAGCAGAAGTGGCTCGCCGAGGCCGTCCAATTGGCCACCGCGAACGTCGAAAACGGCGGTGGCCCGTTCGGCGCGATGATCGTCCGGGACGGTTCGGTACTGGCCACCGGGACCAACCAGGTGACGCCGACCCTGGACCCGACAGCGCACGCCGAGGTCGTCGCGATCCGCGCCGCCTGCCAGGCGATCGGCGACTACAAACTCGACGGCTGTGTCCTCGTGACCTCGTGCGAGCCTTGCCCGCTCTGTCTCTCGGCCGCGCTCTGGGCGCGTGTCGGCAAGGTCGTCTACGCCGCGGACCGCCACGACGCGGCCGAGGCGGGCTTCGACGACCGCGAGTTCTACGACCTCTTTTCCCGCCCGCGTGAGACCTGGCCGCTACCCGTCGGCCGACTGTCCCTTCCGGACTCTTTCGCGCCTTTCCAGGCCTGGCTGTCGAAACCCGACAAGAAGGCTTACTGATTTCTCCCGCCCCACAACGTTGTGGAGTAGGCATGACCCAATTAGGTACCGAGCGTCCCCACCTGCCCGCGCCCGAGCCGAGGCGGCTGTCCGGGCTCGACCGCTGGTTCAAGATCTCCCACCGCGGCAGCACGATCGGCCGCGAGGTGCGCGGCGGGATCACCACTTTCGTCGCGATGTGCTACATCGTGCTGCTCAACCCGCTCATCCTCGGCGCGTCGGCCGACATCACCGGCGCGCGGCTGAGCACCGAGGCGATCACCACCGCGACCGCGCTGGCGGCGGGGGTCACCACCATCCTGATGGGCCTCGTGGGCAACGCGCCGCTGGCGCTCGCGGCGGGCCTCGGCGTCAACGGCGTCGTCGCCTTCCAGATGGCACCCACCATGACGTGGGCGCAGGCCTTCGGACTCGTCGTCCTCGAAGGCGTGTGCATCGTGTTCATGGCCGTTTCCGGGATCCGGGAACGGATCATCAACGCGATCCCGATGCCGCTCAAGGTCGCGATCACCGTCGGCATCGGGCTCTACATCGCGCTGGTCGGCCTGGTCAGCGCCGGATTCGTCACGCGGACCCCCGACGCCGCGCAGTCGACCGTCCCGGTGCGGATGGGGATCGCCGGTCATCTGGAGGGCTGGCCGATCGCGATCTTCTGCCTCGGCCTGCTGCTGATGATCGTGCTCGTGAGCCGCGGGGTGCCGGGCGCGGTGCTGATCAGCATCGCGGTCGCGACCGGGCTCGCGGTGCTCGTCAACAGCGTGTTCCACGTCGAAGGGTGGGGCCTGGTCGAACCCAAGGTGCCCGACCAGGTCGTGGCGCATCCCGATTTCAGCCTGCTGGGGGACATCGATCTCTTCGGCGGCTTCGGGTCGGCGGGCGCGGTGACCGCGGCGGTGTTCCTGTTCACCCTGGTGCTTTCCGGGTTCTTCGACGCGATGGGCACGATCACCAGCGTCTCCGAGGAAGCGGGGCTGACGAAGGACGGCAAGGTCGAGGGGATGGGCCGGATCCTGCTGGTCGACGGCGCCGGCGCGCTCGCGGGCGGCGTGACCGGATCGGCCCCGAACACGGTCTTCCTGGAGTCGGCGGCCGGTGTCGGCGAAGGCGCGCGGACCGGGCTGGCGAGTATCGTCACCGGCGGCCTGTTCACCGCGACGCTGTTCCTGACCCCGATCGCGGCGGTCGTCCCGGCGCAGGCCGCGGCGCCCGCGCTGGTGGTCATCGGCGGGATGATGATGGCGCAGTGCGCGCGGATTCCCTGGCGGGACCTGGATTTCGCGATCCCGGTGTTCCTGACCATCGCGCTGATCCCGTTCACCTACTCGATCACCAACGGGATCGGCGCCGGACTGGTCGCCTACGTGCTGATCAAGATCTGCAAGGGCAAGATCCGCGAGATCGGCTGGATCCTCGGGATCCTTGCCGCGGTGTTCGGGGTGTACTTCGGGATCGAAGGGATCATGTCGTGGTTCTGATGTTCCTCAACGGCGGCGGGATGCGCGGCGGACCGCTGCACGAGCAGTTGCAGGGCGCCCCGCTGTGCTGCGTGGCGCGTTCCGCCCCGAAGTACCGGTATTTCTCGGTGGGTGACCGGTTCCCGGCGATGTACCAGGGCGGCTCCGGGGCCGTGGTCGGGGAGGTCTACGACCTACCGCTCGCGGTCCTGCGCGACCACCTCGTCCCGGCGGAGCCGCCGGAACTGGAGCTGGGCGTCGTCGAACTGGAGGACGGCGCGGCCTGTCTCGCGACCGTCCTGCGTTCGTCCTATGTGGACTCACCGGACCTGACCGACATCACGTCCCTGGGGGACTGGCGGGCGTACCTCGCCTCCCGCTAGCCGTCCGTGGAGGCCTCCTTCCCTACCCTCAGCGTAGGGAAGGAGGCCTTCACGGGAGCAGGGTGCGCGCCAGGGCGACGGTCGAGATCCCGGCGACGTCGAGTGCTTCGGTGTTCCGCAGCGATCGGCTCAGCACGAACGCGCCTTCGAGACTGTTGACCAGTGCGATGGTGAGTCGCCGCGCGGCCTCGGGTTCGAGGCCGTACTTCCGCAGCTTTTCGGTGCCCGCGTCGATCCACGCCGTGAAGACGTCGGCGGTGGCGATCCGCAGTTTTTCGTTGGTGCTCGCGACCTCCAGGGCGACCGTCGCGATGGGGCAGGCGTCGGCGTAATCGGTCGCGCGGAGCGTTTCGGCCGCGCTGGCGAAGCACGCCTCGATCCCGTGGAGCAGGTCCGGCTCGTCGGCGAAGAAGATGTCGAACAGCGCGAGGTACATCATCCCGGAGGTCCGGATGACCTCTTCGCCGAGTTGTTCTTTGCCGCCCGGGAAGAAGTGGTACAACGAACCGAAAGGCGCCTTCGCGGCCTCTACGATCTGCTTCACGCCCGTGCCGGTGTACCCGTTCCGCCGGAGCAGTTCGGCGCCGGCGGTGACGATGCGTTCCCTGGTCCCAGTCACGCCCTCATGATAGAGCGTTCTATCTACTGGCGTTCTCACCCCTGAAACGTGAAAGATGCTCACTTCTATTGTGGATGGCGGTGAGATCTTGTCAGGATCGGCGGAGTGTCCAACGGAGGATCACGAGGTCGCCATGCGCCGTACCGCCCGCCTTGCCGTCGCCGCCCTGCTGGCAGTCATCTCCCTAGCGAGTTTCGGGACGCCGGCGAGCGCGGCCGGAACCCCGTCCTTCCGCAAGTACGTCGCCCTCGGCGACTCGTACACCGCGGGCCCGCTGATCCCGTGGCAGCAGGCGAGCTGGTGCTTCCGGTCGAACAACAACTATCCGGCTTGGCTCGCCACGAAGCTCGGGCTCTACTACAAGTCCGGCGCGTTCACTGACGTCAGCTGCTCGTCGGCGGACACCACGAACATGACGAAACCGCAGACGGTGCCGTCGCCGAGTCTCGCGCTCGGCAGTGTGCCCCCGCAGTTCGAGGCACTGACCCTGGACACCGATCTGGTGACCATCGGCATCGGCGGCAACGACTACGGCGTGTTCGGCAGCTTGGTCTACACCTGCCCCGGCCTGCGCGACTCCGACCCGACGGGCTCGCCGTGCAAGGACCATTTCACGATCAACGGGACCGACACGCTGCTGGCGGCGATCAAGAACACCCAGCGGAACCTCGAACGGGTCGTCAAGGGAGTCCGCGAGCGATCTCCCGCCGCCACCATCGTGCTGGTCGGCTACCCGCGGATCGTGCCGCCGAAGGGCTATTGCCCCGGCGTCGTCCCGTTCGCCGACGGTGACTACGCCTGGACCGACGAGGTCGAGCGCGCTCTCAACAAGGCCGTCTCCACCGCCGCTCGCAAGCAGGGTGCCCGCTACGTCGATACCTACGGGCCCAGCCTCGGTCACGACGCTTGTGCCGGCGACGCGGCTTGGGTGAGCGGCATGGACACCGACCTCTTCCGCGCGGTGGCCTACCACCCGTACGCGGCCGGGATGAAGGCCGAGGCCGACCTGATCTTCAAGGCCCTCGGCGGAACGACCGCGGCCTCGACGAAGGTGCCGGACGCGCGGAACGCGAGCACGCCGGACGAACTCCGGCACAAGGCCGCGGCGGCGGGACTCGTGCCGAAGTCCTAGTCCCCTCGATCCTTCGTGCCCTAGAAGGCGGCGAGGGTGTGCCAGGCCAGGCCGGCGTCCTCGGCGTCGTCGCGGAGGACCACACCCTCGATCAGGCCGTACGGCCGGTCCGCCGCGTAGAAGACCTCGTTGTCGTTCTTCAGGCCGAACGGCGACAGGTCCACCAGGAAGTGATGCTTGTTCGGCAGTGAAAGCCGGACTTCGGCGACCTCCCCGCGTTCCTTGAGCACAGCCTCTCCCATCGCGTACAGCGTCTGCTGCAGGGAGAGGCTGTGCTTGTCCGCGAACGTCTCCAGCAGGATCCGCCGGACTTCGGCGTGGCTGGTGGCCCAGTCGATCCCGTCGCCTTGGTAGCGCCAGCGCGCGGTCACCGCGGTCGCGAGGATCCGGTCGTTCGTCTCGGCCAGCGTCGTGTACTTGTCGCGCGGGAAGCCGTGGAACTCGGAGCCGGTCGACTTGAGGACGACTAGATCGTCCAAACCGGACACCACCCAGGCCTGCCCGTCCTGAACGGTCACCGCGGTCGTGCGCTTTTCGCTGCCTGCCTGGGAGAACGCGTGGTCGTGACCGGAGATGCGGTTCCAGCCGTGTTCGTCGATCAGGACGCGGGCGCCGGAGATGTGGTCGAACGAGTCGACGAAATGCCGTCCGAGGCGCAGGGCGAAGTCCTCGATCTCGCCGACCGGGGCCTCTTTGGCGAAGGCGTAGACGGTGTTCTTCTGGGTGTCGGTCGCGACGACGTCGGCGTTGTCGCCGGTGAGGTGCGTGGCCGCGAGGTCGCCGCGCAGCGACGTCGAAACGGTGAGGTCCTTGAGATGGTGGACGGTGCCTTCGCGCCGAACGGTGACGAGCCGGACTTCGGCCTTGCCGTACTGGTTGGGGCCCAGGGTGATGGCCACGGGCGATCAGCTCCCTCGATAGGTGGAATAGGCGAACGGGCTCAGCAGCAACGGCACATGGTGGTGCTCGGTCCCGTCGGCGATGCGGAAGGTCAAGGTGATCTCGGGGAAGAACGCGTCCGGGCCGAGGTGGGCACCGGTGTCGAAGACCAGCCGGTACACCCCGGGTTCCAGGGTTTCCGGGCCGAGGTCGCGGATCCGGCCGTCGGCGTCGGTCCGGCCGTCGGCGACGGGTTCGCCCGCGCCGGTTTCGAGCCGGACCCCGACGCCCGCCGCCGGTCGTCCCGCGGCGGTGTCGAGGATGTGCGTGGTCACGAGGCTCATGCCGTCACCGCCTTCTCCAGCCGCAGCGCGGCGATCGCGGCCAGCTCTCGCCCGGCCACTTCGAGTTCCTTCTCGGGGTCGTTCGAAAGCCTCGAACGCAGGTTCTCCAGCAGTTCCGTGCCGCTCCGGCCGCTCGCGCACACCAGGAAGACATGCCCGAACGCCGCTTCGTACTCGGCGTTGGCCGCCGCGAACTCGCGAGCGGTCGCACTGTCCACACCGGACTGTTCCGACCGCGACCAGCTCGCCTCGGTGCTCTCGCCGCTCGCCTTCTCCCCGATCCGGGGATGGGCGGCCATCGCCTGCTGGACCTCGTCGGGGCGCAGCGGGGTGAGCGCCTCGGCCGCGGCGAGCAGCGCGGCCAGGTCGGGGTACGGGCGCCTGGCCAGCAGGGTTTCCACCCAGCGAGGGACGTCGAGGCAGGCCGTCAGAACCGGCCGGACGTCCTGTGCGGGCGCCTGGTTGAACTCTCGAATGGTGAGCGGCACGGGAACCGACGGTACGGCGGCGGATCCGCCGCCGTCAACATTTTGTTGAAACAGCTCTTCAGTCTTGGTCGCGGTTGAGGTAGTTGTAGACCGTGAACCTCGTGACCCCCAGTGCCTCGGCGACGGTCGACACCGATTTGCGGAGGCCGAACGCGCCGCGTTCCTTGAGCAGCCGCACCGCGCGCTGCTTGGCGGCGCGGTCGAGGGTGTCGAGCCTGCCGCCGAGTTCGCGTTCGACGTCGCCGATGAGGCGGGCGAGGGCGCTGTGTAGTTCGACGGCGGGGTCGCCCGTGTCGTCGCCGACTTGCCGGAGCTGCAGTGTCACGCGGGTCGCGCCGCCGTCCAGTGCCGCCCTGGCGATGGCGGGGAGCGCGTCGAGCAGGGCGTCGGCGTCGCCTCGGACAAGGGTGCCGAGCGGGCCGAAGTCGGTGGACAGGCCCGCGTCTTCCGCCGTGTCGCGCGCTTTGACGGCATGCTCGGGTGGCGGACCCTCGCCGTGGAACGGTTCGCTGGTGAACTCGGCTTCTAACTGCACCAAGCGAAGGTAGCGCCGCCCGGGCTCATTGACGAGCACAGCGGCCGAAGTTAATGTCGGAGTGCGAAACCTCGATTCCACTCAGTGGAAATTGGAGGACTAGATGGACCTGGTGATCAAGGCCGCCCGAGCCGTGACTGCCGCCGGCGAGGTGCCCGCGACGATCGGTGTCGAGGGCGGCCGCATCGTCGCGGTGGAACCGGCGGGTGCCGCGCTGGACGGTGATCGGGTACTCGAACTCGGCGAGGACGTCGTCCTTCTCCCGGGTCTGGTGGACACGCACGTGCACGTCAACGACCCGGGCCGCACCGAGTGGGAGGGCTTCGCTTCGGCGACCCGCGCCGCCGCGGCCGGCGGGGTCACCACGATCGTGGACATGCCGCTGAACAGCCTGCCGCCGACGGTCGACGTCGCGGCGCTGGAGGTGAAGCGCAAGACCGCCGAGGGCCGCGTGCACGTCGACGTCGGCTTCTGGGGCGGCGCCATCCCCGGCAACCTGGCGGATCTGCGCGGGCTGCACGAGGCGGGGGTGTTCGGCTTCAAATCCTTCCTGCTGCATTCCGGCGTCGACGAGTTCCCTCCGCTGGACGCGCGCGGGCTCGAAGAGGCGATGACCGAACTGCGGACCTTCGACGGCATGATCATCGTGCACGCGGAGGACTCCGACGCGATCGATCACGCGCCTGACCCGCACGGCGAGAAGTACGATGATTTCCTGCGTTCACGCCCCCGCGGCGCGGAGAACGTGGCGATCGCCCAGGTCATCGAACTCGCCAGGAAGACCGGCGTGCGCGCGCACATCCTGCATCTGTCCTCTTCGGACGCGTTGCCGATGGTCGAAAGCGCGCGGCGCGACGGCGTCCGGCTGACCGCCGAGACCTGTCCGCACTACCTGAGTTTCACCGCGGAAGAGATCGGTGACGGCGCGACGCAGTTCAAATGCTGTCCGCCGATCCGGGAGGCGGCCAACCGCGAACTGCTGTGGCGCGGGCTCGCGGACGGCGTCATCGACTGCGTGGTGACCGACCATTCGCCGTGCACGCCCGAGCTGAAACGCTTCGACAGCGGTGACTTCGGGCTCGCCTGGGGCGGGATCGCCGGACTGCAGCTCGGCCTGCCCGCGGTCTGGACGCAGGCGCGGCAGCGCGGCTTCGGGCTCACCGACGTCGTCCGGTGGATGGCCGAAAACCCGGCCGCGCAGGCGGGAATGCGCCGCAAGGGTCACTTGGCGACCGGGTACGACGCCGACTTCAGCGTGTTCGCGCCCGACGAGGCGTTCGTCGTCGACGTCGCGAAACTGAAACACCGCAACCCGGTCAGTGCCTACCACGGACGTCCGCTCGCCGGTTTCGTCCGGAGTACGTGGTTGCGGGGCAAGGAGATCACCGGTGACGACCCGGCGGGCGTCCTGCTGGCCCGGGGCGAGTGCTGAGATGGAGGAGACCGTGAACGACCGTCCTGAATGGACGAACAAGCCCGACCTGGCCTCGCGCAAGTTCGGCGGGACCGTGATGTGGGCGACGGACGAGTTGTTCGCCGAGAAGGAGAACCTGGTCAACCCCTGGACGCCCGCGCACCGGCCGGAGACCTTCGGGCCGAAGGGGCAGGTCTACGACGGCTGGGAGACCCGGCGGCACCGTGAGCCCGGCGACGATCAGGCCATCGTCCGGCTCGGCCTGGCGGGCGCGATCACCGGCGTCATCGTCGACACCGCGTTCTTCAAGGGGAACTATCCGCCGTTCGTCTCGGTCGAGGCCTGCGCCGTCGAGGGCTATCCCAGTGCCGCCGAACTGTCCGAAGTGGACTGGGACGTACTGGTGAAACGCGGCCCGGCCGCCGGGCATACGGAGAACTTCTTCGAGATCGGCGGGAGCAAGCGCTACACGCACGTCCGGCTGACCATGCATCCTGACGGCGGGGTGGCCCGGCTGCGGGTGCACGGCACGCCGATCCCGGATCCGCGCCTGCTGGACCTCGGCGCACTCGACCTCGCGGCGCTGGAGAACGGCGCGGTGGTCACCGGGTGCAGCGACATGTTCTATTCGTCGCCCAACAACCTGTTCTCGCCCGGTCTCGCCGCGCATCAGGCCGAGGGCTGGGAGACCGCCCGGCGCCGGGACGACGGGAACGACTGGGTCACCGTGCGGCTCGCCGGTGCGGGCGTTGTCCGGTTCGCGGAACTGGACAACAGCAACCTCAAGGGCAACGCGCCGGGCTGGGCGGCGTTGAGCGGCCGGGACGGCGACGGGGAGTGGGTCGAGTTGCTGCCCAAGACACGCCTGCAGCCGGACACCCGGCACCGGTTCGCGCTCGCCGAGGGGCCTGAGGTGACCGAGGTACGGCTCGACATCTATCCCGATGGCGGTATGGCGCGCCTGCGGCTCTTCGGTGCCCTGACCGATCGGGGCCGCGCCGACGTCACTTCGCGCTTCGAGGGCTCGCGCCCCTGATGCGTTTCGTCCTCTGGATGCGGTCCTTGCGCGTGCAACTACCGCATCCAGAGGACGAAACGCGGGGTGTCAGGAGCGGGCACCCGGCCGGTTCAGGTAAGCGGAGAAGAGCGAGAGGACGATACCGACCGAGAAAATGGCGGTGAGCCACCAAGCGCCGCTGATGGACAGGTTCCACACCAGGGCACCCGCCATGAGTACTGCCATGACGATGTTCCTGAGCTGCAGCGGAGTCGGTTTGGCCATACCGCCACCTT
Source organism: Amycolatopsis orientalis (assembly GCF_000943515.2). NCBI lineage: Bacteria > Bacillati > Actinomycetota > Actinomycetes > Pseudonocardiales > Pseudonocardiaceae > Amycolatopsis > Amycolatopsis orientalis. The sequence goes on along the minus strand of NZ_CP016174.1, from coordinate 6,735,001 downwards.
CTCACGCGACCAGATTTTTCCGGGCGGCGGGCAACCCTCCTGGGTGTGACATGCGTAAGCGATGTGTCAACACTTCACCCACACCCAGGGGGAGATCGAAGTGCAAGCCCAAACCCGAAGAAGCCCGCGGCGGGGCCTCGTGCTGTTCGCCGCGTGCCTGGCCGGGAGCGCCGTGTTCGCCGCTCCCGCGCAGGCGACGACGCCCGAATCCGTGGCGCGCTCGCAGAACAAACCGGTCGAAATGCTCTCGGAACGCACCGAGAACTCGGCCACCTTCGCCAATCCCGATGGTTCCCGCACCACCCAGGTGCACGGCGGCCCGGTCCACGTCCGCCGAGGTGGCGACTGGGTACCGGTCGATCTGACGCTCGAAAAGGGCGCTGACGGCCTTGTCCGGCCGAAGGCGCACCCCAGGGATCTCGTCCTGGCGGGCGCGAGCGGCAAGAGCGGGGACCTCGCCACCGTGCGGAGCCGGGACGGGAAGGTCGCCCTTCAGTATCCGGGCGCGTTGCCGGAGCCGGTCCTGACCGGTGAGGTCGCCACCTATCCGGAGGTCCAGCCCGGCGTCGACCTGCAGGTCAAGGCCACGCGGACCGGGTTCGAACAGTTCTTCGTGGTCAAACGGCGGCCCGATCGCGCGCTGACGTTCACCCTTCCGCTCCGGGCCACGGGACTCACGCCGCGCACCGACGCGGACGGGAACACGCAACTCGTCACGGCCTCCGGTGCGGTGGTCGGCAGCGTGCCCGCCGCCGAGATGTGGGACTCGCGGGTCGATCAGCGCAGCGGCGACCCGGTCGCCAAGGTGAAGGTCGGGAAGGCGGTGACCGCCAAGGAACGGGGTACCGTCGGCCTCGACGTGACGCCGGACGCCGGCTACTTCGCCGATCCGGCGCGGTCTTACCCGGTCACCGTCGACCCCGGTGTCTCGGTGTGGACGAACTTCGACACGTTCACGCAGTCGAACATCGTGAGCGCCGACCAGTCGGCCGCCACCGAACTCCGCATCGGCACCTATGACGGCGGAGCCACGAAAGCCCGGTCCTATCTGCACTTCGACGTGTCGCGGTTCCGTGGCGCCGAGATCGAATCGGCCACGTTGTCGTTGTGGGGCAACCATTCCTACTCGTGCTCGTCGCGGAACTGGGAGATCTGGGACACCGCGCTGGTCGGCACGGGCACCCGCTGGGCGAACCAGCCGCAACCCCTCACCCGGTGGGCGACGACGGGCGCGACCCGCGGCTACAGCGCGGCCTGCCCTGCCGACTGGGTCCGGACCCCGATCGGGAACCTGATCGGTGCCTGGGCAGGCGCGGGGGTCACAACCGGTTCGATGCTGCTGAAGGCGGAGAACGAGGCGGATTCGTTCGGCTGGAAGAAGTTCTCGTCCAGTGAGGGCGGCAAGTCGCCGTACATCGAGGTCACCTACCGGAACCAGCGGCCGAATCCCGCCGCCGGTCACGACATCTCGGACCGCGTCGACATCGGCGGCGTCACCCACACGAAATCCCTCACCCCGACGCTGCGCTTCACGCCGACGGACCCTGACGGCGGCAACGTGACCGCGGTCTTCTACGTCTACGAAGGCGAAACGATGATCGCGGACTACTGGGCATGGGACGTCCCGTCCGGGACCGCGGCGACGTGGACGGTGCCGCCGGGACTGTTGCAGGAGAACCACAGCTACCGGTTCCGGGCCACCACGTTCGACCCCGGCGGGGAATTCGGCGACGACGCCTGGGTCTCGCTGCAAGCGGTGTCGAGCGGGCTCTACGCCGACGTCGCCGCGTGCGGCTGGAACAACGGGACCAAGGTGCAGCAGTGGCCGTCGAACGGCGCGGACTGCCAGAAGTTCTTCCCGTGGGGCACCGGTGACGGCTACTACCAGTTCCGCGCCAAGCATTCCGGGCAGGTACTGGACAACACCGGCTGCAGTACGGCCAGCGGGAACCCGGTGACCACCTACGACCGGGTGGCGGGCGCGTGCCAGAAGTGGACGATCGAACCGCAGATCGTCGGCACGGGGGTGTACCGGTTCGCCGTCCAGAACGCGGGCAAGCTGCTGGACCAGGGCTGCACCGCGGGCCAGGGGGCGCCGCTGTTCATTTGGGACCGGATCCCCGGGCGCGGTTGCCAGAACTGGCGGATGCCGGTTTCCCCGGCGAACGGCGTCACGGTGCAGTGGCTGCAGTTCACGGTGAGCACCGCGGCGGAGTGACGCCTCAGGGGGCGGACTGGCGTCGTGAGCTGATCACGCCGGTGTTGAACCCGGCGAGATGGAGCCCGCCGGCGAACCGGGCGTGCTCGATCTTGACGCAGCGGTTCATCACGACGTCCAGTCCGGCCTCCTTGGCCTGATCGGCGGCGGGCTCGTGCCACAGGCCCAGTTGCAGCCAGAGCGTGCGCGCTCCGGCCTTGACGACCTCCTCGGCGACGCCGGGGAGGTCGTCGTGCTTGCGGAAGACACTGACCAGGTCGACCTCGCCGGGCACGTCGGCCAAGGACGGGTACACCGGCTGCCCGAGGAGTTCGTCGAGCCGCGGGTTCACGAAGTTGACCAGGTACTTGCTGGAGGAGAGCAGGTACGTCGCGACGAAGAAGCTCGGCCGCGCCGGGTTGTTCGAGGCGCCGACGATGGTCACCGCTCTCGTGCGCGCGAGGAGGCGGCGGCGATCCACCGCGCCGACGTCGTAGGTCATCCGGCCACCGCCTTCCCGAGCGCCTGATCGAGATCCCACAGGATGTCCTCGACGTCCTCCAGTCCGACCGAGAGGCGGATCAGGTCCGTCCCGACGCCGGCCGCGCGCAACTGATCGTCCGAAAGCTGCTGATGGGTGGTGGACGCCGGGTGGATGACCAGCGTGCGCGCGTCCCCGACGTTCGCGAGATGCGACAGCAGTTCCACGGAGTTCACGAAGGCCTCGCCCGCCGCGCGGCCACCGTCGACGCCGAACGAGAACACCGCGCCCGGCCCGGCGGGGAGGTACTTCTCCGCCCGGTCGTGATGCGGGTGATCGGGCAAGCCCGCGTAGTTGACCCAGGCCACCCGCGGATCCGCCGACAGGTACTCCGCGACCGCTCGCGCGTTGGCGACGTGGGCGTCCATCCGCTGGGGCAAGGTCTCGACGCCTTGCAGCAACAGGAAGGCGGAATGCGGGGAGAGGACGGCGCCGATGTCGCGCAGCTGCTCGGCCCGGAGCCGGGTGCAGAAGGCGTACTCGCCGAAGTTCTCCCAGTACCGCAGGCCGCCGTAGCTCTCCACGACCTCGGTCATCCGCGGGAACTTCCCGTTGCCCCAGTCGAATTTCCCGGACTCGACGATCACCCCGCCCAAGGTGGTGCCGTGTCCGCCGAGGAATTTCGTCGCGGAATGCAGCACGATGTCCGCGCCGTGCTCGATCGGACGGCACAGGTACGGCGTCGCGAGGGTGGCGTCGACGACCAGTGGGATGTCGTGGGAGTGCGCGAGTCCGGCCAGCCCGGTGAGGTCGGCGATCCCGCCGCCGGGATTGCCGATGACCTCGGTGAAGATCAGCTTCGTCCGGTCGGTGATCGCGGCCGCGTAGTCCTCGATGCGGTCACCGCTGACGAAGGTGGTCTCGATGCCGAAGCGGCGCAGCGTCCCGGTGAGCTGGGTGACCGTGCCGCCGTAGAGCCCGCCGGCGGAGACGATGTGGTCGCCCGCCTCGGCGAGCGCCGAGAAGGTCAGGAACTCGGCCGCCTGACCGCTGCTGGTGGCGACCCCGCCGATCGCGCCTTCGAGGCTGGCCAAGCGTTCCTCGAAGGCCGCGACTGTCGGGTTGCCGATGCGGCTGTAGACGTTGCCGTACTTCTGCAGCGCGAACAGGTTCGCCGCGTCGGCCGCGTCTTCGAACACGAAGCTCGTGGTCTGGTAGATGGGCACGGCGCGGGCGCCGGTCGCCGGGTCGGGCGTCCCGCCCGCGTGCAGGGCACGGGTGCGGAAGCCCCAGGTGCGTTCACTCATCGCGCCCGACGCTACCTCGCGTCCCACGCCGTGACCATCGTTCCCAGCACGTGGCCGAGCCCGCTACTTGCGGTCGAGGGTGATCACCGTGCCCGGACGGTGGCCGTTCCGGCGCGGGGTGACCGGACGCGGTTCGGCGCGGGACACCGCGACCCCGGCCGGCCGCTGCCTGTCGGCGGGCAGCACCTCACGCGAGTTCGTCCGGTCGGCCAGCCGCAGGGACTGCGCCGAGGTCAGCCATTCCTCGGCGGGCTCCGCGATTTCGAGCAGCAGCGCCTCGAACTCCGACCGGGTGGTCTCGAGGATGTGCGGTGCCGCCAGCCAGCGCAGGACCTGCCGTCCGGTGACCGCCATCCGCTGCCGTGGCGAGGACACCAGCCGCTGGTCGAAGTAGCGGATCAGCACCTCGTCCACCGTGTCCCAGGCGTTGGCCGCGCCGAACAGATCCAGCACGTCCTCGGAACCGAGGATCTTGAAGGCCTCGGTCAGCAGCTGCATGACCTCGACCCGCAGTACGTTCAGGTGACCGTACGAGGTGAACTTCAGGTTGTTCCGCAGATCGAGCCCACTTCGCCGGACGACCGCGACGCTGCCGAAGCTCGGGTCGTACGCGCGTTCCCGGACGACATCGGAGATCCGCTTGTCCCGCCAGAACAACGCGACCTGGTTGCTGAACTGCGTGAACAGCTGGTGGAAATCGGTGTTCGGCCGCGAGTTCGCCGAGCCGAGCCCTTTGCCGTAGCCGAGCACGCGCCGGTACGCGCTGACGCGATCCCGACGGGTGTAGCGCAGGACGTCCCGCCGGTCGAACCGGTACAGGCCGAACGCGCCGGGGCCGTCCGAAAGCCGGATGGCGCCGCCCTGGAACAGTTCCTGCAGTTTCTGCACCACACGGAACACGCCGATCCGTTCGTGCTGGTACAGGTAGTAGAGATCGCCGACCGCGATGACCCGTTCCGAGGCGACCGTCTCGTCGTAGGCGTCGACACCCGGCGGCATCGCCGTCGCGCCGAGGTCCGCGGCCGAGCCGTCGCCGAGACCGACGAGCTGCGCGATCCCGCCGTCCGCCGGACCCGGTCTGCCCCGCTGCTCGGTCTCGACCGCGGTGAGCATGTCGTCCAGCTGCTTGAGGACCGCGTCACCGAGTTTCGGATCGCTGCCCAGTTCGTTGGCGAGCTTCCCGGCGACCTGCCCGCGCAACGCCGCGACCCGGTCGAACAGTTCCCGGTATTCCTTTTCCGTGCCCATCGTCTTCCTCCCGTACGGGTCCGGCTACTGCCCGGTCCGCTTGCGCGTGGTCCGGGGTTTCGGCGGTTCCTCCGCCTCGGGTGGTGTCGGAGGCGTCGGCTCCGGCATGAGCTGCGGGGTGGGCGGCGCCGGTGGATTCGGATCGGACGACGACGGCGAGTAGCCCCGTCCGATCGGCGCGGCGATCCGGACGACCTCCTGCAGGTGGTCGTCGAGTTCGTCGATGGCCCGTTGCACGCGCGAGCTGAAGAAGCCCGGCGGCAGCGAAGCGCGGAAGTTGCCAGGCACGTCCCCGTTGAGCCCGCCGGTGTTCTGCCGGGGAAGGTTCGTCACGATCCGCTGCAGCCGCCTCGCGATCTGGATGAACGACGTGCCGACGCCTTCCTTGCCCGCCGATTCGATCAGCTTGCCGCCCTCGAAGGTGGCGAACTCCCTGACCCAGCGCAGCAGCCCGCCGAGCGACATGGTCCCGCCGTCCGGATCGGGGACGCGGAGCACCTCGAGGTCCTCCTGCTGGACGAACACCGACCGCAGCATCGCGACGACTTCGTCGACCTGGGACGCCGTCGCGGACAGCAGCTGGGAGAGCGCGACCACGGCGGGGCCGAAGAACGGCTGGCCACCCGCCGGCTGCGAGAACGGATCGATCTTGTCGCGTGCGTCCTGCCAGCCCCGGAACAACGAGACCACCCAATCCACCAGTGTGATGAAGGAGGTCTGGATCCGTTCCTCCTCGATCGTGTTGACCTTGCCCGAGATCAGGCCGAACTCGTCTTGCAGCTGACCGAGATGTCCTCGGGTGCGGTCTCCGCCGCCGACCGCGAGACCACCGTTCCCGAGCAGCAGCAGGAAGAGCTGATCGACCCGCGCCACGCGGATCAGCGGGCTCGCCAGCTCCTGCTGGATCTGTTCGAGGTCGTGCCGGACGAGGGCCCGGTAGCTCTCGGCGTTCTCCGGATCCGCGTCCGTCCTCAGTGGACGGAGTGAGCCGAGCAGCGCCAGCGCGTCCTTGACCGTGCTCCTGGCCCTCGCCGCGAGCGAGGCCTGGCCGCCGGTGACGGCGCCGAGGTCGGCTTGGATCGCGTATCCGCGCGGGGTCCATTTGGCCTCGGTGCGCCCTTGGACCTCTTTCAGTTCGAAACTGCCGGTCAGCGCCGCCACGAAGCCCTTCGTGTCGCCCTCACGCCATTTCCAGCCGAGCATGTCGCTGATGGTCTGCTCGGCGAGTTTGCCGGGTGCCGCCGCCTGAGGTGGGTACTGCCCGGTCGACAGCGGATACGCGCTGTCGATGTCCTGTGCACGCGGCAACGTCGCGCCGCGGTCGTCGTTGATCGTCATCGGGTCGCCCCACATCCCTTGAATTCGGCCAGTTCCACTGCTTCACGCCAGCACCGCACCATCACGTCCTCCGCCGAGGACAGGGCGGCGGCGCACTGGTCCACCCCGGCGTGGAAGCTTTTCGCCCAGCCCCGCCATTCCTGCTCCCGTCCGTGCACCGCCCGCACCAGCCCGGAGACCGCGTGATGCGAACGGCACTGCCCGTCCACCCGCCGCCGCAGCTTCAGCAGCGACGACGCCGTGGCGTGCAACGCCTCGGCGCTCACCGGTCCCTGTGTCGCACGGGTGGCCGTCTCGACCTCGCCGGTGCCGTCGAGGATGACTTCGGCGAGGTGATCCGCCGCCGCGAGCCCGACCCCGGCGGGCCGGTCCTCGGCGACGCTGATCTCCAAGGCCCGCCAGCACGCGGCCACCTGGTTCACTTCTCTGCCCAGCCGCGAGAATTCGGTGTGGAGCGTCATCTCGACCTCCTGCCGAGCTCTTCCATGAAGAAACCGAAAAGCCTTTTCGGCGGTGCCATCCGTTCTTCGAGCGCGAACCGCACCGCGCCGATCAGGAACCGCTCCGGCACGACGCCGGGGGACACGCCGTCGGCCAGTCTTTTCGCCGCTTCCTCGATCATCGCCTGTTCCTTGGCTTCGAACCGCAGCACCTTCGCCAGGGGACGGTGACCCAGCGAGGGGAACGAGGTGAAGCACATCGCGTCCACCACCACCGGGATCGCCTTGTCCGCCGTCTTCAGCAGCGACGGCGGTGCGTTGATCAGCTTCGCCTTCGGGTACAGCTTGTGCCACATCGCCGCGTAGGCTTCCGCGTGCCGGGGAAAACCCATGCGGCGCAACAATTCCACCGAGACCTTCGCCCGGAGGTACGGCACCGGGTGCACCGCGCGCGGCGAGAACCCCGTCGTTTCGGGTCCGGTGCGCCCGATGACGTCGAACAGCGAACCGACCACCGCCGGACCGCCCAGCAGCAGCGCGGACAGGTCGGCGAAGGTCTCGCGGTTCCACCTGACCCAGATGCCGGTCACCGCTCGCGGTACACCCGCCTCAACGAGCCTCACCGCCACCTGCAACGGGATCGCCCTGGCGAGACCGAGGTCGTTCTGCAGGTTGTGGCTCACCTCGTGCAGGACCGCGCCGAGTGTCCACGGGTTCACCAGCCGGTGGTAGGGAAGCTGGATCAGCGGGAACGGGTTAAGACGGTTTCCCAGCCGCCGTAAGGGAATCCCGCGCCGAGAGGTGGCCGGGCCGGATCCCGTGCGCAGGTAGCAGAACGGTGGCGGGGTCGGGATCGACCGCCAGCGCCCGATCCCGAGGTACGCGTACTGGTAGCAGTCGAGGGCCACCCGGTCGCAGGCCACCAGCCACGGGGCGTACGCGCCCTGCCGCTGGTTGAACAGGTCCAGGTAGAAGTCCCAGACCCGTTCGGTGGTCTTGACCCAGTGTTGCGCCCGGGACTTCGCCCGCAGCAGCCGGGCGAGTTCGGCCTGCCCCGGTCGTGCCGCCGCTTCCTCCGCGGCCCGGCGAGCCGAGCGCGTGGCGGTGAACAACGGCTCCCGCAAGGTCGCCATCGTCTGGTTCACCGCCGCGAGGTGGGCCCGGCTCGGGCCGGTGGCCGGATCGCCGAACTCCGACCAGCGGAACGGCCGCAGCGCGTCCAGATGTCGTTCCACGTTGGTTGCCTGGGAAAGGACCCAGGCCGTCAGCTCGTCGTCCCCGGACGGCCTCGCCCGCCGGGATCCGGTGGACGAGGCCGATTCACCGGAAGCCGCGGGCGGTGCCTCAGCGGCGGCGCGCACGGCCGCGCGCCTTGCCACGCCGGGCGGCGCCCGCCCTCGCCCGCGACTGGGTCCGGCGCCCACCGCGGGCGGTGTGCCGACGGCGGCGCTGCTGGGGACGACCGCGGCGGCGCTGCTGGGGACGGCGGCCCTCGGGCGCGTTCTGCACACTGTTCACGGTGTGGCCGACCAGCCTGCGCGTGACGTAGCGGGCGTTGACCGGACGGCCGTCGGCGTACCGGCGCCCGACATCGCGCGCGGTGCGCCCGATGATCTTCGGGATATGCCGGACGGCGCGGCGGGTCGCCGGGTTCCGCCACAGCTTGCGGCCGAGGTTCACCGCGCCGCGGATCAGCTGCGGACCGTGCTTGATGATCTTCGGCGCCGCCCATTTCGCCGCCTGGAACGCCAGCGGCGCGAGCGCGCCGAGGAAGGCCTCCGCCTCGTCCTCGGTCTCGGCGTTCTCGGCCTGGAAGGCCAGCTGCGCCATCATCTCGGCGTCGGGGTAGAGCCGGCGCGCCGGATGGGTGAAGTCCTCGTCCTCGGACTCCAGCTCGAACTCGTCCTCCAGCTCGCGGACGACGGCTTCGAACTCGGACTCGAATTCGTCCTCATCCTCGTACTCGCCGTAGACCTCGTCCTCCAGCTCGTCTTCGAGCTCCTGGGCCAGCCCGCCCAGCTCGTCTTCGAACTCGTCCTCGTCCTCGAATTCGCCTGCCAGTTCGTCCTCGAGTTCGTTTTCGAACTCGGCCTCGAGTTCACGGCTCAGCTCGTCTTCCAGCTCGCCGTCCACTGCCGCATAGCCACGGCTCATAACGGTTCTCCTCTGCTCCGGTGAAAATCCGCGATCGCCGGCGCGGTGCGTCGGTGAGCACGGACCCGACACTGCCCGCACACCGGGGGACACCGGTAGTCACACGTTCCTGTGTGACATGAATCGACTAGTTCGTACTTGTCACACAAACCGACGATGCGCTTTTCCTGTCGGAGGGGTTTGCTAGAGAGGGAGGGAAACCAAGAGGGGGGAGGCCGGTCTATGTCCACGAGCCCGGCGGTGGGATTTCCTGCGGCACCGATACACGACATCGCCCGCCAGCGGACGAAGGTCGTTTCGGAGGACGAAACCGTGCGAAGTCTGGCGAGATCACTCGTCCGGCGGGTCACGGAACTGAGCGACGGCGACACCGCGCTGCGGAGACCGTTGCTCGATCTGACCGAGCAAGGCGTCAGATGCCTGCTCGTACCGGTGACACCGGAGGCACACGACCTGCTCAGCCCGCGTGAGCACGAAGTGGCGCGCATGGTGGGCCGGGGCTATACGAACAAGCAGATCGCCGGCGTGCTGGAAATCAGCTTGAACACGGTTTCCGCGCATATGCGGCGGATCTTCACCAAACTGGGGGTCGGTTCCCGCGCCGCGATGGTGGCCGCGTTGACCAAGGAGAACCTGGCCGCCGTCTGAGCGCGCCGGGTACGGCTCGTAATTAGTCGACTAATGGCGAGAGTCGTGAGTGGTAATGATGGTTAGACCCGTCATTACCACTCACAAGACGCGAAAGGAGGCACCATCCGCTAACCGAGAGCCGACCGAAGGCGGCGGTCCCGTTCCTCCGGAGTCTGCCGCGGGCAGCTGGCGCACTTCGGATTCCCCGCCTCGTAGATCAGGCAGCACGAAGCGCGGCGCACCACGGTGTTCCGCCCGACCCGGGAGAACCGTGGCTCCGGCATCCCGAGCCCGATCGCGGCCACGAGCGGCCCCGCCAGCGCGACCGCTCGTTCGGTGTCGCCGGTCCACAGCAGGCGATTGCCGATCGAATCCGTCGCGATCGCGCCCAGTGCCCGCGGATTAGCCCCCGTGACGGCCGCGATGGTGCCGATCGCGGTGCCCAGTGTCCCGGCGAACGCCGCGCCGAGTCCGGCGAGGCCGCCGGGAACGACGCGGGACGACCGGGCGCCGGTGAAGCGGCCGTCCGGCACGAGATCGATGGTGACCGCGTCGAGTGACGGGTCCAGTGGTTCGCCATCGCGCACGAGGGACTCCACCGAGGGGGCGACCAGCACCGAAGACAGCGAGTACCACCAGATCGTGCCGAGTACCTCGGGTCGCGAGCAGCCGTAGAGTTTCGCGGCGCCGCCGATGCGGGCGCTGACCCAGGCGGTGTCGGCGAGCAGGGTCGCGGGTGCCTCCATCAGGGCACCGGCCGGTACAGCGTGACGCTGAACGAAGTGGTGACGTCCACCGATCCGGTGACGGAGTCGAGGCGTTCGCGGCGTCCGTCGCGGTGCAGGTGATGCGCGCTCGGGCCCATCTCGACGACCTGGCGGATCTGTGCGGGCGACAACGTCACCCGCTGGGTGACGTCGCGCCGTTCCACCCTGCTGAAGCGCTCGCCGAGGGTCTCCTCCAGCCGCGCGTCCTTGCCGCCGTCGACGGAGATCACCAGATCGCCCAGTTCACCGAGGTGCCCGGGATTCGGCGTCGCGACGACCAGCAGCCCGTCCGCGGTCAGGACGCGATGGAACTGTGCCGCGTTGCGGGGTGCGAAGACGTTGAGGACCAGCGAGGCGCTGGAGTCGGCCACCGGCCAGGGCTCCCACAGGTTCCACACGGCCGCGCCCGCGCGCGTGTGCGCGCGGGCGGCCCGGCGCAGGGCGACGGCGGAGACGTCGAGCGCCAGTCCGTACGCGGTGGGGACGGCGTCGAGCACGTGCGCGAGGTAGTACCCCGTGCCCGCGCCGGCGTCGATGATTAGCCCGCCCTCGACGTACTCCGAAGCCACCTTCGCGAGCGCGTCGGCGAGGGGGAGATAGACGCCCGAAGAGAGGAGGTCGACGCGAGCGGCGACCATCGGCGCGGTGTCCGCCGTGCCGGCCGGGATGCGTGCGTGCAGGAGGTTGACGTAACCCTGCTTCGCTACGTCGAACGAGTGACCTCGCCCGCAACGCACCGTGCGGCCGGTTGAGCCGACCGGGTCACCGCAGACCGAGCACAGCAGTGACCGGACGATCTCCGGTGGCAGTGGGTCATTACCGGGGCCGGGCGTGTTCATGGGGATATTCGACCACGACGTTTCGTAACCGGACAGAACGCACCAGGTCTCCGGAAACCTGGACGTAACAACGGCGCACCGACAGTTCACGCGGGTGAAACCTGAATCGCCGTTCGAGGAAACACCGCCGACCAAAAATTCCTGCGCAGTACACCCCAGGCACGGGAGGAAGATTGTGCTGAACGCAGGAGATACGGCATGGGTACTGATCAGCGCCGCGCTGGTCATGCTCATGACACCAGGACTCGCGTTCTTCTATGGCGGTATGGTCCGCGCGAAGAGCGTCCTGAACATGCTGATGATGAACTTCATCGCGCTGGCCGTCGTCGGTGTCCTCTGGACGCTGTACGGCTTCACGATGGCGTTCGGCAACGACGTGGGCGGCGGTCTGCTCGGTAACTTCGACTTCGCCGGTCTCTCGAACATCTCCGGCAAGCTCGCCGGGTTCGCCACGGCCGCGACCGGCACCACGCCCGAGGTCGCCTGGCCCGGCGCGGACGCGCTGCCGCTGTTCGCCTTCGTGATGTTCCAGCTGATGTTCGCGATCATCACGCCCGCGCTGATCTCCGGTGCCATCGCCGACCGCGCCAAGTTCTGGGGCTGGACGCTGTTCGTCGCGATCTGGGTGACCATCGTGTACTTCCCGGTCGCGCACTGGGTGTTCTCGTTCAACGGTTTCGTCGGCGCCGACGCGGTCGGCGGCTGGATCGCCAACCAGCTCAAGGCACTCGACTTCGCGGGCGGTACGGCGGTCCACATCAACGCCGGTGCGGCGGGCCTGGCGCTCGCGATCGTGCTCGGCAAGCGCAAGGGCTGGCCCAAGGGCACGGGACGTCCGCACAATGTGCCCTTCGTCCTGCTGGGTGCCTCGCTCCTGTGGTTCGGCTGGTACGGCTTCAACGCCGGTTCGTCGCTGGCCGCCAACGACCTCGCCGCCGTGGCGTTCACCAACACCACCGTCGCGACCGCGGCCGCGGTGCTCGGCTGGCTGATCATCGAGCAGATCAAGGTCGGCAAGCCGACCACCCTCGGCGCCGCTTCCGGTGCCGTCGCGGGTCTCGTCGCGATCACCCCGGCCGCCGGGTTCGTGAGCCCGCTGGGCGCCATCGCCATCGGCGTCATCGCCGGCGCCCTCTGCGCGCTGGCGATCAGCCTAAAGTTCCGCTTCGGTTTCGACGACTCCCTCGACGTCGTCGGCGTCCACCTCGTCGGCGGTCTCGTCGGTACGCTGCTCATCGGTTTCTTCGGCACCACCAGCGTCAACTCGCTCGGCGTCGACGGCCTCTTCTACGGCGGCGGCCTCGGTCAGCTGGGCAAGCAGGCCGCGGCGGCGGGAGCCGTCCTCGTGTACTCGTTCGTGCTCACCTTCGTCATCGGCTGGGTGATCAAGAAGCTCGGTGGGTTCCGCGTCAGCGCGGAGGACGAGGTCAGTGGTATCGATGAGGCCCAGCACGCGGAGAGCGCGTACGACTTCACCGGTTCGGGCGGCGGCCTCGGCCAGCCGAGCTCGATCCAGGTCAAGGCGCCCACCGGTAACGCGGCCACGAAACTCGAGGAGAGCAAGGCATGAAGCTGATCACCGCGATCGTCAAGCCGTTCACGCTCGACGACGTCCGCTCCGCGCTGGAACAGCTGGGTGTGCTCGGCATGACGGTCAGCGAGGTGCAGGGCTACGGCAGGCAGAAGGGCCACACCGAGGTCTACCGGGGTGCGGAGTACTCCGTGGACTTCGTGGCGAAGCTGAGGCTGGAGGGCGTCACCGACGACTCCAACGTGGAAAAGGTGCTCGAGGCGATCACCACCGCCGCCCACACCGGCAAGATCGGCGACGGGAAGATCTGGGTGACGCCGGTCGAGACGGTCATCCGGGTACGTACCGGCGAACGCGGCTCGGACGCTCTATAGGCGTCACGGATGGCCGACGGGGGTGAGCTGGTCAAGGCCACCGAGCGATTGCTCGAGGGCAGGCACGGGAGGCTGGGGTCGGCCGCGTTGCGGGCGGCCCTGGTCGACCTCTACGAATTCTGGTTGGGCAAGGGCGCCGCGGCGGCCGGCGTCGACACCGCCGATCCCGGTGTCGCGCTGGCCGCTGTCGGCGGCCTGGGGCGCAGTGAACTGGTGCCTTTCTCCGACCTCGACCTGCTGTTGCTGCACAACGGCAACTCCCGGGTCGGCAAGATCGCCGACGCGATCTGGTACCCGTTGTGGGACGCCAAGATCGGTCTCGACCACTCGGTCCGCACGCCGGGTGAGGCGCTGAAGGTGGCGTCCGAGGATCTGCGGACGGCGATGGGACTGCTCGACATCCGGCATATCGCCGGGGACGCCGACATCACCGCCAGGCTGGCGGCCGCGGCACGGGACCAGTGGCGGCGGACGGCCAGGAAACGGGTCGACGAGCTTTCGGACGCGGTGCGTCAGCGCTGGGCCCGCAGTGGCGAGATCGCGCAGTCCGCCGAACCTGATCTCAAGCACGGCCGAGGCGGGCTTCGCGACTTCGCCGTCCTTGAGGCGATGGCGGCGGCGCAGCTGACCGCGAGGCCCGGCGAGGAATTGCTGGCGGCCAAGGGGCTGCTGCTCGACGTCCGGACGGAGCTCCGGCGCGAACTGCGCCGGGAGCGTGACATCCTCAGCGCGCCGGAAGCCGAGACGGTGGCCGGTGAACTCGGGTTCGGCGACCGGTTCACCTTGGCGCGCAAGCTTTCCGGCGCGGGGCGGACCATCGCCTACGCGGTCGACGTGACGCTTCGGTCCACTGTGGAACCACCGAAGGCCCGGTTCGGCCGCCGTCCGTCGCGGACACCGCTCGACGAAGGCGTCGTCCTGCACGGGAACGAGGTGGCGCTGGCGCGGGACGCGGTACCCGCCAAGGATCCGGCGCTGCTGCTGCGGGTCGCCGCGGCGTCGGCCCGGATCCGGAAGCCCATCGCGCACGGGACCCTCCGCGCGCTCGCCGAGACGGCGCCGGAACTGCGTGCGCCGTGGCCTGCCGACGCCCTCAAGGCGCTGGTGGAGCTGCTCGGCGCGGGCGAAGGGCTGATCGACGCCGTCGAGGCGCTCGACCGGACCGGACTGTGGGCGCGGCTGTTCCCCGAATGGGGATCGGTGCGCGATCTCCCGCCGAGGTCGCCGGTACATTCGTGGACCGTCGACCGGCATCTCGTACGGGCCGCGGTGGAGGCGTCGAAACTGACGACCACCGTTTCGCGGCCGGACCTGCTGCTGATCGGCGCGCTGCTGCACGACATCGGCAAGGGCCGCGACGCGGACCATTCCGAACTCGGCGCGAAGATCAGTGCCCAGGTGGCCGCCCGGCTCGGGCTGCCGGAAGCCGATTCGGCGCTGGTGGCGGCGATGGTGCGGCATCACCTGTTGCTGCCGCACACCGCGACACGGCGGGACATCAGCGATCCGGCCACGATCCAGCGCGTGATGAAGACGCTCGACGACAACCTCATCCTGCTGGAGTTGCTGCACGCCCTGACGACGGCCGATTCACTGGCCACCGGCCCTGGCGTGTGGACCGACTGGAAGGCCAGGCTGCTCGCCGAACTCGTGTCCGGTTGCGAAGAGGCGTTGCACGGCAAGGGTTTCGTACCGCCGGAGCCGATGGGCGCCGAACAACGGGAACTCGTCGCCGAGGCGGTGGCCTCCGGCCGTGGCGAGGTACGGATCACCGCCGCGGGCAAGGTCGTGACCGTGGTGCTCGCGGTCCCGGCGCGCGCGGAACTGCTGGCCCCCGCCGCAGGCGTGCTCGCGCTGAACTCCCTGGAGGTCCACGCGGCGGTGCTGCGCGGGCACGACGGGGGACGGGCGGGGGTGTTCACGGCGTCGCCGAAGTTCGGCTCGCTGCCCGACGTCACGTTGCTGCGCGAGCAGTTCGCGCGGGCGGTGGCCGGGACGCTGCCGCTCACGCAGCGGCTCGCGGCGAAGGAACGGGACTACGGCGGGGACGGGACCCCGTCGGCCGGGGCGAAGGTGATCTGGTTCGACGACGAGACCAGCGGGCAGGACACGGTCGTGGTCGAACTGCGGGCCGCGAACCGGATCGGGCTGCTGTACCGGGTCGCGGGCGCGCTGCGGCGGTGTGAGGCCGAGGTGCGCTGGGCGAAGGTCGCCACGCTCGGTGGCGCCGTTGTCGACTCGTTCGCCGTCGCTCCGCGGACAGGCCGGGTCGACCAGGCCTGGCGGTCGAAGATCGAAGCCGCGTTGCTGGCCGCCGCTTCCTGATCCGGCTGCGCGTGAAGGACTCCTTCCCTCGACTGAGCCGAGGGAAGGAGTCCTTCACGCGCTGGACCGGGGTGTCGCGCGGGTGGCGGAGGGTAGCGGTGGCAGGATGTGCGCCGTCGGGACCGAAGGATCCGGAGGGGTGAGCGCGTGCTGGGACACGAGCAGAACCCGCCGGGACCGCAGCGGCTCACGCTGCCGCCGACAGTCGTCGCCTCTCATCTCCGAAGCTGCGCGGACGACCTCGCCACTTCGCTGACCGCGTCGGGCACCGCCGCGACCGTGCCCGAACTGCTCCAGGTGGTCGAGCACCTCGTCGCCGGGCAGCAGGCGCTGGCCGTCGCGCTCGAAGGCCTGGCGAGCCGGGTCGACGAGGGCGGGGAAAGCACGTTGGCCGCCGCTCGGGAGGTCGACGTCGAGGTCGTCGCCGAAGTACTCCGCGCGGCCGCCACCGCTGTCGGCTGTTCGGCCGACGCACTCGCCGAAGCAGGCCCGTCATTCGAATGTGTGAGCGAATCAGTGGCCCCTGACACCCGTTTGTAGCTGTTCCGCCGCTTCGGCGCGTGGATACGCTGATCAGGCGGAGGTGGGCCATGAGGGCGGTGTGGAGAGGCACGATCGGATTCGGGACCTACGCCATCCCGGTGAAGGCGTACAGCGCGACCGAAGAGCACAACGTCCCCCTCCACCAGGTGCACGAGCCGGACGGCGGCCGGGTGCGGGTGAAGTGGGTCTGCGAGGTCGACGGCGCCGAGGTGCCCCCGGCCGAGATCGCCAAGGGACACCTCCTTCCCGGTGGTGACACCGTTCTGCTGACCAGCCGCGACTTCGCGTCGCTGCTCGCGCCGACCACCCAGTCGATGGACGTCGTCGGGTTCACCCCGGCCGAGCAGGTCGACTCGATGTACTTCGCGCGCAGCTACTACCTCGAACCGGAGCCGGCGGGTACCAAGCCGTACGTGCTTTTGAGCGAGGCGCTGCAGCAGTCCGGGCGGATCGCGATCGTGAAGGTGCCCCTGCGGCAGCGCGAGACGCTGGGCGCGCTCCGCGTGCGGGATCAAGTGATCGTGCTCGAGACGATGCTGTGGCCGGACGAGATCCGGCGGCCCGACTTCCCGTTCCTCCACGAAGACGTCGACCTGCGGCGCGGGGAACTGCGGAACGCGGTCTCGCTCATCGAGGATCTCACCCAGGATTTCGAACCCGGGCGCTACACCGACCGCTACCGGGAAGCGCTGGAAGCGCTCATCCAGGCCAAGCTGGACGGCGACGACGTCCTCCAGCCCACCGCCGCCGAACAGGCCGAGGGCGTGACGCGGCTGCTGGCGGCCCTGCAGCGGAGCGCGGTCGAGGCCGACCGTGCTCCGGTCGGGAAGGCCAAGGAAGCGGCCGGTAAGGCGCGAGAGGCACGTACGCGGGCGAAGAAGGCTTCGTCGTCGGCGAAGTCACGCGCCAAGACCAGTTGAGTAGTTCTACCCAGGGAGAGTTGGGGGTCTTCACGCTGCCGTGACCCCACGGTGACCGGGCATTCTCAGTCCATCGCGCGGAACGAGCGCGGGATGCGAATCGCCTGGTACTGGGGGTCCGGCGAGCCGTTGTCCCGAGAAGCTCGCCGAGTGTGCTTACGGTCGGCTCGCGGGGAGGCGAGCCTTCCGTAGGGGCTCCGATACCGGCTTGCGAGGGGCGGCCGGTCTCGGAGCCCTGTTTTTTGCGCTAGGAAGGACGCCATGGACGAGGCATGGGCGGCATGCGACCTCGAAGACTGCCGTGGCGTGCGCGTCGACGACTTCGACCGCTGCCTCAAGCATCTCGAACCCGCGCGGCAGGACGAGTACTTCGCCGGTCTCTCGCTCGGCGCGGAGGTCGACCTGCGGGGAACCGAACTTTCGCGGACTCTGGTCGAGCGGCTCGTCGACGCGGTGGGGAGCATCGACGGCCGCCGCGCGGAATTCGGCCGGGCGGAGTTCGCCGGGACGGTATTCCGTGAATTCGCGGACTTCCGGGGCGTGACCTTCTTCGACGGGAATTTCGAAGGTGCCCGGTTCGAGGCCGCCGTCACCTTCGACAAAGCGGATTTCCGCGATGGCGGTTCGTTCCTCGGCAGCCGTTTCGTAGACCGGGCGACTTTCGAGGGCGTCGTTTTCGAGGAAGTCACCTTCGAGGGCGCGAACTTCGTGGGCGACACCAGGTTCGACCGGGCGGCCTTCAAGGGCGGCGACTTCACGAACACCCGCTTCGACGGGCGCGTCTCCTTCGGGAAGGTGAAGTTCGCGGGTGACGTGTCCTTCTCTCACGGGTTCCCCGAGGACGTTTCCTTCGACGAGGCGGAGTTCGCGGGCGAAGCCGGTTTCGGCCTGGTGCGTTTCGACGGCCGCGCCACGTTCGTCAATGCCAAATTCGCCGCGGGCGCGACGTTCGGCGGTGCCACGTTCGATGACCACGCGTGGTTCGACGACGCGCGCTTCGACGGAGAAGTGACGTTCGAGGACGTGAAGTTCCATTCGGAAGTCAGTTTCGAGGGAGCCGTCTTCACCGTCGCCGAGCGCTTCGGGCCCGTCACCGCCGAGAGACTGATCTTCGGTCGGGCGACCTTCCGCAGACGGATGATCATCGACGCCAGAGCGCCGAAGGTGGACTGCACGCACACCAGGTTCGCAGAAGGGGTCACGCTCAACCTGGGACGGCACTCGTCGGCGGATCTGGAACGGACGTTCTTCGGCAAGGCTTCGACGGTCATCGGCGCCTCCGTGGCGTCCGTCGCGGGAACGGATGTCGCCGACCTCGTGTTCACCGACGTCGGCCTGGCGCACTGCCGCTTCGCCGGCGCGCACCACCTGGACAAGCTGCGGCTGGAAGGGGACTGCAGGTTCGCCACGTACCGGAAACGCCAGGTGCTCGCCGAGGAACGGGCCTGGCGCGCCGACCGGGACGCGCCCGTCGGCCCCCGCCGCATCGGCGATCTCTACCGCCAGCTCCGGAAGGCGCAGGAAGACAGCAAGAACGAACCCGGCGCCGCCGACTTCTACTACGGCGAGATGGAGATGCGCCGCCACAGCCCGGTCACGCCGTGGTCGGAACGCGTCATCCTCCATCTCTACTGGCTCATCTCCGGCTACGGCCTCCGCGCCCTCAGGGCCCTCGCGACCCTCGCCGTCCTCATCGCGGTGGTCACCGCCGCCTTCACCGCGGCGGGCTTCAAAGGGAACCCGGGCTTCGGGGAAACCCTGATCTACGTCGCCCAGAGCACCGTTTCGCTGGAAACGAAACTCGCGTCGCTGCCGAAGGACCTGACACCGTCCGGCGAGGTCATGCGGCTGGTCATGCGCGTTCTCGGACCGTTGCTGCTCGGGCTGACGCTGCTGGCCGTCCGCAACCGCGTCAAACGCTGACCCCGGACACCGACTACCCTGGGAAGCCGCCGGTCCGTACCGGCACGCCACAACGACCCAGCTGGAGCGTGCACACCCGTGTTCGACACCCTCTCCGATCGGCTCACGTCCGCCCTGCAGACCCTGTCGCGCAAGGGCAGGCTCTCCGACGCCGACATCGACGCCACCGCGCGTGAGATCCGGATCGCACTGCTCGAGGCGGACGTCGCGCTGTCGGTGGTCAAGGACTTCATCGCCCGGATCAAGGAGCGCGCCAAGGGCGCCGAGGTGCACGGCGCGCTGAACCCGGCGCAGCAGGTCATCAAGATCGTCAACGAGGAACTCGTCACCATCCTCGGCGGCGAGACCAGGCGGCTCACGTTCGCGAAGAACCCGCCGACGGTCATCATGCTCGCGGGTCTGCAGGGTGCCGGTAAGACCACCCTCGCCGGCAAGCTCGCGCTCTGGCTGAAGAAGCAGGGCCACGCGCCGCTGCTGGTCGCCTGTGACCTCCAGCGCCCCAACGCCGTCACGCAGCTGCAGGTGGTCGGCGAGCGCGCGGGTGTCACCACGTTCGCGCCCGAACCCGGCAACGGCGTCGGCGACCCGGTCGACGTGGCCCGCCGCGCCATCGACGAGGCCAAGCGCGCCCAGCACGACATCGTCCTCGTCGACACCGCCGGCCGTCTCGGTGTCGACGAAGAGCTGATGAAGCAGGCCGCGGACATCCGCGACGCCGTGACGCCGGACGAGACGCTGTTCGTCGTCGACGCGATGATCGGTCAGGACGCGGTCACCACGGCCGAGGCGTTCCGCGACGGCGTCGGGTTCACCGGCGTCGTGCTCACCAAGCTCGACGGTGACGCCCGCGGTGGTGCCGCGCTGTCGGTCCGCCAGGTCACCGGCCAGCCGATCCTGTTCGCGTCGAACGGTGAGAAGCTGGAGGACTTCGACCTCTTCCACCCGGACCGGATGGCCAGCCGGATCCTCGGCATGGGTGACGTGCTCAGCCTCATCGAGCAGGCCGAGCAGCATTTCGACCAGGAGAAGGCCGAGCAGACCGCGGCCAAGCTCGGCAGCGGCCAGCTCACCCTGGAGGACTTCCTCGAGCAGATGCTCGCGGTCCGCAAGATGGGCCCGATCGGCAACCTGCTCGGCATGCTGCCCGGTGCCGGACAGATGAAGGACCAGCTCGCGCAGGTCGACGACAAGCACCTCGACAAGCTGCAGGCGATCATCCGCGGCATGACCCCCGCCGAACGCGACGACCCGAAGATGATCAACGCTTCGCGCCGCCTGCGGATCGCGAAGGGGTCCGGCGTCGCCGTCCGCGACGTCAACGACCTGGTCAACAGGTTCTTCGAGGCGCGCAAGATGATGGCGCAGATGGCGGGCCGCTTCGGCTTCGGCGGCGGAGGCGGCGGCAGCAAGAACCGCAAGGGCAAGAAGGGGAAGAAGGGCAAGGGGCGCGGCCCGACGCAGCCCAAGATCCGCGGCGGGTTCCCCGGCGGCATGCCGATGCTGCCCCCGGGCGGTATGCCCGGCGGCCCTGGCGGCGGCATGCCCGACCTCTCCCAGCTCGGCGGGATGAACGACGTACCGGGCTTCGACCCCAAGAAGTTCAAGTTCCCGAAGGACAAGTAGCCGTGGAGGCTCTGCACCTGGCGGGCGTCGTCCTGCCGGACGGCGAGCACCGCGAGCTGTGGATCACCGGCGGCCGGATCACGAGTGAACCGGTCGCCGGAGCGGAAACCGTTGTCCGGCAAGGCTTTCTCGTGCCCGGCCTGGTCGACGCGCACTGCCATCCCGGCATCGGGGTCGGCGGCGCCACCACCCTCGAAGAGGCCGCCGGACAGGCGATCACCGATCGCGACGCCGGAACTCTGCTGATCCGCGACTGCGGGCTGCCGATCGACGTCCGGCCGCTGCAGGAACGCGTCGACCTGCCGCGGATCATCCGCGCCGGACGGCATCTCGCCCTGCGCAAGCGCTACATCCCCGGTCTCGGCATCGAACTCGACGATCCTGCCGAACTGCCGAAGGCGGTCGCCGAACAGGCCAGGGACGGCGACGGCTGGGTCAAACTCGTCGGCGACTGGATCGACCGCGGGATCGGCGATCTCGCGCCGCTCTGGCCCGACGACGTCCTCGCCGAGGCCATCGCGGTCGCGCACGCCGAGGGCGCCAAGGTGACGGCGCACGTGTTCGGCCAGGCCGCGTTGCCCGGCTTGATCGACGCGGGGATCGACTGTCTGGAGCACGGCACCGAACTTTCGGCCGACCAGCTGGGGGTGCTCGCCGAACGCGGGATCGCGCTCGTGCCGACGCTGATCAACATCGAGAACTTCCCCGGAATCGCCGACAAGGCGGGCAAATACCCGGTGTACGCCGAGCACATGCGGGCGCTGCACGCCGGCGTCGGGACGATGGTCTCGACGGCGATCGAGGCCGGGGTCGCGGTGTACGCGGGGAGCGACGCGGGCGGCATGGTCGAGCACGGCAGGCTCGTCGACGAGATCGAGGCGCTGCACAAGGCGGGCATGTCCGCTGAGCAGGCGCTGGCTTCGGCTTCGTGGGCGGCGCGCGACTGGCTGGGCGTGCCCGGAATCGTCGACGGCGCCTCGGCGGATCTGCTGGTCTACCCGTCCGATCCGCGTGAGGATCTCGCGGTGCTACGGCATCCGAGCCACATCGTCCTGCGTGGCAAGATCTACGCCTGACCCGACTCCATCCGTGACCGGAGCGGCACCGGGCCGTGTCCTGTGGGTCTTGTCCGCGGTCTTCGCGCCCAAGCGGCCCCTGGCGGCACGGGCGATCCGACCGAGTACGACCCGGTACGAGGCCGCATCGCCCGTACCGCCAGGAACCACCTGGATCACGAAGCCCATCGAACAAGACTCACAGGACACGGCCTAGCGTGGAGGCGTGGTGGACGACGGGCAGGCTCGCGAGCGTCTGGTGCTCGGAGCGCACTGGGGATTCGTAGCGTTCTTCGCGGGCATCGCCGGATACCACCTCGTCACGCTCGTCATGAGCTTCCTGCTGTCGGGTCGCTTCGGCGGCTACGACCCCCTCGAACTCCGTGACGTCGGCCCGCTGCTGATCCTCGCGTTCCTGCCGACCCTCGTGCTCGGTCTCGGCCCCGTGGCCGGCTCCCGGGTCTGGGGACAGGGACTCCGCGTGGATTTCGGGCTCAAACCCACCTGGCGCGACGTCCGGATCGGGCTCGCCTGCGGAGCGGCCGCGCTCGCCGCCGGCTACCTCCTCAACCTGCTGCTGCTCGCCGTCTACGGCACCGACAGCACCGACAGGACCATCTCCGACGTCTCGCCCGGCCCGATCACCGAACTGTCCGGCACCGCCGAAGGCGACACCGTCTGGCTGGTGGTGGCCGCGGCCATCGTCGTCTTCGCCGCCCCGGTCACCGAAGAACTGCTCTTCCGCGGCACCCTCTGGAACGCGATGGGCTTCCACCGCCTGCCCTCGTGGGTGATCCTGCTGGTCACCGCGCTGGTGTTCGCCCAGCTGCACGGGGAGGCCGCGCGCACGATCGCGCTGTTCGGCCAGGGCATCGCCATCGGCCTCGCCCGGTATCTTTCCGGCCGGGTGAGCGCGGCCGTCATCGCGCACGCCGCCAACAACCTCCCACCGGCGGTATTGCTCTTCGCGGCGAGGTGATCGCCGGGCCGGGCGGTTAGAGTCTTTGGGTAACCGAACGATCACCGGAGGATCGGCGTGACCGTATCTCAGCCAAGGGAGCCGATCCCCGAGGCCGCGCCGCCCGACGAACTCACTGCCGGAGGTGCGGTGGCCGCGCCCGACACGCCGCCGCATCGCTGGGGGTTCGGGGCCTTCCTGCTGGTGGAGGCCGTCCTTCTCGCGACCGCGGCGTTCGTCAGCGTCCTGCTCGGCGACGTCCAGCCCGGCCAGCCCCTGCCGATGCGCGTGGTGCTGCTGGGCACAATGGTGCCGACGATGATCGCCGCCGGGGTCGCGCTGCTGATCACCCGGCTCCGCGGCAACGGCCCGTTCACCGATCTCCGGATCGGCTGGTGCTGGGCCGACGTCAAGATCGGGCTCAAGCTGGGCGTGGTCGGGCTCGGGTTCACCTCGCTCGCCGCCTACGTCTGGACACAGGTCGTCGGCGACGCGAACGCGACCTCCGCGATCAGCGCGCTCGTGGAGGACCGGCGGATGTCGGTCTCGGCGGCCGTCGTCATGTTCATCTACCTGTGGCTGATCGGGCCGATCTGCGAGGAGATCATCTACCGCGGCCTCCTGTGGGGTGCCGTGGAGCGGTTGACGTGGCGCACCGAGCGCTGGGGGAGGATCGCGGCGTTCCTGGTCTCGACGGCCGTTTTCGCGGCGAGCCACCTCGAACCGCTGCGCACCACGCTGCTGCTGGTGATCGCGATCCCGATCGGGCTGGCCAGGGTGTTCACCGGACGGCTGCTCGGCAGCGTCGTCGCCCACCAGGTGAACAACTTCCTCCCGGCCGTGACGATCCTGCTCGCCTCGCTCGGGATAGCCGCGTTCTGACGGCCGGCCGGCGTCTGGCAGAATGTACGCTTGCCTGCTTTGGCCGGACCCTCTCACCGTGCCCAAGCTTCGGACCTTCGGGTGTGCGCAGCCGTTCCCCACTCGGCTGGCGTGCGCCTTCCACCTGCATCAGAGAGAACTGAGGAGTACCCACACCCGTGGCCGTCAAGATCAAGCTGCAGCGTCTCGGCAAGATCCGTGCGCCGTACTACCGGATCATCGTCGCCGATGCGCGCACCCGCCGTGATGGCAAGGCCATCGAGACGATCGGCAAGTACCACCCCAAGGAGGAGCCCAGCCTCATCGAGGTGAACTCCGACCGCGCCCAGCACTGGCTGTCCGTCGGTGCCCAGCCGACCGAGCCGGTCCAGCGCATCCTCGAGATCACCGGTGACTGGCAGAAGTTCAAGGGCCTGCCGGGCGCCGAGGGCACCCTGAAGGTCGCCGAGCCGAAGCCGTCGAAGCAGGACCTCTTCAACGCCGCGCTCGCCGCCGCCGGTGACGCTCCCTCCACGGAGGCCACCACCCCGAAGAAGAAGTCCGCCCCGAAGAAGGCCGAAGCCGACAAGGCCGAGGCCGCCGAGGGTGACAAGGCCGAGGCGTGAGTCGCGGCACCCGAGCCGACAACACCGCGCGCCCCGGCCGTGAGGCCCCGCTATCGCGGCGGCAGGGCGCCGACCAGGAGAACGTGATGATTGGTCGTAACGTGCGCCCTGGCGACGTGATCGCGGTCGCGCGTGGAATCGCGGAGGGACAAGCGTGAGTTTCCTCGCTGACTCCCTCGAACACCTGGTGCGCGGGATCGTCGACAACCCGGACGAGGTCCGGGTCGAGCTGTTGACCACGCGTCGTGGCCGCACGCTCGAGGTGCATGTGCACCCCGACGATCTCGGCAAGGTGATCGGCCGGGGTGGTCGCACGGCGACCGCCCTGCGCACCGTCATGGGCGGCATCGGTGGCCGCGGCGTCCGCGTGGACGTCGTCGACACCGATCGCTGACCAGGGACACAACGGGATGGACGTCGTAGTCGGCCGGATCGCCAAGGCGCACGGAATCCGCGGGGAACTCGCGGTGGACGTGCGCACGGACTCGCCGGAACAGCGGTTCGCGGTCGGTTCGGCCGTCACGACGAAGCTGCGTGACGGCAGCAGCAGAAACCTCACCATCGCAGCCGCCCGCGAACACAGCGGGCGGCTGCTGGTGCGTTTCGAAGAGGTGCTGACCAGGGATGTCGCGGAGACCCTCCGCGGCGCCCTGCTGATCGCCGACACCTCGACGCTGCCGCCGACCGAAGACCCCGACGAGTTCTACGACCACGAACTCGAAGGACTGAGCGCCGAACTCGGCGACGGAACGGTCATCGGCAAGGTGATCGAAGTCGTGCATTCACCCGCCGGCGAGCTGCTGTCGATCGAGCACGACGGCCGTGAGGTGCTCGTGCCGTTCGTGAAGGCGATCGTCCCGGCCGTCGACGTCGCGGGCGGACGTGTGGTCCTCGACCCGCCGGAAGGCCTGCTGGACGCCTGATGCGCCTCGACGTCGTCACGATCTTCCCCGAATACCTCGACCCGCTCCGCGCCGCGCTGCTCGGGCGGGCGATCGACCGCGGCCTCATCGAGGTCGGCGTGCACGACCTGCGGGACTGGACGCACGACGTCCACCGCGCGGTCGACGACGCCCCGTACGGCGGCGGGCCCGGCATGGTGATGAAACCGCAGATCTGGGGCCCCGCCCTGGACGACGTCTGCGGCGAGAACACCCGCCTCGTGGTCCCGACTCCCGCCGGACGGCCGTTCACGCAGGCCATGGCGCACCAGTACGCCGCCGAGGAGCACCTGGTGTTCGCGTGCGGCCGCTACGAGGGCATCGACCAGCGGGTGATCGACGACGCCGCGCGGCGGATGCCCGTCGACGAGGTCTCGATCGGCGACTACGTGCTGGTCGGCGGCGAGGCGGCGGTGCTGGTGATGGTCGAGGCCGTCGTCCGGCTGCTGCCCGGGGTGCTCGGCAACGCCCGCTCCGCCGAGGAGGACTCGTTCTCCGACGGCCTCCTCGAAGGCCCCAGCTACACGCGGCCGGAGGTCTGGCGGGACCTGGCCGTGCCGGACGTCCTGCGTTCCGGCAACCACGCGCTGATCGACCGCTGGCGCCGTGACCAGGCGCTGGAGCGGACCGTGCGCCGCAGGCCCGAACTGATCGGGCGACTGCCGGAAGGTAGTCTCGACAAGCACGATCTCAAGGTCCTCGAACGCTTGGACGAGGACACCGGCCAGGCCGGGTCAAGCACCTGAGACCTGGTCTGCAATACTTGACAGGTTGGCGTGAGCGGACGCGCGAATTTGTACTCCGGACACTGTCGGAGTCAGATGCGCGAGGTCGGCCGGAACGCCATCAGCCCCCGGGTAGGTCGCAGTGCCCGACACTGCGCGCCCAAGCTGCACGTAAGCCATACGAAGACGAGGACGGACCACCGATGAACACCCTGGACGCGCTGGACGCGCAGTCACTGCGTTCCGACATCCCGGACTTCCGACCGGGCGACACGCTCAAGGTTCACGTCCGCGTCATCGAGGGCAACCGCGAGCGTAACCAGATCTTCCAGGGCGTCGTGCTGCGTCGCCAGGGCGGCGGCATCCGCGAGACCTTCACGGTCCGCAAGGTGTCGTTCGGTATCGGCGTGGAGCGCACCTTCCCGGTGCACTCGCCGAACATCGCCCAGGTCGAGGTCTTCAAGCGCGGTGACGTCCGCCGGGCGAAGCTGTACTACCTCCGCGAGCTGCGCGGCAAGGCCGCCAAGATCAAGGAACGCCGCGAAAACCGCGAGACGGCCTCCGCCAAGTAGGTAGCCGCACGGTTACCGGTAACCTGGCGTCGTGGTCGAACCCGTGTCCCAGAACACCTCCGAAGACGAGCCCGATCGCCCCGAAGAGGAGCGCCCCACCAGGGCCTCCCGCCGGGGCCGATCCGGGGCCAAGAAATTCGGCAAGGTCAACAAGAAGCGGTCGTTCTGGAAGGAACTGCCGATCCTGATCGTCGTCGCACTCGTGCTGACGATCTTGATCCAGCAGTTCCTCGCCAAGGTCTACATGATCCCCTCGGGGTCGATGGAGACCACCTTGCACGGCTGCTCGGGATGCACGGGCGACCGGATCCTGGTCGACCGGATCACGTACGACTTCACCGATCCCGGTCCTGGCGACGTGGTGGTCTTCAAGGGACCGCCCGCCTGGGTCGGCGAGATCGACACGCCGGAGTCCAGCAACATCTTCGTCAGTGGCTTCCGCACGCTGGGATCCCTGATCGGGTTCGCGCCGCCGGACGAGCGTGACTTCGTCAAGCGGATCATCGCGGTCGGTGGCCAGACGGTGCAGTGCTGCGACAACAACCGTGTCGTCGTCGACGGCAAGGCACTCGACGAGCCGTACGTTCACTGGGAAGAGGGCATGCCGCCCACCGAGCGGACGTTCGAGCCGGTCAAGGTGCCCGCCGGCTACGTCTGGGTCATGGGCGACAACCGCAACAACTCGAGCGACTCCCGTATCCAGGGCGGCGGCGGCGTGAACGGCGCGGTCCCGGTCGACAACATCATCGGCAAGGCGCGCGTCATCGTGCTCCCGCCCGGCCGCTGGGGCGGCGTTTCGGACCACAACCCGCAGGCGAACGCCCAGCCGCTCGCGCTGGGTGCGCCGGCGTGGCAGCAGGGGCTTCCCCTGGGCGTCGGCATCGCCGCCGCGTGGCCCGTGGTCTTCCTCGGCAGGCGAATGTCGGCTGGAGTGCGCAAGGCGGTCGACCGGAGGCGGTAAAGGCCTTGAGAGTTCCTGTACCGCTCACACCGGCTGAGCCGCTTCGGCCGCCGAGGGCTGTGGTGCGTGGCGACCTCTTCTGGGGGTTGCAGGGTGCGCTGGACCGGCGGGGCCTCGGGCCCGTCGCCGGAGTCGACGAGGCAGGGCGCGGTGCTTGCGCCGGCCCGCTCGTCGTGGCCGCGTGCGTCCTGCGCTCCGGAGACGCCGCCCGGCTGCCCGAGCTCACCGATTCGAAGGTGCTCACGGCCAAAGCCCGCGATCGCGTCTACGACCGGGTCGTCCAGCGTGCGCTCGACTATTCGGTCATCGTGATCTCCGCGGCCGAGGTCGACCTCTTCGGTATCCACGTGATGAACCTCGAAGGCATGCGGCGGGCCGTCTCGGCGCTGCGAAGCACCCCTGGCTACGTCCTGACCGACGGCTTCCGCGTCTCCGGCCTGCCCGCACCGAGCGTGCCGGTGATCAAGGGGGACAAGGCCGTCGCCTGTGTGGCGGCCGCGTCGGTGCTGGCCAAGGTCACCCGGGACCGGATCATGGGCGACCTTCACGACGTGCACCCGCATTACGGCTTCGACGTGCACAAGGGCTACAGCACCACCGAGCACAGCGCGGCGCTGACCACGCACGGTCCGAGTCCGGTGCATCGCTGGTCGTACGCGAATGTGGCCACCGCGGCCGCCGCGCATCGAGCGCGACCGCCTCACCCGGTGGTGCTGACCGTCGCCGCCTTGGAAAACCCGAGCGTGCCGATACGTGCCCTGAGCCCCTACGTGGGTAACAATGAACGCTCCGCCGCTGGAGTAGCAGCAGAATCGCGAGGAGGGGCGCGGATTTCATGAGCGCAGAGGATCTCGAGAAGTACGAGACCGAGATGGAGCTCTCGCTTTACCGCGAGTATCGCGACATCGTCGGCCAGTTCTCGTACGTGGTGGAGACCGAGCGGCGGTTCTATCTGGCCAACGCCGTCGACGTGCAGGTGCGCGACGGCGGCGGTGAGGTGTACTTCGAGGTCCGCATGTCCGACGCGTGGGTCTGGGACATGTACCGGCCGGCCAGGTTCGTCAAGCACGTACGGGTCATCACGTTCAAGGACGTCAACGTCGAGGAACTCGACAAGCCGGATCTCCGGCTGCCGGAAGACGGTCCGTTCTCCGGCTGAGTCTTTCTCGCGACTACCTGAAGGCCCCCTTCGCCGCGTCCAGCGTGGTGAAGGGGGCCTTCATTTGTGTACTTACGCCTGACCTGCGGGGTGGCGTGCGGCTCTCGGGGCGCGAGCCGGAGCAGTGGGTAAGCAAACGCGGGTCCCCGATGCCGCATTGGGGGCACCGGAGCCCGGACCAAGAGCCCGCAAGCGCGGTAAAGGGCCCTTTCCCTGCATGTGATGCGACGAAAGCGCCCCTTCACCGCGTGAGATGAGGGGAAGAGGCCCTTCAGCCCCCAGTCCACCGTCGAGAAGTAGCTGCGCTCGTAGCACAAGGTGCCGACAGGTGGAGGTCGGCGGAGCCCTCGCGGGGCCGAGTTATCCACAACACCCCGGTTATCCACAGGCAGGCGAATCAAGCCTGTTCGGCACTGGCTCACCCTGGCAGCGTTGATCGCACACGCACCGTGACGATCGCTGAGGGGGATCGAGATGATGAGCACGGCCGAACAGCCGTCCGCCGGGGCACCGCATATCGAGCTGGGGCGGTGGGGTGAAGACCTGGCGGCCCGGCATCTGGAGAAGACGGGCTACGTCGTCCTGAGCCGGAACTGGCGCTGCCGCGACGGTGAACTGGACCTCGTCGCGACCGACAAGAAACGCCTCGTGTTCTGCGAGGTGAAGACCAGGACGGGACTGGGCTTCGGCAGCCCCGCCGAGGCCGTGACCCCGGCCAAGGCGGATCGCATCCGCCGTCTCGCGCATCAGTGGCAGCGCGCGTTCATGCTCCGCTGGTGCCCGGTCCGCTACGACATCATCGCGATCGTCGCCCGGCCCGGTTCCCGGCCGCAGGTGCGGCACATCAAGGCGGCGTTCTGAGGTGGCACTGGCGAAGGCATGGTCCGTCGCGTTGCTCGGCGTCGACGGCAGGATGATCGAGATCGAGGCCGATATCGGCGGCGGGTCGCCGAAGGTGACGATGGTCGGCCTACCCGACACCGGGCTGAAGGAGGCCAAGGACAGGGTTCGCTCCGCCGTCCGCAATTCGCGCGAGAAGTGGCCTGACGAAAGGGTGATCCTCGGCCTTTCCCCGGCGAACCTGCCGAAGGTGGGGTCCGGCTACGACCTGGGCATCGCGGCGGCGGTCCTGGCGGCGACGGGTTCGGTTCCGGCCACGAAGCTGCTCCACACCGTGCTGCTGGGCGAACTCGCCCTCGACGGCCGGGTACGGGCGGTCCGCGGTGTCCTGCCGGGACTGCTGGCGGCACGCAACGCCGGGTACCGGCGGGCGGTCGTGCCCGCCGAGTCGCTGTTCGAAGCCGCTCTCGTGGACGGCCTGGAGGTCGGCGGGGTGGCCAGGCTGAGCGATTTCGTCGCCTGGCTCAAGGGAGAGGGCGAACTCGTGCGGCCCGAGCCGTCCGCCGCCCAGGAGCCGGTGCAGGTGCCCGATCTCGCCGACGTCGTCGGGCAGCCGGAAGCCCGGTGGGCGCTGGAGGTGGCCGCGGCGGGTGGGCATCACCTGCTCATGACCGGTCCTCCCGGGGTGGGCAAGACGATGCTCGCGAAACGCCTTCCCGGACTCCTCCCGCCCCTGACGGCCGAAGAGTCGTTGCAGGTCACCGCGGTCCACTCGATCGACGGTTCCCTGTCGCGGTCCGCCCCGATGGTCACCGTGCCGCCGTTCGTCGCGCCGCATCATTCGATCAGCGTGCCCGCCCTCATCGGCGGCGGCAGCGGCCTCGCCGTGCCCGGCGCCATCAGCAGGGCGCACCGGGGCATCTTGTTCCTCGACGAGGTTTGCGAGTTCGGGCCGGAACGGCTGGAGTCGCTGCGCACGGTGCTCGAAGAGGGCGAAGTGCGGATCGCGAGGGTCAAAGGCGCGGTGCGGTACCCGGCCCGCTTCCAATTGGTGCTGGCGACCAACCCTTGTCCCTGTGCCCCCACGAAAGACGCGGACTGCACGTGTTCGGCGGCCGCGCGAAGGCGGTACTGGGGACGGCTGTCCGGCCCCTTACTCGATCGGGTGGATCTGCGGGTCCGGCTGCGGCCGCTCTCCGCGCTCAGCGCGCACCTGAGTGAGCTGCCCGAACCGTCCTCGGCCGTCCGGGAGCGGGTGCTGGAGGCTCGCGAACGAGCCGGGAAACGCTGGGCGGAGCACGGCTGGCCATCGAACGCGGAGGTGCCCGGCCCGGCATTGCGCCGCGAGTTCGCGCTTCCCGCGCAGGTCACGGCGTTACTGGACCGCGCATTGGAGCGGGGAGCGATCACCGCACGCGGTGCGGACCGTTGTCTTCGTATCGCGTGGACGCTCGCCGATCTGAAGGGTGCCGACAGGCCGGAAGCCGACGAGGTCGCGGCGGCCTTGAACTTTCGGGAGAGGTCATCCTGATGAGTGAATTCGAGGCTGAACGGATCGCCCGGTCGTACCTCCTGCGCGTGGCCGAGCCGCCGGCTCCCGCGCTGACAGATTTCGTCGGCGAGCACGGTCCGGTCGTGGCCGCGGAACGGGTGCGGCGGGCCGACTGCCCGGCGAAGGTGCGCGACGAGACGGCCGCCCGGCGCGCGCATGACTACGCCGAGCGGGATCTGGAGCGGGCGGCGGCGGGGGAGACCCGGCTCGTCATCCCGGAAGACGACGAATGGCCTGCTTGGCCGCTGCTCTCGCTGGCCGTCGCACGAGGCAGGGGCGTCTCCGGCGTGGCGTCTCCGCTGGCACTGTGGGTGCGTGGCCCGGCCAGGCTCGACGAGGCGGTGGACCAGGCGATCGCGATCGTCGGTGCCCGTGCGGCGACCGAGTACGGCGAGCACAACGCGGCCGAGGTGGGCTATCACCTCGCGAGCCGGGGGATCCCCGTGTTCTCGGGGGCGGCGTACGGCATCGACGGCGCGGCCCACCGCGGCGCGCTGAGCGCGTCCGGCACGACGGTCGCCGTGCTCGGCTGCGGGATCGACGCCGGTTACCCGGCCCAGCACGCGACCTTGTTGCGCACCATCGGGAAGACAGGGGCGGTGGTCAGCGAGTACCCGCCGGGCACCCCGCCCGCGAGGCATCGCTTCCTCGTCCGGAACCGGCTCATCGCGGCGCTCACCGAAGGGACGGTCGTGGTCGAGGCGGGCAGGCGCAGCGGTGCGCGGAACACCGCGGGGACGGCCGGGGCCCTGGGCAAGGTCGTGATGGCGATGCCGGGCCCGGTGTCGTCGGGGATGTCCGCCGGCTGCCACGCGCTGATCCGCGCGGGCGAGGCCACGCTGGTGACCTCGGTCGATGAGATCCTCGAGACCGCCGGACGGCTCGGGCACCAGGCCGCGGATCCGGCGAAACCGCGCCGCCGCACCGACCGGCTCGGTCCGGAGGCCTCGCGTGTGCACGACGCGCTGTCCGAACGATCGGCCAAACCGGAGGAGCGGATCGCGGCCGAATCCGGCATCCCGGTGGAGCGCATCCGCTCGCTGCTGCCCGAGCTGGAACTCGACGGTTTCGCGGAAAGGGGTGACGCAGGGTGGCGAAGACAGGCAGGCAAGACCTGACTGGCCTACACGTGAGACGCCATCCCGGCACGATCCGACCACGGACACCGCAACAAGGTGCGGCGATACTTGACCATCCGCCGTACATCGCGCAGCGTGATCGGCATGCCGTCGACCGAAGGTCCCCACGGCACGGGAAAACGCGTCCGCAAGCACGATTCGCGCGCCGCCCGTGCCGCGCTTCCGGAGCCTGTCCGGAAGCTGATCGACGACTACGAGCGGCACCTTTCCCTGGAACGCGGGCTGTCCGCGCATACGGTGCGGGCCTATCTCGGCGATGTGGTGTCGCTGACCGGCTTCGTGGACGCGAACGGCGGCCGGTTCTCCGCCCTCGACATCGGGACGCTGCGCGCCTGGCTCGCCCGGCAACGCGAGGAAGGGGCCAGCCGGACGACGCTGGCCAGGCGGGCGGCGGCGGCCCGCACCTTCACCGCGTGGGCTCACCGGGCCGGTGCGCTCGCGACCGATCCGGGCGGCCGGCTGGTGGCACCGCGCGCGCATCGCAAGCTCCCCGGGGTCCTCCGGGCCGAGCAGGCGAGCGAGGTCATGCGGTTCTCAGCCGCCGGTGCCGAACAGCGGGACCCGGTGGCCTTGAGGGACAGTGCCATCGTGGAACTGCTTTATGCGACCGGGGTGCGGGTCTCCGAACTGTGCGGGCTGGACGTGGGCGACGTCGATTTCTCCCGCCGGGTCGTGCTCGTGCTGGGCAAGGGTGGCAAGGAACGCGTCGTGCCGTTCGGTGTCCCGGCCGAAACGGCCGTGCGGGCGTGGCTGGACGAGGGCAGGGAAAAGCTCGCCGTCGCGGCGAAGGGCAAGGCGGAGGCCGCGCTCTTCCTGGGGGCACGGGGTGGCAGGCTCGATCCGCGGGCGGCCCGCCGGGTGGTCCACGACGCCGTCGGCTCGGTGCCGGGCGCGAACGACATGGGGCCGCACGGCCTGAGGCATTCGGCGGCCACTCATCTGCTCGAAGGCGGTGCCGATCTTCGGAGCGTTCAGGAACTGCTTGGTCACGCTACGCTGGCTACCACGCAGCTCTACACTCATGTGACCGTCGATCGGCTGAAGGCGATCCACGACCGCGCACACCCCCGGGCCCGATGATGCCGGGGAGGACTCGGCAGGTGACCCGGCGGACCGAACCGGCGGCGCACGCGCATCCGCACGAGCACGGAGACCATCCTGAGTCGCATGCTGAGAACGGCGGTCCGATGACCGCCGACCCACATGTCACCGAAGCCGCCGGGAAACACCGTCCCGGCGGGGACGGTCCTGCCGTCGCGCCCGAAGCGCGGACGAGTTACGAGGTGGACGCCGGGATCCAGGCGCTGTGGCGCGAGTTCACCGAATCGCCGGACCAGGTCGTGCGCGACAGGCTCGTGCTGCACTACGCCCCGCTGGTCAAGTACGTCGCGGGCCGGGTCGGCACCGGCCTGCCGACCCATGTCGACGTCGGCGACCTCATCCAGTCCGGGATCTTCGGCCTGGTCGACGCGATCGAGAAGTTCGAGCCCGCCAGGGGCCTGCGCTTCGAGACCTACGCCATGCAGCGCATCCGGGGCGCGATCCTCGACGACCTCCGCTCCCAGGACTGGGTGCCGAGGGCGGTGCGCAGCAAAGCCCGCGAGGCCGAACGCGCGCTGGAACGCCTCGGCGCCCGGCTGAACCGCACGCCGACCGACGCCGAACTGGCGGCCGAGCTCGAAATCAGCGTCGATGACCTGCGCGAGTTCTACGGCCAGATGCAGCTGACCAGCGTCATCGCCCTGGAAGACCTCGTCGCCGCAGGCAAGGACAGTGGCTCGCTGGTCGACACCCTGCCCGACGACGGCGCCGTCGACCCGGTGGCCGTCCTGGTCGACCAGGACAACCGCCGCCAGCTGGCGCAGGCGATCGCCCAGCTCACCGAGCGCGACCGGATCGTGGTCGGTCTCTACTACTTCGAGAGCCTGACGCTCGCCGAGATCGGCAAGGTCCTCGGCGTCACCGAGTCGCGGGTCAGCCAGCTGCACACCCGGGCCGTCATGCGGCTGCGCGCGAAGCTGGTCGAACAGGCTTGAAAAGCTAGCCTCCCTCCCACGGTTTCAGGCGGACCTCCGACGGTTCGCCGATGAGTGCGAGCGGGTCGACGTACTCCCCGCCCCGCTGGACGCCGAAGTGGAGGCACGCCGGCTCCGGACAGCCCGGATGCCCGGCCGCGAGCGTCCCGAGCACCTGGCCCCGGTACACCTGATCACCCGCGGTGACGGACGGGGTGATCGGCTGGTAGGTGGTGTGCAGGCCGCCGTCGTGATCGAGCGAGACCACCCCGACACCGGCCACCTGCCCGGCGAACATCACCACCCCTTCGGCGGCCGCGAGCACGTTCGCACCCGGCGGGGAGGCGAGGTCGACGCCGCGATGACCGGGGCCGTACGGGGTCGCCGGTGGTTCGAAGTACCTGGTGACGCTGGGTGCCGAAGAGAGCGGCCAAGAGAGGCGTCCTTGCGGCGAAGGGGCGCCCCTGGCCGTCCCCGGCGTGGCGAACGCGGCCAAGAGCGCGAGCACGGTCGCGAGGATCGCGACGCGGGGTAAGGCCCTCGGCCGTCCGGGACGGCGGTGCCTGCCGCCGGTGCGGTCGATCGCGAAGGAATGCCTGGTGACGGGGCGGGAACAGGTCGTCATGGTCATGTGTTCCAGCTTGGGCGCCCGGCGTGGCGCGTGGGACGCGCCGCGGGAATCTGTGGATAACCGAGCCGGTTGTGGACAACCGCTCTCATCAGGGGCTGCCGGTGCGGTAGGCGGTGGCGACAGGGAGTAGACTCTTTTGCGCGGTCCGCGGCAGCGGACTGACTTCGCGTGCACGTGCGCGCTCCCGATGGCCGATCTCCTCACGGAGGGTCAGGACAACCGGGGGCACACGGTCCGGCGGTCCCTGGAATCACTTCGCTCCCGGGTCCGGGCCGGAGCATCTGCACCAGGGCGATCGGCCACCCGGCCGAGAGCGACGAACCGAGCAAGCGCGATCCCGGCCGGGCCGGGCGCGCACGACACAGAAGAGGTTGATTCCGGCAATGGCCGTCGTCACCATGAAGCAGCTGCTCGACAGCGGCGTGCACTTCGGGCACCAGACCCGTCGGTGGAACCCGAAGATGAAGCGCTACATCTTCACCGAGCGCAATGGCATCTACATCATCGACCTGCAGCAGACGCTGACCTACATCGACCGTGCGTTCGAGTTCATCAAGGAAACCGTCGCGCACGGCGGCACCATCATGTTCGTCGGCACGAAGAAGCAGGCCCAGGAGGCCATCGCCGCCGAAGCCTCGCGCGTGGGCATGCCCTACGTGAACCAGCGCTGGCTCGGTGGCATGCTGACCAACTTCCAGACGGTGCACAAGCGTCTTCTCCGCCTGAAGGAGCTCGAGTCGCAGGAGCAGACCGGCGGCTTCGCCGGCCTGACCAAGCGCGAAATCCTCACGCTCACCCGTGAGAAGGACAAGCTCGAGAAGACCCTCGGCGGTATCCGCGACATGGCCAAGGTGCCGAGCATCGTGTGGATCGTCGACACGAAGAAGGAGCACATCGCCGTCGGCGAGGCTCGCAAGCTGAACATCCCGGTCGTCGCGATCCTGGACACCAACTGCGACCCGGACGAGGTCGACTACCCGATTCCGGGTAACGACGACGCGATCCGTTCGGCCGCGCTGCTGACCAAGGTCGTGGCCGAGGCCGCCGCCGCCGGTCTGATGGCCCGCTCCAGCCGCAACGGTTCCTCCGCCGACGCCAAGCCCGAGGCGGGCGTCGCCACGGACGAGCCGCTGGCCGAGTGGGAGAAGGAGCTGCTCGCCGGCTCCGAGACCGCCGCCGCGGACGCCAAGGAAGCCGCCGCCGCGACCGAGGCCCCCACCGAGGCTCCGGCCGAGCAGGCCACCGCCTCCTCCTGACGCACCACGCCCGTGGGGCCGCCTCCGGGTGGCCCCACGGGTGACTTCCCACAAGACTTTCTCGTACCTGAAAAAGGACGGACACACCCACGATGGCGAACTACACCGCCGCAGACGTGAAGCGTCTCCGGGAGCTCACCGGCTCCGGCATGATGAACTGCAAGAAGGCGCTGGAGGAGAACGACGGCGACTTCGACAAGGCCGTCGAGTTCCTGCGCATCAAGGGCGCCAAGGACGTCGGCAAGCGCGCCGAGCGCGCCACCGCCGAGGGCCTCGTCGCCGGTGACGGCGGCGTGCTGATCGAGCTCGACTCCGAGACCGACTTCGTCGCGAAGAACGAGGACTTCCAGGCCCTCGCCGCGAAGATCGTCGAGGTCGCGAAGGCCGAGAAGACCAGCGACGTCGAGAAGCTGAAGGCCGCCTCGCTCGACGGCAAGACCGTCGACGAGCAGGTCCAGGAGCTGGCCGCCCGCATCGGCGAGAAGCTCGAGCTGCGCCGTGTCGCCGCCTACGAAGGCACCACCACCACGTACCTGCACCGTCGCGGTGCGGACCTCCCGCCCGCCGTCGGCGTGCTCATCGAGTACACCGGTGAGGGCGAGGCCGCCGCCGAGGCCGCTCGTGGCGCCGCCATGCAGGTCGCCGCGCTCAAGGCCAAGTACCTCACCCGCGAAGAGGTCCCGGCCGAGATCGTCGAGAACGAGCGTCGTGTCGCCGAGGCGACCGCCCGTGAAGAGGGCAAGCCGGAGCAGGCCATGCCGAAGATCATCGAGGGCAAGGTCAACGCCTACTACAAGGACAACGTCCTGCTCGAGCAGCCGTCGGTCAAGGACAACAAGAAGACCGTCAAGGCCCTGCTCGACGAGGCCGGCGTGTCCGTGAGCCGGTTCGCCCGGTTCGAGGTCGGCCAGGCCTGATCCAGGCGCGGAACACAAGAATCACCACTGTGCCCCGTCTCCGTCCATCGGGGACGGGGCACAGTCGGGTTCAGAGCATTAGGGAGGGCGACATGGGTGTCCGGGTCGAAGGCGGATACCGGCGGGTGCTGCTGAAGCTGGGCGGCGAGATGTTCGGCGGCGGTTCCATCGGGGTTGATCCGGATGTGGTGCACTCGGTCGCTCAGCAGATCGCCGACGTCGCGCGGACGGGCGTGCAGATCGCCGTCGTGATCGGCGGCGGGAACTACTTCCGCGGCGCGGAACTGTCGCAGCGCGGCATGGACCGCGACCGCGCCGACTACATGGCGATGCTCGGCACCGTCATGAACTGCTTGGCACTGCAGGACTTCCTGGAGAAGGAGGGCCTGCCCACCCGCGTGCAGACCGCCATCACCATGGGCCAGGTCGCCGAGCCGTACATCCCGCGCCGCGCCGAGCGTCACCTGGAGAAGGGCCGCGTCGTCATCTTCGGCGCCGGGGTCGGCATGCCGTACTTCTCCACCGACACCGCCGCCGCGCAGCGCGCGCTCGAACTCGGCTGCGAGGCCGTCTTGATGGCGAAGGCCGTCGACGGCGTCTACACCGCGGACCCGAAGAGCGACCCGACCGCCGAGATGTTCCACGAGATCAGCCACCGCGAGGTGCTGGAACGGGACCTCAAGGTCGCCGACGCCACCGCGTTCAGCCTCTGCATGGACAACAACATGCCGATCATCGTGTTCAATCTGCTCACCGAGGGGAACATCGCTCGTGCGGTCAGTGGTGAGAGGATCGGCACCCTGGTCGACACCCCCGCCGACGGGGTTCCCGCGTAGTCCTGCTCTGATCTTCGCAACCGGTACGAATACACAACAACGGGAGTTGCCGTGATCGACGAGACCCTCCTCGACGCCGAGGAGAAGATGGAAAAAGCGGTGTCCGTCGCCAAGGAGGACCTGTCGTCGGTACGCACCGGCCGGGCCCACCCTGGGATGTTCTCGCGCATTGTCGTCGAGTACTACGGCGCGCCGACCCCGCTGAACCAGATGGCGAGCGTCAACGTGCCCGAGGCCCGGATGGCGTTGATCAAGCCCTACGACCAGACCTCGCTCAACGCCATCGAAAAGGCGATCCGAGAGTCGGACCTCGGCGTCAACCCGAGCAACGACGGCAACGTGATCCGCATCGTCATCCCGCAGCTCACCGAAGAGCGCCGCAAGGAGATGGTGAAGGTCGCCAAGGCCAAGGGCGAGGACGCCCGCGTCTCCATCCGCAGCGTTCGCCGCAAGGCCAAGGAAGAACTCGACCGGATCAAGAAGGACGGCGAGGCGGGCGAGGACGAGGTCGTCCACGCCGAGAAGGAACTCCAGAACCTCACCGACACCTACACCCACAAGGTGGACGAGCTGGTGAAACACAAGGAAGCCGAGCTACTCGAGGTCTGATGAGCCAGGTGAGCGAGGAACGCGAGGACCGGGTGGACGCCCCGGAACCGGTTCCGGCCGAGAAGCCGGAACCGGCGAAGAAGGTTTCCCGCGCCGGCCGCAACCTGCCCGCCGCGATCGGGGTCGGGCTGCTGCTGGGGGCGGCGATCGTCACGTCCCTGCTCACCGTCCGGTTTCTGTTCATCGGCATCATCGCGATCGCCATCGCGGTCGGCACGATCGAGCTGGCCGGGGCGCTGAAGCGCGCGGCCGACATCCGGATCGCGCTGGTCCCGGTGCTCGTCGGTGGCCAGGCGATGATCTGGCTGGCGTGGCCGTTCGGCCGCGAGGGCGCGCTGACGGCGTTCGTGCTGACGGTGCTGGTCTGCCTGCTGTGGCGGCTGCCCGGTGGCGCGGAAGGCTATCTGCGTGACATCAGCGCGTCGGTCTTCGCCGCCGCGTACATCCCGCTCTTCGGTGCCTTCGCCGCGATGCTCGTCCCGCCCGCGGATGGTGTCGGCCGCGTGCTGGCGTTCATGATCGGCGTCGTCGCTTCGGACACCGGCGGCTACATCGCCGGTGTGCTGGGCGGTAAGCATCCGATGGCGCCCAGCATCAGCCCGAAGAAGACCTGGGAAGGCTTCGCCGGTTCGCTGGTGGCCGGTGTGGTCGCGGGCGCGCTGACCTTGAGCCTGCTGCTCGACGGCCACGCCTGGCAGGGTGTGCTGTTCGGCGCGGCGATCGTCTTGACCGCGACGCTGGGCGACCTCGTCGAGTCGCTGATCAAACGCGACCTCGGCGTCAAGGACATGGGCACCATGCTCCCGGGGCACGGTGGCCTGATGGACCGGCTCGACTCGTTGCTCCCGTCGGCCGTCGTCTCGTGGTTGCTGCTCTCCGCGTTCGTCCCTGTTTAGACCCAGGCGAAACTCATGTGACAAGTCCGGGACACCGGGCCAAGGTCGGAGTATGCGAACTCAACGGATGAGTAAGCGGCTTCTGACCCTGGCGCTGAGCGTGGTGACGTTCGGCGCCCTGACGACATCGGTGGCGGAGGCGGGCGAAAGCCTGGTCGTCCGCACCGATTCCGGTCCTGTTCGCGGGGTGAGTACCGGCGGATACCGGAGTTTCCAAGGCATTCCGTTCGCCGCGCCACCGGTCGGCGAGCTGCGCTGGACGCCACCGCGGAGACCCGAACCGTGGACGGCGGTGCGGGACGCGAGCAAACCCGGCCCGCGGTGCGCGCAGGGCCCCGGTCTCGGCTCCGCCCCGAGCGACAACGAGGATTGCCTGTATCTCAACGTGATCAGCCCGGCCAAGCCGACGCACAAACCGCGTCCGGTGATGGTGTGGGTGCACGGTGGCGGGTTCACCTCCGGCGCCGGCAGCGACTACGACTTCAAGCGCCTCGCCCTCGGCGGGGACGTCGTCGTGGTGACCGTGAACTACCGGCTGGGCGTGTTCGGCTTCTTCGGTCATCCCGAACTCGGGCGGGACTCGGGTTCCTTCGGCCTCCAGGACCAGCAGGCCGCTCTTCGCTGGGTGCAGCGCAACGCCCGCGCGTTCGGCGGTGATCCCCGGAACGTCACGCTGTTCGGCGAATCCGCGGGTGGGATGAGCACCTGTGCCCAGCTGACGTCCCCGTCGGCGGCGGGGCTGTTCCAGCGCGCGATCATCCAGAGCGGTCCGTGCACCTTGACCTGGCCCGACGGCGGGTTCTTCCCCGGCGTGCCCGCGGGGTCGCCCTACACGCCGCGCGCGGAGGTCGAAGCGATGGGGGCCGGCGCCGCGGCGAAGCTGGGCTGCCCCGATGTCGCCTGCCTGCGGCGGCTTTCGGTCAAGGAACTCGTGGACCTGCCGCTCGCGAGCCCCGCGTTCGGCACCGGCCTGCTGCCGGAGCATCCGGCCACCGCGCTGGAGAAAGGGCGGTTCGCCCGCGTTCCCGTGCTGACCGGGGTCACCAGGGACGAGGCGAGGCTGTTCGTAGCCCTCTATCCCGGGCAGCCGTTCACCGAGGAGCACTATCAGGAACTGCTGCGCACCGGCTTCGGGGACAAGGCGTCCCTCGTCGCCGCCGAGTACCCGTCGGCGAAGCACGGCAGTCCGGCGATGGCGTTCGCGGACGCCATGACCGATCGGATCTGGGGCTGTCCCCAGGTGGGGACCGAACGTCTCCTCAGTGCGCGCACGCGGACCTTCGGTTACGAATTCGCCGATCGGAACGCGCCCGCGCTCGTTCCGGCACCGCCGGGGATGCGCCTCGGCGCTTCCCATGGGTCCGAATTAGCGTATTTGTCTGAATTGGCCGGCGTGCCGGCGGAATTGTCGCCCGCGCAGAAAGTCCTTGCGGCGCAGATGATCCAGTACTGGACCCGGTTCGCGCGAACCGGCGATCCGAATGGCGCGGAACTGCCGAAGTGGCGTCCCACGCCGAAGACGCAGTCGCTCGCGCCGGGCGAGATCGGCCCGGTCGACCTCGCGGCCGTGCACAACTGCGGATTCTGGGCGGGTCTCTGACGAAAGGGCCGGGGCGACGGACGGTCGCCCCGGCTCAGTCGTCGTAAGGATCGTCGACTTCGGCCCTGCCCCAGCCTTCGATGGCCCGGGAGTGGTCGATCACGGCGAACACCGAACCGTCCGGATCGGCGAGGATCGCCATGCGGCCGTACGGGGTGTCGTAGGGCTGGACGACGACGGTGCCGCCGAGCATCAAGGCCTGTCCCGCCGCGGCGTCGGCGCCGCGAGCCGGATCCAGGGCGAAATAGACCATCCAGTGCGGCGGAGTGTCCGGGCGGTATTCCGTGCCCATCACGTACCGGTACAGCACCGGTTCGTGCTCGATGAGCCATTCGGCGTAGTCGAGCGAGGTGCCGTCGCCGATCTGGTGGCTGGTGTAGTTGAAGAGGCGGCAGTAGAAGTGATCCGCCGCCGCGCCGTCGTGGGTGTTGAGATCCGCGCCGCTGAAGGAGTTGGGCACCCCGGTCGCGAACTCCCACGTGGCCGGTGGTTCCCAGAACACGACGTGCGCGCCGCAGGCGTCGATGGCGTGGACGATGTTGCCGCGCTGGGGAATCGCCACCGGTCCGAGGGTGACCCGGCCGCCGAGACTGTCGACCCATTCGGCGGCCGCGGCCGCCTGCGGCACCGAGATGTGGACGCTCCAGCCGGACGGCCCGCCCGTGCCCGAACGGTACAGGCCACTGACCGGCACGCCGTTCAGCGTGGCGATCGAGTATCGTCCGGTCGGGGTCGCCGGATCACGCTGGACGGTGTACTCCCAGTCGAAAAGCCCGCTGTAGAAGGCTTGTGCGGCCACTTCGTCTCTGCAGGCCAGCTCGATCCAGCACGGGATTCCTGAAGGGATGACGGAAGTGTGAGCGGCCGAGCCAAGCGACATGCGGTTCTCCCTTACCGGTGGGAGTAAAGTCTAGTCGCTATCCGCATTGTTTCCGTTAAAGATTTAGACCCGGATGACCTGGAACCCGGCCCGGCGTCCCCTCGTTGGAGTTTCCGTGCGCTGGTTTCCCCGATCCGTCTCCTCCTTCCGCCGCGGCGGCGACGAAGTGCTGCCGAGCCCGAACATCTGGTACTACCAAAAGGCCTATGAGGTCGAGAACCGCGCGCAGGACGTCGACGACGAGATCTGGCGGGTCCTCGCCGAGCATCGTGACTGGTCCGGCGCGGACGTGCTCGACATCGGCTGCGGCGACGGTTTCCATCTGCCGCGGTTCGCCGCGACGGCACGGTCGGTCCTCGGCGTCGAGCCCCACGAGCCGCTCGTCCGTGACGCCCGGCATCGCGTCGGGGAACTGCCGAACGTCGAGGTGCGGCAAGGCCGTGCGCAGCGGCTTCCGGTGCCGGACGCGGCTTTCGACGTCGTCCACGCGCGGACCGCGTACTTCTTCGGCCCCGGCTGCGAGCCCGGCCTGCGTGAGGCGGAGCGGGTGCTGCGGCCCGGCGGGACCTTGATGATCGTCGATCTCGATGTGGCGAGTGAGCCCTACGGGACCTGGATGCGACAGGATCTGCCGCACTACGACCCGCCCGGCGTCGAGAAGTTCTTCGCCCGTCAGGGATTCGGCTGCCGCAAGGTGATGACGCGGTGGCTGTTCGAGAACGCCGCCGCGATGGAAGCGGTGCTGAAGATCGAGTTCAGCGCCCCGGTCGCGGCGAAGGCGATCGCGGAGGTCCGGCGTCTCAACGAGATTTCGTCAGGCGACGGGGAACAGCGGGTGACGCTGCCGGTGGGCTATCGCGTGCATACGCGCACCAAGCCCACCGGCCTCGTCGTGCCAGGTCACTCCGCGTCCTCGGCGGACGGCCCGCCCGGAGCGGTGTCGTCGTCGGCCTCGCCGAGGATGCCGTAGATCGTCCGGCGTGCCTCGTTGAGCACCTCGACGGCGCGGGATTGCTGGGCCTCGCTGCCGGCGTGCATGACCTGCATGACCGCGGCGGCCAGGGTCGCCCCCGCCTTGCGCAGGTTCACCTCGACCGGGTCGACGTCGTGGGCGATCTGCTCCCACGGCGGAACGGCGTCCTGCTGCTCGGCCGCGGCGCGGCCGGATTCGGTGAGTTCGAACAGCTTCTTGCCGCTCTCGTCCTTGCTGATCACCAGGCCTTCGTCGGCCAGCAGCTGCAGGGTCGGGTAGACCGAGCCGGGGCTCGGCTTCCAGAAGCCGCCGCTGCGCTCGCCGATCTCGCGGATGATCTCGTAACCGTGCCTCGGCTGCTCGGAGAGCAGCGCGAGGATCGCCGCGCGGACGTCACCGCGCTTGCCGCGACGGCCACCGGGCCCACCGCGACGGCCGTGCCGATGCCGGTGGCCGGGTCCGCCCGGTCCCCAGCCCGGAGGCGGGGGGAATTCGCCGAAGCCGCCGCGAGCCCAGGGGCCGAAGGCGGGGCGGGCGTGTTCTGGAGGAAAAGGTCGTCGTCCTCGCATGATGTGGATCCTCTCTACGTAATGTTCCGACATGTTCACGATATATCGTAAACGGTCGTACGACAACCCCGGCCTCATGACACAGCGGAGCCTCGCCTTCGGCGTCATCACCTACCGTGGTCGCCGAACCGCACTCCGGCGCCGAGTCTCAGGCGTGTGGAAGCGGGAAGACGTTGAGGTCCCCTTCGTCGAGCGGAGTGTCGCGCCAGCCGAGCGCCACGGCGGCGTCGGTGATCCTTCCGTTGCCCCACAACGGAAATCCGGCGGGGAAGTTCGACACGAGCCCCGGCACCAGGGTGTGCGCCGCGTGGAATCCGGCGGCCGCGACGTCGCAGGTGGTCAGGTCGACGCTGATCACCTCGAACCCGCGCGCCTCGACCCGGTCCTGATAGGCCTTCTGCCGCCGCTCGCCGAGGGAGGGGAGAGCGTCCCAGCAGCCGTCCGGCAGATCGCGGACCCACGGCGCCACCCGCTTCGCGGCCCGGGGATCGAGGTAGATCTGTTGCTGGCAAAGGAGGTCCGTGACATCGCCGAAGTCGTCACGGTAGGAGTCGAGGTAACGCCGGTCCGCCCGATACGGCTTGAGTTCGCCGGGACGCGGCAGATCCCGGCGCAGGGCGGACAGTGCGGTTTCGTTGTCGAGGGTGCGGCAGGTGTGCTGCAGCGTGAACCCTTCGGCGAGCGCCTTCTTCGCGGCTTCGAGGGCGTCCGGCCGGGTGGCGAAACCGAGGGACAGCCGGCGCGTGACCCGGTCGAGGACCGCCGCCGCGACCACCGGGACGTCGAATTCGTTGTCGAGGTGGATGAGCGTGATCTCGTAGCCAACCACGGTGTCGGCGATGAGCGACCGGATCTCGTCCGGGATCGGAAGCCGCGCGAGACGGGGTGTGTTCGCCCACCAGAGCATGGTGGTGTCGCGTTCGAGGACTTCTTCGAGGCCGGACGTGACGGCGTGTTCTTCGGAGGTTCCGGCGGCGAGACCCGCGAGCAGCGGATCGGCGAAACGGCCTTCCCCCGCTTGCCGTTCGTTCGAGATCAGGAACGCCGGCACCCAGACGGATTCCTTGGTGGTGTGGGAAAAGCCCTCGACCCACGAGCAGTCGGTGTCCGGCGTCAGCGGCGTGAACGGGAATCCGGGAGACCGGTATTGCCCGGCCGAGTAGAGGTTCAGCCGTCGAGGGTCCAGTGCTGGGACGCCGTAGCGGGTGAGCTGCTCGTAGCTGCCGAAGCGCACTTCGCGTTCCGGGGCGAGCCAGCTGCCGCAGTAGCGCTCCACCGCTTCGCCGATGGCCGATTGCCGGGCGAGGCCGAAGTCGTGCCAGGAGGTGCCGATGGCCTGGCGGTCGTTGGGCCAGTTCGTGACGCGCCGCATGTCCGCG
This sequence comes from Amycolatopsis orientalis, assembly GCF_000943515.2. NCBI lineage: Bacteria > Bacillati > Actinomycetota > Actinomycetes > Pseudonocardiales > Pseudonocardiaceae > Amycolatopsis > Amycolatopsis orientalis. The sequence goes on along the minus strand of NZ_CP016174.1, from coordinate 6,690,411 downwards.
ACCTCGACGGCGCAGACGCGCAGCCGGGCGGGCATCCCCGGCGTCGGCGCGATCTCGCTGACGCCGGTCACGATCCCGGTCCGGTCGTCGACCAGCAGTTCGGCGTCGGTCACGGCGGGGGCGGGCCGGACGCGATCCGGCACGGGGAGGATCGGACGGCGGAGCTCGGTGAGGTCCACCAGGTTCAGTTCGATCTCGCCGCCCGCGATCGCGGTTCGCCCGCCGGAGAGCCAGCGTTCGAGGTGGACGGCGAGATTCGCCAGCACCCAGCGGGCGTCGCCGGGCTTCAGCGCTGTTCCGTTCGCGGGCGCGGAAAGGACCGCGTCGGCCACGCCGGGATCCGGGGCCGCGGAGCGACGGCGGGCGATGACGTCGGCGAAGTCGATCCCGTTGCCCGGCGTGATCGCGGGTCCGGCGATCATCCGGCCGCGTTCCCGGCGCAACGGCAGCCAGCGCACTCCGCTCCCGGCGCACAAGGCGTCCAACGCGGTCAGCTCGGCGTAGGCGGGGTGGTCGAAAGCCGCGACCACGACGGTGGTTCCGGTGTCCACTTCGGACAGATCGCAAAAGAACGGAACGATCTCGACATCCGCGTATCCGCCGGCGGCGAGGGCTTCCGCCAGCGGTGCGGTGAGCGCCGGTGAACCGGTCACGAGCACGGAGGTTTCGAGCCGCGACCTGGCATCTTCGGATCCCATGGCAACCCCATCGTTTCCAGGACTCCCGCCTCGCCGCCACGGGCCCGGGCGACGGGGACCGTGACGGCGCGGACGGTCGTCACGCTCCGTGGCGCGACCTGACCCAGTCTCGGACCGGACATGACGGCCTGACGTCTTCTCGTATGCGATCCGCACGGCCTGGGACGTGCACAGGTCACGTGACCTGGGAAACAGCGCCGGAGGGCGGCCCGGGCGCGTCGGAGGTGGACATGGGACACTGAGTGGGCTATGACTGCCCTCCCTCTCGTCTTCGACGCGCCCAAGCGCGGCCTCCCGCCGCGCCACCTCGCCGATCTCACCGCCGCCGAGCGGGCCGAGGCCGTCGCCGAGCTGGGTGAGAAGCCGTTCCGCGCCAAGCAGCTGTCGAACCACTACTTCTCGCGGCTTTCGGTGAACCCCGACGAGATGACCGACATCCCGGCGGCGTCGCGGGAGAAGCTCGTCGGCGGTCTGATGCCGACGCTGCTCACCGAGATCAAGGCACTCGCCTGCGACGACGGCACCACCCGCAAGACCCTGTGGCGCGCGCACGACGGGACGCTGCTGGAGAGCGTGCTGATGCGCTACCCCGACCGCGCGACCCTGTGCATCTCGAGCCAGGCGGGCTGCGGCATGGCGTGCCCGTTCTGCGCGACCGGACAGGGCGGCCTCGACCGGAACCTCTCGACCGCGGAGATCGTCGACCAGGTCCGCTCGGCCGCCGCGGTGATGCGTGACGGCGAGATGACCGGCGGCCCGGGGCGGCTGTCGAACATCGTCTTCATGGGCATGGGCGAGCCGCTGGCGAACTACAAGCGCGTGGTGGCGGCGGTCCGGCGGATCACGGATCCCTCGCCCGACGGCCTGGGGATCGGCCAGCGTTCGGTGACGGTGTCGACCGTGGGCCTCGCGCCCGCCATCCGGAAGCTGGCGGACGAGAAGATGCAGGTCCGCCTGGCGGTTTCGCTGCATACGCCGGACGACGAGCTGCGCGACACGCTGGTGCCGGTGAACGAGCGCTGGTCGGTGGACGAGGTTCTTTCGGCGGCCCGGTATTACGCGGACACGTCGGGTCGGCGGGTGTCGATCGAGTACGCGTTGATCCGGGACATCAACGATCAGCCGTGGCGGGCCGAGCTGTTGGCGAAGCGGCTGCGCAAGCATCTGGGGCAGTTGGTGCATGTGAACGTGATCCCGTTGAACCCGACTCCGGGTTCGAAGTGGGACGCGTCGCCGAAGCCGGTGGAGCGGGAGTTCGTGCGCCTGGTCAACGCCGGTGGGGTGGCGTGCACGGTGCGGGACACCCGGGGCCAGGAGATCGCGGCGGCCTGCGGTCAGCTCGCCGCCGAGGAGAACTGACCGGGTCGCTCTTCCCGGCGATCCTCAACGATCAGCCCATGACCGGAGTTTCTCGGGATTGCGGACGGCCCAGATACGGCTGATCCGGTCGTCCGTGATCTCGAACGCGTAGACCGACGTCGTGACGCCGTCGAGCTGGATCTGCAGACCCGGCTGGCCGTTCACCGTCCGCTCCAGGAGCGTGAAGTCGCCGGGGGTCTTGGTGGCGACGGCGATGATGAACCGGGCGATCTGTTCGCCGCCCTGGATGGGGTCGAGCGCGGTGGTGACCCGGCCGCCGCCGTCCGCGGTGAAGATCGCGGTGGGGTCGAGGAGGCCGACGAGGGCGGTGATGTCCTGGGCCTCCCATGCCTGTTTGAAGTCGCGGACCAGGTCGGCCTGGCGCACGGCCGGTGTCGTGGACGGCTTGCCGTCACGGATACGGCGGCGGGCGGAGGAGGCCAGCTCGCGGCACGCGGCCGGTGTGCGGCCGGTGATCTCCGCGATTTCGGCGAACGAGTAGTGGAAGACGTCGTGCAGGATGAGCGCGACGCGCTGGGCCGGGGTCATCGCTTCGAGCGTGACGAGGAACGCCATGCTGACCGACTCGTCCAGGGTGACGTGGTCGGCCGGATCGGCGGCGCCGTGGTCGGGCAGCGGCTCGGGGATCCATTCGCCGACGTAGCGTTCGCGACGGGCGCGTGCCGAGCCGAGCTGGTCCAGGCAGATACGGCTGGTGACGGTGGTGAGCCAGGCTCCGGGGGAGGCGATCTCGTCCGGCCGCGGCAGCGCGTACCAGCGGGCGTAGGCCTCCTGGACGGCGTCCTCGGCTTCGGCCAGGGAGCCCAGCAGCCGGTAGGCGAGATTGATCAGGTGGCGGCGCTCGCCCAGGATCGCGTCGGTCATGGTGCTCCCGTCGGTTCGGTGTCTCCGCCCTGTCCGACGGAACACCGCGTCGAATTGTCAGGGCGGGCCGGAGCCTGACGTTTTCCGGGGTCGTGTCGTCGTAGTGCCAGGAAGCGAACGCCACGAACGAAGGAGACCGATGATCAGGATCGGAATCATCCTCGGCAGCACCCGTCCGGGTCGCCGGGGAGAGCAGGTGGCCCGGTGGGTCGGGGAGCGGGCGGGACTGCGCGAGGACGCGGAGTTCGAGGTGATCGACCTGCTCGACCACCCGTTGCCGCATCTGGACGAACTGCCGGGTGAGTACAAGAACGCGCATACCCGGGAGTGGGCGGCGACGATCGCGTCGTTCGACGGGTTCGTGGTGGTCACGCCCGAGTACAACCATTCGGCGCCGGGCGCGTTGAAGAACGCGATCGACTTCCTGCACGCGGAGTGGCGCGACAAGGCGATCGGGTTCGTGTCGTACGGCGGTGCCGGTGGTGCCCGCGCCGTCGAGCAGCTGCGGTTGATGTGCGGGGCGCTGGAGATGGCGGACGTGACACCGCAGGTGACCTTGTCGCTGGTGACCGAGTTCGAGGATTTCACGGTCTTCCGGCCGGGCGAGTACAACGTCACCTCTCTGGACAAGATGCTGGACCAGGTCGTCGCCTGGAGCACCGCTTTCGCGCCGTTGCGAGCCGGTTCGCCGGTCGCCGTCGCTTGAACCGGGAAAAGGAATCGATGATGCGGGAAGCAGACGAAGCCGAGCTCAGGCGGCACATCGGGAAAATCGTCGAAGGGATCAAGGCGAAGGATCTGGACGCGCTTCGGCGGCTCTATGCGGACGACGTCGTGTCGTTCGACATCGATCCGCCGTTGCAGCACGTCGGCATCGACGCGAAGCTGAAGAACTGGGCGAACGTGTTCACCTTCTTCCAGGACGTGGGTTACGAGGTCCGTGACCTGACGCTGACGGTGGACGAAAGGGTCGCGTTCGGACACTGCTTCGGACGGCTCAGCGGTACGACGAAGGACGGCGTGGCGGTGGACGGGATGTGGGTCCGGGCGACGTTCTGTTTCCGGAAGATCGACGGAAACTGGCTGATCGCGCACGATCAGGTGTCGGTGCCGTTGGACATCGCCACCGGCAAGGGCGTGACCGACCTCGAACCCTGACCCGTGGTCGCCGCCTCGGCGAGTCCGGCCAGGTGGTGCAGCGAGTTGACGAGGTGGTCGGGGCCGAACGGCGGGAACTGGATGCGTTCGCGGACCGACGGCGGCACGGCCGACCAGTCGTAGGTGAGCGTGACCTCGGTACCGGCCGGGCCGGACGGCGCCAGATCGTAACGCCAGATCCAGTCGCCCAGCTCCAGGCGGCCGTCGGCCTTCTCCGTCCCGGTCCGCCAGCCGATGGCGCGCGGCGCGTCGAACACCACGACCTGATTGACCACGCGGTAGTGGCCGTCCGAGTGGGCGGGGTGATACATGTCCATCCGGAAGAGCTGCCCCACCGCCGTGAGGGGTGCCGGGTCGGTGGCTTCCTGGACCCAGCCGGTGCCGTCGATCGCGGAGTGGGTCGTCGGATCCGCCAGTACCGCGAACACCCTGGTGACGGGGGCGGCGATGGTCAGGGTGGCGGTGACGTTGTCTTCGGCCATGGCGTGCACGCTCCTTGTCGTCTCGGGGCTTCCCGTCGCCGCGAAGCCCCGTCGTGGTCTCTCACCCTGACTACGAACGGACTCGGCACGATTCGACATCGCCGCCGGCTCGTGAGTGGTGATGACGGTTAGAACCGTCATCACCACTCACGAGACGGCGGGGCGTTGGGCCGGATGGCGCAGTCGCACGGCGGACCCGGTCGCCGCCCGCGACACTCGGAGGATGCCGATGGTGGAGGTGGGCCGGATGTCCGGGACGAAGGCGAGACAGGTTCGCCGCAGCACCGCTGTCCAGGTGCTCGGACGGATCGGGATGGGTTGTTATGGGCTGGTGTACCTGCTCATCGGGTACCTGGCCGCGCGGATCGCCCTCGACGGTGGCGGTCAGGAGGCCGATGGGCGCGGCGCGATCGCCGAAGTCGGCTCGACGCCGCTGGGCGGCGCGCTGTTGTGGGTGCTCGCGGCCGGGTTGGTGGCGTACGGCCTGTGGCAGGCGCTCATGGCCGCCGTCGGGTACACCTGGATCGACAAACGAAGGACCCGCATCGTCAAGCGCGTGACCTCGGGGGCGCGGTGTGTGGTGGGGATCACGCTCGGCCTGTACGCGGCCCGGCTGGCCGCGGGGTCGGCGGAGCAGGGCGGCGACCAGAAACAGCAGGAGTTCACCGCGCGGCTCCTCGCCTTGCCGGCCGGTCAGTTCCTGGTGATCGCGGTGGCCGTCATCGTCTTCGGCGTCGCCGTGGCTTCCGTGGTGAAAGGGGTGCGGCGAACCTTCCTGCGGGACCTCGACCTCTCGTCGTTGCCTTCGGGCACCCAGCGCTGGGTCGAACGGCTCGGGCGGATCGGTTATGTGGCAAGGGGTGTCGTGTTCGGTGTGGTCGCGGTGCTCCTCGGCTACGCGGCGCTGACGCACGACCCGTCCCGCTCCGGCGGTCTCGACGCCGCTCTGCGCACCCTCGCCGCTCAGCCGTTCGGCACGGTGCTGCTCCTCGTGGTGGCCGTCGGGGTCGCCGCTTTCGGTGTCTATTGCGGCGGGGCCGCACGCGCACAGCGTGGCTGACGGCCAGTCCGCCCTGGGGGACGAACCGCCCTCCACCTGAAGTCGACTCAGTCCCGTCCCGCCGGACGATGTGCGTGCAGCGACGCCGTTCCTAGCCTGACGCCGCAGTGATCTTCCACCGGTCGAAGGGGAACGGCGATGAGGAAAGAACTGGGCGGGATCGCGATGGCCGTGGCCATGGCGACGACGTTCGTGGTGGCGGGCTCGGCGCCCGGCATGGCGGCGGCACCCGACATCGGGGTGACCGACGTGGTGCAGACGCGCCGGATCAGTGAAGTGAGGACGTCGCCGGACGGGCGGTTCGGCGCGGCCGTCGTCACCGAGCCCTCGGTCGCGGACAACACCGTCACCAGCCGGATTCTCGTGCTGTCACTGGCGAAACCGGCGGAGGTCAGGACGGTCGCGACGGTGACCGGGACCACCGGCCGGATCACGAACCTGCGCTGGTCGCCGGAAGGGACCTCCCTGGCCTATCTCGCGCCGCGGGACGGTGCCGACGAGATCTGGCAGGTGCCGGTTCGCGGCGGGAAACCGGGGAAACCACTCGACTTCGCCGGGCCGGCCGTGCTGATCGGCGGCAAGCACGAGGCCTTCCGGCTGGCCAACGTGCCGCCGCATCCGGCGAAGATCCTCGCGTTCGAATGGTCACCGGACGGTCGGCGGCTGGCGTTCACCACGCCGCGGCCCGGCGGCAGGCCGACGGCCGACGGAGTCGTCTTCGACGAGCGGACGATGGATCTCCGGACTCTGGAGACGGGGGAGTACGACCTGACCCGGAACGGGCTGTGGCTCCTGGACACGGCGACGGGGCACCAGCGGCACATCGACGACTTCGTGATGGGCCCGCTCGCCGTTCCCGGCAAACCGGGCATGGCATGGTCGCCCGACGGGTCCCGGCTCGCGTTCGTGACCCGGGAGAGCCAGCGGCCCACCGACAACCTCGACACGGCGAGGATCCTGGACGCGGCCACCGGCCGGGTGACCATTGTGGACACCGCGGGAGCGCGTCCGTTCCCGTCCGCGTGGTCACCGGACGGGCGTTCGATCCTCGCGTCGAAGGACGACAAGCTGCTGGCGGTTCCCGTCGGCGGCGGGGCACCGGAGCCGGTCGCGGCGCTTCCCGCCGGCACGCGGATGTCGTCGTCGGGCAGCGCGTGGTGGTCGGCGGCGGGGGACCGGGTGTTCGCCATGGCGAGCGACGAGCGGCGCGAATCCCTCTACTCGGCGCCCCGGTCGGGAATCCTGGCGCCCGCCACCCCGGCCGCGGGTACGTTGTCGGGCTGCTCGTTCGACGCGGCCCGGCGTCAGGGTCTCTGTGTCCGGGAGGACGCCGCCACGCCGCCCCGGCTCGTCGTCGTGGACGCGGCGAACGGGACGGTGCGCGAAGGTCACGACCCGAACGCCTGGGCCGCCGGTGTCCGATTGACCCGGCCGCGTGCCGCGGAGTGGACCCTGCCGTCCGGACATCGGGCCACGGGCTACCGCCTCGTCCCCGACGGTTGCGGCGGCGGGAACCGGTGCCCGGCCGTCGTGATCACCCATGGCTACGACGCCACCGAGCGGTTCATGGCTGAGGAGAACGAATGGCAATACCCGTCGCAGGTGTTCGCCGCCAAGGGATACGTCGTCCTGCTGGTCAACGAGTCGCGGTCGTCCCAGGATCCGCGGGACGCCGTGGCGGCCATGGAGGCCGCGGTCAAGTCCGAAGTGGACGGTGGGTTCGCCGACCAGGGCAGGGTCGGGATCATGGGCTACAGCCGGGGCGCGTTCGTGAGTGAGGAGGCGATCGCGCGCTCGACGGTGTTCAAGGCCGCGTCCGCCGGTGAGGGCGGTAGCCCGTCGCTGATCCCCGGCTCCGGCCAGACCGCGGACCGCGTCAACGGCCCGGTGCTGCAACAGGCCGGACCCGCCGCCGGTTCGCTCACGTTGAGCATCCACCAGTTCGTGAAGGGGAAGAACGTGCCCGCCGAGTTCGTGGTCTTCGGCGACGAGACGCATGTCTTCCATCAGCCGCGGCATCGGGCGGCGGCGATGAACCAGAACCTCGGCTGGTTCGACCGATGGCTGGGGAGCTGAACGGCGTTCAGCGCGCGGTCGCCGCGCGATAATCCCTCGGCGAGGTGCCGAGAAGCCGGGTGAACATGGTGGAGAACGCCGCCGGGCTCTCGTAACCGAGCGAGGCGGCGATCCCGGCGATCGGACGGCCTTCCGACAGCAGCGAGAGGGAATGCAGAACGCAGGCCCGTTGGCGCCAGCGAGCGAAACTCAGCCCCGTCTCGGCGGTGAAGAGCCGGTTCACCGTCCGCTCGCTCACATGCAGCCGGTCTGCCCAGGTGCCCATCGGATCGTGGATGTCCGGATCGTCCAAAAAGGACTCGCAGAGGGCGCGCAGTCCTTCGTGGCCCGGCAACGGGAGGTCGAGCCGGACCGGAGCGGAACGCCGGATCTCGTGCAGGACCAGGCCGATGATCGCGGCGTCCCGCCCGCGCGGGGCGTACAACGCCGGTACCTCGACGGCCTCGTGCAGCAATTCCCGCAACAGCGCGGAGACCTCGACGACCTGGCAGCGCCGCGGGAACCACGGCACCGCCTTCGGCTCGATGTACAGGCTCCTGGTGCTCACGTTCGTCGTGACGACCTGGTGAGGGGTCTCCGGCGGGACGAGCACCGCGCGCCGGGTCGGGATGGTCCACGTGCCGTCGGCCGTCTCGACCCGCATCGACCCTGTGGCGCTGTAGAGGAACTGCGCCCGCCGGTGCCGGTGCCGGGGAATCCGGTGCCCCGGCGGGTAATCGGTGCGGATCGCGACCACCGCGCGGTCGAGGTGGTCGACCTGGTCGATGGGGATGTCGCGCACGTCACCGAGGCTACCCCGGCTTGTCCGATGCGCGAAAGAAAGTGACGTCCTTTCGAATGCCCGCCGCGTCGAAGGCGCCTACCGTCGAAGGAGTGCTGATCGAGATCTCGGTGCTCCTCGGGTTCGGTTGCCTGAGCGGCGTCACCACCGTCCTTTTCGGATTCGGCGGCGGCTTCATCACCGTCCCGGTCGTCTACGCCTTCGCGCTCGCCGAACCGGGCCAGGCTCTCGGCGCGATGCACGTCGCGGTCGCCACCTCGACCGCGGTGATGGTGGTCAACGCCGGGAGCGCCACCCTCGGGCAGCTGCGCTCCGGACGGCTTCGCCGCGACTACCTGTGGCCGCTCATCGCCTTCATCGGTCTGGGCGCCGTGCTCGGCTCTTTCGCCGCCACCGCGGCCGACGAAAGCGTCCTGCGCTGGCTGTTCGTCGCCTACCTCGCGCTGACCATCGCCGACAGCGTGGTCCGGAAAGGGTTCGTCAGCAGGCGGGAGGACACGCGACCCCGGCCGCTCGGCGGGCTCACCACCACCGCCGGCGGAGCCGGGATCGGTGCCGTGGCGAGTTTTCTCGGCGTCGGGGGCAGCGTGCTCACCGTGCCCCTGCTGCGGCGCAAGGGGCTGCCGATGGCCGACGCGGCCGCGCTGGCGAACCCCTTGAGCCTGCCGGTGGCGGTGATCGGTACCGCCGTCTACGCCTTCGCGGCGACGGGAACGACGTCCGGTGCCACCCACCTCGGCTACGTCGATCTGGTGGCCGCGGGCGCGCTGTTGTGCGGTTCGCTGCCGACGATCGCCGTGATCCGCCGGATGGTCGGCCGCATCCCGGACCGGGTGCACGCGATCGCGTATCTCGGTCTGCTCGCCGCCGCGTTGATCGCGATCGTCGTCCGCTAGTGATCCGATGAGTCAGCGGGCTGACCGGTGGATGACTGGCTTATGACCAGGTCTGCGGCAAATAGATCCGATGATTCCTCTGTACCTTTGCCGGATCTTGCGCCAAGATCTTCCGCATGAAGCTGAGATCGATCACCAAACGCATGTTCGTTCTCGGGCTGTTGACGGTTCTCGGGACCACCGGGACCACGTCAGCGGCCACCGCCGACCCCCTCCCCGAGCCCTCGGACGTCAACGCGACCGGGCTACCGCGCGGCGGCTGGGAACCGGTCGGACCGAACAGCATCGGCGGACTGCTGGCCGTATCGCCCGCCGGGCTCGCGATGATGCAGCCGAGCCCGCCGGCGTTGTGGCTCTCCGGCGATCGCGGCGCCTCGTGGACCGCGCGCCGGGGACTGCCGCCGGAGACCGCCATCCAGGGATTCTTCGCCGATCCGGTGAACCCGGACCGGATGCTCGCGGTGGGCAACAAACCCGCCGGCGTGCAGGGGGAGTGGCGCGGCCTGCTGCTGGGCACCAGCGATCGCGGCCAGAGCTGGGAGACCCTGCGCGAGTGGTACCCCGACGGCGCGTTCGGCATGGCCACGGACCCCTCGGGCCGCGTCGTCGTGGTGCAGAACCTCGATTCGCTGAGCGTCAGCACCGACGGCGGCGTGCACTGGAACGACGTGCCGAGGACCTGGCCGCGGGAGGGGAACGCAGCGCCGGTCGGTGGGCTCAAGCTCATCCTGGTCGGTGACGACGCCTACTTCACGACGGTCTACCCGGAGTACGCCCTGTGGGCGGTCCGCGGGGTCAGCGGCAAGGAACCGAGGGCCGAACTCGTCTACCGGACCAACGGCGAGGTCGGGCAGGTCGCCTCGGACGGCAAGCGGTTCGTGGTCACGGTCGGCCCCGAACTGCACGGCTCGACCGACGGCGGCAAGACCTGGACGGTGCTGCGCCGCGATCCCGGCGGACAGCCCCTGCGTGAACCGCATTTCGTCGGCGGCCGGCTGTACGTCGCGACGTATAACGACATAGACGTCAGCACGGACGGCGGACGTACCTGGACCCGCACGCCGGTGCCCGCCCCGGGCGAGGGCGTCAGCGACATGGCGGAACTCCCGGCCGTGCCGGGCAAACCCGCCACCACGCTGATCTCCTCGGTGTACCGGGGTGTGTACGCCGACGGCGGCAAGAGCGGCTACCGGCAGATCGGCGTACCCGGCGAATCCATTCGCGACCTCGTGACCAGCGGGAACCTGCTGCGCGAGAGCGTCGTCGCGGCCGGTATGCAGGAGATCTACAACACCCCGCTGCCACGCGGCAAGGTCACCCCGGCGACCAGGGAGTGGCAGTCGCATCCCACCGACCGGCTGCACGAGGACGCGCGCCTGTCCGTCTCGCCCGCCCGGCCGGACGTCGTCTGGCAGGTCACCCGGAACGGGTTCGCGCTCGACGTGCTGCGCAGCGGCGACGGCGGGCGTAGCTGGCAGTTCGCGGCGAAGACGCTGCAAGGTCTTCCGAGGACGATCCTGGCCCATCCGGCCGACCCGGACCGGCTTCTCGTCTCGGCCTTCGCTCCCAGCGGCTACGTGCTGTACCGGAGCATCGATGCCGGGAGGACCTGGGAAAAGCTCCCCACCGACAAGGGCTTCATCGCGTTCGCCGGGGATCCGTGGAACCCGGACCGCGTCTGGGGCGGGGACTTCGACGGCCTCTCCCGGTCCGATGACGGCGGCAAGACCTGGACCCACGTGTCGGACGAACCGGTCAGCTCGATCTCGGTGAGCCGCTGGGGCGGCGGCCGCGTCTTCGCCGGTGGCGCGGGTCTGCTGCTCAGTGAGGACAACGGCCGGACGTTCCGCCGGGTCCGTGACGGTGAGGATCCGCGCGAGATCAGCCGGATCCTCCCGCATCCGTTCGATTTCCGGGTCTGGTTCGCCGGCAGCTCGACCGGGGGAGGTGTGTTGCGCAGCACGGACTTCGGCCGCACCTGGTCGCCGATGCCCGGCGCCCTTCCCGACGCCAGGGTGCTCTCCCTGACGACCAGTTCGGACGGCCGGTACCTGTTCGCCGGCACCGCGCAGTCCGGCGCCTACCGCCTGACGCTGTACTGAGCCGAGGCGCTTCGTGGCCGGGGAAAGTTCCGGCCACGAAGCGTTTACTCGGTCCACCGCCGGATGTCAGAGTCGAGGTCATGGCCATCGACGTCGCCGCCCTCCGGGCCCACTTCCCGTCACTCGCCCACGGAACCGCCTTCTTCGACGGACCCGCGGGCACCCAGACACCCCGGCAAGTCGGCGACGCCATCGCCGGGACGCTGACCGGCCCGCTGTCGAACCGGGGCACGGTCAGCCCGTCCGAACTCAACGCCGAGAACGCCGTCGCGGGCTTCCGTGCCGCGTACGCCGATTTCCTCGGCGTTCCGGCCGAAGGCGTCGTCCACGGCCGCAGCGCCACTCAGCTGACCTACGACTTTTCCCACCACCTGGCCAAAGACTGGCGCGAGGGCGACGAGATCGTCGTCAGCCGCCTCGACCACGACGCCAACGTCCGGCCCTGGGTCCAGGCCGCCGCGCGAGCCGGGATGACCGTCCGCTGGCTCGACATCGACCCCGAAACCACCGAACTCGACCTCGATTCCCTCGTTCTCACCGAGCGGACGCGGCTGGTCGCGGTCACGGCGGCTTCCAACGTCCTCGGTACCAAACCGCCCATCCGCCGGATCGCCGATCTCGCCCACGACACCGGGGCGCTGGTGTTCGTCGACGGCGTCCACTACGCCGCGCACGAGCTGGTGGACGTCCCCGCGCTCGGGGCGGACTTCTTCGTCTGCTCGCCGTACAAGTTCCTCGGCCCGCACTGCGGCGTGCTCGGCGCGTCGCCCGCCCTGCTGGAGACCGTCGAACCGGACAAGCTCATGCCGTCGCCCGACACCGTGCCCGAACGGTTCGAATTCGGCACCCTCCCTTACGAGATCCTCTCCGGCGCGACGGCCGCGGTGGACTTCCTCGCCGGGATCGACCCGGGCGCGGGCGGGACACGGCGGGAACGGCTGACGAATTCGCTCGGCTCCCTGCACGAGCACGAAACCTCGCTGCGGACAAGACTGGAAAAGGAACTGGACGGCGCGATCACCGTCCACTGCAAGGCGGACGACCGGACCCCGACCCTGCTGATGAGCCTCGGTGGCCGCGAACGCGAGGCACAACGGCATCTCGCCGAACGGAAGGTCGTCGCCCCGGCGGGATCCTTCTACGCCTACGAGGTCTTCGCGGCCTTGAAACTGGAGGATCCGGCGCTCCGGGTGGGGCTCGCGCCCTACACCAGCGCCGAGGACGTCGACAGGTTGCTGGACGGGCTGTCGGCGTTCAAATGAGGGATCGGATCTCTTCGACAGCGCCGAGCACATGCTCGGCGTGTGTGCGGTGACTGAGCACGCACAGCCGGATGAAGAATCGCCCGCGGATCCTCGTGCTGGTGAGGAAGTACCTTCGCCGCGCGCGGATTTCGTCGAAAAGCCGTTCGGTGGGGCCGTCACCCGCCCGCAGCCGGAAGACCACTGTGGACAGTTGCGGCGGGCCGAGCAGTTCCAGCCCGGGGAAGCGGAGAAGCTGTTCATAGGCCTGAGCGGCGAGGTCGAGCTTCTCGTCCAGTGCTTCTCTGAAGGCATGGACTCCGTGCAGCCGCAACGGAAGCCAGACGCGGAGCCCGCGATGGTCCCTCGTCAGCTCGAGCCCGCGGTGGGCGTAGTCGGGCAGTCCCTCGCGTTGCCCGAGGTCCTGGTAGTAGGCGGCCTGCCGGTGGTATGCGCGATCGAGCGTCGCGGTGTCCCGTACCAGCAGCGCGCCGATTCCGTAGGGGAGGAACAGCCCCTTGTGCGGATCGAGGGTGATCGAGTCCGCCTGTTCGATCCCGGCGAAGCGAGCGCGTCCCCGTCCGGTCAGCTGGAAAGCGCCGCCGTAGGCGCCGTCGACGTGGAACCACAGGTCTTCGCGACGGGCGAGGCCGGCGAGCTCGGCCAGCGAGTCGACCGCGCCGGTGTCCGTGGTGCCCGCGGTCCCGGCGATCAGGAAGGGGACCAGCCCCCGGCGCCGGTCCTGGTCGATCATGCGGGCGGCGGCGAGCGGATCCATTCGCAGGTCGTCGTCCACCGGGACGATCCGGACGCTTTCCGGGGGCAACCCGGCGATCGCCGCGGCTTTGGCCACGCAGACATGTGTGTGCTCGCTGACGTAAAGCGTGCCGTCCGGCGTGCGCCTGGCCGCGACGACGGCGGTGAGGGTCGCCAGCGAAGCGCCGGTGGTCAGCACCCCGCCCGAACCCGGGGGAAGCCCGAATTCCCGGCACAGCCAGCGCAGGACGCTTTCCTCGATCGCGACCAGGCCGGGCGCCATGTCGGCGACCGTCCCGAACCGGTTCAGCGCCGACGTGAGCAGCCCGGCGATCGCCGAGGTGATCAGCCCGCCTGCCGGGATGTACCCGAGATAACGCGGTCCGGCGGTTTCGACCCCGAGCGCGGCGGCCGCCCGCACGGTGTCGAGCAGTTCGCCCACCGGCCTGGCGTTGTCGGTGATGGACAGGTCGGCGGCGAACGCGCCGGGGTCGTGCGCGGGCTTGCCGGGCAGCCCGGCGACGAAGGAGGCGACGAACTCGAGTGCGGTGGTCCCGAGTTCGCGCAGCTCGGCGTCGGAGGGTTCGAGAGGGAGCATGTCCCTCAGCCAAGCGGTGCCCGGCCCGCCGTTCTTGTACGTTCTTGCACCGCCCGGCGGTACTGACCGGGCGTGATGCCGAGCGTTTTGCGGAAATGCCTGCTCAGATGCGCCTGATCGACGAAGCCGACGGCCGCGGCCGCCCCCGCGAGACCGGCGCCGCGCCGGATCAGCGTGCACGCCTTCCGCACGCGGTACTGGGTCAGATACGCGTGCGGCGGGAGGCCGTAGGTGTCCCGGAAGGCTCGCAACAACGCGAACCGGTTCGTGCCCAGGAGCTCCGCGAGTTCGCCGAGACTTGGCGGCGTGCGGTGTTCGTCGCTGAGGATGTCGCGGGCCGCGACGGCGACCGGTACTCCCGGACCCCGTTCCGGCGGCAGCCCGCCGTACCGGCCGAAGACGTTCGCGAGCGCCGCGCTCAGCAGCGTGTCCGCCGTGCAGACATCCTCGTCGATCGCCCGGATCGCCGTGCGGAGCGCGTTCCTGGCCGAGGGATCGTCCACGATCCGCCTGGTGAGGGTGGGAGTCTTCGAGAAGCCGGACTGTACGAACTCCACCGGGACGTAGAACACGTGGTAGGCCCACCCCTCGTCGGTCATCGCGTGTCCCGCGTGGACGGTCTCGGGGTTGATCAGGACGACGTCACCGGCGCCCGCGTATTCGCCGTAGGACAGTTCCTCGGACCCGTGGTCGATCACACCGATCGCGTAGGTCGGGTGAGCGTGCCTGCCGAAGGCGTGGCGGCGGTAGCGGGCGTGGAGGACGCCCAGATCGGGTGACGCCGGGTGACACCGGTAACGGACGAACTCCCCGGCTTCCACCCGGCCAGCGTAACCGCGCCCGACTCCTCGTGAGTGGTGATGACGGTTCTAACCCTCATCACCACTCACGAGGGGCCGGACCAGCGCGCCACCAGCAGACCCGCGTCCTCGGTGAATTCGGCGCCGCAGTGGGATTTCGCCGCCTGAAGCACGCGCCGCGTGATCTCGGCCGGGACGTGCCCGGCGTTGTGGTCCAGGCAGTCGGCGAACGCGAATCGTTCGCCGTCGCCGTCGCCGGTCCGTGCGGCGGCGAGGCCATCGGTGTGCAGGACGAGGAGATCGCCGGGCCGCAGCCGGGCGGTCGCGATCTCACCGGGTGGCCCGGTGCCGAACGGCGGGCGGCGTCCACCGTCCAAAGTGGTCTGTTCCGGCCCGCCGAGCACAAGCGGCGGTTCCCGTCCCGCTCCGAGATAGCGGAGACCACCGTCGGCGAGGTCCAGTTCCGCCAGCGTGCCGCGGACCTCGACGTCTTCGCCGAACTGCGCCGACAGTGCTTTGTCGACAGCGGATTCCTGGCCCCGCAGATCCAGCCCGTCGCGGCGAGCCGACCGGTAGGCCGCCAGCGCCGCCGAGACCACCAGACCACCGGACGCGGTGTCGCGCCCGGCGTCGAAGATCGCCAGCAACGCCGTCGTTTCGGAGAGGGCGTAGTCGAAGGTGACGCCGCGGACGTCGTAGGCGGGCTCGACACCGCCCGCGACCACGACGGTGTTCGTCGCCGCGGTCAGCGGCGGCAGGTTGTGCCAGAGCAACTCCGCGGCGGGGGCGCGCCGTCGCTGCCGCCTCAGTACGTCGAGACCGTCGCCGTACCTCATCGCGGCGGCGATGAGGTGGCCCGACAGCGACGTGAGCCACCGGCACTGGGTCCGCAGGGCGGCGTCATGGAGGTCGGCGTCCCCGCTTGCCTCGACTTCGAGGACGCCCATGCGCTCGTCGCCGTCCAGCAGCGTGGCCCACAACCGCGGTCCCTCCGGATCGTCGGTCACCATCGAGTCGGCGTGCTGATAGACCTGACCCGCCGTACTGGTCTCGATGGCGAGTGGGACCCGGCCGGGCGCCGACTCGCCCGAAACGGGGATGAGCTGCCGCTGGTCGTGGTCGGCGAGGTAGACGGCGATCTCGAGGTCGAGTGCCCGGCCCGCCGCGGCGATGATCGCCGGCAGCCGCTCCGGCGACGTCCGGTGAGCCCCGTGGAGGAGCCCCACGAGCGCGGCCAAGGGGCCGCGCGGCCGGGGTTCCCCACCGATGCCGCCGCTGTAGGGCGCCCGGCGCACGTCGGCGACCTCGTCGAGCCGTTCGTTGACCGCGTGGGCGACCATGTCCCGCTGGACCCTCGGCAGGTCCGCCACTCCCTGCAGGAACGCGTCCAGTTCGAGTTCGCTTACGTCGCCGCCCAGTGCGAAATACCGCAGCCACAGCTCTTCCACGGTGAGCCCGGTACGGGCGAAACACGCCGCGACGATCCGGCGCTGCTCGTCTGCCGGAACTGAGGCCACGATGATCACCCCCGGGGTATCGGCCACTTGGCTCTGAGTACCAACCTGCGGACGGAGTAAACATCGAAGGGGTATCCGGTCCGGGACGGCTCGAGCCCCGCCCTCAGCGCCAGGCAGGCGAAGCCGCGACGCCCGGAACGTGGGTCGCGGTAGGCGTGGCGATCGCATTCGGCTAAAGTCGGCTCCCGAAAGCGGTTCTGAGCGTTGAGAAGTTAGCGCCGATCCGCCGGTAACCGGGTTGGTTGCGGCGGTTGATGGTGCGCGCTCGGCGCCGGTTCCCGCCGGTGACTCCCGTGGTGCATCACGCCGATGTGCAGAAGTGGGAGAGGCGGGCTTTGGCCGATGAAAGCGACTGGCAGCAGGACAAGAACCGATTCGTCGAGGATGTCGGCGACGGCGAACTGCCAGTGACCTCCGAAAGCGGTGCCCGGCTCACCGCCGGGCCACTGGTGAACCAGTTCGTAGCGCTGACCAGGGCCTTGCTGGATTCCGGCTCGGTCGCGGCGGTACTCGAGCGAGTCGTCTTCGCGACCCGTGACCTGGTACCGGGCGCGGATCTGGTGAGTGTCACCCTTCTCGATCCCGACGGCGCGTTCCACACGCCGGTGGGGACCGACGAGATCGCCGGTGAATTAGACCAATTGCAGTATCAGTACGGAGAGGGTGCCTGCGTCGAAGCGGCACGCGTTTCGGGACCGGCGGCGGCGTTCAGCGACAATCTCGCCGAAGACGCCCGCTGGCCGCGGTTCGGACCGGCCGCCGCGACGCTCGGATTCCACTCGCTGGTCTCGACGGCTTTGCTGCCGGATGCTTCGAGTTCGCAGCTTTCGGGTGCGCTGAATGTCTACTCGCGACGCCCGCACGGCATCGCGCGGGAAGACCGGGACGTGCTGTTGCTACTGGCGACGCACGCGTCGCTGGCCTTGGCGACCACTCACGCGGTCACCCGCGGTCAGCTCCAGGAGGAGCAGCTCCAGCAGGCGCTGGACAGCAGGGACGCGATCGGGCAGGCCAAGGGCATCCTGATGGCACGGCGCGGGATCGACGCCGCGGAGGCGTTCGAAGTACTGCGGCACACGTCGCAGAACATGAACGTCAAACTCCGTGAGCTGGCGGAGATGCTGTCCAAGCGGCATACGGAACTGCACCTGCCCGACTGAGCGATCAGGCGCCACTACGATCGCGATCATGGGATCCGACGAGCTGGAGTTGTCGCGGACGTATCGGTGGCGCGGTCGTTCGGTGGCGTGGGAACGCCTCGGCGAAGGCGCCCCGGTGGTGCTGTGCCACGGGACACCGTGGTCGGCACAACTGTGGGCGTCCTTCGCGCGGGCGCTCAGCAAGGAGTTCGCCGTCCACGTCTGGGACATGCCGGGGTACGGCCGCTCGTCGAAAGAACCCGGTCACGCCGTCGATCTCGGGACGCAGGGCGAGCTTTTCGCCGATCTGCTCGGACATTGGGGACTGACGGCCCCGCACGTGATCTCCCATGATTACGGCGGGGCCGTAGCCCTGCGCGCGAAGCTGCTGCACAGCGCCGAATACGCCTCGCTCGCGCTGGTGGACGTCGTGGCGCTGCGGCCGTGGGGCTCGGAGTTCTTCCGGCTCGTCGCGGAGCACGCCGAGGTGTTCCAGGCGCAGCCTCCGGCGGTGCACCGAGGGGCGCTGGAGTCCTATATCGGGACGGCCTCCCATCGTGGTCTCACCGCCGCGCAGCTGGCCACGCTGACCGGGCCTTGGCTGGACAGCACCGGGCAACAAGCCTTCTACCGGCAGATCGCCGAGGCGGACGTGCGGTACACCGACGAGATCCAGGACCGCTATCCCGAACTCGCGTTGCCGGTGAAGGTGATCTGGGGCGCGGACGACACGTGGATCCCGGTCGACCGGGCGGAACGGCTCGCGAACGCGATTCCGGGTGCCCTGCTGGACGTCATCCCGGACGCCGGGCACCTGATCCAGTACGACGCGCCGGTCGAACTGGCTTTCTCCCTTCATCGCTGGCTCACCGTGGAAGTGGGCCGGTGGGGACCTGGCGGGAGCGGACGCCGAAACGCCGGTTGAAGATCAACATTGTTTCCTTGAAATATTAGAAATCGTCTACGTGATATCCGGCGACGTAGGCGTTCGAAAGCAGTGCGCCGCGACATTCCGCGCTCGACGGCCCGAATCCGAGCGGGACCCAATATCCGACGGTGTACCAATAGGACGATCCCGACGCGCAGTGGGCGACCACCCGGTAGGTCTGTGCCGGGTGGGGCAGGGAAAAGCAGGTCAACGAGATGCCCTCGCCGAAGAGGAGTCCATAGCGGCCGCTGTCGCAGCCGTAGGGTGGGAACTGGCTGTCCGTCGCCGCGGAGGCCGGCGGGCCGGCCAGGAAACCGGCCGCCGAAAAGGCGGCCATGGCTAAAGCGGCGATTTTCTTCTTCATTGCTTTCTCCCGGGGATCGTTCCCAATGGAAAGCTCAGATTAGCCGCACGGAAGAATTGTCGTGAATTCATCGGGCAGGTGAAACGAGAACGCGTGCGGTGAACCACGCTGCTCCATAAGAGCGTCCCCCGCCCCCCTTCTGAGTTCGCCCGTTCCCCTTTTGGCCTAGTGGCGCCGGTATTGCGCCGGGGAGGTGATCGTGCCCCGGTCCTCATAGGACCCCGGCCTGCCGCGGTCGACGTGGAACGTGGTCAGCGTGCTCACCGGCGAACGCGGGTCGCGCCGGTCGCCGATCACCCGCATCTGCGTGCTCCAGCGGCGCGGGGTGACCTCGTAGACGTCGTAGCCGTACCGGTTGCCCTCGAAGTACTTGAGATGCGGGTTCGCCACGCCCAGCTTCGGCCCGTTGGCGGCGTTCCATTCGGGGGAGTAGGCGCCGGAGGAGACCGAATGCGCGGTGAACTCGGTCCCGATCACGGGGGTCGCCGGATCGTCGAAGTCCGGGCGGATGTCGTCGACGAACGCGGAATGCCAGTCGCCGGTGATCACCACGAAGTCTTCGAGGCCGCTCTGGGCGACGTGGGTCAGCACCTCCTTGCGTTCGGCGAGGAAGCCGTCCCACTGGTCGGTGAACATGTACCCGTCGCCGCCCGGTTTCGCCAGCTGGCTCAGCATGATCGAGTTCACCCAGCAGTGCCACGCCTCGCCGGCCCCGGTCACCTGATCCTTGAGCCAGGCTTTCTGGTCCACGCCGAGGATCGTGCCGTCGGGCAGGTTCTGCGCCGACCGGTACTGCCGAAGGTCCAAAATGGACAGATCGAGCAGGTCGCCCCAGCTTCGCCGCCGGTGGATCCTCGGCGACGTGGGGTGGTCCGGCCGCACCGGCATCTGCTCGAACCAGGCCTGGTAGGCCGCCGACCGCCGCGCCCGCAGCGCGGGAGTGGTACCGCTGTAGTCGTTGACGACCTCGTGATCGTCCCAGGTGATGAACCACGGATGGGCCGCGTGGGCGTCGCGCAGCGAGGGGTCGGACTTGTAGAGCGCGTGCCGTCGCCGGTACGCGGGCAGGGTCAGTACCTCGGGGCCCTCGTGGTCGCGCAGCGGGTTCCCGCCGACCTGGCCGTGCTCGTAGACGTAGTCGCCGAGGTGGACGACGAAATCCAGCTCCTCCCGCGCGATCCCGGCGTGCGCCGCGTAGAACCCGTCGTGGAACGCCTGGCAGTTCGCCGAAGCGAACCGCACCCGCCGGACCGGGCCGACCGGGGCGGTGCGGGTGCGCCCGGTCCGGCTGACCTTGCCGAGTGCCTGGAAGCGGTAGTAATACTGCGAACCTGGTTCCAGCCCGGACACCGGGACGTGCACGCTGTGCCCGAGCCCGGCGGTGGCCGCCACGGTCCCGCGCGCCACGCGGCGGCGGAAGGCGCGGTCGGTGGCGACCTCCCACCCGACCTCGACGGTGTCGGCCAGCGGCTGCTCGAACTCCATCGGTTTCGGCGCGAGCCGCGTCCAGAGCGCGACCCCGTGCGGGACGGGGTCGCCGGACGCGACCCCGAGGGTGAACGGCGCCTCGTCCCAGGTCGCGCCCAGCTGTGCCGCGGCCTCCTCCGCCTGCGCGACTGTCATCCGTGAACTCAACGGCCAGGCCAGTCCCAGCGCGCCGGCGGTGGCGGCGCCTCGCAACAGATCCCGGCGGTTGACGGACATCGGTGGTCTCCTCGGGGTCGGCGGATCGCTCTCCGACACCGAACACGCCCAAGATGGCCGGAGGTGAACGCCCGGGAGAACTCTTGTCAGACCGTGATGACGACCTTGCCGCGGGTGTGTCCCTCGCTCACGTGACGGATCGCGTCCGGCACCTCGGCCAGTGAGTAGGTCCGGTCGACGACCGGGTTCAGCTTCCCCGCCTCGATGAGCGCGCGCAGCGTCTCGAGATCGTCCCGGTTCTCCGTGGAGAACAGGCCGCGGAGCCGGTGTTTCACGAACGGGCCGAGGAGCAGCGCCCGCAGGTTACGGCCGACCGGCCCGAGCCATTTCCCCCCGCTTTCGCCGCCGACGATCACCAGAGTGCCTTGCGGGGTAAGGGATTTACGCAACAGGTTCAGCGGCCGGTTCCCCGCGGTGTCGATGATGAGGTCGTAGCCGCCGCCGAACTCCTCACGTGTGTAGTCGAACACCGTGTCCGCGCCTAGCGACCGGACGAACTCCACCTTGCCGGTGCCGCACACGCCGTCGACCTTCGCGTCGAACGCCTTGGCGATCTGCACCGCGTAGGTGCCCACGCCGCCGCCCGCCCCGATGACGAGGACCTTCTGCCGGGGCGCGACCCCGCCCCGGTCCCGAACCGCGTGAAGGGCGGTGAACGCGGAAATCGGGACCGCCGCGGCCTCTTCGAAACCAAGCCGTCCGGGTTTCCGCGCGATCTTGTCCACTGTGGTCAGTGCGTACTCGGCGAAGGACCCTTGGCAGGTACCGAAAACCTCGTCGCCTGCCCGGAACTCCGTCACGTTCCCGCCGACCGCGTGCACGACGCCGGCGAAGTCGAGCCCGCGGACGCGGGCCTTCGGTCTGCGGAAGCCGAATCCCATCAACCGTACGAGATAGGGCGTCCCTTCCATGAGGTGCCAGGTACCGGGATCGACGCCTGCCGCGCGTACCTGGACGACCACGCCGTCCGGCCCCGCTTCGGGTTGCGGTAGATCGGTCAGCCGGAGGATGTCCGTGGTGCCGTACTCGTTCTGGACGATCGCCTTCATGGCGGCCTCTTTCCTAGTCTGGGTACTGGAAAACGTCGTCGAGCCCGACGCCGAACACCCTGGCGATCTGGAAGGCCATCTCCAGGGACGGCGAGTAGCGGCCCTGTTCGATGGCGATGACCGTCTGGCGCGTGACGCCGATCCGGTCCGCGAGTTCGGCCTGCGTCATCTCGCCACTGGCGAACCGCAGGGCGCGGATGGAGTTCGTGACCTTGGTCGGTTTCACCATGCCTGGAAACCCTGGCGGTACGCGGAGATCTTCGCGAGCGAGCCGAGCAGGGACGACAGGACGAAGGCGAAGTACACGGTGTTGGCGATCCAGAAGTGGTCCAGTTCGGCCATCGCCATGACGAGCGCCGCGATGCCGCCGATCACGACGAACGACTGCCCGACATGTTCGCCGAACCGGCCGATCTCGCGGTCTCGCTGGTCCTTACGGCCCGCGTCCCGCGGTGAAGCGAGCGCCGCGGCGATGTTCAGCACGATCGAGGCCACGATGGCCGCCCCGACCGTCCACAGCAACGGTGCCACGTAAGGGACATCGACGAGTGGGCCGGACCCCGCCCGGCCGAGGACGACGAACAGGTAGACCGCGTAGGCGCAAAGCGTGACCACGGCCATGATCCACGCGCGCTTCTCTTCCAGTGCCACGAGGACCAAAGTAAAGAATTTTGAACACCGTGTCAAACATGCTTTACATCGGTTCTGCTGGAGATGTCCGAAGCGCCTCGCTTGAGACGATCACCGTCTCAAGCGAGGCGCTCGTGGCGTCCTTGTTAACGCTCTGCCACGTGGGCGCGACTCTCTTTGGTCTCACCGTCGAAGTCTGGAGCTTGGGATGACGAAGACCGCCGGCCGGATCGCCCTGCTTCTCGCCGTCGGCGCGCTCGGCCTCGGCGGATGTGGCGCCCAGAACCCGCGGCCCGGCGCGCCGGCGACCGCCACCGAGACTTCGGTGAGCGTTCAGCCGCCTGTCGAAGCGGGCCCGCCGACGTCGGCGGCCGCCCGGCTCATCACGGTTCCCGACGTTTCCGGGATGAATCACCAGGCGGCGCAGGACGCGATGCAGGCGGCGGGGTTGTACAACCTGCGCGAGGTCGACGGGACGGGCAAGGGCCGGATGCTCGTCTTGGACCGGAACTGGGTGCAGACCGGGCAGGATCCCGCGCCGGGGACGAAAGTATCGCCTGACACGGTGATCACCCTGACCGCGGTCAAACTCGGCGAGAAGTGAGGGGCGAGCCGGATCAGGCTCCGGCGAGGGTCTCTTCGAGGGTCGATCGATGGGTCGGCTTCGCCTCTTCGTAGCGACGGCGGCCTTCGTCGGTCACGACGACGAAGATCCCGCGCCGGTCCGACTCGCACAGCGCGCGCTGGACGAGCCCTTCCCGTTCGAGGCGGGCGACCAGGCGCGACGTGGCGCTCTGGCTCAGGTGGACGACTTCGGTCAGATCGGCCGCGCGGCACTTGCCGACGACGCAGTTCACCAGTCGTTCCAGTGCTTCGAACTCGGTGACACCGAGGCCGTGACGCTCTTGGAGGCGGCATTCGAGCAGACCGAAGACCGCCGCATGCCGTGCGGACAGGGTGTGCCACTCCTGCAGCAGGTCTTGCTCGGCGACGTCGCTCACGCGGCCCAATATAGCATGCACGTGAATTTTATGCAAAGACATTAAATGCACTTGCATTAGATGCGTGTGCATGTAGTGTACGGATCATGAGTTCTTCCGTGCAGCTGTCCACCAGCTCGACAAGGTGGGACGCGCGCCTCTGGGGTGTCCTGCTCACTGTGTCCGTCGTCGTGGGCCTCGACGCGCTCGACGTGTCGATGGTCGCCGTCGCCCTCCCGTCCATCCAGGCCGAACTCGGCCTCTCCACCGGTGCCTTGCAATGGATCATCAGCGCCTACGTGCTCGGCTACGGCGGGCTGCTGCTTCTCGGCGGGCGCACCGCCGACCTGCTCGGCAGGCGCCGGGTCTTCCTGGTCGCCGTCGCGGTCTTCGCGCTCGCTTCCCTGCTCGGCGGCCTCGTCGACGACGGCGCGCTGCTGATCGCCACCCGCTTCATCAAGGGACTCGCGGCCGCGTTCACCGCGCCGGCGGCCCTGTCGATCATCACCACGACCTTCCACGAAGGCCCCGCCCGTAACCGCGCGATCAGCATCTTCGCCGTGTTCGGTGCCAGTGGTTACTCCGCGGGCCTCGTCTTCTCCGGACTGCTCACCCAGGTCGGCTGGCGCTGGACGTTCCTGCTGCCGGTGCCGATCGCGCTCGCCGCGTTGGCCGCCGCGATCAAGCTGATCCCGTCCTACCAGCCGCAGACCGGTGGCGGCTATGACTTCCCCGGTGCGATCACCGGTGCCGCCGGTTCGCTCCTGCTGGTCTTCGCCGTGGTCGAGGCGCCGGAAATCGGCTGGGCCGCGCCGCGGACGCTGATCTCGTTCGCTCTCGCGCTCGCCCTGCTGGTCACCTTCGTGTTCATCGAGAAGCGCAGCAAACACCCGCTGCTCCGCCTCGGCATCCTGCGCTCGGGCCCGCTGGCCCGCGCCAACCTCGGTGGCGCGACGTTCTTCGGCGCCTACATCGGTTTCCAGTTCGTGGTCATGCTGTACCTGCAGACCGTGCTGGGCTGGTCCGCGCTGCAGACAGCGCTCGGATTCCTGCCGGCCGCGCTGATCGTGGCCTTCGGTTCACCCAGGATCGAGCCGCTGATCGACCGCCTCGGCACCCCGCGCACGATCCTCGCCGGCGTCGTCGCCCATGTCATCGGCTACGCGCTGTTCCTGCGGATCGACGAGAGCTCCAGCTACGCCGGTTCGGTGCTGCCGAGCATGATCCTGCTGGGTATCGGCTTCATGCTGGCGTTCTCCTCGCTGAACATCCAGGCGACCAACGGCATCTCCGATGACGAGCAGGGTCTCGCCGGCGGTCTGCTGAACACGTCGATCCAGGTCGGCGGCGCGATCGGCCTCGCCGTGGTGACCGCGGTCCTCACCGGGAACGCGGGTGGCGCCACCGGTCCGGCCGCGCTCCTCAACGGCCTGGCGCCCGCGCTGACGGTCGTCACCGGCATCGCCGTGATCAGCGTCCTGGTGGCGCTGTCCGGGGTCATCGGCCTGCGCAAGGCCGAAGCCCGCTCCGCCGTCGCCGAACCGGAGTTCGCCGCGGCCGAATGATCGAGGAGTGATCGGCCCCTTCCCGCGCTCGGGGGCGCGGGAAGGGGCTCATCGCTACCAGCGGATCGGCAGGGATTTCAGCCCGTTCTGGAAGTTCGACCGCAACCGCACCGGATCACCGGCGGGTTCGACCTCGCCGAGCAGGTCCAGTACCGCTTCGAACATCGCGCGCAGCTGCACCCTGGCGAGCTGGGCGCCGAGGCAGAAATGCGGGCCGTGCCCGAACGTCAGGTGATCGTTGGGTGTGCGGCCGACGTCGAAGCGGTCCGGGTCCTCGAAGACGGACTGGTCGCGATTCGCGGCGGAGAACCAGACGACGACCTTGTCGCCCGCGCTGATGTCCACATCGGACAGCCGGAGGTCTTCGGTCGCGGTCCGGCGGAAGTGCATGACCGGCGTCCACCAGCGCAACATCTCTTCCACCGCACCGGGAAGCAGCGAAGGGTCGGCCAGCAGCCGCCGGTACTGATCCGGATGCGACAGCAGCGCCAGCATCCCGCCGGGGATGCCGTTGCGCAGGGTTTCGTTGCCCGCCACGGAGAACAGCCAGAACAGATTCTCGAACTCGGCTAGCGAAACCCGGTCTTCGCCGACGTGGCCCATCAGGTTGCTCATCACGTCGTCGCCGGGATTCCGCCGCTTGTACTCGCCGAGCGCGGTGGCGTACGCGTAGAGATCCGGCATCCCGGCGCGGGTGCGGGGATCGGGCATCGCGCCGTCCGGCCCTGGAACCGGCCGCACCGCCAGCGCCGCCCGCGCGAGATCGGTGACCTCGGCCGCGTCGACGGTCGCGCTCACCGCGTAGTCGGCGTCCTGGTAGCCGATCACGCGATTGCTCCAGTCGTACATCAGCCGCCGGTCCTGTTCGGGGATCCCGAAGACCTCGGCGAGCGTCAGCAGGGGGAGATCGGCCGCCACGGCGGCGAAATCGCAGCGGCCGTCCCCGGCGACGCGCCCGATCAGCTCCCTCGCCCAGCCGTGGATCCGTTCGGTCAGCCTGCCGACCGCGCGTGGCGTGAACGCCTTGGTGAGCAGGCCCCGCAGCCGCGCGTGTTCGGGCGGATCCATGTTGAGCATCATCCGGCGGACGTACCCCAGGTCCTGTTCGGTCGCCGGCTCCCGGATCTGCGTCCCGCCGAGATACGAGGAGAACAGCCGCGGGTTCCGCAGCACGTACTTGACGTCCGCATGCCGCAGTACGGCCCAGAAATCGTCCACCCGCACGACCGGCGACTCCCGGCGCAGCGCCGCGAGGTGCTCATACGGAACGCCCCGGGTGTAGGTGTCCGGATCGGTGATCACGCTCCGACACTAGCCCGCCAGCGGGGGACTACGGAAAGATCCGTCCGGTGGAAACGCTGAAGATGCGCACCGCCGGAACCGACGGACCCGCCGTGCTGCTGCTGCACGGCCTCGGCGCGACGGGCGCGGTCTGGGACGGCCTGATGCTGCAGCCCGGCTACCGCTGGCTGGCACCCGATCTGCCAGGGCACGGCGCCTCACCGCGGTTGGCGCACTATTCCTTCGGAAGCCTCGCCGGGGCGGTCGCCGACGCGCTACCGGAACGCGGTCCGCTGCTGGTGATCGGTCACTCCCTGGGCGGAGTGGTCGGGCTCGCGCTGGCCAGTGGCTGGTTCGGGCTCCGGATCGACGGGATGCTCGCGATCGGGGTCAAGGTCGAATGGAGCGAGTCCGATCTCGCCAAGGCCGCCGACATGGCGGCGAAACCGCCCAGGGTGTTCCTGACCCGTGAGGACGCCGAACGAGCGTTTCTCAAGATCTCCGGCCTGACCGGGCTGGCCGAAGCGGACCCCGACGGCATCGTCGAAACCGAAGGCGGGTGGCGGCTGACCCTGGACCCTCGCGCGTTCGCCGTCGGCGCGCCCGACATGCCCGGCCTGCTCGGTGCGGCGCGTTGCCCGGTCGCTCTCGCCGCCGGGACACACGACCCGATGACCAGTGTGGACCAGCTTCGCGCCCTCAGCCCGGCTTCTGCGGAGCTTCCCGGACTGGGCCACAACGCCCACGTCGAAGACCCGGCCGTACTGCTGGCTTTCCTGCGGCAATTCGTCCTCTGAACGCGGTAGTTCGACACCGAACCACCGCGTTCAGAGGACGAAACGCGAGGTGACTAGCGCCGGATCCGGCCGAGGACGGCGATGCCCTCCGCGATGTCACTCGCCGGACTCGCCCCGTAGCCGAGGACGAGTCCCGGATTCATCGGCCGCTGGCAGTGCCACGACAGCGGCTGCACCTTCACGCCCTCCTCCAGCGCGGCGGCGGCGAAGTCGAGGTCGGAGAACTCGGCGTCGAAGGTGATCGTCAGGTGCAGCCCGGCCGCCGCGCCGTGCACGACGGCGTCCGGGAGATGCGTCCGGAGCGCGTCGATCATCGCGTCCCGCCGCCGCCGGTGCCGTTTGCGCACGAATCGCAGCTGCCGCTCCATCTCCCCGGACTCCATCAGATGCGCGAGCACCAGCTGGGGGAGGACGGCGTTGCCCAGATCGGCGAACCGTTTGGCCGCGACCACCTCGTCCCGGTAGCGCGGCGGCACCAGCATCCAGCCCACCCGGAGCGCGGGCGCGAGCCATTTCGACACGCTCCCCGCGTAACAGACCTGTTCGGCGAGCATCGAGCGCAGCGCGGGAACCGGCGGACGGTCGTAGCGGTGCTCGGCGTCGTAGTCGTCCTCGATGATCAGCCCGCCGTCCGCGGCCCAGCGCATGAGCTCCCGGCGGCGTTCCCCGCCGAGAACCACGCCGGTCGGGAACTGGTGCGCGGGCGTGAGCAGCACGGCGGGCGCGCCGCTCCGGACGAGCTCGGCGACGTCGATGCCCTCGTCGTCGACGCGGATCGGCGGCGTCGCCAGCCGCCGGTCGTGCAGATGCTGCCGCGCGCCCAGTGAACTCGGATCCTCGACGGCGATCTCGGAGATCCCGTTGTCGCACAGCACCTGGGCAAGCAGCCCGAGACCCTGCGCGACCCCGGCGACGATGAGGACGTCGTCGGCGTCCGCCGTGATGCCCCGGGTGCGCGCGATCCAGTGCGCGATGGCCAGCCGCAACGCGGGCGCGCCGCGCGGATCGCCGTACCCGAAGGCCGCCGCCGACAGGTCGTTGAGCACGGTGCGTTCCGCGCGCAGCCAAGCCGTCCTCGGGAACGCCGTCAGATCCGGCACACCGGGGGACAGGTCGATCCTCGCCGGGGTCGACCGCAGCGAGTCGAAGACGCCGATCCCGGGGGCGGGCTGGAAGATCGTGCCCGCGGACGGCGGCCCCGGTGTCGTCTGTTCCTTCGTCCTCGCCGGCGCGGCGACGACCACCGTGCCCGCCCGGCCGCGTCCGGCGACGTGGCCGTCTTCGACCAGCCGCTGGTAGGCCTCGGTGACCACGCCGCGCGAGACCCGCAGGTCGGCGGCCAGCGCCCTGGTCGCGGGCAGCCTGCTGCCGACCGGCAGGCGGCCGTCGGAGATGGCGTGCCGCAACCGCGACGCCAGCCAGTCCGACCGGCGCCCCGGTGGTGCGTCCCCGATGTCCAGCTGCAGGAAGTCCGAGCCCTCGGCAGTCACCTGATCATTGTGTCACTCGGGCTCGTAGGCGAGGTTCGGCCGCAGCCATTGCTCCATAGTGGACAGTTCGAGACCTCGCCGGGCGGCATAGTCCTCGACCTGGTCCTTGCCCAGCCGTCCGACGGTGAAGTACCGCGAATCGGGGTGGGCGAAGATCAGGCCGCTGACGCTCGCCGCCGGTGTCATCGCGAAGGACTCGGTGAGCGCCATCCCGAGACGGTCGGAGTCGAGCAGGTCGAACAGCTCCTGCTTCTCGCTGTGGTCCGGGCTCGCCGGATAGCCGAGCGCGGGACGGATGCCGCGGAACTTCTCGGCGTGCAGGTCCTCCAGCTTCGGCTGGGCGTCCGGCTCGAACCAGTCCCGCCGCGCCTGGAGGTGGATGTGCTCGGCGAACGCTTCGGCGAGCCTGTCCGCGAGCGCCTTCACCATGATCGCGCGGTAGTCGTCCTGCTTCGCCTCGAACTCGGCGGCGAAGTCCTCGGCACCGAGGATGGTGACCGCGAAGCCACCGAGGTGGTCGCCCGCGCCCGCCGGGGCGATGTAGTCCGCCAGACACCGGTTCGGCCGGGACAGCGGCTTCTTCGTCTGCTGGCGCAGCATCGGGAACTTGACGCCCGACTCCAGGATGATGTCGTCGCCCTCGGAATGCGCGGGCCAGAACGCGTACGCGCCCTTGGCCTGGAACCGCTCCTCGGCGATGATCTGGTCCATCAGGGTGTTCGCGTCGTCGAACAGCTCCCGCGCCACCGGGTTCTCGAGGATCGCCGGGTACTTGCCCTTCAGTTCCCATGCCAGGAACAGGAAGGTCCAGTCGACCATCTCGCGCAGCTCGGTGAGCGTCGGCGAGACGTACCGGACACCGGTGAAGGCGGGTGTCGGGATCTCGTCGAACGAGACCTTCTCCGGGTTGGCCCTCGCCTGCTCGACCGTGAGCAGCGGGGTCCGCTGCTTGTTCGCGTGCTGCTCCCGCAGCTTCTCCTGGTCCTCGCGGTTCGCCTTGTCGAGGATCTCGGCGCGATCCGCGTCGAGCAGGTCACCGACCACGCCCACGACGCGCGAGGCGTCCAGGACGTGCACCGTCGTGCTTTCGTACGCGGGCGCGATGCGGACCGCGGTGTGCTGGCGTGACGTGGTCGCGCCGCCGATCAGCAGCGGCAGTTTCAGCCCGCGCCGCTGCATTTCGGTGGCGACGTTGACCATCTCGTCGAGCGAGGGTGTGATCAGGCCGGAAAGACCGATGGCGTCGGCGCCCTCGGCGACGGCGGTGTCGAGGATGACCGAAGCCTGGACCATCACGCCGAGGTCGATCACCTCGTAGTTGTTGCAGCCCAGCACCACGCCGACGATGTTCTTGCCGATGTCGTGCACGTCGCCCTTGACCGTCGCCAGGACGACCTTTCCGTTGCCCTGGCGGGTTTCGACCCGGCCTTCGAGGCGTGCCTTCTCCTTCTCGGCCTCCATGAACGGTTCGAGGTAGGCCACCGATCGCTTCATCACACGCGCGCTCTTGACCACCTGCGGCAGGAACATCTTGCCGGAGCCGAACAGGTCACCGACGATCTTCATGCCGTCCATCAAGGGACCTTCGATGACCTCGAGCGGCTTCGGCAGCAGTTGCCGCGCCTCCTCGGTGTCCTCCTCGATGAAGTCGACGATGCCGTGCACCAGCGCGTGGCTGAGCCGCTCCGCGACCGGCTTGTCGCGCCAGGACAGGTCGACGACGCGCTGGGTTCCCTTGCCGTTGACCGTTTCCGCGAACGTGACCAGCCTGTCGGTGGCGTCCTCGCGGCGGTCGAAGAGCACGTCCTCGACCAGCTCCAGCAGATCCTTGGGGATGTCCTCGTAGACCGCGAGCTGCCCGGCGTTGACGATGCCCATGTCCAGCCCGGCCCGCACCGCGTGCAGGAGGAAGGCCGAGTGCATCGCCTCGCGCACGACGTTGTTGCCGCGGAAGGAGAACGACAGGTTCGAGATACCGCCGCTGATGTGCACCCCGGGGCAGCGTTCCTTGATCCGGGGCAGCGCGTCGATGAACGCCTTGGCGTACCCGTTGTGCTCGGAGATCCCGGTCGCGACCGCGAGCACGTTCGGGTCGAAGATGATGTCCTCGGGGGCGAAACCGGCCTTCTGCGTGAGCAGGTCGTAGGCGCGGCCGCAGATGGCGACCTTGCGATCGGCGGTGTCGGCCTGGCCCTGCTCGTCGAAGGCCATCACGACCACGCCCGCGCCGTAGTCGCGGATGCGCCGGGCCTGCTGGAGGAACTGCTCCTCGCCTTCCTTGAGGCTGATGGAGTTGACGACACCCTTGCCCTGCACGCATTTCAGCCCGGCCTCGAGCACCGTCCAGCGCGAGCTGTCGATCATGATCGGCAGCCGGGCGACCTCGGGTTCGGTGGCGATGAGGTTGAGGAACGTGGTCATCGCCTGTTCGCTGTCGAGCAGGTCGGCGTCCATGTTGACGTCCAGCAGGTTCGCCCCGCCGCGGACCTGCTCCAGCGCGACGTCGACGGCGGCCTGGTGGTCGTCGGCCTCGATCAGCTTGCGGAACTTGGCGGACCCGGTCACGTTGGTCCGCTCGCCGATCATGACGAACCCGGTGTCCTTGCCGATCTCGAACGGTTCGAGCCCGCTGAACCGGGTGTTCGCCCGCGGCTCGGGGACGGCCCGCGGCGCCATCCCGCGCACCGCGTCGGCGATCTCCTTGATGTGCGCGGGAGTCGTGCCGCAGCAGCCGCCGACGACGTTGACCATCCCGGCCGTGGCGAAGTCGCCCAGCAGCCCGCCGGTCTCCTCGGGCGTCTGGTCGTAGCCACCGAAGGCGTTCGGCAGACCCGCGTTGGGGTGGCAAGCGGTGTAGGTGCCCGCGAGGCGGGACAGTTCGGCGATGTGCGGGCGCATCTCCTCGGCGCCCAGCGAACAGTTGACGCCGACCAGCAACGGATCCGCGTGCTCGATGGAACTCCAGAACGCCTCGACCGTCTGCCCGGACAGCGTCCGGCCGCTCAGGTCGACGATCGTGACCGAGATCCACAGCGGCAGATGCGGCGCGACGTCACGCGCGGCGGAGATCGCGGCCTTGCAGTTGAGGGTGTCGAAGATCGTCTCGATCAGCAGCAGATCGACGCCGCCCTCGGCGAGCGCCTTGATCTGGTCGGCATACGCGGCGTACACCTCGTCGAAGGTCACCGCGCGGAACGCCGGGTCCTCGACCTTGGGCGACAGCGACAACGTGACGTTCAGCGGCCCGACGGACCCGGCGACGAACTTCCCGCCCGCCGCGTCCGCCGCCTGGCGCGCGATCTGGGCGCCGCGGAGGTTCATCTCGTACGCGAGATCCTCGAGCCCGTAGTCCGCCTGGCCGATAGTGGTGGCGGTGAACGTGTTCGTGGTCGTGATGTCCGCGCCGGCCTCGAGATACTGGCGGTGGATGTCGAGGACGACGTCCGGCCGGGTGATGTTCAGCAGGTCGGGGTCGCCGGTGATGTCGCGGGGGTGATCCTGGAACCGCTCGGTGCGGTAATCCTCAGGCTTGAGGCCGGCGTTCTGGAGCATCGACCCCCACGCGCCGTCGAGCACGACGATGCGCTCATCAAGCAGCTTTCGCAGGGCGGTCGTTTCCATCCAGCGCTCCTCCCATGTGGTGGGAGGCGCCCTTGCGATGAAGTCCGGGGCCGAGCGTGGCGGACCCCGTGGTCCGTTGCAGCGCCTCTCGACCTTGCGGACGAGCTTACCGGACCCACACAAGGGCGCTTCGCCAGAATTGCTCAGCCACTGGCCAGAGCGGGTTCGGGTTCCCGGATCGTGGGATCGGACGGGGTGGGATTGCGCCGTGCGTCCGATCGGGCCTTGCGCCGGCCGACCACCTTGCGGCCGACGTCGATCATCGGTACCTCCACCCAGCGGTAGAGGACGTCGGAAACGATGAGGGCGACGACGGTCACGGCGACCGCGGTCAGCGTCCGGTGCGCGCCCAGCTGCGGAATCGACAACCCGACCACCGTCGCGGCCACCCCTTGCAGGAGGTACACCGAGTACGAGCGTTCCCCGATGAAGCGCATCGGAGGCGTCGAGAAGAGCCAGGCGATCGGGCCCCGCGGGATCAGCGAGGTGATGAACAGCGCGACCAGCACCGCGTACGTCGTGCCGCCGACCGTGCCACCGTCCTGGAAGAAGGCTTCGATGTCGGTCACGTGGATCTGGAGCACGATGAGAGCCGCGAGCAGGACGAAGCTGGCGAAGGGGTGAGTGAAGACGCGAAGGACGGCGAAGCCCTTCCGGTAGTGCAGGCCGATGGCCAGCGCGCAGCCGATGATGATGGGCGAGTAGGCGCCGGCGTACGGCATCACCGGGATCAGCGCGATCATCAGCGCGATCAGGCCGATCGCCAGGCCCAGGCGTTTCGGGAAGCTCAGCGCGGCGATGCCGAAGGCCAGGAACGGCCAGACGAGGTAGAACTTCTGCTCGACCCCCAAGGTCCACGACTGACCGAAGGGCGCATTGTGGGCGAACTCGTTCGTGAAGGTCAGGAAGTACGGCATCGCTCCGGAGAGCCCGCTGGAGGTGTACTGGCCGCGCAGATACGTGAACACCACGATGATGCCCAAAACCGCGAAATACACGGGCAGAATGCGAAACGCACGACGGATATAGAAGTCGGCGAGCGAGATCCTGCCGTTTCGGTCCTCTTCACGGAGGGCCAGGGTGGTGATCAAAAAGCCGGAGAGGACGAAGAACAGGTGGACACCGATCCACCCGTTGGCCATGGCCCACGACGGTCCTCCGTAGTGGAACACCACCACGAGGAGCGCGGCGATCGCGCGCAGCCCGTCGAGGGCCGGAAATCTCTTCGTCGCAAGATACTGCTCGTGAGTCATCATCACTGGACCCCCAGAAATGTCACCGGCTGTCTAACCGGCAAGGATGAGTCACTCTAAAGGGTGAAATGCTGGTTCCTGTGAGGGGGCTGTGTGTTTTCACTGTGCACGGCGGTCAGCAACACGAAGGGTGACTGTTGGAGATTTTCCAGCTGAAGCGTTTTGCTGCTCCGACATTGGCTGAAAGCGGATAGACGGTGGCGACCGACTACGAAGCGTGGTGCGTCGATGAGCGCGCAGGTCATGGTCATGGGCCCGGAGTACGCCGAGATCCCGGGGCGATGGTCGGTCTTCGCGGCGGCTCACTCTCGCGGGGTGGAACTCGACGAGCTTCTGTCGCTGGTGATCGTCATCGCGGCCGGTGTCGTCCATGGCGGTCCGGTGGTGGACGAAAGTGGCAGGCTCAAGCAGCGCGTGAACGAGTCCGGTGAACTCATGCTCAAGATGGTGCGTTCGGGGCGAACGGGAGCCCGCGAGACTGGTGCAGTGTTTGAAGTCGTGAGGCTTGAACGTCATGAACTTCGATGAACGCGGTCTGGACTTGCGCTCCTGGGTCATGCGGATGTCCTCTCTGTGCGCCGAGTTCGAGCGAAGGTTCGAGGCGAGGTTCGGCTATCCGCCGGGGGAAAACCAAGTGCGCTTGGCGGGTGATGATCGAGATGATCTCCGGCTGCTCGCTGAGCTTGGCTGTGCGACGGAGCTCTTGGATTTCTATGCCGTCGTAAAAGAAGTGTCGTTGCCGGATCTCGGAGTCGGCACCTTCGTGCATTCGGCCCGGCATGTGCTCACCGGATTGAGGGGAACGATGCCCACCCTGCTCGGCGGTGCCACAGAAGACTCGATCGTCGTTTTCGGATCGGACGGGGGAGGCGCGCTGTTCGCCCTCAGCGCGAGTGGCCGTGGTGTGTACCGGCTTCGTGGAGGCGCGTTCGTGGCCGACACCTATGACGCGGATCAGACGGGAGTCACCACCGTCGCGCCGGATCTCCATCGATTCCTGGGCGCTGTCCTGGCCGAATTGGAAGGCCAGGTCATCGAATGAGCGTCGAAGCGAGTGAGCGGCTGATCGAACTGGTGCGCTCGAACGAAGACATTTCGAACCACTCCAGCCCGTGCGGCGAAGCTATGATCAGTGCCGCGGAAGGGGCACTGGGCGTCAAGTTCCCGCCCTCGTATCGTCGCTTGATCGAGGAATTCGGCACCTGGGACATCGCGGGGGAGGAGTTCCTCGGTGTGTACCGGACTCCTGCGTGCGGCACGAAGTTGCTCGGCTCTGTATCCGTGACCTTGGACATGCGCCGAGATCACGGAATGCCTCCCGAGTTGATCGTGGTGATGTTCGACGGCATGGGCGGGGCGGTCGTCCTCGATTCCTCGCGGCCGGACGGCTCGGGTGAGTACCCGGTCCTGGTGTGGGCCCATGTCGATCAGCCTCCGGAGAAGCTGGGAGAGGATTTCGGTTCTTTCGCTCTCGCGCTGTGCGCGCGATCTCTGCACTGCGGCGGGGAGAAACACCCCATCGACTACGCGATCGTCGTCGCGCGAGACCTACTCGGGGCGCGAGGTTCGCGTCCTGAACCGCCGACCGTCGACGAGGTCATGACTGCCATCCGTGCCTTCGAGTCCGTTGAGTTCGACGTTCCCGATGGCAGTGATGTGGCAGTGATACCGACGGTTTTCTCTTCGAGTATTGCGAAGTGAACTGGTTTTCCGAGCCGGTGTTCTCTGTCGGGTTCGTACGGCAGATGGAGATCGTCGATGCCGACGGTGAGCATCAAGAGTACTCCCAGGTCAAGTTCGCTTTTCATTGTCGGCCGGACGCTCGGCTGCGGTCACTCGGGAGCCGTGCGGTGTGGTGGTTCCGTAGCGACGGTACCTCCTTCGCGGATTGGCTCGCGTCGGTGATGCGGGATCCGGTGTGGGGCATGGTTCGACGGAGCGAGGTCGCCGGATTCAGCCTCTCGCAGGAATCTGTCTGAGCTGGACTGACAAGTGAGTTGGTGGCCTGACTTCGATTCAGGGCTCGAATCCTGGATTCGGTAACTTTGGGAATAAAGGTGGTCGCGTGCGCGGTGTATTCGACGAGGTGAGGTCGATGCTGGTGGGTTTGGTCAAGTCCGAGATTTCACGAGAACAGGCTGCCGATTGGGCGATGGCGCGAATTCGAGAAGGCGCTGCCGAGTATGCGGATGTGTCGCACGTCTGGACTGCTCTTGACCATTTGGGAGGCGCCGACCTCAAGACTGGTGTCGACACCTATCTTCATGGTCGACTGGATTTCGAGGCATGGCTGAGAGAAATGGACTCCTGATCGTGGTCGGCCGGGATCGGCGACCTGCAATTCGGCTGATACGGCATCGATCGATGCCGTGGAATCTTCCGGCCCGTGCACTCAGAAACCGACGGTCGCCTTCTGGATCTTCACCGGCTTCGCGGGCAGCCCGTCCGCAGGCCCGTTCGGATCTGTCGGGATGATCCCGTTTGCCACGATCCGGTCCAGCACCTCCATGCCCCGCACGACCTTGCCCATCACCGAGTAGTTCTTCGGGATGTTCGCGAACGAGTGCACGATGAAGAACTCGCTGCCGTTGGTCCCCGGGCCCTGGTTGCCCATGGCGATCGTGCCACGCTCGTAGGTCTCGGTGCCGTCGACCTCGTCCGCGAACTTGTAGCCCGGGCCGCCCTTCTCGGCTTCGTAGATGTCGCCGCACTGCAGGACGCCGAGGCGCGCGGAGTTCGTCAGGCGCCAGCACTGGCTGTGGTCGTAGAAGCGCTGCAGCGCCAGGCTCGCCAGGTTGTGGACGGCGCACGGAGCGGCGCCGGCACGGTTCAAGCGCACAGTCACCGGGCCGTAGTTGAAGCGGAAGGTGACGTCGACGGTGCCACGCGTGAACGCGAAGGGGAGCGGACGCAGCACCGGGCGGGCCGCGGGGTTTTCCGGCGTCGGCGTGAACTCGCAGCGCACGATCGGCAGGGACGCCGAGGACGTGGGCGCGGCGTTGGCGACACCGGGCAGCAGGACGGCGGCGAGTGCGGAAACGACAGCGGTGACACCCCAGCGCAGCTTCATGAGGGGGAACCTAACCCAAAAGAGTGGTCGTCGGGTAGCGAGGCCTTCACTACCTAGGCGGGTGAGGGTGGCGGTCCAGGTGGTCGTGAGTGGCGATTCGGGTTAGAACACGAATCGCCACTCACGACCAACGGAGCCGCATGTTCACCGCCGCGTACCTCGCCCTCTCGCTCGTCCTCCTCCCGCCGACCGAGATCCGGCCCGACCAGGTCGAGCACATCGCCCTGCCCTGTGCCCAGGCGGGCGCGTCGGCCGACGACGGGGACGCCGCCAAAATCCTCAATCAGCAGCTCGGCGCCAAGATGCGCGGCTACATGAACCCGTACAACACGTCGTGCGCCAGAGTGATCGTCGACACCGTCCAGAGATCGGGCTTCAACGATCGCGCGGCGGCCATCGCGATCGCGACGGTGATCGTCGAGTCGAGTATCGCCAACCTCGACGGCGGGATGGGCGACTCGGTCGGGCTCTTCCAGCAGCGCGCGAGCTGGGGTTCCTTCGAACAGCGGACCGACCCGGTCTGGGCGACCGGCAGGTTCCTCGCCGTGATGCGCCAGTTCTTCCCGAACGACTCGTGGAACACCGCCGCCATCGGGGACGTCGCCGCGGCGGTCCAGCGGCCGGCGGCGAAGTACCGGTATCGCTACGGGGTCGAGGCCGCCGACGCGGTCGTGATCGTCAACGAGCTGTGGGCCCAGAACGGCAACTGGCCCCCGTCCTCGCAGGAGAACGGGGGCCGGTGAAGCCGTGGAGGAGCTACTTGCGCCAGGCGGTGCGCTGCTTGCGGATGTCCAGCACCAGCGTGAACATGACCGCCAGCGACAGGCCGATCAGCCACAGGTTCTCGGTCCAGCCGTGGTGGTTGCCGTACAGCATCACCAGCAGGATGATCGCGGTCAGCCAGCCCGCGATCCGCGTCGCCTTCGGGAAGGAACCGTGCCAGCCCCACTCGGCCGACGGCTCGTCGCGGGGGTCAACGGTGTCGACGCCCACCCGGCCGCGCTTTTCGACCGCCTTGCTCGCCACGATCAACTCCTCAAAACCCGATGGTTCGCTTGCCCGCGAATGATCCCACACCTGGCTGCACGCGCCCGACGGGGCCCGCGCGACAATGACCCCCGATGACTACCTCGCGAAGTGTGCTCGTGCTCGGTTCGACCGGTTCGGTCGGCGCCCAGGCCCTCGACGTCGCGGCCCGTAACCCGGGGCTGTTCCGGGTCGCCGGGATCGCCGCGGGCGGCTCCGACCCCGCCGCGCTGGCCGCGCAGGCCCTGGCGCACCAGGTCGACGCCGTGGCCATCAGCAGGCCGACGGCCGTGGAAGACCTGCAACTCGCGCTGTACGCCGAGGCGCAGAAGCGCGGCTACTCCAGCGGCGACTTCAAGCTGCCCCGCATCTTCGCCGGGGCCGACGCGGTCATCGAGATGATCGACACCACCCCGGTCGACGTCGTCCTCAACGCGCTCCCCGGATCACAGGGGCTCCCACCGACCCTGCGCGCACTCGCCACCGGCGCCACGTTGGCGCTCGCCAACAAGGAGTCGCTGATCGCGGGCGGGCCGCTCGTGCTGGCCGCGGCCAAGCCCGGCCAGATCGTCCCGGTCGACTCTGAGCATTCGGCGATCGCCCAGGCCCTGCGCGCCGGTCGCGAGGCCGAGGTCGCCAGGTTGGTCCTCACCGCCTCCGGCGGGCCGTTCCGCGGCCGCAAGCGCGCTGAATTGGCCGACGTCACCGTCGAGCAGGCCATGGCGCATCCGACCTGGTCGATGGGGCCGCTCATCACGATCAACTCGTCCACCCTGGTCAACAAGGGGCTGGAGCTGATCGAGGCGAAGCTCCTGTTCGACATCGAGACCGACCGCATCGACGTGGTCGTCCACCCGCAGTCGATCATTCACTCGATGGTGACGTTCGTGGACGGCTCGACGATCGCCCAGGCCAGCCCGCCCGACATGCGGCTGCCGATCGCGCTGGCCCTGCACTGGCCGGACCGTGTCCCCGGTGCCGCGGCCGCGTGTGTCTGGGACAAGCCCGCGAGCTGGACTTTCGAGCCGCTGGACAACGAGGCGTTCCCCGCGGTCGAGCTGGCCAGGCACGCCGGGACCGTCGGTGGCTGCGTCCCGGCGGTGTACAACGCGGCGAACGAGGAGTTGGTCGCCGCTTTCCTGGCACAGAACACCGGCTTCACCTCGATTGTGGACACTATTGCCCAGGTGGTGGAAGCCGCCGACGAATGGCGTCGCGAGCCTCGCGACGTGGACGACGTACTTGCTGCCGAGCGCTGGGCTCGCGCGCGTGCCGGTGCGCTGATCGGTAAGGGGAAGTAGCGCGTGGTCTTCATTCTCGGGATCGTGCTGTTCGCGCTGGGCATCTGCCTGTCGGTCGCGCTGCACGAGGCCGGTCACATGTGGGCGGCCAAGGCCTTCGGCATGAAGGTCCGGCGCTACTTCATCGGCTTCGGGCCGACGATCTTCTCCTTCCGCCGCGGCGAGACCGAATACGGTCTCAAGTGGATCCCGCTCGGCGGATTCTGTGACATCGCGGGCATGACAGCGCTCGACGAGGTCACCCCGGACGAGTCGAAGCGCGCGATGTGGCGCTTCAAGACCTGGAAGCGCACCGTCGTCATGTCCGCGGGCTCGGCGATGCACTTCATCCTCGGCTTCATCATCCTCTACTTGATGGCCGTGACCATGGGCCTGCCGAACCCGGCCGCGCAGGCCGCTCCCACCGAGGCCGTGATCAGCGCCACGTCGTGCGCCCGCGCGGCCACCACCATGGAGCAGCTCAACGACACCTCCTGCCCGCCGGGTGCCCCGACTCCGGCGAAGACCGCCGGGCTCCAGGCAGGCGACAAGGTGGTTTCCGTCGCGGGCAAACCGATCAAGACCTGGCGCGAAATGCTCGCGGCCGTCCAGGTCGCGAGTGGCCCGACGCCGTTCGTGGTCGAGCGGAACGGGCAGCGGCTCGACCTGACCGTGGACGTGCCGAGGGTGCAGCGCCTGGTCGCCGACGGCTCCAACAAGACCATCGTCAAGGACGTCGGCATGATCGGCGCCTCGCCGGTCCAGAACACCGCGCCGGCCCTGCTGACCTATGGCCCGGTCGACGCGATCGGCGGGACGCTCAGCTTCACCGGCACGATGTTCTCCGAGACCGCCCAGCGGCTGATCGAGTTCCCGTCGCGGATCCCGGCGGTGGTGGACTCCATCTTCGGCGGCGAGCGCGACCCGAACCCCCCGGTCAGCGTGGTCGGTGCCAGCCGTATCGGTGGCGAGGCCGCCGAGCGCGGTCTGTGGGAGATCTTCGTCCTGCTGCTGGCGAGCCTGAACTTCTTCATCGGCGTGTTCAACCTGCTGCCGCTGCTCCCGCTCGACGGCGGGCATATCGCGGTCGTCTGGTACGAGCGGGTCCGGGACTGGTTCCGGAAGCTGCGGGGCAAGGCGGCGGGTGGTCCGGTCGACTACACGAAGCTTTCCGCGGTCACGATGGTGCTCGTCTTCATCGGCGGCGCGGTCACCCTGCTCACCGTCACCGCCGACATCGTGAACCCGGTCAAGCTGTTCCAGTGACGGGCGGCCCCGATTACGGAGCGCGCTGTCAGGACCGTTGGGCTGCCCAGGTAATGCTGCTCACCGTGACGGCTGACGTCGTGCGTGTCCGCCGATCGGGGTAGGTACGCTTGAAGGCGTGACTGTCGCTCTTGGTATGCCAGCGCTTCCTCCTCCCGTCCTCTCCGAGCGTCGTAAGACCCGACAGCTGCAGGTCGGGTCGGTCGGCGTCGGCAGCGAGCACCCGATTTCGGTGCAGTCGATGACCACCACGCTCACCTCCGACGTCAACGCGACCCTGCAGCAGATCGCCGAGCTGACCGCGGCGGGCTGTGACATCGTGCGGGTCGCGTGCCCGTCGGCGGACGACGCCGAGGCGCTGCCCGCGATCGCGAAGAAGTCGCAGATCCCGGTGATCGCCGACATCCACTTCCAGCCGAAGTACGTCTTCGCCGCGATCGAGGCCGGTTGTGCGGCGGTCCGGGTGAACCCGGGCAACATCCGCAAGTTCGACGACCAGGTCAAGGAGATCGCGCGGGCCGCGAAGGACCACGGCACCCCGATCCGGATCGGCGTCAACGCGGGTTCGCTGGACAAGCGGATCATGGACAAGTACGGCAAGGCGACCCCGGAGGCGCTGGCCGAGTCCGCGCTGTGGGAGGCGTCGCTGTTCGCCGAGCACGACTTCCACGACGTCAAGATCTCCGTGAAGCACAACGACCCGGTGGTCATGGTGCGCGCGTACGAGATCCTCGCGGAACAGTGCGACTACCCGCTGCACCTCGGCGTGACCGAGGCCGGCCCGGCGTTCCAGGGCACCATCAAGTCGGCCGTGGCCTTCGGCGCGCTGCTGCGCCAGGGCATCGGCGACACCATCCGCGTTTCGCTGTCCGCGCCGCCGGTGGAAGAGGTCAAGGTCGGGATCCAGATCCTGCAGTCGCTGAACCTCAAGGAGCGCAAGCTCGAGATCGTGTCCTGCCCGTCGTGCGGCCGCGCACAGGTGGACGTCTACACGCTCGCCGAGCAGGTGACCGCCGGCCTGGAGGGCATGGAGGTCCCGCTGCGCGTCGCGGTCATGGGCTGCGTCGTCAACGGCCCCGGTGAAGCGCGCGAGGCCGACCTCGGTGTCGCGTCGGGCAACGGCAAGGGCCAGATCTTCGTCAAGGGCGAGGTCATCAAGACCGTGCCCGAGCACGCGATCGTCGAGACGCTGATCGAAGAGGCCATGCGGATCGCCGAAGAGGCGGGCCAGACGATCGGCGAGGGAGAGCCCACCGTCACCGTCGGCTGAACGGGGCCGACTGGTCGAGACCATGTTATGAACGGGACTTTCATTGCAAATTTTGCAATGAAAGTCCCGTTCATAACATCCGGGGGAGCCAAACCGAGGACGTGAAGGTCCCCTTCACCGCACTTGAGCACCCCGACCAGCCAGGCTTCTCTCAGCGTGTCGTAAAGCTTGCGTTCCGTTTACGGCGCTCATCTGGCACCCTGGAGTGGTGTTGCGGCTTGCAGGTGCACGGCTGCTCGATGATCGGGACTATCCGGCGGTCCGTGCCGCGCTCGCCGCAGACCCGGTCGGCAGCTGCATGGTCAGTGCCAGGGTGGAGACGGCGGGTCTCGACCCCTGGCGGCTCGGTGGTGAGCTCTGGGCCGCCGATTCCCGTCCCGTGCGCGCGGGCAGGCTCCAGGGCCTGTGCTTCTCCGGGCCGAACCTGATCCCGTTGCGCGGCAACGCCTCCGCCTTGCGCTCCTTCGCCGATCGCGCCCTGCGCCGCCAGCGGAGCTGTTCCTCATTGGTCGGCCCGGCCGAACAGGTACTCGGTCTGTGGGACGAGCTCGAGCCGGAATGGGGGCCCGCCCGCGAAGTACGGCACGACCAGCCGCTGATGGCGCTCGACGGGATCCCGTCCGTGGCCTCCGATCCGCTGGTCCGCGCGGTGCGCCCGGAAGAACTCGACAAGTACCTTCCCTCCGCGATCGCCATGTTCATCGAAGAAGTCGGTGTCGACCCCCGCCACGGCGACGGCGGCGCCGGTTACCGGGCGCGCGTCGCGGAACTGATCGCCGCCGGTCGCGCGTTCGCGCGGTTCGAGGACGGCGAGGTCGTCTTCAAGGCCGAGATCGGGGCGATGTCCTCGACGGTCGGGCAGATCCAGGGTGTCTGGGTGCATCCGGAACGCCGTGGCGCCGGACTCGGCACGGCGGGCACGGCGTCGGTCGTGACCAGGCTCGTCCGCGGGATGAACCGCACCGCGAGCCTGTATGTCAACGCCTACAACAGCCCTGCCCTCGCCGCCTACCGCCGGATCGGCTTCCAGCAGGTCGGGCAGTACGCGACGGTTCTGTTCTAGCCACTGCCGGGATCGGCGTTGCGTCCGGTCGGAACCCGCCGGTACTGGCAGGATCCGGTGCATGCCAGCAGGTCGTCGTTTCGCCGTCGTCGTGCTCGCGGGGGTGGTGGGCCTTGCGGCCGCCGGCTGCGGTCTGTTCGCCGATTCCGGCCCCGACGACGCCATCAGCGGCTTCCTCAACGGACTCTCTTCCGGTGACACCGCCGCCGCTGCCTTCTTCACCGATTCGCCGGACGCCGCGCGGTCCGCGGTGGAGATGGCGCGGAGAGCGCTTTCCCCGGAGTCGATCAAGGTCGCCGAAACGAAGGTGCGGCACTCGTCCGGAGCGGACGACGGGACGGCGACCTATCGGCTCACCTGGAATCTCCCTCGCGGCCGGGTCTGGACGTACCAGGCCGACGCGCAGGTGCACTCCACTCAGGACGGTTGGAAGGTGCGGTGGCTGCCGACCGTGCTCCATCCGCAGCTGGCCGCGCAGCAGACGATCGCGCTGAAATCCGAGCCGCCGGACCTCGCGCCGGTGCTGGATCGCGACGGGCTGCCGTTGCTGCGCCCGCAGACCGTCGTCAGCGTGGTGCTCGACCCGGCGAAGGCGGGAGATCTGACGGCGGTCTCCGACAAGCTCGGTGCCGCGCTCAACCGGTTCGAAGCGTCGGTGACCGGTCAGTCGATCCGCGACGGGGTGAAGACGGTCAAACCAGGGGCCGGGTATCCGGTGATGATCCTGCGGGCGGCCGACTACCAGCAGGTGAAACCCGAGATCTACGACCTGCCCGGGGTCCGGTTCAGTCAGCAGGACAGGCTGCTGCCCGACGACAAGAACTTCGGGAAGCAGGTGCTGCCCGCCGTCCGCTCGCTCGTCGAGGATCAGGTGGACGGCGCGGCGGGCTGGCGCGTCGTCACGCTCGACGTGAGCGGCGGCGAGATCGCCGACCTGTACAGCGAACAGCCCAAACCGGCGCCGGCGGTCGTCAGCACGCTCAGCGTGAAGGCACAGGGTTCGGCGGAGCGGGCGCTCGCGCCGGTCCCGACGGCGTCCGCGCTGGTCGCGATCCAGCCGTCCACCGGTGAACTCCTCGCCGTGGCACAGAACGCCCCGGCCGACGCGCAGGGCGCGATCTCGCTCAGCGGCCGGTTCCCGCCGGGCTCCACCTTCAAGATCGCCACCGCCGTCGCGGCCCTGTCCGCGGGTTCGGTGCAGGCGAGCAGCCCGGTCGACTGCCCCGGCACGGCCACCTTCGAGAACCGGACGGTGCCGAACGAGGGCAAGTTCGCCCTCGGCGTCGTCCCGCTGTCGAAGGCGTTCGCCAAATCGTGCAACACGACGTTCGCGAAGCTCGCGACGGATCTCCCGCCCGCGGCCCTGACCGACGCCGCCCGGGATCTCGGTATCGGGGCCGACTTCGTCATCCCCGGCGTGACCACGATCACCGGTTCGGCGCCGCCCGCGAACACCGTCGCGCAGCGCGCCGAGAACGGATTCGGCCAGGGGACCGTCGTGACGAGCCCGTTCGGCCTCGCGGTCGCCGCCGCGACCGTCCAGTCCGGGAAGATCCCGGTGCCGACGCTGGTGCGGGGGATGGCAGCGACGTCGTCCGGCCTCGGGAAGCCGATCCGGCCGGAGGTGCTCGACGCCGTCCGGGGCATGATGCGCGAAGTCGTCACCGAGGGTACGGCGACCCTGCTCAAGCCCCTGCCCGAAGTGCGCGGCAAGACCGGGACCGCCCAGTTCGGC
Organism: Amycolatopsis orientalis; assembly: GCF_000943515.2. NCBI lineage: Bacteria > Bacillati > Actinomycetota > Actinomycetes > Pseudonocardiales > Pseudonocardiaceae > Amycolatopsis > Amycolatopsis orientalis. Next base: position 6,646,491 of record NZ_CP016174.1, on the reverse strand, counting down.
GACGGGACGCATGCGCACGGCTGGTTCGTCGGCTACACCGGTGACCTGGCGTTCGCGGTCTTGGTCACCGACGGGGGGACGTCCAAACCCGCGGTCGAGACCGCGCAGCGCTTCCTGGCGGGACTCGGGTAGCGAGCAGGTCGTAGGCTGGGTGCATGTCCGTTCGTGCCCCCTTGAAGCCCGGCGTCCAGACGCCGCGGCGAGTCGTCCCCGCCAGCATCGCCCGCCCCGAGTACGTCGACAGGCCGGCACCGAAACGCGACACGGGCAACGGGGTCCGCACGCCCGAGGTGATCGAGGCGATGCGCGTCGCGGGCCGGATCGCGGCGCAGGCGCTGGAGGAGGGCGGCAAGGCCGTCAAACCCGGCGCGACCACGGACGACATCGACAAGGTGATCCACGAGTTCCTGCTGGACCACCACGCCTACCCGTCGACCCTGGGCTACCGCGCCTTCCCGAAGTCGTGCTGCACCTCGCTCAACGAGGTGATCTGCCACGGCATCCCGGATTCGACGGTGATCGAGGACGGCGACATCTGCAACATCGACGTCACCGCGTTCATCGGTGGCGTCCACGGCGACACCAACGCGACGTTCCTGGCGGGTGACGTCTCCGAGGAGGCGCGGCTGCTGGTCGAGCGCACCCGTGAGGCGACCATGCGGGCCATCAAGGCCGTGCGGCCGGGCAGGCAGCTCAACGTGATCGGCCGCGTCATCGAGGCGTACGCGAAGCGGTTCGGGTACGGCGTCGTCCGCGACTTCACCGGTCACGGTGTCGGCCCGGCGTTCCACACCGCGCCGACCGTCCTGCACTACGAGGAGCCGTCGGTCGACACGATCATCGAGCAGGGCATGACCTTCACGATCGAGCCGATGATCACCCTCGGCACCATCGACTACGACATCTGGGCCGACGACTGGACCGTCACCACCAAGGACAAGAAGTGGACCGCCCAGTTCGAGCACCCCCTCGTGGTGACCGAGGACGGCGCGGAGATCCTCACCCTGCCGTAACCGCCTCGTGAGTGGTAATGACGGTTAGAACCCTCATTACCACTCACGAGCACCTGCTCAGTCCTCTTCTCGCTCCACCCTCGCGAGGAGTTCGTCGAGGAAGCCGCATGCCTCGGTGGCCGCCCGGTCGGCGTCGCCGTCGGCGATGGCCTCGGCGAGCCCCTCGTGGCCGATCTCCGGCAGGTATTCGCGTCCCGGCGTCACGTTCGACGTCGCCGCCACGCTGGCCGTGATCACCTCGGTGAGGCCGCGGTACATCTCCGTCAGCAGGGTGTTATGTCCACTTTGGACGACGGCGAAGTGGAATTCCGCGTCCAGGCGGGCGAAATCCTCCCAGTGGCGTTCCCGCAGTTCCTCGTTGCGGCGGGCGAGCAGCTCCCGGAGGGTGGCGACCTCCTCCTCGGTCCGCGACACGGCCGCGAGCCGGGCCCCTTCGACTTCGAGGATCCGCCGCACCTGCAGGACTTCGCGCAGCTCCGAACCGCACAGCCGCCGGATCGCGCCCGAGACCTCGCTGGTCGCCCGCACGTAGGTGCCGTCGCCTTGCCGGACCTCGAGCAGCCCCGTATGCGCGAGCGCACGGACGGCCTCCCGGACGGTGTTGCGCCCGACACCGAGCTGTCCAGCCAGCTCCGGTTCGGTCGGAATCCGCTGCCCGATGGGCCATTCTCCCTGCGTGACGGCGTCACGCAGCTGCTCGATGACCTGATCGACCAGGCCGGCACGGCGCGTGGTGGCCAATGGCACAGCGTTGTCCCTTCATCCAATCATCCTATGTATGTGATACTAGCCGACGTGCGTGTCGACTCCCGAGAATCCGTTTCCCCGTTCGACGAGCGTCTTGAACTCGAAGGCTCGATCGAGACGGAATGGCGGCCGGGAGTGATCACCGGCGGTGTCCTGCTCGGCGTCGCGGTCATCCTGGTCGCCCTCAACCTGCGCCCGGCGATCACCAGTGTCGGCCCGATCCTCGGCGAGATGCGCGACGACCTCGGCGCGACCGCGACCTGGGCCGGCGTGCTCACCACGCTCCCTGGCCTCTGTTTCGCCGCCGCGGGCTTCGCCGCTCCCGCGCTGGCCCGCCGGTTCGGGATGGGCGTGGCCATCGCGACCGCGCTCTCGGTCCTGGCCGTCGGCCTGGTGCTGCGGGTGATCGACGGGCCGTACGTGGTACTCGGCGGAACCCTGGTCGCCACGGCCGGGATCGCCTTGGCGAACGTGTTGATCCCAGTCGTCATCAAGGACTCCTTCCCGGCACGTGTCGGCATGATGACCGGCGTGTACACCGCCGCTCTCCAGGGCGGAGGCGCCCTGGGGTCCGCGCTCACCCCTCCCTTGGAGAACGCGTTCGGCGGCTGGCGCCAAGGTCTCGGCGCCTGGTCGGTACTGGCGGTGCTCGCACTCCTCGTCTGGATTCTCGCAGCCCGCGGTTCGGGGCGTGCTCCCGTCACGGAGGCAGGAAAGCAGGGTAGCGGGCGATCGCTCCTGCGCAGCCCGCTTGCGTGGATGGTCACGCTTTTCTTCGGCACTCAGGCCTTTTTGGCCTACGTCGTGATGGGCTGGCTGCCGGAAGTGATGATCGACGCCGGCGTGAGCAAGGGTGACTCGGGCCTGCTGCTCGGGCTGATCTCGCTCATCGCCGTCCCGATCAGTCTCGTGGTGGCGCCGATGGCCGCGCGGCACCGCAGCCAGAGCCCGTGGATCGTCGGGCTGGGCGTCTTCGGCTTCGTCGGCATGGTGGGCATGATGGTCGCCCCGGCCGCCTCGCCGTTGCTCTGGTGCGTGCTCATCGGGCTCGGGATGAGCGTCTTCTCCCTCGCGCTGACGGTGATCGCGCTGCGGGCGCGCACCGGCGCGGACACCGCCCGGCTGTCCGGGATGGCGCAGGGCATCGGCTACCTGATGGCCGCCGTCGGACCGTTCTTGTTCGGTCTGCTCCACGATCTCACCCACGGCTGGACCGTGCCCTGGATCATGATGCTCGCGGTCTTCGCCGCGCAGATGACCTTCGGCGCCTTCGCCGGACGTCGCCGCTTCGTCTGAACGCGTTCAAAAAACTTCTTGACCCCACGCCGGGCCGAGCCATACCCTGAGTGAGTTGAACCTGTTCAAAAACTCGGTTCTGGGGGTCGGCGTGGTGGAGGAACTGGCGTACGGGACGGCTCTGGCCTGCTTCGCGGCGGTGTGCGTCGTCTTGGCGCCGTCACGGCCCGCGGCCGCGGCCTCGCCGTCCGAGTTCTACCGCGCCGTGGACCGGGTGTGCGTACAGGTGGGAACGGAGAGCAGTGCGATCCAGCACTACTGGCCGGACCCGGAGGGGGACGTCGCGACGGAGCAGCGCAAGTGGGAGCACTTCGTCGCGACGAGGGTGGACGAGGCCAAGGACATCCTCAGGGGGGCGACGGGGGTCCGCACGGTGCCGGGAGGGGCGGCATCGGCGCGGGAGGAGTTCTTGGTGGCCGTCCACCGGTACGTCGAGGCGGGCGAGCGGTTCCTGAACAACGGGGCCCGCTCGGCCACCTTGATGGGGATCTCGGACACCCGGATGGACGCGGTGAGCGAACTCGCGGTGCGGAACGGGGCCCGCAACTGCGGACGCGTCATCTGAAGTGTCATGAGGGGTCCCCATGGGACGAATTTCGTCCTATGGGGACCCCTCATGACACACCGACGCGTTCAGAGGACTGAACGCGGCGGGCGGGCGCGGAGCGTTCAGTCCAGCGGCAGGTTCAGCAGCGCGTTCTCGACCAGTTCCGGCATCGCCGGGTGGATCCAGTACTGCCCGCGCGCCATGCTCTTCGCGTCGAGACCGAAGCTCATCGCCTGGATCAGCGGCTGGATCACCGACGACGCCTGCGGGCCGATGATGTGCGCGCCCAGCAGCTGCCCGGTGGCCGGGTCGGCGAGCAGTTTCGCGAAGCCGGTGGTGTCCTCCATCGCCCAGCCGTAGGCGATACCGGCGTAGTCCTGGTGCGACGTCACGTACGACACGCCGCGCTCGCGCGCCTCGCGTTCGGTGAGCCCGACCGAAGCGACCTGCGGCGAGGTGAACACCGCGTGCGGGACGAACCGGTGGTCGGCCTCGATCCGCTCGTCCGGGTGCAGCAGGTTGTGCTGCACGACGCGCTGCTCATGGTTCGCGACATGCTTCAGCTCGAAAGTCGACGAGATGTCGCCGAGCGCGTAGATCCCGTCGACCACGGTCTGCTGGTACTCGTCGACCACGACGTGCCCGCGCTCGCCGGTGGTCACGCCGGTGGCGGCGACGTCGAGGATGTCGGAGTTCGGCGTGCGGCCGGTGGCGACCAGCAGCACGTCGGCCTCGACGGTTTCGGCGCCTTGGGGGCCTTCGAGGTCCAGGGCGATTCCCGAAGCGGTCTTGCGGGCGCGGACGGTCTTCCGGTCGAGCCGGACGTCGAACCGCTGCGCGGCCAGTTCGGTGAACCGGGCGCTGACGTCGTCGTCCTCGGAACGCAGCAGCGCGCCGGACCGGTTGACCACGGTCACCTTCACCCCGAACGAGGCGAAGACGTGCGCGAACTCGGCCGCGATGTAGCCGCCGCCGAGGATCACGATCCCGGCGGGCAGCTCGTCGAGCCGCATCACCGTGTCGGAGGTGTGATAGCCGGTTTCGGCGAGGCCGGGGATGTCCGGGATCACCGGGCGCCCGCCGGCGGCGAGGACGAACCGGTCGGCGGTGATCGTCTCGGCCGGGCGGCCGTCGGGGTAGCTGACCTGGAGTTCCTTGTGGCCGGTGAAGCGGCCTTCGCCCTCGTACACGGTGACGTTCTTGTTGTCCTCGTGCTGGACGCGGTACTCGCGTCCACCGGCGGCGATCGGGTCGATCCGCCCGAAGATCCGGTCGCGGACATCGCGCCAGCGTACCCCGGTCAGCTCCTCGTCGACGCCGAACTTCGCCGAAGACGCGGGGGTGGCCGCGACGTTGGCGGCGTGCACGAACATCTTCGTCGGGATGCAGCCCACGTTCAGGCAGGTGCCGCCGAACGTGCCCTTCTCCACGATCGCCGTGTTCCAGTCCGCGAAGTGCGGGTCGAGGATCGAGTTACCCGATCCGGTACCGACGATCACCAGGTCGTAGTGGGGCACGCTGTCTTCCTTTGCGGCGGGAGCGGGTGGTTCCGACTCTAGCCAACCTGTCACGGTGACCGGTTGTTCCCGGTCGCGAACGAAGGTCCACCCGTTTCAGTGACACCGCATCGGGCCTTCTCCGATTAGGGTATTCGCGATCGCTTGTGTACGCGCTGGAGTCGATTGATCACGACCACGATGATCGCGATGGCCCAGTGCCGCGGCGCCCCGGCCCCTGCCACCAGCTGGCAGTACGTACGCCCCGGTGAAGGGACAGAACATGCCCAAGAAGTCACGTCGCACCCTGCTGCTCGCGGTCGGAGCGGTGCTCGCGACGGCCGTGATGGTGCCGATCGCGGTCAACAGCGCGTCGGCGGACGACAGTGCGGTGAGCGGGCCGGACAAGGCCGTCGAGCCGAGGATCGTGGGCGGCGGCAAGGCTTCCGTCTCGCAGTACCCCTACGCGGTCTACTTGGCCGATCGCGGCGGCAACCAGTACTGCGGAGCGGTGATCGTGAGTTCCACGACGATCGCGACGGCGGCGCACTGCGCGGTCGCGGTCAAACGCGCCGACGTCCGGGTGATCGCGGGGCGGGAGGACAAGCGCACGCGAGACGGCGTGGAACTGCGTGTTTCGCGGATCTGGGTCAGCCCCGACTACAGCGGCGACCCCGGCAAGGGTGACGACATCGCGGTGATGACGGTCAGCGGCCAGCTGCCGTACCGGCCCGCGAAGGTCGCGGACAACGGTGACGCCGACCTCTACAGCGAAGGCACGAAGGCGACGGTTCTCGGCTGGGGCCGCGTCGCCGACGGCGGCGCGCGTTCGGACTACCTGCGCAGCGCGGTCGTCCCGGTGGTCAGCGACAAGACCTGCCGGAGCGCGTACTCGGGCTACGACCCCAGCGACATGGTGTGCGCCGGTTATCCCGAAGGCGGGATCGACGCCTGCCAAGGCGATTCGGGTGGCCCGCTCGTCGTGGGTGACACGCTGATCGGGATCGTTTCGTTCGGCGAAGGCTGCGCGAAGCCGAACAGGCCGGGCGTCTACACCCGTGTCTCGCACTACGCCAACGAGATCTCCCAGCAGAACGGCCGCGGGCTGATCGGCTGATCGATGCCTTCTTCACGTCCGATGTGCTAACAAGTGGACGTGAGCACCGACACCCCGATCATCGAGACCACGTCGTTCCCGCTGTCCGTCGCCGGCGACGAGATCACCGCCGCGCAGCTGCACGGCATCCTCCGCCTGCGCGTGGACGTGTTCGTCGTCGAGCAGGACTGCGCCTATCACGAGATCGACGGCCGCGACCTCCTGCCCGGCACCAGGCATCTCTGGATCGGCGGTTCCGTCGCCGTCGACTCGTACCTGCGGGTGTTGCAGGACGCCGGCGGCACCTTCCGCATCGGCCGGGTGTGCACGGCCGTCCGCTCACGTGGCAAGGGACTCGCGGGACGGCTGATGGAGACGGCCCTCGCGGGGATCGGCGACGCGCCGTGTGTCCTCGACGCGCAGACGTACGCGACGGATTTCTACGCCAAGTACGGCTTCGTGATCGAGGGCGAAGAGTTCATGGAAGACGGGATCCCGCACATCACGATGTGGCGCCGGGCGGCGCCGCGGCCGTGATCACCGCGACCGCGCGGTCCACATCGGCCTCGGTGAGGTCGGCCCGCGCGGTCAGGCGCAGCCGGGAGATGCCGTCGGGTACGGACGGCGGGCGGAAACAGCCGACCCGCACGCCCTGATCCGCGCACTCGGCCGCCCACGCGACGGCCGCTTCGGGGGACGGTGCCTGGACCGAGATCACCGCGGCGTCCGGGAGACTGACCCGGAATCCCGCCGCTTTCAGTTGCATCGCGAGGTTTCCGGCCGCTCCGGTCACCTTGGTGGCCAGCTCCGGCTCGGCCTTCAGCGCGCTGAGCGCGGCCAGCGCGGCGGCGGCACTGGCGGGCGCGAGCCCGGTGTCGAAGATGAAACTGCGTGCGGTGTCCACGAGATGCTTGATCACGCGACGCGGCCCGAGTACCGCTCCGCCTTGCGCCCCAAGGGATTTCGACAGCGTGATCGTGGTGACGACGTCGGGCGCGCCGGAGAGTCCCGCGGCGTGGACGGCACCGCGGCCGCCCTCGCCGAGGACACCGAAACCGTGGGCGTCATCGACGAGCAGTGACGCGCCGTGCTCCCGGCAGACGGTGGCGAGCTGCTCCAGCGGGGCGATGTCGCCGTCCACGGAGAACACGGAATCGGTGACGACGAGCGCGCGCGGTTTGCGGCGGGTCGCCAGCGCGTGCTTGAAGGCGCTCGGATCGCTGTGCGCGACGGCGGCGATGTCCGATCGGGACAGCCGGCAGCCTTCGATCAGCGAGGCGTGGATGTACTTGTCCGTGACGATCGCGGAATCCGCGCCGGACAGGGCCGTGACGGCGCCGAGGTTCGCGGTGAAACCGGACGAGAAGACCAGCGCGGCCTGAGTCCCGCAGAAGCGGGCGAGTTCGTGTTCGAGTTCGGCGTGGACCTCGGTGGTGCCGGAGACCAGGCGTGACCCCGTCGCCCCGGCGCCCCAGCGCAACGCGGCGGCCGCGGCCGCGCCGGCGACGCGCTTGTCCCTGGCGAGCCCGAGGTAGTCGTTGCCCGCGAGGTCCAGCTCCGGTTCCTGCGCCTGCCGGATGCGCAGCTTGCGCACCAGCCCGGCCTCGGCCCGCTTCTCCGCCTCTACGTCGAGCCAGTCGAAGACCTGGTCGGGAGGGAGGTTCTGGGGAGCGGGGCCGGGAGTAGTCACGTCCCGCAGTCTCCCATCCGGCGTTCGGCGCCGGACGTGGTGGTCCCCACAGCGAACGCGCTCGCGGGGCCGGATGTTATGAACGGGACTTTCATTGCGAAATTTGCAATGAAAGTCCCGTTCATAACACGCTTGGGGCCGGACGAGCCGGCTCCGTTCAGTTACTTCAGCTGTCGAAGCTGCGACGCGGGCGTCCGCCCGGACGCTGCGGGCGGCCGCTGCCGCCACCGGACTCGGTACGACGCGGGCGGCCGCGGAAGCCGCCGGGACGGCCGCCTTCGCGGTGACCGTGACCCTCGCGCGAACCCTGGTAGCCGCCGCGGTCGCCGCCACCGTAGCCGCGGCCACCGCCACGACGCGGGGACTCACGACGACGCTCGACGACCGGCTCACCGCTGGGCTGCTGCGCACCGGTGATGCGAGCGAGCTCGGCGTCGCCCGGGCGGACCGTGGTCTGCTCGGCGCGGACACCGGCGCGGTCGGTCATCCGGCGCACCATGCGGCGCTGGTCGTGGGTGACCAGCGTGACCACGACACCGGACGCCCCGGCGCGCGCGGTGCGGCCCGCGCGGTGCAGGTAGTCCTTGTGGTCGGCGGCCGGGTCCACGTGCAGCACGAGCGAGATGTCGTCGACGTGGATACCGCGCGCGGCGACGTCCGTGGCCACGAGGACCGGGGCGAAGCCTTCCTTGAAGTCCGCGAGGACCCGGTTGCGCTGGCCCTGCGTCTTGCCGCCGTGCAGTGCGGCCGCGTGGACGCCCTTTTCGCGCAGGCGCTCGGTGAGGCGGTCCACGTGGTGCTTGGTGCGGACGAACATGATCGTGCGGCCCTCGCGGGCGCCGATCTCGGTGATGATGTCCTGCTTGTCCTGGTGCGACACCTGGAACACGTGGTGGTCCATGGTGGTGACGCTCGCGGTCGACGGGGCGACCGAATGCGTGACCGGGTTGGTCAGGTACGCGCGGACCAGGCGGTCGACGTCACCGTCGAGGGTGGCGGAGAACAGCAGGCGCTGGCCGTCACGCGGGGTCAGGTCGAGGATCTCGCGGACCTGCGGCATGAAGCCCATGTCGGCCATCTGGTCGGCCTCGTCGAGCGCGATGAAGGTGCACTCCGACAGCGACGCGGTGCCCTGGCGGACGTGGTCCGACAGCCGGCCCGGGGTGGCGATCAGCAGGTCGACACCGCGGGAAAGCGCGTCGGCCTGGCGGGGGAAGGCCATACCGCCGACGGCGGTGCGGCACCACAGGCCGAGGGACTTGGCCAGCGGGGTCAGCGAGTCGGCGACCTGCATGGCCAGCTCGCGGGTCGGCACCAGGATCAGTGCGCGGGGGTGCTTCGGACGGGCCCTGCCGCCGTTGAGCCTGGTCAGCATGGCCAGGCCGAAGGCGAGGGTCTTGCCGGAACCGGTCTGCGCGCGGCCGAGGACGTCGCGGCCGGCGAGTGCGTCGGGGATGGTCGCCGACTGGATCGGGAAGGGGGTCGTGATACCGGCGTCGGCCAGTGCCCGCAGCAGGGGCTCGGGAAGACCGAGCTCCGCCCAGGTCTGGGCCTTGACCGTCTCGACGGCGTCGTCACGCAGCATCGCGTCACCCGTGGGACGGGTACGCGGCTTGCTGCGGTGCTGACGGGCCGACGGAGAAACGTGGCCGGAATTGAACGTGACTGTCACAAATGCCTCTCGGACATGACTCGTCGCAAGGGAGGCCCGGGCTGCCCGCGCGCAGGCAGGGCAAGATGGTGTGCGGTGGGCGTTCACAGGGACGAACCCGGCACACCGCGTCTGCGTGACACCGCGCGCCAATTGGTTGATACGGATACCGCGAGCCATTCGGTTGGCTTTGGAGGCGACGGACACCACTCATCCACGCCGCCGGTTGCGGTCTAGCACTACTGTACCGGACCGTTATCCGCCCTCCCAATTGGAGGGACCGATTGTGGGCAGGGTCTCCACGACGGCGTCGTCCGGTGGACGTCACGAAGGGGCCTCCCAAGGCGTGAAGCGCCTTGAAAGACCCCTTCGTGACACTGTGGACAGTCGGTCAGCTTCCCTGGCAGGTCACCGACGGCTGCGCCGGACTCGTCCCCGGGGAGTCGACCACGAGACCGAACGTCGTCTCGCCGTCCGGCGGCACCACGCCGTTCCAGTTGGCGTTGGCGACGTTCACCACGTTCCCCGTTTGGCTCAACGTCCCGTTCCACACGCTGGCGATCCGCTGCCCGGTGGGCAGCACCCAGCCCGCCCGCCAGCCGCTGTAGCCCGCCGTGCCGTGGTTCATGATCGTCACGGTCGCCTGGTAGCCGCCGGACCACGTGTTCGTGACGTTGAACATCGCCATGCACGAACCGCCTCCGGGCAGCGACGAGGTGGTCGTCGTCGACGAGGGCGGCGTGCCGGGGTCGTTGATCCCCGTCACCTCGCCGTTGCCGCCGTCGAACACGACGTCGGAGCAGCCGTAGAACGTCTCGGCGCTGTCCGAGCGCTTCCACACCGAGTAGATGATGTGCCTGCCCGTCTTGTTCGTGGGCAGCGCGCCGCTCCACTTGTACTGGCCCTCGACGCTGCCGACGGGGCCGGTCACCGGCGGGTGGTCCACGGTCAGGAACGGCTGGTCCTCGAAGTCGTCCCAGCGCAGTGCCCGGTTCGGATCCCAGCCGTCCTTGGTGACGTAGGTGTAGAACCAGCCCGGATGCGCCGCCCACGCGTTGTAGGAGAAGTCGAACGTCGCGCCGGCCGTCAGATGCGTGAGCGGCCAGTCGCCGACGCCGTCGTAACCGGCGAATCCGGGGTTGCCGCCCGAGCACAGCTTCCCGTCGGGGATGAAGCCGCGGGTGCGTCCGGCACCGTCGGAGCGCAGGACGGAGAACCAGTTGTAGAGCGAGTTCGCACCGCTGGTCCGGACGGCGGCGGCGCAGGCCGGATTGTGCGGGACGATCTCACCGGTCGGGGACAGGCCGTCCTTCCAGCAGAGGAACGTGCGGCTGCCCGGTTTCATCATCGCGCCGTGCGCGGCGGCGGTGCCGGTGTTCAGCACCATGGCGAGCACGCTCGCCAGCAGCACGGTCACGACGGCCAGGACGGTACTTCGTTGTTTCGTCACTCGGCTTCGCCCTTCTCCCATCGAGACATGGCCGCCTGTCCGTGGCGGCCATGGATGTGGGAGCGCTCCCATCAGGAGGGTAAAGCATTTCGGACAAACCTCGAAGAAGCTTTCACCGCAGTCGAAAAGCCTCGCTCACTTGGCGTAAGAGGCCTGCCTGGCGGTGGTGACGACCTTCCTGGCGTCCTCGGCGCCGAGGAGCCCGGCGTCCCGCCAAGCGGTGGTCTTCGCCTGGACCTGACGGATCAGCGCGCCCTTGTCGGCGAACGGCGCGGCCGCCCAGATCTCGTCCAGCAGGGTCGTGCCGCCGGGCTTCACCGGATTCGCCACCCCCGAGTCGAGGGCGCCGAACACGATCGCGGGTTCGGCGCGCTGGAAGTAGACGTGCGTCGGATCCTCGGTCCCCTCGAAGAAGGGCGCCAGTTCGACGCCGTCGAGGGTGAAGTGCAGTGGCTTGCCCGCGACGGTTTTCAGCGTGGGCAGCAGATCGCCCGACAGCCCGGCGTTGCGGTACAGGCCGAACCGCAGGAACGTCGTGCGGGGATCGCGGGCCACGAGGGCGACCGGGCCGTAGAACAGGCTCTGGATCTCCTGCGCGTCGGCCGCCTTCTCGACCCGGAGGCGGAACGGCGTGCGGACCTCGACGGTGTCGCCGTCCCGCCAGTCGCGGGAGAGCGGGAAGTAGGTGCCGGGCACGGCGGTCTGCCGCACCGGCTGCCCGTTGAGCAGGACCTCGAACCCGCCCGTGCACCATGCGGGCACACGCAGGCGCAGCGTGAAGGCGGCCTTGCCGCGCACCGTGAGCGTCGACCTCTGTTCGTACGGGAAGGCGGTCCGCTGGGTGAGCGTGATCCCCTTCTCGCGCCAGGACAGCGTCGACGGGCTGTAAAGGTTGACGTAGAGGGAGTTGCCGTCGGCGCCCTTGAGGTACACGGTGTCCTGGTACTTGGTCGCGCTCTCCATCCCGGTGCCCTCGCAGCAGGTAGTGCCCGCCTTCGGGGTGTAGTCCCGGACGTGGCCGGGGGTCAGCCCGATGAAGTAGGTGACCAAAGGCTTTTCCGCGTCCGCCTTGTCCTGTTTGGACCCGAGGACCTGGTTGTAGAGGGCGCGCTCGTAGTAGTCCATGTAGCGCGAGTCCTGCTCGTGGCAGAACAGCATCCGGCCGAGTTTGAGCAGGTTGTACGCGCAACAGGTTTCGGCGGTCACGTCGGTGAGGGTTCCGGCGATGAGCCCGGGTGCCTTCCAGAACTCGCCGGTGCTCGTTCCGCCGATGGAGTACATCCGGGGCGGGACGACCATGCCCCAGAAGTTCCGGGCCGCGTCGAGGTAGCGCGTTTCGCCGGTTTCGTCGTGGAGCCGGACCAGTCCGGTGAGGATCGGGATGTGCTGGTTGGCGTGCAGGCCGGTGAGGATGTCCTGGCCCGCCGCGCAGGAGTCGATCAGCCGGTCGAGATCGAAGAGCCGGGCCAGCGCGAGGTGTTCCGGGGCGCCGGTGACCGCGTGCAGATCGCAGATCGCCTCGACGATGCCGCCGAATTCGCCGCTGGAGAACAGGCCCCACATCCGTTGCAGCGTGGTCTTCGGCAGTTTCGAGAGCCGCGAGTACATCCAGTCGCCCATGCCGGACGCGAGGTCGAGCGCGCGCTCGTCACCGGTGTTGGCGTGGGCGTCGAGCAGGCCGCGGAGGATCTTGTGTGCGGTGTAATAGGGCGCCCAGACCTTCGTGTAGTCGCTGCCCGTCATGGATTCGAGCGCGATGAACTGGGTTTCCGGATAGGCGGCGAGGAAACCGGGGTGGCTCGGCCCGCCCCACGTGCGGCGCAGTTTCGCCGGTCCGGCGTGGCCGGACCGGTCCGCGAAGGTCCCCGTCGTCTCGGCGAAGGTGTACGACGCGAGGTCGCCGGTGGCGGACTCGTGCTGAAGCTTCGCGATCTCGTCGGCGCCGAGCGCTCGCGACCACAGGTTCGTCTCGCCGAACGCGCCCGCGAAGGCCGGGTCCGGATACAGCGAGCGGCCGAGCCAGTGGTTGCGCAAAGTGCCCAGTACGGCCGGATTCAGGGTCATCGAGGTGTTCCTGCCCGCCACGACACCGTTGACGTACAGCGTCCCGGTCGTCCCGGCGATGGTGACCGCGAGATGGCTCCAGGTGTTCAGCGGCAGGGCCGCCGAGCCGTCGATGGCCTGTTCCCGGCCGGCGCCGCCGTCGGTGATGGCGAACCGGGGGACACCGGAGGCGTTCCGGGCGGCGAGGTAGAGGTAGCGGTTCGTGTCGTCGCCGAAGTCGAACACCCTGGCCCACGCCGACGCGTGGGACGGCCGGACCCAGACCGAGACGGTGAGGTCGCGGGCGGTGGCCAGGACGGCGGGCGGGAGTTCGATGTACTGGGACGAACCGCGGACGTTGTCGACGCCCGAGCCGAACGGTCCGGACGCGGCCAGCCCGGTGGGGTCCTTCCGCAACGCCGTGCGGACTTCAGCGAGCGCGCCGATCATGGTGCGGATCTTGTCGGCGAAGACCGCCTCGCCAGTGCTGCCGTACGCCTGCGAAAGCATCGAGAGGAAGTGGCCCGTGTAGTGCCCGCGAAGGTTGCCGTTCGCCTCCCCGTCGAGGCCCTCCCAGCCGCCGGGGGCGACCGCGCCGAGAGTGGAAAGTCCCGCGTTGGCACGGAAAACCTGGAGCAACCGGTTGACGTCGTAGCCCCGGCCGTAGGCGAGCATGAGCGCTCGCTTGGCGGCGAAGACGCCTTGCTGCAAGGTCACGTCGGCGAGCTGGAACGGCTGGACCGCCCAGCGTGCCGGGACCGCCGCGGCGCTCGTGGGGATGGCGGCGGTCGCTTGCGTCGCGATGGCACTGACGGCGGGCACGGCGGTGGCGAGCGCCGCGGCGCGCAGCACGGTCCGGCGGCTGACGTTGGATTCCATGCGAGTCCTCACGTTCGATGAGTGTTAGCGCTAACATCTCGGGCTGGCGTGTGACCGGGAAATTCCGTTGGTGTGCCGGGGAAGTTACGGCGATCACAAGACGAGCGTCAAGCCCCGAACGGCCCGAGACCGCATCCAGAGGACGAAATGCGATCCCGGGCCGCAACGGGGATCAGCGCAGCCCGGCGATCTCCCGCAGTTCCTCGATCAGCTCGGGGACGGCGGTCAGCCGCTCCGGCAGGCCCCGCGAGTGGAACCACGTGGCGATGTTCCGCACGTCCCGCGCGAGGAACTCCAGCCCGCCGGGGTTGGCCACGATGTCGACCACCTGGGGCAGGTCGATCACCATGATCCGCTCGCGATGCACGAGCAGGTTGTACGCCGAGAGGTCGCCGTGCGCGAGCCCCTGCGACGCCAGGAGTTCCAGCATCGCCGCGGTCTGGAACCACAGTTCCCGCAACTGCTCGGGCTCGGGCCGGACCTGCGCCAGACGCGGCGCTGCCGTCTCGCCGTCACCGAGGAACTCCAGCAGGATCTCGGTGCCGTCGCGCTGCACCGGGTACGGCACCGGGGCGCCGACCGTCCAGAGCCTGCTCAGCGCGGTGAACTCGGCCACCGCCCATTGCTCGGCGATGAGGTTGCGGCCGAAGCTGCTGCGCGACTCCATGGCCCGCATTTCGCGGGACCGCCGCATCCGCCTGCCTTCGAGGTAGCCGGCGTCGCGGTGGAACAGCCGGTGTTCCCCGCTGCGGTACCGCTTGGCGGCCAGCACCGTGCCCTCGGTGTCGGGCAGGCCCCGCCGCACGAGATGGACGTCGGCCTCCTTGCCGGTCTTGAGGATGCCGAGTTCGGTGTCCACCGCCGCCAGTTCGGTGATCACCCAGTCCGGTCGCGGATGCGGGCCGTGTTCGGCTTCGTCCCAGGTGCTCCAACGGTCGCCGCCACCGGGGATGGCGGTCTCGGTGTAGGCGTCTTCACGCAGCCGGGCGAGCCGGACGCGTTCGGCCTCGGTGAGCCGTCCGCCGCGGGTGGGTTCGGGCTCGTCGTCGAACCGGGCACGCCGGGAACGGCGCGGACGGTCGGTCTTCTCAAAAGCGTGGGAATCTTCGAGATCGTGCTTGCGCACTGGTGGGTTCTCCTAGTCAGGGGTGCCCCACCGGGCGAGCGTCGTGGCTCAGCCTCGAGGGGCGAGTGGATGGGGGCGGCAAAGGCCCCGGACAGTCATCAGCACGAGGCACCTCCCAGTCGCATCCACCGGCACCCTCGGCCGGATCGCGCACGATCATGACGGACGTCGTCCCGCACCCGCAACCGAATTAAATCGGGTGCTCGTGAGTGGCGATGAGGGTTAGAAACGTCTTTACCACTCACGACGCTCGGGGGAGGGCCGGTTGGCGAAGCGGCGGTACGTGGCGAGAGGTGTGCCCGGCGGGTACCGGATCTGGGACACCAAGGCACGGCGGTGGTGGGGCGACCACTACGAGCTGTGCCCCGACGACTTGCTCACCGAGCTGAACGGATCCGCCGACCCCTCGCGGATCACCGCCCTGCTCAACCGTTACCGGGCGCTTCGGCGATGAGCCGTCACTACGCGGACCGCAGCCCCGCCAGTTCACTCCTCGACCGCACCTTCAGCTTGCGCAGCACGCTCGCGACGTGCTGTTCCACCGTGCGCCGGGACAGGAACAGCACCTCGGCGATCTCCCTGTTCGTATGCCCGGCCGCGAGCAGCCGGGCGACGTCGCGTTCGCGCGGGGACAGTTCGTCGCCGTAGCCCCGGCGGCCGCGCCGGGAGGGGGCGACCGCGCCGGTGGACCGGAACGCGTGGCGGCAGCGCGCGGCGTCGCGGGTGGCGCCGAGCCGGTCGAACGCCTCCGCGAGCGCGGCGAACGTCTCGGCGACGTCCTCGTTCACGGCGAGGCGGCACCGCGTGGCCCGTTCGGCGATCAGCGCCGCGTGATACGGCGCGGGGAGGGCGTCGAAACGGGTCCGCGCCTGCTCGAAGGCTCTGATCGCCTCGGCGTGGTCACCTCGCGAAGCCGCGATGAGCCCGCGGTTCGCGGCCAGCGCGGCGCGGGTCGACGGCGCGTCGAGGTCGCCGATCTCGCGTTCGAACTCGTCGGTCAGCGCCTGCGCCGCGGCGTCCCGGCCGGTGACGCAGTACGCGTCGACGGCGGCCATCAGCAGATCGGCGCCCCAGGCCCAGACACCCTTGGCGCGCAAGAGTTCCAGCCCCTTCTCGGCCTGCGCGACGGCGGCCTCGCCGAGGTCCTGCGCGAGCAGCATGCCCGCCATCCCGGCGTGCGCGGCGATGGCGACCGGGGTGAACGCGTTCTCCGGCTGGTCCGCCGCGGTTCCGGCGAACCGGGCCGCGGCTTCGTCCCATTCACCGCGGGCGGCGGCGAGCAGGCCCAGCACCAGGCACAGTTCGCTGGTCACCGGCAGGAGGTCGCGGTACTCGTCGATCAGCGCGTCCGCCCGTTCGGCGAGGCCGTCCCAGTTCCCGGTGAGCCAGTCGGTGTGGACCGCCGTCGCGCGCGCCGTGCTGACGACGTACGGCGCGCCGCAGTCGGCGGCCAGCTGCATCCCGCTGCGCAGCAGGCTTCTGGCGCGCCGGTGGTGGCCCGTCCAGGCGCAGGCGTCGGCGCCGTTGCAGTGCAGCCGCGCCAGATGCCGCTGCTCGTCGGCCGAACCGACGCTGGTGGGCGCCCGGTCCAGCATGGCCCAGCCGCGCGCGTCCCCGATGTGCAGCCTCGACGCCACGTTGTTGGCCATCAGGATGATCCTCAGCCGCTGGTCGGTGGCCCGTTCGATCAGCCCGTCCACCCGGTCCATCCAGCGCCGGTGTTCGCGCAGCGGGGTCGCGCCGACCCAGGGCTGCGCGAGCACCCCCATCCCGCGTCCGGCGAGGTCGGGCCGGTCGGCGAGGTCGTTGACGGCGATCTCGATCTCGGTCCTCGCCGCCTCCAGCCCGCCCGCCTGGCGGACCAGCAGGAGCCCGAGCCCCAGCCGGACCTCGCCGCTCAGGCGTCCGGACAGCCTGCCGTCGGTGAGCAGCTTTTCCAGTGCGGGGACGACTTCGGCCTGGGCGAGGCCGTTGCACGCCACCGAACTGAACTTGACCGCCAGTCTGTCCACATCGGACGGTTGCAGGCCGGGCTCGTCGAGCAGTGTGCGGAGCAGATCCGTCGCCGTGGCGAGGTCGCCGACCGTCGACGCCTGATCGGCGGCCGCCTCGCCGTACTTCAGCGCTCCGGCCCGGTCTCCCGCCTTGCGGCAGTGTTCGGCGAGCCGCACCAGCGACTGCGGGAGACGATCGCGCAGGAGCCGGGCGGCGCGCCGGTGCAGTTCCTGCCGATCGGGTCCGGGAATGGCGCGGTAGACGGCCCGCTGGGCGAGTGTGTGCCGGAAGCCGTACTCACCTTCGCCGGTCTCCACCAGGACGTTGCGTTCGAGCGCGAGGATCAGCGCGCGGTGGGCGCGTTCGGGGGTGAGCGCGGCCGCGGCGGTCAGCAGGTCCGGAGTGGACGGTGTGCCGAGGACGGCGGCCGCCTCGGTGATCCGCCGGGCGGCGGACGGCAGCGCGGCGAGGCGTTCGAGCATGGCTTCCCGCAGCAGTGGCGGGACTTCGACCGCGTCGAGCAGGCGCCGCGCGGTCGCGCCGTCGGCGTGCGAAGCGCCCTCGATACCGGCGAGCGCGTGCGCGACCTCCTCGACCACGAACGGGATCCCCGCGGTCCGCTCGTGCAGCCGCGCGGCGAACTCCGCCGAGACGTTCGCCTCACCGAGCAGGGCCGACACCAGGGCCTGGACGCCGTCGCGGTCGAGCGGGCGGAGTGTGACGAGGATGTGCTCGGTGCCAGGCGCGGGCCGGAAGGCACTGCCGAGCGGGATGCCGCCGGGTGTTTCCTCGCGCCGGTAGGTGAGCAGGAGGGTCAATCCGGCGGGCGGATCGGTCATCAGGAACCGCAGCAGACGGCGGGAGCCGTCGTCCGCCCAGTGGAGGTCCTCGATGAGCAGGACATGCGGTCCCAGCGAGCCGAGCAGTTCCCGGACAGCGCGGAAGAGCCGGTGCCGTTCGGCCCTCGGGTCGCCGAGCCGGGGTGGCGGCTGGGGCAGGAAGGCGGCGAGTTCCGGCAGGTAGGGACCGAGGACGCCGGTCACGGGATTGAGCTCGTGTGGCGGGCGGACGTCCTTCAGCGCGTCGAAGACCACGCCGTACGGGAAGGGCTCCCGCAACGGCTGGCAGCTTCCGGAAAGGACCGGGCGCCCGGCGAGTTCGGGGCAGGCCAGCAGTTCGGTGGCGAGCCGGGTCTTGCCCACGCCGGCTTCGCCTTCGAGCATGATCACCGACGGCGAGCGCATGGCGCCGTCGAGGAGCACGCGTAGTTCAGCATCACGGCCGACGAGCACCGGCGAACTCGTCCTGCGTCGGCATCCACCGATCACCATGCCGGGTCACCCCCGCTTCACGAACCACACCGTTCGAGTGAACGCAGCTTAAGCGCGTGCTCAGTGCTCACGGAACCCGCTCGGGCGGTCACGGAACTTTCGTAGGGACGGGGGAATTCCCTATTAGATACGTAGTCCTACGGACCGTTGCCTCGCTTGTTCGCGCAGGTCCCGCCACCCGAAAGTGATTCCACAGTGACTGCTCGTCACGGCGCCGGTCCGGACCCTTGCCGGCGCGAACCACCTGTTCGAGTGAACGGAGCTCAGGAAATGCGTGGAGAACTTCGACGTCACCGGATCGCGGGCGTGGTACTCACCGGGGCCGCCGTCGCGGCTTCCGTGGCCTTCGCCGGACCGGCCACGGCCGCCGAGGGGCAGATCCGCGGCGCAGGCGTGCCGGGAGCAGTCACGGACGGGTACATCGTCTCGCTGAAGAGCGGTGACGCCGGCCTCGCGGCCAAATACGGCGGCCAGGTGAAGGCGACCTACACCGCCGCGCTGAACGGCTTCTCGGCCAAGATGACCGAGGCGCAGGCCAAGCGGCTCGCCGCCGACCCGAACGTCGACTTCGTCCAGCAGGACGCTGTCGCGCACATGACCGGGACCCAGACCAACCCGACCTGGGGCCTCGACCGCATCGACCAGAAGAATCTGCCGCTGGACAAGAAGTACACCTACCCGAACGACGGAGCCGGGGCCACGGTCTACGTCCTCGACACCGGTGTCGACTACCGTCAGACCGAGTTCGGCGGCCGCGCGAGCAGCGGTTACGACTTCATCGACAACGACAGCGACGCCCGTGACTGCCAGGGTCACGGCACGCACGTCGCCGGAACCGTCGGCAGTGCCACCTACGGCGTGGCCAAGGGCGTCAAGATCGTCTCGGTCCGCGTGCTGAACTGCCAGGGCAGCGGCCAGTACTCGCAGATCATCAGCGGGATCGACTGGGTCGTGAAGAACGCCAAGGGCCCGTCGGTGCTCACCATGAGCCTGGGCGGACCGGCCGACTCCGGGGTGGACGCCGCCGTGCGCCGCGCCGTCTCGGCAGGCATCACCAACACGGTGGCCTCGGGGAATTCCAACACGGACGCCTGCTCCACGAGCCCGGCCCGGGTGCGTGAGGCGATCACCGTCAACGCCACCCAGAGCGACGACCGCCGGTCCTCGTTCTCGAACTACGGCAGCTGCACCGACATCTTCGCGCCGGGGACCAGCATCACCTCGCTGCGCAACGGCGGCGGCACCCAGCAGATGAGCGGCACCTCGATGGCGACGCCGCATGTCGCCGGCGCGGCCGCGATCTACCTGACGTCGCACCCGTCGGCGACTCCGTCCGCGGTCGCGTCCGGCCTGGCCGACGCCGCCACCAACGGCGTGGTGACCAGCCCGGGCTCCGGTTCGACCAACAAGCTGCTGAACGTGGCGGGTCTCTGATGCGCCGCGGCGTACGGGTCGGCCTGGTGGCTGTCGCGGCCACCGCGCTGACGGCGCTCGCCGCCGGGAACTCCCTCGCCGAACAGGCGGAAGGCGTTGTCGTACAGGCGAACCAGCATTACGGGGACCAGTACATCGTGGTGCTCCACGACGTCGGCACCCTCGCGGTCGAGCAGTCCTCGGCTTCGCTGACCGGCCGCTACGGAGGTCAGGTCCGGTCGGCGTACCAGAACGTGCTCCGCGGGTTCTCCGTCAAGGGCATGTCCGAGCGGCAGGCCAGGCGGCTCGCGGCCGACCCGGCGGTCAAGGCGGTCTACCAGGACGGCACCGCGCGTGCGGTCGGCACGCAGACCAACCCGACCTGGGGCCTCGACCGCGTCGACCAGAAGAACCTGCCATTGGACAAGAGCTTCACCTACCCGAACACGGGCGAGGGCGTCACCGCGTACGACCTCGACACCGGGATCAACCCGGAGAACCCGGAGTACGAGGGGCGCGCGTCCATCGGCAAGGACTTCGTGGGCGGCAACGGGAAGGACTGCAACGGGCACGGCAGTCACACCGCGGGCACCATCGGCAGCAAGACCTACGGCGTGGCCAAGAAGGTCAAGCTCGTCGGGCTGAAGGTGCTGGGCAACGACTGTTCGGGCAACGGGCCGGACTCCGCCATCGTCGACGCGGCCGAATGGCTGACCGCGAACGGCACCAAACCGGCGGTGGCGAACCTGAGCCTGCGGATGGACCAGGTCGGGCTCGGCGACGACGTCATCAAGAAGTCCATCGCGGCGGGCTTCGTCTACGCGGTGGCGGCGGGCAACGAGAACCAGGACGCCTGCAACGTCAGCCCGGCCCGCGTCCCCGAGGCGATCACGGTCGGCGCCTCGGACCAGAGTGACAACAAGTCCTCGTTCTCCAACCACAGTTCGTGCGTGGACATCTTCGCCCCTGGCAGCAACATCACGTCGCTGTCCACTTCGAACGGTGGTTCGGCGAACATGAGCGGGACGTCGATGGCCACCCCGCATGTGGCCGGGGCGGCGGCGCTGTACCTCGCCGCGAACCGCGGTGCCACCGCGCAGCAGACGCGGGACGCGCTGGTGAACAACGCCTCCGGCGGCGTGCTCAAGGGACTGCCGGGCGGCACGGTCAACAAACTGCTGAACGTGTCGTTCATCGGCGGTGGCGGCCCCACGCCGACGTGCGGGGCCAAGTCGAACACCACACCGGTGTCCATTCCGGACGCGGGTGACGCGGTGACCAGTTCGGTGACGCAGGAAGGCTGCGACGGCAAGGCGTCGGCGACACTGCCGGTCAAGGTCGACATCGCGCACACCTACACCGCCGACCTGGCGATCGACCTGATCGGGCCGAGTGGCGCGGTGTTCGGCCTCAAGCAAGCGGGAGGGATCGGCGAGGCGACCGGCGTGCACACGTCGTACACGGTGAACGCCTCGTCCGAACCGGCGAACGGGACCTGGAAGCTGCGGGTCCGCGACGTTTACCGGTTCGACAGCGGGACGATCGAAGGATTCTCCATCACCTTCTGAGTCCTTGCGAACGGCGGTGCGCCGCGGTCACGATGACCGCGGCGCACTGTCGTTTTACTGGGAGGTCTTGCGTGGATTTCTACGATGCCGTGATCGTCGGTGGCGGGCACAACGGCCTGGTGGCAGCCGCCTATCTTGCCAGGGCCGGCCGCTCGGTGCTGGTACTGGAACGCCGCGACGAGGTCGGCGGGGCCGCGGTCTCGTTCCGCGCCTTCCCCGGCGTCGACGTCCGGCTTTCGCGCTACTCGTACCTGGTGAGCCTGTTGCCGCGCAAGATCATCGCGGATCTCGGCCTCAAGCTGGAGCTGCGACGGCGGCGGATGTCGTCCTACACACCTGTCGGCGACGGAGGTCTCCTTGTCGACACGGGTGACGACGGCCGTACGGCGGCGTCGTTCGCCAAGCTCACCGGGTCCACAAAGGACTTCGAGGCGTGGCAACGGTTCTACGCGATGACCGCCGGGGTCGCCGAGCGGACCTTCCCCACGCTGACCGAACCGCTGCGCTCCAGGGAGGAACTGCGTTCGGGTATCGACCCGGCGGCCTGGGACGCGCTGTTCGAACGGCCGATCGCGGAAACGCTCACCGGGATGTTCGGCGACGACACCGTCCGCGGCGTCGTCCTGACCGACGCCCTGATCGGGACCTTCGCCGACGCCGGGGATTTCCGGCAGAACCTTTGCCTGCTGTACCACGTGATCGGCAACGGGACCGGCGACTGGGACGTCCCGGTCGGCGGGATGGGCGCGGTGACCGGCGCGCTCGCGTCCACCGCGCGCGCCGCCGGGGCGCGGCTGGTGACCGGCGCCGAGGTGCTGTCCATCGATCCGGACGGCTCGGTGCGTTACCGGCTCGGCGACGAAGAAATCGGCGTGCGCGGCGGGCACGTGCTGGCGAACGTCGCGCCGCGGACGCTCGCGCGGTTGCTGGGGGAGGAGCCACCCGAGGCGCCGGAAGGCGCGCAGCTCAAGGTGAACATGGTGCTGTCACGGCTGCCGCGGCTGCGCGATCCGGGTGTCGACCCGCGCGAGGCGTTCGGGGGCACGTTCCACGTCAACGAAGGCTATGAGCAGCTGGCGACCGCGTACGCCGAGGCCGCCGCGGGCAGGATCCCGTCGCTGCCACCGTGTGAGATCTACTGCCACTCGCTGACCGATCCGTCGATCCTCGGTCCCGCCGAACGCTCCGCCGGTGTGCAGACGCTGACGCTGTTCGGGCTGCACATGCCCGCGCGGTTGTTCGCGGGCCGTGGCGACGCCGCGCGCGAGGAGGCGCTGCGGGCGACCTTGTCCTCTTTGGACAGTGTGCTGGCCGAGCCGATCGAGGACTGCGTGCTGCGCGCACCGGACGGCCGGTTGTGCGTCGAGGCGAAGACGCCCCTGGACCTCGAAGCCGAACTTGGCCTGCCCGCGGGACACATCTTCCACCGCGATCTGTCGTGGCCTTACGCGGCCGATGCCGCGCAGGTGGGGCAGTGGGGTGTCGAGACGGCACACGAGCGGGTGCTGCTCTGCGGTGCCGGGGCCGTGCGGGGTGGCGGTGTCTCCGGTATCCCCGGGCACAATGCCGCCATGGCGGTGCTTTGGCCGTCCCGGGTGTCATAAGGGGTCCCCATAGGACGAAATTCGTCCTATGGGGACCCCTCATGACACGCGCGCTAAAGGACCGTGAGGGTATAGACGGCGCTGGAGGTCTTGCCCGCCGAGTCCGTCGCGGTGACGGTCACCGGGTAGGTGCCGCGCTGGAAGGGCGCGACCACCTGCATGGTCGAGCTGCCACCGCTCGAGATCGTCTGCGGGTTGAAGAACGGCGCGAACGGCAGACCCTGCCCCGACGCCGACAGCTTGATCGTGCCCGTGCCGCCGGTGGCGGAAACGGTGACGTTGCTGAAGAAGCCGGGCTGGGAGGTCCCGCTGGTGGGGCTCAGGCTCACCTTGAGCTCACCGGGCTGAGGCCCGCCGGCGCCGACGGTCAGCGTCAGGTTCGTGGTCGCGGTGTCGGTGGTGCCCTTGCCCGAGATCGTGACCGTGTAGTCCTTTTCGGCCGTCCCGGCGGGCACCTCGATGCTCACCTTGGCCGACTCGCCCGAGTTGATGGACGTGGGCTGGAAGGTCGCCGTCGCGCCCTCCGGAAGACCGGACGCGCTCAGCTCGACCTTCTCCGCGCCGTTCTTGCCGGGCTTGCTGGTCACCGTGGCCGAAACGTATTTGCCCGGCTCGACCTTCAGCGAGGACGGCGTCACGGCGAGGGAGAACTTCTCCGGGTTCTGCGGCTCACCGATCTGCTGCTTGACCCAGTCGCCCATGTCGTTGTTGAGCCTGCCGTACACGCTGTACCACTTGAAGTCGCTGCGGCTCCACGACGCGACGCCGACGACCTTTCCGTCCACGATGAGCGGTCCGCCGCTGTCGCCCGGCAGGATCGTGACGTGGCCGTCGCTGTAGCCACTGCAGATCATCGTGGCTTCCTGGAAGCCCGCGCCGACGCCGCTGCAGTTGCTGCCCTGCACGATCGGCAGGGTGAACTTGTGCAGTTCGACGTTGCGGGTGTCGTCGTTGAAGTCCTTCTTGCCGTAGCCGAGCCCCAGCCCGGACTTGCCGGGCTTGTTCAGCTCCGTGTCGGCCGACGTCGCGACCTTCGCGTACTGGCCGCCCGGCACCGGGATGTCGGCGTCCGTGGTGACCACCGCGACGTCGTAACCCTGGTCGAAGTTGACGTACTTCGGGTGGGTGTCATAGCTGACGACGCCGACCCTCGTCCCGCCGCCGGCGTTGAGATCGTCCAGTCCGTAAAGGAAACTCTTCTCCCCGGACGCGGCCTTGCAGTGCGCGGCGATCAGGATCTTGCGCGGCGCGACGACCGAACCGGTGCAGGTCTGCCCCTGCGGCCTCGTCCCGCCTTCGCGAAGACCCGCGATGATGAACGGGTAGTCCCTGACCGAGGCCGGGGTGCCGCCGATGGAGTTCGTGTGCGGTCCGCCGGGGACGACCGCTTGATCCGTCGGGGTGACGGCGGTCAGGGGCGCGGCGGCCGCGGGCGCGGGCAGGAGGACCGAGAGGCAGCCGAGGGTGGCGGTGGCGATCCCCAGAAGCCGTTGTCTTCTGTTCACGGTTGTTCCTTTCCAGATGGCTGGAAATCACTTTCCGCAGGTACGCCTCGCGGAACAACCGAGGAAGAAGCCCGTAGGGGTACGGAACTAATGCACTCCGTCCCCGGTGAGCAGCTCCAGACTGTGGTCGCCGGTGCGCTCGACGTCGAGGCCCGCCTTCGACAGCACCCGGATCAGCTGCTCCACAGTGGACGGTTCGCTGCGGGACTTCACCAGTTCGGCGGCCAGCCTTCCCTTGTACGCCTTGTTGAAGTGACTCACCGTGGTCCGGTTGCCCTTCGCGTCCTCGGTCACGACGCGGACGGTCACCGCGTCCGGCCGGAGCTTCGCGAGCGCCGAGTAGGTCCCGGAGCGCAGGTCGACGACCAGCCCCTCGATTCCCTGGAGCACCGGTTCGAGCACCGGCTTCCAGACACCGCGGACGGTCCCGAGCGACGGCAGCGCGTTCCCGCCGGAGAGCCGGTACGCGGGGATCGGGTCGGTCGCCGCGACCACCCCGAAGAGCGCCGAGGCGACGGCGAGGCGGTTCTCGGCCTTCGCCAGCGTCGCCTTGGTGAACGATTTGACGTCGAGCGCGTCGTAGAGCACCCCGGTGTAGCGCCGCAGTGCGGGCATCGTCGGCGAGGACCACAGCTCGGCGTTGCGGGCCACCTCGTCGGCCTGCCGCGGCGTGATGCCGAGCGCGGCGATGCTGGCGGGGACGTCGCCCGCCAGTTCGGCCAGCGCGTCGGCCAGCTTCGCCCTGGTCGGGTTCAGTGCCGGGAACGACAGCGCGCCGAGGTCCAGCGGCGCGCCGGTGCCGCCGGCGGCCTTGGTTTCGGAAGGGGGGAGCAGCACGAGCACCACGGAAGCGTAACTAAATGGAGTGCGTCACCCGGAGGCGCGGGCTTAGCCTCGTCCACATGAGCCTGACCTGGCGTCCGCTGACCATGGACGATATGCCGCGCCTGGCGGAGACCTTCGCCGAAGCGGAGCGCGTCGAGCCGATCGACGAGCACTACAGCGCGGAGGACCTCGCCGAAGAGATCTCTTCGCCCAACGTCGACCTGCCCACCGCGACCATCAGCGCCTGGGACGGCGACAAGCTGGTCGCCTACGGTCTGCTCAGGCGGCGCGACGCGGCGAACCCGGCGCATATGGTGCGGGTCGAGACGCTCGTCCATCCCGGCTATCGCGACGACGCGATCGCCGCGCGCCTCACCGGCTGGTTCGAGGAGGCCGGCAAGCGGATCCACGCGAAGTCCTTCCCGGACGCGCCGCTGGAACTGCACGCCGCCGCCAACACCAGCCAGCGCTGGCTCTCCGGCGTGCTCGTGGCCTCCGGGTACGAGCACGCCCGGTGGTTCGTCGACATGCGTGCCGACCTCGCGTCGATCCCGCCGGTCGAGCCGCTGCCCGAAGAGTTCCCGCTCGTCACGTACGAGGACAAGTACGAGGAGCTCACGCTGCGGTCCCGTAACGAGACGTTCGCGGACCACTGGGGGAGTACGGCACAGTCTCCGGAGGCTTGGCGGCATCTGGTGGTCGGCGCCAAGGACTTCCAGCCGGACCTTTCGTTCCTGCTGCTGAGCCCGGACAGGGACAAGGTGGTCGCGATGGTGCTGAGCGCCTTCTTCGCCTCCGACGAGGCCGCCACGGGCGTGAAGGACCTGTATGTCAGCCATGTCGCGACCGACGCCGGCCTCCGCGGCCGCGGGATCGCGGGCGCGCTGCTCGGGCACACGCTCGTCCAAGCGAAGGCCAAGGGCTTCCAGCGGGCCTCCCTCAACGTCGACCAGGACAACACCCACCGCGCCCTCGGTGTCTACGAACGGGTCGGGTTCAGCGAGCATCAGCGCTGGGCCGGGTACGTGAAGCCCGTCCCGACCTGACCGCTTGTCACCCGAAAGGGTGGATTTCGGTAGAGTCGATCCTCTCTGAGAGATCGCGGGGGTGGTAGGGCGTTGCCGGTTTCCGCACGCCTCGGCTGGCATGACCTGCCGTCGGCGACGCGTGACGCCGTGGAGCGTGAGCTCGGGTCGGTGGTGCGCCGCACGCTGTGGCAGACCCCGGAATTCGACGGCGGTGTCGCCGCGAGGCTCGAACTCGAACGTGATCGCCGCTGGATCTTCCTGAAGGCGATCCCCGCGAACAGCCCGCGTGCGGGCGGCTACCGGACGGAAGCCGCCCTCGCGCGGCAACTGCCCGCGGAAGCGCCCACCCCGCAACTGCTGTCCTTTGTGGACAGCGACTGGCTGGTGCTCGCGTTCGCCGACTTCGACGGAACCCGGCCGAACCTGCGCCCGGGATCGCCGGACCTCTCCGCCGTGCTGGCCACCTTCGGCGCGCTCGGGCGCACGCTCACGCCGTGCCCGCTGCCCGACGTCCCGGACGCCCTCGACGACCTCGGCCCGCTCCTGCGCGGCTGGCACGAACTCGCGAAGGAGCCGCCGGACGACCTCGACGGCTGGGCCGTCCGCAATCTCGACCGGCTCGTCCAGCTGGAGACGTCCTGGCATCCCTGGGCGGCCGGGGACACGTTGCTGCACAACGACATCCAGCCCGAATACCTGGTGCGGACCGGCACCGGCCGGGTTCTCGTCACCAACTGGCGTTATCCGGCCAGGGGAGCGGGCTGGCTCGATCTGGTCGCGCTCGTCCCGTACCTGCTCGACGCCGGGCACGAACCCGCCGACGTCGACCGCCTGCTGCGACGGCGCCCCGTGCTCACGGGCATCCCGGTCTGGGCGGTCACCGCGTTCGGCGTCGCCTTGGCCGGGCACGCCGAACGGGCTTGCCGGTTACCGGAACCTCCGGCGACGACCGGGGTCCGTGCGGCGCAACGCCGTCTCGCCGCGGGCATGCGCGCCTGGCTCGCCTACCGCACGCACTGGCACTAGCCGGCGAACCGACCGCGTCCAGAGGACGAAACGCGGGGTCAGGAGACCACGTTCAGCGGCTCTTCCCCGGCGGCGTACCGGCGCAGCTGCTCGGTGACCAGCCGCTTCGCGCGCGGGTAGAACGACGCCGACCCGCCCGCGATATGCGGCGTGATGACCACCCCGGGCGCCGTCCACAGTGGATGCCCGGCGGGCAGCGGTTCCGGCTCGACGACGTCCAGTGCCGCGCGCAACCGCCCGGCCACGGCCTCGGCCGTGAGCGCGGCCGTGTCGATCGCCGAACCCCGCCCGACGTTCACCACCAGGGCACCGTCCGGCAGTGCCGCGAGTTCGGCGGCGCCGAGCAGCCCCGTGGTCGCGGGGGTCTCGGGCAGGATCAGGACCACGATGTCGGCGGACGGCAGCAGCTTCGCCAGTTCACCGACACCGTGCACCCTCTCCGCGGGCCGTGCCCTGCTCGCCACCCTGGTCACGATCGCTTCGGCCGCGAGGAGCTGCCGCTCGATGGCCTGGCCGATCGAGCCGTACCCCACCAGCAGGACGCGGCTGTCGGCCAGCGAGCGCGTGTGCTCGCGCTCCCACGACCCCGTCGCCTGCTGCGCGAACCAGCGCGGAAGATCCCGCTGAGCGGCGTGGATCAACGCGAGCGCGTGCTCGGCCACGCTGAGGTCGTGCAGGCCACGGCCGTTGGCCAGCTTCACCCCCGCCGGCACCAGCGGAAGCAGCTTCTCCACCCCGGCCGAAAGCGACTGCACGAGCTTCAGCGACGGAAGCCTGTCGAGCAGCTTCGTCGGCTCCGCTCCGGAGTCGTACGGCAGCACGTAGAACTCGACGTCGCCGAGATCGCCGTCCGGCAGCGGGCCGGTGCCGTCGTACAGCCGGGCACTCAGGCCCTCGGGCAGTGCGAGGTCGGACCAGGGCAGGATGGCGCGCTCCGTCATAGCGCCATTCTGACCATCGCGACCCGGCTCAGCCCTGGTGGGTGGCGACGCAGAACTCGTTGCCCACGGGATCGGCCAGCACCGTCCAGGCCATTCCCGGCATCTCGTGCACGTCCAGCTTCGTGGCACCCAAACCGATCAGGCGCTCCACCTCCTTCTCCATGTCGTCGGTACCGAAGTCCATGTGGACCCGGTTCTTGCCGGCGCGCTCCTCCGGTACCCGCTGGAAGGCGAACACCGGCGCGCTTCCCACCGCGGGGCGCAGGATCAGGAACTCGCCGTCGTAGTCCTGGTCCACCTCCACCCCGAGCGCCTTCGTCCAGAACGCCGCGAGCCCGCGCGGATCCGCGCAGTCGATCGTGATCATGCCCAGCTCGATACCCATACCCGGCAAGCTAGCGGCACCCACCGACAAAACCGGGCGCCCGCCCGCAGGGCCCACGGCGGGACTCCGTGAAGGACTCCTTGAGGGACCCAGAGTCCCTCAAGGAGTCCTTCACGGACCGAGCTCGGGACAGCAACCGCGCCCCCTCGAACGCGATGGCTTGGCCGGACCCGCGATAACCGGTTGAAGCGTCCCGGGGCGGGGTGACTACGCTGCGCAGAACGTCTAAGCGCGTAATTCCAGCGAGGAGCCCAGAAGTGATCACCAGGATGTCGTCGTTGTTCCTTCGCACTCTGCGCGAGGATCCGGCGGACGCCGAGGTACCGAGCCACCGGCTCCTGGTACGTGCCGGCTACGTCCGCCGGGTCGCCCCGGGCGGCTACTCCTGGCTGCCGCTGGGCCTGCGGGTGCTGCGCCGTGTCGAGAACGTCGTCCGCGACGAGATGAACGCCATCGGCGCGCAGGAGATCCAGTTCCCCGCGCTGCTGCCGAAGGAGCCTTACGAGGCCACCGGCCGCTGGACCGAGTACGGCGACGCCCTGTTCCGTCTCAAGGACCGCAAGGGCGCCGACTACCTCCTCGGCCCGACGCACGAAGAGCTCTTCGCGCTCACCGTGAAGGGTGAATACAGCTCGTACAAGGACTACCCCGTCGTCCTGTACCAAATCCAGACGAAGTACCGCGACGAGGCGCGCCCCCGCGCCGGCATCCTGCGCGGCCGCGAGTTCGTCATGAAGGACTCCTATTCCTTCGACCTCGACGACGAGGGCCTGACGAAGTCGTACGAGCTGCACAGGCAGGCGTACACGAAGCTGTTCGACCGCCTCGGCATCGAGTACGTCGTCGTCAAGGCGACCTCGGGCGCGATGGGCGGCTCGGCCTCCGAGGAGTTCCTCGCCGTCGCCGAGACCGGTGAGGACACCTACGTCCGCAGCACCGAATCGGGTTACGCGGCCAACGTCGAAGCGGTCACCACGCCCGCTCCCGAGGCGAAGCCGATCGAGGGACTGCCCGAGGCGAAGGTCCACCACACGCCGGACACCCCGACCATCGAGTCGCTGGTCAAGTTCCTGAACGACGCCGGTCTCGGCCGCACCTTCACCGCCGCGGACACGCTCAAGAACGTGCTGGTGAAGACGCGTCAGCCGGGTGCGAAGGAGTGGGAGCTGCTGGCCATCGGCCTCCCCGGCGACCGCGAGGTCGACACCAAGCGCCTCGAAGCCTCGCTCGAGCCCGCCGAGTTCGAACTGCTCGAAGAGGCCGACTTCGCCAAGAACCCCTTCCTCGTCAAGGGCTACATCGGTCCGAAGGCGCTGAAGGACAACGGCGTCCGCTACCTCCTCGACCCGCGCGTCGTCGACGGCACCGCCTGGGTCACCGGCGCCGACGAGCGCGATCACCACGTGGTCGATCTGGTCGCGGGCCGCGACTTCACCGGCGACGGCACGATCGAGGCCGCCGAGGTCCGCGAAGGCGACGCTTCGCCCGACGGCAAGGGCACCTTGGTCGCCGCGCGCGGTATCGAGATCGGGCACATCTTCCAGCTGGGCCGTAAGTACGCGGACGCGTTCGAACTGGACGCGCTGGGCCCGGACTCCAAGCCCATCCGCATCACCATGGGCTCCTACGGCGTCGGCGTCTCGCGTCTGGTCGGCGTGCTCGCCGAGCAGAACCACGACGACCTCGGCATCATCTGGCCGCGCGAGGTCTCGCCGTTCGACGTGCACGTGGTCATCGCGGGCAAGGACGAGACCGTCGCCGCCGGCGCGGAGAAGCTCGCCGCCGAACTGGACGCCGCCGGGATCGAGGTCGTCCTCGACGACCGCAAGGCGACCCCCGGCGTGAAGTTCGCGGACGCCGAACTCGTCGGGGTGCCGACCATCCTGGTGGTCGGGCGCGGTCTGGCGAACGGCGTCGTCGAGGTCAAGGACCGCCGCACCGGCGACCGTGAAGAGATCGCCGTCGACGCGGTCGTGGAGCATCTGGTCAAGCTCGTCCGTTCGTAATGGGGCTGTTCGGCAAGAAGCGCGGGGATTCCCCGGGCTACGAGGACAACGCGGCGCTGGACGGGTTCGGGGGTTATCAGCCCTCGGACTCGCCCGGCTACCGGCCTTCGCCTGCCGAACCCGCGCCGGAACCGGAACCCGAGACCGAACCTGAGCCCGCGCAGACGCCTAAGCAGCCGATGTCGCGAAGCGGGCGAAGGGCCATGTACGGCTTCTTCGCCACGCTCGGTGTCATCGCTGTCGCGGCGCTCGCGAACAACGGCTCGGACCGGTCGTCGAGCGACTCGCCGACCACCCGGACCCCGATCGTCTACACGCCTTCGCCGCGGGTCGTCGCGCCGCCGGTGACCGACGGCTGGCAGTCGGTGGCCGGGGCCGACGGCCAGGTCGCCTACGACGTCCCGCCGAACTGGACGCCGAAACCGACCACCATCCACGGCTGGGAGAAGAACGTTCTCGGCCCCGGGATCTCCATGTTCTCCAGCGCTTTCCTCGGTGACGGCTACTGTCCGGCGGTCAAGGGCAGCCGGATCGGGGGCAGCGGGCTGACGACCGTGAAAATGGCCGACGCGCCCGCCGCGGCGGACAAGGCCGTCAACGATCTCGCGGTGAGCGCGTACAACCCCGACGGAGGCCCGGCGTCGGCCAAGATCGTGGCCGAACCAGTCCAGGCGACGGAGTTCACGCTGGGCAACGGCAAGAAGGCCCCCGCAAGCATCCTCATCGCGGAGGTCACCCTCGGGCACACCGGGCCGTGTATCCCGAAGCGCGCCTTGGTCGGCGTGCAGGCGGTGGACATGGGAGACGCGGCGGCGGCTTTGCTCGTCTATTCGGACCAGGACCAACAGGGCAGTGCGGACCGCGAGCAGATCCTGAAGATCCTCAAGACCTACCGGGGCGTTCCGGAGGCCGACCGCAAGACCATCACTCCGCCGCCTTCGACCTTGCGCTGAGGCGACGGTCCCGCTGGGTCGTGAGTGGTAATGAGGGTTAGAACCGTCATTACCACTCACGAGACCAGCGACCGAAGACTCACGTGGAGCGGCTATCCCGGGGGCAGGACGCCCTGTTCGCCCACCGCGACCTGGGTCACCAGGCGGCGCCCTGCCGACGCCGATCGCGGGCTGGCCGATGAGCGGGGCTTCTTGCCGGACCTGGCGAGTTTGGCCAGCCGCAGCAGCCCGGTGTTCGGCAGGTAGGCCCGGCCGAGCGCGATCCCGATCCGCGGCAGATCCGCCTCGTCGCGGAACGCGAGGTACAGCGGGACGTGCCGCGGCTGGAACTTCGCCTTGAACGCGTGCAGCGAACGGAATCCGTAGAACGGCTCCATCATCGTGCCGAGCGCGTCGAGGACGCGTTCGACGGCGTGCGCGGGTTCGCCGGAACTCGCCAGGGGGGCACCGGACAGCGAAACGAACTTCGCGCCTTCTTCGCGGAAGGCCAGGCAGGACGACGCGATCAGGAACTCCATCGTGGGGCGGAAACCGTCGGACCGCTTGCGCATGACGTCGAGCGTCCAGCCGCCGACGGCGCCGGCCCCGGTGTGGACCGGCAGCCATGACGTCACACCGTGGACCACGCCGTCGGCGTCCACCGCGAGACCGACCCTGGTCTCCGGGTCCATCGCCTCGTCGACGCCGCCGAGGGTGAAGCCCATCTCCGGCATGCCCTTGTCGCCGATCCATTCCTCGGAGATGGCGCGCACCTGGGAGATCACCGAACGGGGCTGGTCGGCGAGCCGGACCAGCCGGAACTCGATGCCGTCCTTCTTGGCGCGGTTGAGCGCGGTCCGCACGTCCTGCCAGCGCTTGCCGCGGAACTCCAGCGTCTCCAGCTCGATCAGGGTGTCCTCGGCGACCTGGACCTGCTTCCAGCCGTGGTCCGCCGTCTTGGCGGTGGTGTCGCCGGTGGCGGAGAACAGGCACGGCACCAGACCGGTGTTCTCGCACATCGTGATGAACTCGGCGATCGTCCGGTCACCGGCGCCATCGGGCGCGATCGGGTCGCCGAGGGCGATGGCGACCCCGGCGTGGCGCCGGTAGGCGAGGTAGGACTTGCCGTCCGCCGACACGAAGTACGAGTTCTGCGGCCACGTCGTCATCCACGAGAGCGTGCTTCCGCCGTGACGGCTGAGCAGCGTGCGGGCCAGCGCGGGGTTGCCCATCCGGCCGAGACGGCGGCGCTTCCGCCGCGACGGGACGCGGAAGGCACCGCGGGAGGAGATCAGCAGCGCGAACTCGACCGTCCACAGGAGATTGTCCACGAAGAACAGCGGCGGATCCGAAAGCCCGGTGTCCTCACCGAGGACCTCGGCCAGCGCGAGCACCCCGCCGTAGGCCATCACCTGCAGGATGACGAACGACGTCAGGATCATCGCGCACCACCAGGCGACCTGGCTGCCCTTGCGCAGGCCGTTCATGATCGGCAGCACGATCAGGCACAGGATGCCGACTTCCCAGGTGGAGAGCGAAAGCTCCTCGGACGAACCGAAGGGACCGTTGCCCGGTACGAAGGACATCACCAGCTCCGCGACCGTGAGCACCAGCAGCCCGGCCACGACGTAGAACCGCCATTCGCGCAGGCTCGGCCGCCGTTCGCGGCCGGCGTCCGGCGAGCCGATGAACCTGCGCCCGAACGGCAGGGCCAGCACCAGCGCGAAGAAGTGCACGAGGTCGGCGAGCGTGCCGACGAAGATGATCGCGATCCCGGCGTAGACGCACAACCCGGCACGCAACCGGAGCCGCCACGGCGGGCGCAGGGTGGCGCTGGCGACCGCGACCGCGGCGAGCGCCCCACCGGAGAATCCGACGTCGAGGCTGCCCGCGACCCGTTCCGCCCACTCCCAGCCGGAGTTGCGGCTCAAGGCCAGGAACTGGACCGCGACCAGCACGCTGACGAACTGGCCGCCGATCGCGATCGCCATCGCCCGGCGCGTGCCGAGCCGCCATTCCGCGAAGCCCGCGAACAGGGCGAAGCTGAGCACCATCGGCAGGTAGTACAGCGGGACGACCGCGAACAGCGGTCCGGTGAACAAGGTCCACCAGCGGCCTGATTCGAGCGACGGCAGCCCGTACGCGATGTACGGGTACACCGCGCGATCCTCGGCGGCGGACCACAGCGCGCCCGTGGCCAAGGCGAGCGCGAGCATGGTGACCGTGACGAGGGTCGTGAAAGGCAGCCGGTGCCTCAGCACCGTGGCGATCTTGCGTGTCCGGCCCGGCGCGGCCGTCCCGCTTCCCCCAATTGGCATGGACTCAAGGTAGGCGGAAGAGGCTTGCGAGGACATCGGGTAGCGGACCTATATTTCCCTTAGGGGAGTGCTACTCCCGACGGATGCTGCCACCCATCTTGAGGACTATGTCCCTGGCTATCGCACCCGGGATCCCCTGGTCCGCCAGTACCAGGAGGACGTGGTAACGGCCGGAGCCGGGCAGCGCGCGCAGGGGCAGGGCGATGGCGGTGATCGCGACCGAGGGCGCCGGGCAGGGTCCGTCCGAGGTGGGGACGACGGTGGTGGTCACGGCCGTGGCGATGGTGCCGCCGTCGAGGACGGTCACCGGTCCGGACGCGCCGGTCTCGGTCTTCGGGGTCCCGCCGCCGATCGACCCGTACGCGGCTTCGGCCCACCGGAGGGTGGTCTCCTCCGCCGCCTGGGCGATGCCACCGACCTCGCCCTCGTCGATGGTGGTGAATCCGGCCATCGCCCGCGCCGAGAGTTCGGAGCCGGGGCAGAAATCGCGCCGGTACCGGGCGACGCCCTGCAAGGTGACGAGCTCACCGGCCGGGGTCTCGTAACCGACGGCGACGTCGGGTTCCTCGATCGTCCAGTCCGGCGGGACGTCGAACACGAGCGGGTGATCGTCGGACAGGACCGGTTGCCAGCCCGCGATCACGGGACCGATCCGGGTGGGCATCACCGGATCGGGCAGGACGAGGTCCTCGGCGGACGGCGGTGTCGCGGTCCTGGCCCGGTAGGTGGCCGTCGTACCGACCGCGAGGACGATGACGAGCCCGATGATGCCCAGGGCCGGCAGCAGACGGGGTCGTCGCGGCGGAGCGGTGTCCCGGACGACGGGAATCGGCCGTGTCCGCTCGGCTTCTGATTCCAGCGGCTGCCCGGTGAGCGGATCGACGAACCACAGTCGCGGTTCGTCGGAACGCCCACCGGGGCCGGTCATTGCTGAGGCCTCAAACTCGCGAGGATCAGTTGCGCGTCCGAGTCGGGCAGGGCGTCGGGAGTGCCCTGGTCGAGGATCATCACGAAGCAGACGGTCTGCTGGCCGATCTTGAACGCCGCCGAAGTGACCTTCACACTCGGCGCCCGGCAGCCCTCGGTCTCCCGCGGGGTGAACGTGGCGCTGGAACTGACCGCCTGGATCGTGCCGTCCGCGATGGGGACCGGCTTGATCTCGGGCAGCGGTACGTCGGCGTTGCCCGTGGCGGACTGGATCCACAGCCGGACAGCGCCCCTGGCGGCGTTCTCGACCGGGATCTGCTCCGCGGTGGCGAAGCCGACCATTCCCCGGTTCGAGCCGCTGACGTCAGGGCACGCGCCGAGTTTGTACCTCGAGACCTCGTGGATGACCATCTTGAGGTCGCGTTCGGTGTTCCCGGTCGTGTAGCCCGCGGTGGTCTCCCAGCCGACAGGAGGCAGGTCATACGCGGTCTTGTCCTGCCTGGACACGATTCCCTGCCAGCCCAGCGTCTTGGCCGGGACCTTGTTGCCCTCCTTGGCCTCACCGCTCGGGGTCGTCGACGGCGGGTTCGACGCGGACGCCGACGCGGAGGGCGGTGTGGGCTGCGGCTGGGGATCTTCGCCGTCGCGCAGGACGAAGAAGAGCGTGGCGCCGACGGCGATCACCACGACGAGCGCGCCGAGGCCGATCCACAGACCCTTCTTGCCCTTCTTGGGCGGTTCCGGCGCGAAACCGTGGTAGGTCTGCTGCGGGAAATGCTGGAAACCCTGCTGCTGGGGATCCTGGCCGTACTGCTGCGGGTTCTGCGGCGGATACCCCTGCTGCGGGGGCTGCTGCCGGTAGGGCTGCTGTCGCTCCGGCCAGCCGTCGCCGCCTGGGTATGCCATGGACCGAGTTTAGTCGGGGTTCCCCAGTACGGCGGCACGCACCGCTGCCAGATCGGAGAGGTCGCCGAGCACGGTGTGCGCCCCCGCGTCGGCCAGTTCCTCCGCGCTGAACTGCCCTGTCGCCACGGCCACCGCGACGGCGCCGTTGTCGAGCGCGGCCCGTACGTCGTCCGGGGTGTCGCCGATGACGACGACCGACGTCGGCGCGAAGTCCGTGCCGTGTTTCGCCGACGCGTGGCCGACGGCGGCGGGCACCAGATCGGGCCGGTGCGCCGAGAGCGAGCCGTAGCCGCCGATCTCGAAGTCGACGTGTTCGTGCAGGTCGAACGCGGTCAGCTTGTGCACGGAGATCTCCGGCAGGTTCCCGGTGACCAGCGTCTGCACGATGCCGCCGTGGGTGGCGAAGTCGTTCAGGGCTTCCTTGGCGCCGGGGAGCGCCCGGCCGTTCGAGGACAGCGTCGGCGCGTGACTTTCGGAGACCGCGATCAGCGCGAGCCAGAGCGCGCGCACGTTCTCCTCGGTGGGCTCGACGCCGTGCGAGGTCAGGATGTCCGCGCTGATGGCGCGTTCGGTGCGGCCGCCGAAGTTCGGCAGCGCCCGCAGTTCGACGCCGGCGACCTCGGCGAGCGCGGCCGTGTACCAGGCGGCGCCGACCCCGCGCAGGTCCACGAGGGTCTGGTCGATGTCCCACAGCACGAGCCGGTGCGGAGTAGTCACGCGGTCGACGGTACCGGTGAGCTAATTCAACGTCTGTTGACTTCCGTGCGGCCGGGGCCTACCTTGAGGGCAATTAATTCAACGACTGACGAATAAATGGAGGACGGTCATGCCGAACCCGAGCCGTCGCCCCGCCGGGGCCTTCGCCTTACTCGCCGCGGTGGCGGGCGCGCTGGTCGCCGTCGTGCTCGGCTTTCTCACCTTCGGCGCGCAGGCCACCGTCGCGCCCGACGGTCTCCCCCTCGCCGTGGCCGCGCCGCCGGGACCGCTCCAGGCGGCCGCGCACGGGATCGCGTCCCATGGCGGCGGCCAGGTCTCCTGGCGGGTGACCTCGGCCGAGGAAGGCCGGAAACTGCTGGAGGACAAGGAGGTCTACGGCGTTCTCGAACTTCCGTCGACCGTCGTGGTCGCCGGCGCGGTGAACCCGTCCGGGACCCAGATCGCGCAGCAGGTGCTGACCGGCGCGGCGCAGGCACTGGGCGGGACGCCGAAGGTCGAGACGCTGCACGCCGCGAGCGTGGCGGGCCGGGTCGCGCCGCTCGGGCTGAGCGCGCTGGCGTGGGTGGGCTGCCTCGCCGCGGGCGCCGTGCTGGTCCTGGTCGGCGCCCGGATCGGCCGGGAGGCGGGAGCCGCCGCGCGGTGCACGCAGATTTTCTCGGCGGGGGTGCTGGTCACCGGCGTCCTGGCCGGATTCCTGAAGCTCTGGGACTCCTCGCTCCCGCTCGGCTGGGACGTCCTCGGGTTCCTCTTCCTCACCTCGACCGCGTTCGCCTCCCTGCAGACCGGCCTGCTGCGGCTGCTCGGCGTGCGGGCGATGGCGGTCCTCGGCCCGCTGTACCTGGTCGCGCCCGCCGTCGCGGGCCAGGTGCCGGAGCTGCTGAACCCGGCGTACCGCGCGGTGCTGTGGTCCTGGACACCGTTCCGGTTCTCCACCGAAGGTCTCCGGAGTCTGCTGCAGGGTGTGCCCGGCGCGCCGGACGTCACGACCGGGATCTGGGTGCTGGCCGCGCTGCTCGGCGCCGGGCTGGTGGTCGCGCTGTGGCCGGTCCGGTCAGCCCTCCAGGAGACTGAAGCGGACGCGCCGCACCGGGTTGTCCAGGTTGGTGTCCACTAGACAGATCGACTGCCAGGTGCCCAGCGTCAGCACCCCGCCGAGCACCGGGATCGTCGCGAACGGCGGCAGCAGCGCGGGCAGGACGTGGTCACGGCCGTGACCGGGACTGCCGTGCTGGTGCCGCCAGCGGCCGTCGCGGGGCAGCAGGTCGTCGAGCGCCGCGAGCAGGTCTTCGTCGCTGCCCGCGCCGGTTTCGAGGATCGCCAGCCCGGAGGTCGCGTGCGGGACGAAGACGTGCAGGATCCCGTCCTCGGCGTCCGCGTCGCGCAGGAAGGTCTCGGCGTCCTTGGTCAGGTCGTGCACCACGGCCACGCTGCCGGTGCGCACCTCGATCTCCGTGGAGTACATGCTCGTCACGGTAGTGCGGTGTGGGCCGGGTGTCAGGCGTGCCGCCGCGCGAGGGCGACCAGATAGCGCACTGGCCGGTCCGTCGGATTGACGTAGGCGCACGGCTGCGGCGTGCCCAGCTGGAGGCAGTCGCCCGTATCGAGTTCGTGGTCGACGTCGCCCTCGCGGAACCGCAGATGTCCTTCGAGCACCCAGATCTGGTGATGGGTCAGCGCGTAGGTGTGGGCGGGGAAGGAGACCTCGGCGCCGGCGGGCAGGACGACTTCGACCAATTCGAGCGGTCCGCCCAGCGACGGCGAGACGGCGCGGCGCACGTAGCCGGTGTCCGGGTCGGTCCAGGTCGGCTGATCGGCCGCGCGCACGAGCCGCCGGTCACCGTGTTCGGCGCGCGCGACCAGCTCGGACAGCGTCATGCCGAGCGCGGCCGAAAGCCTGCTGAGCAGGACGGCCGTCGGCTGGGCCTCACCGCGTTCGATCTTGCCGATCATCGCCCTGGACACGCCGGACATTTCGGCGAGAGCGTTGGCCGAGAGGTTCTGGTCGACTCTCGCGGACTGGAGCGTCGCGGCGAGCGACGCGGACAAGGGATCCGACATGCTGCTCACTATAGTGGCAGCATCGGATACTATGGTCGCCATGGTGATCAGGGAAGCGACGGAAGACGACGCGGCGGCCTGCGCGGGGATCTACGCGCCGTACGTCACTGATACGGCGATCTCGTTCGAGACCGAGCCGCCGAAACCGGACGAGATGGCCGAGCGCATCGCCAAGGCGCTGCGCTCACACGCTTGGCTCGTACTCGAAGACGACGAAGGACGCGTTGCCGGCTACGCGTACGGAGGTCCGTTCAGCGGCCGTCCCGCCTACCGCTGGTCATGCGAGGTCAGCATCTACCTGGAGATGGGCCGACGGCGGACGGGCGGCGGCCGCGCGCTCTACCAGGCGCTGCTGGACCGGCTGGCCGCACGCGGATTCCGGACGTTCTGCGCGGGAATGGTGCTGCCGAACGACGCGAGCGCCGGACTGCACCGGGCGATGGGTTTCGAGCCGGTGGGCACTTACCGGCGGATCGGGTACAAGCACGGGGCGTGGCGGGATGTGGCGTGGGTGCAGCTGTGCCTGCCGGAGGTGGACGGGGTCCCTGCCGAGCCTCGGTGACGGCCCAGGACTAGGACTCCAGGTACCGCAGCACCGCCAGCACCCGCCGGTTGTCCCCTTCGGACTGTGGCAGCGCCAGCTTCCCGAAGATGCTCGACACGTACTTCTCCACCGAGCCCGCCGAAAGGAACAGCGCGGTCGCGATCGCCGAGTTCGACCGGCCTTCGGCCATCAGCCCGAGCACCTCCCGCTCGCGCGGGGTCAGCCCGGCGAGCGCGTCCGTCTTCCGGGTGGCGGCGAAGAGCTGGCTGACCACTTCCGGATCGAGCACGGTTTCCCCGTCGGCGACCCGCTGGAGCGCGTCGAGGAAGTCCGACACCTCGGCGACGCGGTCCTTCAGCAGGTAGCCGACACCGCCCGCGCGGTCGGCCAGGAGTTCCGTCGCGTACTGCGTCTCGACGTACTGGGAGAACAGCAGGATCGCGCAGCCGGGCAGTTCCGCGCGGAGCGCGATCGACGCGCGCAGTCCTTCGTCGGTGTGCGTCGGCGGCATGCGGATATCCACAATGGACACATCCGGCCGGTGTTCGCGAACCGCCGCGCACAGGCTGTCGCCGTCGGCCACCGCCGCGACGACTTCGTGGCCCCGAAGGTTCAGCAGTTCGACGAGTCCCTCCCTCAGGATGGCCGAATCCTCCGCGATCACGACGCGCACGCCGCCCCCCATGTTCCTATTTCCGTAGTGGTATCTCCGCGCTGATCACCGTAGGCCCTCCCACGGGGCTGTCGATGTCGAGCCCGCCGTCGACGGTCGCGAGCCGCTCGGCGATCCCGGCGAGCCCGCCGCCGCGTTCCAGCCGTGCCCCGCCTTCGCCGCCGTCCCGCACCACGAGCCGTAAGGCGTCACCGACGATACCGACGTCGACCTCGATCGCCGACGAGGTGTGCTTGGCGGCGTTGGTCAGCAGTTCGGCGACGGTGAAGTAGGCGATGGTCTCGATCGACGGCGACGGCCTGGCCGGCAGATCCACGGAGATCCGCGCGTCGATCCCCGAGCTGGCGGCCAAAGTGGACAGTGCGACGTCGAGGCCGGCGTCGAGGGCGGCGGGGTGGATACCGCGGGCGAGGTCCCGCAGTTCGATCAGCGCCTGCTTCGCGTTGGCGTGCGCGGCGGTGACCAGGGCCGTCACGTGGTCGACGTCGCCGCCCGCACGCAGTTCGTCCTTCGCGATGCCGAGCTTCATCGCGAGCGCGACCAGCTGGGCCTGCGCGCCGTCGTGCAGGTCACGTTCGATCCGGCGCAGGCGCCGTGCCGCGTCGTCGACGGCGGTAGCCCGGCTGCGTTCGAGATCGCGCACGCGTTTCGACAGGTCCTCGGCGCCGAGGACGCCGCGCACCAGCAGCCGGTCGAATTCGGTCAGCCCGTGCACCACCCACGGCATCGCCAGCAGCACGGCCAGCCCGGTCAGCGCGAGCGGCAGGGTCAGTGGCCAGGTGTCGACGCGGAGGTCGAACGTCGGCATGGCTTCGCCGTTCAGGGTGAACCAGAAGAGCGGGTAGGTCAGCGTGCTCACGGCGTAGACGAACAGCGTCGCGACCAGGAAGAGTTCGATCAACGTGAGCGGCAGCCGGATCAGCAGGTAGGCGATCGAACGCCAGCCCGCCGGATCACCGATCTTGCTCTTGATCCCGTTCCACAGGCCCGGCCGCAGCTCGGGCCGGGTGGGGGCGGTGACCCTCGTGCCGAGCAGGACCCGGGCGAGGCCGATATGCGCGGCGCCGATCAGCCGCGCCCCCGCCAGCACACCGATGAGCACCGGCAACCCGATGGTGAGCAGGCTCAGTCCGGTCCCGAGTACCAGTCCGACGACGACGAGCGCCACGAACACCAGCGTCAGCGGCGCTCCGATCAGCACCCACGCCAGCTCGGCCCAGTACGCACGGCTCAGCTGCGCACCGAAGGCGCGTCCGGCGAGCCGGGGCATGGCGAGGCGGGTGGTCACGGCATTCAGCCTGCCGTGGCCACCCGCCCCGTGCCCATCCAGGTTTCCCTAGTCTTCGCGCTGCTGTTCGTCCGCCTGTGCCCGCTGGGACGCCTCGCGCATCTCGATGACGTCCGTCAGCCAGTCGCCGGTTTCGCGGGCGATGTCCCGGATCGCGCCGGTGATGATCGTCGCGATGTTGCCGATATGGGTGGCCGCCGACTCGGTGACCTCTTGGACCACGTCCTTGGTGCTTTCGAACTGACCGACCATGTCAGCCACCTTATGCCGCTCGGAGGGTCTTGTCGCTTTCCACGGTAGCGGGAGAGCGGCGTTCACCGTTCCAGGGCATGGCCAGTTTCACGATCTTCTTGGCCACCGAGAACATCTGCTTGTGCAGCGGGCCGGTGTTGTACGGCAGGCCGTACTTCTCGCAGATCGCCCGCACCTCGGCCGCGATCTCCGGGTAGCGGCGCGCCGGGATGTCCGGGAACAGGTGGTGCTCGATCTGGTGCGAGAGGTTCCCGGTCATGATGTGGAAGAGCTTGCCGCCGGTGATGTTCGCCGAACCGAGGATCTGCCGCAGGTACCACTGACCCCGCGACTCGTTCTCGGTCTCCTCCTCGGTGAAGCTCTCGACGTCGGCGGGGAAGTGCCCGCAGAAGATGATCGAGAACGCCCACAGGTTGCGGGTCAGGTTCGCGGTCGCGTTGCCGAGGAAGGTCAGCGGCGCGAGCGGACCGGTCAGCAGCGGGAAGAGCACGTAATCCTTGCCGACCTGGCGACCGGCCTTCTTGAGCATCTTCAGGCCGACCTCCTTGTTGTCCGACCAGCTGCGCTCGCCCTTGAGGACGCGGTCGAATTCGAGGTCGTGCAGCATGACGCCCCACTGGAACATGAACGCCAGCGCCACGGCGTACACCGGGTTGCCGAGGTAGTACGGGTGCCACTTCTGCGCGGGGTCCAGCCGGAGGACGCCGTAACCGATGTCGCGGTCCTTGTCGAGGATGTTGGTGTAGGTGTGGTGCATGTAGTTGTGCGAATGGCGCCAGTTCTCCGCGGGGGCGACGTTGTCCCATTCGAATTTCTGGGAGCTCAGCGCCGGGTCGCGTGTCCAGTCGTACTGGCCGTGCATGACGTTGTGGCCGATCTCCATGTTGTCGAGGATCTTCGCCACCGAAAGCGCGGCCACCCCGGCGACCCACGCGGGCGGGAAGAACCCGGCGAACAGCAGCCCGCGGCCGGCGACCTCCAGCGCGCGCTGGGTCTTGATGACGTTGTGGATGTAGTCGACGTCGACCTGGCCGAGGTCGGCGACGATCCGCTGGCGGATCTCGTCCAGTTCGCGGCCGAACTCCTCGACCTGGGCGGGGGTGAGTTTGTCCTGCAAGCCGGTCATGCCGGAGTCCTTTCTAAGCGTTGATCTCGACGTCCCCGACGGGGACGGAGATGCAGAGCTGGATCTCTTCGTTCTCTTCGCTGGAGGTTTCGCCGGTCTTGGCGTTGCGCACGCAGCCCGAGGTCTTGACCTGCGTGCAGGAGAAGCAGATGCCCATCCGGCAGCCGTGTTCCGGCCGCAGGCCCGCGTCTTCCGCCTGCTCCAGCAACGGTTTCCCGGAGTTCTCGAATTCGCGGCCGCTGCGCGCGAACCGGATCTGCCCCTCGGCGCTGTCGGTGTCGAAGGTGAGCGCGGGTGGGGTGAACTCCTCGGTGTGCAGATGTGCACCCAGGCCGTCGGCCTCGAACGCCTCGCGGACGGAATCCATCAGCGGCTTCGGCCCGCACAGGAAGGTCTCGGCGTCCGGATACCACGGCGCGGCCTCCGCGAGGTGCTCCTTCGAGAAGAAGCCGTGCAGGTCCCCGCCGGTTTTCGCGTGGGTGAACGCGTGTACCACCCGCAGACCGGGCAGGCGGCGGGCGAGGTCGGCGAGTTCGGCGCGGTAGAGCGCGTCGTCGGCGCCGTTGGAGTAGTGCAGGAAGGCGACATCGCCCTCGTGACGCTCGTCCGCCAGCGTGCGCAGCATCGACAGGACGGGCGTGATCCCGCTTCCGCCGCTCAGCAGCAGGATCCGCCGGGGCCTCGGCGACGGCAGCGTGAACTCACCGTCCGGAGTGGACAGTCCGAGTACGGAACCGATGGTGACCGTGCGGTTCAGATGCCGTGAGACGAGGCCCTGCGGGTCGGCCTTGATGGTCAGTTCCAGTGTGCCGTCGTGCTCCGAACCGGCGGGCGAGTAGCAGCGGGTGCGGCGGACGCCGTCGATCTCGACGGTCACCCGCACGTACTGACCCGCGACGAAGCCGCGCCAGGCCCGGCTCGGCCGGATGGTCAGGGTGACCGTGTCGGGGGTCTGCCGCCGGACATCGGTGACCAGGCCGCGGATCTCTCGGCGGACCAGCAT
This sequence comes from Amycolatopsis orientalis, assembly GCF_000943515.2. Taxonomy (NCBI): domain Bacteria; kingdom Bacillati; phylum Actinomycetota; class Actinomycetes; order Pseudonocardiales; family Pseudonocardiaceae; genus Amycolatopsis; species Amycolatopsis orientalis. The sequence goes on along the minus strand of NZ_CP016174.1, from coordinate 6,603,086 downwards.
CGGATCGACGAGTTCGAGGTAGCGGTCCATGCCATGGGGCGTGAGCAGGGCCTCGGCCAGCGAGGCCAGCCGCCTGGCCCTGCGCGGTACCAGTGCCGTCATCACATCTCCCGAAGTTTTTCCAAGAAGTTCAGTGAACGCTTGTACACTGAACAGTGAAGTGGCGATGGTCCCGCTTGTCAACGCGAGAGGAGGCCGATGTGACGTGGGTGATAGGACGGAGGCGATTACGCTGTCCGTCGTGACAACTGAGCCCGTTTCCCGGCAGGAGCGCAAACAGCGCACGCGGCAAGCGCTGCTGGACGCCGCGCTGGACCTGGTCGCGGAACGCGGGTTTTCCGGCCTGAGCCTGCGAGAAGTCGCGAAACAGGCGGGGATCGTGCCGACGGCGTTCTATCGCCATTTCGCGTCGATGGACGAACTCGGGGTCGCGCTCGTCGAGGAGTCGATGCGCACACTCCGCACGATGATCCGCTCGGCGCGCACCAGGCCCGCGGCGTACAACGACATGATCCGCACGTCCGTGCGCATCCTGCACGAGCACGTACGGGCGCACGAGGATCACTTCCACTTCCTGACGCGGGAGCGCTACGGCGGCACCGGCCCGGTCCGGCAGGCGATCGGTTTCGAACTCAAGCTCTTCGTCAGCGAACTCGCCGTCGACCTCGCGCGGTTCGACAATCTCCGCGAATGGGCCACCGAGGATCTCCACCTGCTCGCCGACCTGATCGTGACGACCATGCTCACGACTGTGCTGGAGTTGCTCGAGACCCCGGCGCGCGACAGCGAGATCGTGCGCACGGCCGAACGGCGGTTGCGGCTGATCTTTCTGGGGGTGCCGAACTGGCGCAGTGTTCCGTGACGGGCGGAACCGTTGCTCCGTAAGTGTCATGAGGGGTCCCCATAGGACGAATTCCGTCCTATGGGGACCCCTTATGACATCCCCCACCTGGATCGATGGCTGGATCGATCGTGATGGCGGATGTCACGCAAAGATGCCTTCCGGACACGTTCAGCCATGGGACTTGTCGGCCGGACATGGTAAACAGTGCGAGTTCGTGTGGTCCTCTCCAGCGAGGAGGTCGCCTGTGGCGGCAGAAAACGAGCAGCTCACGGTCGGTGTTGTCCGGGAGACCGGGCAGGGAGAACGCCGCGTCGCGCTGGTACCGAAACTCATCGAGCGTGTCTCAGGACGCGGAATGCGGGTGGTGGTCGAGCCCGGTGCGGGCGCCGGCGCGCTGCTCGCCGACGAGGTATTCGAGCAGGCGGGCGCGGAGCTCGGCGACGCGTGGGATGCCGACATCGTGGTGAAAGTGGCGCCTCCGAGCGCGGCCGAAGTCGCGAAGCTCAAAACAGGCACGATCCTCATCGGTTTCCTGAATCCACGGGCCGATCCGGATGGGATAGCGGCGCTGGAATCGGCGGGTGTGCGCGCCTTCGCCGTCGAGGCGATCCCCCGGATCTCCCGCGCGCAGGCCATGGACGCGTTGTCGTCGCAGAGCAGTGTCGCGGGTTATCGCGCGGTTCTGCTGGCAGCACAGAAACTCACCCGGTTCTTCCCGATGCTCACCACCGCCGCGGGCACCGTGCCACCGGCGAAGGTGCTCGTGCTCGGCGCGGGCGTCGCCGGATTGCAGGCATTGGCGACGGCGAAACGGCTCGGTGCGCAGACCACCGGGTACGACGTCCGGCCCGAGGTCGGCGAACAGGTCAAATCGCTCGGCGCGAAATTCCTCGACCTCGGCATCGAGGCGGTCGGCGAAGGCGGATACGCCCGCGAGCTGACCGAGGAGGAAAGGGCCGAGCAGCAACGCAGGCTCACCGAGGCGATCACGAAGTTCGACGTCGTGATCACCACGGCGCTCGTCCCCGGCCGCAAGGCGCCGACCCTCGTCACCGCCGACGCGGTGAAGGGGATGCCCGCCGGTGGTGTCGTGGTCGACCTCGCCGGTGAGTCCGGCGGCAACTGCGAACTGACGAAACCGGGCGAGGAGGTCGTCGAGTACGACGTCACCATCTGCTCGCCGCTCAACCTCGCCGCGGAGATGCCCGCGCATTCCAGCGAGCTGTACGCGCGCAACGTGACCGAACTGCTGGAACTGCTCGTCGACAAGGAAGGCCAGCTCGCGCTCGACTTCTCCGACGAGATCGTCGCCGGGGCCTGCGTGGCCGGAAAAGAAGAAGGGGGCGAGTGATGCTGGTAGGCAGCCTGGCGATCCTCGTGCTCGCCGGATTCGTGGGTTTCACCGTCATTTCGAAGGTGCCCAACACCCTGCACACCCCGCTGATGTCGGGGACCAACGCCATCCACGGCATCGTCCTGCTCGGCGGGCTGATCGTGCTCGGCCTCGGCGTGGACGGCGTACTGAACAAGATCCTGCTGGTGATCGCGATCGCCTTCGGCACGATCAACGTGGTCGGCGGCTTCCTCGTCACCGACCGGATGCTTTCGATGTTCAAGGCGAAGAAGCCGGAAGAGGGTGGTGACAAGTGACGACCTTCATCGCCGTCCTCTACATCATTTCCTTCGCACTGTTCATCTACGGCCTGATGGGGCTGACTGGTCCGCGCACCGCGGTGCGCGGCAACTGGATCGCCGCCGTCGGCATGGGCATCGCGGTGATCGCGACGCTTCTGACGCCGGGGATGAGCAACTGGCTGCTGATCGCACTCGGTGTCGCGATCGGTGTCGTCGTCGGCGTGCCGTCCGCGCGCAAGGTGAAGATGACCGCGATGCCGCAGATGGTGGCGCTGTTCAACGGCGTCGGCGGCGGGGCGGTCGCGCTCATCGCGTGGGTCGAGTTCCGGACCACGGACGGCTACGCGCACGAGCCGGCGTACGTCGCGATCGCGTCGCTCTTCGCCGCGATCGTCGGGTCGATCTCCTTCTGGGGCTCGAACATCGCGTTCGGGAAGCTGCAGGAGCTCATCTCCGGCCGCCCGATCACCTTGGGCAAACTGCAGCAGCCGGTCAACGCGCTGGTACTGATCGCCGCGGTCGTCCTCGCCGTCGTCATCGCCACCGGCGGCGACGCCGAACTGCTGATGATCGGCCTGCTGGTGGCCGCGGGTGTGCTCGGCGTGGTGGTCGTGCTGCCGATCGGCGGCGCGGACATGCCGGTGGTCATCTCCCTGCTGAACGCGCTCACCGGGCTGTCGGCGGCGGCCATGGGGCTCGCCCTCGACAACACCGCGCTGATCGTGGCGGGCATGATCGTCGGCGCCTCGGGTTCGATCCTGACCAACCTGATGGCGAAGGCGATGAACCGGTCGATCCCGGCCATCGTCGCCGGTGGGTTCGGCGGCGGTACGGCGGTCGCGAGCAGCGGCTCCGGCGAGGTCCGGCCGGTCCGCAGCACCAGCGCGTCCGACACCGCTATCCAGATGGCGTACGCGAACAAGGTCGTGGTCGTCCCCGGTTACGGCATGGCCGTCGCGCAGGCGCAGCACGTGGTCCGCGAGATGGCGAAGTTGCTGGAGGCCAAGGGGATCACGGTCGCCTACGCCATCCATCCGGTGGCCGGCCGGATGCCGGGGCACATGAACGTGCTCCTCGCCGAGGCCGACGTCCCGTATGAGCAGCTCAAGGAAATGGACGAGATCAACTCCGAGTTCGCCCAGACCGACGTCGCGCTGGTGATCGGCGCGAACGACGTCACGAATCCGGCCGCGGAGACCGATCCGGGCTCGCCCATCTACGGGATGCCGATCCTCAAGGTGAACCACAGCCGGTCGGTGATCGTGCTCAAACGCTCGATGAGCTCGGGCTTCGCGGGCATCGACAACGAGCTCTTCTACGATGCGAAGACCAGCATGCTCTTCGGCGACGCGAAATCGTCGGTGGGCGAGATCGTGGAGGAACTCAAAGCACTGTGACCGGCCCCTCGGAAGTCGTCGCCGCGTTCGACGACCCGGCCGACAACCTCGCGTTCGACGAAGCCCTCCTGCGCGCCGCACCGGAGGCGCCGGTCCTGTGGATCTGGCGCAACACCGACTGTGTGGTCGTGGGGCGGGGGCAGAAGATCGAACGCGAGGTCAAGGTCGACGTCTGTGCGAGCGACGGCGTTCCGGTGCTGCGCCGGGCCAGCGGCGGCGGCACGGTGTTCCACGATCCCGGCAATCTCAACATCACCCTCGTCCTGTCGGGGCACGGCCTGGCGGGGAAGCCGCTCGAAGCGCTCGGAGAGCTGATGACCGCGACGGTGGCCGGACTCGGTCTGCCGTCGCGGCTCGGTGACCGGGGACTGTTCGTCGGTGACTCGAAGCTGTGCGGTTTCGCCGTGTTCCGGACGAGAACGGGCCTGCTCGCGCATTCGACCCTGCTCGTTTCGACCGCCGCCGAACGGGTCGGCCGGTACCTCACCGCGGCACCGGCGGATCCCCGTCCGCTCGACTCGCATCGGAGCCAGGTCGCGTCGCTCGCCGACCACGGCCTGCGCAAAGGTGTTGCCGACGTCACGGCCGCGGTCCGGGCCGCGGCGGCCGCGCAACTGGGCGAACTCACCACCCGCAAGCCCTCGGCGGCGGAGCTGGACTGGCACCGCTCGCTCGGCCACACGCGCTACCACTACTCCGAATGGCATTCCTCGGGTGCCCAACGCTCGTGAGTGGTAATGACGGTTAGAACCGTCATTACCACTCACGAGCCGGACGCGAAAAGCCCCTTGCGGAGACTATGGAAATCTCCGCAAGGGGCTTTTTCCAGCTTTTCGGCGAATTACTTTTCTTTGGCCGAGAAAGTGACGACGGGCACCTTGCGGGCGGCCCGGGTGGTCTTCTTCGGCTCCGCGGCCTTCTTCGCCGGAGTCTTGGCGGCGGTCTTCGGAGCGGCGGCCGTGGTCTTGGCGGAGGCCTTCGGAGCCGCCGCCTTCACCGGCGTCTTGGTCGCGGCGGCGGCCTTGGCGCGTCCGGCCGTGGTCTTGGCGGCGGTGGTCTTCGCCGCCGTGCCGCGAGCCGACTTCGCCTTGGCGGCGGTGGCTTTCGCCGTGGTCCTGGCGGTGGTCTTGCTCTCCGCCTTGGGCGCGGCGACCTTCGCGGCGGCGGTCTTGGGGGCGGCCTTGGCGGCGGCGGGCTTACGGCCGGCGACGCCCTTCGCGGCGGGCTTGCGGCCCGGCTTCGCGGCCGTCTTGGCCTCCGCCTTGGCGGCGGTCGCCGCGGTCTTCGGGGTCGACTTCGACACCCGGGCACCCTTGGGCCGCTGCACGACCCGGGGGCGGAGTTTCCGTCCACCGATCCGGCGGCCGTTTTCCACATAAGCACGCAGGATTTCCCGGAGCGCGGTGGCGTTGTCGGCCGAAAGGTCGATGTCGTAGGCGATTCCGTCCAAACCGAAAGCGACCGTTTCCTCGGCCGCCTCGCCGGTCAGATCGTCCAGCAAATGCACAGCAGTGTTCCTGGCCATGAAAAACCTCCCGCGCTCGATCGTTCTACTGCGTAACCGGCACGGTGCAACCTGAACCCGCGGCTGATGACTCACGCAGCGACACGAGGATAGCGGCAGGTTGCGCGAAGCTGCGCGGTGGTGTGCGCTGAATGCATGTCAGCACAGACTTTTGACGTGATCGTGATCGGAGGCGGACCGGTCGGCGAGGTCGCCGCCGAGCGCGCCGCACGCGGCGGCCTCCAGGTCGCCCTCGTCGAACACGAACGCTTCGGCGGCGAATGTTCTTACTGGGCCTGCATTCCGAGCAAGGCACTGCTGCGGCCGGGGCTCCTCCTCGCCGCCGCCAAACGGGTCCCGGGTGTCCCGGTGGGCGACGCGGTCGACCCGGCCAAGGTGTTCGCGCGCCGGGACTGGTTCACCGGCAAGGGAGACGACACCGGACAGGTCAAGTGGGCCGAAGGCGTCGGGATCGTCCCGATCCGCGGGCACGGCCGGATCACCGGTGAGCGCGAGGTCACGGTCGACGGCGGTGACGTGCTGACCGCGCGGCACGCGGTGATCGTCGCCACCGGCAGCGTGCCGCGGACGCCGCGGATCCCCGGACTGGACACCATTTCGCCCTGGGGGTCGCGGGAGGCGACCTCGGCGGAAGAGGTCCCGCGCCGCCTCGGCGTCCTCGGCGGCGGTGTCGTCGGCGTCGAGATGGCGCAGGCTTACGCCACCCTCGGTGCCGAAGTCCACTTGATCATCTCGGGCGAACGCCCCTTGCCGCGGCTGCCGGACTTCGTCGGCGACGCGGTCATCGCGGGGCTTCGCGAAGCCGGCGTGACCGTGCACACCGGCTCCGGTCTCGAGTCAGTGTCCGCTTTGGACGGTGGTAAGGAATTGTCGCTGAAGGGCGGTGGGAGGTTGGTCGTCGACGAACTGCTCGTCGCCACCGGCCGCCGCCCGGCGACCGACGGACTCGGCGTGGAGGCGCTGGGGCTCGAAGCCGGTGCCGCGCTCACGACGGACGACAACGGCCGTGTGTCCGCTGTGGACGGTGACTGGCTGTTCGCCGTCGGGGACGTCACCGGCCGCGCGCCGCTGACCCACCAGGGCAAGTACGCCGCCCGCGCCGCTGGGGACGCGGTGGCCGCACAGGCCGCGGGCAAGCCGGTCGACTCCGCCGCGTGGAGCGCGCACAGCGCCACGGCCGACCATCACGCCATCCCGCAGGTGGTCTTCACCGACCCGGAGGTCGCGTCGGTCGGGCTCGCCGGAGCGGAAGAGGGCAAGCCGCATCGCGTCGTCGACATCGACATCGCGGTGGCCGGTTCGTCGCTGCACGCGGACGGCTACGCGGGCAAGGCGCGGATCGTCGTCGACACCGAACGCGGTGTCCTGGTCGGCGCGACCTTCGTCGGGCAGGACGTGGCGGAGCTGCTGCACGCGGCGACGATCGCGATCGTAGGGGAGGTCCCGCTGTCGCGGCTGTGGCACGCTGTCCCGTCGTTCCCCACGATCAGCGAAGTGTGGCTGCGCCTGCTGGAGGCCTACGGGCTCTGAGCTTCAGCCGTTGACGGGGAGTTCGAGCGCGGCCTTCGCGCCTCGGACCAGGCCGGGATCGTCCGGAGTGGACGGTCCCGGCACCCACACCACCTGGATCAGCCGGACCGAGTTCCCGTCCTGGCTGCTCTGGTAGGCCGCGCCCTCGAACACCGGGACGTCGCCCTGCCACTGGTTGGTCTCGGTGGCGAGATCGAGGATGCCGCCACCGCCGGGGGTGTCGGCGGCCGCCTTGAACGCGGTCGCGAGCGCGGTGTCCGGGAACTCGACGACGGCGACCGTCACCGCCGCGGCCCGGCCGTCGATGGAACTGGCGAAGCTGGCTCGTTTCACCGTCGTGCAACTCGTCCGCTGAAGGCTCGCCTGGACGTCGCCGTACGCGTGCGAAGCGCATTTCTGGTCCGCGGCCGACGCCCGCGAGGTGAACTGGATGTTCTCCACGGCGCTGCTGCTGGGCGGGGGAGAGCTGGTCGCCGGGGTCGGCGGCGGGGGAGGCTGCGTCGACGCGGTGTCGTCACCGCCGGAAGCGACGGTGATGGCCGCGACCAGCAGCACGATGAGCAGGCCGATCGCGGCGAGCGGCAACCATTTCACCGTCTTGGACTGGTGCGGCGCCTTCGGTGCGGACTCGGCGGAAGCGGAAGCGGGTGCCTGCGCCGCGGGAGCGGGAGCCGCGGCCGCGACGGGCAGCGGGGCCTGCCGGACCGGGGCGACGGGCTTCACGGGAGCGGCGGACGGCTGAACGGGCTTGGCGGGCGGGGCGGGGGGAGTGGCCGGTTTCGCCGGTCTCTTCGCCTTCCCGGGATGCCGCACCGGAACCGTCGGCGCGATGGCGACGAGCGGATTCTCGCGGACGATGGTCGGCTCTTCGTCGGAGTAGGCGCTGAATCCCTCGCCGAGCAACATCTCTTCGGGCATCGGCGGCGCGTCCGGGGCGAGCGCGGCGATCAGCTCCCGCGCCTGCTGGACCGACCGGGGCCGGTCCGCGGTGGCCAGCGAGACCGTCGCGGCGAGCATGGTCGTCGCCGTCGGGTACAGGACCCGGACCGAACCGGCCAGGTCCGAGGGCGGCTGATCGACCGTCTCCACGTACGGGCCGACGGCGATGATCGTGCCGATCGGCCCGGCGCCGGGGGCGACGTCGGCGATCTTGTGCGTGCACGCGGCGGACAGCGAGAGCGCGTCGGTGGCCGGGTTGATCGAAGTGTCGCCGTGGACCAGGGGCCAGCCGTCGGCCTTCCACGGCCCGCCGAGCGGGGCTTCGAGCTTCAGTGCCGGGTCCGGCAGGTCGACACCGATGACGATGATGACGCCCTTGGGCATGACGATGACCGCCTCGACGGCCCGTTCGTCGGCCGGGCGGGCGCCGATCAGGGCGACCCCGCCGACGACGGTGCTGCCGCGGCCGAGCGAGGCCAGCGCGGCGCGTACGTCCTCGGCCACCCGGGACGGCTGCTGAGCGAGGCGAACGAGTCGCACCGAACCCCTCCCCATCTCGTCGGTCTCGGTGCACAAAGTAGCGCCTCCGAACGGAGTAGCGGGGAGACACGTCCCAGGTGAGAGCCACGAGACTTGTCATGCGCGTGAGCGCCGTCACTCGTCCAGGTATTACTCGTTGGTACGTGGCAGCGCCCTTGTCCCCTGTCACCAGGAGAAACATCATGGCCGTATCTCGTCCGTGGCGTCGACGCGCCGCACTCGTCGTCGCCCTGCTGGCCGTCCCGGTCGCGGGGATGGTCCCCGCGCAGGCCACGGGACCGCTCGCCCCCGTTGCCCCCGGACTTTCCCGCCTGCTCTCGGCCGTCACCGGCGCCACCGTGGTGACCGCGTTCGTGCACGCCGGCGATGTCGCCACCGCCGAACGTGCCGCGAAGGAGGCCGGACTCACGAAGGTCACCTCGTTCGCCAAGATCGGCGTCGTCGCCGTCCGTGGGACCGCCGACCAGGTCCGCGCGGTCCGCAAGGCCGCCGGGGTCACCTACGTCGAAGGCAACGAGAAACTCAAGGCGCACGGCAGCGCTGGAACCACGGCCACGCGGAGCCTGCAGGCGCAGACGACGTTGAAGGACTCCAGCGGCGCGCCCGTGGACGGCCGCGGTGTCTCGGTCGCGATCATCGACACCGGCGTCGACCCCACGCATCCCGCGTTCAAGGGTGCCGACGGCAAGACGCGGGTGGTGCGCAGCCTGAAGAGCCTGTGCCTCGACGGGACCACGACCGGCTGCATTGTCGACGTCCCGACCTCGGTCGACACCGACACCCTCTCCCTCGGCGGCCACGGCACGCATGTCACCGGCATCGCCGCGGGCAACCGGCTGACGCTGACCGACGGCACCAAGGTCGGCGGTTCGGCTCCGGGGGCGAAGATCGTCTCGGTCTCGACCGGGGCCGCCCTGCTCGTGCTCGGCACGGACGCGGCGCTGAACTGGGTGCTGGAGCACCACGCGGCGCCGTGCGGCGCGGGCGTCCCGGCATCGGTGTGCCCGCCGATCAAGGTGACCAACAACTCCTACGGTCCCAGCGGAGGTGGCGCCTTCGACCCGAACTCGGCGACGGTGAAGCTGCAGCGCGCGCTCGCCGCGGAAGGGGTCGTCACGGTGTGGGCGAACGGGAACGACGGCGGTGACGGTTCGGCGAACCTCTCCAACCCGCCGGGACAGGACCAGACACCGGGCGTGCTTTCGGTGGCGTCGTTCAACGACCAGGGGACCGGCACCCGTGACGGCACGGTGTCCGACTTCTCCTCGCGCGGGCTGAAGACCGACAAGGCGACCTGGCCCGACGTTTCCGCGCCGGGGGAGAACATCCTGTCGGCGTGCCGTCCGACGCAGCCGATCTGCACGCAGGGCCTGCAGCCGAAGAACGGCCCTGGGTTGCTGGATCTCGGCACCTACAACGTGATCAGTGGGACTTCGATGGCGGCGCCGCAGATCACCGGCATCGTCGCGCAGCTGTTCCAGGTGGCGCCGGACGCGAGCCCGGCCGACATCGAGGCCGCGATCAAGGGCACGGCGTACAAGTTCGCGAACGGCTCGCAGTACGAGGCGGCCGGTCCGTACACGTCGAGCTTCGACAAGGGCACCGGCCTGGTGGACACCTTCGCCGCCGCCCAGTCCCTCGGCGCCCAGGGTTAACCCGCGTGAAGGCCCCCTTCCCTCGGCTCAGCCGAGGGAAGGCCCCCTTCACGCGCCCCCGTCGTGGCTGCTGATGCTTGCGTGCCGCATGTGGCGGTCTTCGTGTCCGTGAAGGACTCCTTGAGGGACCCAGGGTCCCTCAAGGAGTCCTTCACGGACCGGGCTTGGGATCTTGACGCCCCCGGTGAAGCCTCCAACAGGGGTCCCGCGTCCCAATCAGGTGCGACTTGTGGTGTTCATGTGGCCAAACAGCACAGTTGGGGTGCACAATGTGCTCACGCGTACCGGGAGGCGGCACGAGCCACCTGACCAGCGCAGCTCGCGAGGTCGTAGGGGAAGACGCCCCTCGTCGAGTAGCGGAGGTCAGCAGTGAGCACCCGTGGCAACACCCGTGGCGTGGTGTACGTCCACTCGTCGCCGTCTGCGGTCTGTCCGCACGTCGAGTGGGCTATTTCGGGCACCCTGGGTGCCCGAGTCGAGTTGAAGTGGACGGCGCAGCCCGCCAGTCCAGGACAGCTCCGCGCCGAATGTGGTTGGCGCGCGCCTTCGGGCACCGGCGCGAAGCTGGCGTCCGCGCTCAAGGCGTGGCCGATGATCCGGTTCGAAGTCACCGAAGAGCCCAGTGCGGGGGTCGACGGTGAGAGGTTCTGTTTCGCCCCCGGCCTCGGCCTGTGGCACGGCAGGACCAGTGCCAACGGCGACATCGTCGTGGGTGAGGACCAGTTGCGCGCTCTCGTGAGCAAGGTCCGCACCGGTGAATCCCTGGCGCACAAGCTCGACGAGCTCCTCGCCGCCAATTGGGACGAAGCGCTCGAACCGTACCGGCACGCCGGAGACGGCGCACCGGTCACCTGGCTGCACCAGGTCGGGTAGAGGGCGTGAAGACGGAAGAGGCGGGCGGCTAACCTTTCAGGGTGACCGCCCAGCCTCGCCCCGCCTCCCGTCAGCGGTGGCTGATCCCCGTCCTGGTGGTGGTGATCTCCCTGACCGTCGGCATCGGGTTGCTGGCGCGTGAGCTCTACCGCCGTCCCGAGGCCCAGCCCCACGAGCCGGTCGTCACCGACTCGCCGTCGCCGGTCGCCCCGGAGGCGCAGCCGGGTTCACCCATCGTCGAAGTCACGCCTGACGTCTTCGCGCATCCGCAGTACCAGAGCGTCCGGCAGGTACTGCAGGGGTATTTCGACGCCATCAACTTCCGCGACTATCCGAAGTGGACTTCGGTGGTCAGCAGGGAACGGGCCAAGACCAAGACCTCGTCCGAGTGGAAGAACGACTATCAGTCCACTCGGGACGGCAGCATCCTCGTCTACCGCATCGAGCCCGGCTCTCCCGGCACGCTCCGGGTACTCGTCGCCTTCACCAGCACGCAGGACGTCGACGACGCGCCGGTTTACCTGCCCGAGGCCTGTATCCGCTGGCGGCTGGTACTGCCGCTGCGCCTGGAAAGCGGATCGTGGCGGGTCGACACCACCGACGGCGGCACCAGTCCCGAGCACGAAAGATGCTGAAGTAAGGGGCGACATGGTCCCGCAGGCTGACGCGGGCCGGGGCCGGGCGGAATAGAGTCGCGGGCATGGCAATTGATCAGCCGGCCCTGCTGACCGACGCCTCGAGGGGGCTCACCAGCGAAGAGGTCGCCCAGCGGGTGGCCGCGGGCCAGACCAACGTGGTCTCGACGAAGACCAGCCGGACCACCGGCGAAATCATCCGTGCGAACGTCTTCACCCGGATCAACGCCATCTACGGCGTGCTGTTCGTGCTCATCCTGTCGACGGGGTATTTCATCGACGGGCTGTTCGGCGGACTGATCATCGTCAACAGCGCGGTCGGCATCATCCAGGAGCTCCGGGCGAAACGGACCCTGGAACGGCTCGCGATCGTCGGACAGGCGAAGCCGACCGTCCGCCGTGACGGGCAGAGCGCCGAGATCGCCCCGGAAGACGTCGTCCTCGGGGACCTCGTCGAACTGGGACCCGGCGACAAGATCGTCGTCGACGGACCGGCACTGACGGCCGACGCGCTGGAGGTCGACGAATCGCTGCTGACCGGGGAATCCGATCCGGTGGTCAAACAGCCCGGCGACAAGGTGCTTTCCGGCAGCTTCGTCGTCGCGGGCAGCGGCACCTACCGCGCGGACATCATCGGTGACGAGTCCTACGCGGCGAAGCTGGCCGCGGAGGCCAGCAAGTTCACCCTGGTGAAGTCGGAACTGCGGCAGGGTATCGACAAGATCCTCAAGTTCATCACCTACCTGCTCGTCCCAGCGGGCGCGCTGACCATCTACAACCAGCTCGCCGGCGACCAGGCATGGCCCGACGCGCTGCGCGGCATGGTCGCGGCGCTCGTGCCGATGGTGCCCGAGGGCCTGGTGCTGATGACCAGTGTCGCGCTGGCGGTCGGCGTCATCCGGCTGGGCAAACGCCAGTGCCTGGTGCAGGAACTGCCCGCGATCGAGGGACTCGCCCGCGTCGACGTGGTGTGCGCGGACAAGACCGGCACGCTCACCGAGAACGCGATGCGGCTTGCCGAGGTCCGCGAGATCACGCCGGGGCATCCGGTGGACGACGCACTGGCCGCGCTCGCCGCCGCCGACCCGCGGCCGAACGCCAGCCTGCAGGCGATCGCGGAGGCGCACGGGACCGATCCGGGCTGGCGGGTCTCCACGACCATGCCGTTCTCCTCGGCGCGCAAGTGGAGCGGCGCGTCGTTCGGCGGCGATGGTGACTGGGTGCTCGGCGCGGCCGACGTCCTGCTGCCCGAGGGCGAGCACCGGGCGGAAGCCGAGAAGATCGGCTCGCGCGGGCTGCGCGTCCTGCTGCTGGGCCGTGCCGAACGGGCCGTCGACGCGGCCGAGGGCCCCGGCGACATCGCACCCGTGGCGCTCGTGGTCCTGGAGCAGAAGGTCCGCCCGGACGCGAAGGACACGCTGGACTACTTCGCGCACCAGGACGTCGCGGTCAAGGTCATCTCCGGCGACAACGCCATCTCGGTGGGCGCGGTCGCGAGCACGCTCGACCTGCCGGGGGCGGACAAACCCGTCGACGCGCGGAAACTGCCGGAGGACGCCGAAAAGCTGGCCGACACGGTCGAGGACCGCGCCGTCTTCGGCCGCGTGACGCCGCTGCAGAAACGCGCGATGGTCGGCGCGCTGCAGTCGAAGGGCCACACCGTCGCGATGACCGGCGACGGCGTCAACGACGTCCTGGCGCTGAAGGACGCGGACATCGGCGTCGCCATGGGCGCCGGCAGCCCGGCCACCCGCGCGGTCGCGCAGATCGTGCTGCTGGACGACAAGTTCGCCACCCTGCCGCATGTGGTCGCCGAAGGGCGGCGGGTGATCGGCAACATCGAGCGGGTCTCGAACCTGTTCCTCACCAAGACGGTCTACTCGGTGCTGCTGGCGCTGATGGTCGGCATCGCGCAGGTGCCGTTCCCGTTCCTGCCGCGCCACATCACGATCACCGCGTGGTTCACGATCGGCCTGCCCGCCTTCGTGCTCTCGCTGGCACCGAACAACGAACGCGCCCGTACCGGGTTCGTCGGCAGGGTGATGCGGATGGCCGTCCCGGCCGGGCTGGTCATCGCCACCGCGACGTTCGTCAGCTACCTGCTGGTGTACAAGGGATCCGGACAGTCCGAACTGGACAAGATCCAGGCGGGGACGACGGCGCTGATCACGCTGATCACGATCGCGCTGTGGGTGCTCGGGATCGTCGCGCGGCCGTACCGGTGGTGGAAGATCGGGCTGATCGGCGGGATGGTCGTGCTGACCCTCGCGCTGTTCCTGATCCCGTTCACGCAGAAGTTCTTCGCGCTGGACCCGAGCGTGAGCGCGTACACGCTCTCGGCGTTCGCCTGCGCCGGGGTGGGGATCGTGCTGGTGGAGGCGGCCTGGTGGATCGGACGGCATCTGGTTAAGCGCTCAGAAGCCTGACCGAAGCGGCTCCGGATGTTATGAACGGGACTTTCATTGCAAAATTTGCAATGAAAGTCCCGTTCATAACATTGTCAGGCCGCCGGAGTGAACAGCAGCGCCGTGTTGTGCCCGCCGAAGCCGAACGAGTTGCTGATCGCCGCGCTCAGCTCGACCTTGCGCGCCTCACCGGAGACGACGTCGAGCTGCACCTTCGGGTCCAGGTCCTCGAGGTTCAGCGTCGCCGGGACGAGGCCGTGGTAGATGGCCAGGATCGTGGCGATGCCCTCGACCGCGCCCGCGCCGCCGACCAGGTGGCCGAGTGCGCCCTTGGGCGCGGTCACCACGGTGTGGTCACCGATGGCGTTGCGGATCGCCGCGGCCTCGCCGACGTCGCCGACGACCGTGGAGGTCGCGTGCGCGTTGACGTGGCCGACGTCGGAGGGGGAGACCCCCGCCATCGTCATCGCCTGCCGCATGGCGGCGATCTGGCCGATACCCTCCGGGTGGTTACCCGTGATGTGGTAAGCGTCCGAGGTGATCCCGTACCCGCTCAGCTGCGCGTAGATCCGCGCGTTGCGGGCCTTGGCGCGGTCCGCCCGCTCCAGGATGACGACGCCGGATCCCTCGCCGAGGACGAAACCGTCACGGTTCACGTCGAACGGCCGGGACGCCTTCGCCGGGTCGTCGTTGCGGGTGGACACCGTCCGCGCCTGTGCGAAGCCGGCGAGGGTGATCGGGTGGATGCACGATTCGGCCCCACCGGCGACCACGACGTCGGCGCGGCCCGAGCGGATCATCTCGTAGCCGGCGGCGATGCCTTCCGCGCCCGACGCACAGGCCGACGCGGGCGAGTGCACCCCGGCGCGGGCCTTCAGGTCGATCCCGACATGTGCGGCGGGGCCGTTCGGCATCAGCATCGGCACGGTCAGCGGGGAAACCTTGCGGAGCCCCTGCTTGTGCAGAAGGTCGTTCTGGGAGATCAGGGTGACCGGACCGCCGACACCGGTGCCGATGGTCACCCCCAGGCGCTCGGGGACGACGTCCTGATGCTCATCGGTCGGCTGCGTGAATCCCGCGTCCGCCCATGCCTGCCGGGCGGCGATGAGGGCCACCTGCTCACAGCGGTCCAGGCGGCGTGCCTGGACCCGGGGCAGGACTTCGGACGGGTCCACGGCGAGCATGGCGCCGATCTTCACCGGCAGGTCGAGTTCGTCGACCCAGTCGGCTTCGATGCGGCGGATCCCGCTCGCCCCGGCGAGCAGACCGTCCCACGTGGACGCGACGTCTCCGCCGAGCGGCGTGGTGGCGCCCATCCCGGTGATCACGACGTCGATGTTGCTCATTGGAGTCTCCCCAAGGTCGGCGCCAATCAAGAACTGGGAATTACTTGGAGTTGGCGGACACGTAGTTCACCGCGTCGCCAACGGTCTTCAGGTTCGCCAGCTCGTCGTCCGGGATCTTGACGCCGAACTTGTCCTCGGCCTGAACAGCGATCTCCACCATGGACAGCGAGTCGATGTCGAGGTCGTCCACGAAGGACTTCTCGGCGGTCACGTCGTCCTGCGCCACACCGGCGACCTCTTCGACGATCTCGGCGAGGCCGGCGAGGATCTCTGCGTTGTCTGCCACTGGTTGTTCCCTTCTCGGTGATGCTTTCGGCTGCCCCGCGGACACGGCGCCCGCGGGGGAAGTATTCATCACGGGCAGATGAAGGCCTGGCCCGCGTAGGAGAGTCCGGCCCCGAAGCCGACGGCGAGTACGACGTCGCCCTGCTTCACGGTGCCCGCCTTGCGCATGTGGTCCAGCGCGAGGGGGATGGACGCGGACGAGGTGTTGCCCGAGTACCTGATGTCGTCGGCCACGACCATGTCTTCGCGGGCGCCCTTGGCGCGCAGCTTCTTGGCGATGGCCTCGACGATGCGCAGGTTGGCCTGGTGCGGGATCAGCACGTCCACATCGGACGGTTCGAGCCCGGCCAGTTCCAGCGCCCGCAGCGCGATCGGCGCGATCTGGGTGGTCGCCCACCGGAAGACCGACTGGCCCTCCTGGTAGATCCACTTGTCGTCACGCATGTAGATGAGGTCGACGTGCTCGCCGGCGCTGCCCCAGGCGACCGGGCCGATCTGCGCGGTGTCGGCCGCGCCGACCACCGCGGCGCCCGCGCCGTCGGCGAAGATGATCGCGTTCGCGCGGTCGACCGGGTCGACGTGGTCGGTGAGCTTCTCGGCGCCGATGACGAGTGCCTTCTTAGCGCTGCCCGCCCGGATGAGGTCCGAGGCGACACCGAGGCCGTAGCAGAACCCGGCGCAGGCGGCGTTGAGGTCGAACGCGGCCGGATGCGTGATCCCGATCCGGTCGGCCACCTGGGCGGCGGCGTTCGGGATCTGCGTGGGCATCGTGCAGTTGGGCAGGATGACAGTGTCCACTTCGGACGGATCCACCCCGGCGTCGGCGAGCGCCGCGGTGCCAGCCTTGACCGCCATGTCGACCAGCGACTCGTCCTTCTCGGCGAACCGGCGCTCGACGATGCCGACCCGCTCGCGGATCCACTGGTCGTTGGTGTCCATGATCTTCGAGAGATCGTCGTTGGTCACGATCTTCTCGGGTTGGAAGCTCCCGACACCGAGGATGCGGGTCCCGGCGGCGCCCGGCGCCTGCCGCAAGGTGGATCGGTCGGTCACGAAGCGTCCTCCTGCCCCTGAAGCTTCGCCAGCTCGGCGGGCGTCTTCAGCGCGATGGTGGTGGTCACGGTTCCCTTGAGCTGTCGCTTGACCAGACCCGTCAGCGTGCCGGCGGGCGGCAGCTCGAGCGTCGAAGTGACACCCAAGGAAACCAGCCCGTCCATGGTCAGGTCCCAGCGCACCGGACTTGTGACCTGCTTGACCAGCCGGTCGAGGTACTCGGCCCCGCTGGTGACGACCTGGCCGTCGGCGTTCGACAGCAGCGGACGCGTGGGGTCCGCCGGGGTGATCTTCGCAGCGTGCGCGGCCAGCGCCTCACGCGCGGGTGCCATATACGACGTGTGGAACGCGCCCGCGACCTTGAGCGCGCGGACCTTGGTGCCTTCGAGTGGCTCCGCCACGATCTTCTCGATCGCGTCGGCGGCACCGGAGGCGACGATCTGACCGGCGCCGTTGCGGTTCGCCGCGGCGAGACCGTGGCCCTCGAGCCAGGCGACGATCTGCTCCGGGTCGCCGAGCATGACCGCGGCCATGCTCGTGGGCTCCAGCGCGCACGCCTTCGCCATCTCCGCGCCACGGACGGCGGCCAGCGCCACGGCGTCCTCGGCGCTCAGCACGCCGGCGATCGCGGCGGCGGCCAGCTCGCCGACGGAGTGACCGGCGACCGGCGCGTCCTCGGCGACCGGGGCCTCGCGCTGAAGGTGCTCGAAAGCCAGCAGGGTCAGCGCCACGATCAGCGGCTGCGTGATCGCGGTGTCCTGGATCTCTTCGGCGTCCGCCTCGGTGCCGAGACGGACGAGATCGAGACCGGCCCGCTCGGACCAGGCTTCGACGCGCGCGCGGGCGCCGTCGAGCTCGAGCCAAGGGGAGAGCATGCCTGGGGCTTGGGAACCCTGACCGGGGGCGAGGACTGCAGCTGTCACCCCACTAGGGAACACTCTCGGCCACCATGGTCGTGATGCCGACGCTCACCAAGTCCTGCCGACGTAATTGTCGGAACCCTCCAAAAGTGCCTTCCTGATCTCCGCGCTTAACCCAAAAGCCTTGTCGGGTTCAACCAGCTTTCCCTATGAAGTCCGTCACTGCGCAGAGTTACCAACGGGTTCTGGCGGGAGGTCGCGGTGGATGGTCACCAGAGGCCGCGGGCGCGGGCCAGGCGCCCGACGGTCAGGGCCACCTTGAGAACCCACGCGTCGCGCGATTCGGCGGCATGACGGCCGGTGAGTTCGGCCGCCTTCCGCAGCCGGTACCGGACGGTGTTCGGATGCACGAACAGCGTCCGCGCGCAGGTCTCCAGCACGCCGCCGCTGTCGAGGTAGGTCTCCACCGTCCGCAGCAACGCCGGGCCCGCCTCCTCCAGCGGCCGCGCGATCTGCTCGACGAGCAGGCGTTCCGCCTCCGGATCACCGGACAACGCGCGTTCCGGCAGCAGATCGATCGATCTCGCGGGCCGCGGCGCACCGGGCCAGCCGACGACGGCGCGCAGCCCGGAGAGCGCTTCGGTCGCACTGTGGTGCGCCTCGGCGAGGGTGGGCACCGTCGGACCGGCGACGACCGGGCCCTCGGCGAAGGCGACGGACAGCTTGGTGAGGATCTCGCGGTCCTTGACACTGCCCTCGGTGGGCCCGGCGACGACCACGACCAGGCGCGACCCCTGCACCGAGAGGAGCACGGGGCGCCCCACCCGCGCGGCGCGGCTGCGGACCTCGAACACGACGGCGGGCGGATCGTCCGACGTCGGCGTCCCGACCAGTGCGGTGGCGGGCGCCGCGGGATCCCAGCCGAGCGCGGCGGCGCGGGAGAGCACCGCCTCCTCGGCGTCACCGCGGACGATGCCGTCGACGACCAGCGCCTCCAGTCGCGCGTCCCAGGCACCGCGTGCCTCGGCGGCGGCCGCGTAGGAGTTGGCGGCGGCGAACGCGATCTCCCTGCCGTAGCGCAGGATCCCCTCGATCAGCGCGGCGCGTTCCGACTCGTTCGCGGCGAACTCCGGCAGCTGCTCCTCGAACACCTCGATCGCGAGCCGCACCATGCCGACCGCCTGTCGCAGGCTGATCCAGCGGGACAGTTCGGCGGGCGCTTCGCGGAACGCTTCGGTCGTGAGGGAGAGCGCCTCCTTCGAATCGCGGAGCCAGTCGACGAAGCCGGCGGCACCCGCTTGGGTGATCAGCAGAACGCTCGCGCGCTGGTCGGCGGGGAGGCGGGCGAACCAGCTCAGCCGCTCCTCCATCACCGCCACACTCGCGCTCGCGAGCCGGCCGGAGGCGTGCTCGAGCCGCCGGAGGGTCTTGGCGGACAGCCCGTGGTGCTTGGGCACACGCCGTCCGGAAGTCGCATCAGCCATGGTCAGCCGATCCTAGTCCGCCCGTGCCCGAGGGCCGTCGTCCTGCGGCCCGACGTCCGGATCGTCCGAAATGGACAGTCGGTGTGCCGATCGCGGCGGTGAATTGTGAAAGGTGTTTGCATAAAACTCGAGGCCGCCCGGCGCTAGCGTTTTTCGCTGCGCCGGACGGCCTCGTCTCCCCGGTCCCCACCGGTAGAACAAGTATGGGACTTGTGGATCTTTTCCCGCTAGTTCACTCACTCGATCGTGGGGTGCCGAGTTGCCGGTGAGGTGCCTGTGATCAACGATCCCTCGCAAGCCGCGCCGGGGCAGGCGCGGATCGCAGAGAGGGGATTTCGCCGTGGGCGAGCAGCTGAAAGACGGTCTGGGGCAAGCATGGAACCTTGTCGCCACCTTCGTGCCGAAACTGGTGGGATTCCTGATCATCCTGCTCATCGGCTGGTTGATCGCGAAGGCCGTGTCAAAGGCATTGGGACTGGTTCTGTCGAAGATCGGTTTCGGCAAGCTCATCGAGAAGACCGGACTCACCGGAACGCTCAAACAAGCGAATGTCGACGCGGGCGGGATCCTCGTCAAACTCGTGTACTACTTCATTCTCCTGATCGCCCTGCAACTCGCGTTCGGCGTATTCGGTGAGAGCAATCCGGTCAGCGCGCTGCTCAACGACATCATCGCGTTCCTGCCGCGGATCCTGGTGGCGCTGGTGCTGGTGATCGTCGCGGCCGCCGTCGCGAAGGTCGTCCGCGACCTGGTGACCGGCGCGCTGTCGGCCCGCCCGGCCGGACGGCTGCTCGGCACCATCGCCTACTGGATGATCGTGGCGTTCGGCGTCATCGCCGCCCTCGGCCAGGTGAACATCGCGACGGCGGTGACCGGGCCGGTCCTGATCACCGTGCTCGCCACCATCGGCGGCGTGATCGTCGTCGGCTTCGGCGGCGGCCTGATCAAGCCGGCGCAGGACCGCTGGCAGGGCTGGCTGGCCAACCTTCAGGGGCAGCTGGAGCCCGCCTCCGGGCAGGCTCACGGCAAGCGTGAGGTCCGTTCGGAGCCGCCGACTTCGCCTGTCGGCATCGGTCGCGTAGATTCCTGAGCATCCCGCGGGCCCGGTGATCGAGGAAGGCACCGGGCCCGCGTGGAGTCGAAGGGGCCCATCGCCGCGGAACACGCGGTGGAGGGCCCTTTTCGCGTCGATGGGGGGTCTCCTCAGCGTCTCTCGAGCCGCCTGCCTGTTCCGCACCTCACACTCCCTAGGGAATGGCGTCGCGACGGAGCATGTTGGAGCGGTAGACGGAGAGGGGTGCGGACGTGGACTTCCTGCTGCACAACGGTGTCACGGTGCTCGGACAGTGGATCTCCTTCGCCGAACTGGCGGGGCAGATCTTCGCGCTGGCCGTGGTCTTCCTGGCGCAACGCCGCACGCTGTGGACCTGGCCGGTCCAGGTCGGCGCCACCGTGCTGCTGTTCTCGGTCTACGTCTCCGCGCATCTCGGCGGGCTCGCCACCAGGCAGGTCGCGATCCTCGCCATCTCGATCTACGGCTGGTGGGCCTGGTCCCGCCGCAGCGACCCGGTCTACGGCGTCGTCGTCCGCAAGGGGCGGCTCTCCGAGCGGCTGGCGATGGCCGGGGCGTTCGCGCTCGGCACCACCGCGATGGCGCTGGTCCTCGACGCGCTGGACGCCTCGTGGGCGCCGTGGCCGGACGCCGCGATCTTCGTCGGCACGCTGGTCGCCTTCGCCGCGCAGGGCGCGGGTCTCGTCGAGTTCTGGCTGGTGTGGCTGGTCGTCGACGCGATCGGCGTACCGCTGCAGCTCTCCTCGGGCCTGTACTTCTCGGCCGCGGTCTACATCGTGTTCGCCGGGCTGGTCGTGCACGGCTGGTGGAGCTGGAACCGGACGGCGAAGCAGGTCCGGACCGCTCCCTCCAGCGCCACCACGGCCTCCGCCTGACCCGCGTTTCGTCCTCTGGATGCGGTAGTTGGCGATACCAACCACCGCATCCAGGGGACGAAACGCGTGAGGGTCAGCGCATGGTCGCGTGCGAGGGCTTGAGGTCGGCGAGGGTGCGGACGCCCAGCAGCTGCATCGTCCGGACCATCTCGGCGCGCAGGATGTCCACGCACCGCTGGACGCCACGCTCGCCCCCGGCCATCAGGCCGTACAGGAACGCCCGCCCGATCAGCACCGCGTCGGCGCCGCGCGCGATCGCGGCCACGATGTCGCCGCCGGAGAGGATGCCGGTGTCAACCCAGACCTCGGCGTCGCCCTGGATCTCGTCGAGCACCGCGGGCAGCAGCTCGATCGGTGTCGGCGCGCGGTCGAGCTGACGGCCGCCGTGGTTGGACAGCAGGACCGCGTCGGCGCCGTGCTTGACCACGTCACGCGCGTCGTCGACGTTCTGGATGCCCTTGACCACGAGTTTGCCCGGCCAGGTCTGGCGGACCCAGTCGAGGTCGTCGAAGTTCAAGGTCGGGTCGAAGAGCTTGTTGAGCAGTTCGGCGACCGTGCCGTCGAACTGGCTCAACGACGCGAAGGTGAGCGGCTCCGTGGTCAGCAGGTTGAACCACCACGCCGGATGCATCGCGCCGTCGACGAACGTCTTGAGGGTGAGCGCGGGCGGGATGGTCAGCCCGTTGCGGACGTCGCGCAGCCGCGCGCCCGCGACCGGGGTGTCCACCGTCAGCATGAGCGTGTCGAAGCCGGCGGCCCAGGCGCGATTCATCAGATCTTCGCCCGCCTTGTGGTCACGCCAGACGTAGAGCTGGAACCACTTGCGGGCCTCCGGCGCGGCCGCCGCGAGGTCTTCGATCGACGTGGTCGCCATGGTCGACAGCCCCATCGGGATGCCGTTGCGCTGCGCCACGCGGCCCACCGCGGACTCGCCCTCGTGGTTCATCATCCGCGTGAACCCGGTCGGCGCGAACGCGAACGGCAGTGCCGAACGCTTGCCGAGGATCTCCTTGCTCGTGTCCACATCGGACACGCCGCGCAGGACGTTGGGGTGGAATTCCACGCTGCGGAAGGCCTGCCGGGCGCGGCGGAGGCTGTCTTCCAGCTCCGCGGCGCCGTCGGTGTAGTCGAACGCCGCGCGAGGCGTCCGCTTGCGGGCGATCATCCGCAGGTCGGCGATCGTGTGCGCGCTCGCCAGTCGTCGTTCGGTCGGGTTGAGCACGATCGGCTTCGGCCGCAGGATCTGCTTCAGCTCACTCGGCTTCGGCAGTCGACGCTTGGTCACTCGCTCACCCTTCCCGCTTCCCGGTAAACATCCGATGTCTCAGCCTAGTCGGTCCGGTCCCGGATGCAATGAACGGGACTTTCATTGCAAAATTTGCAATGAAAGTCCCGTTCATAACATGGCTAGGCGCTACCGGAGTCCGACAACTGCGGACCCGCGGCGGCGACGTCGTCGAGGCGGTACTTGCGCGCCGCCTCCGCCACCTTCGCCTGGTCGAACTCGCCGCGCTTGGCGAGCGCGCTCAGCGTGCCGACCACGATCGACTGCGCGTCGACCAGGAACTTCCGCCGGGCGGCCGGGCGGGTGTCGGAGAACCCGAACCCGTCGGTGCCCAGCGTCAGCATGTCGGTCGGCACCCACGGGCGGATCAGGTCCGGCACCGCGCGCATCCAGTCCGACACCGCGACGACCGGCCCGTTCGCGCCGGACAGCTTCTGCGTGACGTACGGCACACGCGGGGTCTCGCCCGGGTGGAGCAGGTTGTCGTGGTCGATCTCGACGGCCTCGCGCCGCAGCTCGGTCCACGACGTCGCCGACCACACGGCCGCGCGGACGCCCCACTCCTCGGCCAGCATCTGCTGGGCGCGGAGCGCGTCCGGCATGGTGACGCCGGACACCAGGATCTGCGCCTCCGGACCGTCGCCCGACGGCGCGTCGGCGTAGCGGTACAGACCCTTCAGCAGGCCGTCGACGTCGAGGTTCTCCGGCTCGGCGGGCTGCTGGTAGGGCTCGTTGTAGATCGTCATGTAGTAGAAGATGTTCTCGCCGTTGCCGTCCGGCCCGGTCTCGCCGTACATCCGGCGGAGACCGTCCCGCACGATGTGGGCGATTTCGAACGACCACGCCGCGTCGTAGGCCACGACGGCCGGGTTGGTCGCCGCCAGCAGCAGCGAGTGCCCGTCGGCGTGCTGCAGGCCCTCACCGGTCAGCGTGGTGCGGCCGGCGGTGGCGCCGAGCACGAACCCGCGGGCCATCTGGTCCGCCGCCGCGTAGAGGCCGTCGCCGGTCCGCTGGAACCCGAACATCGAGTAGAAGATGTAGATCGGGATCATCGGCTCGCCGTGCGTGGCGTACGAGGTGCCGACGGCGGTGAACGACGCGGTGGAGCCCGCCTCGTTGATGCCCTCGTGCAGGATGACGCCCTTTTCGGACTCCTTGTAGGCCAGCATCAGGCTCGCGTCGACCGACGTGTACGTCTGGCCGTGCGGGTTGTAGATCTTGGCCGTCGGGAACATCGAGTCGAGACCGAAGGTGCGCGCCTCGTCCGGGATGATCGGGACGATCCGCTTGCCGATCTCGGAGTCCTTCGCCAGCTCGCGGACGAGCCGGACGAACGCCATCGTGGTGGCGACCTCCTGCTTGCCCGAGCCCTTGCGGATGCCTTCGTAGACCTTGTCGCCGGGCAGCACGAGCGCCTTCGCGGCCTTCGGGCGGCGCTCCGGCAGGAACCCGCCGAGCGCCTTGCGACGGCCGATCATGTACTCGATCTCCGGCGATTCCTTGCCCGGGTGGTAGTACGGCGGCAGCTTCGGGTCGCGCTCGAGTTCCTCGTCGCTGATCGGGATGCGCTGGGCGTCCCGGAACAGCTTGAGGTCGTCGAGGGTGAGCTTCTTCATCTGGTGCGTGGCGTTGCGGCCCTCGAAGGACGGGCCGAGGCCGTACCCCTTGATGGTGTGCGCCAGGATCACCGTCGGCTGGCCGTGGTGCTCCAGCGACGACTTGTAGGCGGCGTAGACCTTGCGGTAGTCGTGCCCGCCGCGCTTGAGGTTCCAGACGTCGGCGTCGGTGAGGTCCTTGACCAGTTCCTTGGTCCGCGGGTCGCGGCCGAAGAAGTGCTCACGGACGAAGGCGCCGTCGTTGGCCTTGTAGGTCTGGAAGTCACCGTCCGGCGTGGTGTTCATCAGGTTGACCAGCGCGCCGTCGCGGTCCGCGTGCAGCAGCGAGTCCCACTCGCGGCCCCAGATGACCTTGATGACGTTCCAGCCGGCGCCGCGGAAGTACGACTCCAGCTCCTGGATGATCTTGCCGTTGCCGCGCACCGGGCCGTCGAGCCGCTGCAGGTTGCAGTTGATCACGAAGGTCAGGTTGTCGAGGCCCTCGCCCGCGGCGACGTGGATGAGGCCGCGCGATTCCGGCTCGTCCATCTCGCCGTCGCCGAGGAACGCCCAGACGTGCTGGTCACTGGTGTCCTTGATGCCGCGATCGCGCAGGTAGCGGTTGAATCGCGCCTGGTAGATCGCGTTCATCGGGCCGAGGCCCATGGACACGGTGGGGTTCTCCCAGAACTCCGGCATCAGCCGCGGGTGCGGGTACGACGGCAGGCCACCGCCCTCGCCGGCGTGCGAGAACTCCTGACGGAACCCGTCCAGCTGGTTCTCGGTCAGCCTGCCCTCGAGGAACGCGCGGGCATAGATGCCGGGGGAGGCGTGCCCCTGGATGAAGATCTGGTCGCCGCCACCGGAGTGGTCCTTGCCGCGGAAGAAGTGGTTGAAGCCCACTTCGTACAGCGCCGCGGACGAGCCGTAGGTCGAGATGTGCCCGCCGACACCGACGCCGGGACGCTGCGCGCGGTGCACCATGATCGCGGCGTTCCACCGGATGTACGCGCGGTAGCGGCGTTCGATCTCTTCGTCACCGGGGAACCAGGGTTCGTTCTCGGTGGGGATGGTGTTGACGTAGTCGGTCGACGTCAGCGCCGGAACGCCGACGTGGCGTTCCCTGGCCCGCTCGAGGATGCGCAGCATGAGGTACCTGGCGCGCTGCTGACCACCCCTGGCCAGCGCCTCGTCGAAGGAGTCCAGCCATTCGGCAGTCTCCTCCGGGTCGATGTCGGGCAGGTGCGCCGCCAATCCGTCACGGATGACGCGGACGCGTGCCGGGGTCTCCTTGCCGGAGGCGCCGTCGTTCTGCGGGGCCAAGGGGTCTCCTTGCGAAAGGTGGTAGCTGGTTGTGCTCGTACGCGGGCGTGTTCGCCTTCCATCGTCGTACTCGGCTTCCGTTCCCGTCACCGCTACTGCTCGGTAACGTTCGCGGCCCCGATTGCGACACGCCTCGCGCGCGCCTGTACTCGCGCGCGCGTTTTCTCTCCCACCCTAAAGCAGGGTGCTCCGGGGTGCCCAAGTGCGCCTGAATTGACCTCGCGCGACTGGGCCGAATGTCCGTACGCTGCGACACGAGTTGTTCAAGATCCGGTGTGGACGGTTGCGCGCAGCGCCTCACCAGTGTTCGCTAACGGGCATCGTGTACCCGAGTGTGGTGCCCGCCCGGTCGATCCGGCCGTGGCGACACCACGCTCCGTCGTAGTTGGAGGAGTGACAGCAGTGGTCGCCGCGGGAGACGCTGATCAGAGCAGCGTCGCCGAAAGGCTTGGGATCAAGCCGGACATGGTGGTCCAGGAGATCGGCTGGGACGAGGACGTCGATGACGATCTTCGTGCGGCGATCGAGGAGCAGATCGGCGGTGACATCCTCGACGAGGACGCCGACGAGGTCATCGACGTGGTGCTGCTGTGGTGGCGCGAGGACGACGGTGATCTCGGAGACACGCTGATCGAGGTCCGGACCCCCTTGAACGAGAACGGCGTGATCTGGGTGCTGACCCCGAAGACGGGACAGCCAGGGCACGTCGAGCCGAGCGAGATCGCCGAAGCGGTGCCGCAGGTCGGATTGGCGCAGACGGCCAACATCAGCGCCGGCCCGAAGTGGGCGGGTACCCGGCTGGTGTCGCCGAAGTCGTCCAAGACCAAGCGGTGACCTCGAAGGCCCTGCGATCGACACGATAGGGTTGTCGACGCAGGCCCCTGTTCGCTCTTGAGAGGAAACCGCCGGTATGGCCGTCGAGGTCGGATCGCAAGCCCCGGACTTCACGCTCAACGACTACAACAAGCAGGCCGTGACGCTGTCGTCCTTCAAGGGCGAGAAGCCGGTCCTGCTCGTGTTCTACCCGTTCGCGTTCAGCGGTATCTGCACCGGCGAGCTGTGCCAGCTCCGCGACGAGTTCGCGGACTACGACGGTCAGGGCGTCCAGGTGATCGGTGTGTCCGTGGACACCCCGTTCTCGCTCAAGGCGTGGGCCGAGCAGGAGGGCTACCAGTTCCCGCTGCTTTCGGACTTCTGGCCGCACGGCGAGGTCGCGAAGGCCTACGGCGTCTTCAACGAGGCGGCCGGCCTGGCCACCCGTGGCACCTTCCTGATCGACAAGGACGGCGTCGTGCGGTTCGCCGAGGTCAACCAGCCCGGCGAGGCGCGCGACCAGCAGGCGTGGAAGAAGGCCGTGGCCTCGCTGGCCTGAGTCTTCACCGGTGGCACCCTCGCGGTGTCACCTCCCGGGCGCATAGCTCAGCGGGAGAGCACTCGGTTTACACCCGAGCGGTCGTAGGTTCGATCCCTACTGCGCCCACCAAGTTGGCCTTATGCACACCGTTAGCAATGGAAACAGCGTCACGCTCTGTGGCGCTGTTTCGCGTTCCGTGGTCGCGTGATGTGCGTCACGATATTCGCCGGACGTGTCGCCGACCGTGCGAAATGCGGCGTAAGTGCGGACACGGGTGGTGGGTTCCTCGATCTCGTCTCCGGCGGTTTGGGCCGTCGCGGTGACGGTTTGGTGCGTGGTCGTCGCGCGGTGGAGAACCGGTGACAGGAGCGTTGTGAACGGCTCGTTCAGCTCGACGCTTTCGACGCAGCCATCGTGGTCGATGTACATCTTGGCGAAGAAGCCCTGATTGATCTGCCGTCGAATGCCCGGTTCGGTGGTCAGGTAGGCGCGGTGGCAGTGACTGGCGGCCACCAGGGCTGCCGACAACGTGGCCTCCACCTCCGTGGTCGTGGCGCGGCTGGCTTTCAGTTCGACTTCAGCTTCGGCGAGGGCACGGGTGAGACGGTTCATCTCGGCGCCTAGGAGGTCTCCGGGGATATGCCCCGCGTAGTGCGCCTGCAAGAGCTTCTGGCGCTCATCGGCAAGCTGGGCTTGACGCTTTTCGGCGCGGGCTGCACCGGCTCGGGCGTCGGCCTGTTGGCCCTCGAACTTGCGCAGTACGCCTGTTCGAATGAGCTCGGCCTTCTCGGCCGTAAGCTCAAAGCGGCGGTAGAAGTCGGCGATACCTTGCTCGATGCGTTCGACGCGGACCGCTTGCCGATGCTTGGCCTGGTCAAGCAGGAACGCCACTCGACGCTCAATAGAAGGTGAACGGTCGTGGTCGACGTTTTGGGCGAGCCTCAGACCTTCGACCGCTTCGCCGGATTCGACCTCCAGGCTGACGGCGTACATGGCCACGTTCGTTGGCCCAAAGGCTGTCCAACAGGTATTGCGCTCACCCTCCTGCTCAGCCAAAGGAGCGGCCTGGCGCAGGCGGTCACGACCGGTCCAAACCTGGCCGGCGCGAACTGCCGCGACAGCTGCGATGAGGAGAAGCGCGCCTGACAACGCGATGGCGTCCGGCTGGCTTCGGCGGACCAGATCTTGCAGATCGTCCACGGCCTGCATGGCGACCGTCTCGGCTTCCTCGGCTCGGCCATCCGCGAGCAATACTTGAGCCAGGTTCCACCGTGCTCCCGCCTGGCGCACGGGGTCGTCGGCATGTTCGGCAGCTCGGATAGCGCGGTCAGCGGCCAGCAGCGACAAATCCACGCGGCCAAGGCGCTTGGTAACGGTGCGCAGAAGCCCGTACAGATCGGCTGTGACAGCCTGCGCCTGACGGAGCGTGGCCCCATCCGTCCCGCGGATCGCGGCCTCGCTTGTCGCAACGAGGTCGGGGAGATCCTGGGCGAGCTCGGAGTAGCGATGCGGGGAGCTTTGCCAAACCTGCCAGGCCCGACGCACATCCCTCTGCCAGGCGGACAGAGACGATGGCTCGGCCGCCCTCTGGGACGGTGTTGTCATTGCCCGGTAGATGGCGTCAGTTGCGGTGCTTGAAAGCGGTCGCTTCCGCGCGGGACGGCCACCAGAAAGCAGATCGCCCGGCTCGACGCGCAGTACGTGGGCAAGCTGCGTGAGTACCGCGATCGTCGGCACCTTCTGGCCACGCTCGATCTGATACAGATAGTCCGGCGTGATGCCCACAAGCCCCGCAACGACCGTCTTGGTAAGGCGCGCGGCCGTGCGATGAAACCGCACCCGGTCGCCCACCATCCGCGCTAACTGGTCGTCCACGATCTTGCGTCGCCTCCCGCCAGGGCTCTGACCAGGACAAATGGTATGGCGGTGCGGCCTGTCCGTCACGGGTGGCACACTCGTTCAACATGAACGCGCCCGCCGAACCGCCGCGCACGCTGGTCCTGTGGGACGTTGACCACACGCTTATCGAGACGCGCGGGGTCGGGCGGGCCATCTACGACCGAGCGTTCCCGGTCGCTACGGGCAAACCGCTCACCAACCTGGCCAAGATCGCCGGGCGGACAGAACTCGACATCATGGCCGAGTCGCTTCGGGTCAACGGCATCGAGCCGACGGATGAAGCCGTGCGCGGGCTCGCGGCCGCGTTGGTCGAGGGCTACGAAGACGCCCGCGGCGAGCTAGCCACCACCGGCCGCGCTCTGCCTGGCGCGAAGGAGACGTTGGAATGGCTGGCCGCCGACCCGACCGTTCACCAAGGCGTCTTGACGGGCAACCTGCGAGCAGTGGCACGGATCAAGCTCGAGGTGTTCGGGCTCGCCCCGTACCTCGACTTCGAGGCAAGCGCCTATGGCGACGACCATGCTGATCGCGCCGAGCTGGTGAAGATCGCCCGAGAGCGGGCGGAGGCCAAGACCGGCAGTCACTTCGACAACGCCGCCATTGTGCTAATCGGCGATACGCCCAACGACGTGAAGGCCGCACTGACCGCAGGTGTGCGTGTAATTGCGGTGGCGACGGGCAAGACCACCGAAGATGAGCTTCGGCAGGCTGGCGCAACAGAAGTCATCGGCGGCCTAAACGATCTACCAAAGGCTGGTCAGTTGTAGGACCGCTTGAGGCGACGCACTTCCAGGGGCGTTTCGCTGACGGAGCCATCTGAGGCACGCTCCACCCAGTACGCCCCGGCGTTCTTCCGGTCGCTGATGGCGCCAATCAGCTCCGTGCCCTCAAAGTGGAGTCCAGCTCCGGCATCGGTGGCGTAGCCAGCAGGCAAGGTCTCGTCAGCGATGAGCTGGTGAAACTGTTCGCGCCGGTCGGCGTAGTGCACGGCGTTGGAGTACGGCAGCAGGCCGAGCCCATCTGACACGGCCCTGACCTCACCGAATGAGTCCGTGGTGCCGCCCGTGAACCAGCACAGCGATCCCACCGACTCACCAGCCAGCACAACGCCTGCCTCCCAGCACTCCCGCAGAACCTTGTCCAACTGGTGCGCTCGCCAGACGGCCAGCAAGTTGACCAAGCTCCCACGATCCACCCAGATCACGTCTTGCTCATGTAGGAACCCGGCAACATCGCTCGCGTTGGGCTTGTCGAACAGAGTTAGGTGCGACAGCTCGACTGGCTGATCCGCGAAGGCGGCTTCAAACTGCCGGAGCGTGTCCCGCTGATCCCCGCCGGCTGTGGCAAGCAGACACAGCTTCGGCGTTCCAGTGGCCCGAGCCAACTCGAAGGCATAATCAAAGACTGGTCCCGGTTGCCACGGATCACGGGCGCGATTGAGACCCATGGAGGTTGCGAGGATGGTCGGTGTGCCAGCGGTCACGACGCCATGGTGTCACGGTGGCCGGTGCCAGGATCTGCTTCGTCCCGTTCCCGTGGAAGCCATCTCAGCGAAAGCCGCATTGGTGATGGGCGACCTGCTGGAGTACCACCGGCCCGCGGTTGTCGGATGACCAACACATCTGAGCTGGCGCTACGTCACCATGACGCGGACGGCATGTACCAGCTTCGTGCGCCACTGCTCACGGTCTATACCGAGGTGTACGCCGACCTGCTCGGTGATCCGTTCTTCACGCCGGAGCGATTCTGGGAACGCCTCGAGGCCTACGCCAAGTGGCCGGGCTTCGCTCTCGTGACCGGCTGGCTTCGTGACGAGCTAGTTGGCTACACCCTTGGCTACCGCCTGCCGACCCGTTCCGCCTGGTGGCGGGGCTTCCGAGGTGACGTCGATCCACAGCTGCTGGAAGAGGACGGCAAGCGCACCTTCGCCGTCACTCAGCTGATGGTGCTTCCGGGTTGGCGGCGGCGTGGCTACGCCAGGCAGCTCCACGATGCGCTGCTGCGCGACCGGACAGAGGAACGGGCCACCTTGCTCGTCAAGCCTGACAACATCCCAGCTCGCACGACGTATCTGTCCTGGGGCTGGCAGCGCTTCGGGCAGCTCCAACCGTTTGACGATGCGCCGGTGTACGAGTCGTTGATGTGTGAATTTTCAGACCGGAGCCATATAATTAGGTTATGAGATTCACTCTTACTTACAGTGGGCGCCTTCCTGCAAGCAGTAAAGCTAATGTTAAGCACCAAATTCGCCAAAATTTTCATCCTCAACTCAAGGAGCTGTGGCGAACGCATCCAGCGCTAGAGAGTCGCCAGAACCTTCTCTCGCTAGCGACTGGTGTGGATGACAAGGATGCTGGAGCGTTGGTGGCAAAGGTTGCAGGTCTCCAATTCGCCGCCCTTGTACACCCATTTCTTAGGCTCTATGCCGAGTTGGACATCTTGGTACTTCGCCCCGAGACTCCGGGGGCGATAGTATCGCACTCGGGTGATATTGATAATCAGTTAAAGACGCTATTCGACGCTCTTCGTCGTCCCGTTGATGGGTCTGAGCTACCTGTCAATTGGAAGCCGACCCCCGATGAACAACCTCTCCATTGCCTCCTTGATGACGACAAGCTTATTACGCGCGTAAATATCGAGACCGATCGTTTGCTGAAGCCTGATGTCGACCCAAAGGATGTTGAAGTCACAATTCGAGTAACTCTCAAAACCTCCATTGCAACTTAGGGAAACGATGGCCTAGGTAGCTGATTCGAGAAGCTGGAGAGCTTATGTAACGCTCTATGGCCTCCAGGTGAAACGGCTTCCAAAGACATTCACCTTAAATGAAGAGCTTCTCGCGACAACTCGCGTTCCTACGAGCAGGAATACTTCAATCAAATGGGTTCCTGTGTATGAGGTGCTCTCCCAGTTTTCGGCCGGGTCGGGGGACTGCCTGTTTCCATCTCCCCTTCGTTTCGCTCTAAAGAAGTCGCCACGCAAGCCAGATTCGTCGCGTGCGTGCTGGCCTGTGTTGATTACTCGCCACCAAATATCTACTGGAGTTGGCCCAGTGTAATTCGCTTTGAATTGTAACTGTTTCCCTGCGAATAGTAGTGGTCCGTCACTGTGATAGGGACTCTTCTTTCCTCTCTTTCCCCTGTACTCCCATGCTTCGATACTTGCGCTGTATCTGGGGTCAAGATGTTCGTACCATCCGCGCGCCTCGGGTAGCTGTGCGTGTGAGGTGTCGGATAAAGCGACGATAAATTGGCCGCCCTTCTCAGCAAGAGGAAAGGCGTCTCCAAAGAGTGCTCGCCACTGCTCGCAGGCTTCGATTATTGTAGGAGCCTCTATGGCTCTACGGGCGATCGTAATGGCCTCTGTTAGTTCGGTCTTGAAGTTCCTAAATGCCTTGACTTCCCATCTTGCAGCCAAGTTCTCCGATTCAAGCACCGGATTTAGAACCATCGGTGGTGTGGCTATTGAGCTGAGTTCATTGTTCAGGCTTACTAGGGTGCGATAAATGCGCTCGGCGTCATTTGTCGCCCATTGAGGGAGGTGACGAGCTACGAGTACCTGAAGTACGATCGACTTTACAGCGCTGCGAACCTCTTGGTGTTCATCTCGCCAGCGCTTTAACATTTTCACGCAATCGATGAAGGCTTGACCTTGCTTTGCGCACCATGCCGTGTACTCATTGGGCGCAGTGGAATGCCAGCCGGAATTACGTCTCGGAGCATCGAGTGGTGCGTCACTGGCTGAACTTGACCTAACGGGAACTACGTCAACATGGAAGCTTCCAATATTATCGTCAGCATACTCAATGCGAACACATGGCTGCTTTGGCTTGAGTTTTCCGATATATCGACCGTTTGACTCCAGCGTGCTGTACATATCTTCAAGTGCATCTGCTGCGGTGTCGTCCTCCGAGGAGCTGACGCAGACGATGTCAACGTCGTACTCGCCGCCTGCTACTGGCTTAACTGCGGTTCCGTTGGCATAGGAGCCCTGCAAGAAAACCTGCGAAGTCGTCAATTCGTAATGATCACGCAAGTAGGCTATAAGGGTCGTCGATGCGCTCTCGATTCGCTGCACCTGAGGGTCGCCTAGTGATATTTCGTCGCGGAACCTTCTGAAATAAGTCTGAATTTCCAATGTTAACCTCTTTTGCGGTTTCGAACTCCAACCAGGAGCCATCGCCAAGGCTGGATAGATAGGTGATTGCGAACGTCGCGCAAGAACTTGTCGGAAGCGTCTGATGATGCTCTGGGATCAGGGTATGAGTCGCCGTTGTCTGCATTTCCTTTTCTGCCGGGCCTGTCCCATGCCTCTTGAATCAATGATCTTGTCGCCAGCTTGTGCTGATCTACCAGGTTGTGATAGCTGCGGCGCATGTACTTCGATTCGCTTCCGATCCAGCCCTCATAGTAGTTAAGTCGCTCTTGTAAGTCGTGAAATCTATCAAGTACGATTCGCTCCGCCTCATCGGTATTGTCGCGACGACGAACCCGAAAAAGCATCTCTTGCCATTCCAGGGCTGCCCTGAATGCTTCCCCATATATCTGTCGCCTACGGTCGCGCCCGGCAAATGCTCGCCCAAGAAACGCTGAAAGAACCGCGACGAGAATCGCGGAAGCGGCAGCAGCGATGGCGGCAATTAGCTTGACCTGATCGTCGCTCAATCATCAACCCCCTGTGTAGTAATATGGCTAGCAAATTTTACACCAAAATGGCGCCTTGGTGGCGAATTATTTCGCGTGAGGCGAGGTGGTTATAGTCGGCCTACATTGTCATCTCGGCAAGATCTATCAGGTAACGACTTTGGCTGTGTTGATTCTTGTCATGGCAAATCATCGCGTATGCAGCTCGAAGTGTTTCGATGCCACGCCGCACGGTGCGCTCAGGTGCTTCGTCGGGCGTGCAGGAGTGATCGTCGAGCTGGCAAACTGCGAAGGCTTCGACTGGTCATGGCTGCGTCACTCTAAGAAATGATCGCGGGGAATCCGCTGGTGCTCCGCAGTAGCTTGGCAATGTCTGCTGTGGCCGCCCGCGTCCTCGCAGCTTGACTCCACTTGCCACCAGTCGCGCCCGCATCGTCTCGTTCCCGACGTCGAATTGGTGCGCTAGCTTCGCGATGGACAAGCCCCGCTCGTACAGCTGACGAGCCTGTTGTGGCGAAGTACTTCGTGTCGATGCCGCGTGCTCGCAGGTGCTCACCGATGGTGGTGCGGTAGACGCCGTACTCGGCTGCCAGCTGGAGGGCAGTAGCTCCGTCCGTGAACTTGGTGACGATCTCATCGACCTCGGCAGAGCAGAGCTGCTTGGCTGTGCGGATCTTGGTTGGTGCGTTGGCGGCGAGTTCTGGCAGGTCAGGCCAGGTTGTCGCGATTTTCAATAGACGTTGAACTGGGTAGGGGATTCGTGCGTAGACCTCAACGTCGCCACCGAAAACCCGGCGACAGCCCCCGCGCGGGGGCTTACTGTCGTCGCGTGCATCACTCCCTCAGCTGGCGGCCGCTCAGCCGCGAGGACGCCAAGGCGTCGGCCGACCTCCTCAATGCCATCGAGACCGTGGATCGCATCGGTGAGAACTACACCGAGGAGGACACCCTCCAGGAGCTGATCGACCCGTACGCCGACCTGGAGCGCGCGAGCCTCGCCGCCTTCGACGGCGACGTGATGGCCGGGTTCATGAAGATCCGCCACAAGCCGTCCGCGGACGAGGTCCACCGGGTCTTCCTGGACGGCGGGGTCCATCCCGCGTACCGCCGTCGCGGCCTCGGCACCGCGCTCGTCGAAGCGGGGGTGGCGGCGGCCAAGGTGGTGCACGCGCTGCACCACCCGTCCTCGAAGCTGGTGGTCGACGTCAACCGGCCGGAGCACATCGCCGGTCTGGCCGAACTCGTCCGGTCTCAGGGTTTCACGCCGGTCCGCTACTTCCAGCGCATGGAGCATCCGCTCGGCGCGGTGGACGCTCCGGCGATCCCCGGCGGGTTCGCGGTCGAGCCGTGGTCGGAGCGGAACGACGAGGACTTCCGCACGGTCCGGAACGAGGCGTACCGGGACTACTGGGGTGCGGTGCCCATGCCTGTCGATCTCTGGCGGAACAAGATCACCAACCAGACCTTCCGGCCCGAGGTCAGTTTCCTGCTCCGCGAGGCGGCGACAGGCGCTCCGGTGGGTGTGCTGGTGACGATGTGCTGGGAGGCGGACACGGAGGCCACCGGGATCCGCGACGCGCACTTCATGGTCATCGGGACCGTTCGGGAGTACCGGAAGCGGGGGCTCGCCGGTGCGCTGATGGGGCACGCGTTGCGCGCGGCCGAGGGGCAGGGTTACGACCGTGCCAGCTTGAACGTGGACTCCGCCGACCCTGCCGGGGCGTTCGGGGTCTTCGAGAAGGCTGGCTTCGAGCCGAAGATGCGGTACGTGCGCTGGGCTCTCGAAGCCTGACGCCTATGCGTTTAGTCGGCTGAACGCGATGCCCGGACGCACGTGAAGACCCTCTTCGCCCGGCTCAACCGGGTGAAGAGGGCCTTCGCGTACCCCCAACCCTGTGGAACGTTTTCGGTTTCGGCGGTCTGGTCTGCCCCCTCGGCAGGCCAGACCGCCGGTGCGCCGCGCCGCGGGTGGCGAACTTTCGGCTGCACAAGACAGGAGACGGTCGGGACTGCCCAGATACATCAAGATCGGCGGCCATTGGAGTGATCCAGACCACGAGGGGCGATCACGTAAAGCTACGGAGTCCGTGAAGGCCTCCTTCCCTACCTTGAGAGTAGGGAAGGAGGCCTTCACGGACACGCGATCGGGGTCGGCGCGTAAGGCGCCCGGCTAGGCCCGGGTCATCCTGTTCGCCAGGGTCGACATCGTGTACGCCCCGATGCCCATGACGACTTCGAGGGCGTTCCGCTCGGTGTACCCGTGCCCGAAGAAGGTCTTCAGCGTCTCGTCGTCGACGCCGCCTGCGGTCTCGAGCACCGCCAGCGTGAACTGCCGCATGGCTTCCAGTCGCTCGTCAGGCACGGGCTCCTGCGCGCGGAGTGCCGTGATGACGTCGTCGTCAGCGTTCAGTCCCTTCAGCTTGGCGGTGTGCATCTCGATGCAGATGTGACATTCGTTGCGGGTCGCGACGGTCATCACGATCGTCTCCCGCGCGACCGGATCGAGGGTCGTGCGCTCGAAGCTCGCGCTGAGTTTCAAGAAACCGTCGAGCAGTTCCGGGGATGACGCCAGCCGGGCGACGGCGGTGGGGAGGTGGCCTAGGTGCCGGATGGTGGCCTCCATCGAGCGGCGGGAGGCTGCGGGAGCGGTTTCGACGGTGTGGTCGGTAAACAAGGGGACCCCTAAGATGGTCAACGTGGTTGACGAAAAGGTAAACCAAGTTGTCGAAGTTGGCAAGGGGGTTCCCGACCCTCCTGGGTTCGAGTTGCCGCTCCTGCTGTTCGCGGGCTTCCGCTCGATCATCGACCGGCTGCACGCCGAGCTGGCCGAGCAGGGGCATCCCGACGTCCGCCCGGCGTACGGCTTCGCCATGCAGGCGGTCGGCCGCGACGGCGCGACGGCGAGCGAAATCGGACGGCGGCTAGGGGTCTCCAAGCAGGCGGCGGGCAAGACCGTCGACAAGCTGGAGCAGCTCGGCTACGTCGAACGGGTCGACGACCCGGCCGACGCCCGGCGCAAGATCGTGCGCCTCACCGCGCGCGGGGTCGACTCACTCCGCCGGTCCGCGATGATCTTCGAGAAGCTGCGCAGGGAGTGGGTCGGCGCCCTGGGTGCCGACAGGGTTCGCGCGCTGGAAGCCGATCTTCGCGCGATGGCGCCGTCGGACGGCTTCCGCCTCGACGTCGCAAGCTGGTTCGGAGCCTAGAAAGGGCACCCCGGGTTCGGCGCGTCCTGCGAGAGCGGGCTCCCGTGTGGCAGTACGTAGAGCACCTCCAGCACCACCGGCGACGCGCCGAGGTTCCGTCCGATGTGGACGGTGTCGCTCGGCTCGGTGAAGGCCACGCCTCGCCGGTACGGGCCGTCGAGCCCGCAGTCGGCCGAGTTGTGCGTGAGCGTGCCCGCCTTGACGTACGCGTAGAGCGTGCCGTCGTGGTAGTGCCAGCCGGTGTACCCGCCCGGCTGGATGACGACCTCGCGCAGGACGTAGTCGGTGTCCCCGACCGTCTTCTGCTTCAGGATCGTGCCGGTCACCCCGGAACCCGGGGTCGCCTCGGCCGTCGCGGAGACGGCGAAGGCCAGGGCGAGTGTGGCGAGCAGTGTGGTCACAGACCGCAGGCGCATAAGGGAACCGTACCGTGGCCTCCCCTGCCCGAAAGGGCGGTTTTCAGTGCCCGCTTCGACTTCGCCGCCCATGCCCTCGGACTTCACTGATCCGGGCGCCGCAGGGTTTCCAGATGTCGTCCGAGCACCGTGCGCATCAGCTCCGGCGACGTCCGCCCGCTCGCCATGGCGAGGCCGTCCAGTAGTGCCGCCAGCCGTTCGGTTTCGACGTCCAGGTCGAGGTCGTCGAGCAGCCCGCCCGCGCCACGCGCGCCTTCGAGCACCCTGCGGACGAGGGCGCGGACGCCCGCGTGCGCGCGCGCGACTTCCTCGGCCAGCTCCGGACGGTTTTTCGCGGCGGCGGAGAAGGCCAGCCAGACCTCGGTTTCGGCCCGGGTCTGCTCGGTGAGCGGAAGCAGTTCGCCGAGCAGCGCTTCGGTGAGTTCCTGACGGCGTGAGCGCGGGGTTTCCGGATCGAGCAGTTCGGGGAGGTGGCGCAGCAGCCGGGCTTCCACCCGGTCCCCGAGTGCGCGCATGGCGAACACGATCAGCTCGTCGTGGCCGCGGAAGTAGTGCCGCACCGAACCGATCGCGAGACCGGCCTCGTCGGCCACGCTCCTGAGCGACGCCTGCGCGAGGCCGTCTGCCTGGATCACCCGGAAGACGGCTTCGGCGATTTCCAGGCGTCGGGCCGTGGGGTCGACGATCTTCGGCATGTTGTCTTTATAGCACGCCCCTGCTATTTTATTTAGCACATACGTGCTACAAAGGGGGAGTTCATGCGGACCTGGTTGTTGATCGCGCTGGTGGTCGCCGCGGTGATCGTGATCGTCGTGCGCAGGCTGCGTGGGGAGCCGCTGGTCGCCCGTGAAGTGTTCGGGGCGCCGGTGGTCCTGCTCGCGATCGGGATCTACGGTCTGGCCAAACTCGAAGAGTTCACTTTCACGGACGGTGCCTGGCTCGTGCTGGGGTCCGTGGCCGGTTGCGGCCTCGGCGCGGTGCGCGCGGCCACCACGAAACTCTTCGAGCGCGACGGCGTGCTGTGGCTGCGGTACACCGGCTGGACGTTCGGAGTGTGGGTGTTCTCGCTGCTGGTGAACTTCGGGATCGGCTTCCTGGCCACGACGGCAGGGGCGCATCCCGACGCGCGGCCGGTGACGTTGTCGATCGGCGTGAGCCTGCTGGGGGAGGCGTTGGTGATCGGCCTTCGCGCGAAGACGACGGGGCTGCCGTACGCCCCGCCGTCCGAGTCCGTGCTTTCCCGCCGTTAAGCCAGTTTCGCGACCTCGCCGGCGAGGAGCGCGATCTCGTCTTCGGTGTTGAAGTAGTGCACCGAAGACCGGACCATCGACGGCAGTCCGCGGGCGGCGAAATCGAACTGCGCGGACGTCGCTTCCACGACGCTGACGTTGATCTTCGCCGTCGCCAGCCGCCGTTTCACCTCCTGCGACGGCGTTTTCGCGACGCTGAACGTGACGATCCCGCATTTCCGTTCGCCCTGGTCGTGTACCCGGACGCCGGGGATCTCGCCGAGCACGTCGCGCAGTTTCGCCGCGAGCGCCGCGACGCGGGCTTCGATGGCGGGCATGCCCCAGTCGAGGGCGTAGTCGATCGCCGCGCCGAGGCCGTGCACCGCGGCGTGATCGCGTTCCCAGACCTCGAACATCTTCGCCGTCGAATCGACTTCGTAGCTCTCGGGCGCGGTCCACGCCGCCGAGTGGAGGTCGAGCATCGCGGGCTCGACGCGCTCGCGCAGCCGTGGGTGCGCGTAGAGGAACCCGGTTCCCCGTGGCCCGCGCAGGTACTTCCGGCCGGTCACGCTGAGCGCGTCGCAGTTGAGGCGTGCGACATCGAGGTCGATCTGCCCGGCGCTCTGGCAAGCGTCCAGCAGGAACGGGATCCCGGCCTCGTGCGCGACCGCGCCGATCTTCTCCGCGGGGTTCACCAGCCCGCCTTGAGTGGGCACATGGGAGACGGCGATCAGCTTCACGTCGCCGTCGATCCGGCGCTTCAGGTCCTCGACGTCCAGCTGCCCGGACTCGTCGTCGTCGACCACCTCGACGACGGCGCCGGTGCGCTTCGCGATCTGCAGGAAGGAGATGACGTTGCTCGCGTACTCGGACTTCGCCGTCAGGATCCGGTCGCCCGCGGTGAACGGCAGCGCGTAGAAGACCGCCTGCCACGACCGCGTCGCGTTGTCGGTCAGCGCGATGTCGTCGGGATCGGCGCCGACCAGCCGCGCGGCCGAGGCGTAGACGCCGTCGAGCCGCTCCACGCTGGCCGCGGCCTGTTCGTAGCCCCCGATCAGGGCTTCCTCGCGCAGGTAGTCGACGACCGTGTCGGTCACCAGCGCGGGTGGCAGCGACGATCCGGCGTTGTTGAGGTGGACCACTTCCGCGCATCCCGGGGTTTCGGCGCGAGCGCGGTGTACATCGAAGTCCGTCATGCCTAACTGAATACAGTACGGCCGAACTGCATGCAATACTGCCCGCATGACGAGGAACCTGCTCCGGCGCGACCTCGCGGAGGAGATCACCGCCCGCGTGCTCGACGGCCGGATCGCCGCCGACAGCCGGATCAACGAGGTGCACCTCGCCCGGGAACTGGGCGTCAGCCGGACACCGTTGCGCGAGGCGCTGATCGGGCTGGCCGATCGCGGCCTGCTCGTCTCGGCGCCCGGCCGCGGTTTCCTCGTGCCGCCGTTCGATCCCGAGGAGGCCCGGCGGCTGTATCCACTCGTCGCGGAACTGGAATCGCTGGCGCTGCGCTGGAGTTCCCCGCAGGACCTCGCCGGGCTCACCGGCGGCCTGGACCGGATCGCCGACGAGATGACCGCGGAACTCGGGCGGCGCGGTGATCTGTCCGCTTTGGACGATCGCTGGCACGCGCTGCTGGTCTCGCGCTGCACGAATCCGCATCTGCTGCGGCTGATCGAGCAGACCAAGCCGCTGCTGAAGCGCTATGACACCTGCTATTTCGTCGGCGCCGAACGCTCTTTGGAGAGTATCGACGAACACCGCCGGATCGCCGAGGCGATCCGCGCCTCCGACCTCGCGACGGCAGCGGAGCTGCTCGTGCGGAACTGGGTGAAAACGCTGGCATATCTGGAGAACGTGGGGTGATGAAGTGTTCGTGACGGCACATCTGAGCGACAACCATCTCGACGGCGGGGAACGCGCGGACGAACGCACCGCGCGCGTCATGCGGTACCTGGAGAACCTGGTGACACCGGTCGACGCGATCCTGGTGACCGGCGATATCGCCGACCACGGCACGGTCGAGGAGTACCGGCGCGCGGCGGAACTGTTCAAGACCGACGTCCCGCTGTTCCCTTGCCCTGGCAACCACGACAAACGTGCCGCGTTCCGCGAAGGGCTGCTGGACCAGGCGCCGGACGACGCCCCGGTCAACGCGGTGCACACCGTCGGCGACGTCACGTTCGTCATGGCCGACTCGAGTATCCCCGGCAAACCCGACGGGCGGTTCGACGAGGAGACCCTGGCCTGGCTGGACCGTGTCCTCGCCGACGGCGACGGCCCCGCTTTCGTGGCCTTCCACCATCCGCCGGTCGAGCTCGGCCTGCCGCTGGTGGACGCGATGCGCCAGCACGGCGAGCACGCGCTGGCCGAGGTGCTCGCGCGCCATCCGCGGGTGGTGGCCCTGTTCTGCGGGCACGTCCACGCCGCGACTTCGACGACGTTCGCCGGCCTGCCGCTGCGGTCGGCGCCGTCGGTCGGGTCCAGCATCCTGTTCCCCTGGGAGGAGAACGGTCTCCGGCCGTGGGGTGAAGGTGGGCCGATCGACTACGACCTGCCGCCGTCGCTGCTGTTCCACGTGCTGCACGAGGACGGCAGGCTGACCACGCACCAGCGCGTGGTCGTCTAACCGCCGAATACCGGCAGGGTGATCCGGGACGACCGCGCGGGGTCGTGGAAGACCTCGAACCGCGCGGGTTTCCCGTCCACCGCGCTGAAGACCGGCTCGTCGGTGCCGTGGTTGCGGGCGAAACGGGGGAACGCCCCGCCCGCGACCTGCAGTCGCAGCCGGTGCCCGCGCCGGAACCGGTACGCCGTCGGATCGAGATGCACCTCGGCCGCGACCACACCGTCCACATCGGACTCAGGGCTGCCGGGACGCAGCCGGAGGATGCCGTCGGTGACGTTGCGGGAGACGCCGCGGCCGTCCACATCGCACAGCCGGACGAAGACGTCGCCGTGCCCGAGGTCGGTCCGGACGTGCACCAGCGCGGAGACCTCGCCGATGACGTCGAGGTCGCGCTTCAGCCGCTCACCGGTGAAGACGAGCACGTCCTGACGCTCTTCGACGATCTTGTTGTCGCGTTGCTTCCACACTCCCTTGAGCAGGGGACCACCGACGGTCGGCGTCGGATCGGCCGGGTCGAAGGTGAAGGTCCCGGGTTTCGATTCCACCGGTTCGGCGACGGAAAGGCCGCCGGGGCGCAGGAAGTACGGGGTGGCGTCGGACTTCGGCGGCCAGCTGTCGAAGTCCAGCCAGCGCCCGGCGCCCTGGAGGTACAGGCGCACCGGGGCCTGCCTCAGCTGGGCCTTGTCGCCGAGCAGATGGGCGGAGAGGAAGCCGATCTGGTCGCTCACCAGGGTCTTCAGGCTGGCGGGCTCGCCGTGCGCCCACGGGCCGATGGTGATCCGCGGCGCGCGTCCGGCCGCGGCGAGTTCCTTGAAGTCGCGCAGCTGGGCCGCGATGAACAGGTCGTACCAGCCGGTCACCATCGTCACCGGCGTCGTCAGCGCGGCGACCCGCTCGCTGTGATCCGACGGAGCCCAGAAGTCGTCGCCCGGCTCGGCGTGCCCGGTGACGTCCTGCAGGAACCGCACCTGCTTGCCGATGGCCGCGACGTCGGCGCCGGAAACCGGCAGGTGCGCCATGGCCTGGCGGGTCTTCTTCGTCTGCCACGGATTCGGAACGCCCGCGAACCGGCCCTCCTGCCGACCGATCAGCGCCGACCACGAGACCATGTTGTCGACGGCGAGGACCCCACCCGGATAAAAGGTCGAGACGAACTCCGACGCGGTGATCGCGAGG
Organism: Amycolatopsis orientalis; assembly: GCF_000943515.2. NCBI lineage: Bacteria > Bacillati > Actinomycetota > Actinomycetes > Pseudonocardiales > Pseudonocardiaceae > Amycolatopsis > Amycolatopsis orientalis. The sequence continues at coordinate 6,561,372 of NZ_CP016174.1, read as the reverse complement.
CACAGCGCTTCGAGCGGTTCGTCGAGATACGGCGCGACCGACCATTGCGTATGCCCGAGGTAGCTCGCTCCGGCCATCGCGACCCTGCCGTCGCACCACGGCTGCTCGCGGAGCCAGGCGACGGTGGCGAGGCCGTCCTCCTTCTCCAGGTGGAACGGCCGGAACTCGCCGCCGGAACCGAAGGTCCCGCGCGTGCTCTGGACGACCGTCTGCAGCCCGTGCCGTGCGAAGGTCTCGCCGAAGACCTTGCCGGACAGGCCTTTCCGGCCGTAGGGCGTGCGGATCAGCACCACCGGCCGCGGCTCGTCGCCCGGGACGGCGTAGCGATCGGCGAGTAGCCGCACGCCGTCGGACATGGGGACGGGGATCGCCTTGGTCACCGAAGGGGCGGGGCCTTCCGCCCGAGGGAGGCCGAGTATCCGGTCGAGGAGTCGGTCGAGCACGCGGGGCCGCCTTTCGTGCGGAGGATCACCTTCCGCTTACGACCGTACCCCCGTCAGGGATGTCATGAGGGGTCCCCATAGGACGAAATTTGTCCTATGGGGACCCCTCATGACGCGAGGCGGACCGCCCGGTACCACCCCGCGGATCCGGTCAGCCGAGCCGCGCGAGCGTCTCCGGCTTCAGCAGTTTCGCCAGTTCCTCCGCGGGAAGGAGCCCCTTCTCGACGACGAGTTCCGCCACCCCTCGCCCGGTCTCCAGCGCCTCCTTGGCGATCTCGGTCGCCGCCGCGTACCCGATGCTCGGGTTCAGCGCGGTCACCAGCCCGATCGAGTTCTCGACGTAGCCCCGCATCACGTCGGCGTTCGCGGTGATCCCGGAAACGCACCGTTCCGCCAGCACCAGGCAGGCCGAACGCAGATGCGTGATGCTCTCCGAAAGCGAGTGCAGGATCAGCGGCTCGAAGGCGTTGAGCTGCAACTGCCCGGCTTCGGCCGCCATCGTGATGGCGACATCGTTGCCGATGACCTCGAACGCGACCTGGTTGACCACCTCGGGGATCACCGGGTTGATCTTGCCCGGCATGATCGACGACCCCGCCTGCACCGGCGGCAGGTTGATCTCGTTGAGCCCGGCCCGCGGACCGGACGAGAGCAGCCGCAGATCGTTGCAGCTCTTCGAAAGCTTCACCGCGATCCGCTTGAGCACCCCGGAGAGGTGCACGAACGCGCCGCAGTCCTGGGTCGCCTCGACGAGGTCGGCGGCGGATTCGAGGGGAAGCCCGGTGATCTCGCGCAGGTGCGCGACGGCGGCTTCGGCGTACCCGGGCGCGGCGTTGAGGCCGGTACCGATCGCGGTCGCGCCGAGGTTGATCTCGTGCAGCAGCGTCACCGCCTCGGTGAGCCGCAGCCGGTCTTCGCCGAGCATGACCGCGTAGGTCCCGAATTCCTGCCCCAGCGTCATCGGCACCGCGTCCTGCAACTGGGTGCGGCCCATCTTCAGCAGGTCGTGGAACTCGACGGCCTTGGCGGCGAAAGCCTTCTCCAGCACCACCATCGCCTCGGCCAGTTCACGCACGGCGATGATCGTCGCGACGTTGACCGCGGTCGGATAGGCGTCGTTGGTCGACTGCCCGAGGTTCACGTGCTCGTTGGGGTGGACGCGGGCGTAGTCGCCCTTCTCGTGCCCGAGCAGTTCGAGTGCGCGGTTCGCGATCACCTCGTTGGCGTTCATGTTCGTCGAGGTGCCCGCGCCGCCCTGGATGACGTCGACGACGAACTCCTCGTGCAGCGCGCCTTCCCGGATCTCCCGGCACGCCCGGCGGATCGCGTCGGCGACGTCCGGGCTCAGCAGGCCGAGGTCGGCGTTGGCCTGGGCGGCGGCCTCCTTGACCGCGGCGAGCGCCTCGATCAGGTGGGGGTAGGAGGAGATCGTGGTGCCGGTGATGGGGAAGTTCTCCCTGGCGCGCGCGGTGTGCACACCCCAGTAGGCGTCGGCCGGGACTTCCTTGTCTCCCAGCAGATCGTGTTCAACACGGTGCATCGAAGGCTCCTCAGGCGGCAAGGTGGTGTTCGGCCAGCGCGCCGGTGACGCGCAGGCCGTCGGTTCCGGTGGTCCCGGCGAACGGCTTCAGAACGTCCCGGTCGACGCCGCACAGTTCGAGGGCGGCGGCGAGCACCGGCTGCCGCGCGCGGTCACCGCCGTCGGCGATCTTGACCGCGATCGCCGTGCCGTCCGGCAGGGCGGCGACCTGGACGGCCTCGAAACCGTCCTTGGCGATCAGGCCGGGAACCGCGCGCATGAGCGCGGTGACGTCGCGGCGGGTACCGGCCACCAGTTCCGGATGCTTCCGGATCCCTTCGGCCACAAGACCTTCCGGAGTGCCAGGGGCCGCCGAGGCGATCTTGCCGACGGCCGTGGCGAGCCCGCGCAGCGAAACCGCGAACAGGGGAGCGCCGCAGCCGTCGACGGCGACCTTCGGGATCCGTTGCCCGGTCAGGTTCTCGACACAGTCCGCGATCGCGCGCTGCAGCGGATGCCCGGGATCCAGATAGTCCTTTGTGGACCAGCCGTGCAGGCGGCAGGTCGCGAGCATCGCCGCGTGCTTGCCGGAACAGTTGTGCGCCGACCGGCTCGCGCCCTGCCCAGCGGACACCCAGGCGTCGCGCTCGACGGGATCGAACGGCAGATCTTCGGGAGTCCGCAGGTCCTCGGTGGTGAGCCCGGCGCCGTCCAAGGTCCGGCGGACCTCCGCCAGGTGGATCTCCTCGCCCGAATGGCTGGCCGCGCCGACGGCGAACCCCGCCGGGCTCAGCTCCACCCCGAGCCGGGCCATCGCGGTGGCCTGCAAGGGTTTCGCCGCCGAACGCGGATAGAACGCGGCCTCGACGTCGCCAGCGGAGAACAGCACACGGCCGTCCGGCGCGAGGACCACGGCCGAACCGTGGTGCACCCCCTCGACCATTCCGTCGCGGAGGAGGTGCACCAGCGGTTCGTGGGCGGGGACACGGATTTCGGGGATCACAGCTTCGTCTTCTCGAAGACGTCCATGTTGATCCGCTTGCGGACCCCGAACCAGCCCGCCACCAGCGCGACCCCGATGATCGGCAGGCAGTACAGGGTGATCCGGCCGGTCTCGTCGAAAGCCATCAGCACGACGACGGCGGCGAGGAAGATCAGCGTCGCGATCTCGGTGTAGGGCGAGAACGGCAGCCGGTACGAAGGCCGTTCCACTTCACCGCGTTTGGCCTTGCGCACGAAGAGCAGATGGGAGAGCACGATGATCGCCCAGGTGCCGAGGATGCCGATGGCCGCGAAGTTCAGCACGATCTCGAAGGCCTGGCTCGGCACGAGGTAGTTCAGGCCGACACCCAGCACACAGACCGCGGAGGTGAGCAGGATCCCGCCGTAGGGCACATGGTTCTTGTTCATCACGCCGGTGAACTTCGGCGCGGATCCGGCCAGCGACATCGAGCGCAGGATGCGGCCGGTGGAGTAGAGACCGGAGTTCAGGCTGGACAGCGCCGCGGTCAGCACCACCAGGTTCATCACGTTGCCCGCCTGCGGTACCCCGATGTGCGAGAGCACGGTGACGAACGGACTTTCGTTCTTCGAGTAGGAATCCCACGGCATCAGCATCGCCAGCAGGACCACCGAGCCGACGTAGAAGATCCCGATCCGCCACATGATCGAGTTGATCGCCTTCGGCATGATCTTGCGCGGGTCCTTCGTCTCACCCGCGGCGACGCCGACCAGCTCGACCGAGGCGTAGGCGAACACGACGCCCTGGACGATCAGCACCATCGGCAGCAGGCCGGCCGGGAAGATCCCGCCGTGGTCGGAGATCAGCGAGAAACCGGGTGTCTGGCCGTCGATCGGCTGCTGCGTGACCAGCAGGAAGATCCCGATCCCCATGAAGGTCACCAGCGCGGCGACCTTGATGATGGCGAACCAGAACTCCATCTCGCCGAACAGCTTGACCGACACCATGTTCAGCGCCAGCACCACCGCGAGCGCGATGAGCGCCAGCACCCACTGCGGGATCGGGGTGAAGAAGGACCAGAAGTGGGCGTACAGCGCGATCGCGGTGATGTCCGCGATCCCGGTCGTCGACCAGTTCAGGAAGTGCATCCAGCCCGCGACGAAGGCGCCCTTTTCCCCCATGAATTCGCGGGCGTAGGAAACGAAGGCGCCGGAGGAGGGGCGGTACAGGATGAGTTCACCGAGCGAGCGCACCACGAAGAACGCGAAAAGGCCGCAGACCGCGTAAACGATCGCCAGTGCCGGGCCCGCCTGCGCGAGCCGTCCGCCCGCGCCGAGGAAAAGGCCGGTGCCGATGGCGCCGCCGATCGCGATCATGTTGACGTGGCGGGGCTTCAGCGCCTTGTCGTAGCCGGCGTCACCGGCGTCGGCCGGCACCGGCACGGATTCGGCGTCCGTGCTGAGGGTCTGTTCGGTCACGGTGTCAGTCGTCCTTGTCCGGGTGCGTCGTGTGGCCGGGCCGCACGATGGTGGTGAGGGCGTTCTCGACGTGCTCTAGATGGGAGGTCATCGCCGCGACGGCGTCCGCTTCGGAGCCGGCGGCGATGGCGGTGACGATCTCGCGGTGCTCGATGTTCGAGCGCGCGCGGCGGCCGCCCAGCTGGTTGAGGAAGGACGACTGGCGCGCCAGCGCGTCCCGGATCTCCTCGATGACCTTGCCGAACACCGGATTGCCCGAGGCCTGGGCGATGGTGATGTGGAACAGCGAATCCAGCGCCACCCACGCGGTGTTGTCGGTTTCGAGGTCCATCCGCTCGACGAGGTGGCCGAGCAGATCGAGGTCGTCGGTGCTGCGGCGCACGGCCGCGTACCCGGCGACGGGGATCTCGACGTGGCGCCGCACCTCGAACAGGTCGCGGGCCGAATAGGTCCCGAAGGTGGGGTTTTCGACCGGCCCGGTGGCGGTCACGAAGGTCCCCTTGCCCGTTTTGGACACGGTGAGCCCGAGTGCCTGCAGCCCCCGCAGTGCCTCGCGGACGACCGAACGGCTGACCTCGAACTCCTTGCCGAGCGCGGATTCCGACGGCAGCTTCTGGCCGACGGGGTACTCGCCGCGTTCGATGGCGCCGCGAAGGTGGGCCAGCACGGCCTCCATCGCGCTGATGCGCCGCGGACCACCGTGTCCGGCTGTCTGGCTGTCAGACAGGTTCATGGGACGGAATCGTGCGGTCGGCCGATCACTTTGTCAAGCGTTCGGTCTAAGGGCTTCATTCGCCGTGCGAGGTCGGCGGCGATGGGATAACTAGACGGGAATACAAAGCCGTACTGGGCGCCTTCGGGTGCACAGAGCCCTGTGCTGGCACCGAATTCCGGAACTCACGTGTCCAGTGTCACAGCGGGCTGAAGGGGCCCTTCCCCTCATCTCACGCGGCGAAGGGCGCTTTCCCCGCATCGCATGCGGGGAAAGCGCCCTTCAGCTCCCGTCACACCCGCTTGAGCGCGATCACCGGGAACGGACGGCTGGTCTTCGCCTGATGCTCGGCCAGCCGCGGGAACGCCTTCGCCTGCTTCGCGAACAGGCGGTCCCTGGCCGCTCCGGTGACCTCGACCGCGTGGGCGGCGAAGGCCTCTCCGTCCGCTTCGACGTCGACGGACGGCTCCGCGATCAGGTTGCGATACCAGTCCGGATGCCCCGGAGCGCCCCCGTTGGCCGCGAAGACCACGTAGCGGTCGTCGTCGGCCAGGAACAGCATCGGCGTCACGTGCCGCCGCCCGGTGCGTGCACCGGTGGTGGTGAGCAGCAGCGTCGGGAGGCCGTCGCCGTGGCGGCCGTTCGCGCGGAACTCCGCGATCACGCGTTCGTTCATCTCACGCAGGTCGATCATCAACTCTCCGGGCTGCTCGGTGATCTTGGCGGCTGGCCAGTCTGCCGATCCGCGCCATGGTCGGCAAGCACTTTTGGATCATGGCTGCTCGCCGGGCCGCAAACTGTCGGTGCCGCTGGCGATACTGACCTGGTGAGCCCCGTCAGCCGCGGGCGCAAGCCCGCCAAAAGACCGAAGAACCAGCGCTCCCGCCGGTCCCGTCCGCCTCTGGACGTGGCCAGGGTGGAGCGCTGGCCGAAGCTGCTCCACGGGCCGGTCGAGCTTTCGGACTGCGTCGTCCAAGGCCGAGTGGATCAGGACCTCGTGGTCCTCGCGGCCACCCTGACCGCGGGCAAACGCTCGGTGGGGGTCGAGGTGGTGGTCAACGGGGGCGAAGCCGACGTGATCGAACTCCACCCCGTGCCCGCGGACGCACGGGCGGTCCTTCGCGGCGGTTTACAGGTGACAGAGGCACCGCTGACCCCCGAGGAGTTCCGAAGTCAGGTGGAAGCGGCCTTGATCGTCAGTGCGGATAGCGCCGCCTGGATCCGGGAGACGATCCCCGACCTCGTGAAACTGGGCAGAGGTCCGAGGCCCGACCTGCCCGAGCGCGCGGCCCAGCTGCGCCGGTGGCTCGGTCTTCCCGGCTACGAACCGCTGCCGCGCATACCGACGGCCGAGCCGTTGCCGCTCGTCCTGCCCCCACCCGCGCCGGTCACCGGACTCCGGCTGGCGGTCGCACTGGCCGAGCCGGACGACGCGATCTGGCGACGGCTCGAAGTCCGCTCCGACGTCACCTTCGCCGGGCTGCACCGGATCCTCGCGGCCGCGTTCGACCGTGCCGAACGGGAGTATCACCGGTTCGAGACCGCGTACGGCGGGTTCGGCGCGGACATCCTGAGTGGAGAAGGCGACCGTCTGGACGACGAGGTGACCCTCGGCCAGGTCGTCACGTCACCCGGGCACCGGTTCGCCTACGAGGCGGAGCGCTGGCGGCACTGGATCCGCGTCGAGTCGTTAGTCGCCCTTCCCGAAGCACCGAGGTGTCTCGACGGCGAACGCGCCGCGCCTCCGGCGGACTGCGACGACGAGCGGAGCTACGAGATGTTGCTGGACGCCTTGCGCGACCCGGACGACGAAGTCAACGAAGGCCTGATCGAAGAACTCGGCGGCCAGGGGTTCGACCCGGAGTGGTTCGACAAGGAGGTGGTCGACGAGCGGCTGGCCCGGCTGAGCTGATCCGGCACCCCGTTCGGGGGGAACCGGGGGCATCGCGAACTCGGGCCGCGTCGGTGCTTGGCGATGGGCGATCGGAGGTAGAGACTTGCCCTCGCCGGGGTGTCGGCCCGCCCGGGCGCCGTGATCACCCGGCGCATAAGGTGGGAGGACCGGCCCGCGTCACGCAGCCAGGGATCCGTCTGCCTAGGGGAGGTTTTCGCTGGTGTCGAACGATTCCTTCGTCCACCTGCATGTGCACACCGAGTACTCGATGCTCGACGGTGCGGCGAAGATCGCCCCCTTGTTCAAGGAGGCGGCGCGTCTCGGCATGCCCGCGGTCGGGATGACCGACCACGGCAACATGTACGGCGCGGACGAGTTCTACCAGCAGGCGGTCAAGCACGAACTTAAGCCGATCATCGGCATCGAGGCCTACATCGCGCCGGAGAGCCGCTTCCACAAGAAGCCGGTCTTCTGGGGACAGGCCAACCAGCGCGGCTCCGACGAGTTCGGTGAGGGCGGTGACGTCTCCGGTGGTGGTGCCTACACCCACATGACGATGCTCGCCGAGAACTCCACCGGCCTGCGCAACCTCTTCAAGCTCTCGTCGCTCGCGAGCATGCAGGGCTACTACCGCAAACCCCGGATGGACCGCGAGCTGATCGCGGAGAACCACCAAGGCATCATCGCGACCACCGGCTGCCCCTCGGGCGAGGTGCAGACGCGGCTGCGGCTGGGGCAGCGCACCGAGGCGATCCAGGCCGCGTCGGACTACAAGGACATCTTCGGCGCCGACAACTTCTTCCTCGAACTGATGGACCACGGACTGCCGATCGAGCGGTCGGTCCGTGAAGGCCTGCTCGAGGTCGGCAAGCTCCTCGACCTCAAGCCGCTGGCCACCAACGACTCGCACTACGTCACCAAGGACCAGGCCGACACCCACTCCGCGCTGCTGTGCGTGCAGGCGGGCAAGACGCTGAACGACCCGAACCGGTTCAAGTTCGACGGCGACGGTTACTACCTGAAGTCGGCCGCGGACATGCGGGAGTACTGGGACAAGGAGGTCCCCGGCGCCGCCGACTCGACGCTGCTGATCGCCGAGCGCGTCGAGTCCTACAAGGACGTCTACACGCACAAGGACCGCCTGCCGTTCTTCGAGGTCCCCGAGGGCTACGACCAGGGCTCCTGGCTGCGAGAAGAGGTCGCGCGCGGCCTCAAGTGGCGCTACCCGGACGGCGTCCCGGACCCGTACTACAACGAGCGCATCGAGACCGAGCTCGACGTCATCATCGGCAAGGGCTTCCCCGCCTACTTCCTCATCGTCGCCGACCTCATCAACTACGCCCGCAAGGTCGGCATCCGCGTCGGCCCCGGCCGTGGTTCGGCCGCCGGCTCGCTGGTCGCGTACGTCCTCGGTATCACCAACCTGGACCCGATCCCGCAGAAGCTGCTGTTCGAGCGGTTCCTGAACCCCGAGCGCGTCTCGATGCCCGATATCGACATCGACTTCGACGACCGCCGTCGCGGCGAGATGATCCGCTACGCCACCGACAAGTACGGCGTCGACAAGGTCGCGCAGGTCATCACCTTCGGCACCATCAAGACCAAGGCGGCCATCAAGGACTCCGCCCGCGTCCACTTCGGCCAGCCGGGTTATGCCATCGCGGACCGGATCTCGAAGGCGCTGCCGCCGCCGATCATGGCGAAGGACATCCCGCTCTCGGGCATCGTCGATTCGAAACACGAGCGCTACGGCGAAGCGGCCGAAGTCCGCGCGCTCGTCGAGACCGACGAAGAGTGCAAGACGATCTTCGAGACCGCCCGTGGTCTCGAAGGGCTGATCCGCAACGCCGGCGTCCACGCCTGCGCGGTCATCATGTCGAGTGAACCGCTCACCAACGCGATCCCGCTGTGGCAGCGCGACGACGGTTCGATCATCACCGGCTGGGACTATCCGTCGTGCGAGGCCATCGGCCTGCTGAAGATGGACTTCCTCGGCCTGCGGAACCTCACCGTCATCGGTGACGCGATCGACAACATCAAGACCAACCGCGGGATCGACATCGACCTCGACACCCTCGGCGTCGACGATCCGGAGACGTACAAGCTGCTCGCCAGGGGAGACACGCTCGGCGTGTTCCAGCTGGACGGCGGGCCCATGCGGGATCTGCTGCGCCGGATGCAGCCGACGGTGTTCGACGACATCGTGGCGGTGGGCGCGTTGTACCGCCCCGGCCCGATGGGCATGAACGCGCACAACGACTACGCCGACCGCAAGAACAATCGGCAAAAGGTCAAGCCGATCCACCCGCAGCTCGAGGAGCCCCTGAAGGAGATCCTGGCCGACACCTACGGCCTGATCGTCTATCAGGAGCAGATCATGCACATCGGCCAGAAGGTGGCCGGGTACACGATGGGCCGCGCGGACGTGCTCCGCCGGGCCATGGGCAAGAAGAAGAAGGAAGTCCTCGACCAGGAGTTCGTGGGCTTCGAGGCCGGGATGAAGGCGAGCGACCTGGTCCCCGGCGGCTTCTCGTCCGAGGCGATCAAGGCGCTGTGGGACACGATCCTCCCGTTCGCCGGCTACGCGTTCAACAAGAGTCACGCGGCCGCGTACGGCCTGATCTCGTACTGGACCGCGTACCTCAAGGCGAACTTCACGCCGGAGTACATGGCCGCGCTGCTCACCTCGGTCGGTGACAACAAGGACAAGTCCGCGGTCTACCTGTCGGAATGCCGCCGCCTCGGGATCAAGGTGCTCCCGCCGGACGTCAACGAGTCGGCGCTGAGGTTCGCGGCCGTCGGGGACGACATCCGCTTCGGCATGGGTGCCGTTCGCAACGTCGGCGCGAACGTCGTCGAGTCGATCATCAAGACCCGCGAGGAGAAGGGGAAGTACTCCTCCTTCACCGACTTCCTCGACAAATCCGAACTCGTGGCCTGCAACAAGCGGGTCATCGAATCGCTGATCAAGGCGGGCGGGTTCGATTCGCTCGGCAACACCCGGCTCTCGATGATCCAGGTGCACGAGGACGCGGTCGAGGCCGTGGTCCCGCTCAAGCGCCAGGAAGCGATGGGCCAGTTCGACCTCTTCGGCTTCGGCGGGGACGACGCCGCGGAGGACGCGGTGTCCTCGTCGCCGCTCGCGCATCTGAAGTTCGGGGAAGAGGAGTATCCGCGCAAGCAGCTCCTCGCCTACGAACGGGAGATGCTCGGCCTGTACGTCTCGGCGCATCCGCTGGACGGCGCCGAGAGGATCCTGCGCAAACACGCGCCTCGCCCCATCGCCGCGATCCTGGCCGATCCGCCGAAGGAAGGCGAGCTGATCATCTCCGGGCTGATCACCTCGCTGGAACGCCGGGTCAACAAGAAGGGCGAGCCCTGGGCGATCTGCACCGTCGAGGACATGGACGCGTCGATCGAGGTCCTCTACTTCCCCAAGTCGTACGCGATGTTCTCGGCCGACCTGATCGAAGACAACGCGGTACTGGTCAAGGGCCGGGTCAACTGGCGCGAGGACAAGATGTCCATCTTCGGCGGCGGACTGGTGCCGCTCGACCTGTCCGAGGTCGGCAACGGGGACGAAGATCTGCCGCTCGTGCTGCTGGCCGCGCCGGAGAAGCTCGACCAGGCGGTGGTCAGCGAGCTGAAGCAGACCCTGCTGGCGCACAAGGGCGAGACCCCGGTGCATCTCAAGCTGGTCGGCAAGAACCAGACGGTCTTCGCGCTCTACGACTACCCGGTCAAGGTGACGTCGATGCTGATCGGTGAGCTCAAGGGCATCCCCGGGATCGCCGCCAGCACCTGATGACCACCTTCGAACCCGACCCGCGGCGCTGGAAGGCGCTCGCCGTCTCCCTCGCCGCCGGGTTCATGGGCCTGCTCGACGTCAGCATCGTCAACACGGCGCTGCCCTCGATCCAGAAGGACCTCGGCGCGTCCAGCGGCGGGATCCAATGGGTCGTTTCGGGCTACGCGCTGGCCTTCGGGCTGGTGCTGGTGTCCGGCGGCAGACTCGGCGACGCGCTCGGCCGCCGCCGCATGTTCCTGTTCGCGCTTGCCGCGTTCGTGCTGACCAGCGCGTGCGCCGGAGCGGCGCCGGACGAGACGACGCTGATCATCGCGCGGCTCCTGCAGGGTTTCGCCTCGGGCATGATGACCCCGCAGAACAGCGGGATGATCCAGGACCTGTTCCGCGGCGCGGAACGAGGCCGCGCGTTCGGCATGTTCGGTGCCACCGTCGGCATCTCGACCGCGGTCGGGCCGGTGCTCGGTGGCGTGATCCTCGCCGTTTTCGGCGATCCGCAAGGCTGGCGCTGGGTCTTCTACGTGAACGTGCCCATCGGGATCCTGGCGTTCGCGCTGGCACTGAGATGGCTGCCGAAAGCGGAGAAACCGGCGAGAAGCCTGCGGGGCGAGATCGACTTCGTCGGCATCATGCTGCTGGGTGTCGCGGTCCTCGGCGTGCTGCTTCCGTTGATCGAATCCGAACAAGGCGGCCTCAGTAGCCTGTGGTGGCTGTTCGTCGTCGCGGTGGTCTTCGGCTTCGCGTTCGTACGCTGGGAACGCTCGATGGTGCGGCGCGGCCGTCCTCCGCTGCTGGACACGCGGCTGTTCACCGAGACACCGGGATACGCCACGGGTGCCGCCGTCGGCGCGCTGTACTTCTGCGGTTTCACCGGGATGTGGCTGGTCTTCGCCCTCTTCTTCCAGCAGGGCCTTGGTTACACGCCACTGCAATCCGGGCTCGCCGTCACCTCCTTCGCCCTCGGCTCCGCCGTCTCGGCGGCGGTCGCGGGACGGCTGGTGCCGAGATGGGGCCGCAAGCTCACCGTCACCGGACTGCTCATGGTGATCGCCGGGATGGTCACGGTCGCCGTCCTCGCCGGTCAGGACCCCGGGGCCGCCGCAGGCTGGTGGTTCGCGGTTCCCTTGCTCGTCGCCGGCGTCGGCGGCGGCATGGTCATCTCGCCCAACACCACCCTGACCCTCGAATGCGTGCCGACGTCGATGGCGGGGGTGGCCGGGGGAGCGTTGCAGACCGGACAGCGGATCGGCACCGCCATCGGCACCGTCGTCCTGGCGTCGGTCTTCCACGCGGTGCTGGGCGCGAAGGGCGGTTATCCGTCGGCCCTGACCGCGGCGATGCTGTGCGCCGCCGGATTGACCTGTTCGGCGCTTTTACTGGCCGTGATCGAACTCCGCGCGCGCCGGAACCGGCGATTGCTCACTGAGCGGGAGGAAGCCGCCCGCACTGCCGCCGATAGTCAACGCGGCTGAGTCATCGGTCCGCGCCGATGACTACGGTCGGCAAGACTCGATGCTCCATCCGAGTGACGGAGCCAGTCAGAGTCTGGCGCTACTCAGAGCAACCGGGTAGACCTTACGGAGCCTTCACTGCTGTGTCTTGGCTACCGACAGTGGTATTTCTGTCGATCGCTCGGGGATGGAGCGATCGGCCGAAGCGATCATGGCGAGTCCGAGTTCCAGGAACGGTCACCGTGATCACGAGCCGGTGGACGGCCGTCGGCGTCCGCGGGGGACCGTTCGGCGGCAGCCGGTTCGCGTCCACTGAGAGCCGAGTCCGGTGAAGCATTCGCGCGGGTGGGTCCGGCAGGGGACGCCTGGGGAGGTGCACCCCGGCCTGGACCCACCCGCCGCGCGCTCTCCGCAGGTGTGAACCGCTTCGGGCTGCGAAGATCTTCGCGAGTTCGAGAATGCGGAGGAGCACCGATGGCGGAGAATTCTGAGGGGCGGAGTCGCCTCCGGGTCTGGTACCGGCCGATGAGGATGCGGGATTCCGGGGAAGGACATCGGGTCGCGACCCCGCTGGAGCTGTTGTTCGACCTGTGTTTCGTGGTCGCCGTCGCGCAGGCCGCGGCCGGCTTGCACCACGCGATCGCCGAAAACCACATCGGCCAGGGCGTGCTCAGCTTCGGGATGGTGTTCTTCGCGATCTGGTGGGGCTGGTTGAACTTCAGCTGGTTCGCCTCGTCGTTCGACACCGACGACGTCCCGTATCGGCTGGTGACGCTCGTCCAGATCGCGGGAGGGCTGACCGTCGCCGCGGGTGTCTCGTCGGCCTTCGAAGGCGACTTCACGATCATGGTGGCCGGCTACGTCTTGATGCGGCTCGCGATGGTCGTGCAGTGGCTGCGCGCCGCCAGGACCGATCCCACCTGCCGCCCCGCTGCCTTGCGCTACGCCATCGGCATCACGATCGTCCAGATCCTGTGGATCGTCCGGCTCGGGTTGCCGAAGTCCTTGGCCCTGCCGTCGTTCTTCCTGATCCTGCTCGCCGAACTCGCCGTCCCGATGATCGCCGAACGCAAGCGGTGGACCGCCTGGCATCCGCATCACATCGCCGAACGCTATGGCCTGTTCACGATCATCGTGCTGGGTGAATCGATCCTCGGTGCCACCACCGCGATCAAGGAGGGGCTGGACAAAGGCGAGCACACCGGCAGCCTGATCTCCCTCGCCGCGGCGGGGCTCGTCCTGCTCTTCTCCCTGTGGTGGCTCTACTTCGACCAACCGGGACACGTCCGGCTCCAGAACGCGAAGAGCCTGTTCGCCGTGGCGAGCTGGGGTTACGGGCACTACCTGATCTTCGCCTCGGCGGCCGCGCTCGGCGCCGGTCTCGAAGTCGCCGTCGACTACGACACCCACACGGGGCACGTGGCCCCGCTGCCCGCCGCCATGGCGACGACCGTGCCCGTCGCGATCTACCTGCTGAGCGTCTGGCTGATGCACATCGGGCCCACCAACGAATGCCGTCCGATCGCGATCGGCTTCCCGGTGACCGCGGTGCTCGTGCTCGCCGCTTCGTTCACGCCGGCCCCCATCCACATCACCGCTCTGCTCGCCG